>NZ_JACSNB010000001.1:0-2201955 GCF_018618985.1 Exiguobacterium sp. s78
GTGGTCACACCCGTTCCCATGCCGAACACGGAAGTTAAGCACTTGAACGCCGAAAGTAGTTGGGGGCTTCCCCCTGTGAGGATAGGACGTTGCCAGGCACTTGACCGATCTGCAGATTGCAGGTCGGTCTTTTTGTGTAGTCCTTTTAGATAAGAAAGAAAAAAAACTGACGAATGGACGTCAATCCGCCATCACGTCAGTTTAAGCGAAGCATCTAGATTAAAAAGAAGGGGTTGTGCTAAGAAGACGAGGCGTGACTTGGCGTAAGAGCGCTGCAGCACGTGCTTCAAGAGGTGTTGGTAATTGATTCAGGGAGAAATACTGTAAGTCGAGACTCTCTCCGTCCGTCATTTGTAAGGTACCCGATACGTCTTTTGCTTGAAAGAGATGGATCACACTGTAGGTTTGATCGCCATTTGGATAACGGAAGAAGTAATCAGGACCCGAGAAGACGTCTAGCAGCTGAACGCTGCGTGCTTGAAGTCCGGTTTCTTCCTGCAACTCGCGCATCGCAACTTCTTCAAGTGTCTCACCTGGTTCCATCGAACCACCGGGGAGTCCCCAACTGTGTGTATCCGAACGATATTGAAATAGCAGTTCATGTTGTGAATTCATGACGAGTACGGTCGCACCCACGCTGATCAACGGTCGGTTGCCTACGATCTTTCGTAAATCTAATAAGTATCCCATCTGCTCACTCCTTTCGTATCAGTATAGAAGAATATTCATTATGACAGTTAGTAAAAAGAAATAAGGCAAAAAGACTTGCCAATTTAAAAGACGCATGTTATATTAATATCTGTCGAAACGTTATATCATCGCGGGGTGGAGCAGTCTGGTAGCTCGTTGGGCTCATAACCCAAAGGTCGTCGGTTCAAATCCGGCCCCCGCAACCAATTTTTAAATAATCAAATCCGAAACGTTTATCGTCGCGGGGTGGAGCAGTCTGGTAGCTCGTTGGGCTCATAACCCAAAGGTCGTCGGTTCAAATCCGGCCCCCGCAACCAATTTTAAACTTAACTTCAACTTTACTACGAAACGTTCAGCGTTTCGTATTTTTTTTTGCCTTTTTCGTTCGGTACAATAGAGAAGGACGAACAGTACGTATTAAAGGAGGAGACATCGTATGATAGAACTGGAAATGAACAGCTTGGAAGAAACGACTGCCTTGGCCCTTGAACTCGGACGACGTGCTGAAGCGGGAATGGTCATTACGCTCGATGGGGATTTAGGTGCTGGGAAAACGACCTTTACGCAAAGCTTTGCGAAAGGGTTAGGTGTGACGCGTCACGTCAACAGCCCTACCTTTACGATCATGAAAGTCTATACGGGACGTCTTCCTCTTTATCACATGGATGTCTATCGCTTGGAAGGTTCCGGTGATGATATCGGACTTGAAGAATATTTGAACGGTGAAGGCGTCGCCGTCGTCGAGTGGTCTGAATTGATCGCGGACAGCCTCCCACCTGAACGTTTGGCAATCACGATCACGCGAACGGGTGATGATAGTCGACGTTTTGAGCTGACGCCGATCGGAGAACGATACATTACATTATGTGAGGGATTGAAATCATGAAAATCGTAGCTATTGATACATCGACGAAACAATTATCGGTTGCTCTTTCAGACGGGAAACAGATCGTAGCAGAAGCTTCTTATGTCACGTTCTTGAATCATGCGACGAAACTCATGCCGTTGCTTGAGCGCTTGATGGTGGAAGCAAAATGGACACCGGCTCAACTGACACGTGTCGTCGTTGCTGACGGTCCTGGTTCTTATACCGGATTACGGATTGGAGCGACGACAGCGAAGACGCTCGCCTATACACTGGGCATCGAGCTCGTTGCCATCTCGACACTTGAACTGATGGCGGCTTCGACAGGTCATACGGGACGTGTCGCAGCAATTCAAGATGCGCGGCGTGGAGCAGGGTTTGTCGGAGTGTACGACGCCGGGAAACGAATCGGTGAAGAACAGCATGTCGAGATCGCTTCTTTTGTGAAGACGTTACCGCCAGATACGCTCGTCACAGGAGACGTCGATGCGTTCGAAGAGATTCTTCAGCCATTTGAAAAGGCGGCTCCTGCTTTCCGGACTCCACGTGCCGGTGTACTCGCTTTACTCGGTGCAACACGCCAGACGGTCGAAGCGCATGCGTTCGAACCACGATACCTGCGTCTAGCTGAAGCAGAGGCGAAATGGATTGAGGCACAGCGTCATGAGTAAGGGCATTCGTCGGATGACCGTACAGGACGCTGCAGGTGTTCATGCGGTTGAACTCGAATCGTTTGCGACACCGTGGACGCTAGATGCCTTCGAAGCGGAAATGACACAAAATCCGAATGCCTATTATGTCGTTGCCGATCAAGATGGTATCGTTGGGTTTGCTGGTCTGTGGCATATCGCGGATGAAGGACATATTACGAATATTGCCGTCAAGCAGTCGCATCGCGGACAAGGGTTCGGGGAAGATCTGCTAACGGCATTGATCGCCGTCGGTCGTGCGCTTAGTTTGCGGGCGATGACACTCGAAGTACGTGTCTCGAACACACCAGCGCGGACTTTATATGAAAAACTCGGATTTCAGTATGTCGGTGTCCGAAAACGATATTATCAAGATAACAATGAAGATGCTGCCATCTACTGGCTGGAGCTGGAGGGAGAAGACCTATGACACAACCATTGATTCTAGCAATTGAATCGAGTTGCGACGAAACGGCAGCTGCCGTCGTCCGTGGAGGAATCGACGTCTTATCGAACGTCGTCTCGTCTCAAATCGAAAGTCATAAACGATTCGGTGGCGTCGTGCCTGAAGTGGCTTCACGCCATCACGTTGAACGGATCACATACGTCATCGATGATGCTTTGACGGAAGCAAACGTCACGATCGACGATATCGATGCGATCGCCGTCACGGAAGGACCTGGACTCGTTGGAGCACTGCTCGTTGGTGTCAGCGCAGCGAAGGCACTCGCCTTTGCTCACAATAAACCATTGATCGGTGTTCATCATATCGCAGGTCATATCTATGCGAATCGTCTCGTGCAAGAGCTTGAGTTTCCGCTCGTCTGTTTGATTGCATCAGGTGGGCACACGGAACTGATCTACATGCCGGAAGACGGTGTATATGAAGTCATTGGTGAAACACGGGATGACGCCGCCGGGGAAGCATATGATAAAGTTGCTCGGACGTTGAAGTTACCGTATCCAGGTGGTCCACGAATCGACCAGTTGGCACAGACTGGTCAGGATACGTTCCATTTTCCACGTGTCTGGCTCGAAAAGGATTCGTATGACTTTAGCTTCAGCGGTTTGAAGTCAGCAGTCATCAATGCTGTGCATAACGCCGAACAACGGGGAGAAACGATCATCCCGGAAGATTTAGCTGCGAGTTTCCAAGCGAGCGTCGTCGAGGTACTCGTGACGAAGGCGGTCCGTGCCGTGAAGGATAAAGGGGGACGTCAATTACTGCTTGCTGGTGGCGTCGCTGCCAACAAAGGATTACGCCAAGGTCTCGAAGCAGCGTGTGCGAAGGAAGGAATCGATCTCGTCATTCCGCCGATGCACCTGTGTGGAGACAATGCAGCGATGATCGGAGCGGCTGCGATTCATCCGTATCGCGCGTTACGCTATTCGACACTTGCCATGAACGCAGAACCTGGGCTAGATTTAAAGTAAGGAATCCGAACAACTTGGGGGAAATGGAATGAAAAAAGTCATCATCGCATTGTTAGCGGTACTGGTCATCGTCGCGATCGGACTTCAGATCCGAGAAATCGTCAACGCATACCAAGTCGCCTATAAGGAAGAACTCGTACCCGATAAAAAAGCGGTCGAGACGAATACGAAACAACGTCCACTTTACGAAATCGGACGAGCAGAAGGGGAAAAGACCCGGATTCAAAAGTTATATGCTTTTGATCAGACAGTCAATGGTAAGCTCAGTAACGTCGTCATCGTCGATCGGAAGTATGGTTTAACGAACAAGGCGAGTGATGATTATTTCATGATTGCTTCCGGAACACCAGTGACGGATCAAGAAAAGAAGTCATTCGAACCAATGATTCAAAAGATGGATGCAGAACAAGTCCAAGCCGAGGTCATCTCAAAGCATGAGGTGACGGCTGTCGAGAACAATAAAAAACGGACGTTGACGTTATTTAAGGTCTTCTATAAGGATACGGATCAAAACGAATACCTCTTCTTCATCGAAAAAGAAGGCGGTCTGAAACTCGATCTATTCAAGAAGGGTTACTCACGTTTGTCTAATTACTAAATCCATGAAAACAGCGGATTCCTAAATAGGAGTCCGCTGTTGTTCGTTCATTGCCATTCAGTGATACCCGTCAAGTCATCATAGATACGATCGGGATCGAGATTCAATTCCTCGACCGGAAGTCCATTTCGATTGATCCATGCCGTTTTGAAGCCGAAACTCTTCGCCCCGGTGATGTCCCAACCGTTCGAGGACATGAAGAGGATTTCCTCGCGTTTTAGACCGAGCGTGTTTAAGGCATGCATATAGGATGCAGGTGCTGGCTTATACTGTTTGATATCATCGACACTGACGAGATGTTCGAACCGATCGGCTAAGCCTGACTGCTCAATCAGCGGATCGAGCATATCATGGGAACCATTCGAGAAGACGACTAGGCGCTTGTCCGCCATCGTCTCGAGAACGGAGCTAACTTCGGGATATACATTAAGCGTCAGGTACGTCTCCATTAAGGTCGTGATTTGTTCCTCGGTCACATGGAGCTTCAGTTCGAGTAACGTATAGCGGAGAGCATCTTGTGTCACTTGGCTGAACGGCACATACTGTCCGTTCAATTGTCGGAGGAAAGAGTACTCCAGTTGTTTCTCCCGCCAGCGTTTGCTGATCGCTTCTCCGTGACCCGGGTAAAGTTCTTCGGCTTTTTCTTTGACGGAATGGACATCGAATAATGTACCGTAGACGTCAAAGACAAGTGCTTGAATCGTCATAAAACATTCATCTCACTTTCATAGAGTCTGTTTTAACGATTCCCTTACAGTACGGATTCAAACGACACTCAAGAATGAACCTGTCGTAAAAAGCGATGAAACGTCTGTGCGAATGCGCGGCAAGCGGCCTGTTTCTCCGGGGTATTCGGATCAAACTCAATCTTCAAGCCATCCGTGACGAGGGTCGCCCCAGCTTCTTTTAACGCGTCTTCAATCAAATCAACCGCTGCGCAGTACTTCGGATAATCAAGATCCCCCGAACCAAAAGCAGCAGCCGGTATCCCGTCTAAGGATTGTTCCCGTAGCTCCTCGACGAAGTCTTCTGCTTCATACGGTAAATCACCGTCTCCCCATGTATATGAGCCGAGTAATAGACCATCAAAACGTGATAAGTCCTCCCCGACGAATTGATCTAGTTCCGTGATCGTCACGTCGACATCGTGTTGCTCGAGTTCATGTTGAATGAGCGAGACGATATCTTCCGTATTACCGGACATGCTGACGAATCCAATCGCGATATGCATGCATCTTCCTCCTTTCACTGTACTTCTCTACTTTAATTGATAATGATTATCAATGTCAAAGGGCATATAAAAAAGCACCTTCCAAAGAAGATGCTTTTCTATACATTAGTCTTGTAGTTCGGCCCATTCCTCAATGGAACGAATGACCGGTTCGAGTTGGCGCCCTTTGTCGGTCAAACTGTATTGAATCTTAATCGGACGATCGGGAATGACAGTCCGGATGACGATGCCTTCCGCTTCGAGCTCCTTCATACGTTCCGTGAGCATACGACCTGATAATTCGGGAATGGCATCTTGAATCTCATTGAAACGACATGTCTTCGTCAACAAGTGACGTAAGATCAGACCCGTCCATTTCTTACCTAAGATTTCAAAGGCATGTTCGACTTTGGGACAAAGAGCCGGTTGGATTGCGACTTCTTCCATCAGCACTCATCCTTTCTATAGTTGTAGTATACCCGCTTCTGCTAAAAAAATCGAATCATTTTACTTAATGTAACGTCTTGAACTAAAACAAATCTATTTACTTTTAGTAAGTGATAAGATATAGTCTGTTTATTGAGTTACTTAAAGTAACTAAAATACATTAGGTAAAAGGAGAAGAGAGCAATGATGGATACAGGACTTTTAATTATTCGTTTAATCATCGGCTTAACGTTCGCTGCACACGGGACACAAAAATTATTTGGTTGGTTCGGCGGACACGGAATCGCTGGAACAGGCGGTTGGTTCGAATCAATCGGCATGAAGCCAGGGAAGACACTCGCGATTACAGCAGGTCTTGCTGAATTGATCGGCGGCTTGTTGTTTGCAGGAGGCGTATTCCTCTGGATCGCAGCACTCCTCATCATTGGATCGATGCTTGTCGCGATCGTTAAAGTACACGGTGCGAATGGTTACTGGGTGACGCAGAACGGGTACGAATACAACATGGCATTGATCGTCATCGCGCTTGGTGTAGCTATGATCGGTGCTGGAGACTATTCACTCGCTGCACTCATCGGGTGAAGAAAAAGGTGGGTCATTCATGAAGTTCGAGGCATCAACGCTTAGCGCAAAAGACAATTATAAATTACTGATCGGAAGCATCATTCCGCGTCCGATTGCTTTCGTGACAACGCAAGGAGAAGACGGGACGGTCAACGCCGCACCGTTTTCCTTCTTTACGGTCGCTTCAAGCAGTCCACCACAACTGGTGATTGCCGTACAACGGACGGATCAGGGTCAGAAGGATACGGCACGTAACATCTTGGCGAAACAAAGTTATGTCATCCATATCGTCAGCGAAGAGATCGTCGACGCAGTCAATGAGACAGCAGCGCCACTTGCTTACGGTGAAAGTGAGCTTGAGCGGACGGATTTGACGCTCGTCGATAGTGACGCGATCGAAGTACCCGGAATCGCCGAAGCGAAAATCCGCTTCGAGATGCGCTTGACGCAATACGTCGAGCTAGAAGGTGCCGATCTTCTGATTGGGGAAGTACTGCGTTATCACGTCGCGGATGAACTCGTCGATTCGTTCCGGATTGACGCAGCAGGCTTGAAGGCTGTCGCTCGTTTAGCAGGGAATGATTATGCGACGATCGGGAAGACGTTTACGATTGCCCGACCGACAAAATGATAGAAGCGTGAATGCTTGATTCATCGTACGATTCGTTTTGATTCAAACGAAAAGGAGTGGAGAGACCGGTCTAGCTACCGGAATCTCCACTCCTTTTTCTCATGTCGTTCATCTGATTCATCGATCGGACTTCAAGGTTGCGGATCGATTTCGTTTGAAGAGGCTTCAAGACCATGACGTTTACTGTACTGATAGCCATCGAGCAAATAAAAGACGATTGCGAGTGCCCAAATGCCGACACAGCTTATCAAGAAAGCGGTGAGCGGTGAGACACTACCGTAATACGATAGGATCAACGGGTCATTGAGTTCGACGAATAGCTGTGTCGTCAGGAGCGTACAGCATAATCCCGAGAGTAAACTGACGAAAAGACCGCTCCATGTCTGGATGACGAGACCGATCATACAAGAAATCAGGAGGAACAAAGGAAGCGCGGCATTAAAAGCATCCGGCCGGATGAAGGTGGACACGTAGTCTGCATACATCGGTACGAAATAAAGGATGCCGGATAGCAGTCCTTGAATCAAGTTAATGAAAAAGCTTTTCGTCCGCATCAGTGTTGGTTCTCCCATCGTTCCATCAATTCGAGTAGATCGACATCAATTTGGTCACGTTCTGCTGAAAGAGCTGTCGCTTTCGGAATATCGTTGAAGACTTCCGGTTCACAGAGCAATTGTTCAATTTCTGCCGAACGCTGTTCGAGCCGCTCGATGTCTTGTTCGAGTTGCTCGATCTGCTGACGGCGCTTGCGTTCTTCTTTCTGTGCTTCCTTGTCGATCGTCTTCGACGCCGTGACCTTTGCGGCTTTTGCTTCCTCGGCTTCAAGACGCGCAATCTCTTCTTGCTCCGCCTTCTTCTCCGTGTAGTACGAATAATCACCGAGGTATTCCGTCACGCCGGCTTCACTCATCTCGATGACGCGGGTCGCGATCCGGTCAATGAAGTAACGGTCGTGGGAGACGAATAGCAGCGTACCTTCGTAGTCGACGAGCGCGTTTTCAAGGACCATCTTCGAATCCAGATCCAAGTGGTTCGTCGGCTCATCGAGGACGAGGACGTTCGTCTTCCGGAGTTTCAGTTTCGCGAGCGCGAGACGTCCGCGTTCGCCACCGGATAACTCATGAACAATCTTGAAGACATCGTCACCGCTAAATAGGAATTGCCCGAGTACGGACCGGACTTCTTGTTCACGCATCAGTGGCCATTCGTTCCAAATCTCATCGATGACACGGTTCCGATCATTGAGTTCCGCCTGCTCTTGATCGTAATATCCGATCGAGACGCCGGTTCCGAAACGGAAATCACCGAAGAGGGGGCGTAAGCGGCCGACGAGGACTTTCAGGAGCGTCGACTTTCCGATTCCATTCGGTCCGACGAGTGCCAGCGATTCACCGCGTTGCAAGCGGAACGTGATGTCTTTTGAGACAGCTTCTTCGTAACCGATCGCCAGTTGATTGACTTGAAGAACGTCGTTCCCGCTCTGTTTTTCAATCGGGAAGGACAGGACCGTGCTACGCTCATCCCCATCTGGTCGGTCGAGCCGGTCGACCTTCTCGAGCCGCTTCCGGACACTTTGGGCACGTTTTGTCGTCGTCGCCCGGGCGATGTTCCGTTGAATGAAGTCCTGCATCTTCGCGATCTCTTCTTGCTGCTGTTCAAACTGCTTCATTTCCTGATCGTATAAGGCCGCTTTTTGCTCCAAGTACTTCGTATAGTTCCCCGTGAACTTACGACAGACATTGCGCGACAGTTCGTAGACGACATTGACGACTTGGTCGAGGAAGTACCGGTCGTGCGAGACGATCAGGACGGCACCACGATAACCACCGAGGTAGCTTTCAAGCCAAGCAAGCGTATCGATATCGAGGTGGTTGGTCGGCTCATCGAGAATGAGGAGCTCTGGTGCTTGCAGGAGCATCTTTGCTAAGGCAAGCCGTGTCCGTTGACCACCGGATAATGTCTGAATCCGGCGCGAGTAATCATCCGGATAAAAGCGCATGCCGTGCAAAACGGAGCGGATATTCGCTTCGAACTGATAACCACCGGCTTCTGAGAAGTCGTGTTGCGCTTGATCGTACGTCTTCAAGAGACGATCGTAAGCGACCGGGTCGTTCAAGATATGCTCCATGCCCATTTCGATTTCCATCCGGCGCAGTGTTCGTTCTTGTTCCTGGAGATGTTCGAAGACGGTCAGCATCTCGTTCCAGATCGTCTCATTCGATTCGAGACCACTGTCTTGCGCGAGATAACCGATTTTGACATCCTTGCCTTTCATGATGTCGCCCGAGTCATGACTGAGTTCACCAGCGATGATTTTGAGCAAGGTCGATTTACCGGCACCGTTTCGTCCGACGAGCGCAATCCGATCTCGCTCTTGTACTTCCAGTTTGATATTTTCTAAAATCGGCTCGACGCCGAATGATTTCGAGAGTTGATTGACTTGTAAGAGTATCATTTCCATCCATCCTTCCACCCTTTAGTCTATCACGAACAAAAGCGCAAGGTCCTGCGGAATATATTATTTGTGACTCTATGTGAAGTGGTTTACAATCAAGGAGAGTAGAAAGCTTTTTGCAAAGATTTGGGTGCCACGATGGATGTGGCCGAAGGGGGAACTGCAGGATGAATGGACCAGACACAAAAATTCCACAAGCGACAGCAAAACGGTTGCCGCTATATTATCGCTTCATCCAAAGTTTATACAATTCAGGCAAGCTCCGCGTCTCTTCTGCTGAGTTAAGCGAGGCGGTGAAGGTTGATTCAGCAACGATTCGTCGCGATTTTTCCTACTTTGGGGCATTAGGGAAGAAGGGGTATGGGTATAACGTTCAACATCTCTTAACGTTTTTCCGCAAAACCTTGAATCAAGATGAGGTGACGAATGTTGCCTTAATCGGGGTCGGTCATCTCGGAACAGCGTTTGCAAATTATAACTTTTTAAAGAATAATAGTACTCGGATAGTCGTTGCGTTTGATGCGGACGAAGAGAAGGTCGGAACAACGACGCATGACGTTCCAATCTATCATGTTTCGGACATGAAAGAACAAATCGAAGCGAATCAGGTCGATGTTGCCATCTTGACGGTTCCATCGCAGTTCGCACAGTCAGTAGCGGATGAGTTAGTCGAGTATGGTGTGACAGGCATCCTGAACTTTACGCCAGCGCGGTTGAACGTGCCAGCGAGCGTCCGGGTCCATCACATCGATTTATCGATCGAGTTGCAGTCGTTAGTTTATTTCATGAAGCATTATTCGCAATCAGCTGAAGGAGTGAAATCATAATGGAAAACCTTATCCCGCTCACACTAGGTATCGGACCAGCGAGCATCGGATTAATCGCGGTCGTCGCGTTGATCATCTTCGGACCGAAGAAGTTACCAGAATTCGGACGCGCTGCGGGTCAGACATTGAAAGAGTTCAAGAATGCCACGAACGGCATCATGGACGACGATAAAAAGGACGAACCGAAAGAGAAGTGATTGAATCATGACGGTTGATCAAGAGCAAAGCATGACGTCGCACCTTGACGAACTGCGCAAGCGGATCGTCTGGTCGCTTATCATCGTCGTCGTCCTGTTCGCTGTCGCATTTCCGCTCGTCCGACCGCTCGTTCGCTTCTTGCAAGCGGACTTAAAAGAGCTCGGCATCGGTTTGAATGCCTTCAACGTCGCCGATCCTTTAATGTTGTATTTGAATCTTGCGTTCATCATTGCGCTGATTTTAGCGTCACCGTTCTGGATGTATCAACTCTGGGCATTCGTCCGACCAGGACTTTATGACAAGGAGCAAAAAGCGACATTGACGTATATTCCGGTCATCTTCTTTCTATTTTTGGCTGGCGTAGCCTTCTCGTATTTCTGGTTGCTTCCCTTCTTGCTTGAAGTCTCAACAGATCTCGGGAAAGAGCTCGGAATCGAACAAGTCATTGGAGTCGAGAACTACTTCAGTTTCTTAATCCGATTGACGATGCCGTTCGGTCTTCTGTTCCAATTGCCGGTCGTGACGATGTTCCTGACGCGTCTTGGTCTCGTGACGCCATATTTCATGCGAAAGAATCGGAAATATGCGTACTTTGTGCTGTTCGTCGTTGCGGCATTGATCGCACCGCCGGATGTGACGTCACACTTGATGATCTCGGTGCCATTGTTCGTTCTCTATGAGATCAGCATCTTGATTTCTGCGCGGACGTACAAAAAGGTCTTGATCCTCGAGCAACAGGCAGAGCTTGAACGACAGGCGGACTTGATGCGTGAATTGAATAAATGAATCGTGAATTCCTTCCGACGATTTTGGAAGGGATTCTTTTTTATGAAAGCGTTCTTTTTATATTGATAAAGCAGTTAGTGATGCGTATACTAAAGATAATTCATGGGGGCTTAGCTCAGCTGGGAGAGCGTTTGGCTGGCAGCCAAAAGGTCGTCGGTTCGATCCCGATAGTCTCCACCAATACCAAATATCTAACTCCTCGAAGCGTCGAGGAGTTTTTATTTTACTCCCAGTTAAATTCCTTACAAATATAAAATGTCATGTAAAACAAATAAATTAAAAAAATAGACAAATATAAATTGTTTATTTCCATTAAATTCATTAAACTAAATATACAGAATTTTCGTTTAACTGTTTTATCAGTAGTACTACTATGGTTTTACAGAAAAGGGGAAAACGAACGCATGAAGAAGAAGATTGCACTTATGGCAGCCGTCTTAATGACGTCTTCCAATCTAGTCAGTGCGCAAGGTGCACTGTCGTCGCAAGACAAAGCAACGGGTCAAAAACCGCAAGCGCTCTCGCTGAAGAAATCGGGGCAAGAGAAGAACTACAAACAATCGGATAAAGTCCGTGTCGTCATCGAGATGGAAGAGAAGCCGGCGATTCAAATCGCCCAGGCTCAAAACAAGCGGTATAGCACATTGAGCAATGCCGAAAAAGAGTCGATCAAAGATCGCCTCGTCAGCGTCCAAAAATCGGTCAAGTCAGCCATCGCTAAAAAATCAATTCCCGTTACATATAAGGAGAGCTTCACGACCGTCATCAACGGATTCAGTGGTGAAGTTAAGTTCGGCGATATCGAAGACATTAAAAAACTCAACGGAGTCAAGAGCGTACATATCGCCCATGAATACGCGCGTCCGGAAGTTGCTAAAGGTGCAAAGCCAGACATGCTGTACAGCAAGGACATGGTCAATGCGAAGGAAACATGGCAGGACTATGGTTTTAAAGGGGAAGGAACAATCGTTGCCGTCATCGATACGGGAATCGATCCATCGCATAAGGACATGGTCTTGAGCCCTGAGACGAAGATCGATTTGACTTCTTCGAAAGTCGATAGTGCGAAAGAAACAAAAGGTTTAAAAGGAAAATACTTCACGGAAAAAGTACCGTACGGCTATAACTATGCCGATCACGATAGCGAAATCCGTGATTTAGGTGCGGGCGCATCGATGCACGGGATGCACGTCGCGGGTACGGTCGGAGCAAACGGCGATGAAGCAAACGGCGGCATCAAAGGGGTCGCTCCGGAAACACAACTCCTCGCGATGAAAGTCTTCGGAAACGATCCAGGAATGCCATCGACATTCAGCGATATCTACATTAAAGCGATCGATGATGCGATTGCACTCGGAGCCGATGTCATCAACATGAGTCTCGGATCGACGGCATCGTTCGTCAATGCAGATGATCCAGAACAACGCGCAATCGTCAACGCGATGAACAACGGTATCTTGTGTGCGATTTCTGCTGGTAACTCGGCATTCGCAGGTCATGGTGCAGGTAACCCGTACACAGCGAACCCGGATATCGGTGTCGTCGGTGCCCCAGGTTTAACGAGCCAAGCACTCCAAGTCGCATCACTCGAAAATACGAAATTGACACTCGAAGGCATGGCGCTGACGATTGACGGTCAGGATGCTGGTTATTTGGCATACCAAAAACAAGATTCACCGAATCCGATTGCTGTCTTCGATAAAGAGAAGAAGGATGTCGTCTATGTCGGTGACGGTCAAGCTTCGAACTACGAAGGCAAAGACGTCAAAGGGAAAGTCGTCTTCGTCGTGCGTAACGGTGGTTTCAACTACGGTATGATCCAAGCAGAAGCTGAGAAGCAAGGGGCAGCAGGTGTCATCGTCCGCGGTCGAGTCGATCATGGGGATTACGTCAGCATGGCGCTCAACAATCCGACGATTCCACTCGTCACGCTTAGCATCGCAGACGGAAACGATCTTGAAGCAAAAGCAAAAGAGGGCAAGGCAATCGCTGTCACGTTCGACGGAAAAGCAGTCTCAGCCGATAACCCGGTCGCAGGACAAATGTCTGACTTCACGTCTTGGGGTGTCACACCAAGCCTTGACTTCAAGCCAGAAATCACGGCACCAGGTGGAAAAATCTACTCAACGCTCAACGATAATGAGTATGGTGTCATGAGTGGAACATCGATGGCGGCACCACACGTTGCTGGTGGAACGGCACTCGTCATGCAACGGATCGCGAAGGACTTTAAAGTCGATGGTGCGACACGCGTTAAGCTCGCGAAGAACATCTTGATGAACACGTCGCGTCCGCAACTCGATCAAGGAAAATACAATGCGCAGCTAAAAACAGGCAACTTCTACTCCCCACGTCGTGAGGGAGCTGGATTGATGGATCTTCGTGCTGCCATGAAGACACCAGTCGTCGTCACAGAGACGAAGTCGGGTGAAGGTAAGGCATCCTTGAAGGAAGTCGGCGAGAAGTTCACGTTCACGCTTGATTTGAAAAACTACAGCAGTGAAAAAGTGACATATAAGTTAGCCGGAACGGTTCAATCGGATCTCGGTGCAGAAGGATCGAACTTCCTCGAAGCAAACGGCATCTTTAAAAAGGGAACGATCGGTACAGTGGATGCAAACAAAGGCACATATCCGATCTCATTCGCAGTTGGCTCGAAGAAAGCAAGTTCGGTCTCGATTAATCCGAAGAGCTCAACGAAAGTCAGTGTATCGGTCGATCTGAAGGATACAACGGACTGGGCAAACGAACTTCCGCTCGAACAAGTCTTTGAGAACGGCTACTTCGTCGAAGGATTCGTCCGTCTGATCGATACGAAGAGTAAGAATCCAGAATTGACGGTTCCTTACGTTGGCTTTAAAGGAAAATGGGATCAAGCTCCGATTCTAGACGCACCATTGTACGATGAAGACAACACGTTCTATGGTTTGACAGGTCTAGCGACAGAAGTGAAGGATAACTTCGAATTCCTTGGCGCAAACGCTGCTGGAGATGTCGTCGCGAACAAAGTTTCGTTCTCACCAAACAACGATGGTAGCGCAGATGAAGCCTTCCCGATCATCTCGTTCCTCCGTAATGCGAAAAAAGTCGAGTACTCGATTCTTGACCGGAATAAAGCAACGCTTCAGAAGCTCGATACGCAAACGGACGTCGTCAAGAACTACTACGATAGCGGTTCAGAGGACGGATACACACCAGTCACAAGCGCTGCTTGGGACGGAACGATCAACGGGAAACCGGTCAAGGATGGTCTTTACTACTACAAAGTCAAATCCGTGATCGATTATCCGAATGCAAAATGGCAGTCGAATCTCTTCCCAGTCTATATCGATACGAAAAAACCAGCTGCAACTGTGAAGTGGGATGCGTCGAAATCAACGCTCTCGTGGACAGCAGGTGACCAAGGAACAGGTGTCGCGTCATACGATATTCTCGTCAATGGTAAGAGTGTCTTGAAACAACCGCTTGCTGCAACAGAAAAAGCGTACACGTTGACGGATCTTCCAGAGCGCGCGAAGATTGCCTTCGTCGTGAAGGATTATGCAGGAAACAGTGTGAAAAAAGACGTCAACACGACAGGTGTCGATAAAGCGGTACCGAACGTTCAAATCGATACACCAGTCGCACTTGGTCTTGCGACATCAAAAGTCATCAACATCGCAGGTCACGTCTCTGATGAATCAGGCATCAAATCGTTCAAAATCAATGGTAAATCTGTCAAACTTCGCTTCGATGCGGCCCAACAAAACTATGCGTTCAGCCACGACGTGACGTATACGACGGATGGCGTCAAGTCATTCAAGGTCGAAGCGTACGATGGTAAAGGAAACCGTGTGGCGTTCAGTCGTCAAGTCATCATCGACACAGAATTACCGACGATTCGCGTCACAGCACCAAAAACCGTTTCAAGCAAAACAAAAACAGCTGAGATGAAGATCGTTCTTCGCGATAACTACAGCGAATTACGCTTTGACTTCAACGGTAGCGCGGAATACCGCCGGACGTTCAAAGAGCCGTACGAGATGAAAGCCTTCAAAAAGACAATCACGAAAAAAGTGACGCTCAAGAAGGGAAAAAACACGTACAACTTGAAACTGAAGGACCTCGGTGGACACGTTGTTACGAAAACAGTCGTCATCACGAAAAAATAAGAAACAAAAGATGAAGCCAGGCGGAAATCCGTCTGGCTTTTCTTGCGTGCCGAAGCGCCTTGAAGGGTTTATGAGACGAGAAGAGGGGGAATTTTAAGAACAGAAACAAGTCAGAGGGGGAACAACCATGAATCCGTTCACGACCTTAATCGCCTTCATTGTAGGGTGTCTCGTCTTATATCTCGGTATCCGCGACAAAAACGGCTGGCTGATCGGTGTCGCGATGATACCGCTCGCGATCGTTGCCTATAGCGTCATCTATCTGATCATCCAGGTCAGTGCGTAGTCTTCATGGAAGATGTCTTACCCTAAGCGGTAGGACATCTTTTTTTTTGAAATTCGTACTACAGATGAAACCGATCCAGTAAAATGTAAGTATATAACAGTATAGAGAGGTGGATGATCATGGAACACGTACATACACAAACGGATGCCTTAGCGGCGCTATACAAAGAGATGCACCAAAAGACACAGACCGGCATGTGGGTCATGCTTGCGGCATTCTTAGCGCTCAGTAACACACTCGAGAAACCGATCTACGCGATGATCGTCCCGTTATTGTATTTTGGCTACGATATGTTCGTACAACGCAAGCGGTTCGCGCTTGTTGCGGAATATACATCAGAGACTTCTGCAAGACGGCTTTATCACGTGCATGTGTTGATCGGTATCTTACAATACGGAGCGCTTGCCGGTCTAATTGTCTGGGCAGCCGATCGACCGAACACGTCTTTTTTGCTCGGTCTGATCATCATCGTCATTCCGTTCTACTGGATCTGTCGAAAAACGTTAGAGTTCATCTCACGAAAGATTGATCCAACGTATATCACGGAAAAAGAAATTCACAAAGCGCGCTAAAGGAGAAGGTACTATGCAAACGGCTCGTGAAGAACGTCTACAAAAACTTGCGCTCGCGTACCGGGATGTCGAGTGGCTCGGCACACGCTGGTACTGGAACGTGCTCTTATTCATAACAGTTGGTATCCTGATCGAGTGGACCGATATCCCCTTGTTGATTTTGACGATTCCAGCCCTTTTTCTCGGCTCTGATTTTCGCTACCAACTAAAAAAACGAAAAATTTTAGACGGATATATCTCAAAAGCGCAGGTCCGTCGCCAATTTTTACTACGCATTGGTAGTCACGTCCTGCTGTATGCGATCTTAACGATCGTCATCACCCAGACGATCGAGGGACCGTTCTGGCAGATGCTTGTGGCAATTTTTACGATTTTAACACCGCTCTATTTCATCAGCGAATGGATCATCCGACGCGACGGAGCGCGTGATCCCGATTATATCAGTGACGGAGAAGTAGCCCGCTTCGTCAGACAGAAAGGAACATCGAAATGGAACACCTATTCGAGCGACAAGCACGTCTGAATGTAATGAAACGTCCGGTGCGTGTCGTCGCCTATTTCTTTTTGATTCCTGGATTAATTTGTGCAGTATTTGCTTGGTTTATGACGTCAATTGCATCTGTCTTTCTCCCAATCATGCTCTCTTGTTTTTGCGCGACGGCAGTCGCTCGAGAAATTGTTCGGCTACGGCTCATGAAGTCGTATTTAACACCGACTATCTATCAACAAACGGTTCAAAAGGTCGCTCGTCTGACAATCATTGGTTATGTCGTAGCGGGGCTGATTTACTTTGTTATGCAGTCGACTCCAAGTGCCTCTGGTTATTTATTTGGCATCTTCCTCTTTTGGGTTGGTGGAGTCAGTCTAGGTGTCACTCGACTAAACCGGTTAGCCAAACAAATCGATCCCGCGTACGTCTCGATGGGAGAAATCGAACGTGCGTGGTGGAAACGGTAAAGCAAAAAATCCGCATCCATTCAGCAAAAGACGCTGATTGATGCGGATTTTTGATTATTTCTTCAACAGGAGATAGATGAAGTATGGTGCTCCAATCAAGGCGACGACGATCCCAGCCGGTACACCGTCTGGTCCCGCGATGTTGCGCCCGATCGTATCAGCGAACGCAAGCAACCAGCCGCCGAGCAAGAGGGCAATTGGCAGGAAGAATTGATGCCGTGGTCCAACGAGCGCGCGGGCGATATGCGGCGCCATCAGACCGATGAAGGAAATCCCACCGGTGACAGAGACGGCAGCAGCGGCAAGCGCGACGGCTGTCAACAAGAGTTGGATCCGTTCTTTTTCAATCGCGACACCGACACCGATCGCGACCGGTTCATTCAAGGCAAGCAGATTGAGCTTATTCGTTTTATAGAACGTGAGCGGAATCAAGACGAGTAACCACGGTAACAGCGAGTAGACGAAGATCCAGTCTGTTCCCCAAATGTTACCGGCGAGCCATTTGGCGATGAAGTCGACCTTTTCACGACGCGTCGATGAAATCAGGATGACCATGATTCCAGACAGTGCCATCGAGAAGCCGACACCGGTCAAAATCAAGCGGATCGGCTGGAGTCCTTGGACGCGGTCGTACGAGAACAGGTAGATCGCTGTCGCGGTGACGAGTGCACCGAAGAAGGCAGCAATCGGTAACAGATAGATGAACGACCCGACATCGGTCGGGAAGTACAGGAAGAAAAAGGCGACGGCGACGCCAGCTCCCGTATTGATGCCGATGATACCAGGATCAGCGAGTTCATTGCGGGTGATCCCTTGAAGGATTGCACCCGATAAGGCGAGCGCCATTCCTGCCATGACGGTGATGAGCAGTCGGGGTAAGCGGAGCGAATAGAGGACGAACTCCTCTTTGAACGATCCGTTTCCAAGTAACGTCGGCAGTAAACGATCGTACGAGAGAGAAGCAGGTCCAAGACCGATGCTGACGACGAGTGTTGCGATCAATAGTGCCAGTAACGTCCAAAACGTCAGTTGCTGGCGACGGCGTAAACGAGATTCCATCATGAGAAAGCACGCCCTCCTTTCCGAACGATTAAGAGGAAGAATGGTAGCCCGAGCATCGAGACGATTGCGATGACTGGCGTTTCATAGGGCGCGTACAGTGTCCGTCCGATCGTATCGGCAAGCAACATGAACGTCGCACCAAAGATCGCAGTCATCGGCAGGATGAATCGATAGTCCGTCCCGACGATCGCACGGACGATATGCGGAATCATCAGCCCGATGAATGCCATATTACCGACGAGGGCTACGGCAGCGCCAGCAAGCAGGATGACGACGACGTAGAGGACCGCTTTGATCCGCTGGATGTTCTGTCCGAGACCGAGTGCGACTTCTTCCGATAGACTGAGAATCGTCAATTGTCGTGAGAAAATGAACGCAATCACGATTCCAATGGCGATGACTGGCGCGATGACTTGCAGTTGTCCCCATGTCGACCCGACGAGTCCCCCGGACGTCCATTGTGAAACATCTTGAGCAATCTTGAAGTAAATCCCGATGCCTTCCGCAATCGCATACAGAAACGCTGAGATCGCGGAACCGGCAAGGACGATCCGGAGCGGGGAAAAGCCGCCTTTTTTCGAAGCGCCGATTCCAAAGACAAGTGCTGCCCCGAGTGCTGCTCCGACGAAACACGCGATCATGATGCCGAAGTAGTCAATTTTCGGGAACAGGACGATGACGAGCGCGAGTGCCGCATTTGCACCCGCTGTCAGACCGAGTAGACCAGGATCGGCGAGGGGATTGCGTGTCATCGCTTGCATGATGGCACCTGAGACACCGAGTGCCGCTCCAACAAGGATTGCTGCCAGTTCCCGTGGCAAGCGGATTTCCTGGACGATTTTTGCTTTTTCATTCAACGGTCCGAACGTCAAAGCGTTCCAGACTTCGCGCGTTGTCGTATCGGCGGCACCGAACGTCATCGCGATCCAGAACATCCCGAAAAAGAGGACGAGACCGAGTGTGATTTTAATGCCGAACGGAATTCGACCAGCTGACATGAATGTCGCCTCCATTTCTGATTTAGTGAGTGAGCCACAAAAAAAGGGAGGGATCCCGCAGGTTCCCTCCCTTATTCATTATGCGCCAAGGAAACTTTTCTTGAAGAACTCGAGTTGACGTTCGAGTGTGAGCGGATCGTTGAAGTAGAACTCCTTCGAATCGACTTCGAAGACACGATCGTTTTTGACGGCTGGAATGTTCTTGAACGTATCCGTTTTCGTGAATGAGTTGTCCGCTTCCGCACTCTTACTGAAGACGAGGTAGTCGCCTGCGTATTCAGGAAGGACTTCTGGTGACAACGCGTAGTATCCATCTTTTAATGCCATCTTCGTGACTTTATTCGGCATTTTCAATTTCATTTCCTGATAGAGAATCTCTGTTCCACGACCCCAGTTATCGCCGAAGACGTAGAGTTGTTTATCGAAGCTTTCGATGACAGACACAGTAGCATCTTCACCGATTTTTGCTTTGATGTCTTTACCTGCAGCAGCAGCGCGTGTTTTGAAGTCTTTGACCCAGTCGCGTGCTTCTTGCTCTTTGTTGAGCAATTTACCGATTTCGATGTGTTGCGTCAAGTAGTCGACTTTTCCGTATGTGTACGTAACTGTCGGAGCAATCTTTTTAATTTTATCGAGGTTTTTCGTTGTTGAGTAGCCGATGATCAAATCGGGTTCGAGTTCGATGATTTTTTCAACGTTCTCTTCCGATACTTCCGTGACATCTTTGAGTTTGTCGAACTTCGGATTCGCTTTTGACCACGAATCGACACCAACGACAGGTACGTCGAGTGCCATGACATTGCCGGCAAAACCAGCGAGGACAACGACACGTTTTGGATTAGCCGGAACTTTAATGTCACCGTTCTCCGATTTGTACGTAATCGTCTCGTTTTTCGACCCAGACGCTGCGTCGTCTTTTTTCTCCGTATTGCCACACGCTGCGATGACGAGCGTGAGAATGAGTAGAACCGGTAAAAGTAGTTTCTTCATGATTCAATCTCCCTTGATTAAGTTGTAGGTGATACACATCGGCTTGTTCGTCCGCGGATCGCGTCCGATTTCAGCATCGATATGGAATACTTCTTGTAAGACGTCTTTTGCGATGACTTCCTCACACGTCCCGGCTTTGACGACTTCGCCGTTTTTCATGGCGATGATATAGTCGGCGAACCGTGCCGCTTGATTCAAATCATGCAGGACCATGACGATCGTCCGTCCTTCGGTCCGGTTGAGATGCTCAAGCAGTTCGAGCACCTCGAGTTGGTGGGCGAGATCAAGATAAGTCGTCGGTTCATCGAGGAAGATGATGTCCGTCTCTTGGGCGAGTGCCATCGCAATCCAGACCCGTTGACGTTGACCACCCGACAGCGCATCGACGGGACGATGTTTGAATGCCATCGTATCCGTTGCTTCGAGTGCCCAATCGATGATCTCGTAATCGTGTTTCGTCAAGCGTCCGAATCCTTTTTGGTACGGGAAACGACCGTATGAGACGAGCTCTGCGACCGTCAGACCACTTGCGCTCTCTGGAGTTTGTGGCAGAATAGCCATTTTCCGGGCAAGTAGCTTCGTGCTTTCCTTGGCGATATCGAGACCATCGAGCAATGCACGTCCTGATTGATGAGGAATGATTCGTGTCATCGCTTTCAATAAAGTCGATTTGCCACATCCGTTCGCCCCAATGATTGTCGTGATTTGTCGATCGGGAATTTGGACGGACAAGTCTTTGACGATGGGACGATCACCGTAGCCGATATTGATTTCTTCTGTTGCTAGACGTACCATACGCGACGACTCCTTCGTTGTTCTCTCCGTTTTCAATGATAATGATTATCACTATCGTCTCATTAACCATACCAGTCCTATAAAAACGCTGTCAACATTTTTTCTTGTGTTCAAGAGATGTTCACGTTATCATGAGGGAGTGAGAATGATAATCAATCGTAATCAAAGACGAGGAGTGAGTGAGATGAGGGAACAGGAGTTGTTCGACGTAACGATCATCGGCGGAGGACCTGCAGGGTTATATTCGACGTTCTATAGTGGTCTTCGGGGCATGAAGACGAAATTGATCGAGTATCAAGCAGAACTCGGAGGAAAATTGCACGTTTATCCGGAAAAGATGATCTGGGACGTCGGCGGACAGCCACCGATCACTGGTGAAAAACTCATGGCTCAACTCGTCGAACAAGGACTGACGTTCCAACCGACTGTTCAATTGAATGAAAAGATCATCTCGATCGCAAAAGACGTCTTCGGCAACTTCGTCTTAGAAGCAGAATCGGGTCGGATCCATTATTCGAAGACGGTCATCGTCGCGGTAGGCGGCGGCATCCTCAATCCACAAAAATTAAAAGTCGAAGGTGCGGAACGCTTTGAAGTGTCGAACTTGAACTATACGGTCAAATCGATTGAACGCTTTAAAGGAAAGACCGTCATCGTCTCAGGTGGTGGGAACTCTGCGATCGACTGGGCGAACGAGCTCGAACCGGTCGCAAAAAAAGTCTACGTCACGTATCGCCGGGATTGTTTCTCGGGGCACGAGGCGCAAGTCGACCAGCTCGTCAAAAGTTCGGCTGTCTGTCTCCTCAACACGACGATTCACAAGCTGATCGCAAGTCCTGATCATCAACGGATCGCATCAGTCGAATTGATCGACTGTCAAACAGACGAAATCGTCGAGATTCCAATTGATGAAGTCATCATCAATCATGGGTATGAACAGGATGCAGCACTGCTTGACGCGTGTGATCTCGATATCGCACGGGTCGATGACTTCTATATCGCAGGGAACGCGGCGAGCGAGTCGAGTGTACCGGGTCTATATGCTGCCGGAGATATTCTTTCGCACGACGGGAAGGTCCACTTGATCTCAGGTGCCTTCCAAGATGCGGCGAACGCCGTCAACCGGGCGAAACGCTTCATCGAGCCGGAAGCGCCAAAAGTGGCGATGGTCTCGTCACACAACGAAGTTTTCAAAAAACGCAATCGGGCGTTGATTGAGGAACGCGTTAATCAACAATCTTGAATAATGTTTAAACGTCCAAAATGCTTGGAAACAAGCGGATTTTGGACGTTTTTTTGTATGAATTTCATTTTTGTACTATAACAGAACGATTTGACAACGTACTGTATTTAGGACAAAATTCTACTTATGTTCCACTACATGTAGGATACAAGTAAGACGGATGTATAAGGAGGAAGGGTATGACAACTACGAAACGTAAGCCAATTGGCCTTGCCTGGCAAATTTTAATCGGCTTGATTCTCGGGATCACAGTCGGTGGTGTATTTTATGGGAATCCCCATGTCGCGGAGTGGCTTAAGCCAATCGGTGACATCTTTATCCGGATGATGAAAATGATCGTCGTTCCGATCGTCTTCACGACGATCGTCCTCGGTGTCTCATCAGTCGGTAGTCCGAAAAGTCTCGGACGTCTTGGTGTCAAAACGCTCGGTTACTTCACGATCGTGACGATGATCGCCATCTTCACGGGGCTGTTCGCAGCCAATCTCATTGAACCGGGTGCTGGTATTAACATGTCGACACTCGATAAAACGGACATTTCGACATATGTCGAAACGGAAGAGACGACACAAGACGCAGGACTCGTCGACAAGATCGTCAACATCGTCCCGACGAATATCTTGGACGCGATGGTCCGCGGTGACATGCTTGCAATCATTTTCTTCTCGGTCTTATTCGGACTCGGTGTCGGTTTTGCAGGAGAGAAGGGCCAACCGGTCGTTCGTTTCTTTGAAGGCGTCGCAGCAGCGATGTTCAATCTCGTCAATATCGTCATGAAATTCGCGCCGATTGGTGTCTTCGCTTTAATCGGTGTCACGGTCTCGACGTTCGGGATTGAATCGCTCGGTTCATTGTTTAAACTGATTGCGACATTATACGTCACAGCGCTTCTTTTCATGGTCATCGTCTTCGGTGCCATCATGAAATGGGTCGGGATTCGCGTTTCTGATTTCACGCGCATCTTCAAGGACGAGTTATTGCTGACGTATTCGACGGCGTCGTCTGAGACGGTACTGCCACGGATCATGGAAAAACTCGAGAAGATGGGTGTTCCGAAATCAATCGTTAGCTTCGTCGTACCGACGGGTTATTCGTTTAACCTTGATGGATCTGCGCTTTATCAAGCGCTCGCAGCCTTGTTCATCGCACAGATGTACGGGATTGATCTCTCGATCGGAACACAGCTGACGCTTGTCTTCGTCTTAATGCTGACATCAAAAGGGATGGCTGCCGTTCCTGGCGTCTCATTCGTCGTTTTACTCGCAACACTCGGTACGGTTGGTATCCCGGCAGAAGGACTTGCCTTCATCGCGGGGATTGACCGAATCATGGATATGATGCGCTCGGTCGTCAACGTCACAGGAAACACGCTCGCTTCACTCGTCATCGCGAAGTGGGAAGGTGTCCTTGACGAAGACCAACTCGAGACGTTCATGTCGACAGAAGGTAAAAAAGACGACGTCCGCAGTGCGTGATTGTCGTAAATATAAGGAAGGACTGAATCGTCAGTCCTTCTTTTTTTCGTCCTTGAAAATAGATTAAAGTCGATTGTTATTAAAGAAAATCCCTTATTTTTGATTATAATTAAAATTTTATTGAATATTATTGATTATAAAGTTAATATTGTTGATATAATCATAAGGAAGAGGCGATAGGATGGAAACGGTAGGAATCGTCATTGGTATTGTCACAGTCTGTATCGTACAATTTTACTTAGCAAGGCGCGGGAGAGTCTGGAGTCTCATCATTCCAGCCATCATCATTGGGCTCGGAATTTACTGGTATTTCGGAACAGGACCACACTCAGCGGATCGAAAATCGGTGATTCGGATGGGAACGTTTGCCGGTATATGTTTGATGATCTCAATGGCTGAGATGGGTGTCGATACGCGCCGTAAGCAACTGAAGCGTGAAAAAGAACGAATGGAGATTCAAGATTTGTAAGAGAAGTGAGGGAACACGATGGAACGACAAGACGTGCCCGCTTGGGTACTGGCACTCGAACAGGAACATCTCGAGTTCATCCGGAAGTTCGTCTTGAGCTCCGGTTCATTGAAGGATATGGCAACGGCTTATCAAGTATCCTACCCGACCGTCCGGGCGAAGTTGAACCAGTTGATCGAGCGGATTGATTCGGTGCAGCAGGAAGATGTCGAATTCGTCAACATGATCAAGAACTTAGTCTTAGATGAACGGTTGAGTCTCGATGTGGCGAAGACGATCATCGATTCCTACCGCAAGGGTCAAGCGAAAGAATAAACCAAAAAACGAGATTCCCGTATGACGGAAATCTCGTTTTTTTTATTGCTTATCGTTCTTTTTGTCCTGTTCCTTCTTGATCATCTTCTTTGCTGCTGCGCGGAAGCGGAAGATCAAGTAGAGACGGTAGAAGTCGATCGCGGCGAACAACGTCAACAGGATCGTCCAGAAGTTGAAGACCGTTCCTGCTTCGACCGAGTTGTTGTAAGCAAGGAACATGAAGAGAATACCGAAGATGGCATAGAACACTGCCATGAAGTTCGAGCTTTGACGCATGAAAACACGACCTTTCGTAAATTAAGACATCGCGTAGATGGCGAGTACGACGATTCCGTTGTTAAAGACATGGATGGCGATCGGAGCAATGATCCGGCGCGTCTTGACGAAGACGAGCGAGAAGACGAAACTCATCGCGACATAGATTAAAAATTTGTTGTCCTGGTGAATCAGTCCGAACAAGGCACCCGTCAAGATGAAGCTGAAGAAGAAACCGAGCTTCGAGGAGAGATTCCCGAACATGATATGCCGGAACAAGAACTCTTCCATGATCGGTCCAAGCAGGACGACCATGACTTGCAGGAGTGGGATGACTTGGATCGCTTGGATGATCTGATCCGTATTTTGCGATTTCGCGACATTCTCGATCCCGCCTGCCATCCAGGCATCGATCAAGTTGACGCTGATCAAGAGCGCATACAGGAGCACGATCCCGATTCCGATCCATTTCAACGTATCCATCGGATCGGTTTGACGTCCCTCTGCCTTCCACTTCTGCCAATCGGGGCGCAAGCAGTAGTAGGAGACGATGACGGCGACCGTGAAGCCGATCGCAAGCCACCAACCGGCGACGTCAGCAATGACGTTTTTCGGAAAGAAATATTGGAACGAACCCGGAACCAATTGGACGATCAGATAGATGATGATTGGGATGACGTGACGCTTTTGCCACTTCTCCGCCATCAGAAAAGGCAGACTGATTGGATTTTTCATCGTACAGGACACAACTCCTTTGTAATGAAGGTACTGTCCCGATTGTAACAAACAAACGGTCTTGGCGCACGATTGACGATGATTCAAAGGTGTCGATTTCGGGAAAACGGATAAAGGTTCAGGCTTGAATTCAGAAGAGAAAGCGTATAAGATAAAAATATGTTAGCACTCAACTAAAGTGAGTGCTAAAAAACAGTCATTTTCAAGGAGGATGTTTCGCATGTTAAAACCACTTGGTGATCGCATCGTGATCGAAGTCGTTAAAAAAGAAGAAACAACACTCGGAGGAATCGTTCTTCCTGGGTCAGCGAAAGAAAAACCACAAGAGGGTAAAGTCGTCGCTGTCGGTACAGGCCGTGTGACAGAGCAAGGCGTACGTGTACCACTTGAAGTGAGTGTCGGAGATCACGTCATCTATGCACAATATGCCGGTTCGGAAGTCAAAGTCGACGGCAATGAATACTTAATTTTACGCGAAAGCGATATTTTGGCAGTAGCCGAGTAATCTGTTCAATCATTTATAAGGGGGATTTCAGTCATGGCAAAAGACATTTTATTCAGTGAAGAAGCACGTCGAGCAATGCTCCGCGGGGTCGATGCATTAGCGGATGCAGTCAAAGTCACGATCGGACCAAAAGGACGCAACGTCGTTCTCGAGCGGAAGTTCGGTTCACCACTCATCACGAATGATGGTGTAACGATCGCAAAAGAAATCGAACTCGAAGATCACTTCGAGAACATGGGTGCAAAACTCGTCGCAGAAGTTGCCTCAAAAACGAATGAGATCGCAGGGGATGGTACGACAACAGCGACAGTCCTCGCACAAGCGATGATTCGCGAAGGTCTCAAAAACGTCACAGCGGGCGCAAACCCGATGGTCATCCGTAAAGGAATCGAAAAAGCGGTCCGTCGTGCCGTCGAAGAATTGCACACGATCGCTAAACCAATCGAAGGTAAAGAAGCAATCGCCCAAGTCGCAGCGATCTCAGCAGCAGACGAAGAAGTCGGTCAATTGATCGCGGAAGCGATGGAACGTGTTGGTCAAGATGGTGTCATCACGATCGAAGAATCACGTGGCTTCACGACAGAACTCGACGTCGTCGAAGGGATGCAGTTCGACCGTGGTTACGCGTCACCATACATGATCACGGATTCAGACAAGATGGAAGCGGTTCTTGAGAACCCGTATATCCTCGTCACGGACAAAAAGATCTCGAACATCCAAGAGATTCTTCCAGTCCTCGAGCAAGTCGTCCAACAAAACAAACCACTTCTCATCATCGCAGAAGACGTCGAAGGCGAAGCACTTGCGACACTCGTCGTCAACAAACTCCGTGGTACATTCAACGCGGTAGCGGTCAAAGCACCAGGCTTCGGTGACCGCCGGAAAGCGATGCTTGAGGATATCTCGATCGTTACAGGTGCAGAATTGATCACAGAAGACCTCGGTCTTGATCTGAAGGAAACACAAATCACGCAACTCGGTCGCGCGTCGAAAGTCGTCGTCTCAAAAGACAACACGACAATCGTCGAAGGCCACGGACACGGGGATTCGATCGAAGCACGTGTCGGTACGATCCGTGCGCAAATCGAAGAAACGACAAGCGACTTCGATCGTGAAAAATTACAAGAGCGTCTGGCGAAACTCGCAGGTGGCGTAGCAGTCGTCAAAGTCGGGGCAGCAACTGAGACAGAACTGAAAGAACGCAAGCTCCGGATTGAAGATGCACTCAACGCGACACGCGCAGCGGTCGAAGAAGGAATCGTAGCAGGAGGGGGAACAGCCCTCATTCACGTCACGAAAGCCGTCGAATCGATTTTGTCGGTCTCAACAGGCGACGAAGCAACAGGTGTCAACATCGTTCTTCGCGCACTCGAAGCACCACTTCGTCAAATCGCGGAAAACGCGGGTCAAGAAGGTTCAGTCATCGTCGAACGTCTCAAGCATGAAGCGCCAGGAATGGGCTACAATGCGGCAACAGATGAGTATGTCGACATGATCGAGACAGGAATCGTCGATCCAGCGAAAGTAACGCGTTCAGCACTTCAAAACGCAGCGTCGGTTTCAGCGATGTTCTTAACAACAGAAGCCGTCATCGCCGATAAACCAGAACCAGCCGGATCTGCTCCTGCAATGCCTGATATGGGCGGCATGGGTGGAATGGGCGGAATGATGTAAGACATTTCATCTAAAAGTACTGAATCCTAGTAAATAGGGTTCGGTACTTTTTTATACTTCAAATTTCGGAATAAGTTGCATAATTATTCTTTTATTTGTAATATTATACTTAATGTTTAAACGGTATACATATATAGAATTAACTTGGAATGAAAGGAGATTTAATATTTAATCGTCGACTTACGTTCAGAGATCAAAGAGAGATAGGGGTCATTAATTAAATGAATGAAATTTTAAAAGGCATAGTAACCTCGGGTACACTCATCGTCGCAATCGGCGCTCAAAATGCGTTCGTCCTTAAACAAGGTTTAATGAAAAACAATATTTTCTGGGTGGCGCTAGTATGTTTCTTGTGCGATGTGTTGTTGATGTGTACGGGCGTAATGGGAGTTGGTACCGTCATCAAGAATAATACGTTTGCAAATGTTGGTCTTGCGATTGTTGGAGGACTATTCCTTCTCTTGTATGGATTTAAATCTTTTCGTAGTGCATTTTCTTCATCACATACAATGGATGTTTCAACAGATTCTAAAATCATGCCCATTCACAAAACGATCTTACTTACATTAGCAATTACACTTTTAAATCCACATGTATACCTAGATACGGTCGTCGTCATCGGTGGTATTGCTGGAACTTTGACATTTGATCAAAAAATCAATTTTTTAATCGGAGCTTTGATTGCCTCATTTGTCTGGTTTTTTGGATTAGGATATGGATCGAGATGGCTCATTCCTGTATTTAAACAACCAAAAGCGTGGAAAGTATTAGATTTTGGAATCGGATGCTTAATGTTCTGGCTATCGTATCAATTGATTCAGTTTGCTTTAGAACAAAGTTAAATAGATATTTAAAGGGTTAAGGAGCAACTACCAAATATGAAGGACGATGAGATTTTATATTTAGTTGAACAGATGTCTGATGAAGAATACCTCTATCATGAAGAAATGAAGTGCTATACGAACGAAGGATCACCATCCGACTTAGCTTATGTAAAAGTCCGTCAATTTAGGGACGTGAATATGCTTCTGATATTAAACACTTTACTCGATAAAGTGAAACAAGCAGAACAAAAACAACATCTTTATTTTATGATTGGAACGATTGGTGTGAATTCAGGAGATGTTCGTGCAGGAATGTTATTGCTTGAAAAACTGGAGCAAGAGACAAAGCCGAGTCTTCTTGAAAGTATTCTGGAAGAACTAGCAAAACAACAATGCATTCCTGATACAGAACGAATTGTAAAATACATAGACGATTCTCGGTCGTCTGTTCGAGAAGCTGCGATTCAAACATTGCGAGCCTGTCGAGATGAGGCAGCAGAAGATGCATTAATTCGTTTGATTACGACATCAAATAACTCTTTTGATATCATGAGTGCTAATTTTGTTTTAGCCAAGATTGGAACAGAGCGAGCCGTTCCTTATTTGACTCCTTTGTTGGATCATTCTCGAGGAGACGTGAGGCATTCGGCTTTAGCTGCACTGAGTGAACTTGGAAATGGATTAGATCTTTCAATATTTTTGCACGGATTAAAAGATCGATCTAGCAATGTGAGAGAGTGTGCGTTAGTCGAAATTGAGCGACATGGTGATGAAGTAGCGATTGAGCCGGTGATTAAACGTTTACAAACATTAGTGAAGCGAACGCGACAAATACAAACAGATGAAGTCCTAATCGCTTTTCGATTTTTACATCGATACCAGCATTCCTATCAAGCGATTCCTAAACTATTTCATTGGATCATTCAAACAAAAAGAAAAGTCTTGTTTGACGAAGAATGGCAATGGATCGAAGACCATTTTACTTGCTATTGATGGGCTCGAGGATAGGTGGAGATAACAATCAATAAACAAGCCTGACCTTCTTCACGTCTAGTGAGAAGTCAGGCTTGTTTATTTCAATAAAATTAGCTGCTTTTTGATTACTCCAGTTCATTCTCCTCAATAATCTTATCCGACAGCTTTAACTGCTCACTCACATCCTTCACCTGATCGCGACAGAACTTCATCTCAACTTTTTTCTCGGTCGATACGTCATAACAGGTGCCTTCGCCTGATACTTTCGTCAAATCCGCTTCATAATAATAGTCCTTGTAGCGGAACGAACCATCGCGGAAGCCCGTCAGATTTGGTTTGTCGTCGACGAGGGATTGTCCCATCATATAGGACGTTTTGAGATTCAATAGATCAATGATCGTTGGTGCGATATCAATCTGTCCGCCATTCTCTTTCATGACCCGACCGGTTTGCTGGTCGGGTTTTTTGATGAAGAGCGGGATGCGGCGCTCGAGCTCGAACGCAGCAACCGGAGACGAGACATCCGCCTTTTTACGCATCTCGCTTCCTTCATTGACGAGTCCACTATCGTGATCGCCATAAAAGATGACGAGGGACTGATCCCAAAGATCCCGTTGTTTCAACTCGTCGATCATCTTTCCGACACCGGTATCGACGTAATGCACGGTCTCGTAATACCGTTTCAACATCGGATCCTTATATCCAGACAGATCAAGCGTCTGATCTTCCTTGTCGATCTCATACGGCGTATGACTCGTCAGCGCGACTAAAAACGAGAAGAACGGTTCTTGCAGTGTCTCCATGTGATCAATCGATTCGAGGAAGAACTGTTGATCGTTCAGTGCCATGCCGATTTTCTTCTCTTTTGAATAATCCTTTTGGCTGAAGAAGTGCTTAAAACCGATGTTCTGGTAGACATCGTCACGGTTCCAGAAGCCTTTTTCGTAAGCATGCATCGCTGCCGTATCGTATCCGTTCTTCTCAAGTAATGCAGGGAGCGGCTCGAATTCATTCGTCGGGTATTGTGTATAAACAGAGCCTGATTTTAATGGATAAAGTGACGTGTTCGTGATGAACTCGGCGTCCGAAGTTCGTCCTTCATGCGTCTGGTGGTAGAGCGACGAGAAGTAGAGCGATTCCTTCTTCAATTGATTCAGGTTCGGTGTCACTTCCTCACCATTAATGGTTTGGTCGATGACTGAAGCCTGGAACGATTCGAGCTGTACCAAAATGATATTCGGCGTCTGCTTCGGACCGGTCGGATTCGTCTGTTCCTTTTGATTGATGCGCTGTTGTTCCTGTGCCGTTAGTCCGTCGCTCGGTCGTCCGGTCACGCCTTTGAACACATCCCACCCGTGATAGCCCCAAAAGCCGAACAGGTAGTAGTCACGCATATCGGAGATCGTTGCCGTCGGTTGACGATCTTCCGTTAGCGTCCGGTACGTCAGCAGTGAGGCAGACAAGACGATGCCACTGATTGCGAGTAGTCCGGCTGTCCGGCGTCGTGTTTGCGCCGTCGTCACTTCCGGTCGTTTGCGGAAAACGAAGAGCAGCAGTACGAAAATCAAACTATCGGCGAACAAGAGGAAGTCTTGCGGTACGATCAAGGCGGTGAAGCCGCTACTGACGTCACTCATCTGCGTCATCTGTGAGAGGAGCGAGATGGAGAGGAAGTCCTCGAAGTAACGATAGTACCACATGTCGGAAGCAAGTAGAAAACTGTGTGCCAGCAATAGACCGAGCCAGACCCAGCGGCGTTTATTCCACGGAATCAGTAACGTCCAGCTCGACAGGATCAGCATACCGGCCAGGTTCATCAGTGTTAAATAGAGCGAAAGGTCGGTCTTTGTAAAGTAACTAAACAGCATGAACTTCAGCATGCCGAGTAATAGATAAAGAGTGTAGCGAATCGCCATGGTCAGTACTCCTTACGTGTGTCGTCACACAGTCTTTACCCTGAATCGAAACGTGTCGAACGCTTGAGTGTTTTCTGCAAAAAACATTAGAAGAATTACTGAATATGGAATAAAATAGAAGTAATCACTTATTTTTGAAAGGATGTTCTACATAGATGAACTGGAAACATTGGATGGGAAGTGCCGCGCTGATTTACGGTACATGGATGACGCTCACTGTAAGTGCAGATGCTGCACCGTATGATGTTAAAACGAAAGATCAAGCAATCGTTGGATTTTACGATTTAGAGACAAAAGAGACGACACCTTATCCGAAAGACGTCTCACCGTATATGGTGATGCGGGCGACGTCAGCCGATAAAACGTTATTCTTGTATGAAGATTATTATGGAGACGAAACCGAGCATCCTTATTATTTGATTGATGCGAAGACGGGAACTTCGGAACTGCTGACGCTTCCAGAAGGCAAGGAGTACCTGCGTGTCTTGAATCACGATATGGTGATAGGGTATACCTCATTTGATAAGTTATCAGTCTTTATTCGCGAAGGGGATCAATTCGTTACGCGTGATACGTTAGAAGTGACTTCTCAAAACCGGGTGCAGTGGATTAGTGCGAATCGCTTCTCGATCCAACGAGAAGATAGTGCTGATTGGTATGATGTGAATCCGGACGGTACATTCTCAAAAGTCCGTTCCGTTGACGTGAAGCGGTTCTCGCCTTTAACGAATGACTGGATCTTAGATGGTGAGCAAGATACGTTGCGTCACGTCGTCACCAATCAACAAATCACCTTACCGAAAGTCTCACGAGGATATTACGTTGAGGGAGCATACGAAACGAAAGACGGATTGTACGTTCAACTGGTCGATGCTAGTTCGTCAAACGAGTCATCGTTATTCTACTTAGATACGGCGAGTGGGCAACTGACGACACTCGTTGACCACTCAGAGCAATTAGCGAATGAACTGTTAGCGGATGGAAAAGCCATCTACCGGAGCAAGGATCAAGCGACGATGTTATCGTTTGCGTCTTATTTGCGCCAACCGATCGCAATCAATGACTTGACGAAGGATGATACGACGTTGCTCGAAGGAACGGTTCTAGCTCCTAGCGTTGAGCTGACGCGTATAGATGGAACGACAGGTATCGTTGAGCCCAGTAAATTATCGTTCACTGGGAATGTCGAACTGAAAAACGAGCTGTTCACGATCACGACGATTCCGAAACGTTTACCGTATAGTGAGTATCGGACGATATACACGACTGAAACCGGTAAGGTCTTGGAGGACCTGACACGTTATCAATACCAGCGTTATTTAACAGCTCAGGGTTCAGCGATTCCAACCATTAAGGAAGGTACAACATCCTATAGCTTTAACATCAATCAAAGCGATGTTCCGGTGACGGTCTATGGAAAAGATGGCGTCCTCATCGGAAGAGCTGCCTCCGATGAGACAGGACGTGTCCAAATCAACGTGTCGACGAAAAATCTTGTCGGTCAGGTGACGCGTTGGACGTTCGGAAATACACGAGACTTCAATCAAGAAGCATCCGTGAACCGGACCGTCGCAGGTTATGAAGTGCCACGCATTACCCAGTCGAAAAACGATAATTTTAAATTCATTACATACCGCTTAGAAAGTGCCAAAGAAGGCGGTATCTATAAAATCTATGCAGGAAAACGACAAATTCAATCTGTTCCAGCAACGAAAAAGACAGAGATTACGATTCCGTATACGAATGACTTTGCGTCATATCGTATTACACGAAGTGGTGAGTATCCTACGAAATCACTCTCTTTGAAAGATAGCGTGATGATTTACAGTAATCTATCCGCACCCCTAACGGATGAACACACGACGATCGAAGGGATTCTTGATGGAGATGCCGATTACGGAAAGCTGTATATTGATGGGAAATATACGGCATATATCGATCGTAAGAAAACGCAGAGTTTTGCGATTAAGACAAAACCATTGAAGGTTGGACAAGTCGTGACGTTCGTTGCCCGTAAAGGAACACAACTTCAAGTCTCCGGGCAGAAAGTCGTGGCAGCAGCCAATCCAACACTCAAGTCGTATACGACGTCACTCAGTCCGACGAGTACATCATGGAAAGTCAAAGCGACGAAAGGAAAGACAATCGTCGTCACAATCAATAAGAAGCGGTACACGAAACTCGCAACCGGTAAGACACAAACGATGACGTTCCCGAAACAAAAACGAGGCACTCGGGTCACGGTACACGCGGAGTCGATCAAGCTGCGTAAGAGTAAGACCTTTAGTTTAACGGTTAAATAAGTGAGCGGACAGGAATCCTTCGAGGCAGACGATGTCTTATAGAATTCCTGTTTTGTTTTAAAATGGTCTTTGGCTCAAACGTTTGGTTGAAGAATTGGTCTATATTTCCTCTTGAATTCAAACAATTGACGTTAATTTGCGCAGAAAGCGGGAATAGAAAGCGTGTACGTCCATCGTCCGTCACTGTCTTTTAAAAAAGGAGCGAAGTCATGTCAAACGTGAAACTAGCGGTCATCTATTACAGCGCAACCGGAACGAACCATCAACTTGCCTCATGGGCAAAAGAAGCGGGAGAAGCAGCGGGGGCGGAAGTCCGCCTTGCGAAAATCAAGGAGACAGCCCCAGCAGAAGCGATTGCTTCGAACCCATTGTGGCAAAAGCATGCGGAAGCCACACGTGATATCGAAGAAGCGACACCGGATCTACTCGACTGGGCAGATGCGATTATCTTTAGCGTCCCGACACGTTACGGTCATGTCCCAGGACAATTCCAACAGTTCCTCGACACGACAGGCGGACTGTGGGCACAAGGCAAACTCGTCAATAAAGTCGTCAGTGCGATGTCGTCGGCACAGAATCCGCATGGCGGTCAGGAAGCGACTGTTCTCGCGGTCTATACGACGATGTTCCACTGGGGTGCGATCGTTGCGGCACCGGGTTATTCGGATCCGGTCTTGTTCGCAGCGGGTGGAAATCCATATGGTACATCGGTCACTGTCGACCAAGACGGCAACATGGTCGAATCCGTCGAACCAGCCGTGCGCCATCAAGCGAAACGGACGGTTGAAGTGGCAAGCCGTCTCAACTCATAACATTACCTAATTCAAAAAGCGCCGGAATGCTGATTCGCATTCTGGCGCTTTTTCATATGCATCATGTGTTTTGTGTCAACGGAAGTTCGACTGTGAACGTCGAACCTTGTCCTTCGATCGACTCGACATGGATTTCTCCATCATGCCCACGCGCAATTTCGCGACAGATTGAGAGCCCAAGACCAGTACCGCCGATTTGACGGGTGTCCGAATTGTCGACACGATAGAATTTTTGGAACAAGTTACTCATCGCAGAAGCAGGAATCCCGATACCCTCATCTTGAATCGCGACGGTGACACGTGACGCGTGTCGCGTTAGTTGGATATCGATCGTTCCACCCGCTGGTGAGTATTTGATCGCATTGTTGATCAGGTTACTGAACAATTGGCGAATCTTCTTCGCATCCCCCTCGACGATCAGCGGTTCGACGTTTCGGAATATTTCAATCGCGTGGGAAGACGACGACAGGCTATGCAACTGTTTCAAATCACGAATCATCGCGACGATATCAAACGGTGCCATTTCGTATTCCTGACGGTTTGCTTCCATCCGTTGCAGGTCAAGGAAGTCATTGATCAACAGCGAGAGGCGTTCTGTTTCCGAATGGACCGCTTCGAGATACTTCTTCTGTCGCTTCGGTGGCAGGTCGCGCTGAATCATCAGCTCAGTGAAGCCATAGATCGACGAGAGTGGTGTCCGCAGTTCGTGCGAGATTGTCGAGACGAGTTCGTTTTTGATCCGGTCAATCTCGACTTCATTCGTCACGTCACGTAAGACGAGTAGAATCCCGCGGAACTGTCCACCATAATGAATGCTCTCGGAGTACGTCTTGATGAAGCGTCGCTCGTGATCAATCGAGAAGGTGATTCCTTCACCGATTTCACGCTGAACGAACGTCTTTTTCAAGTAACGTTCGAATTCCGGTAGTTGGTCGACGCGATGCTTGAGTTGAACGACAGACGGAGTGATGTTCATCAGTCCGTTCTCATCGAGACTGTCATCAACCGGATGGTCAAACAGATCGAGCAACGGTCGGTTGATCAATTGAATATCGCCTTCGGGTTCGATATAGACGATCGATTCACGAATAGAGTTCAATAGTCGCGCCGTTTTTTCCCGCTCACGTTCAATCTCGTCGAACGTCCGCATCCGCAAGAGTGACAATGCCAGCTGGCGCGCGAAGGCGGCTAGTTCTTCCTGTTCGTAACGATCAAACCGATCCTGATCGCGGGACAAGAAGATATAGGCGATGATCTCATTTTGACTCGGATCAAGAACCGGTGTGACAGCGCGTGCGACTTCGTCCTCGAACTGTGTATGCGGTCGTCGATCTTGTCGCGACTCACGCAATAACGGCTCAATCGTTGGCATCCAATCCTCGACTGTGAGCGGTGTCTGTGGATAAAAGACGATATCGATGACTTTTGTTCCTTCTTTAAAGATCAGTGCGCCTTGATCAGACTGCGTGATCTCAACCATCTTTTGGATGACAGAAGGATAAGCACTGATGCTATCGCGCGATGCCAGTGTCTCCGTCAATTGGTTTCGCAGGCGCAAGTGGGACTCGTTCCGTTGCGTCAGTTTTAAGGCATCTTCGAGATTGACGTTCGTTGACATCAATTGATGTTTGTTTTCAATCAAAGCTGTCGCCATCTGATGGAACGATTTACTCAATTCACCAATCTCGTCAGCACGGTTGAGTGGAATGAGTGGTAACGTATGCTCACCGCTTGCAAGAAGTTTACTCTCCTTGCTAAGAAGATGGATTTGTCGCGTCGTCCGTTCGATGAACGGGCGGACGATGAGCAAGATGACGAGGAATAGGACGAGCAGATTGACGAGCCAGATCCACTCGGCATACTTCGTCTGAGTGACAAGTTGTTCTTTTGCACCGAGTTCTTTCGCACGAAGACTACTCCGATAGTTCGTGAACGTACTCTCCATCGTGTTGACACTTTTACGCATCGTCTCACTGTTCGAGGCATTCATCTTGAATTTCCGATTCGGGTCCCGTGGTACTTGTGGCATCATCGCTTTTAGACTCGGCATCTGCAGGAAACGCTCGTCAATCGTGCCCGATTGCTTTGCTTGGACGTATTTAATCAAGCTGGGCATGACGAAATTGGTATAAGAATTATAGAGCGACCGGATATCAGACGCATAGATTTGATCCGCTTTATATAAGCGATTCTTTTCAAACCAAGCCGTCTGTTGTTCGAGTGATGCCTTCTTTTCATCAATCACGTCGAGCACGGCATCGTCACCGAAGACGATATAGCCGCGCATCTCGTATTGAAGGGACTGCCAATCGTCCCAGAGTTTTGTCGCTCGATCTTCGCGCAAGCTGATCGCATCGAGCTCTTGTTTCGCATCCGTGACTTGGTGGTTCGTATAAAAATAAGCAGCCAGGGAAGAGATCGATAGTGTAATAAGAATGAGATAAAACGACGACATGATCTGTCGGCTGATCTTTTGATTGAACCATTTTCGCATATGGATTATGGATGCTCCTTTGTCTATGTGAGTCAAGCGTCGATTAGATGTATTACGTTGGAATATTTGTTACCGTAATCGTACATTTTTTAGACGAATAAATATAGTCATAATGCTTAAAATATCTTCAAAGTAAGAGATACAGGTTCACAAAGAAAACTTAGAACGACAAAAAAGCAGGACGGGATTTTACTCCCAACCTGCTCCGATGCCCATTAATGATGTTCGACGACAATCTTCCCAATCGTTTTTCCGCTCTCGACGAGACGGTGTGCTTCTTTCAGATTGTCAGCGTTCATGCCGATTAACGTCTGTGTCACCGTCGTCTCAAGTGTATGTTCTTCGATCCATGCTGCGACTTGCGTCAGAATCTCATGTTGGCGGATCATGTCCTCTGTCTCGAACAGCGGACGCGTGAACATGAACTCCCAGACGAACGTCGCACTCTTTTGTTGGAGCGCACTTAAATCGAGTTTTTGATACGTCTCGACGATGCTACAGATTTTCCCTTGTGGTGCAATTACATCGACCATCGTCTCAAAATGTTGGTCCGTCGCATTGAGACAGAAGATATAGTCGACGTATTTGTAGCCGAGGGCTTCCAGCTGAGGACGGAATGCCTCGTGGTGATTGATCGTATGATGTGCACCGTGTTCCTTCGCCCACTCAATCGTCTCGTCGCGTGACGCCGTTCCGATGACGGTCAGTCCAGCGTGATTCGCGAGTTGTGTTGCAATTGAACCGACACCACCAGCAGCTCCGATGATGAGGATCGTCTTCTCGAGATTCGACTTAGCGTCAAACGTCAATCCGAGACGATCGGTCAATGCTTCGTAAGCTGTCAGCGTCGTCAACGGGAGAGCAGCGGCTTCGCTAAAGGTCAACCGTTCCGGCTTTTTGGCGACGATCCGTTCATCGACGAGTTGGAAGTCACTGTTTGACCCTGGGCGCTGAATCGCACCGGCGTAATAGACTTCATCACCGACTTGGAAGAGGGAGGCATCATCGCCGACTTCAACGACGACTCCGGCTGCATCGTAACCGATGACCTTCGGCGCGTCTTCATCTTTCCCGTGAGCACGGACTTTCGTATCGACCGGGTTGACGGAGACGGCTTTAATCTCAACTAAGAGATCGTGTCCCGTTGCTTCCGGGCGTGGTAGTTCCAGGTCAATCAGACTTTCGTGTTCCGTCAGTGGTAAGTGTCGGTGGAAACCGACGGCGGACATATTCGACATCGACAATCATCCTTTCCAGATAGGAATCGTTTCTCTCCATCTGTTCCACGCCTATTCAGTCTTAAAACCAGTTGCGAAACTTTGAAAACGGATTCCCCTTCTGTCGTCAACGAAAGAATGCTGGATAGATATGGTAGCATATGAGAGTAGCTATCAATTTCGAGAAGGAGCGATTTTGTATGTATGACGTCATCTCTCTACCGGCAGGACCGACTCAAGTCACGATTGAACGTTACCTCGTCCATGCCCACCCGCACCCCCGTTCGTATCGACCCGCGCGTTTGATTGCCTTACGTCAAAGTGGTGGCGTCATGCATCGACTGTATCGCACGGAGCGGGAAATCGTGCTCTCTCCGCACGAGGCACTCGCCCCACAAGTCCAGCGGCTCTCGTTCTCGCAACAGGAGCGTGTCCTTGCGTATATCGAAGAACGTCGTGCGAGCTTCGGTTTTGATGAAGGGGAGGAATACAAATTTTACTTACTCGAAGTGGCATACGAGCTCCGTCATCTGCCACGAACGGATCGACCGATTCGGGCGCATACGTACTATCAACTGGATGAGCTGTTGTTGGGTCGACCGCTTGTCTTGCGAGCTAGAAGTCAAGAGCGCTCCACATGAGACAGAAAAACGGAACATGAAAAAGCAGTCCGCCTTTCCTTACGTTCATCGCGAGGAGGGCGGACTGTTTATTAAAGTGCTGGCGTTGGCGTCGGTGTGACACCGGTCTTTTTATAAGCTTGATCGATGGCAGTCCGGATTTCCTTGACGGAGCTACCTTTTTGATAAGCAACGATCGACTGTGCTGCGATATCGAGACACGTGCCGCACGTGATGCCGTGCGTCGTCCAGGTCGTGGAACTAGCAGTCTGCTCTTCGATGAAGCAGTCATAGTTGCTTGTATGACCAGCAGACTCACCGCAACCGCAATAACAAGGCATCTTCTTCAAGAGATCAGGATGTTTAGCGACGGAGCGGTAAATCGTCTGGATCGACTCATCCTGTTCGTTCAGAAAAGCGGGTAACGTGTCTGGTCCCGCGGTCTTCTCGAGTTGATCACCAGCACCGTGGCTGGCATGATCAGCATGATCTCCGTGATTCGTCTGTTCTGTTTTTGGAGCACCCGTTTGATCAGCTGTTCCGCATGCAGCGAGCAACAGGCTGATACTGAGGGGAAAGGCGTAACGATATAGTCGTGTTTGCATAATGTGCCTCTCTTTCATCGTCTTGCCTTCATTATAAGGAAAGACGTATCGAGAAGGCGTGACGATTTGTTGACGCTTACTTGGCGAGTGCTTCCGTGATCGTCTCGATGTTTGCTTGCATCATGCTGTAGTAAGTGTCGCCATCTTTACCCGGTGCACCGAGTGAGTCGGTGAAGAGAGTACCACCGATCGGAACACTAGTCTCCCTTGAGACGGTTTCCATGCTCCGCCGATCGACGCTCGTTTCGACGAACAGGACAGGGATATCTTGCTCCTTGATCGTATCGACGATCCGGCGGACTTGAGCCGGAGTTCCTTGATTATCTGAGTTGATCTCCCAAATATAATCCGCTTTGACGTCATAGGCAGTTCCGAAGTATTTGAAGGCTCCTTCGCTCGTGACGAGATGACGTTCTGCTTTCGGAATAGCGGCAAACTGCTTTTTCGCTTCCTGATCAAGCGTCTGCAATTTTTTGATATAGGCATCGGCATTTTTTTCGTAGTCGGCTTTGTGCTTCGGATCTTCCTTGATTAATGCCTGCTTGACGTTTTCGACGTAGCGGATGCCATTGCTTACGTCGAGCCACGCATGTGGATCAGTCTCCGATTCTTTGCCCTTCGTCGTCAGGTATTTCGGTTCGACGCCTTTGCTTAAACGATAGACTGGTGCGTCAGACGCGTCTTTGCCAGTCGTTGCCCGGAGTTTATCGAACCACGCACCGCCGGCTTCCAGGTTCAACCCGTTGTAGAAGACGACGTCAGCATCTGCCATCGCCTGTACGTCTGCCGGAAGTGGATCATACTCGTGCGGGTTTGCCCCGATCTTGACCATGCTGTGGACATCGACATGTTCACCACCGACCTCACGTGCGAGGTCAGCGAGAATCGAATATGTCGCGACGACCTTCAGCTTCCCGTTATCTTCTGCTGGTGTCGAACAAGCAGCAAGTAAGACCATGCTGAGGAGGACGAACAGAATGAGTTTTAATTTCATACAGTAGACTCCTTTCGTTTCCGGTGACGCATCAGACCGTGACGTGGTGAGAAGACGAAGACGAGGGCGAACAGCGTCGTCGCGACGAGGACGATCGATGCACCGGAAGATAGATTATAGGTGAAGCTGAAATACAGTCCGACGATGGCGGACAACGTACCGAAGCCTCCCGCTAGGAACAGCATCCGTGAGAGGCGGTTCGTCAGTAAATACGCGGTCGCTGCCGGTGTGATCAACATCGCGACGACGAGAATGATGCCGACGGTCTGGAGTGAAGCGACCGTGACGAGTGTCAGTAACGTCATCAGTCCGTAATGAATCCAGCGCGTCGATAGTCCATAGGCTTGCGCCATCGTTGGGTCAAACGAGCTGATCAGCAACTCTTTGTAGAACAAGAAAATCCCGCCGAGGACAATCAATCCGATGATGACGGTCATCCACATGTCGCTCGGACGGACCGCGAGGACGTTGCCGAACAGAATGTGATAGAGATCGCTACTGCTACGTAAGAACGAAATCAGGATGATCCCAAGGGCGAAGGCGGATGTGAACATGATTCCGATTGCCGTATCGTTCTTGATGCGACTGTTCTGGCTAACGAAACCGATTCCGAGCGCTGTCACGAGACCCGTCGCGACAGCACCGATCAGGAAGTTGATCCCGAGTAGGTAGGAAATCGCAACACCGGGTAAAACGGCGTGCGAGATTGCATCCCCCATCAACGACATCCCGCGAAGGATGATGAAACAGCCGATCACACCACAGATGATGCCGACCATGATGGCGGTGATCATCGCTTTTTGTAAGAACTCATATTGAAGTAATGCCTCGATGAACGTCATCCTTGTCCCTCCTTGCGTCGTTCGAATAGGGGTAAGCCATACGCTGGTTCGAGCCATTCCGGCGTCAAGATATCAGACGGTGGACCGACAGCGATCAATTGTTTGTTCAACAGCATCAATGTGTCGAAGTAGTCCTCTGCTTTATGCAAATCATGGTGGACGACGACGATCGTCCGTCCTTCGGCTCGGAGGGTCCGTAAAAGTTCGATGATCATCTGCTCACTCGCAACATCGATGCCGACGAACGGTTCGTCCAGCAATAGTAGCTCTGCTTCTTGGGCAAGGGCACGCGCCAGAAAGACCCGTTGTTGCTGTCCACCTGACAGCTCACCGATTTGGCGTTCGGCGTGATCAGACATACCGACCCGTTCGAGACATTCCATGGCGAACGCTTTTTGTGCTTTCGATGGTCGTTTGAATAAGCCGAGCTTCGGATAACAGCCCATCAACACGACGTCCTGCACACGAACCGGAAAGTCCCAATCAATTGCACTTCGTTGCGGGACGTATGCGACGCGTGACCGGACGTCTTCGAGTGATTGGTCGAGCACGCGTAACTGCTCGATGCGAGCCGGGATCAAACCGAGGACGGCTTTTAAGAATGTGGATTTACCAGCGCCGTTCGGTCCGATGATGCCAATCAACGAAGCGACCGGGAGACGAACGGACACTCCGTCGAGTGCATGGGTATCAAAATAAGAGACAGTGAGACGATCAACGTCAAGGGCGTACATGAATGATCACTCCTTTGGTTTTGTGGTATATAGAAGGAAAGTTTCCTTAGGGCAAAAAATAGGATAAAAATTTTAACTCCAATCACTGGAAAAAGATTCGGTCTACAAATAATGTTTCCTTAAGGCAAACTTTAAAGCCATAGGAAACAGATGTCAACTGTTTTTCGATATCGATCGCGAATCAACTCGTGCTAAGATGAAAAGGCAGAATACAGGGGGTGAGGAGATTGCGTCAGACAGCAGAACAACAATGGAAGTGGCTATTGCTCGATGCGCTCGCGAAAGAAAAACGAGAGCAAGCACAGCAAGTCATCGAAGAGGTCTATCCGTATGATATCGCGCAAGTGTATGAAGAGTTGGGCGAAGACGATCAGGCACGACTCCTCGACTATCTCGATCACGAGCGATTGGCAGATGTCCTCGAGGAGCTCGAAGGGGAGCAACGTCTCGCCGTCTTACGTCGTTTAGACGTCGAGCGTGCCGGGCACGTCCTCGATTTAATGGAGAACGATGATGTCGCGGATTTACTTGAGGAACTGGGACCGGAAGAGACTGACCGTTTGCTTGGTAGCATGCGGACGGACGAGGCACTGATCGTCCGCAATCTCTTGACGTATCCACCGGAAACGGCTGGGCGCTTGATGACAAACCGGTTCATCTGGGTCGGCGAGGATTTCACGGTCGGTGAGACGGTCGAGAAGATGCGCGACTACATCGAATACTCGGAGACGATCAACTATGTCTACGTCGTCAATCAACTCAGTGAACTCGTTGGGGTCATCTCATACCGGGATGTCATCTTAGCTGAAAATACGGAACGGATCAGTGACGTCATGGAGACGAAGGTGATCCGGGTCGCGGCAGAGACCGATCAGGAAGAAGTCGCGCAACTGTTCGAACGCTATGATCTCGTCTCGTTACCCGTCGTCGAGGGCGACATTCTTGTCGGACTGATCACGGTCGATGATGCGCTTGACGTCTTACGGGAAGAAGCGAACGAAGACATCGAGAAACTCTCGGCGTCCGGTAAATCAATTGATTTTGAGACGAAGCCGTGGATTGCTGCGACCCGTCGTTTACCGTGGCTCGTCTTGCTACTGTTCATCGGGCTCGTCTCTGGATCAATCATCAGTCAGTTCGAAGAGACGCTCTCAAAAGTCGTCGCGCTCGCCTTCTTCATGCCGATGATTGCTGGTATGACCGGAAATACCGGTACCCAATCGCTCGCGGTCGTCGTCCGCGGATTGATCACGCGTGAAGTCGATAAGCGGGTCGCGACTCGGTTGATCCTACGGGAGCTCTGGGTTGGTTTAATCATTGGTGTCATTTGTGGTATCTTGATCGCCATCATTGCCTACGTCTGGCAAGGGAGTGCCGTCTTGGGTCTTGTCGTCGGCAGTTCGCTCGTCATCACGTTGATCTTCGGGACACTTGCTGGAACGATCATTCCGCTCATCCTACATCGCCTAAAGATTGACCCAGCAATCGCATCCGGACCATTGATCACGACGTTGAACGATATCTTATCGCTCCTCGTCTACTTCGGGATTGCAACGGCATTCATTAGCCGCTTGATGTAAAAAAACCGAACCGATTCATCTTCGTCAAGAGGAAGGGAATCGGTTCGGTTTTTTCATGTGTGATCATTCGTCGTGCGAATCCAGATCGCGAGTGGACCAACGTCGTCAAAGCCGGCTTCAAGCGCTGTGATCAGGTGATCGCCATACTCGTAACCGACGAGCGATTGACCGGGAAAATGTGCTGAACTCAAACGTGCGATATCATCCCATAAGCGTTCGTCGAGGTAATCGGAATTGACGTACGTCAGTCCGGTCGTCACTTGATTCGAGTAGGCGATGCAACTTGCTTGTTGCGCCTCCGAATAGAAGAAGCGGACAGCGGGATGTTGCCATAACGTTGTGGGCAACTCCGGTGTTGCCTGGATAGCCTGGAAGCGAGCGAACTGATCGAGATCCGTCACGACGGACCAATCGACGGGAAGGGCACGGCGATCGAGTATGGCAGGGCGGGTCATCCATTCTGCTGTAAATAAATGACTGAGACCGGCACTCGAGAAATCATAGCTTGCCGTGCAGTCCTTGATGCTATAGACATCCGTGACACCAATTCGCTGATGGGGAAGCCGGACCATCAGTTCCGGATAATAGCTCGGTACGCTTCCTTGAGCGTGCCAGGTCGAATCAGTTTCCGTCACCCGGCAACCGGCTGACTCACAGACGAGGCGACACCAATCGAAATTATTTTGGATGGCAGCTTGGCGCATGGATCATTCCCCCTTATTCATCCTCCGGTTGTTTAATCAGGACATACGATAACGTGGCAATCAGTGTTAAGAACAACCCGCAGCCAATCGTGATGTATGCCATCGTAAAGACCTTACCGAGCGTCGTCGTCGGAACGAATGTTGGATGCCCAACCGTACTTAGTGTCGTGATACAAAAGTAAAGTGCATCCACCAGCGATAGATTTTCTTCCGTGCTATAGAAAATCGTCCCGGAGACGAGCGTCAACAGGCAGAGAATCAATAGACCACGAAAGTAAGATAAGTGAAAGGCGCGGCGCAATCCCTTGAATAAACGTGAAAAAATCGTCAGTACAGAAATCATGGAATCTCTCCTTTAGGATCGTTGCGTCGAGTCCATCGTATCATGAATGAAATAATCGTTCTTTCCGGCATGTTTGACGCGGTACATCGCTTGGTCAGCATGCTGAATCAGCGTGTCGAGATCGACGCCATGATTGGGTGAGTAACTAAGTCCGATGCTCGTTCGGATTTCAATGGTTTCTTCAGCGAACCGGTAAGGGTTGTCTTGCAAGTACGTCAACAGATTCGCAGCATAGGCATGGAGCGTAGCGACAGACGGATGACGATAGAGTAAGAAGAATTCGTCGCCACCGACACGGGCAGCGAACCCATTCTGTTCCGCATGGTGTTCTAGAAGGCGAGCGATATGAATCAAGAAGGCGTCACCGATTTGATGTCCATACGTATCGTTGATGGCTTTGAAACCGTCGAGATCGACGACGATGATCGCGATATGATCAAGCTCGAGTAACTCTTGTGCCGCACGTTCGTAAAAGCTTCGGCGATTCGCAATCTTCGTCAACGGATCGTGGTAGGCGAAGAAACGAATCGTCTGCTCCGCTTCCTTGAAGGACTGGATATCACGAATCAACAACATCCCGTGCAGCTCTTGTTCGATGAAGACGAAATCGGCATCCATGACGACGTAGCGTTCTTGCTGTCGCGCTGTCAAAATCTTCGTTTCGAATTCGTTGAACTTACGTTGCGATAAAAAGTGTGTCATATAATGCAGCGACCAATCGGCTTGTTTTTTATCCGGTAAGTAGGTCGAAAACGTACATGCCGTTAAGTCACCGGTCTCGAACAGACGATGAGCAGCTGGGTTGGCACTCTCAATTCGTCCGTCCCGGTCGAGCAGCAGGATTGCCGAAGGATTCAAATTGTAGAGCGTCGCGAAACGCTTTTGATAGGACGCGAGATAATCGAATCGGCGCATTGCGATCGCCAGTGCTCCTGCCCAGAACAAACCGCCATACATATAGGCATACGGTGGCATGATGCCGTAGAACGACCAGTAGCCGAAGACGATATCCCATACGAGAACGAGAATCGCGACACTCAATAAGACACTGATGATGCCACGACGTGCATCTTTCAAGTGTGTCCGTGCGTACACGAGCAGACCGATGACAAGGAGATGGAAGATGTTCCCGACCGTCATCGTCACTAGATATTGTGTGTTGAATTCAGGGTAGATGAACTGTCCGACCTGTGTGAATTGCTGACTGTTGATGACGTTCGTCTGGAAGACGTATGTCGTCAGCACGACGCCCATCGGAAGATAGAAGATCCATGGGTACAGTAAGCGTGGCATTCGTTTCCACAAATTCGAGACGCGAAAGATGAAGTGAAGCGATGTACTGAAGACGATCAGACCAGCATTTCCGAACCAGCAGGTCACGAATGCCGGACTAAACTCGATCGGGGAGGCATTCCGGAAAAATTCACCAAGGAACAACATCCCGTAAGCGAACGTGAATAAGCTAAGCAGTCGGTGTTGCGGACGTGATGGGTTGCGTAAAAATATATCAATCGACATGTAGAACATGATGAAGGTCGGAATCAGATAGACAATCGTAAAAAGAAACAAGGATGGCATGGCGTTCCGCCCTTCTAGATAATTTTTAGGTAGATAGTCTCAGTATAGTGGGCGAAGATTGCTTAGGCGGATTGAAATTTCAAAAAAAGGGAAATCAGTCGAGATTTAATGTTAGTCGTCGTATTTTGGCGATCCCTTCGAGACCTGACGGATCATGATGCGTCTTATGGGCGACGAAATGTTCATCGGCTTCCGTCGTCCGGATTCGTAACGGACGTTCGTCACGATGGACGACCTCGAAGATCACCTCAGCCAGAGCTTCTGCCGATTGGCGATCGGCATGTCGCGTCCGATACGTCTGCAAATAAGCTGTGATGATCGGTTTGAAGTCGTCTTCGTGTAAGCCACCCGTCCGTTCAAGTTGATCGAGAACAGTTGCGGTAAAGTTCGTCTCGACGGCGGCTGGTTCAATCAGGGTGACGTCGATGTTGAAGTACGGTTTATAGTAGGTCGCAAGACTTTCGAACAGCCCTTCGATCGCAAACTTACTGGCACAATACAGTTCATTCATCGGTTGACCGACGAGACCACTGACGCTTGAAGTCGCAAGTAAGTGACTACCGTCCGGTGCTTGTTTGAGTAAGGGGAGACAAGCTTCAATCGTTCGGATGACACCGAAGACGTTCGTTTCGAAGAGTTGCTTGATTTCATAACTCGTCGCTTGACCGAGTGCGCGCAGCAAACCATGACCGGCATTACAGAACACGACGTCGAGATGATCGACTTCTTGTTCAATTTGACGAACGGCTGCTTTCACGCTTGTTTCATCCGTCACATCGAGCGGCAAGAAGGTAAGCGTCGGTAATGACACGGTCATTTCGTCTGGACTCCGGACACCAGCGTAGACGAACCATCCGGCGTCTGCGAATCGCCGCGCCGTCGCAAGACCGATACCGGAAGAAGCACCCGTGATCAAGATCGTTTGCATATCAATTCCTCCGTTCTGAAAGTAGTTGTCTTCTATTATTTACCCGAATTACCGTTGAACTATTTGCATTAAAATTGCATATTGTAATGAAAAAACTTAATATAAAGAAAAAGGAGGCGGGAATCGATGGGGCAAATCGAACGGTTGCAACAGATGCGGGAATGGATCAAGACGAGTCCTGAAATTTCGCTGGATCAACTGATGCAGGAGTATCAGATTTCACGAGATACCGCACGTCGTGACGTCATCGTCCTCGAACAAGAAGGGGAGATCATTCGCGTTAAGAATGGATTAGTTCGTGCTGGCGGAACGCTTGCATATGAACAGCGGACAGAGAAACCGGAAAAACGGCGGATCGGACAGCGTGCAGCGCGTCACGTCCAAGCGAACGATCGCTTATTGCTCGATGCTGCAACGACGGTATCTGAGATGGCACGAGCACTTCCGCCATATCCACTACAAGTCATCACGAACTCCCTTGATATCGCAGACTATGTCGGAGCTCGCACGGATATTGAGCTGTACGTCACGGGAGGACGTTTCGACCGGCATGCGCGTAGCTTGAGTGGGATCAAGACGGCAGACGACATCCTGAATTATCAAGTTGATTGTGTTTTTCTTGGAGCATGTGGATTGACGGAAGAAGGACTTTTTGCGGAACAACTCGAAGAAGCGGTCGTAAAGAAAGCGATGATTCGAAGTGCGACCCGTGTCATCGTCCTCGCAGACCATACGAAATTCAATAAGCGGTTTTTGCATAAGGTCTGTGACTGGGAGCAAATCGATGTACTCGTTACGGATCAAGTACCAGACGCAACGTGGCAAGAACGACTAGATCATTATCATGTCGATCTCGACGTGACAGAGGAGGAAACAACATGAACCCGATTCAAACGACGCTCGTCGGATTCGGCTTTTCAGCGGTGACGTTCCACGTTCCGTTCTTACAGGCATTACCGGCATTTGAAGTGACGCAAGTCGTCTCGAGTCGACCGGAACAGGTAGCACAACATTTCAGTAAGGCGACGGTCGTCGCGACACTTGCTGAAGCCTTGCAGGATGAGAACACGGAACTCGTCATCATCACGACACCAACGGCACTCCATTTCGAAATGGCAAAACAAGCGATCGAAGCAAAGAAGCACGTTCTACTCGAAAAGCCGGCCGTCGTGACGATCGAAGAAGCACTGGCGCTGCAAACGTTAGCGAAACAACACGGCGTTCAAGTCGCCGTCTATCAAAACCGTCGTTTTGACGGTGACTTCCTGACACTTGAACAATTGATGGAAATGAACGAGATCGGCGACTGGCAAGTCATCGAATCACGCTTTGATCGCTATCGCCCGGTCGTTCGGGAACGCTGGCGGGAACAAGCGGGAAGTGGCGCCGGCATTCTGTTTGATCTCGGCTCACACTTACTCGATCAAGCACTCGCCTTGTTCGGAGAACCGGATGCACTGACGGGCGACGTCTACCTGCAACGTGACGGAGCGGTCGTTGATGACGGGTTCCATATCACGCTACATTATGGTACACGTCGTGTCATCCTTCGTTCGACGTCCTTCATTCAAGGACCAACGCCACGTTTCGAGTTTCATGCGACACGAGGTAGTTACGTCAAATATGGAATGGACCCGCAAGAAGGACGGCTTGCGAAAGGTCATTCGGTGAACGAACAGCTCGGTGAAGATGAAGTAGATTCCTACGGTTACCTTCAAATCGCCGATCAGCCCGTCGAGCGTCTCGCGACACTTCCAGGCAGTTATGCGACGTTTTATGAACAGTTGGCAGAAGGACTTCGCGGGGGACGAGTACCTGTCGATTTACGCGATGCGGAAAAAACGATGCGTTTGATTGAAGCAGTGCGCATCAGCAGTGATGAAGGACGACGCCTCTTACGAAAGGAATGGGATGCATGGAAGAATTGAAGGTGTTGCTAGCGGAAGAGGACGAACTCGTCTTGACGTCCCTGACGAATACGGAAGCGATTGGGATGGGACATGAATTGATCGGACGGGCGATGAAGGAGAACTTATCGATCGCGGTTGAAATCAAACGGAATGGACAGCGTTTATATTACGCGGCGCTCGACGGTACGGCACCGGATCAGGAAGAGTGGATCCGCCGGAAATCGAACGTCGTCTTACGGCATGGCTATAGCTCGCTCTACATGCGTCGGTATAATGAGAGTAAACATCGCTCGTACCACTCGATGTATGCGGTCTCGCCAGCTGATTATGCCGATGCCGGCGGATCGTTCCCGATCCGGATCGAAGGAGTCGGTGTCGTTGGTACGATTACCGTTTCCGGTCTATCGCAGGAAGCAGATCATCGTCTTGCGACGGAAGCGTTGCGCTTACTTAAGAGACAACAGCTGGGGCAATAAGGTATTTATAAAACACAAGTGTTGATTCTCGTGCAAGACTTCGCTTTCCGCGGGCGGAAGGCGAGCCTCCTCGCCGCATTCGCGCCTACGGGGTCTCACCCATTCCGCTTTTCCCGCAGGAGTCTTCGTCTTGCACGTTCATCAACGAATCGTTCGACACGAAAAAACCGAAATGCTGAAGTGAATATACTTCAGCATTTCGGTTTTTTATGTTCTATTTTGATAGATCATGAGAAACAGCAGGACTCACGTTGTTCACGCGACTCCTACAGGAAAAAGCGCAAGATTTTGCGCTGTCAGAGATAAACAAGACCCGGGTCGGCTGTCTGTGACAGTCGAGACTGGCTTGTGTCTCGCCTGAGGAAAGCGCGTGAACGAATCGTGAGGACAATCGTTACGATGCCATCGAATCAGATGAAGCCGACACGTCTTTGCGTGTGTTCCCGCGATAGACGAAATAAAGCGCAGCAAGCATCGCAAGCAGACCGAGCAGACGTTTTCCGTCGAGCGGCACGACGACGCCACCGAATGCACCGATGTGGTCGATGACCATCCCTGCTGCGAGTTGACCGATGACAGTCGCGATACTAGCTGCCGTGACACCGATTTGCGGAACAGCAAGAATCGTCAGGAATAGATAACTGACCCCAAACAGGACGGCACTGAGTTGCCAACGTGGTGCTTCGAGCAAGAGCAAGACATTTCCTTGACCAAAGAACAGGATGGCGAGTGCGAGAATCAGCATCCCGGTGAAGAATGTCAGGAACGTGCTTTCTAGAGCCCCTGCCTTTTGACTGAAGGCACCGTTGATCGATGACTGCGCACTCAGCATCACGCCGCCGAGTAATGTAAAACCGAGTAATAGAATATTCACGAGCGAACCTCCTTAAAAGATAAGAAACAGAGCGACGAGCATCAAAGCAGAAGCTGTCAGCTTGTCACGATTGATTGGACGTTTCGGACTACCGAGCCAGCCGTAATGTTCAATGACCATGCTGGCAATCATCTGTCCGATGATGACACTAATCATGGCGAGACCGACACCGACGAGCGGGATGCTAATGATCAAGATCGTCAAGTAGATACTACCGAGTAGACCACCGAGCAAGGTCCATTTCGGTGCGCGGAATGTATAGCCGAGTGAACCTTTTCCGAAGAAGAGGACGATCAGTCCGATGATGATCGTACCGGCGAAGAAATTATAAAAGCTACTTTCGAGTTTTCCGACGAAGTTCCCGAGTTCACCGTAGATGGCTCCTTCGACACTTAAAGCGATACCCGCAAGTAACGCGAGTACGTAATACACGATTTTCAACAGAATTCATCCTTTCACGAATCTAAATATCGAGAAATGTCGATATGTAAGGCAAGGAGAACGGATCAAAGTTCTCCTTTGAGGTACGCTGCGAGCTCCTGGATTTTTTCTTCATTTCGCCGGTAATACGTCCATTTGCCGTGACGTTCGGATTCGAGCAATCCGACTTTTTGCAACATCGCAAGATATTGGGAGACGGTCGATTGAGATAAGTTCGCCTTCTCTTGGATATCTCCGACGCAAATGCCTCCCTTGTCCGACAGATTCGTCGCGAGATGGGCCGTCGGCTTATTGAAATGAGTCTCGGGATCCTTGAGCCAGCGTAAGATATCAAGACGTACCTCGTTCGATAATGCCTTGAATAGATCCACTTGATTTGTCATACGCTTAAACTAATCGATGATTCTCGATATGTCAATCCAAGACACTTAAGGTTGGACGAATGCATGCTTTAAAAGTCGATGTGTCACTTTGGTTGCCGTATACGGCTCAAAACCGAATCGTTCATAAAACGTACTGGCATCATTCGTATAGAGCCAGAGCTCGGAATACGTCAACAGCGCTTCCGGTATGATTTTCTCAAGCAGTTGCGTACCGACACCGTGATGTCGCATTTCTGGCAAGACATAGACATGACGAATCCGACCGACGTCGATCGCGTCGGTTTGTTTCATATAACCTCCGCACGCAATTACGTGACCGGAAAGCGACAAAACGACGAACATTGCTTCTCCGTCTTCTCGATACGTTTCATTTCGGCGTTCACGTAGCATCCGTTCGATGAAGGGATAGCCTTCCTGTGTACTCTTTGATAAGATTGGTAACCAGTTGAAGTCATCAAAATCGTTGACCCGTTCGATTGTCATCTCCATCTGTCATTCCTCCTTCTTCTCCCTTGGATATTCCTTTTTCAGGAGTGGGAAAAACACGAATCGAGAATCAATTCGAGCTTTTTTTAAATAGAGACTGGATTTTTAAAAGACGTTTTGCGTATAATGAGAAGTAATGGATTGAACGCAAATGAAAGGAAGTGGCCGTCACAATGAGCCTCAGCCGTTTAAGTAAAGAAGAGATTACTGATCTTTCGCTGATCGAATTCGTCAACGAAATGTTGCAAGAAGCTGGCGAACAGCCAATCACGTTCGATGACATCACGTCAGAAATCGAAAAGTACCATACGTTTACAGATGAAGAAGACAAGTTCGAGAAACTTGCTCAACTCTATACAGACATGAACATCGACGGAAACTTCGTCAACGTCGGAGCAAACCGTTGGTCACTCCGCGCTTGGTATCCGTTCGATAAGTCGGATGAGGATCTCGTCATCGAAGCGCGTCAACGTGGAGAACTCGATGAGTTTGAAGAAGAGTTCAACTATGATGCAGAAGAAGACGAGTTCGAGACGATCGAAGACGATCTCGATACATTCGCGAAGACAGCGGACTATGATTCAGCTGACGACAGCGAAGACGACGATACGTTCAAAAAAGTCGCAGCCATCGATGATCTCGATGACGATCTCGACGAAGAAGACTTAGAAGACTTCGAAGAAGAAGAGGAAGTCTAAGCACGATCAACCACAACTGTACAGCTGCTATTTCCCTATAGAAATGGCAGTTTTTTCGTTGACGGCTGACGAACGAGCACGGAAATTTTTCTTTGAAAAATTAGGCTTGACGAAGTTTTCCGAATGACGTAAGTTAGTCATGGGCTTCTTTAAGCAACGTGCTTATTTCAGCAAAAGTGTCTCCTATTCCAATGGGGGCACTTTTGCTTTTTTGTTTTTACCACCTCTTTATTGTTGAGATGTGAATTAGGGAAGGGAGCAATATTTAACATGACAAAGTATATTTTCGTAACAGGTGGCGTCGTATCGTCACTCGGTAAAGGGATCACCGCTGCATCGCTCGCTCGTCTCTTGAAAAACCGTGGCCTCAACGTCACGATCCAAAAATTCGACCCGTACATCAACATCGATCCGGGTACGATGAGCCCGTATCAACACGGGGAAGTATTCGTCACGGATGATGGCGCAGAGACAGACCTTGACCTTGGTCACTACGAGCGTTTCATCGACATCAACTTGAGCCAGAACGCGAACGTCACGTCTGGACGTATCTACTCGACGATCCTCAAGAAGGAACGCCGTGGCGACTACAACGGTGGAACGGTTCAAGTCATTCCGCACATCACGAACGAAATCAAGGATCGCGTCTTCCGTGCTGGAAAAGAAACGGGCGCTGACGTCGTCATCACAGAGATTGGTGGAACAGTAGGGGATATCGAATCGCTTCCGTTCATCGAAGCCATTCGTCAGGTGAAAAACGATATCGGGAAAGAAAACGTCATGTACGTTCACTGTACGCTCGTTCCGTATCTTGCAGCGGCAGGTGAGCTTAAGACGAAACCGACACAACACAGTGTCAAAGAACTCCGTAGCTACGGTATTCAACCAGATATCATCGTCTTACGTGCGGAGCACCCAGTCCCACAAGAGATGAAAGATAAAATTGCTCTCTTCTGTGACACACGTCCGGAAGCAGTCATCGAAGCACAAGATGCATCGACACTCTATGAAGTACCACTCAACTTGCAACGTCAAGGCATGGACCAACTCGTCTGTGACTACTTCAAGTTCGATACACCAGTTGCTGACATGACAGCTTGGAAACAACTCGTTCACACAGTGACGCACCTCGAGAAGACGACGAAGATCGCACTCGTCGGGAAATACGTCGAATTGCGTGATGCGTACATCTCGGTCGCAGAAGCATTGAAACATGCTGGGTTTGCCTTCAACAGTGACATCGAAATCGACTGGATCAACGCAGAAGACGTGACGCGTGAAAACGTCAACGAATTGCTTGGTTCGGCAGACGGTATCCTCGTTCCTGGTGGATTCGGAGAACGCGGCATCGAAGGAAAAATCGAAGCGACACGTTTCGCCCGTGAAAACAACGTACCGTTCTTCGGTATCTGTCTCGGGATGCAACTCGCGACAGTCGAATTCGCACGTAACGTCCTCAACCTTGAAGGCGCACACTCAGCGGAAATCGACCCAGCGACACCATACCCGATCATCGACTTGTTGCCAGAACAAAAAGACATCGAGGATCTCGGTGGTACGCTCCGTCTCGGACTTTACCCATGTAAACTCGAAGACGGAACGAAAGCACGTGCTGCGTATTCAAGCGAGCTCGTCTACGAACGTCACCGTCACCGTTATGAGTTCGGTAACGAATTCCGCGAGCAGTTCGAAGCAAACGGCATGGTCTTCTCAGGTACGAGCCCAGACGGTCGTCTCGTTGAGATCATCGAAATTCCAGAACACAAATGGTTCGTCGCGTGTCAATTCCACCCAGAATTGATCTCACGTCCAGAACGCCCACAAGCGCTCTTCCATGACTTCATCCAAGCATCACTCGGAGAGTAAGTTGTATCCAAATAAACCTGTCTTCTTCAAGAAGACGGGTTTATTTTCATTTATTCCTATCGTCAAAATACATATCTGCTATAATGGTAGCGGATTCATTCCTACAAATTTTAGATAGAGGGGGGGAATATCATTGATTCCGAAGTATAAACATGTCGCTGAACAAATCGAGATCGAGATCAATGAGCACGTCTATCAACATACGAACAAACTGTTGACGGAAGACGAATACGCCCAAAAATTCGATGTCAGCCGGAACACGATCCGGAAGGCGATCGAGATTCTCGTCAATAAAGGATACGTTTACCAAGTACAAGGGAGCGGTGTCTTCGTCCGCGATCATTATAAGAGTGATTACGTTAATCTCGAAAAGCTACAAGGATTGACGAGCGACTTCAGTGGACGGAAGGTCGAGACGCGCGTTCTCGCTTTCGAACAGACGAAGGCAGACGAAGAAGTCGCGGAACGCATGAAATGTCCAGTCGGTACACCGGTCTATTACGTCAAACGACTGCGTCTCGTCGATGATCATCCGTTTTCGATCGAAGCGTCCTATTTCCGGAAAAATCTCGTCATGTATCTCGATGAGAACATCGTTCAAAAATCGATCTATACGTATTTACGCAACGATCAAAATCTGTCGATCGGATTTGCGGATCGCGTCATCTATGCCGATTACTTGAATAGCAGTGACGCCGAGTTACTTGGATTAAAAGAGAACGATCCATCCTTACTCGTCGATAATACGGTCTATTTGACGAATGGGAAAATCTTCGACGTCTCGCGGGCGACGCATCATTTCCGCCACGTGAAGATGCTGAAGGTCTCGAATATTAAATAAGAAGGAAACACACGAAGCAAATTTCGTGTGTTTTTTTATTTAAATTTTTTAAAAAGAAAGGGTTTACACGTTATGAAAGCGCATGCTATTATCGAACTGTAGAATTTGTACCTATGAATTTAAGTTATCCATACAACAAAGGAGAGACAGCATGACTTCTGAAACAATTGAAATTACCCCGGAAGATATTTTTGGATTGATTGCCTTGTCGGGCGACGCCAAAGCAAGCTACCACCAAGCAATGTTACTGATGCAAGAAGGCAAAGTTGAAGAGGCACAAGTTGCCGTTACAGAAGGTGACGCGACACTCAAGGATGCCCATAGCATTCAGACGAAATTCGTCACACTCGAAGCACAAGGCAAGACAGCGACGGTTGGCGTCCTGATGGTACACGCGCAGGATCACCTCATGAACACGATCCTCGTCAAGGAAATGCTCGGATATATGATGAACATGCAAAACGAAATCAACCAATTGAAGGGAATGGATCAATAATGATGAAAATCGGACTCTTTTGTGCGGCAGGTATGTCGACGAGTATGTTAGTAGAAAAAATGAAAGCGGTTGCCTCGGAGCGTGGCTTAGAAGCAGACATCGCAGCATATCCGGAATCAGAGATGGAAACGTACGTCAACGAACTCGATGTCGCTCTCCTCGGACCACAGGTGAAGTACCTTCTTTCGAAAGGAAAACAGATCTGTGAACCAAAAGGTGTGCCAATCGATGTCATCAACACGATCGATTACGGCATGATGAACGGAACGAAAGTACTCGACCAAGCAATCAAACTCGCAAACAAATAAGAGGTGAAGATGATGAAAATGCCAAAAGATTTTCTATTCGGCGCTGCTTCTGCTTCTTATCAAGTAGAGGGTGCTTGGAACGTAGACGGAAAAGGCGTCTCGAACTGGGATGTCTTCTCGAAAATTCCTGGAAAGACGTTTGAAGCGACGAACGGGGATGTCGCAATCGATCATTACCACCGTTACAAAGAAGATATCGGTCTGATGGCAGAGATGGGTCTTGAATCGTATCGCTTCTCGATCTCATGGCCACGCATCTTCCCGAACGGCACAGGTGAAGTGAATGAAAAAGGACTTGAGTTCTATAACAACGTGATCGATGAGTGCCTTAAGCACGGGATCGTCCCGTTCGTGACACTCTATCACTGGGATTTACCACAAGTCCTTGAAGAACAGGGTGGCTGGCGTAGTCCTGAAACAGCAGATGCCTTCGTGCGTTTTGCGAAGACCTGTTTCGAAGCGTTCGGCGATCGTGTCCGCAACTGGATCACCTTCAACGAGACGGTCATCTTCTGTTCGCTCGGCTACTTGACGGGCGCACACCCACCCGGCATCACAGGCGATGCAAAAGCGTACTTCCAAACGACGCACAACGTTTTCGTCGCTCACGCTCGCGCAGTCGAAGCGTTCAAGGAAGCGGGATATGAAGGAGAAATCGGCATCACGCACGTCTTCAACCCAGCGTTCAGCATCGATGAAGCGCCAGAGAACAAACAAGCCGAAGTACATGCGAATGAATACGCGACACACTGGTTCTATGATCCGATTCTAAAAGGTGAGTACCCAGCGTATGTCGTGAAGGATTTAGAAAAGCAGGGCTTGTTACCGGAATGGACAGAAGAAGAGCTCAATCTCTTGAAACGGACAGCACCGCTGAACGACTTCATCGGACTGAACTACTATTGTCCACAACGTGTCATGAAGAATGATTCGGCGCTCGTCATGGCAGGTGGCCGCGAAAACTCAACCGGACGTCCTGGGAACCCATCGTTCGATGGCGTCTATAAGACAGTCTTGATGGACGATAAAGTCTACACGAAGTGGGGCTGGGAAATCGCACCGGATGCCTTCCTTGAAGGAATGCGGATGCTCCAAGCACGATACGGCGATATCAAAATCTACATCACAGAGAACGGTCTCGGTGACGAGGATCCGATCGTCGGCGAAGAAATCATGGATACACCACGAATCGAGTACATCGAAAGTCATCTTCGCGCCGTCAAGCGTGCTGTCGAAGAGGGCATCAATGTCTCTGGTTATTATGCATGGTCCGTCATCGACCTACTCAGCTGGTTGAACGGATATAAAAAGCAGTACGGATTCATCTATGTCGATCATACGAATGGTTTGGCACGGAAGAAGAAACAGTCGTTCCATTGGTACCAGGAAATCATCGCGACACGTGCTGCTGAACTATAAGGAGGAGTCGGAATGAACCGATTAGAAACCGTATTTGAAAAAGTCACTCCTGCCTTCGCACGATTCGCGAACGCCAAGCCTGTCCTTGCGATCAAGGACGGCTTCATCTTAACGATGCCGATGACGATCATCGGCTCGTTATTCCTACTGATTCTCGCGTTACCAATCCCAGGCTGGGAGAAGTTCATGACGGGCCTATTCGGTGCCGACTGGACATTACCGCTGACTCAGGTCGTCGGTGCGACGTTTGATATTCTCGCATTGATTGGTGTCTTCGGTATTGCCTACTCGTACGTTAAAAACGAGAAGATCGAAGGGGTTCCAGCCGGGATTCTCGGAATCATCGCCTTCTTAATCATCACACAATCATCTGTTCTGTCGAAGTCAGGGGAAGTCGTCACGGGTGTCGTACCGAAAGTATGGACGGGCGGACAAGGGGTCCTTGCCTCGATCGTCGTCGGACTCGTCGTCGGTTTCATCTACTCGCAATTCATCAAGCGAGGCATCCGGATCAAGATGCCAGACGGTGTACCACCGGGCGTTTCGAACTCGTTCTCGGCACTTATTCCGGGACTTGCAATCATCACGTTGTCTGTCGTCACGTTTGCTGTCTTCCAAGCATTCGCTGACCGGACGTTCACGGAAGTCGTCTACGACGTCTTGCAAGCACCGATTCAAAACTTGACGGATACGCTCGCAGGAGCAGTCTTGATCATGATCTTGATGTCTGTCATGTGGTGGTGCGGGATTCACGGCGCAGCGATCATCATGGGAATCATGGGACCGTTGCTGACAGCGAACGCTTTACAAAACCAAGCGATCATCGACTCCGGGAAAGAACTTGTCGTCGGTGACAACGCGAAGATCGTTACGATTCAGTTCCTCGATGTCTTTACGAAACTCGGCGGAACAGGAATTACGGTCGGCTTCATCATCGCGACGTTGATCGTCGCCCGCTCGGCTCACTTGAAGCAGCTCGGGAAGCTGTCACTTGCGCCAAGTTTGTTCAACATCAACGAACCGGTCATCTTCGGGATGCCAATCGTCTTCAACCCGATCATGTTCGTTCCGTTCGTCATCGTACCAGCGATTGCATCCTTCATGGTCTACTTCTCGATCCTCTGGGGTTGGGTCGAGCCATTTAATGCGCTTCAAGTACCATGGACGACACCACCCGTCATCTCTGGCTTCTTGATCAGCGGCTGGCAGGGTGCCTTGCTCCAGCTGGCGACGATTGCGATGTCGGTCGCAATCTATCTACCGTTCGTCCGCATGCAGGATCAGCTGTCTTACGGTGAAGAACTAAAAGCACAAGAAGAACATGCTTCGGCATGATCAAAAAAAGGAAGCGCGAATGGCGCTTCCTTTGAGACTGAAGACAAAGTGCAATTTTTCTCTAACGAGAAGGATTGCGCTTTTTTGTTCGTTTCGAATCGTTTTCCTGGGACAAGTATCGCGCTGCTTCGCTTCGCTGCAGGGTCGCTCTTGCTTGTTTTTCCCTAGGAAGCGATGTCGAGTGAACAAAACGCTTCTGTGATCCTTCGGTATAAAAAGAATGACGCGTTACACGCAACTCCTACAGGAAAAAGCGCAATTTTGCGCTGTCAGAGACAAACAAGACCCGTTTTCCTGCTCGAATGGGGCGGGGAAACGGGCTTGTGTCTCGCCTGAGGAAAGGGCGTGAAAAGACAAGTCATTCTTTTTTGAGTCAGCTCATTTGTCTACAATCTGAAAGGAAGCGCAAACAGCGCTTCCTTTTTGTATAACGGTCATTGACGGTTTCGCTTTGATTCAATGAAGATCGTAAGCTTAGTCAGACACGGACACGTATCCAGTGAACTTTATATTTATATTATAGAAGAAAAACGTCAATCCCACTCTTCCGTCATCTCTTGTAGTTGCGTCAAGATATGTGTCAGGAGAAACGCGCAAAGGGCAAGACTCGGCAGTCCGTGGCGTGAACCGTCCTCTGCCGGAAGCAGTCCTTTATTGAATTTCAATGCGAGCGGAGCAATCGAACGTTCGAGCGTTTCCGTCACGTCACTGAGTGTGACGATCGCATAAGGTGTATGCCATGCGTCGTAACGGGCAAGAGAAGCCAGGAGATCCGAGCGTTCCGTATCCGGCGTGAAGATCAAGACGCGATCGACAGCGTGCAAGGTCTTTCGATCCTTGATCTTCGTAACGCGTTTCATCTGGTCTGGTCCTTCTGAGAGCATTGGATAGAGTCCTTCACATTCACCATAGGCGTCGACGTAGACCGTGCCTTCCCCGACGAGCGCCTGTGCGAGTAGACGGACGACATCGAATAGTTCGTCTTCCTGTTTTGCGAGCGTTTGCAATTTTCCGTTGAATTGTGTAGCTAAGATTTTCATCATTTTTCTTCATCCTTTCTATGTTTCTCTCAAGGACAGTATAAAGCAAGTTTTGCTTTAGTGTAGAATGGAAATAACTAGAGGGGGAGTGGCAGAGATGAAAGGCAGATTGTTGATCGTCGAGGATGAGCCGGGAATCCGGAACTTACTTGCACAATTGTTCCGGGCAGAAGGGTATGAAACGGACGTCGCCGTCGATGGAGAGGAAGCGATCGTCTACTTACAGGAAGCGGCATACGATCTATTGTTGATGGATGTCAACATGCCGGGACGGACCGGGATCGAGGTATTGCGTCATCAGGACCGGATCGGACGACGTGTCCGGACGATCTTAATGACGGCACTCGGTGAAAAAGAAGCGATGGAAGAAGCGAAACGATTAGGGGTCGTCGCCTTCTTCGGAAAACCATTTGACATCTTTGAATTAAAAAAAGAAGTGACTGTGCAAATTTCTCACGATGTAAGCGGTTAATCCTTCACGTCGCCGTCACAAACCAAAAAACCGAGCGAAATGCTGTACGTTCCGATGAATCAGTATGTTATAATCAGTCTGAAATTGCACGAGTTCGTGTAAGCAGCGATCAAAACAGAGGAGGATGTCATTATGCCATTAGTATCTATGACAGACATGTTAAACAAAGCTCTCGAAGGTAAGTATGCAGTAGGTCAATTCAACATCAACAACCTCGAGTGGACACAAGCGATTCTCGGTGCGGCTCAAGAAGAGCAGTCACCAGTCATCCTTGGAGTATCTGAAGGTGCAGCACGCCACATGGGCGGATTCTACACTGTCGTGAAAATGGTTGAAGGTCTCGTACACGACATGAAAATCACAGTTCCAGTTGCAATCCACCTCGACCACGGTTCGAGCGTTGAGAAATGTAAAGAAGCGATCGACGCTGGATTTACATCTGTCATGATCGATGATTCGCACAGCCCGATCGACACAAACATCGAAACAACAAAAGCAGTTGTTGAATACGCTCACTCTAAAGGCGTTTCAGTAGAAGCGGAAGTTGGTACAGTTGGCGGACAAGAAGACGACGTCATCGGTGATGTCATGTACGCGAAACTTGACGAGTGTGTACGCATCGTCAAAGAAACTGGAATCGACACGCTTGCTCCTGCACTCGGTTCTGTTCACGGACCATACAAAGGTGAACCAAACCTCGGATTCAAAGAGATGGAAGAAATCCGTGACGCTACAAACCTCCCACTCGTTCTTCACGGTGGAACTGGAATTCCGACACACGACATCGAAAAAGCGATCTCACTCGGAACTTCAAAAATCAACGTTAACACAGAGAACCAAATCTCATTCGCGAAAGTCGTTCGTGAAGTGTTAGCTGAGAAACCAGAAGCATATGACCCACGCGTATTCATCGCACCAGGTCGTGAAGCAATCAAACAAACTGTCATCGGTAAGATGCGTGAGTTCGGTTCAAGCAACAAAGCTTAATCGACTCCTCTTTAAAGTGCGGTAGACTTCGGTCTACCGTGCTTTTTTCATATCATGTCAAAGTCTCTTCAATGGAAAACAGTAGGACTTCTCGTGAAAAAAACCTATAATAGAGTCGTAAGCGATTTCAAGGGATGAAAGGGGAACGAGAAAGATGAGATTTTTCATTGACACAGCAAACGTAGAGGATATCAAGAAAGCACATAAAATGGGGATTTTAGATGGTGTCACGACGAATCCGTCGCTCGTCGCTAAGGAAGGCGTCGATTTCCATACACGACTTCGTGAAATCTGTGAAATCGTCGGGGACGTCTCTGTCAGCGCTGAAGTCATCGCGCTTGATGCAGAAGGAATGATTCGCGAAGGGAAGGAACTTGCCCAGATCGCACCGAACATTACGGTTAAGGTTCCAATGACTCCGGCCGGACTCGAGGCGGTCGCAGCACTTTCAAAAGAGAAGATCACGACGAACGTCACATTGATCTTCAACCCGAACCAAGCATTACTCGCAGCCCGTGCTGGTGCGACATACGTATCACCATTCCTCGGTCGTCTAGATGATATCGGACAAGATGGAATGGGGCTCGTCGAGACGATTGCTCAAATTTTCGTCGTACATGATATTCCAACACAAATCATCGCGGCGTCGGTCCGGAATCCAGTTCACGTGACGAACGCTGCTCTTGCGGGCGCAGACATCGCGACGATTCCATTCTCGGTCATCGAGTCACTCACACACCACCCACTCACGACGCAAGGAATTGAAAAGTTCCTCGCCGACTGGGAAAAAACGCAGCAATAATCGTAGCGAAGAGAAAGGTTGATGGAACGTGGACATTTTGCATATCGTAGGGCAACAACGCCTAGAAGGAACCGTATCAATCAGTGGTTCGAAGCAAAGCGCCATCCCGTGTCTTGCTGCAGCCCTCCTGACGGATCAGACGGTCGTTCTTGAAGGCGTGCCGGAGATTGGCGACGTCGCGACGATGATCGAGATTTTGGAGACGCTCGGCGCGGTCGTGACACGTCAAGGCGATATGGTGACGATTGATCCAAGTCGGGTCGAATCGATGCCGTTGACTGGTGCGGAGACGCGCAAGTTACGCGGATCGATCTACCTCATGAGCGTTCTGGCAGCCAGATTCAAACAAGGAGTCGTCGGTCTGCCTGGAGGTTATGCCATCGGACCACGACCGATCGATTTACACATCAAAGCACTAGAGCGTCTCGGTGTTTCTGTACGTAACGAGCAAGGCGTCCATTACATGCGCGTCGATCGTCTCGTCGGCAACCGGATTTACCTCGATCTCCCGTCTTTCGGAGCGACGATCAGTGCGTTACTCGTCGCTGTCTTCGCTGAAGGAACGACTGTCATCGAAAACGCTGCCTATGATCCAGAAGTCATCGACGTCAGTACGATGTTGACGAACATGGGGGCAAGCGTCAAAGGGGCAGGAACGGACGAGATTCGAATCAAGGGCGTATCGCAACTAAGTGGTTGCCGGCATACCTTGATTCCGGACCGAATGGAGGCAGGAACGTTCTTGACGATGGGGGCGGCACTTGGACGCGTCACCGTCGATAACGTCATTCCGCTTCATCTCGAGAGCGTCATCCAAAAACTCGAACGGTACGGTGCGTTGATCGAAGCAACGGATGATTCCGTCACGGCGACGTTTCAGGAGGCGAAGCCGGTCGATATTCGTGTCTTCCACTACGGTGGATTCCCGAGCGACCTACAACCTGTCATCTCGGCAGCGTTGTTACAAGCGAAGGGAGCGAGTATCGTCGTCGATAAGTTGTACCCGCAACGTTTCCGGCATGTGCAGGAGTTACGACGCTTGAATGCTCGAATCACGCATGAAGACGCCTCAATCATCATTCGTGGTGGAGAAACCTTACTTGGTACGGAAATCGAGGCACCGGACCCACGCGGTGGCGCAGCACTTGTCTTGGCGGGACTTCTCGCTTCAGGGGAGACGACATTGCACCACGCAGAAGTGCTTGACCAGAGTTACGAACGATTTGATCAGAAGTTGAAGGAACTAGGCGCCCTCGTATGGCGTGAAACGATTTGACCGATTTGTAACAAGGGAGAGGGGACATACACATGGAGAGAAGTCTATCAATGGAACTTGTACGCGTCACGGAGGCAGCAGCGCTTGCCTCTGCGCGTTGGATGGGAAAAGGATTGAAGAACGAAGCGGATGATGCGGCAACAAGCGCTATGCGTGACGTCTTCGATACGATTCCGATGAAAGGAACCGTCGTCATCGGGGAAGGCGAGATGGATGAAGCACCGATGCTTTACATTGGAGAAAAGCTAGGAAATGGGTATGGACCACGACTCGACGTCGCCGTCGATCCGCTTGAAGGAACGAACATCGTCGCAAAAGGAACATGGGGCGCACTTGCTGTCCTCGCGGTCGCGGATGCAGGAGATTTACTCCATGCACCGGACATGTACATGGATAAGATCGCGGTTGGTCCGGAAGCGGCAGGACACATCAGTCTGGATGCGACGATCGAAGAAAACATCGCAGCAGTCGCGAAAGCGAAGAACAAAGAAATCGAAGACGTCGTCGTCTCGATCCTGGATCGTGAACGTCACGAAGAAATCATTCAACGGATTCGGGCAACAGGGGCACGGATTCGCTTGATTGGTGACGGTGACGTTGCTGGTGCGATTAATACGGCGTTCCCGCATACAGGGATTGATATCTTGCTCGGTTCAGGTGGTGCACCGGAAGGCGTTCTTGCTGCCGTTGCTTTGAAATGTCTCGGTGGTGAACTCCAAGGACGCTTGTTACCGGCAGACGATGCTGAGATCGAGCGTTGTAAGAAGATGGGTATCGAAGATCCGTCGAAGATCCTCATGATGGACGATCTCGTAGCAGGAGACGACTGTATCTTTGCTGCGACAGGCGTCACGGACAGCGAATTGATGAAAGGTGTCCAGTTCACGGCGCAAGGCGGTCAGACACACTCTGTCGTCATGCGTGCGAAATCAGGAACGGTTCGTTTTGTCGAGGGGATTCACTCGTTCAAGAAGAAACCGAAGCTTGTCATTAAGTAAAACAGGACGACTCCTCAAACAGGACGTCTGAATCCACACAAAAAGAGTTGGCGTTGCGGATGATCTCCGGAATGCCAACTCTTTTTTGATGTGTTTCTAGGAATCAAGACGTTCGTCCTCAACTCCTACAGGAAAAGGAAACGTGCTAACGTTTCCGTCAGGGTAAGGGAAGACCCGGCATTTCGCATAAGCTGCGAGATGTCGCGGCTTACCTCCCGCCTGAGGAAAGTGAGGATATGAACGTTGAGTGATAAATGAATCGTTATTTGACGATTACCGCGGACGCTGGACTTCTCCTGCTTGTCGGGTGACGTACCGACGCGGTAGAAAACGCGTCGAAAAGATATACCAGGCATTCCCGAAGCCAGGAACGATGAACGTTTTCCCCTTCATATAGCCGCGGTAGGCGATGCGCGCAACCGTCGGAGCATCCATGACACCAGGTCGCAAGAACAAGCGTGACTGTTCAAGATTTGCTGCCGATTCGAAACCGGTATGTGTCGCACCTGGGCAGACAACGCTGACTTGAATCCCGTCTTCTGCGAGCTCTTCTGTCAAGCCTTCCGAGAAATGAAGGACATAGGCTTTCGTCGCGTAATAGACACTCAGCCATGGTCCGCCTTCAAATGCAGCCGTTGACGCGAGATGGACGATACGTCCTTTGATTCCGCGTGCCTTCATACGTGAGGCATAGACCTTCGTCACATGCGTCAATGCCTCGATGTTTAAAGCAATCATTCGAGACTCGTCTTCAAACGAGGTCTCAAGGAAGGAACCGAAAACGCCGATTCCAGCATTGTTGATGACGCAGTCGACCGGAATGTGTTCCGTTGCCCGAAACAGTGCCAGACGATGCGTCCGCTTCGTTAAGTCATACGGAAAGACGGTTGCCGTTCCCCCGAGTCGCTCGACATGGAACTTCGTTTCGAAGAGTGCTGTCGCATCGCGTCCGACGAGCAGGACGTGATCCCCTTGTCGTGCATGCAGATAAGCGAATTCACGACCAAGACCTCTTGAAGCACCTGTGATTAAGACATGCATCCTATTTCCTCCTTATGAATGAGATGAAAAAAAGCGATCGAGCCAATGCTCAACCGCTTTGAGATGATGAATTATAGGTAAGATCCTGCGCCGACAAGGCGTGAACCCCAGTACCCTGATTTGAAGCTTGAGTATTTAACGCCACCTGTTTCTGAGTTGACCATGCTTGACTTGCTTGTTGCGATCCCAACGTGCTGAATGCCGCTACCGTGTGAGAAGAAGACAAGATCTCCTGGTTGTACTTTTGAAACACTGACTTTCTTAGAAGAAGAATATTGTGAAGAAGACGTACGTGGCAATGTTTTACCAGCCGCTTTCTTGTACACGTAGCTTGTGAAACCAGAGCAGTCGAATCCACGAGTCGTCGTTCCGCCCCATACATAAGGTGTACCTTTATGTTTTGCTGCTTCGCTCAGGATTTTCGTCCGTTTAGAAGAAGAGCTCGTTGATTTTTTAGCGCTAGAAGATGATTTGTATGTCTTTGTGTACTGTGAGTAGACATAGCGTGTTTTACCGCCGTATGAGATTTTTGTCCAGCTGCCTGATTTGCCTTTGTATGTAAAGACTTGACCAGCGTTGACTTTCCCGACGATGCTTGCTTTCGTAGAAGGTGCTGTCCGAACACGAAGACCGTTGTCCGTGATCTTGACTTTCGTGACTGTCGCTGCTTCAACTTTACCTGTACCCACTGATGTAAAACCTGAAACCACTAAGGCTGCCGTCGCGATCGATGCTAGAAAACGTTTCATGTTAAGAATTCCTCCGTTTAAATGTAGTGTGTTGCGTCCGTAAGTTATATGATGAAATCATTAAGTGTGTGATTAAGCAGTCTACCTTACAACTGTGTAAGAATTTTGTCTGCAGGAATATCTTAGCACGAGCACACTTGAAAACGTTTTTTCAGTTAGAAGACAAAACAGATGCTTTTGTAACATAACTGAAATAATATCCTTGAATATTACAAAGTAAGAAACGCAGAGGATTGTTGACGACGAATTAAAAAAAATATGATACCTTTAGTTCACGAATAAAATTACATACCTCCTGATGTATGTATGGAAGTATGCTGAATGCAGTTGAATTTATAAAGAATAGGTGAAGAACATGCCAACAACTGATAAAAAAGATAAACCAGAACGCTCCTATACACTGGCTCAATTGAGCCAACTGACATTAAAAGAACTCTATGAAATCGCAAAGACGAAGAATGTCCCACAATACCGGGAAGCCCGTAAACGCGAGTTGATGTTCAAGATTTTAAAAGCACAGGCTGAATCGACTGGTCTTTATTTCCTCGAAGGGGTACTCGAAGTCATCCCTGGCAATCCACAAATGCAAAACGATGGTGGCTTTGGCTTCCTTCGTCCTATCAATTATTCCCAATCCTCTGAAGATATTTATATCGCAGCATCTCAAATCCGACGCTTTAATCTACGTAATGGTGATGTCGTCACAGGTAAAGTCCGTCCGCCGAAGGAAAACGAACGGTTCCAAGGATTACTTAGCGTGGAAGCCGTCAACGGTGAAGCACCGGATACAGCCCGTAACCGTCTATTCTTCCCGGCACTGACACCGATCTATCCGGATCGTCTAATGCGACTTGAGACAGAACCACGCCATCTATCCGTTCGTGTCATGGATATGATCGCACCGGTTGGGTTTGGTCAACGTGGTTTGATCGTCGCACCACCAAAAGCAGGGAAGACATCACTCCTCAAAGAAATCGCAAATTCGATTCAGGAGAATCATCCGGATGTCGAACTGATCATTCTCTTGATTGATGAGCGACCTGAGGAAGTAACAGATATTGAGCGCTCGGTTCCGGGAGCAGACGTTGTCAGCTCGACGTTTGACGAAACACCAGACAACCACGTCCGGATTTCTGAGCTTGTCCTCGAGCGGGCGATGCGACTCGTCGAACACAAGAAGGATGTCGTCATCTTGATGGATTCGATCACACGTCTAACACGGGCCTATAACTTAACGGTACCGCAAAGCGGTCGGACGCTCTCAGGGGGGATCGACCCGGCTGCGTTCCATAAGCCAAAACGATTCTTTGGGGCAGCGCGAAACATCGAACACGGTGGTAGTTTGACGATTCTTGCGACAGCTCTCGTTGAGACAGGATCGCGCATGGATGACGTCATCTATGAGGAATTCAAAGGGACGGGCAACATGGAGTTGCATCTTGATCGTAAGCTGTCAGAGCGTCGGATCTTCCCAGCGATCGACATTCGGAAGTCCGGTACACGGAAGGAAGAACTGTTGCTTCCGAAAGAGCAACTCGATGCGCTTTGGACGATTCGCCGGACGATGAATGAGTCGAACGAGTTCGTCGATACGTTCCTGCGTAAGATTCGCGATACGAAAAATAATGAAGAATTTTTCGTTGAACTCGAGAAAGAAAAGAAGAAGACGGTCCGACGCGCACCGGCTAAACCGCGTACCGTCAAGAAGGAAACGACGACGGAAAAATAACTATTGCGACGCGTAAAAAAATCGTTTAGTATAGGAAGGTAACTTACTCTGGCTCAGCAAATGAACCAGGGCGGAAGGAGAGAAATCAACCATGAAACAAGGAATTCACCCTAACTACAACAAAGTAGTATTTATGGATTCAACGACTGAGTACAAATTCTTAAGCGGTTCTACTCGTTCTTCGAACGAAACGATCACTTGGGAAGATGGTAACGAGTACCCACTCATCCGTGTGGATGTGTCTTCAGACTCGCACCCATTCTACACAGGTCGTCAAAAGTTCAATGCGGCAGATGGTCGTGTCGATCGCTTCAACAAAAAATACGGCCGCAAGTAATCACTTGTTGGTTCTTAAAAAAACAGCCTGCCTCCATTATGGAAGCAGGCTGTTTTTGTATAGACTGAATTGTGAACGATACGCGAGATACGTCTTCAAGACGAAGGAGAAGGCGATTCCACCGGCAATCCCGATTAAATACGGCATGACTTCCGGATGTGCCAAGATATAGTCCATGACTTTGTGGAACGAGAGATGACGACCGACGAAGTAGCCGGCGCCTAAGAACACGCTGATCCAAATCAACGCACCTGTATACGCATAACTCGCAAACACGCGAAACGGCATTTTCGAGACACCTGCAAAAAAGGCGGAGAGTTGGCGGAGACCAGGTATGTAGTAACCGATGATCAAGACCGATTTCCCGTAACGACGAAATCCGGCTTCAGCGGAAAGAATATGTTTTTCTGAGATACGCATTTTCGGTCCGACGCGGTGTAATAGTGGCATACCGAGTTTTAATCCGAGTAAATAGCTGATCGTCATCCCGATACAACTGCCGGCGTAAGCGGCGAGAATCGTACCGACGAGTGGTAGATTGCCTTGATGCATCCAAAAACCGGACAGGACGAGCAGGGTCTCATCAGGAACCGGCAATCCCACGATACCACCTGCGAGAAGGACGGAGAGACCAAGGGCACCATATTGGTGCAGGATGTCATGTAAGAGATGATGAATCGGGGACACCTTCTTTCGTGAGAGTCTTCTTCTTCAGTGTACAGGAAATAGGGGACGGTTGGAATGAAAGGACAAAAATTCTAGGTAAAGAAAAAATGAATTTTGATTTCCGGAAGTCAACCCTTTTTCTCGATACCGTTTCGGGCTATACTCGTTAAAGTGACTATTTTTAGAGGACGGTGTCGGACGATGATGCATGTAATAAATCAGTACGGCTGGATCGAAGTAATTTGTGGCAGTATGTTTTCCGGGAAATCGGAAGAGTTGATTCGTCGTGTCAGACGGGCGCAGTACGGCAAACTGCCCGTTCAAGTATTCAAGCCGGCAATCGACGACCGGTACCATGAAGAGCATGTCGTCTCTCATATCGGCAACTCCGTCGTGGCGATTCCGATGGCGACGAGTCGTGATCTCTACGCAGCAGTAGCGGAGGAAACACAAATCGTTGGAATCGATGAAGTTCAATTCTTTGATGATGAGATCGTACAAGTCATCGAAGCACTCGCACAAGACGGAAAACGTGTCATTTGTGCGGGTCTTGATCAAGATTTCCGGGCAGAGCCATTCGGCAAGATGCCGGAATTACTGGCGCGCGCAGAATTCGTGACGAAGCTGCAAGCCATCTGTCTTTCATGTGGTGATCCGGCTTCCCGAACACAACGGTTGATTGATGGAAAACCAGCGAACTACGATGATCCGATCATTCTAGTCGGCGCTTCAGAATCGTATGAGCCACGGTGCCGCCATTGCCATGAGGTGCCTGGAAAACCGAAGCCGCTCCAATCGGTGCAGCACCAAGAAAATTAAAAAAGACGAACCGGTCGCGGTCGTCCTTTGATGTAACAGCTATTCGCTTCTAAGTGAATAGCTGTTTTTTTATTATCCCGTTTCCTGTGAGAACCGGCTTGAGCGTTCGATAAAACGGATCGTCTCACGAACGATCAAATCCTGATCATGATCGAGGGTCGCGACGTGGTACGAGTTCAGTAAACAGTAGCTTCGTTTATCATTCGTTCCGATGTGCTGATGCAGATAATCCGAGCTCGACGGCGGAACGACGTGATCGGTCGCCGAGTAGAGAATTAATGTCGGCAGAAGGATCGATCCGAGGCGTCCTTTCGTCTCATCCATCAGACGGACGAGTTCGAACGCACAACGACTTGGAACGAGGTCATAGATGATTTCGAAAGCAGACCGTTTGATGTCCGGTGCGCCTTCTGGTAAATACTCTGGACCGTCCTCGAACGAAAGTGCTTCATAGGATGGAACGGAGAGTGCGGCATTGATCGTAATGATGCCGGCGAACGGAATGCCGTCAGCGGCGAGTGACAGTGCAAGCGTCGCACCCATCGATTGACCGATGACGAAGACTTGATCGCATGTTTCTTGTAAACGTTCATAGCCGTCTTTCAGGCTTTGCTTCCAACATCGAGCAGTCGATTGTTCAAACTCGCGGACGTTCGTTCCATGTCCACGTAAGCGCGGGGCATAGACGGTAAAACCTTCAGCAGCGAATGCTTCACCGACGTCGCGGACACTTTGCGGAGTGGCATTAAAACCATGACAGATTAGAATGCCGATCGATCCCCCTTGAAAATAAAACGCTTCAGCACCAGTCAATACAGGATAGTTCATCATTACTATTTTTCCTCCATTCATGAAAAAAACTCGTCGACGTCACTGCTTGGACGCCCACGAGTTTTTCACCGTATCATCCAAAGCCGCGCTTTGCTGGTCGGAGCACCTTACAGATTGCAGGTTGCCGTGAAGTCATAGAGCCAGGTCTCTCGTTCACTCTTGATAAATATCATATTGGAATTGTCGGAATAATCATTGAAACGATGGTAGCACGACCAAAAATGACTTGTCAAATCTTTCTTGACGAATCATGATCCGTTGAGTAAGCTAACTCATAACTTGTTCATCCATCGATATGCGACAAATGGATTATTTTTGCAAAGTTGGTTGACTTTTAAAGTTTCGACCCGTAATGTAAAAATTAGTTTTACGACATAAGCAACAACGCAACAACACACATACGAATTTCATACCGCAATACTTATCCAGAGAGGTGGAGGGACTGGCCCTACGAAACCTCGGCAACAGACTCATTATGAGCACTGTGCCAATTCCATCAGACAGATGTCTGAGAGATGAGTGGAGTGGATTCTGCCACTGTGCGGATCCAGGTCTCTTCTTGTTTCTCAAGAAGGGACCTTTTTTGTTGAATGAAGGGGGAAAACGGAATGATCGCATTTCATCAAGTCAAAAAAACGTACGTCACGAAAGATCAGACGATCGCAGCGCTCGACGGTGTCGACCTGACGATCGAAAAAGGCGAAATCTTTGGTGTCATCGGCTTTAGCGGTGCCGGAAAAAGTTCACTGCTCCGCTGTGTCAATCTATTAGAACGACCGACGTCAGGAACGGTGACGGTCGATGGAGAAGATTTAACGCAACTGTCTCCAAAAAAATTGCGCCATGCAAAACAACGGATCGGGATGATTTTTCAGCACTTCAATCTATTGAATGCGAACACGGTCTTTACGAATGTCGCGAAACCACTCGTTCTCGCAGGCGTCAAGAAAGACGAAATTCGCCGCCGGGTGACGGAGTTACTCGAATTCGTCGATCTCGCTGACAAGGCGGATCATTATCCGGATCAATTGTCGGGTGGGCAGAAACAGCGCGTTGGTATCGCCCGGGCACTCGCGACGCAACCTTCCGTCCTCTTATGTGACGAAGCGACGTCAGCACTCGATCCCCAAACGACCCATCATATTCTCCAGTTATTAAAACGTATCAATGCGGAGTACGGGATCACGATTCTCTTGATCACCCACGAGATGGGCGTCATTCGTGAAATTTGTGACCGGGTCGCCGTCATCGAAGCTGGAAAGTTGATCGAGTCAGGAACGGTCTTCGACGTCTTTTCGAATCCAAAGACCGAGACAGCGAAAAACTTCGTTCGCTCCGTCATGCACGACGAGATTCCAGCATCGATTCGCCAGTTGATCGAGTCCCGGAATGCGAATCCGATCTATAAGATTCATTTCCTCGGACATCACACCGGGCAGCCGCTCTTGTCACAAGTCGCGAAACGCTTTGACGTCGATGTCAACATCTTGCACGGTAGCATCACGGAGTTGCAGGAGACACCGTTTGGCACTCTGCTCGTTGAACTGATCGGTGAGCCGGCTGAAGTAAAACGAGCGTTACACTACATCGATCAGGCACAGGTGACGGTCGAGGAGGTACTTGCCCATGCTAGTTAACTACAGTGATATCTGGACAGCATTTTTACAGACGATGACGATGGTATCCGTTTCGCTCTTATTCTCGACATTGATCGGTTTACCACTCGGGATCCTGCTTGTAGTCACGCGAAAAGGCGCATTGCTTGAAAATGTCCCGCTGTTCACGTTCTTCAACAGTATCGTCAATATTTTCCGCTCGATTCCGTTCATCATCTTACTCGTCGCGATCATCCCGTTGACACGGTTGATCGTCCAGACGTCGATCGGAACCGAAGCCGCAATCGTCCCGCTCGTCTTTTACGCTGCACCGTACATGGCGCGTCTGATCGAGAGTTCTTTACTCGAAGTCGATAAAGGCGTTCTTGAAGCAGCAGAAGCGATGGGCGCAACACCGTTTCAAACGATTTTCCGCTTCCTCCTACCGGAAGCACTCGGTTCACTCATCCTGAACTTAACGATCGCGACGGTCGGCTTGATCGGGGCGTCAGCGATGGCAGGTGCGATTGGAGGCGGTGGTCTCGGTGACTTAGCGATCACCTATGGTTATCAACGATTCGACACGAAAGTCATGATCATCACGGTCGGGATTCTCGTCATCTTAGTCCAAGGCTTACAGACGACAGGCAACATCGTCGCACGAAAAATTAGAAGACATTAATCAAGGGAGCGATTCAGCCATGAAAAAAGCAGTAGCAATTGGAGCAACACTCACGACGATTTTATTTGCCGGGTGCGCAGCATCAGGAGAAGACGAAAAGACGATCAAGCTCGGTGTCAGCGGTTCAGACACACAAGTTTGGGATTATGTCGCGAAAAAAGCAGAGAAGGAAGGCATCAAAATCGAGCTCGTCAAGTTCTCCGATTATGTCCAGCCGAACATGGCACTGGCTGAGGGTGAGATCGACGCCAATGCTTTCCAGACGATTTCCTACTTCAACGCTTTCAAGAAAGAACATAACTTGAAGCTATCGCCGATTGCGACGACTGTCATCGCACCGATGGGGATCTACTCGGATAAATACAAGGACGTCAAAGACATTCCAAATGGCGGAAAAATCGCTGTTCCAAACGAAGCGACGAACATGGGACGTGCCCTCTTGTTACTGCAAGAAGCAGGTCTGATCAAGCTACCGGACGACTTCGATGGCAACGGTTCGGTCGATAAGATCGTCGAGAATCCGAAAAAGCTGAAAATCGTTCCGATCATCGCCGGGCAAACGCCACGCGTCTTACCGGACGTCGCGGCATCAATCATCAACAATGGCATTGCCGTTGACGCTGGCTTCAACCCGATCAAGGACTCGATCGTCCATGAGAACGAGACAGCACAACCATACATCAACATCATCGCGACACGGACGGAAGACAAGAACAAAAAAGAACTGAAAAAAATCGCATCGCTGTATCAACAAAAAGATGTCGCGGCCTTCATCAAAAAAGAATATAAAGGCAGTACGATCCCGACGTTCGTTCCACTGAGCGATATCGGCGAATAATTTCAAAAGGAGAGTGGATAGTATGACGACACCAGTACGCACGACATGGGTAGAGACGATTGAACAGGACATCGAACAAAAACGGGAATCGTATCTTGAGACAAGTCATCGGATTCATGCAACGCCGGAAATCGGGAACGAGGAATTCTTTGCTTCGCGGCTCCATGCGGAGCGTCTAACAGCGGAAGGTTTTACAGTAGAACTCGGCGTCGCGGGGCACGATACCGCGTTCTTCGCGAAGAAATCGAGCGACCGACCAGGCGCAACGATTGCCTTTCTTGCTGAATACGATGCGTTGCCGGGTATTGGTCACGCGTGCGGTCATAATATCATCGGCACGACGAGCGTCGCAGCGGCGATCGCGCTCAGTAAAGTACTCGATGAAGTCGGCGGGAGTGTCGTCGTGCTTGGAACGCCGGCCGAGGAAGGTGGACCGAACGGTAGTGCGAAAGGCAGTTTCGTCAAACATCAGTTGCTGGAAGGGATCGATGCAGCCTTGATGGTCCATCCGTCGGGTCAAACACGGATCACGGGTTCTTCCCTTGCGGTCGATCCGCTCGACTTTGCCTTTACGGGTCGTCCGGCACACGCAGCGGCGTCACCGGAAGAAGGCATCAACGCCCTCGACGCTGTCATTCAACTCTTCAATGGAATCAATGCGTTACGTCAGCAGTTACCAGACGATGTCCGGATCCACGGGATCATCACGCATGGAGGCGATGCGCCGAACATCATCCCGGAATACGCAAAAGCACGTTTCTTCATCCGGGCAACGACACGGGAACGATTAAATGCCGTCACGGAAAAAGTCAAAGCCGTCGCCCAAGGCGCGGCACTCGCGACTGGGGCGACGCTCGATGTCATCGCCTTCCAAAATGAAGTCGATAACCTCGTCTTCAACCGGACGTTCGACCGTCTGTTCCAAGAAGAAGCAGAGGCGCTTGGTGAAAAGGTCTACTTAGATGAACGACCGGGTCTTGGTTCGACGGATGCCGGTAACATCAGTCAAGTCATTCCGACGATCCATCCGTATATCAAGATTGGTCCGGACGATCTCGTCGCGCATACGGAAGCATTCAAAGAAGCGGCTCGTTCAGAAGCTGGAGATGAAGCATTGATCACGGGGGCGAAAATCCTCGCTCGGACAGCGCTTCGCGTCCTCGCTGATGAACGGACGCGCGGGGCGATCGCTCAAGAATTCCACGATCGGAAGAACGGATATTTATAAGCGGAAAACGACGACTGGATGCACTGCTATCAAGTGCTCCGGTCGTTTTTGAGATGCGGTTGATCACGAATTGGTGATGGGTGACAGAACTGGAGCGAAATCAAAAAAGAGACAAGACAGAAGCATTTGCGCTTTGTTTTCTTGAAAAAGATATGCTAGGCTAAAATTGTATAACTCAATAATCCAGTTCTTCGGGGTAGGGTGAAAATCCCAACCGGCGGTGATGCGATCGATTGATCGACGAGCCCGCGACCTGTGATGTACGCATCATGGCTGACTTGGTGAGATTCCAGGGCCGACGGTAAAGTCCGGATGGGAGAAGAACGAAACGACACGATTCAAGCCGTTTTCTGAAAAAATGTTTTCAGGAGATGGTCTCTTTCTGCATGAAAAAATGCAGGAAGCGAACCGTGTATTTCGTGAACCCTTCTATACAGACGCCCCTTTTTCAAGGGGCGTCTTTTTTCATTTGAAAGGAGTGAACGCGATGTCACAGATGATGAGTTATGCCATGCAATTAGCACAAATGTTACACGGACAAACAAGTCCGAATCCAAGTGTCGGCTGTGTCATCGTCAAACAAGGACGCATCATCGGCTTCGGTGCGCACCGGTTTGCCGGTGGTCCGCACGCAGAAGTCGAAGCCTTACGGATGGCAGGGGAAGCCGCCCGTGGTGCCGATCTTTACGTGACGCTCGAGCCATGCAATCATCACGGCAAGACGCCACCATGCACGGAAGCGATTCTACAAGCGGGAATCAAACGAGTCTTCGTCGCAACGGAAGACAAACATGCAATCGTCGCTGGTTCCGGAATCAAACGTCTACAGGACGCGGGAGTCGAAGTCGAGGTCGGCTTGTTACGGCATGAGGCAGAAGCCCTCTACACGGAATTCTGGAAGACGATCGAACGAAAACGCCCGACCGTGACCGTCAAGATCGCTCAGACGATGAACGGGATCGCGGCGACAGGTGAACAGCGCTGGATCACGTCAGAAGAAGCACGCGCGAACGGTCGTGCCCTGCGTGGACGCCACGATGCAATCCTCGTCGGCAGTGAGACGGTCCTCGTCGATGATCCGGCACTGACGTTACGCGCATCGTCAGGCATCGAGCCGATTCGGGTAATCGTCGATCGTCGTGGTCGGGTTCCGGAGACAGCACAAGTCTTCCGCGATGGTAAAAATCCGACCTACTGGCTGACGAGTGTTCCACGGGTTAGTCATGATCAAGTGACGGTCCTCGTTGGTGAGTATGAGACGCCGGAAGCGATTTTGAAACGCTTATACGAACAAGATATCCGTAGTGTTTTGATCGAAGGTGGACCGACGATTCAAGCCGCTTTCCTTGAGGCAGATCTTGTTGACCGAATCGAAGTCTACCAAGCCCCATCGATTTTTGAAGGCGATGCGTGGAATAGTCAACACGATATCGAAGATCGTTTTCAAATCGACCAGGTTGAGACGGTCGGACCGGATCTCCATCTGACGTACATCCGAAAGGAGGAGACGACATGTTCACCGGATTGATTGAAGAAGTCGGAACCTTAAAACGAAAGATACCGCGACCAAACGGGTTAGCGCTTGAAATTGAGGCGCACCAGGTACTCGAAGGAACGAAGATCGGTGATAGCATCGCCGTCGACGGGATTTGTTTGACGGTCACGTCGATGAGTCCGACTAGTTTCACAGCAGATGCCGTCCATGACACGATCCGGTCAACAGCCCTCGGCACGTACCGCGTCGGAAGCCCATTGCAACTCGAACGGGCGATGCCGGCAGATGGTCGCTTCGGCGGTCATTTCGTCAGTGGACATATCGACGGAACAGCGCGGCTGATCAGTCGGCGACCGGATGGAGAAGCGATGGTCTATACGTTTGATGTCGGATCGTGGCAAAAGTATTGTATTCCGAAAGGCTCGATCGCAATCAACGGTACGAGCCTGACGTTGCAACGCGTCACGCCGGAAACGATCTCGATTTCATTGATTCCGCACTCACGTCAAGTGACGACGTTTGATCGATTGGCAAGCGGCGCAGTCGTCAATATCGAGTGTGACATGATGGCAAAACATCTCTATCATTTCACGCAGCATGAGAAGCAGACGGACTGGGCAGCATTCTTAGGAGGCGACATGTAATGAACGGATTCGACTTGATTGAAGACGCGATAGAAGATTTGAAGAACGGACGACCGATCATCGTCTGCGATGACGAGGATCGTGAGAATGAGGGCGATCTCGTCATGCTCGCAGAACATGCGACACCGGAAAACATCAACTTCATGATCACATACGGAAAAGGACTCGTCTGTGTACCAGTCAGTCCGCGGATCGCACAGCGACTCGAACTTGCTCCGATGACAGCGAATAATACAGATCCACATGGAACGGCATTTACGCTCAGCATCGATCATGAAGAGGCAAAGACCGGCATCAGTGCTGAGGAACGGTCGCTAACGATTCAGCGGATGCTGACGGATGGACCGGAACGTTTCAAACGACCGGGTCACATCTTCCCATTGATCGCAAAAGAGGGCGGTGTCCGGGAGCGACGTGGACATACGGAAGCGGGTGTCGATCTTGCCCGTCTTGCCGGTAGCGATGAGATCGCCGTCATCTGTGAAATCATTAAGGAAGACGGCACGATGGCACGGGTCGATGATCTACTTCTCTATAAGGAAGAACATGATTTAAAACTGATTACGATCGAAGCACTCGTCGCGTATCTTGAGCGACCGTTGAAGCGGGAGGCGGAAGTGTTGCTTCCGACGACGTTCGGAGCCTTTCGGATGATTGGCTATACGACACAAGATAAGAAAGAACATGTCGCTGTCTTATCCGGTGAAGCGCACGACGGAATGCTCGTCCGTCTACACTCGGAATGCCTGACAGGGGACGTCTTCGGTTCGAAGCGTTGCGATTGTGGACCGCAACTCGATGCGGCACTCGAGCGGATTGAACAAGAAGGGGGAGCCGTCTTGTATTTACGTCAGGAAGGACGCGGCATCGGTCTGATGGCGAAGTTAAAAGCGTATGAGTTACAGGAACAAGGACTCGATACGGTCGAAGCGAACCATGCACTCGGTTATCCGACGGACATGCGTGATTATACGGTCGCAGCGAACATGTTGCGCGATCTCGGCGTGACGAAGATCCGCTTGATGACGAACAATCCGGACAAACAACGGGTGCTCGAACAAGAAGGCATCGAAGTCATCGAACGCGTGCCCCATCAAGTACCGGCTGAACCTGAAAATCAACGTTATCTGAAAACAAAACAAACGAAACTCGGGCACTGGCTCGACATCCAAGGAGGACACACATCATGATCTACGAAGGTTTCTTAACAGGAGAAGGACTACGCGTCGCAATCGTCGCTGCACGTTTTAACGAATTGATCACTTCAAAACTCGTCGGAGGAGCAAACGACGCTTTCCGTCGTCACGGTGTCGCAGCGGATGCTGTCGATACGGCGTGGGTTCCAGGAGCATTCGAAATTCCACTCGTCGCGGAAAAGTTAGCGAAAAGCGGCAAGTATGACGCAGTCATCACGCTTGGCGCCGTCATCCGTGGAGCGACGTCACACTATGATTACGTCTGTAACGAAGTCGCGAAAGGTGTCGCGAGTGCGTCGCGCGACACAGGCGTACCGATCATCTTCGGTGTCCTGACGACGGATTCAATCGAGCAAGCAGTCGAACGTGCCGGTACGAAAGCTGGGAACAAAGGCTATGAAGCTGCGGTTTCTGCGATTGAGATGGCGAATCTTTTACGGACGATCTAACAAATCAGAAACGGGGCTGACTCAAAAGTCAGTCTCTACAAAGATAAGGGTGGCAGAATGATGATCTGCCATCCTTATCTCGTAACAAAAAGAATGACGCGTCACACGCCACTCCTACAGGAACAAGCGCATTTATGCGCTGTCAGAGATAAACAAGACCCGCTTTCCTGCTTGAATGAAGCAGGAAAACTGGCTTGTGTCTCGCCTGAGGAAAGGGCGTGAAAAGACGCGTCATTCTTTTTTTGAGTCAGCCTCGTTTTTTTGCGGGAATCTCACGAACACTGAACCAAATTTCAAAAAAAGAATTGTAGATTTGAAATTTGAGGATTCAATTTTAAGTAGAACGGTAATGGTCTACTAAAGAAAGTTTGAAACATTTTCCAATGTTTTTCGTAAATCAGGGTAACGCGTATAAAGGAGGAAATGAATATGAAGAAAACAAGGTGGGTAGCAGCCGGGATTGTCGCAGCATCCATTGGACTTGCCGGATGCCAAGATGGACAGACGGATTCAGGTAGTGGTAGCGGATCGGGTTCGACGAAGTCGGGGGAACTCTCGAACACAGAGCTATTAAAGAAAGCGACAGCCGCTCAAGAGGACATCAAATCGTTCCATATGGAAGGAACGGTCAGCTCTAAAGCAGGTGAGATGGCGATGGATCAGAAAGTTTCAGCTGACATCATTCAAAAGCCGCTCGCGATGAAGCAGACGATGACGATGAAAAATCCTGAAGACGGGAAAGACGTGACGATTGAGAGTTATATCGTTGACGATAAAATGTATCTCTCACAAAACGGACAATGGATCGTTCAAGATGTTTCGGAATTAGGCGAAATGGTTGAAGCGATGGAATCATCGGCATCAACGGAACAAAACCTACAGCTCCTAAAGAAATACAAAGATAATTGGACAGCGAAAAAAGAGGGCGACGTCTATCAGATCGACGTTAAGTTAAGTGGTGACGATCTGAAAGCCTTCATGAAGGATTCACTCGAACAGACAGGACAGATGGCGCAGATGAAAGACGCGATGGATAGCATCGATTATAAAAAGATGAACTACAAAATGACATATGACGCGAAGACGTTCTATCCGAAGTCTCTCGACATGGACATGGTGTTTGCGATTGAAAAAGAGACCGAATTCAATATGAAGAATGAGTCGACGTTCTCGAAATTCAATGAGATCGACGAGATCACATTACCGGCGGAAGCAAAAGACGCACAACCGCTCACAGGTGCAGGACAATAAGTAATAAAAAACAAGCCCCTCTCTTCTAATCTGAAGACGAGGGGCTTGTCGTTTAGACTTGGAACTGGCGTAAGACCTCTTTTAGTGCCTCTGCCTGCTGTTGACTGACGGAAGTCTGGTCATGGACATCCCGGAACGCTTGGACGGAATGATTGATTTGTTCTGACATCGATTGTGTGCCTTGTGCCCCATCATTGACGGTGACGGCAACATCGTGGATGACACCGAGCATGTTTGCTGTCAGTTCCTGGAGTTGACCGGCTTGAGCGGCGAAGTGTTCCGCTGCATCGCCGAATAATTGTGCATCATTTCGATACTGAACGGAGGCGTCTTCGAATAAATCATAGTCCTTGACGACCTTCGTATCGATGAAGGAGAGCATCTCACCGGAAGCGGAATTCAAATGTTCAACGGACTCGATGACAGAAATCGAGACATCTTGGATTTGTTCGACGGTATCCCGGCTACTTTCAGCAAGTTTACGAATCTCATCGGCGACGACGGCAAAGCCGCGACCGACTTCACCAGCGCGTGCTGCTTCAATCGAAGCGTTAAGGGACAATAGATTCGTTTGCGCCGCGATCGAGAGGATTGCGTCCGATAAGACGGAAATCTCCTTGACCGCCTTCGCGCGAGCCATCGCGTCCTCGAGTTTACTTTTCGTTTCAGCGAGAATGTGATTCGCGGTCTGTTTCGCTTCGGTTGCGACGACTTGAAGCGATTCGGCCCGTTCGCCGACTTCTTGTGCTCGTTTTCCGTTCGCTTCCGCACTAGAGACGATATCATGAATCGTCGCTTCCATATCGACGGCAGACGAGTTCATCTCTTCGGCAGAAGCAGCTGTCTCCTGCATCCCGGCTGATAAGTTTTCAATCGTATGGGAAGTCGACGCCATATCCTGATCGAGTTCGCTGATTCGACCGGAGACGTGACGCGAAGTCGATACGACGTGGGTTGCTGTATCATCGACCTGGACGATGATCGTTCGTAAGTGAGCGATGAATTGATTCATCGACTGGGCGATTTGTCCAATCTCGTCATCACGCGCGACGTCGAGTTGTGCTGTCAAGTCGCCACCTTGTGTTGCCAGTTCATACGTTTTTGCCTGCAGTTGACGGAGTGGACCGAAGATTGAGTGTAAAATCAAGACGGTGAAGATGACACCGAGTAATCCGACGACACCGATGATCGTGAAGAGAAGGATGTGAGCTGTATTGGCAGAACTTGTGATGGCATCACCATTTATTTTCGCTTGTTGATTATTGTATTTCACGATTTTCGTTAATTGATCAGAAACGGCGAAGTATGAATCACGACTCTCACCTTCATAATAGGTGACCGCTTCTTTTTGAGTTTCTGGTGTACTGAGGGCGAGAAGGCGATCAGTCGTCTCATTGAAAGTTTGCCATTTTTTCGTGAGATCATTGAACAGTGCGCGATCGCTTTCTAAATAAATCGTTTTCTCGTATTTCGCGAGATTCGCATCAACGGTCGCTAAACCGTCTTTGACACGCTTATCATAACCAGCTTTAATTTCTGGATCATTTTCTTGGATGTGTAATAATTCGACACGTCGCAAATCTGATAGAGCGGTATTCGTTTCATGGGATAAGTTCAGACCAGGAATCCAGGAGGACGTGATGGTCTGACTCTGTTTGTCGACGTGGTCGAGTGAGAATCCGCCGTACAGTCCGACGCCGATCAAGCTAAGCAAAAGGATGGAGGACAATAAGATAAGCTTCGTTTTAATCTTCATATGATTCGCTCCTTTTTTTGCAAGATGAACTATTTATTTTCTTGATTATACCTTCACAAGTAAAAAATTTACTTATTATCAAAAAAATTAAAACGCAGAATAGTTTCATGAAAAAATAGTTTGACAATTATCAGTAAATTCTGAAAAAATGGTAAGGAACTACATATTTCATAAAGGGAGGTAAGACGAATGGGAAATTCATTTAGTGACTGGGTTAGTGCGGTGTCCGATATCGTATGGGGACCACCGTTACTCATTCTGTTGGTCGGTACGGGGATTTACTTGACAATTCGCTTAGGATTCATTCAAATTACCAAACTGCCGTATGCGCTGAAGCTCGCGTTTTCAAAGCATCAGGACGATAAGTCAGAAGGCGACATCAGTCACTTTCAATCATTGATGACGGCACTGGCTGCGACCGTCGGTACAGGGAATATCGTCGGTGTCGCAACCGCCGTCGTTCTCGGGGGACCAGGCGCGATCGTCTGGATGTGGTTGTCCGGTCTGTTCGGGATGGCGACGAAGTACGCGGAAGCGATTCTTGCCGTCAAATATCGTGTCGTCGATGAAAAAGGACAGATGGCAGGAGGACCGATGTATTACCTTGAACGTGGACTGAAGCAAAAATGGCTCGGTGTACTATTTGCCGCATTCGCTTCGATCGCTGCGTTTGGGATTGGAAACGGGGTCCAGACGAACTCGGTCGCCCTCGCGATGAAATCGACGTTCGATGTGCCACTTTACGTGACGGGGATCGCGTTAATGGTATTGACGGGTGTCGTCATTCTTGGTGGGGTCAAGTCAATCGGGAAAGTCGTCAGTCTGTTCGTTCCGTTCATGATTTTCTTCTATGTCGGAAGTGGCTTGCTGATTCTCATCATGAACTATGATCTGATTCCAGGTGCGATCTCGACGATCTTCAGTAGTACGTTCTCAAGCGAAGCCATCACAGGAGGGGCAATCGGAGCGGCAATTCGTTATGGTGTTGCGCGTGGTGTCTTCTCGAACGAAGCAGGACTCGGTTCAGCACCGATCGCAGCTGCTGCTGCGAAGACAGACTTCCCGGGGCGTCAAGCACTCGTCTCGATGACGCAAGTCTTCCTCGATACATTGGTTGTCTGTTCGATTACGGGACTGACGCTCGTCATGGGAGGACAGCTCGATACGGACTTGCAAGGCGTTGAACTGACGACAGCGAGCTTTGAGGCCTTCCTTGGACCAACAGGAAAATACATCGTTACGATTGGACTCGTCATGTTCGCGTACTCGACCGTTCTTGGCTGGTCGTACTACGGTGAAAAATCGATTTATTATCTATTTGGTCAAAAATCAATCCTACCGTACCGCATCCTGTTCGTCTTAGTCGCTGGAGCCGGCGCGATGACGACGAACTTGAACATGGTCTGGGCGATTTCCGATGTCTTCAACGGATTGATGGCGATTCCGAACTTAATCGGTTTGATTGGATTGTCCGGCGTTGTCATTGCCGAGACACGACTGTTCCGCGAACAGTTGAAACGAGAAGAAGCAAATCGGAAGGTTTCATAAAGAATGCGAAAATAAAAGACTCGGAAGGAACTAGTGTTTAAGAATCATTTTTGAAAACGAATGATTCTGCCATCCTCGCTTTCCACAGGCGGGAGGTAAGCCGCGACGATCCGCATTTCATGCGGTTCGCCGGGTCTTTCCTTTCCCTGACGAAAGCGTGTACCATGTTTTCTTTTCCTGTAGGAGTCGAGGGATAGGCATTCACATTCTATATCTATTCAACAAAAGAGAAGATTGGCTTCTAGGATATGCTAGAAACCAATCTTCTCTTTTTCGCGTGTGCTTCGTCTTATTCAATCACTTCTTACGATAGAGCATCAGTGATTCATAAGGACGCAACGTCAAAGTGCGTCCCTCTGTCTGCATCTGCTGATAGTTGTGAAGCAACACTGTATAATCCGATCCGTCACGAGGTAACGTGAACGTCGTCTCTGTTCCGTAGAAGTTCGAAACGACAAGCAACTCTTCCTCGCTTGTGGCACGTTCGTACGCCCAGAGTGACGAATCGTCTGGTGTCAACAGACGGTATGAACCGTCCGTCAGCACGTCATACTGTTTGCGGAGCTGAATCAACTGTTTGTAATGATGATAGACCGAGTTTGGGTCTGCGACAGCCGACTCGACATTGATTTGCTCATACGTCGGTGAGACTGGTATCCACGGCTCGCTTGTACTGAAGCCGCCGTTACTTGCATCCGACCACGGCATCGGCGTCCGCGCATTGTCACGCGACTTTTGACGAATCGCAGCGAGAATCGCTTCTTCCGATATACCGTTGTCCCGAGCTTCCTGATAGGCGTTCAACGTCTCGACATCGCGGTAGTCGGACAAATCCGTGAAGTCCGGATTCGGCATGCCGATCTCTTCTCCTTGATAGATGTACGGTGTACCTTGTAGACCATGAAGCGTCGTCGCGAGCATCTTCGCACTTTCGACACGATACGTGACGTCGTCACCGAACCGGCTGACGACGCGTGGCTGGTCATGGTTGCACCAAAAGATTGCGTTCCAGGCTTGTCCGTTCATGCCGGATTGCCAGTCGGAGAAAATCTGTTTCAGTTGCGTGAAATCAAATGGTGCTGCCGTCCATTTTTCACCGTTCGGATAATCGACTTTCAAATGATGAAAGTTGAACGTCATCTTCAGTTCTTGTTCATCAAGTGATGAATAACGAAGGCAGTGTTCAAGTGACGTCGACGACATCTCACCGACGGTCAAGAGATCGTGTCCGGCAAAGACTTCTGCGTTCATCTCTTGCAAGTAGTCATGGACGTTCGGTCCGTCCGTATAATACGAACGACCGTCTCCTGCTGGATCGTTTGGAAGACCTGGCGTCTTTGAGATCAAATTGATGACATCGAGTCGGAAGCCGCTGACCCCTTTATCCCGCCAGAAGCGCATCATGTTGTAAACATCTTCCCGTAAACGTGGATTTTCCCAGTTCAGATCCGCTTGTGTCTTGTCGAACAGGTGCAAGTAATACTTGCCAGCTACCTCATCAAATGACCAAGCGGGACCGCCGAATTTCGATACCCAGTCGTTCGGTGTCTCGCGCCAGATAAAATAGTCGTGATACGGGCTGTCCGGGTGACGTCCTTCTTCGAACCAAGAGTGCGACGTCGAGCAATGGTTGACGACGATATCCATCATGACAGACAGACCGCGTTGTTTTGCTTCTGCAAGTAACGTCTCGAAATCGTCCATTGTTCCGTAGGATGGATCAATCGCGTAATAATCACTGACATCATAGCCATTGTCGTTCTGAGGTGAAGCATAGACCGGCGTCAACCAAAGGTAATCGACACCAAGATCCGCCAGATAATCGAGTTTGGCAGTGACGCCACGTAACGTACCGGTCGCTTTGCCCTCCGGACTATAAAAACTCTTCGGATAGATTTGATAAACGGCGGATTTGCGCCAATCGGTTGTCGTGATCATGAGATACACACCTTTCTAGAATTACGCTGCTTTTTTCAGGGCAGCTTTTTTTGCGCGTTTCGTTGAGACATAGTGGAACAGGAACGTACAGGCGACAGGAACGATGATCGCGATCACCATGCCGACGATGAATGACAGAATCGAGCCTGGTACGATCGAAATGAAAGCAGGTAATCCGCCAACACCGATCGCAGGAGCAAGAACGCCACTGACGGCGATGAAAGCTGACGCGATCGCTGAACCGACGAGTGCCGCGTAAAACGGATATTTGAATCGGAGATTGACCCCGAACATCGCTGGTTCCGTGATCCCGAAGTAGGCGGATAAAGCGGACGTTGATGCCATGTTTTTATCGTTAACGTTTTTCGCGAGGAAAAGCATCGCGAGTGTTGCTGAACCTTGGGCGATGTTCGAAATCGCGATCATCGGCCAGATGAACGTCGTTCCGCTTTGTCCGATCAACTGTAGATCAACGGCGATGAACATGTGGTGCATGCCGGTAATAACGAGCGGCGCATAGAGTGCGCCGAAGAGTAAGGCACCAAGTAACGGAACAGCTTCGAACGTATTGACGACACCGATTGTAATCCAGTCACCGACTTGACGCGTGACCGGTCCGATGACGGCAAGGGCGAGGAAGCCCGTCAATGTGATCGTCGTAATCGGTACGACGAGTAATTGAATCGCATTCGGTACCCGTTTTTTGAGCCAACGTTCAATCGTACTGAGAACATAAGCAGCGGCGAGTACAGGGAGGATTTGTCCCTGATAACCGACTTTTTCAATTTCAAAGAGACCGAGAATGTTGAATGTCGGGATTTCACCTTTTAGAGCACTTTGTCCGTAGTTCCAAGCGTTTAAGAGATCTGGGTGAACAAGCATCAGACCCATGACGATCCCGAGAATCTCACTTCCACCGAAGCGTTTCGTCGCTGACCAACCGACGAGTGCCGGGAGGAAGACGAAGGCCGTGTTTGCCATCATATTGATAAGATCCCAAAGTCCTTGTAAGTTCGGATAACGATCGATCATCGTCTTGCCACCGAACTCGATACCGAATAGATTATTGATTCCCATTAAGAGACCAGCAACGATGATCGCCGGGATGATAGGCATGAAGACATCAGAAAAGACTTTGATCAACTTTTGGAACGGATTCATCTTGGCAGCGCCAGACGATTTAACATCTGCGATCGTCGTTGCCTGTAAACCGGTTAATTGAATGAATTCTGCATAGACCCGGTCGACGTCTCCGGCACCAATGACGATTTGATAGACACCCGCGTTCAAGAACGCGCCTTTGACGAGCGGAACTTCAAGTAAGGCTTCTTGATCGACAAGCTCTTGGTTCTTAAGCGTTAAACGAAGGCGGGTGACACAGTGAGCTGCCTGCTCAACGTTCTCCTTACCTCCGATGTTCTCAATGATTTGCTCTGCAATCTGACGATAGTTTGGTTTCATCTCGATGCTCCTTTTTGGAAGTGACATACTTGACCACTTTTGAAATGAAAACGTTTTCTTATCTGCGCACACTTATCTTAACTTATCTATATAAGTTGGTCAAGAACTTATATAGATAAGTTAAGAAGAATAAAAAAGAGAGAATCCGTCATCTACGGATTCCCTCATCTAGGTAGCGTATATTCAACGTAGCGTATATTCAACGACGGGCAATATCAGTGAACTGAAACTTATCGAGCCGGTGACGCGATTCCGTCCGTTCGAAATGTTGTCCTTCATAGAAATACGTATCGTTCGTGACAACGATGACATGCGTCATATCGTGAAGGTCGAGTCGTTCTTGGTCTTCCATTGTCGCAGGGCGAGCTTCGATTTTTCGTTTTGCGTAGCTGATCTGCCGACCAAGTGTCTCTTCGATGTACTGATAGATCGAACCTTGAGCGATGTCAGTAGTGAGTCCGGGTACGAGTGCTGTCACGAAATGATTGATGTCACGGATGACACGTTCACCATCGATTTGGCGAATGCGCTCGATGCGCGTCACGTTCGTTCCTTGTGCCACATGTAATAACGAAGCGAGCTCAGCAGAGGCGGAGAGGACTTCGCAAGACACTACATCCGTCTCGACGGCATGTCGCCCCATCCGGCGATGTGCTTCCGAGAAGCTGACGATCCCATTGAATTGGAATTCGATCGCTTCTTGCGACAGGACGAAGACACCTTTCCCCTGGTGTTTACGGACGAAGCCTTTTTCTTGCAGGGCATCGATCGCTTTTCGGACCGTTCCGCGGCTCGCCTCGAATTCGTGCATCAATTCCGTCTCAGAAGGTAATTTCGTTTCAGCCGGGAGCGTTCCTTCCTGAATCCGCTGTGCGAGCTCGTGATAGATGTTTAAATACTTCGGCATATGATCCGTCCTTTACACTCAAATAATGCCTTTAGTGTAGCACGGAACGATTACAGGCATCAAAATAGCTCCACCTATGATCCGGACATGACCGGAAAATAGATAGAGCGTAGAAGTGTGAATGTCAGTCAACGAAGAGACGTCGAAAACGTCGTTCCTTTTTTGAGGACATCTTGTTTTTCATCGAGAACATCACTCGTCAAGAGTTCAATCGAGTCAACCGGCTGTTCCAAGATGAAGCCGAAGTTACCACTCCGTGACTCGGACGGGGCGTAAGTTTTCGCAAGCGACTCCAAATAGACGTCGTCCTCGAGCGTCTTTTCTGTCGCAGCATCGAGTTTGAAGTGGGCGACAGGATTGAACGTGACCGGTTCATTACTTGTGTTCTTGATCGTGACCCGTGTCTTGATCAAATCAAAGGATTCATCGTGCGTAAAGCCATGGAAGAAATCAATCATGCCATAGCTTGGACGAGCATGGAATACTTTGATCTCTTCGATCGTCATCTCGATCGGACCAATCTTCCGTGTTTCGTTCACTCGTTTGAATTGTTTAAGCGTCAGGTCGCCCTTATCATCCGTGACGGTCTGATCGATTTTTGTCAAATCGCGATCGTCTGGAATTTGTGGGTTTGGAACGTAGGCGCTTGTTTTTTCAAGCGATACCGGCTGCTCCTGTTTCGCAGACGCTGGTTCTTTTGGTGTGTCTTGTGATGCTGAAGTGCCACAACCAGCGAGCACCGTCCCGAGCATCAAAGTAGCAAGTATCTGTCTCATGAACATTCTCCTTATTTCTTCGATTTCAAGAGATCGAAGATGATTTTCGCGTGATCCGTGTTGTCGACTTGTCCCGCGAAACGTTCTTTAGCAGGACCGAACGCATAGACCGGTACGTCTTCACCTGTATGTCCACCTGTCGTCCAGCCTGTATGCGAGCGTTCGTTGAAGATTTCTTCAATCGCATTATCGATCTCGAGTAATTTCTTCGATTCAGCAGCGCGGGAGACGCTATCGATTTCTTTGTCCGTCAAGGCGAGTTTGTCCTGATCGATATACGTCGTCAACGTCTTGCGGACGTCCGCACCATCGACGATTTTTTGCGCCATGAAGTCAGGTGTTTTCTTTGCCGCTTTGATCGGTTCAGCGAACCAGTTATAGATGCCATCTGCACCGATTGAATATCCACCCGTTGAGTGGTCAGCTGTCGCGACGACGAGTGTATGTTTATCCTTCTTTGCAAATGCGATCGCGGCTTTGAATGCCCGCTCGAAGTCTTCCATCTCACTCATGGCACCGACGATATCATTGTCATGACCGGCCCAGTCGACTTGGCTACCTTCGACCATCAGGAAGAATCCTTTTTTATTCGAGTCGAGTCGCTTAATGGCAGAGTTCGTCATTTGTTCAAGCGATGGGACCGAGTTTTCGCGGTCAATCCGTTTTGGTAATCCACCATCTGCGAACAGACCGAGGACTTGTTTGTTTTTATCACCTTGCAATTGATCCAGATCCGTGACGTAACTGTAACCGTCTTTTTTGAATGCTTTCGTCAAATCAACATCCGGACGGACGAAGTTCGACTTACCGCCACCGAGCATGACGTCAATTTTATGCTTCCCATTGACGCGTTCCTTGAAGTAATCGTCTGCGATCGCGTTCATGTTCTTTCGGCTCTCATCATGAGCACCGAACGAAGCAGGTGTCGCATGCGTGATTTCCGATGTTGCAACGAGTCCTGTTGACTTACCACGTTCTTTCGCTGCTTCAAGGACGGTCTTGACTTCCGATTTATCGTTATCGACAGCAATCGCTGCATTATACGTCTTGACGCCGGATGACATCGCTGTTGCTGCGGAAGCGGAATCGGTGACGTTTTCCTTCGGATCTTCCGGATAAGTCATCTGTTGACCAACGAGGTATTGGTCAAACGCTGTTTTTTCAGCAACCGGTGTCGATGGATCGTTCTTTAAGTAACGATGTGCTGATGTATAGGAGACACCCATCCCGTCGCCGATCAAGAAGATGACGTTCCGGATTTCCGGTGATTTGACCGGTTTCGTCTTTGCTTCTGCTTCAGGCATCGAGAGCATCGTACTAAGGGAAAGGGTTGATAAGGCAAAAATCGGAATGATACGTTTTAATTTCATAAGAGTTCCTCCTCGAAAGGTGCTGGGGTTTGATGATCGATACGACCTACAAACTCCACCTTACGGATAGAATGTGAAATCCATGTTTATCGTTTGTAAAGCTTTGTGAAGAATCGATGACAAAAAAAATGGACCTTCTGAAAAGTCATTTCAGAAGATCCATTCGTTGCATTAGCGACTCCACCCAATCATTCTGCGATAAGAGCTGAACGTCGGCCACGCGAGAATCGCGATTGCGAGCCAGTACAGGAATTGATTCTCGGACGAAATCAGACCGATGATTCCCGCGAGTAGGATTGTCGTATAGATCGAGAAGGTGATGATGAGTGCTGGATGTAATTTCGGGAAAATCGTGAAACGCCCGAGACGTTCGTTCGCACCTTTGACATAGAGACGACTACCGAAAATCAGTAAGACGACCGTCAAGGCTAAACTGAACAATACAGCATAAGCGATGTTGAAATCGGTATTGTACTCGAAGAAGAGTGCAAAGGGCGTCGTGATTGTCATCAAAAAGCTTGTTGGTTTGTCTAACTCTTCGTAGCCCACGCCAAAACCCAGTTGACCGATAGCATAGATACTGAAATACGTGAAGTAATTCAAGAACAAGAAGAACGTTCCGAGTAACAGTTGTCCGATGATATCACCAGCAATCGTTCCGGCGAATAAGAAGATCGTCAAAATTGTCACATCAAATAGAAGGAATAGACCAAAATCTTGAAGGAGTGACGACCACGTGACGTAATCAAACGGATTGATACCGAATGCTTGCAGTAATGACCAACTGGCGAAAAAACCGATGATCGGGAAGACGATCAACGTCACAGTGCCGATCGCCCATTTAATCCAAAACAGCCAGACCTTCGGAAACGGCAACGCGTGTAAGATCAGACTGCGACCACTTCCGCGCTCGGAACCGAGCATCAAAATCGCAAAGACGGCGATCAGAATGGCAGCGAATCCAGTGAAGAACGGACTGACGAGGACAGCTTGAATCGTTTCGGTTTGATAAGATACTTCATATGTTTCAAAGTCGTTGATGATGGTATAGCTACCAAAACCATAACTGAAGATCGCCAGTAGAATAAAACAAGCGAGTGGCCAAATGCCTTGCTTGATGTGATAGCGGATCAATTGCTTAACCATGTCGTTTCCCTCCAAATGTCCCTAAGAAGTAATCTTCCATCTGCACCGGCAAAGCATCCTTTAATAGAGGACTCGTCGTTTCAAGATACTGCGCGCCTGCATCGGATAAGACGAGTAACGTCACGACCCGACCCGTTTGGGATAAGACGTGGAGATCGGCATGACTGAGCTCTGGAACATCTTCATAGACGACTTGCCATTTCTGCATGCTAGCTTTGGCATCATCGAGTGCCTTCGGTTCGCGGACGAGGTGTTTTTCGATCGTCATGACACGGTCGGCAAGGGAATCGAGTTCTTCGAGTTGATGCGAAGCAATCAGAACGGCTGTCTGGCGCTCCGCAAGTAATGAGACGAGTTGTTTCAGATAATCACGTTTGTTGATTCGGTCAAGTCCATCGGTTGGTTCATCGAGTAACAGAACCGGGGCATTCGTTGCGAACGCGAGTTGGAGAAGGAACAATTGCGCTTGTCCCTTCGATAAAGAAGTGACGCGACGTCCGCGATCGAGATTCGACGAGCGGCAGTAGTTTTCGATATACGTCTTCTCGAAGTTTGGATAAAAGACGTGATAGAAGTTGATCAGTTCACCGAGCGTCATCTGGCGGTAGACGGAAACAGAATCCGGAACGAGGAAAAGGTGCTTCCGCGTCTTCGGGACGTGGTGGATCGACTCGCCGTTCCATTCGACCTTTCCACGAGTCGGCTCGAGCGCTCCGACGAGTGTTTTCAGTAATGTCGTTTTTCCGGCACCATTACGACCAATCAAGGCAGTAATCGTTCCTGCCGGCAGGGTGAAGGATGCATTTTCATAAATCATGGTACGGTCAATTTGTTTCGTCAGATGAGAAACGGTCAACATGAGGAATCCTCCCTTATGTGTAAGATATGTTGATAGAGTTCTTCGTTTGAGATGGATAATTCGTCGGCGATGGCACAAAGGCGGATGAGTGGATCTTGGATGGCAGCTTGTTTGACTTCGTGAAGTGGGATGTCTGAGATGAAGGAGCCTTTACCGCGCATCGTGACGATGAAGTTGCGGCTCTCGAGTTCCTGATAGGCGCGGGAGACAGTGTTCGGATTGACAAGGAGTGTACCGGCAAGTTCACGGACGGATGGCATCTGTTCGCCGGAGCGGAGTAGACCACGAGCAATCGAGCGGATGATTTGAGCGACCAACTGTTCATAGATCGGTAACGGACTTTTCGGATCAACGGTGAACATTTCTTCACCTCCTTAAGTGTACTAATTCAATTAATACACCAATTATAGGAATTTACAACCTGTCTGTCAACGTTTCTTTTCAAGAAGACGATGACGCCATCGATCGCAATATTTGCTATACTGACGACAGAAGAATCGCCAGGAAGGATGACCGAGATGTTGGATCGATTGAGTGCGTTAGAGGACCGTTATGAAAAACTAAATGATATGTTGGCTGATCCAGCCATCATCAATGATACGAATCAATTGCGTGAGGTCTCAAAGGAGCAGTCACAGCTTGCGCCGACCGTCGAGACGTACCGTGTCTATCGCGAGAAGATGGAAGCTTATCAAGAGGCACGTCAAATGTTGACAGATCCCGAGATGCGCGACCTTGCAAAGGAAGAAGTCGCGATGCTTGAACCGGAGATCAAAGAGCTTGAAGCGAAGCTGAAGGCTTTATTATTACCAAAGGATCCGAATGACGATAAGAACGTCATCGTCGAGATTCGTGGTGCAGCAGGGGGAGACGAGGCAGCCTTATTTGCGGGTGACCTATTTAAGATGTACTCGAAGTTTGCTGAGAAACAGAGCTGGAAGATTGAGATCATCGATGCGAGCTACACGGAGCTTGGTGGCTACAAAGAGATCATCTTTATCGTCAAAGGAACGGGTGCTTATTCGAAGTTGAAGTACGAGAACGGGGCACACCGCGTCCAACGCGTTCCGTCAACGGAATCCGGCGGGCGGATTCATACATCGACCGCAACGGTCGCCGTGTTACCAGAAGCAGAAGACGTCGAAGTCGAGATCCATGACAAGGATGTCCGAGTCGATACGTTCACGTCGAGTGGACCGGGTGGCCAGTCCGTCAATACGACACAGTCCGCTGTCCGTGTCACGCACGTGCCGACGGGAATCGTTGCCAGCTGTCAGGATGAGAAGTCGCAAATCAAGAACAAGGAAAAAGCGATGAAGGTCTTGCGCGCGCGTGTCTACGATAAGATTCAACGCGAACAGCAAGCGGAATATGATGAAAAACGGAAGTCAGCTGTCGGTACGGGTGACCGTTCAGAGCGGATTCGGACGTATAATTTCGCTCAAAACCGGGTGACGGATCACCGGATCGGATTGACGATCCAGAAGCTTGATCGAATCTTGCAAGGCGAGATGGATGAAGTCATCGATACGCTTGTCATGGAACATCAGGCGCGGGCATCGGAGGCGGCGAACTGATGCGGATCGCGAAACGTTTAAATGATGCAAAAACGATGATGGAACAAGCAGGACGCGAGGGTTCAAGTGCCGAATGGTTACTCATGCACGTCTTGGATGTCGACCGGACCGGACTCCTTGTCCGCTTGTCCGATGAATTGACGCCGGAGCAAGATTTACGATTCAGTGAATACTTGCTTGCTCATGTTCACGGCGTACCCGTTCAGCATTTAATCGGCTATCAGCCGTTTTATGGACGGGATTTCCGTGTCACACCGGATGTCTTGATTCCACGACCGGAAACGGAAGAGTTGATCGTCTTCGTCACGGAGCGTCTCAAACGTGAGTCGTTCACCGCGGGACAGATCGTCGACATCGGAACCGGTAGCGGAGCGATTGGAATCACGCTCGCCCTCGAACTCGAGCAACCGGTCACGACCGTCGATATTTCACCGGCCGCGATTGCGGTCGCGAAGCAAAATCAAGCAAAGCTTGGTGGAGACGTGACGTTCCTTGAAGGAGATCTACTAGCGCCACTTGCGGATGATTCCGTTCGGGTGCTCGTTTCGAATCCTCCTTATATCGAGGAAGAAGAATTACTCAGTGAAGTCGTGTTTGATCATGAACCGCATCTCGCCCTGTTTGGCGGAAAAGACGGTCTCGTCTTTTACCGACGTCTCGTCGAGGAGAGTGGACGGGTCCTACGCGACGATTTCCGACTGATTGCGTTTGAAATTGGACACAATCAAGGACCAGAAGTGCAAATGATGTTAAAAGAACGTTATCCAAATGCGGAAACGGGTATTTTAAAAGATATAAACGGTAAAGACCGTATCGTGTATGCGGAACGAAAGGATTGTACAGCGTGAAGACGGAAATGATTGACTTACAGACGATGGATGAAGCAGTTCGGTTATTGCAGGAAGGAGAGGTCGTGGCGATGCCGACTGAGACCGTTTATGGTCTCGCAGGGGATGCAACGAACGAAGCGGCTGTTCGGCGAATCTTCGCCGCGAAGGGTCGACCTTCTGACAATCCACTGATTGTCCACGTCGCATCCGTAGAACAGGCACATCAGTTCGTCACGCACATTCCAGATGTCGCGGCACGTTTGATGGAGGCGTTCTGGCCAGGAGCCTTGACGATCATCCTCGAATCGAACGGCACCGCATCCACACTCGTCACAGCAGGACTAGATACGATCGGATTACGGATGCCAGACCATCCGCTCGCGCTTCGATTGATCGAGGCGACAGGGTTGGGTCTCGCAGCACCGAGTGCCAACCGTTCCGGAAAACCTTCACCGACGTCATCTGCGCACGTCGCACATGACCTCTCGGGACGCATCGCTGCGATCGTCGATGGAGGGGAAACGGGCATCGGGGTCGAATCGACTGTCATCGATTGTACGATGACGCCACCGGCGATTTTACGACCGGGCGGCGTGACACGCGAACAAATCGAGTCGGTCATCGGTCCTGTCACACTCGATCCTGCCTTATCGATGAAAGATGTTACACCGAAGGCACCCGGGATGAAATATACTCACTATGCACCGGAAGCAACACTGTCCGTAGTGGAGGGAGATCTTTCATTCTTACAGCAACTCATCGATGATGCACGACAAACCGGACACAAGACGGGCGTCCTCCTGTTTGACGGGGAGGAAGTCGACGCAGATGTTCGCTGCTCCCTTGGTAATTCGATGGAGACGGCGGCACAACGTCTTTACGATTGTTTACGGCGATTTGATCAGACGACGGTGGATCAGATTTTTGTACGAGACCTATCAGAAGAAGGGGTGGGGCTTGCGGTCCGCAACCGCCTCCATAAAGCAGCAGGTGGTCGGGTCATTCGCCCTTGAAGAAGGAGGATACGGAGATGAGCACACGTCGCGTTTTATTCATCTGTACAGGAAATACATGCCGTAGCCCGATGGCGATGGCGTTACTACGCTCGAAAGTCGCTGATCAGGAATTCGACATCCGTTCAGCAGGACTACGTTCGATGCAAGGATTTGATGCGTCCGAGAACGCCTTACAAGTGTTACGTGAGCGCGGGATCGAACTCGAACACTATACGCAAGTCTTTGATGATGTACTCGGGCGTTGGTCTGACATCATCTTGACGATGACGCGTCAGCACAAGCAGGAAGTCGGTGAACGCTATCCGGAACTGAAGGAACGGACGTTTACCTTATATGAATATGTGACAGGGCTTGAACGGGACATCAACGATCCGTACGGCGGATCAATGAACGTCTACCGGCAAGTACGTAATGAACTCGAACCCCTCGTCAACCGTCTTGTGTTAAAATTGACGCAGAACGGAAACGGAAGAAAAGCTCCGGATACACGGAAACTTCCGAAAAAACAACCTAAACAAACGGGGGAATAGTAAAGATGAAAGTAGCAATCGGCGCGGATCATGGTGGTTTTAAGTTAAAGGCAGAAATCAACGACCTCTTACAAGAGCTCGGCATCGACTATACGGACTTCGGTACGCATTCAGCCGACTCGATCGATTATCCGGATGTCGCGATTCCAGTCGCTGAGGCAGTCGCAAGCGGAGAGTTTGATCGTGGCATCTTGATTTGTGGAACAGGTATCGGGATCGGAATCGCAGCGAACAAAGTCAAGGGCATCCGAGCAGCACTCGTCCATGATACGTTCAGCGCGAAAGCGACGCGTCAGCACAACGATTCGAACATCTTAACGATGGGCGAACGCGTCATCGGTCCAGGACTGGCTCGTGAGATCGCACAGCTTTGGCTTGAAACGGAATTCGAAGGCGGACGTCATGAGAACCGCGTTTGCAAAATCTCAGATTATGAGGTGAAGTAATGGACTTGACACGCATCCAGCACGATTTAGAAGAAGCACTGAACGCTCTGGATGAACGATTTTCCTTAAAAGGAAAATTGCTCGTGATCGGCTGTTCGACGAGTGAAGTCATCGGCAAACAAATCGGCAAGGCCGGTTCACCGGAAGTCGCAGACGCGTTGTTCGATGTTTTCGATGCCTTTCGTCGGTCGCACCAAGTCGATCTTGCCTTCCAAGGCTGTGAGCATATCAACCGGGCGCTGACGCTTGAGCGGCAAACGGCAGAACGACTCGGACTCGATCCAGTGACGGTCGTTCCTGTTCCGGAAGCCGGTGGATCGATGGCGAGTGCTGCCTATCAGCGCTTCTCGGCACCGGTCGTCGTCGAAGCGATTCAGGCAGACGCCGGGATTGATATCGGTGACACGTTCATCGGGATGCACTTGAAAGCTGTTGCGATTCCCGTGCGCTTGCCGCACAAGGAAATCGGTGAGGCACACGTGACGGCAGCCGTGACACGACCGAAATTAATCGGTGGAGCACGTGCTAAATACGAATGATTGATGCAAGGGGTTGCGCACCCCTTGCTTTTTTGATGTTGTTTTTAGGGATGCCGGGAACGAAACATTCGTGTTAAGATAGGTCTATCGAAATGAAATGGGGGAATTCAGATGGAACAAACACCGCTTACGTATCTGAAACAACAAGATGAGGCACTCTTTTCGGCAATGCGCCAGGAACTAGGTCGTCAACGGGATAACATCGAATTGATCGCATCCGAGAACTTCGTCTCGCAAGCTGTCATGGAAGCACAAGGCAGCGTCTTGACGAACAAGTACGCAGAAGGTTACCCAGGTCGTCGTTATTATGGTGGCTGTGAGTATGTCGATCTCGCTGAGAATTTAGCACGCGACCGCGCGAAGGAAATCTTCGGTGCGGAGCACGCGAACGTGCAACCACACTCGGGTGCACAAGCGAACATGGCGGTTTACTTCACGATTCTCGAGCAGGGAGATACGGTCCTCGGGATGAACCTCTCGCACGGTGGCCATCTGACGCACGGTAGCCCCGTCAATTTCTCCGGTGTCCAGTACAACTTTGTGGAATACGGTGTCGATCAAGAGACAGAGATGATTGATTACGATGTCGTTGCGAAATTAGCAGAAGAGCATAAACCAAAATTAATCGTCGCGGGCGCATCGGCGTATCCGCGTGTCATCGACTTCAAACGTTTCCGTGAAATCGCAGACAGCGTCGGTGCTTACTTGATGGTCGACATGGCACACATCGCTGGACTTGTCGCAGCAGGTCAGCACCCGAACCCAGTCGAGCATGCGCACTTCGTCACGACGACGACGCATAAGACGTTGCGTGGTCCACGTGGTGGGATGATCCTCTGTAAAGAAGAGCATGCGAAAGCAATCGATAAAGCCATTTTCCCAGGTATCCAAGGTGGTCCACTCATGCACGTCATCGCCGCGAAAGCTGTCGCGTTCGGTGAAGCTCTTGCACCAGAGTTCAAGGACTACATCGGTCAAGTCGTCACGAACGCAAAAGTCCTCGGTGAGGAATTGACGAAGCGTGGACTCCGAATCGTCTCAGGCGGAACGGACAATCACTTGCTCCTCGTCGACTTACAACCGCTCGGGATCACAGGGAAACTTGCTGAGCACGCGCTTGACGAAGCCGGCATCACGGTCAACAAGAACACGATTCCGTTCGACCCAGCGAGCCCGTTCGTCACGAGTGGTATCCGGATCGGAACGGCAGCGATGACATCACGTGGCTTCAAGGAAGCCGAGATGAAAGAAATCGCCGAGTTGATCGAACTCGTCTTGAACCACCCAGAAGAAGCAGACGTTCTCGCACAAGCACGTGAGCGTGTCGTTGCTTTGACAGGTCGTTTCCCACTCTACCCAGAGCGCGGATGATTGTCATCCCCTTCGTCCTTTTCATTATGAGAAGGGGGAGGGGATTTTTGTTTGTCTAAAAAAGGAGGCGTACGATTGTATATTTTAGTCGTTGAAGATGACCCACATATCCAATCACTTGTCGTATCGACGTTACAGGCCGACGGACACTCCGTCCGAGCGACAGCAGACGGAAACGAAGCGCTCGCTTGGATTGAAACGATGACGTTCGAGGCAGCCGTGCTCGATGTCCTACTTCCCGGGCAGACCGGTCTCGTCCTATGTGAGCGGTTACGGCAAAACGGGGACATCCCAATCTTGATGCTGACGGCGCTCGGTGAACTGACAGATAAGCGGGACGGCTTTGCAGCAGGTGCTGATGATTACATCACGAAACCGTTCGATCCGGAAGAATTAGTGTTTCGGCTTCACGCCGTGGCGCGGCGCTATCAAAAAGCGGCGCAACCCGTCTTACATCTCGGGGATGTCACGATTGATAAACGCAGTCAGCTCGTGACGATCCAGTCGACCGAGTGGACACTCCCGCGGCGCGAGTTCGAATTATTACATCAGTTGGCGAGTTTTCCGGGACGGGTCTTTAGCCGCGAGGAATTGATCGAACACGTCTGGGGACTTGATTTCATGGGAGACGATCGGACGATTGACGTCCACATCAAACGACTTCGTGGACGTCTGAAGGAGACGAATCAGGTGAAGATTGAGACCGTTCGCGGACTCGGGTACCGGTTGGAGGTCGACGCATGAGGAGCCTCTATACGAAAATCGTCGGACTCGTCTGTGTCGTCTTACTCGTGTCCGCCCTGCTTGCTCTTTTAATCAGTAACATCGCCTACTATTCGTTTTGGCAGGACAGCTATAGCCAAAAAGTCGAGGAAGCGGTCGAGACAGCGATCGATTATTACGAGACGCACGGTGACGGAAAGACGGAATCGTTTTACCGGATGTTACAAGCAACTGGCTTTCAACTGTATGTTCGAACAGATGACGGAACGGAGCGTTACGGAAACACATTTCGCAATGAAACGCTCTCGAGTCAAGTCATCGAGCAAGTGAAAAATGGTCAACCGTACTACGGGATGCGTGAGTATCCGTTTCATCTCTTCCTGCTTGGACTATTCGATAACGAAGTCATCAACACGTACGGGACGTCGGTCAAGACGGCACAAGGAACGGATGCAATCTTCGTCCGTCCGGACTTGAGTCGGCAGATTCGCGAGTTACACCTGTTCGTTGGTCTGTTCCTCGGACTGCTTGTCGTGATCAGCTTTCTCTTGCTCGTCTTCTCGATCCGGTATCTCGTGCGTCCGATCCGGCGCCTGACAAAAGCAACGGAACAGATGGCAGACGGCGACTATGGAATTCGTGTCGGAACGAAGGCGCGCGATGAGATTGGTGAACTGTCCCGACGCTTTGACGAGATGGCGATGGCGATTGAAGCGTCCGATACGGAACGACGCCGGTTCGTTGCAAACGTCTCGCATGAATTCCAGTCGCCGTTGACGACGATCTCGGGGTACGCTGGACAACTCGACGTGACGGGAGAAGACGTCAGGAGACGGGCAATCATTCAACAAGAGGCAGCGCGAATGTCGGAGCTGACGCGTCAATTATTGATCTTAGCAAAGCTCGATGAAGGACGGCGCTTCAAACGACAAGCACTCGATCTACGAACGAGTCTAGAGACGACACTCACAACACTTGCCTTTCAGCTGGATGAGCAAGGCATCGCTGTCGCACTCGATGTATCGCCAGCACTACAGATTCAAGCAGATGCCAGTGCGCTCGAACATGTCTTCCAAAATGTCATTCGAAACGCCGTCTCAGTCTCAGCCGAAGGAGCGACGATTCATATTCAAGCGGAAGAACAAGTGAATCAGGTCATCGTCCGAATCAAGGACGAAGGACCAGGTATGACCGAACAACAGATGGAACATGCCTTTGAACGCTTTTATCAAGGCGATGCATCCCGAACGTCGCGCGGGACGGGACTCGGGCTTGCGATCGTTAAAGAGACGATGCGCCAACTTGGTGGGGACGCGAATTTGTCGTCTGATTCATCCAGTCTGACTGTGACATTGACTTTTTTACGCATTTGACGCGTGCGTTCATGTTCCGTTCATATTGCAGTCGTATCATCAATCCTGTAGCGAACATACAGGAGGGATCACGCGATGAAGTTAGGATGGAAAGAACTCGTCCGAATGAAAGGACGATTCAGTTGGATGACGATCGTGACGATGTTGATCGTCTTATTGATTTTGATGATCACCGGTCTTGCGGACGGGCTGGCCTACGACAATGGGGCTGCCGTCCGGAATCTACCGGTCGAGCAGTTTGCGCTGAGCAAAGATGCAGAAGGACAGCTGACGCGTTCGTTCTTACAGGCGGACGAGACACCAAAGGGCGCGGAAGCACTCGGTGTCCAGAACATGGTGCTTGAGAAGAAGAATGGAACGAAGGATGATGTGACGGTCTTTGCGTTACCAGAGACGACGAATTATGGTCCAAAACAGTTGCAATCATTGCAAAAAGGTGAAGTTCTCGTTGATGCTGCGTACGCGGAGCAACGCGGAACCCGTGTTGGCGATACGATTACGGATTTTCGGACGAAAGAGACGTTCCGAATTGCCGGTACAGTAACGGACGGACGTTATAGTCACGCACCGGTCCTTTGGATGACGGATGAATCGTGGCAAGCATGGCAATCGAAGATGGGGGCATCATACGTCTCAGCGTATATCGGTCAGTCGTTGCAAACGGATCAAGCCGTCTTCTCAAAACAAGCAGTCGTTGAGAACGTACCAGGCTATGCAGCGGAGCAAAACTCCTTCCAGATGATGCGGGTCGCACTCGTCGTCATCGGGGCATTGATTCTGACTGCCTTCTTCTATATTTTGACGATGCAAAAGATGAAACAGCTCGGTGTCTTGAAGGCAATCGGCACCCGGACCCGGACGATGGGTGCGAGTCTACTCGTACAAGTCATCCTCTTGACGAGCCTCGCCTTTGCTGTCAGCGTCGCCATCACCTATTTAACAAGTCGTTTCTTACCGGCGGATCTTCCATTCCGTTTTGAATGGTCGACTAGTCTGATGTACGGCGGCATTTTACTCGTAACGGCAATCCTCGGTGCGCTCGTTCCGTTACGGATGGTCAAGAAACTCGAAGCGGCAGATGCGATGGGAGGAATGAACGGATGATTCGATTAAATCAGATTGAGCAAAGTTATGGTGAGATGACGGTTCTACATGACATCAACTTACAAGCAGAAGCGGGTGAGTTGATTGCCCTCGTCGGACCAAGTGGTAGCGGGAAAAGTACATTGCTCCAGTTGCTTGGATTGTTACAGACACCAACGAACGGTGCCGTCTACTTTGATGATACGTGCGTCAGTGAAGCAGCGGACGAAGAACGTCGTCGTTTGCGTCTCGAGGAAGTCGGGTTCATCTTTCAAGAATCGCATCTCGTACCATTTTTGACAGCAGGAGAGCAACTCGAATTGGTCGCAAAGGAGGCTGGACGGACGGTTGACGCGACGGCGGCGCTCGCCGTGTTCGGACTCGAGCACCGGAAAGACCATTTGCCGCACGCCTTATCAGGTGGCGAACGACAACGTGTCGCGATTGCCCGGGCCTTCGTCAATGAACCACGACTTGTACTCGCGGATGAACCGACGGCAAGTCTCGATTATCCGAATGGTCGCCGGGTGATGGAGCTGTTGCAACAACAAGCGCATGAGTCGAACAAGACCGTCATCGTCATCACGCATGACGAACGGATGCTTGACGTCTGTGACCGGATTTGGCGGATTGAAGATGGGCGGATCACGGAAGCAACAGCATCCCGATCCTATTCTCATCGTTAAACGATTCATCCTCTTGTTTTCGTACATCGACGTACGAAAACAAGAGGTTTTTTTCAATGCTTCGTCAAGAAGATAGGGGAAACGAACCATTTGCGGAAGCGTTATCTTTGCTATACTTAACCGTAGTAAAAAAAGATAAAGGTGGAAATAAATGTGAACTTATCAACCTTGATCCAATCAGAACTTCAAGCCATTCAAACGGAACGCCTGACAGAATGGTTCACCCATAAAAGCCACGAGCGCCGGGAATATTACCGGATGCTCGAAGATTTCAAAGCAATCGTCATCATGCAACAGGCAGGATTTTATGAACAGGCAGATGCTCGTTTTGAACAGTGGAAGATCTTACCGATGCCAGCAGAAGTCTATCGTTATCGCCTGGCGATCGCAGGAAAAGCAGGTGGGAAGCGTCTTGCCCAGAAGCGATTGGCATCCTTTCCCATGACGGTTCAGAATCATCCGCAATTGAAAGACTGGAAGCGACTCGGAAAACTGAATCCATGGTGGATTGGTGGAGCCGTTGCTGTCGTCTCTCTCGTTCTCGTCTGGACACAGTTGGATAGCGAACCCGCAACACCAGTCGCAACGAAACAAACAGAGGTCGAGCAACAACTCGCAGCGCTGCAAACGGAAGTCGAACAGTTAAAAGAAAAAAACGAGCAGCTGGCAAGTGAGCAAGAAAAAGCGAAAGCGATTAAGCCAGAGAAGAAGGAGACTTCTTCCGAAACAAAGCAGACGCAACTACCTCCGAAAGAAGCACTCGAGCAAGGGGTTGCTGCTGTTCAGGCGAAAGACTACAAACGAGCAGACAGTGTCTTGACCGGATCCGTCTTGACGAACAAAGAGACAGCAGGTATGGCACGCTTCTATAAGTTGATCGCTGTCGGAAAGCTCAAGCAGACGACACAGGCGGATTATATTGCCTATCGGAAAGATTTCCCGAAGTCCGGATACATGAGTGACGTCCTCTGGATGCAAGCGGTCTATGAACAAAAATATAAAAAAGGTGATTATCGTGCGACCTTGCAAGAACTCGCGAAACAACCGGACAATGAATGGTCTTACGCCGCAAAAGCAATTCTATCAGGGAAGAGTACGCTCGGAAACTGACGAAAAAACAGTTCCCAAGCAGTACGTTTTTAGAGTACAATGCGAAAAGAGAATGGAGAGGAGATGCAAACAATGAGTAAAGTACATGTATTTGATCACCCATTGATTCAGCACAAGATGACGATCATGCGTAAAGTCGAAACAGGAACGAAACAATTCCGGGAACTTGTCGACGAGGTGGCTTCATTGATGGCATATGAAATCACACGTGACCTTCCACTCACAGATGTCGCGATCGAGACACCGGTCACGAAGACGACGCAAAAGATGATCGAAGGCAAGAAACTCGGGATCGTCCCGATTCTCCGCGCCGGTCTCGGTATGGTCGACGGCATGCTCCGCATGATGCCGAACGTCAAAGTCGGTCACATCGGTTTGTACCGTGACCCAGAGACACTCGAGCCAACGGAATACTACCTCAAGCTCCCAACAGACGTCGCAGAACGTGATTTCGTCGTCGTTGACCCGATGCTTGCGACAGGTGGTTCGGCGGCAGACGCCATCTCCTCCTTAAAGAAACAAGGGGCAAAGAGCATCAAGCTCGCATGTCTCTGTGCAGCACCTGAAGGCGTCAAACGCGTTCAAGAAGAACACCCGGATGTCGACATCTATCTCGCGGCACTCGACGAGAAGTTGGACGACCACGGATATATCGTCCCAGGACTCGGTGATGCAGGAGACCGTCTCTTCGGAACGAAGTAAAAAACAGCAAGCTACACAAAAAGACCGCAGACGATGATCTGCGGTCTTTTCGTTGCTATTTCGTAAACTGCGCAAGACTGCTGAAGTATGCTTTAATGAAAAAAGGAAAAAAGGAGGAAGTCACCATGCCGATTACAGTCATGCCGATTTTCGGGACACGACCGGAAGCCATCAAGATGGCACCGCTCGTCAATGCCCTGAAGCAACACCCTGCTTTTGATGTTCATGTTACGATCACTGCCCAGCACCGCGAGATGCTCGATCAAGTGCTCGATTTATTCGAAATCCAACCGGATCATGATTTAAATATCATGAAGCAACGTCAGACACTTGTTGATATTACGACGCGTGGTCTCGAGGGACTCGATGCGATTATGAAGGAGATCAAGCCAGATCTTGTCCTCGTTCATGGGGATACGACGACGACGTTCGTCGGAAGCCTGGCTGCCTATTACAATCAGATCGCAGTCGGTCACGTCGAGGCGGGACTGCGCACGTATAATAAATACTCGCCGTTCCCGGAAGAGGTCAATCGTCAGTTGACGTCGACGCTCGCGGACTTACATTTTGCTCCGACAGCACAAGCAGCAGCGAATCTCGCATCCGAGAACCGTCACGCTGGTGTCTACATCACGGGGAATACGGCAATCGATGCTCTGCAGACGACCGTTCAAACCGATTATGTCCATCCGATGCTTGAGACGGTCGGGGACCGGAAGCTGATCCTGATGACGGCACATCGTCGTGAGAACCAAGGCGAGAAGATGCATCAGATGTTCCGGGCGATTCGTCGCCTCGTCGATGCGTTCCCGGATACGCATGTCGTCTATCCGGTTCACCTCAATCCGGTCGTTCAAGAAGCTGCGAAGACGGTCTTTGAAGGGCATGATCGAATTTCTCTGATCGCCCCACTCGATGTGTTTGATTTCCATAACTTCGCGAGCCGTGCGCATTTAATCCTGACTGATTCAGGTGGCGTACAGGAAGAAGCACCGTCGCTTGGTGTACCTGTGCTTGTCTTACGCGACACGACGGAGCGTCCAGAAGGGATTGCTGCCGGAACGTTGAAGCTTGCCGGTACGGAAGAAGAGACGATTTATCAGATGGCAACGGAACTTTTGACGAACGAAACACTTTATCAAGAGATGGCGCATGCCTCGAATCCGTATGGCGATGGTCATGCGTCCGAACGCATCGTCCAAGCAATCCTGCATCACTTCGGTCAAGGGGAAGCTCCGGCACCGTTACTCACACAATAAGAAACGACGATCACCCTCCGAATCGCTTACATTCACTTGCTTTCCTCAGGCGAGACGTGAGCCGCGTCTCCATCGTCCTTAGACGAGGAAGTCGGGTCTCACTTGTCTCTGACAGCACAAAGACTTGTGCTTTTTCCTGTAGGAGTCGCGTGAAATAAGCGATTCTTTTTTGTTTTAGTACATCTATGACGGCAAAAGGTTTTAGTTTATAGGAATAATATCTTTAAATCTTACCATTTCCGCTAAATTCAGCCCATTTGTTTAGAAAATGTAAAACCAGATGACCTTGAAACTGGAAAGGAAACGATGACGATTCAAGCTGTGACGTACCGCACGATTGAAAAAATGGAAATCGCTGAAATGTATTGTTACAAACAGATGTCAGAGCTGTTTTTATGTCCCGATTCGGAAGCGTTTTCAATTGTGAACAAAAAATGTTTTTTCACAAAATCGACACAAATCAATTTTAGAGGTCTTGTTTCGCTTTAACGGGCACGATATAACGTTACTATTCAACGGTTTTGTTCACCATATGAACAATCTCTTTAACCGTTGATAGTACTACATATTTTCTTCACATCTTCGTGAAATGACTTGCATGGAAGACATCTGTGAAAACCTTATCAATCGTTGATATGTATAGGTTTTTCGGCTCTGTTTTTATTGTGAATTCATTTGACTATGAAAGCTGCTTCATTGTATTCTTGACTAGTATGAAAATCCGCAAATTGTGGGAAAGAAAAAGAACTCACAATTGGGAAAAAAGGGGGTCGTCTCTAGTGCGCCAAAGTGGGCTCGCGAAGAGTATGGTCATGGCCTCGCAAATTTCGACGGCACTGGCTGCACCGATCGTCATTGGCTTTTTGGTTGGGAACTATGGGGAACAACAACAATGGTGGGAAAAAATGGGTGCGACGTTCGCCGTGTTCATCGGGATTTTCATCGGCATTCTTTGCATGATCGCCATGATCAGGCACTTGTTAGGGGAGAAGACATGAACATCATCCTTCAAGATGCGTTGTATCGTGCGTACTTACGATGGTTTGGACTCTTTTACGGAATCCTGGCTGTCCTGCTGCTCATCGGACGCCCGAGTGACCCAGTCATCTATGGACTAGCACTTGGTGGAACTGGCAGCTTTCTGATCTTGACGCTTCAACGACTTAGCGTCGATCGGATGTATCGTGTAATCGAGACGGGTCGCAAGCCAGTGTCTCGAGGGACCGTTTCACGCATGGCGGTCGCGGTACTTTGTGTGATGATCGGTTTGAAATATCAAACTGAATTGTCATTAACTGCGGTGGTAATAGGCCTTCTCGCCGGCCACGTCATACAATTTTGTGAGTTCTTGACTCACGAACTCAAGCGGGAAAAGAGGTGAATAGTCAAATGAACCACGAAATGCCACTTTACGAAATCCCACTCTGGGGTGACTTCGTTCTGTACGGTAGCTGGACGAACTTGATCACAGTATTGATTGCTGCTGCTCTCGTCTTCTTGATTGCCGTGGCCGGTACGCGACGTCTTGTGATGAAGCCAACCGGTGCTCAAAACGTGATGGAGATGTTCCTTGAATTCGTTCGCGGAATCATCAGCAGCACGATGGACTGGAAAACAGGGGGTCGCTTCCTTACGTTCGGAATGACATTATTCCTGTTCATCCTTGTGTCCAACATCATGGGTCTCCCATTCAACGTCGTGACGGGACACTACATTTGGTTCAACTCACCAACTGCAGATCCTTACGTGACACTGGCACTTTCATCTCTCGTAGTAGTCTTAAGTCATTACTACGGTGTGAAGATGCGAGGCTTCGGCGCTTATGCGAAAACATTCATGACGCCGATGTTTATCATTACCATCATCGAGGAGTTTGCAAACACGTTGACGCTCGGTCTTCGTCTTTACGGAAACATCTTCGCTGGTGAAATCATGATCGGAATCATTCTTTCGATCGGTATCGTCTCTGGTACGAACGATTTCCAGTTCCTCGGACCAATCGGCGCGATCATCTCGGGTATCCCGATGTTGATCTGGCAAGGATTCTCACTCTTCATCGGTGGTATCCAAGCGTACATCTTCCTTATCTTGACGATGGTTTACATCGGACATAAGGCAGCGCACGACCATTAATTCGAAGGTAAAGCATCCGCTTTTCCGATAACAGCACGACAAATCAATGAACATACTCTAGGGAGGCAATTTATCATGAATCTTATTGCAACAGCGATCATCATCGGACTCGGCGCACTCGGCGCAGGTATCGGTAACGGTCTTATCGTAAACGGTACAGTATTAGGTCAAGCACGTCAGCCAGAACTCAAAAACGAACTTCGTCAAACAATGTTCATCGGTATCGGTCTTGTTGAGGCACTTCCAATCATCGGTGTAGCGGTCGGTTTCCTTCTTCTCAACTCTTAATCCACGATTAACGAGAACGGACTACATAGGGCGCTATTCGTTCAACGTTTGAGTGAACCGTCACGGGAGCTTAGGCTCCCTTATGTAGATATTGAAGTTGAACCAACCACGAGGGGAGTGTAATCGAATGAATCTAACGTATCTTGCGGCAGAGGCTGGCGGCGAAGGCAACCAACTCTTACTAGCCAACATGATCGTCACGATCGTCGTTTTCCTCTTGCTCCTCATCCTCTTGAAGAAATTCGCATGGGGCCCGCTCGTCAACATGATGAAAGCGCGGGAAGAGCATGTGGCTAGCGAGATCAACTCGGCTGAAAAGAGCCGTAAAGACGCTGAAGTCTACGTAGAACAACAACGCGAAGAATTAAACAAGGCGCGTACGGAAGCACGCGATCTTTTAGAAGCATCACGCCGTCAGGCAGAAGCAGAGCAAGCACGTGCGATGGAGCAGGCACGTCTTGAATCCGAAATGAGTAAGGAAGAAGCTCGCCGTGCGATCGAACGTGAACGCGCTGAAGCACAAGCTGCTTTGAAGAACGATGTCGCTCTTCAAGCAATCGCTGCAGCACGCCACGTCATGAAAACACAGCTTGCGACAGACGAAGCCGCTCAAAAAGCACTCGTCGATCAATTCCTTGCTGATACTAAGGGCACGAACTAATGCGTGATCACGTAGCGGGACGCTACGCAAAAGCGCTCTTCGATCTTGCGCTTGAGCACCATGTGCTCGAGCAAGCAGAAGCTGATGTGCGGACGCTCGGCGAAGTGCTCCACGCAACACCAGAGCTCGCTTCGGTTTTAGATAACCCATCGATTTCTGCTGAAGAGCTCAAGCAAGTTCTTCAAACAAGCTTCACTGGCTTCAACTCGATCGTCTTGAACACATTGCTCGTCATGGTCGAAAACGACCGGGCGGCAGAGATCGTTACATTACCGGAACACTTCATTGCATTGTTGAATGAACACCGCAATGTCGCGACGGCAATCGTCACGAGTGCATACAAATTGTCAGACGAGGAACTCACGAAAGTGAAAGAGACGTTTGGCCAAAAATCAGGTAAAACGCTTGAAGTCGAGAACGTCGTCGACACGGGTGTCATCGGAGGACTTCGCGTTCAAATCGGTTACACGACATATGACGGTACGATCGAAACTAAACTAACGCGCCTTGAGCGTGAGCTGTTAAAAGCGTAAGAAAATAGGGGTGAAACGCATGAGCATTAGAGCTGAAGAAATCAGCGCCCTGCTTAAAGCGCGTATCGCGCAGTACGGTTCTACGATGGAAGTGAACGAGACAGGTACGGTCATCCAAATCGGTGATGGTATCGCTCGTGCACACGGACTCGACAACGTCATGTCGGGAGAGCTCGTAGAATTCGCTAACGGCACAATGGGCTTGGCGCAAAACTTAGAAGAAGGCAACGTCGGTATCATCATCCTCGGTGACTACCTTGAAATCAAAGAAGGCGACTCTGTTCGCCGTACGGGCCGCATCATGGAAGTACCAACAGGAGACGCACTCCTCGGACGTGTCGTCAACCCACTCGGTATGCCAATCGATGGTCTTGGTCCAATCGAAACAGAACACTACAACCCGATCGAGCGTAAGGCGTCTGGCGTCATGGCGCGTAAATCGGTACACGAGCCACTTCAGACAGGAATCAAGGCGATCGATGCCCTCGTTCCAATCGGTCGTGGACAGCGTGAGTTGATCATCGGTGACCGTCAGACGGGTAAAACGTCGATCGCAATCGATACGATCATCAACCAAAAAGAAGAAAACATGATCTGTATCTACGTCGCAATCGGACAAAAAGAATCAACAGTCCGTGGCGTCGTCGAGACGCTCCGTAAAAACGGTGCCCTCGATTACACGATCGTCGTTTCGGCAGCGGCTTCACAGCCAGCTCCACTTCTTTACCTCGCACCATTCGCAGGTGTCGCGATGGGTGAACACTTCATGGACCAAGGCAAACACGTTCTTGTCATCTATGATGATCTTTCAAAACAAGCAGCTGCTTACCGTGAGCTTTCACTTCTCTTGAAACGCCCACCAGGCCGCGAAGCTTACCCAGGGGATGTCTTCTACCTCCACTCACGCCTTCTTGAGCGTGCGGCGAAGTTGAACGACGAGCTTGGCGCAGGTAGCTTGACTGCCCTTCCGTTCATCGAAACACAAGCGTCGGATATCTCAGCTTACATCCCGACGAACGTTATCTCGATCACGGATGGTCAAATCTTCCTTCAATCGGATCTCTTCTTCTCAGGTGTCCGTCCCGCGATCAACCCGGGTCTCTCGGTATCGCGTGTAGGTGGTTCGGCTCAAGTAAAAGCGATGAAGAAGGTAGCGGGTACGCTCCGTCTTGACCTCGCATCTTACCGTGAGCTTGAAGCATTCGCTCAGTTCGGATCTGACCTTGATAAAGCGACTCAATCGAAGCTTAACCGTGGTGAGCGGACAGTTGAAGTCTTGAAACAAGACTTGAACCAACCACTTACTGTCGATAAGCAAGTCATCATCATCTATGCCTTGACTCGTGGTCACCTTGATGATGTTGCTGTAACGGATATTCGTCGTTTTGAAAAGGAACTCAACCTCTGGCTCGATCAAAACCGCAAACAACTTTGCGATGAGATCCGTAAGACAGGTAACCTTCCAGCAGACGAAGAGATCGTAGCAGCAATCTCAGAATTTAAGAAAACGTTCCAAGCGACGGTTTAATCCGACGGAACGCTCTTGATACTAACAAGGTGGTGAATCGAAATGGCATCGTTGCGCGAGATACAAACGCGGATCAACTCGACGAAAAGTACGAAACAGATCACGAAAGCGATGAACATGGTTTCGGCGTCGAAACTGAACCGCGCTCAAGCACATAGCGCGAAGTTCCAACCTTACATGCTGAAAATGCAAGAGGTACTCGGAACCATTGCGAATGGCACGACAGGTGCGAGCCATCCGATGCTCGAGAAACGTCCCGTCCAAAAGACGGGCTACATCGTCATCACATCGGATCGCGGCTTAGCTGGTGCATATAACGCCAACGTGCTGCGTGAAGTCTACCGGGAAATCAAAGAAAAGCATACTGCGGACAGTTACGTTCTCTTCGTGGTCGGTAAAGTTGGTGTCCAGTTCTTCCGTTCACGCGGAATCACGGTCACGGATGCGATCACAGGTTTGAACGATTCTCCTTCGTATGTCGACGTCGCTGAAATCGTGAAGCGCACAGTGAGTGCGTTCACGCTTGGCGAAATCGACGAGCTCAAGCTGTGCTACAACCACTTCTTATCTGTCATCAGCCAAGAAGTGAAAGTCGAAACTCTTCTCCCACTCGGAGAAATCGAAGCTTCGTCTTCGACGACTTATGAGTACGAGCCAAGCGAGGAACAAATCCTTGCTGAACTCCTCCCGCGTTATGCGGAGAGCTTGATCTTCGGTGCGCTTCTTGACGCGAAAGTAGCAGAACATGCGTCACGTATGACAGCAATGCAAAGTGCGACAGATAACGCAGATGACTTGATCGGTCGATTGACTCTCGTCTACAACCGAGCTCGACAAGCTGCAATCACGCAAGAAATCACAGAGATCGTCAGTGGGGCTGCTGCGCAGCAGTAATCCCGACTGACGTAACGATAGGTAGGAGGAAACACGATGAACGAACTCGGTTTAAAAGGCCGCGTCGTCGCGGTCATGGGACCTGTCATCGACGTTAAGTTCGAAGGACACTTACCGAACATCTACAACGCGCTTCGTATTCAATATACGCCGCAAACTGTAGAAGAAGTGGCTATCGACTTGACGCTTGAGGTCGCCCTGCACCTTGGTGACGACGTCGTCCGTACCATTGCGATGGACTCAACGGATGGAGTACGCCGTGGAATTGAAGTAATCGATACGAATGCTCCAATCTCGGTACCCGTCGGAGAAGCGACACTTGGTCGCGTCTTCAACGTACTCGGTAACCCAATTGATGAAAAAGAAATCGCTGCTGACGTGGAACGTCTTCCGATCCACAAAAAAGCACCGACTTTCGATAACCTTTCAACGAAAGTTGAAATCCTCGAGACTGGAATTAAAGTCGTCGACTTGCTCGCTCCTTACATCAAGGGTGGTAAGATCGGTCTCTTCGGTGGTGCCGGTGTAGGTAAGACCGTCCTCATCCAGGAATTGATCAACAACATCGCACAAGAGCACAGCGGTATCTCGGTATTCGCAGGTGTTGGTGAGCGGACGCGTGAAGGAAATGACTTGTTCCACGAGATGACGGATTCAGGCGTTATCAAACAAACAGCGATGGTCTTCGGTCAGATGAACGAACCACCGGGTGCACGTCTTCGTGTTGCCTTGACTGGTTTGACAATGGCAGAATACTTCCGTGATGAGCAAGGACAAGACGTTCTTCTCTTCGTTGATAACATCTTCCGTTACACACAAGCGGGTTCTGAGGTATCGGCCCTTCTCGGTCGTATGCCATCTGCCGTTGGTTACCAGCCAACACTCGCAACAGAGATGGGTATGCTCCAAGAGCGAATCACATCAACAAACAAAGGTTCGGTTACATCGATCCAAGCGGTTTATGTACCAGCCGATGACTATACTGACCCGGCTCCTGCGACGACGTTTGCTCACTTAGATGCAACGACGAACCTTGAGCGCCGTCTCTCTGAGATGGGGATCTATCCTGCCGTGGATCCACTTGCTTCAACATCACGCGCCCTTTCACCGGAAATCGTCGGCGAAGAGCACTACGGTGTTGCACGTCAAGTTCAGGAAACACTTCAGCGTTATAAAGAACTTCAAGATATCATCGCGATCCTCGGTATGGACGAGTTGTCAGAAGACGACAAATTGACTGTACACCGTGCGCGTCGTATCCAGTTCTTCTTGTCGCAGAACTTCCACGTAGCTGAGCAGTTCACAGGACAAAAAGGATCGTACGTCCCAGTTAAGGACACGATCCGCGGCTTCAAAGAAATCCTCGAAGGTAAACACGATGACTTAACGGAAGAAGCATTCCGTCTCGTCGGTCCGATCGAAGATGCGATTGAAAAAGCGAAGGCGCTTGTCTAAGTGACAAAGCATAAGGGGGACTTGAGATGAACACACTTCATGTCAATATCGTCACCCCGGATGGCGAAGTGTATGATGGCGATATCCGTATGGTCGTTGCGAAGACGATTTCTGGTGAGATCGGGGTTCTCCCGCACCACGTCCCACTCGTAACACCACTCGATATCAGCATCTTGAAGTTGCGCCACGAAGATGGCGGACGCACGTTGATCGCTATCAGCGGTGGCTTTATGGAAGTGCGCCAGGATACTGTAACGGTTCTTGCGGAAACTGCGGAGCAAGCAGACAAGGTCGATTACGACCGTGCTGCAGCTGCGAAGGTTCGTGCAGAACGTCGTCTCCAGGACACGAAATTATCAGAACTCGAATTCAAGCGTGCTGAACTTTCACTGAAACGAGCAGTTAACCGTCTCAGCTTGAAAGACTACGGTCGCGATTGATTTTGATGAAAAGGCTCGATTTCCTTTAAGGAATCGGGTCTTTTTTTGTACGACGCATCAATGATTTTTCGAATGGCAACCGTTTTCGCAACACGATGAAGGATACAGGTTTAAAATACTGCAAATATGTAAAAGTACACTATATGCCTCGTCTTCACGAATTCTTCAACCTTTTTTCAGTAGAAGACCAAATTTATCTTCAATAAATATATTTTATACGCTAAAATTAATTCAGCGTGTTCTTTTTTGTTTGCGCAATCATTCATTTTGTGAAATCATAGTAGAGTTGAAGAAACTATGAAGAAGAGGTGCAACGAAAGTGACATCTATTGGTGTGAGTGCGTTAGTTAGTATGCTGGTCTATATCGTAGCGATTTTGCTCGCTTGGTGGTCCTTGTTACCAGTCAAATGGGAGAAAATCCTGCAACATCCTAAAGGACCGCATGCGGTAGCCTTACGAACGATTCTTGCGATTGCACTCGGATCCATCGTAGCGCGCTTTTTACTGGATTATGCCGGTTTTGCACAACGTCTTCAGTTTTTAATCGGGTGAACTTGTAACTGCATTGTAAACCCTGAAATGGTAATTTGTTTTACCATGGAACAGGACACTGCTCTTTCAATGAAGGAACACAGTCATTTAGCAATCATCTAACATTACAATCGAAACGTCGTATTGGCTTTGTAGTAAGAGATCAACTATAGGGAAGTTTCTTTTCTAACATTCGTTGAATTCCAACTATGATCCTCACCAATCACGAATTGAACATACTAGAACAGAAACGAAGCAGAGGAGTAGGGAGAATGGAAAAAATCGTTGTCCGTGGCGGACGTAAATTAGCTGGAACAGTCAAAGTAGAAGGTGCAAAGAACGCGGTCTTAAAAACACTCGTCGCGACATTGCTTGCATCAGAGGGACAATCAGTTCTTCAAAACGTACCACGTCTAGCAGACGTCTATACAATCAATAACGTCTTACGCAACTTGAACGCAGAAGTCGAATTCGACGCAGAAGCGAACACGGTGACGGTCAATGCAGAGCCGAATCTCAAAGACGAGGCACCACTCGAGTACGTACGTAAGATGCGAGCTTCGATTCTCGTCATGGGTCCATTACTCGCACGCCTCGGGCGCGCACGTGTCGCAATGCCAGGTGGATGTGCAATCGGATCACGTCCGATCGATCTTCACTTGAAAGGATTCGAAGCGATGGGCGCAAAAACGATCATCGGAAACGGATTCGTTGAAGCACATGTCGACGGTCGCCTCCAAGGTGCAAAAATCTACCTCGACTTCCCATCAGTCGGTGCAACAGAAAACATCATGATGGCCGCGACACTCGCAGAAGGAACGACAATCATCGAAAACGTCGCAAAAGAACCAGAAATCGTAGACCTTGCTAACTTCTTGAACGCAATGGGCGCAAAAGTCCGCGGTGCAGGTACAGAAACGATCCGCATCGAAGGCGTCGAGAAATTACACGGTGCAACACACTATGTCATTCCTGACCGGATCGAAGCAGGTACGTTCATGATCGCAGCAGCGATCACAGAAGGTGACGTCGAAGTCATTGGCGCAGAGCGCGAACACCTTCGTCCACTCATCTCGAAGATGGAAGAGATGGGCGTTAAGATCACGGATACAGAAGAAGGTCTCCGTGTCGTCGGTCCAGCGAAACTCGAAGCAGTCGACGTCAAGACGATGCCACACCCAGGCTTCCCGACAGATGTTCAAGCACAAATGATGGCACTCGTCCTCAAAGCAGGCGGCACATCAGTCATCACGGAAACGGTCTTCGAAAACCGCTTCATGCACGTTGAAGAATTCCGTCGTATGAACGCTGACATCAAGATTGAAGGTCGTTCATCGATCATCAACGGTGGCGTCCAGTTGCAAGGTGCAGAAGTTCTTTCAACGGATCTTCGTTCAGGTGCGGCACTCGTCACAGCAGGATTGATCGCTGAAGGCGAAACACGCGTTGGTGCGCTTCACCACATCGACCGTGGATACGTTGACTTCCACTTGAAGTTACAAGCACTTGGTGCAGACGTAGAACGTGTGACAGAAGAAGCGACAGTCGTTGAAGAAACAGCTGCTACAAAACTTTAAGCACTTATATGAGAGCATCATCCCATTTTGCGGGATAATGCTCTTTTTTGTCGTCTTTTGAAAATGACGACAATGAAATCCGAAAAGGGGAAAAAGAAAGTCGTTTCATGAGGGGGCATATGCTAGAATTGAAAGGTATGTATACATAAATGGGTTAGACGTCCAAACGACGTTCTATATTTTGGAAGAATAGCCAGTGGGTAAAGGAGAGCACACGAGATGTTTTCAAGAGATATCGGAATCGACTTAGGGACGGCGAACGTCGTCATTCATGTCAAAGGGAGAGGCATCGTCCTCGATGAGCCATCGGTCGTCGCGATCGATAAGGCAACAGGTAAGATTCATGCGGTAGGTACGGAAGCACATTTGATGGTAGGGCGGACACCGGGGAACATCGTAGCCATTCGACCACTTCAAGACGGTGTCATTGCCGATTTCGAAATGACGGAAGCGATGCTTCGCCATTTCATCGATAAGATTGAAGTTCGTAAGATGTTCGGTGGAGTCCGGATGTTGATCTGTACACCAGCAAGCATTACGACAGTTGAAGCGAAAGCAATTCGTCAAGCCGGTGAAAAGTCAGGCGCAAAAACGGTCTTCCTTGAAGTCGAGCCGAAGGTCGCAGCAGTTGGTGCCGGTATGGACATTTGGATGCCAGCAGGGCACATGGTCATTGATATCGGTGGCGGAACGACGGATGTTGCCGTACTTTCGATGGGTGATATCGTATGCGGGGAGACGATCAAGGTCGCAGGAGATCGTTTCGACCACGACATCATTCGTTCGATCAAGGAGACACATAAGCTCATCATCGGAGAACGGACGGCACAAGCAGTCAAGACGACGGTTGCCACTGTATCAGAAGACGGACGTCGTGAGCAGATGGATATTCGTGGACGAAATCTCGTGACGGGTTTACCACACAACATCACGGTGACATCGGAAGAGATGCACGATGCGCTAGCGGAAGCAGCGATGGAGATCGTCGAAGCAACGAAGCGTGTGCTCGAGAAGACACCACCGGAGCTTGCAGCAGACATCATCGATCGTGGCATCATCTTAACAGGTGGGGGCGCGTTGCTGGACGGAATTGATCAACTGCTTGCAAAAGAACTCGGTCTACCGGTTCTGATCGCAGAAGATCCGATGTTATGTGTCGCGCGCGGTACAGGAATCATGCTCGACAATCTTGGGAAGTAAGAGCGTGTAAGCGTAAAGGATATGATCTCTCGTAAAAGTTCATTCCTATAACGACCGTCTTGTCCTTCTCGCTTTCCACAGGCGGGAGGTAAGCCGCGACAGCGTGCATTTCATGCGAGTTGTCGGGTCTTACCTATCCCTGACGAAAGTGCTGCTTGCACTTTCTTTTCCTGCAGGAGTCGAGAATGGACAAGTTCGTTCGATATGAATCAAACCAATAGGGAGTCCAGTTTCCGAAGTACGTATCGGAAACTGGACTCCCTTTGTTTTAAACATAATGCAATGCCATGGTACTAAATGATCATGTGCCTCCTTGTGCTTCATCCGACTCCTACAGGGAAAAGCGCGATTTTGCGCTGTCAGAGACAAACAAGACCCGGCTTCACTGTTATACGAACAGTGAAGACTGGCTTGTGTCTCGCCTGAGGAAAGCGGATGAAAAGCAAAGGGGGCAGACAGATGAAGATAGCTCACTGCGTACTACGCATGAACGCTTGGTACGCTTCAAAATCATGATAGACGATCGCACTTGGCGGCAGTGAACTGGCCATCGTTTGATTGACGAGCTGATTCAGCTGCGTCCGCGTCTTGCCATAGAACGTGATGTCCGGTGTCTCAGGAAGTTCAGTGAACTCGATCGCATACGATAAAGTGTGATTGTTGCTTGCGGCATAGAGCGCGTCCGTCATTGTAATGGCACCAAGTCCATTCCCACCACCATAGACAGTTCGGTAACTCATCAACGTGACTTCATCAGCGAGCTCCATTGCCCATTCACTGAGAGGGCGACCGCTTTCATCCTGTACGGTATGGAACCAGAACGGAAGGAACAGTTGCAGCGGTAATCCTTCAACAGACGCTTTCTCGCGAAAGGCAAGTAAGATCCGTTCATAGGAGGCGATGACACGTGGTTGGTCCGTCTCCCATTCCGGTAAGGCATACGGTTCGAGATCAACGCTGATGCCGTCCGGATGACTGATCGTTTCTTGCTGATAAGTCGAAATCCAGGCTAACGGATCCTCGACGTTTGGTCGAGCTGTCGTTCCTTCGTTTGTGATCCAGCGCGGCTGTCCGAATAGAAAGTACACTTCAATGCCGACAGCGTGCGCTTTTTCAACGAATGTTCGGTAGAGAGTACGGTCACCCTCGACAGCGACATGCAGATAGACACGTTTCATCTGTCTGTTTGCCAGCTGATTGATCTTCGTTGAAATGGATTTGGCCTCTGGGATGGACCAGATGACCGTGTGACGAGTGACGGAAACGGCAGCTGAACTCTTGAGTGGTAGTCCGAATTGAAGTAACGATAGACAGACTACGCTAATCAAAAAGCGTTTCATTTCATTTTCACTCCTTCGTGTGGATTACCTTACTATCGGTCGTAGTCAGCTAGTTTATATGCATCAAAGGTCCCGTTCTACACTTTGACAGTTCAAATCCTAGACATTTCATAATGTGAAGTGTATATTAAAAGTTGTTGCATTGAAACGAATTGTCAATTAAAAGGAAGTGATGCCACAATGCCATTGTGGAAAAGAAATTTAGTCGTCGTCTGGTTTGGTAGTTTTTTGACCGCCGCCGCCCTCAGTCTCGTATTGCCGTTTTTGCCTTTATTCATTGAAGAACTCGGTGTCGACAGCCGACAAGATATTACGACCTGGTCTGGGATCGCCTTTGGTGCTACATTCCTCGTCGCTGCGATCGTCTCACCAATCTGGGGACGTCTTGCCGATCGAAAAGGTCGTAAGCTGATGTTGCTTCGCGCAAGTCTCGGTATGTCGATCGTCATGTTCTTGATCAGTTTCGTCCAAGACGTCTATCAACTCGTCTTTTTACGTCTTGTCATGGGAGCCGTATCCGGATTCATCTCAGCCGGCATCACACTCGTTGCTTCCCAAACCCCAAAAGAGAAAAGTGGCTGGGCGCTCGGCACCCTGTCGACCGGTGGGATTGCTGGTGGATTGCTAGGACCCCTCATTGGAGGATTCCTCGCCGACGTTGTTGGGCTTCGACCCGTTTTTCTCTTTACGAGCGTACCGCTCTTCATTACCTTCCTCGTGACCTACTTCTTAGTCAAAGAAGATTTCGTCCCAATGGAAGTTAAAAAGTTGGCGTCCGCAAAGGAAATCATCCAGTCGCTGCGTCATCCGGAACTCATCTTAAGCCTCTTTTTGACGACGTTCTTGATTCAGTTCGCGGCACAATCGATCAGTCCAATCCTGTCGCTCTACGTCCGCGAACTCAGTCCGGGGACAGAACGTCTGGCGTTACTATCCGGGATCGTCGCTTCGGCACCTGGTATCGCGGCCTTGATTGCAGCGCAACGACTCGGTCGTCTCTCCGATAAGATTGGCGCAGAGCGTGTCTTATTCTTTGCATTACTCGTCTTTGCTGCTTTCTTGATTCCGCAAGCATTCGTCACGGATACAAGTCAGTTGATTGTCTTACGGATGGGAATCGGTTTTGCGACAGCAGCACTGATGCCGTCGGTACAGGCACTGCTCCGGAAGAATACGCCAGCCAATGCATCAGGACGTATCTTTGGATATAATCAGTCCGCGCAGTTCATGGGGAATTTCCTCGGACCACTGGCTGGTGGACAGATTGCTGGTCACTTCGGCTTTGAAGCGTTGTTCCTCTTCACCGGCTTGATCGTCATCACGAATGCCGTGCTTGAGCGGACACAGACCGCTGTCTTGAACAAAAATCCGAATAACTAAGGAAAGCTTCCATTCCCGTTTGATTAAGGGGATGGAAGCTTTTTTCATACAGTCGATTGTTCGAAGAAGTCGTCGACGCGGGAATGATGGGAATGATTTAACTGTTCTTGGACGATGAGGGATAGCGCGCGGACTTGGAAGTCAGCCATATAGTAGAAGAGACCGTTATCGAGTTCAGAAATCGACGTCGGTTCAAGGAAGATGTAAGGGTGTGTCAGGTGATGCAGTTGCAGGGAGAGCTCCAGTTTATGATTCACCGGTAGACGAATCGAGGAATAGAAAGAAATCGTCCGATTCGTACAACGATTAATCAAGATCGGAGACGATCCGACTTGGATCGACTGTCCATTCAGCTTCGAAATCGTCACCTTCGCATGCAGACTAAGAATCGGCTCCTTCGGTGGAGCGGTGCCCGTATCTTTCGGATAGAGAGTGCCGTTTGCAAGCAGTTGCTTAAAAGTCTCGATATCGACGGGTTTACTGAAGAGATAGCCTTGGATCATCTCACATTCCAAGTCTCGATACAGATTCAGCTGTTGCATGTTCTCGATGCCTTCTGCAACGACGGTCAAACCGAACTCCTTCGCCATATAGATGACGCTTTTGATGACGGAGAGACTCTTTGGATCGTGTTCGGCATGGATTGCGAACGATCGATCAATCTTCAGGCAATGCACCGGATAACGCTGGACATAAGAAATCGATGAATAAGCTGTTCCGAAATCATCGAGTGATAGTTTGACACCGAGATCAACAAGACGGTCGAGTGTCTCGAGGACTTGTCCGCCTTCAAGTAGCACGTCGGACTCAAGTAGTTCAATCTCCAACAGATGTCCAAGAACACCGTGTTTTTTTAAATATCGTTCGACGATACTCGCAAAATCACCGTAGAACAGCCGTTTCGGTGATAAGTTGATCGATAACGGAACAACATGCTCCGGTTGCTCATCGAGTAGATCACGAATCAATCGACAGGCTTGATCGAGTACCCAGTCACCGATGTGGATGTAGAGATCACTTTCTTCTGACAGAGATAAGAAATCCTTTGGCGCCAGTCGCCCCCACTCTGGATGTTCCCAACGAATCAACGCTTCCGCACCAACGATACGTCCACTCCAGCTATCGACTTTCGGTTGATACTCAAGGAAGAGTTGATTCTTCTTGATGACATGGCGCAAATCGCGTTCGAGTTGATAGCGACGGTATGTCGTGATGTCGAGTTTCGACGAATAGAATTGGAAATTACTCTTAGAGATCGACTTGGCACGACGGAGTGCTGTATATGACTGTTTAATCAACTCTTCTGCCGTATGATCGTGATGGACGGAATAGGTGATGCCGATGAAGACCTTCGAAAACAGTTCATAGGACAAGACGTCGAACCGGTGATGAGTCAGCTCGAGCAATTGATTAGCAAGTCCGATTGCCCGTGTTTCGTCGATTTTACCTTTTAGGATGATAAGGAATTTATCACCAAATAGATGACCGATGAATACTTCTTTTTTGATAATCTTTTTCACAGTTGCACTTGTCTGGCGGATCCATTCTTCCCCGATTTCGTGACCGAATCGCTCAGCGAGACGGCTGTGTTGATTAAACGTGACCGTTAATAAAGTGAAGGGGGAACGATGCTTCAATAATTCCCGAACCTGTTCTAACGTAAAGGCATGATTGGGTAGATCAGTGATCGGGTCATGCATCGACAAGTGCCAAATCTCATGCTGTTGTTCCTTTAGACGCGTGATATCGGTCGAGACTCCATAGTGACCGAGAACTTCACCATGTGCATCGATGATCGGGATACACGTCTCTTCGACCCAGAATTGGCGGTCGGGATAGTTTAAACGATAGACGAGTCGAACGACTTCCCCTTGACGAATTTTCGGATATGCCTCTTTCATGAGGACGAGATCTTCGGATGAGACGAGTTTCGTCCACAATTGATGATCCTGTTCGATTCGTCGGAGATAATCGGTGTACGGTTCGAGGAACCCGGCAGCATGAAACGTCACGGTATTATCTTTATAACGATGCTCATAAGCAGTAGTATGCAGCGACGTGAAGAACTTTTTAAGAGAGGCAATCGCAAGATCCCGTTCTTGCTCGAGATGGATGAGGGGTGTCGCATCTTTGAGTATGAAGAGAAGTGAACTCGGGATCGTATCCGTCTGAACGACCCCTTCACAGTGGACGATCTTTTGGAATTGACCTCTGCGCCCCATTCGTAACTGCATCGAGAAGGTTGGAATTTGTCCCATATGCAGCGCGAGACTTTGTTCGCGAAAAATCGTTCGATCCTCTGGGTGGAGTTCTTCAAGAAAGTCATAGGTGTCCATCTTCGCTAAGTGTTTCTTAGAAAGTTGTAATAGTGTAGCGAGAGAGGGTGATGCAACGATTTCTTTTGACGTTGGAAAGTATTCAACGAAACTGACTCCTTCGATTGCGTTCGTCAATCGATCTTTCATCAATAAGCGCTGGTAATCGGTTCGGAGTTCTTGTTGCTGTGATACATCACGGGCAATCCCATAAAGACCGATGATGACACGTTGATCGTAAATCGGGATGTTCGTGACGTTCAACGTCAACCAATGCCCATCTTTATGACGAACCGTCGTCGTGAAGTGGACGGTTTCGCCCGAATAGACCCGTTTCTTGAACTGGTTGACTTCCTCTACATCATTGGGCTTTAAAAACGTTTCGAAATGGAGTTGCTTAAGACTATCCCGGTCGTAACCGAGCATAAGCGGAAATTTATTGTTGAAGGAAATGAAGTGACCTTTTGTATCCATCGTATAGACGGCATCCGGATGATTTTCCAAAAAATAAGTGACGTCGGACAGTGTGTATAAATCCAAAGACCCAGGCACAGTTCGTTCAGTGGCACGTTTTTTAAAGAAGCTCATAGGTTTCACCTCGAGAATCATGTTTTTGTTGTTTATAGCATAACAATATTTGTCAATTTTTAATATGTAATCTATTAAAAAAAAGGCGAACGGGATTCTGATAGGTCTTTTGATTCATCTCTTCCGAACATTACCTTTTTGTTCAAAAAAGCTCATAATTGATGAAGAAGCGACCGATATACTGAGAGGAAAGAATTGAACATGAAGTCAATGAGGAGATGAACGCATGCTACGAGGAATGTATACGGCGTCGAATGCGATGCAGGCATTACAACGCCAACAGGAAATGCTCAGTAACAACTTGGCCAATGCGCGGACGCCGGGCTTCCGAGCCGATCAAGCGTCACTCCGGACATTTCCGGAGATGCTGATCCAGCAGACAGCAAACAATGAACGGACAGGTGTGCGGGGAGTCGCGACGGTCGGAAAACTCGCGACCGGTGTCTTCATGCAGGCAGCGACGCCAAACTTCACGCAAGGTTCAATCACGGAGACGGGCAATGCGACGGACTTGCAAATCAGTTCGCTTGACGGGGCACCGCTCTTTACGATTCGCCATCAGGATCCGTTGACGGGAGAGGAAGAGACACTTTATACGACGAACGGACAGTTCGCCGTCGGACAGGATGGATTACTCCGGACAACGGAGAATGATCTCGTCCTAGATACGAACGGACAACCACTCAACGTCGTCAATGAAGATTTCCTCGTTGACGCGAATGGTGCCGTCACAGACGGAAACGGTCAGGCGATCGGTAACCTCGGTCTTGTCGTAACTGATCAACCGGAGACGCTTGAGCGGACAGGAAACGGCTTGTTCCGTTCCGCTAATCCATTGAACGCCGGAAACGTCCGAGTTGATCAAGGTGTACTCGAACTCGGGAACGTCGAGATTGAACAGACGATGGCAGAGATGAATGCTGGTCTGCGTCAGTTCGAAGCCAATCAAAAAGTCATTCAAGCGTACGACCGGACAGCGGAGAAGGCTGTTTCCGAAATCGGACGCGTTCGCTAATAGGAGGATACGATGCAATCAATCTATACATCCGCAAGTACGATGGGACAGTTGCAAAAACAGCTCGACACGACCGGTCAAAACCTGGCTAACGTCGATACGAACGGCTATAAGCGTCGGGATGCCCAGTTCAATGAATTGCTCGTCCGTAACATCAATAACCAAGCGGCGGGCTTCACACCAGGTCCATTGACGACACCAGAAGGGCTTCGACTCGGTGTTGGAGGCTACGTCGCAAACGAAGCGACACGGTTTGGCGTCGGAACGTTCCGGACGACGGACCGAAAACTCGACGCAGCACTTGGGAATCCACACCATTTCTTCGGTGTCATCGATACGGATGGCGTAACGAAGTTCACGCGAGACGGGAACTTTCAGTTGTCACCGCAAGCGAACGGACAAGTTTTGCTGACGGACGATGCCGGACGCTCAGTCATCAACCAAGCGAATGATCCGATCGTCTTGCCGGCGAACGCGACAGAGATTGAGCTGAATAAGGACGGCAACATCACGGGGATCCTAAACGGGGATCGTCGTGTCCTCGCTCGAGTGGGTGTCGCGGACATCCCGAACTACGGTGAGTTGACGGAAGTCGGTGGTGGTTTGTTCACGGCGACCGGACAATACCAGAATGCAGCGGGCAATCCGTTGACGGTCGGTCGACTCGAGACATCAAACGTCGATATGGCACTTGAGATGACGAACTTGACACAGCTGCAGCGGGCGTATCAGTTCAACTCGAAAGCGTTGATGACGAGTGATCAGATGATGGGAATCGTCACGTCTCTTAAATAATCTCACAGCAAAAGGGTGATGCTTCTCATATCGAGAGGTATCACCCTTTTCATTATTTTTCTTGTAACGCGAGATAGATCGCTGCCATGTCCGCATCACCATAAGTCGGTTTTGCTTCAGCGTAGCTAGCGTCCGTCGCTTCTGCAAGTGGTAGTTCGAGCTGTTGACGTTTTGCTTCCGCCGTGATGAGTCCGAGATCCTTTGCCATCAGACGGAGCGGGAAGGCGGACGGGAAGTCGTTCTTCCGGTACATGTCGCGTTTCCCGGTGAAGAGCGGGGTGTTCATCCCGGAAGCACTGATCATCTGAATCAGCTTCTCCTTCTCGAGCCCCGCACCTTCTCCAAGCAACAACGTCTCCGCGACCCCTTGTCCGACGACAGCAAGCAATAAATTAATGGCAAGTTTCGCCGCACTGCCTGTTCCGTGTGGTCCGAAATGAATCGTTTCCTTGCCGAGTAGGTCAAGATATGGCTGACAGGTCGCGACGACTTCTGAGTCACCACCGGCAAGTAAGACGAGCTGACCGTTTTCTGCGACCGGAACGGAGCCCGAGACCGGCGATTCCAAGTACGTGCCACCGCTTTTTTCGACGAGACGAGCCATCTCCTTCGTTTCTTCCGGTGAGATCGTACTTAAATTAACGATCATTTTACCGCTAAGAGCGGGTGTGATGTCTTCGATGACGGATGCGACAGCTGGTCCGTCCGCGAGCATGACGAAGACGATATCGCTTTGACGCACGACGTCCTGTGCTTCTTTGACAGCTGTCGCTCCTCGTTCAGTCAGTGGAGCTGTCTTTTCATACGTCCGGTTGTAGACGGTCAAGCCATGCCCACCGTCAAGTAGACGTGTTGCCATCGGTACCCCCATATGTCCTAACCCAATCCATCCAAGTTGCATGTCGATTCCTCCTTAAAATAATGCGCTTTTGACTATACCCCGCGCCTGATTGAATCTAACGACAAAAAAGACCGTCCATGTGATGTGAACGGTCAGGTGATTAATCTTCATATGTGAGAATCGTCGAGATGACAGCGATCGGGAAGCGAATCGTAAAGGTTGATCCGACACCGACGACGGATTCGACATCGATCGTTCCGTTGTGGTGTTTGACGATTTCCTTACAGATCGAGAGACCAAGACCGGTCCCGCCGATTTTTCGCGTCTCGGAGTTATCGACACGATAGAACTTATCGAACAATTTCGGAAGCGCGTCTTGCGGAATCCCGATACCTTCATCTTGGATCCGGATTTGAGCGAAACCGAGTTCATTTGTAATCCGTATCAAGACCGTACCACCGCTCGGGGAGTACTTGACGGCATTACTGAGTAGGTTGTTCAGCAACTGCTTCATCTTTTCTGCATCGCCGTCAATCATGATTGGTCCACGGGCTTCGAAATCAATTTGATGCGTCTCGTGCGAGACATCATAGAACTCGATCAAGTCCTGGGCGAGTTCGACGACATCGAACGTCATCATCTCATAGCGATGTTCACTCGACTCCATGCGCTGAACGTCGAGGAAGTCATTGACGAGCGTCGTCAGGCGACCAGTCTCGGAGTGAATCGTCTGCAGATATTTCCGTTGCCGTTCTTCCTCGAACCGTTTGTTGAGCATCAGCTCCGTGAAGCCATAAATCGAAGAGAGTGGGGTCCGTAACTCATGCGAGACGGTCGAGACGAACTCTTCCTTCATCCGCTCGGCTTCCGTTTCTTTCGTCACGTCGCGAAGAACGAGCATCGTACCGACCCATGTGCCGTCGACTTCAATCTTCTCAGCGTAAATCTGGATATAGGTACTATACTTTCGAATCGAGACAATCAAGCTATCTTTCGGTAAATCGAGTTCGACGATTTGTTCGATGTAGCGTTCGAACGCTGCCGGTTCATCAATGATGTCAGCTAATGCCTGCATCGCTTGCTCGAAGGCGGAGCGTTCTTCATCCTCGAACTGAGTCGGGACTTCCGGGAATAACGTCATCAGCGGTTCGTTGACGAGTAACTCATCTGTCTCATGTTCGATGTAGACGACGGCTTCCCGAATCGAGTTCAATAGTTGTGTCGTCTTGTTTTTCTCACGGATCATTTCCTCATAGATGCCCATCCGTAGGAGTGAGAGTGACAATTGATGCGAGAACGACAGGATGTCGCTCATTTGCTCCGTCGTGAAGGCATCACGATAACGAACGAGATAGATGCAGGCGATCATATGCTCTTTTGACGGATCCATGACAGGAACCGCGACCTCATACATATAGTACGGATACGGAAGCGGACTCTCGTGCGCGACCTGTTTTGATGAATGAACAGGACGCTTCAAGAGACTCGCTCGGTGCAAGAGTGACTGATCGTCAGAGACAAGACGACCGACCATCTCTTCCGTCATCCCGTAATCGATCGTCGAGCGGACTTCTTGTTGATCGAGGAACAACAGGGCACCGATTTCAGAATGCGTGATGGAGACGAGCTTTTCGATGATTTCCGGATAAGCCGTCAACGTCTCACGAGAAGCGAGCGTCTCCGTCAATTCATTGCGATACTTCAGGTGTTGTTCACTGCGAAGCGTGATATCGAGTGCTTCTTCGAGTTCCTCCTGCTGCGCTTGCAATTCTTCTTGTTGGGCGACGAGTTCCTCTTGTTGCGCTTGGAGTTCCTCGTTCTTCGCCAGCATATGGACCTTGTTATCGGCAATCGAAGCCGCCATCTGATTGAACGATGCCGTCAGCGTATGCAGTTCATCCTTGCGTTTCGGCAATGGAATCGCTTGAATGTCTTCTCCCGTCGCAAGTAAGGCGCTGTCGCGAGACAGTGTATTGACCTGCTTCGTGACGCGGCTGATGAACGGGCGTACGAGCGAGAAGAGGACGAGAATCAAGACGACGAGATTTGAGAGCCAGATGAACTGAGCAACACGCATTTCGCCAAGGAGATCGTTCTTCGCATCGACTTCTTTCCCTTGGATCAGCGTCAGATAATCAGCAAGTAACGTATCAATCCGTGTCATGTCGACATCAGCGTCGGATAAACTAACCGATCCGCGTAACGTACCGTTTTCAGTGAACAAATCTTTTCCGTTCGATAGGGCTGCGAGTGTATTCGGATCAACAAAATCTTCGTTGATCTTTCCATCTTTTTTTCCTTCGACGTATTCGTTGAGGAGCGGAAGCGACGTTCCGAAATAATCGTCATACATTTGACGTGTCGCGGTTGCATATTCTTGACCTTGCTCGTATACGGCATACTTCTCAAACCATGTCGTCAAGCGATTGATCTCCTGTTGGTTTGTCTTGACGGCATCAAGCGTTTCTTGTGAGCCGGTCAATAAGTAGGATTTGACGTTGCTTTGGGCAGCAGTCCATTCGCTAGCGAGTGCGTTTGCATTCGTCCGTCGTTCACGCAAATCATCGAACGTCGCATTCGCCTGATCGATCTTCTGTTCCGTGTAGAAATAAACGATCGCAGACGTGATGCTGAGGGCGACGAACACCATATAGAAGGCGAACATCAATTGGCGACCGATGGTATGATTGATCCATTTCACTGGGGTATCCTCCGTATTCTATTTTTACATGTATCAAAAAGATTTCTTAAATGCCGAATACACTTATCTTACGTAGATTTGAAGGTCTCGGCAAATCTGAATCTGCAAAATTGACTAAAACAAATATATCATATATGTGTTAAACGATAACGAACTATATATTTTCTAAGAATAAGGATTAAGAAGTATCGTTTTAAGGAAAACTAAAGAGGATATTGAACTTCATCATTTTATGTAGGGAAGTGGTTAGATGCAAAAAATGTTCGAAAACAAATGGTACCGATTCGCTTGGTGGGTCATGACGTTACTGATCATCGTCTGGATTGGTAATCACGTTACGTTCCTATTCCGACCAATCGCGATTCTGCTTCAGATGGTCGCACCGCCACTCGCGATTGCCGGAATTCTGTATTATGTCCTGCTACCGATCGTCGAGTTGCTCGAGAAAAAGATGAAGCGGCGCCCGGCTGTTTTGATCGTGCTGGTCGGTTTGATTGGTATACTGACGACACTCGGATTCATCTTTGGTCCGATGTTGTCAGAGCAGATCACACAGTTCGTCAATTCGATTCCGACGCTTGCGACACAGTTCCAGCGGCAATTGGTCGACGTTCGGGAACAACTGGAGAACAGTGCGTTCTTTTCACGATTCATGACGGGGCAAGACAACTTATTCAATAAGTTCTCGGGAAACATCTCGGAATACGCTTCGACGTTCCTGAAGAATATCGGCACAGGTGTCGGTGGATTCGTCAGTGTCCTGACGACGACGGTCGTGACGATCGTCATCATTCCGATCATGTTGATCTACATGTTGCTTGACGGCGATAAGCTCAAAGGCAATCTCGTCAAGCTGATGCCGTATGAGTACCATAAGGAAACGAAGAAAATCCTCGGGGACGTCCACTTGACGATCATGAGCTACATCCGCGGGCAAGTCATCGTCAGCATCGGTGTCGGGATTATAGCTTACATCGGATACCTGATCATCGGGATCGATTATGCGTTATTGCTCGCTTTGTTTGCGACACTAACGAACATCATTCCGTTCCTCGGTCCGGTTCTCGGTGTCATTCCGGCCTTGATCGTCGGGTTCATCCAGGATCCGATTCTTGCGATTTATGCGATCATCGTCATGACGGTCGCGCAGCAAATCGATTCGCACATCATGTCACCACTCGTGCAAGGGAAGACGCTTGACGTTCATCCGTTGACAATCATCATCGTCTTGCTCGTCGCTGGTAACATCGCCGGTTTCTTCGGCGTCTTGCTTGGTGTTCCGTTCTACGCTGTCATGAAGGTCGTCATCCTGAACATTCGTCGTCTCTATCATCTCCGGTCGCAGAAGAAGATGGTCATCACAGAGGAAGAGAAGACGTTTGATACGATCATCACGGAGCGCGATTGAGTTTTGAAATTCACGTAAAAGTACGTCATACTGAAGAGGTAGCTAAGAAAAAGGGGGCAGGAATCAGATGGATTCACGTCATACCGAAGAACAAGCCGATTTACTGGCATTGCAGAAATTCCAACACAACTTCGAGAACAGCTTGAAGTCGAGCATCATTTATCTCTTGCGTGATGGTGCGTTGACGATCGGGGAACTCGAGCAACGGATCGATCAGTCGCACGGTCAAATCCTCGAACAGTTACAGGAATTGATCGAAGATGGACTCGTAGTCCAACAGATGTCTGAGAAAGTACACGGACTTGCCTATTATTTAACGGCACCCGCTGAAGATCTCGTCCGACAGTTCAAGGAATCGATTCGGTGGAGTAAACAGCACATTCGATACTAAAAAAACAGGGTTCTAGACCTACGAGCAGATGCTCGTAGGTCTTTTTACGTTTTTTAAAACTATGGTCATATAAAATTAAATTAAGTCGTTTTTACACAAAATGGATAGAACTAGTATGAAATAAAATTACAATATATTTTAGTGGTTTATTATTAATAATATATATTATTTATATTTTTATGGTAAATTAATATCTAAAATACTGGTTAATAATAACTATTCAACCATTACTTTTGTAAAAAATTGTATATTTTTATGGTAATTGCATGCATAATAATAGGTGTACGATTATTTTTTCCGTAGAAAAGGAGTGTTGAAATGAAGAAAAAAGCACCTGATTTTCGAAAGAAGATGAATCGACACCATAGAAACCACACACGAAGACTAGTAAAACTGCTGGCAGCGTCCTCTCTCGCCCTCTCTCCGATCTCATTCACCTATACGAAAACCGAAGCAGCTGAGAATTCTGAAAAGAAGTTTCAGACGCAACAAAGCCAATTCGCGAACTCAGTTCGAAACTCGCTTGTCCAAGGACCGAATCGAGTCAGCTTAGCTGAAGTTCAACTATTGACGGATGTCGCGGTCAATGCAAATCTGACGGAACAACCGAATAACTATGATTTAGCCCTTAATTTAACCGGAATCGGATTAGCCGATGCGGAAGTATTGAACCCGGACCGGGTGGCTGTCTTCAACATTCCAGATTTAGCGGGAAAAATGCAGGCGAACGGTAGTGCGTCGGTCAGTGTTGAATTATTACCCATCACACTTGAAGATTTACCGACGCTTAAAGGACAGCTAGATCCGTTGACGGGAACAGTAGCAGATACTGTGACTGATCTATTAGCGGGTATCGATCGATTACAACGTACTCCAGTCGTAGGTAGTTTGTTGAGAGTGGAGGGGCTCACAGAATTAACGGATGCTCTGGACAATCTACAGAATTTAGATACCGCACTGTCAGACCTTCTAGATTATGAGGGCTCCGCTCCAGTCACGATTAATCCGGATGGTTCAATCATCATCGATTTTAGTGATGGTTTAGGACAGCATCTTGATACGGTAACGAAACAAGTTGTCCAAGACGCCTTAACCGATTTAGTCAACGCCATCACGAATTTAAAACTATCCGGAATAGCAGGAAACTTAATTGATCCTGTTTTAAACCCAGTCAAAAATTTACTGCCAGGTGTGAACAGTCTTTTAACGGCAGTAACGAACGATACAGTGAACTTGTCGAATGAACTCGCAGGTGTACAAGTACTTGGACCAACTTCTGTTAGTGCCAATGTCATCGTTGATAAACCGGCTGGAGTTGCTCAAGACGAAGTTGTTGTTACAGGATCTGTCGTCAATACGTCTGCAATCGATGTACAACTGCTCGCCGATCTAGATGGTCAAGATACGATCGTCTTTGATGAAGAGGCAGATGGAGATGCTGACGCCGATGCTGACGCGGATGCTGATGCTGACGCCGATGCTGACGCGGATGCTGATGCTGACGCGGATGCCGATGCCGATGCTGATGCTGATGCTGATGCTGACGCCGATGCTGACGCCGATGCTGACGCGGATGCCGATGCTGATGCTGATGCTGATGCTGACGCCGATGCTGACGCCGATGCTGACGCCGATGCTGACGCGGATGCCGATGCTGATGCTGACGCCGATGCGGATGCCGATGCCGACGCTGATGCTGATGCTGACGCCGATGCGGATGCGGATGCCGACGCTGATGCCGATGCCGACGCGGACGCTGATGCGGATGCCGATGCTGACGCCGATGCTGACGCCGATGCGGATGCGGATGCCGACGCGGATGCTGATGCTGACGCGGATGCCGATGCTGATGCTGATGCTGACGCCGACGCCGACGCGGATGCCGATGCCGACGCTGATGCGGATGCCGACGCTGACGCCGATGCCGACGCCGATGCCGACGCCGATGCGGACGCTGATGCCGACGCCGACGCTGATGCGGATGCCGACGCTGACGCCGATGCCGACGCCGATGCGGACGCTGATGCCGACGCCGACGCTGATGCGGATGCCGATGCTGACGCAGACGCTGATGCGGATGCTGACGCGGATGCTGATGCTGACGCCGATGCTGATGCTGACGCCGATGCTGATGCCGATGCTGATGCGGATGCCGACGCTGACGCCGATGCTGACGCGGATGCCGATGCCGACGCGGATGCTGACGCAGATGCCGATGCGGATGCCGACGCTGACGCCGATGCGGATGCCGATGCCGACGCTGATGCTGATGCTGACGCCGATGCGGATGCGGATGCCGACGCGGATGCCGATGCCGACGCGGACGCTGATGCGGATGCCGATGCTGATGCTGACGCTGATGCTGATGCTGACGCGGATGCCGATGCGGATGCTGATGCTGACGCCGATGCGGATGCCGACGCGGATGCCGATGCTGATGCCGACGCTGATGCCGATGCGGATGCCGACGCTGACGCCGATGCCGACGCTGATGCCGATGCTGATGCAGATGCCGACGCTGACGCCGATGCGGATGCTGACGCCGATGCGGATGCCGACGCTGACGCCGATGCCGACGCCGATGCGGACGCTGATGCCGACGCCGACGCTGATGCGGATGCCGACGCTGATGCGGATGCCGATGCTGATGCCGATGCGGATGCGGATGCCGACGCTGACGCCGATGCAGATGCCGATGCTGACGCCGATGCGGATGCCGATGCCGACGCCGACGCCGATGCCGATGCTGACGCTGATGCGGATGCGGATGCCGACGCCGATGCGGATGCTGATGCGGATAACGATAACAATGGAGACAAGGATAATGCTAATGGTGGAAATGACGACAATACTGACAATACTAATGGTGGAGATAATGGTAACAACGAAAATAGTGGAGACGATTCCAACAATGTTTCGAATCAAAACACTAATACTGACAATGATAATATCGTCATAACGATTCCAGCCGTGACACCACCTATGACACCGCCTAGTAATGGACCAGTCATCACCCCATCTCCAATAGTGAGTTCAGGATCAAACATCAAGCCTACACCTTCATCAGGCTCTCTAAGTAGTTCGAGCGTTAAACCGACGTTACCAAACACTTCGGTTAAAGCATCAACCGCGAAATCACCACTCGTTTCAAAACCGATCACTCAACCAGTCAAACGAATCGTCGGTGGTACGTTACCGAATACTTCCGAAAATCTGTTCTTGATCACCCTCATGGGAATGCTTGCGACAGCTGCTGGATTGTTCACGAAACTGTTCCGTCGCCGTCCACAAGAGTAAGTCATGCTGTAGTTAATCGTAGTGGGGCCATCTGTGCCTCACTGCGATTCATCCTTTTAGAATAGGAGTGAAGCTGAACATGGATCTGCTCAACCGATTCACCACTGCCATGGATGTACTGGAACAACACATGAAGACCGATGATATCTATTACTGGAATCGTCAGATGATGTTATTCGTCTCACTCGGACAAGCATCGGAGCGAGCCCATGTCGTTCGATTTCAAGGCAAAGGGCTACAATCCGTAAAAGATCAAGCACGCAATTGGCTCCGCCAACAACCAGAAGTAGCGTGGTTGAAGCTCGACATCGCCCGAAACTTTGAGGCACTCTCGTTTGAGACCTTAAACGAGCGGGTGAAAGACACACGGAAAAATTACTTCCGATACGGAATCGCGTTTGATCGGAAGATGCAATGTGCCTATCTAGAAGAAGAATTGAATGGCAATGCCGTTTTGACAAAAGATCCGACGCATCAAGAACTACACATCAATCTAACGAACTTGAGCAATTATGCGTACCAACAAGGGCGGACGGAGCGGATTGCCTTTCAACCGACAAGTCCATGCCTCCTCTTTGATACACTCGGTGTCTTCGCAGACGAAACACCACATGTACTTGAAGTCATACGTGATGTCGAAAAAATCCGTGAGACGACAAGCCCACTTCCTTCTGAAATCAAGACGATCGTCGCCCAGTCGAGTGAGTACCTTGCTCGCCAAGTCCGGGCGAATGGTCGCTTCCAATATGGTTATTTTCCCTGCTTTGATAAACCGATCAAGTTCTATAACAGCTTACGTCATGCAAGTACACTCTATTCGATGATTGAAGCCTATCGACTGATACCAAGCGAACAATTACGCCAAGCGATCGATCGAGCAAAACGTTATTTGGTCGAGGAACTGATCGTACATGAAGGGGAGCGTTCCTTCGTGCTTGATCGCGAATCAAACGAAATCAAACTCGGTGCGAATGCTGCAGCGATCTTAGCATTGACGGAATACATGCAGACGTTTCAGACGACGGATGAGTTACGACTCAGTCAACGACTCGCAGCAGGCATTCTTTCACTGCAACAACCATCGGGTCAATACCTGCATGTACTCGAGTATCCGTCGTTTGCGTTAAAGGAAGCCTTCCGGATCATCTATTACGAAGGAGAAGCGACATACGCCTTGATGCGGTTGTACGCACTCGATCCCAATCCACGTTGGCTCGATAGTGTCGTCCAATCATTTGATCATTTCATCGCTAAGTCGTACTGGAAGTTCCACGATCACTGGTTGAGCTACAGTGCGAACGAATTAACGAAATGGTTGCCGGAAGCGCGTTACTTCCAGTTCGGTCTCAAGAACGTCTCCCCGAAACTCGACTTCATTCATCACCGGGAAACGACGTACCCGACGTTCCTTGAACTGATGCTTGCTGCACGCGAGATGATCGACCGGATCGAAGCGCTTGGAAGAGTCGACTTATTAGCCGACTTTCCACTCGACTGGCTCGACCAGACGATTGAACGACGGATGATTTATCAGCGAAACGGTTTCTTTTATCCGGAAGTCGCGATGTATATGAAAAAACCCGGTCGGATTCTCGGAAGTTTTTACATCCGGCACCATTCGATGCGGGTCCGGATCGATGACGTCGAGCATAATTTGTCTGGGTATTGCCGGGCATGGGTACGAATGCTGAAGGAGGTGCCGTCATGATGCGACGCGTATCAACGCTGTTACTCGTCATCGGACTTGCCTTACTTGGATACGTCGGATATCAAAAACTGACGGTCCAGCAAACCTTGACGACGGAACTCGCAAAAGCAAAAGATGTCGTTCGGGCGGAAGAAAAGTCATCGACCACATCAAAATCAGAAGCAACGAGCAAACCATCGAAGGAGAAGACGAAGGATGTCCTCTTCCGAACCGGTGAGACGGTCGGATATTTAAGAGTGCCATCACTTGAGATGGAGTTACCGGTGCTTGAAGGCGTCGATGATGCGACACTCGCAAAAGGTGTCGGCCATCATCCGGAGACGGCCTTTCCAGGGCAAGGCGACCGGATTTTCCTCGCCGGGCATAACGATACGACGTTCTCGAAAATCAGTAAGTTGAAGAAGGGCGACGAGGTCGTCCTCTATCTCGCGAACGGGTCCTATCGCTACGTCATGCAATCGAGCGAGATTGTTGATTACAAAGACACGCGGGTCCTTGAGTCAACGAAGCAGGAGTCACTCGTCGTTTCGACCTGTTATCCGTTTTATAACGTCACGGACAGTACGGAACGTTATTTGATCTATTTTGAACCGATCGAGGAGGATGCGTCATGACACGAATCGGAATTTTACGCCTGAACGAGAATCCGCAGTTTCGCGATAAGATTGCCTGCGTCATCGGTGCTTCGATGGGCGTTGACATCTTCTTTTTCCGTCCGCGCGATGTTGATTTCAAAAACCGGACGATCCGCGGACTCTTCTTCGACGAAGATGCGTGGCATCCAAGTATGTATGAGTTTCCGGACGTCATCTACAATCATTTGCCACTCAGTGATGCAGACAAGGAATTATTTAATCGTCTTGCAGCCGAGATTCCCTTTACGACGCACCGGATTGGGAATAAAAATGTCGTCTTACGTCAACTGGCGCAAGAAGGGACGTTTCAAGATGTCTTGATTCCGATGCATCGGGTAAAGAAAGGAAAGGCGATCTTCCCGCTGGTTGAGAAGTACGGAAAAATCGTCTTCAAGCCGGCGAACGGAAAACAAGGACAACGGATTTATACGATTGAGCAGGAGGGAGATAAGTACCGGTTCAGTCATCTACTCGAGTCGACCGTCTGTTCGACAGGGGAATTGATCAGCCGCATCGAAGAAGAGACGAAACGGAATCCGATGATCGTCCAGCCGTTCATCGCCTCGCAAACGATTCATGGGCATTCGTATTGCATGCGGATCCATGTCGCGAAGGGAGCGAACGGGCAATGGAAACTCGTCAAATATTTTCCGTTTGTCAGCAACAATCACCAAGAATCGGTCAGCCATCTCAGTCACGGAGCGTTCTCGACGACGCGGATGGACATCTTCATGAAGCAGAACTATCCGGATCAACATGAAGCGATTTCGCGACGGATCGTTGACTTTGCACGACGATTCCCAGCCTATTTCGAATCGTTTTATGCCTATCCGCTCGATGCGCTCGGGATCGATGTCGGGATTGGTGCGGATGGACGTATCTATCTCTATGAGGTCAACAGCTTGCCTGGTACGCGCTATGTCGAGTTTCAGGCAGAGTATCTCGCGGTCCAGTATTGCCAGTACCTTGCGACACATGGGCGTCCCGGTGTACATGGACTCGACCGGGGATGGATGAAGGAACGGATCGAGGCTTAGAAAAGAGGCGACGTGTGAAGACAGTATTGTTTTATGTGATGTCGGGCTTGCTCGTCCTCCTCATCGTAACGAAATTCATGGTCCCACTCTTCGGTTGGTTTCAGGCAGAGGAGCCGGTAAAAGAAACGAAACCACGGACGTCAATTCGACTGAATGAAGCACAGCTGAAGCAGTTCGATCGCGAAGATCGACTCGGTGTCGTCTATGAGATGGCAGGATTGAAGCTGAAGACGCTGGACGTCGATACGACGGAAAAAACGCGACAAACACCGCTCGTTCAAATGAAGGTCGAAAAACAAAAGCTCCTCCAAGTGATGGGGGAGCAGGGACGGTTGCTTGCGATCACGGTCAAAGTGACGAATCAGTCAGCGGACGAGATTGAAATCTTACCGAAGATCGGGGAGTATGAGACAGAGGACGAGATTGTGACGATTGCGGATCAATTTAATGCCTTGAACGGTAAATACAAACCGGATGAGAGTCGGATCGGGATCGTCTTTATTCCGTCGGAGCAACTCCGCGTGACGGAAGGACGACTCAGTCTGTTCTATGAAACGATGTCCGGTAAGAAACAACTCCGGATTGCATTACCAGCAGCAAAATAAAGAACGGGATGCCTCCAAGTTGGAGACATCCCGTTTTGTCATTTCTGGACGGCGCTGAACGCGTCTTCTGATTCGATTCCTGCTTTATTGACCGCTGTGACGACGAAACGACCTGTTGCATCTTCTGGGAGTGGGAACGCTTTACGCTCGATCGATTCTGTCGTACCGAGTTTTTTGCGTTTTCCATCCTTCTCTTGATAGACGTTGTATTTGACGACGTCTTCATCGGTTGACGCATACCAGTTGATGAATCCACCACTGACGCGAATGTTCGTCGCCGGTTTTGGTGGCGTCTTGACTGGATCCGATGCTTTTTCGTCGAGTTCCGTGAAGACGACGAGTCGGTCATCATACGTGCCTTGGTTCTCATCATACGTTCCGATACAGGTGATCAAGTTGAGGTTCCGGGTATCGGCTGGACCAAAGATTTTCTTCAGTGGTGCTTTTAAGTGATCATACTGGACGAGCTCTTTGACGCGGAAGACGAGCTTCCGTCCGGACGCATCGGTGATTTCGACCGGATCACCTTTCTTCAGCTCATGCAACTTATAGAAGATTGCTGGACCGGTCTTCGTATCAGTGTGACCGTCGATGACGGCATTACCGACGTCACCTGGACGCGGACCGAACTTGTACCAGCCGGCTTGTTGTTCGTTTTTAGGTGTCGCCATCGCGCCATCTTTATCGAGCCCGACCTGTTCGATTTTCGTCTTGATGTCGTGCTTCGGGATGAAGAGTTGTTTCGGAAGCTCGACCTCCGTTGCCGAGAGGTCCTTGAACTCCTTCTTGAAGATTTCAGACGGCTTGAGCGGATCTTCTTCCTTCGTCTCGGAAGAGGCCGCGGATTCTGTTTTTGGATCACCTTGCGTGATGTTTGATGTATCCGGTTTTGTTTGACCGAACAAGAGGAACAGCAGTGTTCCGACCGATGCGACCATCAAGAGGATGCTCGCTGGTAATAACCAACGTTTCATAAACGCGTATCTCCTTTCCGAGAGAAGGGATTCCCTCTATGTACAAAAATAACAGGATAGCATGTCGCTATCCTGTTATTGATTATACCCAATTTCTTAGGCGTTTTGACGTTTACGTGCGAGGACAAGACCGACTGCTCCGAGTGCAAGACCGAATACTGCGATCGCACCAGTTGTTGCAGCTGAGTTGTTGTCGCTCATTCCACCGTTACCTGTGTTAGGCATTGATCCTGGAGTACCATCCATGAACTTCTCTGGTGATTGTTTAACGATTGCATCACCGAGGTTAGCTCCTACGCCGTACATGTAAGCGTAAGACTCACGGAATGTGTCGACAGAACCTTTGTAGTCGCCTTCAACATACTGCATGAACGTATCTTGGACGTAAGTCTCGTGACCTGATACGGCTTCTTGTGCTGCTTTTGTTGGAAGGTTTTCTTCTGTAGCTGCACCAAGGAATGCACCGAAGTCGTTCGAGAACATTTTGAGCATATCTTGTGCGTCACCCATCAATTTTTTGTCGTCATTGATTGCTGCTGTGACGAGATTAGCTTGTGCTTCGATGTGGTTTTTCGTCCAAACTTGCTCGAATTGATCTGCACCGGCTTGACCGTATACTGATTTCATTGCTGCTTTGAAGTCAGCTGTATGCATATCTTCAGCCCAGTTTGCTGCATCGTAATCTTTCGCTTGGTCGACACCAGCTGTCATGCTGAGGTTTGCAAGAGCAACGTGTTCAGCTGCAAGGCTGTTGAGTGTTGAACGAAGGTCTGCTGCTTTTGAGTCAGCTTTCGTGTTGTCGAATTTCTCAGGCATCTGTGTTGTGATAGCAACAGAGAGTGCTTTTGAGATATCATACATACGGCTGTAACCTTCGCGGAACGTGTTGTACGATCCTTCGTAGTCACCAGCTGCATATTGCTGGAATGTTTTGTAGACGTCTGCTTCGTGAGCACGGAGAACTTCTTCAGCAGCTGCTTTCGGGAGTTTACCTTCCGTAGCTGTATCGAGGAAGCTTGAGAGATCTTGGACGAACTCTTCTGTTTCTTTCTTCGAAGCGTTGATACCGTCTTGGTCGTCCGCTTTTACAGCTTTGACGAGGTCTGTCGTATATTTGTTGTGATCAACGAAGATTTTCTCGAACTGTTTTGCGCCTTCTTCGCCATAGACTGAAGCGATTGCTGGAGTCATGTCGAGTGCGTTTTGTTTAAGTGCTGCTTCGTAATATTGCGCGTCTTTTGAACCGTCATATTGTTTCTTCATGTCCATGACTGCAAGGACGAAGTGCTCAGAGAGTAATTGATCGAGTGTTGCACGAAGATCAGCGGCTTTTGTTTTGACCGTGACGTTTTTCGGTGCATCTTGTTTCATGTCTTCTCCGCCACCGGAAGCGAATGCTGCCGTTCCTGGTAGTACGAGTGCTGCTGCCATTGCTGATGCTGCGAATTTTTTCGTGTGTTTCATCTTAAATCATTCCTCTCAGTTTTTGGTTTATTTGGTAGGTGTTTCTTGCCTGTTCTGAATAGCTTACGCAACGTCGGGTGATTTGGATTGCATAAAGTTTTAATTTTTTCAATGAGTTGTTGAAGTGATGTTTCGTGCCACCCAAGAACCGTTGATGCGTCGTTCTGGAAAGCTTACGCCGGACAGTTCAGTTTGGATTTAAAAAAGTGTAAAAAAACCGCAGAACGTGGGAAACTGTTTTTCGCCTTCCTTATATACACAAACTAAAATTTTTTAGAGGAATTGCCTGTCTGGTCGTGTTACACTAGTTGCGGAACACGTTTTGTAGCGAATTTGGAACTATTTAATACCAGGTACTAATATGCTATACTGTTCTCAGACTGAATCAATGAAAGGTGATCAAGATGGTACAAAACCAAACAGGCACGGATCAGCCAACGCGTGAACGCCTGAAGAAGAAGCAACAGGCTTCAAACCAGGAAACCGGCAATCCGGAGCACAAATCAGAGCGACGTCTTCGTGCATATTCGACACGCCGAGTTCCGATCATCGTACGTGTACTGATCGTTCTCGTTCTCATCGTCGTAGCACTGATCGTCGGCGCAATGGTGGGTTATGCGACGTTTGGTGGTGGCGAGGCAATGGATGTGTTAAAGCTCGACACATGGACCCGCATCACCGATTTTTGGATGAAATCTTAATTTAATCAGTGATGGGAGCTGTCGAATATGTATACGATCGAACAAATCAAGGAAGTCATTCCGCACCGGTATCCATTTTTACTCGTTGACCGCATTTTGGAAGTCGAAGAGGGAAAACGTGCCGTTGGTATCAAGAACGTCACGGCGAACGAAGAATTCTTCAATGGCCATTTCCCAGAATACAATGTCATGCCCGGCGTCTTGATTGTCGAAGCACTCGCCCAAGTCGGTGCCTTCGCCGTGCTAAAGATGGAAGAGAACCAAGGGAAGCTTGCCTTCTTCGCAGGAATTGAAGGATGCCGCTTCAAACGTCAAGTCGTGCCCGGGGATCAGCTCCGCCTCGAAGTCGAATTGACGAAGGTCCGCGGACCAATCGGTAAAGGTCGTGCCACAGCCACAGTCGATGGGGAAGTCGCCTGTGTCGCTGAACTGACGTTTGCTATGAAGTGAAGCGAACATGAAACGCTGGCTTCTCCCCCTCGCGATTTCCTTACTCGTCGTTCCTGGTTGTCAGCGCGCAGAACAAGCGAAGACCGCTTCCCCGACGGTCATCGTAGATCCCGTTAAGCGTGCAGGACAGACCGAGAACATTTCCGCTCAGGTCACTCTGACGGAAAATGACCGGATGCGTCTTGTTATCCGGACAGCGAATGACATTCGACTCGATGACCAACAGGTCGATATTCGGCTCGAAGTCGCCAATCAATCGATTCCGTTTCCGTTCGTCTCCTTCGAAGCGAAGAAGATGGGGGAAATCCGGACCTATACGTCCAATACGACGATTGAAAAAGAAGTCTTCGATGACCAACGTCTTCCGGTCCTCATCATTGATGCAGGAGCAGGGCGTGGGATCGAGATTCCGCTTGAAATCGTCAAATAAGACAGCATAGCGAGCTTCTAGCTCCATGTGCTGTCTTATTTTTGTTTGATTTCGGCTCGTCAGGGTACAAAAAACATATACAAAGGAGGAATCATTATGAATCACACGGTACAGCAACGACTGACAGATTGTATTCTTGCTTGTAATCATTGTTTTGATGCCTGTCTGAAGGAAGAACATGTCGGACATATGGCGAATTGTATTCGACTCGACCGGGATTGTGCGGATATCTGTAGCCTCTTGCTACAAGCAATCGCTCGAAACAGCTCGAATGTCGCGGTTCTTGCAAAGGCATGCCAGGAGATATGTGAAGCCTGTGCCGCTGAGTGTAGTAAACACGATCATGACCATTGCCAAGCGTGTGCGAAGGCGTGTACGGCATGTGCGCAAGCGTGTAGTCAGCTCGTCTAAGACCTTGTCTCTCGACAAGGCTTTTTTATTATAAAAAAATAGCAGGAATTCAAGATTTTTTCTGGTTATTTTTGGCGGATTTGTTTACTATTTAGGGAGGTAATATTAAATCACGATAGGAGCATACATACACTCATGAGAAAACTTAGCTTACTTTTGATGGCACTCGTCGTCGCGTTCGGACTGAAGTTACCGGTCTACGCAGAAACTGTCGAGTGGGACGTCACCGGGACGGGCACGGGTCCATATACGTTGACGTTTGAAGGCACAGGCATCGTTGATATCACGTCGGAGACGGCACTCGTCTTTGAAGATGGCGTGACAGGTGAAGACGTCAACATCGAAGAGACACCGGTCGTGACGTTCACGGCAGAGACGGCACCTGTCGTCAAGGTCGTCTCAGCAGATGGACAACGGACGATTCTTGTCCAGTTCGGTAAAGTTGTCACGCCAGAAGAGCCGAAGACAGAAGAACCAACTCCAGAGACACCAGTAACAGAAGAACCGGTTAAAGAAGATCCGGCAACGGATGAACCGACGACAGACGAACCGACACCGGAAGAGCCTGTGACGGAAGAACCGGTCAAGGAAGAGCCGACGACAGACGAGCCAGAGACAGGTGATGACGCGACACCGACACCAGTCGAGGTACCGACGACGGCAACGATCGAAGGAACGATCTGGTTCGATGAGAACGAAGACGGCATTCGCCAAGAGAAGGAAACACGTCTCGATGATGTCGTCGTCTATTTGATGGACCGGAATGAAGATGTCATCGATGAAGTATACACGAAGAATGGTCTATACAGCTTCAAGGATTTAAAACCAGGAACATATGAAGTCGAAGTCGACGGATATGACATGGGGTACTATTTCTATTCCGAGCAAAACGTTGGTGACGACCGGACGATCGACTCCGATGTCGATGAAGACTTTGGGATGAAGAAAGTCCGTCTCGTCGCAGGTCAGACGGAAGTGATCGACGCTGGGATTTACGGCGACGAAGAGCTCGACGGTGCGTTCGAGCATTGGTTAGCCGTTGTCAATTTCTTTGATGCAAACGGAAACCAACAGCCAGATTTTGATGAAGGAACACTTCCTGCGACGTATACGGTGACGGATGCGATCACAGGAAAGGACGTCTATCAGGAAAAGATCGCAAAAGATGATTTAATGATGCTCCAACTTGATCCGGGAACGTACACGATCAAGACGGAAGTCGCAGCGGGTTACACGGTCAAAGCGATGCATCACCTTGACATGGATGACTTGATGATGGATATGGACGAAGAGATGTATGAAGACTATGAGTCATTCGCTCAGCAAGCGAAAGCGATGAAACTGATGGCGAGCGATGAAGAAGCAATCTCGCCGGAAGAACAAGAGATGATTGATGAATTGTTGAAGTACTTCGAGCGAAAATCACCGGAAGCGGGTGTGACGATCGAAGACGGCAGCCTCGGTACGATTTTGCTCGCGGAAATCGCGAAAGCAGAACCGGTCGCAAAACCGACGCCAACACCAACGTCAACAGAAACATCTGTTCAGACAGTCGATTCGGCTGAAAAACAATCGAAACCTACGACAACGACAGCAACGGGCACATTACCACAAGCAGGTGAAGACAAGCCGTTCCCATATGCAGCAACGGGAGTAGGACTTGCTATCGTCGGCCTTTGGTTACTCGTTCGTCGGGGAGCATAACGATTAGAGACCTTCTATACGAGGGTCTCTTTTTTGATGTGTGTATACTTTGACACACACGCACACATGTGTGTATAGTAAAGGTACTACTAGAGGGAAAGAGGGATGACGATGTTAACGACAAAACAGATCAGTGAATTGTTACGTGTCTCAGAAGAAACGGTCCGTCGCTGGATTCGGACGGGCGAATTGCATGCCGAACAGGACGGAAAAGGGTATCTCGTCGATGAGTTGGCGCTGAAACGTCTCGTCGATGAGAAGTCGCAGATTCCAGGAACCGCGATGAACAAGATTCTCCCACTCATCCAAGATATGTTCGGACCGGAGGCGGCTCAGTTTGCGAAATCAAACTTGTTTGACCCACTCCGTCAATCGATGGAGCAAGCCCCTCCAAAGCCGGAAGCATCGAACGAGTCACTCGCAGAAGAACTCGATCGTCTAAAACGCAAAAAACGTCGTCTCGAACTTGAGCACGAACTGAAGTTGCTTGAGATTGAAGAGAAGATCGCAGCAATCGAACGGAAAGTTCAGTCCTGAACACGAAAAGCGATGTCCCCAATTGAGGAGACATCGCTTTTTTTCGTTCGACCATAAGAAAAACCCACTTCACGAGTCGGAAGGGGTTTTGTCGTTTGCTTGTTTCTTTTTACGGTACCAGTACCAGTAAGCAAGTCCCAGTCCAATTGGGATTGCAGCCAAGTACGGGTTAGCTTCGATGAAGCTGATCATCTCAAAGAGCGCGAACCATCCACTAATTAAACCGAGGATGAGTAAAATCGTCCGTAGTGCTTCGGGAAGCTTGCGGATCCGATACGCAATGAGACAGACGAGGCAAAAGATAATGATAGCCACGAGCATTCCTCCCATTCCCGTAATCCAGTATAGCGTATTCAGAAAGCTTTTTCGATGCACAAATCTTCTGCTCTCCCGTATAGTGGAGACAGAGAAACTATCGAAGGACGTGATGGAATGCAACTGACAGTGATTGGAACAGGATATGTCGGTCTCGTGACTGCAATTGGACTGGCGGAAAACGGACACCACGTAACGTGCGTTGACTTGAATGCTGAACGGATGGCGCAATTGACACGAGGGATCCCGCCGATTAAAGAAGAGGGGATCGAAGAAGCGCTAGTCGCGAATCAACAACGAATGACATTCACGACGGAATACCCAGTCGCAAAGACATATCTTGTCGCTGTCGGAACACCGGAGAAAGCGGACGGGAGTTGTGACTTGTCGGCAGTAGAAGCTGTCGTCGCTCATATTGAACGAATCGCACCAACTGCGGCTGTCATTATTAAATCGACAGTTCCACCTGGTACGACGATGCAACTAGCGATGCAGTATCCGACGCTACGCTTTGCGATGGTCCCTGAGTTTTTACGGGAGGGTACGGCTCTTGCTGATATGCGGAATCCTCATCGAGTCGTCATCGGAACCAACGATGACGATTTATCGCAAGAACTAGCGACATTATTTGCGACGACAGCACCTCTTGTTGCAGTCGACCCGACGACGGCTGAGTTAACGAAATATGCGGCGAATAGTTTTCTGGCAGTGAAAATCAGTTTTATCAATGAAATCGCGCGACTAGCGGATGCTGTTGGGGCTGACGTATCGGATGTTGCAAAAGGAATTGGTCTCGATCCACGGATTGGTTCCTCATTCTTGCGAGCTGGAGCCGGATACGGTGGATCATGTTTCCCGAAAGATATCGCAGCGCTTACGACGCTCGCTCGTGAACATGAGCAACAACTTCATGTCATTGAAGCAGCAGATAAAACGAATGAAGCTCAACTAGATTATGTCTTACAAAAAATCCAACCACGAACTGGGATGCGCGTGGCGCTACTCGGTCTCGCCTTTAAGCCAGGAACGGATGACTTACGAGACGCGCCAGCACTACGTCTCGCAACACGACTGGAGCAACTTGGCGTCAGTGTAACCGGCTATGATCCAGTTGCCCGGACGTTACTCGACCAAAAACAAACGGTAGAAGAAGCGCTGAAGGGTGCAGATGTCGCGGTCATCATGACGGAATGGGAAGAACTCCGCAATATTAAACCAGAGCAATTCGTTCGTCAGATGCGTCAACCACGTGTCGTTGATGGACGTAACTGTTGGTCATTCACGGATCAACCGGGAGATGTTCAATACGAAAGTATTGGAAGACCGGCTAAATCATTTTCGAACAATCGAACCGTTTGACCTGTCATGATAGGTGAGCCCCCCGCGGACTCACCTATTTTTGATGAAAAGGAGTAGACGCATGGTCATTGATTATTTCGCAGTCTTACCGAGTGGGAAAAAAGGCGCACTAGAGCCGCACTGTCTGACTCAAGGAACATGGTATCAGCGTATCAATGAGGAATTGTTTCGAGCCATCCATTATGGAGCCGGGATCATCCGAATCCGTGATAAAGGAGCGGAACTGCGGATTCCGATCGAGTTCGGATTCGGTTATGTCTTGCAGTACCTGCGTCAGTTCACGGAGGCAGAACGACAGGAAGGACGAAAACGTCATGTCTTGCAACGGCAGCTCGATTGGATTGGTCGCGGATTACCGATTGAACTCAAGCGACGTGGAGCGAAGATCGAAATGTGGGCCGATGATGTCCATCGCTTACACCGGGAATCGTTCCTCCGAGCAATCGAAAAAGCAGATCATTTCATCTCGTGAAATCGAAACTTTATTTTAGTAAAACGAAAATGAGACAAAAATATAATAAAATGTAAGCGTTTTCTTTAAAGGGGTGAATCCAAAATTTAATTTCCATGCACAGCCTATGTAAATATATTTTATTTTATTACTATTCACCTATTTTTTACAAAAAATCTATTGTAGCGTCTTTCCTAGTTTTGTATATTTGACCTGTAGCGTTTCTACCGATTCTCAAAAACGAAACGGTTGAACGTACGAATCTACAATCAGAAATGGCTTCTTGGAGCGATTTCGGCAGTTTCTTTAGTTCATCCCAATCGGATACATAATGGCTCACGAATGGATCGTCTTGATGATAGACGAAAAGTCGCACGTGAAACAGAACGTACTCCTCCTAAGACGACTAAAGAATTTTTTAACTGCTTTAAAGTAAAATATTTCTATATTTTACTTATATTGTAGATTTAAAATTGGGGTTTTCGCTTTTGATTTGTTAGAAAAGAGGAGGAATAGTAAACATGGGTTATTCGAAGAAAACGAACAAATTGTACGCTGCTGCAGCTGCGCTCGCAGTCACGGCGTCTGTCGTAGCACCGGTTGCTGCTGATGCAGCATCGAAGGTCTCGGTTAAATACATCTCTCCAATCTTGATGAAGCACGCTGGTGGTTCGAAATATGCAGTCAAGAAATTGACGCTTCCGACGAAAGTCAAAGTCAAACTTTCAAACGGCAAGTACGAAATGCGCTCAGTCAAATGGAGCGGTTCTGTCAAATTCGAAAAGAAATACATCAACAAATACCAAGTCCTTTACGGTAAGGTAGCAGGTACGACAAAGAAAGCTGTTCTTAAAGTCGAACTTCAAAACTACCCAGTTGATGTCCTCGAACCAGTCCTCGAGCCGGTCGCTGTTGGCGGAAAAGTTCAATTGCCAAGCACGATCAGCATCCAGTACAAATCAGGTATCATCGTTAAACGCCCAATCAGCAAGTTCAATCTCAAAACTCCATCGACTTCAAAAGCAGGAAAATATAAACTGGCTTACTCGTACAAAGGTGCTAACTCTGTCGTAACAGGTTACATCAACTACGAAGTCAAGGCAGCAAGCATCTCGAACGTCATGGGAAGCGTCGATGATCAGATGCTTTCAGTCAAAGCAGATGTCATGTACCCAGCAGTGGGCGCAGCGGCAGAACTCTTAATCTACCCAGGTAAAGACTTATCAACGACGCCAATCGTTGCAAAAGGAACGCTCTCGAAAGGGAAGTTCATGGCGTCGCAAGGTGGCATTCCAGAAGGAACGCACAGCTACGTCGTCAAAGTCGGCGATGTCAAATCAGCTCCGATGGACTTCACGATCGCAAACACGGTCCTCGCTTCAGCGAAAGCAATCGGCAAAGAGAAAGTCGAAGTTTCATTCTCGCGTGCCGTTGACTCTGTATCAGCAGACAACTTTAAAATCGCAGGTGCGACAGTCAAGTCAGCGACACTTAGCGCAGACAAGAAGTCAGCAGTTCTTGAAGTCGAAGGACTCGAGTACGGCATGGACTACTCAGTTGACGCAAAAGGCATCTTGATTGGTGGCGTTGCGAAAGACCTCGGTTCACTCAGCTTCATGACGCAAAGCGTCGAAAACATCTGGATGCTTGAAGTGACACCAAAAGCGTCTTCGATCCTTGCAAACGGATCAGACAACACGGAAGTCACATTCCAGTTGAAAAACAAAGCAACAGGTGAAGTCGATACGAAAGCAGACGATATCGTCTTGAAATTATCGACATCATTCGGTTCACTCGCGAAAGAACGCGTCACGATTCAAGATGGTAAAGCGACGGTTCTCTTGACGTCTGAGTTCAGCAACACAGACATCGAAGCAACAATCGACGCGCAAATCATCGAAACAGTCAACGGTGAGTACAAAGACTTGATCGGTAAGATCGATGGACAAGCGAAAGTCAAGTTCAGCACGGTCATGGTTACGCCAGCACCAGTTGAATTGATCAACGTCCTTGCAGCGGAATCGAACCAAGCGGATCGTGTGACGATCTTCCTCGATAAAGCGGTCTCACGTGATCTTCTCTTGAAATCGTTCGGTCTCGATAAGAAATTACCGACTGTTGACGAGAGCGAATACCTCGCAAACGACAACATCCAAATCGAGCAGTTCGACGGTTCGAAACGTGTTATCGGTATCAAATCGATTCCTTCGAATCCAAAAGCATTCGAATTGATCCTTGATAAAGAAACACCACTCCAAGACAACGCAACTGTTAAAGTACTTGCGAAAATCACAAGTAGCACGGATACAGAAGTGAAGTCAAAAGCAAGCTTCAAGTTGACGGATGCACGTCAGCCAGAAGTCACTTCGGTCAAATCAGTCGGTCTGAACCAACTTGAAGTGAAATTCTCTGAAGCGATCGCAGACGCGAAGTTCAAAATCGATGGTCAATACGGCGAGAAGTACTTCAAAGTCGAATACCTCGGATTTGATAACAAAACAGGCGTCGATCGCCGTGATACAGTCATCATCACGTTGAACGATGAGCAGATGATGATGGGTGCAAAAGCAGAAGAAGCTTACCCAGGACCGAAGAAAGGCTACTTCACGCCTGGTAAACACTCACTCCAGATCTGGAACGCGATGGACTTCGCAGCCCTTTCGGATGAGTCGAACATCGGAACGACACAAAACCTCGACTTCACAGTCGCTGCTGATACAGTCAAGCCGACAGCTGGTGTCGTTGTTGAGTCGCCAGAACAGTTCCGTATCATGTTCAGCAAACAGCTGAAAGGTCTTGATCTTGATGCGGTCAAAGCATTGCTTGCTTCGAAGAAGTTGAAACTCGAGCGTTACAACTCGAACACGAAGTTGTACGAAGACTTCAGCCAGTATGCTGATGTCACGTACTACGATGAAGAGACAGGCGAAGTTCTCCTCGAACTCAATAAGGACTGGACGGAAATCTACGATACAGTCAACACGAAAGAGAACTACTACAACGATAAGTTCAAACTTTCGCTCGCAAAAGATTCTGTCAAAGCAGAAGCAAACGGCGAGAAAAACGACGCGTTGTCGCTTGATCTCAACTATGCTGGTTCACCGCTCAACTCTCCAGATCTGAAGAGTGCGGAAATCACGACGATTGACCGTTACCTCTTGACGAACGACTTCACAGTCATGATGAGCGAGCCGGTTAAACTTCGTGGTCTTGATCAGTCGGATACACCACTCATCAACGCAGAAGGTACAGTACTTCCGCCAAAAACAACAGTTGAGTTCATCGGTAAAGATAAAAACGGTAAAACCGTTACGATCGATGGATCAGTCGTTGGTTACACGGATAGCTCAGATATGAACTTCCGCGTCGCTGCGAATGATAACCTTCAGTATCTCGTCGACAAAGAAGGATACGGCGAAGAGTGGAAAGTCGTCGTCAAGTCACTCTCTGACGATGTCGGAAACACTGTCGCTACAGCGACACACGACTTCAAAGTTTCGAAAACGCCAGTCACACCAGTGGCTTCGCCATTCGAAATCGCTAAAGTCACAGCTAACGCAAAAGATGAAAAAGACGTCATCCGTATCAAGTTCTCTGAAGGTGTTCAATACACTGGAATGTACGATGCAACGAACACTGCACAGTACACGTTGAACGGAAAAAATCTCCCAGTCGGCACAAGCATCTCGCTTGCAGATTCGGATGATGATATCACGAACGGTCTCGACATCGTTAAGATCAAAGTTCCAGAAGGGACACTTAAAACATTGTCGAACGTCATCACGGTCAACAAAGAGCTTCAGTCGTATGACAACTCTGTCTTGACTGGTGGTTACGAGAAAGCAGTTCTTCTCGGACTGAACTAAGAAATGCGAACCTCTTCCTACTTCGGTAGGAGGAGGTTTTTTCGAGGTATTAGCGCAATCGATTGCATTTTAAAAAACCTATTTACTTATTTTAAAAAAACGGGCGTATATTCATCATTATAAAATGTTAAATTATGTGATGTTATTTGGAAATTCAGGTATAAATATTTAAAAACATACAGAGATAAAGGAGATTTAATCCATGAGCAAAACAACAAAAGTATCTGCTGGGTTGTTAGCAGCAGTCGTCGCGACAAGTGGGCTCACATACGCATCCGAACGTGCCCAAGCATTCACAGCAGGTGAAAAACTCGACAACCGTGTCATTTTCCAAAGCTTTAGCCTTTTCCAACCGTATGAAAGTAACATGTACCGGACGCTTGCGAAAAAAGGAGATTTACTGAACGCGTGGGGCGTGACAGATGTCTGGCTTCCACCAGCGTATCGTTCATTTGATATGGCTCGTTATTTAGAAGGATATGCGATTGCCGATCGATATGACCTCGGTGAATTCCCGCAAGGACCGGGTGGTACGATTCCGACAAAGTACGGAAAAGCCTCACAACTCGAGATGATGGTCGATATGTTGCATGACGATAACATCAAAGTCCAAATGGATCTCGTACCGAACCAAATGCTTGGTCTAAGTCAACGGGAAGCGGTTTACGTTCGTCGTGCGACAGGTTCAGGTAAACCGTTCGCGAATCCATTCACAGGTGGCGAAACGACGAAGACCCTTGCGACTCCTTACCTCGCTTACACAAAAGGTGGCGGTATGGGGCAAGCGAAATATGGCTACATCAAAGAATGGAACAAATCATATCTCAACGGAACCTCTCTTCAAGGGCAGGGGCTTGGACGGATCATGACAGACCAAGACGGGAAAGCATATCGTTTCTTTGGTGTCGATCACGCAGACAACTATTTACCAGAATGGTTGCTTGAAGCGGCAAAAACGGGACATATCAACACGGTCGATTCATATCTTGCGACAGATGGCTGGTATGAAGTATCGCCAGATAACTGGAAGCCAATGTTGACGCAGTATACAAAAGATACAGGCTACCTTCCGTTCATGCTCAAGAATGGCTTTGCATCAAAAGAAGTATTGTTAGCATCTGGGGATAATGGAAAAATTGCAGATTTAACAAATCAATACATGAGTACAAAAGCGGAGTATGGTTACGGTTCGGAAGAACGTTCGTTCCAAAACGATAACTCAGGAATCGATACAGAAGATCAGTTCCTCTTCGTCGATGAAAAGGGAACGCCGACGCAGACGATCAACAACACGATGGCAAGAAATGATGAATTCCTAGTCGGCGTTGACCTCGCGAACTCGAACCCGGAAGTCATCAAGGAGCAGAAAAACTGGATGAAGTGGATGCTTGAAACGTATAAGTTCGACGGATTCCGAATTGATGCGGCGTCGCACTATGATACAGCGATTCTCAAAGCAGAAGCGGAAATTTCGAAAGCGCATTTCGGAAAACAAGATTACTTGAGCTATATTGAAAGCTATAAAGCATCTCAACGTTCATACATGAAAGCAAACAACAACGAACAACTCATCATGGACTCTGATTTGTACTTCACATTACGTTCGGCACTAAAAGCTTCGCAAAAACGTCCACTTCGTGATCTTACGAAACTTTCAGTCGTAGACCGTGAAGGTTATGGAGCGACGGATGTTCAACCGAACTGGTCGTTCGTCAATAACCATGACCAAGAGAAAAACCGCGTCAACCAAATCATGCTCGATATGTTTGGCATCAAGGCTGGTGCTCAATACAGTAAAACGGATCAGCCGAAGTCGTTTGAGAAGCTGTACACGAAAGAAAAAGAAGCAGAAGCATTGGCAATCTACAACAAAGAGCTTGCTAGTCCGACAAAGAAATACTCGACGGAAAACATCGTCGCGCAATACGCGTTCCTTCTTTCGAACAAAAACACGGTGCCAACGGTCTACTACGGTGATCTCTACCAGACGGATGCATCGTACATGTCGAAAACGACACCGTACTATGATGAAATCACGAATCTCCTAAAAGTCCGTAAACAGTATGCGTATGGTAAACAACACGTTGCGTACCACACGTCGAACACGTCAAAAGAAGCGGGTAAAGACTTGATCTCAAGCGTCCGTTTCGGAAAAGACCGCAACACAGGTGTCGCGACAGTCATCGGGAAAAACGCAGCGCTTGATACGACAGTTCAAGTCAACATGGGTAAAACACACGCGAACCAAGTCTTCGTCGATGCTAGTGGCGTCACGAACACGAAACTCGTCACAGATAAGAACGGTATCTTGACGGTTCCAGTCAAAGGCATCAAAACAGCTGAAGTCAACGGTTACGTCGGCGTCTTCGTTCCACAAGCAACAAAGGCACCAGTCGCAACGACCAAAGCCGGTGCAGTTTATCAAGGAAAAGCACTCGACTTGAAAACGACAGTCGCGAACACGACATCAGCAGTTGCGTCAACACGCTACCGTGTCCTTGATACGAAAAAAGCGACAGTTGATTCAAAAGGTCGCCTGACAGGTAAAGCAACAGGTAAGACGACGGTTGAAGCAACAGTTACGTTAAAAGACGGTTTTGTCTTGAAAACAGTTTTACCGATCGAAACAAAAGCAAACAGCGTCACGCTGAAAGCAACAAAAGCAACACTCAAGAAGAACCAGACGACACGTATCGCGTATACGTCAGCAACGGATAAGATCAAATCTGTTCAGTATACATCAGCAAACAAAAAAGTCGCGCAAGTCTCGTCACGTGGTAACGTAAAAGGAATCAAAGCAGGTAAGACGACGATCCGTGTCACATACACGACAGTAGGAAACTACAAAGTCGTCAAAACATTCACAGTCACAGTCAAGTAATATTAGACATCACTCTCCCTGCGAGAGTGATGTTTTTTTGATTCACATCAATGTTTTACTATATTCCACATAATTCCATCTAATCCGGGTATTAGTAAGAAAGACCTAGAGGGAGGAACAATGATGCGAACATGGATAGCAGGGAGCTTAGCACTTGGTTTGATCTGTAGTACGGTACCAGTCAATGCGTTTGAAAAGCAGGAAACGATTCGTCCGGCAACACTAATGAAGGCAAAGGAAGTCCCCACGTTTTCGAAACAAGCCGGCAGCGCCTTAACAGGTCGCTTTGACTCGGATGGATTTGCGGTCTGGTATTTTGATGCGAAGAATTTTGTCGCAAAAGGAACGCACTTTGAGTTCGAGCTCGACTACGATACGTACGGAACGATGTTCGCCAGTAAAGCGGACGCGGAAGCAGGTCGCGTCTACAACCGCTACTATCAAGTTACGGGTGATACACTCTACTTCCCACTCAGTTGGAGCGGACGCCAATACTTAGTTCTCGAAGGCTATCCGGGCGATCGTTATTCTGTTCCTGCCTACATCTCACGTTACGAACCGATCGAGGAATCGATGACAGCTGCCGTCAAAGCAGTCAAACCAGCGTTACTTGTTCAGACACGTCCTGGTGCAATGCGGGCGCAATCGTTCGGTGCCTCAAAAGTCGAACCACTAGCGTCTGAGCTTCGCATCGAACGACTCGTCTATAATTCCTATGCTGACGCTGAAGCAGCGAAGAAAAAGTTCGAGCGATCGAATAGCGTTGCGTTCGCAGAGTTCGACGCACCGATCCAAGCCTTCAGTATCGACGCCTATCAAAAACATCAGTGGTCGCTGCAGAACACGGGACAAAAGAAGGGACTGAAGGGAGCAGACATCGGCTTCGTCGCCATGCAAAAACGCATCAAAGGCAAGAAGCTGTCTGCAACGAAAGTCGCAGTCCTCGACTCCGGCATCAATCCAACGTATGCCGACTTCGCTGGTAAAGTCCGGATGGATCTCGGCTATGATTTCATCAATGGCGATAAGACAGCCTGGGATGATAACGGACACGGTTCACACGTCGCCGGGATCATTGCAGCAGGTGGAAATAATACGTACGGGATGACCGGTATCAATCCGATGACGACGTTGATTCCAATTAAGGTGCTCGATGAGTCAGGGGCTGGTTCGGTCTCGGGACTCGTCAAAGGCATCCAGCATGCGACAAAACAAGGTACCCGAGTCATCAATATGAGTCTCGGTGGTAGTTCTTCTTCGAAATCGATCGAGTCGGCATTAGCCGCAGCGGTCAAGAAGAACATCCTGATCGTCGCTGCTTCCGGGAACGAAGGACGCGGAACGGTCGCATATCCGGCCCGTTCGAAATATGTCTTGTCGGTCGGTGCAACCGGACGAAAGGATACAAAAGCGTCGTTCTCGAATTATGGAACGGGTCTAGACCTCGTCGCTCCCGGCGTCTCGATTCCAAGCTACCTCGCAGATGGAGAGTTGTTATATGGAAGTGGGACTTCGATGGCGACGCCACACGTCGCAGGTGTCGCGAGTCTTATGATCAGTCTGAAGCCTTCTTTGAAGGCAGGTAGTGTGGAAAGTATCCTCAAGAAATCAGCGAAGGATCTCGGTAAAAAAGGCTATGATACGAGTTATGGTGCCGGTCGTTTGAATGCCGATAACGCCGTCAAACTGATCCCTTAATGCAGTCAAGAAGTCCTGTGCGAACAGGGCTTCTTTTTTTCAGTCAATTCATTGATTGATAGAGGTAAAAAGAACTAGGAAAATCAATTTTTTCCATTATAATGAAAAAGGATACAACGATAAGGAGTGAAATCAAATGAAAAAGGTCATCGTCAGTGCTCTCCTCGTGAGTGCATTTGGTACATATACATGGGATACGACAGAGGCAGCGACAACGGCGAAAAAAGTCCCAGCCATCGAAGCCAAAACGAAAAAAGGCTACATCAAAGGAACGTTCGATGCGAGCGGGAAAGCCTTGTTCTATTTTGATACGAAGACGTATCTGTCAGGTGGAACACACTTGAAGTTCGCCTTTGACGCTTCCAAAAAAGCGACCGTTTATACGTCGCAGACGGAATACAAACAAAAAGATCCATATGCGCGGTATGCGAATAGTAAAAAGACACTCTTTTTCCCACTGACATGGAGTGGACGACAATACATCGAAGTGACGGGAACGAAGAATAAAGCATTTACGATTCCCTATAAACTCGAACGCCTCGAACCCATTCGCGAATACGCGACAAAATCAACGACAACCGGACAAGCGACGAGTCTCGTCGTCCGTCTGAACGGGGCGACGAAAGCAAGTACGTTGTCACAGACGTCACGGGCTACTGATCACGAAACGATTGACAGTACGCTACGGCTCGAGAAGTTCTCCTACAACAGCTTCATCCAAGCGATGGCAGCTAAACGGCAACTCGAAAAAATGAAGGGCGTGCGTTACGTCGAACTCGATCAACCGATGAAGTTACTCAGCACCGATCCGTTCCAGTCCGTCCAGTGGGCATTAAAAAACACCGGACAACGCGGAGGCGTCAAAGGAGCGGACATCGGTTATCACGCGATGGTCAAGCGGATTGCCAACAAGTCACGTTCAACCGTTCGTGTGGCAGTCGTCGATACGGGGATCAATCCGACCTATGCGGATTTCGCCGGACGCGTCCGGATGGATCTCGGATATGATTTTGTTCATAAACGTCAACTTGCTTACGATGATCACGGGCACGGAACACACGTTGCCGGTGTCATTGCTGCAACATCAAACAATGGGTATGGGATGACGGGGATCAACGATCGAGTAAGCATCATTCCGATCAAGGTCATCTCGCGCAATAACTATGCGTCGAACTCGAATATCGCTAAAGGTATTCTGTTCGCTGTAAAACAAAAAGCAAAAGTCATCAACTTGAGTCTTGGTGGTGGCGGTGTTTCCTTAGCGATTGAAGATGCGCTAGCGGAAGCACGCAAGAAAGGAATCTTCGTTGCAGCAGCAACCGGCAATGAAGGCGCGTCGAAACTGTCCTATCCGGCACGCTCGAAATATGCGTTCTCAGTCGGGGCGACGAACCGATTCGATAAACGAGCGTCGTTCTCGAACTACGGCGAAGGACTCGATCTCGTCGCACCAGGGCAAGATATCGCGAGTTATTTACAAGACGGCGAATCGATCTTTTGGAGTGGCACATCGATGGCGACACCGCATGTCGCCGGCGTCGCGAGTGTCCTCTATAGCTTAAAGCCAAGTATCAAAGTGATGGACGTCGAATCGATTCTTCGTAAGTCAGCGAAGGACCTCGGCAAAAAAGGCCGTGACACGACGTACGGGTATGGTCGCTTGAATGCTGATCGTGCCGTCCAACTCGTGAAATAAGGAAAGTAGGTTAAACGATGAAACGTATCTTATGTGTCTTTCTGATTGGTGTCCTCTGTATAAGCGGGACACTCGAAGGACAGGCAGCGTCAAAAGAAGAACAGCAAACATTAAACGATTATCGGAAGTTGAAGTTCGGACTGACACTGACGCAAATCGCAAAAGTCGTCTACGGTTCATCATACAAGGAACATCTAACACAAAAGAATGGTGCAACGGTCTTGAAACAAAAAGCGAATTGGGCGAAGCAGGATAAAGGATATCGGTCCCGGTCGTATTCATTCGTGGATCAGTCGAAGACCCTTCCGAGTCGGACGACACTTGAGTTCTATACGAAGAAAAATGGAAAAACGTATTATCTCGCTCAAAAAGCGATTCAATTTTTAGCGGATACGAATACGGGACTTCGGGAGAGCACGCGGACACTGAAGCATGTGACGTATGTTCAGGGAGATGAGACAGAAGAAGAGCTCGACGCACTGTTGTCAGGAAAAGGATTAGGTCAGGTTGGAATGCGCTGGTCATGGGACTTTACATCCGTCCAGACGAAACAGGAACGGAAAGCGTATAAGTATAAGGGACGGATCAAGATTTATATCTTCCAAAGCTCTAATCCAAAGAAGCAAATCGATATGACGATGAAGTTTGATGATCAGCAGAAGCAATATAAGGTCAACAACTATAGACTCATTCCGATTGAAGCTCCTAAAACAAAATAAGCAGACAATCATGTCTAACAGTCATCATGAAGGAACAATTAGAAGGGGAAAATAGAAATGAAAGTACTAGCAAAACTGATGGTTTTCGTAATCATAGTGATGTCAATTTTTGCTCCAACTACAGCATCGGCAGCATCCAAAGAAGCACTACAGATCAAACAAGAGTACAAAGCACTTAAGTTCGGTATGACGCTAACGGAAGTCGCAAAGACGTTATACGGAAAAGAGTACCGGAAATACATCAAGAAACAAAATGGTAGCGTCGTCTTTACGAAAAAACCGGGAACGACCGATAACGAACAAGGGTATCGGTCCCTCGGATACGTACTTGATCGCCCCTCTAAAAACCTTCCAACGACAACGCTTCTTGAATTTAGTACGAAACAGCACCAGAAGACATATTATCTGACACAAAAAGCGCTGTACTATCAAGCCGATACGGAAAACGGGTTGTATGAAAATAGCCGGACACTCATGAAGTCAGCGTCATTACGCCACGGGATGACGGAGAAACAACTCGACCAACTGGTGTCCGGCAAAAAGCTTGGACAGGTGTCAATGTATTTTAGTTGGAACGTTTCGTCCGTTTTCAAAGAAAGTCCGATGAAAACGGGGCGCTACAAAATCTATCAATTCCATCGACCACATTCGAAAAAGATGCAGGTCGTCACCTTGTCCTATAACAAGCAGAAAAAGCGATATGAGGTTGATACAGAAATCGGGATTTCATTGAAATACGAAAAATGAATAAGGATGATTCATGGAGTCATCGAGGAGAGTAGGAAACAGATATGAAACGCATCATGATATGGTCACTCTGTTTAGTACTGTTGCTTGGTCTGTTTGTTCCAGGAACAGTATCCGCAGCAACAAAAGCAGAAACGCTTGCGACGTCACAGTACAAAGGCTTGAAAAATGGAATGACGATGGAACAAGTCGCGCAAGTCCTGTATGGCAAGTCGTATCAGAAACACCTGAAGAAAAGAAACGGATCGACTGTTCTTAAACTTCCAATCAACTTCGAAGGAGACGAAGAAGGACATAAACAATTGATCCATGTCCTCTCCGATTCGGCAACACCCCATCTCCCGACTGAACTGGTCTTACAATTCATGACGAAAGAGAAGAGTGCGAAGTATCGCTTGGTGACGAAAGCCTTGTTCATCGAACGGAAGACGAAGACAGGATATCGTGAAAGCACACGGACGCTCGTCAAAGGTGCCGTACTCCAGAACGGGATGACGGAAAAAGAGCTGGATGCGAAATTGACGGGGAAAGGTCTTGGTAACTGGACGATGCTCGGTCATATGGATACAGCGTCTGCTTATACGCTGGACGAACAAAAAAGAGGATTTGCTGAAGTGTCTCGGATCAAAGAATATGTCTTTAGATCGACGACGAACAAGTGGAAACATGTCGAACTGACGTATAGCGAACAAAAAAGAACCTACCAGGTCAGTGATATTCGGACGATTAAGACAAAAAACTAAAGCACGTGCAACAGAAAGTGAGTGAAATGGATGCAGAAGTGGAACGTAAAACGATGGCTTCTCATGGTACTTGTCGCAATAGTTTCTTTACATCCAGTAACGGCGGGTGCTGCAACGAAGGCTGAGACGATCGCCACGAAACAATATCGTGCTTTAAAGCCCGGGATGACGGTGGAACAAGTCGCCAAAGTCCTCTATGGCAAGACGTATAAAAAACAACTGAAGATGAAAAACGGTTCACAAGTCTTACGATTGAACACAGAAATTGAGATGGAGGAATGGGATCGGAACGTCCTTCTCTATGATCTTGTGAATCGAAAAGTGGAATTCCCGTCAGCGATCGGTGTCCTGATGTTCATGACGGAGACGGGCGGAACGAAGTATCGGCTGACGATGAAACAAATGGAGTTCAAACGTGACACGGCAGCCGGATTCCGGACGAGCGATCGTAAACTGATCAAAGGTGCGAAAATCAAGAACGGGATGACGGAGCAACAAGTTGATCGATTACTGACGGGGAAAGGGCTCGGAGCATTCGGGACACTCGGTCACGTCGATACGACATCCGTTCTTCGAAAAAAAGAAGTCAAAGCAGGGAAAGCAACGATCATTCATACGAAATCATACGTTTTTCCGACAGCAACACATAAATGGCAATACATCTTTTTCATCTATGACACGAAAAAGAAAGCGTATCGTGTCGAAGATCATAGTCAGTACTAAAAAGGAGAGTAGAGTATGAACACGACCTTCATGAAAATCACAGTGGCAACAATCATCGCGGGATCAACACTCTTTAGTGGAACGGCATCGGCGGCGACGAAAGTCGAGACAACAGCGACAAATCAATACACAGCACTCAAAGCGGGTATGACGATGGAGCAGGTCGCAAAAGTCTTATACGGCAAAGACTACAAAAAACAATTAACGACGAAAAGCGGTTCACAAGTATTGAAGACGAAAGAAGAGTTTAAGGACGTTGAAGATAAGCGTAAAGAAATTTATTACGAAATCTATGATCGGAAGGCAAAGATTCCTCCGACTTTGATGTCGCTCGGTTTCATGACGAAAAAGAACGATTCCGTGTATCGTCTTATTTCGAAACAAGTCGAAATGGGACGGAATACATATTCCGAATACCGAGAGAGTACACGGAAGTTAAACGCGGGCGCTAAAATCAAGACAGGAATGACGGAGAAACAACTCGATGGTGTGCTCTCGGGGTCTGGTCTTGGGGAATGGGCTGGATTGCTTGAGGAAGATGCACGAAGCGTCTTCGGTGCGAAAGAAATCAAAGACTATGAGATTGAAGCGTTTAAAGGAAAATTGTATGTCTTCCAAAAATCGACGAAATCACGTGTTTACGTTGAGATGAGTTATGACACGAAAAAGAAAGCCTACGTTATTGAAAATCACGAGACATTCTAAAAAGGAGATAGGAACATGAAAATGACATTTACGAAAGTTGCAGTAGCAACAGTACTCGCAGGAACGACTTTATTCGGAGGAGCGGCATCGGCTGCGACGAAAGACGAAACGAAAGTAACCGATCGTTACACCGCATTAAAAGCGGGGATGACAATCGAGCAAGCAGCAAAAGTCATCTATGGGAAAGATTATAAGAAACAACTGACGAAAAAAAGTGGTTCGACGGTACTAAAGAAAAAGGCGGAATTCACGACCGTATCACAAGGTCAAAAAACAACGGCATACACGTTCTCTGATGAAAAGAACTTTACGAACATATCTGTGTTTCAGTTCATGACGAAAAAAAATAGTTCAGTCTATCGTTTGACAGGAAAATCACTAGATCTGTTTCGTGTTGATAGTTACTCAGGTGCTCGTGAAAGTAAGATGAAACTGCTCAAAGGAAAGAAAATCAAGACGGGTATGACGGAGAAACAATTGGATGCAGTATTATCTGGTTCAGGTCTTGGCGAGTGGACAGGAGTAGACTCGATTGACTGGACATCGATTCAAACGAAACAAGAACTAGACTATGGACTCGGAATCAAGGCACTCTCTAAAACATACGTATTCCCGACTTCGACAACACAACGTAAACTCGTCATTATGAACTATGACTATGAGAAAAAAACATATACGGTAGAAAGTCAAACATCACTCTAATGAACGAAAGAGCTTATCTGAACGATAGGCTCTTTTTTTCATCTTTTCCCGTTTTTGACAAATCGCTCTCAAATTTCGTTATACTCGGACTGTAAGTTTTTTCATGGATGACCGATACTAACGAGAAGCAAAACACAGAAGGGAATGGACGCAGTTGGAACGAGTCAAAAAAAGACGTAAGGTGAAAAAACGCTGGACACCACTGAAAATCATGCTATTGATTGCACTTGTCCTCGTCGTCGGTGTCGGCGGATTCATCGGCTATACATATTATCAAGTCGACCAAACGGTCAAAAAAATTCAATCCCCCGTCAAGAATACGGGAGACAAAGTCGTCGAAGAGCAAAAGCCGGTTTCGGTTCTGTTACTTGGTGTCGATCAACGTCCAGGAGAGCGCGGACGCAGTGACTCAATCATGGTCATGACATTGAACCCGACACGAAACGAAAGTCGATTGATCAGTATTCCTCGGGACACGAAGGTTGATATCGTCGGAAAAGGAACAAATGATAAGATCAACCATGCGTATTCATTCGGTGGACCGGAGATGGCAATCAAGACAGTCGAAAAGTTTCTTAATATCCCAATCAATTACTATGCAGAAATCAACATGGAAGGGTTCACGTCCCTAGTTGATGCAGTCGGTGGGGTGACGGTCAATAACGACATCGACTTTACGGTCAGTGGGACACACTTCCCGGTCGGTAAAGTTAACTTAGATGGAAAATCAGCATTGAAATTCACACGCATGCGTTATGAAGATCCACGTGGAGACTTTGGTCGACAAATGCGTCAACGGGAAGTCATCGCCCAAGTCGCAAACAAATTATCATCCGATGTATCAGTCAGTAATTTTAATGCAATCATGGATGTCGTCGGGAAGAACGCACAAACGAACGTTTCATTTAAACCGATGCGTACTTTAGCATTTGATTACATGGATGCCTTCCGTAACCAGAAGAATTTGAAACTCGAAGGAACGGGTGGAAAAGAAGGCGACGGAATTTATTACTGGCACCCGACAGAAGATTCATTAAAAGAGACACAAACGGCATTACGCTATTCACTCGATATGGAATGAACAAAAGCACCGAATCTCACGGATTCGGTGCTTTTCGTTTAGAACGATTGTTCCGCTAGACGAATCCGACTGATCGTTCCGTCTTTTGCAAAACGTTGGAGACGATACGAGTTACTCGTGACGAGTCCTGTCGATTCCGTTTCTAGTTGAAGTGGGGCGAGTGAGGCTAATTGCTCATTCGTAATAGTCGTCTCCGTCCAGTCAATGGCGATGACCTTGTTGTCCTTCAAGACAAAAAAGTGATTTCCGTAAAACAGGTAGTCATGCAATTCATCATTGAAAGTCCGATCGGCTGGTCCATAAAGACTATTCAGTTCTTCACTACTTTTGCCGATAAGGTCAATGAGGGTCCCGGTAACAAAACTCGTATCGAGCTGATCGTTGACCCACGTCAAAAGCGTTTCATCAGCAAGTGGTTCACCTTCAAGCTGTTTTGTTGTATCGGACGTTTTAATATACCCCGTTAAATCATCCGACAATTCGATTTCAGTCACGCCGTCATTTTTCTTGACGATGCGATATCCGTCACCGAAATCGGCTTCGTACAGCAATGTCGTCATCGACTCTTCCCGATAGATGTTGCTCGAACGTGTTTTGACGTATAGGACATCATCAACAGCGGCAGTCTCTTCTGGTGCTGTTGGTTTCTTTTCCTTCGTTTTTTCAACTGTGACCGGTTTTTCGACAGTAGCCTTTGGTGTCGTATCTGCAGATCCTACGAAGTATGTCGAGTAGACGTAAGTTCCACCGGCTCCAAGTAAGAAACAAAGAATCAACAGCGCGATCCAGCCCCAAGGTAACGGTCGTTTTGCTCCAGCATGCTTGATTTCTTTCTCTTTTTTACGTCGTTTTGGTTCCGGTTCGCGTTGACTCCGTGAAAGAGTCGGAAGTGGTTCTTCTGCCTCGTCCGGGAGTGGACCATCTTCGTCCAAGATTGGACGAGCGACTAATGTACCGTAAAAGTCAGCTAATGTCGCATGATGTTTTCCGGCGAGAAATGCATTCCATTCGTCGACCGTGACGGTATCTTCGTCATAAGGAATCAGTGGCGGTTGACCGGTAATTCGGATCATCGTATCCGTCAAGGATTCCGTCGAAGCAAGACTCGAACGAATCCGTTCATGAAGTCGTGCGATATCTTCCTTCGAGTGAGATGTATAGAATTGTAGCGCTTGTAACGAGCGATGCATAAAGAAATTCCTCCTATGTCGAGATACGGAAATGAATGTAAAAAGTAACAATTCATCTTTTATTATACGCAATGTTTTTCAATAAACGTATGTCATTTCCTAAAAAAACATCAACCATTTCCCAAATATTTGTTATACTGAGTCCTAGTTGATGTAGGAAAGTCACTGAATTAGACAAATAAAGGAGAATAATTAGACCATGAATGAAACGATTAGCTTGCAGGAATTATTTTCGATTTTACGTAAATCGTTCTGGCGCATCTTGGCGTTGACGATTGTCGCCGCCCTCATCTCATTTGCCGTCAGTAGCTTTTTGATTAAACCGACGTATCAAGCAGGGACGCAAATTCTCGTCACACCGAAGAAACAAGACAATGAAGTCATTGATGCACAGTCTGTCCAGTCGTCTGTCACATTGGTTAATACATATCGGGTCATCATCAAGAGCCCGGCGATTTTAGAACAGGTTCAAAAGGAAGTTCCGAACGCACCAACGAATATGAATGCTTTGAACAACATGGTCACGGTCGAAAGTGAGCAAAACTCTCAGGTCATTAACGTTTCGGTCCAAAGTACCGATGCAGCATTAGCATCCAACTTGGCGAACTCGATTGCTGAAGTCTTTAGTTCAGACGTTCAAGAATTAATGAGTGTTGATAACGTTACGGTCTTGTCGACATCAGGTATCCCAACGTCACCTGTCAGTCCCAATATTATTTTGAACACAGTAATAGCAGCAGTCGTTGGATTCTTACTCGGTGTCGGTCTTGCTTTCTTACGTGAAGTACTCGATCGTCGCATCCGGACAGAAGATCAGGTCCAACAAATTCTTGATCTCCCGGTACTCGGTAGTATCCCGGATATCGACAGTAAAGTATTCAAGTCATCGTCAAAAGCAGCAAAACGAGAGGCGGTCAAACAATATGGCTAAGAAGAGCAAAATGAACAAAGATGCACGGAAACTGATTACGGTCACGCAACCGAAGTCACCTGTTGCTGAGCAGTATCGAACGATCCGGACGAACATTGAATTCATGGCTGTCGATCGTGAGATTCAAGCAATTCTTGTCACCTCCGCAACACAAGGTGAAGGAAAATCAACGACGTCATCAAACTTGGCCGTCGCTTACGCGCAACAAGGGAAAAAAGTATTGATTATCGATACAGATATGCGTCGCCCAACGGTTCATTATACGTTCCGTGTTGCGAATGGTCTTGGACTTTCGAGTCTTTTAACTCGCCAAGCGGAAAAAGAAAAGGCAATCTTACCAACGAAAGTCGATAACCTATCAATTTTGACAGCCGGTCCGATTCCGCCGAATCCAGCGGAGCTCTTGTCGTCACGTGCGATGGAGCATCTAACGGAACAACTACGTGAAGAATTCGACATCATCATCTTTGACGCACCGCCATTACTACAAGTCGCCGATAGTCGGATTACTTCGAAACTAACGGATGGTGTTGTCCTTGTCGTCGGTTGTACGACATCTGATCGTCAACGAGTGTTAAAAGCGAAAGAACAGCTTGAACTGGCCGAAGCGAAAATTCTCGGTGTCGTCTTGAACCGTCGTGAACTGACGGATGATTCAGCATACCAATACTACTATTCCTATGAGTGAGGGACATCTATATGGTTGATATCCACTGTCATATCTTGCCGCTCGTCGATGACGGTCCGGCCAGTGTCGAACATGCCTTGCAGTTAGCTGAACAAGCCGTCGCAGAGGGGGTGTCGCGGATCATCGCGACTCCACACCTCTATCATCCACAATTCGAAACAGAAGATGTCGATGTCCAGTTGACGGTCGATGAGTTCAATGTCTTGTTGAAACAACGTGATATTCCGTTAACCGTCTATCCAGGTCATGAGATCCGGTTGATCGGTGAGTTGATGGAAGCGTTAGAAGCAGGACAAGCGCTGACGCTGAACGATTCACGCTATATTTTGATCGAGTTTCCATCAAGCGGAATTCCATCGTATGCGCGCCAAGTCTTTGCAGAATTAATTTCCGATGGTTATATCCCGGTCGTTGCCCATCCAGAAAAGAATAAAGCAATCATTCAAAATCCATCGTTACTTTTTGAATTGATTTCAAACGGTGCGATCAGTCAGGTGACGTGTGCCAGTTTGATCGGGAAGTACGGAAAGGATGTTCAGCGATTTGCGATTGCCTTGCTTGAGAATGGGCTAGCCCATCTTGTGGCAAGTGATGCGCATCACCTCGAGAAACGTCCATTCTACTGGAAGCAATGCGAACGGATGCTTGAGAAAACATTCGAAGATTGGTTGATCGATGAGATTTATGAAAACAATGAAGCCGTTCTCTTGAACCAACTCGTGACAATCAATCCCCCGAGTCCTGTCGAGAAGAATTGGAAAGGACAGTGGGTGTAACATTTTTTGTCAAGGTAAGGGAAAGAGAGTGAATTGGCACTCTCTTTTTTCTATGTTAACGCTTACATTATTAAATTATGGAAAACTTTATGGAAAATGACATGTTTCCTGTGTTATTGTATTTTACATAAAGAATGGGATTGATAATATAAATTTCCAATTAGAATTTGGAATGAGGAGTGAACTAGATGATGCGAGTTAAAAAAGCAGTCATTCCAGCAGCAGGGCTCGGAACACGTTTTTTACCGGCGACAAAAGCGATGCCAAAGGAAATGTTACCGATCGTTGATAAACCAACGATTCAATACATCATTGAAGAGGCGATCGAATCAGGAATCGAAGACATCTTGATTATTACTGGTAAAGGGAAACGCGCGATCGAAGATCACTTTGATTCCGTACCGGAGCTAGAAGCGAACCTGATTTCGAAAAATAAATCAGAATTACTTTACTTAGTCGAAGAGACAACGAAGATTAACATTCATTTCATTCGTCAATCAAAACCAAAAGGTCTTGGGGATGCGATTCTTCAAGCGAAAGCATTCGTTGGTAATGAACCATTCGTCGTCATGCTTGGTGATGATATCGTTCAGGCTGAAGTGCCTTGTACGCGACAGTTAATCGAACAATATGAAATCACGAATAGTTCGATCATTGGTGTGCAACCTGTTCCAGAAAAAGATACACATCGTTACGGAATCGTTGATCCAAGTACGAGCATCTCAGAGCAATTACATAAGGTAAAATCTTTCGTCGAAAAGCCAGCACCAGGAACAGCCCCATCGAACTTAGCGATTTTAGGGCGTTATCTACTCACGCCAGAAATCTTTAAATATCTTGAAACACAACAAATCGGATCCGGTGGCGAAATTCAATTGACGGACGCGATTACACGACTCAATGAAATGCAGCGGGTCTTTGCCTACGAATTTGATGGTAAACGGTATGATGTTGGTGAAAAATTAGGATTCATTCGAACAACACTCGAATTTGCCTTGAACCGTGAAGATTTAGGGGAAGACGTAGCAGCGATGATGGAAGAGTTGTTACAGGCACACAAATCACAATCGCTTGTCTGAAAATCAGTATGTCAAATATTAGTTGAAAGGAGTGAATGTTCGTGAAGAAGTATTATTATTACCGGACGATTTTACTGGCATGTATGGATGCCTGTGCATTGATGGTGGCGATGAGCTTTACATATTTTTTCTTGTATCCAAAGGAATTATTTTTATTGATCGACAGTCGTGATGTAATTCAGTCAGCGACGGTATTTGCCCTACTCTTCATCACTGTCGCGTTTCTCATGAAACTGTACCGTGTTAACTGGAAATATGCGAGTGTACAGGAAGCAATGACATTATCATTGTCCCTGGGACTCAGCTCAATCGGCTTAATAGTGTATCAAGTTCTATTCTTCGGACAAGTCTTAGAACGCATCACGCTATTAAGTTTTTGTATTTCTTTACTGCTACTTGGAGCAATCCGAGTAGGCTTACGTCTCCTTGGGATCGGTCAACATTGGCGGAAGTATGCCTTACCTCGTCGTATGATCAAGTCGCGAAAGCGGACGTTGGTCATCGGGGCAGGACGTGCAGGACGGGCATTGGTTCGTCAACTCTATGCATCACCATTCCATGAATTAAAGCCGGTTGCTTTTGTCGATGATGATCCAAAAAACATGCATTTCGTGATTCAAGGAATCGAAGTTGCAGGAACGACGGAGGACTTAAAAGCAGTCATCGAGCGACATAAAATTGAAGCCATCGTCTTAGCGATTCCATCGTTGTCACAGCAACGGCGGATCGAACTGATCACCGAGGCAAAGACACTGTGTAAGAACGTTCAAACCTTACCGATGATTGAAGAACTTGTGACGGGGAAAGTCTCGGTCAACGCGATTCGCGATGTATCGATTGAAGACTTACTCGGACGCGAACCGGTTGAACTGAACATCTCGGGGATTCGAAGTGAGATTGAAGGACGGACGGTCCTTGTTACAGGAGCCGGTGGATCGATTGGATCAGAAATTTGTCGCCAAATCATTCAATTCAATCCGACGACGTTAGTATTACTCGGTCATGGTGAGAACAGCATCTATTTGATTGAACGGGAACTTCGTAGTTTACAGACAGCAATCAATCTAGTGCCAATCATTGCCGATGTGCAAGACCAGATGCGTTTAGATGAAGTGTTTGCACAACATCGACCGGATGTCGTCTTCCATGCAGCGGCTCATAAACACGTGCCTTTAATGGAAGCAAATCCGTATGAGTCAGTTAAAAATAATGTCTATGGAACGAAGAACGTCGCAGAAGTAGCCGACCGTCATCAGGTCGAACGATTCGTCATGATTTCAACGGATAAAGCGGTCAATCCGACGAACGTCATGGGTTCGACGAAACGAATTGCCGAGATGATCATTCAGGATTTGGGGAAACGAAGTCAGACGAAGTTCGCTGTCGTTCGTTTCGGTAACGTCCTTGGTAGTCGAGGGTCTGTCATTCCACTCTTTAAGTCGCAAATTGAAGCCGGTGGACCTGTTACGGTGACTCATCCAGAAATGACACGATTCTTCATGACGATTCCAGAAGCGAGTCGATTGGTCATTCAAGCCGGTATTCTAGCTGACGGTGGAGAGGTATTCGTCCTTGATATGGGCGAACCAGTCAAAATCGTTGATCTTGCAAAAAATATGATTGAGTTAAGTGGTTTTACGGAAGACGAGATGCCAATTGTCTTCTCAGGAATCCGACCTGGAGAAAAGATGTATGAAGAATTACTAAAAGATGGAGAAGTCGATCCAGAAGCGATTTATCCGAAAATTTTCGTCGGTCGAACGAAACAAGCTGAACCAATCGAAGAAATATTACTGATGGTAGAAAATCATCAACTAAATCCATTGCAGTTACGCAATACGTTACTGGATATCGCCAATGACGTTGCGATGAAACAACAAAAATTAGTATGAACATAAGGAGCTAAAGCAAATGAGTTATATGAAAGTGAAACGGTTGTTAGGATTCATCCTAGCACTTGTGGCATGTATCGTATTGATACCAGTGTTTTTATGCATCATGGGAGCGATAAAGATTGAATCAAGAGGACCTGTCTTCTTCAAACAAAAACGAGTTGGGTTGAAGAAAAGTCATTTCAACATTTTGAAGTTCCGGACCATGTATATTGAAACACCACAAGATACACCGACTCATTTGCTTGCTGATCCGGATGTTTATATTACGCGTGTCGGGAAGTTCTTACGAAAAACAAGTTTAGATGAACTACCACAACTGTTTAACATCTTAAAGGGTGAGATGAGCTTTGTCGGACCGCGTCCTGCGTTATGGAATCAATATGATTTGATTGATGAGCGCGATAAATACAAAGCGAACGATACATTACCGGGTTTAACAGGATGGGCTCAAATCAATGGTCGTGATGAATTACCGATTGAAGTAAAAGCAAAACTTGACGGTGAATATGTTCAACGTATGGGGATTTTAATGGACTCACATTGCTTCATTGCTACAATCTTTAGCGTATTGAAAAGTGATGGAGTAGTTGAAGGTGGAACGGGTGCCGTTTCTAAAAAAGAAGTTGCCAGTACAAAGGAGTAAGTTGATGAAAAATATATTGATTACTGGTGAAAATGGATATATAGGAAATCAATTCAGTAACTGGGTTTTAGCTAATTTTCCAAATCAAATTTCTGTAGAATTTTTAAGTGTTCGAAATGATGAATGGAGAACTAAAGATTTTTCTATGTACGATTCAGTGCTTCATTTAGCTGGTATAGCTCATTCCTCAAGACATGCTAGTAATAAGGATTTATATTATCGAATAAATCGTGATTTAACTTTTGAAGTAGCGACACATGCCAAAAAATATGGTGTAAAGCAATTCATTTTTATGAGTAGCATTATTGTCTACGGAGACGCCGATTCAAGGGAGACGATAATTGACAAGCATACAGTTCCGAACCCAGCTACTTTTTATGGAGACAGTAAACTACAGGCAGAAAGTTTGTTAAATACTCTTAAAAATAACGAATTTAAAGTAGCAGTCATTAGACCGCCAATGATTTATGGTGAAGGATCTAAAGGTAATTATAGTCGACTATCTCGTTTAGCAAGTATTACACCTTTATTTCCTCATTTTATTAACAAACGGAGTATGTTGTTCGTAGACAATTTATCGATGTTTTTATATCAAATTATTGAGAGTCAATCGGAAGGATTGTTTTTTCCACAGAATAACTCATATGTAAATACGTCAGAAATGGTTCAAGTGATAGCTAAAAGTAAGAATAAAAAAGTGTTCCTAATTCCTGGTTTTCAACTATTTATAAAGCTCATGATTAAAAGGTTTGAAGTAGCAAACAAATTATTTGGTACATTCATCTATGATCAAGAACTATCTCGACTAAATGGAAATACGGATTATTGTATATATGATTTTCATGAAAGTATTTTTATAACCGAAGGGATAAAGTATGAAAAAAAATAAGCATATTTTAGTAATTAGTCAGTATTTTTTTCCGGAAAATTTTCGGATCAATGATATCTGCAAGCAGTGGGTTTCTAAAGGATATAAGGTAACAGTAGTAACAGGAATTCCAAATTATCCTCAAGGTAAATTCTTCAAAGGGTACGGATTTTTCAAGAAAAGAAATGAAGTGTATGAAGGAATTAACATTATACGTTTACCAATTATTGCGAGAGGTAATTCCTCGATTCGATTAGTTTTAAATTACTTGTCTTTCGTTATAAGTGGAGGAATTTGGTCCCTTTTTTCCAAAGTGAAACCGACACACGTATTCATTTTTGAAGTATCTCCAATGACACAGGCATTGCCTGGAGTCTGGTTTGCGCAAAGAAAAAATATTCCATGTCTCTTATACGTTCAAGATCTATGGCCGGAAAACGTGGAAATTGTAACTGGGATTAAAAATCCGCTCATTATTCAATCAATAGGGAAAATGGTTGATTATATATATAAGCATTCAACAAAAATATTAACAACTTCAAATAGTTTTATAAACGCTATCGAAAATCGTGGAGTACCAAGAGATAAAATACAATTTTGGCCACAGTATGCAGAGGATTTTTATCAAGAAATTAGCAATAAATCTGATAATAAAATAGCAGAAAAATTATCAATTATTTTCACTGGAAATATTGGTACTGCTCAAGGATTAGAAATATTACCATTGGTAGCAGCTAAATTAAAAGATATGAACTTACCTAAAAAAATAGTATTTACTCTTGTTGGGGACGGAAGATATAAAAGTGAACTAAAAAAGTTAATTATTAATCAAAAAGTAGAGGAGTACTTTACTTTTATTGATCGACAACCAGCTGAACAAATTCCTATGATTTTGAGTAAACATGATATAGCATTACTCACATTGGCAAACGATAAGTTATTTTCAATGACTATTCCAGCGAAGTTACAATCATATATGGCATGTGGAATGCCGATAATTGGGTCTGTAAATGGTGAAAGTGCAAAAATTATTGAAGAATCTGAAGCAGGGATGAGTAGTTCATCGGGAGATATTGAAGGCTTTGTACATAATATACATTCGTTTGCTAATTTATCTAAACAAGATTTGAATGAAATGAGCATATCTTCAAAAAAATACTATCAAAAGCATTTTCATAAAGACATGTTACTAGACCAAATGGATCGAGAACTTGAAAAAACTATTTAGAATGGGGTAAATATAATGTTTAAAGATAAAGTATTGCTTATTACAGGTGGAACAGGCTCATTTGGACATCAAGTTCTAAAGCGTTTCATTGATACAGATATCAAAGAGATTCGAGTTTTTAGCCGTGATGAAAAAAAACAAGATGATATGAGAAAATTAATTAACAATGAAAAAGTAAAATTTTATATTGGTGATGTACGTGACTACAATAGTGTCGAAGATGCAATGAAGGGTGTTAATTATGTTTTTCATGCAGCAGCACTAAAACAAGTGCCTTCATGTGAATTTTATCCAATGGAAGCAATTAAAACAAATGTTCAAGGATCGGACAATGTATTTCGTGCCGCTAAATATCATGGAGTAGAACGAGTTGTTTTACTAAGTACAGATAAAGCAGTATATCCAGTTAATGCTATGGGGATTTCAAAAGCAATGGCAGAGAAGTGTATGGTCGCAGCTTCACGAAATGTATCTGAAGACGAAACAGTTTTTTGTTCTACACGGTACGGAAATGTAATGGCATCACGTGGATCTGTCATTCCACTTTTTGTAGACTTAATGAAAGCAGGAAAAGATTTAACGATTACAGATCCAAGTATGACGCGTTATTTAATGTCTTTAGAAGAATCAGTTGATCTTGTTTTATACGCTTTCAACAATGCAAAGCAAGGAGATATATTCGTTCAGAAAGCACCTGCCTGCACTATTTTCGAATTAGCTACTGCATTAAAAGAGCTTTTTAATTCAACAGCCGAATTTAAAATCATTGGACCTCGTCACGGAGAAAAATCATACGAAACGTTATTAACGAAAGAAGAGTTCGTAAAAGCAGAAGACCATGGTGAGTATTATCGAATTCCAGCTGACACTCGCGATCTAAACTATGAAAAGTTCTTTACAGAAGGAAATGAAATGGTTCGAGATCATTTAGAATATAATTCTGATAATACGAATCGTGTCACTGTAGATCAAGTAAAAGAGATGTTGATGGAGTTACCATATATCCAACATGAATTACGTCAATGGAAGCAAGAAACAGTCAAAACAGATAGCATTATTGAGTTAATGTGAGGAGTTTGAAAATGAAAGTACTCGTAACTGGTGCAAATGGATTTATCGGTAGAAATTTAGTCGCTCATTTAAAAGAAAATCAAGAAATAGAAGTGCTGTCATTTACTCGAAATGAGACAATGAATGATTTGAAAGCACTTGTCAATCAAGCAGATAAGATTGTTCATCTAGCAGGCGTTAATCGTCCCGTTAACGAGAAGGAATTTACTGAAGGCAATCAAGAATTGACGAGTCAATTAGTTGAGTATGCTCTTCAATCTGAACAAAAACCTTCGATTGTTTTGTCCTCATCAATTCAAGCTGATTTAGATAATGCTTACGGTCGAAGTAAATATGCGGCTGAAAAAGCGGTCATTCAATATAGTCAAGATGCTAAAGCCAATTCCTATATTTTTCGATTGCCCAATGTGTTTGGTAAGTGGTGTCGACCGAACTACAACTCAGCAGTTGCCACATTTTGCAACAACATTGCAAATGATTTAGAAATCAATGTACACGACCCTTCAATCAAAGTGACACTCGCTTATATTGATGACGTTATAGAAGCAATAATAAACGTGTTATTTAATGATTTAGAAGTAAAAAAACCTCAAGCGATTTTTGCTGATGTGACTTTCACATACACAAAAACGCTTCAGGAAATAGTTGATTTATTACAAAGCTTTAAAGCTATGCGAGATAATTTACAACTTCCGGATTATAGTGATTTTTTCGTTAAAAAACTATATACAACATATCTATCTTATCTAAAAGAATCAAAGTTTTCATATTCTTTGACGAAGCATGAAGATAATCGTGGTTGGCTAAGCGAATTAATCAAATCACCGCATATGGGACAAATGTTTGTTTCGACCACTAAGCCAGGGATTACTCGTGGAAATCACTATCATCATACGAAAGTTGAGAAATTTATCGTCATTCAAGGTAGAGGAATGATTCGCTTTCGACATATAGAGCGAAATGATGTATTAGAATATGAGGTCTTTGGCGAAAATGTAACAGTAGTGGATATTCCACCAGGATACACACATTCTATCGAGAATATTGGATCAACTGAAATGATTACGTTGTTTTGGGTAAATGAGCAGTTTGATACGCAAAAACCAGATACTTATATGAATGAGGTAATGAAATGACTAAATTAAAAGTAATGACAATCATAGGAACAAGACCTGAAATTATTCGTTTATCAGCAACGATCAAACGTTGTGACGAATTTTTCAATCAAGTTTTAGTACATACTGGGCAAAACTGGGATTACAGCTTAAATGAAGTGTTTTTTGAAGATTTAGAACTTAGAAAACCAGATCACTTTTTAAATGTTGTTGGTAATCATTTGGGTGAAACCATGGGTAACATCATTGAAAAATCATATGAGGTAATGAAAAAAGAAAAACCAGATGCGTTATTAATTTTAGGCGATACGAATAGCTGTCTAGCAGCAATTTCTGCTAAGCGTTTAAAAATTCCTGTATTCCATATGGAAGCTGGAAATCGTTGTTATGATCAAAATGTTCCAGAAGAGATTAATCGTAAAATAGTGGATCATACATCAGATATTAACTTAACATACACGGAGCATAGCCGACGTAATTTAATTAGTGAAGGAATTCGAAAAGATCATATTATGGTAACTGGCTCTCCAATGGCAGAGGTTTTAAAAAATCAACAAGGCAAAATAAATTCTAGTAATATATTAGCAGAACTAAACTTAGAACAAAATAACTACATGGTATTGTCTGCTCATAGAGAAGAAAATATAGACAATAAGCAAAACTTTAATCAATTAATAGATTCTATAAATTATATTGCTAAAAAATTCGATAAAAAAATAGTTTTCTCTGCTCATCCAAGAACATGGAAAAAGATAGAGGAAAATAACGTCGAATTAAATAAAAATATTATGAAGTTAAAGCCATTTGGATTTAATGACTACAATGCTTTACAGAAAAATGCATATTGCGTTTTATCAGATAGTGGAACGTTATCAGAAGAATCATCAATTTTAAGTTTTCCAGGTGTTTTGATTAGAACTTCTACTGAGAGACCTGAAGTCTTAGATAAAGGATCTATCGTCATTAGTGGCTTGAACAAGGAAACTATTGAAAATAGTATAAATATCGCATCGAATTCAGTAAAGTATGAAGAAATCACAAAGTCTCCGGTAGATTATCAAGATGAGAACGTATCAATTAAGGTTGTGAAAATAATCCAAAGCTATACTTCAATTATTAATAGAGAAATATGGAGAAAGGCTTAATGAGAAAAATATTAATTTTCACAGAGTATTTTGAACCTGGTTATAAAGCTGGCGGACCAATTAAATCTATTAAAAACATGGTTGATTCATTAAAAGACCACTTCAATTTTACCATTATCACAAAAAATAAAGATTTAGGTGATGAATGCAGTTATTCAAATATAGATTCTGATATTTTTTACAATCGAGAATGGGGAAATATACTGTACACTGATTTAACAAAATTAAACATTATTGAGATAAAAAAAATGATTAATAAGGTCAATCCTGACTATATATACTTAAATAGTTTTTTTTCTCCTTTAAGTGTAAAAGTTTATTTGTGTAGATTACTATTAGGAATAAATCCGGAGATTATAATAGCGCCTCGTGGTGAGTTTTCTCCAGGAGCATTAAATATAAAAAAGAATAAAAAAAGAATATTCCTAAGTTTTTTTAATTTGCTTCCTTTTAATTTTAAATTTCATTCTACAGATAAATTAGAAACAAAACACATTACCAATCAATTTCATAATAAGAAAATTTATTTGGCACCTAATTTACCTGATCCTTACACTAACATCGATAAAATAATAACAAAAAATGAGAATGAACTTAATCTAATATTCATCTCAAGAATTAGTCAAAAAAAGAATTTACATTTCCTTAATAGTATTTTTGAAAATATAAAGGGTAAAGTCAATTTAGATATTTTTGGACCTATTGAGAGTCAAGAGTATTTTAATGAAACAATGAAAATGTTAAAAAGTAATAAAAATTTGAGTGTTAATTACAAAGGTCATATAGAAAATTCTAAAGTAAGCAATACTATTAGAGACTATCATTATTTTATTTTACCAACACTAGGTGAGAATTATGGTCACGCTATAATTGAGTCTTTTCTTGCTAAAACTCCTGTAATTATTAGCGATCAAACTCCTTGGCGAAATCTTAAAGATTTAGATATAGGATTCGATATCGATTTGACAAATAAAAAAGAATGGGTTGAGTCAATAAATTTATGTTTATCTGAGAATCAAGAAAAATATAACGAAAGAATTTCAGCAATTGAGAAGTTTATCGTTAAACTGAACTCGGAAAGAAATAGAAATATAGAATTATCAAAAAAAATTTTTCAATAAATATTAATGTGTGTTAGGGGAAGAATTATGAATTCGTTGAAACTTAAAAGTATTTTTCTAGGGGTTAATAAAGTAATAATTCTATCCTCTAACATATTATTGCTAATGATTTTATCAAGAGGCTTATCTATTGATGAATATGGTGAATATAGATTATTAACAACATATTTGTTAATATTGAATACAATTTTAACTTTCGGTATACCGTCTGCTATTATGTACTTCTTGAATAAAAATAATAATGCATTCTTAAATGAACTTTTATTTTTGACTACAATGATCTCTTTTGTATCACCAGTCGTTTATACAATTTTTTTGTTGTTAATTGGAGATTATAGTTTAAGTTTAATGATAGTATTAATTTTAGTATTTCTTTTAAATTTATTAAGTTTATGGCAAGATAATTTTTACATTATTTATGATAAAATTCGATTGTTATTTTCTAGTAATGTTTCTGCTAATGGATTTTTAATATGTTCTATAGCAATAGGAACATATTTTTTTAATTGGGATTTAAAAGAAGTGTTTATTGCACTGTTAATCAGAGAATTAATTAAACTAATATATTTTTTTATTTTCTTAATTTCAGTAAAAAAAGACTTAAAAGTACAAATTAATAAAAGTGATTTAAATAAAATTATTGCTTTTATAATACCTCTATTTATAGCGAGTTTAGTTACAGTTGTTAATATGAATATAGATAAAATATATGGTTCTATTTTTTTCACTAAAAAAGAATTTGCTTTTTTAGCAAATGCTTCTTACGAAATCCCTATAATGTCACTTTTAGGGTACGCAGTGTTTAATACTTTAATACCAAAAATTAGAAATTTACAACATAATAAAAGAGAGGTAACAATTTTATGGAATAGAGTTGGAGAAATAATGATAGTAATTATTTTTTCGATAATAATTCCCTTAATTTTTTTCTCAAAAGAAACTTTATCGATTCTGTTTTCGGAGGAATACGAGGCTGCATATTTGGTATTTATAATGTATCAATTAAGTGCTCTTTCTAGAATATATATTTATAGCACTATTTTTTTAGCACTTGAAAAAAACAAAGTTTATTTAATGAATACAGTAATAAATTTGATTGTTAACAGTATTTTAATCGTATTCTTTGGATGGATTTTTGGTATTTATGGAGTAGCACTAGCTATGCTACTTACAAATATCAGCTTAATGATTCGTCAGAATATCCAACTAAAAAAATATTTGGATTGCTCAATCCTTGAAATATACCCATTAAAAAAATTTCTTCAGGCACTTTTAATTGGATTAATTATATCTGGTAGTATATTCATCATTTATAAACTGCTGTATAGCTATGATCCACTAACTTCACTAATTTTTATTTTCATAAATGTAATTCTCTTATTTATTGTATACAGTTTTACTATCAATAAAGAAATAGTCGAATTTTTATGGAGGGTTTTAGTAAAAAAATGAAAAAAAAACTACAAATTATAATGAGGAAGATACCGTTTTTTAAAGATATGTTCAATGTATTAGATAACAAAATTTATGTGAATATACCTCAATATATTTTTTTAAAGCTCACTCGTTTCAAAGGAAATGTATTTTGGCCAGTTCATAAAACATCTCACGTTTTTGGAGATGTTACGATTGGTATTAACAGTAATGTAGGAGCTAATAAAGGTATCTATGTTCAAGGAATTGGCAAAGTAAGCATTGGAAATTACACTATAATGGCTCAGAATTCTGGAATTGTAAGTGCTAATCATAGTGTTTATAACTATAACAAACATGAACAATCAGAAGTTATAATAGGAGACTATTGTTGGATAGGTATGAATGCAGTTGTATTACCTGGAGTAACTCTTGGTAATCATACAATAGTAGGTGCTGGGGCAGTAGTCACTAAAAGTTTTGAAGAGGGCTATTGCATCATTGCCGGTAATCCAGCGAAAATTATAAAAAAGCTAGATATCGATCAGTGTGAAAATTGGAAAGATGATAAAGAGTATATAGGATATATTCCAGTAGAGAAATTAGAGTATTACTCTAAAAAAGGTATGATGAAATGATAATTTTTCTTAGTTTAATTTTGTCTTTAATTCTAGTTTTAATGTATGTAGTAGATAGCAAAAAAAATAAAGATATTTTTTCCCCTGTAAAATTATCCACTTTATTTTTGTTTGTTTACAATGTTCCCTTTATAATTAATTATTATTTTGATAAGAACATTATTGATTCAAGAATTGATGCAAAAGTAGAAGATTTAGATTCAACTATGATTATTTATATTTTGTATATGATTTTTGGTGTCTTTGCTTTATATCTCGGTATAAACTTCTCTAGAAAAAGAAAAATGAAAAAAATAAATAAAAACAGAGGTTTTCACTTTTTTAATCTTGAAAGCGAAGCTCGATATTTAACTGCTACGATTTTAGTTTTTTCATTAGGATTGATCTTTTATATCGATTTTATTCAATCTGTAGGTGGATTTACTTTTTGGCTCAATAATATCGCAAACAGAGCTGCATTTACTACAGGTAATGGGTACTCTACTTTATTTATCAGTTTACTACCTATCAGTGTTTATTTTTACATAGGAACATTTAACTTTAAAAACAATATGTTGAAAAAAATCATATTAATTTCACTAGTGTTATTTACTTTTATAATTTTAACAACTTTAGGAGGAAGAAAATCGTCTTTAGAGTTTGTAATATTTTGTATAATAATTTGGAATTACAAAATAGGAAAAATAAAAAATTTAAAGAAAAAAATATTACTTTTATCACCTTTAGCGATTTTTTATATGATTGCAATTCCAATATTAAGAACTAGTCAAGATATTATGGGATATATAACTGATATAGGAGGGTTCTCTAAAGAAGTATTATCTAATCTAACATCAATTATTACTGAAGTTAGTTATGTAGGACATTATTTGTTTATTATTAATTATTTTGATAATCATGAATTTTGGTTAGGAAAAACTTTTAAGGATTTATTTTTTGTTGTGATTCCTAGAAGTTTTTATCCTGATAAACCGCCTGTTGATGATGGGGTTTACGTTAAAAGCTTAGTAGAGGGAATGAACATAGCTCCAAATGCCCCTTACACCACTCTGTATAAATCTTCTTTACCTCCTGAAACTTTTGGGAATATGTATTTGAATTTCGGGTTTATAGGAGTATTGATTGGTATGTTTTTATTAGGTCTTATATTCAGACAATCGTACGAATACATGATAAAAAATGAATATAACCTTTTTTCTATCCTTATTTATGCAAATATTATTATAAGTTTCCAACTTTCGAATTTGAGAATAACTCAATTTTTCTCTGATTTATTGCTTTATATGATTTTATTTAGTGTGTTTTTTACTTTTAAAATATATAAAAACAACAATTTATCGCAAACGAGGTATTAAATTATGAAAATTACCGTTGCAGGAACTGGATACGTCGGTCTTTCAATGGCCGTATTACTCGCCCAGCATAATGAAGTCACATCGATTGACATCATTAAAGAGCGAGTCGAACTCGTCAACAACCGTAAATCACCAATCGTTGACGCAGAAATCGAAAACTTCCTTCAACATAAAGAGTTGAATCTTCATGCGACGACGGACAACTTCGAAGCTTATAAAGAAGCAGAATTCGTCGTTATTGCAACACCGACGGATTATGATCCAGTACGTAATTACTTCAATACACGGACAGTTGAAAGCGTCGTCGCTACGGTACTTGCGATTAATCCGGATGCGACGATGGTCATCAAATCGACCGTACCCGTCGGTTATACAGAAGAATTAAAAGAAAAATTTGATACACCGAACATCGTCTTCTCACCAGAGTTCTTGCGTGAAGGACAGGCGTTACATGACAACCTTTATCCATCGCGTATCGTCGTTGGTGAACGGTCAGAGCGTGCGCAACAGTTCGCTGACTTATTACTGCAAGGAGCAGTGAAGAAAGACGTTCCTGTCTTATTGACTGACTCGACGGAAGCAGAAGCGATCAAGCTCTTCTCGAACACCTATCTTGCGATGCGTGTCGCGTTCTTCAATGAACTTGATACATATGCGGAAGTACGAAATTTAGATACGAAGCAAATCATCGAAGGTGTTGGTCTCGATAGCCGGATTGGGAATCACTATAATAACCCTTCGTTCGGATATGGTGGGTACTGCTTACCGAAAGATACGAAGCAGCTGCTTGCGAACTATGAGGATGTTCCGAATAACATCATCGGTGCAATCGTCGAAGCTAACCGGACACGGAAAGACTACATCGCGGATACAATCATTAAACAAAATCCGAAAGTCGTCGGTGTCTATCGTCTAACGATGAAGACAGATTCGGACAACTTCCGTGCGTCATCGATCCAAGGTATCATGAAACGGATCAAGGCGAAAGGAATCGAAGTGACAGTCTTTGAGCCAGTCTTGACGGAAGATACGTTCTACAACTCACGTGTCATTCGTGACATTGAAGCGTTCAAGCAAGAATCGGATATCATTATTTCGAATCGGATGCATCCAGAGTTGAGTGATGTGGAAGAGAAGGTTTATACGCGGGATTTGTACAGTAGAGATTAAAGAATAATCGAAAGAGTGCACTTGGATGAAACGAACTGTTCACCCAAGTGCACTCTTTTTGTATGGATTTCCAAGGAAGTTTGAAAAGTTTATACTCCATTGTTTTTGAGTACGTAATACGGATACCATTTGTTAACTAGACTAATTGAACTGTGCGATATTCATCAAAATATCAAGTGTTTCACGTTGACCAAGAATCACTCCAATTTAGTATCTATATTTTTTATCTCTATGGCTGTAGATTATTAATAAAAAAGAATGATTTTATTAATAAGGTTAGCTTTGTAATCAAATTAATACGTGTTACATTTTTCATAACATAGTAGTTGTTCTGAAAAGGATGGTGGGGAAATTGAAAAGTAATACAAAAAAATACATAGGAATCGCTATGATCATAGTTATTGTTATTGCACTAGTAATTAATTATATGTATCCGTATAGCGCTTTAAGTGTGAATAAGAAAATTGAAGTAGATCAAAATAAAACAACAACTCGTTATATGAACAATCTAAAAAAACTGTCTGCAAATGTTTCAACTCTGTCAGAAAATCAATCATACAACGAAAAAATAAGTGCTCAGGTTGAGAACGTTCTCGCTTCTTCAACATTGAAAAAAGAAGAAATTAAAAAATCGGACTTACTAAAATTATTGAGTGAGATGAACGATTTAGTCAAAAATATCGGACATCATGTAAGATATCAACCGGAGTACTTCAATGAAAATCAGCGATCTTACCTCATAGAATTAAAAAACCATCTTCAAGTGAATTCATACAATACAAATCAAACTATCGAAGATTCTTTTTCTAGTAAAGCAGATATCAAAAAATCAATTAATGAGTTATATATAGGTATGAATCAAGATATTGAATTGTTGTTGATGCTTGGTTAATTTATCAGTACTTATAGAAAAGCACCTGGATATACAGATTCAGGTGCTTTTCTTATTATAATGGTAAGGTGATTATCAAAAAAGCTTCACTGCGGAATTCATGGTTAATAAATTAGGCGCTTCCGTTCGACCGCAACATGTTTATATATCCGAAAAAATCATCTTCTTTTAGTGGTCGACTGAAATAATAGCCTTGGAAATAATCACAACCTTCACGCGCAAGCCAGTCTGCCTGTTCAACTGTCTCTACTCCTTCAATCAAGACCTCCATTTCTAAGTTATGACCAAGTTGGATCATCGATTGAACAATCGCTTGTTGGTTCTTACCATCAAATAACGAACTGATAAATGAACGGTCAATCTTCAATAACTGAATTGGTAATGAACGAAGTTGTTTAAAGGACGAGTAACCAGTACCGAAGTCGTCAAGGGAAACACGAATACCGAGTTCCTGTAGTCGTGCTAATTTTTCATAGGTAGCCGTCTCATACGATAAGGCGGCGGACTCCGTGATTTCGAGCTCGAGGTATGCTGGATTCATTCCTGTCTCCTCGAGAATTTTTTCGACGCGACGTAAGAACTTTTGACTCGCGAACTGAAGTGGGGAGACGTTGACAGCAATCGAAAACGGTTCCGGTGTCAAGTCTTGCCACGCGACCCAGCGTAGGCAGGCGGTACGTAACACCCAGTCACCTAGGGCATGAATCGCTCCGGTATTTTCAGCGATTGGAATGAATTCTGCCGGTGAGACGAACCCAAGCTCATCGTGCGTCCAGCGTGCTAACACTTCAACACCCGTCATGCGTTCCGTAGCTACTGCAATCTTTGGTTGATAGACGAGCTCGAAGGCTTCTGCTTCGAGTGCCTCGGTCATGAATTTTTCGATCTGGACGGTCCGTAAGATATCGTTTCGATTCTCGACCTTAAATTCCTTGATCGTGTTTTGCGCTTCAGTAAACGAAGCATGTAGTGCTAGTTTTGCATACTCGATCAGTTCTTCTGCTGTTGTTGCGTCTTCTGGGTAATGACTAATCCCAGCGCGCATCGTCAGCGTAATGACCGTTCCATCGATATCGAATGGTTGCGATAAGGCAGTGTAGCACTTCTCAGCTTTTTGAGTCGCCAGATGACTGCGTTCGTCAACGAGGAGAACAAGGAATTCCGATGAATCAAGACGTGCCAGAACATCACGCGCGTGAATCGTTGCTTGTAGACGTTCTGCAATCTGCAGCAATAGACTCTCAACACCTTTATGTCCGAGCATATCACTCAGAGAACGCCAACGGTCCATACTGAGCGAAAGGCAGGATACCGGAATTCCTTGTCTAATCTGTTCTTCGATGAAGAGCGTGATCTTGTCTCGATTCGGTAAATCCGTCAACCGGTCATGAAAGGCAAGGTGTTCGAGTTGCTGCTGAGACGAAACTTGATCCGTGACGTTGCGGAAGAACCATAGTGTCTGATTCAAGTTCTCTCCTTTTAGCGGATGATTGACGACTTCAAGGATACGTTCGTCGACGTGTAGCATCTGTTTCGTATGATCGGGTACATCAAGACGTAAAGCTACGTCATGCTCCGTTAAGTATGGATGACGTTCCGGGAAAAAATCATGGAACAGCGAGTTCGCATATTGGATTAGACCATCAGGATTCGTCGTGACGACACCATCTTCAGTGGATTCAAGAATCGTCGCTTGGATGAAGTCACGCTTACGTAACTGGAGGTCAAACAAGACGGAAGCGAAGAAGACGATGAATAAAAAGAGCGTGACGATTGAAACAAGTGTCAACAGCATCGCTGGTTCGATGACTTGATCACTCGTGAATGATGGAATCATCTGAAACTCTAAACCGAGCATCCCAACGTGATGCATCCCGGAGATCGCGATGCCCATGATGAGAGCAAAGAAGACTTTCGTCTGTACCAGCATCTGTTGTTTTGCGTAACGCGAAAAGAAACCGATCCAGAGTGCGGTCCAAGAAGCAGCAATCGCAATCAAGATCGAGAGTAAGACGTACCCAGCATGATACTGCAGGGTCATTCCCTGTAAAGCAGCAATCCCGACATAATGCATGCCGGCAATCGCACTTCCCATCAAAAAACCGCCAAGAACGAACGATTCACGGGACATGCGGCGGGCGACGAGATAAAAGCCGAGGATACATCCTGTCATCGCGATGATGACCGATAGAAAGACGAGCGGGAACGAGTAGGTCGCATCCTTCAAGGTACCGTGACCAAGCATCGCGACGAAATGCATCGACCAGATACCAAGACCTAAAATCGATCCACCAGCAATCAACCAAAGATGTTTCGAACGATCGGTCGCCGTTTTGACGCGTCCCGAGAGTTCAATTGCGATATAGGCGGATGTTGCAGCAATCAGATAAGATAACGTGACAAGTAAAAAGTCAGTATGAGCATGCATCGTATGGTTTGGCATGATGGATGGAGTCACCTCGGCAGAGTGGAATGTTTAATCGAATGGTAAAGGTGTAATCTAGATACCCTTTTTCATTCAATCATATACATTTTTTTCAAATAATATCTGCAGGTGAGGAAACATCAAAGCATATCAATTATAGATGAAGACCGACGAGGATTTTATGATCCATTAATTTCGTATACTGAAGCGTATGGAAAAACGGATTTCCGAAGTCGCATGGTTGAAGATGGACATGAATCATGTGATAGCTGTAAGACAAGTTGGGGTTTGCCTTTAGCAGATTCAAAATCGTCTGTTCTTGGGATGCTGGGCTGATGTCATAGATATGAAACGAGATGATGTTATGACGGATGCGAAACGGGGCAATCGTGAGGGTGAACGATTTATGATGGGCAAATCGATGTTCTGTTGAGACGGTCGATCCGCTAATCACGAGTTCATGTGGGGTGATGCGTAGTTTCGGGTGCCAAAAATCTTTAAATTCGGTTGCGATGATGTCGCGCAAGTCTTCTTCCGTCACATACGTCGTGACGAGAATATCTGTTGGATTGCCAAGATAGTCGTTATCCGTATTCATATGTAAGCTCCTTTATCGATTAGTGGAGGGAATCAATGCGCTGTCGTTCAGGGTAAAGAAAGGTATGCTTTTTCTCCTGATCTGCAGAACATAGATTCAATATGATTGTAACTTTTTTCCTTATTTTTGTTTTTCGTTCATTGATTGTTTAGGGAAAGCGATTCTTGATATTTCATCAGAAATCAATCGTGTACTCCATCGGCTGTCATGTCAGTCCCTACAAAAGGAGGAACCAGCTATGACCCACTATGACTATCTCGATCAGTATTTATTGACCGACTGCTCGCGGTCAGCTCATACGATCAAAGCATATCGGAGTGATCTTCGGCAAATGCGTTTGCATCAAATCGATTGGTCAGTCGCGTCCTTACGACGCTACTTTCACTGGATGAAAGCACATTATAAGCCGTCGACGATCCTGCGACGGTATCATGCCTTACACCGGCTCGGAAATGTCCTCGTTGAGCGACGACGGATCAAAAAGAATCCGATGGTCGAGATCCGTCCGATCGTCCATCAACGTCTTCAAGATGAGACCTATTATGATAGTGAAGAGTTGATCCCCGTAATTCGACAGATTCAAGATCCAACCTATCGCCTCTTCTTCGAGGTGCTCAGCCAAACGGGCCTCCGCTTCATGGAGGCCCGTTTGTTGACGGTGCAGGATTTTGATTTAGCGAAGAATGAACTGTATGTTCGTCACGGCAAAGGTGGGCGGACACGGACCGTTCCGATCGGAGAGACCCTTTGCGAAAAGATCGTTCTGTTTCTAGCAAATCGTACGACCGGCTATTTGTTTCAATCCGTCACGGAACGGATGATCAATGAACATGCGGCAAGGAAGGCGCTTCGCGAGGTCGGATTTACGTCCTTAAAGCGTCACGTCCGTCCGCATATGCTCCGGATCGCCTATGCGACCTATCTCTATCAGCAGGCAGGGTTGAAGTTACTCGATATAAAGCGTCTGCTTGGTCACGCCAGCATCTCGACGACGGAAGGATATATCCGTAGCCAGACGAATCACGTCCGGGACGTTCTTAATCGTCTGTCCGCTTGAGGCGATTGACTGACGTATGGGCAATATCGTGCAATGGTAAAACGTAGTGTTGGGTCGTCCGAACATCGCTGTGACCGAGTAAGCGCATGATCGTCAGAATGTCCGTCTGATGCACGTGATAAAGTGTCGTCGCGAACGTGACCCGGATGTCATGCGGTCGCAGGATCCGTCCGAGACATCGTTCACTTGCTTCTTTTAAGACACGACGAAACTTTGCCGGATTGACCGGTCGTCCACTATCTTCACAAAACAACGGCAGGACATCAGGACGGATCGTCTCGATGTAACGCGTCAGGACATCACGCAATGCATGATGCAGCGGAACTTGACGTGATTGATCGCCTTTACCACTCCGGACGAGTACCTGATCGCGCGCAAAGTCGACATCTGCGAGCTGTAAGTCACGGGCTTCCGAAAACCGCAGTCCCGTGTGCAGGAGAAGAAAGCTAAAGGCGTAGACAGCCTCGTCACGAATCGTCTCGAGGACACGGTGGACGTCGTCATACGTGAAGGCAAGTCGTCGGTAGGGTGCGGGAACTGGTTTTTTGACACGCACCAATGGATTCGTCTGGAGCGAACGTTCAGCGACCAGTTGATCGAACAGGATTGAGAGAGCATGCAGTCGTCGAGCGGCAGTTGCTGGAGCGTAAGTATCGCGTAGGAACTTACCGTAGCGTTGGAGCGACGGAACATCGATCCGTTCGACATGGCGACAGAGATGCCGTACATCCGAGCGATAGGCTTTTTTCGTCAAGGGACGATAGTCCGCCTGTTCGATGATCGCAAGTAAGCGTTCTTGATAATAGGTCATCATCCGAGGAGGAATTGGACTTTCTGCCGGAGTTCCGACTTCAATGAGCGCAGTCGCGCCGGGGAGTAACCGAGCGTCTCTTCCGTGCCGTGCATCAAGGCTTCGAGAAACGTGTACTCTTTATTCGACAAATCCCGTTTGAGTTCGCTGAGGAGATAATGAAAGGAGACGTTCGGGGTCCGAGGGAGTTCCGGCATCGTCTCGACCGCGACTTCAGTCGCAAGCGTCCGGTTGCGGGTCGCTAAGTAATCGAGCATCGCCCCTTTTGCCCGGATCCGGGCGAAGGTGACGGTCATGACCTTTCCTTCTTCAATTGATTTCCAAAGTCGTAGTAGGGCAGCTTGCCGGCATTCATCATGTTCGTTCGGGTGGATCGAGAGGCGGGACAGGAGGGAGTTGACGAGGGGAATCCAGTTACGTAGTAAATCGTTCATGGGTATCCGTTTCTTCAGATATGCATATCTGTTATGTATTCCGCGGTAGTTTTAGTATAAGTAGAGTTATCCGCTGGGCGCAACGCTCCATTTCTTCAATCATGCCAACGGTTTCTTTAACTTTCGATGAGCGTAAGCTATGTGATTTCCCATCCTTCCGTCCATTCGCTTCAGATAAACCCGCATTCTAGCGCGATCGCTTTCAGGATAACTCTACTTATCCGCTGGGGTGTTCGGAAAAAAAGAAATCAGTATCGTTCTACCAATCGAAAGATAGGGAGTAAGTCATGGGAGAAAAGAAAATTAAAGAAGCGATCTTCCTAATTCGCTTATAGTTCTTAGATTCCTAGTCGCAAAAGAGAAGCGAAGCTGCTGATTTTAAGGAATAGATGGCTATTGTTTTTAAAAGACGCGTTTTGTCGGATGGCTTGATAAAATTACATCTTTTGGTTATTCATGTTTCAAGGTAATCTGAACGTATTACTAAAAGATGGGAGGGAACCGGATGAAACGCTTGAAGTTAATGATTCTAACCGTGATGGTGTTTACGAGTCTGTTCATCATTGGAGAGAGTCGGATGCTGACACTTGAAGGATTCGCTGAATCATTCGTGTCGACGACGATCTATCCGAATCCGAAGATTTCGGAACAACAGATGCTAGCAGATATCGAGCGAGCCGCGAAGAAACATCAAGTCGATGTCTTCACTTATGAAGAGACGCCTAATCAGACGTTCTCAAGTACGAAGACGATTTACGGAACGGTGGGTACTAAAGCGATGTTTGCTACCCGCTCAATCCAAGAGCAGGTCTATCAAAGCGTCTTTCTCGGTGATATTACGTTCCAGTTCAAGCCGTTATCCGAGCATCCTGCCGTTGCTTATACACCAAACTTTTACGGGATTGGTTCAGCTGCTGCCGTAAAAGCGTTTAAGATGGAGTTGATTGATACATACGCGGGGAATCATCCGCAACCGGGTTATAACGAGTCAGCAGAACTGTACCGTATCTTAGGCGTATTCGCTCTCGTCGCGATCATCACCGTGTTACTGACCTTCTATGAGCTGGCTGTCGTCAGAAAGGAATTACTCGTTCGTCTATCGATGGGCGAATCGTTAGCGCGATGGGTAACACGTTCGATTCTGATGGACTCCGGCATTTTGTTGCTTGCGTTCATCGTTAGTTTTTTGACACTCCGTTCGTTCACACCGATTGATCCATACCTGATGCTGTTCAGTGGTTTGATGGTTGGATTACTCGTCGTCAACGGACTGGTCTATCTTCGATTGCGACGTTTGACGATCAAAGAAGCGTTCTCAAACGGTCAGCGGTCGAATAAGTTACTTGTCTTTACATATGGCATGAAATTCGCAACAACCTTCTTGACGATCTTGATGCTCTCAACCAGTATCACGGTCATCGCTGAAGCCGTGACAATCTATAAACAACGGCCGTTCTTTGAAGCGAAGAAAACCTATTCGTATACCTACATCGGTCACAAAGTAACCTCTCCGCACTATTTGGACGAGAAAAGTTCCGACATCGCGGAACGAATCCAAACGGAACTGTACACACGCTTTTATGATGACTTCAAAGTGACATTGAGTACCCCGATTAATAGCTTCACGACGGCAGACCAACCGACTGTCTTGATGAACCGGACAGCATTTAATGAAGTGGCCGGGCAATTTGCGAATAGTTCTTCCGTCTTGAAGCATGAGCTGACGTTCTTTGCACCCGATGGGGTATCAATTCCAGCGAAGTCGACCATTGATAGTGGACTTCGTGAACTCGGACTCGGGGCGTATCTCGCAGATTCCTACCCGGTCGTCCATTATAAAGAAGATGTCGAAACCGTCGCGATCGATCAAAATCTTACTAGCGGGAGTACGCTCATCAATAATCCGTTACTCATCGTCGTCAATGAAGCAAAGCAACCGAAAGCATTGAAACAACTGTCGAATGTCTTACTCGCTGACGTCATGTATGAGCTTGATCAAGGAGCCTTTCAAGACTATGTGGCGGAGAAACAGATGACAAATGAACTCGTTTTGCAGACGAATGCGTGGGAGAAGTATCTTGGCATCTGGGAAGCAGCGAAACGATTGATGAATATGAACCTGATCTTTGTCATTCTGATTCTTAGTCTGGAGTTACTCGTCATCTGGACGGTGCTACGACTCGAGTATCAAGTGAACGCAATTGAGTTGTCGGTTCAAAAGGTGATGGGATACAGCATTTGGCAGAAAAACCGACGCCTGATCGTATCGACGATGGGGATTACGCTTGTCAGTACACTGGCTGTAGCGCTTACTGCCTATATCCTTGAGTTTTCTTCACCCGGGCTACTGTTAGCTGGCGGAGGATCCTTACTAGTGGCAGAAGGCGTCTTGCTAATTTGGCTGATTCGAAAGATTGAACGGGCAAATGTCCAGCGCATTTTAAAGGGGGGAAATCTATGATTGAAATCCGGCAACTGAGCAAGTCGTTTCAAGGGAAAACCTTATTCGAAAACCTATCGTTAACGATTTCTCAGGGCGACTTCGTCATCTTTTCCGGTCCAAGTGGATGCGGGAAGACGACGCTGCTTAACATGATTGGGGCGCTAGAGCCGATCGATACCGGAACGATTGTCGTCGACGGAAAGGATATCACGAACAAGCACAATCAACTGGCATACTTTCGGACGAAGCTTGGCTTCTTGTTTCAGAACTTCGCACTCGTCGACCAAAAAACGGTTCGGCAGAATCTCGAGATCGTTCAAAAACGCTATCGCTCCGGTAAGACGATCGAAGAAGTGCTGACTGCTGTTGGATTAAGCGACAAAATCGATCGAAAAGTCTTCATGTTGTCAGGTGGGGAACAGCAACGGGTCGCATTAGCTCGATTGATGCTGAAGCAGTGTGACATCATCTTAGCGGATGAACCGACGGGCTCGCTCGATCAAGTGAATGCTGAGCGGGTGATGGCGCTCTTACAAGAGTTGAACGATCAAGGAAAGACGATCATCCTCGTCACGCATGATGAAGCGATTAAACAACAAGGGAAAAGGCTGGTGGAGATAGGATAACGGAATGAACGATTCGCTGTTGTTGATTGGAGTTGTTCTAGTACTTTTTGTAATCAATCAAGTCTAAAATATTTGAAAGAAGTAACGCGTGAGCATTTTTTCGCTTGATTGATCGTCAGATACCTCTCCTTTTTAGGGAGAGTTTTTTTCATTAGAAACAGAAAATAGATTTCAAAAGTAGATTGATGTTATTTGAAACACAGCGATGGAATAAAAACGGATAAATTTTGAATTGGTCGGAATCCGTGACAAAGAAGGAATCGTCAAATGAGATGGATAGGGCTCATCATACTCGTCATGATCTTGGTGTTGCTCGTCCCTATTTCAAAACCATGTCAAATACTAATTACTAAAAAACAATTTACAGCAGCAAAAAAAGAACTTTTCTTTTATGCGAAGGCAAAGCTGTATGATTGCTTCACCATAAGAGAAAATGGTAAGTCTGCAACGAATTGATGACATTCATTTAAGGCATTAGGAGTGACTTTTGGTTCCATAATGGGAGGCTCTTTTTTATTTATAGTTATCCATTGCTTGTCAGAAGAAAAAGTTTAGCACCATTACTAAAGGGTGTTTCAAAATAATATATAAAAACAAATAAATTATAAGGTAAATAAATGATGGTAGAAAAACGAAAAATGGAAATTTTTTTCTAATTTGATGGTTGTTATCTGAAAATTTATGATAGGATTTTTACGAAAGGGTAAGTGTAAAAGGAAATGAAAATTTAGGAGGAAATGTAAAATGAAAAAAGTACTTACGTTAACTGCAGTATCGACACTCGCTTGTACGCTTGCTTTCGCACCTCAAGCAGATGCTTACCGAGCGACCAAAACTGTGAGCAGTGTCACGTCAAAAGCAGATTTACCTTACTTCTCTGATTTTAGTGGCTGCGGAAATTATAAAGCCTATAGCTCTACTACACGGACAGGCTTTAAAAGTTTAAAGCACCACGTCACATTTACGACAGTTGGAGGAAGTGTTTCATTCTCAGGTGCCGGCGTTAGCGGTAGCGGAACAAGCCCAGGGTACACGAAATCAACAAAGAGTAAATCATACTATAGTTCAGGAAATGTGTGTGGTAGTGGATTGACACTCTATTTAGGGATGAACACGACTACACATGTGGATTATAGCAACCGAACGTATACAGCTACTGCAAAGATTTGATCATTCGAACATAATTTAATCATTCCTTTTACACTAACCTTTCGTATTATGAACAGGAGTATCGAAACCATATGAAAAAAATAATCCTTATTTGTATCAGTTTTTTATTCATATTAGCTGGTTGTAGCCAAGGTGAAACGTTCATCAATCGAGATATACATAATTCAAACTTAGTGAAGACTGCATCTTCTTATCTAAAAACATCAGATGGTGGCTCTGTCTTTGAAGTAGATAGTCAGTTTAGTGAATCTTCAGCTATTAAAAATAACAGTACCTATCGTTTTCTAAAAAAGAAGTCAAAGAACTATTCGATTCAAAAATGTAATGAAAAGAGAAACAAGTTTTATTGTGACTTGATTGTTATGCAAATTAACGGTGAAGGTACATTGAATAGCAAACAAATTTCAAAAATCGACTCATTTTTTGATCTCTATTTTTTATACGAAACTGCAAATTCAATCAAAGAAGTCAGCATGATTCAAGACATAAAAGAGCATATTCACCAAATGAGAAAACCCGTTCAAGGTGATCAAATTGAATATTTATACTTTACACTCCTATCGCTTGAACTTGATTCTAATATAAGCACTTCTCTGACAAAAGAAACGATAAAAACAATCATTGACGAATACTCTAGTCAAGATTTGATGGATCCAAACCGTCCTATCTTGTTGTATGCAGCATTAAAATTAAACGATAGTCATAAATGGGGAATAAAGTTAGAACGTCTCCAATCTCTCTATCAGAATGAACAAAACCAAATCACACTACTATTTTGTGATGAAATCACATACTGGATACAATTACAAATTGTCGAGATGGTTATGGAGAACGATGCAGGAAAAAAAGCATTCGTAAACTTATTGAATCAAAATAAACCTTACACTAGTTTTTATCATTCTTTAGACAGTATTCGAAATCTGTATCTGATGTCTAACTTATTTGCTAGTAATAAATTGAAACATACAGAACAATACATCGAGGTGATTAATTCCCGCCTCGATACCCTCTTAGGAAGCGAAAAGAAGACGCAACAAAATTTGTACTTCATATCTGTCATAGATCAAATTTTAAAAAATGAAAATCGAGATTTGAGTGAGTTTCCAGATGTGAATTGTAACGATTTGAACAATCTATCGGAGAGATATTATTGTGGGAAAAACCAAGATGAAAATGATCTTTTTAATGAAAAGAATTTATTAGAAGAAAACAAATTATTAACAAAATTGTTGATTTATGATAGCGTTACATTGACCTCTTCACAGAAAAAAGAAGTGAAGTCATTATTTCCAACTGTCTTGAAATATGATGGGAAAGATGATTATGTCGTTTTGAATGTGTATAGCAGTATGATCACGGAGCATGAATTAAAAGTGGATACTGAGAAGATCAAAGAGCGTATAAAAGAGAAAGAATGCGGTCTTGGTTATTGTGAGAAAGCAGGAAACTATTCATTCGAAATGAGTGTCTATCTGAATAATATCTTAAATATTTTAGAGGGTGACGAAATTGCTAGGAGGTTTCGATGATTCGATGATGTCAATAAACGTAAATAACGTAAGTTTCGGCTATGGAAATCAAGAAATTTTAAATGACTTTTCTTTAGAAATTCAAAAGCCAGGCATTTATTCACTATTTGGTAAAAGTGGTTGCGGTAAAACGACTTTGATTAACATCTTGTCGTTGATACAGGCTCCTACGCATGGAGAAGTAGTATTGTTCAATCAAACGCTAGATTTTTCGAATAAAGAAAAGATTGATGAGGCGCGTAAACAAATCGCTTATTTCTTTCAGGATTTAAATCTCATTGAAGCATTAACCGTGCGTGAAAATCTCGAAATCATATCGTTGATTAATCATCAAAATATTGATGAAGAAAGATTAAAGCGATACAGTGAAAAAATCGGAATGTCGAAGAAATTAGATGTACCTGTCAACAATCTTTCAGGAGGAGAACGGCAACGGGCTGCTTTCCTAAAAGTAATGATTTTTGAATACAAATTGATTTTGCTAGATGAGCCAACAAATAATCTAGACAAAGAAAACATTGAAATGATCATGGATTTATTAAAGGAAATTAAGTCTGATAAAATCATCTTAATCGTTACGCATTCTAATTATGTAGTTGGCCAATCGGATCAAACATTTAACTTCAATGAATTGAATAGAGGAATTGCAGTATGAAAATGACCGTTTTTCATTACATGAAGAAGAAGTATATGAAACAGCTAAAAAAATTGACTACATTAAATTTTCTCCTTATCATTTTACTGTTATTTTCTGTTTTTACAATTTTTATATCAACAGAAAATATTCGAAATAACATTTTAAACAATGAGCGGCTTTCCATGGTACTTATTAACGGATACACTAAAAACGGTGAGTTTACGTACGATACAGAAAAGATAAAAAAGTTGGATAATGTTAAAGATTTGTCGTACGAATATGAGATTCCATTATCGTATTCAAATGGCGACGGTGAACAGGATTTCATGAACTGTCTGACGCTAAATCCAACGACACGAGATGCTATCAACTATCATAAACCGGTCAAAGGAAACGAAATCATTCTACCTGATTCATTTAAAGGGAACACGTTGAAGTTCACGGATATGGAGAACAAACCACTATCCTTAAAACAATCCTACTACGAAGGGTCAGGTATTTTCTTTTTAAAGGATAAATGTTATCTAGCACCTCAAACTAGCGCGAAATTAGCTGAAGAAATAAGTAAATCAGATAATTATTCTAGTGCTAAGTCGTTGTTAGTCAATATTACGAAAACAGAGTATATCTACGATTTTGTACAAGATTTTAATAACATGTTTGATGAAGAAAAAGCATATGTATACTATCAAGCGGAAGGATTAGAAAAACTTGTAACAGGTTCTAAAATGTCGATGTATCTGTTGATACTCTTCCAAGTAGTGTTACTTGCTATCGTCTTTATCTTCTATAGAAATAGTTTAAATGCACTGATCAAAACACTAAATAGAGACTTGTTGTCATTGTATATCAACGGGTTATCGAGTAAAGAAATTTCTCGACAATTTTATTCAACCATCGAATCCATGAATAAAAAAATATATCTGTATTCCTATGCTCTGATTGCATTATTTGCAGTAGGGATGTGGAAATACATGGGAATTCAGCCACTTCTGATAATGGTCGCTGGATTAGTCGTTCTATTGTCACTCTTGATTGTGTTGAACAAACGATTCGTGAAGCTATTGATTACTCGGAAAATGAAGAAAGAGTTGTCTAACGACAACATCGTGTCCCAGTTGAGAAACTGACGTTGTTACACATACCGTAAGAGATAGAGTAGTTTAACATTTTATTTTGTAATGGAATAAGAAAGTTTTTTGATACCCTTTGGTCATTATAATGATCAAGGGGTATTTTTTATGCTGATACGATCATTGAGGATGGATGTCATCAAAATTCGATTCTGTAGCTAAAGTTCTTTTGTCATAATCTGATAAGAATAAATCTCGAATCGCTTCAAATGACAGATTCATTGTCTGTAATATTGTTTGTTGTTTTTGCATTTGTTCTCTCGGTGTGATTGCAAACGATTTCATGATACGCTAGGGGACAGAAAAACCTGCCTAGAAAGAAGGAATTCCTATGCATATTCTTGTCATCGATGATGAGGCGAGCATCCAGCATCTCGTCAAACTTCAACTCGAACTCGATGGTCAGACGGTCGAGACGGCAGCCAATGGAGCTGATGCACTTGCCCTACAGGCGACACAAACCTTTGATTTGATAGTCCTCGATTTGATGCTACCGGATACGACCGGTTTCGAATTGATTCCAAAACTTCGACAGACGACGCCTGATTTACCGATCTTGATGCTGACAGCGCGTGATCAGATGAACGATAAGATCATCGGGCTACAGCTCGGAGCGGATGACTATATGACTAAACCGTTTAACGGAACGGAGCTCGTCTTGCGTGTCAAAAACCTGTTGAAACGCACGAAGACGGTCGCGCCACCAGTGCCTGTCGCGACCGACCCGTTCTTATCTGTTGATTCCGAAGAACGAGTCATTCGGCTCGACGGTCAACCATTGCCACTGACGTACCGGGAGTATGCATTGCTCGCACTCTTCCTGACGCATCCGAAACGGGTCTTCGAGCGAGATGAACTGCTCGAACAAGTCTGGGGCTTTGACTTCTCGGGTCAGACCCGAGCCGTCGATATCATGGTCCAGCGCTTACGGAAGAAACTCGGAGCGCAAGGCGAACGAATCAAGACGATTTACGGTGTTGGCTACAAGTGGATCGACGCATGAAGCTACGCCAAGTCATCACGGAAAACTTCGTCTTGCTCCTCGTTCCGGCACTGCTCGTCCTCTTCTTGATTCTCTATGCCTTCATCCAATCGAACCTATATGAGAACGCCGTCGAGTCCGTCCAAAAACTGAGTCGGGAAGCGGAGCTCTATACGATGAACTACCTTGCAAGTGAAGAGACGGACTCGCTCGCCGATACGGCAGTCCCGATTGCTTCCTATCTCGCGGACCGATTCGATGCGCGCGTCCAACTGTTTGGACCAAACGCAGAACTGCTCGCTGATTCCGAACGCGATCAATTGCCGCTTCTCGCGGGAGACATCGATCAAGCGTTAAAAGGGAAGTCGAGTTATCTCTTTCTGAAAGAAACCGATGTTCCGGTGTTGTTCTTCTCGAGTCCGCTGTATGGCAAAACGGACGTCATCGGCTCGGTCCGTTTTCTCGTCGATCTGCGGACGGAAGCCGAACTGCTGCGGCAATTCACCTATGTCTTCACTGGCGTATTTCTGATCTTGATCGTGATTGCTGTTTGGACAGCGCGTCGGATGGCGAAGACATTGATTGGACCGATCGATGATTTACGGAGCGTCTCGCACGCCTTGACGAAAGGACACTATGCAAACGTGCTACCAGCGTATCCATATGAGGAATTGAACCGACTGGCGGCTGACTTTTCGACGCTGGCTGACGCGATTCAGCACAACATCGGACAGCTCGAACAACAACGAAGCGACCAACAGACGTTCATCGATCACATCACTCATGAACTCCGGACACCGATGACGGCCATCATGGGCTATGTCGAGTTGATCCCCAAGCTACCCCCAGATGAAGCGGCGCATTGTTATCACTACATCGAAGTCGAGAGCCAGCGCTTGTTACGACTCGTCTCGCATAATCTCGAACAGGCGAAACAACAGCGCAACGAACGTCACGTGACGTCGACGATGTTCGCGCTCGACGCCTTGCTTGCCGACGCCTTATTCATCATGCAATTGCGTCTTAATGGACAAGGAATTGAAGTTGAACAGGATGTTCCGTCAATCTACGTGCTCGGTCAACCGGATCAGACGAAACAAGTCTTGTTGAATCTTCTCGAGAATGCCGTCAAATACAGTGACGCGATGACGGTGACGTTTTCGACCGTCAGTACAGATACGACCCTCCAATTCATCATGACGGATGATGGGATCGGTGTTGATCCAGCAGTGCTTGCCGAATGGGAGAAGGAGCAGCATAGTCTGACGACGGCGAGTGGGAATGGACTCGGTCTACCGCTCTGCCGGCGTCTGATGCAGGAACAAGGTGGCGATTTTGAACTTGAAAGTGATGTAAGCGGCACACGTATCACATTAACTTTTCGATTAGCGAATCAGACTTAATGTAATCGCTTACAAATGATACATTTACGAAACAATTCGACCGGATTTACGAAACAATTGCCCCGTAATCTAAGAATCAAGCAAGGAGAGGAATCATGAAAGCATCGACCATCGCTTATCTCTTCCTGATGGGCATCTTGTTTGCCCTCGGTCTTCTTTTGCTTCAGCAGACGGTCTTCGGACGCTTACACGTCCTTGATGGACCGAAACGACTGAATGCTTCCGATGACTCGCTCCCGACCGAGTTGACGTTACGTCACCGGGCATGGGGGGAGCAGACGGTAGAAGACGGAACGGAAGTCCAGCGCATCACGACGCTATTGAAGCAAATGAAGACGGTGACAAACGGGACTTGTCCGGCGGGAACGGCGACATTTAACGGGACGCTCCGTTTCTTAAACGGAACGACGTGGACGTTCTCGCTCGGAGAAAGTATGACGCTAAATGGAAAATGTGTCGCAAAACGTCCTAGCACCCAAACGACGTCACTGAAAGCACGATTCTTGAACGCCTATCACGAACCAGAACAGCTCGCGCATCAGTTCGCTGAGGGGGAAGTCGTGACCGTGTATGCAGCAGGACGTTCTCGTTCTTTGACTGCACGCGAACGAGAAGACGTTAAGCGTCGCCTGACGCAAGCAGAGCCGATGACGGACTATGAAGAGGTCGGTCAAGCGCTCGATGCCAGTCAGGGACAGCCGCGCATTCTCAAGCTTCAGCGGTTCAAGAATGAGCAGAATACGCGTGCCAACTTAATGAATATTACTGTGTATGAGACATTGTTCAGCGTCCAGTACATGGATGATGACAATGGAAACACCTTCTATTTAAAAGGACAACTCCTGCCGACCGGGAAGGAGGCAGATCGATGAGAAAAGGAATGCTCTTCTTGCTGAGTATCATTTGTCTCATGAGCATTTGGATCGTCCGCAACAATGAACAGACGAAGCAGGGGACAGCCGCGCGGGAAACCGTTCCGCATTTGACGGCGTACGTCTCTGCGAAAGAGGATATCGGTCGCGCCTTGCTGTCGTCATATTGTGAGCAGGCGGGTTGTACGTATGAGTTCGTGCGCCTGTCGACGGAAGAACTCGTCCGGCGTGTGACGAAGGAAGCGGATCATCCGCGCGCCGACGTCATCATCGGCGGAACGTGGGATGCTCACCAGACGCTCAAGCAACGCGGGTTGTCGACACCGTTCCCGAGCGGCATGGATCAAGCGGAACTACAAGATCCGGACCGCTACTGGATCGGCTATGAAGTCGAACGCTTAGCAATCGTCATCAATACAGACGTTTGGAACGAGCGGTTCGGGGCAGCAACTTATCCGAAAACGCTCGCTGACTTGACGGCGAAGCGATATCAGAACGAGTTGATTTTGCCGGATCCGAATCATTCTGGTACCGGTGCGACGATCCTGCAAGCGGTCTTTGACGGATACGGGACGAAAGCTGAAAATGTCTTACGCGAGCTCATCGAGCGAACGCGACTATTCACGGCGAACGGTTTTGCACCGACGTCGTACGTCGCCAGTGGGGAAGCGATGCTTGGGGTCAATTTCATCGGGGATCAACAATCACTGCGCGAGAAGTATTATCCGGTCAAAAGCATCCCGCTCGATACGTACTCGATCAACGCGATCTCAAAGCTGAAAGGACGAACGCAACAAAAGCAGGCGAACGCCTTCATGCGTTTCGTACTCTCGGCGGACGGTCAGGCGATTCTGAGGAAGGTCTCATTCGGTACGCCGACCTATGCGATCGCGAAGACACAACCGATCCAGCAGAACGTCGGGCAGGACATCGTCGCCGATTACCGCGACTACCTCCGTCGATTCAATCAGCTCCAGGACAAATGATGCGAAGACTCTGATTCAGATAGGGGAAATGGAAGATGGGCTTCTTCAGCATCAAAAAATTGCCGAATGCCGGCATACCAATCGAAGTACAACGGAAACAATGGTTACAACAATTCTTAAAGGCATTCTTAGTCGTCTTCTTCTCATATATGGCGATGTATCTCATCCGAAACAACTTCAAAGCAGCGCAACCGCTCTTGAAAGAAGAACTGGGCTTTACGACGACGGAACTTGGATATATCGGCTTCGCCTTCTCAATTACATACGGAATCGGGAAAACGTTGCTCGGTTATTTCGTTGACGGGAAAAATACGAAACGCGTCATCTCGTTCTTATTGATTCTCTCGTCCTTAATCGTCACCGCGATGGGACTCTTGATGAGTGCCGGCGGAAGTCCGGTCGGTTTATTGATGGTTTTATGGGGACTCAGTGGGTTCTTCCAATCGGTCGGGGGACCATCGTCGTATTCGACGATCGCCCGCTGGACACCGTTTGAAAAACGTGGACGCTACCTCGGCTTCTGGAACGTCTCGCACAACATCGGTGGAGCAATTGCCGGTGGTCTCGCACTGTGGGGAGCGAACGTCTTCTTCAACGGAAGTGTCGTCGGGATGTTCATCTTCCCAGCTGCAATCGCGCTCATCATCGGGATCGTCGGTCTATTCATCGGGAAGGATGATCCGGAGGAACTCGGGTGGAATCGGAGTGAAGAAATCTTCGAGGAACCGATCGAACCGGAAAACATCGCTGCTGAAAGTATGACGAAGTGGCAAATCTTCAAAACGTACGTCATCTCGAACCCCTGGATCTGGACGCTCTGTATCGCGAACGTCTTCGTTTATATCGTCCGGATCGGGATTGATAACTGGGCACCACTCTACGTCACGGAACACTTGCACTTCAGCACAGAGAGTGCTGTCAATACGATCTTCTTCTTTGAAATTGGTGCGTTATGCGGCAGTATGATTTGGGGTTACGTGTCCGATTTACTCAAAGGACGCCGGGCGCTCGTCGCAGCGATCTGTCTTTTACTGACGGCCGTCGCGGTCCTCGGTTATCGTTACGGTACGAGTGAACTTATGATTTACGCGTCACTATTTGCACTCGGTGCGCTTATCTACGGACCACAGCTCTTGATCGGTGTCTCGGTCATCAGCTTCGCACCAAAACAAGCGACGACGGTCACGAACGGGATGGTCGGTACGTTCGGTTACTTGTTCGGTGATTCAATCGCAAAAGTCGGTCTAGCAAAAATCGCTGATCCGGAGACGAACGGTCTAACGATTGGTTCGGTTACGTTACACGGCTGGAGCGATACGTTCATCATCTTCAATGCGGCGTTACTGTTCGGTTTGATCGCCCTTGCGATCGTCGCTGTCGTCGAGGAGAAAAAGATTCGTCGCCTCGGATTGCTAGAGCGTCAAGCGGATAAGTTGAGTTCGTAACAGACACGAGCACCCTCGCCTAATGTAGGAGAAGGTGCTCTCTTTTTTAATGAGACAAATAAGCAAGCAGCAAACCTTCTTCAAGTTTAACGTGACGAATCGAGCGGTAACGGGCATGACGGAAAGGAAGATAGAAGGAAAGATCAACAGTCAGAAGTCGATTTGCATAACGCAGATAAGGAGGACGAATGAGGTAGGTTTCATTAAAGGATTCGGTATCATGAGGACAGACGTCAAAGACTTCGAACGTGACGGTACGTTTATCGACTGCCCGCAATTGAAGCGTCAATTCGACTGGTAAGTCACGCTCTATACCATAACGTATCAATGGTACAGCGGCTTGAATGTGAAGATGCGTCGGTCGAATCGTGACACAAATATCTGTCAGCTCTGGAATTTCCTTTGTCAGCGCACTTGCAAGGTCGTATTCATCAATACTTGTTGCAAGCGTAAAACGACGAAAGGTTTCAATTATATGGCGCCCCAGTTTCATGAAGTAAATTCCTTTCTTATGATTCTTAACCTTAGTATAACTAAAATTTAACCTAATTATCCCATATTGTATTTTGTTAAAGTAAATTAATTCCTCTTAATTAGCGTTATTGTTTAAAAACAATACGATTTCTGCATGTTTTTGCGTCGTTCAGGGAACGATTAACCATGTCGATCTGTTGGTTTTCTTTTTTGAAGGGAGTTTTTTGATGCCTTACTTATCCGGATTTCCGTCGTCTTATTGGAAACAAAGCGCACCTGCTACTTCATATCCCGCTCTCAATCAAGATGCTAAGCATGATGTTGTCGTCATTGGGGCTGGGATTGCTGGACTCGTCACGGCCATGCAATTGACGGAACGAGGATATGACGTCGCGGTGATCGAAGCAGGTGACGTGGCTGCCGGTACGACGGGTTATACGACGGCTAAAGTTTCCTCACAGCACGGTTTGATCTATGACACGCTGATACGCACCGTCGGCGAGGAGTCAGCGCGACTATATTATGAAGCGAACGAGGAAGCGATCTCGTTTTTACGTCATCAGGTGGAACGACTCGACATTGCCTGCGAACTTGAAACGCAAGACGCTTATCTCTACGCGGCAACATCAAAAGAGCAAGCGATGGAACGGGAAGTCCGTGCCTATGAACGGTTGAGATTAAACGGTGGCGAAGCAACGGAAGAAGTCCGAAGTAAGTTGCCATACGATGTCAAACGAGCTGTCGCCCTTCGCGATCAAGCGCAGTTCCATCCCGTCAAATATCTTCAAGGACTTGCGCAACAAATCGTCCATCAAGGTGGAAAATTGTATGAACAGACACGTGCTATATCACTCGAGTCGAATCGCACCCCAACTGTCATCCTGGAAAACGGTCACCGGATCGAGGCGAAGAAGGTCGTCATCGCGACCCATTTTCCGTTTCATGACTTCAAGGGCTTATACTTTTCAAAACTCGAAGTCCATCGCTCGTATATCGTGTCGGGTCAGGTCGACGAGGCGTTTCCGGACGGGATGTTCATGAGTGCCGATCAACCGAGTCGTTCTTTACGTCACACGCGAACAGACGATGGTCGTCTGCTTGGTCTGTTCGGTGGCGAGAATCATTTGTCCGGTCACGAGACGGAGACGATGCAACGGTATGAGCATCTTGCTGACTTTGCGAGAAGTGAGTTCCATGTCGAGGCGTTCGAGCAGTTTTGGTCAGCGCAAGACTTGATCACGCTCGATAAGATTCCCTATATCGGACAGATGGCGGCGAATGACCCGAACGTGTTCGTTGCGACCGGCTTTGCGAAGTGGGGGATGACGAACGGTATCGCAGCCGGACTGTTGCTGAGCGATTTATTGACGGGAACACCTAATCGTTTTCGCCATTTATTTGACCCGACCCGTTCGAAGCTAAAAACGAAGGATGCAACTCAGTTCGTCAAGAACAACGCGGACGTCGCCATTGAGCTCGTCAAAGGGAAGCTGACCAAAGCACGTCGTCATGCTGACGAGTTACAGCCAGACGAAGGAGGACTCGTTACTCATCACGGGAAGACGGTCGGTGGATATCGCGATTCGGAAGGGAATCTTCACCTCGTCTCGACGACTTGTACCCATATGGGGTGCGATACGAAATGGAATGAAGCAGAACGGTCATGGGATTGTCCGTGTCATGGTTCACGATTTGGTCCGACAGGAGAGGTACTAGAAGGACCAGCCGTCAACCCACTCAAATCAATCGATTAAGCAGAGGCACTTGTCTCTGCTTTTTTATTTTTAAAATAATTCGGAGTCGATTTATAATATGTGCTATAATTACCTGGTAATAAAAATATTTTAGTGCTAAACAATTAGAGTGCCGCTTTTGAATCGTGTTGTAGAGGCACCGTCACGACCACCGTTCACTGGTTTCATATTTTAGTTTCACTATTTTACTTAGCGTCGTGAACGCTGAAACAACCCGAGGAGGAAGCACCACTATGAGTAAAGAAAAGATTGCCCAGCTGCGCAAACATGTGTCGCCGTTTGAAAAGGCAGACATCAAAGCCAGCGTCCGGCAGATGATCAACACGATCCTGCCATTTCTCGTCCTATGGTTTCTGGCATATCAGGCCCTGAAGCTATCTGTGTTTCTCGCGATTCCTGTGGCGATCCTCGCCGCTGGATTCGTCGTCCGGATGTTCATCATCTTCCATGATTGTACGCACGGTTCATTCTTCAAGAATAAGAAAGCGAATGCCATCGTCGGTACGATCACTGGGATATTGACGTTATTCCCGTATGAGAAATGGAAGCGAGAGCATTCAATCCACCACGCATCAAGTGGAAATCTCGATAAGCGCGGTGTCGGTGACATCTGGGTCATGACAATTGAGGAGTACATCGAAGCGTCACGCTTCACACGTCTCAAGTATCGTCTGTACCGGAACCCACTCGTCATGTTCGGTCTTGGACCGCTCTTGTTGATTCTCGTATCGAGCCGATTCAACCGGAAGGATGCTCGCAAAAAAGAACGAGTCAACACACATGTCATCAATGCGTCGCTTATCGTCCTGTACGGTATCCTGATTTACTTCATCGGCTGGCAGGCCTTCTTGATCATCCAAGGAACGACGATGTTCACAGCAGGCGTACTTGGGATCTGGTTATTCTACGTTCAACACACGTTCGAAGACTCGTACTTTGAAGATGAAAGTGAATGGGATTACGTCAAGGCAGCAATCGAAGGTAGTTCGTATTACGAGTTACCAAAGGTCTTGCAATGGGTGACAGGAAACATCGGCTTCCACCACGTCCACCATCTCAGCCCACGTGTTCCGAACTATCATCTCGAAAAAGCACACGTCTCGACGCCACCGCTTCAGAAGGCGACGAAGATTGGTTTATTCTCGAGTCTGAAGTCGCTTCGCTATAAACTATATGATGCGAAGAACAGAACGTTCGTGACGTTCCATGACATCAAACATCTCTTACGCGAACCGAAGACGTCATCGTTGTAAGGAACTGCACCTCGTCCACTTGGACGAGGTGTTTTTTGTTGTGTTTGAAGCAAAAGAGGGAATCAACAGGTAATGAGAGTAAGGTAAGTCCGTCTTTTGGCGTATGTTCACGATGAGCATCCATGGTAGGATGTACAATAGAAAGGAGAGTGCCTGATGCGCCGGATACCCATTGCTGCTTATGTAGGAGTAGCCATCTTACTTTCCTTATTCGTCTTCAGTTCGATGACGTACCAGCAACAATCCTTGATTTCGTTTTTGACACAGCGTATCCCACTCGACTGGGTGTATGCATTTTCCTTCGTGTCGTTTCATTATAAAGTTCCGATTAGCGTTGCATCGCTTGGACCTGCGGCGTTCCTTGAGTTTTTCATTCGAAAGGGAATGCACGCTGGTTTGTTCCTCATTCTTGGGATTAGTATCGTTCATTTTTTGCGTGGACGAGGCTATGCGGCATTATCAGCTGCCTTCTTTGCCTTTACGACGGCAATGACGATTGGTGTCATGGATGAGTTCCATCAGCAATTGACGGGTGGACGAACCCCACTCGTCGGCGATGTGTTGATCGATGGCAGTGGTGCATTGATTGGTATCGTATTGTATACAGCGATTCGTCTTTATTTGAAAGCTGACCAGATTGTGCGAGAGCAAGAACAACAGCGTGCATGAAAATAACCCATCGTCTCAATCATCATGACTGAGGCGATGGGTTATTTTAGCGATTAGAACCGTTGTACCCATTCAATCTTATACTGAGTACGTCCGAATTCTTTTCTTAACATGTTGTCGGCTTTCTTTCGTGCTGTCGTGTGATCGCCTGCCCGGATGTTGAGTCGATCCGTATCAACGATCTCATCTCCGCGTAATACTTGATACTGGACGGTATAGTCCTTTTTCATTAAATTAAATAAACCCAAGAAATTCACTCCCATATTCTTCTTCCTGTTAGTTATTATATGGTATTCCAAATTTTTCTGCAATCTAAAAAAGTGACTTTTGTCCTACCTGTTAATAAAATGTTAGTGGTCCGAATGACAGGTTTATTTATTGTATGAGTTGTGTATAAAAGCTGAAAAATCAACAAAAACCGCTCTAAAATAGAATATATGAAATTTCATTACATATATAATGAATATTCAGGAAAAAATATTGCGTTATCAACAGATTGACGAAAATATAAGTTATCTGAATATTCTCTTGGTATGTCAGGAAAGGATTCCCTTGGAACTTCAATGGAATAACCGTTAAGATAAGAAGGAATGAGAAATCCGATGAATCAAGTGATAGATGAGGGAGATGACACATGGAGCAGGAGACGAATGAACGAATGGATCCCGCGCACCGGATCAGGCAAGCGGTGACCCGCAAAGAGACCGTCTACTTTAGTTTGTTGTTAGGCATCGCCATCGTGACGGTCGGTGCGATCATTGGATTAGTGTTTAAAACAGGGCAGCCCGGTGTTTATGTTATGGGTGGTCTTGTGATCCTATTGTTACTACTTTGGTTGCGTCAGTGGCAACGGGTGTTAAGGATTCGAATTGAAGGGGTTCGCTTGAGTGCCAAGCAGTTTCCAGAGTTGTTCGAGCAAATCAGTATACATACAGAACAGTTACAACTATGGCGTATGCCAGAAATCTATTTCCAAGATGACGTAAAACGACCGCACGTCATTGGTCTATTCCAAAAATATTTGATTGTCCTACCAGCATCATATCTGGAAATGACAGAAACCCGTCATTTTCGGTTATTGCTTGAACTGGCACGAATCAAACGGAACCATCAGGAAAAGCAAATCTTACTATGGATTGGCAGCTGGATTCCGTTTTTACGTCCGGCTTACATGCGGGCATGTGCTCGGACCCGTCATCAGATGGTCCTACCACTTGTTTCACCTGTGTACGCGCGACAAGCCATGTTTGAGGATGTGCTCGGACCAACACTTCTAGCAACGACAGATACAGAGGTCTATATCGAGGAGAAACGGCAGCTACGGACGTTTTCCATCTTATTGTATGAAGCGTTACGAACCGAACTTTCTTTACTCGAACGGTTGCACTTAACGGGTGAGCCAATCGAACGTCCGCGCCCACTCTTGCGGTATGGTCAAGGCTTCGTCGTCGCAGGTAGCATTTTAATGGCAATATTCCTTGTCAGCACGACTGCAGGTATGCTGTTAGACGGAGGGGCGATTGAGGCAAAAAAAGAAACGAGTGACGAGAACGTCACGGCGAAGACGAATGGTCAGGATCTTAACGAGACAGAGTTGATGGCAGCGATTCAAAAAGGGAAGCTCGAAGACATACATCGACTGATTCCGGAAAGTGATATGAAGGCAGTCGATGCCGATGGCGATACGGCGTTGCATTATCTCGGGTACCGGAAATCGAGCACAGGACTCGAATCGGTATTTAAGGAATTGCTTGCAGCGGGCAGTGATGTCGATGCTGTCAATGAGTTCGGCGAGCGACCGTTCATTACGGCAGTCTTCAGTAACAACGATGAGCTCGTCGACCTGTACTTGAAGCGAGGCGAAAAGGTCAATCAACAAGATGCCGACAAGTTCACGCCTCTTCATCATGCTGTTGAAGGGGAAGGCAAAGAGACAGTCAAACTCTTACTTGAGCATGGTGCTGATCCGACGATTAAAAACGCAGATGGCTTCACGCCACTTATGTTGGCACAAGAGTATGAACTCGATGAAATCATTGAGCTGTTGAAGCAAAACTCAGCGCAGACACTATAACATAACAACCGCAGGCGTTCTCGAACGAATCGAGAAGACCTGCGGTTGTTTTTTGTTCGTATTAGTTTGGTAATTTTGAAGTATCGACGATGCGACCTTCAATCTTGTAGTCGACTTGACCGAGTGATTTCGTGAAATCACGTAGGTTTTCCCAGTCCGAGAGACCGAGGTCCGTGACGCGACCAGCTTTGTAAGCCGTCTCGAATGGTGTGAGACCATCGCCACCTTTAGCTGTGAAGGCATTCGTTGCGATGACATATGTCTTCGCTGGATCGATGACTTCGAATGTGCCGTTATTGTTCACTTCCATCTTCGTGACGCGTTCGCCTTTAGCTTTTGTGCTATCGTATTCGAACTTCATCCCAGAGACGTGGAGGAAACCACCGTTTTCGACCGGTGCCACACCGACACTGATTTCGAGGAGAGTTTTGATCTCTTCTCCTGTCATTTTCGCTGTCGCAAGCGTGTTACCGAATGGAAGCGTCGTTAAGACTTCACCGACTGTGAGTGGTCCGGCATCGATAGCAGCACGGATACCACCACCGTTTTGCATCGCGATGACTGTATCTTTATTGTATTCTTTTGCTTTTTTGAGCATCCCGTCCGTGATCAAGTTTCCGAGAGCTGTTTCGCTGTTACGGACACTGACTTCACCACGTGGGTTTGGAAGAGCGTTGACGATGTTCGCACCGACTTCTTCGTTTTTCAATTCAGCGATTTGATCGGCATATGGTTTAAGGATTTCAGCTGCACGGACGTCTTCAGCTGCTTTTGAGACGTCGATCAGTGATCCGTTGTACTCCGTCAACTTCCCTTTGTAGTCGAACGTCAAATCAAGATTTCCGAGGAAATCACCGTATTGGTATGCTTGCGCGATGATCGTTGGTTCTGTTTTGCCTGGTACGACTGTTTCGTCGACAACGACTGGTTTTTCAAGTTTCGTATGCGAGTGACCACCGACGATGACGTCAATCCCGTCGACGTTACGTGCGAGCAGTTGATCGTTATCGATTGCTTCGTTGTCATCGAATCCGATATGTGTCAAGGCAACGATTTTATTGACGCCACGATCTTCGAGCTTTTTCACGGCCGCTTTCGCACTCGTGATGTAATTCGCGAACGCCACCGTACCTGGGCTTGCGATATCAGCAGTTTCTTCTGTCGTTAAACCGAAGAAGCCGATTTTTTGTCCTTTGTATTCCTTGATGATCCCTTGATAGATTTTGCCACGCTCTGGTCCGGCTGTGATCGTTTTCTTTTGTAGACCGTTGAAGAGTTCGTTTTTACTGAAATCAACGTTCGCCGTGATGAACGGGAATTTCGCTTTCGTGACGAAGTTTTTCAAAGCGATGTTGTTGTCTGTATCGCCGAGATCGAACTCGTGGTTACCGAATGTCATCATGTCGTACTTCATGTAGTTCATCAGTTCAAGATCAGCTTGACCAAGGAACTTATTGAAGTAGAGTGATCCAGAGAAGACGTCACCAGCGTCTAAAAGAAGCGATGGTTTACCTTCTGCGCGGTAAGCAGAGCGTAGTTCTTTAATGACAGTTGCTCGTTTCGGTGCTTTATCGAGATTTGCATGCGTATCGTTCGTATGCATTAAACCAATTGAGAAGTCATCCGTGTTGACGTCGAGCACCGTGATTTTTGCTTTTAATGTAATCGTCTTGCCAAGACGCGTATAACTTGCGACCGCATATTTCACACCCGCTTCGCTCGTATCCACCTTCGACCAGCGGACTGGCTTGTCATAGATGCGACCTGTCGCATAAAGAACAGCTAGTGTTTTCGGCAATTCTGGTTTTTGATCGACATAGATTGTCTGATCTGCGACCTTCTCGACGAACTTCACTGCGTAGTTCTGAATGTAGATCTTGATTTCGATTGGATTCTTTTTCTTGCCGTATGTGCCTTTGACCGTTTGATAACGGTTGAACGCATGGCGATCGTAAGACTTCCATGTGATCTTCTCACCTTTATATGTAGCAGGGAGTTTGACCGGAGCACCTTTCGTGAAGACGAGTGACTTGAGTTTGACCGTTTTGACTTTGACATGTGTTGCAGCCGAAACTGTCGTTTGAGCAACGGGCACGATTGCCGATGTCGTCAGGGCGACAGCAACAGCTGCCGCGTAAAGCGGTTTTGATTTGTACATACGTAAAAATCCTCCTTCAAGAGTGGGGTATGAATGCAAGGTCGCGATGCGATCGTTGACCTCTTCTTCTACTATAAAGGGTTCGGAAAGCTTCGTGGGATGAACCTTTTGTAAATAACGTAAATTCTTAGGTCCGACGACAAGACAACCCACGGAAGTCGTTTGCTCATAAGCTTTAGAATCCGAACGTTCGTCTTCATAGAAAAATGATAACGCTTTCATTATATCTTGTCTTAAATAAAAATGAAACGAAAGAATATTACCAATCGTTAAACATTACCATTAAATGTCGATTTTTTAGTGGTTCTGAATTGCTAAATATTGTATGATATCAGTATACAGACAGTTCGGATGAAAAGAGGCAACGATAGATGAATGATACGATTCGAGGCGGTGTCCTCGTCGGCATTATTTGTGTGATCACCGTCCTCCTCGTATGGGGGCTCGCATCACCACCGACGACGATTGAGTTTCCACATTTTAATCATGCGTAAGGAAACAAACTAGGAGATGACCGGTGGTATATCCGCCGGTTTTTGTCGTGCCTGAAAAACTACAGTTTGGTGTCGGTTCGTCCAATACATTGACACGCTTTTTCACGATAGCTAGAATTGATTAAGTGTATATAGGAAGCATTGCTTCTGCCATGCACGAATGAGTGGATAAAGGAGGCGAGTCGGAATCGACCGGGCAAGGACCCGTTCACGCAGAGAGAGCGTTCGTTTGAGCAATCGCGGACGGCATCTGTCTTTTTTTGAGTGGAATCAACGAATATGAAAATAAAATACATGTATCATGAATCGGAAGGAACTTACACTTATGCTGAAAGAAATGAGAAGTATCATCCGGGAACAGGTGGAGAATTTCCCCTTGATTCGCCGGTTGGCGCGATATGAAATCAAATCAGCGCATGCAGAGCAACGCCTTGGTCTTTTATGGGAGCTCCTCAATCCGGGTCTCCAAATCTTCATCTATTGGTTCGTCTTCGGTGTCGGTCTTAAAGGAAATAAGAACGTGGATGGCGATATTCCATTCATCGTCTGGCTTCTTTGTGGGATCGTCGTCTGGTTCTTCATCAATGACGCGTTACTTCGCGGCTCGAACTCGATCAACAGTCGTCTCGCAATGGTAACGAAGATGCGTTTCCCGATGAGCGCGATTCCATCGTATGTCATCCTATCGCGGATGTATCAACATTTTGCGATGCTCTTGATCGTCTTCATCGTCATCATCGCAAACGGTATCCCGATCACATGGAAGTTACTCCAGTTACCGTATTATATGATCGCGACGTACATTTTCGTCTATGCGTTCTCACTTTGTTTTTCAACACTTATCACACTTGTTAAAGACATCCAGCTCTTCTTGCAATCGATGATGCGGATGCTCTTTTATATGACACCAATCCTCTGGAACATTGAACGGTTCCCGGATTTCTTACACGGCGTCCTTCGTTTGAACCCTGTCTTTTATCTCGTCGAGGGATACCGAGCAAGCTTGCTCGGAGGGCATTGGGTCTGGCAGGAGTGGCCGACCGGTCTGTATTTCTGGAGTGTGACGCTTCTGTTGTTCACAGCGGGAACATTCTTGCACATCAAGTTCCGTAAATCATTCACTGAGCTCGTCTAAGGGAAGGAAATCGCCATGTCTATGATTAAACTCGACCATGTCACGAAACGCTTCGACATGGTCACGACTACGAAAGAAAAATTCAAGCTCTTGTTCAAGAATCAAAGCAAGAGCGTTAAAACATTCACTGCACTACGGGATGTCTCGCTCGAGATTGGATCGGGAGAAGTTGTCGGACTCGTCGGTATCAATGGATCCGGTAAATCGACGTTATCGAACTTGATCTCAGGTATCATCTATGCAAACGAAGGAGACGTCGCGATCAACGGTGAAGTTGCGATCATCGCCGTCTCACAAGGCTTGAAGAACGTCCTGACGGGGCGGGAGAACATTCGCTTGAAGTGTCTCATGCTCGGGATGGATGATGCAGAAATCGAGCGTCGGATGCCTGGCATCATCGATTTCGCGGATATCGGTGACTTCATCGATCAGCCGATCAAAAAGTACTCGAGTGGGATGAAGTCGCGCCTCGGCTTCGCGATCGCGGTTAATGTCGACGCCGACATCCTGATTGTCGATGAAGCATTATCGGTCGGGGACCAAACCTTCTACAACCGTTGCATCGATAAGATGAACGAATTCAAGGAAGAAGGCAAGACAATCATCTTCGTCAGTCACTCGCTCTCGCAAATCAAGAGCTTCTGTGAGCGGGTCGTCTGGCTCGAGTACGGTCAAGTCCGCCTCGACGGAACGACGAAGGATGTCTTGCCAGAGTATAAGAAGTTCCTCGCTGAGTATAAGAAGTGGTCGAAAGAAGAACAACATCAATATCGCCGCGATCGCTTGAAAGAACAAGCAGCGAATGCGCGGTCTGGTAAAGAAAACGCAGATTCAGCGGACACGGTCAAGCATCCAGGTTGGATTTTGTCGGGTCTTGGTCTCATCGTCCTCGCAGCAGGGAGTTTGATGGTCATTGACGAGACACCGTCTTTGACGAACCTCAGTGACGCGATCTTGAAGTTCTTTTAATGTTAAACCAGGTGCCAACGTGCATCTGGTTTTTTTGTGCTGTAAAGTAGGATTCTTACGTCAGTGTAGAGAAAATGAGTAACGAGAGAGAAGTAGAATCGGAAGAGCTGAGAATCCATACAAAAAAACGGAGTCGAGGACTCCGTTTGCATCAGGTTTGTGAGCGATCCATATAGGTTTTGACGTGTGGAGCTTCATACGTCGCGAAGCGTTCAAGTAGACGATCGGGATTTGACTCGACGATCAGCATCGCACGGTGTTCCGGAATCAGGAATCCTTGACGTTCCATCGTGTCAAATAGAGCGATCAAGGGATCATAGTATCCTTCGATATTGAGTACACCGCACGGTTTTTCGTGTAGACCGAGTTGCGCCCACGTGAAGACTTCAAAAAACTCTTCCATCGTACCGGGACCACCAGGGAGAATGATGAATCCGTCGGCAAGCTCTGACATCTTCGCTTTCCGCTCGTGCATCGAGTGAACGAGATGTAATTCAGTTAATCCTGGATGAGCAAGTTCCTTTTCTTGTAGAAAATGAGGTAAGACACCGATTGCCTGACCTTGAGCAGCAAGCGTAGCGTCCGCGACAGCGCCCATCGTTCCAACGCAGGAGCCGCCGTATACGAGTCCGATGCCGCGCGCGGCGAGCGCTTGACCAAGCGTACCCGCTGCCTCGCGAAAGACTAGGCTAGCACCATCTTTGGAACCACAAAATACAGCAAGTCTATTCATGAAACAGAACCTCCTTCGTTATCTTCACCATAGCATATTCGGTGATCGGACGGCAGAGTAGACCAGAAAGGAGATCGATATGCGACCACGTACGATTGTTTGGCTCGTCCTAATTATCGCAGCAATCAATTTAGGACTTGGGATATGGATGCCGGATACGTCGACGCGAACGACGATTAGTTCAATACTACTAGGTGTGATTGTCGTCCTCGGTATCTTTTACGTCATCGCGTTACGACAATCCTCAAAATAAAGAGAGCTCGTTCGACTCGTAGGAGTTGGATGAGCTCTCTTTTTGTCTGTTACGGAATTTCATTGTGATGGAATATTCAAAAAAATCTATTTTCATACACAAGTTCGACACATTGATGGATGATTTGTAAAAAACAAACAGTAATCAGGACATATGACTCGAGTCAAAAGTCATACAAAGTGAAAATAATGTGTAAAATACCATAATTATTCGTATTCGAATATTCAGAGGGGGTCTAAGGTTATATGATGTTGTTACGAAGCCATACGAAAAATAATAGGAGGTTATTTAAATGAACTTGAAAAAGAAATTGCTTTTAGTTTTAGGAACAGCGACACTATCTCTTTCTTTAATGTCAACGTCTCTTGATACGATTAATTCAAATAAACAATTAGCAAAAGAAATCCCATTCGAGTTTTCGGTAAAGCGTGATTTAGCAAAAGAAATTCCATTTGAATTCTCGGTAAAGCGTGATTTAGCGAAAGAGATCCCGTTCGAGTTTTCGGTAAAGCGTGATTTAGCGAAAGAGATCCCGTTCGAGTTTTCGGTAAAGCGTGATTTAGCGAAGGAAATCCCGTTCGAGTTTTCGGTAAAGCGTGATTTAGCGAAGGAAATCCCGTTCGAGTTTTCGGTAAAGCGTGATTTAGCGAAAGAGATCCCATTCGAGTTTTCGGTAAAGCGTGACTTAGCTTAAGAGATCTCGATAAGGCGAATCATTCGTCAAATACTAAGAAGTTCGATTTTGTGTCCAAAATAATCTGAGTATATTCTTTCATATTCAATAAATCAAAAAGTAATAAGGCATTCTTGTATGAATGCATAATTTCTTTATGAGAATGATTTAAAAGTTCTTGGCACTCACCTTTTTGGGAGTAAAGTTGACCTAACAACGACATATTCTTGTTTAGAAGACTAATATTAATAGCCTTTTGAACGATATCTAACGATTTCTGAACTTCATTAAGTTTCAGTAAGATTTTTGAGTAATTATAATGTATTCTAATTTTTTCGATGATTAGTTCATCACTATCATAGTCCAAATTCATTAATTCTTCATAAACGATTCGACTATGCTTATAACTTTTATTTTCGAAATGAAGAATGGCAATCGCCGATTTAATTCGAAGTATCATACTTGGTGAATAGTAAAGTGATGAATATTTTTCTGAGATTTGCTGTAATCCTATGATACATGTACGATAGTCTAATTTTTCTAATCTATAAGAGCTGAGTAAATAGAAATATCGAACAAGTAGATTGAGTTCTTCATCTAAGGGACTTGAATTTATTATTTTTTGAGTCTCAAAATGTAGCGCTTGGAAGTCACCACTTCTAAATCGATGTAGTAGTTTTTCATCTAGAAGTTTGAGAGACTCTCTAAAGTTGGTGTGATCAAGAAAAAGTGTCATAGGTACTTGTAGTCGACGCGATAACGCATACAGCAATTCGACTGTCGGCGAATGCGTGCCACTCTCGATCTTACTAATCTCTGCTTGACTGCAAATTCCGTTCGCTAAATCCTTTTGTGTCAGATTATGTTTCTTCCGCAGTCGGCGTAATGCTAAGCCGATTTGCGGTGACATGAATTGATCCATCGGCTCCTCGTCCTTTCGTGGAGATTGAACTGGTATAGGGTACCAACTTCTATTATAGAAGCGAACCAAACTAGATACTACTGATTTACTCGATTTCGTATCAATGTTTCAACGACCATCTCACTTGATTCAGAAAGGGGTACACCCATGACACTCATCCTAAAAGAAACGCGACGTAACATGACTTCATGCGCTTGGTGTCTCAATCCTGCTACTGTCTCCGTCGCCCCCCTCGCTCATCGGGAAATGGACCGGACTGCTACGAAACCTAAGGAAAACGTTAAATCGGCTTAATCCACAAAAAAGGACTTCATTCGGCTATTAGAATGAAGCCCTTTTTTCAATCATTTGATGAGAAAGGAGAGAGGACATGATCGGATTATCGCTTTTATCGGAACAAGACGGTTGGCTGCAACGTTCTCTACCATCGCTTGATCTGCAAACGTTTTGTGAGACGCACCGTATTTCGCTCGACGCGTTTGATTACGACGCGCATACGTTCCATGATTTAGTCGATTATATGGATTTTCAGGAGTATGAGCATTACGTCTTCGTCCTCCAAGGGGAAGGCGAACGAACGTTACGACTCGTCGCGTATTTGCAACACGAGATGTTGCATGTCCAGTTCCACTTGATTCGTCCAAATGGAGAAGTCTTATTCGGACAACCGGATTTCCTGAATGATCTCTTCTTACCACATGAAAACATGCCTGCTTCTGCATCCGTTCCAGTTGTCCATCATGCCCTTCTCTCATTGATGACAGGTGTGTACCCAGCGTCGGTACCACATCATCCGCAACCGTTACGTCATGTCTACATTGAAGACAGCTCATTACTGGAGAAGATTCCGGCAAGCAATTTCCAGGCGATGACGATCAACAGTGTCATCTATTTTGATCATCCGATGCGTCACGATCTACCGATCATCGAACTGATGAGCCGGACACCGATTCTGTTGACGTTTTCCGATCGTCTTTCTCCCTCACTTGATTCGCAATTAACGGTCTTATCGCGTGACACGCTAGCAGAGCGATTAGTGAACTGGCAACAAACGGGGCGGATTCAAAACGATCAATCGATGGGGATCCTCGATTATGCGACGTTAAGTGGATTACGCGTCTCGCATCGACTGTTCTTCTTTGCGGACGGAATTTACGCCGATCGACAGAAGACGATTCAGTTGAGCGCAGACCTATCTGTTGATATCGAGTCTTTCCGAGAACAGCAACCTCAACCTGACGCGCTGGCATCACAAACTGAATTAGAGCTGTTTCCGTTGCTGTATCAACTTGCCGGAACGTTTCAGGGAACGAGTCGTTTCATCACACCGTACTCTGATCTCGAATTGCCTCGGACATCCGGGCGGATCGGACCGTTGACGTTAATCGGCATTCAAAACGAGGAAGGCTGTTTTGCGTTCGACCGGACGACGTTACGTTTATTTGAGACGAACGAAGCATTCCTCTGGATTCTCGAAGCGGATCAAAAGGAACAGTTCGACATATTACCGGAGCGACTCGGCGCAGATTATGCAGAAGCGATTCAGCACTACAAGGAGTTGATGTATCATGGGTGATGTCTTATTTGGTCCATTCTTGCGTAAAGGGAGCTACTCGCGCGTCGAGGTGCTGAATCATGTTCAGGCAGATGAACGATTCGGTCAACTGTATCAGGAAGCGCAACAGTTAACTGAGGTCGATGAGTTGATGCTGTATCGACGTTATTTACGAAAAGGAGAGCGGATTCTATTTCATGGAACGTTTGATCCGGCGCTCTTCAATCTCTTATCGGATGAAGGGTATGATCTTTATCTGATCGAACCGGAAGCTGCACGGACGAAACAGATTGCAGAGAAGTATCAACATAAGATTTACGGCTGGAGTCATGACGTGACGGACGTCGTCGGTCCTGAGTACTTTGACCGGATCATCTTACCGGGAACGACGATTTTACGTTATACGCGTGGGGAGCTTCTGTTGTTCTTTCGAAACATCCGTCAATTGCTGCGACCAAGTGGACGCTTGCTCGTGTCCTTGTATCGCGTCGATCACTTAAAATCGATCGCTCATCCGATCGCGACGCGACGTTTTCAAAAAACTTTGCTGTTCTATGGCTATCAAGTCGATGGCGAACGTTTATTGTTCAACGCCTATCTCAAATCGGGGAATGAGGAAAAAATCAGTTATGCGGTCGAATATTTGTATGAACCGAACACGCTGTTTGAATTTGCGACGCTATCGCGCTATCGTGGACAATTTTTGTACGAAGGAAAGACGACACTCGTGCTGGAGTTCGAAAAACAATAAGTATAAAATATAATGTGATAATAAAAAGAAAAATATATGTAATATACTGGTTTGAATAGGTCTAAAGACTGGGTAATTGGATACAGTAGTTTCCTTTTCACGATTCGAAGTACATCATGAGAAAGAGGAGCCGGACGCATCATGGAAAATCAGAGCGGAAGTACCTTTCAGCAAAGTTGTCTATCGTTCATTGAGACCTTGTTTCCAGACGAATCTTTTCACTTCTTAGAAGAATCGAAAGCAACGGACGCCTTTGGTCATCCCGGTCGACAATTGTTCTTCTCTTCATCTACCCGTACTCTGAAATTCAGTGTACTCGCGCAGGCGCACCAGCGCTACACACGTGTATTCGTTTCCGAGAAAACAAGTGAAAATGCGTTTTTTCGTCAACTATTAGAAGCGACATATGAAGAGGGACAATTGTACATCGACCATATCGTTCAAACGGAATAAGAAAAAGGAATCAAAATCTGCTGATTTTGATTCCTTTTTTTACGCCTCGATGGAGGAAAGCCCTCGTTTTAATGCCTGATCAATGGACGTCGCCATCTCATCTCGGACGTCCGCTGAGACGAGGCGACCATCAAAATAGATTTCCTTCGATAAACTCAGGTGAACGAGTAAGTCCTCGAGAATGAGCTTCAGATCAAGCGGTTGCGAGGGTTCAAGCGCTTGTTGCATGAATTCATTCAACGAAGGATGCTGTACATACTTCGGATCGATGAGATCAATGACCGTCGTGTCTAAAGCAAGAGCTAATCGTTCTAGGACTTGAGGAGAGGGCATGCGCTGACCACGTTCGTAAGCGGAGATGTCCGTTGCTGTTTCCCCACACCGTTCAGCTAAAAACTTTTGAGTATACTTGTGTTGTTTGCGCAATTGCATGATTTTTTTACCTAGTGCACGATTCATGGCACTCCACTCCTATTCTTCAGGTCATCGTGTATAGTACTAATTAACCACTTTCATTATAAAAGAAACCTGTGAAATGTAAAATATCGTTTTTCAAGGAAACTAAAAAAATGAAATGGGTTAAACTAGAAATTGAATTTTAGAAAGAATCCGCCAATTTTCTGGGGTCTATGCTATTGTAAAATGATATTAAAAAAGGAGTGTCTTCATGAAAAAAATCACGTGGTCCGGCTACGTCGTCCTTGCCGTTCTATTGATCCTCTTCATCTCAAGTTCGATGCCGTATCAAGCGCAATCCATCAAACCAGGGTTATCGCGATTCATTCCGTTAGGATTCGTCGATCATCTGCGTTTCATCTCCTTTTCCTATCATGGAGAAGTTAGTGTCGCTGCCCTTGGACGAAGTGGCTTCATTGAGTTTTTCATCCGAAAAGCTGCCCATGTCTCGACATTTCTCGTATTAGGGATCGGATTGATTGATTTGACACGTCGTCGTCTGACACCAGGACTTGCCGTCTTGTTCGCCTATTCGTTAGCGATCATGGTCGCTGTCTTTGATGAATTTCATCAAATCTTGACAGGGGACCGGACGGGACTCATCCAAGACGTCTTACTCGATGGAACTGGCGCCTTGATTGGAATCGGATGTTATTTACTCATCTATAGGAAAAAAGTACGACGCCAAGCAGGAAGTGTTTCCTTCCAGCACGAAAAGAACAGGCATCACTTTTAACGAAGGAGACTGCCCTATGAAGACTTCCCATTTGTTGATGACGAGCGTCGGTCGCCGGACGAAGCTAGTCGAGTATTTCGTCCGTGAGATGCCGGACGGTCACGTCAGTACTGCGGATTGTAGTTCACTCGCACCGGGTCTCTATATGACAGAACGCCATCATCTCGTTCCCTGCATTGATGCACCGGATTATATCGATCATTTGCTAGAGTTGTGTCAGCGCGAACAGGTGACGGCGCTATTGTCATTGATTGATCCTGAACTGGAATTGCTCGCAGCGGCGACGGAACGGTTTGAAGCCATCGGTGTCACGGTCCTCGTCTCACCGATGGATGCCTGTCGTCTCTGTTTCGACAAGTACGCGATGTATACGTATTGTGTCGCGGAAGGGATTGCGCATGCGCGGACATATGTGACGCTCGAAGCATTCCGGAGCGCGCTTGCGCAAGGGGAGGTCCAGTTCCCGGTCTTCGTCAAACCACGCAATGGGAGTGCCAGTCTCCATGTCCAGGCGGTCTCCTCCCTTGAAGTCGTTGAAGGACTGTTTGCTGTTCATGCGGATTTATTGATTCAAGAATACTTAAGAGGACAGGAGCTCGGTGTTGACGTCTATGTCGACTGGTTGACGCATGAAGTGACGGATATCTTCATTAAGGAGAAACTCGTCATGCGTGCAGGGGAAACGGATAAGAGTCGCTCCATCAAACGCGACGATGTCTTTGAACTGGTCGAACACGTTTTACATGGAACCGGTCTTGTCGGTCCGCTTGATTTCGACCTGTTTGATGTTGACGGAACGCTCTACTTATCAGAGATCAATCCGCGATTCGGTGGGGGATATCCACATGCTTATGAATGCGGCGTCAATTTTCCGAAAGCGATCCGAAACAATCTGCAGGGACAACGTAATTCCCGACGCATCGGAGCTTATGCGGAAGACATCTATTTATTGAAACACGACACGGTGACGCTGTTGCCTGCGTCTCTGCTTGAGCAAATTAAAAAACCATAAGCGCGCGAAAAAGGAGTGACCCGGTAGTGATACCGGGTCACTCCTTTTAGGTAGAAGAGCAGAATCAAGAAAGAGAGACGCGTGCACGCTTGAGGCATTGCACGGCGGAGGTCCAGCTACCGAAGAGGGCGTTGATCGTCGAGGTACTCGGAACCGAGCGACCTTCTGCCCATTTCCGGTAATGAATGATACTGAGGGAAGGTAATTCTTCTTGCGCCTGCCGCAGTGCTTCAAGGACATCTTCTTCGACCCATTTCCGGCGAGGCGGTGCGATGTCGAGGCAAGCGAGGGCATCTGCCCATGAACCGTATTTACGGGCAATCGTCGCGACTGTCGGATGTCCATTTTCCTGTGCCCAAATTGCATACGTCTGTGTCGTCAGACGGGGGAGGACATCGGAAGCTTCGAGTAAGGCTGTGATGATGCGTTCTTCCGTCATCGAGATGGAACGTGTCATCTCGATCTGTGCTTCTTCGAGCGCACGTGACCAAGAACCGAAACGTAAGTTGATCAATGTCAAGGATGGTCCATGTTTCGCCTTTGCCCATTCCCGGTAGCTGTTGCTATGGAAAGGGTGTAAGCGTGTCGATGCTTCCTTGATGAAAGCAAGGATCTCTTCATCTGAAAAGTACGGACGAATCGATGAGAGACCGGCCGCTTGGAGTGCTTCACGCCAAGAGCCGAATACATTGATGATCGTCGTGATCGACGGAATATCTTTTCCAATCGACCAACGTGCATACGTCTTTGCGTCGAGAGCGGGATATTCGATACTAGCTTCGATTAGGCTATCGATGACTTGTTGTTCTGTCCATTTCTTCATGATGTCATACCCCTTTCGTGTAGGTGCTCTAGGTGTGGGTACTGTCGTGAGGTGGAATTCGACGAAGCGACGTATAAGCGAGAAGACTGAGCCAAATGAAATAAAATCCACTCGGTCTTACGAGAATGCTTTCCGTGAATTGAAGTAGTCCGAGCCAGCCAGTAAGCAACAGGGCGAGAAAAGTGAGATCCGTCGTCTGAATCCGAAACAGTCGATAGAACAGATACAGAAAGACTGCACCGTACAGCAAACAACCGATGAGTCCGAATTCATAAAGATGGGTGATCGGTGTGCTGTGAAACGTATAGAGAACTTGTTCGTTCAGTTGTTCCTGCAGACCGCGTGGGGCACTTCCAATCCCGTGTCCGAACCAAAGCGAATCAGTGGAAGCGCGCCATCCTGCTTGCCAAAGCGTAAATCGTCCGTTGAGACTGAGCAAACGGGGAAGCAGTCCTTGAAACGCAAAGACAGCTAGGAGAATCAAGCTTCCCGTTACGTAACATGCTGTCACCTGCATCCTGCGTCTCGTTCCTTCAACCATTCGAATACTCGTCAAGAGAGCAAGGAGGAGAAAAGAATAGATTCCTGTCTGCGAACCACTTCGAAGTAGGGCGATGGTGATGAGAAGGAGGAGAACAGCATGTAGAAAGCTTTGCCGACGTGGGAACTGTTTGAGTAGATAGAACCAAGCAAACAGTCCGCCTGGAACAAGCCACGCTGCAAACGTATTCGGATTGTTCATCAGACCAGCGAGGCGAAGGAATGAGCCTTGTTCCCCGACGTACAATTGTGGAAACGATAAGGGACCGATCCGAAGCCATTGCAGGTTTTCGACCGGGATATACTCTGAACCAAATGAGACGATGAGGGCATAGGAAGCGAGAAAGACGGCCTGTCCATAAAGAAAGTGACACAAAAGCCGTTGCCATTGTTCGATCGATGTACGCGAGAGCGAAGAGACGATGCCAACGAATAGCCAAGTCGAGATGAGGTAAAGCGAAGCGAGAACACGATCCGTATTCGCGTTAAAAAAGAAAAAAATGATATGAAATGTCAGATAAATCAGAAAAATGATTACAATTTGATGCCCAGTCGCTCGATTGGCACGATAGAACGGTCGTAAGATGAACCAACAGACGCTGAACAGAACGATATAGATGGGAAGCAACCAAAGAGACCACTGTTTCGGCAACACTTCGTCCGTAAACGATAAGGGACGAATCCAAGCATCGAGCATGATCCAAACGACTAGGATGGATAAGGCAAACGATGTGGGTATATTGGCTGATTTTAACATGATTTCTAAAGACTATCCACCCTTCATATAGGACTTATTACCGATTTAAGCACTTTTTAATCATCAAATTGGTATTTACCCTTATCTTTCAAAACATCATGCAGATAAATGAAAAAATATTAAGGAAACCGTGATCATTTTTTCGTGAATCGCGTTTTTTTCGTGATATGAATTCATGCTGTGAACTAGTGTCACGCAAGCGAGATAGCTACCGAAAAAAATATAATCATTTCCACCAAGCTCTAATTGTTTTAGGAACCGATTGGAAATAAGGTGTAGACATAACCAATGTCCATCCATTCGGTCAAGTCAGAAAGAGGTGAACAACAGTGAGCTCGATGCATCAAAGAAAAACCTTCGGAGATCATTTGACGACGCTCCGACGCGGCTGGTGGTTACTCGCACTCTTCATGATTCTCTTTGCGGGAGCCGGATATGCGCTTAGCACGTATGTCATCCCGAAGACATACGAGGCGACAGCCTACATCCTCGTCGTTCCTCAAGCGAACGCAGAGGCGACATCGACGCCGACACTCGTCAGTACCTATCAAGATATCCTACGAAGCCCAGAGGTCGTCGATCAGGTCGCCCAAAAGATGAACGTCACCGACAAGCGGTTATTCGATTTGACGGATCGTCTGACGGTCTCGAGCAATCTCGATTCGCAAGTCATCGCCTTATCCGTCAAGGATCGTTCAGCGGAGCAGGCAGCTATCCAGGCGAATACGATGACGGAAGTCTTCCAGGATTACCTCCCGCAACTGATCAACACGAGTAAGACGGAAGTGTTCTCGAGCGCACGGATTCCAACGAAACCCGTGTCACCGAACATTCTGATGAATACAGGCATCGGTGGCGTCCTTGGTCTGATGCTCGGACTCTTGATCGTTTATTCTCGCTCGTTAAGCAAAAAGGAAGCGACACGCGAATCCACTGATAGTTATCCGAAAGCGATTCCCCGCAGTCATTCATGAGAGAGGAGAGGAGACACCGTCATGCAGCATTCCCCGCTCACCCCGTACCGTCGGCAGTTGAAGATCGGACTCCTTCGCCTGATCGACGCCGGAATCATCGCACTCGCGACTGTCGTTACGTTCTACTTCTTTAATCCGCTCCATCTCACCGTCAACTTCGAGTTGCAGGACGCACTCGAAATCGCTCTCATCCAGTGGGTCGCCCTTACGTTCGTTGCACACTGGATGCGCTTCTATCAAATCATCTGGCGTTACGCGAGTCTTCGTGATCTCGCCGTTCTCCTCGTCGTCGTTCTCGCCAGCAGTTTCGTCTTACTTGGTCTTGAATACGCGTTGTTCGACTTCGCGGTCGAACGAGCGATCTTCTTGCAGACCGGACTCGTCTTGAACGGTATCTTATTCGTCCGTCTGTTGATTCGTGGACGTAGCTTAAGACTCGTTCCTGACAATAAGACGCTCGGCAAACGAACACTCATTATCGGTGCCGGTGCTTCCGGTCAGATGATCACAAAAGAACTGAAGCAAAAGAAGTCGCACATCTTAAACGTCGTCGGCTTACTTGATGATTCGCTTGAACTACGCGGGATGCGGATTCACGGTGTTCCCGTCATCGGAGCAATCGACCAACTCGAATGCATCATCGAGGAACAAAAAATTGAAGCGGTCGTCCTGGCAATCCCATCGTTACCTTATCCGCAGCGGGTTGAATTGCTGAACCGGATCAAACAAACCCAAGTCGAAGCGCATACGTTACCGATGCTCGTCGAACTGGCGTCCGGAAAGGTCTCGATCAAACAAATCCGTGAAGTCTCAATCGCCGATTTACTCGGTCGAGAACCGGTCGAACTCGATATTACGGAAATCGAACGAAGCGTTCATAGCGCGACCGTCCTCGTCACCGGTGCTGGTGGTTCGATTGGTTCCGAGATTTGCAGGCAACTGATTCGCTTCCGTCCTGAACGGCTCATCCTTCTCGGACACGGCGAAAACAGCATCTACCTGATCCGCCGGGAGCTCGAGTGTCTCAGTCGAGACATCCAGTTCGAATCCGTCATCGCCGATGTTCAGGACAGTGACCGGATGCTTGAAGTCATGCGACGGTTCGAACCAGATCTCGTCTATCACGCGGCAGCCCACAAGCACGTACCGCTGATGGAGGATAACCCAAGCGAAGCCGTCAAGAACAACATCTATGGAACACGCAACGTCGCTCGAGCGGCGGAAGTAGCCGGTGTCAAACGCTTCGTCATGATTTCGACCGATAAGGCCGTCAATCCGACGAGTGTGATGGGGGCGACGAAACGAATCGCCGAGATGGTCATCCAGCAGATGGCGCGTAACAGCGAGACGACGTTCGCTGTCGTCCGATTCGGCAACGTCCTCGGGAGCCGCGGTTCCGTTATTCCACTCTTCAAAGAACAAATCGCGAAAGGCGGACCGATTACGATCACCGATCCCCGGATGACACGTTACTTCATGACGATCCCGGAAGCGAGTCGTCTCGTCATTCAAGCGAGTGTCCTCGCGAAAGGTGGCGAAGTGTTCGTCCTCGATATGGGTGAACCGGTCCACATCACGACACTAGCGAAGAACTTGATTCACTTGAGTGGATTCACGGAAGAGCAGATCCCAATCGTCTACAGCGGCATTCGAAAAGGCGAGAAACTATACGAGGAACTGCTCGCTCGCGATGAAGTGCATGACGAACTCGTCTTCGACAAGATTCTTGTCGGTAAGACACGTCCCTTCGGATCCGTCGACCCGTACTTGCGTGAGATCGCCCAAGCGCTCGGACAGGACGAGGTACTTCGCCAGTATTTGTTAGACGTCACGAACGAAACCGATGCCGACCCGGTCGCACCGACGATGCGGATCGCTCGCAAATAGAGAGGAGGGAGAACGATGAAAACGGCCCGGCTGTCCCGCTTCAATCTCATCTTCATTGCCGATACGGCGTATTCGCTTCATCAATGGATGATTTTGACGCTCCTGATCAAATGGAGTACACCGCTCAACATCGGTTATTTCAACTACGCCCTTGCCATCACCGCACCGATCGTCATGTTCTGTTGGCTGAACGCCAGTACGATCCTGACGGCAGAACGGGCTGGTCTGACGAACTTCTGGCTCTTCATCAAGACTCGTTTTTCACTCCTCTCGGCAGGTGTGTTCGTCCTCCTTGGTGTCTATTATTTCTTCGGTGAAGCGGACATCTTATTCCTGACACTGCTCGTCTACCTCAATAAATACATGGAGTCATTCGCTGATCTCGGTTATGGTTTCCTGCAAGGACACACTGCCTTCAAGGAAGTCGCCGTCTCGAAAATCTTCCGGAGTCTCTTGAACGTCTCGGGCGCAGCACTCGTCCTCTTTACGACCCATTCGATTCATGGATTCGTACTCGCCTTGATCGCCGGAAACTTGATCATGCTACTCGCATACGACTTACCGACGATTCGCCGCGTCGGTCGCGGCTTTGACAATCAAGCACTCGACTTACGGTACCGATCAGGTAAGGAGCTGTTCCTTAAGGCGATGCCACTCGGATTCGTCGCTCTCCTGATCGCCTTGAACGCAAACATCCCACGATTGTTCGTCGGTCACGCAATCGGAACGGAAGAGCTCGGTTATTACGCCAGCATCGCCTATCTACTCGTACTTGGTAGTCTGTTCATCCACTCCTTGATTGCCGTCTTGCTACCGAACTTCTCGTCTGAGACGGGTGAACGCCAAAGTTTACCGGAACTGCGCAAGCTGACTCGTTCGATGTTACTGATGACGAACGTCGTCGGGATCCTGTTGATCATCGGAGCAATCTTCTTTGGTAAGTGGGGCTTGACGATTTTCTATAACGCGTCGTTCGTTCAATATCATCTGATTTTCGTCTTGATGATGGTCGCCTCACTCTTTTTCTACAACTCGACCGTCATTCAGGCACTGTTGACCGGCTTCCAGCAGTTCCGGATCCAGACGATCTCGATCTTCGGCAGTGTCGTCGTCAATCTCATCGCCTGTAGCCTGTTGATTCCGCTGTATGGTCTATACGGTGCGACGATCGCTTACACCCTCTGCGCCGTCACTCAGATCGTCCTGCTATTACCAGCACTGTATCGGTCTTTATATCCACGGGACGTTACGCTCGTCGTCGAACAAAGCAGTTAAGGAGGGAAGAAGATGCGACCAATCCTACTACTCATCGTTCTCGAAGCGCTTGCTTGCCAATTTGCCCGGTCGCTCTTCCCGGACACCTACGTGACCGCCTTGCTGCTCATCAACGCGGTGTTGTTTCTGTATTATCTGCTCCGTCAGGCAGAGACGACGCCACTCTTTCTCGTTTTCATCACAGCTTTCTTCGTCCGATTGGTCCTGATGTTCATCGATCTCGAGCTGTTCCGCTTACCGCCACACAGTGGTGACGACACGGAAGCCTTTCATCTCGAAGGTGTCCAAATCTTCACCGATCCGTCGACCTTCAATGATGTCGTTCGCGGCACCTATTCCAAGTTTCTCGGAATCTTCTACTTGATGTTCGGTCCGGAACGGATTCTCGCTCAGTTCTTGAACGTCATCCTCGGTGTCGTCGCTGTCGTCATCCTAGCGAAGACGCTGCAACGGTTACGCTTACCGGAACGCTACGTGTTTGCAGCAACACTGATCTTCGCGTTCTTCCCACAAGGATTGTTGCTCTCACCGATTCTCTTGCGTGACCAGATCGTCGCCCTTGGCATCGTCTACACACTTTACTACATGGTGCGCTGGACGGAAGAGAAGTCCGGATGGTATATGGCGCTCGCGTATCTCGGCTACTTCGTCAGTACGATGTTCCACTCCGGTCTTGCTGTCGGGATTATCGTCTTACTCGTCTATTTCTCATTTTATAGCCATGAGACACGACGAATGGACTTTGAACCGACTAAGGTACAGCGACTGATCTTTCAAGTACTGATCGTCGGCTTCATCGTCTACAGCTTCCAGGACGTCTTGTTCGCGAAGTTCACTCACGTCTCAGAAAACGGACAGTTATTCAGCGGGATGAGTTACGACCGTGGCGGCTCCGCTTATCTGAACGGATTGATGGTGACAGGTCCAGCTGACATGATTCTCTACTCGCCGATTCGGACGATTTACTTCTTGTTCTCACCGTTCCCGTGGCAATGGTCGATCGTCATGAACATTCTGATTTTCTTCCTTGACGCCATCTTCTACTTCATCGCCTGTTTTGCGATCGTCCGGTCCTTTAAACTGATACGTCAGCATCCGTTCGGCAGCGTCCTCTTCTTCTTTTTCCTTCTCTTTGCGCTTAACGCCGCCATCTTCGGTCTAGGAACCGGCAATGTCGGAACGGCCATCCGACACCGGTATAAGTTGTTCCCGATGTTACTCATCGTCTACACATCCGTTCACTACATGCGCTGGCAAGCGCGCCACTACTTCGAGGAGGTCGAACACCGTGCCGAATAAAACGATCTTAATTACAGGTATCGCAGGCTTCATTGGATTTCACGCCGCACGTCGTTTCATCCGGGAGGGTTACCGGGTTATCGGACTCGATGAAGTGAACGACTATTACGACCCGACGTTAAAAGAAGCACGGCTCGCTGAACTCGGAACGAACTACACGTTTTACCGGGTCTCACTCGAAGAGACGGCAGCCGTCGCGCAGATTTTCGAACAGGAATCGATCGATCTCGTTCTCCACCTGGCAGCACAAGCAGGGGTACGGTACAGCATCGATCGACCGGATGTCTACATGACGTCAAACATCGTCGGCTTTCTCTCGATTCTAGAGGCGTGTCGGCATTACCCAGTCGAACAATTGATTTACGCTTCCTCCAGTTCCGTCTACGGATCGAATACGAAGATGCCGTTCGCGACGACGGATGCCGTCGATCATCCGCTAAGTCTTTACGCCGCTTCGAAAAAAGCGAACGAACTGATGGCTCACACCTACAGTAGTCTCTACGGGATCAAGACGACAGGACTTCGCTTCTTCAGCGTCTACGGTCCATGGGGACGCCCGGATATGGCATTGTTCAAGTTCACGGAGGCAATTGCGAAGGGCGAACCGATTGATCTCTACAACTACGGCGAGATGGGACGGGACTTCACTTACGTCGACGACATCATCGAAAGCATCTATCGCCTGTTCCAGACTGAACCGGAAGTCGACGAAGCGTTCGATGCCTCGAATCCCTTACCGGATCGCAGTAACGTTCCGTATCGTGTCTACAACATCGGTAGCCATAGCCCGATTCGCTTAAATGAATTCGTCGCTTTGATCGAACGACGTCTCGGTAAGACCGCGATCAAGAATGGGATGCCGTTACAGCCGGGGGATGTCCCGGAAAGTTTCGCCGACGTCTCCTCGCTATTCGAGACGATCGGGTACCGACCACAGACGACGGTCGAAGCCGGCATCAACGCATTCATCGACTGGTATGAGAGTCACTACTTGCTGAAGGAGGAAATCCAAGATGGCGCTTAAGGAGGAATTCTACTACCGCTCTCCAATCTTCATCCAAAATTGGCTGACATCGTTATACGGACGCAAGTTGATGCAAGAACGATACGGTCCCTTCTATGAACAGAAGATGAAGGAACTTCGAATGAAGGATCGGACGCAGGATTATAAAGCGGAACAACTCGATCGCCTGAATGCCTTCCTCGCTTTCGTCGTGACGCATACACCGTACTACACACAACTCTTTTACGAACATGACATCCAGTTACCGTTGACGTCACTCGAGCAGCTGAAGACGATTCCGATCCTTGAAAAAGAGACGCTTCGCCAAAAAAACGATGCGTTCATGTCCCGCGTCGATGCGCCGGTTCGAGGACGGACGGGCGGAACGAGCGGAAAGTCGCTCCAAGTCGCGTTCATGCGCGAGGACGTCCAGGAACGAATGGCTCATCTCGACTACTTCAAGGAACGTCATGGCTTCCATGCCGGGATGCGCAGAGCGAGCTTCACCGGTCGGACACTGACGGCCGTCGATCAAAAGAAACCAATCTTCTGGCGGATGAACCGACCACTCAATCAGTTGCTCGTCTCGATCTTTCACATGAAGGAAGAAAACTTCCCAGCTTATATCGAGGAGCTGAATCGCTTTCAGCCACGAGCGCTCGACGGCACACCGACGGCGATGGTCGAAATCGCACGCTATATGCTAAAGCATCACATTCGATTGGATATTCCACTGATCGCCATCTTCCCGACATCGGAAACGGTGACGGAGGAAATGCGCTCAATCCTTGAGGAAGCGTTCGGCGTTCCAGTTTTCGATCAATACGGTTCCTCAGAAGGCGCACCGATCATCTCAGAATGCAGTCATCGAAAACTACATCTCCACCACGAGACGGGCATCATCGAACCGTATGGAGAGGATGGCGAGGTCGTCGTCACGTGTTTTACGACACGCGGGACACCGCTGATTCGTTACCGGATCGGTGACCGGATGACACTGAGTGACGAGACATGTAGTTGTGATCTAAACGGACCGGTCATCGCTTCGATCGATGGACGGGGAACGAGTTACATCCTCAGCGAAAAGCGGGGCAAAGTGTTCGAAGGGGACATCACGACGATTGCCCGCGAACTACCGAACTCGGTCTTGCGACTTCAAGTCGAGCAGCACGCGTTGAATCACGTGACACTCCGATATATTCCAGACGCCAAACGCTTCCACCCGAAACACGAACAGATCCTCTTGAACGAGATGCGTAAGTTGCTCGGCTCCGGGATGAAGATCGTTCTCGAGCCGGTCGAACAAGTCAAACAAGAACCGAACGGAAAAACGTTGATCGTCAAACAGTCGATGAAATAGGAGGAACCCACCATGAACAAGGCAGTCAAACACATCGTAGATACGACAGCAGCCCATACCGGTGCACTTCCCATTGCCAACCGTTCGATTGCCGTCGTCGGACTCGGGTATGTCGGACTTCCCGTCGCCGTCGCGTTCGGTGAAAAAACAGGCGTGATCGGCTTTGACATCAAGGAACAACGAATCCAAGAGCTGCAAGAAGGCATCGACGCAACACTCGAACTGAGTCCGTTTACGTTGAAGAACGCAACCGTCGATTACGTCTCTGATCCAGCAGCACTGCAAGCAAGCGACTTCATCATCATCGCCGTTCCAACACCGATCAATGCGCAGAACCAGCCGGACTTAACGCCACTCTTGCGGGCCTCACATCTTGTTGGTCGCCAGCTCAATAAAGGCGACATCGTCGTCTACGAGTCGACGGTCTACCCGGGAGCGACGGAAGAAGATTGCATCCCCGTTCTTGAAGAAGCATCCGGCTTACGCGCTGGCGTCGACTTCTTCGTCGGCTACTCACCGGAGCGGATCAACCCGGGCGACCATGAGCACACGTTCAAGACGATCAAAAAAATCGTATCTGCCCAGGATGAACAAACACTCGACATCGTCGCTGAAGTCTACGAAGCGGTCGTTGAAGCCGGAGTCCACCGTGCGTCGTCGATCAAGGTCGCGGAAGCGGCAAAAATCATCGAAAACACACAACGCGATCTCAACATCGCCTTGATGAACGAACTGGCAATCATCTTCGATCGGATGGACATCGATACACTCGAAGTTCTCGAAGCAGCCGGAACGAAATGGAACTTCCTTCCGTTCCGTCCAGGTCTCGTCGGTGGTCACTGTATCGGCGTCGATCCATTCTATCTGACGATGAAAGCCGAGTCACTCGGCTATCATCCGGAAGTCATCCTTGCAGGACGCCGGATCAACGATACGATGGGACGCTTCATCGCAACAGCGCTCGTCAAGAACTTGATTAAACAAAACATGCCGGTCCTCGGCGCCCGTGTCACGATCCTCGGCTTATCGTTCAAGGAGAACGTCAGCGATATCCGGAACTCGAAAGTCGCGAACCTCGTCCGCGAAATCGAAGAGTTCGGCATCGACGTCCAGGTGACGGATCGACTCGTCGAAAAGAGTGAAGCGAAACGTGAGTACGGGATTGATCTACTCGAGATGAGCGAACTTAAACCAGCCGACGTCGTCATCTTCGCTGTCTCACACGAAGAATACGTCGAAGGCGGTTGGAATCTTGCACAACACTTATTAAAAGTCGGACGCGGAATCGTCGTCGACATCAAAGGGATGTTGCCACGGTCAGAACAGCCAGAGGGGGTCCACGTATGGCGCCTCTAAAAATCCTTCAAGTCTGTGCTCTTGATACGACGGCAGAGACGATGTTGCAGCCGCTCTTACTCGCTTTACAAAACGCCGGGCACGACGTCGGTATCGCCTGTGCCGACACCGGTGCCTCAGCAAAACTCGCAGCGAAGGGATTCCGGATGCATGACATTCCGATCGAGCGCCGGATCGACTGGACGAGTAATTGGCGGACGATCCGTGAAATCACGCGAATCTTGAAGGAGGACGGCTACGACGCCGTCCATGTCCACACACCGGTTGCAGCCGCCCTCGGACGCGTTGCCGCGAAACGGGCCGGAACGAAGCATATCGTCTATACGGCACACGGCTTTTACTTCCACGAGAAGATGGGGCGGATGACGTATCAGCTGACATACTCCGTCGAGAAGTGGCTTGCGCGTTTCGCAACCGATTATCTGCTCCTTCAAAGCGAGGAAGATTATCAACTCGCCCAGCGCAAACGCTTCAAAGCAAATACGCGTCTGATGCACCTTGGAAATGGCATCGACTTAACGCGCTTCTATCCACGCCCGCGTGAAGCAGGCGCACCGTTTACGTTCCTCTTCATCGGTCGGATCGTCGAAGAGAAGGGGATTCTCGAACTGCTCGATGCGTTCGAGGATGTCGTCTATCGTCATCCGGAAGCCCGTCTCGTCATTGCCGGTGAGATGATGGCAAGCGAGCGCGATCAGACGACGAAACATCTCTTCTTACGGCGGATCCGTGAGATTCCGAATATCGATTACCTCGGATTCGTCGAAGATGTACCGAGCTTGTTCCAACAAGTCGATGCCTTCGTCTTACCGTCGCATCGCGAAGGTGTCCCACGATCGATCATTGAAGCGATGGCGAGTGCAAAGCCCGTCATTGCGACAAATATTCGTGGCTGCCGCGAAGAGGTCGTCGAGGGGAAAACAGGTTATCTCGTCGAAGTCCGCGACATCGCGAAGCTCGCCAAACGAATGAACACGCTTGTCGAACATCCGGACCGTGCCAATGAGATGGGGCGGAATGGATTTGACCGTGCCATGAAACATTTCAACGAAGCCGACGTCATCAAACGACAACTTGATCTCTTTTCAGCTATGTAAAAGGAGGACGTCATCATGAAACGCCTATTCGACTTCACGGTTAGTCTTATCGCCATCCTCATTCTACTTCCTGTGTATGCCGTCGTCGCCTTAGTCATCTATACGAAACTCGGACGACCGATCTTCTTCAATCAAGTCCGCCCTGGCTATAAAGGCGAGTTATTTAAAATCTACAAGTTCCGTACGATGACGAACGAAACAGATGCCGAGGGGAATCTCCTTCCGGATGCGGACCGGATTCCAGCATCGCTCGAGTGGATCCGTCGCTTAAGCCTTGATGAGATTCCGCAGTTCCTTAATATCCTCCGCGGACAGATGAGTTTCGTCGGACCGCGTCCGTTGCTCGTCAGTTATCTTAATCACTATACGAAGGAGCAGATGACACGGCATGATGTCCTGCCTGGTCTGACAGGCTGGGCGCAGATTCACGGCCGCAACGCAACGACGTGGCAACAACGTCTCGAGCAAGATCAATGGTATGCGGCGAATCATACGTTCCGACTCGATCTCTACATCCTGTTTAAGACGTTTAAGATGGTCATCTCGTCAGAAGGGAACTCAACAGCTCACCAGACCGGCATGGGTGAGTTCAAGGGTCTCGACGGAGGTGTTCCCCATGATGTCGCTAAGCGATGAACGATTGATTCGGGATCCGCGCGAATGGGACGCGCTCGTCGCAACCTATCAACTCGATTGTTACTACGAACATGCTTACTTCGAACTCGCAAAAGAGCAAGGTGAGATTCCTGAATTATTTTATTATCCGACGGAGTTCGGAACGTTGATCTATCCGTACTTGCGGCGACCGATTCCAGGCACACGCTTTGAAGACATCACGACACCGTACGGCTACGGTGGTCCTTATTTCACGGGTATCTGGTCACTCGATCAGATTCGCGAAGCCCGTGAGCGATTCGAACAATACTGTAGTGAAACTGGAATCGTCACCGAGACGGTTCGTTTCCATCCCTTGCTACACAACCAGGAACTTGGTCAACACTGGTGTCATCAAACGGATATCCTGCAGCCGACCGTGACACTTGAGCTGACGGATCCGTTCGAGACGATCGAAGGTGGATTCTCGCAAATGACACGCCGCAACATCCGGAAGGCGCGCCGCGAAGGGGTCACGATTCGCCTCGGACGTCCGGAAGAGTACTCGGACTTCGCCCGTCTCTACCAGATGACGATGGATAAACACCAAGCCGATGCGCGGTATTACTTTAATCAGACCTACTTCGATCACTTCGCCGAAGGACGGATCAAAAATGTCCTGTTGCTTGCCGAACAAGAGGGACGGATCATCGCTGGATGCATCGTCTTGACGGGTCGCCAGTTCGCACATTATCATCTCGGTGCTTCAGATCCTGCCTACTTGTCGCTTCGTCCGAATCACCTCTTATTCGCGGAGATGATTCGTTGGGCAAAACAAGCTGGTCTTCAAGCGCTGCATCTCGGTGGCGGAACGACACGATCCGATGAGGATAGCTTACTCGCCTACAAACGATCTTTTGGTGAAGCGAATCGAACGTTTTTCGGACTCGGGACATCGATTCTTGATCCGACGATTTATGACCGGCTCGCACGACAAATCAAACGACAACATCCGGAAGTCGAGACAGGACAGTGGTTCCCGATCTACCGGACGCCGCTCCGTCAGCTGTCACCGCGAAGGGAGGAAACATCATGAAACACATCCCGCTCTCCATCCCGCACTTAAGTGGTCAAGAAGCACGTTACGTCACGGAAGCACTCGAGACGAACTGGGTCGCACCGCTTGGACCGAACGTCGACGCCTTCGAACGAGAGATGCGCGCCTACACGGGAGCTCGCGCAGCGCTTGCGACGAGCAGTGGTACTGCAGCCATTCACTTGGCACTCGCGACGCTTGGTGTCACGACGGGGGATGATGTCTTCTGTCAGTCCTTGACGTTCATCGCTTCGACGAATCCGATTCGCTACGTCGGTGCCCGTCCTGTCCTGATCGATTCGGAAGAGGAGACGTGGAATATGTCACCCGTCGCACTCCGACGCGCGTTGATCCAGGCGGCAACACGAGGAAAACTTCCGAAAGCCGTCATCGTCGTTCATCTGTACGGCGTTGCAGCGCAGATTGAGGAGATCGCTGCGCTCTGTGAAGAATACGATGTTCCGTTGATCGAAGATGCGGCAGAGTCACTCGGAACACGCGTCAACGGACGGATGACGGGAACGTTCGGGACGTTCGGGATCTATTCCTTCAATGGCAACAAGATCATCACGACGTCAGGCGGCGGGATGCTCGTTGCAAATGATCCAGCCTTGATCGAACGTGCCTTCTATCTCGGAACACAGGCACGGCAACCGGTCATCCATTACGAGCATACGGAAGTCGGCTATAACTACCGGATGAGCAACGTCGCTGCTGGGATCGGACGCGGACAGCTCGAAGTGATCGATCAACGCGTCGACGCACGGCGAAAAATCTTTGATCGTTACGATCGTGCCTTTGCACCGGACGGCGTCACGTCGCAAGTCGAGCAGACCGGAACATTCGCCAACCGTTGGCTCAGTGCTTTCCTCTTACCAGGCGGTCAAGTGCAACGCGACGAAATGATCCAGACGCTCCAACAAGCGAATGCCGAATCCCGTCCGGTCTGGAAGCCGATGCACTTACAGCCCGTCTATCGCGACGTACCATTCGTCACAGCAGAAGGAGATGATATCAGTCGTCGCCTATTTGAAGACGGAATCTGCCTTCCGTCTGCTTCACAAATGACGTTCACCGAACAAGCCGTCGTCATCCGAAACGTTCGTCACGCCTTGCAGACGACCGTACGCCGGAACGTCCAGTCATGAATATATGGGAAGGGGACATCGTCATGCGCGATATGGAGGAAGCGATCCACGCACTCCGTCTCGCTGCGAACGGGAAAAATGAATTGACGGCCAATACCTATTTCCGCTGGCAACTAAACACCACTCATCCAAGCGTCGCGGAAATCCTGATGCTGTTTGGGTCGTGGCAGATCGCCTTGGAACGAGCTGGCATCGGACATGCCCGCTTGACGTTCACGAAGTCGGAAATCATTGACGCCTTGCGTCAGGCACGGGAGGAACTCGATCCTTTCACGAGCGCGACGTACCGCGAATGGGCGCAACAAAAGCAAGCACCTAGCCTGACGGATATCGTCCATCAATTCAACTCGTGGCAGCAGGCATTGTCAGAAGCAGATATCTTGAAGGAACGCGTCCAGGAAATGGAACAACGGATCATCGAGTCATTACTTGAAGCGCAAGGTGCCTTGCCGGTCTTGACGAGCCAGACCTACACGAAGTGGGCGGCTGGTCAAAATCGTCCGACCGTCGCAACGATTGCCCGCCGGTACGGCTCTTGGTCAAACGCCCTTGAAATCATCGGCATCGAATTCCCGCGGAAACGCTGGCGAGAAGAGGAAGTACTCGACGTACTTGCTACAGCCGCGCAAGAAACGGAAAATCTGACGATCGCAAGTTACCAACGGTTCAGCATCGGTCGTGATGCACCCAGCATCGGTGTCATCACCGCCTTGTTCGGTAGCTGGCGCAATGCTTTGCTCGTACTTGAAGCGCAGAGACCGTCCTGAATTCAGATCGAAGAAAAGGAGAATGGATGATGAAGAAGTGGAAATGGATCGTGTTGACACTGACGGGGATATGCCTGCTCCTTCTCTTCGGTTCAGGCGGATACGTTTATCAAAAAGCGAGTCGGACGATGCAAGAAGTCCAAGTACAGGTGCCCGTCAAGGCAAGCGTCGAGACAGAGAAGGCCGTCGAACAGAAAAAAGGACTCTCGTTTCTCTTACTCGGGGTGGATCAACGAAAAAACGAGACGGGACGCAGTGATACGATCATCGTCGTGACGATTGATCCGAAGACGAATAAGAGCCAGATGATCAGTATCCCACGTGATTTAAAGACAGAAATCATCGGCAATGGTTCGAACGATAAAATCAATCATGCCTATGCCTTCGGTGGTCCACAGATGGCACTCGATACGGTCAGTCATCTACTTGATATCCGACTCGACTATTTCGCAGAAATCAATCTAGATGGTTTCACGGATCTCGTTAATGCCGTCGATGGTGTCACCGTCGAGAACGATATCAATTTCTCGTACTATGAGATGCAATTTCCAAAAGGGGAACTGTCGTTGAACGGGAAGGAAGCACTCGCCTACGCGCGGATGCGCTATGATGATCCACGCGGAGATTTCGGACGACAGATCCGTCAACGGCAAGTCGTTCAGGCGGTCGCTGATAAGATGACGGAGGACTTTTCGATTCGTCGCTTCAATGCCGTCCTGGAAGCACTCGGGAAAAACGTCAAGACGAACGTACCGTTTTCCGTTGCCCGGACCGTTGCGACAGATTACCGGGATGCTTTACGAAATGTCGAGACCTTATCACTCGACGGGAAAGGTGGTATCGAATCGGACGGAATCTACTACTGGCATCCGACCGACAAGTCGTTGAAAGAAGTTCAAGCTCAACTGCAGGAAGCATTGAAATGATGAGAATAACGCAAAAAAACGACATCAGTTCTGATTGATGACGAAACGAACGCTAAAATCATCCTCGCTTTCCTCAGGCGGGAAATCAGCAGCGGCAGCTCGCACTACATGCGATTTGCCGGGTCTGACCCATCCCTGACGAAAGTGCTGATGCACTTTCTTTTCCTGTAGGAGGCGCGGATGATTTTAGCGTTCTGTATTCATCGAATGAAAAAAGGTCCGTTCCCAGAACATGATCGGGAAACGAACCTCTTTTTCATATTAGCAGCTTAGTGTCATGTATCTATCACGACGAGCGAATCGTCCGAAGCATCGAGAATTTCATCATCGTATAGAGGAAATAGACAGCAGTCAGAACAGCAGCGCCGCTCCATAACCACTGGTATGCCGAACTAAAGTAGCCGAATCGAAGCCCGATCAGTGCTGGTACGATCAACGTCAACCAGCTCAAGACGAGGGCAACGCGGGCAGTGATCGCATCAATCGGGCGATTCATCCCCATTCCGAGGAAGAACAGGCTCCAGAGCAATGCCCAGAACAACCAGGTCACTCCGCCGATGATGTCATTCGTCATGAAGCTGACGAACGCATAAAACAATGCGGCAATCGCGACGAACAAAGAAAACCAACCGACTCCGCTCCCGTCGAGATTGAACAAGAACGTGATTCCGACGTAAACGTACGTAAAGGCAAACAGATAGATGCTCGCGTATCCGAACGTCAACGCCGGATCACCAGCTGCACCGATGACGAGATACGTTGCGATGAACGTCTGCAATAAACCGGTGATGAGACTGAAGACACCCGCGCTACGGAGATCGACTTTTCCGAACAAGGTCAAACTATTTAAAAAGAGCGCGACGCCCCCAAATAACAAACTGACATTTCCCACGTAAAACTCTCCTTCATTAAGACGTCAGACGTCTGATTCTAAACTTAACTCTAAGATGAATTCGTTTTCAGCGCAAGCATAATTTTAGAGACAAAACGAAAAACAACCTGACTCCCGGAAAGGGAATCAGGTTGTTGATTAAAAGATCATTGGTTCAAGACAGAACGGAGTGTCGTCTCGGTTTGAGACAACGATCCTTTCAGTGTGACAAGACCATATCGCGTCGAGCCTTTTTTGATGAAGAAGACACGTGTGTAGCCAGATTCCGGAGTGTAACCGGTCTTGCTCGCATAAACACGTGTATCACCTGGAAGTGAGGTGTTCGTGTGATACCACGTCAACGTCCGTGCATACGGTCCTTTGACGGTCGTCTGGTATGATTTTCGTCCACTGATCGTCATGAGCGCGCTGTACTTCGCATATGTATTCGCGAGTTTTTGCATATCAGCAGCCGTCGTGTAATGACTTGGATGATAGAAGCCATGTGGGTTCATGAAATGGCTCGCACTCATCCCGATCGAACGGGCGCGACTGTTCATGTACGAGACGAACTTCGATTCAGAACCTGCTGTCCGGACAGCGATCGCTTTTGCTGCATCATTACCAGAACGGATCAGCATCCCGTTCAAGAGTTGACGCATCGTGACTTTATCGCCAGCACGGAAACCAGCGACACTGCTACCTGCAGGAACGGATAACATTGAAGACGTCAGGGTGAACGTTTGATCGAGCGTGCCTTTTCGTGCCGCTTCGTCGTACGCGACGATTCCCGTCAACAGTTTCGTCGTACTCGCTGGATAACGGCGGACGAAGCTTTCTTTCGTCAATTGATAACTTGACGATCCAAGCTTGAAATACCGCATCGATGCAACCGGATAACTGCTACTCGATGGTTTAGGACTGCTCGTCGTCACTTTTCGAGCAACTTGGCTCGATACATAGTAATAGTTGGTCGTGCCTTTGACCTTATACCAACCGTTCGAGTACGAGACTGCATTGAACTTCGAGTTGTACGGTGCGAGTCGTTTGATATTCTTTGATGATGCTGTGCTTGGTGATGTCCGGACGTTCGCTCCAGCCTTCGAGTAGACGACGATTTTGTACGTCTTCACGGAACTACTCGACACTTTTTTAGCGACTTGGTTCGATAGATAACGATATGTACCTCCGTCCTTGATCTTATACCAGCCATTCGTATACGAGACGGCTGTGAATTTTGCCTTGTACGCGGCACGTCGGACGATCGTCGCAGACGAGGCTGTACTCGGCTTTGAGCGGATGTTCGCCCCAATCGTCGAAGTGACGACGACTTGGTAACTGGCTGCCTTTGCAGGTATGGCAGGAAGACATAAAGCGAACAATAATAAGAGCGTAAGACTAGTACGGAGCAAGCGCTTCATAAAAACTCATTCCCTCCTTGTTCAAATATGGTTTTATCATAAAACAAAAAAAGGAAATTCACTTCTTTTCAAAAAAAGGAATTCGAATCCTGTAACGAGCCGATTTCCATCTTTTCGTGTCAATTGACGTATCATAGGGAATGTAAGCAACAGAGGAAAAGGAGGAGTTCACATGAAATTAGCAGTCATTGGTCTAGGGGACATCGCACAAAAAGCCTACTTACCCGTCTATGCCGAACGATCCGATATCGAGGTGTATCTGATCTCGCGAGATGAAGAGAAAGCAAAACGATTGCAAGCGGCGTATCGCTTTGCAGGAACATACGCGACATTTGCTGACGCCGTACAGGAGGGAATCGATGCGGTCATGATCCATTCAGCGACTGTCGTCCATGCGGAGCAAGCACGGCAAGCGCTTGAAGCAGGAATCGCCGTCTACGTGGATAAGCCGGTCTCGATGGAAATCGAAGAGATTCGTGAACTAACACGTCTGTCAGAGGAGAAACAGTTACCGTTCATCACGGGATTCAATCGACGCTTCGCTTCAGCGCATCAGCGCTTACTTGAGGTCAACGATCCGAATCTCGTCCTCATGCAAAAGAATCGGACGTCGTTCATCGAAGACGCTAAGCCGTTTCTATTCGACGACTTCATTCATGTCGCGGATACGCTTCGTTTCTTGACAGGATGCGGTGAAATCGAAGACTTACACGTCAAGAGTAAGCAAGACGCAAGCGGTCTGCATCACGTAACGATTCAATTCGTCTCGAACGGAATCACGGCGATTGGTGTCATGAACCGCAATAACGGCATCACGGAAGAACGCGTCGAAGTGATGGGACCGGAAGAAAAACGAATCGCAACGGACGTGACGACACTTGATCAGTTGACGAAACAAGGCACGCTTCGGTATCCGCTCGATAACTGGGAAGCGACGCTAAAGCGGCGTGGATTCGTCGATATGCTAGAGGCGTTCCTTCGGACGATCAAGGGGGAATCGTCCGAATCGGTCGTAGCTTCTGATAGCCTCGCGACACATGAATTATGCCAACAGGTGTATGAGCAAGTTCAAGCTGCTCGCTGAGTAGAAATCGTAAAAAACGCCGCTTCACTCGAGGACAGTCTCAAGTGAAGCGGCGTTTTACTGATTATTTGTCTGACAGTTGTTTGAGTTGATAGATCCGTTTGCCGCCCGGACCTTCAAACGTCACGCGGAGCGTCGAACGGACGAAGCGATAGCTGACTTGTCCTCCAGATAAGTTGACACGAGCGGAGAGATCGGGTTCGAAACGGATGGTCTCTTCATCGTTTCGGAGTGCGTCCGGGAGACCGAACTGATCAAAGCGAAGCGTCGCGCTGAACGTATCTTGCTCATCAAAAGAGACATGGATGCGCCCGGTTCCGTCGAACGGCTCGTCTTCGAGCGTGCTTCGTTCAACTTCATATGTTCCTTCGAACTGTTTGACTTGTTGCAACGTCTCTCTTGCACTGAGGGCAATGGCTTCTGCTCGTTTTCGGACAGGGTGATCCGTTGCGAGTTGAAGACGTTCGATCGCCTCCGCGGTTTTTAAGACATCACGCAGTTGATAACCGGCAAGCTGTCGCTCAAGCTGAACCATTAGCCGAGCAGCCGGTTCATCGATGTCTTGTTTTGATTGTTCGACGGCGCGGGTATAAGTTTGCTGTTCGAGCTGTTCTTGAATCTTGGATGTTTCGGGCGAACACGCCATCAAAAGACAAAGGGGCAGACAGAGGAGCACTCGTTTCATGAGGTCACCTCCGTTCGATTGACATCAATGATTTGCAGATGATCCGTATGCACTTTCAAACGATAATGAACGCGGTAGGTCACAGGCTTTGAACCCGTTGCTGTCGCGATTTGGTACGTTTCCTGTGTACGCAAGTGATACGTGGTACCTTTTGACGTAAATTTTTGGAATGTCACGGCAAGAACACTTGGAGCGACAGGGGCATCAGCGGCATTCGTCAATCGCTCGAGATGGTCGAACTCGGATTCGAACACCTTCAAGGTCGTAAACTGGATGGCGGAAAATGTCTCGATGGAATCGTATTTCTTTGAATACGTCGCAAGCTCTGGAATCGTTCGTGTGTATTGGCGGACGAAACGAAGGACATCATAGGACGTCGGAGGCCGATCTTTCGAATACGTTTGATTGTAAGCCGTTTGTTCATCGGACCATTCAGAAAGAGCGAGTGCTTCGACGCTAGGCGTCTGACCGGCTTCCGGCGAAACGGGATCTTGTAACGAATACCACAGGAAACCGGCTCCTCCGACGAGAAAGAGCAAAAGACAGGTGCTGATGAGCCAAGTCCGTGAAGAGGACGGAGCAGGTGGTTCAGCTGGTCGTTCTTTCTTGATGACAGGATGTTGGCAATGAGAACAAGTCGTATCGTGTTGACGAAGTGGTGTACCACATAACGAACAGCGTTCCATGAAATAAGACCTCCTGTGTATGTAAAATGAAATGTCAGATAAGGTAATGGTAATTTGAAATTAGTATCATCGTAACATTAATTGGAAACGCAATCAAAACTTGATATGAGTTTTTTAGGGGGAATGTACAGATGGGACGTCACTTGATTTTGATGGATGCATTCAAAGGGAGTATTTCTTCGAAAGAGGCGGCAGAAGCGGTCGCCTCCGGGATCCGAGCGTATGATCCGACAGCGATCATCGATTTTTCGCCTGTTGCGGACGGCGGGGAGGGAACGCTCGATGTCTATCTCGCACTCGGATATGACGTGAAGACGGCGATGACGATGGATTTGGCAGGTCGTCCGTGTGAAGTAGAGTACGCTGTCAAGGGTACAGACGCCGTCATCGAAGTCGCGCGTATTTGTGGATTGCCGATGCGGCGAAGCGAGGATGATCCCGTCCGAATGAATACGCGTGGTGTCGGTCGTTTGATTGCTCAGTTACGCGATCAGGGAATCACGCATATCCGACTGTCCTTAGGCGGGACTGGTACGACGGACGGCGGACTCGGTTTACTCGCAGAAGTCGGTTGTCGACTTGAAGATGCGTCTGGTGATTTAATTTCGTTTCAAACGAATCCGTTACTTGAGACGCATACTATTCAATGCCCAGCGTATCCTGTTCAACTGGAAGCGCTCGTCGATGTGACAGCTCTTTATCATGGTCCAGATGGTCCAGCTTATCTGTTCGGTCCACAAAAAGGACTGCTTCGAGAAGACATCGTAAAGCTCGATCAGCAACTTGAACGGATCGGGCGGTTACTTGGACTAGAAAATGTTAAAGGAGCTGGAGCAGCCGGTGGACTCGGGGGAGCGGTCTATGCGCTGGGCGGCACGATCGTTCCGGGAGCCAAGACGATCCTGCAACATCTTCGCGTAGCAGAGCGGATGGAGCAAGCCGATTATGTCTGGACAGGAGAAGGACGCGTTGACCGTCAAAGTCAAATCGGTAAGTTACCAGGTGAGGTCACGCGGATGGCGAAAGCAGCTGACGTTCCTTGTCTGATCCTTGCCGGAATCGTCGAAGAAAACATGCCGCACGCACTCGATTGTCGCTCGATCCATGCCGGACAAGCAATCACGCTCGATCGAGAACAGACGATGGCTCGTATGAGCGAGCAAGCACGTAAGTGGCTCGAGGAACTTTCACTGAAACAGGGATGAAGTCGGAAAAGTTTGGGTAAATAACTGTATATTGCCATACTTTTAGAGAAGGTAGGTCATCGTATGATCAATCAATCGATTCAATTATCGTTTCGCCAAGTCCGAGCACTGGTCGAACATACCCTGCTATTATTCAAAGAGCTCGATCAACAATTAGCAAACCGTGGATACGAACCGATTCTCCCGGAAGTCGTCCAAACGGAACATGGTCTGAGCATCCATCAGACGAAGGAGAGTGCGGAGTCACTCGTGCCGCACTTTTTAACACGGACGTATGTCCGGCAACAAGAAAAAACGAACCAACATGGATTGCTGATCTCTGTTCAATATACGCATCCGCTCCATGAACGATTCGATCCGGTCGTCCTCGTCGGCGATGTTGCGTTCAAGCAAGCAAAACATGCGCAAAAAATCTTAAGTGAAAAGCCGTGGCTCCTGAAATACGCAGCTTTTGAATCTACGATTGCGCAAGAGTTCGTTGCCGACGGTACACGCTATACGACGCAACCGATTGAAGAAATCGAAGAGCTGATCGTCTGGGGGCATCCGTTCACGGAAATGCGCGACATCGATGACGTCAAACGATTGGCGGAAGAGATGATCAGCCGTCATCTTGAGCCGGGGACAACATGAAAATAAGCTTCCGTTCCTTCAAGAGAGAAGGAGGGAAGCTTATTTTTTTAGACTTGAACGAGCAATCGTTCAATTGCTGCCGTCAAATCAGTTGGATTCGTTTTTGGTGAGAACCGCGTCACTTCTCCATTACGGGTCACGAGGAATTTTGTGAAATTCCACTCGACGTCTGTTGCACCGTCCGTCGTTGGTGCTTGTGCTTTCAGTTCCTCGAATAACGGATGTGCTTGCTCACCGTTGACATCAATTTTTGAGAAGACGGGGAATGTCACGCCGTAGTTGACTTGGCAGAACGACTGGATCTCCTCGTCCGTTCCCGGATCTTGATTCGCGAACTGATTACATGGGAAACCAAGTACGGTCAACCCTTGCGAACGATAGTCTTGATGCAATTGCTCGAGTCCTTCGAACTGTGGCGTCAAGCCACATTTGCTGGCTGTATTGACGATCAGCCATGCTTGAGCTGGGTAGTCACTTAAGGATGCCGACGTTCCGTCGACGCGTTGAAATGAATGATCTTGTAACATATCGATTCCCCCTTTTTAAGTACTTCTCCAGTGTAACAAATCCGTTTTCTCGTCGTCTTCTATCGTTACTTGCGAGATGACAGAAACATCACAATCGGGTGTCAGCGACGCTTTTTCGATGAATCTTTGTTACGATGAAAAGGAATATGGAAGGAAAGGAGAGATGCCACATGAGAAAAATGTTGAAACAATCGCGGTTCGTTATGATCGCGACGCTTTGTCTCGTCCTGGTCAGTAGTTGTATTACCTTACTGACGCTTGGGTTCGAACGCGATATTGTGATTCTTGTTTCTGGAGTGGTTGCCCTATGGGTGACGATGCTAGCTCCTTTGACGGTTCATGCCAAAATGAATCAGCAATCATAATCATTGTTCGTTCATGAAACCGCGGAACGATTCTCGCTAAAATGGAGCTCCTCCATTTTAGATGAAGGAATCGATTTCTGCGGTTTTTTTTCTTCTATAGCATAGAGGTGAAAAACGCTATTTTTCGAAAGTAAGTCATTAAAAAATCAGACTATTTTTTTTTCAACTTTTCTATTTACAACCCGAAAAAATCGGAGTAATATCCATCTCATCAACGAACACTAACATGTTAATGCTTCGATCTCAAAGTACGCCGAATTCATGATTGAAGCGGGGGACCCAACCGTCACGACACGTGACACGGGGTGAATCCTTTCCGAACGGGAAAGGTAGGGCGAATTCCTAGGTATGCCCGAATCCGACAGCTAACCTCGCAGGCGTTTTTAGGAGGGAACGACTCTTTTTCAGTATGCCAAAGTATAAAGGCGATGCTGGGGCCGTTTATTGCCTCACATCGTCTTTTTGTCGTGTCTAATTGTAAAAATATTGAATAATATGGGGGTAATTTCATAATGGGAGAGCTGTGGAGTATCGTATTGCTTGCCTTCTTCTTCGGTACGACGTTCGGGATGATTCATCTGATCGAACGTGTCCAGTGGAGAGCAGGTGACCGTAAATGACATGGTTTTTACTAGCGACGGGCTGCCTCGTCTTCTTGTATCTCGGTTATTGTCTGATGTATCCAGAAAAATTCTAATCGCATAGGGAGAAAAGAAAAACATGTGGACTCAATTCATGATCCAATTTTGGATCCTACTCGTCATCGCACTTTGCGCGGCGGTCTTGCTTGGTCGCTACATCGGGATATACTTCGCACCTGTCGCAGAGCGTCGGGTCGATAAAATCGGTAAGGTCGAACGACGACTTCTTTTGTTACTCGGCGTCGATGAAAAGAAACACGATCAATCGTGGGTCGGTTACTCGAAAAGTTTGTTGCTTGTAAATATTTTCTTCTTCATCGGTGGTTATTTGCTACTTCGTTTCCAAGGCAGTCTACCCTTGAATCCGAACGGTGCTGTGAATCTCGATTGGTCGACAGCGTTGCATACGACAATCAGTTTCATGACGAACACCGATCAACAACACTATTCAGGCGAGGCACTCTCATATCTCTCGCAAACGTTCGTCCTTGGAACGATGTTGTTCGTCGCTCCAACGATGGCGTTCACGGTCTGTATCGCTGTCATTCGTGGTCTTGCGAACAAACCACTCGGTAACTTCTATGCCGACTTCGTTCGCTTCATCTTGCGAATCTTGATTCCGATTTCACTCGTGTTCGGGATGGTCATGATCGTCTTCGGTGTACCACAGACGTTCGGAGGGGCGGTCAGCGTCACGACGCTCGAAGGAGCAAAGCAGTTGATTTACCGTGGACCGGTTGCTGCGTTTGAAGTCATCAAACAGCTCGGGAACAACGGTGGTGGTTTCTTTGGTGTCAATGGTGCTCATCCATTCGAGAACCCGAACCAATTCGTCAACTTCATCCAGATGTTCTTGATGCTACTGATTCCGATGTCACTTCCAATCGCTTACGGCAAAATCATCGGTTCCGCGAAACAAGGTCGACTATTCCTTGGAGTCATGACGCTTCTCTTCATCATGATGACGGTCGGGATGGCAGGGAGCTTACTTGCGAATCCAACGGCACATGGTCAGGAATTACGATTTGGTCAAATCGGAACGGCGCTCTACAGTTCGATTACGACGGCAGCTGAAACCGGTGCGGTCAACGCGATGCATGACTCACTGCATCCACTTGCTGGATTGATCCAACTCGGCAATATGATGCTCAACGTCGTTTACGGTGGAGCAGGTGCAGGATTCCTGAACGTCTTACTTTACGCCTTCGTCGCAGTCTTCCTGACAGGTCTCTTGATCGGTCGGACACCGACGTTCCTCGGGAAGAAAATCGAGACGTTCGAAGTGAAGATGATCGCGATCGCGCTACTCGTGCCGCCATTCCTGATTCTCGTCGGAACGGCAATCTCGATGTACGCTGCACCAGGCGTCGCCGGCATCTCGAACCCAGGTTATCACGGACTGTCGCAAGTCTTGTATGAGTTCACATCCGCGACGGCGAACAACGGATCCGGTTTTGAAGGACTCGGCGACGCAAACGTCTACTGGAACGTCTCGACGTCATTCGCGTTGTTCTTCGGACGCTACATCCCATTGATCTTGATGCTTGCGATCGTAGGTTCGCTTAAAGCGAAGCAATCGGTTCCGCAAGATGAATTTTCGTTTAAGACAGACACACCACTCTTCGGAACAGTCTTCCTCGGTACGGTCGTACTCGTCGGTGCATTGACATTCTTGCCAGTGCTCGTACTTGGACCAGTCGCGGATTGGCTGACGATGTGAACAGGAGATAAAATCATATGATGGAACGAATCATGCATCCGACGCCCGAGGAACACCAACCGAACGGGGAGCCGGAACACCAATCCAAATCAGCAATCAGTGGCTCGATCGCGCGTCAAGCGACGATCGATGCCTTTAAAAAATTAAATCCCGTCAACATGGTCAAACAACCGATCATGTTCGTCGTCTGGATCGGCTGCTTGCTCGCGATCGGCTATACGATCTTCATTGACGAGATGCGTGGCTTTAACTTAACGGTCAGTATTATCCTCTTCCTGACGGTCTTATTCGCGAACTTCGCGGAATCGATCGCGGAAGGACGCGGGAAAGCCCAAGCGGACTCACTGAAAGCTTCAAAGGCAGATGTCATGGCACGTAAACGTGTCGGACAACTGATTCAAAGCGTCTCGTCGGCGACACTCCGGAAGGGCGATATCGTCTTCGTCCGAGCAGGGGAGTATGTACCCGGTGACGGTGAAATCATCAAAGGACTTGCTTCGATTGATGAATCAGCGATCACGGGGGAATCCGCACCCGTCATCAAGGAAGCGGGCGGTGATTTCTCCTCGGTCATCGGTGGAACACTCGTCGTCAGTGACGAGATCGAAGTCCGGATCACGAGCAATCCAGGTGAGTCATTCCTCGATCAGATGATTGCCCTCGTCGAAGGCGCAAGTCGTCAGAAGACACCGAACGAACTCGCGTTATCAACGCTCTTGACGAGCTTGACATTGATTTTCTTACTTGTCGTCATGACACTACCTGTCTTTACGAACTACCTTGGATTTGATCTGTCAGGTCCAATCTTGATCGCCTTACTCGTCTGTTTGATCCCGACGACGATCGGTGGCTTACTGTCAGCAATCGGAATCGCCGGGATGGACCGAGTCACCCGCTTCAACGTCATCGCGATGAGCGGGAAAGCGGTCGAAGCAGCAGGCGATATCCAGACGATCATCCTGGACAAAACAGGAACGATCACGTTCGGTAACCGGATGGCGTCGGAGATCACGCCAGTCGGTGGACGTACTGCTGAGCAGGCGTTCGAGGGGGCGATCCTCGCCTCACTTGCTGACGAGACACCAGAAGGACGTTCTGTTCTTGAACTCGCTGAACTTCGTGCGATGCCGGTGGAACAACACTGGTTAGATGGCGCAGAGATCGTACCGTTCCGCGCAGAGACACGGATGTCCGGAATCGACTTAAGAGATGGTCGCCGCGTACGTAAAGGGGCGGGGCAAGCGATTCAAGAATGGGTCAAGGAACAAGGCGGCGCTATTCCGAATGATTTGCAAGAGAAAGTAGATGCGGTCTCTCGTCTTGGCGGCACACCACTCGTCGTTGCGATCGACGCAACGATCCTTGGCGTCATCTATTTGAAAGATACGGTGAAACCGGGCATGCGCGAACGATTTGATCGTTTGCGTGAGATGGGGATCAAGACGGTCATGTGTACGGGTGACAACCCGTTGACGGCAGCAACGATTGCCCGCGAAGCAGGCGTCGATGATTTCGTCGCGGAATGTAAACCGGAAGACAAGATTCGTGTCATCCAGCAGGAACAAGCAGCCGGTCACCTCGTCGCCATGACAGGAGACGGAACGAATGATGCACCAGCACTCGCTCAAGCCGATGTCGGACTCGCGATGAACAGCGGAACGCAAGCCGCAAAAGAAGCGGCGAACATGATCGATCTTGATTCGAACCCGACGAAAATCATCGAAGTCGTCGAAATCGGGAAACAGCTCTTGATGACACGGGGTGCCTTGACGACGTTCTCGATCGCAAACGATGTCGCGAAATATTTTGCGATCATCCCGGCAATGTTCATGGTCGCAATCCCGCAGATGGAAGTACTCAATATCATGCGTCTTGATTCCCCGACGAGCGCGATCTTGTCTGCCTTGATCTTCAATGCGATCATCATTCCGATGTTGATTCCGCTTGCGATGCGAGGAGTTACCTATAAACCGATGACGGCGGATCAATTACTCGGTCGTAACTTACTGATCTATGGTCTTGGCGGTGTCGTCGTTCCATTCATTGGGATTAAAATCATCGATGTCTTGCTTGCAAGCATCCTCTAAGGAGAAAACGAATCATGAAACAAGCCATTCGTGTGACGGTCTTCGTCACGGCGTTATGCGGGATCGTCTTTCCCGCTTTATTGACCCTGTTCGGTCAACTACTCGTACCGGATAAAGCTGAAGGTTCTTTAGTACAAGAAAACGGAAAATTCATCGGATCGGAATTGATTGCCCAGCCGTTCACGTCGAAACAGTATTTTCATGGACGTCCATCAGCGGTCGATCAATTAGCGGGAGCGTCTGCTGGGGATAACCTAGCAGCATCGAACCCGGAGCTTGGCACGAAGATGGCGGAATTACAGAAACAGAACCAAGTGGACGGCGCTTCGCTTCCGGACGATGCCCTCGTGACATCCGGTTCTGGCTTCGATCCGCACATCTCAGTCGACTATGCTTTGGTTCAGGCGAAGCGTATCGCAACCGCGCGCGACCTGTCGCGTGAAGAAGTGCGGAAGTTGATCACGAAGGAAGCAGGAACACATGATTACGTCAACGTCCTGCGCTTGAACTTAGCCCTTGATCGGAGTAAGTCATGACACGAGGAAAGCTGAAGCTGTATATCGGCTCAGCTCCTGGTGTCGGAAAGACGTATAAGATGCTTGCCGATGCACGAACGTTGACGCTTGAAGGCAAGGATGTCGTCATCGGTCTAATTGAGACACATGGTCGAAAAGAGACGGCAGAGATGGTCGGGCAACTCGAACAAGTTCCGCTACTTGAAGTCGTCTATAAGGACAAGACATTCCCTGAGGTGAACGTGGACGCGATCATTGCCCGTCGCCCGGATATCGTACTGATCGATGAACTGGCGCATACGAATGCGCCAGGATCGGTACGAAAGAAACGCTATCAAGATGTCGCAGCACTGCTTGAAGCAGGAATTAATGTCTATTCGGCCGTCAACATCCAGCATTTCGAAAGCTTGCTCTTTAAGGTCAAAGAAGTGACGGGCGTCGAGGTTCGGGAACGCATCCCGGATCCGTTTCTCGGTGAAGCCGATGAGATTCTACTCGTCGACGTCACGCCACAGACGTTACGGGAACGACTCGAGCAAGGAAAGATCTATAAGAAGGAAAAGATTGAACAGAGCTTGAATTCGTTCTTTTCGCTTCAGAATCTTGCGAGTTTACGTGAGCTATCGCTACGTCAGGTCGCGGACGAAGTCGACGATCAAGTCTATCAATCACGCTTGTTGATTGAAAAGGATCCAGCGTCGCTACAGGAACGAATTCTCGTCTGTATCCAGCTCAATGACAACGCGAGGAAGTTGATCTATCGCGGCTTTCGCATGGCGAGTCGTCTGAAAGCGGATCTTTATGTGCTGACGATTTTACCGACGGCAGAGAATCAGCTGAATGCGAAACAAAAAGAAGTCTTAGCGATGGTACGCGAGAGCGGTTCCTTGTTCGGAGCAGAGGTGCTGATCCGAATCCAAGGCGATCGCTCGATCGCCCAAGCGATCACGGCAGCTGCCAAGCATCATCGCATCACCCAAATCGTCCTCGGTCAATCTGCACGGACCCGTTGGCAGGAAGTCCGGCGTGGATCGATCATCAATGAAATCATGCGTCATGTCCGCGGGATCGATATTCAAATCGTTGCCGATGACATGGAACGCTAGGGGAGCCCTTCCGCGTAAATGCAGGGGTTCTCTTCGTATCATTCAAGAATAACAGTACTTCGTAGTATTATGGAGTACCGTTCATATGAAGGCAGAGTGCAGTTTTTCTCTTAGTGAGAAAGATTGCACTTTTTTGTTTACCTCGCATCTTTTTCCTGGGACAAGCGTCGCGCCGCTTCACTTCGTTACAGGGTCGCTCCTGCTTGTTTTTCCCTAGGAAGCGATGTCGAGTGAACAATTTGCGTCAGGGTATAGAAAGTAGAAACGAAGAAGGAGAAGGACTTCTTTTGATAGATAAGAGAGATCATCATCACATCAGCACACCTTGTTTTGTAGGACCACTTTAGCCGTAAAAATGATGCGCTTATCGATTTCATTTCGTTATGTTTTAGTAGGACGCAACCGTACATCCTTGACTCCTACAGGAAAAGGAAGTGCGGTTAGCGCTTCCGTCAGGGATGGGTGAGACCCGACAAATCGCATGGAGTGCGAGATGTCGCGGCTTACCTCCCGCCTGTGGAAAGCGAGGATGTCGGGAACGTCTGTCATAAAAACGAGAGTGACGTCATTTACTTTTCAATGAATAAACATTACGAAAAAGGAGTAGTCTTTCTCTATCAAGAGAAGAACTACTCCTTTATGTGTATGCTTTTAACTATCTCTTAGCGAGCGAAGACCGGAATATCGAAGGTTGCCGTATAGCTATCCATCTGTTGATAGAGTGAATAGATCCGTGACGTCTGTTTGACCGCCCATCCCATGTCTGTTGCGTACTGATGGCTACCAGGGCGCATCGGACTCCAACGCATTTTGTAAAGCGTATTTTGTCCATAGGCATTGTGGATGTACTTCGTGCTGATGAATTCAGCACCACCGACAATCGCGGCTTCCGGAGTGAACCAACCTTGGCTGTACGCATAAGCAGCGCCGGTGTTGATTGCATCGTAATCATACGCACCAATGCCGTACATGTTGTAGACTTTGCGTCCATTCCATGTCACACCCATTGCGAGTGTCGATTTTCCATTACCTGTCTCAAGCAAAGCGTGGGAGATCAAGTAAGCTTCGTTGACGCTGTATTTTTGACCAGCATCGATGAACGCTTGACCACAACTACCATTGCTACATTTGTTGAAGATTCCTTCGCCTTTCGTCACGTTCGCTAACATCTTATCGAGTGTCGCAGGTGTCGCACCTGTTGTTTTCGATAGATCAAGGAACTGATAGAAGTCTGAAGAATTTCGGTCGACCTTGAGTGGATCAGCAGCGTTACGGACATCTGTTTCGAGTGCATTCAACCATTGGATCGTCGAATAATTCGTTGCGTTCGAATAGACACGTGGGTACGTCGTATAGAAGCCACTGACGGATTGATAGACGCGAATCATCCGACCAGGCTGGAATTGACCATAGACGTGACTGGCAGTCGAAGCGCCTGAACGAATGTTGAGCGGTGTCGTCGCTGTGACAGTCGCAATCGTTCCGTTGACGGGATCAAGTGCACCACCGAGGCGGACGTAACCCGTGCTGACGTACATCAATTTGTTTTTGTAGATATCCGTTTGCGGTGGTGGATTTAGTTTCATCTGTGCGCTGATGAAGCTATCGAACGTATACGGTGTCGCGACGGAGTTATAGACGTTTAATTTAGAAGAAGTCGTCACGAACGCCCCCTTATATGCATATCCACTTTTGCCATCGTAGGAAATCTTATACCAATCACCGATTTGACCAGAGACGGTGACGACGAGATTTTGAGGAATCGTCTTAATGACATTGTATGAGCTACCGACGTAAGAGCGTAAAGCCACGTTTGATGTAGCCCGTACGTACAATTTTTGTTTTGCTTCGTATTTGATCGATGACGTATTTTGACCAGTCCGGATATAACCCGTTTTGCCATCAATCGTCACTTTATGCCACGAGGTGTTCGTGTACGATGTGATCAATGAAGAAGTGTAATAGACATTTCCGAACGAGAGTGTCGTTATAGTTGCTGCTTGATCGTCCGGTGCTTGTTTGACGACAAGTGATTGATTCGCCAAGAAACGTGCACCCGTAATCTTTTTCGTTTCCGTGTACGGTGTCAGTGTTGATTTTAAGACGTAACCGTTTTTACCAGCGTAGCTGATTTTTAACCACTGATCGAGACTACCTGTTACTTGAACGACGGCTGCTTTTGGCAGCTTCGTCACCGTCGCATAAGCTGAACCGGCATCCGACTGGAGTGTCGTATCCGTCGTTGCTTGATAGCGGTGGTTATTGACGCTTTCATATGTGACAGGTGAGCCTTGATTGATTTGAATGTAACCGGTTTTTCCGTCAACCGTCAGGCGATGCCATTGCTCTGAACGACCAGTCGTGACGACTTGATTCGTCGTGTAGACGTCTCCAGAAGAGAGGCGAACGAGAGTGTCAGCTGTCGCTTGGTGTGATGTTTTTACTTCGACGGTACGCCCAAGGCGATAAGAAGAAGATGGAATCGATTGCGTCATGACTTTTTCCTTAGCGTAACGTGAAGCGATATAACCTGTTTTCCCGTTGTACGTCACACGGTACCAATCATCGATCATTCCAGTGACCGTGATGCTCGTACTAGAAGGAATCGTTTTGACGGTCGCGTAAGTGTTTCCAGCATATGAACGGAGGGGAGTCGAAGTCGTCGTCTGCATGACGATCCGGTCCGATTGATAACGAACACTCTTGCCTTGACCGACAGGAATGTAGCCTGTCTTTCCATCCTTGCTCACACGATGCCATTGCTGACCGTTTGATGTGACGAGTTGTGTCGTGTAGTAGATGTCACCGCTCTGAAGTGTTGCAAGCGTGGATGCTTTTGCATCTGGTGAAGATTTGATCGAAACCGCTTTTTCAAGTTCAAAGCGTGCACCTGCAATTTTCTGCTTCGTTGCAAGCGTCGTAAAGGTGCTAGAAGCAGCATATCCCGTTTTACCGTTATAACTGACCCGGTACCAATTGCCGATCCGTCCAGAAATCTTGATGACCGTATTGCTCGGGATCGTTTGTACTGTTGCATATGATGGACCTGCATACGAGCGGATCGTTGTTGCGGCTGTCGTTTTCAATGAAAGGTTTGATTGTGACTCGTAAGCGATAGGTGTTGCCTGATTCGCTAATACGAAGCCGGTTTTACCTTCCTTCGATACTTGATACCATGTTTCACCGAGTGGATTCGTCACACGTGTCTTCGTGTAGTAGACGTTTCCGGCACTTAGTGTCGCAAGTGTTTTTCCGTTTGTTGCAGGTGTCGTCTTGATGGCGAGTGATGCTGTCAACAGGAAGCGTGAAGACGGAAGCTTCGTCTTTTCTGTGTACTCTGCCAATGTAGCGGATAAGACATAACCCGTCTTACCAGCGTATGTGACTTGATGATACGTTGCCGTCTTAGCGCTTGATGTGACAATCGTGCCCTTCGGAAGACTGGCTAAGCTGTTCTTCGGTTCCGCTTGATTGTAAAGGGGTGTCGCACTTTTCGTCTGATACCGTGTTTGTGGGATCAGGGTCACACTTTGCTTTTCAGAAGAGGCGAACGCATCTTGATGCATGTAACCTTTTTTCCCATCGTACTGGACGCTGACCCAGTCCTCGATCCGACCGACGATTTTGACGTCTTTTCCAGATGGAATGGTCTGAACTTTTGGATAACCGGTTCCAGCGTATTGGCGCAAGATATAAGCGTCGACCGTTCTTGACGTCGTGTTCGTCACCTTTTTATAGGCAACTGCTTTTGCACCAGCAGCGACATAGCCCGTCTTCCCGTCATATTTGACGCGGTACCATGTTTCGCCATATGGATTTGTCACACGTTGTGACGTGTAGTACACATCCTCTTCGTTCAACGTACCGATCGTCACTGCAGTATCCACTGCCGTCTTTTTGATCGGTGTTTTTTTGAGGACGAGGTAGCGCTGTCCAGAAACGGTTTGTTTCTTTTCGTACAGCGTGAGGTATTTCGACGCGACATATCCCGTTTTTCCAGCGTATGTCACTCTTCTGAATGCGCCAGAAGCATACGTGGATGAAACGACAGTTCCGGTCTTGATCGTCAACAAGCGTTTCCGAGAAGATGCCGTCTTGTCGTACAGATAACTATCGGTAGACAGACGGTAGGTCGTCGCTTTCGTCGTCGCTGCTTCAGCTACGGGTAAAGATGTTAAAACGATGCTGAAAACGATGAGAAAGCTCGCGAACACCTTCAAGGTCTTCGAGAATGATGTCGTGTTCAAAGTATCTTTCCTCCTAGTAGATATTCGTCCGGATGGACGGAATCGGCTTCTAGGATGTCTAAGTCTAAGTTGTGGAATCTATTGCCTATCCTTACTATCGACAATATCGGATTTTTATGAATAAGATATTGAATTATTTTGAAAAAAGGGGTCTGGTTTTTTGAAAAACCCTCCTGTTTGTTTAAACAAGAGGGGAAATGATCAGATGTTGAGACGAGCGAGGAGTTCTGTCAGATTCGTCGTTGGTCGTTCACACGAAAAATCATGACAGAGATAAGCGGTAGGTACGTTTGGTTCAGGATAATCTGCGATCAATGGTACAAGCGGTAGAAGGTCACGCTTCGTCCCAATCAATAAGGCGACTTCCGGTAAGCGCATCTGTTGCAGTTGATTGATTTCGATTGGGATTTCCGACTCTTCAGGAATCAAGATGATCAATTCCTTCGGTTCCATCTGCCGATAGGTGAACGTACTGACAAGTGAGGCGAAGCCCGTTGGTTGTTGCTCGACTTCTTCTACTAATGCCGTAAGAGCCCGTTCGGCACTTTCCTGATAGACGAGACGCCCGGTGAGGCGACTGAGCGTGAAGAAGGCATGCAAGGCAACGCTGTTTCCAGCCGGTGTGACCCCATCATACAGATCAAGTGGACGAACGAGTAGCTCGTCGGAGCGTGAAGATGTCAGATAAAAATAGCCATCTACTGTCTGGAACTGATCTTGTAGCACATCTGCAAGTACTAAAGCTTCCTCTAGATGAAGCGCTCGTCGTGTCGATTGAAACAGTTCAAGATGTGCGTCAATCAAATAAGCATAGTCATCGAGGAATCCGTGTCCGGTCGCTTGTCCTTCGCGGTAATGAACGGCAAGTTGCTGTTCGGTACGAACGAATCGTTCAAGTGATGTCACCGCACGCGTTGCGACACGTGTATAATGCGGTTTATTAAAGATGCGACCGGCTTTAGCGAACGTCGAGATCATCATCGCGTTCCACGATGTCAAGCGCTTATCGTCACGAAATGGACGCGGACGTTCATTTCGCGCACGAAGAAGAAGCTGGCGCTCGCGTTCGAGTTGCGCCGCTGTCTCAGCAGGCGACAAGTGAACAGAACGTGCGAATGCCTCGAGTGATCGTCCCGTCCGGTAAAAGACGTTTCGTCCTTCGAAATTTCCTGATGGTGAAGCATGATAGAAGCGCGGGAACAGTGCGTCTGGTCCGAGTAAGTCCGTCAGTTCAGTTGCCGTGAAGGTATAATAGTGTCCTTCGCCGCCTTCACTATCTGCATCTAGTGCGGCGTAGAATGTGCCGTCCGGTGCAGACAACTCATGCTCTACGAATGCAAGTATTTCTTCCGCGTAACGTCGAAAACGGATCTGTCCGGTCACTTGGTACGTCTCGATGCATAAGGTCGCAAACCAAGCATTGTCGTACAGCATCTTCTCGAAATGAGGAATTTCCCACTTGGCATCGACTGTATAGCGGAACAGACCGTAGCCGACTTGATCGGTCATCCCACCGTCACGCATCGCGATCAATGATCGCATGACCATATGGAGCGCCGTCTCGTCTTCCGCGTATTGATAATAATCAAGCAAGAAACGAAGCAGGGCTGGCGACGGAAACTTCGGTGCCCCGCCGAATCCACCGTGTTGACGGTCAAATTGGCGCATCGCTTGATCAAACGTCTCGTGAATGATGGATTCATTCCAAGTACTAGTAGACGCTGTAGGCTGCAATACGTCGCGAAGCGTTTGCGACATGTTCTGACCGACTTGTGCGATTTTTTCTGGTGAACGGCGGAATTGCTCGCTTAGCTGAAGCGTCACCTGACGAAAACTCGGGCGGTTGAACTGAGGCGTCTTCGGAAAATACGTACCGATATAAAACGGTTGCTGGTCCGCTGTCATGAAGACGCTCAGTGGCCAGCCGCCTTGTCCGTTCATGACTTGAGCCGCCGTCATGTAGACATGGTCAATGTCAGGACGTTCTTCCCGGTCGACCTTGATTGCGATGTAGCGTTCGTTCAAGAGGCGTGCCGTTTCTTCATCCTCGAAGCTTTCGTGAGACAGCACATGGCACCAATGGCACGTCGAGTAACCAATCGATAAAAAGATCGGCTTGCCGCTTTCCCGAGCGGCAGTGAAGGCGTCTTTGCCCCACGGGTACCAATCGACAGGCTGATGAGCGTGTTGCAATAGGTAGGGACTCGTTTCATGGATAAGTCGATTCGACATGATGGATTTCCCTCGTTTCTTCTATAGTAATGAGTCCTCTTCACGATACTCGGCTTTTACGGCAGGTGCAACTCCAATTCTGAGACAGGAGAAAACGATTTTTCAAAAGAAAGATTGACTTTACAAAAGAAAGTGTGATAGATTAATATAAGTCATGAATCGGGGATGATCACTCATGTGAGAATCTTCAATCCATATCATACAATTAAATCGACAGGTCAGGATTTTTAGACCGCTACTGACAAATGAGTCAGACATAAGTCATCGCTTTTATTTTGTCCTTCTTCATACTACGAGGAGAAGTTGACCCAGCAAGATAAACCTTCCAATCGATACTTTTCCGCTCATTCCCGAGCTATTTCTAAAAATCCCAGTATCATGCGTCCGTTGCAGACGCATCACGATTCTTGCTAAAATGCTTGATTCAGCTGGCGCGGCCAAGGAGCCGTAACAACGAAAGAGAGGTAGGGCTTTCGTCGTTTCAGGTGTTTTGATCACCTGTAATCCTCGATTCTCATGACAACCAAAACAACGACACGCTGATGAGGCGTTTTTTTTGTGCCTTTTTTCGGGTAATGCTGAAAGAAGGGGGTGACGACATGCCATGGAATGAGAACGACTATCCGGAGTCATTCAAGAACTTTGATCCGCCACTTCGAAAGAAAGCAATCGAGATCGCGAACGCGTTATTAAAAGACGGGTATGAAGAGGGACGCGCCATTCCGATCGCGACATCGCAAGCTGAAAAATGGTACGAAAGTCACAAAGACGAACAATAAAAAGTTGTAAGCGATACCATCTCTTTCATTTACGAAGGATGGTATCTTTTTTTACGAAAAATATACACTATTGAGAATATAATCTGATATTATTAAGAAGTGTCAGAAAATTCAATAGGGGGTCTCATCATGAAATACGGCAGTACGTTTGGAAAGTGGGCATTGGCCGGAGTGTTAACAGCAGGAATCCTTCCACAAGCGGGTCTTGTCGGGGCAGAAGGCGAAGGCGTCATCTTGTCTGAATACATAGAAGGAACAAGTAACAACAAGGCAATCGAGCTATACAATGGGTCGGGGCAAATCATTGATTTAGCGGACTATACCCTCGTTCAATATACGAACGGTGGACCATCAGAAGCGAAAATCACATTATCGGGGAAAGTGGATCCAGGAAAGACGTTCGTCATCGCGAACTCGAGTGCGAATGCGGACATCAAAGCAAAAGCACAATTGACGACGGGATCATTAAACTTCAACGGGAATGATCCAATTGCACTTAAAAAAGGCGACGTCGTTCTTGATATCATCGGACCACTCGGTTCATCAACGGATTTCGCAAAAGATACGACACTCGTGCGGAATGCGGGCGTCACGTCTGGTGCTAAAACATACGAACCATCACAGTGGACGAGCTTCCCGGTCGATACACTGACGAATCTCGGTAGTCATCAGACAGAAGCGGGCGACGTTCTTGCAGCACCTACAGCTTCTCCAGTCGGTGAAGTTGAACGTGGAGATCAAGTGACATTGTCAGGTGAAGGAACGATTCATTACACGGTTGATGGCACGACACCAACTGTCGACAGTCCGGTGTATACGTCACCGATCACGATCAACGATGAAGTGACGATTCAAGCAGTTGCCGTCAAGGACGGTAAAACGTCAGCTGTTTCGACATTCAAGTATTACATCGCACCACCGATCACGAAAATCAGCAACATCCAAGGCGTTGCGCATACGTCGCCTTACGCAGATCAACTCGTCCGGACGACAGGTGTCGTCACGTACGTCGTCGATGCGAACAACTTCTATATGCAGGATCCGAATCCGGATAACGACAGCCGGACATCGGAAGGGATTCTCGTCTATGCGAAAAACCATGGTGCTGCCGTTGGACAAAAAGTCGCGACGACAGGATATGTCAAAGAATGGTTACTTGGCGGCTACAGTGATAAGTTCGATACAGACTTAGCGGTCACGGAAATCAGTACGGTCAATCTCGTAAAGGGTGCGCTCAACGAAGGATTACCAGCAAGCATCGTTCTTGGCGATGAAGGGGTCTTGATTCCAACGCAAGTCGTCGACAACGATTCGTTCGCTCAGTTTGATCCAGAAGAAGATGCAATCGACTTATACGAAAGCTTAGAAGGTATGCGTGTCGCTTTACCAAACGCGATCGTCACAGGACCACAAGCGAACCGGACGATTCCAGTTCGGACGCAGACAGCGGATAAGGTCTATACGAAACGTGGAACGCCGATCCTGACGAAAGACAACGTCAACCCGGAGCGTCTCTTCGTCGAGATGGGAAGCTCGTCGTACCGTGCAAAAGCTGGTGATACGTTCAACGGAACGATTGAAGGTGTCATGAGCTATAACTATTCGGCGTATAAAGTCCTTTCAAAAGCAGCTGATCTTCCGCCACTCGTCACGCGCGAAGCAGATCGTCAACCGACGAACATCGAAACGGGTAAATCACGTTTGACTGTTGCTTCGTACAACGTCGAGAACTTTGCTTCAACAGCAGACGAAGGAAAAGTCGATCGCGTCTCAGAAGGAATTGCAACGTTCTTGAAGACACCGGACATCGTTGGTTTGACAGAGATGCAGGATAACGATGGCGCAACAGATAGCGGCACAGTCGATGCTTCGAAATCATTCGAGACATTGATCGCGGCGATCGAAGCGAAAACGGGTGTCCGCTATGCCTATACGGACATCGCACCAGAAGACAAGAAGGATGGTGGACAGCCAGGCGGAAACATCCGTGTCGGATTCCTCTACAATCCAGCACGTGTATCGCTCGCACCAGGTGAAAAAGGTGGCGCGACGGAAGCCGTTACGGTGGAAAATGGTAAGTTAACGAAAAACCCGGGTCGTATCCAACCGACGGATCCGAACTTCGCGAGTTCACGGAAACCGCTCGTCGCTGAATTCCTCTTCAATGGTGATTCGTACCATGTTATCGTCAACCACTTCAACTCAAAAGGTGGCGACGGAGCTGACTTCGGTAAGAACCAACCGGTCGTACGTAAGAGTGAAGTCCAGCGTCATGCGATTGCGAACATCGTCCAAGATTTCGTCTCTGAATTGAAAACGGAAGTCAAAGGCTCAAACGTTGTCGTTCTCGGTGACTTAAACGACTTCCAATTCTCGAAGACGCTTGATATCTTAAAAGGTGATAACTTGTGGAACACAGTTGACGATCTGCCGGAATCAGAGCGGTACTCGTACGTCTACAACGGAAACGCTCAAGTGCTCGACCATATCTTAATCTCGAACAACTTAAAACGTTATACGTCTTCAGATATCGTCAACATCAACTCAGAGTATATGGAAGCAGACGGTAGCGCGAGTGACCACGATCCAGCGATCATCTCGATTCAAGGTGCAGAGACGGCCGTACCGGTCAAAGGAAAAGCAGAAATCGGCATCTGGCGTGCTGTCCAAAAAGGGAAGCATATCTTCATTGAGCGTAAATTAGGTCGTCATTGGTTAAAAGCAAGTGAAACGCATGGTGATCAACAAGGCGAATTGCTCGCACTTCGTGTTTCGCAAGGACGTCCGTACATTCAAGTGAAAGTCAAAAAAGGCAAAACAATCTGGCTTGAATTATCGAACACGTATAAGTTGAAAGAAACAACAAAATATCAATAAATCAAAAAGCGGACTTAGCGGTCCGCTTTTTTGCGTGCTGGAATAAAAAGCGAAAGAAGTGAGAGTGTACTGATCGAGAGTGTCGAAATTAAAGCGATAGACAGAGGGATGGCGCGGAACATATACGTGAAGTGGATCAAGATTAAAAAAAGGATGATAGCAAGACCAGGAATGAATTTCTTAGAGAGCAGCATACCCGATCCAGGAACAAGTAACTCGAAACCGAGCCGTTGATTGAGTCGGACATCTTCATGTGCATTAGCCAAGCTAAACGATACGGTCAACGCGACAAGAATCATCCAGCCGGAAAATAAGTATTGTTGAATCGGCAAAAAAGCAATGGATTCATAAATGAAATACAGTAAAACCATAGGTCAACTCCTTCATATCATTATGTTATTTGGAAAAGCATTGAAAGTTTGGCTTACGAATTCTAATGATACCGAGTCGAGAATCGGAGAGCAATCAAAAATCGTTTAGAATGAAATAAAAGAATGTTCACACATTTTAATAAAAGGGGAAAATCATTTAGTATGTGTATTAAATACTTTCAAGAATCGTTTAAACAAAAGCTTTTTTGAAATGGGAGCGCTCTCATGAAATATGTCGGATTTGTGGACGAAAGATGTGATTTAGACAAATGAGAGCCGATGACTGTTCGAAGGAATGATTTTCTTTTAAAATAAAGGTAATGAAATAGAAGGAGGCGAAACGAGGGCATGAAAAAATGGCTAATCATCGGAGTAGCAGCAGTAGCCTTTTTCGGCTACGAAAACATTCCAATGGAACAAGCAGAAGCCGATTACCCGAAAAGCGGCGGCAAGCTGATTGATCGATATAGCAGTGAGTATCCGGGATACGACTGGGAAGTCAGACGGACATCAACGGAGGAATTCGTCGCCTTGACGAAGGATGGTAAGGACTACGGGAAGTATCGTTTCAAGAACGGGGTGACGACGCAAGGCGCGGTCTTGAATAAGGATACGGAATCTTCCTTGAAGAAAAAAGGGTGGACCGCAGTGAAGTCCTACCGTAAAGGCAACACGAACTACATGTTGAATCTGGATCATGCCGCCGTCTATGAGAAGAAAGGCAATTACGTGACATATTTCTTCGATCAACATGACGGCAATAAAGTCAAAGCGACGCTTGCGATTCCAAAAGACGTCGAAGCGAAGAAAAAAGGCTTCTACGGTACGGCGTCGAATGCGTTACGAACGACAGATGAGAAACTGATGCTTCGGTTGATGAACTGGGAACGAGCCGACTATAAATTAAATCCATTAGCACCGTACACGGCACTGAAGCCGGTTACACGTGGTCACAGCGAAAACATGGCGAAGAATAATTTCTTCTCGCATACGGATCCACAAGGGCGTGACCCGTTCGATCGAATGGAACAAGGTGGTATCAAGTTCATGGGAGCCGGTGAGAATCTCTCAATGGGCTATCCGAACGTCTTTGCGGCGCATTGGGGTTTGATGAACTCAAAAGGACACCGCGATAACATCCTTCAAAAGAGCTTCAAGCAGGCGGATGTCGGTGTAGCATTCCGAGATAATTCACCGTACTTCACGATTAATTTCCGAACACCTTAAATAGAAGAATGGAGGACGATATCGCTCGATGTCGTCCTCTTTTTTACGAGTTAGTTCGTTCTATACTACAGGTAGGAGGTGGAGCAGTTGAAAATACGTCGATTGACGGTTGAAGATGCAACTCTTTACAAAGCACTGCGGTTAGAAGCCTTACGAAACCATCCGGAAGCATTCGGTTCTGATTACGAAGCAGAAAAAGATCGACCCATCGAACGGTACGCAACTCGTCTTGAAAGCGAACAGTCGATGACGTTCGGTGCGTTTCATGAAAATGAACTCGTCGGTGTCGTCACGATCGTCAACTTAGAGCCGTTCAAGATGCGACATCGAGCGAATCTATTTGCGATGTACGTCGCGCCAAGCGCCCGAAAGCAACAGGTCGGACGACAACTCGTACAAGAGGCATTACGTACATTAAAGCAGCATCCTGTGATTGAGCAAGTCCATCTCTCGGTCGTCCGGACGAATGAAGCTGCTAAAGCGTTGTATCGATCACTTGGTTTTGAATCATACGCGATTGAACCGCGGGCGCTGAAAATCGATGATACCTATCATGATGAAGAACTGATGTGGTATCGGTTCTAACACAAAACGACCGGAATTCAAAGAGAGGTGATCTCGTTGAATTCCGGTCGTTTTTTACATCAGTTTGCCCATTCAGGTTTACTGAAGCCCTTGAATGATTTTTCGATGACTGTATTGAAAGCGTCCGATTCGACGGCTGCTTTTAAGTCTTTTGCGACTTGTTTGTCCGCATCTTTCGTTTGGACAGCGACGAGGTTACGGTATTGTTCGTCCATCGTCTCAAGCGCTAACGCATCAAGTAAGTCGAATTTCGCAGCAAGTGCGAAGTTCCCTGGAACGGCTGAAATGTCGACACTTTCGACGGCGCGTGGCAATTGAGCCGCCTCGAGTGGTTTAATGACGAGTTTCTTCGGATTCTTGACGATATCTTTCTCTGAAACGGTTAGTGGATCGACATCCGGCTTCAGTTCAATCCAGCCTTGTTCCGCAAGTAAGTTCAGTGCTCGTGCTTGGTTCGTCGGATCATTCGGCGTCGCGACTTCAGCACCTGTCTTGACGTCGTCAAGTGTCTTCGCTGTCTTGCTGTATAGTCCCATCGGTGCTGTTGGAACCGTGATGAGTCCTTTTAAATCGAGGTTCTTTTCTTTAGAAAACGTCTTGAGATAGATCGAGTGTTGGAACAAGTTGGCGTCGATGTTCCCGCTACCGAGGACGATATTCGGTTGGATGTAATCGCTGAACTCGACGATTTCGACTTTATAGCCTTTCTTTTCGAGTTGTGGCTGGATCGCTTGTTTGACCATGTCGCTATACGGACCACTCGTCGCACCAATCTTGATCGTCTTGTCTTTTTCATCAGCACTGCTGTCTCCACATCCCGCGAGGACTCCTGCACCAAGTAAGGCTGTTGCTAAAAAGGCATATCGTTTTTTCATGATTCCACTCTCCCTTTGTATGTATGATTAGCGTTTATCTGTTTTTCGCGCCAGTTGATTGCCAAGTGCTTGAATACTTTGAACGATGACGATGAGCACGACGATCGTCACGATCATGATGAGATTATCGTAGCGATAGTAACCGAAACGGATCGCGAGGTCACCGACACCACCGCCGCCGACGATACCAGCCATCGCTGAGAAGCCGATTAAGCTGATCGTCGTTAATGTGATGCCCTGAATGATGCCAGGGAGTGCTTCCGGTAAGAGGACACTGACGATGATCCGCAAGGGTTTCGCCCCACATGCTTCTGCTGCTTCAATCAAACCAGGCGGAATCTCGCGGAGTGATGTTTCGACAAGGCGCGCGAGAAACGGAATCGCTGCGACACTAAGGCTGACGGACGCTGCCGTCGGACCGATCGTATTGTCGAGTAAGAACTTCGTTAATGGAATGAGGGCAACCAGCAAGATGATGAACGGTAGCGACCGGACGATGTTGACGACGAAGTCAAGAACACGGCGGACGGCAAGGTTTTGAAAAAATAATCCCCGGTCGGTGACGAACAAGAGAATTCCGAGCGGAATCCCGACGACCAATGCGAAAGCAAGTGAAATACCAACCATCCATGCTGTCTCGCCGAGTGCCTTCAAGAGCTCCGGTAACATCGTTTGAATACGATCAAGCCACATCCTGAATCACCTCGAGTGCGTGAAGTTCCGTCGCGAGCCAGTCAAGGGCAGGAGCGATTTGATCGGATGATCCCGTCAAGCTGACAATCAGGACACCGAAGGCGACGTCTTGAATGTAGTCGACCTTGCCGTGCAAGATGCTGACTGAGATATCGTAACGGCGGATCGCTTCTGATAACGTACTTTCACCGGTCTTCTCGCCTGTGAACTGCAAGCGGATGATCTTACCTGGGGTTGCCTGTAAGATGCGTTCCGGCAATTCGATTTGTAATGCCGTATCGACATAATGTTGCGTCACCGGATGCTTAGCTTGACTGAACAAGTCATAGGTTGAGGCGACTTCGACGACTTCACCTTGCGACATGACCGCGACGCGATGGCAAATCTGTTTGACGACATCAATCTCATGCGTGATGAGGACGATCGTCAATCCGAGTCGTTCATTCAAATCCTTCAGCAGTTCAAGAATCTGTAGTGTCGTAACGGGATCAAGAGCGGATGTCGCTTCATCACATAACAAGACGGTCGGATTGTTTGCGAGTGCCCGGGCAATCCCGACGCGCTGTTTCTGCCCACCGCTTAATTGACTCGGGAAGTTCGTCTCAAATCCTTCAAGTCCGACGAGCGAGACGAGTTCGCGAATTCGCTCCGGGAAATCTGCACGTTTGACGCCAGCGGCCTTGAGTGCAAAAGCGATGTTATCCGCGACGTTGCGTGACTGGATCAATTGGAAATGCTGAAAGATCATTCCTGTCCGCAAGCGAAGTTGACGTAAATCTGCTTTTGACATCCCGCCGAGCGAGACACCGTCGACCTTGACGGTTCCTTGTGTTGGATGCTCGAGCCCGTTGATCAGGCGAAGCAACGTACTTTTACCGGCACCAGACTCACCGATGATTCCGAAGATTTCTCCTTTTTGGATCGTCAAATCGACATCCCGTAATGCAAAAATCGGGGTCCGGTCTCGAACGAACCGTTTTGTAATGTGTTTGAATTCAATCATCCGCTCATCTCCTCATACAAAAAAAGTCGCTTTTTCCTAGTAGCAGAGCAACCAGAAAAAAGCGACGAAAGTGTAAGATTTCGTAACTTATCTCTCAGAATGAAAATCATTCTGTAGGATGTGGCACCGTTCCTTACAGGTGGTTGCCGGACGTCGTTGGGCCTAATCCCTCGGTCGCTCTCGATAAGTAGTTATGCTGTTGGGATTTACTTTAACGGAAATGATTCCCATCTGTCAAATGTTTTTTCAGAATTATTCCGCAACAGGTGTCCGGAACAGGTTGAGCGTTCCGATTCGATCGACGGCTTCTTCTAGACGTTCGACGTCAGCAATCAAGCTAATCCGGACGTAGCCTTCACCGTATTCGCCGAAAAATGATCCCGGGGTCACGGCGACGTGTGCTTCGTCAAGTAGATGATCGGTGAAGCTTTGGGACGTGTAACCTTCTGGAACAGGAAGCCAGACGAAGAAGGAACCGCCTGGGCGTGGACCACTCCAACCAATCGCATCGAGTTTTGCGAACAACGCATCGCGTCGTGTTTCATACAAGCTACTTAACTCACGGACGCACGTTTGGTCACTCGTGAGGGCAACGGTCGCCGCATGCTGAATCGGTGTGAAGGCACTGACGTAGAGATGTTCTTGGTATGTTTCGATGCTTGAGATGACGGACGGATTTCCGATCGCGAAGGCAATCCGGAAGCCGGACATGTTGAAGCGTTTTGAGAGTGAGAATAGCTCGATCCCGACGTCTTTTGCCCCTTCCGTCTGCAGGAAGCTTCGCGTCGGACCATCGAAACTGATGCCGCCGTATGCTAAGTCATGGACGACACAGATATCATGGGCATCGGCGAAAGCGACTGTCTGTTCGAAGGCTTCTGCCGTCGCGGTCGCACCCGTCGGATTACTCGGGTAGTTGAGGAACAACATCCGGGCACGCTCGACGTCCGTCGTATCAAGTAAGTCGTAATCCGGTAAGAAGTTATTTTTCTCAAGTAACGGAAGCGTGATCGGGAATGCGCCAGCAAGTGCTGCGCCAGACAGGTAATCCGGGTATCCTGGATCCGGAACGATGACACCTTCTCCAGGGTTGACGATCGTCTGCGGTAAGGCGACGATGCCGGCTTTACTGCCGAGGAGAATTGCGACTTCCGTTGCCGGATCGATTGTGACACCGAATTCAGTCGCATAAAAGCGCGCGACGGCTTGCTTTAGAAAATCATGTCCACGAAACGGTGGATATTGAAGGTTCGTTGGCTCGTCGATGGCTTGTTTTAAGGCATCGAGAATATGTACAGGCGTCGTCTGGTCGGGTGTTCCTTGACCAAGTGTGATGACATCGTGTCCGGCAGCTTTCACAGCACCGATTCGGTTCGCGAGTTCAGCGAAGACAGGAGCAGGAAGCCGATCAATGGCGATGGATGGAGCGAAATGTTTCATGGATGAATGCCTCCTTCGTGGTATTGTCGTCAAGGATAACGAATATTCAGTCAAAAGAAAAGAACTTTTTCGAAATTCAAAAAAATTGTCGGATAAACAGGTACAGATAAGTGGAGCGGGAATAAAGAGTAGGGAGAGGAGTGGGAAGATGAAGCGAGCTAACTGGAAAGAGGCAGTCGTCTATCAAGTCTACTGGCGTAGCTTTAAAGATTCGAACGGGGATGGGATCGGTGATTTGCGAGGTGTCATCGATAAGCTTGATTACATCGCTTCACTGGGTGTCGATGTCGTGTGGTTGAATCCGTGTTATCGTTCCCCGGACGTCGATAACGGCTATGATATTGCCGATTATTACGAGATCATGGAAAAAGCGGGAACGATGGGAGATCTCCAGGAGTTGATCACGGCCGCTCATGCCCGAGGATTAAAGGTCATTCTCGATTTAGTTGTGAACCATACGAGTGACCAGCATGACTGGTTCCGTCAGTCGCGAGAGCGGATTAACGATAAGGATGACTGGTACATCTGGCAGGATGGTACGAAAGAGACGCCTCCGAACAACTGGCGCTCGTACTTTGCGCCAAGCCCGTGGACGTGGAGTGAAGAACGCGGGCAGTATTATTTTCATTCCTTCGCCAAAGAACAGCCCGACTTAAACTGGGAGCACCCAGCTGTGAGGCAAGCGATCTACGATATGATGAACTGGTGGATCGCTCAAGGGATCGACGGCTTCCGGATGGATGTCATCAACTTGATCAAAAAACGGTCGTTTGAAGATGTCGCCAATCCGTTTGATCTCTCGTACCTTGGAAATCAGCCCGGCGTGCATGACTTTTTGCAGGAGATGCATGCGAATGTTCTTGCTGGTAAAGACTTGTTTACAGTCGGTGAGATTCCGTTCGTCGGTCCAGAAGACGGGCTGTTATATGTCAGTGAAGACCGAGAAGAACTCCGGACGCTGTTTCACTTCGAGATCGCGGACGACATGGAGGCGATGGATCTTTTACGGTTCAAGGAAATTCAGAAACGCTGGTACGATGTCTTATACCCACTAGGCGTCAATTCACAGTTCTTGAACAATCATGATCACACACGACAAGTGACCCGCTTCGGCAGTGAACGGTACCGCGTCGAGAGCGCGAAACTACTCGGTTTGATGTTGCATACGTTACCGGGCATTCCATACGTGTATCAAGGAGAAGAGATCGGGATGACGGGGATTCGCTTCTCGGATCCGTCGCTCTATCAAGACGTCGCCTTTCGAAATCGATACGCGGAGCGCGTCGCTGGTGGAGAGGATCCAGAGGTCGTACTCTCGTCGATGCAGTTACTTGCCCGTGATAACTCCCGCACACCGATGCAGTGGGACGGTACACATGCAGCTGGCTTTACGAGTGGGAAACCATGGTTAGCCGTCAACCCGAATTATACGGACATCAATGTCGCGCAGGCAGAAGCCGATCCATCGTCCGTGCTTGCTTTTTACAAGTCGCTGATTCAGATGCGAAAGCAACATCCGATCATGGTTTACGGCACGTACCGAGACTTGGCACTCCATGATCCGTATCTCTATATTTATGAACGGGAACTAGAGGGAGAGGTCTGGCGGATCGTCCTCAACGTACATGATGAACCGATGCAGACCGCCCTCATTTTACCGCATGAAAAATTGTTCGTATCAAACTATCCGGATAGCCCGGATATCTTGCGTCCCTACGAAACACGCGTCTATCGTTATTCTGTTGCAGAACAGAATTGAACCACTGGACGAAAAAATGGGGTTAACTCAAAAAAAGAATGACGCGTCTTTTCACGCCCTTTCCTCAGGCGAGACACAAGCCCCGTTTTCCTGCTTCATTCAAGCAGGAAAACGGAGCTTGTTTGTCTCTGAAGCGCATAAATGCGCTTATTCCTGTAGGAATGGCGTGCGACGCGTCATTCTTTTTGTTATGAGATAAGGGTGGCAGAATGAAAATCTGCCACCCTTATCTTTGGAAAGACTGACTTATGATACAGTCCCATTTTAAGTGTGTGATTTGAATGGAGATGATTTTTTCGTCTGTAAGACCTGAGAGAATCGATCGACAGCTTGGCGCATCTCGTAACTCGGTCCGAGAATGAGGGGACCGTGTCCGACGGCAAGAATATCTGGAGATAGTTCCGTCAGTTGATCAGCCGAACGAAGGGCGACGTCCGGATCCCATGTTGCGAGTGCGGGGAACGGGAATTGCCAACGGACATCACCGGAGACGGCAAGTCCCCCTTGTGTCTGAAAAGCATCCCCGGCGATCAACGTCCGGCTTCCTTCATGCCAAAGCGAGATCGAACCAGGTGTATGACCGGGTGAGGCGATGACACTGAGACTTCCGACTTGTTGACCACTCTCGAGCAATCGATCTGGTCGTGTTTTGATGTTTTTCGGAATACCCCCTTTTAAGGGTGTCGTTTCGCCTTCTCGTAGCGTCTCATCCCCGCTGAGCAATGCAGCATCTCGGTAACTGATACAGACTTGAGCGAGAGGGAAGGCGTTCGCAAGGAAGTCCAGTGAGCCGACATGATCGGCGTGCGCATGAGTCAGAATGATCGCACCGAGTGGTTTCTCTTGCTTTCGAATATAGTGATAGAGCGCCTTTGCGTTGATTCCGAGTCCAGCATCAATCAATGTTAAACTGTCTGCTTCTTCAAACAGGTAGCAGTTGACCGGGAAAAAGGATGGGGTCGTCTGCAATTGGTGTAAACGTTCGATTGTCGTGACACGCATCGGCTTCACTCCTTCAAAAAATGAATAGTCTTCTTCTTTAGTATCGTCTGTTTTTGAATAGGCGTCTAGACGAATTGTGTGGAAAAAGAGGCATCACCTCTAAAAAGATGATCCCTCCTCTACGAATCATTCAAATGTTACAGCGAAGACGGCACCGGCGTGTGGCGCATCATCTCCGTTTGCAGCCGTCGTGACGAGCAATCGATCTTCGTAGAAAATCGGGCACGTCGGATTTGCGACCGGGAAGTCGACATGAGCGAGTTTTTCACCAGTCGTAAGATTCCAACGGGTGATGCATGATCCAGCATAATGCGCGATCCAAGCGTGACCTTCCGCGTCCTTCGTCATACCATCCGGGAACCCTTCTTCTTCTTCGAGATCAACGGCGACACGCTTATTCGAAAGTGGTGCGTCCGAAGCGTAGTCAAAGGCATAGACTTTTTTCGTCGGTGTATCGATGTGATAAAGCGTCTTGCCATCTTCTGACCAGACGAGTCCATTGGAGTTCGTCAAGTCTTCATGTAAGACATCAATGGAGCCATCGTGACGCAGACGGAACAATCCAGCGGTCTTACCGTCTTCTTCATTAATGCTACCGGCGACATATTGACCGGTTGGATCAAGCTTTCCGTCATTCATTCGGTCGGAATCGGGTAGCGACAGTTGATGCTCAAGAGACAGGTGTCCTTCTTTGAGATCAAACGTCCCGAATCCGTGTTCAGCCGTGACACGTAATAAATCCGGTGCATCGGTCAAGGCAATCGATGTGATGGCGCTTGGTAACGTGTACGGTTTAAGTGCTTCTGTGACGAGGTCATATGAAAAGAGAAGTTGATTCGGAATATCAACGAAATAAAAGCGCTTTGTTTTTGCGTCGTAAACAGGAGATTCGCCTGTCTTACATGCGACATCAATGAATAGGGAAACGGTCATAAGTACTCTTCCTCCTAAGTGGACACCTTTTACGAGCAGTCCAGATAATAACAATTTAGTATACCTGTTTTGGCGCGCAATCAAACCTGGATCAAACGGCTGGTATACTAAATAAACGTCTAAAAAATAGCCTGCTATCAAAGCAGACTATCCGTACGAGCGTTATATCAGCGGCTCTTAACGAGCAAGTTGACCGCTTCCTTGACGAGTTCTTCAGTTTGTCCGTCGCCGTTTTGTTCTGCGTCCTTGACGCACTCAATTAGATTCGAACTGACGACGACGCCGATCGTCCGGTCAATCGCAGAACGGGCAGCGGAGAGCTGGGTGATGACATCGCGGCAATCTTGCCCTTCTTCCATCATCCGTAAAATCCCCCGTAGCTGTCCCTCAATCCGACTAACACGGTTCTTCATTTTCCGATCATAATCCATTTTTATTCCTCCGATTCCCGTTGACCTGACGTCATGTAGTATCTTTATGCTATGCCCATTACGGTATAACTGTCAATTCAGCAGAATTTTAAGCTATACTTTTATTAGAATTAGGGAATATGGATGTGGTGAAGATTTTTACTTAGAAAATGAATAAAATAGAAAACGATTTGGTGTCAGCTTGCGTATACTATATGATAAGGCTGACGTCAGAAGGAGGAGAAGGATGCACACTCAATCCGATGAATCGCTTTATCATCTGATGCGTAGCGGTGATGAGCAAGCCCTCGAGACATTGTACGATAAATACGAGCGGTTATTGTTTTCATTCGCCCATCGCTTTACGAATAATGACCGGTTGTCCGAAGAAGTCATACAAGAAGTGTGGATGAAGATTTGGAATGGTCGTGTTGATTTTGATACACAAAAAGGAAAGTTTTCATCGTGGATTTTAACGATTACACGTAACGCGGCACTTGATTGTCTCCGTCGTGAAAAACGACAGCCGACAATCGAAGTCGAAGAACGAGATGGTGGATACGACGAGCCGGTCGAGCGGACGGTCATGCAGCGGGAAACAGCTGCTGAAGTGCGCGGGGCGGTTAGTGAATTGAAACCCGAACAGCAAGAGCTGATTGAACTCGTTTACTTCCAGGGTATGACGCAGCAACAGATTTCAGAGCTACTCGATTTACCTCTTGGAACGGTCAAGACGCGAATCAGGAGCGCGATTCAAGCATTACGAAAACGAATGGATGGGAGGGAACGAGATGGAAGAACGTTGTCATGACTTAATCGATTATTTCAATGGAACATTATCCGCAGCAGATCGCGACGCGTTCGAAGCGCATCTTGCGACGTGTGAAGAATGTCGCGAAGCGCTTTTAGAAATGGAAGAACTCATGCTTCCCATCGCTGAATCGCTTCCGGAGCGACCCGTTCCTGCAGGTATGAAAGCACGAATTCTTGGAGAAGTCCTTGGTTCAGCAGAGACGGCGTCTCCGAAGGAAGCACCGATGACTACTCCGGTAGACATCAAACAAGCACGTCAGCAACAAACGAAGAAAAAGAGTGTCCCACTCGGCTGGTTGATGAGTATCGCCGCCGCCTTGATTCTCTCACTTGGTGCGAATGCCTACTTCCTCTCGCAGGAAGAAAATACGGATACACCAGAGACGTTAGCGATGGATGAGATCAAAGGGATGGGGAACTTCGAAAGCACCGAGTCCATTAAAGGATCAAGCATGATTTTCACGCAAAACGATAAATCGTACATGCTGGTCCAGTTGAAAGATTTACCGCCGCTTCAAGAAGGGCAGCTTTATCAATTATGGACGATCGAAGGCGAAACACCTACTGCGAACGGTGTCATCGAAAAAGATGGAGAGGCAGCAGCTGTCTTCCCACTTAAAGGAGACGGCAAGGTGGACGCGGTCGCCATCACGGTCGAACCAGAACCAGATTTAGAAAAACCGACGGGCGAAATCGTCGCATCGGTCGCATTATAAGAACGAAGTTTAGCGGATCCGTCTCGTACGGATTCGCTTTTTTTGTGCAAGGTGCTCAATGGAATAAGTAAATGCGCGTTGAAATGATAAGAAATCGAATGAATTTCTAATTTTTACTGAAGAAATGAGACCGAGCAGACGATAGTTAGGAGAATGACAGTCTATTAAGGAGAGGCCTCATACAATGAATGAATGGATTATATTAACGAAACATTATGAAGTGACACTCGTCGTAGTGTCAGTGCTCGTTGCCATCATCGGATCATATGGTTCATTAGAGTTAAATCGGCGTCTCGCGAAGGCGACTTCCTTGAAGAAGCGTGCCTTGTTCCTCTCATCATTGACGATGGGATTATCAATCTGGGGAATGCATTTCGTCGGGATGGGGGCATTCGCCCTGTCGGTTACGGTTCGCTATGATTGGTTTTTAATGTTCTTATCCGTCATTCCTGCCATTTTGGCTGCCTTCATTGCCTTTCATCTCTTATACTCGTCGACGATTACGAGAAATAAGGTGATTTTAGCGGGGGCACTGATGGGAGGCGGAATCGCCACGATGCACTATCTCGGGATGATGGCGATGCAGTTCGGTGGAACCGTCCGGTATGAGACAGGATTATTCCTCTTATCGGTTCTGATTGCCGTTACCGTCGCGTATATCGCTTTGCTACTGCTCCATCGCTTAAGACATGTCAATCAGAAACGGATCTTGATTCCCATCGCGGTCGTGATGGGGTTTGCCATCTCGTCGATGCATTATGTCGGAATGCTCGGTACATCGTTTTGTATCCCAGCTTCCAATGCCGGAATCATCGGTGACGCTCCCATCACGTCGAACATCTTAAACGAAGTCGCAATTCCCGTCTTCTTGATTGTCATCTTGATTGCTGGACTCTATATTCATTTGGAGCGACGTGCTCTACAAATGATGGCGTATACGGATCATTTGACCGGACTGCATAATCGGAGATGGCTTGACCATCATATGACGAAGGTCGATGCCCATTACGGTCGAGCGAAACAGGAGATGGCGATGGCCTTGCTTGATCTGGATGGATACAAGTGGGTCAATGACACATTCGGTTTTGATAAGGGCGATGCGGTCATTCGGCAGTTCGCAGAACGGATGCTACGGACGCTAAAGGAAGATGAAGCATGTATCCGTTACAATGGTACGCAGTTCTTCCTGATCAAACGTGTCTCGCAGGAAGATATGACGGAGGTCTTCGAACAGATTTTAGAGGACGTGCGTCAACCGATCGACCTCGAAGATCAGGCAGTCCATCTGACAGCGACGATGGGCGTCATCTTACCGGATACGAAGGAATCGCTTGAAATGCGAATCGGTCAGATGGAGAGTGCGCTGCGTGCTGGTAAGAACGAGGGACGCGATCGTTTCATCATATATGATGATGCGCTACACTCTGATCGCAGAGAGCAATTGATCGTCGGCTCCTTACGCCGGGCGATGACGGATTTCAAGGAGTTCGCTCTCGTCTATCAACCGAAGATCGCACTCGCGACAGGAAAGGTGGATCAGGCGGAAGTTCTGATTCGCTGGAATCATCCGAAGTTCGGTTTCATCTCACCGGCGGAGTTCATCCCGCTTGCTGAAAAATACAGTCTGATTCATCGTTTAACCGAGTGGGTGTTGAAGGAGACCGTCGCACAGATGGAGATTTGGAAGAAGGAAGATTATTTCATTCGCCAAGTCTCTGTCAATTTATCCGCGATGCACTTCCGATCCGAGTCACATAACGTGATGATTAAAGAGATCGTTCACCATTCCTTAAAGAGTGGAAGCGAGTTACAACTACAGCTCGAAATCACAGAAACATCCGTCATGGAGAATCTCGACCGAGCGATGATGATGCTCGGTGAACTGAAGCAACTCAGTCTGACGATTGCACTCGATGACTTCGGAACGGGTCTATCTTCACTGACACACTTAAAGCATCTTCCGATTGATATCCTGAAGATCGACAAGTCGTTCATCGATGAAGTCCCACATGACGAACGGGGAACAGCGATCACAGAAATGATCATTCAGCTTGCGAAGAGTCTTGGAATCGAAGTCGTCGCGGAAGGTGTCGAGACACTCGAACAGCATCTTTTCTTAAAGCGTCTCGGTTGCGATTATGGTCAAGGTTACTATTACAGTAAGCCGATGCACGTAAAGGATCTAAACCAGCGGACGATCGAAGAAACGGTTCTAAATGTCGGATAAGGCAATCCAAACGTGACTTCCGTTCGTATACTAGATAAGCATGCGAGGATTGTGCATGCGACGTCTGGGGGGACGCAAAGCGCTGGAGGTTTTCACCAGCTCGTGCACGATGCAGACAGACATCCAGTACATTCGACTATACTCGATCAACTCAGCTTTCGACGCAGCACCTGTCTGTTCGAACACAAACAAAGGCAACTTCCACGGTGGAAGTTGCCTTTTTCATTTTCGCTTATGAACGAACCGTTAGGACGCAGCCTGTTTGATCCGTCACGAGCACATTCGTATTAAAGTATTGTCCATCACTTTTTAGGATGAGCGCTTTTTTCTCCGCGTTGTAATCGAGTGTCATTTCTTGATCGAGGAAATGACTCGACCACCGCTTGACGAGAACGGGACCGACGTTTGAATCAATCGTCATGTCTTCCGGTGTCGCTTCATCGACGATGCGAATACTGAAAATACCAGAGTTTCCGCAACCACAACCCTCTGTATCGTAATAGAGGTGCAGTTGACCGGATACTTCACCGCGTAATTGGCGGATCCGCTCCTGAGCAGACGGTGTAAATGTGATATTCATGGTCATTCACTCCTTTCCTTTAGTATACGCCGTTTGAACAAGAAAGGAACGTCACTTGCTCACGCTGACTTGGCGGCGCATCCGGACGAGAAGGAAGATATAACCGGCTAACAATAAGACGACGCTACCAAGAACCGTCGTATCGACGAGACCGTTATCGGACTCGAAATTGATCGCGATATACGCCCAGACGAAGACGAGCGGATAAATCGGATCACGGTTCGCAAACATGAAGAGAAGAGCGATGACGACTCCGACGACGAGTATAATCATCGTCCAACCCGCATCTCCGATTCCGAGCCAAGATGTCACACCTTCTGCGTTGATCGTCAGGAAGATGTCAGCAATCGTTGCGACCGACACCCAGCCGAGATACAGCGAAAATGGCAATTTAAAGCGTAACCCTTTCGTCTCACGATCAATTTTTGAGTAGATGACGATCAATGATAGCAATAGACCTACGATGACGACGACCGAGACAACGAACAGTTCAAACGTGAAGGAGACGATCCAACCTGCGTTGAACAAACAGCTGATCAAGAACCACGGTCCGATTTTCTTCGCTAGTTCGTGTTCCTTGAATTTCGGAATCGATTGTAAAATCAACCAGATGAGTAATACCGCATAAATCAATCCCCAAATCGAGAATGCATACCCAGCAGGTTTGAACAATGTGATGATCGAATCAGAGATTCGTCCTGTCTTTCCACCATCGAGAGCGTTCACGGCAATCGTGAAGATGAAGCCGACCCAGTTGAGCCAAATCCATTTATTATTTTTCAAACAAAAAACCTCCTTTATTCTCTAAAGAAGGTTTACCCAAAAATCATTTTCATTAGTCATCACGGTCGGCGTGTCGGGTTCAAAAAGGACATACCGATTGCTGGATTCCCTGTATGCGAACCGAGAACCGGTGTTAAGTCATCGATGCGGACACGCACATCGTACTGCGATTCCAGTCGTTGTTTCCACTCGAGTGCAAGGTCATACGCTGTCGCGTGGAATAGTGAAATATCCGTGACCTGCCCCCGTTCAATGATTGCGACAAGATGATCAAAAATCTTTGAATGCGCTTTTTTAAACGTCCGGACGGTTTGGTAAGGCACGATTTTTCCTTCTTCGAAGTGGAACAACGGGCGAAGTTGCAACAAGTTACCGACGAATGCCTTCGTCGAAGAGATGCGTCCACCTGCTTGTAATTGATCGAGGTTCGCGACCGTGAATTCAATGTGATGGTCGAAACGACGCTCGAGAATGATCTGTTCGACGGATTCGATCGAGTGCCCGGCTTCGACGAGTTCAATCGCTTCTGCTAGAAGTTGACCAGCCGGATAAATCCCACAACGGGAATCAATCGCAATCAGACGAAAGCCAGCAATCTCTGCCCCTTGAACGGAAGCGTTGTACGTTCCGCTCAGTTCACTCGATAAGTGAACAGCGAAGCCGACGTCGTAATCCTCTTTCAACCGTTCATAATGCTCGGTGAAGCTCCCGATCGAAGGTTGGCTCGTCGTTACCTTGTGTTTTGAGTCAATCCAGCTATAGACGGTCTCCGCATCAACGTCGACACCATCGACGAAACTTTCGCCATCCTTCATGACAAGTAAAGGGACGACCGAAAGATCATCGCGCTGAGCGATCGTATCCGGTAAAATCGTTGTACTATCAGTGATCCAAGCGATCCGCATAACAAGTTCCTCCTTAAATTAGTACCTGATATTAATTGTAGGTGTAAGCGTTCTCGCTGTCAAATGAACATTAAAAAATATTGAACGTTTTAGTTGATTAAATAATGAAATACGCTATAATCGGTACGTGATTAGTAAACTTTTAGTCATCTTATACTAAACTAAGCCGCTGAGAGGAGGACGTCGATTGTACTCAATCGGACAAAAAATCAAGAACCTCCGTCTTCAAAAGGGATTGACGCAAGAGGAACTAGGGGAAAGAACAGACCTGAGTAAAGGGTACATCTCGCAACTCGAACGGGAACTCAGTTCACCGTCGATCGAGACGCTGTTTCATCTCCTCGAAGTTCTTGGCATCTCACCGAAGGATTTCTTTGATGAGGATACACTCAATCAAAAAGTCATCTACGGGGAAGAGGATGTCACGACGTATGCCGATGAGGAACAAGGATATCATGTCACGTGGCTCATTCCGGAATCGAACGAGAAAGAGATGGAGCCGGTCCTATTGACACTCGCGCCAGGGGGAGCATTCAAGACGTATGAGCCATCAGGTGCCGAGACGTTCGTCTATGTGCTCACAGGAAACGTCACACTGACGCTCGGACGTCAGTCTTTTGTAGCGAAACAAGGAGAGACACTTTACTATAAGGCTTCAGAAATCCATCAACTACGCAATGAGTCAACACAAGAGACGAAGGTCCTCGTGACCGCGACCGACTCATACTTATAAAGGAGGAACTAGATTGGCAGATACTACGATCATTCAATTCAAGGACGTTACGAAACGATACGACGATCAGACCGTCCTCGACCAAGTCAGCTTTGAAATCGAACGCGGGAAGTTCTATACGTTACTCGGACCATCGGGTTGTGGGAAAACGACGATCTTACGACTGATTGCTGGCTTTTCGGAAGCAACAGAAGGAGACATCATCTTCAACGGAAAACGAATCAACGATGTACCGGCGAACAAACGTCAAGTCAATACTGTTTTCCAAGACTATGCACTCTTCCCGCACTTGAACGTTTTCGAAAACATCGCCTTCGGTCTTCGCATCAAGAAGGTGAAAGAAGCAGAAATCGCAAAACGTGTAACGGACGCATTGAAGTTCGTCAACTTGTCCGGTTATGAGAAACGAGAAATCACCGAGATGTCAGGTGGACAACGGCAACGTGTCGCGATTGCCCGGGCAATCGTCAATGAGCCGGAAGTCATCTTGCTCGATGAGCCATTATCAGCGCTCGACTTGAAATTACGGACAGAGATGCAGTATGAGCTCCGCGACTTGCAACGTCGTCTTGGCATCACGTTCATCTTCGTCACGCACGACCAAGAAGAAGCACTGGCGATGTCAGATGAAATCTTCGTCCTCAATCACGGTGTCATTCAACAATCGGGCACACCGACGGATATCTATGATGAACCGATCAACCGCTTCGTCGCTGACTTCATCGGTGAGTCGAACATCATTCCAGGGCGCATGGTGGAAGACTACCGGGTCTGGTTCGCAGAAAAGGAATTCGAATGTGTCGACCGTGGTCTTGAATTGAACGAACCGGTCGAGATCGTCATCCGTCCGGAGGATCTTGAAATCACGAACGTGACACAGGGGAAACTACAAGTCACCGTCGATTCGCAACTCTTCCGTGGCGTGCACTACGAGATCGCTTGTATGGATGAAGTCGGTAACGAATGGCTCGTCCACAGTACGAAAAAGGCGACGGTTGGTGAGCAGATCGGACTGACATTTGATCCGGAAGCGATTCACGTCATGCGACTGAACGAGACGGAAGAAGAATTCGATAAGCGTCTGGAATCCTACGACGGGGTGTTATGATGCAAAAATCACGTAACTGGTATCTCATCCCGTATCTATTCTGGATTGCCTTGTTCGTCATCGCACCGATCGTACTCGTCGTCTACTATTCATTCCTTGATTTGGACGGTAACTTCTCATTTGAGAACTACCAGAACTTCTTTACGTCGACGTATTTGACGATGACACTCAGCTCGTTCTGGTATGCGTTTTTGATTACGGTGTTTTCGCTCTTGATCGGTTATCCGACCGCTTATTTGTTGACGAAAACGAAGCATAAACAGCTGTGGCTACTTTTGATCATCTTACCGACATGGATCAACTTATTGTTGAAAGCTTATGCCTTCATCGGGTTGTTCAGTACGTATGGTCTTGCGAACCAAACGCTTGAAGCGATTGGGATTGGACGACAACAGATTCTCTTTACCGATTTCAGTTTTGTCTTCGTCTCGGTGTACATCTTCATTCCGTTCATGATCCTGCCGATCTTCAACGCGATTGAAAAACTGAGCCCGTCACTCGTCTTCGCTGCACGTGATCTTGGGGCGTCGAACTTCACGACGTTCCGGCGTGTCGTCTTCCCGTTGACGCTCGATGGTGTGAAGTCAGGCTGTCAGCTCGTCTTCATTCCGGCATTATCGCTGTTCATGATTACGCGTCTGATTGCCGGAAACCGCGTCATCACGCTCGGTACAGCGATTGAACAGCAGTTCCTCGTGACACAAAACTGGGGCATGGGAGCGACGATTGCCGTCTTCCTCATCATCGCGATGGCGATCATCCTTGCCTTGACGAGTACGAAACGGAAGAAAGGAGCGACGACTTGATGAAACGTCTGAAACTAGCAAATCTTTATCTGATCGGAGTCTTCATCATTTTGTATGCTCCGATATTCTACTTGGCATTCTATTCGTTTAACAGCGCTGACAATATGACGAACTTCGATTCGTTCACGTGGGATTGGTACAAGGAAGTCTTCCAAGATTCACGCTTGTTGATCATCGTCTTAAACACACTCGTCATCGCATTGTTGTCAGCTGCGATCTCGACGATCCTTGGCGTATTCGGAGCGATCGGGATTCAAGCCGTCCGCAAGAAACGGGTCGAGACGTCGTTGTTGACGCTAAATAGCATCTTGATCGTCAGTCCGGATGTCATCATCGGGGCATCGTTCTTGATCTTCTTTACGCTACTCGGCATCCAGCTCGGCTTTACGTCGGTCTTACTGTCCCACATCGCATTTTCGGTACCGATCGTCGTCATTCTCGTCTTACCGAAGTTGCAGGAGATGAGTCCGACGCTCGTTGATGCAGCGCGTGACTTAGGCGCAAGCCGTTGGGATGTTTTGACGAAAGTCATCTTACCGTACATTACACCAGGTATCTTTGCTGGATTCTTCACGGCATTGACGTACTCATTGGATGATTTTGCGGTGACGTTCTTCGTGACAGGAAATGGCTTCACAACGTTGTCCGTTGAGATCTACTCACTCGCCCGTCAAGGGATTTCGATGAAGATCAACGCCCTGTCGACTGTCATCTTCTTGTTTACGTTCCTGCTCGTCATCGGCTACTACTTCTTGAACCAACGAGCTGCTACGAAGCTTTCGCGACCGGAGGTGAAATGACCGTTGAAAAAATTGATTCAATTGTTCGCCGCGATTTTCTTGATTTCAGGTGTCATCCTATTCACCTTGAATCAGTTGAATGAGACACAAGGGTATTCAGGGAAAAATGTCCTGAACATCTACAACTGGGGCGATTACATCGACCCAGCACTGATCAAACAGTTTGAAAAAGAGAGCGGCATCAAGGTCGTCTATCAAACGTTCGATTCAAACGAAGCGATGCTGACGAAAATCGAACAGGGAGGAACGACATACGATATCGCTGTTCCGTCCGACTATGCGATTGCGAAGATGATCGATGAGAAGCTCGTCGTTCCGATTGATCATCAAAAAATTCCGAATCTCAAAAACATCGATTCACGCTTTTTAGATTTATCATTCGATCCGAACAACAAGTACTCGATTCCATATTTCTGGGGAACGGTCGGTATCGTCTACAATAAAGACTTGATTGATGGGAAGAAACCGACGAGCTGGAAGGATCTTTGGGATCCGAAGCTAAAGAATCAGATTCTACTCGCTGACGGTGCCCGTGAAGTCATGGGGATGAGCTTGAATAGTCTCGGTTATTCGCTGAACGAAACGGATGAGTCGAAACTACAGGAAGCAAAAGCGAACTTGATGCGCCTGACACCAAACGTCAAGGCAATCGTCGGGGACGAGATCAAGTTATTGCTCGCGAACGAAGAAGCAGGGCTCGGTGTCGTCTGGTCGGGTGATGCAAACGAGATCATGAGTGAAAACGAAAATCTCGACTACGTCATTCCAAAAGAAGGATCAAACGTCTGGTTCGATAATATCGTCATTCCAAAGACGGCTAAAAACGTCGAGGGGGCACACGAGTTCATCAACTTCATGTTGCGTCCTGATATTTCAGCGAAAAATGCGGACTACGTCGGCTATTCGACACCAAACAAAGAAGGTTTGAAACTGCTCGACGAGTCGGTTCGGACCGATGAGCGATTCTATCCTGATAAACAAGTTACCGATACGCTTGAAGTCTATGAGAACCTCGGAAAGAAAATGCTCGCGCATTATAATGAGTTGTTCCTAGAGTTTAAGATGCATAAGAAATGAGGTAGAACCTAGTGTCATGCGACACTAGGTTCTTTTTTTATTTCTCATCAAAAAAATAAATATAAGTTCCCAGAAAAAAACTATAAAAACTGAATAATTTTTTGAAATAGGGGAATCAGTTTATTATCAACGCCTTTCATAGGCGCAGAGGAGGACATCATCATGAAACAAGTCTTAGGAATCATCTTAACTGCCGCACTCACTGTCAGCATCGTGTCAGGCACTTCATATAACCAACCGGTCGAAGCAACAAAACAGACAGACGTCAAATGGCTGCAAGAAATTCAAACACAAGCGAAACAAGCACGTTCACTCGATGGAAAAGTCGTTCTTGAAAAAACAACACTCGCCCAAGTACATAAATCCTATAAGGGGGAAAAGAACTCGAATTGGTGTCAAAGCGGAAATGGTCTTGCCTCAGCGGATCGCGCTCTTCATTACTGCTCCACGTATGGGGTGAAGGACACAAAAGCAAAAGTTAGTGCAATCGTCTATGATCCGAAGCAGGTCAAGCGAACTGTGACGGTCAAGGAAGTCAAAAAAGCGTATCCGACAGCGAAACTCGATAAAACATTCAACGTCATGACCGTTTCCTCAAAACAGGTCAACATTTATCTAAATTTGAATTCCGACCGTACACAAGTCATGTCAATTCTAGTAAAATATAACTAATGAAAAAGGATGACCGATTCGGCCATCCTTTTTATTTAATCGTTTTATAGAGTGGTACGAGATGCGAATAGGTATTTCGAATCATATCGAGTAATTCTTCGCGTGACAGGTGATGCACTTGTTCTGCCGGAATATGACGACCAACAAGGAATTCTGCCTTTTTGACGTCGTGGAAACGTTGTAATCCTTTTTCGATATCCGTCTCATGAACGGAGACGGCGTCTTTTTTCATATGATCGTATGAGACGACGAAATCATCCGGAAGGGATGTCAGCAGTTCTGTATGCTGTAACAGTTTCGATGCGTATTGTTGTTTATTCGGTAACTCGTAGATATAGGCAAGCCAAATGAACAGATGATCATCAAACAGACCGACTTGGAAATGCGGATGTTTTTTGTATCCACGTTTATCGGGTGAGAATGCCATCCATGTATCCTTCGGAGGGTTGACCTTCCGACGTGCATGTTGCGCGATGTGAACATGGACATCTTCTGCTGTTGCGACCGTTAAGTCAGGTGCGACTTCCTGACCGATGTCTCGAAAGACCGGCTGGATGCGTTCGCGAATCGCTTCCATCCGTGGTTCTAGTCCATCGATCTGAAATGTATCAAATGCGTGTTGCGTGAATGTATTTGTCATAAAAAAATCACCTCGCGTCAATTGTATCAAAGGAGACCATCGAAGTTCGACTTTTTGCTCGAAAAGTAGAATAATGGACATATCGATTTCCAGTAATATACAACTACATAACTTAAAGGAAGGGGAATGTTTTGTGCGTCGTTTTCAACAATATCTCCTTCGAAGCTGGGTCGTTTTTTTCGTAATCGTCATAGGCATCGATCTTTTTGCGAAGTCGAGAGATTATAGTCTCAGCGTCGATTTGTTTACGTTCTTATTGATTGCCGCCTTATCGACGATTTTCGTCGTCGATCCTGTCCGTCGTCGTCATATGAGTTTTACTTTCCATTTTGGATTCGTCCTCTTTACATTCTTGACGTATGGATTATTATCAGCGATTTGTGTTGGGCAATTGACGATGCTCATCTATCAGTTGCGAACGATTCATACACCAATCGGACGTCGGCGGATGTTACATAACTATCCCTTCAACGTCGCACTCGAATTGTTTTTAATCGTTCCAGCAGGTCTTGCCTATAATGCACTCGGGGGGACACATGGCGAAGCATTCGTGCTGACAGAAAACATCGTACCGTTACTGGCGATGGTCGCGATCCTCTGGATTGTCCTCTTATTGCAATATCAGTTATCCCGATTTCTTCTTGGAGAAAACATTCCAAATGATGTCATGTTCCAGCTGCTACGTTTCGAAGCGGTCGTCATCACAGCAGAATTGTTATACGGAATCTTCAGTACACTTGTCGTTCAAGGGAACGGAAATAGCGGACTCGTCATGGCGGCGTTTGCCTTATTCATCATCAAGCGCGCACTGGGAAGTTCGGTTGAAGCGACAGACCGGATCGAACATTGGGAGCAGATCGAGCGATTGAAAGAGGCGGCTTGGAAAGACGGTGATGCCCAGTTCATCATCGAGCGGTATTTACGACAGCTCAATCAATTCGTCAAACCGGATATCGCTTGGATTAAGTTTGATTTCAAAGAAGGAAAGCAAAGCGTGTACTATTCGTTGAAGGACGGACGAAAGTTGAAGGCTGATCACGTCGAAGGGCGAATCATTGAAGATATCATCGAAAAAGAAGAAGTCCTTCTTTACGGGATGCAACAGGAGTGGGATATTCGCCTTTACGATAGCTTGCCGGAAGAGACACAGTCGGTCCTCTTCATTCAACCGGAAGCGACGGAGACGATCAACTGCTCGTTGCTCCTTGCCTCGAACGCAAGTGGTGAATTCACGCAGGATTTTGGATATGAGCTATATCGTGCCCTACGTGTCCTGTCATGGGCAGTGGAACGGGCACACGAGCGAGAACGCTTGTTGACTGACAGCCGGACAGATGCGATGACGAAATTACCGAACTATCGTGCCTTGCAAGAGTGGGGCGATCGTCGTATTAAACAACGCGACCTTTATCCGTTCTCGGCCTTAATGATCGATTTAGATCACTTCAAACAAATCAATGATACGTATGGTCATGAAGTCGGAGACGTCGTCCTATTTGAAGTTGCGAAGTTATTGATGCAGGCAACACGTATCACAGATCTTGTCGCGCGTTACGGGGGAGAGGAGTTTGTCATCTTACTACCGAATACGGATCTTGATTCTGCCCAAATCGTCGCAGAGCGAATCCGCGAGACGTTGCATGCAAATCCAATCTTAGTCGAAGGGCATACGCTCCGAATCACGGCCAGTATCGGCATCGATACATTAAAAGAACTTGGTGATCTCGCGAGTTTGATTCGAAATGCCGACCGTGCGATGTACGTCGGAGCGAAGTTCCAAGGACGCGACCGTGTCGCATCGTATCAAGAGTGGAAAGAGAAGGTCATTTAAATCAAGTAGAAGAAGGTAGCAGAGACGCTATCTTCTTTTTTGATGTAAAAAATCCTCCCAGTTCGGATGAACGAGAAGGATCAAAAAAGAATAAGTTCATTGAGCTTGTTGTTTGCTGAGGCGAATCTCGTTTTCAATCGCATGAATCGCGGCTGACCAAGAGCCGTAACGATGAAGTAAGGCTTTCGTCGATGGTTTGTTGTTTCGTTTTGCCCATTCCCGGTATGCTTCAAAAGAGAGGGCAAAGCCGACTTCCTCGATTGCTTGACGCAGAGAAGCAGCAAGTTCAGCTTTTGAATAGGTGACGCTCGCTTCGAGTCCTGCAGCGGTACAAGCATCGTGCCACGAACCGAACATCTTAACGATGTGATAGTGACTCGGTGCATGATGGACGGATTTACGCCACATCTGGTACTTCTTGAGTGTGATCGTAGAGCCGACGTCTTGTGCGTACCGTTCGAACGACTTTAAGATTTCGTCTTTCGTGTATTTCGGTGCCCGCTCAAGCTCCTCCGGCTGTTGATCGACATTCCACTCGTATCCAGCAGCAGACAAGGCTTCTGGCCACGAACCAAATTGACGGATGATGTTTTCTGGCTGAGGCCAGTCATTAACTAAAGCATAACGGCGATAGACAGTACGGCGTGGACGGTCCTGGATGAGTTCACCGACCGCACGGATGGCTTCAATCATCTCAAGCTGCTCTTCTGTATAACTCTGTTGACTCGTAAGTACACGTTGCTTCATGAGTGAGTCCTCCTTCCTAGTTCGATGTAGTATTGAGGCAAAAGTCCTCTGTATTAGATATATCGGTACATTTCCATTAATTATGAATAATTCCCGCAAAATATTGTAAATAAAGTGAATCGGATTCTTTGCTTAGTATAAATGGAAGTCATGGAAATGAAAACAGAATGACACGAAATTTTAATTCTATTCAGAAAAATAGGACAAACGGCTCATATGGAAAAAAAGACCAGACACGCTCGTCAGCGAATCTGGTCTTGGGGTATGACTTATTTTCCTTCGATGTAAGCCCATTTGTACGAAGTATCGGCACCGACTTTGTGGTTGACGATTCCTTTGACGTACGGTTTACGAAGAAGCGAAACACCTTTTTGGTACATAACTGAGATCGCTTGATCCTCTTCAAGGAGTGTTTTCTCAGCATCTTTGAGGGCCTGCCAACGTTTCTCAGCATCTACTTCTTTTTGAGCTGACTTGATGAGTGAATCATACTTATCGCTCGTGTACTTACCACGGTTGTATGGTCCACCAGTTACCCACATATCGAGGAATGTCATCGGATCCTGGTAGTCAGGTCCCCATCCTGCGAACGATAGCTCGAACTCACCTTTAGACTCGAGATCCAACTTGTTCTTGAATGGTTGTTGTTTGATTGTAACTTCAAGACCTGGAAGGTTTTTCTCCCACTCGCCTTTGAGGTACTCCGAGATTTTTTTCGAGTTGTCATCATCGTATGAAAGAAGTTCGAGTTTGAGAGACTTCTTGCCGACGGCTTTCAGTCCTTTTTCGAATGATGCTTTTGCAGATGATGCGTCGTATGAACCGAAACCTTCGTTGCCATCACGGAAATCTTTACCGTCTGGACCTTTCGCGAAGTCTTTTGGTACGTAGTAGTAAGCAGGGATTGAACCGTTGTTCAAGAGAACATCAGCCATCTGCTTCTTGTCGTATCCTGAATCGATCGCTTTACGGATATCCTTGTTCTTCAAGAGGTCATTCTTGAAGTTCATTTGGATATAGTACATTGCTGCATCAAGACGTGTATCAAAGTCTTCTTTGTCTTTGTATTGATCAACAAACTCACTTGTTAAACCAGCTAGATCGATGTCACCTTTTTCGTACAAGTTGACGCCTGTCGAGACTTCCTTAACGATTTTCGTGTTGATTTCTTCAAGTTTGACATTATCTTTATCCCAGTACTGATCGTTTTTCTTATAGCTCCAGCCAACATCCGTCTTCCAATCCGAGAGGACGAATGGTCCGTTGTAAAGGAATGTGTCCGGCTTCGAAGCAAAGTTTTTACCTTGTTTCTCAACGAATTCTTGTTTCAGTGGCATGAATGAACCGAAACCAGTCAACGATTTGAAGTATTCAGCCGGTTGAGTCAACTTGACTTCAAGCGTTTTGTCATCGACCGCTTTGACTGCGACATCGTCTGCTTTTCCTTTACTTGTGTTGTATGCTTCAGCGCCATCGATGATATACATGATATACGCATACTGTGAACCGCTCTTCGGATCAAGGACGCGTTTCCATGCGTATTCGAAGTCTTTTGCTGTGACATCGCTGCCATCCGACCATTTCGAATCACGAAGTTTGAACGTGTATGTAAGTCCATCTTCAGAAACATCAACACTTTCTGCGACACCCGGTGTTGCTTCTTGATTCTCGTCTAGACGGAACAGACCTTCTTGAACGTTGTTCAAGACTGTGAAGGATACAGAGTCTGTTGCGACGGTTGGGCTAAGTGCTGGAATATCCGAACCGCTGATGATATTCAAGACTTGTTTGTCTGAAGATTTTTCTCCAGATGTCGAACCGCCTTCTTTTGAACCTTCATCTGTCGTCGAGCATGCTGCAAGACTTGAGCCAGCGATTGTCAGTGCTCCAACGAGTGCAAGTGCCTTTTTCTTTTCCATAAAGTAAATCCCTCCCAAAAGAAATAGATATATCTGGTGAAACGATAAGAACCGATAAGATAGCGATCCGGTGTCCGACTAAAAATAAGAGGGGTCATCGCCTTTTATTCTTAAGCTGTGGAAAGCACCGGATCAACTTGTTATCAATAATAAATACAATATTCAGAAAAATCAATAGAATATTTTCAGATTATTTCAAAATTATTAAATTTATGTGTAATACCAACGTTTTTTTACGAAAAATTATTTTTATGTAAGGATAAAATTAGGAGTTTTTAAAATTATTGAATACAAAAAGAACCAGTTGTATGAAACAACTGGTTCATAATCTCATTTCTGCTTTTGGACGTGCTGAAGTGCTTCTGCGACGTGATCTTTTACTTTCACACTGCGCCATTCTTTGACGATTTCACCAGATTCATCAATTAAAAACGTTGAACGAACAATTCCAAAATATTCCTTTCCGTAGTTCTTTTTCAGTTGCCAGACACCATATTGCTCACACACTTCGTGATCGACATCTGATAACAATTGGAACGGTAATTCATATTTTGCGATAAAGTTTTGATGCCGTTTCTGACTATCGGCAGAAACACCGAGAATGACGGTGTTGTTCTCTTCGAACGCTTGCGTCGCATCGCGGAAATCACATGCCTCGGTCGTACAGCCAGGCGTTGAATCCTTCGGATAGAAATAGAGTACGACTTTTTTTCCACGATAATCCTCGAGGGAAATCGGTTCTCCTTGTGCATTCGGAAGGGTGAATGTAGGTGCTTGCATGAAAAATTCCTCCTTATCCTAATTCCATGTTTAATTGATCCGCATATTTCTCAAGCTTCTTTTGAAGACTCTCTTTTAATGGATCGAGTGCGATCAAGTACTTCTCATAATCCGTTCCGGCTTTCGCCGTCTTCATGAGGAGTGGCTGTTCTTCTTCATACCAGTCTGCGTAGTCTTGATAGTAATCAACGAGCGTCTCAGGGTTTCCTTCGTTCTTGAGCGCCTCACCATAAATCATCAGAATGTTACTGTTCATCTCGAGCGCCATATAATCGGTTTGCGCATTGACGCGAGAAAAGACGGCATCTTGCTCTTTTTCATCGGTTTTTCCGATCTCATCAGCCGCCTTCGCATTGACACCATACTCATCAGCGTTAAATCCAGTGAACATGTCACCAAGTGTCGAGAAGACGGACGGATCGAATGTCGTAGGCGTCAGGACGATTTTCCACTCGTCGTCTTTCTTCAATAACAGCTTCGATCCTCGGTTCGGGAGAATCGATCCTTTCGCATCCTTGAATTCGTGGATGATATAGGCGACGTCGCCCTTTTGGAACGACTTGACGACCTTACCGGGAACGACATTCAAGTTTTTCGCACCAACGGCAAGCGGTTCAAGTTGTTTTTCGTCACCCGTATATTCAATCGATGCAAGGTCTTTTGCATCTGCTCGTCCGGATTGACCGAGTGTTTTTTCGTATGTTTGATAGACGTCAAGAACGGCTTGTTCAGCCTTCTGTTGTTTCGTTTCCGTCGTCTTCGGGGATTTGGTATCTGTAGAAGACGGGGAATCGTTTCCGCAACCGACGAGTACGAGACTGGTCGCAAGCAGCACTACGAGCGATCGTTTCATTCGAATTCCTCCTAAGATGAATGTTTCATGGTGCTTCCATAGCTAATCTTGTCTCTACCATACAGGAAATTCGCTTTTTTGAGTAGGATATCGGTACACTAAACGAAAGGGGAGTGATAGATATGAAAATTCATATTACAGATGAGGCATTGCAATATTTTAAAGATGAGATGGAAGCAAAATCAGGCGATACGATTCGCTTCTTCGCAAAATATGGTGGCTCAACGGATTTAACACAAGGTTTCTCGGTTGGTGTTCATATGGAAGAAGTCGAACGGGCAGCAGTCGAAGAAGTCGTCGATGGCATTCACTTCGTCGTCTCGGATCAAGATGATTGGTTATTCCAAGGGCAAGACGTCAAAGTTTCAATTGAACACGAAGAGATCGTCTTTTCACAAGCGAAGGAATAATTGAGAACGGAGGAGCGACCAAATCGGTCGCTCCTCTATTTTTTTGACTAGAATAATTGTAAGCGGACTCATGCTTCTGTACAATGGAGAATGTAAGCGATTTAAAGTAGAGATTAAAGGGGGAATAGAGATGATTCCGTACAAACACGAACCATTCACGGACTTCTCACAAGAAGCAAACAAGAAAGCGTTCGAAGAGGCACTTGCACTCGTCACGCAAGAACTCGGCAAAGATTATCCGCTCGTCATCGGTGGAAAACATGTGACGACGGAAGATAAAATCGTCTCCGTCAATCCGGCTAACAAAGAAGAGATCGTCGGACGTGTCTCGAAAGCGACACAGGAACATGCAGAAGAAGCGATGCAAGCAGCGGTCACAGCCTTCGAAACATGGAAATTCGTCAATCCGTCTGTACGTGCGGACGTCCTATTCAAAGCAGCGAACATCATCCGTAAGCGGAAGCATGAGTTCTCTGCCTACCTCGTCAAAGAAGCAGGGAAGCCTTGGAACGAAGCAGATGCCGATACAGCAGAAGCGATCGACTTCCTCGAGTACTACGCACGTCAGATGCTCGTCTTAAAAGACGGCAAAAAAGTCGAGAGTCGTCCAGGCGAATACAACCGTTACGATTACATTCCACTCGGTGTTGGTGTCATCATCTCACCATGGAACTTCCCACTCGCGATCATGGCTGGAACAGCTGTTGCAGCAATCGTGGCAGGGAACCCGATCCTCTTGAAACCCGCATCAACGACACCGGTCGTCGCAGCGAAATTCGTCGAAGTGATGGAGCAGGCTGGTCTTCCGGCAGGCGTCTTGAACTTCGTACCAGGTTCAGGGGCAGAAGTCGGTGACTACCTCGTCGATCACCCGAAAACACGTTTCATCAGCTTCACGGGATCACGTGATGTCGGTCTTCGCATCAACGAGCGGGCATCGAAACTAAACGAAGGTCAAATCTGGCTCAAACGCGTCATCGCGGAAATGGGCGGAAAAGATACGATGGTCATCGATGAGTCGGCCGACCTCGATTACGCAGCGGACATGATCACGAAAGCGGCATTCGGATTCTCGGGTCAAAAATGTTCAGCTTGTTCACGTGTCGTCGCACTCGACTCTGTCTATGACGAGTTGCTCGAAAAAGTCGTCGCGAACACGAACAAACTCAGCATCGGTAACCCGACGGATGTCTCAAACAACGTCGGACCAGTCATCGACGCAGCAGCATTCAAGAAAATCACGTCGTACTTCGACGTCGCAAAAGAAGAAGGACGTATCGTCGCAGGTGGTACGGCAGATGATTCAACAGGATTCTTCGTCTCACCGACAGTCGTCGCGGACGTTCAACCAACGGATCGTTTGATGCAAGAAGAGATCTTCGGACCAGTCGTCGCCTTCACGAAAGCGAAAGATTTCAAAGAAGCAATCGACATCGCGAACAACACGGAATACGGATTGACAGGTGCTGTCATCACGCAAGACCGGACGAACCAAGAGTACGCGCGTGCGAACTTCCACGTCGGTAACCTCTACTTCAACCGTGGGTGCACAGGCGCAATCGTTGGCTACCAACCATTCGGTGGATTCAACATGTCTGGAACGGATTCGAAAGCAGGCGGACCGGATTACTTGACTTTACATCTTCAAGCAAAAACAACTTCAGAAATGTTCTGAAATGGTGTTTAATAGATGAAACGGGTGTGCGACCTGCATGCCCGTTTTTCTTATATCACGAAAAAAAGGGGGAGCAAGGATGAACGGAATGTGGTTTGCGATTTTGCTGTATCTCGGACTGATGGTCGCACTAGGCGTCATTGCGTATTATCGGACGAAGAACATGAATGACTACATGCTTGGGGGACGTACGATTGGTCCCGTCGTCACGGCGCTCTCTGCTGGAGCAAGTGACATGAGTGGCTGGTTGTTGATGGGATTACCGGGTGCGATGTATGCAACTGGTCTGTCCAGTGGATGGATCGTCGTTGGTTTATTGCTTGGTGCTTACGCCAACTGGTTACTCGTCGCGCCGCGTCTGCGTGCTTATACGGCACATGCAGGGGATGCGATCACGATTCCCGATTACTTTGAAAAACGATTCCACGATAAAAGTGGTGTCTTGCGTACCGTTTCAGCTGGAGTTATCTTAATATTCTTTATAATGTACGCATCAAGTGGTTTTGTTGCTGGTGGTCGTTTGTTCGAAGCGGTTTTCGGACTGGATTATACGACAGGTCTTTGGATTTTAGCGGGCGTCGTCATCGCATACGTCTTCCTCGGTGGTTTCCTTGCTGTCAGTTGGACGGACGTCGTCCAAGGGATGATCATGGTCATCGCGTTGCTGATCGTACCAGGCGTTGCCCTCGCTTTAAGCGGTGGGATCAACGAGACGCTCGAAACGATCCGGTCGACGGACGGTTCAAAGCTCGAGTTATTCAAAGGTACGACGGTCATTGGGATCGTCTCGCTACTCGCATGGGGACTCGGCTACTTTGGTCAGCCGCATATCATCGTTCGTTTCATGGCGATTCGGAACTTACACGAGATGAAGTCAGCACGTCGCGTTGGGATGATCTGGATGACGTTCTCAATCGTTGGAGCGATGGTGACAGGTTTGATCGGATATGCCTACTTCACGCAACAAAATAGTCCTTTAGGAGAACCAGAGAATGTCTTCATTCAATTATCACGCGATCTCTTCCCTGGTTTCATTACGGGACTGTTGCTTGCAGCCTTACTTGCTGCCATCATGTCGACGATCTCGACACAGCTACTCGTCTCTTCGAGTGCGGCAACGAATGATTTCTATCAACGTTTCTTCAAGCGTAATGCTTCGGATCGTGAATTGATGGTCATGGGGCGCGTGATGGTCCTTGTCGTCGCTGCTCTAGCGATTCTCTTATCGTTCGGTGCACAGAAGTCGATCTTGACTCTCGTTGGTTATGCGTGGGCTGGTTTCGGTGCCGCGTTCGGACCAGTCGTTCTGTTCAGCTTGCTTTGGCGCCGGATGAACAAGACAGGAGCACTTGCTTCGATGATTACGGGATCTGTCGTCGTCATCGCCTGGATTCTCATCAAACAAAATGTCGAAGGGTTGCCATTCTACATTTCTGAGATGTACGAGATGATTCCAGCCTTCTTCGCTTCGACTGTTGCGCTCGTCGTCGGTAGTCTCGTGACGAAGGAACCGAGTCAAGCGATCTATGATGAATTCGATCAAGTGCAAGCACAGCTAAAAGGTGCAGAACCAGAGCGGAAGATCGTCTAACTAACAAAAGGGATGTTTCCTGATTACAGGAAACATCCCTTTTTAATTCACTTCATACGTTGTTATTTACCATAAACATATTTGTTGCACTTGGGCAATATAAGCGTATAATAAAAACCAAAAGTGAGGTGAACGAGATGGCGACACAGCCACTTACACAAGATTTACCAAGAAAACGGACATATCTTGGACCAGCGTTCGTCGCTGCCGTCGCGTATCTCGATCCGGGAAACTTCGCGACGAACATGACGGCAGGTGCCCAGTATGGCTACTTACTGCTCTGGGTCATCGTCGCCTCGAACTTGATGGCCGTCGTCATTCAGTTCCTATCAGCTAAGCTCGGAATCGTCAGCAATCTCAGTTTAGCGGAAGTGATCCGGGAAGAGTTATCGCCGGTCACGCGCTTCTTCTACTGGATACAAGCGGAACTTGTCGCGATGGCGACCGATCTCGCAGAGTTCGTCGGAGCCGCACTCGGATTTCATTTATTGTTTGCAATCGATTTACGGATGGCGGCATTATTGACGGCGGTCTTGTCGTTCGTCATCCTTGGCTTTGAGCAAAAAGGACTCCGGCATTTTGAAGCTGTCATCGCCGTTCTTGTTTTAATCATCGCCGCTGCTTTTGCGATTGAAGTATTTGAAGTTCATCCGGTCTTTCGTGATCTATCGGCAGGATTGTTACCGGGATTTGAAGGTACGTCGAGCATCGTCCTTGCTGCCGGGATGCTCGGAGCGACCGTCATGCCGCATGCGATCTATCTCCATTCCGATTTAACGAAACGACGGATGGGGCACGTTGCAAATAAATTGTCGATGTTACGGATTCAGCGTTTCGATATTTGGGGAGCGATGTTGATTGCCGGAGCGGTCAATGGAGCGATGCTCGTCATCGCAGCAAGTGTTTTTTATGGCACGTCATACCAAGCGGGTTCGCTTGAAGCAATCTACGAGGGACTTCATGTCACGCTTGGTGGCATTGCGCCGTATCTGTTTGCGATTGCTTTACTCGTCTCGGGTCTCGCTTCTTCAAGCGTCGGCACGATGTCAGGTGACGCGATCATGCGTGGATTCCTTCATCTCCAATTACCGTTGTTCGTTCGACGGACCGTGACGATGTTGCCGGCAATTTTGTTGCTGTTCTCCGGTTTTGATCCGACACGGGCACTCGTTCTCAGCCAGGTCGCCTTATCGTTCGGGATTCCGTTCGCTCTGATTCCGTTGATCCGGGCGACAGCAAGTGAGCGGTACATGGGAGAACACCGGAATAGTCGGTTCATGAACGCGTTGGCCTGGGTGATCGTCTCGATTGTCATCGTCTTCAATGTCTATCTGCTCGTCGATGTATTAGTATGAATATTCAGTATTTCTGTTTCGTCTGATTTAAAGCGGGTATTTCATAACTAGAAGCTTTCCGCCCGGAAGCTTTGCTACCCCTATAAGGACGATGGTGCGGACCTCCCCCCGATGCACCATCGTCTTTTTTGTCTGGACGAAAAGTGCTATGATTAGAAATAGTGTAAAATATATCGCAAAAGTTCCGGAGGTGGAATGACATGGCAAAGATTAATGAGGAGCAAGTCCGCCACGTGGCGCATTTGGCACGCCTTGCCGTGACAGATGAAGAAGTAGCACAATTCACAGGACAACTCGAGAAGATTCTTGGGTTCGCTGAACAATTAAATGAACTCGATACGACAGGCGTCGAACCGACGACTCATGTCCTCGATTTAAAGAACGTCCTACGTAAGGACGAAGTACGTCCATCACTTCCGCGTACGGAAGTAGAACGACTCGCACCCGATTGGGAAGACGGACAAGTCCGCGTCCCAGCGGTGTTCGAATAAGGAGGAAATGACCCGATGTCACTTTTTGAACATGGTGTCAAAACACTACACACACTCATTCAGGATGGCGAAGTCAAAGTTTCTGAACTCGTCCAAGAATCCTTTGATCAAATCGACCGCGTCGATGGAAAAATCGGTGCGTTTCTTTCATTGAACGAAGAAGCATTCGAGCAAGCAAAACGAATGGATGATGTCGCGAAACATGAAGCAAATCCATTGTTTGGTCTTCCAATCGGCGTCAAGGATAACATCGTCACGAAAGGGATGACGACGACATGTGGTTCGAAATTCCTCGAGAACTTCGTACCGGCTCATGATGCGACGGTCATCGAGCGTCTGCATGAAGCAGGAGCGATCACGATCGGGAAATTGAACATGGATGAGTTCGCGATGGGTTCTTCAAACGAGAACTCAGCCTACAAACCGGTCCGCAACCCATGGAATACGAAACACGTTCCAGGTGGTTCTTCGGGTGGTTCAGCAGCAGCTGTCGCAGCAGGCGAAGTCTTGTTCAGCCTTGGTTCGGATACAGGTGGTTCGATTCGTCAACCGGCTGCCTATTGTGGTGTCGTCGGGTTGAAACCGACATACGGTCTCGTCTCACGCTTCGGTCTCGTTGCGTTCGCGTCGTCTCTTGACCAAATCGGTCCGTTGACACGAACAGTCGAAGACAACGCGTATCTCTTGAGCGCGATCGCAGGACACTGTGAGATGGATTCGACGTCTGCGAACGTCGCAACAACGGATTACACACAAGCGTTGACAGGTGATATCAAAGGGTTGAAGATCGCTGTTCCGAAAGAATATTTCGGTGAGGGTGTCAGTGAAGGCGTCAAAGCCAACATCCGTGAAGCGATCCAAAAACTAGAAGCACTCGGTGCGACGGTCGATGAGGTGTCACTTCCGAACTCGAAATATGCGCTTGCGACGTACTACTTACTCGCTTCATCAGAAGCATCATCGAACCTCGCGCGCTTTGACGGCATTCGTTACGGAGTCCGTGCGGAAGCGGATGCACTTGAAGATGTCTTCAAGTATTCCCGTTCACAAGGATTCGGAGACGAAGTTAAACGCCGGATCATGCTCGGAACGTACGCGCTCAGCTCAGGTTACTACGATGCCTACTATAAAAAAGCACAACAAGCTCGGACGTTGATCAAAAAAGACTTCGACGATGTCCTCGCGAACTATGACGTCATCATCGGACCAACAGCACCGACACCAGCATTCGAACTCGGTGCACAACTGGATGATCCCGTCACGATGTATACGAATGACATCTTGACGATTCCAATCAACTTAGCGGGTGTCCCAGCAATCTCGGTTCCAGCTGGATTCGTCGACGGTCTTCCGGTCGGCTTACAAATCATTGGAAAACATTTCGATGAGGCGACGATCTATCGCGCTGCGCATGCGTTTGAGCTTGCGACAGGTGGATTCGCGCTTCCGAAGTTATAAGGAGCGAATGTATCATGAACTTTGAAACGATCATCGGGATCGAGGTCCACGCCGAACTGAGCACGAACACGAAGATGTTCTGTGGTTGTGCTCGGGAATACGGCGCGGAGACGAACACGAAAACGTGTCCGATTTGTCTTGGACATCCGGGCGTCTTGCCGAAAATCAACGAAAAAGCCGTTGAACTCGCTGTTCGTGCAGCAATGGCACTTAACTGCCAAGTTGCCGATCAAACGAAATTCGACCGGAAGAACTATTTCTACCCAGATACGCCAAAAGCGTATCAAATTTCACAGTTCGATCAACCGATTGGCTTCGATGGCTACATTGATGCGGAAGTCGATGGCGAAACGAAACGCTTCCGAATCGAACGTGTCCATCTGGAAGAAGATGCTGGTAAGATGAACCACACGGGTGCTAATCACTCAGTCGTCGACTTCAACCGGACAGGTGCGCCGCTCATCGAGATTGTCAGTGAAGCGGACATGCGTTCACCGAAAGATGCAGTCGCCTACCTCGAACGTCTCAAGGAAGTCTTGCAATATGCAGGCGTCTCGGACGTCAAGATGGAAGAAGGATCACTTCGTTGTGACTGTAACATCTCCGTTCGCCCATACGGACAAGAGAAGTTCGGTACAAAAACAGAACTTAAAAACTTGAACTCATTCGGAAACGTCTTAAAAGGTCTTGAGTTCGAAGAAGATCGTCACCGTAAGTTGTTGCTTGCAGGTGGTGTGATGCGTCAAGAAACACTTCGCTTCGATGAGACGAAAAAACAAACCGTCCTTATGCGTGTCAAAGAAGGGGCGTCGGATTACCGTTACTTCCCAGAGCCTGACCTCGTCAAGCTCGTACTTGATCACGATTGGAAAGAAGCGATTCGTGCCGGTATCCCGGAACTTCCAGATGCACGTCGCGTTCGTTACCAAGAAGAACTCGGTCTTTCGGCGTATGATGCGAAACAACTGACGGTCACACGTGAGATGGCAGAGTACTTCGAAGCGACACTGGCAGCAGGCGCAGAGCCGAAAGCAGCAGCCAACTGGACAATCGGTGAGATCCAAGGTCATTTGAATAAATCGACGGAAACGTTCGAAACAGTCAAGATGACACCAGCTCGTCTGGCAGAGATGATCGACTTGATCGCAAGCGGTACGATTTCTTCGAAAATCGCCAAACAAGTCTTCACGGCCGTTGTCGAAGAAGGTGTCGAGCCACGTGCATACGTCGAAGCAAACGGTCTTGCACAAATTTCAGACGAAGGATTGCTACGTGGTCTCATCGTCGAGATGTTCGAAGCGAACCCAGCCGTCGTCGAGGAATTACTCGGTGGACGTGACCGGAAGAAAGGCTTCGTCATCGGTCAAATCATGAAGAAAACAAAAGGAATGGCGAACCCTGCCCTCCTGGATCAACTCTTCTATGAAGAGCTTGAAAAATTAAAATAAGTAGCTGATCGAACAGCGTCCGTTCCTCCTTTACTTCTGCGAGGAAACGGACGCTGTCTTTTTTGGCTTTGTAATGTCTCGAGAGTTCATGTAAAATAAAACAGTTATGTATCAAATGAACGGTTGAGTCAAAAAGGAGAAAATCTTATGAGACCTAGAGCGCGCGTGATTTATAACCCGACTTCCGGGAAAGAGATGGTTAAACGAAATTTACCGTATATCCTCGACCGACTCGAAGCAGCGGGTTATGAGACATCTGTCTACTCGACGAAAGCGGTCGGCGATGCGACGTATGAAGCAGCACGAGCATGCGAAGCAGAATTTGATCTCGTCGTCGCAGCAGGCGGCGATGGTACGTTGAACGAAGTGATCAGCGGAATGGCTGCCTACAACAAACGTCCGAAGCTTGGTGTACTACCTGTTGGAACGACGAATGACTTTGGTCGGGCGATGCGTATTCCATTGACGATCGAAGGGGCGATGGATGTCATTTGCACAGGACATACGATGCCGGTCGATATCGGTAAGATTGAAGGATCGGCAGGCGTCCATTACTTCATCAACATCGCTGGTGGTGGCATCATGACAGAACTGTCATACGAAGTGCCTTCGAAGCTGAAGACGGCACTCGGACAGCTCGCGTACTACGTCAAAGGGATGGAGAAACTTCCGCAAATCCGACCGACATATGTCGAACTGGAGCATGAAAAGGGTATATTCAAAGGAGAAGTCATGCTGTTCTTGACATCCAATACGAACTCCGTCGGCGGATTCGAGAAATTGTCACCGAACGCGTCACTCAATGACGGTCGGTTCGATCTCTTCATTCTCAAGAAATGTAACCTCGTCGAACTGATTCGTGTCATGCGTCTTGCCTTAAAAGGGGATCATTTCTCGGACCCTTGCATCGAGCATGTCACGACCTCATTCGTCCGCATGAAGAATACATCAGAGATGAGCTTGAACATCGATGGTGAGTTTGGCGGCATTTGCGAAGGCGAGATGACGAATCTTCGCTCTCATTTCGAAGTCATGACACCAAAGTTCCGGATCGAAGAGATGGAACAAATCAATACACAACTACAAGAAGCAGAAACGAACCTCGCGTGAAGCGAGGTTTTTAAGGAGGATATTCATGATTCCAGTACAAAAGAACGATGAACACGTCGTCGAGATCGTCGACCTGACGCATGAAGGATCAGGGGTCGCGCGCATCGATGGATATACGGTCTTCATCCCGGGCGCATTGCCGACGGAGCAGGTCAAAATCAAGATCACGAAAACGACGAAGTCTTACGGATTCGGTCGCATCATCCGTCAAAAGACGAAGAGTGTCGATCGTGTCGAGCCGCCTTGTCCGGTTTACAACCAGTGTGGCGGCTGCCAATTACAACACTTATCATACGATGCAGAACTCAAGTTCAAGCACAACCGTGTCCGTGACGCTTTCGCGCGCCTGGCAGGCCTTGAAATTCCCGTCCACGAGACGATCGGGATGGAAGATCCTTGGGGTTACCGCAACAAAGCACAAGTACCGGTCGCCTTCCAATCGAACAAATTGATGGCTGGCTTCTATCAAAAACGAAGTCACCGGATCATCGATATGGACTACTGCTTGATCCAAAACAAAGAAAACGACGAAGCCGTCCAAGCGGTTCGTAAAGTCCTCGCTGATTTAAAAGTCCCAGCGTACGACGAGAAGAAAAAAGCAGGCGTCATTCGTCATATCATGGCACGTCATGGGTACCACACGAACGAGTTGATGGTCGTTCTCGTCACGAAGGTCAAACAACTGCGTGGGATCGATAAAATCGTTGAAGGGATCTTAAAGGCGTTACCAAATGTCACGTCGATCCAGCACAACATCAACCCGGATGATACGAACGTTATTCTCGGGAAAAAGAACGTCGTCTTGTACGGACCGTCCGTCATCCGCGATCAAATCGCTGGATTGACGTATGAGATCTCACCGCATTCGTTCTTCCAAGTCAACCCGTTGCAAACAGAGAAACTCTACGCGAAAGCGCTCGAGTACGCTCAGTTGACAGGCGATGAGACAGTCGTCGATGCTTACTGTGGTATCGGTTCGATTTCCTTGTCACTCGCTAAACAAGCGAAGCACGTCTACGGTATCGAAATCGTACCGCAAGCAATCGATGATGCACGCCGGAACGCACAAGCGAACGGGATCGAGAACGTGACATTCGAGTACGGTGCAGCTGAGAAGGTCATGCCGGATCTCGTTAAAGCCGGTATTCAACCGGACGTCATCGTCGTCGACCCACCCCGTAAAGGCTGTGACGAAGAATTCTTGCGTGCTGCTGCGGATGTTGCACCGAAGCGGATCGTCTACGTCTCATGTAACGCGTCGACTCAAGCGCGTGACGCGAAGTTGTTGACAGAGCTCGGTTATACACTCGTCGAAGTGACGCCGGTCGATATGTTCCCACATACGACACACGTCGAGAGCGTTGCCTTGTTCGTCCGTAACTAAAACGTTCATATGACTGACTTAAAAAAGAATGACGCGTCTTTTCACGCCCTTTCCTCAGGCGAGACACAAGCCAGTTTTCCTGCTTCGTTTGAGCAGGAAAGCGGGTCTTGTTCGTCTCTGATAGCGCATAAATGCGCTTTTCCTGTAGGAGTGGCGTGTGACGCGTCATTCTCTACAAAGATAAGGATGGCAGAATGATGATCTGCCATCCTTATCTTTGTAGAGAATGACTTGTGGGTCAGCTTCATTTTTTGATTGACCTGATGTATAAATGAAAGTAAATAAGAACCTCTATATGGTAAAATAATCAAGTTGTATATAAAAGTATAGGAGGGTTCATGATGACGACTAACGATGTTCAAGTGTATGCGACATTCCGGCTAGAGCAAGACGTATTGTATCGCTATCATACATATATCCAGTGGGGTGAGAGTGAGACGTCTCTCGGTGCGTGCCTGATGTTGAATCCAGGTTCTGCGACGGTGGATCCTACATTACGTCAGCAACTTGATACGGCAGGACAAGCGACGGGTCAAATTGGTCGATTGGATGAGACGATGCGACAAATCATCCGGATCGTAGAAGGTATCTACGAAGGACAAGCCTTATCGGGACGCTTTCATCTATACAATCTATTCCCGATGCAACATGGCAATGATGTCACATCGATCAATCGTTTCGAAGAACTCTGTCAGGAAACCTCTTTTGAAAAGCAGACGTTGTTTGCGTCAGTCGAAGAATTGCGTCGACATCCTTTCGTGATCACGGGATGGGGCGTCCGAAGTCATCTTGTTCGCTGGACACATCTGCGACAAGCGAAAGAAGAATGGTTGAAGCGTCTTGAAGCGTCGGGTATTCCTCACTTTGGTATCAAGCATCCACGAACAGATGATTTTTATCATCTGTGTCCGAATCTCGTTGCTAGCCGGGAAACGATCAAAGAGCAAATCATCGCGCGACATCGTGAAGTCATGATACCGAGTCGGAAGCGTCAATGGGAGCGAATCCTTCTATACCGGATGGAAGGTGGACGTATCACCTTGATGGGGCGCAAACGATCTGATGATACGTGGGTCTTCATGAGAACGACGGATGAGACAGCATTACTCGAAGAGGGGGATGTATCTGCGAAGACCTCTTCTGAGATCGTCGAACGATGGGACGACGTGGTAGAACATCTCCTCGGTGAGGTCGTCTTATCGTTACGCCCTAGTTTCGTTCACCCTGAATTTGAAGAGCGGATTGCACCGTATCGTAGACGATGATACGAAAAAGGAGAAAGAGCGCAAAAGCGCATCTTTCTCCTTTTTCATTGTGTCTCCTTATTCAGCATCTTCAGCATCTGCTGGGCTTGCATTCGGGAACAACTCAGCAAGAACACGTTCACTTGCCGTACCGTCATCCAAACTACAGAATCGCTCGAGGAAGCGATCATATTTTTCTTGGTAAGCGACGGATTTCGTATCGATCTGTTCGATATAATCGATGACTTGGTCCGTCTCTTTCAATAGTGGTCCTGGAACGACTTCTTCGAAATCGAAATAGAATCCACGTAACGTCGACGCATATTTCTCCAGGTCGTACGTAAAGAAGATCATTGGACGTTGTAAGTGGGCGTAATCGAAGAAGACAGACGAGTAGTCAGTGATCAAGACGTCACTGATCAAATACAACTCTGCGATATCACCATACGAAGAGACGTCGTAGGCGAAGCCTTCGTGTCCACTGATATCCATGTTTTGCGCAATCAAGTAATGCATCCGGAGCAAGACGACATAATCGTCACCGAGTCGGGCCTGCATCTCGTTCAAGTCGAGTTGGAGATCGAAGCGGTATTTTCCGCGCGCGATGAACTCGTCATCTCGCCATGTTGGTGCGTACAAGACGACTTTCTTGTCAGCTGAGATATCAAGACGTGCTTTGATTTCACTGATGAGACCAGCTTGATCGTCTGCATACAAGAGATCGTTTCGCGGATAACCTGTCTCAAGCATCGTATTTTGGAACCCGAACGCACTCTTGAAGATTTCGCTCGAATAGGCATTCGGAGAAATCAAGTAGTTCCATTCCTGTGCTTGATTGTAGAAGTTCCGTTTGTAGCGTGTCGCGTTCGTTCCTGCCATGTGGACTTCTTCCATGTCGAGACCTAGTCGTTTTAATGGTGTGCCGTGCCACGTTTGAAGGTAGATCGTTTCTTCGCGTTTCGTTAAGCTGAGCGGTTGACGTGTATTGAAGATCCAGTACTTCGCACGTGCCATCGCTTGGTAATACGCGAAGCTGTTTTTGAGCACCCAGTTTGGGCAAGCTTCCTTGACGTCATCTGAAGGCTCATTCGCGAAAATCCAGACGAGCTCAAGTTCAGGGCGTTGTTCTTTTAATTTCAGATAAAGGGCCTTCGGATTATCGGAATAGCTTCGTCCAAGGAAACTCTCGAATAAGACAAGGTTCTCTTTAACCGGCATCTTTTGGAACAGACGATAGAGCATGAGACCGTTCTTGATTTTTTTACGTCGTGCCGTCCGTAATGTCTGCTTTGTCTTAACAGCAGTGATATATGAACGGAACATGATATACGAACCCGTCGACCATGCCTGCAGATACTTGCTTTGTGTCTTCGCCCGTCTCAAGTCGTAAGCGACATGACGGAAGACGTCGGTCTGCTGGCTTTTTGATGTACTGCGCTCAAGCAATGCTCGACCACGTTTTGAGATGAAACGTTTGTACCACGTATTTAAGAATTTTTGAACGTCGTTATCCTTCGTATGGGCAGATAACATACCGTAGATCCGTGAGATATCGGATAATGTCGTGATATCACGCGCTTGGTAGAGCGATTGTCCTTCAAGTGGCGTACTACGTGAGTTTCGACCATAGACGACATAACTGACCGATGTCAGGTTCGTCAGTTTCGAAATGATGGTATGGGCGATAATCGTATCGGCGAACCATCGTGTCTCAAGAACAGGTAGATCATTGAGCAAGTCCTTTTTAATCATCCAGCCGTGAATCGTCGTCAAATGACGCGAATTGAACTTCGTACGAGTATAGAAGAAATAACGATCATCATCGATCGGCATGAGCCATTTTTTCTTGTTGTAGACAGGTGAGACCTTGCCGATGATGACTTCACCGCGTGATTTCTCATAGGCTTTGATATACGTATAGAGTGCACGTGGTGCGAGGATATCATCACTATCGAGGAAGGTAACGTAGTCACCTGTTGCGACTTCAAGACCACGTCGACGTGCTGCGTAAGTTCCTTGATGCGCCTGTTCCACGATCGTACATGTCAGATAGAGAGAACGGAGCTCATCGATGTATGTGCTTGGTCCGTCAAAGACGACGACGATTTCCACCGGGATCGACACCTTCTGGTCGAGAACGGATTGAATGGCTGCCTTCGTTTGTGATTCAGTTTGATAGACAGGAATGATGACACTAATTGAGTTCATGTTGATTCTCCTTTTTGATGAAAGAATCCGTCAAAAACGGATTCACGAAAATAGTTCCTGTTGAATAGGATATCACAAAACGAAAAAAAGGCACGACTCTCTTAAAATTCACTTCGTTGCCGGTAATGTGTCGGTGTCTCGCCAGTCGTCTGTTTGAAGGCTTGACTGAAATGACTTTGGCTTGAGAAGTGCAACTTATTTGAGATCGTCAGCAACGAGTCGTCGGACGAGCGCAGGAGACGCTTCGCTTCCCGAATGCGTTCCCGGATGACATACCGGGCGAGTGGCAGACCGGTCTCATCCTTAAACAGAACGGACAAGTAATTGGACGAGACATGAATGGCTTGGCTGATTGATGAGACGGACAACGGTTCATACAGGTGTTGCTGAATATAGCGAATCGCAGCGAGTACATGAGGCGAGTGCCGCAGCGCTTGGAGTTCCTTGACGGCTTCTGCGAACGAAACTGTAATCCGGACATGACGATTCCGGAGTTCGGCAATGCTCGTCGCGGCTTCGATTGTCTCAATCATCCGGTCGCTTAGGGAGAACGCTTCGTCCGGTTCTAGTCCACCGCGAATCGCAGCGCGTGCGCTCAATAGGACGGTTCCGAGCAACAGGTTCTTTTCTGCGCGTAACGGTTGATGCCGTGCGAGTGTGCCGAATTCACCATAAGCAGGTAACGAATAAGTCGTTGCGAGTCGCTCGCTTTGACCCGTCGCGATCCAGTCGATGATTTGTTGCTCCCGTTGCCATGCTTTTCGGTACGCGGTCACCCCTGTATGGGACGGTGCATCCGCAACGAGTGGGATTTCAGCTTCCTGAATATCAGACAGTTGTTCGATTTCGCGCTTCGGCAATGGTTCCCCGTGCAACAAGCGATACATCAGGTGAGCACAGTCAATCAATCGGTTCTCCGTCGTACGCGGCAAGACCTTATAAAACTGGTGATAGGCTTCATCTTGGATATGCGCCCTAAAGAGAGCGGATTGTAATAAAACAGGACCAATTCGATACATACCTTGTTCCGGAACGTCCAAAAAGAGGTAGGCTGTACCATCTTTCAGGGTATAGAGTAAAGGAGTCTTTTTAAGAACGGGCCATTCATTCTCAATCGGCAGGGTTCCCGGATGAGGTGGAGCTTCTGGACGTAGAGCAAGCGGAGTACCATGACGATCTCGATACGTGACAAAAAAACCGGTCATCCCGTAAAGGTGCTCTGCGACTTGCGTCAAGTCGGATGTCGACAAGCGATTCATGACACGACTCCTTTCGAAATAAAGTGGATTGCTTCTAGTGTATGTCCTCTTTCGCGGATAGTCGAGAACGAACCAAGAAAAACCGAAGTCTTCCGGAAAAAGGCTTCGCTACAAATCAACCAGATGGAACTAAGGAGTCTTTTGAATCTGAATCGTGTCGTTCAACATCCAGTAACGTGTTAGTTGCTTCTTTAGGCAAAAATGATTGTTTTGGACAGATGATTTCTGCAATGAGTTCATTCGTCAAAGCGAAAATCGTGTTTACGGTGTCAGAGGTTTCTTTCATGCGTTGGATCAGTGCCTAAACGTCACTGGTCAGTTTTTCCTGTCTACTTGGAATATTGGGATATAGTAAAACTAAATATGAAAGAATTATGTGGAGATTTTCATCATTTGAGAAATGAATCAACGCAAGGTTCATGATAAAATGAAAAGGGTGTCACAGAGTGGCTAGGGAGGAACAGAAATGAATATTGCTTTTTTCTTATTACCTAAAGATGAGGTGAAATATTTAGATCCTGAGTCAACGGTCAGACAAGCACTAGAAAAGATGAAACATCATCGTTTTACGTCGGTCCCACTCGTTGACAATAAAGGGAAATACGCAGGAACGCTGACAGAAGGTGATATCTTGTGGGCGCTCGAAGCAAATCTCGAGCATGCCGATTACGACCACGTCTTGCAGACACGATTAACTGATATTAAACAACGTGTCCGTTATAAACCAGTTTCGATTACAGCACAAATGGAAGAGATGATTGAAGTCATCACGGATCAAAATTTCGTGCCCGTCATTGATGATGGTAGACATTTTATCGGGATCATCCGTCGACGTGATATTATCGATTATTTTGCTAAAAAAGTAGCGCGTGAGAACGTCAGTTATTAAAAAAAAATAAAACTAGTAAAAAAAGCACTGATTTTCACAGAAATGTGGAAAGAAGTGCTTTTTATTGACCCAAAACGACTTCAGGAAATGGGAGGAGGCGACGATATAGAAGCATAATGACAATTTAGGGAGGACGATGTGTTGCGACGTTTATCACCAGTCTTCATCGTAGAAGCTTTTCGAAGACGCTCCTACTATAAAACGTTCTCATGGATGATTGCGATCATCGGTCTGTTAGCATTGATCGTCGCGTGTCAGCATTTGACGAAAACATTGGATGAAGGGTATCGCTTCAAGGCATCGGGCAAAACAATTGCTGAAGTGACACCTTTTAATCATGCCGAACAAGAAGTGACGCGCTATTATTTTTCATCTTTGAATGACGACGCCGATTTGACGCAAGCTTCAAAGCGGGCCGACCAAGCACTAGAACAACTAACGGATCGACTTCCGAATATGAAAGCGACCGAGTCGACACGCGAAGAAGTCCTAACAGAGATTAAGAAACTACAACGACAAGGATACGAATCGAATCATCGCTTTTTCACGACGATGATGAACTTCAAAAGTGAAATCATCTTTAATCAGCTCGTATTGAGTAAAGAGACAGGGTCTTATTATAATGTGTTCTCCAATCTGATTCTGATGGAAGAACAGCTTGGAAAGTCCGCTGAAATCTTGAAGGATGCTCGACAAAAAGAAGAACCTAGCTCAATTGATCGGTTACGCATCCAACAGATGCGGATTGATTTGCCACTGCGACAGGAATCGCTCATTAAATCCCTGTATGATGTGATTCCGCTTCACAACGATTCAGGACGTCAGGATATCGCAATCATGCGGGAACAGATGGATGCTTATACACAAACGCTCGATGACCTATTGCGCGCTCCAGAAAGCTTGACGTATGCTGCGTTAGCAAACCAAGCTGAACAGTATGAATCCAGCATGTATCGTCTGTATGATCAAGAACTCAACCAAGTCGCACAAGAAATGCAGGATCGGGGAAATCAAATCATTCGTAATGCCTGGCTCCTCTTTGGCGCAACCAGCATCTTGATTCTTGGATTACTGATGTTGACCTTATCGTTATTACGTGCGTTCCGCCAAGATCTTTCTTTATTGAAGGGAGAAGCGAATACCTTTGCTGAAGACCGTCGGCAATCTGGTTATGACGTACCGGAGCGAAATGATTTTCAACCCGTCGTTCAAGCGTTTCGAACGATGACAGCTATCATTGCTGGTTTATTAGACCATAGCGATGCGAAGACAAAAGAAATCAAACAAAAGAAAGCAGAAATCGAGTCACTCTTTTCGCAGAATACCGACCCGATTCTTGCCTTATCATCCGACTATACGATATTAAACGGAAACGAACGCTTTCGACAATTGACGGAGGCAACGGCAGGATGGACGATTGAAGAATTGATCCATCCGGCTGATTTGAATCGGATGCGGCGAGCATTGAGACGATCGCTTGAAGGACATAGTCAAACGATTCGCTGTAAGATGCTCTTCAATGAAGAAATTTTGAATATGTTCGTCAACATCATCCACGTTACCAATAAAGAGGACGATACAGGTGTTGCGCTCTACTTATCTTGTCATGATGAAACGGATCAGTTCCGGCGGGAAGAACGGATTACACAACTCGCACTCTTCGATATGTTGACGGGTTTGCTGAACCGGAATGGTTTCGAGCAAAAGATGGCAGACGCATTAAAAGCACCTCAACCGGGAGAGCTCGTCACCATCAGCGTCCGGCAATTCCGGCGTATCAATGACATCTATGGACATGGTGCAGGGGATCAGATTCTAAAAGATCTCGCGAATCGCCTCAAGCATCATTTCATCGGAACAGGACAAGCGGCGCGAATCGGTGGAGACGAATTCGCCGTATTAGTCGCACAACAGGATATCGTCGATTACCAAAAATTAAAGCAAGTCATCGAACATGTCTATGAGATCAACGGAGAATACGTCAATGTCAGCATAAGTATGAGTATGGTCCGTTATCCCGATGATGCAGTAGCCGTTACTTCCTTGTTGTCCTCGGTCGATATCGCGATGCAGCATGCGAAACAACAGACAGAGGGTGGACCAGTCTGGTTCGAGTCCTGGATGAGTGCCGAGTATCTTGAATCGGTCGTCCTCGAAGGTGAATTACGAGAAGCGATTGAAAAGAACGAGTTACAACTGTTCTATCAACCACAAATCAATCTTGCGACAGGTCAAGTCGATGGCTGTGAAGCTCTCCTGCGCTGGTTCCATCCTGAACGTGGGATGATCAGTCCAGCAATTTTCATTCCGATTGCCGAACGATCGATGTTGATTGAAGAGATCGGGATGTGGGTCGTTGCCGAGACGGTTCGGCAAGTCGAGGAGTGGAAGGACACGGAACTTGGGGTACTGCGTGTCTCGGCGAACTTATCCGTCAAAGAGCTCGTCTCCGGTCGGATCGTCGATTACCTGACCGATGTTCGAGAAATTCATCCAGGGATTGAACAACGGATGGAACTTGAAATTACGGAATCGTTTGGTGTCTTTTCAGACACACGCGTATTTGACGCCTTACAGACGTTGCACCAGATGGGATATCGTCTTGCGATCGATGACTTTGGTACGGGGTATTCTTCTTTGTCGTACTTAAGTCGATTACCGATCCAGCGACTGAAAATTGATCGTTCGTTCATCAGCGGTCCGGATGCGTGTTCGAACGCACCGCTCATCGAGACGATCATCAAGCTTGCTCATACGTTGAAGTATGACGTCGTCGCTGAAGGAATCGAGGAACTTGAACAAGCGGATCATTTACGAGTGCTTGACTGTGAGTATGCGCAAGGATTCTATTATTCAAGACCGATTCCAGCTGACGAGTTTCGGGTCTGGTACGGGAGGTACCATGAAAAGCTTCTATCTGAATGAAATGAGCCCTGTGGTCGTTTTACAAACGTTTTTGTCATCCTTGCTTTCCACAGGCGGGGGTAAGCCGCGGCACCACGCACTCCATGCGGTGTGCCAGGTCTTACCTAACCCTGACGAAAGCGGAAGTCATGCTTTCTTTTCCTGTAGGAGTCAAGGATGAACATATACGTTCTATAATCATGTAGCAAAAAAGAAGAGGCGTTTTCCAGATGATATTCTGGAAAACGCCTCTTCTTTTATTGATGTTGCTCGAGATGTTCTGACTTTTAGTCAGTACGACCTTGCACGCAAAGAATTAAACGCGATCGAGCACGAGGTCGTCTGCTTGTTCAAGATAGGCTTTGACCGGTGCGACCGCTGCCTCGACCGTACCTGGTGCGAACGGAGACTTCAATCCAGCACGTTCGACGAGCGTGAGGAAGCTTTCCGATCCGCCGGCACGACAGAGATCGAGATACGACTTCCAAGCCGCTTCCCGGTCTTGTTCCATCCAAGCATAGAACTGGAAGGCACAGACTTGAGCGAGCGTGTAATCGATATAGTAGAACGGACTACCGAAGACGTGTCCTTGTTGATGCCACCATGCACCTGAATCGAGATAATCGTTCGCTTCGTAATCACGATGCGGCAGGTATTTCTTCTCGATCGTCCGCCATGCTTCACGACGTTCTGCTGGTGTCAATTCCGGTTGGTTGTAGATGACGTGTTGGAACTCGTCAATCGCAACGCCGTACGGAAGGAATGTAACGCTTCCTGCGAGGTGATTGAACTTGTATTTCGCTGTCTCTTCACCGAAGAACTCTTCCATCCACGGATAAGCGAAGAATTCCATCGACATCGAGTGAATCTCACACGCTTCATACGTCGGGAAAGCACTCTCTGGAGCTGTCAGGTGACGGCTCTCATAGACTTGGAATGCATGACCGACTTCGTGAGTCAGGACATCGATGTCGCCTGCCGTTCCATTGAAGTTCGAGAAGATGAACGGGAGTTTTTCGTCTGCGATGTAGGTACAATACCCACCGCCGGCTTTCCCAGGCTTCGCTGTTAAATCGAGTGCTTCCCGGTCGAGCATGTAGTTGAAGAACTCGTTCGTCTCCGGTGACATCTCTGCGTACATCTTTTTGCCACCTTCAATGATGAACGACTCTTCGCCTTTAGGTGTCGCGTTACCAGACTTGAAGGCAAATCCTTCATCGTAGTAGTACAAGTGATCGACACCGATGCGTCGTTGCTGGCGTTCTTTAAGTTGTGTCGCGAGCGGAACGATCGTCTCACGGATTTGTTCGCGGTACTGTTCGACCATCGATTGGTTATAATCGACGCGGAGCATACGTGCGTATCCGAGCTCGACGAACGATGGGAAACCAAGTGTCTTCGCGATGTCTGTCCGGATGCGAACGAGTTTGTCGTAGATCGTATCGATTGCTTCACCATGCTCGTTTAAGTAGCCATAGCGTGCTTCAGAAGCTGCTTTACGGACATCACGATCAGGTGATTGAAGATATGGACCGAACTGCGATAAGTTAAGCGTCTTGCCATCGAACTCGATTTGAGCAGAAGACATCAGTTTCGTATATTCACTCGAGAGACGATTCTCTTCTTGGAGTTTCGGAATGATCTCTTCCGAGAACGTCTTCAGGCTCGCTTCCGCAATCAGGAATAACTGTTTGCCGTGCGTCTGTTCGAGTTCACTGCGGAGTGGATGCGTCGTCAACGCTTGATAATAGCTTGAGACATATCCTTGATAGATCGCACTCGCTTCATCAAAGAATCCTTGTTCCGTCTCATAGAACGTATCGCGTGTATCGATCGTGTGACGGATCTCGACGAGCTGGCTTGCCGTTTCAAATTGATTTCTGAGGGTATTAATCTCAGTGATGGCTGCGTTTGCTTCATCTACCTGTGTGGCTTCAGTCAGTCGAGCAATCGCTTGATTCATGGATGTTTCAAGCAAGGCAAGGTCAGGACGGACATATGTAATTTCTGAAAATGGTAACATGTAAGCGCCTCCTTATGATTTCTAACTATTATCACACAAAAATACTTGCAAAACCAGAGGGACAAACGTATGCTTTTTGTGAGAACGTGAGCGAGCTGTCTGACAGCTTACTCCTATAAAAAATCGAAACTTCCATTCGGAAGAAAAACGATCGAGAAAGTAGAGGGATAGTATCATGGGATTCTTAAAAAAATTGTTTGGTGGTAACGACGCAGGAAACGCAAAAATCGCTTCTGCACTTACAGGTAAAATCGTCAACATCGAGAACGTACCCGATCAAGTTTTCTCTCAAAAAATGATGGGCGACGGTGTCGCGATCGAACCAACTGAAGGTAAAGTCGTCTCGCCGATCAACGCAACGGTTGAAACGATCTTCCCAACAAAACACGCAATCGGTCTAAAAGGTGAAGATGGTCTTGAACTGTTGATCCACGTTGGTCTTGATACAGTTAACCTTAAAGGTGAAGGCTTCACGGCTCACGTCCAGTCAGGTGACAAAGTCAAAGCAGGAGACGTCCTCGTCGAGTTCGACCTTGACTACATCCGTGCGAACGCACCATCGACGATCACACCGATCATCGTGACGAACCACGATCAATTCACGCTTTCAGCTGTACCAGCTGAAGGAACTTCTGTTGTCGCAGGCGACACAGAGCTCTTCAAAGCAACACACAAATAAGATACGATACGCCTCCATTCCTTGCGGATGGGGGCTTTTTTGTCGTCTCATCCCGTGTCTTACCGTTTTGTAAGAGAAGTGAAAGCAAAGTCCATTTTGAGAAAAGTATGGAAGGACTAGACTGAGTGTAACGAATCAAACACAGGAGGCATTACAGATGAAAGCAATCTTACAAGCAGAACAGATTTCAAAAACGTATCAAACGAAAACAGCGCGCCACGAAGCACTGCGTCCGACGACGCTCCGTGTTCACGAAGGAGAATTTGTCAGTATCATGGGTCCATCCGGTGCCGGGAAATCGACGTTACTCAATTTATTATCGACGATCGATCAGCCTACGGACGGCTCGATTTTAATCAACGGATCAGACGTGACAGCGATGAAGGAAAAACAATTAGCACGTTTCCGCCGGGAACAACTCGGCTTCATCTTCCAGGATTTCAATCTCCTCGATACGATGACGGTTCGCGAAAATATCGCCTTACCGCTATCACTCGCGAATGTCGATAAAAAGATGATTTTAGAACGTGTTGATCGTGTGGCGCATCAACTTGGTATCCACGACTTACTCGATAAACGTCCCGTTGAACTATCGGGCGGACAAAAACAACGGACGGCTGCCGCTCGCGCCATCATTCATGATCCGTCGCTCATTTTAGCCGACGAGCCGACCGGTGCGCTTGACTCGAAGTCGGCAACAGGATTGCTCGAAGCGATGCAAGCGCTCAACGACGAAGGCGCGACGATTTTAATGGTAACGCATGACCCGATGACAGCGTCTTATGCGGAACGGATTCTGTTCGTCAAGGATGGAGAGCTGTTCAAGGAAGTCCATCGCTTCGGTTCGCAGAAGGAATTCTTCGAGCAGATCATGGAAGTCCAACGCGAACTCGGAGGTGCCGTCCGTGAGCTTGTCTAAACTGGCGTTTCAAAATTTGAAGAACATCCGTCAAAACGTGATGTACCTCGGTGCCGTCACGTTTGCGATTCTTATTTACTACACGTTCCTCGCGATTCGATCGAATGAAGCGATGCTTCAGGCGAACGAATTGTACGGGAAACTGGGAACGGTCTTTACGGGAGCAAGTGTCATTCTAGCGCTTTTCTCTGCCATCTTCATCTGGTATTCAAGTGACTTCTTCTTACGCCGCCGTAAGAAGGAAATCGGACTTTATGCATTGCTTGGTCTAGAGCGTGGGCAAATCGCCCGACTGATCTTCCTTGAGACGATGGGGTACGGAGTGATTGGCCTGATCCTCGGAATTGCGATCGGTACCGTCGCTTCGAAGTACTTCGTGCAGTTGCTGGCTTCTGTCATGGCGATGCAAGTCGATGCGACCTTTACGATCAGCGGAGCTTCCGTCATGCAGACGATCGGTGTCTTCCTGCTGATTTTCCTGATCATCGCCTTACGCTCTGCTCGGACGATTTATCGTTTTACATTGATCGAATTGTTCAAGGCAGAACAACAAGCGGAATCCCTTCCGAAAGTCCATCCGATCTTAGCCGTCCTTTCCGTCGTCTTGATCGGTGTCGGTTATTATTTGACAGGACAACCGTTGATGGATCACTTTACGATCGTCGCCCCGCTCTTGATGCTCTGCGTCATTCTCGGGACGTTCGGAACGATGAGTTACTTCACGATCTTCCTATTGCGCGTCTTAAGTAATCAAGCGCGGCATTTCAAAGGAACGAATTTAATTCTGCACGGACAATTGTTGTCACGAATCAAATCGAATGCCGTCATGCTGTCGACGATTACGGTCATCACTGCCGTGACATTGACGACGGTCGGTACAGCGACATCGATCTATTATTTCATCGATCAGACCGTCGAGGAGCAAGTTCCGTACAGTCTATCGATTGCGAGTAAACAAGCAGAAGCGGAACAGCTAATTGCCAAGTCCGACCAGAAAATCGACAGCCGGACGATGGTCAACGTCAAGAACGTTGACCATAAGATGACCGATTTGCCGAACCCTCTGACGTTTACACGTTACTACGCGACGTATGCGTATGAAGACCAGCCGGGACAATTCAGTTACGTCAACTATTCGGACTACGTCAAGCTCGCGAAAGCGAACGGGAAAACGGTCATCAAAGAACCGAAACAAGGTGAAGCGATCGTCCTTGAGACATTCAAAGGAAACGATTTGTTGAAGATGAAAGTCAAATCGCCAGTCGGTGTTGAAATCAAGGACGTTCATGAGTCCTTTCGCATCACCGCTGCGACGAATCTACCAATCGCTCAACTTTATGAGAAACAGCGGCTCGCCTTCGTCGTAAACGATGATGCGTTCGCGAAGATGCCGGAAAAAGGCTTCACGCTGACGAATTATCAGTTCTCGGATGAACGTCATGACGATGGATTGATGAAACAGTTGACGCAACTATATGGAAAACAAGCGGATACGGAGATGGCGGCGTACTATCCTGTCTATGCGATGACGACGGCAACGACCGGCTTACTCGCGTTTGCTGCCGGCTTCCTCGGTCTCGTCTTCTTGCTTGCGACGGGTTCGATCATCTACTTCAAGATGCTTGCGGAAGCAGAAGAATCGAAACAACGGTTTGCCATCATCCAGAAGATCGGTGTGGATGAGAAGGAACAGACAGGCATCATTCGGCGCCTTGTCGGATTCGTCTTCTCCTTACCGTACGTGCTCGGACTCGTTCATAGTTTAGTGGCGATGCAAGTCTTGCAGAAACTGTTGAACTACAACATCGTTCGTCCGACATTACTTGCGATTGTTTGTTATACGATCGTCTATTTGATCTACTATATCGTCACGGTCCGTGCTTACCGCCGCATCGTCACGTGATGAACTAAATAGGGGTACACAGAACTGGAAACGGAATAATCGTTTCCAGTCCTTTTTGAGTTCGTTATGATAAAGGGAGAAGGAGTTGATAGGAACGATGCATACGATTTTATTAGTCGAAGATGACATGAAGATTGCTACATTATTGAAAGAACTACTTGAACGCTATGATTTTAGAGTCGTCGTTGAAGATGGGCGAGGGGATGTCGTCGCGGTCTATGAAGAGACGAATCCGGACGTCATTCTATTAGATGTCAATTTACCGAAGTTTGACGGTTTCTATTGGTGTCGACAATTGCGGATGAAGACACGGGCACCGATCCTGTTCATCTCAGCACGGGTCGGGGAGATGGATCAAGTCATGGCGCTTGAATACGGAGCGGATGATTACATCGTCAAGCCGTTCCAAGGAGCGGTCGTCATCGCGAAGATTAAAAGTCAGATTCGCCGGGCCTATGGCACGCTCTCGAACGAGACGGATGAGCGGACAGTGACGAAAGAAGGTGTCACGCTGTACTTGGACCGTTATATCGTCGAGTACGGGGAACAGTCGATCGAGCTGTCAAAAAAAGAGGGACTGATCCTTGAGATGTTGCTGACGGCAAGTCCACGAATCGTCAGTCGGGGCGATTTACTCGAACGGATTTGGGATGACGAAGCATTCGTCGATGAGAATACATTGAACGTCAATATCACGCGTGTCCGCAAACGGCTTGCCGAGATCGGTGTCGCTGGACTTGAGACGGTGCGAGGCGTCGGTTATAAACTGGTCCTTGAACCATGAAGCTCTTTTTACGGCACGCGATACCAGGCATCATCTTCTTTACCGGACAAATGCTCATTTTATATGCCGTCTTATGGCTCTATGATCTTTATCGCCCAGCAGCCTTCTTTTATATCGTGCTCTTGAACAGTATCGGTCTCTTGATTTATCTCAGTTATCGTTTCTTCAGCATGCTTCCGTTGCTACGACGGATGCAACAGCCGGTCCAGTCGGTCGCAGAACCGATTCGCAGTGATAGTGAAGAACCGATTTCCGTTGCCGTCGAACAATTTTTAGAACGACAACAGACCTTATTTCGAAACAGTCTGTTTGCTGAGCGACGAAAGGAAAAGGAACGCCATCGGTATGTCGACCAATGGATTCATCAGATGAAGACACCGTTGTCCGTCATCGAGTTGATCCTCGAACATCCAGGAGAACAGTATCAGGCTGATTTACGGCAAGAGGTCGATCGATTGCGTAGTGGACTCGACCAGATGCTCTATTCGTCACGTTTAGAAGCAATCGAGACAGATTTGAAGGCAGAACGATTGGCACTGAAGCCGCTCGTCACGAGCATCATCAATCAAGAAAAACGATTATTCGTCAAAAATCAGGTTTTTCCGAAACTCGATATCGCTGAAGACGTGTATGTCTACACGGATGCGAAGTGGTTTCGTTTCCTCGTCTTACAGCTCGTGACGAACGCCATCAAGTACACGACGGGACATGGTCGTGAAGTCGTTCTGACGGCAGAAGTGACAAAGGGGCAAGTCGTCCTTTCGGTTCAAGACGACGGTGTCGGAATCCCAAGACGAGACGTCCCACGTGTCTTTAATGCGTTCTTCACTGGTGAAAACGGACGACGTTACGGGGAATCGACCGGAATGGGATTGTATTTCGTCCAGCAGGTCTGCTTGAAGCTCGGGCATGAGATTGAACTCGAGAGTGAGGAAGGGGTCGGCACGACATGCCGGATTCGATTAGTAGGAGGTCGCGCACATGATTGAGGTCAAACAATTAGGGAAAGTCTATCCTGGAAAGGTGACGGAGCAACCGCTGACGGATGTGAATTTCCGAGTCGAAGAAGGTGAGATGGTCGCGGTCATGGGACCATCCGGTAGTGGGAAATCGACACTGATCAACTTGCTTGCGACACTCGACGAACCAAGTTGGGGATCGATTCTGATTGACGGCGTCGACACAGCGACGTTCAAACGAAAAGAGATGACACGTTTCCGGCGCGAGACGCTCGGTATCATCTTTCAGGAATTCAATTTACTCGATTCGTTGACACTCGGTGAGAACATGCTCGTGCCGTTGATGCTGTCAGGGAAAAAAGCAAAGCTCGCGCGGGAAGAGATGGAGGAGTTGGCACGCCGTCTACAGATTGATGATCTGCTCGACAAACAGGTCGATGAGGTCAGTGGTGGACAACGACAACGAACAGCGATCGGTCGCGCCCTGATCCATACACCACGTCTGATGCTTGCGGACGAACCGACGGGGGCACTCGACTTCCAAGCGACGAAACACGTCATGGATGTCCTAGCCGAGTTGAATGCGACGGGCATGACGATGGTCATCGTGACACACGATCCGCAAGTCGCGTCGTATTGTAATCATGTCTTATTCCTAAAAGACGGTAGTATTCAAACGGAGTTGTTCCGCGATGAACCACGCCGTGTCTTTTTCCAACGAGTCATCGAATCGCTATCGTTGTTAGGAGGGGATGAGCATCAATTATCTGCAATACGCCCTACGTAACATTCGGCGCTATCAGCGCTTGTATTACGGCTATGCCTTGACGATCATCATCGCAATGACGATCGTGACGAGTTATTGGAACTTGTTGACGAATGGATCATTCCAAAACGTCGCCAAAATCCTCAGTCAATTGAACCAAGTCATCGAGATGACGATCTTCTTCGTCTTCATCGCGGAGCTGATTATTCTTTTTTTTAGTGTCTTGTTCATTTATTCGACGACCTATACGATGCTTGAGCACCGTAAGAACGATTTACGGACGATGCGGACGCTTGGCAGTGGACTGTCACACTTCTTAAAGTATTTTTTAATTGAAGTCTTGATTGTTGGTGGTCTAGCGATCACTGCAGGAATGATTCTAGGTAATGTCTTGACGAAGATGCTGTTGCTGTCCGTTGTCAAAGTCATGTTCTTACCAGCAATCGAATTCGAATTATCCTTTTATGCGATTCTTGCTTTGATTGGTGGTGCCTTCCTTGTGTTGCTGACGGCAACGGTCCTTGCGATCTACCGCTTTCGTCCCGATCGACCGACACGTTCCCGTTCGCTATTTCGAAAACGAGCCTGGATTCTGACGCAAATCGGAGCGTTACTCCTGTTGATCTATGGTTATGCCTTAGCCTTTGTTCGGACGGAAGGATTTTATATATTTTTCCCACTTGTCATCTTCATCGGATCGTTTTTCATTTGTCGATATGTCTTACCGTGGTTGACCAAGTTATATCGACCACGTCGCTTGTCACTGCGGAAGCTGATCGTCTCGGAAATCGCCAATCAATTGCGAACGAATAGTACGCTCATTGCCCTCGGAACGATTCTAACATCGTGTGCGCTAACAGCAGTCGGACTCGTTTTCTTGTTTCAATTGATTGGACTCGACTTATCATCACAGAACCAATTCGGGCTCGTCTATTACGAGGAATCCGCTCAACCGACGAAACGATTGAAGGATATCAAGCAGACGATGACGGAGGCATTCCCGGATCGCTATCAGCAGGATATCCAAGTGAAGGCAGAAGGAACACGCGTCCTCTTACCGATCTCGTCGTACAACAAGATGATGCGGCAACTGGATCTTAAGGAGCGGACAGCGACGGGACGTCAAAGTTTCTTTGTACCAGCACGTCCGGTACAACTCGAAGAGAATACACCGACGATGAAAAAAGAGAAACAGGCGATGGAGAAAGAAGACTTTGAATTACTTCCCGCTGCTTCTCACGATTTAATATTTGGTTACAATTATCAAATCGAGACGATCTTCGTCGTCAGTGATGCCGTCTTTCAGACACTCAAGCAACCCGTCCGGCAAATCGTCGTCTTCGATACGCCAGCCTACCATGATTACGGAACGAAGGACTGGAAACAGTGGATGAAAATCGTCCGCAACATCCAGTCGGCAGCAAAGCTAGATGAGAAGCAACCGGTGCCCTATCAACTGATCAATGAGACGGAAGATGAGATTGACGGGATCCGAATCGTGCGACTCGTCACGTTCGTCGTCGTTCTCCTGACGATCTGGTTATTCGTCATCAATGCCAGTTTTTTGCATGTGTGGATGCAGATGACGGCGGAACAGGAACAAAAGCGGATGAAGACGTTGTTTGCGCTAGGGTTCGGTTCCGGAAACATCCGCTGCTACTTATTAATGAAGTATGGCGCTGTTCTGCTCATTCCGTATCTGATTTCTGTCTTTCATGCCTTTTTATTGTTCCAAGTCGTCGTCACACAAGCCGGACTACAGCCGGGATCTTTTCTTAACTTAGCTGTCTTTTGGATCAGTATCGTCACGGTCGGGTACTTCTTGAGTGTCCTACCGATTTGGTTGCGTTACCCACGGCATCTGTTCCGGAATTCATCCGAAAGTTCGATGTATCCGACACCGGATTCAAGGGTATGATGATACCATAGGAATAAGGGAGGGAATCGTATGCTAGACCATTCACCATATCGGGGTTACGGTGACCGGATTCGTATTTTACGGGAGCGTGCAGGGATTACGATCGAACAGTTGGCTGAACGACTCGGCGTCGCACCATACTTCATCCGCCGGACGGAGCTCAGCGAAGTCTATCCAACCAAACCCTACATCGAAGCATTGGCGGACGTCTTGAACATCGACGCTAGTTATTTGGCACGGCATATCTGGACGGGGGAGTCATTGAAGTTCATCATGCAGCAAAACACACCGCTCGAAGAGATGAAGCTTGCTTATGAACAGACACTCGGACAAGACGGGACGTGGGTCGAAGAACAGCTCGAAGAACGGATGCGTCTGTTTGATTTAATGTATGACGAGGACGTCAAACGGATTGAGCAGACGATGAGTGCGACCGAGCAACGGATCTTCCATGAGCTCGTCGAAGCCGTGATGGAAGCAGGGGAATTGCAACGCGATCAAGCGGAAGAGACGTATGAGTTGTTCGAGGATAAACTTCCATCGATGATGCAACTCGATGAATACCTCGACCGCATGACGGACGGTATTTCTTTATCCAGTTCGACCTATTATGCGGATTACAGCGACCGGAAAAGTCGTTCTCGCTACCATCGCAAATAAAAAAAGTCGCTGTCTTCTGATTGACGTTCAGAAGACAGCGACTTTTTATTAACGTTGTGGCATCGGGCGTGGACGACGCGTCTTTTGACGGATTCGACCGATGATGAAACCAATGATCGCATTTGCAATGACGAGTACCCAACCGACATAGCCGAAATTGAGAGTTAAGCTACCGAGCATCGCTTGCCATTTGAAAATCATCATCACATCACCACGCAAGACGAATCGCGCGATACAGACGAGTAAGACAGTCAGTCCGGCGATGAAGACACCGACCCAGCTTCCGTATAAACGAGAAGAGTGGCGTCGCACCGCAACGAAGGACCAGCAAAAGAGGCTAGAGATGAACGCCATGCCTCCATAGGCAAGGACGAGTTCCCATGTCGCACTCGCTTGCGGGAATTTCGTGAACATGACAAGTGACGAGACCATGGCAGCAGCTGTGAAAAGGATCGCTGCCCAAAAACGAGACCGCATAACGTAGTTCCTCCTAAAGGCTTTTTCTCACCTAACGATAGCGGAAACGATTCGTCTTGTAAACTGTTACCGGCGACCACTTAAGATCCGGCGCAACTGTTTGAGTGGATTCGATCCATAGAACAGAACACCACCCCGGTAGAATTTGGTTCCGACGAATAAGGCAAGCGAGATACTGATCAGCATTAAGATGAGCGAAATCGACACTTGCCATAGCGGTACATCGGTCAACATGACGCGCAGGAACATGACCATCGGTGTAAAGAACGGAACAAATGACAGGACGACGACGGCTTGGTTCGTCGGTGCATTCAGACTAAACATCGAAATCATGAAAGCAGCGACGATCAACAAGATGACCGGTAACGTCACTTGCTGCGCATCCTCGACCCGGCTGACGAGTGAACCGAGTGCCGCGAGTAACGTTGCGTACAGGAAGTATCCGAGCAGGAAGAAGACGAACAGATAAATGATCGTCCGGGCACTCAAGGAATCAAGTGATAACTGATCGAATAAACTGCTGTTTTGAGCACTGTAGTAGCCGACACCAACGAGGATCGATAATTGTACGAGACTGACCGTCGCGATCGAGAGGATCTTCGCCAGCATATGTTGAATCGGACTCGCTGCTGAAATCAGCAACTCCATGACGCGTGATGACTTTTCGTTCGCGATTTCCGTGACGATCATCCCACCGTAAATTGCAATCGTGAAGTACATCAAGAACAACAAGACATAGACGAGCGCCGAGGCAGCAAAGAGTTCATCCTCACTTTTCCCACCCGTCGACGTCAACTCCTGTTTGACAGGAACAGGTTCAGCGAGCGAGGCAAGGACGTTCGGATCGATTTCAGCATCCGTGATGACGGCCTGGTCACGGACTTGTTTGACGACCGTTGCGACCTGTGTCTGTAATTCAGACTCAGGACTAGCACTGACGAGTGTCACGTCATACGAATCCTGAACGATTGCCACAGCATCGAATGTTCCGCGGTCGACTGCCTTTCGTGCTTGTGCGACCGTATATTCCTTTGTCGTAATGTCTGAAGTGACACCAGCTTTCTTCAAGGCAGGACGAAGATCGGTCGATAGTTCACTGACGAGAGCAACTTTTGGATCGTCACCAGAAAACCAGTCGAGAATCCGTTCGATATTGCCGAAGCCGACGAGGAACAGGACCATCAGGACCGTCGAGATCAAAAAGCTTTTAGCACGTAATTTTTGAAGTAGATTGAAGCGATATAAAGTCAGGAATTTACGGTTCATAACGTTTTCCGACCTCCTCGATGAAGATATCCTGCAGGGATAACTGATCCCAGACGAAACGATCGACATGATGTCCTTGACTGACGATATGTTGGAGAAGTTGATCAGCCGTTTCTTTTGAAGAGACTTGGACGATATGCCCATTGTTGTCTGACTCGACTTGCAGGACACCCGGTAAGCTATCCCATAGGAGTGGCGGGGCATCTGTCGTCAAAAGGACACGTGTTTTTCCGTATCCCGCCTTGATGTCAGGGAGATAGCCAGCAACGACGGGTTTCCCGTGATCGAGGATCGCGACGTGTTCGCAGAGTTCTTCGACGTGATCCATTCGGTGACTCGAGAAGACGATTGTCGTTCCGTCGACGGTTAATTTTTTGACAGCACGCTTCAACTGTTCCGCGTTGACAGGATCGAGTCCGCTGAACGGCTCATCTAAAATCAGCAGTTCTGGTTTATGTAGGACGGCGGAGATCAACTGGATTTTTTGTTGATTTCCTTTTGAGAGTTGTTCAACACGCATTTTTTCATACTGGGGAATTTGGAAATAGTCGAGCCATTCCGTCAAGGCTCGTTTCGCATCCTTCCGTTTCATATCACGGAGTTCTGCGAGGAACAAGAGTTGTTCGTCGACGCGGACTTTTGGATACAGACCTCGCTCTTCCGGAAGGTATCCAATTTTTGAAGTCGGAATACGCTCTCCATTCCAGGTGATCGATCCTTCAGTCGGTTGCAGTAGACCGAGCAACATCCGGAACGTCGTCGTCTTTCCAGCACCGTTCGCACCAAGCAAACCAAAGATTTGCCCGCGCGGCACCTCGATCGTCAAAGCGTCTACGGCCGTAAAATCGCCGAAACGCTTCGTGATGTGTTTGATTTCTAACATAAGAACCTCCTTTAAAGACGTCTGTTGCACGACAAGTGTATCATTGTTACTTAGTGTCCTACGGTCAAAAATGGGTAAAGGTTCCAGAAAACAGTAATGAAAAGGCTTATTAGTTTACTTTTTGTACATTAGTTACTATTATTGTGTTAATAGATACGACTGAAGGAGGAACGCATCATATGAAAACGCAAGGCATTCATCATATCTCAGCGATGGTCGGCGATCCACAAGAAAATCTCGATTTTTACGGAACCATTCTCGGACTACGATTCGTCAAAAAAACGGTCAACTTCGATGATCCAGGAACGTACCACTTCTACTTTGGGAACGAATCCGGAGCACCGGGAACAATCATCACGTTCTTTCCGTTTAAAGGCATGGCAAAAGGACAGGTCGGTGCCGGACAAGTCGGAACGACAGCTTACGCGATTCCGGTCGGTGCAGCAGATTTTTGGAAAGCGCGACTGACAGAAAAAAACGTCTCGTTTGAAGAGACGGTTCGTTTCGGAGAGCAACAGATCGCCTTCGAAGATCCACATGGTCTCCAGATTGAACTCGTCGAACGCAAGGGACCGAACAGTCGCTATGAAATCGACGGCATCACACGTGAGGTCGCGATCAAAGGATTCGCGGGAGCGACGTTACTGTCACGGGATCCATCAGACACAGCAAAATTACTGACAGACACATTCGGACTGACACTCAGCAAACGGACGGAAACCGTTGACCGATATATCGCAGAAGGCGAGTTCGGGAATGTCGTTGACGTCGTTCATGGTCAAATGCCAGTCGGTCGTCCGGGAACTGGAACGGTTCACCATATCGCGTGGCGGGCAACGGATCAAAAGGAACAACTCGACTGGATGAACGCCATCAACGCGTTCGGTTTGCTGACCACTGAAGTGAAGGACCGCAATTACTTCACATCGATCTATTTCCATGACCGCGGTCGAATCCTCCATGAAATTGCGACCGACAATCCAGGATTCGCAATCGATGAAGAGTTCGAGATGCTCGGAGAAGACTTGAAGTTGCCAGAACAATTCGAAGCACATCGTACAGCGATCACAAATCATGTAACACCTATTACTGTACCGAAGGGGAGACTCGTATGATTCATTTATACCAAGCACCAAAAACAGCAGACGCACCCATCTTTTTATTTTTACATGGCACAGGCGGAACGGAACAAGATCTCGTCGGACTCGTCTCGTTGCTCGATTCGGAAGCAGGCTACTTGTCCGTCCGCGGGGAAGTCTCGGAAAACGGGATGCCACGATTCTTCAAACGACTCGCAGAAGGCGTCTTCGATGAAGAAGACCTCGCTTTACGGACAGCACGTTTAATTCAGTTTTTACGTGACCAGGCAGCGGAGCGTGGTTTTGATCTCGATCGTCTGATTCCAGTCGGATATTCGAACGGTGCGAACATCGCGGCGAATATGTTGTTCGAAGAAGCCTTGTTCAAACAAGCGATTCTGTTGCATCCGATGGTACCACGTCGTGGTGTGACGTTACCTGACTTATCAGACGTGCGCGTCTTCATCGGCGCCGGAAGCAATGACCCAATCTGTCCGGCTCAGGAAACGGAAGAATTATCAGCACTCTTGAAGCAAGCCGGTGCATCAGTCGACGTCACGTGGTCGAATTATGGTCACCAACTGGTCATGCCAACGATTGAAGCGGCAACGGATTGGCTGAAACAGTAAAAAAAGGGCTGTCCCATCTCCTTCTTTCATAGAAGATGATGGGGCAGTCCTCTTTTCGTTTCAAGCAGGATGATCACTTTTTGGTCGAGAATAGACGATGAGCACACCACGCTCGACGAGCTGGAGGGCGAGCGTCTGTTTCACTTCTTCCGATGCTTTCGTCTGCGCAAGCTGCCGGTAGAGCAGGCGAAGTTCACGGCGCATCGTCTTACGGATCAGCCACATGCTATCAATCGTGGTACACCAACCGGTCACGGTTTCGTGTCCGATGTAATACTGGGTCTGACGTTCAAGATAACGAATCCACCACTCGTCACGCGCCATTTTTAGTACAACACCTGTGAGACCAAGTACAAGGATGGCGAGGGGAATGCTTTCATATAAAGGAAGACGACTAATAATAGTACCAACATTCGTGACGAGGGCAAGCATCCCCCATCCTATGCATCCGATGACAAGCCAATATCCAAAGTTGAGAGTACTTCGATGTCGTAACGTCACTTTCGGCGTAAGCAATGAAGTGGCCATCAGAAACACCTCCTTGTTAAATAATCGAATTTTCTGACAATTTGTAGTTGTCCTTCTACTATAGTTACTTTTTCCCGAATCGTCTAGTCATTAGACATGGAAAATGTGTTTCTTTCTTGACGAAATTCGTGTACGCTAAATGTAGAAGTGAGCGGTTACATAAAGGGGGATATAAAGAAATGATGGATCAAGTGATTTGGATTGCTGTCGGTATCGTTGCCGTTGCAGTTTTCTCAGCATCGAGCGTCGCAGCGTACATGGGTGTCAAAAACCAAGAAGACTAATAATCGAAAGCGGCTCATCCCGGAAATCGGGATGAGCCGCTTTTTCATTTAGTTATTTGCTGTCAAATCGGTTTTCAGCGCATAGGGTTTCAGCGCATCACTCCAGCGCAGGTAACCGCCACCGACGAGATGGAGTCCATCGTACGTCATCCGATTTTGCAGGTATCCCTGTTTATTCGTCAAGACAGGTCGTAGATCAACAAATGGAACATCCACCGATTGAGCAAGGTTTTGTAAATTTCGGTTCAACGCTTCGACGTCCCGATTGATTCGGACGGAATCCGAATACTTCGGTGCGACAGGAACGGTTGACTGAATGACGACGTCGATGTTATTTTTTCGAAGTGTCGTCACAATCGTCGTCATGTTCTCAGTGATTTGCGGAATCGGTGTATAGTGACGAATATCATTGATACCACCCATCAGGAAGACGCGTTTTGGTTTCATCTCGATGATCAAGTCGAGTCGGGTCAAAAAGCCTTCTGTCGTATCACCAGGAATCCCGAAATTCACGATCGTCGGGTCTTCCATCAAGATACGCCAATCAGCAAAATTCGTCATCGAGTCGCCTAACATGACAGCGTTCGCTGATTTTGGGTATTGATAAGTATGGAATAGACTATTCAGACGGACATAGTTCGGGTTCTTATCGTATTGGAAGGTCGTGACTGGAGTCGTACTCGTTGCAGGTAAGACGCTTTCGAATAGTTCGAGCGGTTTACGTCCCAGTAACAATGCAAGGAGAACGACGTTCAAGACGACAGATAGAATCAGGAGTGTCTTTTTCATAAACATTCGTTCCTTTCGAGGGAGTATAAGGGGTAGTGTAACATGAATCGGAATCCGTGGTTTGATAATATCAAAGGTTTTCTTGTCATTTTCGTCGTCATTGGTCACATGCTGACGGATTTACGGTTTGATTATGACGGAAAGTTGCTTGAGACGGTTTATCTGTTGATTTACTCGTTTCATATGCCATTATTCATTATTTTAAGCGGTTATTTCTTCCGCGAAAACAAGTATTTACGTGTCATCCAACTATTTGCCGTCTACTGTGTCTGGCAAATCTTAATTGGATCTTGGGCGACGCTTGGAGAAGGATTGCCGCTCTTTTCCGGTGAAAACATCGGTACGCATCTCCTACGTCCCTACTGGGCACTTTGGTACCTGTTCGTCATGGTCGTCTGGTACATCGTGACGCCATATGTCGTTCACTTGCGTGGATATGTCTGGTTCGGTCTTGCCTTCGCCTTGCTGTATGGATTTGAACTCGAGAACACGGGATTCTTGGCACTTCGGAAGCTGATCATGTTCTATCCGTATTTCTTGCTCGGGAACTACCTATCGGAACACGAATTCATCCGCATCTTCGAGATGCCGAAGAACTTCAAGCGCCGGATGAACGTCCGCTTGATTGGTGGTGTGACGTTCGCAGCCGTCATGGGCTTCTTATTGTTCGAGGCGTGGCGTGACACACCGCAAGAGATCGTCGATTTCGCGAATGCCTTCAAGCATCGTTTCCCGTACGCTGAACAGTATGACAGTGACACGTGGATTGGTGTACTCAAGCATAGCGTTATCTATGTCTTGTCGATCGCGGCCTCGCTCGGTTTCATGATGTTGATCCCGATGCGTCGTCTTCCGCTCATCACACGAGCTGGGGAACTCAGCCTCTACGTCTATCTACTCCACGTCTTCTTCGTCATGGCGTGGCGTCAATATGTGACGGATGCATTCGTACCGCAACCGTGGCTCGCTTTACTGATCATGATTGGCGTCGCCTTGTTGATCGTTGGTATCATCATACACCCGCTCGTCGTCCGTGTCCTCCGTCCTTTGATTGAGATTGACATTCGCCCGATCGTCGAGAAACGGGAAGACCTTTCAAAATAAGGCGGAATGCATTACACTTTAAGATAGATGGATTACTAGACGAAGGGCGTGGAAGGTATGTCATATAATTTAAATAATGCGGACGGTGTCGTGAACGTCTCGCAACAAGTCATCGAGGTCATCGCAGGGGTAGCCGTTCAAGAAACGGAAGGCATCGCCTTTACAGCAGATGATTCGAAACTGCAGGAAAAACAGATGGTCAAACTCGTAAAAGTCGAAGATGTCGGTGGCGACATCACGGTCAGTCTGTCCGTGCATATCAAATACGGCATGTCGATCATCAAGACAGCTGGAAAAGTCCAAGAACGGATCGCACAAGACATGGAAAACATGCTCGCGTTCCAACCAAAAGCAATCAACGTCCGCGTCATCGGACTCTTAAAAGGATAAGCAAAACGTCTCGGCATCTTGTGTGCCGAGACGTTTTTTTAGGAAGAGGGAGGAAGATAACGGAGACCGAATGCAGGGACGTCTGTTGCGGTGCAGGCGAAACGGAGACGGATCGCATGTTGGCTATGAGCGGGTAAGGACAATCCAGGATGGGTGACGTCTGCGAGTGGCGTCTCGTCATCCATCAATTCGAACGCCAGCGCCTCAAGCGTCAGTGTCTGATCGCTGGCATTACGGACGAGGACGGTCGCGGTCACAGTATCCGGCTCGCGCATGATCGAGACCGGTAAGAGAGACCAGCCATCTGCTGGAGGTGTCGGGTGCGAATAAGCGACTTGACGGATGATGCGTCGTTCCGATTCCGTGAAGTCGTCTTCGATGAACAGCTCGGTCAGCGTCTCACTTGAGAAGACGAGCTGCAATGGCTCCGTCAACTGCTCGAGGTCGACGAAACATTCGTCTTCTTCGAACGTCAACCAGAGCGGCAACGTCGCCATCGGAAGAATGACAGGAACTTCTTCGATACTGAGGACTTTGCGAGCGACGAGTTCGTCACCGGAGAGCGCAAGAACGACGAGATCATTCAGATGGAACGACCGAGACAACGTATTTTGGAACAAGGCGATGACATGAAGCGGACGACGCGATAAGACTTGAAACAGATGAATCGCCATCTGATTGACCTGTAAATCAGGTAGTTGTTTCGAGACGTGACGAAAGACGTATTCATCTTCCTTGACGATCGGCATGTCCTCCGTGAAATAGAGTGGGGGACGGAACACTTCATTCGACGTGTGCATGGTGCAGTTCTCCTTCGCTATCGTATGTCTGTTCGGCGCGGCAGATACCAGAAAGGACCTGCTTTTCGAAACTCGCAATGGCATATTCGAAGTAATCCATGCCTTCCCGTTCGAAGATGCGGACCGGTTGTTCTTGTCCGTAACTCCGGAGGTGGATTCCTTCTTTTAAGCTGTTCATAGCTGTTAAGTGGCGCGTCCATTGCTCATCGAGTGCAAGGAGGATGAAGCGTTTGACGGTCTCTTTTTCAGCCGCAACATGGGCAACGAGCAAGGCTTCAGTGTCAGCAATCAGTGGTTCAAGTTGGCGTTTCATCTCGTCGATCGTTTCCAGTCGTTCTAACGTGACCGGTTGATGTAACAGTTGCTCAAGTTCCGTCGTGACGAGAGCCAGCGGCCATTCTTCCGGGACGAGATCGTCAGAAAGTGTTTGGTCGATGATCGACGGCAAAACACGTCCGGCAAACGGTTGGACGATGTCTTCAAGTGACGTCGCATCAACGATTCTGTTGCGGAGATGATAGATCGCTTGTCGTTGTTCACTGATGACTTCTTCGAGCTGAACGAGTTCATCCCGAACACTCCGATTGACGGATTCACACGTCGACTGAGCGAACTGCAACAGATCCCGGACGTCACGTGAAGCAATTGGACCGGAAGCATCCCGTACTTTTTGTTGTACGCGTGCGAGACGGTCTCGTGCGAAACGACGTGGTAGTTCATCTTCGAGCGAGAGATAAAATTGCGTCAATCCGGGATCGCCTTGGCGACCTGCCCGACCACGGAGTTGGTTATCGATCCGGATCGATTCATGACGTTCGGTTCCGATGACGAACAAGCCGCCTTGTTGTTGTGCCGTTTCATCAAGCAAAATATCCGTTCCGCGACCTGCCATGTTCGTTGCGATCGTGATTCGACCGGCTTGTCCGGCAGCCGCGATGATCCGAACTTCTTGGTCGACGGTTTTTGCGTTCAGGATCTCGTAGGTGAGTCCGTGTGCATCGAGTGTCTTCGCGACGCGTAAGGACTGTTCAATCGATGAAGTACCGATCAGAACCGGTCGTCCCGTAACGTGTGCCGATTTCGTCGCGATCGCGATCGCTTCTAATTTTTCGTCACGCGTCGCAAAGATGACGTCCTCCGCATCAATCCGGATTTTCGGTCGATTCGATGGAATCGTCACGACATCCATGCCGTACGTCTTTTGAAACTCCTCCCGTGACGTCGCCGCTGTACCCGTCATTCCTGCTACCTGATGATAGAGACGGAAATAATGCTGAATCGTGATTTGTGCTGTCGTCCGGTTCTCTTCCGTGACCGGGACACCTTCTTTTGCCTCAAGTGCCTGATGTAACCCGTCGGATAGACTGCGTCCTTCCATCAGACGACCAGTGAAGAGATCGACGAGCGCGATTTTTTGATCCTTGACGATGTAGTCGACATCTCGCTTGAGGACGACATGGGCACGTAAGGCTTGAATGACGTAATGAAAAAGGACGGAGTGCTCAGCGGCAAACAGATGATCAATCGCAAACGCCTCCTCGATCGTCTCGATCCCCTGGTCAGTCAAGGCGACAGCTTTGATCTCTTCGTCGAACGTATAATCCCGCTCGTCTTCAAACGTCTGGACGACATGACGGACGAGTTGTTGTAACCCTTCGTGGACACTGTCTCGTTCCGCCATGATGAGTGGCGTTTTCGCTTCATCGATTAAAATGCTATCGACTTCGTCGATCAAGGCGAAATGAAGAGGACGTTGCAGACGTTCCGTCGGCTCCATGATCAGATGATCACGCAGGTAATCGAATCCGAATTCAGTCCCGACACCGTATGTAATATCCGCTGCGTAGGCAATACGTTTTTCCTCAAACGTAGCTTCAGCGGAATTGATTCCGACCTGCAACCCTAAAAAGCGGTGAATCTGACCGATTTGCTCAGCATCGCGCTGTGCCAGATATTCGTTGACGGTAATGACGTGAACACCTTTTCCATGAAGCGCCTGAGTGAAGCTCGCGAGTGAAGCAACGAGCGTCTTTCCTTCACCGGTCGCCATCTCGGCGATTTGTCCTTCAAGTAATGCCAGACCGCCCATGAGCTGCACGTCGTAATGCCGTAAGCCAAGCGTTCGTTTACTCGCTTCTCGGACAAGGGCGAATGCCATTGGTGTGATCGCATCGATTCGTTCCCCGGCTTGTAGCCGCTCACGTAATGAGGCGGTCATTTCACGTAACGCTTGATCGGATGTTTGTTCCATTTCTCGTTCTAGGCTATTGATTGTCGTTACGATTTTCTCATAACGATGAATTCTTCGACTTTGATCATTCAACAACTGTTTAACACGTTGAAACATCTTCGTCACTCCCTCATATGCTATGAGATTCATTATAGCAGTTAAAAAATGTAAAACGAATAGTAAAGAACGAAATAAGTAAAACATTCCCTTAAAATTGAAAGCGTTATCAAAATAAACATGTTTCGCGCTTAAAAATAGAAAATCAGAAATATTTGATAACGCTTGCAAAGATTCGGAAGAACCAGTAAAATTATTCATAAGGCAAGTGCAATCGTTTGCGCAAAGTCATTCGATTTCTTGCCTTTCATGGACGATGGAAGAAAGGATGGATGTCGGATGGCACCAACGATCGAAGCGGTCATTTTTGATTTAGACGGCGTAATTACCGATACAGCAGAGTATCATTACTTAGCGTGGAAACAACTTGGAGAGGATTTGGATATCCCGTTCGACCGGGAATTCAATGAGACATTAAAAGGTGTCAGCCGGATGGATTCACTCGAGCGTATCCTTGCGCTCGGTGGAAAACAGAACGCTTTTTCGGAGGAAGAGAAGCTAGCACTTGCTGCGAAGAAAAACGAACACTACGTCACATTGATCCAACATATTTCTGAACAGGATCTTCTTCCTGGAATCACTGCATTCCTCGATGAAATCCGAAACGCTGGGCTGAAGATCGGAATGGCGTCCGCCTCTAAAAATGCGCTGATGGTCGTCGAGGCACTAAAGGTCCGACACTATTTCGATGACATCGTAGACGCTGCGACCGTTGCACAATCGAAACCACACCCTGAAGTGTTTCTCCGTGCTGCAGAAGCACTCGACGTCGAACCGAGCCGTTGCATCGGTGTAGAAGATGCGACAGCTGGCATCACTGCCATCCACGCTGCCGGCATGTATGCTGTCGGAGTTGGACCGGAGTCGGCACTCCATGAGGCAGACTATCGTGTCGATTCGACAGATTTGCTATCCCTTGAGCAAATCCTCGCTAGTCGCTCCCTTGTCTGAACCATTCCCTGATGGTGAAGGACATTCCTTGAAAGTTATGTGTATGCAAAAAGGATCGCTTCCCTGAGCGATCCTTTTTTGATATGGCGTTGATTTAAAGTGAGGCGAGAATGCCGTCTGCGATTGCTTGCGCGTAACGTGACTGATACGTCGCGTTCGTCAGTTTCGCCCGATCCGCATTGTTCGAGAGGAAACCGAGTTCCGCTAGAATCGACGGTGCTTTCGTACCACGAATGACGGCATAGTTCGCATAGTGAACGCTTCGATCGCGCATGCCAGCGTATGAGACGAGGCGTTGTTGGACGTTACGAGCGAGGTTGATCGAAGAGGCGCCTTTATAGTAGAAGGTCTCTGCTCCGTATGCTTGCGTACTCGTTGAAGCATTGATATGGACACTGACGAAAGCAGTCGTCGCATGACTGTTCGCAAGGGCACTCCGCTCTCCAAGTGACGGGTAGTAGTCGTTCGTATAGCGTGACATCGTTACATCGACTTTTCCGGCAAGACGCTCGGCGACTTGTTTCGTGACAGCAAGGACGATGTCGCGTTCAGCAACGCCGTAACGAACTGCACCTGCGTCGTGTCCGCCGTGACCCGGATCAAGGACGAGAAGTGGACGATTCGATGGTGCTGGTTGGAACAACGTCAGATACGTCGCATCGACATAACCGCTTTGACCACTTGCCGTCCGGACAGCAACGAACCCTTTCGTTTGATAACGCGCATTCGTGACGACGACAGGAGTACCACGTCCAAGACGAGCGATTTGACCACTGAGCGTCGACGCACTCGCACGAAGCGCGACACTATTGCCTGACGGGATCAACACATACATCTTTGAACCACTATAATCGACGTTTCCAGTCGTCGAGGCAGGAACGGAAGTCCCTTTTTTCAGGTACGTTCCCATGACATACCCCGTTTTCCCTTGGTACTGGACCGTGTGCCAATTCGATTTAACGGCGAGGGAATTGACGGCAGTTCCACTTGGAATCGTCGTCAGGACTTTTCCGGATGTCGAAGGAGACGAACGGAAATTCAAGCGATCCGTCGTCGTATAGACCGTCGTTTTGGCTGGTGTAGTCACTTTCTTTAAATATGAACCAGAAACATAACCGGTCTTATTTGCATAGGTCACTTTGTACCAATTCCCGCTTTTGAAACTTGATTGTACACCGGCTCCCTTAGGAATCGTCAGTAATCGAGTAGAAGATGTCGTTGCGGCACTACGTAAGGATAGCGCATCCGTCGTCTTATAAGACGTCTTCGAAAAAGAAGTGCCACTCTCGATTTTTTTCAGATAAGATCCGGTCACATATCCCGTCTTTCCTTTATATGACAACTTATACCAAGAGCCTTTTCGATAGCTCGACGTGACTTTCGTCGTCTTCGGGATCGTCAGTAACTTTTTAGAAGACGTCGAGTTCGAACTGCGTAGATTCAAGGCATCTGTCGTCTGATACGAAGTTTTCGTAAAGGTTGTACCAGAAGCAGCCGATACAGTAGAAGTAGAGGCGAAGCAACCGGATACCAACGAAAGTACTAGAGCGGTCCGAAGTGTTTTAGGTAATTTGCCCATTAAATTTCCAGTCTCCTTTTCGGTAAAATAAGAAAGATATATATTGAATTAGTAGAACTTAAGTATTATTAAAATAGTTAAATATCGAAATTATATGTTCCGTTTTCACTCCTTTCTGTTAATATGAGGTGTAGCCAATTTATCGGTAAGGATATGAAAATATTACAGGATAATTAAATAATTAAAGAAATTATATATTATCAAGACAAATTATAGTTTAAAATATTTCGAAATACATACAATTGAAACATGATTGAAACATTAATGTATAAAAAAGGAAAGAGGGGCAAGGAATGGGTAACAGTGAACATATCTACCGCGAACTAATGGAAATCGAAGAGGAATACCGTCGCTTACAGCGGCGTGCCGAGTATCTGATCTCGGAATTAAGCCGTGGAACGGGAGAACATTCGCAAGAAGTCGCCGTCACGCATGAGCGTCCGTTAAAACAACGTCGTGTCAACCAACGGTACCCGCTAGAAGTCTACGTGCACCAAATCAGCGATTTGATGCGCGAGCGTGAATCGATGACAGCACGTGACATCCAAATGGAGCTTGAATTGCGTTACCGTCACCAAATTAGTAACATCTACCAATTGATGGCGAAAGTCGAACAGGCAAACCCTGCCATCAAAAAAGTCGGGCGCGGTATCTATACATATGATCCAGCTGCTGAAGTACCGATCTTCATGTAAGAGCCGCTCGTCGGCTCTTTTTTTTTATGATATAATTCGCGCAGGAGCGTGATGTTACTATGTTATGGACTGCGTCCATCGTCTGTTTTATCGCCGCCTTACTGATCACACCCGTCGTGAAACGCTTTGCGATTGCAGTCGGTGCCGTTGACAGTCCGGACGCGCGAAAAGTACACGTCCGAATCATGCCGCGACTTGGCGGATTAGCGATCTATATCGCCTTCATGATCGGTTATTTCATCTTACAACCTTCGAGTCCGTATGCGACGCACATTTTAGTCGGTGGGTTCGTTATTATTTTGACCGGTGCACTGGATGATCGATTCCAACTCAATGCCCGTTTGAAGCTGATGGGGCAAATCGTTGCTGCCGTCATCGTCCTAAACGGTGGGATCCGGATCGAGTTCATCAATCTACCGTTTGACCAGCAGTTATATCTCGGATGGTGGAGTGTTCCGCTGACATTCCTTTGGGTCATCGGGATCACGAATGCCGTCAACTTGATTGATGGATTAGACGGATTAGCAGCGGGTGTCTCGAGTATCGTCTTGTTGACATTGATCAGTCTTGCCGTCATTCAAGGAAACGTCTACGTGACGATCGTCGCGATTCTCTTATTGATGAGTACGTTCGGTTTTCTGTTTCATAACTTCTACCCAGCGAAGATTTTCATGGGTGATACCGGTGCCTTGTTCCTCGGCTATATGCTCGGTGTGTTATCACTCCTTGGATTCAAGAACGTGACGTTGTTCTCGCTTGCCGTTCCGGTCATTTTGCTTGGGATCCCGATTTCCGACACGTTGTTTGCGATCGTTCGACGGGTATTGCAAGGAAAACCACCATTTGCGCCGGATAAGGCCCATCTGCATCACCGATTGCTTGATCTCGGCTTTACGATGCGCCAAGCCGTGCTCGTTATCTATGGACTCTGCGCCATCTTCGGGATGACGGCGATTTTATTCTCGCAGACGAATTCGATCGGTGCCCTCGTCTCACTCGTCATGTTATTGCTCGTTCTTGACATTCTCGTCGAGTCGCTCGGTTTGCTTGGCGAACGTTATCGACCATTGTTGAATTTGTTGGAACGTTTTACATCGAAATAACGTATATCAAAAAAGACCGCTCATCCGTGTGAGCGGTCTTTTTTCAGAAAGGGAGTGTTGGAATGAATCAATCATTGAATCAACGCATCGTCTATTTGGATGTGTTGCGTGGTTTTGCATTATGCGGGATTTTATTCGTCAACATGCCGAGTTTTCTCGGTGATCGACCGAATGCGATGATGGGGGAGATGGATCAATCGATTCGTCTCATTTTCGATCTCTTCATCCAGACGAAATTCTATACCCTGTTTAGTGTTCTTTTTGGAGCCGGTTTTTATCTGTTCATCAATCGGTTGCGACAACGTGGTCTACCGATGACGATCTTCGCAAGGCGGCTCGGAATTCTGCTCATCATTGGTCTTTTGCACCTGCTCGTCTGGCAGGGAGATATCTTACATACGTATGCGTTGACGGGCTTCATTTTGTTATTGTTCGCCAAAACAAAGCCGGTCACGAAACTCTTGTTTGCGATAGCATTTCAAATCTATGCCATTCTGCTCTATCTACTTATTTTCTTTGGGGCTCGTCAATTTGGCGACGCTCCCGTCGTCGAGCTGGATAAGACACTTCAGTCGTTCGTCGCATCGCGCGATCTTCTCGGATTTTTATCGCATCACGCGACAGTTCAATTACCGGAAGCCCTCATGAATTCCGGTGTCATTTGGCCAGAAATTCTATCCCTGTTCTTGATCGGAGCCTATTTGATGGAACGCTTCAGCGCAGCGCCCCCGACGAATCGTTTCCTGTGGTGGACGCTTGGAATTAGTTTACTACTGACACTTCCGTCATTCGCTGGAATCATGCAGGCGCATGCTGATGTACCAGACGGATCAATCAATCTATTTTACGTTTGGCTCTCAGGACGCACGCTTGCAATCACCTATGCTTGTGCCGTCGCGCTACTCGTTCGTGCTGGGCGCATGCAATGGTTTGCTGGACTGGGACGGATGGCATTGACGAATTATTTGATGCATACAGTCGTCTTTACCGTGTTCGTTTTCTTCAGTGGACAACATGGAACGACACCGTTATGGCAAGGACTGTTACTCGTTTTCCTACTTTTGATCGCACAAGGTATTGCTTCAAACAGATATCTCCAGTCTCATCCACAAGGTCCCATGGAGAAATTGTGGCGAAAAGGGACTTATGGAAAGAAAAACCGTTGAAGTTCACAGGAACTTAACATCTTTTGTGTAAAATGAAGGATGGAGGTGAAACATGCATCGTTTAATTGAAATCTTTCTTGTATCGTTTAAGCTCGGATTGACATCATTCGGCGGTCCGGTCGCCCATCTGGGATATTTTTATGAGGAGTATGTCAAACGGAAAAAATGGATTGATGAGAAAGCCTATGCTGACTTAGTTGCACTCTGTCAATTCCTACCGGGTCCCGCTTCGAGTCAGGTCGGAATGGGAATCGGTCTGATCCGTGGAGGTGTAGCAGGGGCGATCATTTCCTTCGTCGCCTTTACGTTGCCATCGAGTATCGCTTTGATTCTATTCGCGATTCTTGCGACACAATTCGATGTCGCGGAAGCCGGATTCATTCATGGCTTGAAACTCGTCGCTGTCGCAATCGTTGCTGACGCCGTCCTTGGCATGGGAATGAAACTTGCGACAGGCGTCAAACGGATGACGTTGATGCTCCTAGCGCTAGCAGGCGTACTCTTGATTGCACATCCACTGGCGCAAGTCGGTGTCTTGTTGCTCGCAGGTCTTCTTGCGTTCTTCTGGTTCAAAGAAGAGACGGAGACGGGTGGATCCTTGTCGATTCGCGTACCACGCCTACTTAGCATCTCAGCACTCGTCTTATTCTTCGTCTTACTTGCCGTCACACCGTTTCTCGCGCAATCTGCGACGGGAACCGTCCAACTGACGAGTATCATGTACAGTGCTGGTGCCCTTGTCTTTGGTGGCGGACATGTCGTCTTGCCATTCCTTGAGCAGACACTCGTACCTGGGCTGATGAACACGGATACGTTCCTTGCTGGTTACGCTGCTGCACAAGCGGTACCGGGACCACTCTTTACGTTCGCGACGTATCTCGGTACGATCGTCTCTGGTGTATCCGGCGGTCTTCTTGCGACGCTCGCCATCTTTCTGCCAGGATTCCTACTCGTCATCGGTGTTTTACCGTACTGGGATCGTATTCGCAAGAATCAAGCAGTCGGACGCATGTTGATCGGCGTCAATGCTGCCGTCGTTGGTATCTTGCTTGCCGCTCTTTATGATCCAATCTTTACGTCAAGCATCAAGAGTGGTCTTGATTTCTTGATTGCCTTCGGTTTGTTCTGTTTACTTCGTTTTTATAAACAGTCGCCGTTACGAATCGTGTTAATCGGAGCCGCTCTCGGATTTCTTTTCTTCTAAACAACAAAGAAGCAGTAGACCCGGTGTCTACTGCTTCTTTGTTGTTCCTAAAAGTCAGGTGCGTGTTAAAAAGACAAGTTCGATCCCGCTACGCCACTCGCGCCGGACTTCTGAAAAGCCGAAACGAGTATAGAGCGAAAGCGCTGGCAGATTACGTGCACCGGTCATGACGTGTCTTGTGTGATGTCGCTCCATCACGTGATGCAGCAAAGATTGTGCGATTCCTTGACGGAAGTATGGCGGATCCACGACGAGTCGAGTGATCGTCCCGTCATTAATCGTAACAGCACCAACAATGTCGTCATCAATGACGTAAACGAAACCGATCGGCGCTTCAACGTCGATCTCATCGATCGTTTCGCGTAAGGGCGGGAAATCAGTCGCATTGAGTAATGCGGCTTCTATCTGATAAGCGCGACGTTGTACTTCCAGTAGTGACGCATGATCAGTTGCTTGGAGTGAACGAATCATCTGCAGCCTCCGACGTGATGCTGTCTGTCGTCTCATCAATTGGCAAATTGAGTTGTTCCTTCAATGTCGTCTTCGCGTCAGCCAATGAAGTTTGATCAAGCTGGTAGTAATAGACCCCGTTAATTTTCGTGTCCGTTCCTTTAAGATCGATCCGGTTGATGGAACCGATTTTTTTGATGAACGGTTGCAGTTGGAACGCTTCCGTCAACGACATGTTCGTCCGGAAATTGTCTCCCGTCGCGTCCATCAGGGTATTTAGCTTGGTGATTGAACCGAACGATGTCGACTGATCAACGATGGCTTCGACGATCTGTTGTTGACGTTTTGTCCGACCAATATCTCCTTCAGGATCTTGATAACGCATTCGGGCATAGGCGAGTGCTTCCTCGCCGTTCAACGTCTGTTGACCCGGTTCCAATTTAACGCCATTGCGCTTATCGGATGAGTCGAGTGTATCGATCGGTAACTTGACATCGACATCGATGCCGCCTAATGCGTCGACGATCGCGACGACACCATTGAAGTTGATCGATGCATAATAATCGATTGGAATATCGAGCAACGTCTCGACCGTTTCAATCGTTGAATCGATGCCACCAAAGGCATAAGAGTGATTGATTTTATCCTCGTAACCGACAGAAGGGATCTCGACGAGTGAATCACGGGGAATGCTGACCATATCAACGGTTTGATCGTCCTTGTTGAATGTCGCGACAATCATTGTATCAGCACGGGATGAGGTGTCGCCAGGTCGTTCATCCGTCCCGACGAGCAGAACGGAAAAGTGATCTTTCGTCAAATCAATGGCTGCTTCTCGTTTCTCGGACTTGTCACCGCGCGCTAAATCGACATTCGCATCGTTTGCAGTCTGGAACGTCTTATACGCGACGTAAGCGAAGGTCGCACCTCCACCGACGAGCACGACCAGAAAACTGATCACGAACACCTTGAACCACGAACGTTTTTTCTTTATCTTTTTTTTATTACTGCGGGTTCGCTCTTCCACCTTTATTAACTCCTAACTTTAACTGAATTTTTAAAAAACTTTAAAATTCTTTACAATCAGTATAGCAGGTCAGGAAATAATGTCACGTTCGAGGTAACGAGTAGAGCCGCTTGACAAATTGGCTTGACCGTTCGTCATGTTTGTCATCCAGTCGAGAAAATCGGGGACATCGGCTGTCTTGACGAGGACGTCGATCTGGACTTGATCGAGGTAATGGATCTGATCAATCGGATGAACACTCGCTCGTAATTCGTTCTCAAGCTTTCCGAGCCATGTGTAGTCGACATTGACGGAAACGACGGTATGCTCGATTCGTTCGACGACACCGACTGCGTTCAATGCTTCAGAGACACTCGAACCATATGCGCGAATCAATCCACCACCACCGAGCTTGATACCGCCGAAATACCGTGTCACGACGACGACCGTATCGCGTAAGTCACGCTTCTTCAAGACTTCGAGCATCGGAACACCAGCTGTTCCGCTTGGTTCACCGTCATCATTCGCTTTTTGAATCTCATTACGCTCACCGATGACGTAGGCGGAGCAGTTATGGTTCGCATCGTGATGTTTTTTTTTCAGCTCGGAAATGAACGCCTGGGCTTGTTCTTCCGTCGTTGCGCGAGCTAAATAAGTGATGAATCGAGACTTTTGAATAATGATTTCGTGGAAACCGTTTTCTTTTACTGTATAATAATTAGATAATGTCATAATCAAAATGTCCTCCTCGTTAACTAGTTCTTTCTAGCATAACGACGTTCCAAGAGAGAGACAACCGTAGACGACTGGCAAGGAATGGAGGGAATACCATGACGAATGAGATGAGGGAGCGGCTATCCTTGAATGATATCGTACAGAACATCATCGGCGTCGTAGAAGAGAGTCGGGAAGAAATCGTCCGGATCACGGAAAGTTCTCGCGAACAATATGCCGAAATCCAGCAAGAACTGCGCGACCTGAAAATTCGGGTGCACGACTATATAAAAGAAGCAGAACGACTCGAACGCCATATCAAGGATGCAAAGGCGCGACTCGTCGTCGTCAGTAAGAACTTCGACAGCTACTCGGAACAGGATGTCCGGTCGGCCTACGAGACAGCGAACGCGTTACAACTCGAATCGTTCATCAATCAACGAGATGAGATGAATTGCCGAAAGCGCCGCGATGAGCTCGAACGCCGACTGATTCAGCTCGATGAGACGATTGAACGGGCAGATCAATTGATTGGACGTGTCTCGGTCGTCCTCAACTTCTTGACGGACGATATGCAGATGATGAATGAAAAATATGAAAAGGCGATGCAAAAACAGGAGATGGGTCTAAAAGTCTTCCAGTCCGCCGAAAATGAACGCCGCCGCTTGTCGCGCGACATGCACGATGGTCCGGCGCAGACGCTTGCCCACGTTTTGATCCGGGCTGATTTGATTGAAAAGATTCACCAGCATAATGGGGCAGAGGCAGCTTTTGAAGAGATTCACCGTTTACGGACGTTGATTCGGGATGGACTTGCCGATATCCGCCGTATCATATACGATTTACGTCCGATGACGCTTGACGATCTCGGATTCGTTCCGACGCTCGAACGCTATCTTCGACATATTCAAGAAATTTCGAATATTCCGGTTCACTTCAATTATCTAGGAGGCGGTGAACGGATCGATTCGACGTATGAAGTTGCTGTCTTCCGAATCGTCCAAGAAGCCGTCCAAAATGCAGTTAAGCATTCCAAAGCGAGTGACATTCGTATTATCATAGAACAATATCAACATTCCGTACGAATCCACGTGAAGGATAATGGCGTTGGATTTGATTTCGATTCCATCGTCGCATCATGCGACGAGTCATTCGGACTCGTTGGTATGCGTGAACGGATCGAATTGATCGATGGTGAATTCGATATCGAGACGCAGCCCGGAAAAGGTACGGTCATCAAGGTCAAGATTCCAATCGAGGAATCCGAAGCGAGAGGGGAAACACTGTGAACAACGAGCAAGTGAAAGTAGTCATCGTCGACGATCATCAGTTATTCCGCGAAGGCGTTAAACGAATTCTTGATTTCGAAGAAGAATTCGTCGTCGTAGCGGAAGGGGAAAGCGGAGCAGAAGTCATCTCGCTCGTCGAAACCCATCAACCGGATATCGTCTTAATGGATATCAACATGCCGCAAGTCAACGGTGTTGAAGCAACAAAACGTCTGATGGAAGTCTATCCGGACGTACGTGTCATTATCTTATCGATTCATGATGATGAGACGTATGTCATGCACGCCCTAGGTGCCGGTGCAGTCGGTTACCTCTTAAAGGAAATGGCAACGGACGAACTCGTCAATGCGATTCGTTCCGTGTACCGCGAAGGTGGATATGTCCACCCGAAAGTCACACCGAACTTATTGCAGGAATACCGTCGTTTGATGAAGATGAAACAAACGATGGCGTCACAACCTGTTGAAAAACGAGTCGCGGAAGCACCACTCCACGTCTTGACGCGTCGCGAATGTGAAGTCTTGCAATTGTTAGCGGACGGTTTCTCGAACCGTGCGATCAGTGATACGTTATACATCAGTGAAAAGACGGTCAAGAACCACGTTTCATCGATCCTCCGGAAGATGAATGTGCCGGACCGGACCGGTGCTGTCGTCGAATCCATCCGTCGTGGATGGGTCGTCGTTTAATATCTCGAAAGACAGGAGCTCCCGCTTCCGTCTTTCTTTTTTTATCCAATAAAAAATGCTACACTTAAAAGCGATTGTGGCGTGTCACATTTGGCAGCGTCACGACGGAACTATAAAAGCGAGGAAATTCACGGATGAGCCAGATTGTGATCTTAACGGATAGCACAGCCTATCTGCCAACTACCTATTGTGAAGAACATCAAGTGCACGTCGCACCACTTAGTGTCATCTTCGACGGTGACGCCTACCGGGAAGGGTTTGATATCTCGGTAGCGGAATTTTATGAACGCATCCAGACGGGCAGTCTCCCAACGACCTCACAACCGAACATCGGTGATCTCGTGTCGTCGTTCGAGCAGTTGCCAGAAGGAACGGATATCATTGGTATTACACTATCAAGTGGGATCAGCGGAACGTACCAAGCGTTACATACGATCAACATGATGGTGGATCATGTCAACGTCCATCCAGTCGATTCACGTATTTCCTGTATGCCGCAAGCGTTTCTCGTCCAAGAAGCCGTTCGTTTGCGAGATGCAGGAGCGACGGCAGAGACGATCGTCCAGCGTCTTGAGACGTTAAAGGAACAGATTCGTGCTTATTTCGTCGTCGACGATCTCGAACACCTCCAGCGTGGAGGACGTTTAAGTGTCGCGCAAGCATTCGTCGGCTCGTTCCTGAAAATCAAGCCGGTCCTTCATTTCGTTGATGGAAAAATCGTTCCGTTTGAAAAGATTCGAACGTTTAAGCGGGCAGTCAATCGGATTGAGGAAATGATGAAGGAAGATATTCGCGGTGACGGTACCGGTTATATCATCGGTGTCATCCATGCCGAGGATTCTGCGAAAGCAGAGGCAGAGATTGCTGAACTGAAGGCACTTTTCCCGCAGGCACGCATCGAGATGAGTGTTTTTGGACCCGTCATCGGTACACACCTCGGACCAGGGGCAATCGGTGTCACATGGTATCACGCAGCAGAATAAGATAAGAGCGGAAGCAGTAGGGATTCTCTTCATAAGGATACCTGCTGCTTTTGTTTTGTCAAAATCCTCAAAAATGATGGATGACTATATGGAAACACCTGTTGAAACCGTACCGTATGACGTTACCTCGAATTCAGCGAGTCAAAAGCTCAAGTTGAGTAGTGAAACGCTCACAAGGAGATGACGGACGTCCGCGAGAAAGAGACGAAACAGAAAAGGAGAGATGACGATGGATCTTCGAGGACGACTCGTACCTGTTGAATGGATCGACGCACCACAAGTGACATACCGATTCAGACCAGCCGTGACATGGCGTTGCCAACGATGTGGCGCGCTTCCAGTGCGAGGGGACTGTACATGTGGTAAAGCCTGTTATTATTGTCGGAAATGTCTTGCTTACGGCAAACTGCGAAGCTGTGGGCGACTCGTGACGGATCAGCGGGCGCTTGATCCGGTGACACCGGCACAACATGGACCATTGACGTTGACACCGGCACAACTACGCGTTGCTCAAGCGATCCAACAAACAGTTCTAACTAGCAAACGGCTTCTCGTCCATGCCGTATGTGGTGCCGGGAAAACACCGATGCTTTTCCCGGGGATCGCAGACGCTCTCGCTAGCGGACGCCGTGTGCTTGTCGCTGCACCACGGGCAGACGTCGTCCGGGAATTGACGGGACATTTGAAGCGGGCATTCGCTGACGCTTCCATCGTCTCCTTGTATGGTGGTTCATCGGACCGTCTTGAACTGGGTGACATCACGGTCAGTACGACACATCAATTGATTCATTACCGGAATTGTTTCGACGTCGTCTTTTTGGATGAGGTCGATGCGTTTCCGTACCGGCTCGACCGGACGTTACATCGATACGTCAAGCGCGCAATGACGAAAGATGCTGCACTGATTTTATTGAGCGCCACCCCTTCGTTTTGGCATCGACGGTTTCCGACGGTTCGGCTGATGCGACGCTATCATGGCTATCCGTTACCGGTCCCAAAGCTCGTCGTACCGTATAGCGAACAGATCGTGTTCGATTGGTTGGCGCGTCATAGCACTGTACCCCGGCTCGTCTTCGTCTCACGGATCGCGGAGCTCGAGCGATGGCAAAACCGATTCGCGACAGCGGGCTATGACGTCGAGACCGTCCATGCCGCAGACTCGGAACGAGTCGAGAAGGTCCAGCGTTTTCGACAGTCGACAGGAATCTTACTGACGACAACGATTCTTGAGCGGGGTGTGACGATCGAAAACGTTCAAGTCGCGATTCTGGATGCTGATCAAGGTTTCAGCACGGCAGCCCTGATTCAAATCAGCGGACGAGTCGGACGATCGGCGGCATACCCGGATGGTGACGTTTTATTTTGCGCCAATGACCGGAGTGATGCGATGTACGAAGCGATCCATCACATCAAGAAAGCGAACGCTGTGCAACCATGAATCGATGTCTATTCTGTCAAGAGGTCTATCTACCTAGTTGGGAACTCGGAAATCTCTGGACTAGGCAAGTGACCTGTCCGACCTGTAAAATAAAGTTTGTAAAAAGAGGGGAATGCGTCGATTGTGGAAAGCCGGGTCCAGTGTGCTGTTCGGACTGCGCAGAATGGCGAAAACAAGGGCTGACGCTCCAAACAGCACCTCTTTATCTATACAATGATGCAGCGAAGGAGTTCATGCATCGCTTCAAGTTTCTCGGTGATACTGCGTTGCTTGAGATGTTTACCGATGACTTGAAGAAGGTAAAAATCAAGCAAGCAGTTCTTGTGCCGATCCCGTTAAGCGCGGAACGTCTCTCAGACCGCCGTTTCAATCAAGCGGAGCTGATCGCACGTCGGATGCGTGGAAAGATCGCTCCGTGTTTAAGTCGTCTCGATGGTCCAGAACAAAGTAAGGCAGGACGACAAGCGCGACTTGCGCGTAACAATCCGTTTTGTGTAACGAGTGACGTCAAAGGAAAGAACATCGTACTTGTCGATGATGTCTATACGACAGGTGCAACGCTTCGCCAAGCGATGTTTCGACTCAAGGAAGCGGGAGCGAAAGAAATTTCTGCTGTAACTTTATTTCGAAGTGTTTAAGAAAGCAACATTCCTGCCGATACTCTATGTGAGGTGAAGGAAATGGATGTCATCAATTGTAAATCTTGCGGGAAGTTAGTCGTGCGTCAATCTTCAGAACTGTGTATTGATTGCATACGAAAGGATCATACGGATTTTGAGAAGGTACGCGAATTTCTGCGAGAACGACGAAAAATCCGGACTTCACCTAAAGATGTCGAGATCGGAACGGGTGTTAGTCGAGATACCGTCTTCCGTTACATCAAGGAAGGGCGCTTATTGATCTCCGAGATTTCCCAAATGGAAATCATGTGTGAGAGTTGCGGGAAGCCCTCCCGTGAAGGCACGATTTGTGCCGCATGTCGTGATCGTTTACGACGTGACCTCGCCCAGGCGATGCTTGACTCTTCTGACTCTTCGAAACCAAGGACGTATCGGACTTGAACTAAGAATCTTGTAGTCTAGAAAGCAGGTGTTCACATGCGAATTGATTCTACGAAATGGGTGAACATGCCCAAAACGTACGAAAGAACTCAATCAGTAGAAGGAACAAAAAACCAACGTACGAATCGTCCGGACGAAGTCAGTATCTCTACAGAAGCGCGTGCGCGTTTCAACGAGACACAGTCGTCACGGACTGAAAAGATTGAATCCCTCAAACAGGCGATCCAGGATGGAACCTATAAACCGGATGCGAAAAAAATCGCGGAACGTTTCTTGAACCTGTAAGTTGGACATCGTAGACAATGGAGGCGACTCGGGGCACGGATGCGCGGGTCGTTTTTTATATGAATGGAACCTTTTCAATTCGGAAGGAGAAACCGAATGCAACTCATCAATCAACTCAACGAGGCGCATGCTCATTTACTTGCGCTCGCAGAAGAAAAGAAGCAAGTCTTGATTGCAAATGACATGCGTCGTTTGTCTGAAATCGTCAAAGAAGAACCCGTACATATCAAACGAATCGAAGGACTAGAACAAGAGCGGCTCGCACTGATGGGGAGTGTGACGATGACGGAATGGATCGCGACGCATCCGGAAGATGTCGACTCACTCCGAACGTTGTTGCAGACGATCGGTCAATTGCGACAGCTCAACACACTAAACGCGGAGTTGCTAGAGCAATCCCTGCATTATTTGGATTGGCATCTCCAACTCTTAATTCCAGAAGCGGACGACTTCACATATGGACAGTCCGCACTGAACCAGACACACTTCAATCGAAACGCGTAAGGAGGAATACGGATGGGATCGACTTTCATGGGGCTTGAGACAGGACGTCGGGCATTAACGACGAACCAGTGGGCTCTGCAATCGACTGGAAATAACATTGCGAACGCCGGCACGGAAGGATTCTCTCGTCAGCGTCTCGTCATGGGAACAACGGAACAACTTTCGATTTCACTTGGATCTGGACGAAATGGACAAGTCGGAACCGGAGTCCGCGGAGAAATGCTCGAGCGAATTCGGGACGTCATGCTCGATAAGCAGTACCGGGATGAAGTGACGAAGGTGTCCTACTACGGTACGAAACAAGCGGCATTCGGACGGATGGAAGATATCATCAACGAACCGTCGGAAACGGGTCTTTCGAAAGCGTTCGACGGGTTCTGGGAATCCTTGCAGACTTTATCGACGAATCCGCAAGATTCAGGTGCACGCAGTGTCGTTCGTCAAAAAGCGGAGACTCTCACGCAGACCTTCAATTACATGGCGAAAGCAATCAATCAAGTCAAAGCGGACTTAAAGAGTGAAGTCGAGGTCTCGACGAAAAAAGTCAACGATCTCCTGCAAAAAATCCATAACATCAATACGGAAATCCACGTTGTCGAACCACTTGGTGCTTTACCAAACGCACTTTACGATGAACGAGATCGTTACTTCGATGAGCTTGCTCAATATGTCGATTTCGAAAAAGTGACAGTAGATGCTCAGGCAATCGAAACAGGACAGATGGGGAATGCGTTGCGTAATGCGGAAGGGCGCATTGACGTCAACATCAAGTTTCCGAACGGGGACAAGCTGCTTGCTGTCGACTCCGATTTACCGAAAGCGGGCACGCTGACGTTCACGACGAACGACCAGGGACTGTACACCGGCTTTAAGTCTGAGACACAAACCTATACGTTTGATCAGCTCGGTGGCTTCTCGACAGGACGTTTATCAGGACTAATTGAGATGTACGGACAAGAGCGAGACGGAAAAGCCGTCGGGGAATACGTCAAGATGGAAAGTCAACTCAATGAGATGGCAAAGACATTCGCGGATGCCTTTAACGCTGCGCATGCGACGAACTTGAAGAAAGATGGTACAGCGGGATCAAACGCCTTCTTCGCATCAACAAGCGGTGACATCACGGCAGCAACGATTTCCGTCGGTTCGGACATCAAGGCGAGCCTTGATAACATCGCGACGTCGACGGACGGCAACATCGGGGATAGTCAAGGGGCATTGAAACTGGCGAAGATGAAGACAGCGAGCATCGAATTCACGGAGTCGAAAACGACGACGACGATCGGCTCGTTCTATCAAAACGTCATCGGCGATATGGCGGTCTCGACCGATCAGGTCGGACGCCTGGGTAAGAGTGCTGCTGTCTTGATGGAAAGTGCGGATCAGCGCCGCATGTCGATGTCTGCCGTCTCGATCGATGAAGAGATGACGATGATGATTCAGTATCAACACGCTTATAATGCAGCAGCACGAAATATTACGACCGTCGATGAGATGCTTGATAAAATCATCAACGGTATGGGACTCGTAGGACGGTGATGAATAGATGAGAGTAACACAAACGATGTTGACGAAAACGAATATCGGGCACTTATCCTCAAGCTATCAGCGCTTGAGCACGCTTCAGGAACAATTGATCAGTGGGAAGAAGATTCAACGTCCGTCTGAGGATCCAGTCGTTGCGATGCAAGGCGTGCGTTACCGGACGGAAGTACGAGAAGTCGAACAGTTCAAGAAAAATGCCAGCGAAGCAACGGGCTGGATGGACTTGACGGATTCTGCCCTTAACGAAGTCACATCAGCGATGAGTCGGATTCGTGAGTTGACGACACAAGCGGCGACGGATACGTATGATGCAACGCAACGTAAAGCGATCCAGAGCGAAGTCGGTCAATTGATTGAACACATCGGAACGCTCGCGAATACGAAATACAATGAAAAAGGCATCTTCAACGGAACGAAGACGGATACGGCATTCGTCTCGATGGACGGATTGCGTGATTACTTAGCGAGTACAACTGGTCCTGTTGACGGTGTCTTCACGGATGGGGATCCGACAGGTAAGGAGACGGAATCCATCAATTATGAAGTTTCTTCTGGTATCGAAGTCCAAGTTAACATTTCACCACTCAGCGTCTTTGGACCGGAAACGTTCCAAACGTTGAAAAAAGTCTATGATGCACTCGGTACGAACGCTGATAACAACGGGGCTACCTTATCCGGGATGTTGAAAGATATCGATGAGATGGTCAATGGAACGGTCGAGACACGTGCAGATCTCGGAGCACGGGTCAACCGGATGGATTTGAACACATCACGGCTCGAGGACCAAGAAATCATCGCGAAGACGGTCATGTCGGATAACGAAGACATCGAGGCAGAAAAAGTCATCATGGAGCTGAAGTCATACGAGACGTTACACCGCGCAGCACTCAGCGCCGGGGCACGAATCATTCAGCCGACATTACTCGATTTCCTACGATAAGGGGTGAAGGCAGATGAATCTTCCGCATCTTGAAATACGTCAGACGGCGGCACGAATCGGGATGAACATCACGCGTCCGCAAATCGAGCAGAAGCAGACACCTGCCTCCCTGTCGATCGAACAACCACGTGGGGAACTATCGATTGAAACCGTCGCGGCACGCCTTGAGATCGATTCGACGCAAGCCTGGATCGAGATGGGGCGCGTTCCTGCGCTCGAATCCGTTCGGCAGTATGCTACTTATGGACGACAAAAAGGGCAGGAAGCTGTCGCGAAACGAGCCTCTGAAGGCGATCAACTGATGCGGATCGAGCAGGGCGGTGGAACTGTCGCGCGGATTGCGAAAGCCAATGATACACCACCTGCTGAAGTGACGACTCTCGGATTCATTCCGCGGAGCCTCGATCGAGTCAAGACGACCTATACACCGGCTGAGGTACGATTAAGTTATACCGCGAATCGTCCGAAAATCGATGTCGAAACGCATCGACCGGAACTGACTGTAAAAGAAGGTCAGGTCGACATTTATCTACAAGAACAAAATCAACTGAATATGTGGCCGGTTGGTGGCATATTCGATGGGGAAGGATAACGACATGCAGATCGAAACGGATTTTTTTGGAACCATTACGATTGACGAGACGGAAATCATCACCTTCGCGTCCGAATTACCAGGTTTTCCGGAAGCAAAACGATTCATCTTGCTCCCGTTCGGAGAAGGGGTCCCGTTCTGGTCGTTTCAATCGATTGATCAGCCGGAGTGTGCCTTCGTCGTGACGAACCCGTTCTGGATTGATCCGGAATATGTCTTCGAGTTACCGGAGGCAGCAAAAGAGCAACTCGGAATCGAGGATACGGCGCAAGTCGCCGTTTATACGACGGTCACATTACGGGATCCGTTCACGACGTCGACGACGAACTTACGAGCACCTTTCGTCATGGAGACGAAACAACGGCTCGCGAAACAAATCATCCTAGACGATTCATACACGAATCGTCATCTGATCGGTAGTCTGACGGAAGTAGGTGGTCGCTGATGCTCGTACTTAAACGAAAGACGGGAGAAGCGATTCAAATCGGTGACGACATCGAACTGACGATTCTTGCAATCGAAGGCGATCAAATCAAGATTGGTATCAAGGCGCCACGGCAAGTTGATATCCACCGGAAGGAAGTCTACTTGTCGATCCAAGAGGAGAATACGGAAGCGTCCCGTAGTACTGGATTGATTGGACAACTCTTGAAACAACAGGAAAAATGATTCCATTTGAATGTCATCGGAACGTATCTTTTTAATGAACGATGCGCTTTAAACGAGGACGAAAAGACTCCCTTTGCCCGAATGTGCTGCAAAGGGAGTCTTTCTTATCATGAAACAAATGCTGAAACGCGTTGAATCGTGTATAGTAATGAAGAGAAAAGAAACCTTTTGAGCCAAAGAGGGAGTTGTCAGGAATGAATGAGACGAAGCAGCTGAAAAAAGACGCGAACCGTGTATTAAAAGCGACGAGTCGCACCTTCTATATCCCGATTAGTCGACTATCGCAAGACTTACAGGAAGCGGTCGGTGCTGCTTATCTATGCATGCGTGCCATCGATGAGATTGAAGACCATGAGGACTTGGCGACGGACGTCAAGACGATGTTGCTTCGCGAGACAGCGTTATTGATGCGGGGCACGTTCTCCGCTACGACCTATCTCGAGTTGATTGCGCCCTACACGGCGCACCTACCGGAAGTGACACTCCGTCTACCGGAGTGGATCGCCTATTGTCCGGCCGCAATTCGTCCGAAGGTCCTCGATTCGACGGCGGAGATGGCAGAAGGGATGGCTGTCTGGGCAGAGCGTGACTGGACGGTCGAGACGGAAGCGGATCTTGACGAGTATACGTATTATGTCGCCGGACTCGTCGGTGTCATGTTATCCGACATCTGGTACTGGAAGGCTGGTATCGTCACTGATAAACAGCAAGCGATCGGATTTGGTCGTGGTTTACAAGCCGTCAACATCCTGCGTAACCAACAGGAGGATGCGGAGCGTGGTGTCGGTTACTTCCCACCTGGTTGGACGACGGATACGATGTTTGCTTATGCGCGCGAGAATCTCGCAGAAGCCGATGCTTACCTTGCGTCCATTCCGAAGGAGACGACGATTTATGAATTCTGTCACATTCCACTTGCACTCGCACATGGAACGCTGGATGCCCTTGCAAAAGGGAAAGAGAAACTCAGTCGTCCGGAAGTCTTGAAGATTGTCGGCGCTGCCGTACTAAAACGATAAGCACAAACAACAGCCGCTCGTTTCCGTCAAGGAAGCGAGCGGCTGTTCGTTTAACGTAATAAGTAAAGAGCTAGTCCGATTAGGGCAGAGCCGGTCCAAATCAAGGCTATCGTTCGTCCGTACGGTAAACGATAGCCGGCACGGCGGGAGACGAGCAGTCCGATTGTCATGACTATCAGTGCGACGAAAAAGGTCAGGAACAACGATAACTGTTGCATGTCAATCTCCTTTCATCAATGCAGATCTGACAAGTACGTCATGACTTTCTCTTCATATGCTTTCCGGTCGTGCGCATACGACTGGACGTGTCCACCATTTTCCGTCACGTAGAGCTCGGAGCGCGGTGCCGCCTTTTGAATCTTCATGCTTTCCGTGACCGGAATCGCATCGTCGTCCTTCCCGTGGATCAACAGGATCGGATACTCGATCCGTCGAACCGCTTCAATCGGTTTCACCCGTTCTGGATTGAGGCCTGTCAGAGGTGGCGTGATCTCCAGGATGATCGGGGTGAACGGGAAGTTCGGTAATCCGCTCCAGACAGGCAGATTCGTTGCGAGATAGTTCTCGAGATCGCTAAACGGGCTGTCGGCGATGACGCCGACGACGTCCGCCTTTGGAGCGGTCACGAGTGATGTTGCAGCGCCCATCGAGATACCGTAGAGGACGACTGGTTTTGAAGACCGTGACTTCGCGTAGCGAACGGCCGTCAGCAAATCATCTTGTTCCTTTGCACCGACTGTGACACGTTTTCCGTCCGATTCACCGGACCCGCGGAAATCAAATGTCAGGACGTTATAGCCCGCGTCGTGGAACTTCTTGAATAACGGGAAGATCGGAACATCTTCTTGCTCCCGGTTCTTGCCGTAACCGTGGGCGAAGACGACCGTCAGTTTTGCATCCTCACTTGGCATCCACCAGCCGGACAAACGTGTCCGGTCTTTATAGGAGCGGAAGGTGACGTCTTCATAGTCGAGTCCTTCCGCTTTCTTTGGTGTCGTCGTCAAGGCTTCTCGTTCCGGTTGCGTCAACGAGGAGCCGACATAACCGGAAATCCCGATGACGACGATGACAGCAAGCGTCACGATGACGATCACGCCACCGATGATTTTCTTACGATGTTTTTTCCACACCCGTGTTCCTTCCTTTCATTCGGTTAATGGATATCTTTTTTCTTGAAGCGACCGCCATGGACATCATGGATGTTGCCGATCGCAATGAAGGCTTGTTCATCGAAGTCACGGACGATGTCTTTGAGTTTTGATTCCTCGAGGCGACTGATGACGCAAAAGATGACTTTTTTACCGTCGCCGGTGAAGGCACCTTCTCCGTTTAAGTACGTCATGCTTCGACCTAGTCGATCCATGATTGCAAGACCGATCTCTTCGTAATTCTCCGAAATGATCCAGACACTCTTCGACTGATCGAGTCCGTCGATGACGACATCAATCGTCTTGAAGGCAACGAAATAGGTGATCAACGAGTACATCGCCCGGTCCCAACCGAAGACGAAGCCAGCGGCGCCGAGGATGAAGACGTTGAAGAACATGACGATCTCACCGACTGAAAACGGCGTTGAGCGGCTGAAGGAGACAGCAAGAATCTCGGTTCCGTCGAGTGATCCACTCGAGCGGATGACGATGCCAACGCCGATTCCAAGAATCAAGCCACCGAAGACGGTCGCGAGCAAATCCACGCTCGTCAGCGGACCGATGTGCTCGAGGAGTTTTGTTGCGATCGCCATGACGAAGATGGCATATAACGTCGACAGGGCGAACGTTTTTCCGATTTGTTTGTAGCCAAAGAAGATGAATGGGATGTTCAAGAAGAACAGCCATAAGGCGAGCGTCGTATCGGTCACTTTTGAGCCGATGATCGAGATCCCGACGATTCCACCATCGATGATGTTATTTGGAACAAGGAATCCTTTCAGTCCAAGCGCGAAGATGATGGCACCGATCGTCAGCATCAATAATCGTCGAAAGAGCTGACCTTTCGTAGAGCGGCGATGATGTTTCGTAGGTAGTGGTGACTGCATGCCATTCCTCCCTTCAGAAGTAAAACGCTTTACGATTACTATAACAAAAAAGCACGAAGACGTGTGTGAACGTCTTCGTGGAGAGATCAAGGGCGATAACGTAACGACTGGAAGAACCGCATGATCTGTTCCGCTTCTGTCGGATTCGTGTATTCGCCGATATATTGTTCATCTTCCTGTCCGGTGATCGTCACCGTACACGTGACGAGTTGTAATCCTTCACTTAAGCGAACCTCAAACGTCGCATCCGACAACGGTAACGGTGTCTTCGTTGAAAAGTAGAGCGCCCGCGTACTCGTCTGATGGGCTTCGATGTCCGAAAAAGGAAGTTCGAATGGTCGTTCATGATGCGTTAACATGCGAACCTTTCCTGAGACAGAGAAGCGAGGAACCGTATCGCTCGACAAGGAACAGGCTTCGATCGGATACAAGATCTCGCGCAAGAGGAACGATTCCATGACGTCCGCTGGCACCGGGCGACTAAACAGGTAGCCTTGGATACTCGGACAATTGAGCGTCCGGAACGTATCGAGCTGACGAAGTGTCTCGATGCCTTCTGCGACGACCGTTAGATTGAACTCACCTGCCATGTAGAGAATACTTTTGACGATCGCTTGGGCTTTGGCGTCATCCGTGATGTGGGTTGCGAACTGTCGATCAATCTTGATGACGTTGATCGGATACCGTTGCAGATAGACCATCGAGGAATAGCCTTTCCCGAAGTCGTCGAGTGCGATCCGAACGCCGATCCGACTGACGTATTCAAGCGTCCGACTCGTCATCGGGTCATCCATGATCAAGGCCGCTTCCGTGATTTCGAGTTCAAGTAATTCAGGTGCGAGCTGATACGTCGATAGCATCCGCTCGATATGATGTTCAAAACCAGGAATCAAGAATCGTTTTGGTGAGACGTTGACGGAAATCGGAACGAGCTCTGCGCCTGTTGCTTTCCAGTGTTGCATCGAACGACACGCCGTCTCGACGACCCAGTCCCCGATTGCGACATGTAAGGCACTCTCTTCAGCAAGCGGAATGAAATCGTTCGGGGGAATGCGTCCCCATTCCGGGTGTTGCCAGCGAATCAATGCCTCGAGACCGACGATTTTTCCGGTCCAGCTATCGACTTTCGGCTGATATTCGAGGAACAGTTGATTACGCTCAATCGCATAATGCAAGTCCTGCTCAAGACGATAGCGTCGGTAGTAATCGATATCAAGATTCGATGCGTAGTGGTGCATCGCGCTGTGGTTTTCACGACGTGAGCGACGTAAGGCGGTATAGGAATGCTTCAATAATTCGACAGCGTCCGTACTGTCTTCCGGATATCGGCTGACCCCGACCGAGATTCGCGCGAACAAGGCATACGGTTCGATCGAGATCGGTGTTTCCGATAAGTCGAGTAGTGCCTCAGCACATGTCGTCACGTCCTGTTTATAGCTCGTCGGTACGAGCAAGGCGTACTCATCGCCACCAAGGTGCCCGAGAAACGTCTCGTCCGGTTTTGTTTGTTGTAATAAGGCTGCCGTTCCTTGTAGCCACTGATCACCGGAACCGTGTCCGAAGGCGTTGTTGATCTCAGAGATCCGGTTGAAGGAGACAGTGAGGACGAAGAACGATTGATTCTTTTCTTGCCACGCGTCAATCGTCTCGATGAGTGCTTGCCGATTCGGCAGATGTGTCACGGCGTCACGCAAAGCAAGCTGCCTTAATTGTTCCTCGTACGCTTTTTGAAGCGTGATGTCATGCATGATGCTATTTGTGTAAGCAATCGTGCCGTCTAGTTGGAAGACCGGGATCTGTTGGTCCTCGATCCATTTGACGCGACCATCCGGGAAGTGAAGACGATACTGGATCGTACCCGCCTGACCGTCGACTAACCGTCTAATGAACTGTTTCATCGCCGCGTGATCACGGACGTCCAACCGTTCAAACAACCACTCACGACTAAGAATTAAATCCTGCGGCAATTCTTCAAAGATGTGCAGGAAACCTTGTGAGTGAAAGAGGATTCGTCCCGAGAACAAGTCGATTTGTGAGATCGCGGCATTAACGGCTTCGTAGATTTCACGTGCCTGTGCCCGTTCCGTGACGAGTTGACGTCGCGCTTCGTCGACTTCCGATAAATCATAGAGGACGACCGATAGATGATCTGGATGATGTGGACGATGAAAGGCTTTCAAGCGCAACAGCTGATAGGTATCGTCAGCGGTCAACAGGGAGACTTCCATTTCAAAACGTTCCTTTTCACCCGCAATCAAACGTTCCATCTCGAACCGGAGCGGATCGAAGTCACGTGGATGAATCCGACTAAATAACTGTCCTTGGTCAAGCGTCGTCGCGTTGACTTCTGAAAGACCTAAAAAATGCAATAAAGCGGGAGAAAACTCGATTGTTTGTGTGTTGACGTCGAAGTGAAAGACGACGAGTTCCGGAATCTGTTCCGTCAGTTCAAGTTGAGAACGAATCGACGAGACATCTTCTTCGAGTTGTTTTTCACGTGTGATATCGCGTGCGACTCCGTAGACACCGATGACTTGTCCGTCTTGTTCGACTGGCATGTTCGTGATCTTTAATGTGACCCGGTGTTGGTCAGCATGAAGTCCTTGCGCCGTATAATGAACGGTCTCACCGTTTAAGGCACGCGTGAAAAAGGCAGTCACCGCTTCAATCTGATCAGGCGGATTGAACACAGCGAAATGCTCATAGAGCGTCTCAGCGGAATAGCCGAGCATGTCTGGTAACTGTTCATTGAAATAGATGATCGTTCCAGAGGCATCGAATAAAAAGATTGCATCTGTCTGTTGCTGAAAGAAGGCTTCCGCCGTTTCCGGACGGGACACTTCCAGTCCACCGATATAGAGTGGGGCTGTGTCGGATTGACGAATCCGATTCATCGCTTCATGAAAAGCCATCCACGTCACCTCCTTACAATACTAGCGTTCTCTTTACTAGTATCGGGTGTAGGAAATGGAAATTGCAACCTTCGTTCAAGGAATAGACTTATTTTTCAAAAAAGTGAACCAGTATATGAAAATCATGATTAAAAGACATCTGTCCTAAATCGAACACAAAAAAGCCGAAACTCTCATGAAAGAGCTTCGGTCTCATCCTTAAATCGCTAAATCGACGGACGTGTCACTGGCATTTGGATCGGTATCCGTTCCTTGATCCGGTGCGCCCGGCATGTCGCCGTCCGGACCAGGTCCGTGTCCTCGACCATGACCACCATCGCGTGCTGGTCCTTTCTTCAAATCAGCGTAGCTTGAGACTTCATCCGCTCGAGACTGGATGTGTTCCTTGATCTGCTTCGCTTGTTTGTCTGTCAGCTTGCCATCTTTGACTTGTTGATCAATCGCAGCAGTTTGAGCTGTCAGGACGGCTTTCTCGAAATCGGCGTAAGCGATCTTGTTCGCTTCCGCGAATTCAGGTAATGATTGCTTTGCAGCTTTAAATTTCGCTTCATCGAGTCCAAGTGCTTTTAAAATTGCGGATGTTGAATCACCAAAGACACCACCCGGTCCATGGTCGCCACGCTTACCGTGTTCGCCGCGATCCGGAAGATCGTCGTAGCTCTTTGCATCCTTATATTCCTCTGTCAGTCGAGACTTGATTTCCGTTGCTTGCTTTTTCGTCATCTTCCCGTCTTTGACGAGTTGATTGAGTTCACTTGTCTGCGCCGCAAGCAATGCTTTTTTATAGTCGGCGAACTTGATCGACTGTGCCTTCGCATAAGCAGCAAGCGATTGATTCGCTGAGTCGAACTTCGACTGGCTCAGTCCGAGTGCCTTCAGGACGTCAGCAATCAATGATTCATTGAAGAAACCTGGTCCACCGTGGCGACCCATCGGCATCTTGTCTTTGAGTTCAGCGTAGCTCTTGACGCCACTGAACCGTTCCGTTTGACGCTTCAACATGTCGTCTGCTTGCGTTTGCGTTAAGTCGCCTGATTTAACGAGACTTGCCAGCTGCTCCTTCGCTGCTGCGAGTTCTGCTTTTTTGTAATCAGCGAACGAGATTCCTTTTGCTTTTGCGAGATCGGCGATTGATTGCCCTTTTTCCCGGGCAGCATCTGCCTCAGCTTGTGTCAGGTTCAATTTTTTCAAGAGTAGCGTCATATCATGTTTTTTCATACCTTCGAAGTGGTGCCCGTGTTTCGCTTGTTTTGTCGTGCTCGAGTCGTCGTTTGTCGCAGCGTATGCTGATGCGCCTCCGACTGTTAATGCGCTAATTGTCAATGCAGTGATCCATTGTTTTTTGAATGTCATGGGATGATCACTCCTTTCACCTTTTATGGTAGAGGGTGACGAAAGAGAAGTTGTGAGGAAGTTGCAAAGAAACTGCGAAGAAAGGCAAATCTGGACAAAAAGGCGCTACACTAAGAGTGGAGGGATGATGATGAACGTACTATTGATTGAAGATGAACAAAAATTAGCGCAGGTGACGGCACGCTTCCTCCGTCATCATGCGTATGACGTGACGATTGCCGGTTCGTTAGCAGAGGCGAAACAGTGCCTGACGAGGGCGTTTGATGCCGTTTTGATTGACGTCCGCTTACCGGACGGTGACGGTTGGTCGCTCGTGCCAGGCATCAAATCACAAGTTCAGCCACCGGTCGTCTTCATGATGACATCACGCGGCGAGGCCGATGATCGCGTCTTCGGACTTGAACTCGGTGCTGATGACTATCTCGTCAAACCAGTCGTCTTGAAGGAGTTGACGATCCGGCTTGAACGGGCACTTAAAGTCCGTCCGGTCGCTCGCCATGCGTTTGGTGACTTGACGATCGATGAGAAGGGACGCCAAGTCAAAACAGGTGAGCGGGCGATCAGTCTCGCAAAGATGGAGTTCGAACTGTTGCTTTATTTCATCGAACATCTCGGGGAGGCACTCAGTCGGGATCAGATTCTTGATGACGTCTGGGGGTACGCATTCGGAGGTGATACCCGGACCGTCGACACGCACGTCAAACAATTGCGGGATAAGCTGCCTATCATTAAACGACAACTGAAGACGGTCCACCGGGTCGGCTATCGATTGGAGGCGATTGAATGAAACGACGTCCTTTGATGCGTAAGTTCTTATACGCTGTCGTCGGTCCGCTGCTCGTGATGGGGGTTCTTAGTTTCGTCTTGACAGCGTTCCTCGTCAATCGGTTCGCAGAAGGCGAACGGTACGATCAACTCGCGCGGGAAGCGAACATCATTAAACAAGCGATTGAAGCCGACACGCCGATTCCGCGTGACATCCAAGGATTTTTGACGACCGACGGGTTGACGCAACGGATTGGCGCTCGCGGACCGGCGGGGCGGTTACCACTTCTCGACGATTTAAAGAAAGAAGACGTCATTGAAGTGCAAGACGAACGGTTGCTGACGTATCAGTTGACGGTTGACGGAACACGCATCACGACGGTCCGACAAGCACCACTGGCGAGTAGTGCCCTGAGTGGTGTTTATCTCGCGATCGGACTCGCATTACTCGTGACACTGTTGCTCGCATCATTGCTCGCTTACTATATGGGACGGCACCTGACACGACCGATCGTCACGCTTCGGTCCGTTGCCCAAAAGATTGGTGCCGGTGAAACGGACGTCGTCTTGCCAGCACGACCGAAGGATGAAGTCGGAGAATTGATTGACGCAGTCGACGAGATGCAGACGCAACTCAAGCAAAAGGATCATCTACAGAAGACGTTCATTGCCGGCATCACTCATGACTTGCGGACACCACTCGCGATCATTCGAAACGAGACCGAAGCACTGGCGGCAGGTGTCATTCCCGTTGCTGAATTGCCCGACGTGACGACGAGTATCATCGAGGAGACGGATCGACTCGGTCATCTGATCGATGAGACGTTGCTTTATTCGAAGCTTGCCGGTGGACGGATGCCGCTTGAAAAGACGGATGTGGCGCTTGATGAACTCGCGTCGATGACGGTTGAACGCCTGCGCGGAACGTTCACACAAGCAGGACTGACACTGGCGACGGAGCTGCAACCGGTTAGGCAGTCCCTTGACCCACGCATGTTCGAGCGCGTTTTGATCAACTTCTTGATGAACGCCCGTTTTGCTTCACCAATCGGCGGAACGGTCACCGTTCGCTTAACGCATGACGAGTTGACGGTCGAGGATGAAGGAGCGGGAGTTCAGGCCGAAGACCGGGCGACGATCTGGGATGTCTACGTCAAACAAGAAGGCAGTGCCGGGCATGGACTCGGTCTTGCGATCAGCCGGATGATTCTCGATAGTCATCAATTCGACTATGGTGTGCGCGACCGAAGTGATGGGGGAGCGGTGTTCTACGTTCGGCTTTGATGGGATAGAATGTAGAGGATTCTGACGAACGATTCCGTCATCCTTGCTTTCCACAGGCGGGAGTAAGCCGCGGCATCTTGCACTCCGTACCATCTGCCGGGTCTTACTAGTCCCTGACGAAAGTGCTATTGGCACTTTCTTTTCCTGTAGGAGTCGCGGATGAGCTGCTTCGTTCTGGAATAGGCACACGAAAAAGGAGAACAGCTTCCATTTCACACAGAAGCTGTTCTCCTTTTAATGCTGGTAGAAGTTAAAGGTCATTCGCCTTCGTTCGCATGAACGAGACTTGGTTTGACGAGGGTATAGAACTCATCGCTCATCCCGACACGGCTACCCATTTGGCACGCGAGTTCGAGTGTTTCCTTATAGAAGTTCGCGACGAGATCGTGATTCTTGATGTGCTCGTCTTGCATCGCCTTTTTGACCCCAAGGACGACTTTTTCGATTTGCTCATCGGCATCATTGCGGACTGGCACGACGTTTTCCGGAAGATCGACTTCCTTATCATGTCCGTTGAAGCGGAACGAGGCACCGAATCCGAGGTGCTCGAGGAAGAAGTGCGGTAACAGTTTACTAGCGAAGAACTGATGCCATTCCGTCTCTTTCATCGCTTCCATGTCACGCTTGAATGACGTCGTTGCGAGTGCATAACGATCGTGTGTATCCTTCATGAACTTCTCGAGGATCGGAACCTGCATTGCAAACGCATTCTTGAGCAAGTTATCGAGCTGTTCTTGCGTTAATTGTTCTTGTTCAGTCATCGCTTTAACCCCATTTCGTTTCGTTATCCCTATCGTAAGAAATTTAGACAATTCCGTCAAATCTTTTTCGAGAATAGAGTTTACCTATTTCACAAAAGGGAATCCATTACTATCGATCATTTCAAGGAGGAGTCAGCATGAAACGAATCGCAATGACAGGAGTCTTACTCGGAGCATGTTTGACTCCGGTGACGGGTTTTGCTGCAAGCAACGTGACGTATAGTAAAGGAGTCGTCGCAAACAAGACGTTCGGCTATACCGTCAAGACGACGGACGCGCTAAAAAAGGCAATCCAACAAGATAAAGTCGAGTTCGTCAAGAACAAGACGGTCAAATCAAAATACGGTGTCGTCACGCGGAGCGGCACGTTCGCATTGTACTATAAAGTTAAAGGCGCGGATCAGCTGCTCGTCAACTTGAACTACGAGCCGAAGAAGCTTTCGAAAAAACAGTTCGACCGTGAAATCGGATATGGTACATATCTCGGGACGAAAGGGAGCAAAACGTACTACTACGTCTTACCGACGGAAGCTGTCAAAGGCGCTGTCGGTAAGAAAGCGATCGAGAACTTGATCGTCAAGGACGTCCCGCAGATGATGAAGACATTTAAACTGCAATGAGCACTAGCTTTTGCTAGTGCTTCTTTTGTTCGTTCGGTATAGTTGAAAATGAGGTGAATGAATATGGAATGGAACGTCACAGACGTCAAACAAACAACAGATGTATTACAACTCGAAAAATGTGTCAACGATCACGATGGCATTGAATTAAAAGTCGCAGCCGATTGGGTCGGCGAGAACGATTTCGCAATCTATGATGGCGAGCAATTGATTGGATATTTACAAGCATTCGCTTACTTACCGACGGAGTGGGAATTGAATGTCTTCGTTGATCCGGATTATCGGAAACAAGGCATCTTCACGGCACTTGTCGAAGCGGCACGTTCGCGGGCAACGGAAGCGGGCGTCGAAGCATTTACGTTCGTCATTGACGATGCAAGTGAGTCAGGTCAAGCTGTCCTCGAAGGATTAGGTGCTGAGTACCGGATGACCGAATACAACATGATTTTGAAAAAGGCGCAGTTGTTCTTGAAAGCCGATCCGGATTTCGAATTACGCGAAGCGACAGCGGACGACCGTCCGTTCATCGTCGAGACGCTTGGTAAATCGTTCGGGAACACGGACGAAGAAGCAGAGTCGATCTATCAAGCGATTGAATCTGACGACCGAATTACGTTCATCGGTGTCGCGAGCGGCAAACCGGTCGGTGTCATCCGTGCTTATCTCGCTTCCGATACACAAGCGAGCATCCATGCGTTTGCGGTTCGTCCAGAAGCGCAAGGTAATGGTTACGGCAAAAAGATGCTGAAATTGATGGTTCAAGCGTTGTTCCGGACGGGTCGGACACAACTTGAGCTCGACGTCGAGACGGATAATGATCGTGCACTCGATCTTTACAAAGAGGCAGGATTCGTCGTCCATCGTGGTTATCAGTTCCACGTGTTGGCGGTTTAAAATAATGAGCGATTGACGGATATTCCAGTGCATGCTGGATGCTCAAGGTGCTCCACTCCTACAGGAAAAAGCGCAGTTGCGCTGTCAGAGACAAACAAGAACCGGCTCTTCGCTTGAAGCGAAAGAGTCGCGGCTTGTGTCTCGCCTGAGGAAAGGGAGCAAGACTTGAGTATAGTCGTCGATCGTTTTTTTGTTATTTTACAAACTAAACAAAAACGTTGGAACCTTTTCTGCAATCCGTCGTATACTAGACATATGGAAAAAAAGAGGAGGCGACGTCATGGAGAGTCGACAGGATTCATTGCGGACGTTGAAGTGGGTATCAGGTGGAATGGAAGCGGTGCTTGGGATTCCGCTCCTAGGTGGTTCAATCGTTATTTTCTCAGGTTACAATGCCCTGTGGTTGATGCTCGCGTTTCACATCGTCGTCGTCGTATTGACGGCACGTGCCGGGAACGTCTCAAAAGGGAACATCGTCGGGATCGTCGCATCAACGGTCGGTGTCATTCCGGTCGTCGGGATGTTCTTACACATGGCAGCAGCGATCACGATCTTACTTGACGCAGCACTCAGTAACCGAATCGTTACACGAACACATGTCAAACACGTCGAACCGATTCGACCACGTCCGGTCCGTCGGGAGCAAGAAAAACAAGAAGATCATCCGTTCTGAGTTTTTTTCGTTGACAGTGAAAAACAAGCCGTGTAAAGTAAACAACAAGTTAAGCCATATCAATTACATCGACGACGCGGAGTAAGTATCGTCAACACTGCCGACCAAGCGAGTCAGGAATGGTGAGAGCCTGACACGGTAAGCTGAACGAGAATGGACCGCTGAGAGCCTGTTGAACCTTCGAGTAGACAGGACGGTTGCCCCCGTTACCGGGCTAGCTGGTTGTTGGACCAGCGACAAGTGGAGACGATTTTTCGTCTCAATCAGAGGTGGCACCGCGCGGATACAGGCGTCCTCTATGCATTAGCTGTTAGCTATGCGTAGAGGGCGCTTTTTGTTGTACGTCAAGGTATGCCGAATCATCCAACGCTCATCATATTTCTCAGGAGGCACTACACATGAAAAAGACATTGATCGCAGCGGCGAGTACGGCAGTCCTATTAGCAGGATGTGCAACGACAGAACCAGCAGAAGATAAACAAGCGGACAAAAAAGTCCTGCATACGATGGAGAGTTATGACCTCCTGTCGGTTGACCCGGCAGATGCCATCACGTCAAACATCTTCAACCAAATCTACGAAGGACTCTATCGCTTTGACGCGAACAACGAACTTGTTCCAGCGGCAGCGAAATCACATAGCGTGTCTGAAGACGGAAAAGTCTATACGTTCAAGCTTGACCCGAATGCAAAATGGTCGGATGGAAAGCCCGTCACAGCGGAGAACTTCCGCTATGCATTCGAGCGTGTCATCAAAACGAACTCACCGTTCGCTTACTTGCTTGAACCTGTCGAAAAAACGACAGCGGTCGACGACCAAACGCTCCGAATCGAACTAAAGCGACCGACACCATACTTCCTTAGCATGACGACGTTCGGCACATATATGCCAGTCCGGGAAGATATCGTCAAAGCAGAAGGCGACCAGTTCGGAACGGATCCAAAAACGAACGTCTACAACGGACCATTCACGTTCAAGAAATATCAAGCGGAACAAGGCTATACGCTCGCGAAGAACGCTGAGTACGCAGACCGGAAGAATGTCAAGATCGACGAAGTCGACGTTAAAATCATCAAGGATCCGATGCTTGCGATCAACTTGTTTGAGTCAGGAGAGCTCGATGTCGCGCCACTCAACTCGGAGAACGTCGTGACGTATAAAAATCAAAAAGAGTACAACACGTTCAGCGATTCGCGGATGTTCTTCATCCGGATGAACGAAAAGACGGATGCTTTGAAAGATAAAGAAACACGCCAAGCGATCGATGCGGCATATGATAAAAAAGCGATGACGGAAACGTTGCTCGGGAACGGATCACTCCCTGCGGACTACATCGTACCGAAAGAACTTGATCCGAAATACGATAACGCGCGTCAAATCGAATCATCATATGATGTAGCAGCGGCAAATAAAGTGCTGGCGAAGCAAAATCTTGAGTTGACGATGTTGATCGAAGATGACGACGTCTCGAAAAAAATCGGGGAGTATATCCAAGGCGCGTTGAAGAAGCAGAATGTCGACGTTAAACTGTTGTCACTTCCGAAGAAAGAACGTCTCGCCCGTGAAGGACGAGGGGACTATGATTTGTCACTTGCGAGCTGGGCTCCGGACTATCAGGATGCGACGACATACCTGAACTTGTTCACGACCGGTAACCCGTTCAATATGATGGATTATTCGAACAAACAGTATGATCGTCTCTTGAAACAGGCTGAAGGTGAACTCGATCAAGACAAACGTCTTGCCTTACTCAGTAAAGCGGAAAGCTTGTTGCTCGACGATCAAGCGATCTCACCGGTCTACCAACGGAAGAATGCCTTCTTGCAAAACACGGAAGTCAAAAATCTCGCACGACACAATGTCGGAACGGATATCTCGTATAAGTATGTTGAGATTGAGCGGAAATAAGAAAGAGAGTGATGGACGATTCGATCCATCACTCTTTTTGGTGTGTTTTTGTCATATCACTGGGAATCGTTTTTGAAAATCGGGTCAACTGACTTAAAACGGTTACAAAAGAAACCGATAGAGAGGACGGTGAAAGAAGATACAGGAAAGGGAGTTTCGGTTATGCGTAAATTACGAAGCAACTTGAAGGTACGGTTATTCTTTTGGGTCTTGGCGATCTCAGTCATCACGAGCGGCATCTCAGCTCAGCTCGTGCTCTATCTCCACCGTGGACTTGATGTCGCGGATACGAACGCGATCTGGATTGGAGCAGGGATTGGCTTATTGTTATCGTTGATAGGGACGTCGTTGACGCAATTGATCTTACGTCAACCGATCAAAGCGATCGAAAAGGCGACGGAAACGGCACGCGAAGTCGCGAATGGCAACTTCAACGTCGATTTCGAGGAAGCGAAGCGCGGTGATGAAGTCGACCAACTGATGCACGAACTAGAAGTGATGGTCTTACATATCCGTAAACAAGCGACACAGATGGGAAGCTCGAGCGATAAGCTGACAGCGTCCGCGCAAGAGATCGCAGCAGCAGTCCAAGAAGGCAATGCGTCGGGTGAAAGCATCCGTTCAGCGATGGCAGAGCTATCAGCGAAGATGAACGAAAACGTCGATCAAGCCTACTTGTCGATGGACGCCCTCGGTGCGGTCAAACGGACGATGGATGAAGTTGCAAAAGAGATGAACGAAGCATTGAAATCAGCGACAGTCATGCAGACGGAAGCACAGAACGGGAAGACACTCGCAACAGATTCCGTCGAAGCGATGCATATGATTTCGAAGAAGATGGAACAGTCAGCGACACTGAACGGTCGTCTGACGGACATGACAGGCGAAATCTCACGGATCACGGATGTCATTAGTGATATCTCAGCTCAGACGAACTTGCTCAGTTTGAATGCATCGATTGAAGCGGCACGAGCAGGAGAAGCAGGACGAGGTTTTGCGGTCGTTGCAGCAGAAGTCAAGAAGCTCGCGGAACAGACGGCGACCTCAGCAAAAGAAATCACGGATTTGATTTCTGGCGTCAAACGTCTCGTTAATGATACGGCAAACGCGATGACTGATGTTCAAAGTGAAGTCGCAACAGGTGTCGGACTCGTTGAACAAGCAGGATCGTCATTTGAAGAGATTCATCATTCGACAGAGAATGTCTACTCACGCGTTAAATCGGTCGACCAGCTCGTCGTCAAATCGGATCAAGAGATTGATCAAGTCGGTTTAACGACAGCGAATATCCTTGCAATGGTTGAGGAAGCATCAAAGCACGCGGAACAAGTCTTACAGGCATCAAGCCATCAAGCAGCATCGCTCGGTGAAGTGAACGGGGCGATGGAAGAGCTTGTTGCTGTAGCGGAACAACTACAGGAAGAGACTGGTGCGACGCGTCTCTAAACTATGGGGAAATCGTACATCCGACATGGATGTACGATTTTTTTGCATTTTTTTGAAGAAAGTTGTTAAACATTTCGGATGGGCGACGATATATAGGGTGGAAGCAGTCATCGACTAATTCTATCGTGTCACCCTTGGGCCGGCCAGGGGGCACATCTCGGAGAAGACGGATCTTCGAAGAGACAAAAAACTTATCCTATGGAGGGAAATTACAATGATTATCAATCACAACGTAACAGCGCTTAACACGCACAACAAATTGTCTGCAGCTTCTGCAGCACAAAGTAAATCAATGGAGAAACTCGCTTCAGGTCTTCGCATCAATAAAGCGGGTGACGATGCAGCTGGTCTTGCAATCTCTGAAAAAATGCGTGGACAAGTTCGTGGACTTGATCAAGCTTCACGTAACGCACAAGACGGTATCTCCTTGATTCAAACAGCTGAAGGTGCATTGAATGAAACGCATGACATTCTTCAACGGATGCGTGAATTAGCGACTCAATCTGCCAACGATACTAACACACTTACTGACCGTCAAGAATTACAAAAAGAATTTACTCAGTTAGCAAAAGAAACTACACGTATTGCTAAAACTACTGAGTTTAACACTCAAAAATTACTTGATGGTTCAGATGCTGACGGTAAAGTGTTCCAAATTGGTGCGAATGAATCACAAAACCTTACATTAGTTATTGGTAACATGGATGCAACTGCACTTTTAGTTGGTACAGGAACAGATGAGGCTTCAACAGTTGGTATTGACATTACTACTCAGACTGGTGCTAACACAGCTATCACTACAGTAAACACTGCGATTGAAACAGTTTCAGCAGAGCGTTCTAAACTTGGTGCTACTCAAAACCGTTTAGAGCATACAATCAACAACCTTAAAACATCTTCTGAAAACCTAACAGCGGCTGAATCACGCGTTCGTGACGTTGACATGGCGAAAGAAATGATGAACCAAACAAAGAACTCGATTCTTGCACAAGCTGCACAAGCAATGTTGGCTCAATCAAATCAAACTCCGCAGGGCGTTCTTCAACTCCTTCGATGATTGATTCTACCGGGCGTCTAATCTGGTAACGGATTAGATCATGACTGGGTGAATTGCTGGAACTCCTGAGAGCCTTGATGTACGACAACGTGGCTGGAAACGGCGAGCGTGACCGTTCTGAAAAACATCAAGGATTGGACAATCAGCAGCCAAGCACCTGTAGGGAAACCTTGGTGAAGGTTCAACGACTAGGATAGACGACCTAATGGACTTGTCCGATGGTTATGAAATCCGTACTCCGTAAACGGCGGGGGAAGTGCCCAGCTCCTTGAACTTTAAGGATGAAGATATAGTCTTATCATTGGCGAAAGTTAATGCGCGTAGCAAGCGAACCAACAGCCGCAAGGCGTTCTCCAATTACTCCGTTAATCGTAATTGGTGTATCTCGATTGTTCAGGTCACGGACTCGTTCCGTGACCTTTTTTTATGGCCTTGAGTTTAGCGTAGATTGACCATATCGACCGATTTAAGCGTTGTGCGATTTCTGATACAGGAACTTGATTGGCCATGTCATTCATCAATTGTTCCATTTCTAATGGACTGAAGTATCGATTTGGCTTTGTACTTAAGATATGGACATGTGGGTGATCCTGTTGTATTTGTTTCAATCGAATTTTCCAATCGAGTTTATACGAAAAGTCAGGTAACTCATTTACATAGGGTGTCAAATAATCAAGAAACTGCATCGTGTCTTCAAAACGAGTTGTTCGCAAGAAATATCCGGAGCCATTCGACGTTTTGGCTACTCTGAAATAGAGTCGGAAATTATGATTTAGCTATTCACAAAGCAGAGTCAGTGACTGTTTTGAAAAAGACTGAAGGTAAAGTGCGATTGTAGGAGAAGCAATCAGTTGTTGTTTTGATGTAAGGCGTTTTGAGACAATTAGTGAGCCGTCATCAAGATAGAGGGTCAATAAGAAAAGCGGATGATTACATAAGGAGAGTAAGGCGAAAGGAATATCTTTTTGATCAGATGGATAAAAGTAAGGATAAAGTTCCGTAAATAAAGGAAGGGAGCGTGAAACTAAGTTGTTTTGACGAATGTATAGCAAATCAGGAAGTTGTTGTCGCTTCCATTCCCGATAAAATCGCTGTGACTCTCCAAAGTGTTCGCGATAACTATTGTTCTTTCGCCTAGAACTTGAATAACACTTTGTGATTTCTCCATCTCCTAGAATACTAGCTAATAGAATAGCTTGTTGTTGTGACGATAGATTGTTTAGCAACAGCATTATCATACCTCCTTTTTATAGAAACATACGTTCTTTTTACCCTGAAATCACGTTCCTTAAATTAATACTTATAAAATATCTAATTCAGCCGATATACTACATAGAGAACAAATAAGGAGTGACCGACTATGAATTCCATTAATACGGAAATTCGCCTTCATCTGCCTTCGAACGTCCTGCCGTACGAAGCGACACGCAATGTGTTTGTGGAAGCGAATCAGGAAGCGCTAGCAGAAGAAGGAGTCGTTGTCCTACCGACACCGCAACACATCACGAAACTTGAGACGGCGATGGAGCAGGCGAATGTAAAACTTGAACTGCAACGGACAGGACTTAAATTCGTCAAACATGAAAAATTAAACGAATATTACATTCAAGTCGTCGATACGAATAATAACGTCGTGCAAGAAATCCCAAGTAAAAAAGAACTCGATTTCTTTGCGGCATTCATGGAATTTAATCAATTAATCGATAAACGGATTTAACAGAAAGGACTGATTGGATGGCAGGGATTCGACTAAGTGGTCTTGCGAGTGGGATTGATACGGAAACGATGATTAAACAATTGATGCAGGCGGAGCGAGCACCGGTTGATCGTTTATCGCAAAAGAAACAGACGTTGACATGGCAACGTGATGCGTACAGAGAGATGAATCGGGCATTGCTTGATTTTCGGACAGCTGCAAGTGACATGTTATTATCAAAGAATTATCAATCGAAAACGGTCACGAGCTCGAATCCGACGGCGTTGACGGTGACGGCGAGTCCAACAGCGTCAACTGGCAGTGTGACGATTGACAGTATTAGTCAACTCGCGAGTGCTGCATCCGTAACACTCATTGCGGCAAGCGGAAAGAAGAGTGATGCAACTCTTGAAGAAAGTGGACTGTTCACGAAAGATGCGAATGGCAAAATCAATGTCCAAATCAATACATTTGATGCAACGGGCGTAGCGGTGACGGAGACACTGCAACTGGACGCAACACAAAAAATCTCTGACTTAACAGCAGCGATCAACGGTAAAACCAGTCTTGGAATGAATGCCGTCTTCAACGATTTAACAGGAAAACTGGTCTTAACGAAAACGAGTACCGGTAACTTAAACACCGCGGGAGCGGAAATCTCGATCGTCGATGCATCAGATAATACTGCGAAGGTTAATTCACAAGACAGCACATTCGGTCGTGAAGGACAGAATGCGAAGTACACGATTGGTGGACAAGAACTCGAACAGACAACGAACACGTTCACGCAAAACGGACTGACAATCACGTTAAATAATGTCTCGACGACAGCGACGACGATTAATACGACACTCGATACACAGAAAAACTTTGATTCGATTAAGAACTTCGTCGATAAATACAACGATGTCATCGATAAAATGAACAAAAAGGTTCGTGAGGAGAAGTATCGTGATTTCCAACCATTGACGAATGCGCAAAGGAAAGAACTAAGTGAGGACGAAGTCAAAAAATGGGAAGAAAAAGCAATGAGCGGTGTTCTCAAGAATGATAGCTACTTGCAGGACGGGCTGAATCAGTTTAGGAGTGCAATCTCGTCAAAGGTCGATACGGGTTACTCGTATACGTCAGGTACGGATACAATTCAACTCCGGTACATGTCGCAAATCGGGATCACTTCAACGAGTGACTTTCGTGACGGTGGAAAGCTAAAAATAGATGAGACGAAATTGAAGAAGATGCTTGAAGAACAGCCGGAAGGTGTCTTTAAACTATTCACAGCTGATGCGCCGGAACCGACGAAAGATGGGCAAGGTAACACCGTTCCAAACCCAAATGGACTGGACGGATTCGTGCGTCAGATTCAAGGATTTGCGACGACACTTCGTGATAAGATTTCTGGCGTCGCTGGACGTGACGGAGCGGTAGCGACGACGTATCGACTCGGAAAATCACTCGCTGATCTCGATAAGAGTATGTTGTCGTGGGAAGACAAGTTGAAACGAAAAGAAGACAGTTACTATCGCCGATTCGCGGCGATGGAACAAGCAATGAATCAAGCGAACAGTCAATCGGCGACGCTTGCCGGTTATCTCGGACAAGGACAATAAAAAGGAGGAAACGCGATGAACCCTTATGCGACGTATCAGACGAACTCGGTAACGACGGCGTTACCTCAAGATTTAACGTTGATGTTATACGAAGGCTTGATTAAATTCTCAATGCTCGCAAAACGAGCGATCGAACAGAAGATGATTGAACAAAAAAATACGAATATCCAAAAAGCACAAGCAATCATTACCGAATTGCAATTGACGTTGAATCAATCGATCGCCTTATCAAAGGATTTGAACAGTCTGTATGACTACATGCAAACACGGCTGATTGATGCCAACGTAAAAAATGATTTGGTTGCAATTGACGAAGTGATCGGTTTTGCCGAGGAGTTCCGCGAGACGTGGAAAGAAGCGATGAAACTCGCACGGCAACGATGAGTCCGCTCGATCCGCTTCGCCTGAAGACGAAACGATTGATTGAATTACTTGATCAAACGCCGAATGAAGAGACGTATGATGAATGGATCGAGAAGATTCAAGGTCTGCTGAACGAACGAGAAGCATTCATCGCGGCACACTCGAATCTGCTAGCCGGTGCCAACCAAGCCGTCATCCAGGAACTCGTCGCTGATAGTCGAAAAATCGACTTGAAATTATCAGCAGAAACGGCTAAATTAGGGGTACAAATCAGTCAGTTGCGTCAGACGCAAACGAGTCGTAAATCGTACGTTGATCCGTATGAGGAAGTCGATCATAGTTTTTCACCGTATTTTGATTCTCGTCAGTAACTTTCTTGTGTGAGGGAGGGATCTTTCGTGACCAAGCGGGAAGACAAGAAACGTTCGGTACCGCAGCCGTATTTCCAATCGGATGGCTCGTACGATCAGTTCATTGAACCGGACGTTGAATCGGAATCATGGGAAGAGTTCGAACGCCCTGTCTCCGATGCGCCAGATGCTTATGAAGAAGAAAAATATCGTCGTGAGTCGTAAGCTCACTAAAAATGCCCTGTCCATTTCCATGGATAGGGCATTTTGCCGTTCATTTAAAGCGGTAGGCGTTCTTCTCTTCCTGCTTGACGGTGTACATCGCTTCGTCGGCGCGAATTAAGAGCAGACTCGTCGTCCGACCATCCTCGGGATAACGAGCGATGCCGATTGACGGCGTGACCTGCATCGCAGTAGCGTCAAAGAAGAAGGGATCGTTCAAGCGAAGGAGGACATTCTCAGCGTAGGTGATCGTCTCCGCGCGACTGCGAGCGAGGAAAACGATGAATTCATCTCCACCGAGGCGCGCCGCTAAATCATCCTGTATTAAATCAAGTTGCAAGCGCCGTGCTGTCTCCTGCAAGACATAATCGCCGGCGTCATGCCCATAGCGGTCATTAATCTGCTTAAAGCCGTCAAGGTCGATGAATAGTAGTGATCCTTCGGTTAAGGTTGCGAGCTGCGCTCCAAGGTGATCCTCGAAATACCGGCGATTCGGAAGTGCCGTCAAGGCGTCGTGATAACCGAGCTCCTGAAGCCATTTTTCTTGCGATAAGGCTTCCGTCAAATCGGACAGAATGACGTAAAGATCTGCTTCACCCGGAATCGGAATCAACGTCACTTCGAATGTCCGTCCGTCGACGGGACGCATCAAGAGTTGTTTTTCACCAGTCTCAAGTTTCAGAAATGCCGCAATCAATTGATCGACTAACGCATCAGGAACATACCCGTGCGGGAAGTAACGTTCTGCTGCCGGATTCATCGCTTTCTCATGCCCATTGCCGTCGAAACGAATGATCGGTTGTGGGTGGGCGAGGAACAGGCGGCGGTACTCTTCCTTCCGGAGTTCGAGTTGTGTTGTATGGCGGTCGATCCGGTGTGTCAAATCGACTTCGAACGTCTCGAGTTCCGTTAGTAACTGACGATTGAGACGTTCGGAGAAAAACTGCCGGAACGTAAACAACGAGAACAAAATGATCAGGGTCGGGAAGTAGACATCCTGCGCCATCGGGAGGAACGTGATGCCTGTCATCAGAACAAGCAAACTAATATACGGCAAATACGGTCGCCCGAGTCGATCGCGTGCCGGTTGCTTTGGTGGGACATCTTTGAAATAGACAGCTAGTTCATGCAAACTGACCGCATAAAGCGGGAAGAAGCAAGCAGCGAACGTCAACTCATCACGAACGAAGAACGTATAATAACCGAAGTTCGCCAAGATGAATACCATCATCGCGCGGATCAGTCGTCTGTGTGCTGGTCCACGAAGTCCTGTCGCATATAAGACCAGAAAGAAGAACAACTGCGCAATAAAACTAATCGCGTAGCCGAGCATGGCAACGAACTCGATGTCGGAGCGAGCGAACGTCGGTACATGTTGCAATATGACCGTGTAACCGAAGACGAAGACCATCCCGAATAAGAGGATACCGTCGACGTAGAGAAGCCGCGCATGACGGATCGATGACCAGTCGATCAATCGGGAAAAGGCGATGGCCGTCAACATTAAAAAGGCGGTCAATGTCAGGTTCGCAGCAGAGTCGACTTCCGGTGGGTGCGGAAAGAAGGTCAGGATAAAGTTGATCCAGAGACCACTTGCGAACAAGAGAATCGCGATGCCGACCGAACGTTCCGGGTGTTTCGGAAAGAACCAACGCCTTGCTTTAACAGCGACGAACGTCACAGCAAGTAGCGTCGCAAGAACGGCAATTATTGGAACGAATGGTGTTCTGCTAACGAGTAACATCACCCCATAGGTGATGAGTAAATAAAGAAGCGGTAACGTCGGTCGCATCGCGGACCTCCTTTCCTGAAGCGGTGTGTTGGCTCCTTTCGACGAGTGGGGAAAAAAATCCTTGTTGCGTCTATTGACGAACAAGGATCAATCCTGCTCTTGCACCCATTCCCAGTGGGTTCGTGCGTCTTTTTTAACTTTGTCGGTCGCCGTTTTACTTTGGAACAAACGGCTGTACCATAAACGGGCATGTTCTTTGTCTTTTGTCACAGCATATAAATCAGCAATCCGAAGCCATAGAACATCTTCTGGAATACCACTTTCTTTAACGGATGTGTAATTTTCGTAAAGCGAGACATACTTCTCGATTGCTCGGTTGGCCCAGAGTTGTTCTTCCGCTGATTGACCGGTCAAACGATGCAACCAGGATAGACGAACTCCGAGCATCGCTTGGATCGCTGGTTTTTGCTCCGTCACTTGAGCCGTGTAGAGGCAAAGCTTATAGAGCTGAATTGCCTGCTCGATCGTCCGCTCCGTCCCGGCAAATGGTAAGACAGGAAGCGTCGGCAGGATGTGATCTTGTAAGGTCGCCCGAACGTCTGGTGATAACTTTCCGAACGACTCGTGGAAGAAGAACCGACAATGACTACACTGAACCGGTTCATAGAGATAGACGTTGACGCCTTGATGACGGATGAAGCCATCAAAGTCCGTCGAAGCGACACGGATATGCCGCGACAGGACTCGTTTCGTTTCTGTCGTCTTCAGGCAGAAGGGGCAGGTACATTTTTTTAGATATAGGTCTGGCATGTGGAGGAACTCCTCTAATTTGAATTAAACGAAAACGTTGACGAGCATCCCTTTGATTTCGCCGATTTGGTCGAGGATATCGAGACGGCGCGACTCACCAGAGATGACGGTATTCGTCAACTGGAGGAGCTTTGCATCGACTTGTTCGACGACTTTATAGATTTTCGTCCGACCGCGGCGATTAAAGCCACGCTTTTCTTCAAGTTGTTGCGATTGGTCGAGGGCATCTTTTAGGAAATCCTTAATCTTTTCTTTGTAGCTTTCGAGATGTTCGATCGTCTGGCTCTCAGCGAGCAATTGTCCGTGTTCTTCGACGAGCGCGAGCTTTTGTTGCAGGCGCTCGTAACCTTTGTGGTCCCGTTTCTCTTGCATCAAGGCAGAGAAGGTCGTCGACGCTTCGACTTCACGCGGACCACCCTTTAAGGACTGGAGTCGTTGCGTTTCTTGGATGCGGCGGATATCCATCGGGTCTGCCTCCTTAGTTGAGTAATTGTAAGACGCCTTGCGGCAAGGCGTTCGCTTGAGCGATCATTGCCATCCCCGATTGGTTAAGGATGTTGTATTTCGCATATTCCATCATCTCACGCGCCATATCAGTATCGCGAATCCGTGATTCCGACGCTGTTAAGTTCTCGACGCTGACACTGAGGACGGATGATGTTGCTTCGAACCGGTTCTGGATTGCCCCGAGTTGTGCCCGTTGCTGGGAGATCGTATCGATTGCTTTCGTATACTGGCTGATCGCGTCATTCGCGTCCGTTGCCGTCATGACGCTAAGGGCATACTCGGGTGCATCACCACTCGGGAAATCAAGCGGACGGATTGACGGATCAGCTTGTGTCGTTGAACTGACACCAATCGCGAGGGCTTGCATGTCGTTAATCGTGATCGAGATGCCTTCGTTGGCTCCCGCATTCGTTTGGATGAACAGGGCACTGTCGGCATCGTTGAACTTGCCGCTCAACAATTCTTTGCCGTTGAACTGGGTCGTCTTCGCGATCCGCGAGACTTCGTTCGTCAACTGGTTGATCTCTTCTTGAATTGCTGTCCGGTCTTCTGTCGCGAGTGTGCTGTTACCAGCTTGGACGGCGAGTTCGCGCATCCGTTGCAACAGATTATGCGTTTCACTCAAGCCGCCTTCAGCCGTCTGAATCATCGAGACACCATCGAGGACATTCTGTTCCGCTTTATCAAGTGCCTTCAAGCGATTACGCATCTTCTCCGAGATCGCGAGACCAGCTGCATCATCCGCACCCCGGTTGATCTTCTGACCGCTCGATAGTTTATCCATCGTCGTCTTGACGTTCGCCTGGTTGATGCTGAGGTTGCGATAAGCCTTCAAGGCTTGGACGTTATTCGTGATTCTCATTCGTATTCCATCCCTTCGTATCGTTGATGATGTGCGGCGCGCACGAGTGGTCGATCGACGGTCTGCGCCGCTTGCCAAGTGACGCGTAAGTCTTCTGCCAGTTCGAGTAGTTCGTCTAAGATACTTGGTGTCTTATAGACGTGTAACGTCTGCTCGGCAAGATAGTGGTAGATGGCATCGAGTTGTGCGGTGATGATGCCACCGTCGTCGTGTAACCCTGCCTGCAGTTTGTCGAGTAACTGATAGGCTTTTTGTAAACGTTCGTTGACTTCGTCAAAGCGGTTCGCGTCACGCGCAATCGTGGCGCGATCATATTGTAGGACGAGCCCCGTCAGCATGACTTCCGTCAGCTGTTGCGGGGTCATCGCGTAGAGTTCTTGTTCTGTCATGTTTGCCGTCCTTTCGCGTTGTCGAGTTCTTCGATCAATAAGAGCAGTTCTGCCATCACGTCGTACAGTTGCGGGGGAATCGCTGTTCCGAGATCAAGATCAAGTAAGTGACCGAGCAGTGACGTATCGTGTTCGATCGCGACACCGTTTGCTCGTGCTTCTTGTAGGATTCGATCGGCGGCTTGTCCGCTGGCCCGAGCGACGACGACCGGTGCTTGACCGGATGCTTCATCGTAGCGGAGGACGGCAGCGGTCTTGCGTCCGGTTAAATCGATTTTCTGATACATAACGGTCTCTCCTTTTTAGATACGATAGTCGTAGCCACGCGGTATCTCGTCTTGTTTGACGGTCTCCGTCACTTGCTCGCGCGTGAACGGACGGAACTGGATTCGGACGTCTTGGTAACCGGTCGCTTGCAAGGCATCCGTCGTTCGGTCGAGGAACGGGGTCGCCAGTTGTTCAAGAACTGGGAAATCATTTTCAATCGTGATCTGCATCTTTCGGTTGACGGTCTCAACGCGGACACCGATTTCACCGAGGCGCGGCGTATTGAGCTGGACATACAACGTATTGTTTTCCCAGTCGATCACTTCGTCCGGACGTTTATTTTGCAAGTGAACGTGGAGTCCTGCCGTCGCTTCGACGAGTTGGACCGGTAACGCCAGGAGAATCTGGTTCAACTGTTGCTGGCTATCCGGTTTATTGACTTGCTGTTGCGCTGCAAGGAACGTCTGCAATTTGGCGGCTTCGGGGTTCGCTGCCGGTGTACTCAGTTTCAGTTCTGCCGTCTGAAGCTGAAGCGTCTTTTGGACGGTTTCTTGCAAAAGTCGTGGGCTGTTCTGCTGCGGCTCATATGGAACGGCTTTTGTTGCTACTTGCGCTGGTAGCGTTGGTGCTTGCGGTGGCAGTCCTTGCATCTCCGGTAAGTAGGTCGGGCGGACGTTCGCCGGCGCATAACGGAAGGCTTCGAATGCGATCCGGACTTCCTGTAAGACGGCTTTTGCCTCTGTTCCGCGTCCGAGTAATGCCAGTTCCGCGCCCCGTTCGAGTTTCGATAAGAAATGAATCAGCTGTTTTTCATCTTTCATCGAGGTATGCAGTAAGGCATCTGTTTGCTGGAAGACTTGTTTTAAGCGTTGCGCCGTGCTCTCGATGACGGCGACCATCTGGACCGGACGTGTCTCGACGAGCGGTTCGATTTGCCGGAGTTGCGAAACGATCGTTCGCTGTTGGCTCTTGAAATCATTCGTAATCTCAGCGAGCCGTGGCGTCACTTCGCGGACAAGTGTCAAGGCAGAGCGGACCGGTGCTGTTTGCGCTGTTGGTTCCGGTTGACTCGCACGTGCCGTCAGACCAATCAGTTGCTCGCGGACGCTCGTCTTTGGCTCGAGCGGCGCTTGCGGGAAGTAGGGCGCGAGTTGTTTGCGGACTGTTTCGATATCGCCACGTTCGATCGTAGCGACGAGTGCTGGACGTTTTTCCGCTGGTAGATGTTCAATGTATTGACGGATATGCAGGGGCGACGCTGTCTCGATCTCGCGTTGCGTCGGTAGCGTCACGCGGGCGACATCAAGCGCGACGGCTTTTTCGAATGTCGGTTGTTCCTTTAAGGCGTCGCGCTCTGGGAGGACGTCCGGATAGTCTTCCGTCGTCGCAAGGAGACTTGCAATCAAGACATCAGCATCAACTGGCAGTGCTGTGTCTGGTCGCGACACGAGTTCGAGTGCTAAATCCTTGTAAGTGCCTTGCAGTGCCGTCACGAGTTGGGCGACGATTTCTGGTGTTTGCGGCAGTTGACCGCTTGCAAGTAACTTTGCGACGGCCTGTTTCAGTTCAGCCGGCACGCCTTCTAGCAAGGCAGGATCAACGTTTGACGGAACGGACAGGACGGGTGGGGTTTCCGCGTCTGGTGTCGCGGGCGTCAATTGTTCAATCAAGTAACCTTCTGCGGTCTGTCCTTTGACCTTGAACTGAAAATCACCTGTCGGGACGTCGCCCGTGAAGGTCATCTCGATCTTATCCCGACCGACCTGGACGAGAGCCGTATGTGGTCCGGTCTGCTCAAGGACCGTTCCCTTATAGGTCTTCGTCTCCGAAAGCGGCGTCTGACCAGGGGATTGCGCCGGACGTGCCGGGTTCAATTGGATGTTCATCGAGAAGCCTCCTTGTTTTTTAAAACTGTCATCTCATTATATATCGGCAGAAACCAAAAAGGATTGAGCGAATTCATCGCCCAACCCTGATTTTTTTACGGTCACTGCTTAAGATTTGATTGCATTAAAGCGTTCCTCTAATGTCATCGCGTTCAATTGTTGATAACGAGCCATCAGCTCGCCAGTTGCTTTCATTTGGTTGCGGACGATGTAAGGAGAGGCGTTTACGGGAAGGATCATGCCATTACGAGTCTTGAGCTTCGTCTGTCCGTCTTCCTCGATGACTTCGGACATGTGGCTCCAAGCGTACCACTCGCAATCATCACGTTTCGGTGATTTCGTTGGGAAAAACACGAGGCCAAGTGTCGGTTCAATGACGACTGGGACTTTTCCTTTTACAGATGCGACACGTTTTGCTGTCACGATGCGTTCCTCGATGGAACTGTTGTATTGCCTGCAGGAAAGCTGCAGTAGTTGATACGGCCGAAGCGGTGTCATGATGGTCGAGCCATCCTCGAGTACGATGATGGATTGCTTCATCATGTCGTAGCACGGGAGAATCGCCACCGTCCGTTTCGTGATTCGATACTTTTCGTCATTATGGAATGGTCGCATTCGACTACATCCTCCTTAAGATAGGACAATGGATAAAATAGGTAATTACTAACGATATAATACAATAATACAACTGTAATGACAACGTAATTTTTTGAAATATAGACCAATAAGTAGGGAATATTATTCATTTTTCTGAATGAATTCAAATTAATCAGAATTTTTAATTGTAAATAATTCCTTCTTTTGATAGACTAAGCCGTAGAGAGCTTGCTCTCGAACTCTGGTTTGCGAAGGGAACGTGAATTCGAATGGAACAAGGTAAAGTAAAATGGTTTAATGCTGAAAAGGGTTATGGTTTCATCGAGACGTCTGACGCGAAAGACGTATTCGTACACTTCTCAGCGATTCAAGTCGATGGTTACAAATCACTTGAAGAAGGCGAAGAAGTGGAATTTGAAATCGTTGAAGGCGATCGTGGTCCACAAGCTGCGAACGTTTCAAAGATCTAATCCAATAGCAGCCGCCACCGTTTTTAGGCTATTCGCCTAAAAGCGGTTTTTGTTTTGAGTTCGAATAAAACGGGTATATACGTTAACATCAACATGCTTCAATATTATCGTACGCTAAGAACAGATGGGAACGTTCATGAGAATGTCATCGTTTTCATAGTCTTCCTTCACTTATCGTGCTATAATAAAAACGAACCAAAGAATTTCGAATATTCAGAAGGAAACGACTGAATCATCTCGAATTCATAGGTTCAACCGGTTACTTAAGGAGGAGTTTACATGATCTACAACATTCGCGGTGAAAACTTGGACGTCACAGATGCTCTCAAGGATTACGTCGAGAAAAAGCTTGAAAAGTTAACTCGTTATTTTACAACTCCTACGGAAGCGCAAACGGCTTATGTCAATCTCAAAGTCAACAATGAGAAGCAAAAAGTCGAAGTGACGATTCCAATGCCAAACCTCTTGCTCCGTGCAGAGGACATCAATGGCGATATGTATGCAGCGATCGACCTCGTCGTCGATAAGCTCGAACGTCAGATCCGGAAACACAAAACAAAGTTGAACCGGAGAGGGCGCGCTAAAGAAGGCGGCATCGGAGAGTACTTCAAAACGCTCGAAGGACCGGAAGCGGAAGCGCCTGTCTATGAAGAGGACGAGGCAGAACTCGAACTCGTTCGGACGAAGCGTTTCACACTCAAACCAATGGATACGGAAGAAGCAATTCTTCAGATGGACATGCTCGGACACGCATTCTTCGTCTTCTCAGACGCAGAAACGGGCAACACGAACGTCGTCTACCGTCGTAAGGATGGTCGTTACGGTTTGATTGAACCAGAATAATGAATACAACAGGGACTCGCTCTTACGGGCGGGTCCCTTTTTGATATGATGAAAAACTATTTTTACACAAGGTACGTTTGCTCTATGACAAAAGACCGAGACCGCTACTCGGTCCGCTTGTTGAAATTTGACGTCGTATTCGGTACACTGAATAAAGGAAAAATCTCGGAATTCTGTTCGTTCAAAGAATCGTTCGAAGTAAGGGGACTGTAAGGCATGGCTAATTTTCTAAAAGAATTATTTGCACCAACGAAACGTGTCCTGAAGAAAGCCGAAAAAGCAGCAGATGCTGTGGAATCATTCGAGACACAAATCGGTGCGTTATCGGATCAAGAACTCGAAGGAAAAGTCGTTGAATTCCGTGAGCGTCTCGCTAACGGAGAAGACTTAGATGATATTTTACCGGAAGCTTTCGCCGTCTGTCGCGAAGTTTCGACACGCGTTCTCGGCATGCGCCACTACCGCGTTCAGTTGATCGGTGGATATGTCCTGCATAACGGTGATATCGCCGAAATGAAGACCGGGGAAGGTAAGACGCTCGTCGCGACACTCCCTGTTTATTTGAATGCCCTCGCTGGCAACGGCGTTCACGTCGTTACCGTCAACGAATATCTTGCAAAACGTGACCGTGACATCATGGAACCTCTTTATGCGGCCCTTGGTCTATCGGTCGGCTTGAACCTCTCAAGCATGTCGCGTCAGGAAAAACAAGCAGCATACAGCTGTGACATCACGTACGGAACGAACAACGAGTTCGGTTTCGACTACTTGCGTGACAACATGGTCCTGTATAAAGAAGACCGTGTTCAAAGACCGCTCCATTACGCCGTCGTCGATGAAGTCGACTCGATTCTCGTCGATGAAGCGCGGACACCACTCATCATCTCAGGGTCTGCCGAGAAATCGACAGCACTCTATTCACAAGCTGATGCATTTGCGAAAATCATGAAGGCAGATGAAGACTACACGGTCGACATCAAAACGAAGAGTGTCCTGTTGACGGAGCAAGGGATCGACCGCGCTGAGAAATACTTCGGCATCGATAACTTGTTTGGTCTCGAGCACGTCTCACTCAACCATCACTTGAGCCTCGCACTCCGAGCAAACGCCGTCATGCATCGTGATGTCGACTATATGGTTCGTGAAGACGAAGTCATGATCATCGACCAGTTCACAGGTCGTGTCATGGAAGGGCGTCGTTACTCGGAAGGTCTGCACCAAGCGATCGAAGCGAAGGAAGGCGTCGAGATTCAACGCGAATCAATGACGCTTGCGACGATCACGTACCAAAACTTCTTCCGGATGTATACGAAGCTTGCCGGGATGACGGGTACAGCGAAGACAGAGGAAGAAGAGTTCCGTAACATCTACAACATGCACGTCGTACCGGTTCCGACGAACAAACCAGTCGTCCGAAACGATATGCCGGACTTGATCTTCAAGACGATGAACGGGAAGTTTGCTGCCGTCGCAGACGAAATCGAACGTGCCCACCGCGAAGGACAGCCTGTCCTCGTCGGTACGGTTGCCGTTGAGACGTCGGAGTTACTCAGCAATATCCTCAAGAAACGTGGCATCCGTCACGAAGTCTTGAACGCGAAGAACCACGCGCGTGAAGCGGAAATCATCGAGAACGCCGGTCAAGCGAACTCGGTCACGATCGCAACGAACATGGCCGGTCGTGGTACCGACATCAAGCTCGGTCAAGGTGTATTGGAAAAAGGCGGTCTCTACATCCTCGGAACAGAGCGTCATGAATCACGTCGGATCGATAACCAGCTCCGTGGTCGTGCCGGTCGTCAAGGGGACCCAGGGGCATCACAATTCTATCTGTCACTTGAAGATGAATTGATGCGTCGTTTCGGTTCTGATTCGCTGCAATCGATGATGGATCGTCTCGGAATGGATGATTCACAACCAATCGAGAGCCGGATGGTGTCTCGTGCCGTTGAATCGGCTCAAAAACGCGTCGAAGGCAACAACTTCGATGCGCGGAAACAAGTCCTCGGCTACGATAACGTCATGGCGGACCAACGGAAAGTCATGTACGCGGACCGGGCAGCGATTCTCGATGCGGGTTCCGTGTCAGATATCGTCCGTCCGATGATCGAGCAGACGATCGAAGCAGGCGTCCATCAGTACACGCCGGTCGAGTTCGTCCCGGAAGAGTGGAGCATCGGTGCGCTTGCGGAGTGGGCGAACCAGACGCTTGCGATCGAAGAGAAGGTCACGGAAAGCGACCTCTTCGGAAAAGAACGCGAAGAAATCATCGAGTTGCTCAAAGAGCGGACATTCGCACACTACGAGCACAAACGGTCAGAAGTACCAGCCGAAGCATTCGATGAGTTCGAAAAAGTCATCGTTCTTCGTGCCGTCGACCAACACTGGATGAACCACATCGATCAAATGGATCAACTCCGTGAAGGGATTCACCTCCGGGCATACGGTCAAAACGACCCGCTCCGTGAATACCAATCGGAAGGTTCGATGATGTTTGATGCGATGAACGCTGCGATCGCTGAAGAAGTGACACAATTCGTCCTTCGGGCAGATCTCGATCCGAACCTCAAACGCGAAAAAGTCGTCCAAGACGAAGTCGCCGTTTCGGGTAAGGAAGACAAAGCGGTCAAGAAAAAGCCGGTCCGGAAAAATCCAAACGACCAAATCGGACGCAACGATCCGTGCTGGTGTGGATCCGGTAAGAAATATAAGAACTGTCACGGCCGTCAGGCATAAGTGATGAATCGACTGAAAGAGAGGCAGGAGATTCCTGCCTCTTTTCACGGAAAGAGAAGGTGGAACACATGGAATTAGCAGAAATTCGCAACACCGCCGAGTGGATGGAAAAGAAACTCGACGAATATAAGGCATCACTCGACCTCGAGTCGAAGATTGCCCGGATCGAAGAACTTGAAAACGAGATGACGTACCCAGACTTCTGGAACAACCAGGAATCGGCACAAAAAGTCATCGATGAGTCGAACGGCTTAAAAGCGATGGTCGACAAATACAAAGAACTCGAAGCAGGTCACGAAAACGTTGCTTTGACGTACGAATTGATCAAGGAAGAGCCGGATGCGGATCTTCAAGAAGAGCTCGAGTCAGAACTTGGCGACCTTAAGAAGAAGTTCGAAGACTTCGAACTACAAATCCTCTTGAACGGCGAGTATGACGCGAACAACGCGATCCTCGAGCTACACCCAGGTGCAGGTGGTACCGAGTCGCAAGACTGGGCATCGATGCTGTTGCGGATGTACCAACGTTTCTGCGACAAGCAAGGCTGGAAAGTCGAAACGATGGACTACCAACCAGGTGATGAAGCCGGTGTTAAATCGGTCACGCTCCGTATTCAAGGGCACAATGCCTATGGATACTTAAAAGCCGAAAAAGGGATCCATCGTTTAGTCCGGATCTCACCGTTTGACTCGTCAGGTCGCCGTCATACATCGTTCGTCTCGTGTGACGTCATGCCGGAATTCAACGATGACATCGACATCGAAGTCCGTACGGAAGATTTACGGATCGATACGTACCGTGCCTCTGGTGCCGGTGGTCAGCACATCAATACGACGGACTCGGCTGTCCGGATCACACACGTTCCGACAGGCGTCGTCGTCTCTTGTCAACAAGAACGGTCGCAGATCAAAAACCGTGAAGCAGCAATGAAAATGTTGAAAGCGAAACTCTACCAACGCGAAATCGAAGAGCAACAAAAGAAACTCGACGAGATCCGTGGTGAAAAATCGGATATCGCATGGGGTAGCCAAATCCGTTCGTACGTCTTCCACCCATACAGCATGGTCAAGGATCACCGGACGAACTATGAAGTCGGGAACACGCAAGGAGCAATGGATGGTGACATCATGGGCTTCATCGATGCGTACCTCCGTCTGATGAATATGTAAGACAACCAACCAGTCGGACGATGTTCGACTGGTTTTTTGACCGTCAAAGGGGGAACAGTCATGCAGGAGCAAAGTCGGATCAACAAACAAGCGTGGGAGTACCGGGCGTATGAATTTTGGGAGAAACGCGACGGTACACCGGCGGAATATGCTGCGATCATCAAACAAGATCCCGCCGCATGTTTGAAGAAACATCGTCGTCATTTCGAAGACGTCGCCGGGAAGACGATCGCGAACATCTGTGGTTCGAACGGACGCAAGGCGGTGCCGTTAGCGTTACTCGGGGCGGACGTCACGGTGTTTGATATTTCGAATGCCAAGTATGCGCTTGAACTGGCGCACCATGCTGAGACGAGAATCGAGTATGTCGTCTGCGATCTTTATGCGATCGATCTTGAACGATATCGCGATACGTTTGATCTCCTTTACTTAGAAGGTGGCATTTTGCATTATTTTGCTGATCTTGAGCGTTTTCTGCAGATTCTCTTTACGATCTTACGGCCCGGTGGTCAGTTGATCCTCAGTGATTTTCATCCGGTCGGACGCTGGATCGATGCGGACTTGATGTATAGACCGCGTTATTTCGACCAAGCGTTGCAATCAGGCGATTTGGCGTATAAGACACATTTTTCGGACGAGGAACAAACCGATTTTCCGGACGTCTCCGTCCGCTATTTTACGCTGAGTGAGATCTTAAACGGGATCATCACGACGCGATTCACATTAGAACGATTCGACGAGCATCGTGGCTGGAACGGTGAGAATATCCCGTCCGAGTTCACGCTACTCGCAACGAAATCACTCGAAGGGAGCAACTTCTGATGATTATTCGTAAAGAAGGCTTTAAGGATGCAGCGGGAATCCGGCTCGTCCATGAAGCGGCGTTCGAGCAACCGAACGAAGCGAATCTCGTTGATGCGTTACGCGAGGACGAAACGGCGCAACCGGTCTTCGGTCGCGTCGCCGTGACCGACAAAGGGGAAATCGTCGGTCATGTTCTCTTGAGCCGGATTCATATCAATGACATCCCGTCACTTGCCTTAGCACCAGTCGGCGTCCTGCCGGTCTGGCAACGAAAAGGGATTGGCTCTGAGTTGATCCGCCAAGTGATCGAGGATGCGCGGGATGCTGGTGAATCACACATTATCGTGCTTGGTCACGACAGCTACTATCCACAGTTTGGTTTCGAACGGGCGATCGACTACGGCATTGAGCCACCGTTCCCCGTTCCACCAGAAGTCTTTCTCGTCCTTGCACTCGAACGGAATGGGTTGCGTGGCGTTAGCGGCATCGTCCGCTACAGTTCGCCCTTTAGTGCGGTATAAAGGGAACACTGTGAGTTGTTCCGCCTCTCTAGTCGTTGTCTGACTTTTCCGCTAAAATGAAACACGAGAATCAATCGATAAGGGGAAATGGAATGTCATGACATCGACACGTCAGGAAGTCGTGCGCGATTATGCGTATTTATTAATCGGGTCCTTGTTCGTCGCAAGTGCCTTTAGTTTATTTTTAGCACCGAATCAACTCGCCTCAGGAGGCGTCAGTGGCTTATCGATCGTCTTGAACGATCTGTTCGGGATCTCGCCAGGGTTGTTTCAGCTTGTCGCGAACGTCGTCTTGCTGGCGATCGGGTGGATGATCCTCGGGATGGGCTTTGGCGTCAAATCACTCGTCGGGTCAATCTTCTTACCAGTCGTCATCCTCGTCTACGAGCGGTTCGATGTTCCAGCTGCGACGATAAATCCGATGCTTGCCGCGATCTTCGGCGGTGCCGGTGTCGGGATCGGACTCGGTCTAATTTTCCGGGGACGGGCGTCGACCGGGGGGATGGATTTGATCGCGCAAATTTTGCATCGCTTCACGAAGTTGCCGCTCCATCTCTGTATCGCCTTGCTTGACGGCACGATCGTCATCAGTGCGGCGACGATCTTCTCGCTAGAGATTGGACTATATGCGCTCGTCGCCTTGTTCATCACGATCAAGATGATTGACGTCGTTCAGCTCGGGATCACGAACGACAAGCTTGCCTATATCATCTCCGATCAGCGGGAAGCGTTAGTGAAGGAAATCTTCGAGACGCTCGATCGCGGGGCGACGGAGATCGAGGCAGCAGGTGCGTTCACACGGACACGGAAACCGATGTTGATGGTCGTCGTTCGCCAAGGGGAGATCACGACGCTTAAAGAAATTGTCAAACACATTGATCCCTCAGCTTTCCTCGTCGTCAGTGAAGCCCATGAAGTACTTGGACTTGGTTTTACGGACGACAAACGATACCGGAATGTGCCGTAATTGTTCTGAACTCGTGAAGTTTTTGTGAAATCAGGCTTAACTCTTCCGGATAACGGTTATACTCTAACTAGGTCAGAAGTGTTTATGTAGATACTTACAGAGGGGGATATCCGGATGAAGCTGAAAAACTTGTTACTTGCGTTAGGGTTAGGGACGACGCTTGCGCTCGCAGCGTGTGGCGGTAGTGACGATTCAAGCTCTAGCGATTCGTCAAGCACGAAGGAAGAATCGACGATGAACGATGATTCGTCGAAGACGGAAACAGCCGTCGATGCGGAAAAAATCTTCGCGAACAACTGTGCATCGTGTCACGGAAACAACCTTGAAGGGAATGTCGGACCGAACCTGACGAAGGTCGGATCGAAATACTCTTCAGAAGAGATCCAAGAGATCATCAAAAACGGGAAAGGGCAAATGCCTGCTGGAATCCTCAAAGAAGATGAAGAAATCGTCGCTGTTGCCGACTGGCTCGCTGACAAAAAATAATTATGGGATATGATGGGGTACGAGATGACACACACGACATGTGTTCGTCATTCGTACCTCTTTTTTGTGGTATAATCGCCTGAAATGACATTTGATTGTAATGTGCGTTCAATTTTGTCCCTGTTATAATGGTGGTCGGTAGGTTTTTGGACCTATCCATTCAGCATCAGTAAATAAGTAAGGATGTGAAGTACGTGATCAAGATGCAACGAATCAGTAAGATTTATCCGAACGGCGTCACGGCACTCCGTGAGGTCGATTTGACGATCAATCAAGGCGAATTCGTCTATATCGTCGGTCCGTCGGGTGCGGGTAAATCAACATTCATGAAAATGATGTACCGCGAAGAGAAACCAACGAGCGGTTCATTTTTATTTAAAGGAATCGAAGTCGGTAAGCTAAAAAACCGTCAAATCCCTGAACTTCGTCGCCAAATCGGCGTCATCTTCCAAGATTTCAAACTACTCCCGTCATTGACGGTTTATGAAAATGTCGCCTTCGCGCTAGAAGTCGTAGGAGAAGACAAATCACAAATTCGGAAGAAAGTCCTCGAGGTCCTCGATCTCGTAAAGCTCAAACATAAAGAGCGTAACTATCCGGACGAATTATCTGGGGGCGAACAACAACGGATCTCGATCGCGAGAGCCATCGTCAACCGCCCGTCACTCGTCATCGCCGATGAGCCGACTGGGAACCTGGACCCGGATACAGCATGGGAGATCATGGAAGTATTCGAAGAGATTTATCGCCGTGGGACAACGGTCGTAATGGCGACACACAACCGAGACATCGTTAACAAGATGCGTCATCGTGTCTTAGCGATCGACGGAGGAAAAATCGTCCGAGACGAAGAGAAAGGAATGTACGGCTATGAAGTTTAATGGATTCCGTCATTTACGGGAAGGGGCAAAAGGTCTCGTCCGGAACGGCTGGATGACATTCGCTTCTGTCAGTGCTGTTACCGTCACGTTACTTCTCGTAGGAATATTCGCAATGCTCATGTTCAACGTCAACAAGATTTCCGATAACGTCGAAAAAGACGTTGAAATCCAAGTGTTCGTCGAACGAGAAGCAGACCAGTCGAAGATTGATGCAGTGGGTGACTCCCTCAAGCAGATGCCGGGTGTCAACTCTGTTCGTTATAGTTCGAAAGAAGAAGAACTGGACCGCTTCAAGGAGCAACTTGGCGAAGGATCACAAGCCTATCAGTCGGTTGAAAAGGATAACCCACTTCACGACCGATATATCGTCAAAGCTACCTCACCAAAAGAGACAGAAACACTTGCAAATTCCATCAAAAAAATGGAAAATGTAGATAGTGTCGAATATGGTAAGGACTATGTTAAAAAGATGTTTAACTTCCTTGAAGGAGTTCGGATCGGTGGAATCGTTCTGATCGTCGGCTTGACGTTCATGGCAATGTTCCTCATTTCGAACACGATCAAAGTCACGATCTTCTCCCGTCGCCGGGAAATCGAGATCATGCGCCTCGTCGGAGCGAAAAACGGATTCATCCGTGCACCGTTCTTCGTCGAAGGATTATTGATGGGCATATTAGGTGCCATCATCCCGATCGTCGTCGTCTACTTCGGTTACGAAGTCTCATACAACGCGATCCAACCCCAACTGACAACTGTGAATGCGGGAATCTTCTCGCTGATTCCACCAGGTGAACTGTCGGCACAAGTCGTCTTGATCCTGCTCGGACTCGGTGCATTCATCGGTGTATGGGGATCTACGACATCACTCGGTCGTTTCTTGAAGATTTAAGTGATTCACTCAAAAATAAAATAGAGGAGAGATGCTTCTCATGAAAGTCCGATTCTATTCTGCCGTCCTGAGCTTAGCTTTGATTGGAACTGGTGTGTCCGTTGATGCCGCGTCGAAAGAAGATTTGCTGAAGGAACAACAGGAGGTCGAAAGTCGTCTAAAAGAGACGGAACGATCACAGAATCAGACATCAGAGAAGTTAATCTTGACGAAACAGGAGCGCAAGGAAGCCCGTGCGCAACTGGATGAAGTCAACAGCCGTTTGGATGATTTAGCGCTTAAAATAGCCGATCAACAAGCGGCTGTTGCTGCATCTAAGGAACAATTGCGTCTGACGGAAGAAGCGATTTCCGAGACGTTGAAGGAACTGCATCAGCAAGAAGATTTGCTCGGAAGCCGATTGCGTGCCGTCCAGCAAAAAGGAGACGTCAAATACATCGAGGTCCTGCTCGATGCGAAGGATTTTGGTGATTTGATTTCGCGTTTCAGTACGGTCAGTGAGATCATCAAGCAAGATGATAATGTCTTGCAAGCTTATAAGGCGAACGTCAAGCAACTGAACGAACAGCGCTCGGAACAAGCGTTATTACTGGAGAGCATGAAACAGGAACAACGGAAGTTACTCGTGCTTCAGACGCGGATCATCGCGGAGTCTGATTTGAAGCGAAAGCTCGTCGTCCAGTTGAACACGAAGGTCAAGGAACTGCAACAAGAGCAGTTCTCGAAAGCCGAAGAGGCGGAAATCCTCGCGGATCAGCGTCGTCTGATCCAAAACGAATTGATTGCTCTGCAAGAAGCGGAACGGAAAGCAAAAGAAGAAGCGAAACGCAAAGCCGAGGAAGCGGCACGGGCAGCAGAAGCCAAGCGTCAAGCGGAAGCCGCAGAAGCTGCTGAAGCTGCACGAGAGGCAGCGGCGCAGGAACAGAAACAAGGAGAAGCACCGAAAGCAGAGACACCCAAAACAGAGACGTCGGTTCCTGAGACTGAGACGCCAAGTGCAACACCGGATACGAGTGCTGATGTCGACGTCAGTCGCCCGTTCCACTTACCAGTCAAAGGCTATGTGTCGTCACCATTTGGTCCGCGGAACAATCCGTTGACAGGGAAACCGGAGTTGCATACGGGCATCGATCTCGTCAACGCGAAAGGAACTCCGATTCATGCGGCAGCTGGGGGGATCGTCCTCCGTGCCGGTAGTGCGACCGGTTATGGAAATGTCGTCATGATGACGCATTTGATTGACAGACAGGTCTATACGACCGTCTATGCGCACCTTGACTCAATCAGTGTGTCGGCGGGGCAAACGGTCATGCCTGGTCAAACGGTCGGGACGCTTGGCTCAACCGGCTGGTCGACAGGACCGCATCTGCATTTCGAATTGCATAAGGGAGAGTGGGCGGTCGGACAACCGAATGCAGTGGACCCGGCACCGTACATCTTTTGACATCCCATAGAATACCGAAAAGATAGGGTAACCTATCTTTTTTTGCTATACTGAAAAAAATACTGCGTTTTTTAACGGAAGTGGGGAATCAAGCGTGAAAAAATCTACAACAGCAGTCATCGCGGTCAGTACCTTCGGGCTTGGTTTAGGGGCAGGCGCCGTCGGAATGTTGGCGGCTGGCGGAACGGATTCTGTCTCGACGTCATCGTCGTCTGCGAATGCGACGGGTGATTGGAAAAAAGTTGATCAGGTCCGTCAAATGATCGAACAGAACTATCTAGAGGACGTAACGGATAAGGAACTGCTGGACGGTGCGCTATCCGGTATGGCGGAAGTGCTTGACGATCCGTATTCCGTCTATATGGACGAGTCGGAGACAGCATCGTTCAATACGAATCTATCGTCTTCGTTTGAAGGGATTGGTGCGACGCTTGAACAAAAAGGCGAATCGATCGTCATCGTCTCACCGATTAAGGGATCACCCGCTGAAAAAGCCGGGATCAAACCTGGTGACGTCATCTTAGAAATCGACGGCAAGTCGACGAAAGGGCAAAAAACGGATCAGGCGGTCAAGAAAATCCGTGGTGAAAAAGGAACGAATGTCGTCCTGACGATTCAACGTAGTGGACAAGACGCGATGGACATCACGATCAAACGGGATACGATTCCGATTGAGACGGTCTATACGTCGACTGAAGACGTCAACGGGAAGAAAATTGGTGTCTTGCAAGTGACGCAGTTCTCAGAACCGACGGCTAAAGAGTTCGAGAAGGGGCTCGCGAAACTAGAGAGTCAGAACATCGATGGACTCGTCATCGACGTCCGTGGGAATCCGGGTGGTCTTTTGACGGCTGTCTCAAGCATGATTGCACCGTTCATTCCGAAGGATGTTCCGATTTATCAAGTCGAGAACAATAAAGGGGAGCGGCAGCAGGAATTCGGGAAGGCAGACGAGAAGAAACCTTATAACATCGTCGTGCTCGAAGACGGCGGATCCGCGTCTGCGTCTGAGATTCTGGCAGCCGGTCTGAAGGAAGGTGCCGGGGCTGAGGTCGTTGGTACGAAATCGTTCGGTAAAGGCATCGTCCAAAGTGCCTACGACCTAAAGGACGGTAGTGATTTGAAGTTGACGACGAACAAATGGCTGACGCCGGACGGCAACTGGATTCACAAAAAAGGGGTCGAACCGACGATCGAAGTCAAGCAACCAGCGTACTTCAACGTCACGAAGATCCTGACTGATCAGAAGTCACTTGCAGTCGGTGACTATGGTAAATCGGTCGAAAACGCTCACCTGGTCCTTGAAGCAATCGGTTACGAGCCAAAAGGACAGGATGGGTATTTTGGTGACACGATGAAGCAAGCTGTCGAAGCCTTACAAAAGGATGCGAAACTCGACGTCACTGGAAAAATCGATCAGCAGACAGCGGGTGAGATGGAGACGCGTCTCCTGAAGAAACTCGAGGACGACAAAAATGACGTCCAGCGGAAAAAAGCACTCGAGGTCGCTGCTCAATAATAAGGAATGGAAAGAGGTCTGAATGCGCGTGGAATTACTCGATGAAATTGGTTGGACCGCGATTAGTCTCATCGCCAGTCCGACCTTGTGGTTAGCACTCCTTGTCAGTTGGGTCATCGGCATCCGGCGTGTCAAACGGGAACGCGGACTGTTCCGCTCCCGGACACACGGAAAACGAAGCGATGTCCTCGAAACACTTTTACCGGGGTTACTAATTGGTCTCGTTTTATCCGTCGTCAGTGGCTGGCTCGGATTGACGCTGACGCCGCAATACGCTCTGTTGTTACTCGGGCTCTCAAGCGTCCTGCTGTTGGTCGGGATCGTTCTCTTGAACGTACCGCTTTGGCCGATCGTCTTGCTTGGACTTGCCGGCTGGTTCTTAATGGATTCACGTCTTGATCCGGTTCGAGCGGTTGAGCCGAAAATGATTTTATTGCTTGCGACGTTAACGCTCGTCGCGGAATGTCTCCTCGTCTGGTGGCGCGGGAAACGACGCCTGTCACCGTCACTCGTTGTCTCGAAGCGTGGTCGCTTCATCGGTGGGCTGTCAGCGAATAAACTTTGGCTATTGCCTTTGCTCGTCTTTGTTCCGGGAGACGTGCTTGAAGTCTGGTGGCCACGTTACAGCTTCCCAGAGCTCGTTCCGATCGTTCTCTGGTTACCAATCGGCTTCAGCTTCCTCTTTACGGGTAAGTTGCCGAAAGAATTGATGCGTCCGCTCGTTCAAGGACGTTTGATTACGAGTCTCGTTGCGATTCTATTGACGGTTCTTGCATACGTCACCGGGCAAGCTGAATGGCTGTACGGGATTGTCCTGTTGCTCGTCCTGCATATCCTATTGCATCAGCGGGTCAAACGCTTGAACCGGGCACAGACACCATTATTCCTCAATGGAACGCGTGGTGCCGTCATTCTCGGGACGCTACCTGATAAACCAGCTGCCGAGATGGGCTTGATTCCAGGTGAAGCGATTTATAAGGTCAATGGTGAGAAGGTCGATTCGGAAACATCGTTCTACGAAGCTATCCAAAAACACAAACCGTATCTGCGTCTTGAAGTCATGAACCATAACGGCGACATCCGGTTTGCGCAACGTGCCTTCTATGAACAAGATCATCATGAACTTGGTATTCTGTTCGTCAACGAGCCGGTCCATGGTCGCACTAAAGTGCGGTCCTTGCATTAACGAGTAAATCCCTGTCACGGAACAGCCGTGACGGGGATTTTTTTGTCGGCAGAAATATCGAGGATCAACACTCGAAGCAAAAAGAAACTTTTGCATTTTCGAAAAAAAGGGTAACTTCCTAAAAGGAGCACTTCATAATCGAATGTTTGTTCGTAAAGTGGTACAATAAAAATAGATTTTTTACGTGATGAGGGGGAAGCAAACGATGGATTTTGAACTCGTTTCACCATTTGAGCCAGGCGGTGATCAGCCGACGGCAATCGAAAAATTGGTGACTGGGCTAAAACAAGGCGAACGACATCAGACGTTGCTTGGGGCGACCGGTACCGGGAAGACGTTCACGGTCTCGAACGTCATCAAGGAAATCAAGAAACCGACGCTCGTCCTTGCCCACAACAAAACACTAGCGGGACAACTCTACTCGGAGTTCAAGGAATTCTTCCCGAACAATGCGGTCGAATACTTCGTTAGTTTTTATGATTATTATCAACCGGAGGCGTATGTCCCATCGACGGATACGTTCATTGAGAAGGACTCTTCGATCAACGACGAGATTGATAAACTACGTCACTCGGCGACGTCCGCCCTGTTCGAACGGGAGGACGTCTTGATCGTTGCGTCTGTCTCGTGTATCTATGGTCTCGGTAACCCGGAAGAGTACAACAACCACGTCTTGTCACTGCGTGTCGGCAATGAGATGGGGCGAAACGAGATGCTCCGTCGTCTAATCGACATTCAGTATGAGCGTAACGACATCGACTTCCAGCGCGGACGGTTCCGCGTCCGCGGAGACGTCGTCGAAATCTTCCCGGCGTCACGCGACGAACAGTGTGTCCGGGTCGAGTTCTTCGGTGACGAGATCGAACGGATCCGTGACATGGATCCGCTGACAGGTGAGATCGTCGCGGACCGCGAGCACATCTCGATCTTCCCGGCGTCCCACTTCGTGACGGGGGATACCCGTTTGCAGAAGGCGATCGCGAACATCGAGAAGGAACTAGAGGTTCAGCTTGCGAAGCTACGCGAAGACAATCAGTTGCTTGAAGCGCAACGGCTCGAACAACGGACGAACTATGATCTCGAGATGATGCGTGAGATGGGCTATTGTTCCGGAATCGAGAACTACTCGCGTCACTTGAACTTGATGCCGGAAGGGGCAACACCGTATACGTTACTCGATTACTTCCCGAAAGACTTCTTACTCGTTGCCGATGAGTCGCACGTCACACTGCCGCAAATTCGCGGCATGTATAACGGGGACCAGGCACGGAAACAAGTCCTCGTCGATCACGGCTTCCGTCTTCCGTCGGCAAAAGACAACCGTCCGTTACGATTTGAGGAGTTCGAGGAAAAAGTCAGTCAGGCGATCTATATCTCGGCGACACCAGGACCATATGAACTCGAACATTCAAAAGAGATGGTCGAGCAAATCATCCGTCCGACCGGTCTCGTTGATCCGACGATTGAGATTCATCCGATCACGGGACAAATCGATTACTTGATGGATAACATCCGTGACCGAGTCGCGAAGAACGAACGTGTTCTCGTGACGACACTGACGAAGAAGATGGCAGAAGACTTGACCGACTACTTGAAAGAGAATGGTGTCAAGGTCAACTACATGCACTCGGAGATCAAGACGCTGGAACGGATTGAAATCATCCGTGACTTACGACTCGGAAAATACGATGTCCTCGTCGGGATCAACTTGTTACGAGAAGGACTCGATATTCCGGAAGTCTCACTCGTGACGATTCTTGATGCCGATAAGGAAGGGTTCTTGCGGTCGGACCGTTCGCTGATTCAAACGATTGGTCGGGCGGCGCGGAACTCGGAAGGACACGTCATCTTGTTTGCCGATAAAGTCACCGATTCGATGCAACGCGCGATCGATGAGACGGAACGCCGTCGCGCGATCCAGATGGCGTTCAACGAAGAACATGGCATCACGCCGCAGACGATCAAAAAGGATGTCCGTGGTGTCATCAGTACGACGATCGAGAGCGACGACACCGTCGAAAAACTCGAGAAGTTCAACAAACTCAAAAAACCGGAGCGCGAAACGTTGCTTGAGCAGCTCGACCAAGAGATGCGTCAAGCGGCGAAAGACATGCAGTTCGAAAGAGCTGCTGAGCTCCGCGACCTCATATTAGAATTGAAAGCAGGTGCCTAAGTTGGGAGAAAAGAAGAATCAGATTATCATCAAAGGCGCTCGCGTCAATAATCTACAAAACATCGATGTCGAAATCCCCCGCGATCAGCTCGTCGTCTTGACGGGCTTGTCCGGGTCAGGAAAATCGTCGCTTGCCTTCGATACGATTTACGCGGAAGGACAACGACGTTATGTCGAAAGTTTATCAGCCTATGCCCGTCAGTTCCTCGGACAGATGGATAAACCGGATGTCGACACGATCGAAGGACTGAGTCCAGCAATTTCAATCGACCAGAAGACGACGAGTAAAAACCCACGTTCGACGGTCGGAACGGTCACAGAAATCTATGATTATTTGCGTCTATTGTACGCGCGAATTGGTAAACCGATTTGTCCGAATCACGGAATCGAGATTTCGAGCCAGACGATCAGTCAGATGGTCGACCAAGTGATGGAGTTACCGGAGCGGATTCGTCTGCAAATCCTCGCGCCAATCGTTTCCGGACGAAAAGGAACGCACGTCAAGGTGCTCGACGATTTGAAGAAGGAAGGCTTCGTCCGCGTCCGTGTCAACGGAGAGACGATGGATCTTGCCGAAGAGATCACGCTTGAGAAAAACAAGAAACACTCGATCGAAGTCGTCGTCGACCGTGTCGTCGTGCGACCAGATGTCGAAGCCCGTCTTGCGGACTCACTTGAGACTGCACTTCGCCTCGCGGACGGTCGTGTCATCGTCGATACGATGGACGGCAACGAATTGTTGTTCAGTGAACATCATGCTTGTCCAATTTGTGGCTTCTCAATCGGCGAACTCGAACCACGGATGTTCTCGTTCAACTCACCGTTTGGTGCTTGTACGTCATGTGATGGTCTCGGAACGAAGCTTGAGGTCGATGTTGATCTCGTCGTGCCGCATCCCGATAAGTCATTGAACGAAGGGGCAATCGTGGCGTGGGAACCAACGAGCTCGCAGTATTATCCACAATTGCTCAAAGCGGTCTGTGACCACTTCAAGATCGATATGGATACACCGTTCGAACAATTGTCAGAAGAACACCGCGAAACGATCTTGAACGGAAACACGAAGGAAGAGATTCACTTCCGTTATGAGAATGACTTCGGGATGGTCCGAAATACGAACCTCTACTTCGAAGGAGTTCTCAATAACTTACAACGTCGCTTCAAGGAGACGTCGTCTGATTATATCCGGGAACAGATGGAAGGCTACATGGCGAAGAAGGCGTGTCCGACGTGTAAAGGACATCGCTTGAAACGGGAATCGCTCGCCGTCAAAGTATCCGATCACCATATCGGTGAAGTGACGAAGATGTCGGTCAAACAAGCGGTCATGTTCTTCGACGAACTACCGGAGAAATTAAGTGAAAAGGATAAGACGATTTCGCGGATGATCGTCCGTGAGATTCACGAACGGGCGTCGTTCCTTGAGAACGTTGGTCTCGATTACCTGACGATCTCACGCGCAGCCGGTACGTTGTCCGGTGGGGAAGCGCAACGGATTCGTCTCGCGACACAAATCGGTTCGCGTCTGACGGGCGTCCTCTACGTTCTCGATGAACCATCGATCGGTTTGCACCAACGCGATAATGATCGTCTGATCAATACGCTGAAGGCGATGCGTGACCTCGGCAATACGCTGATCGTCGTCGAGCACGATGAAGATACGATGATGGCAGCCGATTACTTGATCGATATCGGACCAGGAGCCGGCGATCACGGTGGATTCGTCACGGCAGCCGGGAAACCGGAGGAGTTGATGCAGGATGCGAACTCGTTGACGGGTCAATACTTGTCCGGGAAGAAGTTCATTCCTGTTCCGTCGACACGCAAAGAGCCAGACGGTCGGATGCTTCATATCCACAAAGCATCGGAAAACAACTTGAAGAACGTCGATGTCGATATTCCGCTGGGTCTGTTCGTCGCCGTCACTGGTGTCTCGGGCTCCGGGAAATCGACGTTGATCAATGAAATTCTCTATAAGACGATCGCGCACGAGATGAACCGGGCGAAGGAAAAACCGGGTGCTCATAAAGGGATTACGGGTCTGGATCAAATCGATAAGGTCATTGACATCGATCAGTCACCAATTGGTCGGACACCGCGCTCGAACCCAGCAACGTATACCGGTGTCTTCGATGACATTCGGGACGTCTTTGCTTCGACGAACGAAGCGAAACTCCGTGGTTACAAAAAAGGGCGTTTCAGTTTCAACATCAAGGGTGGACGTTGTGAAGCCTGCCGTGGCGACGGAATCATCAAGATTGAGATGCACTTCTTACCGGACGTCTATGTTCCGTGTGAAGTCTGTCACGGGAAACGTTATAACCGCGAAACACTTGAAGTGAAATATAAAGGCAAGACGATTGCCGACGTGCTTGAGATGACGGTCGAAGATGCCCTTGCCTTCTTCGAGAACATTCCGAAGATCACGCGGAAATTGCAGACGATCGCTGACGTCGGTCTGACGTACATGCGTCTCGGTCAACCCGCGACAGAACTGTCCGGCGGGGAAGCACAACGTGTTAAACTGGCGTCCGAGTTGCATAAACGCTCGACTGGGAAGACGATCTATATTCTCGATGAGCCGACGACGGGACTCCACGTTCACGATATCGCGCGTCTGTTGAAAGTCTTACAACGTCTTGTCGACAATGGCGATACAGTGCTCGTCATCGAACACAATTTGGATGTCATCAAGACGGCAGACTACTTGATTGATCTCGGACCTGAAGGGGGCGACGGTGGCGGAACGATCGTTGCTGCCGGGACACCGGAACACATCGCTGAAGTTGAAGCATCTTATACGGGACGATACCTCGCACCTGTCCTTGAACGCGACGCGGCACGAATTGAATCGTGAAACTTTTGTGGATGAGGATTCGTAGGAAGGAACTAAGGGAACTTAAACGAAAGTATCATGTAACACACGTTTGAGGTTCAAGAATAGGAGGGAACGGTTCATGAAGCAAGATATGCGTCAATTGATATTGGAGCAAGTCAAAGAAGGAAAGTTAACGATTGATGAGGCACTCGATAAACTCGAGCGGCTCGAAGCGATCGACGAACGTGCAACTTCTGCCAGTGAACATAAGTACGTCGATGAACCAGAACAATATGATCGGGTCGACCAGTATTCCGTCGATTCACTGACGACGAAAGTCATGTCAGCGTTCGATAATCTCGTCAGCCGGATCAAGGACAGTGATCTTTCGCTTAATCAGGCGTCCGGTCCGAACGTCACCTACGTCAAACAATTCCCGTTCAGCGGTGAGACGGTTCACGTCGATCTGTTCAATGCGAACTTGGTCGTCGAACCGAGTGATCTCGAAGAATGCGAATTGACGGTGACAGGACGTCCGCTCCGTCGCCAACAGGTGACGGAAGAACAGGCGCTTGAGCAACTTCAAGCCGCTGTGCAACACGCGGTCTCGGCGAACACACTCTCGATCCGTTTGAAGGATAAGAGTGTCCGTGCGACAGTCCATCTGAAAGTACCACGCCGTCATTACGAATCATTCGTCTTACAGACGTTGAACGGGGAAATTTCGTTGACGTCACTCGATACGACATCCGCTCAACTGATGACAGCGAACGGTCGAGTCAACGTCCGTGATCTGTTCAGTGAGGATGTCAAAGTATCGACAGCGAACGGTTCGATCGAAATTGAAGAGTCGGAGTTGAAAGTCTTGAAGGCGAAGACAGCCAACGGACAAATCATCACGACAGGTGTCTTCGAACGTTCAGAACTGAAAACGGCGAACGGAAACGTCCGTTGCGAGCTGAAGACCGTGCAAAACGCGAAGGTCAAAGCGTCATCGCTTGCTGGAAGCATCGCCCTGATGTTGCCGCATGGCGCAGAAGTTTACGGGGAGCTTGAGACAAACTTCGGTGGTCTCAACTGCAACCTCGATGACATGGAATTAATCCGAGATCAAAAAGAGATCGTCAACCGGAAGCTCCATTTCGTATCAGGTCGCGGTCGTTCACCAAAAATCGAGGTTGAAGCCGATACGAAGACAGGTACGATTTCGGTCACGCATGGTGTTCACCTCAGTCCACAAGCTTTGTAAGAAATAGAAAACAGCTACTAGATTCTTAATCGAATCTAGTAGCTGTTTTTTTGTATCCTGCTTTTTACGCGACTCCTACAGGAAAAAGCGCGGATATCCGCGCTGTCAGAGACAAACGAGACCCGGCTAGACGCTCGTTCGAGCGATGAAGCCGCGGCTCGTGTCTCGCCTGAGGAAAGCAAGTAAAAGGAAAGGATACATTTTTTTCCTTTAGACAGACAAACACCCATCCTCACTGAAAAGGATGGGTGTAGCTTGAATCAATAATCGTAATCCTGATCCATCATCGGCTCATCGAAGTTCATGTTCTCGAAATCGTTCATGTCGTAACCGAACGAGAACAGAGCAATGACGCCGAGAATCCCGAGGACAATCGAGACGAGAACCAGACCAATCCCGAGCCAACTCTTACGGCGCGAGCGATTCCAATAGAAAATGATCGCGAGGACGTAGGAGATGAATGAACCACTGATGAAGATTCCGATAATCGAGATGATGAAGAATAAAAGGGCTGTTTGATCTTGATTACGGGAGTACGCTTTCCACATATCGATCAGCGAGATGATGAGATAGACGAAACCAGCAATCGCTAGAACCGCAAATAAGATAATGACTAAAATGAATCCGATACCACCGCCTGACATCACGGCAAAACCTCCTTCAAAATATTAACTCTTTATTCCATTCCCAAGAAATCAAGCTTCTAATCCAATTCCATGAATCGAATAAAAATATGGTACAATACTTCAAGTGAAAGGGGCTGACGAAGCGTGCAACCAAAAGTGCGAACAGCTGAAATCGTAAAACAATTCAATCTCCACATCGTCACGGGAGAAGAGGGCTTACATCGCCCGATTCTGACGGCTGATTTGTGCCGACCTGGCCTTGTGCTTGCCGGTTATTATGCCTATTACCCGGCAGAACGTCTCCAGATTCTCGGAAAAACAGAATTGACGTTCTTCAATAATTTAACGTACGAGGAACAACGCGAACGAGCGAATGTCCTCTGTACGGATGAAACACCTGGTATCTTGATCACGCGTGGATTCGAAGTACCGGAAGCGATCATCCAAGCCGCAGACGAGACGAACGTACCACTGTTGACGACAAAAGGGCATACGACATCGGTCGAGTCACAGATCACGAACTTCCTCGAAGCGGAACTCGCACCGACGACGGCGATGCATGGTGTCCTCGTCGATATCTATGGTGTCGGTGTCTTCATCAAAGGCGCAAGTGGTGTTGGTAAATCGGAAACGGCACTCGAACTCGTTAAGCGGGGTCACCGTCTAGTGGCAGACGACTCGGTCGAGATCCGTCAAACAGGCGACGGGATTCTCGTTGGGACAGCACCGAAGTTGATTCAGCATCTGCTTGAGATTCGTGGAATCGGGATCATCGACGTGATGACGTTGTTCGGTGCAGGTGCTGTTCGCTCGCATAAGAAGATCAGCCTCGTCTGTAACCTCGAGATTTGGGATCAATCGAAAGTCTATGACCGCGTCGGTCTGGACCAAGAGACACTCCAAATCATCGATACGGAAATACCGTTCCTGACGATTCCCGTCCGTCCTGGACGAAACCTCGCTGTCATCATCGAAGTCGCAGCGATGAACTATCGTCTGAAGAACATGGGCATCAACACAGCAGAAGAATTCGCGGGACGTCTCGCGCAAGCAATTGAAGATGGGAATGGTGGTCTTTGATGGGAACTTTAGCCTCTGTACAACCAACGTTTGACCGCGTGGCGATCGAGATTGGTCCCGTACCGATTTACTGGTACGGGATCGTCATCGCGCTCGGTGCGGTCGTCGGTCTGTTGATCGCAATCTTCGAGTCGAAGCGAATCGGCTTCAATGAAGAGTATGCGGTCGATGTCGTCATCTGGTCGATTCCGATCAGTATCATCTGTGCCCGGATTTACTACGTCGCGTTCGAGTGGAACTACTATAGTCAACATCTTGACCAAATCATTAACATCCGCCAAGGTGGAATCGCGATTCACGGTGCGATCATCGGTGCGATTTTGACGGTCATCATCTATACGCGTAAGAAAAAGATCTCGTTCTGGCAAATCGCCGATATCTTGGCACCATCCCTCTTGTTCGGACAAGCCGTCGGACGCTGGGGCAACTTCTTCAACCAAGAAGCACACGGTGGCGAGACGACATGGTCGTACTTACAAGATACGCTGCACTTACCGAACTGGATCGTCAATCAGATGTACATTGATGGAACGTACTACTTACCGACGTTCCTCTATGAAAGCGTCTGGAACATCATCGGTGTCATTCTGTTGATCGTCTGGCGGATGAAGTTCAATCCACGTCGTGGGTATGTTTTCCTCGGTTACCTCGTTTGGTACTCGATCGGACGCTTTTATATCGAAGGACTCCGGACGGACAGTCTGATGATGGGTGATGGACTCCGGACGGCACAAATCGTCTCGATCTGTTTGATCATCTTCGGTGTGATCATGATGGTTGTTCGCCGCAACGCCGTTCGTTACTTGGACGGTTCGAAAAAGGAGGCGAAGTAATCGATGATTCGCACGCTACTGTTTGATTTAGATGGAACGTTGATCGACACGAATCCATTGATCTTAAAAAGCTTCGAGCATACGCTCAGTTACTATTATCCGGACCGGACATTTACGGAAGCGGAACTGCTTCCGTTCATCGGTCCGACGCTTGAGAAGTCGTTCTCGGCGATGAATGCGGAACAGTGGAAAGAGATGGTTGCTTTTTACCGTAGCTACAACATCGCGATGCATGACGCGCTCGTGCTCGAGTATCCGGGTGTGCTCGACGGATTACGTCGACTGCATGAAGCAGGATACAAGATGGCGGTCGTCACGTCGAAAAGTCGTCGTGTCGCTCTCCGCGGCATCGAGTTGTTTGGATTGACGTCACTCTTTGACGCTGTCATCGCAGCCGACGACGTAACGGAAGAAAAACCAGCCGTCGAGCCGTTCGAGAAAGCGATGCAGTTGCTTGGAGCAACAGCAGACGAGACAATCATGGTCGGGGACAACGATACGGACATTCTCGGTGGCAAGAACGCGGGACTGAAGACGGTCGCGGTCGGTTGGGCGATCAAAGGACGCGCGTACTTAGAAGCCCTCGAGCCGGACGTCATCATTGATTCGATGGATCATCTTGCTACTTGGCTGGAGGAACAAAATGGCGCGGCGAACTGATCGATTTCAGGTCGGAACGACGAATCCACTCTGGCACATGTACCGGACGGTGTCGTTCTTTAAAGTGATGTGGTGCTTTACGATCATCACGATCGGTCGGTTTGCTCCGTCGCTACGTTTTAAGAACGCACTCTACCGGACATGTCTTCGGATGAAGATCGGGGAGAAGACGGCGCTTGCCTTGATGGTGATGCCAGACACGATGTTCCCGGAGCGGATCACGATTGGTGACAATACGATCATCGGCTTCAATGCTACGATTCTCTGTCATGAATATTTGACGACGGAGTATCGTTTAGGTGACGTCGTCATCGGAAGCAATGTTTTGATCGGTGCGAACGTGACGATCCTACCGGGCGTAACGATCGGAGATGGTGCCGTCGTTGGTGCCGGATCCGTCGTTCACCGAGACATTGCACCGAACGAACGCGTCTCGAGTCAGCCGCTTCGCCGGCACGAAATGTGACAAAACTGTGAGAAGGAAGAAGGAAAAAAGATGACGCACATCCGCTTTACGTATAAGACAGGAAAGTATTTCGGAAGATTATTCGCCGAACGTCCACAAGGTCTCGTCGTTGAGGTGTTGGCTGTTGAGAAGCATCCCGTTCAAGGAGATCTTCACCAGCCGAACCAAGTCGATGTTCCGCTCTTTCATATCCGGACCGCCTTGCATAAGCACGAAAAGATCACGGTTTCCCCCGCAGTCGTTTATGCGTATGACGGAGAGATTCCCGATTATGCGACGAGCTTGCGGCAGGCATATGACAAGGACGTAGCACGTCTTGAAGGACTGAATCCAGAGACGGATGCTTTTGTACGAAAATGCTTAGAGAATTACAAAGAACTGGAATCGATTTATGCGAAACGCTGGGGATGAACTCCGGCGTTTTTTTCTGTTGCATGCCTCCTAGAGATAGGGTATTCTTGTGTCTGCAACTACGAAACCAGTTTACTATTTATGGGGGCTTGAATCATGATGGAATTAACCAAATACAAAGCAGACCCCTTTGCGATAACAGCGCGCCAAGCGGAACTTTTTTATTTCCGCGGACGGAAGGCGCACCGGGAAGGGCGACTGGACGAAGCCGTCTATCATTTAGATGAGGCGACGACACTTCAGCCAGCGGACATCCGTTATTTGCTCCGTTATGCCCGTGTCTTATTCGAGACAGGAGAAATCAATCATGCGAATGATGTCTTGAAACAAGTACGCGCACTCGACGCATCAAATACGGAAGCACTCTTTTATTTAGCGAATAACTACGCACACGTCTCACTTTATGAAGAAGCGCGACAACATGCGATGGAATATTTAGAGCAAGCACCAAACGGCAAACACGCGGAGGCATCGGCCGCACTCGTGGAACTGATTGATCTCGAACAAGAGATGGAAGACGACGAAGAGGACGAATTGATTCGTCTGCACGGTCAGGCACAACGCCAGATCGATAAAGGGATGCTGTTCGCGGCACAGGAGACGTTGACTGGACTGATTGCCCAGTACCCGACGTTCTGGCCTGCCTACAACAACCTCGCGATCGTCGAGTTCTATTTAGGAGAGAACGATCAGGCATTCGCTTCCCTTGAACGGGTCCTTGAAGGGAATCCGGGGAATTTGCATGCCCTCTGTAACACGCTCGTCTTGCTACACGAGATGGGACAGGACGAAGAGGCGCACCGTCTCTCTCGTCAGCTCGAACACGTCCGTTCCGTGCACCTTGAGACACGTTATAAGGTCGCATCAACGCTTGCGATCATCGGACGATACGATATCGCCTATGAAGAGTTGAAGTTGCTCGAGCGTCGCGGTTACCGGGGAGACCCACTCTTTGGGCACTGGTTATCAATCTCTGCCTATAAGACAGGACACGTCGAAGAAGCAGCCGCTTTCTTGAAGTCGGACGAAGCACAAGCGTTAAAGGAAGAGACGGATACGTATGACATTCGCCACAACCTGCAGTTTCGCTCGGCACTCATCCAAGCGCTGAAGACGGAAGATGATGTCTCGCGGATCTTTACGGCACTTCTCCTTGGTAAACTGAACGATGCTGAAGCACGGCTTGCATTGTCGATGATGCCAGAAGTGACAGACCAAGAAGACGTCCTGTTATTAACGGAACAGATTGTCATCGAGATGGAAGGACGGACTGATGTCGTGGATGAACGCATTCACCGGGCATTGCAGACGATTCGTCTTGCGGAACGGTTCGTTTCAGACGAAGAACGGATGAGTCTCGAAGGTGATTTTTATGAACGCTTCGCACAGCTCGTCTTAAGCGGTGAGTCGTTCGATTCGATCGAAGCATCCGCTGCATCACTGCTTTATCTGTTCCATGATTTACGGGACGGGATGTTGATCGAGGAATGTGCATCGCTCGTCGATTGTTCGTTCGATCACGTCGCATCGATGATCCGGACACATGAACGGATGCTGGCACCGCTACAAGCAAAGTGTTAGACGTTTAGGGGATTCTCACCTATACTCAAATTACAACGATTACGATAAATGGGGTGGAATCATGGCGGAAACAGAACAAAAAATTTATGACGTCATCATCATCGGGGCAGGACCTGCTGGGATGACAGCCGCACTTTATGCATCACGTGCGAACCTTTCGACATTGATGATCGAACGCGGGATTCCGGGCGGTCAGATGGCGAACACAGAAGATATCGAGAACTACCCAGGATACGATAGCATCCTCGGACCAGATCTCTCGCAAAAAATGTTCGACCACTCGAAAGCATTCGGCGCAGAATATGCGTACGGAGACGTTCGAAGCATCGAAGACGGTAAAGCATACAAAACGATTCATGCACACAACAAAGATTACTACGCACGGGCGATCATTATCGCGTCTGGTGCACAATATAAAAAAATCGGCGTACCGGGTGAAGAAGAGCTCGGCGGTCGCGGTGTCTCGTACTGTGCTGTCTGTGATGGCGCGTTCTTTAAAGAAAAAGAACTCTTCGTCATCGGTGGAGGCGACTCTGCGGTGGAAGAAGGCGTCTACTTGACACGCTTCGCGAAAAAAGTCACGATCGTACACCGTCGTGACGAGCTCCGCGCTCAAAAGATTCTTCAAAAACGTGCGTTCGATAACCCGAAAATCGACTTCATCTGGAACCATACGGTCAAACAGATCAACGAACAAGACGGGAAAGTCGGCGGCATTGAGCTGATCAATACAAAAACAGCTGACGTAACGACGCATCCAATCGATGGTGTCTTCATCTACATCGGGATGAACCCGATCACTGGTTACGTCCAAGATCTCGGCATCTTGAACGACCAAGGTTACGTCGTGACGAACGAAGCGATGGAAACGAACATCAAAGGGATCTTTGCTGCTGGTGACGTGCGTGAAAAAACATTGCGCCAAGTCGTTACAGCAACGAACGATGGTTCGATTGCAGCGCAAAATGCACAGCATTTCATCGAAGCGTTGCTTGAAGAATTACAAGAATCCTCACACGCATAATATCGAACCAGTTTCATTGAAGGACACTTCAGTGAAGCTGGCTCTTTTTTTATGATATACTGAGAAAGAAGTGAAAAATACACACGGAACTGTTGTCTGGAGGGCGAAAAGATGGAACAGAATCAACCGCAACTTGTCATCATCACGGGTATGAGTGGGGCTGGGAAGACTGTCGCAATGAACAGCTTTGAGGACTTAGGCTATTTTTGTGTCGACAATCTACCCCCGACGTTACTGCCGCATCTCATCGAAGTCATCGGACAAGTGCGTCCTAAAATCGCCGTTGCCATCGATACCCGCGCGCGTGATTTCATCGACAGCTTTTTTGTCGTCTATGAGGATTTAAAGAAAACGGACTTACAAATCCGAATGCTGTATCTTGATGCACGAAACGATGTCCTCGTACGTCGTTATAAGGAATCGCGTCGTTCGCACCCGCTCGCACCGACGGATTCCCCATTGATCGGGATCGAACGGGAGCGGACGTTGCTCGAAGGATTCCGTGATAAGGCACAGATGCTGATTGATACGAGTGACATCAAGCCGCTTGCACTGAAAGAGCGTCTCTTGAAGGAGTTCACGGAAGGCACACGGATTCCGTTCACGGTCAACGTCATGTCGTTCGGCTTTAAACATGGCTTACCGCTTGATGCCGATCTCGTCTTTGACCTGCGCTTCTTACCGAATCCGTTCTACATTCCAGAGCTGCGTCCCAAAACAGGACTCGACGAGGAAGTCGCGTCGTACGTCATGCAGTGGCCGGAAGCGAAGCTGTTCTATAAAAAACTTGTCGATTTGCTCGAGTTCCTGATTCCACAATACGAGCGGGAAGGGAAGTCGCAACTCGTCATCGCCCTCGGTTGTACAGGCGGGAAACACCGCTCGATTACGTTCGCGGAAGCGATCAGTAAAGAATTTGCGACGCAGTATCACATCGAGACGAATCACCGGGATTATGTGCATGCGAAGGAGGAGAAGTGATGAAATGGGAACGTAAAGTCGTCGCTGTCGGTGGCGGGACGGGGCTCTCGACGCTTCTTCGTGGACTCAAGCATTATCCGCTCGACATCACAGCCATCGTCACGGTCGCTGATGACGGGGGCAGTTCTGGTCGTCTGCGGACGGAATTCAACATGTTGCCGCCGGGCGATATCCGAAACGTCATCGTTTCCTTATCGAAGTCGGAGACGTTGATGGACCGAATCATGCAGTACCGGTTCGAGACCGGGGAAGGATTACACGGGCACTCGCTCGGCAACCTGATGCTGACGGCAGCAACCCAGCTCTGTAACGGTTCGTTCGTCGAAGCAATCGGCGTCATGGGGCAACTGTTGAACGCGGAAGGAAAAGTCTATCCGGCGACGGAACGGACGATCACGTTATGTGCTGAGTTCGAGGACGGGACGATCGTCAAAGGCGAGTCGTTGATCCCGAAGGTCGGTAAGAAGATTGAACGGATCTTCCTTGAGGAACAAGACGTCCGTCCGGTACCGGAAGCGATTCAGGCGATTCTTGACGCCGACGTCATCGTCCTTGGTCCAGGTAGTCTCTATACGAGTATCATCCCGAACGTCCTGATCGATGAGATCCGGGAAGCGATCCAACAATCGCTAGCTCCGGTCGTCTATATTTGTAACGTCATGACGCAACCCGGTGAGACGACGGCGTTCACTGCCAATGAACATTTAGCAGCACTCGAGCGCTTCCTCGGACAAGGCGTCGTCGATACGATCATCGTTAATAATGAATCGATCGATGCGAGTTACCTGAAGAAATACCAGAAGGATCACGCTGACATCGTCACCTATAATGAAAAACAATTCGAGCTCGCAGGCGTTGAAGTGCTGGCAGACGATATCGTCGATTACAATCATCACTTCATCCGTCATGACTCAGATGCCGTCGCAAGCCTCGTCATGCGAAAGGTGTTGTCGATTCGACGGATGCGTCAACTCGAAGGAAAGGAGGAGTTGACATGAGCTTTGCCTCAGAAGTCAAAAAAGAATTAACGCAGATTCCGATCACCGATCACGAGATGAAGGCGGAACTTGCAGCGCTCGCGCGGATGAACGGTGCGATCTCGTTCGGTCTCGGACGTGGTCTGACACTCGATATCTCGACCGAGAATGCGTCGATTGCTCGTCGGATCTACTCGCTTTTGAAAAAAGCATACGGAGTCCATCTCGATCTGCTCGTGCGGAAGAAAATGCGTCTGAAAAAGAATAACGTCTACATTGTCCGCGTCAAACAACAGGCGGATAAGATTTTGCAAGACCTCGGAATCCTCGGAGAGGGGTTCACGATGATTCGTTCAATCAGTGATACGATCCTCAACGATGAACGAAAAGCACGGGCGTATTTACGAGGGGCGTTCCTCGCCGGGGGTTCGCTCAACAATCCCGCGACGTCGTCGTATCACTTGGAGATCTTCAGCTTATATGAAGAACATAATGCAGCGCTCCGTGGTTTATCGAACGTCTTTGATTTGAACGCGAAAGCGATTGAACGGAAAAAGGGACACATCCTCTACATCAAGGAGAGCGAGAAGATTTCTGATTTCCTCAAGCTCGTCGATGCGACACAATCGATGCTGCGGTTCGAGGACGTCCGGATCTTAAAAGACATGCGTAACTCGGTCAACCGTCTCGTCAACTGCGAGACAGCGAACCTCAACAAGACGGTCGGTGCGGCATTACGCCAAGTCGAGAACATCAAGTTCCTTGAGCGGACGGTCGGTCTTGACGTCTTACCGGATAAGCTGAAGGAGATCGCGATCTTGCGCGTGACACATCAAGACGTCACGTTACAAGAGCTCGGCGAGATGGTCGAAAGCGGCTCCATCTCAAAATCAGGGATCAATCACCGGTTGCGGAAGATTGATCAAATCGCTGAAAAAGTACGAAATGGAGAGTCGATGACAGGGGCCTTATAAGAGGGTCGCTTGCGGGATGAACCATAGTCTACTATAATATATAGTCGATGCAACTAAATGTTCGAATTAAGGAGTTTTTGAAATGGCTAACGAAAAGAAACGTATTTCGCTGACAGTCGATGCGAAGTTTGATGAAGTGTTAACAAAAAAAGCGAAATCAATCGGTGTACCGAAAAGCACACTCGTTGCGTTCGCAACATCTTTATTCCTGAAACAATTACAAGCAGAAGAAGAGCTTTCGCCACATGCGAACGCGATCTACTCGCTGATTCGTGAAAACCACGATATCGTTTCAGACATCACAGACTTGATCGACTGATCATCGCCCTCTCGTTCTATAAGGAACGGGAGGTTTTTTGTATGTAACGATAACCGACGAGGCTTCGCTTTTCTATGGATACAAAAAAAGTGTCTCCCGAAGGAGACACTCTGGATGACTTATGCACGTTCCATGACGCGGTCGATGAGACCGTAATCAGCAGCAGCTTGTGCTGACATGAAGTTGTCACGCTCTGTATCGCGTTCGATGACTTCAAGTGGTTGTCCTGTGTTTTCAGCCATGATTTTGTTGAGGTGCTCACGCATTTTGATGATACGCTCCGCATGGATTTTGATATCCGATGCTTGACCTTGTGTACCACCGAGCGGTTGGTGGATCATGATTTCAGCGTTTGGTAACGCGAAACGTTTTCCTTTTGCGCCTGCTTGGAGCAAGAACGCACCCATCGATGCTGCCATACCGATACAAATCGTTGAGACTTGTGGCTTGATGAAGTTCATTGTATCGTAAATCGCCATACCGGCAGTGATCGAACCACCTGGGCTGTTGATGTAAAGCGAGATTTCTTTATCTGGATCTTCTGCTGCTAAGAACAGAAGTTGGGCAACGACTGAGTTGGCGACGTTGTCGTCAATCGCGCTCCCGAGAAGAATGATGCGGTCTTTTAGCAAACGTGAGTAGATATCGTAAGCACGTTCCCCGCGGTTTGTTTGTTCGATGACTGTTGGAATTAACATAGTCTTTGCCTCCTTATAGTTGGTATGTAGCTTCCTATTCGACTTATCCTTATCATAATCCTTTGGTCAATATTGGTCAAAAGATACGATGCGACTTTTAGGTATTTTTCCATTACAAGGGCAAATGAAACATATCAATATAGAAAAAAGGCAACGCCATTGCTGGCATTGCCTTGTGGTTGAATAAATGGTACACCCGGAGAGATTCGAACTCCCGACACCTGGTACCGGAAACCAGTGCTCTATCCCCTGAGCTACGGGTGCATCTGATGTACTGAACAATTAATAGTATAGCGACATTTTTTCAGAAAAGCAATAGGGAAGGATGACTTTTCTTTTCCTGAGCGGTTCGAGAAAGGTTCAGAGCATGTTTTTTAAAACGTTTCTTCTATAATAAGAAGTGGAGGAGGGGGAATCGATGGATCAACGCCAGGAACAGACGCAACAGATGACATTATCGGCGTCACAACAATATCAGTTACATGTACTTGAGCAACCAGCAGCTGAGCTCGAGGAGGAATGGCGACGGTTGAAACGACGGTTGCATCGTCATTACCCGAATCAGGTTTCGCTAGAGGTCGAGCAGATGGCAGGACATTTGGCATCCTATGAAGACGAGCTTCTTGCACAAATACGTTTAGAATCAGTCAGACAGGAAATAGGATATATGGCGGAACAACTCATCGTGTATTTAGAAGCGGACGGTTTATTGCGGACATCGGACGAGCAGCTCGCTGCATCCTTCTCGACCGATGTCGCAACGATTACAGAAGCACGGACACTCTTACAACAATGTGAACCAGTCGGCATCGCTGCCCGCTCGGAACGCGAGTGCCAATGGTTACAGGCGATCGAGCTAGACGACGCGGAATTGATCGGACTGACGGATCGGCTACGACATGAACCGGCGAGTCAGGTGTTCGCTCAGTTCAGTGAACAGGATCGAGCGCGGTTGCGAAAACGATTGACGCGGCTGAGCCGGACACCGGATCTTCCTAAAGAAGAACGATCGGTCATGGCAGAAGCGCGGATTCACCTGTTAGATGGAAAACTTCAAATCGACTGGATGACACTCGACACGGATCAGACGTGGCTCGGATTAAAAGAGGCAACGCCTTTTTTGCGCGCGTACGAACGACGCCGTGTCACGATGCATGCCATCCTCTCGGTCTTGCTTGAGCGACAAGAACGCTGGTTCAAGGGAGAGCTGCATCTTGAGCCATTGACGAAAAAACAAGTCGCTGAGGCGACGGGACATCATCCGTCAACGATTGGTCGAGCGATTGCTGAGAAGTATGTCGAGACGGTCCATGGTCTCGTTGCCCTAGAAGACTTGTTCGTCTCACGGACGACAACCGGAGATTCGAGTTTTTTGATTAAACGGCGGATCGCCGAATACATTCAACACAGCGATCGTCCGTTAAGTGATCAGCAATTGACGGATCGCCTGCAAGCAGACGGTCTGACAGTCGCGCGACGGACGGTTGCAAAATATCGGGCAGCGCTTGGTTTAACGAAAAAAACGATGCAGCAAAGGAAGGCGCAATCAGAATGGGATTAAAACGACACAGACACTTAACACTCTATTCACGTCCGGGATGTACGCTATGTGAAGAGGCCGCCATCTTACTCGACTTCGTACTCGATGAGTTTCCGGAATGGACGTTCGAGGAAGTCAACATCGATCAGGATGAAGCGCTCAGTCTACGGTTCTTATATGAAATTCCGGTCGTCATGCATGACGGCGAAATTTGGAGTTATGGCAAATTCGAGACGGAAATGATAAGAAACCGCTTACTTCAAAAAACTTGAGAAACGAGACTTGCAAGGCGAGAAACGGACTGTTATGATAACGGTGTACCAAGTGGGACACGTTATGACATGCGGGACAGAAAGCGTCCAGCTACTTGAGAGGAGAGGGAAATACATGATTCGGCAGTTAGTCCAGATCCAAAAACGAATCGTGCCTGATCTGATCGAAGAAATGCAGACACGCTACGACATCCTTCATTATGTTCGACTGATGCAACCGATCGGACGGCGCACGCTTGCGACAAGCCTTGGCTTGACGGAACGCGTCTTACGGCGGGAAGTCGACTTCTTGAAGCAACAAGACCTCTTAGAGGTCGCGACGCAAGGGATGTCCTTGACGGATGAAGGACGAAACGTTCTTCGCAGCATGCACAGCATCATGGGAGAACTCGCAGGGATCTCAGACATGGCGAAAGCCTTGAAAGAGAGACTCGGAGTACGGGACGTCGTCATCGTACCGGGTGATTCCGATGAGACCTTCTGGGTACAACGAGACATGGGGCGGGCGACCGTCGCACGACTCAAACGAGAGCTTTCTTCAGACCATCACAATACGATCGCTGTCACAGGCGGTACGACGATGGCTTCCGTCGCGGCGATGATGTCGCCAGACAAGGAACACCGTCCGATGACGTTCGTTCCGGCACGCGGAGGACTGGGAGAAACGCTCGAATTACAAGCGAACACAGTATGCTCACGGATGGCGTCACGCGCTCAAAGTGATTATCATCTGCTTCACATCCCAGACATGGTCAGCACAGAGACTTTCGTCAAGATGATCGAAGAGCCGAGCATAAAAAATGTGCTTCAAATGATTAAAGGTGCTTCAATCGTGGTACATGGAATTGGTGAGGCGAAAACGATGGCAAAACGTCGTCGCGCGTCTGAGGATCTCCTGACCCGACTGGAACATGAACAGGCAGTAGCGGAAGCATTCGGATATTACTTCGACCGAGACGGGAACATCGTGCACCGGGTCAAGACGGTTGGTCTTCAACTGGCTGACTTGAAGCAAGTCGAACACGTCATCGTCGTCGCAGGTGGTCATTCGAAGGCAGAAGCGATCAACGCCTATGTCAAACAGTCGCCAGACATCATCCTGATTACGGATGAAGGCGCAGCAGCTTCGATTTTGAAAGGGTAACCCCCTTTTGAATAATAGATAACTCGCTTTACATTAAAAGGAGGAAAATTATCATGGCAGTAAAAGTTGGTATTAACGGATTTGGACGTATCGGACGTTTGGCACTTCGTCAAATTCTTCAATTCGATGGAATCGAAGTAGTCGCGATCAACGACCTTACAGACACTAAAATGCTTGCACACCTTCTCAAATATGATACGACTCAAGGTCGTTTCGACGGCGAAGTTGAAGTACACGACGGTTACTTCCTCGTCAACGGTAAAGAAATCAAAACACTTGCTAACCGCAACCCAGAAGAACTCCCATGGGGCGAGCTCGGTGTTGACATCGTTCTCGAATGTACTGGTTTCTTCACAGACAAAGAAAAAGCTGAGCTTCACTTGAAAGCTGGCGCTAAAAAAGTCGTTATCTCTGCACCTGCAACTGGCGACATGAAAACAGTCGTCTTCAACACGAACCACGAAATCCTTGACGGAACTGAAACAGTTATCTCTGGTGCTTCTTGTACTACAAACTGTCTCGCGCCAATGGCTAAAGTTCTCCAAGATCAGTTCGGAATCGTTGAAGGTCTCATGACTACGATCCACGCTTACACTGGTGACCAAAACACACTCGACGCTCCACACCCTAAAGGTGACTTCCGTCGTGCACGTGCGGCAGCAGCTAACATCGTTCCAAACTCAACTGGTGCTGCAAAAGCAATCGGTCTCGTTCTTCCAGAACTTCAAGGTAAACTTGATGGATCTGCACAACGTGTACCAGTCGCTACAGGTTCACTCACTGAGCTCGTAACTGTACTCGACAAAAAAGTTTCTGTAGAAGAAATCAACGCAGCAATGAAAGCAGCTGCTAACGAGTCTTACGGTTACACTGAAGACGAAATCGTTTCTTCTGACATCGTTGGTATCTCTTACGGATCACTCTTCGATGCAACACAAACTAAAGTCATGACAGTCGGCGACAAACAACTCGTTAAAACAGTTGCTTGGTATGACAACGAAATGTCTTACACTAGCCAACTCGTTCGTACACTCAAACACTTCGCAGAAATCGCTAAGTAATTCGAGCAATTAAATAGCAATTGAATAAGAGCGGAAACGATATCAGTCTCCGCTCTTATTGCGGAAAAAAGCGGGAGGGGCATTCGCCCCTCACTATACGTAAGAGACGGAGGACGAATGTATGAATAAGAAATCGATTCGCGACATCGATGTACAAGGAAAACGCGTATTTACACGCGTGGATTTCAACGTACCGTTGGAAGACGGTAAAATCACGGATGACACACGGATCCGTGCTGCACTCCCAACGATCAAACACTTGATCGATGGCGGAGCAAAAGTCATTCTCGCTAGCCACATGGGTCGTCCAAAAGGCGAAAAGAACCCTGAGTTCTCACTTGCACCAGTCGTAGCACGCCTTAGCGAATTGCTTGGTAAAGACATCAAGCTCGTTGAAGAAGCATACGGTCCAGTTGCAGAAGAAGCAGTCAGCAAACTCGAAAACGGCGATGTCGTCGTCTTAGAGAATGTTCGCTTCTACCCTGGTGAAACGAAAAATGACGAAGAGCTCGCTAAAGGATTCGCGAAACTCGCTGACGTCTTCGTCAACGACGCGTTCGGCGCAGCACACCGTGCACACGCATCGACAGAAGGTATCGCACACCATGTCGACACAGCAGTTGCCGGTCTTCTCATCGAAAAAGAACTTCAAGTTCTCGGTAAAGCTCTTTCTAACCCAGATCGCCCGTTCACGGCAATCATCGGTGGTTCGAAAGTTGCGGATAAAATCGGTGTCATCGATCACTTACTCGACATCGTCGATACGTTGATCATCGGTGGCGGCTTATCGTACACGTTCCTCACAGCTCGTGGTATCGAAGTCGGTACTTCACTTCTCGAGGTCGACAAAATCGACCAAGCGAAGGAATTCATGAAAAAAGCAGAAGAAAAAGGCGTTAAGTTCCTCATGCCTGTCGACTGTGTCATCACGAAGGAATTCGGAGAAGAAACATATGTCGGACCACGTGACATCACAGAGATCCCAGCAGATCACATGTCACTTGATATCGGTCCAAAAACGGTTGAACTCTATGCAGAGGCAATCAAGAACTCGAAACTCGTCGTCTGGAACGGACCGATGGGCGTATTCGAACTCGATAAATACGCAAACGGTACAAAAGGTGTCGCGCAAGCTCTTGCGGACAGCGATGCGTACTCAATCATCGGCGGTGGCGACTCAGCTGCTGCGGCAGAGAAATTCGGTCTTGCTGACAAAATGAGCCACATCTCTACAGGTGGTGGAGCAAGTCTCGAATTCATGGAAGGGAAAGCTCTTCCTGGTGTCGAAGCGCTAAACGACAAGTAATCTAAGTTCACAAGGGAGTGTTTCTCAATGCGTAAACCAATTATCGCAGGTAACTGGAAGATGAATCTGACGCTCAAGGATGCAGTCGCATTCGTTGAGGAAGTCAAAGGAGCTGTACCTGCTTCGACGACAGTCGACGCAGCCGTCTGTGCGCCAGCAGTATTCTTGGCACACTTGACAGAAGCAGCAGCTGGTACGGATCTTAAGATCGGTGCTCAAAACATGTACGACAAAGAGAGTGGTGCCTTCACTGGTGAAATCAGCCCGCTCATGCTCAAAGAACTCGACGTGACATACGTCATCCTCGGTCACTCTGAGCGTCGTGAGTACTTCGGCGAAACAGATGCGTTCATCAACAGCAAAGCGAAAAAAGCGTTCGAGCACGGTCTCGTTCCAATCGTTTGTGTAGGTGAAACACTGGAAGAGCGTGAAGGCGGCAAGTTCGAAGACGTCATCCGCGAACAGACAGCAAACAGCCTCAAAGGTCTTACTGTCGACCAAGTGAAAAATCTCGTCGTCGCTTACGAGCCTGTCTGGGCAATCGGAACAGGTAAATCAGCGACAGAACAAGATGCACAAGATTCTTGTAAATTCGTCCGTGACGTCGTTGCAGCTGAATTTGGTGCTGAAGCAGCAGAAGCTGTTCGCATTCAATACGGTGGTAGCGTCAAACCGGAAAACATCAAAGAATATATGGCTCAACCAGACATCGACGGCGCGCTCGTCGGCGGTGCAAGTCTTGAGACAGGATCGTTCCTCAAACTGTTGGAGGCGATTTAAATGAAAAAACGTCCAGTCGCACTAATCATCCTTGATGGTTTTGGTATGCGTGACGAGGAGTTCGGAAATGCCGTTACGGCGGCAAATAAACCGAACTTCGACCGTTACTGGGGTCAATACCCGCATACGTTGTTGAATGCGAAAGGCGAATACGTCGGTTTGCCTGAAGGTCAAATGGGGAACTCAGAAGTGGGTCACCTCAACATCGGTGCAGGTCGCGTCGTCTATCAATCGCTATCCCGAATCAACAACGCGGTCAAGGATCGCTCGTTCTTCTCGCGTCAAGCGATGAACGATGCGGCAGGTCACGTGAAGAAATACGGTTCGGCGCTTCATATCTTCGGTTTGGTCTCTGACGGTGGGATCCACAGTCACATCAACCACTTGTATGCGGTGCTCGAATTCGCGAAACTTCACGAAATCGAAAAAGTCTACCTCCATGCTTTCACGGACGGTCGTGACTGCGACCCACAATCGGGCGCTGGTTTCCTCCGTGACGCGCAAGCGAAGATGGATGAATTGAATGTTGGACAATTCGCGAGTATCTCTGGTCGCTACTATGCGATGGACCGCGATAACCGTTGGGAACGCGTCAAGAAAGTCTATGACGTCATCACTTTCGGTGAAGGTCCAACGACGAAGGATCCAATCGGCATGGTTGAAGCTTCGTACAAACAAGACGTAACGGATGAGTTCATCGAACCAACTGTTGTCGTGCAGGAAGATGGTACGCCAGTCGCACCGATCCACGATAACGATGCGATCGTGTTCTTCAACTATCGTCCTGACCGTGCGATTCAGCTTTCGAAAGTCTACAAAGAAAAAGGTGGCTTCGACGGATTCGAACTTCCGGACAACGCACCGAAGAACCTGCTACTCGTCTCGATGACGAAGTACTCGGATGCGATTGATACGGACATCGTCTTCCCGCCTGAAGACATCAAGAACACGCTTGGTGAGACATTGTCAAAACAAGGTCTCAAACAGCTACGCATCGCGGAAACGGAAAAGTATCCGCACGTCACGTTCTTCTTCAACGGACAACGTGAAGAACCATACGAAGGGGAAGATCGGATCTTGATCCCTTCACCAAAAGTCGCGACATACGACTTGAAACCGGAGATGAGCGTCTATGAAGTCACAGATGCCCTCGTCGACGCAATCAACTCGGACAAACACGACGCCATCATCCTCAACTTCGCTAACCCGGATATGGTCGGTCACTCGGGTATGCTCGAGCCGACGAAAAAGGCGATCGAAGCAGTCGATGAGTGTCTTGGGAAAGTCGTTGACTTGATTCTCAGCAAAGGCGGCGCGGCAGTCATCACGGCTGACCACGGGAACGCGGATAAAGTCCTCAATGCGGACGGCAGTAAGATGACGGCGCATACGACAGAACCAGTTCCATGTATCGTGACGGTCGAGGACGTTGAACTCCTTGAACCACTCACAGGTGCACTCGCTGACCTCGCACCAACGGTCCTTGATCTCCTCGGAGCGGACCAACCAGCAGAGATGACTGGTAAATCGATCGTATTGAAGAAATAATCCCGTCGATCGAAAGAACTACAGCACATATTTTTTACACACAAAAGGAGCGAATTTAAATGTCAATGATTACAGAGATTTACGCACGCGAGATTCTTGATTCACGCGGTAACCCAACAGTAGAAGTAGAAGTTTATACAGAAGATGGCGGTTTCGGTCGCGCACTCGTACCATCAGGTGCATCAACTGGTGAGCACGAAGCAGTCGAACTCCGTGATGGCGACAAAGCACGTTACCTCGGAAAAGGTGTTTTGAAAGCTGTTGACAACGTCAACGAAAAAATCGCACCAGAAATCATCGGTTACGATGTCTTCGACCAAGCTGGAATCGACAAAAAGATGATCGATCTCGACGGTACGAAAAACAAAGGTAACTTCGGCGCTAACGCAATCCTTGGTGTTTCTATGGCTGCTGCACGTGCTGCTGCTGATGAGCTTGGTCTTCCACTTTACACATACCTCGGTGGATTCAACGCGAAAACATTACCAACACCAATGATGAACATCATCAACGGTGGATCACACGCAGACAACAACGTGGACTTCCAAGAGTTCATGATCATGCCTGTCGGTGCTCCAACATTCAAAGAAGCACTTCGTATGGGTGCTGAAATCTTCCACGCGTTGAAATCAGTTCTTAGCGGAATGGGTCTTAACACAGCAGTTGGTGACGAGGGTGGATTCGCTCCAAACTTGAAATCAAACGAAGAAGCAATCACAGTTATCCTTGAAGCAATCGAAAAAGCTGGCTACAAAGCAGGCGAAGATGTTTACCTTGCAATGGACGTCGCTTCTTCTGAGTTCTACGATAAAGCAGCTGGAACATACAACCTCGCTGGCGAAGGCAAAGTCCTTTCAACAGAAGAGCTTGTTGAATTCTACGCACAACTCGTTGACAAATACCCAATCATCTCAATCGAAGATGGCTGTGACGAAAACGACTGGGATGGTCATAAACTTCTTACAGATCGTATCGGACACAAAGTCCAACTCGTTGGGGATGACTTGTTCGTAACAAACACTGAGAAACTTGCTGAAGGTATCGAAAAAGGTATCGCTAACTCGATCCTCATCAAAGTTAACCAAATCGGTACGTTGACTGAAACATTCGACGCAATCGAAATGGCTAAAAAAGCTGGTTACACAGCTGTCGTTTCTCACCGTTCTGGTGAAACTGAAGATTCAACGATCGCTGACATCGCTGTTGCGACAAACGCTGGTCAAATCAAAACTGGTTCACTTTCACGTACAGACCGCATCGCGAAATACAACCAACTTCTCCGCATCGAAGACATGCTTTCAGACGTTGCTGTCTACGACGGAATCAAATCATTCTACAACCTCAAGAAGTAATTTCAGGTTGATCGTTTGAATAAGCTATAAGGAAAACCTCCTATTCGTGTGATACGTACACACGGATAGGAGGTTTTTTGCATATCAAGCAATGTCAAACCAAAAAGTCGCTTTTGTCATCAAAACTATACTGAACTGTCAAAAAATTGATTCATCTTAGTAGATGACTAAAATGTTATACTCATAAATAAGTGCAAATTAAATAGTTATAGGCATTAATTACATCTTGCTCGATGAAGATGACAAATACGTCTAAAGGAGATACGATCATGCTAAATTCAGATTTAGATATCCGTTTAGAACCACGCATTCAAGAGTTATATCGACTACACAAGGAGCGTTCAGCTAATATTGACTGGAGCTACCACGAGTTCATTCCGTGGGATAAGGCGATGTCGTTCAAACGCGTTCCTTGGGACGAAAGCCAAGTCACGCTTCCAGAAGGCGTCATCGTCGCGATCGAGACGGCATTACTGACAGAAGTCAACCTACCGTGGTACACGTCGCACTTAGACTATACATTCAAGAACTCGATGGAAGTCATCAATGACTTCGTCCGGACATGGACAGCAGAAGAAGACCAGCACTCGAACTTACTCGAGACATATTTACTCGTCACGCGAAACGTCAATCCAACGCGACTCCATCAGTTAAGAAGACGTGTCGTTGAGAACGGCTGGTTCCCGGATTTCACGAACCCGCTAGCAACGATGGCGTATACGTCACTGCAAGAGTTAGCGACACTCGTCTTCTATAACAACGTCGCAAAAATCGCAGGGGCACACGACAAAGACTTAGCAACGCTACTCCGTCGTCTAGCGAAGGACGAAGCACTGCATTATGCGTTCTATCGTGACACGGTCAAAGCACACCTAGAGCTTGACCCGAACTTCATCGTCTTCTTCGAAGACGTCATCATCAACTTCTCGATGCCAGGTGCTGTCATGCCTGACTTCACGGAACGCATGAAGACGATTGCTGTTGATACGAACTATGGACCACTCCAATACTTCGACCAAGTATTAGACGTCGTCGTCAAATTCTGGGGCATCGCTGATTTAGAACCGACAACTGACGAAGCGAAACAATCTCAAGCGAACATCATGAAGTATCATGGACGTTTGAAGCGTATCAAGGAACGTCAGGAACGCCAACTCGAAAAAGCGAAGCTTGACGCGTAAGGGGGAATGAAGATGAAGTGTGAAATCTGTGGAACTGAAACGAACAACCAAGTCAGTTACTTGGAACTCGACACGTGGGAATTCAACTCATTGAACAAAGAAGCAAAAGATTTCTATCCGATCTGTTTTGATTGCTTCGATAAGCATACGAATCAGTTCATCGATCAGGAGATGGATCTCGAATTACGTAAAAAACGTTCGCAAATGGTCAACAAAGAAGTAGAAGCTGAAATCGAAGCGATTCTTGAGGTTGAGAATTAAGTCGTCTTTACCATACGTGAAGGGAAGTATGACCGGTAGTGCTTTGGCGCTATCGGTTTTTTATTATCCCTAAAAAAAGCAGTTATCTCTTGCTTCACATGTTTTGTGAAAGAAGAAATAGCTGCTTTTAACATGAAGTCAGTCTTCGATGAATGTAACGAGATAATGATGGGCAGAATGAAGCGGTGCACGGGTCACGAAAAAGTCCGGGAGATCGACATCGATTCCCAATTCGCGCAGTGTATCGGGATCCAAACATTCCTGAATCAAACGTTTGATGTCTTGTAACAGTTCATCGTGCAAGTTCGCTTCCTTCGGAAAGGCACGTTTCGCGTCATCGCGCAACAATAGCACGATCGGTGGTAGACCTCGTAAGAGATCGACCTGAAGGGGCTGCTGATGACGTTCGAAATAATCATTCAGACAACTGACGACCCTCATCGAGTGTTCTTCTTTCATCCGATCCCAACTCTCTGTATGTGACTATAACTCTCTAGCTATTCCCTAATTGAAGCGAGGATATGCAGGGAAACTGGAAATCAAGCATTACGAGGACGCTGTTCGGGGTAGAACTAGAGGGAAGGGGGAATCGACATGCTATTTCGGTTTTTGTTTTTAGGGCTTGATACGTCGATTGGTGACATCCCGTTGCGCCTCATCTATTTTACGGAACTCATACTATTCATCGGTTTGTATCAAATCACGAGCCGATTTTCACGTCAGAGTTTGATTTTGGGAACGGCACTCGGAATTGGTGGACTGATTGCCATCTTACCCGGTGCGCTCTATATCATCCGTTATAATCCGGAGGATGCCGTCATCGATGTCACGTTCCTATTGATTTATTTGTTTGAGCCGCTGGCAATCGTTGCATTCGTTGTTGCTTTGATTCGGCGTTTGTTCATGGAGCGAAAAAGAGCCGGGAAAGCAAAAAGATGAAAGACTTGTCAGCTAGACTCCGATTGTTCGTTGATTTTCCGTCCAAGACGTCGCTTTCCGCGGGCGGAAGGCAAGCCTCCTCGTCGCGTGTGCTCCTGCGGGGTCTTGCCTATTCCGCTCTTCCCGCAGGAGTCTCCGTCTTTTCCGAAAATCAACAATCTAACGTGCTACTGAGAGGACAAGAAATACACCGTAAGATGGCGTGACGCTGTCTTGCGGTGTATTTGCGTATACCTCCAAATACTTTCTTTCAATAGTGTAAGGAAGAGTAACTGGAAGAATATTCTATAATAGAGGGAGAGCGAAATTAGATCTTAGTTAATTTCGTAAGATCCCGTTGATTATAGGAGTGAGTTTCATGCATAAAATGTTGTTTGGTTTATCTGTCTTAAATAGTCTCTACATTACGAACAACTTATTTACGTATTCCGATAGTTTTTTGAATGCGCCGCTCGGCATCACGACCGTTATTGCCGTGACATTGATGTTTCTAAACGACAGCGTCAAAAAAGATAAACCGTCGTTGTACACGAAAGCGACGGATGGGTTAGGATTCATTAATATTTTGATTGGTCTTTCACTGATTGTCTTTATTTAAGACATGATTCATAGTGTTCAAGTGCATGATTATACGGAATTATCGTAAGTCTGATGCCGCGTCAGGCTTCTTTTTTATGGTTCAATCCAAGAACTCGAAAAAAATAAAATATATTTTAGATAAAAAAGATTGATGTGTAACCGGTTACACAATATGATGATTCTTGTAAGCGTTATCAAAAGAAAGAGGTGGCGAAACATGTCGACCATCCGGGAAGTAGCGAAAGCGGCACATGTCTCCGTCGCGACGGTCTCACGCGTCATGAATGAAAAGGGTTATGTCAGTGAGAAATCGCGTAAGGCGGTGCTTCAGGCAATCAAACAATTGGATTATCGACCGAATCGGGTCGCGCGATCGTTGTTCCAAAAACGGTCCGGACTGATCGGTTTGATCGTTCCAGACATCACGAACCCGTTCTTCCCACAACTCGCAAGGGCTGTGGAAGATATGGCACATCAACATGGTTTTCAGGTCATTTTGTGTAACACAGACGAACAGTTTCAGAAAGAACGCGAATATATCAAGTCACTCGAGGCGATGCATGTCGACGGATTGATCATCACGACGAACTACTCGAATAATCCAAACTATGAAGAACTCGAAGTGCCGGTCGTAGCGTTAGACCGTGTGTTACAAGGTGCGATTCCGACGGTGACGTCAAACGGATACGAGGGCGGGAAGAAGGCGGCTTCGCTTCTACTGGAAGCTGGTGCAACTGAATTAGCCGTCATCAGTGGTCCATCGAAACTCCCGACGATCAAAAAACGACGGGACGGTTTCGAAGAGATCGCCGGAACCCATCTCGTTGCAAGCATCGAGTCACCGTTCCACTTTCAAGGGGCGCTTGACGCAGCGAACTATCTCTTTGATCACTATCATTGCAACGGGATCTTTGCTGCGAGTGATGTCATTGCCGCAGCAACGGTGCAAGTCGCTGCAGAGCGCGGGATCACGATTCCGGACGAACTACAAGTGATTGGCTATGACGGTATCGAACTCGGTCAAATGATTTCACCACCGTTGACGACGATTGCGCAGCCGATCTATCAAATGGGAGAGCTGGCCGCGAAACTCTTGATTCAACGGATTGAAGGCACACCGATTGCCGCCGTTCATCATGAGTTGACGGTTGAGATCATCGAACGGGAAACGACGAAACGGAAGGATGAGGAAGCATGAAACAAATCAGTGTCATCGGCAGTATCTCGATGGATCTCGTCGTCGAAAGTAAACGCCGTCCAGGCGCAGGCGAAACGGTCATCGGGGATGCCTTTCATACCGTACCGGGTGGAAAAGGGGCGAACCAAGCGGTGGCAGTCGCGCGTCTCGGCAGTACCGTTGAAATGATCGGTTGCGTCGGCAGTGATGCGAACGGTGAAGCCATCCGCGAAAACTTTAAGACGCAAGGGGTGCAGACGACGCACTTGCAAACGATTGAAGACGAACGGACGGGAACGGCACATATCACGCTTGCTGAAGGCGACAACTCGATCGTCGTTGTTCAGTCTGCCAATCAACATGTGCAATTTGCAGATGACACACTCGCACCGATTCTCGCAGACAGTGAAATCATCTTACTCCAGCTTGAGATTCCGATCGAAACGGTTGAGACCGTTGCTCGCGAAGCACATGCAGCCGGTATTCCAGTCGTCTTGAATCCAGCACCGGCGATGTCACTCAGTCCAGAATTGATTGAACACGTGACGTACTTAACGCCAAACGAACATGAATGTGGCTTGATCTTCGGACAAGACCAGCCGATCGAACATTGGCTCATGGAATACCCGAATAAACTGATCGTGACCGAAGGCAGTCGCGGGGCACGCTTCTACGACGGAGAGGCGATCGTGACGATTCCCGCGATCGAGACGACCGTCGTCGATACGACAGGAGCAGGGGATACGTTCAACGGCGCCTTAGCCGTCGCGTTAACGGAAGGACAACCGCTCGTCGAGGCGATTCGTTTCGCGAACCGGGCAGCCGGCTTATCCATCCGCGCGCTCGGCGCTCAAGGCGGCATGCCGACACGGGAGCAGATGGAGGGAGACGCATGAAGAAACACGGTATCTTAAACAGTCATATCAGCAAAGTTCTGACCGATCTCGGTCATACCGATACGATCGTCATCGCCGATTGCGGCTTACCGATTCCAGATGGGGTCGCGCGGATTGATTTAGCACTGGAGCTCGGCACACCATCATTCCTCGACGTCGTCCGTGTCGTCGCCAGTGACATGGCAATCGAACAGTTGACTCTGGCAACGGAAATCAAAGAAGCGAATCCGGACGTTCTCAAGCAACTCGAAGCCATGCAGATCGAGACGACGTTCGTCTCGCATGAGGAATTCAAGAAGCAGACACAGCAGGCGAAGGTCATCATCCGGACTGGGGAAGCGACACCGTACGCAAATGTCATCTTCCATTCCGGCGTAATCTTTTAAGGGGGTCATGCGATGCGTATCGAGATGACAGGTATCAAAAAAGCATTCGGGCCTGTTCCCGTCCTCAAAGGTGTCGACTTCGAACTCGCTGCGGGTGAGATCCACGCCTTGATGGGAGAGAACGGTGCCGGGAAATCGACGCTGATGAAGATTTTGACCGGTGTCCATAAAGCGGACGCAGGTACGATCCGCGTCGATGGACAGGACGTCGAATATAAGAATCCGAAGCTTGCCGAAGAAGCAGGGATCGCCTTCATCCACCAGGAACTGAACATCCTCCCGGATTTGACGGTGACGGAGAACTTGTTCCTCGGACGGGAGTTAAAGTCACGCTTCGGGATTCTCAAGCAAGGGGAGATGAAGCGGCAGGCGGAACGTGAACTCGCTGAATTAAATGTATTCATGGACGTCGATCAACTCGCCCGGACGTTATCGGTCGGTCAACAACAGATGATCGAGATTGCAAAAGCTTTGATGACGGACGCGAAAGTCATCATCATGGATGAACCGACAGCCGCACTGACAGAGCGGGAAATTCGTGCCTTGTTCAGCGTCGCGACGGCACTGCGCAACCAAGGTGTCTCGATCGTCTATATCTCACACCGGATGGAGGAAATCTTCGAGCTCTGCGACCGGATCACCGTTTTACGAGACGGGATCTCCGTCTCGACACACGCGATTCCCGAGACATCGTTCGAACAGATCGTCCGAGAGATGGTTGGTCGTGAGATGGGCGAACGGTATCCGGATCGTGACGTGTCAATCGGTGAAACTGTCCTTGAGGTCAAACAGGCGAGCGGAAAACGGTTCGACGATGTCTCGTTCTCCGTCAAAGCAGGTGAAATCATCGGCTTCTCTGGTTTGATGGGTGCCGGGCGGACGGAGGTCATGCGTGGATTGTTCGGGGTTGATCGCCTGAAGGACGGGACAATCGAACTGAACGGACAGTCACTGAAAATCAAGACACCGTACGACGCAATTCGCCAAGGCATCGGCTTTTTGACCGAGGATCGCAAAGGCGAAGGCTTGTTCCTCGACTTTTCATTGCGTGAGAACATCTCGCTGCCAACGATTCGTTCGTTATCGAGATCCGGTGTCATCAAGGATCAGGCAGAACGCGATTTCGCGGAAGGATATTTGAAGTCACTCTCGGTCCGGCACAGCTCGATGGACCAGCCGGCGAAGTCACTGTCCGGTGGGAACCAACAGAAGGTCGTCCTCGCGAAGTGGCTCGGGACAAAACCGAAAGTCTTAATCCTCGACGAACCGACACGTGGTGTCGACGTCGGGGCGAAGAAAGAGATTTACCTCATCATGAACGAACTCGCTGCGGCGGGTGTCGCGATCATCATGGTCAGCTCGGACCTCCCGGAGATTCTCGGGATGAGCGACCGGGTCTACGTCATGCGCGAAGGCAAGATGAGCGGCATGTTGACACGACAGGAAGCGACGCAAGAAAGCATCATGACACTTGCGACAGGAGGACAATGATATGGAATTGATGCAAGGTAAGGTAACGGAAGCAAAACCGAGACGTCTTGGGATCGGACAAAAGCTCGGACCACTCGCAGGATTGTTCGCGATCGTCCTCGTCGTCTCGATCATGGAACCGGACTTTTTAACATTGAATAATTTATTTAATATCTTACGACAAGTCTCGATCAATGCCTTGATTGCCTTCGGGATGACGTTCGTCATTCTGACAGGTGGGATTGATTTATCGGTCGGCTCGATTCTCGCACTCTCGTCCGCCTTCGTCGCGGGTCTGATGACGGACGGAACGTCAGCGTTGATTGCTGTTCTTGCAGGGTTGATTGTCGGAGCCGTCATGGGTGCCTTGAACGGGATGATCATCTCACTCGGGAAAGTCGCACCATTCATCGCAACACTTGCGACGATGACGATTTTCCGAGGCTTGACGCTCGTCTATACGGATGGGAAACCGATCACTGGTCTAAGCCAAGGTGGCTGGTTCGAATTGTTCGGACGCGGTTACTTCTGGATCTTCCCGGTACCGGTTCTAACGATGTTGATCGCCTTCGCGGTTCTCTACTTCATCTTGAAGAAGACGACGTTCGGTCGCTATACGTATGCGATCGGTGGCAACGAAGAAGCAGCGAAGTTGATGGGGATTCAAGTCAATAAAGTCAAAATCATGATCTACTCACTCTCAGGCTTGATGGCAGCACTCGCCGGCATCATCCTGACGTCCCGTCTGAACTCGGCACAGCCGACGGCGGGGACATCATACGAACTCGACGCCATCGCAGCGGTCGTCCTTGGTGGGACGAGCCTGTCAGGTGGTCGTGGCTGGATTGTCGGTACCTTGATCGGTGCCTTGATCATCGGAACACTGAACAATGGACTCAACTTGCTTGGTGTCTCCTCGTTCTTCCAACTCGTCGTCAAAGGTTTGGTCATTTTGTTCGCGGTACTCGCGGACCGGAAACAAGCAGCATAACCCACACTCAAAAAGGAGGATTTACAGATGAAAAAATTACTTGCAGTCGTCATGATGGCATTAATGGTCTTCGCAGCAGCTTGTTCGACGGAACAACCAGGCAGCAGTAACGGGGATACGAAGAAAAAGACGAAGGACTTCAAGATTGGTCTTTCGATTTCAACCCTCAACAACCCATTCTTCGTCTCGTTAAAAGAAGGGGCAGAACAAGAAGCAAAAGCACAAGGCGCAACGCTTCAAGTCGCGGATGCACAAGATGACGCGGCAAAACAAGCAAGCGATATCGAAGACATGGTTCAAAAGAAAGTCGATCTCATTTTGATCAACCCAACGGATTCAGCAGCAGTTGGTGCAGCCGTCCAAACAGCGAACGATGCGAACATTCCCGTCATCACAGTTGACCGCAATGCAGAAGCAGGCGACGTCGTCGCACACATCGCGTCAGATAACGTCGCTGGTGGGAAACAAGCAGGTGAGTACATGATCGAACTCGTCGGCGACAAAGCAAAAGTCGTAGAGCTCGAAGGGATTCCAGGAGCATCCGCAACACGCGACCGTGGTAAAGGGTTCCATGAAGCAGTCGACGGTAAACTTGACGTCGTCGCAAAACAAGCAGCAAACTTCGACCGGGCAAAAGGCTTGTCTGTCATGGAGAACATCCTTCAAAACAACAAAGACATCAAAGCCGTCTTCGCTCACAATGATGAAATGGCACTCGGTGCGGTTGAAGCATTAAAAGCAGCGGGTCTGAACGATGTTAAAGTCATCGGCTTCGATGCGACGGATGATGCTGTCAAAGCCGTCAAAGACGGAAAAATGGCAGGAACGATCGCTCAAAAACCGACTGAGATCGGGAAGATGGGTGTCGAGACAGCAATCAAGCACTTAAAAGGTGAAACAGTCGAGAAGAACATCCCAGTCGATCTCGAATTAATTAAACAATAAGAAGACAGGACACCTGAGTCGACGATTCAGGTGTCTCTTTTTCATCAGGTGGAGCAGGCAGGAAAAAGTTCCTAAATCTATTCCTTGTTCCCGTACTTGTTTTTCTCTATAATGAAAGAAGCGTATATTACTGAAGGAGGATCATCGATGATCATTCATAACGTGGCTCTTGTCGGCCTCATCGTCGTTTCCGTTCTTCTCATCATCGTCGTTCTATTGATGTCAGGTCGTACGACCGGACTCGGAGCATTGACGGGTGGAGCAGAACAATTATTTGGTCGCCAAAAAGCTCGTGGCTTGGATGCGGTCCTAAATCGTGTGGCGTCTATCTTAGGAGCATTACTCTTCATCTTGGCGTTACTCGTCGCTTTTTATAAGTGAGCATTGAAACGACAGCCGTATGATCGCGCTGTCGTTTTTTGTATTTCTCGATATTCATTTTTTCCGGATATGGGGTATAGAGTTAGAGGGGGAATCATTTTATGAAAATCACTTTACCGAAACCATTCTTTTTCGAAGCCGGCCCACGTGCCGTTTTACTATTACACGGATTCACGGGATCGAGCGCGGATGTCCGCATCCTCGGTCGCTACTTGCAAAAACAAGGCTATACGTCCCTCGCACCACAATATAAAGGGCACGCTGCCCCACCCGAAGAGCTGACGAAGACCGGGCCAGCCGACTGGTGGCAGGATGTCCTTGCCGGATATCAGGAACTCGTCGATAAAGGCTATGACGAAATCGCTGTTTGCGGACTGTCGCTCGGTGGCGTCATGTCGCTGAAGTTATCGATGAACCGTCCGGTCAAAGCGGTCATCCCGATGTGTGCACCCGCCTACATCAAAAGTGAAGAAGTCATGTATGCAGGAGTCACCGAGTACGCACGAGAATTCAAGAAGCGAGAAGGCAAATCACAAGAAGAGATCGACCAAGAGATGGCGTCCTTCGAACCGATGCCGACCTTGAAGGACTTACAGGAACTGCTGCGCGAGACACGTGATTCGCTTGAAGACGTCTACGCACCAACGCTCGTCGTCCAAGCGCGCAACGATCACATGATCAACACCGACTCTGCGAACATCATCCATGATGGAGTCAGTGCCTTCCAAAAAGAGCTGATCTGGTATGAGAACTCAGGTCACGTCATTACGCTCGACAAAGAAAAAGACCAGCTCCACTCTGACATCTTGGACTTCCTGGAGTCATTGAACTGGAGCAAGTAACTGGAGGTGTCACGTTGGAATTACGTGAACGAATACTAACGGTCATCACGACGGAAGAACGTCCGTTGTCGATTGATCAATTAACGAAAAAACTAGAACTAGCGGATACGGAAGCATTCAAGGAATTGATCCGGACGCTGAACGCGATGGAAGACGAAGCGTTGATTGCCCGGACACGCTCGAACAAGTACGGAACGCTTGCGCAAATCGGTCAAGTCGCAGGGAAGATTTCCGTCCACCAACGCGGTTTCGGTTTCGTCTCACCGGAAGACGGCTCAGAAGGCGATATCTTCTTGCCGGCACCGGAACTGAAGAACGTCTATAACGGCGATCGTGTCCTCGTCAAAGTGTTTGCCGAGTCAAACGGCGGCGATCGTCGTGAAGGGAAACTGCTCAAGATTCTCTCACGCGGACCAGCCGATTTCGTCGGAACGTTCGTCAGTCCAAAAGGACGAATTGAATCGATTGCCTACATCGAACCGGATGATACGAAGCTGACGTTCTTACCGGTAGTCGCAAACGATGATACACTCGGTGCCGTCGATGGTCATAAAGTCCTTGCCCGGATCACGAAGTATCCCGATGGTCGCTATGCTGGAACGGCGAAAGTCTTAAAAATCATCGGTCACAAAAATGATCCAGGCGTCGACATCTTGTCGATCGTCCACAAGCACGGGATCAACGTCGATTTCTCACCGGAAGCGATCGCTGAGGCAAATGCCGTACCGGATCAAATCGATGAGAAGGATCTAGTTGGACGCGTCGATCTACGAAACGAATTGACGGTGACGATCGACGGGGCAGACGCAAAAGACCTCGATGATGCGGTTCACGTCAAAAAGTTAGCGAACGGCAACTTCGAACTTGGTGTCCACATCGCCGACGTCTCGCATTACGTCAAAGAAGATTCCGCACTCGACGAAGAAGCGCGTGAGCGCGGAACGAGTGTTTATCTCGTCGACCGCGTCATTCCGATGATTCCGCACCGTCTATCGAACGGGATCTGCTCGCTCAATCCGCACGTCGATCGCCTGACGCTTAGCTGTATCATGGAAATCGATGCGAACGGTGCTGTCGTCAACCATGAGATCTTCCAGAGTGTCATCAAGACGACGGAACGGATGACGTATACGGACGTCCGGAAAATCATCGAACGCGAAGACGAAGAAGTGATCGCGAAGTATCAAGATCTCGTCGAGTACTTCGACAAGATGGCAGAACTCGCAGCGATCTTGCGCGAACGTCGCTCACGTCGTGGGGCGATCAACTTCGACTTCCCAGAAGCGAAGGTCCTCGTCAACGAAGAAGGCAAGACGAGTGAGATCATCCTCCGGGAACGGTCAGTCGCCGAAAAGCTGATCGAAGAGTTCATGCTTGCAGCAAACGAAACGGTCGCCGAGCACATCCAACGTCAAAAACTGCCGTTCATGTACCGGATCCACGATGAGCCAAAAGCAGAACGTCTCGATACGTTCTTCAAGTTCATCGGTAACTTCGGCATCAATGTCGAACGCAAAGGGGAGTCGGTCGCACCGAAGACGTTGCAATCAATCCTCAACGCTGTCGAAGGCGAACCGGAAGAAGCAGTCGTCAGTACGGTCATGCTCCGTTCGCTCCAACAAGCGAAATACGACATCGAACCGATTGGTCACTTCGGTCTGTCGACGGACTACTACACGCACTTCACGTCACCGATTCGTCGTTACCCAGACTTAATGGTCCACCGTCTGTTGCGTGAATATGTCATCTACAACGATAAGTCACAGAAGACGCAAGACCGTTACTCGGAGATCCTCCCGGAGATCGCTGATCACTCGTCGAAACGCGAGCGTCGCGCGGTTGATGCGGAGCGGGAAACGAACGCCTTGAAGAAAGCGGAGTATATGGAGCAACACATCGGTGAGACGTTTGAAGGCGTCGTCAGTGGTGTCACGAACTTCGGAATGTTCGTCGAATTGCCGAACACGATCGAAGGACTCGTCCACATTCAAGCGATGACGGATGACTTCTACCGTTACGATGAAGCGAACTATCAGCTAATCGGTGAGCGGACGAAGCAACAGTTCCGGATTGGCGATGTCGTCGAGATCAAGGTCACGAACGTCAACATCGATGAACGGACGATCGACTTCAGCGTCGTCGGGATGCCAGAACGGCAGCCGAAGAAACGGTTCGAGTCGAAGACGATCCGCTCAAGCGGTGGACGTCCGGGACAAAAACGCGACGACAAGAAGAAGGACGATCGTCGTGGCAAGAAACGGTCAGGTAAGAGCGACCAAAGCAAGGGAAAAGGATTCTCGTTAAAGAATAAGAAAGATAAACCGCCGTTCCATAAGGCGGTCTCGAATAAGAAACGGAAGCGCAAATAAGCGCTTCCGCATCGGAAATGTGGTGAACGAACATGCCAAAGGGAACAGATTCGAAAGTCTTAGCGAACAATAAACGGGCCTCGTTCGATTATGCGATCGAGGATACGATTGAAGCCGGTCTCGTCTTGACGGGAACGGAAATTAAGTCGGTCCGTAAAGGAAAGATCAGTATCGGGGATGCATTCGTCCGGTTCGACGGGGGAGAGGCGATTCTCTGGAACTCGAACATCGCCCACTTCGAACAGGGGAACCGGTACAACCATGAGCAGCTCCGTCCACGGAAGCTGTTGCTGCACAAGAAACAGATCGCGAACTTGATCGGGGCGGTCTCACGCGACGGTTATACGATCGTTCCGCTGAAAGTCTATATCAAGAATGGTTACGCGAAATGCTTGATTGGACTCGGACGCGGGAAGAAGAAATTCGATAAACGCGACGACTTGAAGAAGAAGGATGCGAAGCGTGATATCGAGCGGGCACTACGCGATAAGCAAAAGTATTGAACCCGTAACACTTTTCTGCTAGAATATTAGTATTCGGAAAGCCCCAATTTATTATCTTGGGGACGTTACGGATTCGACGGGGGTAGTTCGGTCTTCTGTGGCGTGTCGAGGGGTCGGCCTCGTTAAAACGCACCAGCCATAACTGGCAAAACTAACACACAACTCGCAGCAGCGTAATAGCAACTGCGGATCCTAGCAGCTGTCGCCTGGTCGGCTGATTTCTAGGGTCTCACTTTAAACAGGCTACGCTTGGACCCTTCCGTCTGGAGGGAAAGAGAAGAGATGGAATCAGACTGGTCGGACGGACGCCTGTCAATTGGCAGCCTGACGACGAGATCCCAATAAATTGACTACACACGTAGAAGCTTAAGTATACGATGCCTTCGGACGTGGGTTCGACTCCCACCGTCTCCATACCCTGAAATCCTAAGGATTTCAAAAAGCACTAACACTTCTTTTATAGAGGTTTTAGTGCTTTTTTTTATAAATAATATAAAAAATAAAGTTTATTGGAATTTAAAACCAACAGAAGTATAATACTTGTAATATGTTTTCTGCTTGTTAAATATTTGATACTAAAATTAAGGGGTGTAAAATGTCAAAAGAAAATGCTGAACTAATGGGATTAGAAAATAATACAGTTGATTCGTTTGACTTTGAAGAGTTAGAAAATAAACTTCAAATAGAATTGTCTGAAAAAATTTTGGAACTTAAACTTTTAGAAGAAGATAAAGAAAAGATTGGTAATGCAGATAATCTTGGAAGTGTCATACAAAATGCAGTTTGGGAGCAATTTTTAAATCAAGTCGCTTTAACTGCAGGTGAAGACTTTTTAAAAGAAAACAATAATATATCATTAAATCTAAAAAAAGATGCACATATTCAAACTACTGAAAACTTTGAGAAAGGTAAAATTGCTAAAAATAATTCTAATATCGATTATCAACAACGTTTTGATGATTATCAGGGAAGATTTCAAAAAGATAACAATGGAAATATAAAACAAAAATTTGATAAAAGAAGTGGTGAATATCGAAAAGTTTTAACAAAAGATGCAAGAGATGATTTTGATAAAGGTAGAGACAAAGGTTCTGCAAGTGTTCATAAAGATCATACCATTCCAACAGCGGAAATTAACCGAGATGTAGAAGCGAATGCGCATTTAAGTAGGAAGGAACAAGTAGCGTTCGCTAATAGTAATGCAAATTTGAATGATCTAGATTCCGCTGCCAATCAATCTAAAAGAGACAGTAGTATGAGTGAATTTTTAAATAGTGAACGTGATGGAAAAAAAGCATCTGAAAGATTTAATATTGATGAAAAAGAGCTGAAAAAACAAGATGAAAGTGCTCGCGAAGACTTTGCCCAAAAAAAACAAGAAGGTGTTCAAAAGTCTATCGAATCTGGGAAAAAATCCCGTAAAAAAGAAGCATTCAAAATAACAGGAAAAGCACTTCGGACAATAGTTATGACTATGTTTGCTGAATTTATTAAAGAAATAATAGGGAAATTGATTAAATGGTTAAAATCATCTACCAAAAATTTAAGCACATTGTTTGAGCATATTAAAGAAGCGATTAGTTCTTTTGTAAGTAAGTTAAAAAAACATCTAATTAATGCTGGGAAATCTGTATTAACTACTATTTTTACTGCTATATACGGACCAATTGTTGCTAGTCTAAAAAAAATTTGGAGCTTATTAAAACATGGTTGGAAGTCTATTAAAGAAGCTATAGACTACCTAAATAATCCTGAAAATAAAGAAAAATCCTTAGAGATTAAACTTTTAGAAGCTGGAAAAATAGTGATGGCAGGTTTAAGTGCTGTTAGTGCCATCGTATTAGGCGAAGCGATTGAAAAAGGTTTGATGTCCATTCCTTTTCTTGCAATCGAAATCCCATTACTAGGTAGCCTAGCTAATTTGATAGGGATGTTTGCAGGCGCTTTAACTGCAGGTATAATTGGAGCAATTACAATAAACTTAATTGATAAAGCTGTAGAAAAGAAGCAAAAAAATTATAATTTGAGCAATCAAATCGAAAAGGGGAATGAAGTTTTAAGCATTCAATCTCAACTTGTAGATATAAGTAATGAAAAGCTTAACCATACTAAAATAAAAGCATCTGACTCCATAACTTCAAGACATTCAGCTGCAAAATTAGAAATAAATGGGTCATTAAATTTTATTTTCGAAAAAAACGCTAATAATTCTAAAGAGAATAGCGATTCACTCGATGAAATGGAGCAAATTATTAAAGGTCTTTTAGAATGAGTATCTGTTTTAACAAAATAAGTAATCAGAGGTTTATTATATGAATAAATTTATTATTAAAACTCGTAAATTTGATGAAGCGAAAAAACAGTTGAAAAATTTTTCGTTAACTAATCATGATGAACTAAAGCTTGATAAAGTTGATGTAAGTGGAGGATTGTTTGACTGGTTTGATCATAAGGTTACAGGAGAAGAATTAAATGAGGTAATAAGACAAGTACAAAATAATTTGATGAAATCTAACGCATTAAACAAGAAATTCATAGAAGAGTTTGGTCAAGTATATCATGCTTTAGAAGCACTAGATAAAGAATACATACAAGGAATACTAATGTCTATTAAAGCAGCTGAAGAAGCTAGTAAAGAAGCGAAAGATGCTCAAAAAGAGATTAACAAGTCTATAAAAGTACAAAAACAAACAATTGAAGTATTGAAAAATTTTAAGGAAAAATTAGATAAATATGAACATCTTGAGAAAGTTGATGATGTTTGGAAATATGTACAAGTATTTAATGAAGATATAAAAAATATTAATCATAAAATTGAAAATATAGAGCAGATGTCTAAAAATCATTTTAATTCTATTATTAAGTTAAATCAGTTCAAAAAAGAATTAAGTGATTTGACGTATTTGAAATATATTGATGAATTGTGGGAAGAAAATAATACCTCTAAAATCAATATTACATCATTAAGTAATCAGATAATTTATATCGAAAAAAAGATCATCTCTCAAAATAAAATACTTAATGAATTTAAAAACTTTAAAGATAAAATAAATAAAATTAAACATGTTTATGATATAGATTTAATGTGGAAAGATATCGAAAATATTTTTGGAGATATCGATAATTTAAATTTTCAGATTAGTGATGTTAAACAGGTGATTGAAATTCAAAATAAAAATTTACCATCGATAAATAAATTTATAGAAACTCTTTCCGAGTATAAGCATCTGCACAACATTGACCAGCTGTGGGAAGAACATGAAAATTCTAAAAACAGCATAAGTTCATTAAATGATCAACTAAACAATAATCAAAAAGAACTTCTTTCTCAAAAACAGTCAATAAATATAATAGAAGAATTTAAAATAAAGGTTGAAAAGCTACGTCACATCTATGATATAGATCAATTATGGTTAAAATCACAAGAATTTTCTTCGATTCTTAATGCCACTACTAATCAGATTGAAGATATGAATCAGTTAGCTAAAGCTAGAGATGAAAAAATAGAATCTATTAGTAAATTTACAGAAACTATTAGTGAATACGAATATCTCAGCGACATTGATGAATTATGGATAGATTTTCAAAAAAATAAAAGTGAGACTAACAATTTAATTGAAGAAAATCGTAATTTATCTTTAAAAGTTAAAAATGTTTATTTTTTAGCAGCAGGATCTCTAGGTGTTACAATAATTCATTTTATTTTGAATTTAGTTGGGGTTTTAAAATGAGAAATAAATATGCAAATGATTTTTTAGATTTGTCTTCGAAATTAGATGCGCTGGCTAATGAGCGTGGAGAGATTACAAGACACGCGCTATCTATTGTAGATCATCTAGATAATCAATCTACAATTATATTATTAAAAAAAATGAATAGTATATCTAATTCTAATAATGATATAGATATGAAATTATTAGTTAAAGCAATAAAGGATAGCCTAATTAAATTCTATGGACATAATACTGTTTTAGATATTTGTAATAAAGAAATTAAAATTGAAGATAGTCGTACTTTATCAGAACTATTGCTTGAATTACATGACTTAGTAGGATTAAATAGTGTGAAATCAAAAGTAGATGATTTAATTGCATATCAAAAAATTCAAAGAATTCGTCAGGAAAAAGGATTAACTTCTCTTAAGAGTACACTTCATTTAGCTTTTATGGGTAAACCTGGGACAGGGAAGACGACTGTTGCAAGAATTATTGGACGATTGTATAAGAAGCTAGGCTTATTGTCTAAAGGACATTTTGTTGAAGTTTCTAGAACAGATTTAATTGCAGGTTATCAAGGTCAAACAGCTTTAAAAGTAAAAAAAGTAATTGAAGAGTCATTGGGGGGCGTTTTATTTATTGATGAGGCTTACAGTATAACTGAAAATGATAAGAGTGATTCTTATGGCAGAGAATGTATAACAGAACTAACAAAAGCGCTTGAGGATTATCGGGAAGATTTAGTTGTAATAGTAGCAGGGTATACAGAGCCTATGAATAAATTTTTAGATTCTAATTTAGGATTAAAATCTCGTTTTAACACATTTATTGAATTTGAGGATTATACCACTATAGAGCTAGAACAGATTTTATTAATATTGTGTGAAAAGAGTAATTATATTTTGAGTGAAGAAGCTAAAAATATAGTGAGATTAATATTGGGAGACTTAGTAAAATCCAAAGAAGCGAATTTTGCAAATGGTCGATTAGTAAGAAATATATATGATGATTTAATTATGAATCATGCAAGAAGAGTAGCAAACATTGAAAATCCAAGTATAGAAGAATTGTCACTTATAATTGAAAGTGATTTTAAAAAACAGCAACTGATTTTTAAGAAATAGTTTGAATAATGTATGTAATTTTCAGACAGTGATGCTCAATGTTTGTTATCGATTTATTTTAAGTGTATTGTTCTCTGGTAATGCTTTATATAATTATTATTTTTTATGATAAATAATACAATTAAAGTTAACAATGAAATATAGAAATTTTTATTAGAAATAGGAGCTGACACCTATGATACGACGTGCCACGTTGATGGACGGAAAAGCCTTATCGGACTTAATGCGACGCATTGATCGGGAAACGAAATATATGTTGTATGAGCCGGAGGAACGTGTCCTGTCAACGGAACAGGCCGAGGCGTTCATCGAGAAGTTCGGTCAGGCTGCTAACTCGGACATCTTCGTTGTGGATGTCGATGAGCAACTCGTCGGGTATGTGCTCGTCGTCGGTGGTGAGCCGAGTAGGATCCGTCACCGGGCGAACCTCGTCATTGGCTTACTTGATGCTTATACAGGTCGTGGACTTGGTGCAGGTCTACTTGAAGCGGTTGATACGTTTGCGATTGAAGCAGGACTCATACGACTCGAGTTGACGGTTCGCAAGGATAACTTGCGGGCAATCGAACTCTATCATAAGTTTGGCTTCAACATCGAAGGGACACGGATTGCGTCGCTCTTCATCGATGGGGAATACGTCGATGAACTGGCGATGTCGAAAATCTATACGACGGAAGAATCCTAAAAAAGATGCTCCGTGGACTTATCTCTGAAAAGAGACGAGACCATGAGCATCTTTTTTATGGCGATATTTTTTGTTGTTCAAAGTCGATCTCCAGGACATTTTTCGCATAATCCTTACCCCAATCATACATCGCATCTAAAATCGGCATTAAACTATGACCGTGTGGCGTCAACGAGTATTCGACCTTCGGTGGTACGACCGGATAGACTTCCCGATGAATGATCTGGTGGTCTTCGAGTTCGCGCAGTTGATTGACGAGCATCCGTTGCGTGATACCAGGCATCAGACTTTTCAGTTCCCCGAAGCGTTTTGTTCCTTCCTTACCTAAGTGCCAAAGAATGAGCATCTTCCATTTTCCCCCGATGATCGAAAGGGTCAATTCTTTCTCACAGTTAAACTGACGGTCTTCAAAATGTGGCATCGTTCCACCTCCTGCTCCAGTATAGTCTTTCTTCCGGTCGACAGTATACTTTTCTGCACTATGTATGAAAAACCGCACTATGTAAATTAAAAGTGCGTACTTCTCAAGAATGCTCCTGCGGATTATATTTAGTCCTGTTCCTTCATGAACGTCTGAAGGAAGTGTCAGGTACGACAATATAGAGAAGAATGGGAGAGATACAGAATGAAATTACAACTCGCCATCGATTTAGTCGATACAGCAGGTGCGATTGCTTTAGTCAAAGAAATCGGGGAAGACAATTTAGATATCGTCGAGATCGGCACACCGGTCGTCATCAACGAAGGGCTCCGCGCCGTCAAAGAAATGAAAGCCGCGTTCCCGAACTTAACGGTCCTCGCTGACTTGAAGATCATGGACGCTGCCGGTTACGAAGTCAGCCAAGCTGTCGCACATGGTGCCGACATCGTGACGATCCTTGGTGCAGCGGAAGACATGTCGATTAAAGGGGCAGTCGAAGAAGCGAAAAAATCAGGTAAACAGATTCTCGTCGACATGATTGCTGTCAAAGATATCGCAACACGTGCGAAAGAACTGGATGCGTTAGGCGTCGACTACATTTGTGTCCACACAGGTTACGATCTGCAAGCAGTCGGTCAAAACTCATTCGAGGATCTCGCGACGATCAAATCGGTTGTGACAAACGCAAAAACAGCTGTTGCAGGTGGTATCAAGATGGAGACGTTACCAGAAGTCATCGCAGCACGCCCTGACCTGATCATCGTCGGTGGCGGGATTACGGGACAAGACGATAAACAAGAAACAGCGTTAACGATGCACCGGATGCTACAAGAGGCGTAAATGACACACATTCAAACGATTATCGAAGAACTGACTTCGACGGTCGAAGCGATCGATGCGACCGAGACGAAAGAACTGGCAGACGCTGTGCTGCAAGCGAACCGAATCTTTCTCGCAGGAGCTGGTCGCTCTGGCTTAATGGGAAAAGCGTTCGTCATGCGGCTGATGCATATGGGACTCGATGCTTATGTCGTCGGCGAGACGGTCACGGCGAATTTACGCGAGGGTGACTTGTTGATCGTCGGTTCCGGATCGGGTGAGACAAAAACGTTGATTCCGATCGTCGAGAAAGCACAACAACTTGGTGGAACGGTTGCCGTCGTCACGATCAATCCGACGTCAACGTTAGCACGATTAGCCGACGTGATCGTCCAAATACCCGGGGTTCCGAAAGAACAAACGGCATCAGCGGACGAGACGGTTCAACCGATGGGATCGTTGTTCGAACAGACGATGTTGTTGTTCTATGATGGCTTGATTCTAAAGATCATGGAAGACAAGCAGCTTGATTCACAAACGATGTACGGGAAACACGCCAACTTAGAATGAAACATACGAAACAGATTAGTTCTCTTCAATAGAAGAAGGCTAGTCTGTTTTTGTCTGTAGATCTTTCACGTGTGAATGCGTATTAATCAGAAATTCTCCTTTCCCTCTTTTCGTAATTTTCTTAAAGACTTAGTCCCGCAACGTGAGATACTCAAATAAAGGGAAAAAGAGGAAAAGGAGATTGTCATGCGATTTCAACGGATTGGTGTAATTAGTGCTTTACTCGCTGCAAGTATCTTGACCGGTTGTGCAGAACCGGACCAAGTTCCGCCTTTGAATCAGCTTAGGTCACACTGGATCGAGGACAATACTGCTGAAGGTGTAAATAATCCTGATGCGATCGTGCAACGCATTAAAGCGAAAGACTTTCTTGAAAAGGATTCGTTTGAAGCGGATTTTCGTCGTCACGTGACGTTTTACTTTAAAGATGGAACAAAAGCGCACCCGACTGAACGCGATATCTGGAGTAGTATCGTTGTCGGAAATCATGCTTACGTGACGCTGCATTATCCAAAAGGAGCAGATCGTCTTGCTGTACTAGAGTATACCAAGCAAGAGAAGAACTGGATGTTAGGAGGCGTCTCATATGACGTTCAAAACATTAAGAAGAGTAGTTCTGCTCGCGGCTTGAATTTACCATTCTCGACATTCCAAGCGATTATGAGTAGTTCGACTCCTAATGGGGACGATAGTGTCTGGTTCTTCCACACGAAGTCCCAAACGATTCTGCTAACCGTTGTTCCAAAGCAAGACGTTCAAGGCGAGGGCCGGAAGCAAACGACACTTGCGAACGGACAGACAGCTTATTTCGAGCAGAAACAAGGGAGAGCGAACCTCTATTACGTCGAGGACAATCAAATCGTCCTCCTGTCCGGTAACGTGTCGCTAGCACAATTAAAAAAATTAGCACGATCGATTGCTCCTGTCGACGCTGCTGATTTCCCGTATTCCTAAACAAAAAAATCCGGACGCTGCGGCATCCGGATTTTTGTTTACCATTTGAAATCAAAATCAGCACCGACATCTTTTGCGAGGTGGGCATCTGATCCATAGACGAGCGGAATCGATAATGACTGCGTGACTTGCAGGAGTTCCGGGTAAGGATAGGAAAGACCACATAACGGCTTCCGGAGTCCTGCCGTGTTGACGTCGAGCGTGAAGTTCGCTTGCCGGATCTTCCGTAACGTATCGTCGAGGTTCGTTGGGTTCGACTCGAGCGGATAGGCTTGGATGAACTTCGTCGGTAACGTCAAGTGACCGAGCCGCTTCGGCTGGTGTGCACCGAGATCCGTCATGACGAGGGCTTGGATGCCTTCATAATAGCGTTCATGGACCGCCGTGACGCTTCCGAGTTTCGTGACGATCTCACCGAAGCTTTCCTTGCTGAAGTCGACGCCGTAATACTGATCATCAATGTATAAGTAATGCAGTGAGAGAATGCCGTCGGTTAAGACGTCAGCGTAGCGAGCGATGATGTCACGCGTCCCGTCGACATGTCCTTCCCAGTAGTCGAACTCCATCCCGATCCGGATGTCGATCTGATTCTTGTATGTCTCGCGGAGTTGTGTCAATTCCTTCAAGTAGGCATCGGCTGTCGCGAACGACATTCCGGAATCGTTATCTGGCGCAGGATCCGTCACACCTTCAGGTAAAGGGGCATGTTCCGTGAAGCTGATTCGTTCTAAGCCTTGCTCTAAGGCACGCTCGATGTAGGCTTCGAGTGGATCCTTCGTACCGTGTGGACAATATGGACTGTGGACGTGACCGTCCCATTTCAATAATTGCATGATAAACCCTCCGATTTTTTAGAATTGGCAAGCAAAGCGATTGACAATGTGCCCGAAACGCGGTATCTTATCGTTAAATAATTTAGCGTGGTACAGTGATAATAAGATAAAGGAGTGGGAGTATGCAATCATTTTCTACGATTCGACTCAAGGATGGAGCGACAGATTACGTTGGTGCCTCGGCAACGCGGCTCCAACAGGTCATTCGTCAGCTCGAAGATGGACTCGAACAATCTAACTATACCCGATTAATCACCCCCTTAATTGAGGAAATCGGTGGACGGGAACAGATTCGGATGGATTTTACGACTAGTGTCGCGCGTGCACTCAGCGAACGGGGTCGCGAACAATATAAACGTGTCTTCTACAGTGGCTCGGTCTTTCAACCGGAAGAGAAGTTCCAAGTCGGATTCGAGGAACGGGGACAAATCGCGGAAGTCGAAGCAATTCAACTCGCGGTCCGACTCGTCGAAGAACTGACAGGAAAAGAAGTCACACTCTCGATCGGTGATGCCGGTTTGATCGAGCATTTGATCGAGACGCGTGTCGGTGATCACCACTTACGCGACCAAGTGACACAGATGCTGCGTTTACGTAACGTCATCGAACTGAAGCGAATCGCGGGTCAACTCGATGATGCCTTACTTGCAAAACTACCTTTATTATTCGGACGTGAAGGGGCAGAGACGATCCTACCGTACGTCGACGAGACACGACTCAATGCCGTGCTTGATCTCGCGGAAGCCGTCAATGCCGATCTCGACTTCGGTCAAATGGGTTTACAGACGTACTACGACGGGATCACGATCCACGGTTTCATCGAAGGTGTAACGGAACCCGTCCTCGTCGGTGGACGCTACGACCGGCTTTATGAACAATTCGGACAAGAACAACAGGCGTTCGGCATCGGTTTCTCGGTCGAACGGTTGGCGGAGGTGCTCTAAATGCGAATCGGAATTACGAAAGGACGGCTGTCGAAAGCGACAGAACGTTATCTAAAAGAAGCTGGCGTCGAGACATGGGGAGCCATTGAACGCGAACTAATCGTCAAACGGGGCGAGCACGAATTCGTCTTCATGAAAGGATCGGATTTGATTCCGTACGTCGCTCAAGGTGTTCTTGACGTCGCGATCACCGGCAGTGACATCTTACTTGAATCGGATCAAGAATTATCGGAACTGGCGGAATTACCGTTCGGCGTCTGCCGGATGTCCGTTTGTGCGAAGGAGCCGTTGCAATTTGAAGGTGGACGTCGCGTCCGGATTGCGACGAAATATCCGGTCATCGCAAAACGCTACTTCAGCGAACTCGGTGTCGACGTCGACATCGTACCGCTGAACGGTTCGGTCGAGTTGGCACCGTTACTCGGTCTCGCTGACGCAATCGTCGATATCGTCGAGACGGGTGAGACGTTACGGGCGAACGGCTTGAACGAATATGAGAAAATCATCGATATCAGTGCTCGATTCTTTACGAGCGAATGGACGTTAAAACGGAAGCGGGTGGAAGTCATCCGCTTGCTCGAGCAATTGACAGAAGGAGTGACACGATCATGACACCGACAAAACCTTTCAGCATCGATCGCGACACAGAGCTCGCGGTCCGCGCGATTCTAGAACGCGTCGCAACAGACGGTGACGCTGCTGTCCGCGATTATACGAACCAATTCGATCAGGTTGATCTCGAAGATTTCCGTCTCAGTGAAACACGGATCACGCAAGCTTTTGAACAGGCAGACGCTAACTTGATCGACTCGTTGAAGTTGATGGCGACACGACTCGTCGAATGGCACGAACAAGAACTGCCATCTGACATCGAACTCGTCGAAGCAGACGTGACACGACGTCAACGGTTCGTTCCTGTCGATTCGGTTGGGATCTATGTACCAGGTGGTGCGGCAAGTTATCCGTCGACGGTCTTGATGAACGCCATTCCAGCGAAAGTTGCTGGTGTCGAACGCGTCGTCATGGTGACGCCGATGACGAACTTAAGTGACGAGGTCCTCGTTGCCGCACGGATCGCTGGTGTGACAGAAATCTATACGATTGGTGGAGCGCAAGCCGTCGCCGCGCTGACATTCGGAACAGAAAGCATCCAAGCCGTCGACTTGATCGTCGGACCCGGGAACCGCTTCGTCGCTGAAGCAAAACGCCAAGTCTACGGCATCGTTGGCATCGACTCGGTCGCTGGTCCATCGGAAGTCGTCGTCATCGCGGACGAGACGGCGCATCCAGACCGGATCGCTGCAGACTTACTTGCGCAAGCCGAACATGACCGGGACGCTGTCGCGATCGCCTTCGTGCCAACGGAAGAGATGAAACAAGCGGTGGATACGGAAATCGAACGGCGCTTACAGCAATTGCCGCGTCAAGAGATTGCCCGTCGTGCGATGGAAAACGGTGACGTCTTCGTCGCTCCACTTGAGAAAGCGATCGAAGAAGCGAACCGTCTCGCAGCGGAACACTTGGAACTTGCCGTTGCCAATCCGCAAGAGGTCGTCAAATCGATCCGTCATGCCGGGATGATTTTCCTCGGTCATGAGACACCGGAAACGCTCGGCGATTATGTCGCCGGAACGAACCACGTCTTACCGACATCCGGCACAGCTCGTTTTGCGTCTGGATTATCAGCGCGGACGTTCCTGCGTCACCAGACGATGCTCGAAGCCACACGCGCAGGCGTACAACGTCTCGCGAACGCAGCGAAGACCGTTGCCCGGGTCGAAGGACTCGAAGCACACGCACAAGCCATCGAAGTGAGGGAAGACTAATGCGATTACACCAAAACGAACGATTCACGACTCACAGTCCAGTCGGGATCGAAGCGATTCAAGAATTGATCGCAACGTTCCCATTAAACGAATATCCAGTCGAGATCATCGATCAAGTCAAGGCGTCGTACGCGACGTATGCCGGTGTCCGTCCGACGCAACTCGTCGCCGGGAACGGCTCGGACGAGTTGATCGGCTACTTATGTGCCCGCTACGGGGGACCCGGCATGCCGGTCATCGCCTCGGAACCTGACTTCGTCATGTACCAGTTCTACGCTGACCGGGCACGGGCACCGTTTGAACGGGTACCGCTACTTGACGAGATGGCGCTTGACGTTGAGGGATTGATCGCAGCGCCGGGGGAGATCATCTTCTTGAGCCATCCGCACAATCCGTCTGGTGTCCTCCGGAAGGAAGCGGACATCCGTCGCTTGCTCGACAGTGGTAAATACGTCGTCATCGATGAGGCGTATATCGACTTCGCACTCGAACAGTCGATGCTTCATTTACTCGAAGAATATCCGAAAGCGATCATCTTACGGACGCTCTCGAAAGCGTTCGGACTCGCATCGCTTCGACTTGGTTTTGTCATCGCGAGCGAACAAATCATTGAAGAAATCGAACAGATTAAATCACCGTACAACGTCTCTGGTCTATCAGCAGCTGTCGGCATCGCCATCATGGCAGAACCGGAACTCGATCGGGTCTTAGACGAAACGTATGCGAGCCGTGAAGCGATTGAACGGATTCTTGCGCCAATCGGCAAGACGTATCCGAGTGCAGCGAACTTCGTCTATGTCGAGTATCCAGAAGCCGAACGCTTTACGCAGCGTTGTGCTGACGCTGGATTACGGATCCGCTTGTTTGACCAAGCCTTCCGTGTCAGTTGTGGATCACCAGAAGCGATGCAAGTATTAGAAACGTGTGTAGAGGAGGAATTACGATGCGGCGTGGCGCAAGCGAACGAGTAAGTGCAGAATCAGACATCAAGGTTGAGGTCGATCTCGCAGGAGGTCCGGTTGAAATCAAGACCGGTGTCGGGTTCTTTGATCATATGTTGACGTTATTCGCCTTCCAGGCTCGGATCGGTCTGAAGGTGACAGCAAAAGGTGATACGTGGATCGATGCCCACCACACGGTTGAAGATACAGCAATCGTCCTCGGGGCAGCATTGACGGAAGCGCTCGGTGATAAAGCCGGGATCGAACGTTACGGCGAATCCCGTGTACCGATGGATGAGACACTCGCGTCGGTCGTCCTTGATTTCAGCGGTCGTCCGTTCACGGTCTTCCGTGCTAGTTTCAAGAATCCGAAGCTCGGTGACTTTGATACGGAGCTCGCAGAAGAGTTCTTCCAAGGTTTATCACGGAGTGCCCGGATGACGATTCATGCCGAAGTCTTATATGGCTCGAACACACACCACATGATCGAAGGGTTGTTCAAAGCACTCGGTCGGGCCGTCCGTCAGGCAGTCGCCGTGACGAGCGAGGGCGTACCGTCTACGAAAGGGTTGATTGATCAATGATAGCAATCGTCGATTATGGCGTCGGGAATATCGCGAATGTCGAGCGGGCGTTAAAGGAGCTCGGCGAAGCAGTCATCGTTACGAGTGACACGGAGTTGCTTGACCAAGCAGAAGCACTCGTCTTACCGGGTGTCGGTGCCTATGCACCGGCAATGGAGCGCCTGAAGGAAACAGGACTCGTCGACTTCTTAAAAGAACAAGCGGAAAAGAAACCGTTTCTTGGGATTTGCCTCGGGATGCAACTGCTCTTTGAATCAAGTGACGAAGATGGACTGACGGAAGGTCTCGGGATCTTACCGGGAACGATCGAAAAACTACCGAGCGACGTCCGCTTGCCGCACATGGGTTGGCACCAGCTGACGAACCACGACGAAGCCGTCTATTTCGTCCACTCGTACGGTGCCGTCTGTGACCCAGAATGGATCGTCGACGCGGTTGAATACGGACGTCTTGTTCCAGCGATCGTTCAAAAAGGACAAGTCACCGGGATGCAGTTCCACCCGGAAAAGAGTGGCGAAGTCGGACTGAAACTACTGAAGGAATGGAGAGAGACGACATGCAACTCTACCCAGCAATCGATTTAATGAGCGGACAGGCCGTACGCCTGAAGCAAGGAGATTTTGACCAACAGACATTCTTCGGTGATGCGTTGACGATTGCGAAGCGCTTCAAGGAAGATGGGGCGACAGCGATCCACTTGATTGATCTTGATGGCGCGAAAGCCGGCGAACCGTTGCACTTGAGCTTGATTGCCGACATCAAAAAGGAGACCGGTTTGTTCGTCGAAGCTGGTGGTGGTGTCCGTAACATCGAAACCGTCGAAGCATACGTCGGTGCCGGAATCGACCGGATTCTCGTCGGCACGGTCGCCCTAGAAGACGAAGCGTTACTCGAGCAGATGATTACTCTCGCTGGTGATAAACTGGCTGTTGCCTTAGATGCAAAAGAAGGTATCGTTCAAACACGCGGCTGGCTCGAAGCGAGCGGTTGGACGCTTGAAGAGGCAATGACACACCTGATCGGCAAAGGCATCAAGACGTTCCTGTATACAGACATTTCGCGTGACGGAATGATGATGGGACCGGACGTTGATGGACTCGATCGTTTAAAACGGGAAGGGGTCGAATTGATTGCTTCCGGTGGTGTGACGACAGTCGATGACGTCGCGCGCCTCAAAGAAATCGGGATGGACGGAGCGGTCGTCGGTCGGGCGTTACTCGACGGATCACTCGCCTTAAAAGAGGTGTTACGCGTATGTTGATGAAGCGGATCATTCCCTGTCTTGACGTCAAGGAAGGACGTGTCGTCAAAGGCGTTAAATTCCAAAACTTACGTGATCTCGGTGACCCGGTCGCCGTCGCGAAATACTATTACGAGCAAGGGGCGGACGAACTCGTCCTGCTTGATATCTCAGCAACGCAAGAAGGGCGCGAGACGATGCTTGATATCGTCGAACGCGTCGCGGAAGTCATTTATATGCCGTTTACGGTCGGTGGCGGAATCAAGACAATCGAAGACGCGAAACGCTTGATTCGTGCTGGTGCTGACAAAGTCTCACTCAATTCATCAGCGCTTCAAAATCCACAACTGATTCAAGAAGTCAGCCGCCTGTTCGGTGTCCAAGCGACGGTCGTCGCAATCGATGCGAAGCAGACCGGCGACTCGTGGGGTGTCTTCTCACACGGTGGAACACAACCCGTCGGACGTGACGCGATCGAGTGGGCACAGGAAGCTGTCGCCCTCGGTGCCGGCGAGTTACTCGTCACATCGATGGATGCTGACGGCACGAAGGACGGGTATGATCTCGCCTTGATCCGTCGTCTACGTGAAGTCGTCAATGTGCCGATCATCGCTTCCGGTGGGGTCGGAACGCTCGATCACTTAGCAGAAGGGTTAGAAGCAGGCGCTGACGCAGCTCTTGCTGCTTCAATCTTCCATGAAGCGACATACACGATGCCGGAAACGAAAGCCTACCTCAAAGAACGGGGAGTCGAAGTCCGATGACGACATTGAATTTTTCAAAAGGACTCGTCGCTGCCGTCGTCGTCGACGAGCAGACGAACGATGTCTTGATGGTCGGCTTCATGGACCAAGCCGCTTATGATAAGACGCTTGCGACCGGTCTTGTCACCTTCTTCTCGCGGACGAAGAATCGTCTCTGGACAAAAGGCGAGACGAGCGGGAACACGCTTGAACTCAAACGGATGTGGATTGACTGTGATCAAGATAGTCTCTTGATCACGGTCAAAGCGAATGGTCCGACATGCCATACAGGAAATCGTAGTTGTTTCTATACGGAAGTGGAGGTGCCCGATGTTATACGAACTGGAACAGACGGTCAAAGCGAAGATTGACGCGAAAGAAGCAGAATCCTATACGAACTATTTGATTGCTTCTGGATATGAGAAGATCGCGAAGAAGTTCGGCGAAGAGGCATTTGAAGTCGTTCTCGCTGGTAACGATACGTTAGCAGAAGAGACAGCAGACTTGTTGTATCACTTAACGGTCTTGCTCGCTGAGCGCGGTGTCTCATTCAAAGAAGTCGAAGCCGTCCTTAACGAACGTCACGGTACAAAATCGACGTTCAAGGATCGCCCGGATATTGAACAATGGTAAACGACATCCACATCGCCTAGGCGGTGTGGATTTTTGTATAAGCGGGAAAAGACAAACAGATGACGGTTGTCATCAAATCGACAGAATCTTTCGATAGGCACGCTGTCGCTTCAGAGCGTATAATCAAAGTGTTAGTCTTGTGTCATTAGAAAGTAGGTGTTCGGTTGGTTACCAAAAAAGAACTTAAGCAAACGATCAAGCAACAATCGAAAGAAACGATCGAAGAGCTACTCGCGAAAGGTGACTCCTTGAAAGAGGAGATCGCCAGTGCCATTACACACGGATTGGGTGTCATTTTCAGTATCGTCGCGCTCGTGATGTTGATTCTGCAGGCGACGAAATCCGGCAGCGCTTGGAACGTCACTGCTGTCAGTATCTTCGGGGCAACGATGATTCTCCTTTATCTGTTCTCGACCTTGATGCATTCGCTGATGCATACGAAAGCAAACAAGGTTCTACAAATTTTAGATCATGCTGGCATCTATCTCTTGATTGCTGGTAGTTATACACCGTTCGCCTTGATCACGCTCCGTGGTCCGCTCGGCTGGACATTGCTCGGAATCGTCTGGGGTGTCGGAACGCTCGGCATCATCTGGAAACTCTATTCGACCGGTAAATATGTCTGGATCTCGAATGCGTCTTATTTGATCCTCGGCTGGTGTTGTCTGTTTGCGATCAAGCCGATCTATGAAGCACTCGGGTTACAAGGATTCTTACTGCTCCTCGGTGGTGGACTTGCGTACTCCCTCGGCGTCATCTTTTACGTCTGGGCACGCTTGCCGTATAATCACGCGATTTGGCATCTGTTCGTCCTTGCTGGTAGTGTGTTGATCTTCCTGTCGATTTTCTATTACGTTGCTCCGGCGACGATGTCATGAAGAAACTACGGCTCCGGGACTGGCTCCCGATCACGCTGTATTTTATGTTTGGACTTGGATTGCTCCTGTATTTCCGGATGTCGGGAATGTTGGAGCAATTCGACATTCAAGCATTATCGGATTGGGTACGGGATCAAGGTCTGACAGGGATGTTGCTCTATGTGCTCGCTTATACCGTCCGACCACTCGTCTTTTTCCCGGCGAGTCTTTTGACCGTCTTTGGCGGCTATACGTACGGTCCGTGGCTCGGGACATTACTCGACGTCATTGGTGCTGGTACCGGCGGATTGCTCAGCTTTTGGATTGCCCGGTTGCTCGGTCGCCGTGGGGTTGAGAAGTTGATCGGGAAAGGGAAGCTGAACGTGCTTGACGACCGGATCGCAACGAATGGCTTTCTCGTCGTCTTAATCGTCCGGTTGATTCCGCTGTTTCCGTTTGACGCGATCAGCTACGCGTCGGGTCTATCGAAAATCCGCTTTAAACAGTTCGCTATCGCCAACTATCTCGGGATCATTCCCGGTGCGTTCGTTTACAACAATATCGGCTCAAGCCTTCGCGATCCGTTCTCCTGGCAATTTTTCGTTGCGATCGGACTATATGTCCTATTCTTTGCCGTAGGACTTGTTGCTCAACGGATTCTCAAAAATAAACGAAATAAAGAGCGTATGTAAGCGCTTTATGGCATAATATGAGTGCAGAGATGTGAACCGATACGGTAAAACAGCCTAGCATTTATTTAGGGGGAATCATGAGTGATGGAAAAAGTACTACGGGATGGTTTTATCTTCTTATCGCAAAACAAGACATTGAACGGTCTCGCCAAGCGATACGGGCTTAAATTCGGAGCAAGTCGCTTCGTGGCAGGGGATTCATTGGAAGCATCGAAACGGGCGATCCAGGAATTGAACGCAAAAGGGTTATGCGTCACGATGGACCATTTAGGGGAGTTCATCTCGACGGTAGCGGAAGCAGAGATGATGACACAAGAATGTATTCGTGCGGTTGAGATGATTGCGGAAGAAAAATTAGACTCGCAACTCTCGTTGAAACTGACATCACTCGGACTCGATATCTCGGACGAATTGATCCGCTCGAACATGGAACGGATCTTAACGCGGGCGAAAGAACTCGGTGTCTTCGTCACGATTGATATGGAAGATGAGCCACGTTGTGAAAAGACGATTCAATTGTTTGAAGAATTGCGCCAATCTTTCGATAACATCGGAACAGTCATCCAGTCATACCTCTACCGGTCGGAAGATGACATCAAACGTGTCGGACGCTTCGAGACGAATCTCCGAATCGTCAAAGGGGCATACAAAGAGCCGGCAACGGTTGCGTTCCCAGAGAAAGAAGATGTCGACCACAACTACATCAAGCTCGTGAAGTTACAATTATCACTCGGAAACTATGCTGCCGTCGCAACGCATGACGATGCGATGATCGAGCAAGTCATCCGTCACGCTAAAGAAAATGGGATCGAAAAAGACCAGTTCGAATTCCAGATGTTATTCGGCATCCGGGTCGAGCGTCAACTCGAACTCGTCAAACAAGGCTATAAAGTCCGTGTCTACGTTCCTTATGGACGTGACTGGTACGGTTACTTCATGCGCCGCTTAGCAGAACGACCGGCAAACGTTGCCTTCGTTCTCAAAGGAATGGTCAAAGGATAAGAAGAGAAGGCGATGCAATGCTGCATCGTCTTTTTTTGATTCAGGGAGGAGAGGACGGAATGGTGAGAACAGAACAAGAGTTAAAGGAACTGCTACAACAAGACTCGAGTGTAACGCCTGGATTACTCGATGAGTTACTTCTACATATCGGTTCGACGGATTCTGAATTACGAGATGGATTGATCTATCCGCAGTTAGCGACCTATATCGCATCAGAGTCCTTTACGATAGAAGAAACCAATCGAATTTTCGATTTTATTTTAAGCGGGCATGGGTTGATGTATAGAATGGGAACAGCGGACACAACAGCTGTTCTGACGCGATCATTTTCAGCATTAGCACTCGCTGAATTGTTAGTGATGGACAAAACCCGATACTTATTGACGCAAAGTCAGTTGGATCGGCTGTCCACTTACTTACAAACCTATTTGGAGCAAGAAAAGGATGTCCGTGGATTCATTGACGGAATGGGGTGGGCACACAGCATGGCACATATCGCAGATGTCTATGCAGTTTGGTTTACGCACCCAGCCAGTCGTCCACAGGAGGAACTCGGAGCGATTGATGCGATGATTCGTCAGTTGACGCGGTCCGATTATCTCTATGTCGATGAAGAAGCGGACCGGATGGTGACGGCATGGTTGCAAGCTTGTCGCCATGGACTGTCGGAAGATGTCCTATTACAACGAATCGAACATAATATTAAGGAGTGGCTTGAGAGTGACGTGACGTGGGGAGATGCGGAGTGGACGACGTATCGTAACGTCAAACAGATGCTGCAGACACTCTATTTCCGACTGAAATGGGAAGAACAATCGGATCTCGTCTTAATTGAAGAGTGGTTGCGACAGGTACATCAGCGAACGCATGGAGGATAAAGACATAGAGTATATTGGACGTCCCTAGCATCTTCGCTTTCCTCAGGTAGGAAGTATCCTCATAAACGAAAGGACTATTTTATTATGCATTTGGAAGTTAAGAGTTTCATTAAAATTCCTCCTGAAAAAAAAGAACTAGATATTAATCAAGAATACCCAGGGTTCATAAAGATGACCGATTTAAAAGACACCGATGTATTTAATTATGCATTTGGCCGAGCTGACGGATATCCTTCTGGAAAAGTTGTTTTTTGCATGGATGGTGAACCACTTCCCTTTGACGCACATGTAAGTGAGCTATACATGTTTTGGCACTCTTTAATAAAAAGTGTATCGACAAGTGAACTATATGACATTGAAAAATCAAACTGGTCTTTACAATATGAGAGTGATGAAATTTCTTCTAACTTTATCATTCGATTTTTCTATCAAAAAAAAATAGTAGAGTTTTATTATAAAAATCAAATCTTGGCTACTTTTCCACTAGATATGTATAAAAAAGCAGTTCTACAAGGATTTTTAGATTTTATGTGGCATACAAATTTAGAGTTTGAAACGATTGTTTATGATTCGCTAGGTGAAGAAATTGATTATGCTTCGATGAGGGAAGACACTGGAGATGATTTATATACGTGTCGCTATATTTTCTTGCAACTCATGAAAGAGATCTATCGTCAAAAGAGTTATGATGTAACTACTCTTATTGATTTCGATTTTAAGATAAGCCGTTCTTTTTCTCGTTTGAAATATGACTTGGAGGATTGAATCTGTAAAAGTACTTCTTAAAGTACTAAACGAATTTTAGTAAGTAGACGATCTTGATTCACACTTATCATTACCGTTACCGGTGTGATGAAGACAATGTGACTTGCAGTCTCAAATTGACTGAAATCAACCAAAAACGGTCTCTTAACTTCTAGTGAGAGACCGTTTATTACATTTAGGCTACCTCACATGTCTTCACCCGACTCCTACAGGAAAAAGCGCGATGTTTCACCTCGCGCTGTCAGAGACAAACAAGACCCGGATTCGTCATCCGAGGGATGAGGAAGACTGGCTTGTGTCTCGCCTGAGGAAAGCGGGTGAGAAGACAGTGAGGTTATTTATGATGGAGTTTCATCGATCATTACGGCAAAATGATATTTCCTAAAAACAGAATGCCTGCAAATACTAGAATGACAAGAAAGATAGAGGTCTGCGGGTGGAATCGTTTTTCTTGATAGCGTCGAAAAATGCGTCTTCCGAGTTCAGGTATACCCATTAGAAAAACCATATACAATAAAAAGTATTGCCATCGTTCTAAAACATCAAGTGAATCGATATAAAATAAGAGATTGATACCTAACGCAATCAAAATAAATGTATAAAAGGTTGTATATGAAATAGTTATCTCTCCCTCACAGTCGTCGTCTGAAAAGCAAACAAACACGAGAAAGCATGTGCTTGATCAAGTAACCGGTGCCCCGTCATGACGGCTCCTTCTTTTTGGATGACCGCTTCATCGAGTAACGTCCAGCCCCGTTCTTTCGCTAGTTGCAGCAGTTCCCACGGCATCATCGTATTCCCCATCGCAACTTCCTCACCGTAGAGACGACGGTAAGCAAGTTGCCGTGGTGCGGCTGTCGGACCGAGTAGACTGATGACGACAAGCGGGGCGACGCGTTCGATTTCTTGCAGCACTTGAACGGGACGTGTCGACCATTCGAGTGAGTTGACAGCGAGGACGACATCAAACGCATGATCAGCGAACGGCAATGCTTCACCCGTTCCAACGATGAACGTCTGCTCGGGTGACTTCTCACGGGCGATCCGGATCATCTCATCTGAGACATCAAGTCCGACTGTCTGAAAGTCCGGTGTCAGTAAGCGACAGGCTGCACCATCACCGCAACCGAGATCAAGCAAACGACCACCGGTGATCGTTTTTCGTAAGAACGGCAAAACGGTTTTTCGGCTGCCGTTCGTCCACATATCGTCAGCACGATCCGCCCAGTCAGCGGCTTTTTGATTCCATACATGCTCGGTTTGACTCATTTTCAACCACTCCTTTTTATCAGTCTAACAGGAAAATTTGTCCATTGGCTGATTTTTTATTGCTACTGAATCATTATTCATTTATGATGAAGATGTAGAAGAAGCAAACGAAAACCGATTGGCTTCTTTTTTTGTCAGTATAATGAATGGTTGTTCATTCAATTTAAAATCAGGGGGTATATCATGGCGAGTCAAATCGGTCAGCCGACCACAATCCAGTTGACGAAACACATCCAATTCGCCGTCATCATCGGTTCAGGGGTGATGGGTGCAGGCATCGCGGCACATCTTGCGAATGCTGGCATACGGACATTGATGCTTGATATCGTACCAAAAGAACTTACGGCACAAGAAGAGAAGCAGGGCTTGACGCTGAGTGATCCGCGCGTCCGTTCCCGCATCGCGCGCGATAACCGCGAAAAACTCTTGAAACAAAATCCAGCACCACTCGCGTCTAAGAAATTGATCGATTTCATCGAGATCGGAAACTTAGAAGACGACTTAGAACGTCTGAAAGAAGCAGACTGGATCGTTGAAGTCGTCGTCGAACGACTCGATGTCAAACAGCAATTGTTTAAAACGATCGAACCGTTCATTCGGGAAGACGCAATCGTCAGCTCGAACACATCAGGCATTTCGATTGAAGCGATGCGTGAAGGGCGTTCGGAATCATTTAACCGTCGTTTCCTCGGGACACACTTCTTTAACCCACCACGTTATCTGAAGTTACTTGAGTTGATTCCAACGTCAGACACGGATCCGAGTGTCGTTGACTTCATGAAACAATTCGCAGAGGAACGACTTGGGAAAGGTGTCGTCATTGCGAAGGATACACCGAACTTCATCGGTAACCGAATCGGGACATACGGTCTCCTCGTGACGATGGATGAGATGAAAAAAGGTGGCTATTCAATCGGGGAGGTCGATTCGGTCACAGGTCCACTTCTTGGTCGCCCAGGGTCAGCGACGTTCCGGACACTTGACGTCGTCGGCATCGACACATTCGTCCATGTCGCAAACAACGTCTATGACTTGTTGCCAGAAGGCGAAGAGAAGGAGACGTTCGCGGTTCCGGCTGAAATGCGTCGCCTTGTCGAACAAGGAGCACTCGGTGCGAAGACGGGTCAAGGCTTCTATAAGAAAGTCGGAAAACAGATCCTTGAACTTGACCTCGAGACATTCGAGTACGTCGAAAAGAAAGCGCTTACTGAACCATCAATCGGACAAGCTAAAGCACTTCCGGGCGCAAAAAACAAACTGAAAGCCGTCGTCTTCGCACAAGATCGTGTCGGTGCCTTACTCTGGCCGATCCACGCGAAAACATTGCTCTACTCGGCTCAGCTGACTGGTGAGATCGCAGGCGACATCAAAGCGATCGACGAAGCAATGAAATGGGGCTTCGGCTGGAAGATGGGACCGTTCGAGACATGGGACGCACTCGGTGTCGAGAAGACGGTCGCGAAGATGAAACAAGACGGTTACGCGGTACCGGCATGGGTCGATGAGATGCTCGCAGCAGGAAAAACAAGTTTCTATGATGCGTCCGGTCGTCATTATGACGCAACGACACAAGACTACGTCGGAGCAACAGTCAATCCGAAGGAAATCCGTCTCCGCGATGTCCGGAAGTCAAACGGTGTTCTCCTTGAGAACAACGGGGCACGCTTGCTTGATATCGGCGACGATGTCGCAGTCCTTGAGTTCACATCGAAGAGCAATGCAATCGGTGTCGACATCATGCAGATGATCGAACAGTCAGTCGATCTCGTTGAGAAAAACCACCGTGGTCTCGTCATCGCGAACGATGGCAAGAACTTCTGTGTCGGTGCGAACCTAGCGATGATGCTGATGGAAGCGGAAGATGAGAACTGGTTCGAACTCGACTGGATCATCAACAAGTTCCAACAATCGATTCAAAAGATTCGTTACGCATCACGTCCGATCGTCGCTGCTCCACAAGGGATGACGCTTGGTGGCGGTACAGAAATCTCGCTTCCAGCAGCTCGCCTGCAAGCCGGTCTTGAAACGTATATGGGTCTCGTCGAAGTCGGTGTCGGTCTGATTCCAGGAGGCGGCGGAAATGTCAATACGTACCGTCGACTGTTAGAAAACACACCGAACGGACTCGTTAATATCGAGAAGGCAGCACAAAAAACATTCGAAAACGTCGCGATGGCAAAAGTCTCAAAATCAGCCTTTGAAGCACGTGAACTCGGATATGTCCGCTCCGTTGATCAGATCTCGATGAACCGGGATCACTTGACGTATGATGCGAAACAACTCGTCCTTGAACTGGACCGGACCGGCTACACGGCACCAGCGAAAGCGAAGATTCCAGTCGTCGGTCGTGCTGGGAAAGCGACGCTTGAACTCGCGACACGCGAAATGTTCTACGGCGGCTATATCTCGGAACACGATTTGAAAATCGCTAGTAAACTGGCACACGTCATCGCCGGCGGAAACGTCGCCTTCGGTAGCCACGTCGATGAACAATATATGCTCGACATCGAACGGGAAGCATTCTTGAGCCTGATCGGTGAGATGAAGACACAACAACGGATGCAGCACATGCTCGTCAAAGGCAAGCCGCTTCGTAACTGAGGACTGGGGGGATTCGGATGAAGGAAGCAGTAATCGTCGCCGGTGCACGGACACCGGTCGGAAAAGCAAAAAAGGGCGCATTCAAATCGATGCGCTCGGATGAATTAGCAGGCATCGCCATCCAGGAAACGTTGAAACGGTCCGGCTACACGGGAGCGGTCGATGACGTCATTCTCGGATGTGCCTTACCGGAAGCAGAGCAGGGGATGAACATCGCTCGCTATGCTTCAGTCCTCGGTGGATTATCCCATGAGGTACCGGCGATCACGATCAACCGGTATTGCTCAAGTGGATTACAATCGATCGCTGACGCGGCAATGAAGATCATGACGGGGCAAGCAACTGCGGTCGTCGCTGGTGGACTTGAATCGATGAGCCAAGTCCCGATGCCGGGTCACGTCGTCCGACCTAATCCGTCGATTGTCGACACGGCACCGGAATACTACATGAGCATGGGGCATACAGCGGAGCAAGTCGCTGCGACCTACAATGTCTCACGGGAAGATCAAGATGCGTTTGCCTTGAAGAGTCACCAAAAAGCAGCGGCAGCCATCGCAGCTGGTAAGTTTGCTGACGAAATCGTCCCGGTAACGGTGACGGAACAATTCGTCAATGATGAACTGAAAATCGAAGAGAAGACATTCATCGTCGAACACGATGAAGGCGTTCGTCCGGATTCGTCACCGGAAGGTCTTGCGAAACTTCGTCCAGCGTTCCGCCTCGGCGGTAGCGTCACAGCAGGGAACTCTTCGCAGACGTCAGACGGTGCGGCTGCTGTCCTCGTCATGGAACGGGAAGAAGCAGAACGCCAAGGGTTACCGATTCTCGGAAAGTTCAAGTCGTTTGCGGTCGGTGGTGTCCGTCCGGAAGTGATGGGAATCGGACCAGTCGTTGCGATTCCAAAGGCACTGGACCTCGCAGGCATCACGCTTGAAGACGTCGGATTGATCGAGTTGAACGAAGCGTTCGCATCGCAGTCACTCGGTGTCATCCGCGAGCTTGGATTAAACGAAGACATCGTCAACGTCAACGGTGGAGCGATCGCCCTTGGTCACCCACTCGGTTGTACAGGAACAAAACTCACATTGACGCTCTTGCATGAAATGAAACGTCGGAATGTCCAGTATGGTGTCGTCTCTATGTGTATCGGTGGCGGAATGGGCGCAGCAGGCGTATTCGAACTAGTTGAAGGAGGAACAGGACAATGAGCCAAACGACAAACGAATTAATCAAAGGTGGCAGTTTCGTATTAGATGAGTTAGCACCAGAACGTCTCTTCACACCAGAGGATTTCTCGGAAGAACACAAAATGGTCGGTGACATGACAGCGAAGTTCGTCGAAGATCGTGTCGTTCCTGTCCTTGACCGAATCGAAAAACACGAGTTCGAATTATCAGTCGGTCTCCTCCGTGAAGCAGGCGAGCTTGGTCTACTCGGTGCAGACGTTCCGGAAGCATACGGCGGCTATCAGATGGATAAGATTTCGTCTTCGATCATCACGGAGAAGTTCGCGCGCGGTCGTTCATTCGCCCTCAGCTACGGCGCACACGTCGGAATCGGTTCGTTGCCAATCGTCTTCTTCGGAAACGAAGAGCAAAAGCATAAATACTTGCCGAAGCTCGCTTCAGGGGAGTGGATCGCTTCGTACGCGTTAACGGAACCAGGCTCTGGTTCGGATGCTCTTGGTGCTAAAACGACGGCTGTCTTGAACGAAGCTGGTACGCACTACATCTTGAACGGTGAAAAACAATGGATTACGAACGCTGGTTTCGCAAGCTTGTTCGTTGTCTACGCGAAGATCGACGGTGACAAGTTCACAGCCTTCCTCGTCGAAGGATCGTATCCAGGCGTCTCGACAGGCGTCGAGGAACAAAAGATGGGAATCAAAGGATCATCAACACGGACGTTGATCTTACAAGATGCAGAAGTACCAGTCGATAACGTCCTCGGTGAGATCGGACGCGGTCACGTCATCGCCTTCAACATCTTGAACGTCGGTCGTTACAAATTAGCTGTCGGTGCTGTCGGTTCGTCAAAACGGGCGATCGATCTCGCAGTCCAGTACTCGAACGAACGGAAACAGTTCAAGACACCAATCAGCTCGTTCCCATTGATTCAAGAAAAACTCGCAACGATGGCAGCACAGACGTATGCGATGGAAAGTTCGGTCTACCGGACGGGTGGTCTGTTCCAGGATAGTCTTGATCAGTTGTCAGAAGAAGAGAGCAAGGACGGTAAGAAAATCGCCGATGCAATCGCTGAGTACGCGATCGAGTGCTCGATGAACAAAGTCTTCGCTTCGGAAACATTTGATTATGTCATTGATGAAGCGGTTCAGATCCATGGTGGTTACGGCTTCATGGCAGAATATGAAGTCGAGAACATGTACCGTGATTCACGGATCAACCGGATCTTCGAAGGAACGAACGAGATCAACCGTCTTCTCGTTCCAGGAACGTTGCTGAAGAAAGCGATGAAAGGTGAGTTGCCTTTGCTTGCGGAAGCACAGCGTCTGCAACAAGAAGTGATGAGCTTCATGCCGACAGAAATCGGAACAGCACCACTTGATCGCGAACGCCACTTACTCGCGATGATGAAGAAGATCTTCTTGTTGACTGCCGGAACAGCGGTCCAGAAATACCAGGACAAACTCCAAGGCGAGCAAGAGATTTTAGCGAATACAGCCGACATCATGAGTGCGATCTATGCGCTGGAGTCAGCAATCGTCCGGACGGACAAAGCGATTGCCGACAAAGGAATCGAGAAGAGCGAACTGAAAGTCCGTTACACGGAAGTCTTCGCACAACAAGCGTTCGAAGCTGTCGAGCGTGACGCGAAAGAGACACTCTACGCGGCAGCAAGCGGCGACGAACTCCGGATGTTGCTCTCGGCGCTGAAAAAATTCAGCCGTTACCAGCCAATCAACGTCATCGGTACGAAACGCGACATCGCAAAACGTCTCATCGAGTCAAACAAATATACGGTCTAAGTCAGGTTTACCGCTTCGCCTTTGCAGGGAAAATCTCTGTAAAGGCGAAGTTTTTGGTTGGAGGAGGAAAACGAGATGCGCCAAGAATTGGTTGAACTGCAATTTGCGATTGCCTACTATCAATCCCTTGAACGTTTGTCGCCGGAAGAATGGGATCTGCCGCTTGCGCTTAATAAGTGGACCGTCCTTGAGTGCGTCAGTCATCTGTATTTATGGGACCGGTTTTATTACGATCATGCCATCTCGAAGTTACCGGATGAACCGTTGACGCTCGTCGAGACGGATTTTGATCAGTTCAATCGACTGGCGGTCGAATATGCGCATCATATCGATCCGCTTGCTTTGTTGAAAAAAGCGATCAGCGTCCGGCGTGACATCGTCAATCACCTCGATCGTTTGTCTGACGAGCAGTTTGAAGCAACCTATGAGGATTTTCGACCGCAAGCCTTCGTCGAGTCGTTCGTTGCCCATGACGCGCATCACCAAGATCAGATTGACGGGGCGCTCGCACGCTTGAAGCAGAAGTGATCCATCTGCTACTCTTGAAGGTGAGGTGAGGAACATGACAAAAACAGTCACGATGTACGGCTATCCGAAATGTAGTACGTGCGTCAAAGCAAAAAAAGCACTCGAACAGCACGGTGTCGAAGTGGATTACAAACATATCGTCGAGGAGACACCATCTGCAACGACGATTCAGGAACTTCATCAAAAGAGTGGAGAGCCACTGAAGAAATTCTTCAACACGAGCGGTCAATCATACCGTTCGCAAGGGATCAAGTACAAACTTCCAGAGTTATCAGAAGACGAGCAATACAAGTTACTCGCAAGTGACGGCATGTTGTTGAAGCGTCCGATCGTCACAGACGGGAAAGACGTCACGATCGGCTTCAAGGAAGAAATGTATCAAGGAAAATGGTATTAAGTTCAGAGTCGATTTTGGTATACTGAACACGTTAGTCCAAATTAGTCCACAGGGGGAATCGGAAATGAGTCAAGTAAAAGACAACTTACGCTATTCGGAAGAACATGAATGGGTCGAAGTATCAGGAAACAAGGCGCGCATCGGAATCACGGATTTCGCGCAACACGAACTCGGGGATATCGTCTTCGTCGAATTGCCTGAAGTCGGAGATACGATCTCAGCAAACGAGCCATTCGGTTCAGTCGAGTCGGTCAAGACAGTCTCGGAGTTATACGCACCGATCTCTGGTAAAGTCGTTGCCATCAACGAAAACCTTTCGGATTCCCCAGAACTCGTCAACGAGTCACCATTCGAAGGTGCTTGGATGGTTGACATCGAAATCGAAGATGCTTCACAAGTCGAGGCATTGATGGACGCTGCGGCGTACAAATCGATGATCAACGAGTAATACTTAACGAAAAGAGAGTGAACGAGGCGCTTGCGTTTCGTCCGCTCTCTTTTTTTTGTATACTGACGACAGATACCACGAAGAAAGGAGCGACCGTCATGCAAGAGGTCACGACCGTCCCGGAAAACGGGCTATTGTATGTCTATGCACCGATGTGCGGGACATGCGCCATCGCGGAGCGTATGCTCGATATCGTCGAAGCGACGGAATCAGGTCAATTGATTCAGAAGGCGAACGGGAATTTCATTCCGGATTTCTTAGAAGAAGCCCGTGTCATGAGTGTTCCTGCGTTGTTGCGAATTGAAGAAAATCAAGTCGTAGAGCGACTTTATGCCTTCCAGTCCGTTCAAAACGTCTTTGCTTTCTGTCAAGAACGGTAAGAAAAGTCCAATTGGATTTTTCTTTTTGTTAAATTGTCGGAATATTTACAATAATCCGTTGACAACGCAGAAATATGAATGGTATATTCATAACAACTTCTAGAAATGCATTATAGGAAGTCTAGCAGAGATGATTGTTCAATACGATTCAAGTCCTGAACCCTTTCTCCCATCCTAAGCCGGTGTATTGTTTCCCCTTAAGTCGTCCCCCAAAGACGAAGCGGTGCAATGAACGGGTGGTGGATCGAAAGGACCGATCAGGAAGTGAACGTAAGCTGGCAATCATGTCGAACAGGCGCCGTCCTCCACGCGGAAGAGCGAACAATTCCGAATGGAGCTGGGTTTTCCTTCGTAGCATTTCTAACCACATTATTCGTGTTGTCGGTTCGCCGGCAACGCCTTTTTTTGTTTTCTGGAAGTTTTTTGAGCCGGTCGCTTGCCAGGATAGAATCTCCTTGCTACAATGCGAATAAGGAAAATTACTTTAATTCATATCCGATTACTCGGAATTAACTGGTGAGATGGAGGACGACAAGGCATGACAGTACGTTTTATGGATGTTTTCACAGAATGGGCATCGACGTATGACGAGACAGTAACCGGACACGATCCGGAGTATAAAGAGGTTTTTCGTCGATACGATGAGATTTTGGATACAGTAGCGGATAAAGCGCAGTCGCCGGTCATTGAATTCGGAGCAGGCACAGGGAACCTGACACAACGTCTTCTGGCACGTCACGACGCCGTACTCGCCGTCGAACCAAGTCCGGAGATGCGGGCAATCCTGACGGAAAAGATTCCGTCACTTGATGTACAAGACGGTCACTTCCTCTCGTTCGAAGCGAAGGAAGCACGCAGTTTTGTTTCGACGTATGCGTTTCATCATCTAACAGATGAGGAAAAGGGAGAAGCGATCGAACTGATGGCATCACATTTACCGGCAGACGGAAAAATCGTCTACGCGGATACGATGTTCGTCTCAGAAGAGGCACGCCTGCAAACGATTCGTGAAGCACGTGCTCAAGGGTTCGACGCGTTAGCGGAAGATCTCGAACGCGAATTCTACCCGTTGATTCCAGTCATGGAAGAATTGTTTACAGCACGGGGATTCACTGTTAAATTTATACAATACAATCACTTCGTCTGGCTCGTAGAAGCCGAGAAAATGGGGGAATAAATCATGGCACTTCAAAAAATGAACGTCGAAAGCTTTAACCTGGATCATACGAAAGTCAAAGCACCTTACATCCGCGTCGCAGGATATAAAGAAGGTAAAGTTGACCAAGTCGTCAAATACGATATCCGTTTCACACAACCAAACGTTGAGCAAATGCCGATGCGTGCGATGCACACACTCGAGCACTTACTTGCTGAAAACATCCGTAACTACTCGGATGATGTCATCGATGTCTCGCCGATGGGATGCCAAACAGGTTTCTACATGGCGATGATGAACTTCGACTCGGTCGAAAAAATGAGCGAACTCGTTGAGAAGACGTTGAAAGACGTCCTCGCAGCAGAAGAGATTCCAGCGCAAAACGAAGTCCAATGTGGATTTGCGAGCGCACATGACCTCAAAGGAGCGAAGCACTATGCCGAGAAAATGCTTGCCGGTCGTGATGAATGGGACATCGTCTTCGGATGATCGCGAACAACGTCCGCGACCTCGTCGGAAACACACCACTCTACGAGATCACTTCATTCGATTTGCCTGCTGGTACGCGCATTTTGGCGAAGCTCGAATGGATGAACCCTGGGGGCAGCGTCAAAGACCGCCTTGGCATTCAACTCGTTGATGCAGCAATCGAAAACGGACATGTGACACCAGGCGGTACGATCATCGAGCCGACAGCTGGGAATACCGGCATCGGCTTGGCGCTCGCCGCTAAGAAATACGATCTCAAAGTCATCTGTGTCGTTCCGGAAAAATTCAGTCAGGAAAAGCAGACGTTGATGCGGGCACTCGGCGCAACCGTCGTCAACACGCCGACTGAACTCGATATGCAAGGGGCTATCGACCGGGCTAAAGAACTCGGTCAGGAAATTCCGAACAGTTACGTTCCGTTACAATTCGAAAACGAAGAGAACCCAGTCACGTATCAGCGGACACTCGGTCCTGAGCTGATTGCGGACTTACCGCATATCGACTGGTTCGTTGCCGGTTGTGGTTCAGGTGGTACGTTCGCCGGAACAGCGGACTTCTTAAAACAACGTCTCGGTACAAAAGCAGCAATCGTTGAACCGGAAGGCTCCGTCTTAAACGGTGGTCCAGCCGGTCCGCATAAGACAGAAGGTATCGGTACAGCGAAATGGCCAAGTCTCGTTCCGCGTGAACTCGTTGATGAGATTCATACGATTTCTGACCGCGATGCATTTGACGCGGTTCATACACTCGCTGCTCGCGAAGGATTACTCGTTGGTAGTTCAGCAGGTGCAGCGCTCGTTGCTGCGCTTGATATCGCGAAGCGTCACCCCGGCAGTACGATCGTCACCGTCTTCGCTGACAGTGCCGAACGCTATTTAAGCCAACAAATCTTTGAAAAGGTGGACGAAACTCATGCGTAAGAAGACAGCATTGATTCATGGAGGAACAGGTGTCGACCGGGCAACAGGAGCCGTCACACCTCCGATCTATCAAACAAGCACATACAAGCAGGATAAAATCGGTCAACTTAAGGACGGATACGAATACTCACGGACAGCGAACCCGACACGGACGAGCATCGAACGATTGATTGCGGATCTTGAAGGCGGCGCACGTGGTTTTGCGTTCGGTTCTGGGATGGCAGCGATCCATGCCGTCTTCCACTTGCTTGAGTCTGGCGACCACATCGTCATGACGGATGACGTCTACGGTGGTACGTTCCGCTTGATGCAACGCGTCTTACCGAAGTTCAATATCCAAGTGACATTCGTCGATACGACGGACCTTGCGGCAACGGAAGCAGCGATCCAAGACAACACTAAGATCGTTTACGTCGAAACACCGACGAACCCGTTGTTGAAAGTAACGGACATTGAAGCAATCGCAACGATCGCCAAACGTCACGATCTTAAACTTGTCGTCGACAACACGTTCGCGACGCCTTATCATCAACAACCACTCGCACTTGGTGCAGACATCGTCTTGCACAGTGCGACGAAATACATCGGCGGACATTCGGACGTCGTCGCTGGACTTGTCGTCGTCAAAGATGATGCGCTCGGCGAAGAGCTGCACTTCATCCAAAACTCGACAGGCGGCGTGCTTGGACCGCAAGACAGCTTCTTGCTCGTCCGTGGTCTTCGTACACTCGGTATCCGAATGGATGCGATCGAAGAGACAGCACATGATCTCGTTGCGTTCCTACAAGCGCAAGATATTGTCTCAAACATCTTCTATCCAGGACTTGCATCGCATCCTGGTCACGACATCCAAGCGAAACAAGCGACTGGATTTGGTGGGATGATCAGCTTTGATGTTGGTTCAGCAGCGAACGCAGAAAAACTCGTCGAGGCGACACACTTCTTCACACTTGCTGAAAGTCTTGGTGCCGTCGAGAGTCTGATTTCCGTTCCGGCACGGATGACGCACGCGTCGATCCCAGCAGAACGTCGGGCAGAACTCGGTATCACGGACGGTCTCGTTCGGATTTCAGTTGGACTTGAGGATGCGGAAGATTTGAAAGAAGACTTAACACGTGCTTTCACGTTCCTCGAAAAAGTTTCTGAAAAAACTGTTTGACAACAAAAATAACCCCTGCTAATATTCAGAATATATTCTACAAACTTAATACCGAAACTCTTATCGAGAGTGGTGGAGGGACTGGCCCGATGAAACCCGGCAACCGCGGATCTAATCCGAAGTGGTGCTAATTCCAGCAGACAAAAGTCTGGGAGATGAGAGCAAATGGTTTTGTGTACTGAAAAGTGCGCGCGTTTGCTCTAAAACGCGCGCACTTTTTTTATTTTAGGAGGGACAGTTGTGATTCGTTTACAAGACGTAGGAAAGATTTATCGCTCAAAGCGCGGAGCGGTCGAAGCCGTCGCGAATGTCGATCTGACAATCGAGCGCGGTGAAATTTTTGGAATAATCGGTTATTCCGGAGCAGGGAAATCCACCCTGATCCGATTACTGAATATGCTCGAAGCACCAACGAGTGGTTCGATCCAAATCGATGGTGTTGAAATGACATCACTAAAACCTAAGGAATTACGAGGCGTCCGCAAGAATGTCTCGATGGTCTTCCAACACTTCAACTTACTATGGTCACGGACGGTTGAAGAGAACATCATGTTCCCACTCGAGCTCGGTGGCTTCCCGAAAGCACACCGCAAGGAACGGGTAGCGGAACTGATCCAACTCGTTGGTTTGGACGGACGCGAAAAAGCCTATCCGTCACAATTATCCGGTGGTCAAAAACAACGTGTCGGTATCGCTCGGGCACTGGCATCGAACCCGGACGTTCTCTTATGTGACGAGGCAACAAGTGCACTCGATCCGAAGACGACGGACTCAATCCTTGAGTTACTCGTCGACATCAATGAAAAACTGAAACTGACGATCGTCTTGATCACACACGAGATGCACGTCATTCAAAAAATCTGTCACCGGGTCGCCGTCATGGAAGCCGGTAAAATCGTCGAGCAAGGACCGGTCGCAGAAGTCTTCCGTCATCCGAAGCAAGCGATGACGAAGGAATTCGTCAAACAATTGACGTCGCCGTCGGAGAACGAGTTAACGTTCGCGAAACTACGCGAACGGTACCCAACCGGAAAAATCGTTCAGTTGACGTTCGTCGGATCGACAGCGGAAAGCCCGATCCTCGCGGAAGTCATGAAGGATTCACCGGTCCTGTTCAATATCATCGGCGGAAACGTCGGTCAATCGCAGGAAGGGGCACTCGGTACACTGTTCATTCAGTTGATCGGGGAAACAGAAGCAACACAAGCGGTCATCACGAAGCTTCAAGCCAGTGATGTTGAAGTGGAGGTGGATCACCGATGATTTCATTCTTTGACAATCTAGATTGGGACATGGTGTGGGAAGCGACAGGCAGTACCGTCTATATGACGGCAATCGCTGGTGTTTCGACATTCGTCCTCGGTTTGATCATTGGTTTACTATTGTATGCGACAAACGAAGAGTTATTGTTCAAGAATCGGGCGTTCTATTCAGTGTTGAGTTTGGTCGTCAACGTCTTCCGTTCGATTCCGTTCATCATCTTACTGATCTTATTGATTCCATTTACGACAGCAATCGTCGGTTCGTTCCTCGGACCAACGGCAGCATTACCGGCACTGATTTTCGGTGCTGCACCATTTTACGGTCGGATGGTTGAACTCGCGTTACGCGAAGTCGATAAAGGTGTCATCGAGGCAGCCGAATCGATGGGCGCGACGAAGTTCCAGATCATCTATAAAGTCTTAATCCCGGAAGCATTGCCTGCCATCGTTTCGGGAATCACGGTTACGCTCGTTTCACTTGTCGGTTATACGGCAATGGCCGGAGTAGTCGGCGGAGGTGGACTTGGGGACATGGCCTTCATCGAAGGATTCCAGCGTTCTCAAAACGATGTCATCGTCATTGCGACACTCTTAATCTTAGCGATCGTCTTCGTCATCCAAATCATTGGTGACTTGCTGATCCGCGCGATCGATAAACGTTAATTCGAAACTTAATCATATTGGAGGAATCATTCATGAAAACTTGGAAAAAATTCGTAGGTACTGCTGCTGTATCCGTCTTAGCTATTAGTCTTGCTGCATGTGGCGAAAAATCATCAGGATCAGATAGCAACGACGACAAGACACTTGTCGTTGGTGCTTCGAACGTACCGCACGCTGAGATTCTTGAGCACGTTAAAAAAGAATACGAAGCAAAAGGTTACAAACTTGAAATCCAGAAGTTCCAAGATTACGTACTTCCGAATAAAGCGCTCGCTTCAAAAGAAATCGATGCGAACTACTTCCAGCACGTACCGTATCTCGAGCAACAAGAGAAAGAAAACAAATCGTATAAGTTCGCGAACGCAGGTGGCGTCCACGTTGAACCACTCGGTATCTACTCGAAGAAATACAAGTCACTCGATAAGTTGCCAAACGGTGCAACGATCCTGACGAGCTCAAACGTCGCGGAACGCGGTCGTGTCTTGACGTTCCTTCAAAATGAAGGGTTGATCAAACTCAAAGACGGTAAAACGACAGATGCACAACTCGGTGATATCGCGGAGAACCCGAAGAAACTCAAGTTCAAAACGAACATCGAAGCATCACTTCTTCCGCAAGCTTACAAAAACAATGAAGGCGACGCCGTCCTCATCAACACGAACTATGCGATCGATAACGGTCTGAACCCATTGAAAGACGCAATTGCATCAGAAGATGAGTCTTCACCATACGTCAACATCATCGTTACACGTGATGGCGATGAAAAAGACAAGCGTGTCACAGCACTTCTTGACGTTCTGCACGAAAAGAAAAACCAAGATTGGATCCTCGACAAGTACAAAGGTGCTGTCGTTCCAGTCAGCAAATAAGTTCACCGAAGCCGGCATCCTTCCTATATAATGGAAGGATGCTTTTCATTTGTCTGAAACAGGGGTTAGGGGGAATCATATGCAACGCATACGTCAACTGCATCCGTTGACACTGGGGGTCTTGTTCGGGACGTTTTTCTCACGTCTCGGAACATTCATCACGATGCCGTTCTTCGCCATCTACATGACGACCGTCCTGAAATTTGATCCGGTCGATGTTGGCTGGGTACTCAGTATCTCGGCGATCGCCAGTCTCGTCATGAGTTTCATCGGCGGCACCTTGTCGGACCGGTATGGTCGCCGGGCGATGATGCTTGCCGGAACGATCGGATTCGCGATCGTCTTCATTGCGCTGGCACAAGTCGAGACATTCTGGGCATTCTTTACGCTCAGTGCCTTGAACGGGGTCTGTCGTTCGATTTTTGAACCATCCGCCCGTGCCTTGATCAGTGATACGACGGACGAAGCGAACCGATTGTTCGTCTTCAATATCCGTTACGCGATGATCAACATCGCAGCAGCGATCGGGCCGGGAATCGCCTTGCTGCTGAGTGCGGGGAACACGTCCGCGACGTTTTACATCACCGCGTTCGTCTATATCGTGTACGGGGTGATGATTGGTATCTTATTCAAACGCCATCCGATCACCGAGACGCATGGTGGCAAAAAGGTCTCGTTCGGAGCGACGGTTCGTCTGTTGCGGACGGATATCGCCTTTACGCTGGCACTCGCCGGCATCATCTTCGGGGTCTTCGGCTACAGCCAGTTCAATTCGACCTTGCCTCAGTTTTTGACGGAGACGTCACTCCTTGAGGGCGGGAAGACACTCTATGCGATCTTGATCACGATCAATGCGATCACCGTCTTGATCGTGCAGTATCCGATCATGAAGTTCGGCGTCAAGACGTCGCCGCTCGTCTCGATCACGACCGGGATTGCGACCGTCGCTGTTGGTTTGTTCATCATCGGAAACGTAAGTTCGATTTGGTTGATGGTCGTCGCGATGATCATCTTCACGTGCGGGGAAGTCATGATGTTCACGATGACTGACATCTTGACCGATCGCTTCGCAAAACCAGAATTACGGGGCAGTTATTTCGGGGCGATGGGCTTGACGTCGATCGGACAATCAATCGGTCCGATCGCCGGAGGACATTTGTTAAGTTTATATGGAGCGGACCGTCCGTTACCGATTTTCGGGATTTTAGCGGGCTTGACATTATTCGGAATACCACTGCTCCTACTGTCACAACGGATTCATCGGACTTCGACGATCGAGGAACTGGAGGAACCAGTGAAACTTTCGAATGATTCTCAACAAAACGCATGATTTTGAGAAAAATCAGCGAGCGATGACGCTTGAATAATACGCGATGTTTCTTTAAGATTAGAATGATACTAAATTAGTAACGCTCGTGTTCTGAATCGTCAGTCACGAAATGAATAGATGGAGGGATTCTAACATGAAGGCTTCACACTTGAAGATTGAAGATCTACACGTCGCGATCGACGGCAAGGAAATCTTGAAAGGCGTCAACTTGGAAATCAAAGGCGGGGAAATCCACGCGGTCATGGGACCAAACGGGACAGGTAAATCAACACTCGCATCAGCATTGATGGGTCACCCATCGTACGAAGTGACATCTGGTTCAGTCACACTCGACGGCGAAGACGTCCTCGACATGGAAGTCGATGAGCGCGCACAAGCGGGTATGTTCCTCGCAATGCAGTACCCAAGCGAAATCAGTGGTGTCACGAACTCAGACTTCCTTCGTTCAGCGATCAACTCGCGTCGTGAAGAAGGCGATGAAATCTCACTCATGAAGTTCATCCGTGAGCTTGATTCACAAATGGGTCTTCTCGAGATGCCTTCAGAAATGGCACACCGCTACCTCAACGAAGGTTTCTCAGGTGGAGAAAAGAAACGTAACGAAATTCTTCAGATGATGATGCTTAAACCAGCGATCGCGATTCTTGATGAAATCGATTCAGGTCTTGATATCGATGCACTGAAAGTCGTCGCAAAAGGTGTCAACGAAATGCGTTCACCTGAATTTGGCTGCTTGATCATCACGCACTACCAACGTCTCTTGAACTATATCGAGCCAGACTTCATCCACATCATGATGGGCGGAAAAATCGTCATGTCTGGTGGTAAAGAACTCGCACACCGTCTCGAAGCAGAAGGTTATGACTGGGTTAAAAAAGAACTCGGCATCGAAGACGTCGAAATCGAAACAAAAGCGTAAGACGAGGGAGGAAGCATGATGACTGTAGAACTGAATCTTGCAGTAAATCGCGAGGCAGTGGCAGAACGTGCGACTCGCTTAGGGGAACCATCTTGGATGGTCGCAAAGCGTCAAGACGCGCTTGATCTTGCCCCAACGCTCGCATTGCCAAAAGTAGAAAAAATCAAGATCGAAGGCTGGAACTTTACAGAAGGTACGACGGAACTTGAAACCGTCACTGGTCTTTCTTCAGATATCGAAGCATTGATCGGCGAAAACCGTGATCACATGCTCGTTACGCGCAACGGACAACTCGTTCACGCGCAAAACAGTGAAGCGGCGAACGGCGTCATCTTCACGACGCTCGAAGACGCATTAAAACAACACCCGGAACTCGTCGAGAAGTACTTCATGACGGAAGGCGTTCAAGTCAACGAAGATCGTCTTGCGGCATTAAACGCAGCACTTCGCAACGGTGGTACATTCCTTTATGTACCAAAAGGCGTCAAGCTTTCTGTACCAATGCAAGCGATCTACACGCTTGAGCAATCAGGCGCAGCGCTTTACCATCACGCAATCATCGTCGCAGATGCGGACAGCGAATTGACGTATATCGAAAACTTCGTCTCTTACGGTGACGAAGCGCATAACGTTAACGTCGTCACAGAAGTCTTCGTTGAAGACAACGCAAAAGTTCTCTTCGGTGGTGTCGATACGCTATCGAAAGGTGCCATCACGTATATGAACCGTCGTGGTGTCGTCAAACAAGGCGCGAAGCTTGAATGGGCACTCGGTCACATGAATGACGGTCACACGGTCACAGAAACAAAAACACACCTCGTTGGAAACGATTCGTTCTCAGATACGAAAGCCGTTACGGTCGGTCGTGGAGAGCAAAAACAAAACTTCAACGTCCGGACGGACCACTTCGGTAAAGGATCAGAAGGTTTCATCTTGATCCACGGTGTCCAGAAAGATTCAGCAACATCGATCTTCAACGGAACGTCGATGATCCATCACGGCGCTTCGAAATCAAACGGCGTTCAAACGGAACGTGTCCTCATGTTGTCTGAAAAGGCACGTGGTGATGCGAACCCGATCCTCTTGATCGATGAGGATGACGTCATGGCAGGACACGCGGCATCTGTCGGTCGTGTCGATGAACTACAACTCTACTACTTGATGAGCCGTGGCCTTTCACGGAAGGAAGCAGAACGCCTCGTCGTTCACGGATTCCTCCAGCCAGTCGTCTCGGAACTTGCGATTGACTCGGTGAAAGAACGTCTCGTTCAAGTCATCGAAGGGAAAGTAAACTAATATGGGAATCGATGCATCCATCCGCAATCAGTTTCCGATCCTCGACCAACAGGTCAACGACCGGAAACTCGTCTATCTCGATAGTGCGGCCTCTTCGCAGAAGCCGCTCGTCGTCATCAATGCGATTGACGACTACTATAAGACGATTCATTCGAATGTGCACCGTGGCGTCCATACGCTCGGAACACGAGCGACGGATGCGTACGAAGGTGCGCGTGAGAACGTTCGTCGTTTCATCCAGGCGCAACACCATGAAGAAATTATCTTTACCCGCGGCACGACGACGGCGATCAACATCGTCGCGTCAAGCTACGGTATGGAGCATGTCGAAGAAGGCGACGAAATCGTCGTCACGTACCTCGAACACCATGCGAATCTCATTCCGTGGCAACAAGTCGCTAAACGCAAAAAAGCGAAGTTGAAATACGTTGATTTGACAGCGGATGGTCGCGTGACGGTCGAAGCGGTCGAAGCACAACTGTCTGACCGGACGAAGATCGTCGCGATGGCACATGTCTCGAACGTTCTCGGTACAATCAATCCGATCAAAGAAGTCGCTCGTCTTGCGCACGCTCGTGGTGCCGTCATGGTCGTCGATGCTGCGCAAAGTGCACCACACCAACGGATTAATGTCACGGATCTCGACTGTGACTTCCTCGCTTTCTCCGCACACAAGATGTGTGGTCCGACAGGCGTTGGTGTTCTTTACGGGAAAAAGGCATTACTCAATGCGATGGAACCGGTCGAATTCGGTGGTGAGATGATTGATTACGTTGGTCTTGAAGAGTCGACGTTCAAACCGTCTCCATATCGTTTCGAAGCGGGGACACCGATCATCGCAGGAGCTGTTGGTTTATCGGCAGCGATTGATTTCTTAGAAGAGATTGGTTTAGAGAACGTCGAAGCACACGAACGTGAACTCGCGCAGTACGCGATGGCACAAATGCGTGACATCGACGGACTCACGATTTACGGTCCGGAAGAACGCGTTGGACTCGTCACGTTCAATCTCGGTGATGTCCATGCACATGACGTCGCAACCGTCCTTGATATGCAGGGAATCGCGGTTCGCGCCGGTCACCACTGTGCACAGCCCCTGATGCGTTGGCTCGGAGCGAGCTCGACGGCTCGCGCTAGCTTCTATCTCTACAACACGAAAGAAGAGGTTGACGCACTCGTGACAGGACTTCGCCAAACGAAGGAGTATTTCAGTCATGGATTTTAACAATCTCGATCACTTGTATCGTCAAGTGATCATGGATCACTATAAAACTCCCCGAAATCGCGGTGCGATCGAGGGGGGCGTTACGATCGACATGAACAATCCGACGTGCGGCGATACGATTCGTCTCCAGCTCGCGATTGAAGACGATGTCGTCCGTGATGCGAAATTTGACGGGGAGGGCTGCTCGATCAGCATGGCGTCTGCTTCAATGATGACGCAACTCGTCAAAGGTAAGACTATCGAAGAAGCCTTACGACTCGCGGATATCTTTTCGGACATGGTCCAAGGAAAAGACTATGACGACGAATCGTTCGACCTCGGGGACGTCGAGGCACTCTCGGGTGTCACGAAATTCCCGGCACGGATTAAATGTGCGACACTTGCCTGGAAGGCGCTCGAACGCGGCGTAGAAGAAGGGAAGTAAACTTCGGTCACAAGCAAGTAAGAGGAGGAAATGAACATGGCAAAGAACATGCCGGAAATTGGCGATTATAAATATGGTTTCCACGATCGCGATATCTCGATCTTCCGTTCTGGACGCGGCTTGACGACTGAAGTCGTCGAAACGATCTCGAAAATGAAGGAAGAACCACAATGGATGCTTGATTTCCGTTTGAAATCACTCAAGATCTTCAACGAACAAGCAATGCCAGCGTGGGGTGGCGATCTCTCAGAATTGAACTTCGACGACATCACGTACTACGTTAAGCCGTCTGAACGTGCAGAGAAATCGTGGGATGAAGTACCAGAAGAAATCAAACGTACGTTTGATAAGCTCGGTATCCCTGAAGCAGAGCAAAAATACTTGGCAGGTGTCTCGGCTCAGTACGAGTCAGAGGTTGTCTACCACAACATGAAAGAAGACCTCGAAGAAATCGGTGTCGTCTTCAAAGATACAGATACAGCGTTAAAAGAGAACGAAGATATTTTCCGTGAGTACTTCGGGAAATTGATCCCGCCAACAGACAACAAGTTCGCAGCCTTGAACACAGCGGTCTGGTCAGGTGGATCGTTCATCTACGTACCAAAAGGTGTTAAAGTCGACACGCCGCTTCAAGCCTACTTCCGGATCAACTCGGAAAACATGGGTCAATTCGAGCGGACGTTGATCATCGTTGATGACGAAGCATCGGTTCACTACGTCGAAGGATGTACAGCACCGGTCTACACGACGAACTCGCTTCACTCAGCGGTCGTTGAGATCTTCATCAACAAAAACGCTTACTGCCGTTACACGACGATCCAAAACTGGGCGAACAACGTCTACAACCTCGTTACGAAGCGTGCGATCTGTGAAGCTGGCGCAACGATGGAATGGGTCGATGGTAACATCGGTTCGAAACTGACGATGAAATACCCAGCCGTCATCCTCAAAGGTGAAGGTTCACGTGGTATGACATTGTCGATCGCAATCGCTGGTAAAGGTCAACACCAAGATGCGGGTGCGAAGATGATTCACTTAGCACCGAACACGTCGTCGACGATCGTCTCGAAGTCGATCTCAAAACACGGTGGTAAAGTCACGTATCGCGGTATCGTTCACTTCGGACGGAAAGCGACAGGTGCACGTTCGAACATCGAATGTGATACGCTCATCATGGATAACCAATCGACGTCGGATACGATTCCGTACAACGAAATCCTCAACGATAACATTTCGCTCGAGCACGAAGCGAAAGTCTCGAAGGTCTCGGAAGAGCAATTGTTCTACCTCATGAGCCGCGGGATCTCACAAGAGGAAGCAACGGAAATGATCGTCATGGGCTTCATCGAGCCATTCACGAAAGAACTTCCAATGGAATATGCGGTCGAAATGAACCGTCTCATCAAGTTCGAGATGGAAGGTTCAATCGGATAATTCGTCTTACTCTCTCATCTACGGATGAGGGAGTTTTTTTCATGAAATGGTTATTGGGGTAAAGAGTGAAAAAGGAGGGATTACTATGCGTGACATCGTCTATTCCTTTCAAGTCTCGCTCGACGGTTATATCGAAGATGCGTCAGGTAGGATCGATTTCGCTTCACCAGACGCAGAATTACATCAGTATTTCAATGACTACGAGAAAGCGTTCGATACCCATGTCTATGGACGTCGTTTGTACGAGATGATGCAATACTGGGAGACAGCGGATCAGGAAGACGAGCCGATTGTCGTTGAGTATGCGAAAACCTGGCAATCGCTTGAGAAGGTCGTCTTCTCGCGGACGCTCGACGCTGTCGAAGGAAAGGCGCGTCTAGCGAATCAGTCGCTTGCCGAGGAACTTCAAGCACTAAAAGCCTTGCCTGGAAAACAGATTGCGATCGGTGGGGCGACGCTTGCTGCTGAAGCAATTGAGCTTGGACTCGTCGATCGCTATCATGTCGTGATCTACCCCGTTCTGCTAGGTAGTGGAAAACGGATGTTTCCGGTATTTGATCAACCACAGACGCTACGGTTAGTCGAAACACGCGTCTTTGCTTCCGGATGTATCGCGTTATCTTACGAAAAAATCTAGTCTTCACAAAAAAGAGTCTCTTATTTCAATAGGGATTCTTTCAGATTAAAGACAAAGTGCAATTTTTCTCTAAAGAGAAGGATCGCGCTTTTTTTGTTCATTTCGAATCGTTTTCCTGGGACAAGCATCACGCCGCTTCGCTTCGCTGCAGGGTCGCTCTTGCTTGTTTTTCCCTAGGAAGCGATTTCGAGCGAACAAAAACACTTCTCTCTTTTTCCTTCAAGCTATTAAGAACAGAAAAGCAGTATGACATTTTAGCAGATGTGTATAAGACGAATCCTCATTTCAAAATAGATTCTTTTTCGTTACATCCGATAAAATTTGGATATTATCATTTAATTTGGACGAAAATAGATTATAATAACTTTTGTGAAAAAATCTATAAACATGATTAAGGTGTGAAAAAATGAAATTTTATCAAGAAATTCCTGTCATTCGATCAATTGCGGCAATCATGGTCGTCGCTGTCCATGTCATCGCCGGTCTTTACCATTCGAAAGGGGAATTCGAAAATGAAGCGATTGGTTACATCGATCAATTTTCCCGGATTGGTACGCCGATCTTTGCCATCATCAGTGCGTTTCTTTTGATGTCGATGGTCCAGCGCAAAGGATTTGATTTTGGAACATTCGTCAAGTCCCGTTTCTCTAAAATTTTCATTCCTTATTTGATTTGGAGCACGATCTACCTCGTGTATCGTTATCATGTAGAAGATAGTCTAAAGCCGGGTATGCCACTATCGGATTACTTCCTTTATGGAACGGCAAACTTCCATCTGTACTTCATTTTGACGGTGCTTCAGTTTTATGTCGTATTTCCGGTACTTGCACGACTTAAGAAAGGAACATTGCTACTTGTCGCGACAGTGGTGTCGATGGGTGTCAACTACTTCTGGCTGACTTCAGGAAGCTTAACGACGGACATCGAGTTTCTGGATCGACTCGTCAATAGCCGCTCCTTCTTACTTAACTGGATTGCCTATTTCATGATGGGGATTACATATGCCGTCTATTATGAAGAGATTCAGCAGATTTTAAAACGTCATCGGACGATCTTATTGCTGATCAGTGGATTGATCATCCTTGATATCTGGGTCAGCATCGATTTAGAGCGAACGTACACGTCGACGAATCTCTCGAATCTTGTCTACATCCCGTTCGTCCTTGTCGTCTTGAACTACGTCTTCCGTCGTGTCCAGACGGATGCGACAGCGATGCGCATTTTCCAGACGATTGGAACGCACTCGATGGGGATCTATCTGATCCATCCGCTCGTCATCCGCGGAATCGGTCGAACGGATCTCTTCGCTTACTTCGATTCTGCGAGTATGTTCATTTTTGCGATGATCGTCACGCTTGCGGCTTCGATTTCTGTCTCTTATGTGATCAGTCTATTGCCGTACGGGAACTATATCGTTCCTGTTCCAAAACGAAGAGCTCCTGCTCCAAAAATCGTTGAGGCACAGTCTACTGCTTCATGATGAAAACAGTTGACTAGGCATCCTTTTCCTTCCTGCATGAGTAGGGAGGAGAGGGATGTCTTTTTTCTGAAAAAAGAGTGTTTGCTTAGGAAGCATCGAAGAAGAAATCCCGGATTCTGCTATGCTATGATGAATAGGTAGAATAGAACACACAAGGGAGAAGAGAGCATGATATATATCGGTGTCACGGGCTGGGGAGATCATGATAGTCTCTACTTGACCCCGCAAGATCGTAAAGAGAAACTGGCTGCTTATGCCGGTCATTTTCCAGCGGTCGAAGTCGACTCGACATTCTATGCGATTCAACCGGAACGAAACTATGAGAAATGGGTATCCGAGACGCCGGACGGGTTTCGCTTCATCGTCAAGGTCCACCGGGCGATGAGTGGGCACGACCGGGACAACAAAGATCCGCTCGGACCGATTTTTGAACAATATATCGCGTCGATCGAACCGATGCGAAAGAGTGGAAAGATTGCGGCAATCCTCGTGCAGTTGCCGCCCTGGTTCGATGTCAGCAAAATGCACTTGGAATATTTGCAAACGATCCGAAAATCACTTGCTGGACTGCCGGTCGCGATCGAGTTCCGGAATCCATCGTGGTATTCAGATGTTTATCGTGAGCGGACGCTCCGTTTTTTGAAGGAACATCAGTTCATTCATACGATTTGTGACGAACCGCAGACGGAAGATGGTTCCGTACCATTCGTACCGGTCGTGACGCAGGAGACGGCATTCATCCGCCTCCACGGACGAAATAAAGCCGGCTGGTTAAAGAAACCCGGTCAAAGCAGCGAAGATTGGCGAAAAGTCCGCTGTCTCTACCGGTATTCGGAAGACGAGCTGCAGGAGCTAGCGAGTCACGTCCGAAACGTGGCAGCGGAAGCAAAGGATGTCTATGTCTTTTTTAATAACAACTCAGCAGGAGATGCTGCCCCGAATGCGAAACGATTAATCGAGATTCTCGATCTTGACTATGAACTCGCGCCGCGACAAATCTCTTTGTTCTAAATCATCAAGGGGGGCTTCTGCATGAAGTTACACATCATTCACTATAATGATTTGCACTCACACTTCGACATGTGGCCTCGCTACATGTCCTTCGTCAAGGAACACCGGACGTATGATTCGCTCGTCTTTGATCTCGGCGATCATGCCGATCGTGTCGATCCAGCGACGGAAGCAACAAAAGGAAAAATCAATACGCATCTATTGAATGCGTTGATGCCGACCGCCGTGACGATCGGGAACAATGAAGGCATCACGTTTCCGCATGACTGGTTAGCGAATCTCTACACGGAAGCGGACTTTCCGGTTCTCGTCTCGAATTTAGAAGCGCCGTTTGCCGAACAAGGTGTCATTCACGAATTACCGACCGGAAAAGTCGGCGTCTTTGGTCTGACGGCACCGTATATCGAACTATACGGTTTACTTGGTTGGACGATCGAAGAACCGTTTGACGTCGCGGCGCGTGAAATCGAGCGTTTGCGCCAAGAAGTCGACGTCTTGATTTGCTTAAGTCACCTCGGTTTCTATCAAGACGAAGAACTCGCGATGCGTTTTCCAGAGCTTGATTTGATCATCGGTGCGCATACGCATCATGTCCTTGATGACGGTGTCGTCAAGAATGGTGTCTTGATCACGCAAGCGGGAAAACATGGTCAGTATGCAGGTGAGATTTATATGAATACGGACACCGGCGAGAAGGAAGCGGTCCTTCACTCCTTACATGATTACGCCGAGGACGAAACGACGGCGAAATTACTCGACCGGGAACAGTATCTGGCGGAACAACAGATGAAGGAGCCGATTGGCGAGACATCGGGTCTAGCCAATGATTGGTTCAGCGAGTCGCCGTTCTCACAATTACTTGTCGAGACGATGCGCGACTGGTGTGATGCGGATATCGCTTGTGTCCCGGCAGGCATTCTGCTTGGGTCACTTCCACCAGGTCCTGTCTCTGCCTTTGATTTACATCGACTCTGCCCGCACCCGATCAATCCTTGTAAAGTCACGATGACTGGGGTGGAATTACAAACTTTCCTCGATGAAGTCAAGACAGATCAGTTCGAACAATTGAAGGTCCGAGGTCTCGGTTTCCGTGGTAAGTTGATGGGACGGATGCATTATGCTGGTTTGACAGCACATCAACCGCTTGAGTCAACGCGAAACTATACGGTCGTCTTGCCGGATATGTTCACGTTCGGTCCACTCTTCCCAGCAATCAAAGAAATGCCAAAAGAATATTTCATGCCGGAATTGTTACGGGATTTATTGTTCGAACGCTTATCGGAGAAGTCGGAATATAATGAATTGCATGTTCGCAAACCCTGATTGTTTGTTATACTAAAGCAGACATTAATTGACTTTTTGGGGATGAAGGGGGAAGCGAAACCATGGGACGCGGAGAAATCCAACGTAAACCGGAATGGTTGAAAATCAAGCTGAATACGAATGAAACCTACACAGAATTAAAAAGTATGATGCGCGAGAAAAAGCTACATACTGTCTGTGAGGAAGCAAAGTGTCCGAATATCCACGAGTGTTGGGCGGTACGCCGGACGGCGACGTTCATGATTCTCGGAAGTATCTGTACACGTGCGTGCCGTTTTTGCGCCGTGACGACAGGACGTCCAAACGAACTCGATCTCGAAGAACCAAAACGTGTCGCGGAATCCGTTCGTTTGATGAACCTGAAGCACGCGGTCATCACAGCGGTTGCCCGTGACGATCTGAATGATTTCGGAGCAGGCGTTTATGCCGAAACCGTTCGTGAAGTTCGTCGGATGAATCCAGAGACATCAATCGAAGTCTTGCCTTCAGATATGGGTGGGAACTTTGAGGCATTGAAAACGCTGATCGATGCACAACCAGACATCATGAACCACAACATCGAGACGGTCCGCCGTCTGACGCCGACCGTTCGTGCGAAAGCAACTTACGACCGGACGCTTGAATTCCTTCGTCGTTCGAAGGAACTCGCACCTGAAATTCCAACGAAGTCGAGCTTGATGCTTGGTCTTGGTGAGACATGGGAAGAGATTCTTGAAACGATGGATGATCTTCGCGCAAATAACGTCGACATCATGACGATCGGTCAGTATCTCCAACCGACGAAAAAACACCTCGACGTCATCAAATACTATACACCGCAAGAGTTTGCTGAACTGAAGCAGATCGCCCTCAGCAAAGGGTTCTCGCACTGTGAGGCAGGTCCACTCGTTCGTTCGTCGTATCACGCGGATGAGCAAGTCAACGCAGCGAAAAAGAATAAAACAGCACTTCCGATCGACTAATGATCAAAAACCGTTCGAGCAGTTGCTCGAACGGTTTTTCGTCTGCCAGGCGAAATGGAATATGCTATGATAAGAACAGCAGGAGGTGGGAATAATGATACAAGTCAATCGGGAACGTTATGAGGTCGTCGAAGAGAAGCGCGAAGGTTTTAATGAGGAAGCCTTCATCGGTCGTTTCAGCGATGTCCTTGAAAAATATGATTATATCGTGGGAGACTGGGGGCACGGTCAATTACGGCTACGTGGCTTCTATGAGGATCAACACGAGAAAGCGACATTCGATACGAAGATTTCGCATGTGGCGGATTATCTCTACGAATACTGTAACTTCGGATGTGCCTACTTCATCGTCAAGAAGATCGGATTGGTAGAAGGAGAAGAAGCACCACCTCGCTTCGACGGTTCTTCATCCAATACGTTGAAGTTGAAACGGAAGTTCGCACCTGCACCAGAGAAGACGGAAAGCGAGTAATCAAACTGTCATACAGAAAAGCGTTTCCAATGGAAGGAATTCGGCTATTACTATAAGTATCATGTACCTATAGGGGGAACCATCCATGCGAATCGTTGGAATTTACTCATCCGTACCAGAAGTCGTCAGTGCCGTGCACGATCTCCGTGTTGCCGGTGTCGTCTCGACTGATTTAAAAGTCTTAGCACACGACAAATACGATCTCGAACAAATCGAGGAATTGGCGGATCTGAACAACCAACAGACATCTACGCGTCTGTCACAGGAAGATCATCGTAATCTATGGCAGGAAATCAAGAATATCTTCAAAAAGGATGATACGGCTTCTCACGGAGATGCTATTCGTGGAAGTGGCTTGACGAAGGAAGACGTCGATCGTGCAAATCATGCGGTCGAAAGCGGTCAATTCGTATTACTCGTCGGTGATGAAGCGGATCAGCATTCAGAGCGTCGTGCCCATGACGAGTCAGACAATACGAACGTCTTCAGCGGACCGAACACACTAAATGAACGAAACGATCGTCTCTTATAAGAAAAAGCCTTCGTCCACGGACGAAGGCTTTTTTCATAGACCGATATAAGCGCGCAGGTACATCTCGAGTTCCGTTGCCGCATCGTCTTCGACGTCAAACGCCGTCGCGATGTAGCCAGGTTCATCAAAATCGTCCGCACCGATGATCGCATAGCGATTCGATAAGAGATTCAAGACGAGAATCTTACCGTAAAAATGCTCCGAGTGTGTGATGGCGAGATCAAACCGACTGGCTTCTCCAATCCAACTGACGAAGCGTGTCTTCGTTTGTTCGACATCATCATATAAAAAATCACGTTCTTCCATCATTCAGCTTCCCTCATTTCCCTAACATCTGTTTCAGATTAAAGGGTTTGGGGGACTTTTTGCAAGTATGGTTTACGCGATAAGCTATGCTCGGCGATGACTTTTCGAATCGTCCGTGTCTTTGAACGCATGACGAGGGATGTCGTTTCAACGATATCATCCGTCAAGAACTTGACGCCGTCGAGCATTTCACCCGTCGTGACGCCGGTCGCGGCAAAGATACAGTCGTCGCTTTTGATGAGATCATCAAGCGTCAAGAGTTGAAGCGGATCTTCAAGCCCCATCCGGATGACACGAGCGGTTTCTTCCTCGTTCATCGGATGTAAGCGTGCCTGCATGTCACCGCCCATCGCTTTGACGGCAGCAGCCGTGATGACACCTTCAGGAGCACCACCTGTTCCGATGAAGATATCGATTCCTGTCGCAGGAGAGAGTGGTGCGATTCCAGCCGAGACGTCGCCGTCTTCAAACAGACGAACCCGTGCGCCCATCCGCATCGCGGCTTCGCGGAAGTGATCGTGACGTGGGCGATCCTGCATGATGACAGTGACGTCCTCAATCCGTTTATTGTTGTATTGAGCTGCTTTTTCAATGATGACTTCAAGTGGATCGTCGAGCGAGACGTGCCCTTTTAAGTTCGGTCCAACTGTTAATTTATCCATATACATATCCGGTGCGTGGAGCAGGGCACCTTGATCGGCGACGGCGATGACGACCATCGCATTACCAAGACCTTTGGCGACGATGTTCGTACCTTCGAGCGGGTCGACGGCGATGTCAACGATTGGACCGTTTGCTGTTCCGACACGTTCGCCGATGAAGAGCATCGGTGCTTCGTCGAGTTCGCCTTCACCGATGACGACCGTTCCGTTCATGTTGACCGTGTTCAAGACTTCGCGCATCGCAGTCGTTGCTGCATCATCCGCTTCATTTTTCTTACCGCGACCAATCCATTGAGCAGAAGCTAGTGCTGCTGCTTCCGTAGCGCGTACGATTTCCAGTGCGAGTTCCCGTTCCATGTATATAACCTCCACGTCACCAATGTGACATACTATTTTCAGCAAAAATCTAAATTGAGGATAACACATTGGGGAATGTGATGCAAATGACCTTTCTGCTTTTCAGGATTGCCGGATAGCGATAAAATGGAGGATGTGAGGGGGAATGAAGATGTATTTCGTCAATCGTCAAAAAATCGAAGAGACGGTCGTCTGTTATGAGACGGCACTTCGACAAAGTAAGGAAGTTACGGGGGATCCGGTGACGACGGCACTGGCTATGGAACGGATCGGTTTTTTAGTCATCGAGAGTGTCATCGACATCGGAAACAGTATGATTGATGGATTCATCATGCGGGATCCGGGAAGTTATGAAGACATCATTCTCATTTTAGAAGATGAGAAGGTCATCGATGGACCGCTCGCGACGAGTCTGAAGAAGCTCGTTGCGTTACGTACGTTGATCGTCCGGTCATTCACACAGTCGAGTATGGCGGAGATTCGGGCGGTACTTGAGACAGAGGAAGCAGAACTACGTCGTTTCCCGGAAGCGATTCGCCGGTATATCGAGACAGAACTCGGACCGGTGTCTGCATTTTTACCAAACGAGGAGTGAGTCAGGATGAAGGCAAAAGGCTATTTATTTGATTTAGATGGAACGATGTATAACGGAACGGAGCCGGTAAAAGAAGCGGTCGATTTCGTCAATCGTCTGCAAGCAGAAGGCATTCCGTATTTGTTCGTGACGAATAATGCGTCGATGACGGCAGAAGCCGTGGCGGAGAAATTACGCGGGATGGGTGTTCATTCCGATGCGAAACACGTCTTGACGAGTGCGATGGCGACTGGTCGTTATATCGCTGATCTATCACCGAAAGCGCGCGTCTATGCGATTGGTGAGACAGGACTGATTGATGCGCTTGAACGGGAAGGGTTAGACGTCGTCGCAACGGAAGCGGCAGACTACGTCGTCATCGGTCTCGACCGTCAGATCACGTATGAAAAACTCGCTGTCGGTGCCCTCGCGATTCGTGCTGGTGCTCGTTTCATCTCGACGAACGGAGACATCGCCATTCCGACAGAACGTGGATTCTTACCAGGAAACGGTGCCTTGACGTCCGTCCTGCGCGTGACGACGGAGAAGGAACCGTTCTTCATCGGCAAACCGGAACCGGTCATGGTCGATATCGCAACGGAGATGATTGGTCTGTCAAAAGAAGACGTCATCATGGTCGGGGATAACTACCATACGGATATTCTATTCGGAATCAATGGAGGCATCCGGACGATGCACGTCAATTCTGGCGTCCATACACCAGTCTTCATTCAAGGTCAGGATCGTCAACCGACATACATGGTCGATACATTAGCAGAATGGATTCTATGAATCAAAAAATCCCGAACGAGAATTCGTTCGGGATTTCATGTATTAGAAGACTTGTTCGACTTCAACGACGCCAGCGACTTCTTCAAGAAGGGCACGTTCGATACCGGCCTTCAATGTGATCGTTGAACTTGGGCAGCTACCACAAGCTCCCATCAAACGGAGTTTTACGATTCCGTCTTCTACATCTACGAGTTCAACGTCTCCTCCATCACGAAGAAGGAACGGACGCAATTTTTCAAGAACTTCATTCACTTGATCAAACATTTCCATGCGTAAACACATCCTTTCGTATAGTTTCATTGTAACAGGGTTGAAAAATGTTCTCAATCTGGAAAACTTGTATACTAAAGAGGAGAGAATTGAAAAGGGGGACTTCAAGATGGAAATCACGGTTTATGGAACAGCGATCACTTGTCCGAGTTGTGTCGGGGCACCCAGCTCGGAAGAGACGTTCAGTTGGCTAAAAGCCATCCTCGGGCGAAAATATGAGCAGGAAATGACGCTACGCTATGTCGATTTTGAGACAGCGACAGCGGATCAATGGACGGAAGCCTTGAAAGAGGATGTCTATTTTTATCCATTGATCGTGCTTGATGATGAGATGATTGACGAGGGGTACGTCAAGCTGAAGACGATCACGGCAGCGATTGATGCAAAGTTAAGTCAGACGGGATGAATGAAAAAGAGGTATCCCAAGATCGGGACACCTCTTTTGCTCATTTAATCTTTTTGTGTTTCCATAAGACACCGGACTTCAAGAGACGTGGGACTTTCCCCGTCAGCGCTTGCTTGCCCATGACGATCCCGAAACCGTCTGATTTTCCGAGCGATCCGAGCATCCCGCGTAGTTTGATTTCTGGCAGTTTCGGTAATTTCTTCCCTTGCCATTTCGCTTGCAAGACGTCGACTACTTGTTCTGCCTGATGTTCTGCGAGTTGACCGCTTGGCGCATACGGCAAGCTGGCACAATCGCCGATGACGAAGACGTTATCGTATTCTGGTACGTGATGATGTTCCGTCAATTTGATCCGACCACCACTGTCTGCAGCAAAGCCGAGATCGCGAACAACCTTGACCGGCTGCGTACCTGCCGTCCAAATCGTTAAGTCCGACGGGTACGTATCGTCGCCGTTTCGCACGTCGTCCGCCGTGACGAGCGTGACGTTCGAATTGTTGATGACTTCCACGTCATGCTCCTCGAACCATTCCTGGACGTAAGACGAGACTTTATCGGATAAGAATGACAAGACGGATGGACCGCGGTCGAACAGACGAATCGTTAAATCCTTCCGGCTTTCATGCAGTTCACTGGCAAGTTCGACACCAGATAGACCAGCACCGACGATCGAGACGACGGACCCCGGTGACAGACCACAGATCGCTTGCTGTGTCTTTCGAGATTCTTCAAGTGTCTGGATGCTGTATGTAAACTCTTGAGCACCCGGAATGTTGTGGTATTTATCCTCGCAACCGAGGGCGATGATCAAGTCATCATAGAATAATTCTGATCCGTCCTGCAGGTGGACCGTATTCGTCTCTGGTGAAATTTTAATGACATGTCCATATTTATAAGTAAGATGTTTCCCCTCCGGAAATTCAATCCGGACATCCCGATCTGATAATGTTCCTGCTGCGAGTGCGTAATATTCCGTTTTGAGTGCGTGGTACGGTAGACGGTCGACGAGCGTGACGGCAACTTCCTCGTCCTTGAATCGCTCACAAATCCGCATTCCACCATATCCTCCGCCGAGTACGACCAATTGCTTCATAACGTAAAATCCCCCTTAGTTCCCCTAAATCAGTCTGACCTTGTATAATACGACATGAGGCAGGTCGTTTCCTGCTTGAAGGAGGAAAAAAAGTGAATCCGATTATTGAATTTTGTATCAGTAACTTAGCAGCTGGTACACAGGTCGTCATGGAGCAACTCGAACGTGATCCGAACGTCGACGTCGTCGAATACGGTTGCCTCGGCTATTGCGGCATTTGTTCGCTTGATCATTTTTGTCTCGTTGATGGTGAGACGGTCGTAGGCGAGACGCCGGAAGAGTTGCTTGAAAAGATTTACCTAAAAATCGAAGAGAATGAGCTGTGAGCACGGACAGCCAAAAAATCCCCTCGTTCGTCTGAACGAGGGGATTCGTGTCCGTCAGCGGGCGCAGCTTTTCGGATCAGGCAGATTGTTGACGGCGCATCATCCATGGTCGTAGTTTCAAGAACAACGGAATGAAGAGTGCCGAGATGAACAACGCCTTGATGACGTTAAACGGTAAGATACCGGCTGTGATCGCTGTCCATTTGACAGCTGGATCCGCCATGTAGTCCATACCGAGGAACCATGCGTACGCTGGAAGGATCAAGATATAGTTGAGAATCGCAAGACCGAGTGCCATCGTTATCGTACCAGCGACGAGACCAGTTGCGAGACCTTGTGTTGATTTCTTTTTATGGTAGAACCAGCTGACAGGAAGCACGAATGCGACGCCAGCAGCGAAGTTCGCGAATTCTCCGACCGGAACACCACTTCCGCGGAAGATGTAGTATAGCACGTTCTTCAGTGCTTCGACGATGACACCTGCGACCGGTGAGAACATGATCGCTGCGACGAGAGCAGGAACATCACTGAAGTCGATCTTCAGATAGTTCGGTAAGAACGGTAGTGGAAAATTGATAAGCATAAGAACAAATGAGATTGAACCTAACATTGACAGAGTGACCATTTTTTGTGTGCGTTTCATACGAGTATTGTCTCCTTTTGCTCGTTCCTCTCGATGAAGTATTGGCATGACTGCGTCCATAAAGAAACCCCTATTGATGAAATCAACAGGGGAGAAGTCCGCATTAAATAAACCTAATCGATTGTTGCAAAAATCGATCAAATTCAAACTCATGCCGCCATCTTCTCCCATCCAGACTGTACTGTCGGCTCCTGAATTACACAGAATCAGCAAATAGCGCCCTATTCGCTCGCGGGCTTCAACTTAAGAAGAGTTGTTTACCGCCGGTCGGGAATTTCACCCTGCCCTGAAGATGGAACGATTATTTTGTTGTACATACCATTTATACAACGAATTCAAGATAGTTTCAAGCAACTAGGTTTCGATTCGCTCAGAAGTTACGTATACTAAAGAAAAGGAAGGTGATGACATGATCCATTTAACGGAGGCAGCAGCGCTACAAGTCCAGGACATGATGGCGCAGGCACCAGCAGATGAACGGAATCTTCGGATGCTCGTCCAAGGTGGTGGATGTAGTGGTCTGTCGTACGGAATGGGATTCGACCAACAGAAAGAAACGGATCTCGTTTTCGAACAGCACGGCGTGACCGTCATCGTGGACGAAAAAGATTACCCGGTCGTCAAAGGACTGGAAATCGATTATAAGCAGTCGATGCTCGGCGGTGGATTCACGATCACGAATCCGAATGCCATCGCAACATGCGGTTGCGGGACATCGTTCAGAACAGCAACGAATGCCGGGACCCCGGGTGGCTGTTAATGAATCCAATCGTGGACATCGTCCACGATTTTTTTTATTGCACTTATACAGGAGACCTGTTCCGTTTACTCGAAATATTAAGAGAGTGAATGCTACTACGAACAGGGAGGGCTTCAGGATGAGAAAAGTATTGATCTTCGGGGGAACGCGCTATTTCGGACGCCGGCTTGCGATTCGCTTAGCCGATTCGGGGGATGATGTGACGATCGTCACACGCGGCGAGCATACACCACCGGTCGCGAAGGGCTTGACATTTTTCAAAGGGGACCGGACGTCAAGTAGTACGATGAAAGACTTAAGCCAACAGCACTGGGATGTCATCTATGACAACATTTGCTTCACGCCGTATCAAGCCAAGCTTGCGATCGATGCGTTTGAAGGGAAAGTCGGACGCTACGTGCTGACGTCGACGATGTCTGTCTATGAAGGCGGTGGTGCGAACATCACAGAGCGTGCCTATAATCCGTTTCCCGGGAAATATGACCTCGAGAAGGAACATGGATATGGCGAAGGGAAACGCCAAGCGGAGAGTTATTTCTTCCAACGGGCGACGTTCCCAGTCGTTGCGGTCCGTTTCCCGGTCGTCCTCGGACCAGATGATTATACGGAGCGACTCGTCTTTCATATCAAACGGGCGCTTGACGGTCGTCCGATCGTCGCTGAAAACAGTTATGCCAAGATGGGCTACATCTCAAGTTACGAAGCCGCTGCCTTTCTTGAGTGGTGTGGTCGTTCGGAAATGACGGGACCAATCAACGCTGCGAGTGACGGTGTCTTATCGATTCAAGATCTGATGGATAAGATCGACCACGTTGCGGGAACGACGAGTCAACTCGTTGCAAAAGGAGAAGATGAATCGCCGCTTGCACCGGAACGTGATTTCTATATGGATACGACAGCTGCAAAACAAGCAGGCTATCTGTTTCAACATATCGATGACTGGCTCGATCGTTTGATTGAAGAGGAGGTGCGCAATCACCAATGATGCAGTTGATGAAACCGACTCTTGAATGGGAAACGGAGTACCGCGCTTTTTTAGAAGACTGGCGAGAATCGGGCGAAACGATCGTGCTGGAAGCAGTCGGAGACACATATGAACCACTTGGCGCTTATTTCGCGGAACTTAAGGAAATGGAGACGACGGTCAGACCGGGTCTCGTCACCCATACGACGTACTGGATGGTCGACGGGCAACGAATCGTCGGAGCGTTGAACTTCCGGCATGACTTGACAGAGAACTTGAAGTTGTACGGCGGACATATCGGGTACGGGATTCGACCATCCGAGCGTCAGAAAGGGTATGCGACGAGCGGTCTTCGACTTGCGCTTGAAGAAGCACGCCAGCGTGGACTGGATCGAGTACTGTTGACGTGTGGCGTTGATAATCTAGCATCTCGCCGTGTCATCTTAGCGAACGGTGGACGAGAAATCGAGCCGACCGTTCGTAATGGACGCGAGACACGTCGCTTCATCATTGCGTTATGAGGATCCGTGAAGCACGTCTAGAAGATGCGTCAGCCATCGCGCGCGTTCATATTGATGCCTGGCGGGAGACGTATCAAGGTATTATTCCGGACACTTATTTAGTGCAGTTATCGCACGAAAAACGGACGAAACAATGGGAGCGGACGTTAGTCGATCAGCGCGTGTATGTTGCCGTTTCAGGAGAAGAAGTCGTCGGGTTCGCGCAAGGCGGACCGAATCGAAGTGTTGCGCGTGAAGGGGAGCTTTATGCGATTTATGTCTTGCAAGCGTCGCAAGGACAAGGACTCGGAAAAGCGTTGTTTCAACGCATCGCTGAGGACTTAGCGGAATATGAGACGATGCAGGTTTCTGTCTTGCGGGATAATCCTGCGTGCCAGTTTTACGAACGATTCGGTGGTCAGGTCTTCAAAGAATCGATGATTGAGCGTGGTGGAGTGGAATTCGTGCAACGGGTTTATCGGATGCCTATCCAACTAAGAACGAGATAGACTGATGAATACATTGCGAGAGCTACGAACAAATAAAGAACCTTCCAGAAGCTGATCTGGAAGGTTCTTTATTATTCATGATACGGACGAAACCATATATTCTCGACTCCTACAGGAAAAGGAAGCATGTTATGTGCTTCCGTCAGGGATAGATAAGACCCGGAAAGCCGCACGGAGTGCGGGATACCGCGGCTTATCTCCCGCCTGAGGAAAGCGAGAATATTGGATCGGTCCGTAAAGACGGACTGTCAAGTGACTGATCAAGAATGATTCGTCACTTTTTCGAACAGACTCGTCGAGTGTTGCGGATGACGAGCAGATGGATCAACGAGAAGTTTCGCTTGGTTAACGGCGATCGGTGCTTCACCGAAGCCCGTTGCGATCAGTTTGACGCGTCCTTCGTAAGTCGCGATATCACCACAAGCGAAGACGCCTGGAATCGCAGTCTCCATCTTCGAATTGACACGAATCGAATTGCGTTCGAATTCGACTTCCCATTCTTTGAGCGGTCCGAGTGACGAGACGAAACCGAAGTTACAGACGACATCGTCGGCAGCGACGACGACGACTTCACCACTTTCAGCATGTTTGAACGTCAGCGTCTCGATGTGCGTCTCACCTGTGACCGATTCAAGTGTATATGGCGTCATGACGTTGACGGACGAATCGTGTAACAGTTCGACTGAATGTTCATGGGCACGGAACTTATCACGACGGTGGACGAGCGTGACGGATTTCGCGATCGGCTCAAGCATCAATGACCAGTCAACTGCTGAATCACCGCCACCAAGTAAGACGACTTGGCGATCCTTGAAACGTTCCATATCGTTGACGAAATAGTGTAAGTTCGTCTCTTCGAAGCGTTCTGCGTCAGCGACGCCGAGTGGACGTGCCGCGAACGAGCCGTTTCCTGCCGTCAAGATGACGGTCTTCGTATAATGCTCGCCTTTGTTCGTGACGAGGCGGATGATCCCATCATCCATCCGTTCATAAGCGATGACGGTCTCACCGAGTACATAGGTCGGATCGAATTCGTTCGCTTGTTCAAGCAACCGATCAACCAGTTCCTGAGCTTTTACTTTCGGAAAACCGGCAATATCGTATATATATTTTTCAGGATAAAGCGTAGCGAGTTGACCACCTAATTGAGGTAGACTCTCGATGACCTTCGTCTTCATCTGGCGCATCCCTGAATAAAACGCGGTGAACAGTCCGACCGGACCGCCGCCGATGATCGTGACATCATATGGTTGGTGCATCTGATTCCCTCCTAGCGTTGGATAGGTCTATTATATAGGAAGTAGGGGGTTAAGGTGCAAGTGCGGGACATCTCACATTTTTTTAGGGAATTTACATTTTTCTTTTGCAATCACTTCTAAAAAGTGTTTCAATAAGCTTATAGACATGTGAACATTATTTGAACAAAATTTTTGAGCATTCGTCTGTAATTGAATGTGAAGAAAATCACAACAAAACTACGATTCGTAAGGAGTATCAGAACATGAACACACCTAACATTGTCATTCTTGGAGCGGGCTACGGTGGATTGATCACAGCAGTCAACCTTCAAAAGAAACTCGGCGTCGATCAAGCGAACATCACGTTGATCAACAAACACGACTATCATTACCAAACGACTTGGTTGCACGAACCAGCAGCAGGTACGATGTCTGCGGAGCAAGCGCGCATCTACATCAATGATGTCATCAACCCGTCACGCGTCAAACTTGTCAAAGGTATCGTTGAGAAAGTCGACACGGCTGCTAAAACGGTTCTCTTACAAGATGGCGGAACAGTTCCTTACGATTACGTCGTCGTTGCTCTCGGTGGCGTTCCTGAAACATTCGGTATCAAAGGATTGAAGGAACACGCGCTGACGATCAGCTCGTTGAACAGCGTCCGTAAAATCAAGGAACATATCGATTACTCATTCGCACAGTACAAAACAACAGGATCACAAGATCGTTCACTCTTGACGATCGTTGTTGGTGGTGCTGGATTCACAGGAATCGAGTTCATGGGTGAACTCGTCAACCGTATTCCAGAACTGTGCAAACAATATGACATTCCACGCGAACTCGTTCGTGTCGTCAACATCGAGGCAGCACCAACAGTCCTTCCAGGATTCGATGCAGATCTCGTCAACTATGCACACAAATGGCTTGAGCGCCAAGGTATCGAGTTCAAACTCGGTAACGGCATCAAGGAATGTGGACCAGGAAGCGTCACATTCGGTCCGCTTCAAGGCGACACGACTGAGACGATCGAAGCAAGCACGATCATCTGGACAGGTGGCGTCAGCGGTAACCCTGTCGTTGCAGCATCTGGTTTCGAAGCGATGCGTAACCGTGTCGTCGTCGAAGAAGATCTTCGTGTTCCAGGACACGACAACGTCTTCATGATCGGTGACTGTTCAGCAGTCATGGACCCAAGTTCTAACCGTCCGTACCCACCGACTGCACAAATCGCGACACAACAAGCACATAAAGTCGCTGAGAACATCGCAGCACTCATCGCGGGTCGTCAAACATCGACGTTCACGTACGAGAACAAAGGAACGGTCGCTTCACTTGGTCACAAAGACGGTATCGGCATGGTCTTCGGTAAGAAGATCTACGGTCGTAACGCATCGTTCATGAAAAAAGTCATCGACAACAAACACTTCTTCGAACTGAAAAAACTTGGTCTTGCGATCAAAAAAGGGAAGTTCTAAGTTCACGTTTTAGGCAAATGTACACTCGTGCATTTGCCTTTTTTGTCGGTTATACTAGAAGAGATTCAAAGGGGGAACAGTATGCATATCATTCAAGCCGTGATCGGGAGTGTGCTTTATCTCGTCATGTTCTTTAGTATCGGATTCATCTTAAACATGTTGTTGCGGAGTACATGGGTGATGCTCGTACTCTATCCGGTCATCATCATCATGATGATCGACAACCAATCGACGCTCGAATACTTCACGAATGCTCGTGAAGCGATTCCGAATCTCGGAGACCGGATTGCTGGTCTACAGACAGCGGATATCACGATGTTCGCGGCTGGTCTTGCCGGAATCATCATCGCCGGTCTATCGATTCGCTTCTTGCGTAAGAGCGGTTACCAAATGTTTTAAAGTCTACTTGAGTAAGTAGGCTTTTTTCGTGTCTGAAAAACCGTTATAATAAAAACAATGTCTTTAAATAAATGTGTAAGAGCAGATTGGGTTGAGAGCGAATGGATAAACAAATGTACCACGTTATCAAGGTATTGAATAATAATGTCGTCATTTGTTCGACTGGTGCGAATCAGGAAGTCATTATCCTCGCGAAAGGGATTGGCTTCGGTCGGAAGCCAGGCGATCAACTGACAGATCTCGACAAGTTGGAAAAAGTCTACACGTTGAAGGATAAAGAAGAACAGGATCAATATAAGGCACTCGTCGGTCACCTCGATGAGAATTTCATCGCGCTGATGAATGAGATCGTCTCGATGATCGAGACACGCTTCGGGAAAAAGGTCGACGAACATATCCATATCGGATTGACGGATCATTTGACGTTCACGTTCAAGCGACTGGAACAAGGAATGGAAGTCACGAATCCGTTTCTTGCTGAAACGGAAGCCTTGTATCCAGAAGAGTACGCGCTTGCAGAAGAAATCGTCGAGTTCATCAGTGCCGAGATGAATTTTTACCTACCTCCAGCGGAGACAGGATTCATCGCACTTCATATTCATTCAGCGACGAACTTCAAAGACGTACTCGAAGTTAACCGCCATCATCAACTCGTCGGTTTAATTGCCAGTCATATCGAACAGCGACTGGAGATTAAAATCGATCGAAAATCGCTTGATTACAAGCGTCTGATTCGGCATCTTCGTTCAGCGATTGAAAGGGTTTCCAATGGGGAGTATCTAGAGGCTCCAGAAAAAGTAGAAAAGCTATTGCGTGAAGAATATCCGCTATGCTATGATACTGCTTGGGAGCTGATGTCCATCATGGAACGTCAGTTGAAGAAAGCGGTACCGCGCGGTGAGGCGACGTATCTTACGATGCATCTGCAACGCTTAGTGCAGTACGATTCAGGTAAATGACCGCACGGACTACGTGTTACTGATACGATCAGGCATGAGTGGGATGTCGGGCAAGAAGCTTTATTTCCGTTATGCAACGGGATAAGTCTATTGTCTACAATCCGCTCGTGCCTGATTTTTTTCTGTAAAAAATCGGTCAGATGTCTGACTTTTTTCGTCTCAATCATTGGCATTATTCATCATACTTCGCTCTTAACAGGAAAAGGAGGAAACACACATGTTCAAACAGATTTTTGCTGTTCTTCAACGTGTCGGTAAAGCGTTGATGCTTCCTGTAGCGATTTTGCCAGCTGCCGGTATCCTACTCGGATTCGGTAACGCGATGCAAAATCCGAACTTGACGTCAAAACTCGAGTTCTTGAAAAATGATGCAATCATCAAGGTTGCAAAATTGATGGAAGCAGCCGGGGATATCATCTTCGGTAACTTAGCACTCTTATTCGCGGTCGGTGTCGCGATTGGTCTTGCAGGGGACGGCGCAGCCGGACTTGCGGCAATCGTCGGATTCTTGATCATGAACAAAACAATGAGCGTTTGGCTCGGCGTTACACCAGAAATGGTTGCTAACGGTCAAGGGTATGCAAACGTACTCGGTATCCCAACACTTCAAACTGGGGTATTCGGTGGTATCATCATCGGTCTGATTGCAGCTTGGGCGTATGGGAAGTACCATAATCTCGAATTGCCGCAGTTCCTCGGATTCTTTGCTGGTAAACGTTTCGTTCCAATCGTTACTGCTGTCGTTTCATTGTTCGCTGGTCTTGTGCTTGTATTCGTTTGGCCGTTCGCTCAGGACGGATTAAACACATTCTCCCACTTCATGATGGAGAAGAACCCAACACTTGCAGCATTCGTCTTCGGTCTCATCGAACGTTCGTTGATTCCATTCGGTCTTCACCACATCTTCTATGCACCATTCTGGTTCGAATTCGGTTCGTACACGAATGCAGCAGGTGATGTCGTTCGTGGTGACCAAGCGATCTTCTTCGCTCAATTGAAAGATAACGTTGAATTGACTGCTGGTACGTTCATGACTGGTAAATTCCCGTTCATGATGTTCGGTCTTCCAGCAGCAGCACTCGCTATGTACCACGAAGCTCGTCCTGAGCGCCGTGCAGTCGTTGGTGGTCTTCTTGGATCAGCAGCACTTACAGCATTCTTGACAGGTATCACAGAGCCAATCGAATTCGCATTCTTGTTCGTTGCTCCAATCTTGTTCGCAGTTCACGCAGTCTTCGCAGGTCTCTCGTTCATGACGATGCAATTGTTGAACGTTAAGATCGGTATGACATTCTCTGGTGGTTTGATTGACTTCCTTCTCTTCGGTGTTCTTCCAGGACGCACGCAGTGGTGGCTCGTCATCGTCGTCGGTCTTGCACTCTCTGTCATCTACTATGTCGGATTCCGTTTCGCAATCCGCAAATTCAACCTGAAAACTCCAGGTCGTGAAGATGCAGCGCAAGAGACTTCATCTGCTCAAGGTTCTGAACTCGCTGAAGGTATTCTTGATGCACTCGGTTCAGAGTCGAACATCAAACACTTGGATGCATGTATCACACGTCTTCGTGTCGAAGTTCTCGACAAATCAAAAGTCAACAAAGATGAGTTGAAAAAATTAGGTGCTGCTGGTGTCCTTGAAGTTGGTAACAACGTTCAAGCGATTTACGGACCGAAATCAGACAACATCAAGTCTGAAATCCAAGCCGTCATCGCATCACGTAAACAAGAAAAAACAGTCTAATGTTTTTAAAATGAGTCCTTCTGCGGAAGGGCTCATTTTTTTTTGGAAAAATCTTTTAGAATCGTTTTGCGCTAGAATATTTTAGGGTATGAATTAAGTAGTTTGTTTAAAAAAGGAGGGAATATACGCATGTGGAAAAACGTGTTTGGTGTCTTACAGCGGATCGGTAAGGCCCTGATGTTACCGGTAGCGATTTTGCCGGCAGCGGGGCTATTGCTCGCGTTCGGGACAGCGTTTCAAAACCCGAACTTGACGCAATATTTACCGTTCCTCGAGAACGATTCGCTAGTCGTCATCTGGCGGGTCATGCAGGATGCGGGTGATATCATCTTTGCGAACCTCGGGTTACTGTTTGCCGTCGGGGTCGCGATTGGTCTTGCGAATGGGGAAGGAGTCGCCGGTCTAGCAGCGATCGTCGGTTTCTTGATCATGAACAAGGTCATCAGTTCGTTTTTACAGATCACACCAGAAAAAATCACGGAAGCACAGAAAGCGAGTGACTTGTCGTATGCGACGGTCCTCGGGATACCGACCTTGCAAATGGGGGTATTCGGAGGGATCATTGCCGGTTTGATAGCAGCGTACAGTTATAATAAATTCTTTAAAATCAAACTGCCTGATTTCCTCGGATTCTTCGCAGGGAAGCGTTTTGTTCCGATCGCAACCGCCTTATTCAGTCTTGTCGCCGGGTTTGCCTTGTCGTATATTTGGCCACCGATCGGTAGTGGAATCAACACATTCTCAAAAACAATCATCGAAGCGAACGAACCGTTGTCTGCCTTTATCTTTGGACTCGTCGAACGTTCGTTGATTCCGTTTGGTCTTCACCATATCTGGTACTCAAGCTTCTGGTTCCAGTTCGGAGAATATACGGATAAAGCCGGAACGATCATCAACGGGGATCAGCGGATCTTCTTCGCACAGTTGAAGGACGGTGTACCATTTACAGCAGGGACGTATATGACCGGAAAATATCCATTCATGATGTTCGGTCTGCCAGCAGCCTGTCTTGCGATGTACCATACGGTCGCAAAAGATCGTCGTAAAGCCGTCGAAGGTCTTTATTTCTCAGCTGCGTTGACTTCTTTCCTGACTGGTATCACGGAGCCAGTCGAGTTCTCCTTCGTATTCGTTGCACCACTCTTGTTTGCCGTTCACGCTGTCTTTGCAGGTCTTTCATTCATGATCATGGATTTACTGAACGTCAAGATCGGGATGACGTTCTCCGGTGGATTGATTGACTACACGTTATTCGGGATTCTACCGAACCGAACCTCGTGGTGGCTCGTCATTCCAGTCGGTCTTGTCTTCGCCGTCATCTACTACTTCGGATTCCGTTTCGTCATCACGAAGTTTGATCTGAAGATTCCGGGACGCGAAGCGATTAAAGAAGGTGCCGCTACCTCAACGGCACAAGCAGGCGATCTACCGTATGAAATTCTACAAGCATTCGGTGGTCCATCAAACATTAAACATTTAGATGCTTGTATCACACGACTTCGGATTACGGTCAATGATAAATCAGGCGTCAACAAGGATCGCTTGAAAGAACTTGGTGCTGCTGGTGTTCTTGAAGTCGGAGATAACGTCCAGGCCATCTTTGGACCGAAATCCGATGGGATCAAGACAGAAATGGCAGATATCATGAAAGATCCAAATTATAAACCGAAAGAGACACCAGAAGCAGATCCAATTCCACAAGTACCAACGGGAGACGAAGCACGGACTTCTGGAACTAATACAGCAGATGATGGTCCACTCGCTGGGGATCGTGGTGGGGCTTACGTGCCTGAAGATGGATATGTCGCACCACTGAGCGGTATCATTCGTTCTCTCGATGATGTACCGGATCAAGTGTTCTCTGGTCGTATGATGGGTGACGGATACGCGATTGAACCGACGGAAGGATATGTTGTCTCCCCTGTCTCTGGTGAGATCACGACGTTCTTCCCGACCAAACACGCAATCGGTATTCTTGCGGATAATGGAGATGAAATCTTGATTCACATCGGTATTGATACGGTGTCACTCGAAGGAAAAGGGTTCGAGGCGTTGGCGAAAGCCGGTGATCGTGTCGAACCGGGGACGCCACTCCTCAATGTCGATCTTGAACAAGTACGACCACTCGTACCATCATTACTGACGCCGATCATCGTCACGAATAGTGGGGATCGAAAAGTTGATGTTGATGTCGGACGGACGGTCGAAGCCGGAGAAGCGATTTCGTATCGAGTAGAGTAAAGAAGAAAAGCGACGGATCGCCCTGAGCGATCCGTCTTTTTTGTGTGAAACGATCGTAGAGCACATTTGATAATGAGATTTTGCACATATGATGATACAATGAGTTAGCTATTATAAGAGTTAGCTAATTTTTTGAGAAATGAGGTGCGTCGATGTCTTCGACTACAACAAAAACGAATACGACACCTGTCGTCATCGGATTATTGATTGGGATTTTAGTCGCAGCAATGGATAACACGATCGTTGCGACAGCGATGCCGACGATCGTCAGCGAACTGAATGGGTTTGATCAGTATGCATGGGTCACGTCGGCTTACATGATCGCAACCGTTGCCGGAATGCCGATCTTCGGTAAATTGAGTGACATGTATGGAAGAAAACGCTTCTTCCTCTTTGGGATGCTCCTCTTCATGGTGGGAAGTATCTTATGTGGAATGGCAGACTCGATCATTGAGCTGTCTGCCTATCGTGCCTTGCAAGGGCTTGGTGGTGGGGCGTTGATGCCGATCGCCTTTACAATCATCTTTGATATCTTCCCACCGGAAAAACGGGGGAAAGTCAGTGGGTTGTTTGGAGCGGTCTTCGGAATTTCGAGTATCTTCGGACCGTTGCTTGGTGCCGTATTGACAGATTCGCTCGACTGGCGCTGGGTGTTTTATATCAATATCCCACTCGGATTGATTGCCCTTGGTCTCGTGACGGTCTTCTATCAGGAATCACCGGTGCACCGGACACAGAAAATCGACTACGTCGGTGCCTTTACGCTTGTCGCCGGATTAGTTTTATTCTTACTCGCGCTCGAAATGGGTGGCAAAGAGTATGCATGGTCTTCGCCACAAATTCTTGGTCTGTTCGGAGCAGCGCTCGTCGCGTTCGTTGCCTTCGCATTTGCTGAACGACGTGCCGCGGATCCCGTCATTACGTTCAGTCTATTCCGCCGTCGCTTATTTGCGGCAACACAAGGCGTGGCGTTCTTTTATGGATTCGTCTTTATCTCAGCGAGTGTATTCATTCCAATCTTCGTGCAAGGTGTCTTTGGTGGAAGCGCGACGAACTCCGGTCTGATCCTAATGCCGATGTTGATCGCCTCGGTCATCTCGGCGCAACTTGGTGGACAGTTGCCGATTAAATTTGGTTTCCGGAACATCATGATCGTCTCGGCGGTCTTCTTCCTACTCGGTGTCTATCTCCTTAGTACGATGACGCTTGAGACATCGCGGACAGCGGTAACGATCTATATGATCATTCTTGGCTTCGGTGTTGGCTTTAGTTTCTCTCTATTGAATCTAGCGAGTATCAATGGGATCGAGATGCAACGACGTGGCGCAGCGACCTCGATGGGCTCAACATTCCGGACAATCGGGATGACGCTTGGTGTCACGGTCCTCGGAATCATTCAATCACGGACGTTCACGTCAGCTGTAGCGGATCGATTGCCGCAAGGTGGAGCGCCGTCCGGTGGACAGTTCCCAACGGCTGATGCGTTTGCGAAAATGCCACCAGAAGTTGCGACAGCAATCAAGACGTCGCTTGCAGAATCGATCTCAACCGTCTATTTCTGGGCACTGATTCCAGCAGTACTCGGTGTCATCTTTATCTTCTTGATGGGGAACGAGCGTCCGATTTTGTCGGAACAAGCTACTCCAGAAAAGAAGAAGCAAGCTCAATGATCACCGTTTCAACAACGTCTTCTTTCTTATTAGAAATAGGCGTTGTTTTTTTGTTTAACAAGACAAAAAAAGACGAACCTGGATTGTTCCAGATTCGTCTGACAGAACTTATTTTTTGATGTCGAAAGTCGTGCTGAGGAAGTCGACGACTTCTTCTGCTGTATCCATATCGAGTACTTGCTCAACGATTGCTTCACATTCTGACTTGTTGAGACGTGTCATCAAGCTACGAGCGCGAAGAACAGATGATGCTGACATTGAGAACTCATCGAGACCAAGACCAAGAAGGATTGGGAGTGCCAATTCTTCTCCTGCCATCTCACCACACATACCGACCCATTTGCCTGCTTTGTGTGCTTCAGTGATGACGTTGTTCAAGAGGTTCAAGATCGCTGGGTTGAACGGTTGGTACAGGTATGATACTTTTTCGTTCATCCGGTCTGCCGCCATCGTGTATTGAATCAAATCGTTCGTTCCAACAGAGAAGAAGTCGACTTCTTTTGCGAACTGACGAGCCATGACTGCCGTTGCTGGGATTTCGACCATCATACCGACTTCGATGTCTTCCGATACCGTAACGCCTTCAGCTTGGAGGTTTGCTTTCTCTTCAAGGAGAAGTGCTTTTGCAGCACGGAACTCTTCGATCGTTGCGATCATCGGGAACATGACAGCGAGTTTACCGTATGCACTCGCACGAAGAAGTGCGCGTAATTGTGTACGGAACAAGTCTGTTTGATCGAGACAGAGACGGATCGCACGGTAACCGAGGAACGGGTTCATCTCGTGTGGGAGATCAAGGTACGACAATTCTTTATCGCCACCGATATCAAGTGTCCGGATGACGACTTTTTTATCGCCCATTGATTCGAGAACCGTTTTGTAAGCTGTGAACTGCTCATCTTCCGTTGGGAATGTCTCTGCATCCATGTAGAGGAATTCCGTACGGTAGAGACCGACTGCTTCTGCACCGTTATCCAAAACGCCTTTGACATCGTTTGGTGTACCGATGTTTGCAGCGAGCTCGACGTGATGACCGTCAGCCGTCATTGTTTTTTCGTTCTTGAGTTTTTTCCACTCTTCTTTTTGTGCGATGTATGCTGCGCGTTTTGCTTCATACTCAGCAACTTGCTCTTCGCTTGGGTTGACGATGACGTCACCTTCTGCACCATCAAGGATGAGAAGATCGCCGTGTTTAACGTCCGTCAAGACGACTTTTGTTCCGACGACTGCTGGGATTTCGAGTGAACGTGACATGATGGCAGAGTGCGATGTCCGGCCACCAATGTTCGTTGCGAAACCTTTAGCATATTTACGGTTCAATTGAGCTGTATCCGAAGGAGTCAAGTCTTCCGCGATGATGATGACTTCTTCGTTGATTTGAGCTGGAGTGACGAACGTGATACCGAGAAGGTGAGCCATCGTCCGTTTCGTGACGTCACGAACGTCTGCTGCACGTTCGCGCATGTATTCGTTATCCATCGATTCGAAAATCATGACCATCATGTTTGCGACTTCATCGAGTGCTTTTGCAGCATTTGCTTGCTCGTCCTCGATTTTTGCGTTCACCTGACTGACGATTTCCGGATCTTCTAAGATGAGAAGGTGAGCCGAGAAGATTTCCGCTTTATCTGGACCTAATTCTTGTAAGGTATTTTCACGAATGACTTCGAGTTCTGTCTTCGATTTTGCGATCGCTGCTTGGAAACGTTCTTTTTCCGCAGCTGCATCCTCGATTTTGTGCGATGGAATCTCAAAGACCGGTGTTTCCATCACGAATGCTTTTGCAATCGCGATCCCTGCAGAAGCGCCAATTCCCTTGATATGTTGTGCCATGTGCATTACCCTCTTTTCAGTAAGTTTTTTTAACGCGACGACTTCGTTTCTTAGCTATCTATAGATACCCATAAACGCCTCTCTCTTAACGAGCCTTCTGCGCACTCTCCCTTGAATGAAAACGTAGACATTTCTCGGAACAGCAAACGCATCGTTTCTTGAAGTGTCTCAACATTTCACCTGTATAATCCTATCATATTGTGAAACGGGCAACAATTGTTTGAAACCAAGCATTTCGACAAATTGTCGAACAGAAGTAGTGAAAGCGTTTGCGGTCAGTCGAGAGGCTATCAGTTGGAAAATGACTGAAAACACTTCATACTAATAGATACTAGTCAAAGGGGGAGTTTTATATGCAAACGAATCAATCCGTAGATGTACTCGTTGTCGGGATTTCTGGAAATCAACCGCTCGATGAACGGTTACAAGCACTGTATGGTGACAAACTAGAAGAGTGGGTTCGTCAAGGCGATATCTCAACGAAACGAGGAGAACTGCGTCTATTGCCAACGTTAGCGGGCGACGTCGCACGTGTACTGTTCGTTGGACTCGGGAAAGTTGATCAGCTCGCGCAAGACGATTTACGTCGCTTGCTCGGGAAAGCGGCACAACATGTCCAAGCACGTCGCTTAGAACATGTCACAGTTGACGCAACAACATTCCCAGGGCAACCGGTCGAACTGATTGCCGAGACATTCACCCTCGCTACATATGAGGTCAAACATTATAAGACGTCGCCTTCGAAAGCATATACGTTACAACTGACGGTCTTACCTGTAGAGGAAGAAGCCGTACGCCGCGGAACGGTCTTGGCTGAAGCGACGAACTTAGCGCGTCGTCTCGTAACGATGCCTGGGAATCTTTTGACGGCGCCAGCGCTTGCGGATGAAGCACGCTTCATCGCGGAGCGTCATGGGCATGATCTCCGGATCATCGATAAGGAAGAGATGGAAGCACTCGGGATGGGCGCCTTGCTTGCCGTCAACCAAGGATCCGTCATTCCACCGAAATTGATCGTCCTTGAATATAAAGGTTCAGCAGAAGCACCAATCGCGGTCGTCGGGAAGGGCGTCACATTCGATACAGGTGGTTATTCCATCAAACCAAAAGACGGTATCGTCGGAATGAAAGGCGACATGGGTGGAGCAGCAGCGGTTCTCGGGCTATTCGAAGCACTCGGTCAACTGAAGCCAGATGTTCACGTCATCGGTGTCATTCCAGCAACCGACAACATGATTTCCGGGGATGCCTTCAAGCCAGACGACGTCATCACATCGATGGCGGGAAAAACGATTGAAGTCTTGAACACGGATGCGGAAGGACGACTTGTTCTTGCAGATGCGGTCACGTACGTCAAAGAGTATCAGCCAAAAGCGATCATTGATCTCGCGACACTGACAGGCGGTGTCCTTGTTGCGCTTGGAACAGAAATCACAGGTGCGTTGACGAACGATACGTCACTTTACGAACGCTTTGAACAGGTGACGAAAGAGACGAATGAGATGGTTTGGCAGATGCCGTATGTTGATGCCTTCATCAAACAAGTCCGCCGTTCGGAAGTCGCAGACTTGAACAACTCACCGGGACGCATGGGACACATGATCTTCGGTGGTGCGTTCGTCGGCGAATTCGTTGGTGACACACCTTGGCTACACCTCGATATCGCGGGAACATCGGAACAGAATCAAGCGTCTGAGATTGGTCCAAAAGGAGCAACGGGCGTCATGGTCCGTAGTCTGTACCGGTTCGTCGAGCAAGAAAAATGAGACGTTGGAATCTACTCGGCGTCTTGTTGACGATTCTTGCCGTCGTCTGGTATATGGATGCGCGCGACCGTCTATCGCTCGGTCTCGCGACGTTCATCGGTATCTTCACCGTCTTATCACTACTGCGTTCTTTCCGGGAGAAGACGAATGCACGTCATCGGGATTGATGCGGCAAAGGCGGGGTGGGTCGTCGTTATGTACGAAAATGGTCGTTATACGGGATTCGTCGAACCGACGCTTACTCAGATTCCGCTAGCTGACCGGATCTGGATCGATATGCCGATCGGCTTGATGGAAGGACGACGGGAAACGGATCAACTGTTGCGACTGGAGCTACGACCTGGGCGGACGAGCAGTGTCTTTAATGCACCGTTTCGTAGTGCGTTGACAGCTTCTACCTATATGGAAGCAAATGATTTAGCCAAACAACATGCGGGGATCGGGCTTTCAAAACAAGCGTGGTACCTATTACCGAAAATCCGAGAAGTCCGCAACGTATATCGAACGGAGATGATTGAAGCCCATCCGGAAGTCTGTTTCGCGCGACTCGCCGGTCATCCGGCACGCTTTTCAAAGAAAACGACCGAAGGCATTGCGGAACGGATCGAATTGCTCGAACGCTTTGATTGTCCACCGCTATGGGAACAACGTCAGTCGCATGTTGCGATCGATGATTGGCTGGACGCTTGTCTGCTTGCGACCGGCGCCCGTTTTCCGTGCGATTATCTGCCGGCAACTCAACCGATGGATCCGGAAGGGTATCCGTTATATGCAGCTGTACCAAAAAAATCACCCTCACCGAAATGGTGTGGGTGATCCTTTGACGAAGTCCCAGATATAATGAAAAATCTGGGCGTTGTAGAGTGCTTTTAAGATGACAGCGATCAATGGTCCGAGAATCAGTCCGAAGACACCAAAGAATTTGATCCCGACGAACAGCGCAATCAACGCCGTGATTGGTTGAATCCCGATATTATCGCCGACGATTTTCGGTTCCATGATGTTACGCTGCAGAATGACGAGAGCGTATAGAATCCCGAGTCCAATCGCAAGTGTTGTATCACCCGTGATGATCGAATAGGCAATCCAAGGCAGGAAGACGGAACCGGTGCCAAGATACGGCAAGATATCAAAAAAGGCAGCGATAAAAGCAACTGCGAACGGATGCTCGACACCAATGATGAACAAACCGATCAAGACGATGAAGAACGTGATCGTGATCAACGTGAGCTGCGCTTTGAGATAGCCGAATAAGGCAGATCGTAAGCTCAGGAAGACCGACTCGAAACGAGCGAACCAAGGAAGCATCTCATAGCGCTTCAATCGCATCTCGTACTGGTGCCAATCTTTTGCGATGAAAAACCAAGCAAGTAAGACAATGACGAAAATCAATGCAATCGATGGCAATGTCGCAAGGACCGTCTGTAGCATCATGGCGATACTTTTTGATCCTTCGCCAATCGCACTCGCAAGTGAACTACCGAGAGATTGGATACTGTTTTGAACCGTATTTTGTTGCGATGGCTCCAGTGAGCGTAAGGCTTCGGAAGCATCGTTCCAGATGGGTGCCAGTTTTTCATTGTACAGCTTTTGAAAATACAGGCTCAACTCTTGGATTTGCGCCGGTAATTGGTTGGCGACAAATACAAGACCGCGAATCAACTGCATGATGATCAAGGCGAGCGAACCAACTAATAAGCCACTGATCAAAATGATGGACAACAACGCACCCCATCCGCGAGTGATTCGTAACCGCTTTTGGAAAAAATCGACGAGTGGTCGACTCAAAAGGGCAAGCAGAAACGCAAAGACAAACGGATACAAAATGGACGAGAGGCGGATGAGTAACCATCCACCAACTGAGAAGGCGAAGATCACCGTCAGGAACCGGGCCATTTGCCAAAGACGTTCAGTCGACACAAGCAACACCTCTTACTGGATTATGTAGAATTAATTGATATCATCATATCATGTTTAGATAGGTTACGAGTCATTCAAAAGGAGGAGATCTCGATGCGTAAAAGAGAAATTGGACTAATTGCTGCATTGATTGCTGCGACATCTGTCGGAATCCGAGAATGGAAGAAAAACCAGGCGTTTGCGCAACGCGTTAAACAGGAGACAGAAATGCACGTACGCCAGGCAATCGTGGAGGGTCAGACAGATGGAACAGATGAAGACACTGCAACAAAAGGTTGATGCGACGATTCGCTCACTCGGTGGTTATTTTCGACCGCTATCTGGTCTCGCGCGCCTGACGGAAGAAGTCGGAGAAGTCGGAGAAGCACTAGAACAAAATGATTTAGAAGCCCTTCGCTTTGAACTTGTCGACGTCTTGATGATCTCGACCTGTCTTGCGAACCAATACGTGACGGATCTTGCAGCACAGCATGAGACGCTCGGTACAGTAAATGATGATCAGGACGGTTCGTTTTATCGACTCGTGCATGAGGCCGGACAAATCGCACGTGTCATGAACGGTTATGAAGGGGACAAACCACCGAAAGCGAAAGACACGATTGTTCCGATTGGTCATTCCTTAGCACGTCTGCAACGCGAACTGTTTCGGTTAGCACGACCACTTCAACTTGATTTACTGACAGAAATCGACCGGACGAATGAAAAGAATCTGAAGCGGGATAAAACACGCTTCGCGTTGACGCGTGATCCCATCACGGAAGAGACGATTGATCATTTCCGAAGTGCGACAGGAAGCGAGGCACGCCTCTGGGGAGCCCCTGTATACGAGGAGAACCAAACGATCGAGGATAACATGGAAACAGCATTACCGTCGCTCCGGCGTTTCCTCCGATGTGCGACGATTGAGGGGATCGAGGCATTCGTCTTCGAAGCACCGATGCAACGCTCGCGTAGTTTGGTTGAAGTGAAAGAACTAGCGGACGAAATGGGACGCTTGATCAAAGAGCGGACACCGCTTGACTTCAAGGATTCACCGTATCGCTTAGAAGTCTTTGCGCCACAACTCGGTCCGATCTCGCCGTATCATGCGGAAGACGACCATCGGATGTTTCTCGTTCTCTATGTAGACTAAAAAATGATCCGCCTGCTCCTTTGAGCAAGGCGGATCATTTTTTAATGTGAATGAGACGATGCTGCCTCATCTTGAGTCTGCCATTTTTTCATGAAGCGCTGAATGCGAGCGATCGCTTCTTGGAGTTGTTCAATCGAACTTGCATAACTTGCCCGGACATAACCTTCACCGCTTGCTCCGAAGACAGATCCTGGAACGACGGCGACGCGCTCAGCGAGTAACAATTGCTCAGCGAACTGCTCGCTCGTTAGTCCGGTATGACCGATGTACGGAAAGGCATAGAAGGCGCCACCTGGTAAGTGTGTTGGGAGACCCGCATCGTTTAACGCCTTAACGAAGTAGTTCCGGCGTTGACGATAACTCGTCACCATGTCAGGGACCGTTTTATGACGAGAACGCAGTGCTTCAATGCCTGCGAATTGAACGAGTGTCGGGGCACACATCATCCCGTATTGATGGACCTTCAGCATCGATTGCGTGATCGCAGGTGGGGCACAAGTGAAGCCAAGCCGCCAGCCTGTCATCGCGAAGGCTTTCGAGAAGCCGTTGATGATGATCGTCCGCTCCCGCATTCCGGGAAGGGTCGCGAAGCAGATCGCTTCCGTTTCGTAGGATAGTTCGGCATAGATCTCGTCACTGATGACATATAGATCATGCTTTTGGACGAGTAACGCTAGGTCCGCTAATTGATCGCGCGACATCGTCGAGCCTGTCGGATTCGATGGGAAACAGAAAATGATCGCTTTCGTCTTATCTGTCAGCAATTGTTCGATCGTTTCCGGTTGAATCGCAAAACCGTCTTCTGCATGACACGCAGCGGCGACAGGAATGCCTCCAGCGAGTTCGATCAAGGGAGCATACGAAACGAACGCCGGTTCAACGACGATGACTTCATCTCCTGGATTGATCAAACTACGAAAGGCAAGATCGAGTCCCTCTGATGCTCCAGTCGTAACGATGATTTCTTCCGTCGTCGAATAGGAGATGGCGAACTTTTCTTGCATGTAAAGTGCGATTTCCTGGCGTAACTCGAGTAAACCGGCGTTGGCACTATACGCTGTATAACCTTGCTCGAGTGCTGCGAAGCTCGCTTCGCGAACATTCCATGGCGTGACGAAATCAGGTTCGCCGACACCAAGGGAGATGACGTCTTCCATCGATCCTGCTAAATCAAAGAAACGACGGATGCCAGATGGGGCTAGCTGTTCGACACGTTCAGATAGAGACTTCATGGAGACACCTTCAATCGTTTGTCGTCATCATCCTGACTGAAGAGAACACCATCGTGCTTGTAGGTCTTCAAGCGGAAATGGGTCGTCGTCGAGATGACGGAGTCGAGCGTCGATAATTTTTCCGAAACGAATTGAGAGACTTCTTGTAGCGATTTGCCATCAAGTACGACTTGTAAGTCATATGCGCCCGACATCAGATAAAGGGACGTCACTTCCGGGAAACGATGGATGCGCTCCGCTACCTCGTCAAAACCGCGTCCACGTTTCGGTGTGACTTTGACATCGATGAAAGCTGTCACGCCATGATGGGCATGAATCTTTTGCCAGTCGATGACAGCGGTGTAACCGAGTAGGACACCGTCGCGTTTGAATGTCTCGATGGAAGCTGCTACTTCTGACGCTTCCCAGTCGAGCATTTGCGCAAGCAAGTCCACGTCCATAGGACCATTTTGTGTTAATAATGCTAATAATTCGAGTTGTTTTTCGGTGTACATGGGATCACTCACTTTCTGTCAATTGACCATTGAAGGTACGGCGGGTCTGGCGCAATCGTGCGCGTCGCTCAGCCTGGACGATATGGAAGTTCTTCATTTCATTTGTCGGAAGTTGGTGTTTTTCAACGAGGCGTTCAAAAAAGACGCGTCGCGCTGCATCCTGACGCGCGGATTCATGATTACCCGACGGATTGAAAGCATATAAGACGGTCGCGCGCGCCGGGTGCAGTATTAAATGTTCCTTGCCGACGCGTAAGATCCAATCCCAGTCCCAGTAGTTGAAGACGTCCTCATCAAATGGACCGAGTTGATCGTGGAGCGATTTACGGTAGAGTGACCCGGACGGAATATACGTCGAGTCTTCTCGAATCGTCTCCGGATCGTACGGATACGCGAATGGCTCAGAATCGATTGCAATCCGGTGATCCTCTTCCCATCGATACGTAAAGAGTTCCGCGTCCGTATAGGTGAGGTCGGCACCAGCTTCGAGATCGCCGACCGCTTCTTCGAGGTGACTCGGTAATAAGAGGTCGTCATCGTCATGAAGTAAGATATACCGACCGGAAGCGAGCGTGACACCATGATTTCGAGCACGAACATGATGGTTTTCAGGTAACTCGACATAGGTTAGTTGAAGACGGTCCTGATACGCAGTCGTCACTGCTGAGACATCGTCTCCATTATTGTTTAAGACGATGACTTCGAAGTCTTGATAGTGTTGACGCGTCAACGCTTCTAGCGCTTCTGCTAATTCACGAGGACGATTATACGTCGGAATGATGATGGATACGGTTGGCATCAGTGATCGCTCCTTGAACAAAGACACCTGTCCAGGAACAGGTGTCTTCTTGTTTTTTACATGTTTGCTTCAATGCGTGGTAGCAGTTCGTTCCATTCTGCTTCTGGTTCTTTCGTAACCGTCACGAAGTCGCCGTAAGCGAATAGATTGTCGATGCCATCGAGGGCGATCAATGATGCGAGCAACGCATCTTCAGGTGTATCTTCTTTTTTGACACTCGTACTTTTAGCACCGAAGCGCTGTTCTTCGAGCGTGATTTTGACGGAATTCGGATTTGGTGTGTAATCGACTTGCATGAGGTAAGCTCCTTTCAACGTACATACGTATATGCCGTCTTTTCGTGATAGATGGATTGAATCCTTCTTCCTGATAGACGGAAGATCGATACGTTCAGTATATCAGAAAATTCGAAGAGAATATTTTTCTTCTAGTAGGAGAAATGGACCATCTTTATTTTAACGGTTCACTTGACCTTATAATGCATTTTACTCGCTATCTCAATATATCTCAAAAGGCGTCATGATGCCTTTTTCAAATTGTTTGACCTGAATTTCAAAGCAAGGGGTTATTTTTTTGAATTTCAGTGATAACCTATATCTTGTACATTAACAGGTTTAAAAACGGCTAAAACGTCTATATATAGAGTGATACTTGTAGAGTCCTTTCTATATGTAGGACGTCTTTTTTTAGTTTAGCGTATTTCATTGTGTAATGCGAACCTGTTTAACGATAGAGAATGGGAGTGGTTCATAGTGGCATCTCCACTGAATACAGCACGCATCTTTAAGGGTGCAATGACAATAGAAGACGTATATGTCGTGATTCGACAGGCGACGGAAACGTATCCGGAACTTGATATCGACCGCTATACTGAACGTGCCATCCGAGCGCTTGAAGGAAAATCCCTACAAGCCGATCAAGTCTATGAACTGTTAACGATGCACGCACTCGATATGTTAAAGGCAGAAGAGCCGAACTGGACATTCGTAGCGACAGCGACTTACTTAAATCGGTTATACCTTGAAGCAGGTGAAAATCGCGGATATGCAGCAGAAGAACGGTATGGTTCGCTGTATACGCTGATTGAAAAACTGACAGAAATCGGCATCTTCACGAAACATTTACTAGATGCGTATTCGAAGGAAGACATCAACGAACTGTCGGCAACGATCGATCCATCCCGCGACCACTTGTTCACATACATTGGTCTTCGAACACTGGCAGACCGGTACCTCGCACGTGATCACGTCAAAAACTTGTACGAGCTACCACAAGAACGATTCATGGTCATCGCGATGACACTGATGCAGAACGAACCGAAAGAACGTCGTTTAGAACTCGTCAAAGAGTCTTACTGGGCATTGTCGAATCTCTACATGACAGTTGCGACTCCGACGCTTTCGAACGCTGGTAAGTCTTACGGTCAACTTTCTTCATGTTTCATCGATACAGTCGATGATTCGCTACGTGGCATCTACGACTCGAACACGGACGTGGCGACACTTTCTAAAGGTGGCGGCGGAATCGGCGTCTACATGGGTAAGATTCGCTCACGCGGATCAGACATCAAAGGCTTCAAAGGCGTCTCAAGCGGTGTCATCCCGTGGATGAAACAATTGAACAACACGGCAGTCAGCGTCGACCAGCTCGGTATGCGCCAAGGATCTATCGCGGTGTATCTCGACATCTGGCATAAGGACATTCTCGAGTTCCTGGACGCGAAGCTCAACAACGGGGATGAGAGACTTCGGACACACGACTTGTTCACAGGCGTCAACTTACCGGACCGTTTCATGCGTGCCGTCGAAGCACGAGAAGACTGGCATTTATTTGACCCACACGAAATTCGGACAGTCATGGGCTTTAGCCTCGAGGATTACTTCGATGAGACGGAACAAGGTGGCAGCTTCACGGAACGATACGAAGCATGTGTCAACGAGCCACGCCTCAGCAAAAAAACAGTTCCGGCAATTGATCTCGTCAAACGCTACATGCGTTCGCAACTTGAGACAGGGACGCCATACATGTTCTTCCGTGACGCCGTTAACCGTGCGAATCCGAATAAACATGCAGGCATGATCTACTCGTCAAACCTGTGCTCAGAAATCATGCAGAACATGAGCCCGACGACCGTGACGGAAGAATACACGGAAGACGGTAAGATCATCGTCACGAAGACACCAGGGGATTTCGTCGTCTGTAACTTGTCATCGATCGCACTTGCACGTGCAGTTCGTTCTGACGTCCTAGAGCGATTGATTCCGATTCAAATGCGGATGCTTGATAACGTCATCGACTTGAATACGATCGATGTCCCGCAAGCACAATTGACGAATCAAAAATACCGTGCCGTTGGTCTTGGGACGTTCGGTTGGCACCATCTGCTCGCGCTCGAAGGCATCCGTTGGGAATCGGTCGAAGCGGTACAATACGCAGACCGTCTCTACGAGAAGATTGCTTACTTGACGATCGATGCGTCGATGCAACTTGCGAAAGAGAAAGGCGCGTACCGTCTCTTCGAAGGTTCAGAATGGCAAACAGGAGAGTACATCAAACGTCGCCACTACAAAACGACGGATGAACTCGATTGGGATCGTCTCCAAGCCGACATCACGGCGTACGGAATGCGTAACGCATACTTGATGGCAGTCGCACCGAACTCATCGACGGCAATCATTGCGGGTAGTACGGCATCGATTGATCCAATCTACAAAAAAGTCTACTCGGAAGAGAAGAAAAACTATAAGATTCCAGTCACCGTTCCAGATTTAACGCCGGAAACGAACTGGTTCTATAAATCAGCGTTTGAAATCGACCAGTTATGGAGCATCCGTCAAAATGCTTCGCGTCAGCGTCACATCGACCAAGCGATCAGTTTCAATCTGTACGTGAAAAATAACGTCAAGGCGAAAGAATTACTCGAGATGCACATGGAAGCGTGGCAACTCGGGATGAAGACGATCTACTACACGCGTTCGACGACGGTTGAAATCGACGAATGTGAATCGTGTTCATCATAAGATAAGGAGGACGATATCATGAAGGCAGCAATCGTATATGCGTCATTGAGTGGAAACACGGAGGAGGTGGCAGAACTCGTCGCGAAGACGTGTTCTGAGATGGGAATCGAGCCGACGATGTTGTTTGCGGATGAAGTGACGACGTATCAGTTAATGCCTTATGATATCGTCTATTTTGGTTCGTATACGTGGGGAGATGGGCAACTACCCGACGATATGCGCGATTGTCTCAGAACCGTTCTAAAGGAGAGTTCGCATGCGATTCCGCAGGCAGCTGTTTTTGGAACAGGGGACAAGATGTTCGTCAAATATTGTCGCGCCGTTGATGAGATGGCCTATCATCTCTCGAAATTCGGTGTGCCGCTTGCCGGAGAACTGTTGAAAATCGAACAGTCACCACGCAATCGCCCACATCTCGTCAAGGAATGGACGAAACGGACCATTCTTCAATTACAGCAAGAAGGAGTCGAAGCACATGGAACAGCTACAAAAAATCAAACTGCTTGATGCACGTCATCCAAATCGCGCGACGGCGATCATCGGTGGCGAAACAAGTGCCATCGTCAACTGGAACGACATTGCGTATCCACAGTTTTATTCGATTTACAAACAACTGCTATCGAACTTCTGGATCCCAGATGAGATATCGATGTCGAAGGACATGCAGCAGTGGAATCAATTAAGCGAACGGGAACAGGATGCATTCAAACGAATCATTGGGCTACTCTCGATCCTTGACTCGGTTCAGACACGTTATATCTTGGAATCGGCAATGTTCACGTCGGATTCGTCCGTTCATGCGATTCTCGCAATCATCGCGCAACAGGAAGTCGTGCATAATCAATCGTACAGCTACGTCTTATCCAGCTTAGTTCCATTGGCTGAACAAAACCGGATTTTTGATATCGCGAAAGACGATGACATGGTCATGAAGCGTAATGCATTCATTCTTGATTTATACGAAGATTTCCAAAATGACCGGACTCCAGAGAACTTCGCGAAATCGCTCGTTGCTTCGATCGTTCTTGAAGGAATCAACTTCTATTCAGGCTTTGCCTTCTTCTATAACTTAGCGCGTCACCAAAAGATGGTCGGAACATCGACGATGATCAGTTATATTCAACGTGATGAACTGCAACATTCGTACTTCATCAGCCAATTGTTACGTGCTGTCTTGTCGGAGCATCCGGAAATTGATGCCGATGGCTCATTCACACAATTCGTCTATGACACGTTCAAGCGTGCCGTTGATCTTGAAATCGAGTGGAGCGAATACGTCTTACGTGATCTAGACGGACTTGACGTCAGTGAGATGCGTGATTACGTTAAATATCTCGCGAACAAACGCCTTCGCGTCATCGGTTTGTCGGATCTCTATGAAGGGCACGACGAAGACGTCATGCCATGGATTCGTGCGTATTCAGATGATTCGATGAACGCGACGAAATCGGACTTCTTCGAACAAAAATCACGTTCGTACGCGAAAGTAACCGATGCAAATGGATTTGACGATCTGTAAGTAATAAATAAATCAATTGATGATTGCTTCTACTCTATATTTCCTTTACGCTAGGACAGGTGAGGTTCTGCTCGACTCCTGCGGAAAAACAAGTCATCATGACCCTGGAAGATGCGACGCATCTGAAGCGGCATGAGGGCTTGTCCGCGGAAAGTGAGCAGACCGAGACTGTCCGTTTTTTTGATAGTCTTATCTGTCTTTCGTCTTTCTCGTTTCAAGCATTACTTTTCTTTGTCACTTAGGTCAATTGAGCAAAAGAACAAAAAAAGGGCCGAACTCGGAAAGTTCGGCAGAATCAGGGGGAATACTTGAAGTCTTGCTATTAAAATGTTCCCTTGTGAAATAAAAAATAAACAAATTCCAAAAATATTTTTTACGATACAAGAAAAGTGTGTTATTATAAGTTGATGAATTTAGTTAGGGAGTGTATACATTATGGCAAACTTTGAAAAAGACCAAATCGTTACTGGTAAAGTAACTGGTATTCAAAACTTCGGTGCTTTCGTAGCACTTGACGAGCAAACACAAGGTCTCGTCCACATCTCAGAAATCTCACACGATTACGTAAAAGACATCAACGATTACGTAAAAGTTGGCGATGAAGTAACTGTTAAAGTTCTCGACATCGACGAAGCTAACAAAAAAATGAAGCTTTCGATCAAAGCAACTCAGGAAGCTCCAAAACGTGAAGCACGCGCGAAAGGTCCACGCAAAAACGCTGGACGTCGCGATGCAGGTCCTGCTTTCAAACAAGAAGAAGCACCTGGATTCAACGTTCTTAAAGGTAAATTGGAAGAATGGATTGAAAAATCAAACTTCCAAAAATAAGCCACATGAGAGAATCGACATCGGTCGGTTCTCTTTTTTTTATGCGATTTTTACACAGAATAAGCATTAAATTAGATGCGAAAGGGGAATGTGTGGATAATGTAAGGTGTTCATTACTTATTGAGGAGGCAACACAGATGGAAAACTTTGAATATCGCAATCCAACGAAACTTATTTTTGGTGACGGACAAGTCAGCCAACTGAAACCACAACTCGAAGCACTCGGTGCAAAGAAAGTCATGCTCGTCTTCGGTGGCGGCAGTATTAAACGGAACGGTGTCTATGATGATGTCACACGTGAACTCAATGCTGCAGGAATCGAGTACGTCGAATGCGACGGTGTCGAACCGAACCCACGCATCGAGACAGCAGAGCGCGGTATCAAAATCGCACGTGAAGCAGGCGTTGATGCATTGCTTGCACTCGGTGGCGGTTCTGTCATCGACTGCACGAAATTGATTGCTGCTGGTATTCCTTATGAAGGCGAAGCATGGGATCTCGTCATCGGCAAAGCAACACCAGAAACAGTCATCCCATTCGGAACAGTCTTGACGCTTGCAGCAACAGGTTCTGAGATGAACGCTGGATCCGTCATCACGAACTGGAAGACACAAGAGAAATACGGTTGGGGTAGCCCGCTTACGTTCCCAACATTCTCGATCCTTGATCCGAAGTACACAGTCAGTGTGCCAAAAGATCAAACAATCTACGGTATCGTCGATATGATGAGCCACTGCCTCGAGCAATACTTCCACCCTGCGCATGCACCGGTCCAAGAACGGATGACAGAAGGTGTCATGAAAGCAGTCGTCGAAGCAGCACCAAAACTCGTCAACGATCTCGAGAACGTTGAACTTCGTGGCACGATTCTCTTCGCTGGTACGATGGCACTCAACGGTGTCCTTCAAATGGGCGCACGTGGAGACTGGGCATCACATAACATCGAACATGCGGTCTCAGCTGTTCACGATATCCCGCACGCAGGTGGACTTGCGATCCTCTTCCCGAACTGGATGCGCCACGTGCTTGACGAATCAAATGCACATCGCTTCGTGACACTCGGTGAGAACGTCTTTAACGTTGATACGGAAGGTAAATCAGAGATGGAAGCGGCACACGCTACAATCGATGCAATCAGTGCTTTCTGGACATCACTCGGTGCACCGAATCGTCTCGCTGATTATGACATCAAAGAAGATACAGTTGACGCAATCGTCAAGTCAGCAATGACACGCGGCGACTTCGGAAACTTCAAATCACTCGGAAACGAAGATGTTCGTCAAATCGTGACAGCTGCCCTATAACAATCTGTAACATTTGCTACTCATTTCACAAAAGACTTGAACGACCTTCCTTCTTGCGTTTTAATGAAAAGGAAGGTCGCATTTCGTTGCGAATGAATAAGGAGGACGATGGCATGTCAACAGTACGTTTTGATTATTCGAAAGCCCTACAATTCGTAGGTCAACATGAAGTAGATCATATGGCGGAAACGGTAAAGACGCTTCACCATGCGATTCATGCAGGAACAGGCGCAGGAAGTGATTTCTTAGGATGGGTGGATCTTCCGACGAACTACGATCAAGCGGAGTTTGCACGCATTCAAGCGTCTGCAGAAAAAATCAAGTCGGATTCTGATGTGTTGTTAGTCGTCGGAATCGGCGGTTCATATCTCGGAGCGCGTGCTGCGATCGAGATGCTCGGACACTCATTCCATAACTTGTTATCAAAAGAAGATCGCAAAGCACCACAAATCATCTATGCAGGACATAATATCTCATCGACGTATCTGCACGATTTATTCGAAGTCCTCGAAGGAAAAGATGTATCGGTCAACATCATCTCGAAATCGGGTACGACGACAGAACCAGCAATTTCGTTCCGTCTCTTGAAATCGTTCATGGAAGAGAAATACGGTAAAGCAGAAGCAAAACACCGGATTTATGCAACGACGGATAAAGCGCGTGGTGCATTAAAAACACTCGCAGACTCTGAAGGATATGAAACATTCGTCATTCCGGACGATGTCGGCGGTCGTTTCTCTGTTTTGACACCGGTTGGTCTATTACCAATCGCAGCAGCTGGTATTTCAATTGAAGAGTTGATGCAAGGTGCCCGTGACGCGCAAGAGCGCTATGCGAGCGAAAACCTAGCTGACAACGAAGCGTATCAATACGCGGTCGTACGAAATGCGCTCTATGCGAAAGGGAAGACGATCGAGCTTCTCGTCAACTACGAACCAGCACTTCATTATGTATCGGAGTGGTGGAAACAATTATACGGCGAGTCAGAAGGAAAAGACTTCAAAGGAATCTTCCCAGCAGCAGTCGACTTCTCGACGGATCTCCACTCGATGGGACAATACGTCCAAGAAGGTCGTCGTGACCTGTTCGAGACAGTCATCAAAGTCGGTCAAGCGCGTCATGCGTTGACTGTTGAAGAAGATGCTCAGGATCTCGATGGATTGAACTTCCTTGCAGGTAAGTCAATTCAATTCGTCAACGATAAGGCGGCAGAAGGTACGTTGCTTGCACACACGGACGGACAAGTACCGAACTTGACAGTCGAACTTCCAGAGATGACACCGTATCACCTCGGATTCCTGTTCTACTTCTTCGAAAAAGCTTGTGCGATGAGTGGTTACCTCCTCGGAGTGAACCCATTCGATCAGCCAGGCGTCGAAGCGTACAAGAAAAACATGTTCGCTCTTCTTGGGAAACCAGGATTCGAAGCAGAAAAAGCAGAACTCGAAGCACGTTTGAAGTAATGTAAAACGACAGTCGATTGTTCCTTAGTGGAACATCGGCTGTTTTTTTGTCTTTACCGGATGATAGTAGGCTATCATTTTCCAGATTTACAGGTAATCCTAGCGTTTTCACTTTTAGAATACCCGTGAAACAGGTAAAGTGAAGTTAGAAGAAGAAATGAGGTGCACGTACGTGATTACATTCTTGGATTATTATCAAAATCAAGTGGAGTTAAGTTTTGATGACCATCCGTTCTCGGATCGTCCTTTGCACGTGTGGGTCATTGCCGTGTACGAAGGAAAATGGTTGCTGACCCATCATAAGCAGCGTGGTTACGAATTTCCTGGTGGAAAGGTTGAACCGGGTGAAACGGCAGAAGAAGCCGCACGTCGTGAAGTGATGGAAGAGACGGGTGGGAAAATCGATTCACTCTCATATGTCGGACAATATCGTGTTGCCGGAAAAGGCGATACGATCATCAAAAACATCTATTTCGCGCAAATCGGATCATTGTCGTCTCATCTTGCCGTGGATGAAACAGATGGTGCTTTTCTATTCGAGGAACTCCCCGATCGTCTCGATACGAACCGACAATACAGCTTCATGATGAAGGACCGTGTCCTTCCGGAGACGCTCCGTGTACTTAGCGAACGCCGATTGGTTTGAACTTCCGCGCCAAGGTCCGTTTCGGACGTTTCGGATGTTCTATACTACAGCGGATGGGGAACGGGTCGGTGCCTATATCGTACTCCCACAAGTTGCAAACGGTCAGGGAATTCTCTACTTGCGTGGTGGAACGCGTTCGATCGGAATGGTCCGACCGACACGACTGCTCGCGTTCGCACAGGCTGGCTTTTTTGTCATGGCCCCCTTCTATCGCGGGAATCTAGGCGGTACGGGAAAAGAAGACTTCGGACATCACGATATCGAAGACGCATGCAGTGCCTTTGACTGGTTGCAGCAACGTGTCTCGCATGTTCACGCATTCGGATTTTCACGTGGTGGACAGATGGCGTTGCTACTCGCGCATCACCGTCCAGTCGCTCGAACGGTGTCCTGGGCAGGGGTGACGGAGTTGACATGGACGTATGACGAACAGAAGACGATGCAGAAGATGCTGCGACGATACACGGGAGGTACACCTGACACGGTTCCTGATGCATACGCGGTTCGCTCGCCGCTCCATGTCGCACCTCAAGGTGAAGTATTGTTGATTCACGGTGCATACGATGAAAACGTTCGCTTACGACACGCAACCGCTTATGCCGCGCGTCATTCCGAAAAAACGATGCTTCAGACCTACGCCCACGCGCATCAATTTCCGATTCATGAGAAGTTGCGTGTGACGCGGAATGTGTTGAATTGGTTTGAGACTGGTATCTATAATCGATGATGTAACCGGTACGACGAATGTCGTATCGGTTTTTTTGTCATCTAAAGAATCGGACTTACATACATAATGGGAAAAAAAGAATATTGATTCGTTGTAAAAAACAATAAACTTCCTAAAAAATAAATTTTGATATAATTAGAACCATATGAGTAATGTAGAGGGGGATGGAGGACGATGGATATCTTACTAGCACGTCAACCCATCGTTGACCGAATCGGAGCAGTTGATGCATTTGAGTTGCTGTATCGTTCCGTCGAACAAATGAATGTATTTGATGGTGATCTAGCGACGATGGATGTATTAACGAATACACTCGTTCATATGGGTGTGGAACATGTCGCTGAAGGAAAAAAACTTTTCGTCAACTTTACAGCGGATCTCTTGAAAAGTGATCTGATTCACTATTTAGATCCAAGTCGGTTCGTCATCGAAATTTTAGAAACTGTCGATATCGATACAGAGATGTTATCTGTGCTGCACAGTTGGAAAGAAGCAGGCTTTACACTAGCACTCGATGATTTTGTGACCGATTTACTTCGTCAACATGGAACAGAATTATTCGCACTAATTGATTTAATTAAAATCGACATCGAAGCGATTCCCACTCGCGAGCAAAGTGCGATTTTGCATATTGTCCGGCGTAATTATCCCCATATTAAGATGCTTGCCGAACGAGTCGAGACACATGAGGATCATACACGTTGTCTTGACATGGGATATGACTGGTTTCAAGGCTATTTTTACGCTAAGCCAATGTTGATGAAGGGAAAAGCTGTCCCTCCTCAATTGCCGGTATTGCTGAAGATGCTAAAATGGCTCGATACGGATGAAAAATACGATGAAGTCATTGATGAGATTGAAGCAAATCCTTATATCAGTATTCAAGTACTACAATTGATCAATTCTCCGGGAATGGGATTACGCAATACAGTCAGCTCTGTTCGACAAGCCATTTCACTACTTGGCTTCTCACAACTCAAAAGCTGGATTTCGTTAATCGTCTTGCGTGAGATGAAGCTTGCTAGTCCTTACGAATGGTCAAATGAGTTACTTCGGTCTTCCTTGCACTGCGCAAAACTTTGTGAGTTATTTGCGAAAGAGACGTGTACGTTAAAGCCGGAGAGTGCTTATATGATCGGTCTGTTATCACACATAGATGCGCTGTTATCTGTGGATATCGACGACATCATCGACCAACTGCCAATTGAAGATTCTCTGAAGGTCGTTCTGCAAGGAAAAGATCATCCGTTTCGGGATTGTTTAGTGCTTGCGATCAGTGCAGATCGCGGTGATTTCGATCAGTTCGAACTGCTCAGTCAACGTTTAGATGTCTCACTTCCGCGGGCCTATGCGCTACTAGCAGAAAGTCAGGAATGGCTCAAACAAAAAGAAACACATCTTCAAGAAAAAACGGATTCTGTTTTAGAGTGAAAATGAAGGGGCTGACTCAAAAAAGAATGACTCGTCTTTTCACGCCCTTTCCTCAGGCGAGACACAAGCCAGTTTTCCTGCTTCATTCCAGCAGGAAAGCGGGTCTTGTTTGTCTCTGATAGCGCATAAATGCGCTTTTTCCTGTAGGAGTTGCGTGTGACGCATCATTCTTTTTTTGTTGACCATGAATTGATTTTCTTAAGAGATGTACCGATTTCTAAACATAAAAAAAGAGCCCGAAGGCTCTTTTTTTATAGGCGTGGACCAGCTGACTTGATCGCATCCGTCGCACTTTCGAAGCGAAGGAAATTGTGTTGGAATTTCTCAGCAAGCGACCGCGCTTGTGTGTCGTATTCGTCCGGATTCGACCAGACGCGTACCGGATTGAGTAACTCGCTTGGAACACCTGGAACTTCAAGTGGCATATGAAGTCCGAAAATCGGATGTTCTTCTGTTGGAATCGTTGCGAGTGTGCCGTTGACGGCAGCATTGACCATCGTCCGTGTATACGATAGCTTCATACGACTACCTGTTCCGTAAGCACCACCTGTCCAGCCTGTGTTGACGAGATAAACAGTGACACCATGACGATCAATCAATTCGCCGAGCATCGTCGCATATTTTTCAGGCATCAGTGGAAGGAACGGTGAACCGAAGCATGTTGAGAATGTTGCTTCCGGTTCCGTGACACCGCGTTCTGTTCCGGCGAGTTTTGATGTATATCCTGATAGGAAGTGATACATCGCTTGTTCTTTCGTCAATTTACTGATCGGAGGCAAAACACCGTACGCATCGGCCGTCAAGAAGACGATCGTCTTCGGATGACCAGCACGTGAAGGAACAGCGATATTATCAATCGCTGTGATCGGATAAGCAGCACGCGTATTTTCCGTCAACGATGTGTCATCGTAATCAGGGTGACGGGCTTCGTCGAGCACGACGTTTTCAAGGACGGTTCCGAAACGGATCGCGTCAAAGATTTGCGGTTCTTTTTCGCGTGATAAGTTAACGGTCTTTGCATAACATCCACCTTCGATGTTGAAGACACCGTCGTGCGACCAACCATGCTCATCGTCTCCGATCAATTGACGGCTATCGTCTGCTGAGAGGGTGGTCTTACCAGTACCGGATAGACCGAAGAACAAGGCGACGTCGCCTTCGTGTCCGACGTTTGCCGAGCAGTGCATCGAAAGGACATTTTCTTGTGGCAAGAGGTAATTCATGACGGAAAAGATGGATTTTTTGATTTCGCCCGCATATTCGGTTCCACCGATCAAGACGATCCGGTGTTCGAATGACATGGCGATGAACGTCTCGGAGTTCGTTCCGTCAACGGCAGGATCTGCTTTGAAATGTGGCGCGTAGACGACCGTGAACGGTTCGAAGGCAGCCACTTCAGGATACTCGCGTAAAAAGAGTTGTTTGGCAAACAGGTTATGCCAAGCATATTGTGTGAGCACACGGACCGGAAGGGTGAAGTGCGTATCTGCCCCAGCAGCAGCTTCTGTGTAATAGAGCTGATCGGCTTCGTTCATGTAACGAAGAACCTTTTGCAACAATTGTTCAAATTTGTCTCCATCCATCGGTTGGTTGACATGACCCCAATCAATGTGAGACTCGCAGGAAGAATCACGGACGATGAACTTATCTTTTGGTGAACGACCTGTAAATTTCCCCGTTTCTACAGATAATGCGCCGTTCTCAGCAAGGACACCTTCTTCGTTTCGAATCGCATGTTCGACTAGTTCAGCAACAGATAGTTGTTTGAACACATGCTCTTTCTTGAGTAGTTCTTCGATATTCAGGACCGTCATCGGCATCCTGACCCCACCTTTCCCCTACGTTGGTTTTGGCTCACTGTATTTAGTATGACACATTTATTATATATGACATACTAAAGAGAGAGCAATCATTTTCTGATGCTGATTTCTATTTATCTGGAAACGCTTTCAGCATTAACAGTTTAACATCTCTTTCAAAAAGTTTCGACTAGAATTTGAAACCTTGCTTGACAGAGTAGGTACAACTTTATATCATGTAATTCGTAACGGATACTCTTATTCTGAGCAGGTGGAGGGAACAAGGCCCGAAGAAACCCGGCAACCGTCCTACATTAATTCACATATTAATGAGGGAAAAGGTGCTCTCCTGAAGCGAAGTAAACACTTCGAACGATAAGAGGGTAAAGGAAGAACGCACAACCTTTCCCTGACCATTTTTTGGACTTGGAAAGGTTTTTTTCATTTTACCGTCCCACTCAACTAGGGGAAATGAGTACACCGTCAAATTCTTTTTTGGGAGGGTCATACATGACAAACCTTAATCGCCGACTATTCACGTCGGAGTCAGTCACTGAAGGTCATCCAGATAAAATCTGTGACCAAATTTCGGATTCAATTCTTGATGCAATCCTCGCAGCGGATCCAAACGCACGTGTTGCAGCAGAAACTTCTGTTACAACAGGTCTCGTTCTCGTTGCAGGTGAGATCACGACATCCACTTACGTCGACATTCCAAAAGTCGTTCGTGAAACAATTCGTGAAATCGGCTACACACGCGCGAAATACGGTTTCGACGCGGACACATGTGCTGTATTGACATCAATCGATGAGCAATCAGCAGACATCGCTCTTGGTGTCGACCAAGCACTTGAAGCACGTGAAGGTAGCATGTCTGATGCAGAAATCGATGCAATCGGTGCAGGAGACCAAGGTCTCATGTTCGGTTATGCAACGAAAGAAACACCAGAACTCATGCCACTTCCAATCTCGCTTTCACACCGTCTCGCACGCCGTTTGGCAGAAGTGCGTAAAAACGGTCAACTCGACTACCTTCGTCCGGACGGAAAAACACAAGTCACGGTCGAATACAACGAGAACAACGAGCCGGTTCGTGTCGATACGATCGTCATCTCGACACAACACGCAGAAGAAGTCACGCTTGAGCAAATCCAAGCTGATTTGAAAGAACACGTCATCACACCGGTCATCCCGGCTGAATACATCGACGCAGCAACGAAATTCTTCATCAACCCAACTGGTCGTTTCGTCATCGGCGGACCACAAGGAGATGCTGGATTGACTGGTCGTAAGATCATCGTTGATACGTATGGTGGATACGCACGCCACGGCGGTGGAGCATTCTCAGGTAAAGATCCAACAAAAGTCGACCGTTCAGCTGCATACGCAGCACGTTATGTCGCGAAGAACCTCGTTGCTGCAGGTCTTGCAGACAAAGCAGAAGTTCAACTCGCATACGCAATCGGTGTCGCGCACCCGGTATCAATCGCGGTTGATACATTCGGTACAGGAAAACTTCCTGAAGCACAACTCGTTGAATTGGTTGCTGAAAACTTCGATCTTCGTCCGGCTGGAATCATCAACATGCTTGATCTCCGTCGTCCGATTTATCGTCAAACAGCTGCATACGGTCACTTCGGTCGTACAGATGTTGAGCTTCCATGGGAGCAAACAGATAAAGCAGCAGTTCTTGAAGAACAAGCAAAACGTTTCGTATAATCAAAAAGTCCGAAAACCCTACGCGGGTTTTCGGACTTTTTTGTTTCCGTGGAACTTTGCAGGAAACGAATGTTTTTTCTAGAAGAGGGTAAAAGTACATGAGTCGATTCGTATGAATACAAAGGGGGGTTCCGATTATGGAAATACGCGAAGCTATTCCAGCTGATGCAGGACGTATTCATGACATTGCCGTCACATCTTGGTTGGATACGTATGCAGAAATCTATTCCGAACGTTCGAAAGCGCATTTCGTGCAGGAGGCGTATCCGCAAGAAGAAGTCGTTCGTGCGATCCGGACGGCGGAAGAAGCACGGGGAGAGTATTTTTATGTCGGAATCATCGACGAGGAAATCGTCGGTTTCATTCATGCTGTTGACGTTGAGGGAACGTGGGAGATCATTCGTCTGTACGTCTTGCCGAAATATCAGCAAAACGGAATCGGACGACGGCTGATCCGTGAACTCGAACGACAAGGAGCCGTCCCACTCGAAGTCTACGTGGAAGCACGTAACTATAAAGCACGTCAATTCCTGACTTCATTTGGTTTTGAAGAACTGAGTGAGATGACGGAAGAAGTCTTTGGTCAAGCAGAATCAGTCATTCGTCTTCGCCATGTCGCCTCGTGAAATCCGTCTTGGGACGGTTTCGTGTGCGTTTGAAATAAGGTATCGTGAAAAGGAAGTATGAAGTGAAGAGGTGAGTTTGTGGTTGAACAACCAACAGGAATCATCGTGTTAGTCTATCCGTTACAACTGCGTGCCCGTCCGAGTGAAGCCTTGATTCGGGTACTCGAACGAGAATATGAAGTGTTACTCGTCGACGCACCACGTCGTATCTCGTTTGAAGAGCATGGTCAACTGTTAAAAGAAGCATTACGTGAAGCCGGGAAACGCAAGCTACCGATTCATATTGTCGCCTGTAGCATGGGCGCACTCGTCGTCAATCGCCTGTTGCAAGAATATGAATTACCGGTCGCCAGTCTGTCGTTCATTTCACCGTTGTTTGATTGGCACCCTTCGAAACAACTCGGAGGCGTCAAACAAGTCTTCGCGAGTGCATTTGATCGTTTCCGACCTGATGCGCCACTCGGTACGTTGCCGTTTGGTCAAAGTACGGAAGATACCGTTCGCATCGGTGAACTGACCTATGCACAGTACCGGGAAATCGAAGAAGAGATCGTCGTACATGACGAGGAACGAAAAAAACTGCCGCGTGTGAACTTGGCTTGTTTTTATGCACCAGACGATCAGTTCGCAGACGTCAAGTTGACGCTTGAAGTATGCCGGAAAATGGGTGGCGATCAGATTTACTTACAACGTCTACACGGCTTTCCGCATTTTAGTTTTGAACGGTTGAACACACGGTTTGCAGAAAAATTAATGTTGTTCTTTAAGCTTGTTGAGGAATGAAATAAAAAAAGTGATGCCTCTAAAAAAGGGCATCACTTTTTTGTGTCCAATCATCAGCGTACTTTTTTCTCGATTGCGATGATGAACGGTGGATGATTTTGTTGATTCAAGAAGCGATACTGGAGAACGGCAAAATTTTGCTGATCAAGGGCTGTCACGTAATCGAGGACAGCGTCGCGTTCCCGTTTTCCTTCCAGGTGACCGTGATAGACGACGAGGACGACAAGACCGCCGGGAGCGAGGACCGGGAGGAGGGCATCGAGTGCTTCGAGCGTCTCTTCACCTGTCGTCGTGATCGATTTGTCGCTTCCAGGCAGGTAGCCGAGATTGAAGACACCGGCACGAACAGGACGTTGTTCGTCCGAAAGACGGGCACCGACATGGATGTGGCTTTCATGATAAAGGTCGACGCGTGCTAACATTCCAGCTTCGTCGATACGTCGAGTCGATTCCTCGATGGCTTGTGCCTGGACGTCGAACGCAAGGACTCGACCTTCTGGACCGACGCGTTCTGCTAAAAACTGCGTATCATGTCCATTTCCGGCAGTCATGTCGACGACGCAGTCTCCGGGCTCGATAACGGACTCGAGTAATTGTTTCGTATAAGGTAGTACACGGGCAAGTGACATGGCATAGACTCCTGTTCCTATGGTCTGTTTTTCTAGTAATGGTTCAGTATGTGCAAGATTCTTTCTGCATTATATCATTTTTTGATTCGTTGACGAAAAGCGAAGTGGCTTGACAGCTAGGGGACGGATTGCGTAAAGTGGCAAGGTTGAGAATGAAATAGGAGGACCACAGGTATGCCAAAATTACCAAAAGCGGTCTGGATCCTCGTCCTTGCGATGGCCATCAATACGACGGGATCCTCTTTTTTATGGCCGTTTAATACATTATATATTCATGAATATTTAGGAGAGTCGATGACAAAAGCAGGGATGGCGTTGTTCGTCAACTCGGCCTTAGCAATCGTCGGAAACTACTTAGGTGGAAAAGCGTTTGACCGTCTCGGTGGCAAGAAGACGCTCGTCATCAGTGTCATCGGACTTGTCCTATCTTCCGTCGGCTTGTTGCTATTTCATCAGACGTACCTCGGATACGTCGCGATGCTTGGATTGATTGGATTCGTCGGTGGGATGGTTTTTCCGACGATCTACGCGATGACGGGTGTCATCTGGCCGGAAGGCGGGCGCCGTGCCTTTAATGCGATCTATGTCGCACAAAACGTAGGTGTAGCGCTCGGAACAGCTGTCAGTGGTCAAATCGCTGCCTTTTCGATTCAGTACATCTTCATCGCCAATCTTGTCCTCTACATCGCCTTTGCCATCATTTTGTTCGTCGGTTTGTCCTGGATTCAGGCACCGGCGCGGATGCATGCGGCACATGACGAGATCGAAACGACACGCACACCCCTTGCACGCGGTGCGGCACGGACGATGTTGCTCGTCTCGATTGGTTATGCCTTACTTTGGTTCGTTTATGTGCAATGGCAAGGAACCTTTGCCGTACACACGAAATCACTTGGTGTCACGATTTCTGAGTACTCGATTCTTTGGACGATCAACGGAGCGCTCATCGTTTTTGCACAACCTTTACTAACACCAATTCTTCGTTGGTTTGGAGATGACTTAAAGCGACAATTGATGACCGGTACAGGAATCTTCCTCTTGTCTTATCTGATCGTTCCGTTCGCAGGAGGATTCAAGATGTTCCTCGTCGCGATGATCATCCTGACGATTGGTGAGATGTTCATCTGGCCAGCGGTTCCTGCCATGGCAGCGAGACTCGCGCCGATCGGAAAAGAAGGAGAATTCCAAGGGTACGTCAATATTGCTGCTTCAGCGGGGCGAATGATCAGTCCGACCGTTGGAGGGTTGATCTACGATTTATCCGGTATTTCAGCGGTCTTCTTGACATTGATTGGATTGATTCTGTTAGCGGGCGTCGTCTTCCTTCGTGCCATTCCAAAAATCACATCATGAACATCATCTGTAAGACAGCGGACATTATGACCGCTGTCTTTTGTTACGTCATTCGTTCCAAAATCATAAAATAAACATTTAATAATATGGAATATTTCGGCAAAGAAACGGGTACTTTCTAATCAAGAACTTGAAAAGAAAGGTCATATGAACGTTGCTTCTTTTTGACTGGAGGTGCACGAATGGAAAGGTGTCAATTCATCACAGATGCCGCAACTTGGACGACACACGTACAGCAACAGCCTCTTGATATCTTCTACAGTCACCAATATGTCACGCTCAATGCTAGACCGTCTGAGCAAGCGGTGCTATTCCGTTATGAAGGTGATGCAGGAACACTGTTCTATCCCTTTTTAAAGCGCCGGATTTTTGATACGCCTTATTCAGATCTCATCACGCCGTATGGCTATGGTGGACCGGAAATCATCGGTCAACTGACTGCGACTGAAATGCAGCATGCACGCTTATTGTTTGAAAGATGGGCAGATCGAGAAGCGATTGTCTCGGAAATGATTCGCTTTAATCCATTGACGGGTAATGAACGCTTCATGCGGGATTGGACGAAAGTCTCCTTCATCCGTCATACGACGAGTATCGATTTACGCCCTTCAATAGAGGACATCATGCAGACATTTCATAAGAAGACGAGAAGTATGATTCGCAAATCGCTTGCCTCTCCTTTAACCGTTAGAACAGGAACACGAGATGACCTACCTGTCTTTGTAGCGTTGTATCATGAAACGATGGACCGAAAGAATGCTTCGGCTCATTACTATTTTACGGACAGTTATTTTGAACAATTATTTGAAGCAAATCCACTCTGTGAGCCATTGTTACTGATTGCGGAAATCGACGGAGAACCTGTTGGTGGATACTTCGTATTGCTTGGAAAAGAATATGCCCACGGTCATTTGATTGGTTGTAAGCGGGACGAAGCGAAGATGTTCCCGAATCAGCGACTCGAGTACGAAGCGATTCTTCAGGCGAAAGCACGCGGTCTCGTCGAACAACATCTCGGGGGTGGATATCAAGAACGGGATAGTCTCTTTGAGAGTAAATGCCGTTACACCGGGTATCGTTTATTTGAGTATCATCAAGGAAAATCGATCCTCCAACCAGCCATATACGATCAGTTATGTGTACGATACAGGTCAGATGCTGATTCGGATTATTTTCCGGCTTACCGACAAACCAGTGTCCAAATGGCGACAAGTTAAACAGTAACTAAATGAAGAAGGATAAACGACTACATTGTGTAGTCGTTTTTTTGATATGCTGAAATCATGATAGATCAATTGAGGGGGATGTGTCTTGAAAAAACGAGGTCTTATTTTTGATATGGATGGGGTCATCTTAGATAGTGAAATCCGCTACTTTGAGGTCCATCAGCAAATGTTCAAAACGTTATCGATTCCGCTCGATCCAGTTCAGTATGCGACGTTCATGGGAAAAACAGGAGATGAGATGTGGGAAGAACTTGTCGAGCAACACGACCTTCCAGAAACAGCGAGTGCATTACTTGAGGAAGAACATCGGTTGTTTCAAATTCATGCAAAACCGGAAGAATGTGGTTTAAAAGAGGGAGTCAAACAAGTCATCGAGCAAGCGGCGTCTCTTGGTTACGATATCGGGATTGCCTCCTCGAGTTCGCTTCAAAAAATCGAACGCGTCATCCGTCATTATGAGCTTCCAATCACGCATTACGTCAGTGGAGAAGAAGTCGTGCGTTCAAAGCCTGATCCTGCGATTTTTCATCTTGCAGCATCACGAATCGGGCACGCGCCTGAAGATTGTCTCGTCATTGAAGACGCTGCAAACGGGATGATCGGCGCAAAAGCAGCAGGCATGGAAGTGATTGCGCTTCTCGATGATCGGATGCCGATGCAACGTCTAGAACAAGCGGATCATGTCGCGCGATCGCATGCAGAAATCGAGGAAATTTTACGGAAGCGTTGACGCTTGAGGAAGAAACAGATTACACTAGGAAAAGATAGTCAATTGCATGGAACTGAAGTAGTAGGGGAAAGGTGCCGTCAAGAGAGCTGGTGGAAGGTGCGAACCAGTCGGTAACAACCGTGAACTCGTCAGGGAGCACGATTCGTGAAGTCGTAGTAGCGAATCCGGTCTTTCACACCGTTATCCGTGAATCAAGCGGTCTGTCATAGACAGACAACGTGGGTGGTACCGCGGAAGCCAAACCGGTCTTTCGTCCCTATTCCTAGGGGCGGAGGACCGGTTTTTTTAGATTAGAGGAGGAAAAGACATGCCGTACAATCATCGCGAAATCGAACCAAAATGGCAGGCGCGTTGGGATCAAGACAACGCCTTCGTCACGACAGAAGATCCAGAAAAAGAAGGGTTTTATGCCCTTGATATGTTCCCGTATCCGTCAGGTGCCGGTCTCCACGTCGGTCACCCGGAAGGCTACACAGCAACCGACATCCTCGCACGGATGAAACGGATGCAAGGATACAACGTCTTGCACCCGATGGGATGGGATGCGTTCGGATTACCAGCAGAACAATACGCCCTCGATACAGGGAATGACCCACGTGAATTCACAGCGAAAAACATCGAGACGTTCAAGCGTCAGTTGAAAGAACTTGGATTCTCCTATGACTGGGATCGTGAAATCAACACGACAGATCCGAAGTACTACAAATGGACACAGTGGATCTTTACGAAGTTGTATGAAAAAGGACTTGCGTTCGTGGACGAAGTCGCGGTCAACTGGTGCCCAGCACTCGGAACCGTTCTTGCGAATGAAGAAGTCATCGACGGATTATCTGAACGCGGAAATCATCCGGTCGTGCGTGTCCCGATGCGTCAATGGGTCTTGAAAATCACGGAATATGCGGATCGTCTTCTTGAAGATCTCGATGACCTCGATTGGCCGGATTCTGTCAAAGAGATGCAACGGAACTGGATCGGAAAATCAGAAGGTGCTGAGATTGACTTCACGATTGATGGACACAAAAAACAAGTCACGGTCTTTACGACACGTCCGGACACAATCTTCGGTGCGACGTACCTCGTGCTTGCTCCAGAGCATCCATTCGTAGCTGACATCACGACAGCAGATCACAAGGAAGCCGTCGATGCGTACATTTCGCAAGTCCAAACGAAGTCGGACCTCGAGCGGACGGATTTAGCGAAGGAAAAAACAGGTGTCTTCACGGGTGCTTTCGCCGTCAATCCAATCTCAGGCGATCGTCTTCCAATCTGGATCGCTGATTATGTCCTTGCTTCTTATGGGACGGGTGCAATCATGGCGGTCCCAGGACACGATGAGCGCGATCATGAATTCGCGAAACAATTCGACTTGCCAATCGTTGAAGTCGTCGCGGGTGGAAACGTTGATGAAGCAGCCTACACAGGAGAGGGCGAACACGTCAACTCGCATATGCTTGATGGTCTTGGAAAACAAGAAGCAATCGAGACGATGATTGCTGAACTGGAAACGAATCAAGTCGGACGTAAGAAAATCACGTATCGTCTCCGCGACTGGTTGTTCAGTCGTCAACGGTATTGGGGCGAGCCGATTCCAGTCGTTCATATGGAAGATGGTTCGATGAAGACGCTCAGTCAAGAGGAATTACCGCTTGAACTTCCAATCATCCCGGAAATCAAACCGTCTGGTACAGGCGAATCACCACTTGCGCTTGCGGAAGACTGGTTGGATTACACGGATCCTGAAACAGGAATGAAAGGGCGTCGCGAGACGAATACGATGCCACAATGGGGCGGAAGTTGCTGGTATTATCTTCGTTTCATCGATCCGCACAATGAAGAGGCGATCGCGGATCCAGAAAAATTAAAATACTGGCTTCCAGTCGATATTTATATCGGTGGGGCGGAGCACGCTGTTCTCCACTTGTTGTATGCGCGCTTCTGGCATAAAGTCTTGTATGATGCAGGCGTCGTACCAACAAAAGAACCATTCCAGAAGTTATACAACCAAGGAATGATTCTTGGAGAAAACAACGAGAAGATGTCAAAATCACGCGGTAATGTCATCAACCCGGATGAAATCGTCAAATCGCATGGTGCGGATACGTTACGCTTGTACGAAATGTTCATGGGACCACTCGACGCATCAGTTGCCTGGTCTGAGAACGGTCTTGATGGAGCCCGTCGTTTCCTTGATCGTGTCTGGCGCTTGTTCGAACGGACAGCAGACATTCAAGACGTCACAGAAGTCGATGCTGACTTCGAGCGGACGTACCACCAGACGGTCAAGAAGGTTACGGAAGACTTCGCGAACATCCAGTTCAACACCGGAATTTCGCAACTCATGGTCTTCGTCAACGAAGCAAATAAACAGTCGGTTCTTCCGCGTCACTTCCTTCGTGGATTCATTCAATTGTTAACACCAGTCGCGCCGCACCTTGGTGAGGAACTCTGGGAACAACTTGGATTTGAAGAGACATTGACGTATGCGGCATGGCCAACATTCGATGAATCGAAACTCGTCAGCGATACGATGGAATTCGTCATTCAAGTGAACGGAAAGGTTCGCTCTAAAATCGAAATCAACATCGATGCGACAAAAGAAGAAATCGAAGCACTTGCCTTTGCTGATGAAAAGACACAAGAATGGATCGGCGACAAAACAGTTCGTAAAGTCATCGTCGTACCGAAAAAATTAATCAATATCGTGGCAAACTAAGCCATAGCCCCTTTCATTCGCTTGACGCGAATGGAGGGGGTTTCTTCATTTCCGTCGCAAGTCCGCTTTTTTTTTCAACGACCTTCTGCTACACTGAATCAGAAACCGAGAAAGAAAGGCGAGTACCATCAATGAAACGATCTTATATAGTCTATACAACGATTTTTGCTGTCGTTTCGGGGTTGATCCTTTGCGTACTGCTCGTCTTCTCGAAGCCGGAGACGTTGTCACGTATTCAGGAAACGTTCGCGAAAATTGAGACGCAATCGAAGCATCAGGCAGCCGTTAAACAGGTGCCACCGAAAACGCCTTCAGCTATTCCGAACCCGGAAGAGCCGTTAATCAAAAATGTCCAACAAATGTTATATGATGATTCCATTGGTTCGTACCTCGTCGTCACAGACGATTATCGTTTCTTTGAAATCAGTGGAACCGGGGAACGCATCAACGCATCTTTCCAGTTAGAAGAAGGAAAGTTGTTGCTCGCTGGTCTCGACGGTATGACGCTGGTTGACGGGGAGACCGTCGCGTTACTGACGTCGAATCAGATTCTGGTCACGATTACGCGAAAAGACGGTGTCTGGAGCGAAGAAAAACGTGAAAAAGTACAAGGAACGACGATACGGGATAGTTTCCACGGTCTTGGATATGATACGAAGAAAAAAGAATTCTATACGATTAATCATATTCGAGCACTGGGACGAGTCGAGGTGACCTATTTCGCGATGAAAGAGGATAAGATCAAGATTGATCCTGACGCCTCGGAAAAGAAAAAACGTGCGTTGAAGAAAAAACAGAAACCACCTTATCTGTCAGTCATCAAACGCGAGAAGATTGAAGCGGCGAGTGGGATGCGAAGTGATGCGAAGAAATCGTTCGAGTCCGAGTTCCGTCCGATTGGTCTTGCTGAACGGCAAGGTCGGATCTACACACTCGATTCAGAAGCGCTCTATCTCTATTCGATCGATCGAAAGGACAAAACGATCACGGGTGAGACAGCCAGTCCGAAAGTATATGGTTCGAAGGGGATTTTCGTGCAGGATAACGAGTTGTTCGCGTTAGTCGTCACGGATAAATTCTCAAGCCGATCGTTTACACCGATTGATTAAATCCTGACACAATAAGACCCGATTCCTCTGTTAAGCAGAAGAATCGGGTCTTGTTCATATTAAAAGACAGTATCACGTGCCATCTCTGCGGCGTGACTACCGGCGCAATGACCCGTCACGAATGCAGCTGTGATGTTGTAACCACCTGTATAGCCATGGATATCAAGAATCTCCCCGGCAAAGAATAATCGCTCGGCTTTTTTCGACATCATCGTCTTTGGATCAATCTCTTTGATCGAGACGCCACCACCCGTGACGAAAGCTTTATCAAAGTCGAGCGTTCCCGTTGCTTTAAGTGGGAATCGCTTTAATTTTTGCAAGAAGTCCGTCCAGTCCTGTTTCTTGACTTGTGTGCAGACTTCATCGCCAAAGCCGATTTGAGCAAAGAGAAGTTCAAGCAGACGTTCCGGCACGAAGCCACGGAGGGCATTGCGCACTGTTTTCTTGGGATTGGCTGCAAGCGCGGCTTGGAAGCGTTCCGTTAACGCACCGAGTGATTCGTCTGGGAAGAGGTCGATCGATAGATGGACGATCGTCTCCTTGGAACGTTTGCGTTCCTTGATCGTGTACTGGCTACAGCGTAAAGCAATCGGACCGCTTAAACCGAAGTGGGTAAAGAGTAAGTCACCCGTATGTGTCTTGATTGCTTTGTCCTTTTTACCGTGGACCGTTAAGGCGACGTCACGTAGCGAAAGACCTTGTAATGTTTTTTCATGAATGAACGTATCACCTAATAGGATCGGAACTTCAGTTGGGAAGAGCTCCGTGATCGTATGACCCGCTTTTTCAGCCCACGGATAGCCGTCACCTGTCGAACCCGTGTGCGGAACGGATTGTCCGCCGACCGCGACGATACAACTCTTTGCTTCAAGACGCATGCCATTCTCTAGAATGACAGCTGCAAAAGAACCGTCTGGATGGAAATCGAGTGTAGCAACTTGCGCATCTGTTTGAATCTCGGCGCCGTGCGCGCGGATTTGATCGATCAATACACGGACGACATCTGCTGCCTTATCCGAAACAGGGAACATCCGCCCATTGTCCTCTTCTTTGAGTGCGACACCAAACCCTTCGAAGAGTTCGATGATCGATTCATTATTAAACTGAGAGAAAGCGCTATAAAGGAAACGTCCGTTTCCTGGAATCGACTGGACGAGCTCGTCGAGTGGTTTTCGGTTCGTGACGTTGCATCGTCCGCCGCCAGAGATTGCAAGCTTCCGACCTAATTTATTTCCTTTATCGAGCAGGAGCGTCCGGGCTCCGGCCTGTAAAGAGGCGAGCGTCGCCATCAAGCCGCTCGGTCCGCCTCCGATTACGATTACATCGTACATATGGTCACCTCATTCATAGAATTCTGCTTGTTTCACTTTAGCAGAAGTTGCGACTGTAAACAAACCGTCTCTTTCAATTCAAGATAGACAGCGGTATAATGATTTGCAATTGTGTACGAGAGAACTTGTATAATGAGACAGTCACGATCAGAGTGTCGAGTTTAAAAATTAGAAAGCGTGAGGGATGTTACCATGTCCACAGTCAGTAATAAGCAGTCTACTTCTTCCGGCAATTCAGGATTCGTTCGTGGAACGATGCTCCTGTCCGGTGCGTCACTGATTTCCCGCGCACTGGGTTTGATTTATCTCTTTCCGTTTCAGTTCATGGTCGGCGCGACGGGCATCATGTTCTATACCTATGCCTATAACTATTATGCGATCATGATCGGTCTCGCGACAGCGGGGATTCCTGTCGCTGTCTCGAAATTCGTCGCCAAATACAATGCATTAGGTGAGTATGATACGAGTGAACGGTTATATCGGTCTGGTCTGAAAATCATGTCCTTGACCGGAATTGTTTCCTTCCTCGCTTTATTCTTTCTCGCACCGTATTTAGCACACCGGGCCATTCCAGGTGGTGACGTTGATTCAGCAGCATACGTTGATGCCGTCACGATGACGATTCGTGGCGTGAGTTTCGCTTTACTCTTGATTCCACCGATGAGTATGACCCGAGGTTACTTCCAAGGGTATCAATCGATGGGACCAACAGCGATTTCGCAAATCTTGGAACAAATCGTCCGGATCATCTTCTTGCTTGCAGGAGTCAGCATCGCGATTTATTTATTTGATTCAGGTGCAGCATTTGCCGCAACGATTGCAACGTTCAGCGCTTTCATTGGTGCAATCGGTAGTGTTGCGGTTCTGATCTATTATTTCCGCAAACGTGCCAGCGGCTTGCAGGAACTACGTGCTACTCAAACCGTCCGTTCGCCGGATCGCCCGTTAACGGATTTGTATAAGGAATTATTGACGTATGCGATTCCAATCGTCATGGTCGGTCTTTCGACACCCCTTTACCAAGTCATCGACCAAAATACGATGAATGCCGCATTACAAAGTATCGGTTACACGCTCGAAGCGGCCGGAAACGCGACTGCCTATCTGATTGCGGATAGTCATAAGATCGTCTTGATTCCGGTGTCGGTCGCAACAGGATTGTCGTTATCTGCGACTCCACTGTTGACAGCTTCCTTCACGCAAGGAGATATGCGGAAAGTACGGGCTCAAATCTCACAGATTTATCAACTCGTCTTTTTCGTGACGATTCCGGCAGTCGTCGGGATGATTCTCCTCAGTGAAGAAACGTTCCATGTGCTCTTCCCGAAAGATCAAGCGGCCTGGGTCTATCTATTAAGTTATGCGCCGAGTGCATTGTTCCTTGCCTTGTATTCTGTTACGGCAGCTGTCCTTCAAGGGATTAACCGTCAGTACTTCACGATCATCGCAACACTTGCTGGACTACTTGCGAAGTATCTCTTGAATGCGCCGTTGATTCATTTGACGGGTGATGGAACGGGTGCTGGTTATGCGACGATCATTGGTTATCTCGTTGCGACGGGATTGATGTTCTTCCGGATCACACAAACGGTGAAGTTCCCATTCAGTACCGTCTTGCGCCGGACATCTTTGATTCTAATCATCAGTGCATTGATGGGAGCAGGTGTTGCACTCGTGAAGTGGGGAATGGTGTCCTTCTTACCAGAGACGACATGGGCATCTCTGTTAATCCTGATCATTGGTGCGGCAGTTGGAATCGTGATTTTCGCTGGACTCTCGATTTGGAGTGGATTAGCAGAAGTCGTATTAGGACGTAAAATTTCATTGAAACGAGGACGAGGTCATGCGTCTAGATAAACTATTATCCAACATGGGGGCAGGCTCCCGAAAAGAAGTAAAACTTCTGCTCAAGGCAGGGGCAATTCAAGTCGATGGTGAGATCGTACGTGATCCGAAACAACATGTCGATGTCGAGACGCAACAGGTTCTGATGTACGGCGAACCGGTCACGTATCAAAAATACATCTACTTGATGATGAATAAACCACCGGGTGTCATTAGTGCGACGGAGGATAAACGAGATGAGACCGTCATTGATCTGTTGTTTGAAGACGTGACGTATTTCAAACCGTTTCCGGTCGGACGACTTGATAAGGATACAGAAGGCTTATTGTTACTGACAAACGATGGATCGTTCAATCATGCCTTGATGTCTCCGAAGAAACACGTCGAAAAAACGTATTACGCGGAAGTGACAGGTGTATTGACGCAAGAAGACGTCGAGGCAATTGCGGAAGGCGTCACCTTAGAAGACGGTTATCAAGCAAAGCCAGGAAAACTCGTCATCTTATCGACGACAGAAACAGATTCAACGCTTGAATTGACGATCACGGAAGGGAAATTCCATCAAGTCAAACGGATGATGCTTGCCCTCGGTAAAGAGGTCACGTTCTTGAAACGACGCTCGATTGGTCGCTTGGAGCTTGATCCGGCACTTGAACTCGGGGACTACCGTGAACTGACACAAGAGGAATTGGCGTTATTTGATTGGCAACCTGAATAAGCAAAACGAAAAGGCGATGGAATGAATGTGCATTCCATCGCCTTTTATTGTGGGATGCAATTATTGATTACGTAGTGCTTCTGCGATCGGATAAGGACCGCTGAGTACTTCGAATACACGAGACTGTGTCGGGTGATCGATCAAGTGAACGAACAGCGCCGCCACATCGTCACGAGACACCTTACGATCTTCGTATGAATCAAAATGCTCTTTCGTTTCAACAGTACCTGCTGGGTCATCGTAGCTGAGTGGACCAGGACGGACGATCGTATAGTCGAGTCCGCTTTCTTTTAGGTGAGCGTCTGCTGCTGCTTTCGATTCGAGATATACTTTTAGTTCGCCTTTCGGTTCTTCTGTACCGACTGAACTGAGCATTAGGAAACGATCGATCCCGTTGGCTTTTGCTGCATCGATGACTTTGATTGCACCTTCCTGATCGACGGCACGTGTCAATTCGTCCGATGCGCCACCAGCACCCGCTGCAAAGATGACGATGTCCGTGTTACTGACGACGCCACTGACATCCTTCGTCAAATCCCCAAGTCTGACTTCAGATGCACCGAGTGCAATCAAATCGTTGATTTGATTTTCTTCTCGTACGACAGCGATTGCTTGGTGATCTCCTTGTTTAGCGATCAATTCGACCATTTTGCGTCCCGTCGTTCCGTTTGCTCCAATGATTAAAATATTCATGCTTATCATCTCCTTCTCCCAATAGCTATACCCCACGTTTTAAAAAAGATAACAAAAAAAGACGCGAAGAATCGCGTCATCGAAAGATATACATAGTGAAACAGTGGATCAACCCGCTTGCTTTTGTTTCTTACTCGACGTCCATGTACCGCGTCGAGGGCTCACAATGAGATTGTTGTATTCGAGCACGTTCAAATCCCGCTGGACGGTCCTTGAAGTGATGCCAAACTCTTCAACCAACTCTGCTGTCGTAGTAGCTCCGTTCTCTTGGATGTAGAGATAAATCGATTTAATCCGGGTCAACATACGGTCTGTAGAATCTTTCATTGGTATAACCACTCCCCCAATGGATAGAATAGTGTTCTAAAGCTTCGGGTGACAAAAGACAATGCAATATCCAGTTGTTTCGCCTTTAGTATAACGTTTTGATATTAAAATGCAAGTAATTTAACCGAACGTTAGCATAAAAAATATATTCAAATGGTTTGTAAAGTCGATGATTAGGGTTTTATTTCGTTTGAATGTTCGTCATTTCAACAAATAAAAAAGAAAACAGAATTTGGATGTTCGTATCTGAACGAATATTCGCTATACTAGGAAGGTGTATAGGAAACGAATCCAAAACCCGTAATGAAGGAGCGAAATCAGATGGTGAATTGGAAAGAGGAAGTACTCGCACGTCGCGGGGACTTATTAGAAGATTTAAAAGAACTATTACGGATTCCGAGTGTACTCGACGAATCCACGATCGAAGAGGGCGCGCCGTTTGGTCATGAAGTCAAACGTGCACTCGATTGGATGCTCGCGACAGGGGAACGCGATGGGTTCACGTCAAAAAATGTCGATGGGTATGCAGGACATTTGGAGTATGGTCAAGGGGAAGAGTTACTCGGTATTCTTTGTCACTTAGACGTCGTACCAGCTGGTGGCGATCACTGGACATACGGTCCATTCAACCCGACGCTTGTAGATGGAAAACTGTATGCACGTGGAGCAATCGATGATAAAGGACCGACGATGGCAGCTTATTACGCTTTGAAAATCGTCAAAGAACTTGGCTTACCACTCTCGAAGCGCATCCGTCTGATTGCAGGAGGGGATGAGGAGAGTGAATGGCGTTGTGTCAATCATTACTTCAAACATGAAGAGATGCCAACACTCGGTTTTGCACCAGATGCCGACTTCCCGATCATCAATGCGGAAAAAGGACTCTATGATGGGTTATTGATTCAAGGGAAACCAGCGCAAGCATCTGATACAGGCTACCATCTCGTTCGTTTTGAAGGTGGCGAACGTCCGAACATGGTTCCAGGTCATGCCCAAGCGCTTCTTCGTGTCGTCGAAGTAGGAACGCTTGAGACGGATTTCCATGCTTATCTTGAAGAACAAGGTTTGACGGGAACAGTCAAGCAAGAAACGGAAGGTCTCGTACTTGATGTCAATGGTGTCGCAGCCCATGCGATGGAGCCGGACAATGGTAAAAATGCCGCTTTACATTTGGCGCGTTTCCTCAATACGCTTCACTTGGATTATAACGGTCGTCGTTACATTCAACTCGTAACGCATATGTTCCGGGATTCTCGCGGTGTAGCGATCGGTGTCGCTGCTTCAGACGAGACAGGTGACTTAACGATCAATGGCGGTGTATTCCGTTACGCCGAAGAGCAAGGAACGGCATCGATCAATATCCGTTACCCGTATACAGCAGACTTCACGGAACGTTTGCAAATCATCAAGGAAGCCGCGGCAGGATATGGTTTTGAATTGCAGACGCGGACGCATATGACACCGCACCATGTTGATCCAAACCATGAATTGATCAAGACGCTAAGTGCCGTTTATGAGCGCCACACGAACCAATCAGCTGATCTGATAGCAATTGGTGGCGGCACATATGCGCGTTCATTGACGGCTGGAGTTGCTTTTGGTCCAGTCTTCCCGGGTGGTCCTGAAGTTGCCCACCAAGTCGATGAATATGTTGATTTTGATGAACTATTGCTTGCTGTCGCGATCTATGCAGAAGCGATTTATGAGCTCGCAAAATAATGATTGATGATCCCCGCATCGTAAAGATGGGGGGATTGCTTCTTGAAAGGAAGTTCCGTGTGAAAAATCGTCAAACCTATCATTTCCAAGCCTTATATTTCTTTATTTTCTTTGGACAAGGAGCACTCATTCCGTATCTCGCACTTTATTTCTCGAACGATGCGTTCGGACTGTCGGCTTCAGAGATTGGAACAATCGTTGCGATTGGACCGATTCTCTCCATTTTCCTACAACCTGTCTGGGGAATCGCGGCGGATCGACTCGGGAAACCGAAACGACTCTTACTCGTCGCGATGCTTGCTGCCGGTATTTTTACACTCAGTTACTTACTGACGTCTGCTTATCTGCTTTTATTGTTGATTTCTTGTGTCTGGGCGTTGTTCCAGTGTGCGCATATTCCGCTCGTGGATACATTAGCGATCGAGTACACGCGAAAGCGTAAAGTGGATTACGGCGCTTTACGTCTTTTCGGCTCAGCAGGGTTCGCTTTAGCTGTTTTCATTCTTGGGCAAATCACTGAGGGTGGCGGACTAAATCTGATTTTTTATGCAACCGGTGCAGCATGGGTTCTCGGTTTCCTTGTGCTGATCGGTATTGAAGAGACGGGCAGCGTCCATGTTTCACATCAGCAACCCGTACCGTTAAAACAGCTCTTCTCGAATCGACGCTTCCTGTTGTTCCTAGCAGGGGGGAGTTTGATCTTTGGACCCATCTTCGCCAACAATTATTACTTTGGGAGCTACGTCACGATTCGTGGCGAGACGACGGCACTCGTCGGAACATTATTCTTTGTCGCCGTTCTGTGCGAAATTCCGTTCATGCGCATCGCCTCGCGTCTGTTATTACGATTCGGAGCGATTCCGGTTCTTGTATTCGTCTCCTTGTTGTCGGCTGCGCGGACGGCGATGATTGCTTTAGAACTTCCAATCGTCATGCTTTGGGTATTATCTGCGATGCAAGGAATGATCGTTGGTCTGTTGATCCCTGTCGCCTTAGATTATGTGCGATCGCTCGTTCCAGAGACGATGGTCGCAACAGCCGTCAGTACATATATGGCGACGACGACGGGACTCGCGACAGCGTTGTTTAATCTGATGAGTGGTTTTGTACTCGAGGAGAGTACAATCTATACCGTCTTTTGGGTATATACAAGTAGTAGTATCCTAGGCGCGATTCTGTATGGTATCAGTGGTCGTATGAAGGAGTGAACGCTACGATGAGACAAGAACGACACTTTTTCATTGCTTTGCCGATCCCTTCTAAAGATTTGGCGAATCTTGCTGAACGGTTATCGCTACCTGAGTACTTTCGTAACGTCTATACGTTAGAAGAGTATCATCTAACACTTCGTTTTTTCGGTCCATTGGAGGAAAAAGAACAGCAGTCGTGGAAACAGCAGTTACGGCAGATCGCGCGTACGATGGAACCCTTCGTGCTACGATTCGATCGTTTGATCACGTTCGGTCGGGATGAACGACCACGCGTCGTAGGATTTGGAACAGAATCGGAAGAATTGTTTCAATTAGTGGAACAGATTGATCCGAATTCGACCAGACCATTCGTTCCGCATGTCACGATCGCGAAAAAATGGCGCACTGAGGCAGCCGAATGGGAGACGAGTTCGATACAATCAGTAGAGTGGACTGTTCGTGAACTCGTTCTATTTGAAGTACGACCAGAGGTTTCACCTCGATATGAGCCGGTTTACCGGATTCATCTAGGTGAAGAGGAATGAGGTGATCCCCATCGCAATTTTGATGAAACTATATGACTTAGATAGTCGATTTGAAAAAAATCCGCTAGAGATGACGAAACGATTCGGTGAACACCAGGCACTTGATTATGCCCATGTCTATCGCAGATGGGAGGCAGGAGAGTTGTTTCCAGGAGAAACGCTCATCCGTCCAAAGAAGTGGTGGCAAGTGATGAAAAAAAGTGAAGTCATTCAACTTCCAGGTAAACAATTATCTCGAAGAGCGTTTGATAAATGGTACAAAAAACGTCTCGAGTTACAAAAACTCTTGAACGTCACTGGCGGAGCAGGAGAGGAGGACATTTGGCGGATTCCATTGAAACGTCATTTAGACTTCTACCAGATGCTACATCTACTAAATGAACAGTATGCGATGTTTTATCGAGCGGTCATCCAATATCAAGTCGGAGAAGTCGAGTTGAGTCCGTTCGTCGTCGGTCCGTCCGCAATCTATATCATGGAATGGCTTGATGGCGACGAAAGTATCTATCATATCCGACGAGATAAGTTATGGCGGGAGCAGCCGTTTAAGGCTTCTGCGAAACAAATCTTGAATCCGAACATCGGTTTAAAGCGGACAGAAGATATTTTACGGGTCGTACTCGGCCGAGATTACGTTTTGCCGATCGAACGAGTCATCCTCGCTCCTTCAGGTTATTTTGATCAAATTCCAAAAGAAACGACGACGACGTATGTCAATAAAGTCGATTTTCCGAACTGGGTACAACGGATGAATGCGAATGCGACACATACAAAGGCATTTCAGATGCGGGTGTGTGAAAAAATCCTAAAAGAGACGGTATCGATTCCGTTTCACATGGCGATTCAAAGTGAGGAACAGTCTCGAATCCGAGAGTAAGGGAGGGAGCGACGGCGTTGTCGTTGCGAAAGAGATGACGAATCAAGAAGTAGCGATACCAGTGATCCGGGCGGAGTTCTTATCGTTCCAGAGCATCCGGGTCGAGGTCGAAGGCAATCCGTCAATCCACTGGTCGCTTGAATGTGATGGACAATCACTTGCGATCCAGCAAGTCGAGACACACCGTGAGGGGCAACTGGTAATTTATGAATTGACGGTTCTGGAACCGGTCGAGCTAGAATGCCGATATGAGGTATTTGGAGCAGGTCGGTCAATCCGCGTCGTTCCCGACCGGTTAGTCCGGACGGAAGCATTCGAGCGCAAGTATCGTTACGAAGGGAAGCTCGGTGTCTGGGAAGAAGAGGGTGCATTTCACTTTGCTGTTTGGTCACCGGTCGCAGAACGGATCATGTGTGTCGTGTACGATCAAGATGAACGGTTACTCGAAAAGCACGAAATGGAGCGACAAGAGCAAGGTGCTTATCATCTTCAACTGGAACAAGATATCGCAGAGTGCTGGTATCGATATGAAGTGACGACATACCTTGGCACACAAGAGGTCGTTGATCCGTACGCTAGTGCGATATCGGAGAATGGTCGATACGGCGTCATCGTTGACGTCGAACGGACGATGACCAAGTGGTTCCCGAAGCGCGTCGCGCGTCCTCTGTTCGTCAAACCGTCAGACGCTGTCATTTACGAAGCGAATATCCGTGATTTCACGATCGATCACTCAGCTGGTTCAAGTCATCCGGGGCAATACGCAGGGATGACGGAACGAGGAACGCGCTCTCCTCGAGGTCATGCGACGGGACTTGATTATCTCCTAGATCTCGGGATCACCCATCTGCAATTGCTACCAGTTCACTTTTTTGAGACGACCGATGAACGGACACGGTCTCCATATAACTGGGGATACGACCCAATGCTTTGGTTCGGGCTAGCTGGGAGTTATGCGAGTTCGGTTGAACCACTCGTTCGCGTCAGAGAATACGCGGAAATGGTAGAGCGACTCCATGAAGCAGGCATTCGTGTCACATTCGATGTCGTCATGAATCACGTCTTCATTCGAGAACGCTCCTCTCTCGAACAGCTTGTCCCTGGTTATTATTTCCGCTACGAAGTAGACGGAACACTATCGAACGGAACAGGTGTCGGAAATGATACCGCATCTGAGCGATTCATGATGCGCCGCCTGATCGTTGACTGTTTGACGTACTTTGCTCGAGTCTACCAGATTGATGCCTTTCGATTTGATTTGATGGGGATTCATGACATTGAGACGATGAACGATGTTCGCGCGGCGCTCGATGCGATTGATCCAACGATTCTAGTGTATGGAGAAGGATGGGATCTTGCGACAGCGTTACCGGAACGATTAAAGGCGATGAGTGCCTCCGCTGCGCAAATGCCGCGGATCGCCCATTTTAATGATGTGTTCCGTGACGCGTTAAAAGGATCGACGTTCAGTGAATTCGACCGAGGATTCGTTGCGGGAGATGGCTGGAAGGAAGGGGAGGTCCGAAACGGGATTGCCGGAAGTGTCCATATCGACAATCAAACGTACGGACGTTTTCCGGAACCTACCTATTCCATCAATTACGTCGAGGCGCATGACAATCATACGTTATACGATAAATTAAAGTTATCTTGTCCAGAGGCAGATGAACAGCAATTATTGCGGATGAGTCGCCTAGCTCAGACGATTGCCTTGTTTGCGCAAGGGATTCCGTTTCTTCACGCAGGTCAAGAGTTCTTGCGCACGAAACAAGGTGTTGAAAACAGCTATAACGCATCAGACGAGATCAATCGAATGGACTGGGAACGGCGGGATGATCATCTGTCCCTTGTCACATACATCAAGACGATTTTGCAGATTCGCAGAATGCATGGCGGATTCCGGTTGCACCGAGCGAATCAGATTCGCGAGTTGCTTCATTTCATCGACTTACGTCCGGGTGTCATTGCTTATGAACTTGGAGCGGTCCACTCGTATGATGCATGGCAACGCACGCTCATCGTTTACAATACGACGCGAGAAATCATTGAAGTCTCACTTGATCATTCGCGCTGGAATGTGCATGTACAAGGGGATGAGGCCTCGGTCGACCCGCTTCTAAAAGGTGTCGACAGGATTCAGGTCCTTCCGTTGTCAACGACGATCGCAACGTGTTAAGATAAGCATTGTGCCTTAGGCAAATCTACTAAAAAAGTTGAGCGGATTATAATGGAATTAGATATTTTAGATGCGCTTGGCGAAGGCTGGACCCTTACGCCAGCAGGTGGAATCACAGGAGAAGCGTACATCGCTTCAACCGGACAATCGAAGTTGTTCTTAAAACGAAATTCATCGCCGTTTTTGGCGATTTTATCCGCAGACGGAATCGTTCCGAAGCTATTATGGACGAAACGGATTTATAGTGGGGACGTCATCAGCGCCCAACAGTTCATTGAAGGCGACGAGTTGGAGCCCGAAATGATGGAACGTCCTGAAGTAGCACGTTTGCTTGGGAAAATCCATGATTCGAAGGAATTACTGTTCATGCTACAACAGCTTGACCAGCGCCCGATCGAACCTGATGAGTTATTGCGACAATGTCGTTTGTACTTTCAACCGGATGATTTAGAGGATCCGGAGCTCGTGGAACATGCGATGGTTTACCTCGAACAAAATCTGGAGCAGGTCAGAACGGATGAGCAGGTCGTTTGTCATTCAGATTTGAACCATAATAACTGGTTGACGGGAGCAGACGGTCAACTCTATCTGAACGATTGGGATGATGCGATCATTGCTGACCGTGCGTACGATCTTGGAATGATGTTATATAGTTATGTCGACGAAGCGGCTTGGCCAGAATGGTTCGAACATTATGGACATCCTTTGACGAGTGATTTGAAGCGACGCATGCACTGGTATGTCGTGGCGCAAGCAGTATTGTCACTCTACTGGTATGAAGATACGCGTCATCCGGATGTCGACGACAGTTATCATTTTCTTGAACAGCTACTTGAATACTCAAACGACTAAAAAGCGTGTCATTCCGAAAGGGAACGACACGCTTTTTTGCTTAACCTTCTGCGATTTTAATCTCTTTTTCAATATCGTGACTTTCGAGATCTGCCGATCGATAAGCCGCTGTCGTCGGTAGACGTAAATCAAGTTGCGGCTTTTCTTCGAATGTGACGGTGACGTTCTTAACTGTGTAGTCAAAGACGTGACCACCACCTGCGCGAGCAGCATCGATGAAATGAAGGTGATATCCGGCGACGGCGATACCGTGACCAAATCGTGGTGTATAGTATCCGGCAAGCGTTCCTTCCGTGTGCTTGAACGTACGAGCGCTTTGAGAAGCGACAGCTTCCGTGATTGGAACGAACGGTTTTTCCTGGCGTGCGACGGTGCGTGTCTGAACCTCCGTGAATGTTCCGTCAATCCGGATAGCATAAAAGCTATTGATCGTTGGGAGTTGTTCGTTCAGCCAGTGCTCAAACGTCGCTTTTGACATCTCTTCCGTCACGGTCAGGGTTTGTTCCGGCTCGAAACGGGTTAATGTCGCGAAAGGTGTCGTCGTCTCAGGTTGGAGCGGTCGAGCACTACCATCTGAGCGGAGTTGATAGAATTGACCATCGAATCCAATCATCTCACCGTCTAAGTGGTCAAACGTTCCGATACCGAAATCACGTTGATCAAGGACGGAAGCGTACGTGACTTCACTCTCAAATACGCCGTCAAGTAGTGCCATCATCGTTGAAATCTGGACGAGTGTTTTATCGTGTGCCATGTGAATCCTCCTTAGTTCAATTGATCGAGATGAACTTGTTCTCCGAGCGCGATGTTGTCACGGTAATCGATCGGTACATCGACGATGACGGGACCGTCTGTCGCGAGTGCTTCATCCATGATTGCTGCGAGTTCCGAAGGATGATTGACGCGGAGTCCTTTTGCTCCAAAGCTTTCCGCATATTTGACGAGATCGACGTCACCAAATGACGTACCGGATTTCCGTTTGTATTTCATCTCTTGTTGGAACGCGACCATATCGAATCCGCTGTCGCGCCAGACGAAGTGGACAAGTGGTGAGTTCAAACGGACAGCTGTCTCAAGTTCCATTGCAGAGAAGAGGAATCCGCCGTCACCTGAAATCGAGACAGCTTTCTTTCCGGGACGAACGAGTGTAGCTGCGATTGCCCACGGAAGTGCGACGCCGAGCGTTTGCATTCCGTTACTAAAGAGGAGATGGCGCGGTTCGTACGAACGGAAGTGACGTGCCATCCAAATATAGTGTGAGCCGACATCGACCGTGACGGTGACATCGTCCGCAATTTTTTCACGCAACGTCTTCATGAAATAAAGTGGATGCGTCAACGGAGAATCCGCGACAGGAGGAACATCACGATCGACAAGACGTTGATGCAATCCTTCAAGGAACTGAACAGAGCTTTCAGGTAATGTGAGTGGTTGCAGGCGTTCAGCGATCGCGTCGACTGTTTTCGCCATATCACCGACAAGCTCATGATCTGGACGATAGAAATGATCGATTTCGGCACGCATTTGATCGATGTGAACAAGCGTCCGGTCGTGCGTTGGTTGGTTCCAGAATTTCGGGTCATAACCGATTGGGTCATATCCGATCGAGAGGACAAGATCCGCTTCTGCAAGTAACGCATCTCCCGGCTGATTGCGGAACAATCCAACACGTCCGTAGAAATTCGATTCAAGCTCACGTGATAACGTGCCGGCTGCTTGGAATGTCTGAACGACAGGAATCGAGACGTTTTTGAGTAACGAACGAATCGCGTGTACGACGTCTGGTTGACTCGCACGCATACCGAGTAACAAGACAGGGAGTTTTGCCTCTTGAATCAGACGGGCTGTTTCATCGACCCATGCTTCTGGTGCAACACCAAGCTTTGGTGCTTCAACTGCACGGAACGCCGTGACGTTCGCTTCGCTTAGCCCGACGTCTTGCGGGATACTGACGAAAGCAGCTCCAGCTGTCGTTTCAGCTGTTCGGAAAGCATTCGATAATACTTCTGGAATGTTGTCGGCATCTTGCACTTCAGCACTAAAATTCGTAATCGGTGTAAAGAGTGCCTGATTGTCCATCGACTGATGTGTTCGTTTTAAACGATCGGCTCGCGTGACAGCTCCGGCAATTGCGACAACAGGGTCACCTTCAGAGTTCGCTGTCACAAGACCAGTCGCTAAATTTGATGCCCCAGGACCAGATGTCACAAGGACGACACCCGGTTTGTCCGTTAAGCGTCCGATGGCTTGAGCCATGAATGCAGCATTTTGTTCGTGCCGTGCAACAATCAGTTCAGGTCCCCGGTCCTGTAACACATTGAAGACGGAATCGATTTTGGCGCCGGGAATACCGAAGATGTAATCGACACCCTGCTCGATGAGTGAATCGACGACGAGATCCGCACCTGTTTTCTTCTGTACTAGTTCTTTTGAATCACTGTTTTTATTTTCGTTCATTACAATTCTCCTTTTTACCAACGTTTTTGGTGTTCGATAGCTGTAATAAAGTATCTGTTTCAAAAAAAGTATACATCTGTTTCATGGTAAAACCAACCTAAAATCATTTAGAAAATAAAAAAAGTACCTTGTGTATGATTACACAAGGTACAGAGATTGCCCTTATTCGACGTCGACTTTTCCGAAAGTCGCCCAGACGAACAAAGCAGTGATTCCCAAGACGAGAACGATGGGAGATGCCCAACTAATCAAGAAATCATCCACAGTATAGCCCTCCTTTTCGGTTCTTACGTACCTTAAGTGTATTAGAATGCTCACTATTTCTCAAGTGACGAACTGCTGAACATTCTTCGATAGGAAACGAAGAAGTTCTTATATAATTACCCGAATCATGATAAACTTATCTGCGGATAATTTAAGTTTGGAAAGGATGAACGATAGTGCGTTTACGACATAAACCATGGGCGCAGGATTATATGAAGGAACAATCCTCGATCTATATAGCAGAACCAGCATCTCTTAAAGGAGCATGGGCTAGCGAGTTCAAGAATGATAACCCGATCTACATCGAAGTGGGATCAGGGAAAGGAGCTTTCATTACCGGAATGGCGCACCAACACCCGGATATCAACTTCATCGCGATCGAACTATTCGAAAGCGTTGCCGTGACGATCGTTCAAAAATTGGTCGAAACACCACAATCGAACGTTCGCGTCTTGACGGTCGATGCAAAAGACCTACGTGATTACTTTGAAAAAGGTGAAGTGTCCCGCGTGTACTTGAACTTCTCTGATCCATGGCCAAAGACACGTCATGCGAAACGCCGCTTGACGTATAAAACATTCCTCTCGACATATGAAGATATTTTACCGGCGAAAGGTCAAATCCACTTCAAGACAGATAATCGGAAGTTGTTCGAATCGAGTTTGATGACGATGTCAGCATACGGCATGCGCTTCGACTGGATGTCACTTGATTTACATGCGAATGAACCGGAAGATAACGTCCGAACAGAGTACGAAGAGCGTTTTTCATCAATGGGTCAACCGATTTATCGGATGGAAGCAACGTACCAAAATTAATTTAGACAAAAAGTTTTCTTATTTTCCTGGTATTTCTTTCACACTTTTTTCTTATTAATTGGTACAATGTTGTTGACTGAAGAACTTGTACTTATAGGTAAAGGGGGAATTTGGGGATGTGGCAGAAAAGCTTAGCCTTCGTAACGGCGCTCTTTCTCGCATTAAGTATCGGTCAATCGGTACTTGCTGCGGTTGATACCTCAGAAATGACGAAAGCATTAAATGAGGAATTACCAACGACGCATTACGATTATAAAAAAGGTTCGGTCGAAATCGAGGATCCGAAGACGTTCACGAATGAAAAAGGAGAAGAAGTCATTGGCGGAATCGCTGTCATCGAGACAGTCCGTGACGGCATCTTCATCACGATCAAACGTGAAATCCACTTCTTCAATGCCGATAGCGGTAAATTGTTGACGAGTGCCGATGCTGCAAAAGTTGATGGCGTAAAAGAATACATCGACGGTAACTCGGATAATCTTCAACAAAAAGTCGTCTACTGGTTACCGATGCTCTTGATGTTGTTGATCATCGCTGTACCAGCGGTCATCTTATACATCGTTGTTCCACGTCTATACTCGACGACGGAATACATGAACCCGATCTACGAACGCAACGACAACCCGCGTTAATTAAGAAAAAAAGCCTCTATCCGATCGGATAGAGGCTTTTCTCATGCAAGCAACACGAAGATGAAAGCAAGTATGGCAGGCAAGCCTTGTTTGAGTAAAATGGAGCGATTGGCAGTCACGGCGCCATAAAGCGCAGCGATAATGACACATGCTAAAAAGAACAATTGAACAGCCACATCCTGACGAATCAGACCAAATACTAGTCCGGCTGCTAAAAATCCATTATATAAGCCTTGATTCGCAAAAAGTGTCCGAATTTGTTGTGATGCAACAGCTTCGTCCGTTAAACCGAACGTTCGACGAGCCGCTTTGGAAGAAAGAAAGAACATTTCAAGTGCTAAAATATAAAAGTGTTCCAAAGCAACGAGGATAACGAACAGCGTAGCAAGAATCGACATGAATCATACCTCCTTCAGATGAACGTGGAAAAAAGACCGTACTTCATCGATCGAAGCACGGTCTTTTGATTAAGCGTATTCGAGTAAAGCGCCAGTTTCGGCATCAACTGTGAATTGATACGTTTTTTCGTCATCACCTTCAAGGACCGAGATGCCACCTTTGTAGCTTTGGTAGTCACGTGACTCATATGCGTAAGCCTCTGGTGTTGCAGAGATCCATGCACCTTGGACACGTCCTTTTGCTGAAAATGTGCGTTTCGTGATTTCGAGCGCTTCCTCGGCAGAAAGTTGTTTGTTATCAACGGCTTTCTTCACTGCGAAAGCGGCGACGACAGCTGCTGCCAATCCGATAATCCAATAGCGTTTTTTCATTAAAATTCCCCTCCTTACAGGTTCTATTCCTACTGTACCAAATAATTCGTTCAGAGAGAAACAAAAGGTTAAGTGATAGAAGCAATTTTTTGTATAATGAGAAGCAGGAGGCGATACATATGAATGAAAAAACGAGAGAGTTATTTCGAACACTGACGGAATTGAACGGGGCACCGGGGTTTGAGCACGACGTTCGTCAGTTCGTTCGCGAGCGCATCACACCTGTCACGGATGAGATCGTTACGGATGGGCTTGGTTCGATTTTTGGAAAACGAACAGGCGATGCGACAGGGCCGAAAGTCATGGTTGCCGGGCACATGGACGAAGTGGCATTCATGGTGACGCAAATCACGAAGAACGGAATGTTGCGGATTCAACCGCTCGGTGGCTGGTGGAGCCAAGTGTTGCTTGCGCAACGCTTCTCGATCTGTACGGACAACGGTGTCATCCCTGGTGTCATCGCATCGATTCCACCACACTTATTGACAGAAGAAGTGCGCAATAAGCCAATGGCGATCAAAGACATGTTCATCGATATCGGTGCAGACTCAAAAGAAGAGGCAGAATCGTTTGGAGTACGTCCAGGTATTCCTGCCGTACCATTCTTCCCGTTCACACCGATGGCGAATCCGAAGAAGATCATGGCGAAAGCATGGGATAACCGCTATGGTGTCGGAATGGCGATTGAATTGTTGGAAGAGACGACAGCGGCGGATCATCCGAACATTTTGTTCTCGGGTGCAACGGTTCAAGAAGAAGTTGGATTGCGCGGTGCGCAAACAGCGACGGCACTCATCGATCCCGACGTCGCGTTCGTCGTCGACGCTTCTCCTGCCAATGATGCATCAGGAGACAAAACGGAATTTGGTCAACTCGGACAAGGACCATTGCTTCGAATTAAAGACAGTGTCATGATCCTCTCAAAAGAGATGACGGATTACGTCCTCGATACGGCAGAATCGAACAAGATTCCATACCAATATTATGTCGGTGCAGGTGGAACCGATGGTGGTGTCATCCATCGTTCGAATAATGGGATTCCAACGACAGTCGTTGGTTTACCAGCACGCTACATCCATACGCATGCATCGATCATGCATACAGATGATTATGATGCGGCGAAGGAATTGCTTCGGAAACTCGTCACGAACCTCGATACGACGACACTCGCGACGCTACAAGTCAAGTGAATGACATGACAGACAGTGGATGTGAATCCGCTGTCTGTTTTTGTTTAATAAGAACGACGTAAGCATGAACTGTCTTGTCAGTTGGAAAAACAATGTAGTCGGATAGAAAGGAGATTTGATATAATGATACGCGATGTTAAGAAAAGGACGTGACAAGATGTTCAAACAAAAAGGGATCTCACTTAGCCCTAAAGTATATTTCATCACCGTATTAAGTTATATGGCACTTGGTTTGTTTAGTTCGTTGATCATGGGTCTCATCATCCGAACGATTGGTGAGGGACTGGTCGATCGTGGTGTAGAGGCGAAGTTCCTCATTCAGTTAGGAGAGCAGGCGATCGCACTGACTGGGCCAGCAATCGGTGTGGCTGTAGCGTTTGCACTTGAGGCACCACCGCTGATCTTGTTCGCAGCAGTTGCCGTTGGTGCGTTCGGATATGAAGCAGGAGGACCAGCAGGTAGTTACATTGCAACGCTTCTTGCGACAGAGGTCGGAAAACTCGTTTCAAAGACGACGCGACTCGATATTTTATTGACGCCGTTCGTTACGTTACTAGCCGGATTCGTTGCCGGACGTTACGCAGGAAAGTGGATTGGAAAAGGCATGACGGATCTCGGTGAGTTGATTCGTTGGGGAACGGAACGCGAACCGTTATTCATGGGAATTTTCGTTGCTACCGTCATGGGTCTTGCATTGACAGCGCCGATTTCGAGTGCTGCGCTTGGAATCATGCTTGGTTTGGATGGACTTGCTGCAGGGGCAGCGACGATCGGTTGTGCGGCACAGATGATTGGGTTTGGCGTCATCAGTTACCGTGATAACGGAATCGGTGGTGTGGTTGCTCAAGGGATTGGAACATCGATGTTACAAGTAGGGAATATCATTCGAAATCCTTGGATTCTTCTACCACCAACTGTAGCCGGTGCAATCCTAGCGCCATTTGCGACTGTTCTATTAATGCTTGAGAGCAATCCGGAAGGTTCTGGTATGGGTACGAGCGGATTCGTTGGTCCATTGATGTTATTAAAAACGATGGGGTTCGAAATGGAGTATTACCTAGCAGTCGCTGTCCTCTGTTTCCTTGCGCCCGGCATCATCAGTTATTTCATTTATCGCATATTACGACGTCTCGGTCGGATTCAAGATGGCGATTTAAAAATCGAATATTAAATACAAAAAGCTGATTCTAAAGGATACGCCTGTTTGACCGGATGGTGGACGAACAAGCATATGACTTTTTGAATCAGCTTTTTTCATAAAGAGAATCCGAATGAACTTGAATAAAAACTCGTAAAGAAAACGTAGAGGTAAATGAGGTAAAGTGGAGTCAAATACCGCATGCGTACGACAGGCAATTTTCGAGCGAGTCGTTTTCCGAGTGCTTCGAGTAAAATGATGATCGCAAAACCGACGACCAAATACAAAAAGATTTCGGGTAAGCTTCGTTCGGAATCAATGAAGGAATAGCCGTAACGTAAACAACTCGTCATGCCAACGAAGCCGACGAAGCGTTCGAACGGATGTTTGATTGGTTGATCTGCCATAGTGAAGTCCTTTCCAGGTGTTTTCTAGTTGCAGTATAGCAAACCAAGCACGAAAACGCACAGCCACAATTGAATATGCTATGATGAGGGCAATGACTTCTAGGGAAATCAAAGGAGGAAATCATCATGAAAACATTACAATCCAAACAAGAATTCGATACAGCAAAACAAGGAAATGCCGTCTTTTTATTCTCAGCAAACTGGTGCCCGGATTGCCGCTTCTTAGATCCGTTCATGCCGGAAATCGAGCAAACATTTAACGGCTTCGAGTTTTACTACGTCGATCGCGACGATCATATTGAAATTGCCCAGGAAATGGACATCTTCGGAATTCCGAGTTTTGTTGCATTCCGCGATGGTGAAGAGACAGGGCGTTATGTCGGGAAAGAGCGGAAGACACCAGAACAGGTGACAGCATTTTTAGAGACGGTTTAAGAAAAAAGCGAGCGCTGACTCGCTTTTTTTCATGATAGAAAGGATGAATTCGAATGGAACTACAACAAATCCGAAGAATGATGACACAAACATTTGAAGAAGAAGGGTACACGACATATTTCGATCGTGAAAAGTCTGTATTACGAATTGAGCGAAAGCACGATAAATCAGGCGTTGATGTCGGATTGAATCCGCTTGTCGCAAAAGCAAAACGAAGAGGTGTCATCGCAGTCGAAGAGACGATCGAATATATCCGTGCTGTACTCGGACAAACGGATCAAATCTCACTCGTTGGACAAGAACAAAAAATCTTTCCTGTCATTCGCGCTAAATCGTTTGCCGATACGACAAAAGAAGGGAAGACGCTCGTCAGTACACCACATACGGGTGAGACGAAAATCATGTACGCACTTGATTTAGGGGCGACGTATCGTTTGATTGATGAGGAGTTACTGGCGTCTGCTGAATGGACAGCTGAACAGTTATCAGAAGCAGCGCGTTTTAATGTGAAATCGCTTGAAGCGCCATTTAAACAAGACGAAGTCGCAGGGAATATCTTTTATTTCTTGAGTCTCGGCGACGGATATGAGGCGAGTCGTGTTTTGAACAAGACTTTATTAGCCGATTATGCGGCGCAAATCGAAGGAGAATTCGCAGTCGGAATTCCGCATCAGGATGTCCTGATTTTCGCTGATATTCGGAATGACGCCGGATATGATGTCTTACAGCAATTGATGTTTGACTTCTTCTCGAACGGTCGTGTACCGGTCACGGCACTGCCATTCTTATATGAAAATGGCAATCTGGAGCCGGTCTTCGTCCTTGCGAAAAACAAGCAGCCGAAAGAGTGAAGAATCTGATACAATAGGCATTGTGAGAAAGACGGAAGGGAGTCATGGATTGAATGAATGTGTTTTATAATAAAGAGGGCGTCGGCGACGTCTTAATGATCATTTTGGAAGACGCACCACGTGCGGAAGTGACAGCGACTCGTGAAGGAGATGTAGCAACTATCAAGCATGGTGATCGTGTCGTCGGTTACAACCTGTTTGATGCTTCGACTACGTTTACGATCGAGACACAAGGACCGGTTGAATTGACGGAAGAATTGGCAACACGCATCCAAAAGGAACTGGCGAGTCGAGATATCGAATTGTCACTCGAACAAGTGGATTATTCTCCGAAATTCGTTGTTGGGTTCGTTGCTTCTTGCGAGAAGCATCCGGATGCTGATAAATTATCGGTCTGTCAGGTAGAAGTAGATAACGGAACTTTACAAATCGTTTGTGGAGCACCGAATGTAGCGGCGGGTCAAAAAGTAGTCGTTGCTAAACCGGGAGCGGTCATGCCGTCTGGGTTAATCATCCGTCCTTCAGCGTTACGCGGCGTACCATCAAGCGGTATGCTCTGTTCAGCGCGTGAGCTCGGACTTGTCGATGCACCACAAGAAAAAGGGATTCTTGTACTCGATGATACAAAAGCAGTAGGGGAAGCATTCTCAATCGGTCGATGATTCGACCGATTTTTTAACAAGATGGAGGGGTGAACGTATGAGTAATCGTTATGAACAGTCACTAAAAGAGCAGGCTGCCCGGATTCGTCGAGAGCTTGCAGGGGAACGTGAGACAAAGCCGGTAGAACGTCCGAAAAAAGAGGAGCGTGAAGATCGCTTCGTTTTAACGGATGTGCCTTCACCGATTTATGGATTCCAACGTCCGAAGCAATCTGCATCGGAAACCGTAAAAGCTGCGGAAGAAACGGAAATGAGTGAGCAGGTTTCGGAAACAGTCGAAGAGGGAAATACTGATGAGGTTGCTTTGACGGATCAAGAACTGATCGCGCCAGAAGTCGTATTAGAAGAAGCGGAAGCAGATGCTGGTCTTGTACCGGTGACGGACGTCGAATTACTCGTACCGGAACCTCACACAAGTGAAGAACTCGTGAGAGAAGAAGTACCGACTGTAACCGAAGTAGAAGAAACGGACGTAACTGAAACATCTTCCAACAGTGAGACGATGGAACAATCAGCTGATCCGACAGAAGTCGTATCAGACGAAGCGAATGCTGGTCTTGTACCGGTGACGGACGTCGAATTACTTGTACCGGAACCTCACACAAGTGAAGAGCTCGTAAGAGAAGAAGTGCCGACCGTAACCGAAGTAGAAGAAACGGACGGAACTGAAACATCTTCCAACAGTGAGACGGCGGAACAATTAGTTGTTCCGACAGAGACATCAAGTGAAGAGTCTGCTGATGAAAAAGAAGCTGAGCAACAAGCGGAGAGCTTCGCACCGACTTTTGATCCATCTGCTATTGAAGTAGATCAAGATCCATCTGTTACTGAGGTGGATAAGCCTGTTCAGTCGGAAGTGAAAAAACCGGTCGGACCGCCTGTTAACGTCGTCATGACGACGAAAGACTTGATGGCGATGTATCGCGCACGTCGAGAACAAAATAATTTACATGGTAAAAAATAAATCGGTTTGCTATAATGGTACAGGTTTTGTACCCGAGCCCGATGGTACGGACCGGAACGTGAATTGGAGGGCTTTTATATGACAAAGTATCATTTTGTTGGAATCAAAGGAACAGGGATGAGTGCGCTCGCCCAAGTACTACATGAGATGAATCATGAGGTGCAAGGTTCAGACATCGAAAAGCACATTTTTACTGAAGACGCGTTACGGGCTAAGGGAATTCCATTTTTCCCGTTCAATGCGGATAACATCAAAGAAGATTATGTCATCATCCAAGGGAATGCTTTTGGAGATGATCATCCAGAAATCGCACGGGCAAATGAACTTGGTTTAACCATCCATCATTATTACGATTTCTTAGGACACCTAGCAAATGAATATCGTTCGGTCGCCATTACAGGCTCACACGGAAAAACGTCGACGACAGGTTTGCTTTCACACGTCTTGAGCGGTATCACGCCGACAGCTTTCTTGATCGGAGACGGGACAGGGGCAGGAGTAGAGGATGCGAAAGCATTCGTCTTCGAGGCATGTGAATACAAACGTCACTTCTTATATTACAAGCCGGACTACGCTATCATGACGAATATCGACTTCGATCATTCGGATTATTTCACAGGAATCGATGACGTCGTTTCGGCATTCCAAGAAATGGCGATGCAGGTTAAGCAAGCGATCGTTGCTTGTGGAGATGATGAGCATCTTCAAAACATTCAAGCGAATGTACCTGTTCTCTATTATGGATTTGGAGAAAACAATGATTTCCGCGCGGAAAACGCGACGTCAACGCCAGATGGTACATCATTTGATGTTTATTTACGTGATGATTTCTACGGCACGTTCCTCATTCCAGGATTCGGTCGTCATCATGTCTTGAATGCACTCTCTGTCATTGCGATCTGTCAGTACGAAGGATTGAGCAAAGACGACGTTGCTGAACGTTTAGCCACATTTGGTGGTGTAAAACGTCGCTTCAGTGAGTCGGAATTCGGCACACAAATCCTAGTAGATGACTACGCGCACCATCCGAAGGAAATCAGCGCGACGATTGAGTCGGCACGGAAGAAATATCCGGACCGCGAAGTCATTGCGATTTTCCAACCGCATACGTACACACGCTTGAAATCATTTATGGATGATTTCGCGACTTCTTTACGTGAAGCAGATGCGACATATCTATGCGAAATCTTTGGATCGGCACGTGAGCAGGAAGGGCAAGTTCGCGTCGAAGATCTGCAGGAGAAAATCCCGCAAGCTTCTATTCTGACGCGCGATAACGTGTCTGTTCTACGTCAGCATGAAAATGCTGTGCTTCTGTTCATGGGAGCGGGCGATATCCAAACGTATCAGCATCAGTATCAAAGTGTGAAATAAGCGAGAATCAAAAGTGTCACTCGACTCGAGTGGCACTTTTTTTGTCGTATTTTTGAATTATGATAGTAATTTCAAAAAACCGATGAGGAAAATCTAAAATAGGATTGCATCTTGAAAAAAAGTTTGAAATAGTGTGTATGTGTTGAAGTTATTAACAGAAAGGAAAGACACCATGGGACAGATTTTACTCATCTTATTGCTCCAGTTGATTTACGTTCCTGTTTTGACATTACGGACGATCATGCTCGTCAAAGGGCGAACTGTCATTGCCGGATTATTTGGCACAGTCGAAACATTGATTTACATTTTTGCACTAGGAATCGTATTCCAAGACTTAACGACACTCGGTATGGTCGTTTACGCGCTTGGATTTGGTCTAGGAATACTCGTCGGTGGATATGTCGAGCGAAAACTCGCCATCGGTTACAATATGATTCAAGTGCATACGCAAGAATTTCCAGCGGAACTGATTCAAGTCATTCGCGATAATGGTTTTGGTGTGACACATTATCAAGGTCAAGGACGAGACGGTGTCCGTTATCGGTTAGATGTGCTCGCGGCTCGAACACGTATGAAAGTGCTTCGTAATCTCGTCGAAGAATACGAACCGAAAGCATTCCTCGTCGCATTCGATTCTGTCGACTTCAAAGGTGGGTATATGTTGAAAGGATTAAAGCGTCCTCGATAGAGCACTTTTCCTGAGAATGATGTTTATTCTTTGTTATTTAAGGATAAAGATGAAATAGAACGTCATTTGAAATCAGGAAAGGGGAATATCAGATGATTAGTAATCATGCAAAATCAGCTTTGAATCAACAGGTAGCAAACTATGGGGTGCTGTTCGTCAAACTCCACAATTATCATTGGTACATTAAAGGACCAGACTTCTTAACGCTTCACGAGAAGCTTGAAGAACTTTATACATGGGTGTCTGAACAATATGATGTCGTTGCAGAACGTCTCCTGATGAATAACGGAACACCTTCTGCGACACTAAAAGAGTATTTAGAGCAAACAACGCTTGAAGAAGCGAAATCGGGATTATCGGCAGATGAGATGATTGATTCTGTCATCAAAGACTTCCAACAAGTCCGAAAAGAGATGCTCGATGCGATTGAACATCTTGAGGCACAAGACGTGACGGTTGAAGATGATCTACTTGGTCAAGCGAAGGAAATCGAAAAACAAATTTGGATGCTTCGTGCGACATTGAAAAAATAAGATAAAGAAACGGATGACCCCGTCCTAATGAAGGACGAGCCATCCGCTTTTTCTTATTTCAGGTTTTCAGGATTGAGGACTTCAAGTTCTGGAAGAACGAAACGACCGTCTTTACGGATCAATACGTCGTCGAACCAGATTTCTCCACCACCGTAATCAGGACGTTGGATGTTGACGAGATCCCAGTGAACGGATGAGTCATTACCGTTGTAGGCTTCTTCGTAAGCTTGACCTGGTGTGAAGTGGAAGCTGCCATCGATTTTTTCATCGAATAGAATATCCTTCATTGGATGCTGAATGAAGGGATTGACGCCGATCGCGAATTCGCCGACAAAACGAGAACCAGCATCTGTATCGAAGACTTGGTTGATCCGATCCGTATCGTTCGCCGTCGCTTCGACGATTTTACCATCTTTGAACGTCAGTTTGACGTTTTCAAACGTGAACCCTTGATACGGAGATGGTGTGTTATATGAGATGACACCGTTGACCGAATCCTTGACGGGTGCCGTAAAAACTTCACCGTCTGGAATGTTAGCATTTCCGGCGCATTTGATGGCTGGGATGTCTTTGATTGAAAACGTTAGATCCGTTCCTGGTCCGACGAGACGAACACGATCCGTCCGGTTCATCAAGTCGACGAGTGGTTCCATCGCTTGTCCCATTTTTTCATAATCTAGCGTGCAGACATCGAAGTAGAAGTCTTCGAATGCTTCTGTCGATTGATTCGCAAGTTGCGCCATCGATGCAGTTGGGAAACGAAGTACGACCCATTTCGTTCCTTTGACACGATCTTGTGTGTGCATCTTACCGATCGTTTGACCGTAAAGTTTCATCTGTTCAGCCGGCACATCTGACAATTCATTGATGTTATCACCAGCACGTAGTCCGATGTATGCGTCCATCGCTTGCATTTGCTTGCGTTCGATGTCTGCCATCAATTGGAGTTGCTCTTCTGAAGCATTTCGGTATAATTTTCGTAGGATACGATTATCCTTAAGTAAAACGAACGGATGTCCGCCAGCCGCGTAGGCAGCTTCAACGAGTGCCTCGACCAGTTCGCGTTCGATGCCGAAGTTTTCAATCAATACTTTTTCACCAGGTTCAAGGGCAACTGAATAGTTAATGAGATTCGTTGCCAGTTGAGTAAGACGTGGGTCACGCATGAAATTTCCCCCTCGAAATGGATTATGTAGGTTTCATTTATCATTGTAACGGAAATAAACCATTTGGAGTAGCAGGAACGACTTGCTACATGTCGAACTAACAACAAAAGACTATGCAAAAAAATTGGAGGCAAGAACCATGGAAATCACATTAGGCGGAATCGCCGGATTAGTCGCTGCGATCGCATTCGTAGTGCTCGTCATTTTCCTTGCCCGTGTATTAGGTGCTGCGAGTAAGACGCTCAACAATGTAGCCAACACGACAGCAGGACTTGAACGTCAATTAGACGGTATCATGATGGAGACGACAGCGTTGTTACATAAGACGAATCGTCTGGTCGATACGATTGAAGAAAAAACAGAATTGCTTGCACCTGTCGCAAACTCGATCGAAGAACTCGGTACGTCTTTAAACAAAGTGACAGATTCTGTCCGGACAGTATCCGATACGGTTGCTGGTGCGGCGGATACGAATAAAGAACAGATTGCGCAAGCAGTCCGTTGGGGCTCAGTCGCTGTAGAGTTATTTAAGAAAAATAAACCGGCAGAGACTACGGTTCAAAATCATTCGACGGCAACGACGACGGTTGAGAAAAAGCCACGTCGTCGATTCCGGAAAAAGGCAGAGGCGCCGGTCACACCGGAAGTCGTGTCAGTACCGGACGTTGAAAGCATTCCAGATGAGTTGAAGGGAGATCGTAAATCATGACGAAACAACACCCATATCAAGCACAAGATTCTTCTAAAGGAGGAGGCTTCCTTGCCGGAGTCATCGTTGGTGGATTGATTGGTGCTGCGGCAGCTCTCCTTTCTAGCCCAAAATCAGGTCGTGAAGTACGCAATCTGATTGACGAGCGTACGGCGCCTGCGCGTCAACGTTTGACGGAACAGACACAAGTTGTCCGTGAAAAAGCGGAGCCACTCGTAGGTGAGTGGATTCAACTAGCGAAAGATAAGGCAGCACCTGTCATTGAAAAAGCGAAGAATAATTCAACGGTTCAAGAAGCGGCACAATATGCGGGCTTTGAGAAGGATCAAGCAAGCATTGATGCTGCTCTCGCAGAAGCGGAGCAACTCGTACGTGACATCGAACGTGAAATCGGCGACGAAGTGGATGGGGCGTCTGTTGCAGAAGAGATCGACACGGAGACGGTCGTTGAACTTTCGGAGTTACGTGAACAGTTAGCGGACGAACAAGAGGAAGACAATGATCCGCAGTCTGATGTGAACCATAAGAAATAATCAATACATGAGGAGCTCTCATCATGAGGGCTCTTTTTTATGTTTCCTTATAGAGAAAACACAAAAAAATTATATGAAAAAACGTAATTTATTTTCATATTTTAAGAAATCATGCAGCTTCTTTATGTACAACAGGGAAAGAGTTCGCTATAATTAGTTGCTATTACGAGCTATATGCTGATTAGGGAGTGGTAGGACATGGATCAACATGCAGAATTAAAAAGATTACGTGATGAACTCGATTTAGTGAATGCAGAATTATTGGAATTGATGAACAGACGAGGTCAAATTGCCGTTGAAATCGGAAAAGTCAAACGAGCACAAGGGCTTGATCGATACGACCCTGTTCGAGAACGTCAAATGCTCGAATCAATTGCCGCTAATAACCATGGACCTTTTGAAACAGGACGCCTTCAGCATGTATTTAAAGAAATTTTCAAAGCTTCTCTCGAATTACAAGGAGAAGATCGGACTCGGAAATTACTCGTATCACGGAAACAAAAACCGACGAATACGATCATCCGGATCGGAGATGCGGTCATCGGAGACGGTTCACAACAATTGATCGCTGGACCGTGTGCGGTCGAGAGCGAAGAACAAGTATTTGAGGTCGCGGAACAGCTCGCGAAACATGGCGTGAAGTTCATGCGAGGCGGAGCGTACAAACCACGTACATCGCCTTACGACTTCCAAGGTCTAGGACTCGAAGGTCTAAAGATGTTGAAAAAATCAGCGGACGCGCACGGTTTGCATGTCATCACTGAAATCATGACACCGAGCGCCGTTGAATCTGCTTTACCATATGTCGACATCATCCAGGTCGGCGCACGCAATATGCAAAACTTCGATTTACTCAAGGAAGTCGGTCGTACGAATAAACCGGTTCTTTTAAAACGAGGTCTTTCTGCAACACTCGAGGAATTCATGTACGCGGCTGAGTACATCATGGCGAGTGGTAACGATCAAGTCATCTTATGTGAGCGTGGTATTCGGACGTATGAACGTGCAACACGGAACACGCTTGATATCTCAGCAGTTCCGATTCTGAAGCAAGAGACGCATCTCCCTGTCATGGTCGATGTCACGCACTCGACAGGACGTAAGGATTTACTCTTGCCAACAGCAAAAGCGGCATACGCGATTGGAGCAGACGCTGTCATGGTCGAAGTCCATCCGTTCCCAGCACTTGCGTTGTCTGATGCGAACCAACAACTCGATTTCCAAGAATTCGATACGTTCATCGAAAACTTGACGACTACCTTTCCGGCACTAAACGTTCAATGATTTCCGAAAAAGGGTAACCTAAAGCGAATGAAAACGTTTTACAATGAAGGAAGAATGGGAAAAGAAAACTATCTTTTCCTGTCTTCCTTTCGTGTTGCCTAAAAATGAAAACGAAATGAAAACACTTGAGATGGATCATACTAAAGGAGGAATTTGTTTTGAATAGTAATATTACGATTTACGATGTCGCGCGAGAGGCTGCTGTTTCGATGGCGACTGTATCGCGTGTCGTCAACGGAAACCCGAATGTCAAACCATCTACACGAAAGAAGGTCCAAGACGCAATCGAACAGCTTGGTTATCGTCCGAACGCTGTTGCCCGTGGACTGGCAAGTAAAAAAACAACGACGGTCGGTGTCATCGTGCCCGATATCTCGAACATCTTCTTTGCGGATTTAGCACGCGGGATTGAGGACGTCGCGACAATGTATAAATATAACATCATTTTATGTAACTCCGACCAAAATCGGGAAAAAGAGATTCATTTGCTCAATACATTACTCGGAAAACAGGTGGATGGAATCATCTTCATGGGCGGACGTTTGCATGAGGATCTCGTTCGTGAGTTCAAAACATCACCAGTTCCGATCGTTCTTGCTGCGACGTTGAATCAAGATTATGATCTTCCTGCCGTCAACATCGATTATGAGAGTGCTGCGCACGATGCTGTTAAGTCTTTGATCGACCGTGGACATGAACGGATTGGATTCATCACTGGACCACTCGAACAGCAAATCAATGGTGAAAAGAAATTTGCGGGTTATCGCCGAGCACTCGAAGAAGCAAATCTTCCGTTTAACGAGCAAAATGTCGTCCTTGGAAACTATACGTATGATTCAGGAATGAAGGCGATGAATCAATTGCTTGAACTTGGAGAAGATTGCCCACGCGCGATTTTTGCTGGAACGGATGAGATGGCTCTTGGTGTCATCCATGCCTTACAGGATGCTGGACACCGTGTACCGGAAGACTTCGAAGTCATCGGACACGATAACACACGTCTTGCGACGATGATTCGTCCGAAACTGACGACTGTCGTTCAACCGATGTATGATATCGGAGCAGTCTCGATGCGTCTATTGACGAAAATCTTGAACAAAGAAGAAATTGAAACGAACGATGTCACGTTACCACACCGGATCGAACAACGGGATTCGACACGTCCTTAATCGAAAAAACGTCTCTTCTCTCAAGCAAGCTGCTTGAAAAAAGAGACGTTTTTTTATTTCGCGACGGTAATAAGTTCATCTTGGTGATGGTGGAGTTGGTCATTTTCGACATGGAGTCGAACCGTCGTCTGACCAGGTGCAGTCAATGTCACTTTCCCGCTGTAGGCATCACCCTTTTTTTCTAGAGGAACGTAGTTATGCTTTTCAATGCCCGTTTCAATGACTTCCACTTGTACGTTCGCTTTTAGCGGTTTCCCATCGAGGAAAACATGAAAGGAGACGGGAAGTTCAGCACCAGCTTTCGCTTTTGTTGCGCCCATGTAATGGACAGACAGACCGTCGACGGCTTCGTGATCATGTCCATGCTCGTGCGATGCTTCCTCTTGTTCATGTGAATGATCCATGACGACGAATGAGATCTTATCCATATGATGGAGTCCTTTTTTATCATTGATATGATACAGTCCTTCATACTCACCTTCAGCAAGCTTAGCTTCTGCTTGATAAGAACCCGTCTTTTTCAAGGTTGCCTTGAACTTTTGATGGGCACCGTCTTGTTTTCCGGCTTCCCAAACTTCAAATGTCACGTCCTCAAGATTGACTGGTTTCTTTTGTTCGACAGCTGACGCTTTAAAAACAACTTTATCTTCTTCCATTGTCTTGGCTGGAACATTGACGTTGACCTCGACCGTCGGTTTTCCTGACCCTTGCATGTTATCGTGATCCATTGCCTGTTTTTCATTGCCGCACCCTGCGAGTACGATCCCCGTCGATAGAATAAGACCGGAATAAAGCCATGCCTTTTTCATGATGATTCCCCCAACTATTATTCATTTACTAAGTAAAAATTCCATATTTAGTATAGCAACAAGTTGTGAACTCCGAACGAAATAAATGTGAAGATATAAAGTCGATTAATCAACGGAGTAAGGGGAAGTCGCAGTCAATTGTTTTTTACGCTCATCGCTCACGAACGGCCAAATTAGTCGTTTGACGGTCTCCCAATTTTTTTCTTCGATTTCAGGTCGTCGCGGAATGGCGGGGTAGAGTGGTGTTGAATCATGCCAGTGTGTTGGTGGGGGTGTTTCTTGTCCACTCCAACGTTCTTGCCATGAAGTAGGAATCTCTCCACGAAACGGAGCTTGTCCGGTCATGGCAGCAAAAACTTGACTCCACGCGCGGGGGACGACACGATACCAGTCATAGCCACCGCCTCCTAAAGCAACGATTTTTCCATTCGTATATTTATTTGCTGCAGCGAGGGCGATTTGAGGGATCTGCTCATAACTTTTCATCGTTAAGGATAAATGAGTCAATGGATCAAGCGCGTGTGCATCGGCACCATTTTGCGTAATGATGAGATCCGGTTGGAACAATTCACAGGCTTCAAAGAGTGCCGTCTCATAAGCGAGTAAAAACGAATCATCTTCCGTAAAGGCGTCCAGTGGCACGTTCCAGCTAAATCCATATCCTTCTTCAGACCCTCGTTCCGTCACCATTCCCGTTCCTGGAAACAAGTAGCGACCCGTCTCATGGAGAGACAATGTCATGACGTCCTTTCGATTATAAAAGGCCCATTGTACTCCATCGCCATGATGAGCGTCCGTATCGACATAAAGAATTTTACAGTGATATTTTTCAATCATGGCTGCCATGGCGACAGCGGTATCGTTATAGACACAAAAACCAGAGGCACGCCCACGGAATCCGTGATGCAATCCGCCACCGATATGAAAGGTCCGTTTATATTGACCAGATAAGACGAGGTCACATGCTTCGATCGTGCCGCCGACAAGGAGAGAAGCGCCCGAATGCATCCCCTGGAACAAAGGGGTGTCTTCTGTCCCAAGACCATACATCTGTGCCTTCAGAGGCGTTAATGCTCCGGTCCCGGCTGCTTTGACGGCAGCAATATAATCCTGATCATGAACGAGTGACAATTCTTCATCAGTCGCATGACGTGGCGCGATACAAGGAATGTCATCTAATTGATGCATCGCTTCAAGTAAGGAAACCGTTAACTCGAGGCGAATCGGATTGAATGGATGTGTCTCCGAAAACCGATAAGTCGCTTCTTCAGGACTGTACAGGTAGGCAAAATCCTTCATCTGCTCACATCCGGTCCAAGTACATCGAATCCTTCTTTGCGCAACTTTTCGATGATCCGAATCGGATTCATCGTCTGGACACGAAACGCAACGATCCGGACATACGGATCGTCTGTTGGATACACGAGTACATTTAAGATATTGATATTCGTTTTGGCAAGCAGTGCGGCAATCTTTGCTAATGTTCCAGCAGTGTTCTCAACACGGATTTCGATTTGAGAACTTGGTTCGAGTGCGCCCGTCAGTTGAACGAATGTCCGCAACAAATCCGTTTCCGTGACGACACCGACAAGGCGTCGACCGCGAACGATTGGCAGACACGTCAATCGATATTCATAAAACAGCACAGCCGCATCTTCGAGAAAATCGAGCGGGTGAGCCGTGACAGGACTTTCAATCATGATGCTTGAGACCGGATACTGTAGGTCTTGTTTTGCCGTATCCGGATGAAAGATACTACTTGCGCTTTGAATTTCCTTTAGTCCGACAAGACCGACGAGTTCATGGCGGGCATTGACGACGAGAACATGACGAATCTGATGACGTTGCATGAGTTCGACCGCATGCGCGATGGAATTCGTCGGTTGCATCGTGATGCACGTCGTATTCATGATTTGTTCGATTAACATGACGATTCCTCCTCGAGCTCAGTCATACATGAAACGTCTTCTCAAGCGTAGCGCATCAAAATGAGCGACGACTTCAGGTGAGACGTGTTTTCCGATACGCGCCATCAGGCAGTTGGCAGGATGGGAGGCGATTTCCGGATCGTCGGTCGGGAAGAAGACAAGACCACCATGGTTCATCATCTTCTCCATGATTTTTCGGTAATCCCAGACCGATAGTCCGCTCCCTTTTAAGTCCCAATGCCAATAATATTCAGTCGTTAAAATCAAATAGTGTTCCATAGCGGGATCGAGCATAGAGATTTCAAGCAATTTTTTACCGATCTGTTGTCCGCGAAACCGAGAGGAGACTTCGATCGCTCCGAGTTCCAAGATGTACGGATTGTTTCCTTCGCTCCACGTTTCGTATGGATCAGGGTATAAGTAAGTCACATAACCGATGATTTCCGTTCCTTGACGGGCGACGATGATCCGTCCTTCCTCAAGGTCTGCAATCTCAACGAGCGCTTGATGTTGTTCAGCGGGTGGACGAAAAGCCGTCAACCCTGAATCGAGTGTATACATTGCTAGTGTTTGACTCGGTACGGGACCTTCGATGTCAACAGGACCGAGTGATGTTTCATGCGTCCGATGATTGAATTGTTTTTCAAACATGTAAGCGTCACCACCTTCCTATTCATTATAGACGAAAGCGCTTGAGCAAAGAGAGGGATTTTTTAACAAATTGACGGCAAATGGATTGAACTGACGGATAACTAGCTTATAATAAAGAGGAAAACATAGAAGGGGAGGAACGAGACATGAAAGTTTTGAAAGCGCTTCCGGGGAAGCATTGGTTAGCAGAGTATGATGAAACGAACACGTACGACTGGAAAGATGCTGAGCAGTACTTTTCATGGGCGACAACGGGGAAAGTCAACATGGCTCATGAAGCAATCGACCGCCACGCAGAAGGCGAGCGGGCGAACAAGGATGCGCTGATCTATTTCGATGGAACGACGGAACAACGATTCACATATGCAGATATGAAACGATTGACGAATAAAGCGGCAAACGTATTAGTCGATGCAGGGGTCAAAACGGGTGACCGGATTTTCATCTTCATGCCACGTTCACCGGAATTGTATTTTGCCTTGCTTGGCGCACTGAAGGTAGGCGCAATCGTCGGTCCGTTATTTGAAGCATTCATGGAACAAGCGGTCCGTGATCGCTTGCTTGATTCTGAAGCGAAGTTACTCGTGACGACGAAGGCATTGCTCCCACGTGTTCCAGTTGGGGAACTGGAATCACTTGAAAAGGTAGTACTTGTCGACGAAGATGTCGAAGAATCGGACATATTACTCGATTTCCGCAAAGCGTTCGAGCAAGCATCCGATGTATTCGAACCGGTCTGGTTAGATCGTGAAGACGGATTGATCCTGCACTACACTTCAGGATCGACAGGGAAGCCGAAAGGTGTGCTCCACGTTCAAAATGCGATGATTCAGCACTTAATGACAGGTCGCTGGGTACTTGATCTCCAAGAAGATGATGTCTACTGGTGTACGGCTGACCCGGGGTGGGTCACAGGAACAAGTTACGGTATCTTCGCACCATTCTTGAATGGCGCGACGAACATCGTCGTCGGTGGACGCTTCAATCCGGATTTCTGGTACAGTGTCATCGAGAAGTACAAGGTAACGGTCTGGTATAGCGCACCAACGGCTTTCCGGATGTTGATGGGAGCAGGAGCGGATGTTGCAAATCATCATGATCTCTCAAGTCTTCGTCATGTATTGTCTGTCGGAGAACCGTTGAACCCGGAAGTCATTCGTTGGGGGAAAGAAGCCTTTGATCAACGGATCCATGATACATGGTGGATGACGGAGACAGGCGCGATGATGATTTGTAACTATAAGTCGATGGACATCAAACCGGGATCAATGGGGAAACCGATTCCAGGAACTCAGGCTGCGATCATTGATGATCAAGGAAATGAGTTACCGCCATTTCGGATGGGGAACCTTGCCTTAAAAACACCATGGCCATCGATGATGCGTCAAATTTGGAACAATCCGCAGAAATATGAATCGTATTTCTTTAAAGGATGGTATGTCTCAGGGGATTCTGCCTATATGGATGACGAAGGTTACTTCTGGTTCCAAGGACGTGTCGATGACGTCATCATGACGGCTGGAGAACGGGTTGGTCCGTTCGAGGTCGAAAGTCGTCTCGTCGAGCACCCAGCTGTCGCAGAAGCTGGAGTCATCGGGAAACCAGATCCAGTCCGCGGTGAAATCATCAAGGCATTCATTGCCTTGCGTGATGGTTACGAGCCAACGGATGAGCTAAAACAAGAAATCCAAGCATTCGTCAAAGAGGGGCTTGCTGCTCACGCGGCACCGAGAGAAATCGATTTCCGGGATAAATTGCCGAAGACACGAAGTGGTAAAATTATGCGCCGTGTTCTAAAAGCATGGGAGTTGAATCTTGAAACAGGTGATCTGTCGACGATGGAAGATTGAACGTAAAAAAGGATGAATCACCGCAACAGGTGATTCATCCTTTTTGTTAGTTTTCAGAAGCAGCATCGTTTTTCTTTTCATCTTGTTTCTTCTGTTGTTCTTGCTGTTTCTTAGCGTCCGCTTCTTTTTTCTTAGCATCAGCTTCTTTTTTCTTAGCGTCCGCTTCCGCTTTCTTTTTTGCCTCTGCTTCGGCTTTTGCTTTTGCATCGGCAGCACGCTTGGCGTCGTCGGCTGCTTTTTTCTTAGCATCAGCTTCCGCTTTTTCTTTCGCCTGATCTTGTTCTTTCTGTTGCTCTTCTTTTTTCTGTGCGTCTGCTTCTTTTTTCTTTTCTTCTGCTTCTTTCTTTTTCTTCGCTTCGGCTTTTTTCTTTGCCTCTTCCGCTTTTTTCTTCTTATCTTCTTCTTTGAAGCGACCACTGTTCTTAAAGTCGTTTGCTGTTACAGAAGATGGTTGTGTGAAGCGGGCACCGGATTTGAAGTAACTACTGTTCGCGGCATACGTCGCATTCGCCATTTGTGACCACAGCGTTTGTGTTCGTTGGTAATACGTCGTTGGACCGATGAGCGAGTTGTTCTGATCGTGTCCTGTCCAAACGGCAAGCGTCACACCAGGAGTGGAACCGACAAGGTAAGAGTCTTTGACATCGTTCGTCGTACCTGTCTTACCAGCCCAATCTCCAGGAACGTTCAATCGATCTTTTGCAAACGTTGCTGTACCTTTTGAGAAGACGCCACGCATCATATCAAGTGTCAGGTAAGCTGTTCGTGGTTCATAAATTCGTTTTTTCTTCGGTTTTGCTTTATAGATATCTTTTCCGTCTTTCGTAATTTTCGAAATGACGTATGGTTGCACGAATTCACCATAGTTGGCGAGTGTCGCGTAAGCACCAGCAAGTTCGACCGGTGTAATCTCCATCGTTCCGAGTGCCGCCGAAGGAGCATAACGAATCGCATCCGGTACTTCAACACCCATATCGACGAGTTTTTGAATCGAGTTCGACATGTTCATCTTCTCGTAAATCTTAACGGCAGGTACGTTTAATGAGAGTTCAAGTGCTGTACGAACCGTCACGTTTCCACGATAACGTCCACCTTCGTTCTTGATCGGACGATCACCTGGTTGACGTGGTACGGTCTGGTAGTAGTACTCTTCATCATTGACAGTAGATGCCGGAGTGATCAAACGATTTTCAATCCCGTTCGAGTAGACGAGAATTGGTTTTGCCGTTGACCCGATTTGACGTTTCGCTTGGAATGCTCGGTTAAAATCATCGGCTTTTCCATCAAGGTAACGTCCACCAACGAATCCGAGGATACGCCCCGTCTCATTCTGAACCATGACTGCTGCTGTTTCTTCTGGATCTTGTTTCGAAACGGTTTTTTTCGTTTTTGGATCGACGACTTGTTTGTACTGCATGCCACCAGGGAAGTTCCCGTTGTTCTTCGCAGGTTGTTGCATCGATTCATGAATTTTTTTATCTAGCGTCATGTGAACTTTGTATCCACCTTGACGGAGTGCAACCAGTGCTTGATCTTGATAGTTTGCCCGGACTTCTGCCAGTTCAGACGGTTTGACTTCGTCTTCTTTCACACCATCTTGTTTCATCAAGTACTTCGTCATGATCTTCGTCGCTTCACGTTCTGCTAAATCATAGACATACGGATACGTGTCACGCGAACGTTTCGACTGTTTCGCGAAGTCTTTCGTGATGTCGTGTTTGATTGCTTTTTCATATTGTTCTTTTGTAATGTTTTTTGCAACATACATCCGCTTCAACACGGTCTTCATCCGATTGACACTTGGCGTCAAGTCTTTTTTGACGACACCGCCTTGTAGATAAGGTGTGTAGTAGTAAGGGTTTTTCGGAATACCAGCGAGGAAAGCTGCTTGTGGTAACGTCAGTTTTTTCGCTGATTTGTTGAAGACCCCTTGGGAAGCAGCTTCGATACCAGCGATGTTACGCCCGAGTGAATTTCGTCCGAATGAGACGACATTCAAGTATGCCTGTAAAATTTCATCTTTTGACATCGCATTTTCAAGGCGGAGCGCTAAGATGATCTCTTTTGCTTTCCGTTCGAATGAAACTTCGTTCGTCAGGATTTGGTTTTTAATTAATTGTTGTGTCAGCGTACTTCCGCCGGTGCGTGACGCTGAATTCGTCAATTCTTGTAAGACTGCTCGTAAAGTCGCTTTTGGAACGACTCCATCATGTTGATAAAAATCTACGTCTTCCGTTGATAGAAGCGCATCAATTAAATAAGGGGAGATGTTCTTGATATCGACCGGCTGACGTTCTTCATCCGTTGAGATGTTCGTCAGCTTTTCGCCACTTCCCCAATAAATTTGACTTGTCACCGCATAACTGTTCACTTCTTGTTTCATCTCAGTCAAAGGTGGGGCTTTCGTATCTTTGACGAGGGAAGCGAAATATCCTCCAGCCGCTCCGACAGAGAAGCTGCCGATGAGAAGGACTGCTATGATGAGGAATAAAATGATGTTCCACGAAACATCGTATGTGATATTCGACCAGTGCCGAACGGCTTTCGTCCGGGGGTGATTCCAAAACTTGAACCAGTTCTCGCGCATAAATGATCTCCTTTGCATCTTAAACTTAGGTGTAAATTAATATTAAATCACAGATAGACGTATTATACCATAAATCCACCAGTGAAATCGGACTTGACAGCGGATTCGTCTTCGACGTATCATGAAACCATCTTATTTTCATATATTACGTTAAACAGTGATCGGAATACAGTAGTAAGTCACTCCCTGTGACAGAGACCTAGTGGTGCTGCGAACTAGGACACAGTGAACTTACGAATTACGCTTCCAGGAGTTTCTTGAGAAATCAAGCGGTCCGTCCCGTTATCGACGAACCAAGTGGTCCTTTTATGTAAAGGGCAATCAGGGTGGTACCACGGAATCTTCCGTCCCTTCGTCTTAGACGAAGGGGCGGTTTTTTATTGTTAAAAGTGAACTTTAGGAGGAGACACAATGACGTTATTAGAGGATTTAGAATTTCGCGGTTTAATTAACCAAATGACGGATGAAGAAGGATTGAAGACATTACTCGAGACACCAACGACGCTTTACACAGGCTTTGATCCAACAGCGGATTCATTGCATATCGGACACTTGTTGCCGATCTTAGTCTTAAAACGATTCCAACAAGCAGGTCACCATGTCGTAGGTCTCGTTGGTGGAGCAACGGGAATGATCGGAGACCCGAGTGGTCGCGCAACAGAACGTTCATTGAATACATCGGATATCGTCGAAGAGTTCGCGAACCGGATTAAAGACCAGTTGTCGCGTTTCTTACCGCTTGAAGGAGAAAACCCGGTCACGATCGCCAATAATTTGGACTGGACGAAAGACTTGACGATCATCGATTTCTTACGCGATATCGGAAAACACTTCCCAGTCAGCTACATGCTGGCGAAAGACTCTGTTGACTCACGACTTCAAAACGGAATCTCGTTCACAGAGTTCTCATACATGTTACTTCAATCGTTTGACTTCTTGAAACTCTACGAAGACAAAGGATGCCGCCTTCAAGTCGGAGGAAGTGACCAATGGGGGAACATCACAGCAGGGATGGAATTGATTCGTCGTGCGGGTCATGAAGAAAAAGCATTCGGTTTGACGGTACCGCTTGTTACAAAAGCAGACGGTCAAAAATTCGGTAAGACAGCAGGTGGTGCGGTTTGGTTAGACGCTGACAAAACGTCACCGTACGAGTTCTACCAATTCTGGTTCAACGTTGACGATCTTGACGTCATCAAGTTCTTGAAATACTTCACGTTCTTAACGCACGAAGAACTCGACGCGCTCGCAGAAGAAGTCAAGGCAGCACCAGAGAAGCGTGTCGCGCAACGTCGTCTTGCAGAAGAGATGACCGTTCTCGTCCATGGTGAAGAAGGTCTGACACAAGCACAACGTATTACGACAGCACTCTTTAGTGGAGATATTAAATCGTTGCAAGTCGAAGATATCGAAGATGCGTTCAAAGGAATGCCGCGCTTTACACTCGGTGAAGCGACAAACCTTGTCGACGTTCTCGTTGAGGCGAAGATCAGTCCGTCAAAACGTCAAGCACGTGAAGACGTCACGAACGGTGCAATCTACCTAAACGGAGAACGCGAGCAAGATTTAACGAAAGAAATCACGGAAGCTGATGCAATCGGTCGCTTTACGATCGTACGTCGCGGAAAGAAAAAATACTTCGTCGTCGAGCATGCTTGATGATATACGAAACGCTCCCTGCACTTAGATGCAGAGAGCGTTTTTTTAAGCTGTTCGGAATAAACGGAGTGGCAACAAGCGAACGGCAATCGTCGTGGCAATGACAGCTTTGATCGTATCCCATAAGACGAAAGGATAGTTAATCGCAAAAGCATCTTTGAACGATAGATCGAGTACAGCCATTAGACCAAATGTTCCAAGCAAGTAGACTAAACCAAGACCAAAGACGATCATCCCGATGAAGAGGGGAACGAAGCGACGCGTTTTTTCAGCAACAAGACCGATGAAGAATCCAGCAATCGGAAAGGCAATCAAATAACCAACGGTTGGTCCGACGAATGGGGCTAGTCCGCCTTTTCCGCCAAGCACCGGTAGACCAGCTGCTGCGAGTAATAAGAAGATTAAGACAGCGAGTCCACCACGTTTTCCGCCGAGAATCGCGCTGACCGTCATGATCGCGAGCATCTGGAGCGTGATCGGAACAGCGCCGACAAGTTGAATTTGTGGCAAAGAACTGACGGCTGCGATGATGGCAGCACCAAGGGCGATGAATGTTAAATCTCTTGTTTTCATGAATGAAGTCCTCTTTTCTGTTTGTGTTAACTATTTATATTTAAAGGTTAACACAAACGAATGAATGACGTCACTCTTTTTTTAAGACCAGGTATACATTTTAGTCATAGGCATAAAAAAAGCACCCACCGAAGTGAGTGCTGGAACAATCGATTAACGTGAGTAGTACTCGACGACGAGTTGTTCTTGGATTTGATCGTTCAATTCAGAACGCTCAGGAAGACGGACGAACGTTCCTTCGAGCTTCTCAGCATCGAAAGTAACGAAGTCTTTAGTTGCTGGAGCAACTTCGAGTGCTTCTTTGATAACGACAAAGTTCTTCGATTTTTCGCGAACTGAGATCGTTTGACCTGGTTTCACGCGGAATGATGGGATATCAACGCGTTGTCCATCAACTTGGATGTGACCGTGGTTGACGAGCTGACGAGCAGCACGACGTGTACGAGCCATACCCATACGGTAAACGACGTTATCAAGACGTGCTTCGAGTAAGAACATGAAGTTCTCACCGTGGATACCAGGCATTTTGCCAGCATCGTTGAAGATACGGTTGAATTGGCGTTCGTTTACTCCGTACATGTGACGAAGTGTTTGCTTCGCTTGAAGTTGAAGACCGTACTCAGATACTTTACGACGGCTGTTACCGTGTTGACCTGGTGCGTAAGGGCGTTTTGCGATTTCTTTTCCTGTTTCAGTAAGTGAGATACCGAGACGACGTGAGAGTTTCCAAGCTGGACCTGTATAGCGAGCCATAATAAGACTCCTCCTTATTGTTCGTTATTATTTGCATAAAAATAATAACGCCATCAAACCCACATTACGCCCATTTCATGATGTGGCACCCTCGCTTGATAGCAAAGTTACACGATGCCCCTCCGGTTATTCACCGAGTCATGAAATGTGATACGTAAGCGATTTGACCGCTATCGTTATCATTTCTGCACTTTTACAAGTATACGGTGTGGACAATCGACTGTCAATCAGAATTACAGATGGCGAAGCAGTGTCGTACAGAATGCTTCTAGACCAGCTTGATCGACTTCGTCGAAACGGTTGAATTCTGGGCTGTCGATATCGAGGACACCAATCGTTTGTCCGTCTTTGACGAGTGGAATGACGATTTCTGAATTCGAAGCTGCGTCACATGCGATGTGACCTGGGAACTGATGCACATCTTCGATTCGTTGTGTCGTCTGTTCTGCTGCGGACGTTCCGCAGACACCACGACCAAATGGAATACGGACGCATGCTGGAAGTCCTTGGAACGGTCCGAGGACGAGTTGGTTTTGCTCCGTATCCGTCAAATAGAAGCCGACCCAGTTGATACGGTCGAGGAACTGGTTGAGCAACGCGCTCGCATTCGATAAGTTTGCAACTTGATTGTCTTCTCCCATTAATAGCGCATCGAGTTGTTTTGAGAGCATGTCGTATTGTTTCGTCCGGTCACCTTCATATGTCTTTGTTTCGAACATAATAAAAATTCCTCCCGTAAAAAGCGTATTTTTTTTAGTTTAACGAGTTTTCGCGTAGCTGACAAACAATTGATTTTTGGAAAAAGGATTCAAAACAGCGGAAGAAATCAGGAAAAGCCCTTGTAAATCTATGCAAAACGGTTGCGCTATACTATTATAAGGATAAGATTATTGCGATTTAGAGAAAATCTAAAGTCGTAGGACAGAGTGGAGGTCGTGACAAATGTGGGCATGGGTGATCGGAGTCATCGTCATCGTATTACTCGTCATGCTATTTAGCATGATCAGTCGAAAAAAATACTACACGAAAATCGATGAACTTGATATGCGCAAACAAGGCATCGTCAGTGCATCGATTCCAAAGGAGTTGCAGGACTTAAAGCAACTACCGATGGCGGGTGAGACGGAGACGAAGTTCAGCTCCTGGCATCAAGCGTGGGAAGAGTTATTAACGGTCCACGTCGCCCAAATCGATGAGACCCTTTACCGGGCGGAGGAAGCGCTCGATAAATATCGTTTCATCGCCGTCAAGAATGACCTCGAAGTAACGGAACAATTGATTGCGGAACTCGAAGGGTTGATCGATGAGATGCTCGTCGAGATGTCGACGTTCAAAACGAATCAATCGGTTCTAGCCGAACTGAAAGCGCAAGGGGAAGCCGATTCAGGGCAAGTTCGGAAATCATTATTGATTCAAGCGAACTCATTCGGTCCGGCGCTTGCGCGTCTCGAAGAACGGAGTGAACAAATCGATGCGCACTGGAATGAGATGTGTCAGTACGAAGCTTCAGGTGAAGTGACGAAGGCGTATGAAACAAGCTTGCTACTCGAGCAAGAAGTAGCAACGACGCGTCAACTCGTCGAACTTGTACCGAAACAATGGAAGATTCTTGCTCATGAATTACGTCAACGGATTGATCAGCTCGGAGCAGGCTATAAGGAAATGTCGTTAGATGGGTATCCACTTGAACCACTCGGTCTCCAATCCGAGATCAAACGTTTCGAGGAACAACGTCTAAGCCTTTCTGAAAAAATCGAAATGCTAGAAGTCGATGGTTTGGAAGAGGCGATTCAACAGTTATCGGCCGATGTGGATCAAATGTATGATACGTTCCGTCGTGAGGTCGATGCGCGTCATCAAGTGAAAAAAGAAAACCAATTCTTGAAACAAAAAGCGCTACGGATGCGTGAACGGATTCATCAATTGGCACAAGAGTTCAGTATCTTACGTGAAAAATATGAAATCTCAGCAGATTTAGGGATTCACTATGAAACGATTCAGCGTGACGAAGAGCTGCTCTTTGAAGCAGCGAAAGATCTTGATGAGTCGATTGCCGGAAAAATCATCCCGTTCAGTATGCTCGAAGATCAGATGCGCGATGCGATTCGCCTCGAAGAACAGTTGATGATTCAGTACGAACGCTTTACGGTCGAACTCCAGGCACTTCGAAAAGAAGAGACGGAAGTTCGCGAACGAATCGTCGAATGGCGTCATCAGCTGTCGCAGACACGCCTCCGTCTAAAACGACTCGGATTACCGAACTTACCGGCTGAGGTGGAAGAAGCGCTCCGAAATGCGAATCGTTCACTGCAGACGCTTGAAACACGGTTAGAGGAGTTACCGTTTAACGTTCGATCGATCGTCGCACAAAGTCAAGACGTCCAAGAAACGTTTAAACATGTGCAAGAACGGTTAGATACATTAGTGTTCGAAGTCACGTATGCCGAACGGCTCGTCCAGTATGCGAACCGGTACCGTCGCCACGACAACGAGATACATATGTCGCTGACGATCGCGGAAACGAAGTTCTTAGCGGGAGACTATGAACGAACGATTGTCTTAGCGGAACGTGTCCTAAATGAATACGATCCGGCCGCGATCGAACGTATTAAACGGTCGTGTGCACCAGAAGAAACATTGCACGTTTAAATCAGGATCGACAATTCAGGGTGACCGTCATGGTCACCCTATTTTTGTAAAAAGAGGAGTGAGTGGAATGGGAACACTATACGTAAACGGATTGATTCGAACGATGGCACACGAAGAGGATGTCCATTCAGCGATGTTCGTCGAGAAAACGCGGATCATCGCGATGGGGGAGGAAGGAAAGCTACGCCGCCGTTTCGGTAGACGTATTGATCAGATTTACGATTTGAACGGAAAAGCTGTATATCCAGCCTTTACAGATGCGCATATTCATCTGATCGGTTACGGGGAAGCGATCAATCGTGTCGATGCCTCGCGTTATACGACGCTTGAAGCGTTAGGACAAGCTTTTCTCAAGGCGGAACCAGTCAATGGAATCCATGTGGCAGAAGGCTATGACGAAACGAAGCTTGATCGTGCACCGACGAAGGCGTGGCTCAATCAGTTGTTCCCTGACGCACCTGCCTTGTTGAAACGAACAGACCGGCATACAGCACTTGTCAACGATGTCTTATTCCAACAGCTCGGATATAAAGCGTCGACTGTCATCGAAGGTGGAAAGGTCGGTTTATCGGATAATGGAGAAGCTGACGGATTCTTGTACGATGCGGCGCTTGAACCTTTATATGCGTTACAAGCTGGAAACTTGGAGCGGAATAAAGCGTCCCTTCGATCAGCGATTAAGAACTTATACCAATATGGCATCATTGCGGCACACACAGAAGACTTGTCGTATCACGGGGATGTCGCGGACATCTTGCAAGCTTATAAGGAAGTGACGCAAGAGACAGGCTTCCATACGCATCTGCTCGTGCATCATCTTGTCATCGATGAGTTCGTGCAACAACAACCTACTTTACCGTCAACGATGTCAATCGGTGCGATGAAACTGTTCGTCGACGGCGCGCTCGGAGGACGAACAGCTCTTCTCGGTCGTGGTTATTCCGATGATCCGACGACACGTGGTATCGAAGTGCATACGCCAGAACAACTCGAACAACTCGTCAAACGCGCACGTAGTTACGGGTTCACAGTCGCGGCACATGTCATCGGTGATTTAGCGATCGAGCGGTTCGTACAGGTGCTCGAGAAGTATCCGGCACCAAAAGGGAAACGAGATCGCATCATTCATGCGACGGTCGTCCGACCAGAAACGCTTGCGCGAATTCGGAAGTTACCGGTCTTGATTGACGTTCAACCAGTCTTTTTACTAGATGACGCCGACTTCATCGTCGATCGACTCGGCTTGAACCGCTTAGACTGGAGTTATCGTTTACGTTCGTTAGCTGAGACCGGCGCACTGTTGTGCGGCGGAGCAGATGCGCCGATCTCTGACCCCGATGTCCGACGGTCGCTTTATGCAGCGACGGAAGGAACGGCAGGGCGTGTCAATAAGACGAACGAGACGTTATCGATGTTTGAAGCCTTGTTGCTCTTTACGAAAAATCCACATCTCGCGACAGAAACACACGGTCGAAAAGGATTGCTCTTACCAGGCTATGATGCCGACTTCGTCATCTTTGAAGAAGACTTCTATCGCTTGCGTGGGGAAGCCATCTTGAATAACCGTTTGGTCGAGACGGTCCAAGCTGGAAAAACCGTTTATCAGGCGGAAGCCGCGTTAGTGTGATGTTTGCGCATAGTGTGAAATAGCTTCCGAATAGAACGTCGAAAGTCCGGGTGCATACGCATCGTAATAGGCACGAAATCGTTCGTCAGACACATACATCTGACCGAGTGAGGCAAAGAGAGATAATGCGCACGGGTAATAGTACGTATCGATGAAATCATGTTGTTCTTTGACGACTTGTTGAACGTCCGGATCCGTCGTCGCGTGCCCGTCGCGGTAAAGGGTCGTCAAGCGCTGATCGAGTTGCTTATGCATGCTGCTCAGTTGTTCTTTCTCTTTCGGTGTTCGTTGTTGTTGTCTTTTTGCACTGATTCGATAGGCGTCAGTGTCACCGTAGTGTTGCTGGACTTCATCTGCATGTTGCTTTTCATGCGTAACGATCTCTTCGTGGCGCAAACCGCGGAATAATTGTTCGTCTTTCATCGGAATTCCTCCTTTTAAGGTGAGTAATGTCTGTTCAGCGAGTCGAGCAAGCATTTGATAATGCGAAGCTTTTTCTTGAAGGAGTGCAATCTGCTTTTTCAGTGTCGTATGATGATTGGAATCAGATTGCGTGAGTAATCTTTGGATTTCTGACAGTGGGAAATCAAGAGAGCGGTAGAGCAGGATTTGTTGTAAACGTAAAAGATCCTCTCTGCTGTAACTTCGGTGACCAGCATTGGTACGCTTTGGCACGAGGAGACCGATCGTCTCATAATGATAGAGTGTTCGTTTTGTGACGCCGGTCAGTTTGGCGATTTCCTGAGTGGAATACATCATTTGTGTACCTCCTTTGATTGGAGTATAAAGGGTGACGTAACGGAAGACGCAATAAAAAAATCTGCCCCGAGGAGGCAGATTTTTTTATGGTCATAAGAACGAGCGTTGAATCTTATGCCAAAATGTATTGTTCGTCAATTTGACGGTTTTCAGTTCTTTTTCAGAAAGCTGGATATCGACTGAATCTGTTCGTGTGAGACTGAGTGCTTCGTTATCCATCCCGATGATCGGATAGTCGTTTCCGTCCTCGATGATGCGTAACGAAAGTTTCCGTCCACGGTTCAGTAGGAAAGCAGAACCGAGTGTCCGGTACCGGTTGTTGTTGACGGAAGCAATTTCGCTGACTTGAAGACAGTGAATCAATGGATCGACGATCGCACCAGAGAGTGACTTATTATAAGCCGTAGAGCCCGTTGGTGTTGAGATGACCATTCCATCCCCGCGGAATGTCTCAAACAGGAAGTCGTCGATATAGACTTCGATTGCGAGTGATTTGATGATGCTCGACTTCACGGAACATTCGTTCAGACAGAGCATCGGTGGTCCACCGTTGATGGATGCTTCGAGCAGTGGATAACGACGTACTTCGATTTCGCCATCCGAGACACGGTTGCCTGTCTCTTTAAAGATGGCTTCGACCGCCGAAAGATCATTGATATCAAAATCACAGTAGAACGAGTTGGGTCCTTCAGCGAATCCAACATAGATCGCATCATCACGGAAACCTGTGAAGCGTGCCGCTTGCAAGAAAGCCCCATCTCCACCAATCGAGACGATGATGTTTGCTTGTCGGTGATCTTGGACGACGTTCAGTCCGTATCGTGTACCGACATCAATCAACTTTCGCACCTGCGTCTCGTGTCTTTGTGTATTTCGGTAGTACAGGTAGACATTATTTCGAGCCATGGTCAATTCCCCCTTGAAAGCGTTTCATGAACTCTTTCATTATACCTGTTTTTTAGAAAGACGGGTACTGAAGTCCATCAATTATGGCAGAATGCTTGCCATCTTCGCGGATCATTCCTATAGTTAAATAGAAAATATAGTATATCCAATCAGGGGAAAAGGGGAACTCATAATGGCAACGTTTAAAGGAAATCCAATCACACTTCAAGGTACAGCGGTTCAAGTCGGACAAACAGCACCTGACTTTCAAGTGTTAGCTAACGACTTATCACCGGTAACACGTGATACATATCAAGGTGTCCGGATCATCAGCGTCGTCCCATCGATCGATACAGGCGTTTGTGATGCGCAAACACGTAAATTCAATGAAGAAGCAGCAACAATCGAAGGTGTGACGGTCATGACGGTTTCAAACGACCTTCCATTCGCACAACGTCGCTGGTGCGCATCAAGCGGTCTCGATCAAGTCGTGACGTTGTCTGATCACCGTGATCTTTCATTCGGTACACAGTATGGCGTAGCCATCGAAGAATTACGCCTGCTTGCCCGTTCTGTTTTCGTTCTTGATTCAAACAACGAGATTACGTACTTTGAGTATCTTGAAGAATCAACAGACGAAGTCAATTTCGAAGCAGCACTCGCTGCAGCACGTGAAGCGAAGTAAGAATGGTTTACAAACGCCGCTGAAGCGTTACAATGGAACTAATGATAGAAACGGCTCCCGCTCTACGGGGGGCCGTTTCGTTTTGGAGAGGATGACGTACATGGAGCCGTTAGAAAAGTTATATAAGGAATTAACACGTCAAACAAAACAAATCGAACGTGATCTTGATATGCCCTATTTAGAAGCGTTGACGACGGTGATTGATCGATTGAACGATCGTCATACTGAAAATGTAGACAAAGAAGTCATTCGGAAGGCAGTATCGCTTGCTATTCTAGAAGGGATGAAACAAGCGCAACCGAACCATTTGCCGACGCCAGATAGCGTCGCTTTGTTTGCTGGTTATCTAATCGGGAAATTGGTAGGTAAGGAGGACATCCGACTACTTGAGTTGGGGAGTGGGACAGGTGGCATGTTACATGCTGTCTTAAGTCAACTTTCGACAGATACATCTGCTGAGGCGGTCGAGGTTGATGAGACATTGATTCGTTTATCGGCAGCGGTAACGGAATTACTCGACTATCCAGTCACGTATACCCATCAAGATGCGTTACGACCATTATTGTTAGATCCAGTTGATCTTGCGATGGCTGATCTTCCTGTCGGTTATTATCCGGATGAAGAGGCTGCCGCTTCTTACATCTTGAAACGAGACGAAGGCATGAGCTACAGTCATTTCTTGTTGATTGAACAAGCAATGCAATACGTCAAACCAGGTGGATTCGGTGTCTTCGTCATCCCGAACGGTCTGTTCCAGCATGATACGGAAGGGAAGTTGAAACAGTACTTCGAATCCAAAGCGCATGTCATCGGTATTTTGCAGTTGCCGCTCACGATGTTCAAACAAGAACAGGCAGCAAAAAGTTATTTGATCGTCCGTAATCATTTAGCCGGTATGAAGATGCCAAAACAAGCATTGCTTGCTGAGTTGCCATCGTTCACAGATGCCCGCGCGTTTGGCGGTATGGTGAAACAGATTGATGAATGGATTAACACAGAATTAAAATGAATTACGCAAAGTGATTGAAATCTGTCGTTAATTTGACTATTCTAGTTGTAGAACAGAAATAGAAGAAAACCTAAACAGATGTGAATGTTCATTGGATTCAAATGGAAAAGGGGAAAAATCATGGCAAAAATTATGGCGGTAAACGCAGGTAGTTCGTCTTTGAAGTTCCAATTGCTCGAAATGCCGAACGAAACGATGATCGCAGTCGGACTCGTTGAACGCGTCGGTAAAGACGATGCAATCTTTACGATCAAATATGGTGAAGGACAAAAGTATACAGATGTCCTCCCACTTGCAACACATAAAGAAGCAGTCGAGTTGTCACTCGAAAAATTAATGGAGTTCGGAATCATCTCGTCTTACGATGAGATTAAAGGTGTTGGACACCGTGTGCTTCATGGTAAAGAAAAATATGCAGACTCTGTATTGATTACAGATGAAGTCATGCACGATATCGAGTCTTACACAGAGCTCGGACCACTTCACATTCCACCAAACTTGATCGGAATCCGGGCATTCCAAGCATTACTTCCGGAAGTACCACAAGTGGCAGTCTTCGATACAGCGTTCCACCAAACGATGCCAGAAGAAAACTTCCTTTACAGCTTGCCGTATGATTACTATACAGAATACGGTATCCGTAAATATGGTTTCCACGGTACGAGCCACAAATACGTTACGGAACGTGCATCTGAATTACTCGGTCGTCCGTTAAAAGACCTCCGTTTGATCTCATGTCACCTAGGTAGCGGAGCATCAATCGCAGCAGTTTCAGGTGGCGAATCAATCGATACGACAATGGGCTTCACACCGCTTGAAGGGATCACGATGGGAACACGTTCTGGTTCACTTGACCCAGCGTTGATTCCATTCTTGATGGAGAAAACAGGGAAAACAGCAGAAGACGTCTTGAACGTCATGAACAAAGAGTCTGGAATCTACGGTCTTTCAGGTCTTTCAAGTGACTTGCGTGATGTCCAGACAGCTGCTAAAGAAGGGAACCATCGTTCAGAGATGGCACTCCGTATCTTTGCGAACCGTATCCACGGTTACATCGGGCAATACGCTGCTGAGATGAACGGTGTCGATGCGATCATCTTCACAGCCGGCGTCGGAGAAAACTCAGATTCAATCCGTGAGCGTGTCTTACGTGGTCTTGAATTCATGGGCGTTTACTGGGATCCATCACTCAACAACGGAGCTCGTGGAGAAGAACTCTTCATTAACTACCCACACTCACCAGTTAAAGTCATCATCATTCCAACGAATGAGGAATTGATGATTGCACGCGACACGGTTCGTGTTGGTGGATTAGTTGCTCAAAACGCATAATCGTTTCAAAAGGACTGAGTCGTTATTCCAACGATTCAGTCCTTTTTTTAATGAAATCTATGAAAGGAAATATACGAACGTACGATCTATTGTTACGATGTTTGTCATATAACGAAAAATGAATCGTCATCTTTGTAAAAATAAACCCAAAAAGGGTCGATTTCTTAAAAAAATGAGTCGTTTGTAACATAAAAGTAATAGTACAGACATATTTTTGTGGTCTATATGTAACGGCACTCCCTCGTTTTGTCATGTATATTAATCTCAGTTAACAAACACGAAACAATGATGGAGGAGAAAATACATGATGAAACGGATGCTCGCAAGTGTTTTAACGGTCGTGTTAGCACTCAGTTCGTTTGCAGGTCTTCAAGCAGAGGCTGCAACTAAGAAAAGCGTCAAGTCAACAGTCGATAGCCTAGTCATTCGTCAGAAAGCTACTACTTCTTCGAAAAAGCTCGGTCTTCTATATAAGAACCAAACGTTATCGTACAAAGCAAAAACAGGTAACTGGTATAAAGTAAGTTACAAAGGTAAAACAGCTTACCTTAGCGCAAGCTACTCGAAAGTCGTAACGTCAAGCAGTTCGAAAAAACAATCAACAGGTGGTTGGAAAACAATCACGAACGTAAGCGCAACAGCTTACACACCGTATGATCCAGGTAGTGGTAATCTGACAGCAATCGGTTGGAACATTAAAAGCTCGAAAAAGAAAGTCGTAGCGGTTGATCCACGTGTCATTCCACTTCGTTCGACAGTGAAAGTGTATTACAAGGGGAAATTAAAAGGGACGTATACAGCTGCTGATACTGGCGGTGCCATCAAAGGGAAGAAGATGGATATCCTTTACTATTCTCGTTCAGAAGCATTCAACTGGGGTCGTCGTACGGTTACAGTAAAATACAAATGATTTTAAACCATCGGACATTGGTTCGATGGTTTTTTTATTTAAATAGGTCGTCAAAAAGCCTTTCTTCCTTTGAAATGAAGGAAGAAAGGCTTTTTGTAGAAGAGTGATTCATAAACGGACGATCAAGACGTCGCATTTTGCGTAACGCGTAATGCTTTCAGAGACACTACCGATGAAGAAACGCTCGACAGCGTTTAAACCAGTTGCGCCACAGATGATTAAATCGGCATCGTGATTAGGGGCAAGCTTTTTAGCGATCGTTACTTTCGGTGAGCCGTATTCAATCGCTACTTCGACTTCCTGTACACCGCGATCTTGAGCGGTCTTGACGTATTCGTCTAGCAATTCCTTCGCGTAAGATTCGGCACGTTCCGTGATGGTGCGGTCATAGGCTTCTACTGTTGCGAATGTCCGTGTATCAATGACGTGTGCGATGATCAATTTTGCATCATTTCGCAATGAAACATCGATTGCCGTCTCGAAGGCACGTTCTGCCTCTTTTGAGCCATCTACTGCTACGAGTACATTATGATAGACGATTGCCATGATGAATCCATCCCTTCGTAATCGATATGATGAGTACACCCTAATTATACCATTCTCTTACTAGGAGCGGATGAAACATTCAGTGAGTTCTAAAAATTGTCCTTCCTTTCCGTTCCGTCGTAAGATGGAGTCAGTGAAAGGGGGCGATGCCAAGATGAGGCACGCGTTAATTACAGCAGGTACAAAAGGACTGGGAGAACGAGTGACGCGCCAGTTACTGGAAGAAGGTTGGAAAGTGACGGCGTTTCATCGTTCCGAACCCGAATTTACACATCCGAATCTCATGACGATTCAAGCGGATGTGACGAATCAAGAAGAATTGGAACGCGCAACCCAACAAGCAATCAACGAGCATGGTCGGATTGATGCGTTGATACTTAATGCAGGACCTTATATATTCGAACGAAAAGCGTTAGTGGAGTACACCGATCAGGAATGGAATGAAGTGATCACCGGAAATCTGACAGCTAGTTTTTGGCTGTTACGTCAAGTATTACCCGTCATGCGTAAGCAAGCCTATGGTCGAATCATTACGTACGGTTTCCCGGAGAGTGCAACAGCGCCGGGATGGGTATGCCGGGCGGCGTTCGCTGCTGCTAAAAGCGGGATGGTGAGTTTGACGAAGAGTGTAGCGCTTGAAGAAGCGGAACACGGCATCACGGTCAACATGGTCAACCCGGGAAACATCGTCGGTGACAATAAGACGAAGCAAATTTCTGAAGCGGAGCAAGATGAGGCGACGCCGGTCGGAAGAACGGGTGTCGGAGAAGATATCGCTCGCGCGATCTCCTTCTTGTTGGCAGAAGAATCAAGTATGATTACGGGAGCAATCCTCGATGTGACAGGTGGCGTCAATGTCGTCCATCAATCCCGTAAATAAGCAAAAACATCTAATCCAAGCAATGGATTAGATGTTTGAGACTGAAGATAAGGTGCAATTTTTCTCTAACGAGAAGGATTGCGCTTTTTTGTTCGTCTCGAATCGTTTTCCTGGGACAAGCATCGCTCCGCTGCAGGGTCGCTCTTGCTTGTTTTTCCCTAGGAAGCGATGTCGAGTGAACAAAACGCTCCTCAAATCCTTCGGTATAAAAAGAATGACGCGTCACACGCCACTCCTACAGGAAAAAGCGCAATTTTGCGCTGTCAGAGACAAACAAGACCCGTTTTCCTGCTTGAATGAAGCGGGAAAACTGGCTTGTGTCTCGCTTGAGGAAAGGGCGTGAAAAGACGAGACATTTTTTTAGTCAGCCATTTTGTCTATAATCAGAAACACCTAATCCAAGAGATGGATTAGGTGTTTGTCTTGAGTTAAGATGACGGAATGGATTGAAGATGTTTTGGTGTGCGAGTTAACGCAACTGGACCTTCCGCAGTGAGATGAATATCATCCTCGATACGGACGCCACCGACACCTGGAACATAAATGCCTGGTTCGAGTGTGTAGACGATACCAGCTTCAGCCGTCAGTAGATTGTTTGACGCGAGAGACGGGAATTCATGAACCTCGATTCCGAGTCCGTGCCCGACACGGTGCGTGAAGTACTGTCCGTAGCCAGCGTTTGTAATAACGTCACGGGCTGCCTTATCTAATGAACCGAGTGTCGTGCCGATCTGACTCGCTTCTGTCGCGGCTTCAAGTGCTTGGCGAACCGTTTCATAGATCTTTTTCTGTTCTTCGTTCGCTTCGCCATAAATGAAGGTCCGTGTAATATCGGAACAGTAGCCTTTCCAAACGACGCCGAGGTCGAATAAGACGAAGTCGCCTTCTTGGATGACACGGTCGCCGGGTACACCGTGCGGATCAGCACTGTTTGCACCAAATAAAACAAGCGTATCAAATGACATCTCGCGGACACCTTTTTTCTTCATTTCATATTCGATTTCCGCAATGACTTCGATTTCCGTGATCCCCGGGCGAATCGCTTGTTTACCGATTTCGATTGCTTCGTCCGCAAGTGCTGCGGCTTCTTGAAGAATAGCGATTTCTTCCGGTGTTTTCTTCAGACGAAGCGCTTGTAAAGACTCACCGATATCAAGAATGGCTGCTTTCTCGAGACGTGAGCTTAGTTCCTGATAGCGACTGAACGTCATGTGTTCCCCTTCGATACCGATTCGGTTATTCGAGTGTTCGAATGTCGCGAATAATTCTGCTAATCGATCAAACGGGTTTTCGTGATCCTCATACGTCACGACGTCTCCTTCCCAAGGACTCGCTGCAACGATACTTGCTTCGAGTGCCGGACAGAATAATACATGTTTGCCGGTTACATCGACGAGGACCGCCATGACACGTTCGTGGGGTTCAGCGTAGACTCCTGAGAAATAAAAGACATTTGCCTTCGAAGTGACGACGGCTAAGTCGATTCCTTGTTCTTTCAGGAATTCACTGATTTGGTTCGTACGTTCGCTCATATATGATTCCACCTCTCTACTCATTTTCTACATAAGTATATCATCGTCCGGTTCGAAAAACATTTATCGTAAATCAGACTAGTACACGTTTTCATCTTTAGAGTAGTACAGTATAATGACAGGAGAGTAGAAAAAAGGAAAAGAAGGGATACAGTATGCCTACGAAACACGAACAGATCATTCGACATATCGAAGATCTTGATGTCGGAACAAAGATTTCCGTCCGACAAATCGCGAAGGATTTGACCGTATCCGAGGGGACGGCTTATCGCGCCATCAAGGAAGCAGAAAATTTAGGGTTCGTCTCGACGATTGAGCGAGTCGGAACGATTCGGATTAAAAAGAAACAAAAAGAAAATATCGAGAAGCTGACATTCGCGGAAGTCGTGAACATCGTTGACGGTCAGGTGCTCGGTGGTCGAAATGGATTACACAAGACGCTGACGAAATTCGTCATTGGCGCAATGAAGCTCGAAGCCATGATGCGCTATATCGATGTCGATAGTCTCGTCATCATCGGAAACCGCGAAAAAGCACATGAACTCGTGCTTGAAGCAGGAGCTGCTGTATTGATTACCGGTGGCTTTGATACGACGGAGGATGCAAAACGATTAGCGGATGAGATGGAGTTGCCGATCATTTCGACGTCCTACGATACGTTCACGGTTGCGACGATGATCAACCGTGCGATTTATGATCGATTGATCAAAAAGGAGATTTTACTCGTTTCGGATATTTTAATTCCGTTGCATGATACGTTCTATTTACAGACGACGGATCCGATTTCACGCTGGCACGAGTTGAATGAGCAGACGAAACACAACCGTTATCCCGTCATCGATGAACAAATGAAGGTCGTCGGTGTCGTGACAGCGAAGGACATCATTGACCGTCCGCATGATTGGGCTGTTGAAAAAGTCATGACCCGTCATCCGATCACGGTGGGTATTCGAACGAGTGTCACGAATTCTGCGCATCAGATGGTCTGGGAAGGAATCGAGATGTTACCGGTCATCGACCAGTACGGTCGATTGCTCGGGATCATTAGCCGTCAAGACGTCCTCAAGGCACTGCAACTCGCGAATCGTCAGCCACAAGTCGGAGAGACGTTCGACGATCTAATTACAGGACAGATCAAGGCGGCAGAGGACGAACGGGGACCGTACTTATCGCTTGAGGTCTCGCCGCAAATGACGAACTTCATGGGGACTGCTTCGAGTGGGGTGTTGACGACGCTTCTAGTCGAAGGAGCGACGCGAATGTTGCGCCATATGAAAAAAGGTGACCTTGTCATCGAGAACGTCAGCATCTATTTCATTAAACCTGTTCAAATCGAGAGCACGGTAACGATCCGGGCGAATGTCTTTGACGTCGGTCGAAAATTCGGGAAAGTCGATGTCGAGATGTATCAAGGCACACAAATCGTTGCGAAGGCACTCGTGACATCCCAACTCATCGATCGTTAAATGAATCAAAAAGAACCGAAGTCAATGGACTTCGGTTCCTCTGAATCTAGCTCAGGATTGCTCCATCTCGCGGACGACATACGGATAAATCTTTTTGTAACGGATGAATCCGGCGATGAATGAAGCAACACCGACGATGATTAAAATGGAACAAACGATTTTCCCGACGAGTGTCGTTAATCCGTTTCCGGAAACGAACTGGTTGACGGCGAATAGGATGACGAACAAGCTCAACCAAATGCTCGCTTGCGTATTGAACAAGTATTTTCGGTTCGTGCTTTTCGTATGGAACGCGCGGCGTTTTGCTAACAAATACCCACCAAGCGAGAAAACGATGAGGGCGATGAGGATGAATTGCATGTTAAAAGGACCTCCTTTTTGTCTTCATCTCATATCATATCAAGATTAGAGGAGCTGTGCACAGTGAAAGAGCAAATCAAACAAATGATTGAAGCGGCAGATACGATCATCATTCATCGTCATGAACGACCAGATCCCGATGCACTCGGTAGTCAGTTCGGCTTACAATTGACTCTACAAAATCAGTTCCCTGAAAAAACAGTTTTGTCAGCAGGTGAGATGGCGACATCATTGTCATTCATGGGAGAGCTCGATCAAGTAGACGATGAATTATACAAAGAGGCGTTAGTCGTGATTCTGGATACAGCGAATCAAGCGCGGATTGACGGGAAGGTTGCGATGACAGGAAAAGACGTCATTAAAATCGACCATCATCCGGATGAAGATCCATACGCACCAGTGCAACTCGTCGATACGACGATGAGTTCGACATCGGAATTGCTCGTTCATTTATTGAACGAATGGGGATACGAGATTCCAACATCAGCTGCCATTCAATTCTACGCTGGGATCGTCGGTGACACAGGACGTTTCCAATTCCGTGGTACGACGAAACGAACATTTGAAGTCGCAGCGCAATTGATTGATGCAGGAATCGATACGGACTGGTTGTATCGCAATATGTACGAAACAGAACTTGCAGCGCTTCATTTACAAGGATATGTCCTTCAACATATTCAATTGACGGATCAAGGTGTCGGTTATGTCGTATTGACACAAGATACGTTGAAGCAGTTTGGGGCGACGGTTGAGCAAGCATCGTTGCTCGTCAATAGTTTTGCCGGTTTAAAAGGCATGAAGTGTTGGGCATTGTTCCTTGAAACGGACACGGAGGTTCGCGTCCGGATTCGTTCGAAGGGTCCCGTCATCAATGAAGTAGCAAAAGAATTCAATGGTGGTGGACATCCGATGGCGTCTGGTGCAACGATTGGACAGTTGAGTGAGGTCGAACGTGTCATCCGTCGTCTGGACGAGGTCGCTGCTAACTTCCAGTTTTAAATGGAAAAAGGCTGCTCGGTCTCACTCCTCTCATTGAGGAAGCGAAGCGAACAGCCTTTTTACGCTTATTGCGTTTTTGTTTCGTCTTGCGGAATGAACCAAACGCCACGATCTGTGTGATCTTCAATGACATTCAGTTGAAGTTCAGCGACAGATTTGCGAATCTTCTCAGCGATTTCTTCCGTTTCAGTAAAAGCGGTAACACCGAGCTTTAATTGTTCGACTTTTTCACGTGCGATTTGACTGCGATTCAAAATCATGAGAAACGCTCCTTCCGTACCCGTCATGATATTTCTATACTTATTGTATCGAATAATAAATCAGATGGCGAGTACTTGAGTCAGTTAGATATGAATGTTCTGAAAACTTTTAAAAACATCCATCAGAAGAGAAAGGAGAATGGAAGATGCATATAAATGTTCGAACGCAGTTTAGTCCATTGCAGAGTTTAGTTCGAATCGAGCCCTATCTCGATGAACTAGTCCGTCGACACATCGGACGAGCGGTCATCTGTGAAACGACATTGACAGGAGTTCCCGCATTCATCGATGCATGTCAGCGTCGAAATATGCAACCGATCGTCGGATGGGAGCAGCGAATCGAAGAAGAAGAATTTTGTATCTTATGGTTTGCTTTTTCTTCTGATGGACTGCGTCAACTGTATCGACTAGCCAGTCAACAAGGGGAGACTGAAGTTTCATCACTGATCGCGGTGCTCGTGCCACTGCGTCAAGCCTCTGAAGATGCGACGCGTCTACGTCGTTCCTTCGTTCAATGGATGGGACACGTTCAAGGAGCGCGTACATATATGGGCGTGACCTCTAGTCGCTCAACGGTCGAACGAGAGAGTCGTGCGCGTTACCGCGAAGTAGCAGCAGCGCTTGGTGTTGAGACCATCCCAGTCGATCCTGTTCGTTACATTCGTCGAGATGAAGCGCCAGCGTATCAAGCAATACGTGCGATTGGTGAGGCGACGACGTTCCAAGACCAAAAGACAGATCGTCTGATGCATTTAAAGACCCGAGAAGAATTACTCGAAGACTTTACCGAGCGAGAAATTACTATGATAGAGCAGTTTGCTACGACATCTGAACGCTTGGAATTACCGTTTCAACAACGTCCACTGCCACGTATCGCGGAAGACTCGAATGCGTTATTACGGAAACGTGCTGAGGAAGGGTTACTGGCACATGGTCATGAAAGTAACGAAGCGCGGGAACGTCTCGCTTATGAACTATCAGTCATCGATAAGACGGGATTTGCTGATTACTTCTTAATCGTTGAAGAACTCGTACGTAGTGCAAAAGCGAAAGGCATCTTCGTTGGACCCGGTCGGGGCTCAGCAGCTGGATCACTTGTCAGCTATGCGCTTGGGATCACGACGGTGGATCCATTGAAATATGGATTACTATTCGAACGATTCTTGAACCCCGAGCGGATTTCCATGCCGGATATCGATATCGATATCGAAGATGAACGACGCGAAGAAGTATTAGAGGATCTCGTGATGCGTTACGGAAAAGATCACGTTGCTCAAATCGGTACATTGTCGACGCTCGGTGCCAAAGCCGCTCTGCGAGACGTCGGACGGACGCTAGAGTTTTCGAAGGATGAGTTAGATGCTGCAGTTAAACAGCTTGGAAAATCAACGACGTTACAAGGGATCGAACAAAACAAACAGACATATCGCTGGTTCTCTGGAAGCGAAAAGCGCCGGCAACTGTTGCAACTAGCGCAAGCGGTCGAGGGTCTCCCGCGACAACGTTCGGTTCACGCGGCCGGTGTCGTCATTGGATCTGAACAGCTCGTCGAGACGACACCCGTTGAAACGGGACCAAATGAACGCTATGTGACGCAGTTTTTGATGCAGGCATTGGAACGTCAAGGATTGTTGAAAATTGACTTGTTAGGATTACGAAATCTCAGTCGTTTGCGTCGGATGGAAGAATTGATTCGTCGAGAACAGCCATCCTTTACGCTCACGCAAATTCCAGAAGAAGACCGCGCGACATTTCAAGTCTTTGCCCGCGCCGAGACGGATGATATTTTCCAATTCGAGTCGACAGGTATGAAACAGACGTTGCGCGAAGTCAAACCGAATCGGTTCGAGGATTTGGTGGCAACGATGTCACTCTATCGTCCGGGACCAATGAAATTCATTGATCTGTACGCGAAACGAAAAGCTGGTCAACCTTATCAAATGTTGCATCCCGTATTAGAAGACGTACTTGCACCAACGTATGGCATCATCGTCTATCAGGAACAAGTCATGGAAATCACCCGTCGAGTGGCTGGATTTACACTCGCACAAGCAGATTTATTACGACGTGCGATTTCTAAAAAAAGTACGGATTCGCTCGAACAGGAACGGGTTCGTTTTCTTGAAGGAGCAAAGTCGAATGGATTCGATGATGCGATCGCACAATCACTCTATGAACAAATTGAGCGATTCGCTGGGTATGGATTCAACCGAAGCCATGCGGTCGCCTATTCAAAGATTAGTTATGCCCTCGGGTACATCAAAGCGCATTTCCCGCACATTTTCTTGCTCGTCTCGGTCGAACAACCGGAGCGCCTCGTCCGATTGATGCGCGAACGACGTCTCCCTGTCCACTCGCCGGATGTCTGGATTTCCGATTACCGTTCTTCACTAGAAGGCAAAGGGATTCGACTCGGTATCCATGTGATTAAAGGTATTTCCGAGCGAGAGTTCGAGCGTGTAAAGGAAGCATCGAAGCACACGGCGACGATTGCTGATCTATTGACCCACATCGGATGGGGCAAGAAGGAGCGCGTGAAAATTGAATTGTTACTCTACAGTGGTGCGCTAGACCGAGCGACGCACGGCGATCGCGGGCTCGCCGAACAAGAGGTGCTCGAGTATTTCACCGAGTCATCGAATACATTACTTCCAGACGAGTTGGCAATTCTCGGGAAACGCCGGACACAGAAGTCATCGAAACGAAGTGATTCCGACTGGGCACGATTAGAACGGGAAGCGCTTGGATTCTGGTTGACGTATTCTCCGTTGACGACAGCAATGAAAGCTCCGGTTGAATCTGCTTATTTCCATGACCTTGGCGTCGGTTCGGAAACACACTATTTAGTCTGTTATATTGATCAGATCCGAGAGTTCAAGACGAAACGCGGTCAAACGATGGCGGTCATTCAGGCAGTCGATGGGTATTCGAATGAAGAGGTCGTCGTCTTCCCGAATCAATATGAACGATTCCGTCGATCACTTTATTTAGGGAACGTCTTATTGATTGAATTAAAGGTGCAGGATCGCGAAGGGGAGCGTCAGTTCATTTTGGAACGTCTTCGTCCGCTTGGACAAGATGTGCTATTCGTCAAGTTAACATCGAAAAATGAGCTGGCCGCACTTGAACAGTTGCTTGAAGCGGCACCAGGCGATATTCCAGTCGTCGTCCGCTACGCGGATTCACGTGAGACGAAATCGTTACCGCCGCTTTATGCTGTGCAGCATGATGAGGAATTACTAGCTCGGCTACGTATTCGGTTTGGCGAGGATCATGTCGTCCTGAAAAATGTCCCCCGCTCAAACTAGTACTAGGTAATAAGATTTGTTATAATAAGGGGTAATTGGTCTGACCAATGCCACCGATTGAAGCAACCGACTGAAGGGTCAGAAAGGTGGTGCCGTATCGATATGGAGAAGAAACGAAATGCGTTTGAAGCCAATATCGCGGCGATTAAATTGATGATCGAACAAGATGGATTAGTTCCAGGAGACCGTATTCCATCGGAACGGGAACTGGCAGAACGACTATCCATCAGTCGACCGTCCGTACGAGAAGCATTACGGACGCTCGCTTATTTAGGGATCGTCGAGACACGACATGGAGGCGGAAGCTTTCTTTTGAACCGTGACGATCATACCTATATTCAAATCATCGCTCAATTCTTAGTGACTGGCGATTCGAAGTTCGAAGACTTGGCAGGAACGCTCCGCTTGCTTGAGCAAGCAGCGCTCGCGCAGCTGGATGACCTTTCGGTGCTTGCACCAGTCGTATCATCCGATGCAGCGTTTCGTGAGACGTTGATTCAGACGGTCGATAACGATTTGTTTGAACGAATCTGGCGACAAGTCAATGCCTTCCATAAAAGCTTCGGTCAAGGGGAACTCTATACGCAGGCGGAACGGGAACAACTCTTGAACCGCCCATAGGATGACAAGGGGGAACTGAACGTGCAAGCATTTTTTCGAAAACCTAAAAAGTTCGTCACGCTGACTTCGAAGGAGCAGCGTGTCGATGTGCCAGTTGGCCTAATGACGAAGTGTCCGAAATGTAAATTAATCCAATATACGAAACAACTGGAGGCGAACTTACGTGTCTGTTCATGTGGGTATCATCACCCGTTGACCGCGCAAGAACGTTTTACGCAATTATTCGATGAAGGTTCGGTGACGTATTTCGACTTACCGGCAGTTCAAGCGGATCCGCTTGGATTCCAGGATTACCCGGAAAAATTAAAGGGCGACCAAGTCAGAACGGGTCTTGAGGAAGCGATCGTCTGTGGCGTCGGGAATGTGAATGGTCACCCACTCGTCGCTTGTGTCATGGATGCACGATTCCGGATGGGTTCGATGGGTGCAGCGGTTGGTGCTGCGATTTCTGAAGCGGTTCGTTACGCAACGAAACATCGTCTACCTGTCACGATTTTCTCCGCTTCAGGTGGAGCACGGATGCAAGAGGGAATGGTTAGTCTCATGCAGATGGCGAAATCGAGTCTCTTCTTAAAACAGCATTCAGATGCTGGGCTACTTTATATTTCTTGTATGACTCATCCGACGACCGGCGGGGTATCAGCAAGTTTTGCGATGCTCGGTGACTTTAACATCGCTGAACCAGGGGCATTGATCGGGTTTGCAGGTCGACGGATCATCGAACAGACGATACGTGAAAAACTACCGGAAGATTTCCAAACAGCAGAATTCTTATTACAAGCAGGTCAACTGGACGATGTCGTATCACGACATGATCTGAAAACGTACTATACGCGAATCTTAAAGCTACATGCGGAGGGAACGAACCATGCAACCATTTGACCAACCAGTCATCGCGTTACGCGAAAAAATTCTTGAGCTCCATGATATGGCGGAAACACAAGGACTAGACTTCAAGGAAGAACTCCAACTTCTTGAAGAACGCCTTCATCGGTTAGAACTCGATATTTACGGGAATATGAAAGCGTGGAATCGTGTTCAATTGGCACGTCATCCAGAACGTCCAACGACACTCGATTACATTGAATCCATCTGTGAAGATTTCATCGAACTGCATGGCGATCGTCATGGATATGATGATGCGGCAATCGTCGGTGGAATCGGAACACTGAATGGTCGTCCGGTGACGATCATCGGTCATCAACGCGGAAAAGATACAAAAGAAAACATTCGTCGTAATTTCGGGATGCCACATCCTGAAGGATATCGAAAAGCACTACGTCTCATGCAACAAGCAGAGAAATTCAATCGACCGATCATTACGTTCATCGACACGAAAGGGGCTTACCCAGGACGTGCAGCAGAAGAACGTGGTCAGAGTGAGGCCATCGCGAAAAACCTGTTTGAGATGGCTGGTATGACGGTTCCAATCATTTCAATCGTCATCGGTGAAGGTGGATCAGGTGGTGCTTTAGGAATCGGAGTGTGTGATCAACTCTTGATGCTCGAGAATTCAACGTATTCGGTCATCTCTCCTGAAGGTGCTGCAGCATTGTTGTGGAAAGATGCAAGTCTTGCGGAGAAAGCGGCAGAATCGATGAAGATCACAGCACCTGATTTATTACGACTCGGGATCGCTGATGCCATCATTCCAGAAGTCATCGGAGGGGCGCATCTCGATGTGTCATTACAGGCGGATAAATTAAAAACTGTATTGGTACAGAAGCTCGAATCATTGGTTCACCTGACCAAGGAAGAGCTCATTGATCAGCGGACCGAAAAATATCACCAAATTGGCACATAAGCACCATGTAATCGCTATCATGATTGATATTCCTCATTTCCGGAATCGGTAATGAAAAAACAAGTGAAAGTTTATGCAATCTGCCCTGTTGTAAAACAAGAAAACAACGTGCTATTTTAGATTCAGATTAATGGAGAGGTGATTAACGTGAGTTTAAAACGGATTGCTGTCTTAACGAGTGGCGGCGATGCACCAGGTATGAATGCCGCGGTGCGTGCTGTCACGCGTAAAGCGATTTTTCATGGCTTAGAAGTATTTGGTGTCTATAACGGCTATCAAGGATTAATCAACGGGGACATCGTCCAGTTGAACCTTGGGTCAGTCGGTGACATCATTCAACGAGGTGGAACGTTCCTACGTTCAGCACGTTGCCCTGAGTTCCGTACAGAAGAAGGACGAGCAAAAGCGGTCGTCAATCTTAAGAAATTTGAAATTGATGCACTCGTCGTCGTAGGCGGAGACGGGTCGTATCGTGGTGCCCAAAAATTGACGGGACTTGGCTTCCCGACAATTGGACTTCCAGGTACGATCGATAACGATATTCCTGGAACGGACTATACGATCGGTTTTGATACAGCGCTCAACACGGCGCTTGAAGCGATCGATAAAATTCGTGATACGGCATCGTCGCATGAGCGGACGTATGTCATTGAAGTCATGGGACGCGATGCGGGTGATATCGCATTATATGCAGGACTTGCTGGTGGAGCAGAATCGATTCTTGTTCCCGAGCGTCCTGAAGATTTAAAAGAAGTCCTCGATCGCATTCAAAGTGGTGTCAATCGCGGTAAGAAACACTCAATCGTCATCGTCGCTGAAGGTGCAGGCCGTGCTCAGGACGTGGGAGACGCTATCGCAAAAGAAACAGGTCTCGATACACGCGTCACGGTTCTTGGTCACGTTCAACGTGGTGGAGCACCAACGGCAGCGGACCGTGTACTTGCAAGTCGGATGGGGGCGCATGCCATCGAAATCCTACTTCAAGGAAAACAAGGACGTGTCGTAGGTGTACGTGGTGGTAAGATGATCGATCTCGATATCGATGAGGCACTCGACGAAAATAAACATGAGCTGGATCTTGATATTCTCGAGCTTTCAAAACAGCTTTCGATTTAACGAACGTCGATAGGATTGGAATGGACAAGAGAACTTGGCCAAACACCGTAGGAGGTTTATGGAATATGCGTAGAACTAAAATTGTATGTACGATTGGACCGGCGTCAGAAAAACGTCTTCCAGAAATGATTGAAGCAGGTATGAACGTCGCTCGTTTGAACTTCTCACACGGCGATTATGAAGAACACGGTGCACGTATCACGGATATCCGTCGTGCAGCGAAAGAAGCAAACAAAATCGTTACGATTCTTCTTGATACGAAAGGACCAGAAATCCGTACACATTCGTTTGAAGAAGGAAAAGCGCTTCTCGAACGTGGTCAAGAAGTCATCATCGTTAGCGGAGACGCAAACGAAATCGTCGGAACGAAAGATAAATTCTCTGTCACGTATGAAGGACTCTATGATGACGTCGAAGTTGGTTCGATGATCATGCTTGATGACGGTCTCATCGGTCTTCGTGTCACTGAAAAACTTCCGAACCGTGAGCTTCGTTGTTCAATCGAAAACGAAGGCGTCATTAAGACGAAAAAAGGCGTTAACTTGCCAAACGTGAAGGTTAACCTTCCTGCTTTGACAGAAAAAGATATTGCGGATATCGAGTTCGGTATCAAGAGCGATATCGATTTGATCGCGGCATCTTTCGTGCGCCGTGCGTCAGACGTCGTTGCGATTCGTCAATTGCTTGAGAAAAACAACGCGAGCCACATCAAAATCTTCCCGAAAATCGAGAACCAAGAAGGTGTCGATAACATCGAAGAAATCCTTGCGATTTCGGACGGTTTGATGGTAGCGCGTGGTGACCTCGGTATCGAGATTCCAACGGAAGAAGTCACGCCAACTCAAAAAGACTTGATCAAGCTTTGTAACGACTTCGGTAAACCAGTCATTACAGCAACACAAATGCTTGACTCGATGCAACGTTTCCCACGTCCAACACGTGCTGAAGCATCAGACGTCGCGAACGCGATTCTTGATGGTACGGATGCAATCATGCTTTCAGGTGAGACAGCAGCAGGGGACTACCCAATCGAATCTGTCCAAATGATGCACTCGATCGCAAAACGTACAGAAAAAATGCTCGACTACAAGCTCTTGTTGAAAGATCGTCAGACACGTAGTGAGCACACAGTGACGGATGCAATCGCTCAAGCGGTTACGCACACTGCGATCAACTTGGACGCAAAAGCAATCTTGACACCGACACAATCGGGTTACACGGCTGCACGTATCTCGAAATACCGTCCAGAGCCAAACATCGTCGCTGTTACACCAAGCGCACGTGTCGCACGTCAGTTGAACATCGTATGGGGCGTGTACCCAATCGTCGTTGATCATCTTTCAGACAACACGGATGACATGTTGACACTTGCTGCGGACACAGCAAAAGACGCTGGTTTCGTCACAGACGGTGATCTCGTCGTCATCTCAGCTGGTATCCCTGCTTTGACTGCTGGTACAACGAACATGTTGAAAATCCACATCGTCGGTAAAGAGATCGCAAACGGTCGTGGGATCGGTGAGCGTGGAGTCGTTGGCGAAGTCGTCATCGCAAACAATGCTGAAGAAGCAAACTCTAAAGCGAAGCCAGGCATGATCCTCGTTACGAACTCAACTGATCGTGACATGATGCCTGCAATCGAGATGGCTGCAGCGATGATCACAGTTGATGGCGGATTGACAAGCCATGCTGGAATCGTTGGACCATCACTCGGTAAACCAGTCATCGTTGGTGTCGAAGATGCATTGACAGTCTTCAAAGACGGTCAAATGATCTCAATCGATCCATTGACAGGTAAACTATATAACGCATAATCCATTCATGACGGACGTGACTTAGGTCATGTCCGTCTTTTTTTGTATGAGGAGGACGTATGGAAGCTTATCTTTTTTTGATTGCCCTCGTCTTCATCGGGGTCATCGCACAAAATAAATCATTAATCATTGCTGCAGCCTTCCTGCTGATCATCAAGGCAATCGGGCTGGATGGTAGACTGTTTCCGTCCTTGCAGGCAAAAGGAATCACGTGGGGCGTCACATTGATCACGGCAGCGATCCTCGTACCGATTGCAGCAGGGGATATCGGATTTAAGGAGTTGCTCCAAAGTATTCGGGGACATATCGGCATCATCTCATTTTTATCAGGAATTTTTGTTGCAATCGTCGCGGCACACGGTGTTGGACTGATGAAAGAAGATCCACTCGTGACGACAGCCTTGCTAGCTGGAACGATTCTTGCAGTAGGACTTTTCCGTGGGGTACCGGTCGGACCATTGATTGGTGCTGGAATCGCGGCGCTCGTCATTGGAATGTGGGATGTCATCGCAAAAGCGTTCACAGGATGAGCCGAATCAGCAAAGTAACTGAATTAATTTTTTGATAATAGTATGCAAGTTCATTCACTTTTTGGGTATTTTTGTTTATACTAAGAACAGAAACAAGATGGTCTATTCAAGAGTACAGCGCTACAAGCATGGGGAACGACTCTTGAGTGGACGTCTTTTTTTCAATACGGAAATGAAAGCGTTTTAAATTTCTGGGGAAAAAAAGGGGGATTATTGTCATGACGCAAACTAAAGGTTTAGAAGGAATCGTCGCGACTTCATCGAAAATCAGTTCGATCATCGATGGTCAATTGACGTATGGCGGTTATACGATTGATGATTTGGCGGAGCACGCCTCATTTGAGGAAGTCGTCTTCTTGTTGTGGAACGACCGTCTACCAAAAGAAGAGGAATTGAAGCAACTATCGGAAGCACTTATTTCCGAAGCAACGGTTGCGACTGCCGTTCTTGAAACGATGAAGGCAGCACCGAAGTCGGCGAATGCGATGGCGACGATTCGAACAGCGCTCTCTCAACTCGCGCTTTACGATGAGACATCGGAAGATATGTCGACTGAGGCGAATTACGCTAAAGCCATCAAATTACAGGCACAAATCGCAACACTCGTCACAGCTTACGCTCGTATCAAAAAAGGACAAGAGCCGATCGCACCTAAAACAGGTCTTTCATACGCAGGAAATTTCTTGTTCATGTTGACGGGTGAAGAGCCAACGGAAGTTGCAGAAAAAGCCTTTAACCAAGCGCTCGTTCTTCACGCTGACCACGAGTTGAACGCTTCGACGTTCACAGCACGCGTGTGTGTCGCGACACTCTCTGACGTCTACTCAGGTGTGACGGCAGCGATGGGCGCATTAAAAGGACCACTTCACGGTGGCGCGAACGAAGCCGTCATGAAGATGTTGTTAGAAATTGATTCGGTTGAAAAGGTTGACGAGTATGTTCATAATAAACTTGAGAACAAGCAAAAAATCATGGGCTTCGGTCACCGTGTCTACAAGGACGGCGACCCACGTGCGAAGCACCTTCAAGAAATGAGTCGTCAGCTGACTGCTCAAATCGGGGAGCCGAAATGGTATGAGATGTCAGTTAAGATCGACGAAATCGTCCAATCGGAAAAAGGATTGAAACCAAATGTTGATTTCTATTCCGCTTCTACGTACCATGCACTTGGACTTGATACAGAACTATTCACTCCAATCTTTGCAGTAAGTCGGATGTCAGGTTGGTTGGCGCACATTTTAGAGCAGTATAGCGATAACCGTCTGATTCGCCCGCGTGCAGACTACACGGGTGAAACGCACCGGACATACGTGTCCATCGAAGAACGTTAAAAGGACGGGGAGGAGCAATCCTCTCCTGATTTTTGATGTAGATTACAATTACTTAAGGGGGATTTTTAGACATGGCTACACTTCAAGGCGAAAACATCACAGTAACTAACGGTACACTTCAAGTTCCAAACGCTCCAATCATTCCGTTCATCATTGGTGACGGAACAGGACCTGACATCTGGAACGCAGCTGTACGTGTGTTTGATGCGGCAGTTGAAAAAGCATACAACGGTGAGAAGAAAATCGAATGGAAAGAAGTCTACGCTGGTGAAAAAGCATTCAACAAAACAGGCAACTGGTTACCAGAAGAGACACTCGATCTCATTCGTGAGCACATCATCGCAATCAAGGGACCACTTACGACACCAGTCGGCGGCGGAATCCGTTCGTTGAACGTTGCTCTACGTCAAGAGCTTGATTTGTACACATGTCTTCGTCCAGTTCGTTACTTCACAGGTGTTCCTTCACCGGTTAAACGCCCAGAAGATACAGACATGGTCATCTTCCGTGAAAATACTGAAGACATCTACGCAGGAATCGAATACGCAGAAGGTAGCGAAGGCGCTGCAAAACTGCTTCAGTTCCTTCAAAACGAAATGGGTGTCAATAAAATCCGCTTCCCTGAGACATCTGGTCTTGGAATCAAACCGATTTCAAAAGAGGGAACAGAACGCCTCGTTCGTGCAGCAATCGAATATGCACTCGAGAACAAACGCGCTTCGTTGACGCTCGTTCATAAAGGAAACATCATGAAGTTCACTGAGGGTGCTTTCAAAAACTGGGGTTATGAGCTTGCTGAGCGTGAATACGCAGAGCACGTCTTCACTTGGAACCAGTACGATCGCATCAAGGAAGAAGAAGGAACAGATGCTGCGAATAAAGCACAAGCAGACGCAGAAGCTGCTGGTAAGTTGATCGTGAAAGACTCAATCGCTGATATCTTCTTACAACAAATCTTGACTCGTCCAAAAGAGTTCGATGTCGTTGCGACAATGAACTTGAACGGTGACTACATCTCGGATGCACTTGCTGCACAAGTCGGTGGTATCGGAATCGCACCTGGAGCAAACATCAACTACATGACAGGTCATGCGATCTTTGAAGCCACTCACGGTACAGCACCGAAATACGCTGGACTTGATAAAGTCAACCCATCGTCTGTCATCTTGTCAGGCGAAATGATGTTCCGTCACCTCGGCTGGAACGAAGCGGCAGATCTCATCATCAAATCGATGGAAACATCGATTGAATCGAAAGTCGTCACATACGACTTCGCACGTCTCATGGATGGTGCGACTGAAGTGAAGTGTTCTGAATTCGCGGACGAACTCATCAAAAACATGTAATCCGATCAGGAGGAATGAGTCGATGAACAGACGGAAGAAGATCGCAGTCATAGGAAGTGGCTTTACGGGCGCAACGACAGCACTCTATCTTGCTCAGCGAGAGCTAGGAGATGTCGTCCTCGTCGACCGACCCGAGCAAGAGAATCCGACGAAAGGAAAGGCGCTCGATATGCAAGAGGCAGCGCCGATCCTCGGGTTTGATGCTTCAGTAAAAGGGACATCGAACTATGCCGACATCAACGGTGCGGATATCGTCGTCATCACTGCCGGTATCGCTCGGAAGCCGGGTATGAGCCGCGAGGACCTCGTGAGTACGAATGCTGCCGTCATGACAGCTGTGACGAAGGAAATCGTTGCGCATGCACCGGAATCGATCATCATCGTTTTGACGAATCCTGTCGATGCGATGACGTATACGGTCTATCAAGCATCTGGTTTTCCGAAAGAGCGTGTCATCGGTCAATCCGGTGTCCTCGACACAGCACGCTTCCGGACATTCTTAGCAGAGGAACTGAACGTTTCTGTAAAGGATGTATCGGGATTCGTACTCGGCGGACACGGGGATGACATGGTGCCACTACTGCGCTATTCTCAGGCGGGAGGCATTCCAATCGAGAAACTGATATCCAAGGAGCGGTTAGATGCGATCGTTGACCGAACACGTAAAGGCGGCGGTGAAATCGTTCAGTTACTCGGAAACGGTTCCGCTTACTACGCACCGGCAGCAGCAATTGCTGAGATGGTCGAGGCGATCTTGAAGGACCAGCGACGTATTCTACCTGCCATTGCTTATCTCGAAGGCGAATATGGATATGACGATATGTATTTCGGTGTACCGGTCATTCTTGGCGGAAACGGTGTCGAGCATGTCTATGAACTCGAACTGACGACTGAGGAGCAAGAGGCTTTGAATCGCTCTGCCTCTACAGTCCGCTCTGTACTCGACTTATTAAAATCTTGATTCTAAAAAAAGACGAACTTGTCACTTTCGACAAGCTCGTCTTTTTTCATCTCGTCATAATCGATGGGGAGAAGCATAGTGCGATAACTTGGCATACCAAGGGCAGACCAGTATAAGAAGAAATGTCAGCCAAGGAATCAAGTATCCGATTCGAAGGAAGTAACCTTGGTGTTCCATATGTAGGTGTTGTGAGTTTTGACAATGTGGACAGGGCAGTCCGTGAGCAGACCAGATTAAACGATAGATTGTTCGAGCAGACCAGGATTGACGACAAACGGTGCATCGTGCCACGTGAGTGCCTCCTTTCATTTATAGGTTTATTGTGTAAAGTGTGTTTTTCACAACATACGATACACATAGGCGAAAAGTTCCAATTTTAATAAACATGTAGAAAAGATGATTGTATTAGGGTAAGGACAAAGGTACGTCATTTTATTCCACTAAGGGGGATGCCACATGCGCGCCGTAACGTACCAAGGAGCAAAAGATGTTCAAGTCAAACAAGTCCAGGATCCATCGATTGATAAAAACGATGATATCATCGTCAAAATCACATCGACTGCAATTTGTGGATCAGATTTACACATCTATCAAGGAAATATGCCGGCTCACAAAGATTATGTCATTGGTCATGAACCGATGGGCATCGTTGAAGAGGTTGGACCAGGTGTGACGAAGGTCAAGCGTGGCGACCGCGTCGTGTTACCGTTTAATGTTGCTTGTGGTCACTGTTTCTTTTGTGAACATGATATGGAGAGTCAATGTGATAACTCGAACGGAAATCCCCATGTCGATACAGGTGGGTACTTCGGTTTTACAGAAGAGTTTGGTGGACATCCCGGTGGTCAGGCGGAATATTTAAAAGTTCCGTTCGGGAATTTCATGCCACTCGTGATTCCTGAATCATGTGAATTAGAAGATGAGGCATTATTGTTCTTATCTGACGTTTTACCTACGGCGTATTGGAGTGTCCTGCATGCGGGTGTGAAAAAAGGAGATACGGTCGTCGTACTCGGATCAGGACCAGTTGGACTAATGACACAAAAATTTGCATGGATGCAAGGAGCAAAGCGAGTCATTGCGGTGGATGATCAAGTGTATCGATTAAATCATGCTAAAGTCACGAATAAAGTCGAGACAGTAAATTTCTCGGATCACGCAGAAAGTGGTGCGTATATTAAAGAGCTAACACAAGGTGGAGCAGACGTCGTCATTGATTGCGTCGGTTTTGATGGGAAGATGTCCCCTGTAGAAAAAATTGAACAAAAGATTGGTCTGCAAGGTGGAACGTTGAGTGCCATTGACATTGCAAAGGACGCTGTCCGGAAATTTGGTACTGTGCAGTTGACAGGCGTCTACGCTAAAAAATATAATCAGTTTCCGCTTGGCGATTTCTTTACCCGAAATATTACGCTGAAAATGGGACAAGCACCAGTCGTTCATTTGATGCCGGAACTGTTCCAGAAAATCATCAATCAAGAATTTGATCCGACGGATATCGTGACACACCGAGTGGCACTTGATGATGCTGCTTCTGCCTATCAGACATTTAATGATCGGACAGATGGATGTATCAAGGTCGTCTTGAAACCATAAGCTTTATCATACTCAAACAGCCCATCCGATTTTTGGATGGGCTGTTGTACATCATAGGATTAAAAGAAGAAGACGGGCCACAGAATACCGACGGCTAGTCCGAGTAACAGACCGACGAACACCTGAAATTCGGTATGACCGACGAGCTCATTCAGGAGAGGAGTCTCATGGCGAATTCCTTTGAAATAATCATTGAGTAGTTTTGCCTGAACACCGACTGCTTGTCTGACACCGGTCGCATCATACATGATGATTGTCGCAAAGATGACAGCCAGTGCGAAAATCGAAGACGAGAAGCCCTCCTGAAAACCGATGACAACGGCTAAGGCGACGACAGTCGAACTATGTGAACTAGGCATACCACCGGAAGCAAACATGATTTCCAGGTCGAACTTTCGTGTCCGAACCAAACTCGTGACAAGCTTCGCTGCTTGAGCGATGAACCACGCCGTGATGGCTGCAAAAAGGGGATGGTTCCATTCCATACATTCTACCTCCTACAATTAACGATATGTATTGTTTCCCCATTTTATTAGCTTTTACACGAACGATCTAGTTGGATTCGGCATCTCCTTTAAAGATTGTGTAAAGAAACAGCAGAAAGATTTGTGATTTTCCTGTGAAAGTCGGTAAGATGAAGACAGACGAAGCGGATTCCACGGAATTCCTCATTCGAAAGAACGAAACTTGAGGGGGATGCAAGGTTTGAAAGATAAAATTATCGTGGTAGATGATGAATTGTCGATTGCAACACTATTGAAGTTTAATCTAGAACAGGCTGGTTTCATCGTCGAAACGGCACATGATGGGATGTCAGGTTTAAAATTAGCGGAAAAACAAGATGCCGCACTGATCGTACTGGATCTCATGTTGCCGGAACTCGACGGTCTTGAAGTATGTAAACGGCTACGCCAACAGAAAATCAATACGCCGATCTTGATGCTGACGGCAAAGGATGATGAGTTCGATAAAGTCCTTGGTCTTGAACTCGGTGCGGACGATTATCTGACAAAACCATTTAGCCCACGTGAAGTCGTCGCCCGTGTGAAAGCAATTTTACGACGAATGAGTCATCAGACAACACCTTCGGAAGAAGTGACGGATGGGACGATTCTGATTGGTGATGTCAAGATCGTTCCAGATAACTACGAAGCTTTCAAAGCAGAAGAGCGTCTTGAACTGACACCTAAAGAATTCGAATTGCTCGTATATCTTGCTAAAAATAAGGGACGTGTCCTGACACGAGATCAACTGTTATCCGCAATCTGGAACTATGATTTCGTCGGCGATACACGAATCGTGGATGTGCACATTAGTCATGTTCGTGAAAAAATCGAGCCGAATACGAAAAAACCGATTTATATCAAAACGATTCGTGGTCTCGGGTATAAGATGGAGGAGCCGAAACCGGAATGAGTAAGTATCGCAAGCGGTTCATCTTCAAAATGTTTTCGTTCATCAGTCTCGTGCTAATTGCACTCGGTTTCTTACTTGGGCAATCCTTTAAAGAGTTCTATGTCCAAAATGAAAAAGAAAAATTGATGGATGAGACTTCTCTTGTCGAGACAATCTTACAAGGACGCGATGTTTCGGAGATGGCCCAGTACGTAAATCAATTGTACGCTGAATCGAACTTCGACATGATTTTATTCAATGGTCGGGGTGAAATCATTGCTGGTACACCGGTTGATGTGACGAAACTAAAAGTCGCGACTCTTAATTTTTCAGCGATTCCTGATGAGGGGACGTTTGAATCGAAAACAGATGACAGTGTCGTCCAATTCACGAAGCCTGTTCCGACAGCGGACGGTGGCGAGGTGTACGTCAGTTTCATTCGTTACGCAAAAGACTTAAACGTCATTTATTCACGGATTTGGACGGTCATCATCCTTTCTCTAGTTGCGTCGTTATTGGTTATATTCTTGACGATTTATCGGTCGACGAAACGATTCCTTCGACCGATCGCGGAGGCAACTGATGTCCTGCACGAACTGTCGCATGGAAATTACAAGTCACGCGTCTATGAGTTGTCGGCACCCGACGAATCACGCGATTTAGGGCGCTCCATCAATCTACTAGCGCGCAATCTCGAGAACGCATCGTCTGGTGAAGCGATGCAACGGGCGCGTCTTGAATCCTTGATCGAGTACATGGGAGCCGGTCTCATGTTGATTGATGAAAAAGGTTATGTCCTGCTCGTCAACCGGACGTATCGGGAAATGTTCAACATTCATGAACCGTCTAGCGGGAAGCTGTACTATCGTGTACTTCCAAACGAAAAGATGAGCCAGGTGATTGAAGATGTCTATCTGACGGAAAAACCAAATCGAAAGCAGTCGAGTGTGCGATTCGGCATCAATAGTCGGACGTTCATGGTCAGTGCCGCTCCGATTTTCGATAAGAACGGTCGCGTGCAGGGAACGACCGTCGTCTTTAACGACATCACGGAAATCAAAAAACTGGAACAAATGCGTAAAGACTTCGTCGCGAATGTCAGCCATGAATTAAAGACACCGTTGACGTCCATCAAAGGGTTTGCGGAAACGTTACTCGATGGTGCGCAAGAGGTTCCGGAAGTCCGAGAACAATTTTTACGGATCATTCATGACGAGTCGGAACGGATGCAGACATTGGTGGAAGACTTGCTTGAACTCTCTCGTCTAGAACAGGATAATTATCAACTCGAGACAGCAATCGTTGATGTGACAAGTCTCGTTCGGGAAACGGCAGCACTCCTGGACCGACGAGCAACAGAAAAAGAGATGACGATTCATATCGAAACGGAAGAGGAAGTCTTCATTCGGGCAGATTTGAATCGATTGAAACAGGTCGTCGTCAACTTGGTCGCGAATGCGTTGAATTATACGCCAAATGGTGGCAACGTCTGGATTCAGCTCGAGGATGGGGAAGAGTCTGTCCAGCTCATCATCAAAGATGATGGAATTGGCATTCATCCGAAAGAAACCCAACGGATTTTCGAACGTTTCTATCGCGTCGATAAGGCAAGAAGCCGCAATTCTGGGGGAACGGGTCTCGGACTAGCCATCGTCAAACACATCGTCGACCTTCATCATGGTGAAATCGAAGTCGCTTCAGAAGAGCAGAAAGGGACGACATTTACGATTCGTTTACCAAAACATGGCTGAATTTCACAGTGGATTCACATTTCCTTAATAGACGTATCTTATGATGAAAGTACCTTCTTCATCATCTGTATGGCGACTGGATCAGCTCCCATGTCGTCATGCCCTTGGCGATTGACTCCCCGTGAGTCAATCGTCTTTTTTTGGTCATTTTTAGCGAACAAATGTGTGTAGAGTGATACAATAGGAACAGAAAATCGATTAAAGGGGCGTAGATGATGGAAAATAAATTGCTATTGATTGATGGGAACTCGTTGACCTATCGGGCGTTTTTCGCCTTACCACCAATGACGGATGCGCAAGGACGAAATACGAACGCAGCTTATGGCTTTACGATGATGTTATTGAAGTTGCTCGAGGAAGAACAACCGACACATATGCTCGTTGCCTTTGATGCTTCGAGTGAAACGTTCCGTCATGATGTCTATCAGGAGTATAAGGGAAGTCGGGAAAAGACACCGTCCGAACTACGTGAGCAATTCCCGATCGTCCGGGATATCTGTGAAGCGCTCGGTATTCAAATGATGGAACTCCATCGCTATGAGGCAGATGATTTGATTGGTACGCTCGCACGAACGATGCCGACGGATCGGACGCGGATCGTCACAGGTGATAAAGATTTACTTCAACTTGTCACGGATAAGGTCGAAGTCTTGATCACGAAGCGTGGGATCACGGACGTCCAGTGCATGACGGAGGAACTGTTCGCTGAGACATATGGTGGTCTCAAACCGATTCAAATGATTGACCTGAAAGGGTTAATGGGGGATAAGTCGGATAATATTCCAGGGATTCCTGGGATTGGTGAAAAGACGGCAGTTAAATTGATTTCGGCATATGGTTCTGTCGAAGGACTGTATGAACATGTTGAAGACTTAAAAGGTAAGCAGAAGGAAAAAGTCATCGCGAACGAAGAGTTAGCACGACTATCGAAAGAACTTGCGACAATTAAAGTCGATGTCCCGCTCGAGACGACGCTAGATGATTTGCAAATTCGCGACGTTGATACCCAAGTGCCGTATTCGTTGTTCCAGTCGCTTGGCTTCAAGTCGTTGACGAATCGATTCGCCCCTGTCGTCAAAGAAGAGGATAAAGAGCAGTTGAACGTCGTGACGATCACTTCACTTCCTGAAGACGTCACCGATGCGGTGTTGCTTGCTGAACAGTTGCGAGAGGATTACATGGAAGAGGACATCATCGGGTTTGCGATCGCAACGCCTGACACGATCTATGTTGCTGCCCCAACGCTGGTCGAGGATCCGGCATTCCGCCAATGGATCGAGTCGGAACATCGGAAGATTTGTCTTGATGCCAAACAAGTCGCATTCACGTTGCGTAAGCACGGCTTAACCTTAAACGGTTATGAGGATCTGTTATTAGCGGGTTACTTATTGAACTTAAGTGGCGGCACGACGCTCGCTTCAATTGCTGGTCATTATGCATTGATGGCACCGAACGAAGAAGCAGTCCTCGGTAAGGGAGCCAAACGTCTAGCCCCAGCGGATGACGTATTACATCCTTATCTTGCAGAAAAGGCACGGATGATTGAGTTATTGTTCCCGAAAGTTCGGGAAGAGTTGAAGGCGAATCAGCAATATGAGCTGTATGAAACACTAGAGCGTCCATTGTCAGGTGTCCTCGCTGAGATGGAGTGGACCGGGATTCGTGTCGACGTCGCGACGCTCCAGTCGATGCAAGCAGATCTTGCCGGACGTTTAACGGAACTTGAGACGTTGGTCTTTGAAGCGGCAGGTGAATCGTTCAATATCAATTCACCGAAACAACTTGGTGTGATTCTGTTTGAAAAACTCGAACTGCCCGCCTTCAAGAAAACAAAGACCGGCTACTCGACTGCCGCAGACGTCCTTGAAAAACTGCGTCCGCTGCATCCGATCATCGATCACATCATGTTATACCGGGAGCTCCAAAAATTACAGTCGACGTATGTCGAAGGATTACAAAAAGTCATCAAGGAAGACGGAAAGATTCATACCCGTTTTGCTCAGACGATTGCCCAGACCGGCCGTTTAAGTTCGGTCAATCCGAACCTTCAGAATATCCCGATTCGGATTGAAGAAGGACGGAAGATTCGAAAAGCCTTCGTTCCAAGTGAGACAGGCTGGTCACTGTACGCTGCCGACTATTCACAAATCGAATTACGTGTCATGGCTGATATGTCGCAGGATCAGACGCTTGTCGATGCGTTCTTACATGATGAGGACATCCATACCCAAACGGCAAGTAGTGTCTTTGGTGTCGAACCGGAGGATGTCACAGGAAACATGCGTCGTCAGGCGAAAGCCGTCAACTTCGGCATTATTTATGGAATCAGCGATTATGGACTGTCACAAAACTTGAACATCACGCGGAAGGAAGCACAATCGTTCATCGATCGTTATTTCGAGCTGTTCCCGCAAATCAAACAGTTCATGGATACGGCGATTGAAACGGCACGAGCGAATGGATTCGTCGAAACGTTGATGAACCGTCGCCGTAACATTCCGGATATCAATTCGAAAAACTTCAACTTACGCGGTTTTGCGGAACGTACGGCAATCAATACGCCGATTCAAGGTTCGGCTGCGGATATCATTAAAAAAGCGATGCTTGATGTTCATGCTGCCTTACAGGCATCTGATCTGAAAGCGCGTTTGTTATTACAAGTACACGATGAATTGATTTTTGAAGCACCAGACGAGGAACTCGACGCTTTACAAGCGCTTGTCAAACAAGCGATGGAGCAGACCGTCGAACTATCCGTACCGCTACGCGTCGATGGGGGCGCAGGACATACGTGGTACGAAACGAAGTAAGCAAGGAGGAATAGACGTGCCTGAATTACCTGAAGTCGAGACCGTTCGCCGCAGTTTAGAACGTTCGGTCTCTGGAAAAACAGTCTCTTCCGTCAAAGTCTACCACCCGAAAATGATTCGGGGGATGGAAGTGGCACCATTTGCAGATGCCTTACATCAAGAACGGATCGAACGCGTCGAACGTCGCGGTAAGTTCCTACTCTTTGATTTTGATCGTTTTTATCTCGTCAGCCATTTGCGGATGGAAGGGAAGTACTTCCCGTATCCGCAACCGGTCGAGCGGGATAAACATACTCATGTCGTCTTCCGTTTCACGGATGGTTCGGAGCTGCATTACAATGACGTCCGGAAGTTCGGAACGATGGAATTACGTGATAAGGAAACAGCGATGCAAACTGCTCCACTGGCACAGCTGGAGCGTGAACCATTTGATCCAGAGTTCACAGCAGAAGTGTTAGCGGAGAATTTAATTCGTAAAAAAAGAAGTCCAATCAAAACGGCATTGCTCGACCAATCGATCTTCCTTGGTCTCGGTAACATCTATGTCGATGAGACCCTTCATGCGGCACGTGTCCATCCGTTGACGAAGGCTGGTGCCTTGACGCTTGATGATATCTCACGCATCCATCAATCCGGTGTCGACGTCTTACGACAAGCAGTGGAAGCGGGAGGAAGTACGATCCGAAGTTATGTCTCACCTTCTGGAAAAGGTGAGTTCCAGCTTCAACTCGCGGTATACGGTCAAAAGGGCGAACCGTGTCCCCGTTGTGGCACTGTCATTGAAAAAATTAAAGTCGGCGGACGGGGAACACACTTCTGTCCGACGTGCCAACAGGTCGCCTTATGAGGGTTGGTCTGACGGGCAGTATCGCCACCGGTAAAAGTACGGTTTCTAGCTATCTGAAGCAAAAAGGAATAGCGGTCATCGATGCGGATCTCGTTGCGCGAGAAGTCATTGAACCAGGCGGGCGAGCCTATGAGGCGGTCAAGATGGCCTTCCCGGAAGCATTCGAAGAAGGACGTCTCGTTCGTCCAAAACTCGGACAAATCATTTTTCAGGATAGCGAAAAACGACAACAGCTGAATCAGTTGATGCACCCAAGTATTCGACGACAGATGCTTGATGAAGCAGATGCCTATGAACGTTCAGGACATTCGCTCGTCGTATTTGATATTCCGTTGTTACTTGAAGGCGATTGGCGGACGCTGTTCGACCGTGTCGTAGTCGTGTATTGTCCGGAAAACATGCAGTTAAGACGATTGATGCAACGTAATGATCTATCGGAAGAAGAAGCATATGCACGTATTCATTCGCAACTTAGCATTGAACAGAAAAAAGAGCTTGCGGATGATGTGTTCTTTAATGATGGGAGTCTTGATTCGTTATATCAACAAATCGATAAATGGTTAGTATTATATGACACCGATAAGCATGAGAGTGGTACATGAAAAGTGCGAAGTGAGAGAAGTTTCCATCTTCTCTCACTTTTTTTAGAGAACATAATGAAATCGCTTACATTTCATGATATAGTTCTATCTGTAAACGGAGCTACATCCGTCACATTGAAGGGGGATCCGCACATGGGAGTCAAGGTGGCAGTCAATGGTTTTGGTCGAATTGGTCGAATGGTCTTTCGACGTCTGATCGCTGAGGGGAAAAGCGAAGTCGTAGCAATCAATGCAAGCTATCCAGTCGAAACACTTGCACATTTAATCAAGTACGACACGGTACATGGGAAATTCAATTATCCGGTCGACATCATCGATGGGGCGTTGATGGTTGACGGAAGACAAATTCAAATCGTCAGTGAACGCAATCCTGAACTATTGCCGTGGGGGGAACTCGGCATCGATATCGTCGTCGAAGCGACAGGAAAGTTCAACTCAGATACGGGTGCTGCGAAGCATTTAGTGGCAGGCGCAAAAAAGGTCGTCATCACGGCACCTGCTAAAGGGGATGTCCGGACGATCGTCATGGGTGTCAATGACGACATGTATGATCATGAAACAGATGCTATCGTCTCGAACGCATCGTGTACGACGAACTGTCTCGCACCTGTCGTGCAAGTCATCGACCGGGCATTCGGAATCGAATCGGGTCTCGTGACGACGGTTCACGCGTTTACGAACGATCAAAATAATATTGATAATCCACATAAAGATTTACGACGCGCACGTGCATGTGGCTCATCCATCATTCCAACATCGACAGGTGCGGCAAAGGCGATTTCTCTCGTCTTGCCACACTTGGAAGGAAAATTGAATGGACTCGCGCTTCGTGTTCCGACACCAAACGTCTCACTCGTCGATCTCGTCGTCGAAGTCAGTCGCGATACGACAGTTGCTGAAGTGAACGAAGCGTTCACGAAAGCAGCGGACGGTGCGCTTGAAGGCATTCTCGGAATGACGATGGAACCGCTCGTTTCGATCGACTTCAACGGAGAAGAGCGTTCGACGGTCGTCGATGGACTCTCGACGATGGTCATGGGTGGTCGTCAAGTGAAGGTCCTCGCTTGGTACGATAATGAATGGGGTTACTCCTGCCGCGTCGTCGACCTCGTACACCTTGTTTCGGCGCACTTAGAGGCGATGGGAACGGTTGAAAAAGAACTTGAATTGAATTAATGACAACGGGCAGATCCCAGTAACGACGGGACCTGTCCCGTTTTTTTTCTAGAAATGTATTAATTTTTGAAATTTATCCTTGTGTATCTTTTTGATACTCGCTATAATTCAAATCGTGAACTTCAATCGGTCTGGCAATCGCAGCTTAAAGGGTTAGGACCTCTCTGGACTAACTTTCCCCCGTGGGTGCGAACGACTCAGGCGCAAAGTAAGTGATCAACTACTTTGAAGACCATTGAATGTAGGGGGGATCCACAAATGGATACTATGGGAAGACACATTATTGCAGAACTTTGGGATTGTAATCCTGAAAAATTGAACGACATGGAATTCGTTGAACGACTTTTCGTTGACGCAGCACTTCAAGCAGGTGCAGAAGTACGAGAAGTAGCATTCCACAAGTTTGCACCACACGGCGTCAGTGGCGTCGTCATTATCTCTGAATCGCACTTGACGATTCACAGTTTCCCAGAGCACGGGTATGCATCGGTTGATGTCTTTACTTGTGGGGATCGGATCGATCCAGCCATCGCAGCGAACTACATTGCTGAAAAGCTCGATGCGAAAATCCGTGAAAATGTCGAAATTCCACGTGGTATGGGACCAGTTCAAGTTCCAGCGGCTACTGTCCAGCACGTCAACTGACAACATACACGAATTCGTCAAGCCCTCGTCGTTCAGACGAGGGCTTTTTAATATGTCTGACGTCTGTTATTCTTAATAGTAGAAGAAACAAAGAAAAGAGGATGACCATGGGACTGAAGGAACGCTTGCAAAAACAGCTAGAGACATCCGATACACATAAAAACGAAAATTTACGCACACACTACTATGCGGCAACAGTCGAGATGTTGTTTGCTGGTTTAGAAAATATCTTAAAGCAAGAGGGCGGAACGGTGCGTCGTGTTGACGCGGAACGTGGAGAACTCGCTTTTACATTAAAAGAAGTCGACGGACTCGCGACCGTCATTATGGTGGCGGGCGGACGTACAGCCGTCGATCTATTCTTACATCGTGAAAGTCTTCTCGGACCTGATCTCGAAAAACACATCGAGCGCATCTATGCATCACTTGATGCGGGATACCGATTAAAAATGATTGGAACAAAAGAAATCACGTGAACGGAGGTACGGCATGCGCTGTCCAGCCTGTAATTTTAACGGAACAAAAGTACTGGACTCAAGACCGGTCCAGGATTTCGGTTCGATTCGGAGGAGACGTGAATGTGAGTCTTGCGGCTATCGCTTTACGACTTTCGAAATGGTCGAACAGACCCCTTTAATCATCGTAAAGAAAGACGGAACGCGCGACGAGTTCAATCGTGATAAAATTTTGCGGGGACTAGTGCGTGCCTGTGAAAAACGACCAATTTCGATTGAACAGCTAGAAACAGTCGTCAGTCGGGTCGAAAAGGCATTGCGGGCGACAGCTCAGCATGAGATTCCAAGTGAGCAGGTCGGACGTCTCGTGTTAAATGAATTAGCTTCCGTCGATGAAGTAGCATACGTCCGCTTTGCAAGTGTCTATAAACAATTCAAGGACATCAATGTCTTCTTCCAAGAGCTTTCTGAGCTGATGGAGCGACATCAAGAAAATGACCGTGAAAATTGAACGTGATATAAGAGAGGTCGTCTGTCCGGTCAGCGCACCTCTCTTTTTCTCCCTAAAGAAAGGACGAGTCAGATGGTAGAACGTGAACTTTCCGGTACCGATCTTTGCTTAGTGATGAGCAATGGTGTCGTCGACCGTGAAGCTTATCAATCTTTATATTATTTGTACCAGCCGATCATTGGTGTCAAAGCACTTGGACTCTATCAAACGTTTTGGAGCGAGATGATTCCGGGAAAAACAAAATCCCAATATATCTCCCATGCAGAACTCGGAACGCTACTCGGTTTTTCCGTCGATGAGTTCAAGGAAGAGTTATTCAAGCTAGAAGGGATCGGTTTGATCCGGACGTTCGAAGCGCGCCAAGCCGCGTATCGCTACATCTATCAAATCCGAGTGCCGCTTGCGCCAAACACTTTCTTGAATGACGGAGTGTTATCGAGTCTGCTATTCTACCGCGTCGGTGAAATTCGTTTCCGCTCCCTCCAGCATCGTTTCCGGACAGAACCGCTTCCGAAGAACATCGTTGATCGGACGGTCAGGTTTGATCAAGTGTTCGATGTGAAAGCTGGTCTTGCTTCCGCGCATCAGCCGAAAGCCTATGCCAAACAGGAACGAGCAGTATATGAATTCGATTATTCGTTTGACCTAGAAGAGATGAAGCGACAGACTGATCGTTTCTTGCCACGAACATTTTACTCAAAGGCGATTGATCATCTGCTCGTAAAGCTTGCTTACGTCACGCAGTCGAATGAAGCGCTGATGGCGGAACTATTAAATGCCCGTTTCCGCCACGAAGCATACTTGCCGATGACCGATGCTGAGAAACAAGAACGTTGCAAACAGATGATGTTGTCAGCGAAACAAAAGCTCAGCCGAGAGAAAAAAGCGAAGGTCGCCTCACTCGACACGATCGAGGTCGGAGACGTCGAAGCGACAGAAACGATGGAAAGTACCCATCCGAAGCATTATGTCGCGAAGTTACGAAAAGTCAAAGCGTTGTCTGAACGAGATGAAGAATTGATCCAGCAATTGATCATCGATTATGAAATGTCATCCGGGATCGTCAATGCCGCCTACTACTATGCGCTCGTCGTCAAAAAAGACAATCGCTTCAGTAAGAACTTCCTCTTATCAATCGTCGATGATTGGAAACAGAAGGGGTACGTGACAGCATCCGAGGCGCTGGCGAAGACGCAGGAGCAGGATGACTTGATCGCGAAAAAGCAGGAGCAAAAACAAGAACGCGCGCGTCAGACCGTTGGTGGACGTCGGGGACGGACCAGCAATACGAACGGCGGTCCGAATCCGAAGTGGTTGCAAGAAGAGAAGGCGAAACAGCAACAGTATGAAGCCTCTAAAAAAGCGAGTTTCGAAGCGGATGTTCCAGACGATGAAGAGATGGAACGAATCTTACGAGAACTGAAGGGGAACTAAAGGAGTCGAGACATGGAACATATCCAATCATCTATCGAAAAAATATTAAGTCGACCGGACGTCGCAGAATCGGTTCGAGCGATTCAACAACGGGTGTTGTCTCATCCGGGGGTCGTCATGTTCTTACGGACCCATCCGGAAATCGATCAACGAATGATCGAGCGGGGAATGCTCAAACTGAACGAATATGCGGAACAGATGGATGGGAATCGATTGATTGAAAGCAAAGCAGTCATCGAAGGCTATCAGCCGATCCTGCACGTCGAAAAAGGACAGATCGTCGTCTCGTATGAGAAGTCGCAAGCACTCAAAGACCGAGAAGATGAACGTGCACTTGAGAAAAAGTTCAAGAGTCTGTTCCTGCCGGATGAAGTGCGCGATGCGAACTTCAGCGATTTCGACTTGTCGACGACGGACCGAAAGCTTGCCTTGCGCGCGGCTTCGCAGTTCCTCAATCACTTGCGCTCAAAAGAGCATGTAAAGGGACTGTACCTGCACGGTAGCTTTGGTGTCGGGAAAACGTATCTCTTGGCTGCGATCGGGAATGCACTAAAGAAAGAACGGATTGCAACGATTCTCGTCCATGCCCCGGGGTTCGTCGCTGAAGCAAAACGGCGGATTCGGTCGGACTCGTTCGATACGTTCCTCGAAGGATTCCAAACGATTCCAGTCTTATTAATTGATGATATCGGTGCAGAATCGATCAGTCCGTGGGTAAGGGATGAATTGTTCGGAATCATTTTGCAATACCGCATGATGCATCGTCTGCCGACATTGTTCAGCTCAAACTTATCGTATGACGAACTCGAGCTCCATTTCGGGATTACGAACGATCAAGGTGATAAATTAAAGGCCGCACGACTGATGGAGCGGATCCGGACGACGACGCAACCGATCGAGTTCCTCGGTGAAAATCGACGTCGCTACTAATTTTCCTTGTCAAGGAAGCGACCGATTCGTTATACTAATGACACGTCAATAGACGATGCAACGATTGAGGATATGAAGTATGAAATGAACCAAACTAGCGAGAGAAGAATGGTGGAAGCTTCTCATGGCATCATTCATGTCTTTACTCCCTCATAGCACGAACGGGGCTAATCCGTTTGCGCTTCACGCCCGTTAACGCGTGTTCGAGCCGAACCAACATTGGTCCGGGAACGAGGGTGGTACCACGAGATTAAGACTCGTCCCTTTTTAGGGATGAGTCTTTTTTATTTTGTTAAAGGGGGAAACAGTCATGTCAAACATCGCACTTACATTTCCAGATGGCGCCGTAAAGGAATTCGCAGTCGGTACGACAGCAGAAGAAGTTGCTGCTTCAATCAGCCCAGGACTTCGTAAAAAAGCATTTGCTGCCAAACTAAACGGGCACGCAATCGATTACCGTCGTCCAATCGAAGAGGACGGCACAATCGAATTGATCATGCCGGATTCAGAAGAAGGGCTCGACTTGATTCGTCACTCTTCAGCTCACTTGATGGCACAAGCCATCAAACGTCTGTATCCAGATGAAACGATTCATCTTGGGATCGGACCGACAATCGAGAATGGTTTCTACTATGACATCGATATGGAACGTCGTCTGACAGAAGAAGACTTACCAGAAATCGAGAAAATGATGAATAAAATCGCCGGTGAGAACTTGCCGATCGAACGCGAAGTCGTTTCGCGTGACGAAGCACTTGCAATCTATAAAGAACTCAATGATCCGTTGAAAGTCGAATTGATCGAATCGATTCCTGCTGATCAGGATTTGACGATTTACCGTCAAGGCGAATTCTTCGATCTCTGCCGTGGACCACACGTTCCAGCAACAGCGAAGCTACAAGTCTTCAAATTGATGAGCATTGCTGGTGCTTACTGGCGTGGGGATTCAAAAAACAAGATGTTACAACGGATTTACGGTACAGCATGGGCGACAAAAGATCAGTTGAAACAACATCTCCACTTCCTTGCTGAAGCGAAAGAGCGGGATCACCGTAAACTCGGGAAGGAACTTGGCTTGTTCTTCACTTCTCAAGAAGTCGGTCAAGGACTCCCGATGTGGCTACCAAAAGGAGCAGCGATCCGTCGGACGGTCGAACGTTATATCGTCGATAAAGAACTCGAACTTGGATATGAGCACGTCTATACACCGGTTCTCGGTTCAGTCGATCTATACAAGACATCGGGTCACTGGGATCACTATCAAGATGACATGTTCCCGAAAATGGAGATGGACAATGAAGAACTCGTTCTTCGTCCGATGAACTGTCCACACCACATGATGGTCTACAAGAACGAACCGCGTTCGTACCGTGATTTACCGCTTCGTGTCGCGGAGCTTGGTGGTATGCACCGTTATGAGATGTCTGGTGCCTTGACTGGTCTTCAGCGTGTTCGTTATATGGTCCTTAACGATGGACATACGTTCGTTCGTCCTGACCAAATGAAAGATGAGTTCAAAGCCATCGTTCACCTCATTCAAGAAGTCTATGCTGACTTCGGAATCACGGATTACAAATTCCGTCTTTCGTACCGTGACCCAGCGGATAAAGAGAAGTACTTCGATAACGATGCGATTTGGGAAATGGCGCAACGTGAGTTGAAAGAAACAATGGATGAGCTCGAACTCGAATACTTCGAAGCAGAAGGCGAAGCTGCCTTTTACGGACCAAAGCTTGACGTTCAAGTTCGGACAGCACTTGGTAAAGATGAGACGCTTTCGACAGTCCAACTCGACTTCCTCTTACCAGAGCGATTCGAATTGACGTACAAAGGAAATGACGGACAAGATCACCGTCCGGTCGTCTTACACCGTGGTGTCGTTTCGACGATGGAACGATTCGTCGCATACTTGATCGAAGAATACAAAGGCGCGTTCCCAACATGGCTCGCACCGGTCCAGGTGAAATTGATTCCGGTTTCTAAAGTGCATGAAGACTATGCCCGTGAAATCAAAGCGATCTTGCTGAAAAAAGGAATTCGTGTCGAAACAGATTTCCGTGACGAGAAACTCGGATACCGGATTCGTGAAGCACAAGTCAATAAAGTACCAGTCATGCTCGTTCTAGGTGACAAAGAAGTCGAATCGCGCGAAGTCAACATTCGTCGCTACGGTTCAAAAGACTCAAGCAACGCATCACTTGAACAATTCGTCGCTGATTTAGAGCAAGAAATCGCGAACCGTTCAAAATAATTCTAGCCTCATGAAAGAGTTCGTCCTGCTACTGTAGGGCGGACTTTTTTTGTGATGTGATACTTAAAAGAAGGAAGCGGCATGCCGATGACAAAGGTAGATCATTCAGCTGAATCTATTCAACATAACCGAAAATTATTTTTCCTTTAATTGGATAAATGCTATAATAAACCTTCATTGGATGGAATGTTTTGAAGGATGGGAAGGAAGTTACAAAAAATGAAACAGACGACTCTTGCTGTTCTCATCACCTCTTCATTGGTAATCGGTATTCATCCGGGTGAAGCGGATGCGGCGACGACTAAAAAGACGTACCGGATCACACCAAAAACAGAAGCGATTGACCCGACGATTCGTAAATATACGACTTATAACGCAAAGACGCGCAACCATTATACGATGCGCTCTTATTTGGAACGCCTTGAAAAAGAGGGTGGCGGGACACTCGTCTTGACGAAAGGAACATATCTGTCTCCACTACGTGTCGGTATTCCGTCCAATACGACGGTGATCTTGGAAGATGGCGTCATCATCAAGAAGACGACGGAGACAGGAACGACGAAGATTAGTTCAACGACCAGTGTATTTGATCTTGTTGCTCCATCCGTATTGCGTTTGAACAAAAAGGTCGGAAAGTATGATGGCTCACAAAACGTTAAAATCATCGGAAAAGGGAATGCACAAATCGACTTGAATCGATATACGCGTGGTTCAGCGTTCGCTATTGCTCATAATCAAAACTTGTATATTGGTGGCATCACAGTACGGAATCAAAAGGGTTCACATGCAATGGAACTTGATGCGACGAAAAAGGCAGTCATCGAAAACATGAAATTCGTCGACGCCGTCATGATACCGAATACAGGTCCGAATGAATCGATTAATCTCGATACACCAGACCCGATCACAAAGGGGTTCAACTGGAAGTGGTCGAAACAAGATGGAACTCCGAATGCAGATATCACGATTCGTAATAACTTGTTCCGTAACATCAACGTGGCAATCGGCACACATCAATACACAGAAAATCGATTACACACGAATGTGCGGATCGAAAAAAATACGATTGATGGAACAAAGGATTATGCGATTTCGATGATGAACTGGAAGAATCCAACGGTCCGTTACAATACGATTCGAAACGTGCACCGGGCGGATGGAAAAGCGATGACGATTCTCGGTAGAGGAGTTGTCGGAGGAACGATTCGCTACAATCGATTTGAAGACGCAGATCGGGCGATTCAAATGCAACCGTTCCAAAGCAATGGCTATGCTCCGATCTATAATACGTTTACGGCAGAGCAAAAACGTTACATGCAACAAAATACAGTCAAGCAGGTTGGCCTCGATCAAATCGTCTTATTCAAGAAACTCAATGAGTTCACGTACAAGACGGCAGAACGCTACGATTTCATTCCATACTAAGACACAAAAAAGCACCCAAGACTAGCGTCGAGGGTGCTTGTGTCATATTACGAACGCATTTGTTGCAAGAACGGTTCGATATCGACTTGAAGCGCTTCTGATAGTTTCTGACCGAGTGAAGTATCAGCACGGTAGAAGTTGCAGATTGCGAGCAAGACTGTGTTCTCATGACGTACTTGTTCGAGATCATTGACGAGGTTCTTCAGAAGAGCTGCTTGCTCGTCTTCTGTCAGACGACGGTATACTTCGCCGGCTTGACCGAAGTTGTTCGTCTTCTCGATTTCGAGACGACCGTGTTTATCATCAAGTAACGGCTGGTTTTCTTCCGTATACTCTGGTGTTTCTTTTGGTTCTTCTTGATAACGGTTTGGTTCGTAGTTCACCGGACTCGTTTGCTGACCGACTGGCATTGCACCATCACGTTGGTAGTTGTTCACTTGTGCGAACGGACAGTTGATCGGAAGTTGTTGGTAGTTCGTTCCGATACGGTAGCGTTGTGTGTCTGAGTAAGAGAACAGACGACCTTGTAACAACTTATCTTCAGATGGTAACATCCCTGGAATCAAGACACCTGGGTTGAAGCCGACAGATTCTGTTTCAGCGAAGTAGTTGTCGACGTTTTTGTTCAATGTCATCGTACCGACGTGTTGGAACGGAATGACATCTTCAAACCAATCTTTTGTCGCGTCAAGCGGATCAAAATCGAACTGATCGACGTCAGCTGGATCGAGTACCTGTACGAACAGATCCCATTCCGGATAATCTCCGTCTTCAATCGCTTGGAACGTATCGTTTGAAGCGTGGTTAAAGTCTTTTCCTTGAATCTCCGTTGCTTCTTCTGCTGAGAGGTTATGAATACCAGCTTTCGGTACCCAGCGTAGTTTGACGTAAACCGTATTGCCATGAGCGTTCACCCATTTGAATGAGTGGACGGAAGAACCACGCATTTTACGGTAGCTTGCAGGAATGCCTTCATCCGTAAAGAGATGCATGAGCATGTTCGTCGATTCTGGGCGAAGTGTCATGAAATCCCAATAACGGTCAGGATCTTGAATGTTCGTGCGCGGATCTGGTTTAAGTGAATGGACCATATCCGGGAACTTCATAGCGTCACGAATGAAGAAGACAGGAAGGTTGTTCCCGACGAAATCCCAGTTTCCTTCTTCTGTGTAGAATTTGACAGAGAACCCACGTGGATCACGAAGCGTCTCTGGAGAATGCGTGCCGTGAATAACAGTCGAGAAGCGGGCAAAGACAGGAACTTCTGTCCCTTCTTCTTGTAAAAACGCTGCTTTCGTGTACTTTTTCATTGAGTTTTTGACAGTGAAGACACCGTGAGCACCAAATCCACGAGCGTGTACGACACGCTCAGGTACACGTTCCCGGTCGAAATGGGCCATCTTTTCAATTAATTGATAGTCTTCTAATAACGTTGGTCCGCGACGTCCAGCCGTACGTGAATTCTGGTTGTCTCCGATTGGTACACCTTGATTGGTCGTTAATCGTTTTTCAGTCATCTGTTATTCTCCCCCTTATGTAAGATTAAATTGATTATAAAACAATAATCATTCTAAATAAACAATTTTGCTTGCGAATGTTCTGAATCTTTTTTTCCATGTTAAGAGTGTACCCGTGAAAAACAGGTTAGAAACTTCTTGCTTATCCGTCAAAGGATTGCTATTATAATCAAGTATGTGAGCAACGTTCTGTAAGAACATAGAAAGCGGCTTGACATCACGGGAAAACAAGTGCTATGATAGCAAAGTGAAATGACAACAAAGCAGAAGCATCCCGCTTCTCACCATGTATGACGACTCGTACTGGTTCATCATGAAGATACGCAATGTGTAGCGACTGCTATGCTTTGACGTTCCTTATGAGTGTGGGCGGGAAGAACTGCCGACGCTTTTTTTATAGCGTTTTCTATCATTCATTTTTCGTGCAATGCACGATGGAGGTGCTAACCATTAGCAAAGATCTGTTAATCAATGAAAGCATCCGTGCCCGGGAAGTTCGTCTTATCGGAGCGGATGGTGCTCAACTAGGTGTCCAATCACGCAACGAAGCGCTACGTCTCGCAGAGGAAGCGGAACTTGACCTCGTCATGGTCGCTCCACAAGCGACGCCGCCAGTTTGTAAGATCATGGACTACGGTAAATACCGTTTCGAGATGCAAAAGAAGGACAAAGAAACTCGGAAGAATCAGAAAGTGATTCAGATGAAAGAAGTTCGTCTTAGCCCGACGATCGAGGAGAACGACTTCCAAACGAAATTCCGTAATGCGAAGAAATTCTTGGAGAATGGTAACAAAGTGAAAGCGAGCATTCGTTTCCGCGGTCGTGCCATCACTCACTCGGAAATCGGTAAACGCGTTCTCGAACGCCTCGCAACGGATTTAAGTGAGTTCGGTGTTGTGGAACAGAGACCGAAGATGGAAGGACGCAGCATGTTCCTCGTGCTTGCTCCTAAGAAAGAAGACTAATCGAATCGAAGTAGGAGGGAATCTCTCATGCCTAAAATGAAATCGCACCGCGGTGCTTCTAAACGTTTCAAACGTACTGCTTCTGGCAAATTGAAACGTGGTCGTGCTTACACAAGCCACTTGTTCGGTAACAAATCAACAAAAGCGAAACGTAAATTACGTAAAGCTAGCATGGTATCTACGGGTGACTTCAAACGCATCCGTCACATGATCGCGAAGTAATTTATCCAATCGTATACAGATTTAGGAGGGAATTTATATGCCACGCGTAAAAGGCGGATATACGACTCGTCAACGTCGTAAAAAACAACTCAAATTAGCTAAGGGCTACTACGGCTCGAAACATACACTCTTCAAGGTTGCGAAACAGCAAGTCATGAAATCTCTCATGTACGCTTACCGTGACCGTCGTCAAAAGAAACGTGACTTCCGTCGCCTCTGGATCACTCGGATCAATGCGGCAGCACGTATCAACGGTCTTTCTTACAGCCGCATGATGCATGGTCTTAAATTAGCAGGTATCGACGTTAACCGTAAGATGCTCGCTGACCTCGCAGTTACAGATGCAACTGCATTTGCTTCACTTGCTGACACAGCAAAAGCAAAATTGAACGCTTAAGTTCTACAATTCGTCGGGGAATTTAATTCTCCGACGTTTTTTTCGATTTAATGATAAAATAAGAAGGCACGTCGATGAGACGGTCATATGATTTTTTTAGATAGAAGGAGAATTAAAGATGGATTGGTTGACACTTTTTGAGATGCAAGAACAGTTGGATAAACGGATTCAGTCAGAACATCAATTGACAGGCAATCAATTCGACGAGCGTCTGCTCGCCTTACTGGTCGAACTCGGTGAACTTGCGAACGAGACACGTTGCTTTAAGTTCTGGTCGAAGAAGGGACCATCCGCTCAAGTCACAATTCTTGAGGAATATGTCGATGGCGTCCATTTTCTACTCTCACTAGGTCTAGCACTTGATTACAAGAAAAGTCATTTTACTGAAGGTGACTTCTATTTGACAGCAACAGATGCTTTTTTAGACGTCTATAACAAAACGAACGTCTTTGCGATTTCGCGGACGGAACAAAGTTATGATGTTCTGATTGGTGCATACCTTGCATTAGGTGCTACACTAGGCTTTACACAGGATATGATTTTCAAGGCTTACATTTCTAAAAATGAAGCAAACCATGTGCGACAAGACAACGGTTACTAAGGAGGAAATCAGATGAACGAACAATTACATATGCTAAAACGTCTCACGGACGCAACAGGTGTACCGGGAAACGAAAAAGAAGTCCGGAGCCTCATGCGTGAATATCTAGAACCTCATGCAGAAGCATTCCACCAAGATGGTCTCGGTAGTCTCTTTGCTGAACATAAAGGCGCAGGCGAAGATGCACCACGTGTATTGATTGCGGGTCACATGGATGAAGTCGGATTCATGGTCACGAAGATTGATGAAAAAGGATTCCTTCGTTTCCAACCACTCGGCGGTTGGTGGGGTCAGGTCCTCTTGGCACAGCGTATGAATATTGTGACGTCATCTGGTGAAGTCATTCCAGGTGTAATCGGTGCAAAACCACCTCATGTTTTACCACCGGAAGCGCGCAATAAGCCGGTCGACATTAAAGACATGTTCATCGATATCGGTGCTTCATCAAAAGAAGAAGTCGACGGTTGGGGAATTCGTCCGGGTGATACGGTCGTTCCACATTGCGAATTTACTGTGATGAAAAATGAGAACTTCTTGATGGCAAAAGCGTGGGACAACCGGATTGGTTGTGCCATCGCAATCGAAGCAATCAAGCGCTTAAAAGCAGACGGTCATCCGAACACGATTTTCGCGGGAGCGACTGTTCAGGAAGAAGTCGGGTTACGTGGGGCTCAAACTGTCGCACACCTGCTCAAACCATCAATCGCCTTTGCTGTCGATACAGGTATCCCGGGTGACACGCCAGGAATGACCGATCGTGAAGCATTGTCGAAATTAGGTGAAGGCGTTCAAGTCATCATGTTCGATGCGTCGATGATCGCACATCGTGGATTGATCGATTTCGTGACGAAAGTCGCAACAGAAGAAAATATCAAGTATCAACTGGACTTAACACCAGGTGGCGGAACGGATGCAGCGAAGTTCCACTTATCGAATACAGGGGTTCCATCACTTGCCTTGACTGTACCGATTCGTTACCTGCACACGAACGTCTCGATCATGCATAAAGCCGATTTCGAAGCAGCCGTCGATCTAGTCGTTGCTGTGACAAAACGTCTTGATGCGGAGACTGTCCAAGCGATCTACGAGGGGTAATAAAACAATGAAGCACATCGCATCAGCAAAGAACGAAATCGTTAAACAATGGAAAAAACTCTTAACGAAAAAAGGACGTCTGCAGACGAACCGTTTCTTAATTGAAGGAGAACACTTGATTGAAGAAGCTGTTCGCGCTGGAATCGTCAAGGAATTGATCGTGCGTGAATCGTATCAAGTACCCGGTTCTTGGAAACGAAATGCCGATGTCTTTACGATTGATGATGCCGTCATCAAAGTACTGGCTGAGACGGAAACGTCGCAAGGCATCTTCGCTGTCTGTGAGATGAAACAAGCTTCGGCACAATTAGAGCGAGGACGCTATTTGTTGCTCGATCGTCTGCAAGATCCAGGGAACGTTGGGACGATGATTCGGACAGCTGACGCAGCTGGATTCGATGGGGTCGTCGTCGGACCGGGAACAGTTGACGTCTATAACGGAAAAGTCATCCGTGCGACGCAAGGATCGCTGTTCCACCTACCGGTCATCTCCATGCCACTCGAAGAGGCAGTCAATGCCCTGCACGAACAAGGAATTGCGGTAATCGGCACGGCGTTAGAAGGAGCGACGTCTTATCAAACGATCGCACCGATGGATGCACTCGGTTTAATCATCGGAAACGAAGCACAAGGCGTTGCGCCAGAATTGCTCTCTTATTGTGATGAGCGTGCCTACATCCCGATTCGTGGTAAAGCGGAGTCATTGAATGCGGCAGTAGCGGCTGGCATTTTGCTTTATCATTTTGCAAGCGTGGATTGAAACCGGCAAGCGTTCATGCTAAAGTGAACATCAGGAATACATCATGGACGTTGATGGAACAGAGTACGTTAGGGAACGATTCAATCAGGGAGAAGCGGTCGTAGACTGAAAACTGCTTCGTGAATCTGCTAACCGAATTCACTCCGGAGTCGCACGAGAGATCGTGACGGGATGCGCCCGTTATCGCGCAATTGGAGGACTTTTCGATTGAAAAGTCAAACAAGGGTGGTACCACGGTGTTTACATCGTCCCTTCGGCATTTGCCGGAGGGACGTTTTTTTATATCTTCAACTAAAGGAGTGGGAAAGATGCGCGAGCAATTAGAAGCATTACGCGATGAAGCGTTGACATTAGTCGATCAGGCAACAACACAAAAAGATCTCAATGACGTCCGAGTCAAGTATCTCGGGAAAAAGGGACCAATCACAGAAGTATTACGAGGAATGGGAAAGTTATCAGCGGAAGAACGACCAGTCGTCGGTGAGATCGCAAATACAGTCCGTCAAGCGATCCAGGAGCAATTGGAACAACGTCTGACAGCTGTCAAACAACAAGAAATGGATGCGAAACTGGCAGCGGAAGCAATTGATGTCACGTTACCAGGACGTCCGAAAAAGGTCGGTCATGCGCACCTCTTGCAACAGGTGACGGATGAGATCGAAGACATCTTCGTCGGACTCGGTTATACGATTGCGGAAGGTCCAGAAGTCGAGCAAGATCTTTTCAACTTCGAGATGTTAAATTTACCGAAGGATCACCCGGCGCGTGATATGCAAGACTCGTTCTATATAACGGAAGAAATTTTGATGCGAACGCATACGTCACCGGTCCAAGCACGGACGATGCTCGCTTCTAAAGGTGAACCGATCCGCATTCTCTGCCCAGGTAAAGTCTATCGTCGAGACGAAGATGATGCGACACATTCGCACCAATTCATGCAAGTCGAAGGACTCGTCGTCGGAGAATCGATTTCGATGGCAGACTTAAAAGGAACGCTTGAAGCCTTCGCGAAGCAGATGTTCGGTGAAGCACGTGAAGTCCGCTTACGCCCAAGTTTCTTCCCGTTCACGGAGCCGTCCGTCGAAGTCGACGTCTCGTGCTTCAAATGTGGCGGTAAAGGATGCAACATCTGTAAACAGACGGGATGGATTGAAATTCTGGGCGCTGGAATGGTTCACCCTCACGTTCTCGAAATGGCCGAATATGATAGCACGAAAATGTCAGGTTTCGCATTCGGAATGGGTATCGAACGGATTGCCATGTTGAAATACGGTGTCGATGATATTCGCCACTTCTATACGAATGACGTTCGCTTCAGCGAACAGTTTTAAGGGGGAACGCAGATGTTAGTCTCAAAACAATGGTTGAACGAATATGTGGATGTCAGTCACACATCAGGACAAGATTTGGCTGATTTGATTACAAAGAGCGGAATCGAAGTCGAAGGCGTAGATGTCCGGGATGAAGCGTTGAACAACATCGTCGTCGGACGTGTGTTAACGAAAGAAAAACATCCAGAAGCAGATAAATTGAACGTCACGACAGTCGACATCGGACAAGACGAACCGGTGCAAATCGTATGTGGTGCACCGAACGTCGAAGCCGGACAAGATGTCATCGTTGCGCGCGTCGGAGCTCGCTTACCGGGTATTAAAATCAAACGTGCCAAATTGCGCGGTGTCGTTTCAGAAGGGATGATCTGTTCACTCGAAGAACTCGGATTCGAAAAGAAATATATCCGAGAAGATGAGCAGGACGGGATCCATACGTTCCGTGAACCAGTCACACCAGGACAAGACGTTTTGGAGTTACTCGGTCTACGTGATGAAATCCTCGAGCTTGGATTAACGCCGAACCGTTCGGACTGCCTCAGCATGTATGGTGTCGCATACGAAGTGGCGGCGCTTTACGATACGACACCGACTTTCCCGGTCGTTGAAGTCAACGAAGCAGAAACTGCGACGGCAGTCGACGTGACGCTTGATTCAGAGGACTGCCCGTTCTACGCGGCACGAGAAATTCAAGGCGTGACGATTCAAGAGTCACCGACTTGGTTAAAAAACCGCTTGATTGCGAACGGCATTCGTCCGATTAACAACGTCGTCGACGTTACGAACTTCGTCTTACTTGAGACAGGTCAACCGCTTCATTCATTTGATGCTGAAAAACTCGGAAAACAGATCGTCGTGCGTCAAGCGCACGCAGGAGAGTCGTTCACGACGCTCGACGAAGTAGAGCGGACGCTCGATTCTTCGATGCTGGTCATCACTAACGGTGAACACCCGGTCGCGCTTGCTGGTGTCATGGGTGGAGCGAATACCGAAGTCGATGAAAACACGACATCGATCATTTTAGAATCAGCTTACTTCGCACCGATTTCCGTCCGGAAGACGAGCCGTGTTCTTGGACTTCGCTCGGACTCGAGTGCTCGTTTCGAAAAGGGCGTTGATCCACGTCGTGTCTTGTTAGCACTCGATCGGGCTGCAACTTTGATTGCTGAACTCTCGGGTGGAACGGTTCAGGCTGGTGTCGCTCAAGCTGGAACGCTCGAGCTTGACGATCACTTGATTGAAGCGAGTGTCTCGTACATCAATCACCGTCTTGGTATGGAGATCGAAGGAACGGTCATGCAAACGTTACTCGAACGTCTTGGTCTCGGTGTTGAATTATCGGGTGATGCCTTGACAGTCAGCGTACCGACTCGCCGCCAAGACTTGAAAATTCCAGCTGATTTAGCGGAAGAAGTCGCTCGTCTCTACGGATATGATGCACTGACTTCAAGCTTACCGTCTGAAGCGAGCCGTGGCTTCTTACCAAAACGGAACATTCACCGTCGTCATTTACGCCGGACATTGCAGGGAGCAGGTCTTTCGCAAGCCATCACGTATTCATTGACGAGCGAACAACGCGCGATGCAATTCAATGAACGAGAAGATTTGCATCCGGTCAAACTGGCGATGCCAATCAGTGAAGCACGTTCGACACTGCGGACGTCACTCATTCCGGGACTCCTTGAAGTCGCGCAGCATAACGTCGCACGACAGCATGCCGATGTCGCGTTTTATGAACTCGGCAGTGTTTATCTGCAACGGGATGCGTCACTTGAGACACTCCCGATTGAACAAGAAATGATCGGTGGCGTCGCAGTCGGTGTGTCAGAACAACACCGTGCGCACGGAACGCTCGTCAAAACAGATTTCTTCGTCATGAAAGGAATCGTCGAGACACTCGCTTCTGCAGTCGGTATCACGTTGACGTTCGAGGCAGCGAGCATTCCATCGATGCACCCAGGACGGACGGCGCGCATTTTGCTTGACGGAGAAGCGATCGGATTCGTCGGTCAAGTGCATCCTGGTCTGTCAAAAGAACAGTATGGTCTAAAAGAAGTGTACGTCTTTGAATTAGAGGCGATGGCACTACGTTCGAAAGAAGAGCAGGTCTACTCGGAAATCTCACGTTTCCCATCAATGACACGCGACTTAGCAATCGTCGTCGAGCGATCAGTGACGGCGCAATCCATCGTCGATGTCATGACGGAAGCAGCCGGTCCACTTCTTCAGACGATCGAATTGTTCGATGTCTACACGGGTGAGAACGTCGGAGAGAATGAAAAATCATTCGCTTTCTCCCTCCGTTATCAAAACAAAGAACGGACGTTAGTCGATGAAGAAATCACGACAGCGCAACAGCGAGTCGTAGATGCAGTGAAAGAAACGTTCAATGCGGAACTTCGCGCATAATCAGGATAAACAAACAGCCGCTTTCCTTTCAGAGGAAGGCGGCTGTTTTCGTTTGACGACAGATTCAAGAAGCAAGTTCTTCTGTTTCAGATGACGCAGCTTGTCGTTTCGTAAAGGTGAAATACAGTAGACCACTTACGAGAACGATCAGACTACAGGACAAGAACATATTGGAATAGCCGATACCGCTTGCGACCGTAGCAAGAATCAAGGCACCGATTCCAAAACCTGTGTCGTAAGCAAGGAAAAAGGTCGAGATGGCTTTCCCTTTCTGTGCGGGAGGTGCGAAGTTCAAAAGGACAGTTTGAAGTCCCGGGAAGATGGAAGCAGAACCTATACCAATGATGATGGCAGCAGTCAATAAACCAGCCAATGAAGGATACATGCCGAGAATGACAAAGCCAATCATATAAAGGGCATACGAGGGCAACAGCACGAATGCAGCACCTCGCTGATCAAACAATTTTCCGGCAATTGGTCGAATCCCGACCATTCCGAGAGCGACTAACGCATAAAAATAAGAAGCATATGCGATATGTCCAATCGAATCCGTATACAGTGAGATGAACGCTGATGTACTAGAAATCGCAACGCCTGCCAAAAGAGTCGCTATCAACAAAAGCGGACGCGATAAGAAGAGGGATTGGCTTAGACGAAACGCGGACGTGCTTGGAACATGTTGACTCGTCAGCGGTAGACGCATCATTAACAACAAGGCGATGACTGCTAGGGCAGCAACTGTCACGAAGTACAGGACGAATGCTTTTTCTTGAATAAAGGCAAGACCAATGACAGGACCAAGGACGGATGCCAAGTTCATCGACAGGACGAAATATCCCATCCCTTCGCCTTGACGTGTTTTTGGAATCAATGTCGTGACGGCGAGGCTGATCGAAGAAGATAACATCCCGAAACTAAATCCGTGGATGATACGGATGATGATTAGATAGAAAAATGATTCCAGTGGTAGGACAAGCAAGTAGCAGAGGCTCATTAATGTAAAGAGACTTGCAGAGACCATTAAGACACGCTTTAAATCATAACGATCTAACCAGTGACCGATCAGTGGACGAGAACAGACGGTTGCCAGGATGAAACTCGTCACGATCCACCCGAGTGCTGAAGCGGAGACTGGAAACTGTTTAGCAGCGAGTAAAGGAAGTGAGGCATTAAGTAGATAAAACGTGATGAAGAGCAATAGGTTAATGATCAGCGTCATGACGTAATGACGCGAGAATAACCGAGTGGTCATGAAGATTCCTCCTGTCGATGTAGAGTAAGTAGGTGCGTCATCCACTCACCAAGCTGTTGCTGATCGGTGAGGGAGAAGGAGGCGAGTAAGCGTTGGTGGGTCTCTTGGACCGCAGCATCGATTTGGTCGAACCGTTCAATGGCTAAAGGTGTCAATGAGACAAAGTGTGTTCGTCCTTCTTTTATCCGAGTGATGAAACCAAGCGTCTCAAGACGTGAGACGGTTTTCGTCACAGCTGGTTTTTCAATGATTAAGTAATCGGCCAGTTGGACTTGTGAGACAGGTTGTAGTAATGCAACTGCTTTTATTAGTGCCCATTGACCCGTATGTAACGAGTAGGGAAGCAAGGTAGCATCAATCTCTCGTTTTACGAGACGTGAGACTTTTGATAGTTGCCCGAGTACATCTTCTTGTGTGTAAAGCATCCTATTTCTCCTTTTAGTTAACTAGTTAACTTTAAGAGTGTATCAAAGCTGATTAATAGGTGCAAGGGAAGAAACGCTCATTTCGAGCATTGAAGAGAATAATTTTCTAGCATGATAAAAGATTAAGCAGGTCTTAAAGCGGGTATGTTCCGTAAAAGAGTATTTGATTTACTTGAAACAATGGATACGACTGTTTATGTGATTGGTTCACTAATTCATCTTGACATAGAGAAGAGACAAGAAGGGAAGAGTACATCATGAATCGACTAGCGAAGCTTCTGAATGAACTATTACCACTCACTATAAAGGAAGCAATCAATCCACTCATTACGAATATCGCAACCGATTCGCGACAAATCAGACCTGGCGGATTATTCATCTGTATCAACGGCTACACGGTTGATGGTCACGATTATATCAATCAGGCAATCCAAAACGGTGCTGTGGCGATTTTAGCTGAACGATCGTTTCCGGATTGCCCGGTTCCCGTCATTACTGTGCCGGATACGAAACGACTTGCAGGTCAAGTCGCGAATCGCTTTTACAATCAACCGAGTCAAAAGATGCGTGTATACGGTGTAACCGGAACGAATGGAAAAACGACGACGACGAAATTGGCGTATGATCTCTTTCGAGCAACAGGTATAAAAGCCGGCATGATCAGCACGGTCGGTGCACGAATTGATGAGGAACTCATTGAGACGCCGAATACGACGCCTGAAGCCATCATCTTACATCGACTGTTGTATGAAATGGTTGAAAAAGGCGTGACGGATTGCATCATTGAAGTGTCTTCTCACGCATTAGCCGAAGGTCGAGTCGAGGGAGTGTCTTTCCACTCGGCAGCATTTACGAACCTGACGCATGATCATCTGGATTACCATCATTCAATGGAGGATTACGCCAAGACGAAAGCTTTGTTGTTTCAACAAGTTGCTGCGTCAAATGGTCGGACCATCGTCTTGAATCGAGAAGATGGTTGGAGTCGCGTCATGCGAGAAGCTGCGCCTTTACAACCCGTCATCTGGTATACGACGCAACCACACCGGACGTCACAGATCGCGGTCGAGTGGTTGACGGACACCGTCAATGTGCGGATCGACGAGACGACGACGCGTGTGCCGACAGCTTTACTAGGTGAATTCAATGCAGCGAATTTAGCGGCGGCGATGGGATTGTTGCGGGCAGGCGATGCCAATCTCTATACCTTGATTCGTCATATTCCAGAACTGGAATTGCCGAAAGGACGACTCGAACGACTGGACTGGGCACCTTGTGAGATTTATATCGATTATGCCCATACACCGGATGGTCTAGAAAAATGTTTACAGGCACTCACTTCTTCCGGAGAGTCGCTATCGGTCGTTTTAAGTGCAGCTGGAGAGCGTGATCGAACGAAACGAGCGGAGATGGGGCGGATCGCAAGCAAATATTGTGAACACATCATCGCAACGGTCCATGATGCGAGGACAGAGAATCCGGATCGAATCATCGAAGAGCTAATCGTTGATATTCCACGTGAACATTTAGTAGGTTGTCATACGTCCCGTCATGAAGCGCTCGTACAAGCAGCGCATCTGGCGCACGAAGGGAAACGAATCGTCATTGTCGGGAAAGGTCATGATGAGGTAGAACGAATCGGTACAAAAACGATTCCTTTTAATGAAAAACATATACTTCTTGCGGAATTAGAACGACTGTCTGAAGGGGAGTCCGTCATTTAAAAAAACCGACCATTCCGTTAAGGTCATGGTCGGTTTCGTTTCGTGGCTAGTTGTTGTGCCTTTTTCGTATTCGCAAAATGGGCTTTCGTCCAGTCACGAAGTTTGTCAGCTCCATAACGTAAGATCAGTGAAGCGGCGACTTGATCCACTTTAGCACCAGCACCTTTCGGAATGACGACACCTGTTGACTCGCTCAACTTGTCCATCTCCTTCAAAAAGATGGCGCGAGCGATGATGGATGAGGCAGCGACGGCGACATGGAGTTGTTCCGCCTTGGTCGAGAAGTAGACATTTTCTCGAACGGGATTGACGACACCAGACAAGTGTTTGTAGTAAACAGTCTTTTCAGCGAACTGATCAATCAAAATCGCTTCTGGTTTCGTCTCCAGTTGGTCAAGAAGTCGCTCGAGTACATCATTATGCATCAGGGCAGTCATCTTTCCTTGTGTCATCGTTCGTTGCATCTGATTGTATTCTGGATTGTGTAGGATACGATATGTGTACGGAATGACAGCATGGAGATCGCGAGCAATCCGACGAATCTCGGTATCGTTCAGATGTTTGGAGTCTCGAACACCGAGTTCGTGAAGAAGTGCAATCTGCTTTCGATCAACGAAGGAAGCGACGACGACGAGTGGACCGAAGAAATCGCCTTTTCCGACTTCGTCACTGCCAGCGACGGACCATTCCGAGAAACCATTTGGTAACGTTGAAACAAGTGGTTCCTTCGATTTAGTCGGTGTAGCCGTACCGAAGCGTGAAGCGATGGTTTCAGCTTCCGTTCCTTGAAACATCACTTTTCCAGAATTGTAAATCGTGATGACACATCCAGGTACTTTAGCGGCGAAGCGGGCATACGGTGGACTCTTCGTCTGTCCTTGTTTAAACTCTTGTATGACGAGGTCTTGCTTTTCTTTAGATAAGCGTAAAACGGTAGTTCCCACGAGATAACCTCCCTTTCCGGGATTAAGCATACCATCCTTAAGACCGATGGGGGACTTCTTTTCCTAAAACGAAAATGATGGTACTATATGAAAGAAGCAAAGTATGAGGAGGACAGAAAAATGGCTGATTCAGAAGGGTTGAACCGGACGACGATTCATATCGCAGGCAATGATTATACGATTGTCGGAACGGAGTCGCCAGAACACGTACGCGAAGTGGGTCTCCTCGTCGATACGAAAATTCGAGAAATCCGAGAACAAGCACCACAACTCGACGTTCGTCAAATCGCCGTCCTAGCGGCGCTTAATATTGGTAGTGATTACGTAAAAATAAAAAAGAATTTGGGTGAACTATAAACTATGATTTCTTTCGTTATCTTATTACTTCTCGCCTTAGGCGTCATGACGGGTGTCCGACGGGGAGTCGTATTGCAGGCCGGGCATTTGCTCAGCCTGATCATTTCCTTCATCGTCGCCTTGTCGTTTTATGAAGAATTGGCGACGAAATTCCGTTTGTGGGTACCGTATCCGTCGACACTAGATGATGCGGGAATCGACTTGACGATGTTCGCAATTCCAAGTTCAGCACGACTCGATGAGGTGTTCTACAAAGCCTTTTGGTTCGTCGTCCTGTTCTTCGGTACAAAAATCATCTTAGCAATCTTGTTGTCGATGTTTGATTCGTTGACGAACATTCCGATTTTAAAACAAGTCAAAGGATTATTAGGTGGCGTCTTCGGCTTTATCGAGATGTACATCTTCATTTTCTTACTCTTGTTCCTCGCAGCATTCGTTCCGATTCAGTCGATACAGGATGCGATCGCAGACTCGAGTTTGGCAAGCTTCATCATCCAACATACACCGCTCCTTGCGAATTGGCTGATGGACAAAGTTGGATTGATAAAATAAACATGCTCCCGTTAAATGGGAGCTTTTTTTGAGGGGAGAATTGCACATGCGTACGATTCAAGATGCAATGCGTCACTTGGAACGAATCTCAGTCTATCTAGAGGTTAAAGGGGAAAATCCGTTTAAGATCAATGCTTTCCGAAAAGCAGCAAGTATCCTCGAAGCATCCGATGCTGACTTCATGGCAATCGAGGATTTCACGGCGATGAAGGGGATTGGTAAAGGAACGGCCGCTGTTCTTGAGGAGTACCGGGAAACGGGAACGAGTACGGCACTGACGGAACTCGAACAAGAAGTACCGGAAGGACTGATCGCTTTACTAAAGATCCCAGGTCTTGGTGGGAAGAAACTTGCTAAATTGCATGAAGTCGGCGTCATTGATGCGGATTCCTTTGCAGAGAAATTAGCGGATGGTACAGTCGAAACGATGCCTGGATTCGGTAAAAAGACGGTCGAAAAGTACGTCAAAGCGCTCGAAACGTTTGAAACACGACCAGAACGATTACCGTATGGTGTCATGCGGAAGGTCGTTGCGGAATTAAATCAGACCCTTGCGTCGTTCGATGAAATCATTCGCTTCGAAGTTGGTGGAAGCTTCCGCCGAGCAGAAGAGACGTGCAAGGATCTTGATTTCATCCTCTCGACGAACGAACCGGAACGGATCAAGGAGCAACTCTTGGAACTGTCGCTCATCGATGAAGTCATCGCTGCCGGCAGCACGAAAGTATCACTCGTCTTAAAACGAGACGTCCATTATATCGCGGTTGATTTCCGAATCGTCGATGACGCGGCGTACGCATCCACATTACATCACTTCACGGGTTCGAAGGATCACAATGTCCGGATGCGTCAGCTCGCCAAAGAACGGGGAGAGAGCATTTCTGAATATGGCGTTGAAACCGAGCAAGGATTAGTACAGCCGAAGACGGAAGAAGAATTGTTTGCGCGGTACGACTTACCGTTCATCGCACCTGAATTACGAGCAGGGCGTCAAGAGTTCGAGCAGGATTTGTCACACCTTTTAACGGAACAGGATATTCAAGCAGATGTGCACATGCATACGACATGGTCAGATGGAACATTATCTGTTGAAGAACTAGTCGATGCGTGTGCTGCACGAGGGTATACATGGATGGCGATCACCGACCATAGTAAGTATATGAAGTTCGTCAATGGATTGACGGAAGAGCGTCTACGTGCGCAACGGGTCGAAATCGAAGCAGCACGCAAGAAACATCCCGAGATGACGATTTTATGTGGCGTCGAGATGGATATCTTGCCTGATGGGTCGCTCGATTATGCAGATGATTTCTTAAAAGAGATGGATTACGTCATTGCCTCGATTCATTCGAAATTCGATCAGACGGAAGAAGAGATCATGCAACGGCTTGAGAATGCGTGTCGTAATCCTTACGTTTCTCTGATTGCCCATCCGACAGGACGAATCATCGGTAGACGAGAGGGCTATGCCGTTAACGTCGATCGCTTGATCGAACTAGCAGCCGAGACAGGAACAGCGCTTGAGATGAATGCAAACCCTGCACGATTCGATTTGACGGCAAGTTCCCTAGCAAAAGCGAAGGCTGCTGGTGTGAAAATTTTGATCAATACGGATACACACCGACCAGAAATGTTAGAAGATATGAAACTTGGAGTCCTCCATGCACGTAAAGCCTATTTGGAGGCGTCTGATGTCATCAATACGTGGAGCGCTGAAGCAGCACTTGCCTTCTTCGGTCGAAAACGTTTAGGAGTGGATTAAATGAATGCCAACGCATTACGCGTCTTAGAATATGAGAAGTTAAAAGAAAACATGTTATCGTTCACAGCAAGCTCACTTGGAGCACAGTTCGTTCGAGCGATGCATCCAGCGGAAGAGTTCGAGCAGGTCAAGGAATTGTTAGCCGTCACGACGGAAGCAACGACGGTTTACCGATTGCGTGACCGTTACCCGTTCGGTGGATTGACAGATGTCCGCAGTGAAGTGAAACGGGCAGAAATTGGTTCGGTCCTCTCGACGAGTGAACTCTTATCCGTTGCAGACGTCGTCTATTCAGGACGTCAAGTGAAGGCGTTCCAAGAACGATTGCATGAAGATCATCCGGATCTACGATTACCACGACTCGACAGTCGAATCGAACAGATCACGAAGCTCGTTGAGATCGAACAGGGGATTCGCCATGCCATTGACGACCAAGGAACTGTTCAAGATTCGGCAAGTGATAAATTACGAGCGTTACGTAGTCAGTTGCGTTCGCTCGAAGGACAAGTTCGTTCAAAAATCGATAGTGTCTTACGTAGTAAAGCGAAGATGCTGTCTGACGCCATCGTGACGATGCGAAATGATCGCTACTGTGTCCCGGTCAAACAAGAATATCGTCAAGCGTTTGGCGGGATCGTTCATGATCAGTCGGCGTCCGGTGCGACGTTGTTCATCGAACCACAAGCCGTCGTCTCTGCGAACAACGAGATTCAAGAAGCACGTTTGAAAGAACGGGCGGAAATCGAACGAATCCTTGCACAATTATCAGCACTTGTCGGGAGTGTCGGCGACTCGCTGCGCATCAACCTCGATGTATTAGCAGAACTTGATTTCATCATGGCGAAAGCATTATACGGTCATCAGATCGGAGCGGTCGAACCACGCTTGAATGAAAATCGCCATATCATTCTGAAGGAAGCACGACATCCCTTCATTCCAAAAGAAGAGGTCGTACCGATCACTGTCTCGCTGGGTGGCGATTTTACATCACTCGTCATCACCGGTCCGAACACCGGTGGTAAGACAGTTACTTTAAAGACGATTGGTCTTCTGCAATTGATGGTGCAATCAGGACTATACGTGCCGGCAGCAGATGAGACGGAGCTCAGTGTCTTCGATGCGATTTATGCCGATATCGGGGATGAACAGTCGATTGAACAAAACTTGTCGACGTTCAGTTCGCATATGACGAACATCGTCTCGATGATGGAGAAAATCGATTTCATGAGTTTGGTGCTGTTTGATGAATTAGGAGCGGGAACGGATCCGACAGAAGGAGCTGCCCTAGCGATCGCGATTCTTGATGAAGTGAAACGGCGCGGTGCACGTGTTGCAGCGACGACGCACTATTCGGAATTAAAAGCGTACGGCTATAACCGAGAAGGAGTCGTCAACGCGTCGATGGAATTCGATGTCGAATCCCTCAGTCCGACGTATCGCTTACTCATCGGTGTACCGGGACGCTCGAACGCGTTCGAGATTTCAAAACGCCTCGGACTCGAAGATCGGATCATCGATGCGGCACGTGGTCAAATCGGTAGCGACGCACAGTCCGTCGAAACGATGATCGAACGACTGGAAGAGGCGAAACAGCGTGCTGAGACGTTAGAGGCTCAGTTGCTAGAAGAGAAGAAACGACTCGTTGCAGAGCGTGAGCAATTCGAGCAAGAACAAGCCGAGATCCAGGAAGAGAAAAATGAGATTCTGGCAAAAGCGGAAGAAAAAGCAGCACGTGCAGTCGAACGTGCCCAAAAAGAAGCGGAAGGCGTCATTAAACGTTTGAAGGAATTACGCGACGCTGGTGCCGTCAAAGAGCATGAATTGATCGAGGCACGTAAAAAACTTGAAGATGCGAAGCCGAGTCTGCAAGAGAAACGGATCGCTAAAGTAAAAGCGAAATACGATCAAACGCCACGGTTTGATAAAGGTGAAGAAGTTAAAGTTACGACCTTTAATCAAAAAGGCTATATCATCAACCAACAGGCGAACGGCGAGTATACCGTTCAAGTCGGCATCATGAAGGTGAACGTCAAACCGGAAGATCTTGCGAAGATCGGCAGTACTCCAAAACGTCCCCAAACAAAAGGGCGTTCTGGTGGTACGAGTGTGACGAAACAATCGGCGCCTTCAGCTGAACTTGATTTACGTGGTGTCCGTGTTGAAGAAGGATTATCGAAGCTCGAACGCTTCATGGACCAAGCTTTGTTATCGAACTACGACCATATTCGTGTCATTCATGGTTTGGGTACGGGAGCGATGCGTCAAGGTGTCCAAGAATTCTTGAAAGGTCATCGTCACGTCAAAGGTCACCGCTTAGGTGGTCAAGGTGAAGGCGGACACGGTGTGACGATCATCGAACTGAAATGAGGAAAGCAAGATGAACATTTTTGAGAACGTCTATGTCTATACGACAGCGCTCTATTCGGTCGCGGGATTACTGATCATTTTAGGACTTGCACTTTTTGAGTTGACAACCCGGTATAAAAACTGGGAACATATCAAGAGTGGCAACATCGCCGTTGCGTTAGCAACAGGTGGAAAAATCATCGGACTCGCCAATATCGTTCATTTCGCTGTTCAAGGGGAAGAACGGGTCGGGTCGATATTTCTTGAAAGTGCTTTTGGCTTCTTACTGTTGATATCGACATACTGGATCTTTGAATTCCTGACACCGAATTTGCCGGTAGACCGTGAAATCGAGAACGGCAACATTGCTGTCGGTATTATTTCATGTGCCTTATCGATCGGCATGTCCTACGTCATCGGATCAGCGTTAGTGGGGTGAATCCGTGTTAGAACGTTTAGCGAAAATCATGTTCGGGGTTTCGATCGCCTTTTTGGTCGTCGGTATCCTTTGGATTGTATTTAATTAAAAGAACCGGTCTTACCGTGTGATTATTCCGTACTGACATCGTTTCAGTACGGAATTTTTATTGGAAGCCACGCCTAATCAAAAAAGGAGGAACGCATATGAACGTACGAAAAACATCAACAACGACAGAAACGAGACGCCGTGCTTTTGAGGCGATGCAATTGATTTCTTGGAAGGACATCTTCTGGGTCATCATCGGGTCGGCGATTCTCGCCTTTGGAATCAACTACTTTACGATTCCGAACGATTTATCTGAAGGTGGATTGATCGGGATCACGGTCATCTTCTACTATCTCTATGGCTGGGATACGGGACTTGTTTCCCTGATTGCGAACGCCTTGCTGTTCGTCGTCGGTTATCGATTCCTCAGCCGGAAGACGATGCTTTACTCCGTCATCTCGGTCGCCGTCACATCATTTGTCCTCTCCTCAACAGCAAGTCTTGCAACTTCATCAGATAGCCGTTTAATCGGTACGGTCTATGCGGGAATTCTGATTGGTGTTGGGATTGGTCTCGTCATTCGAGCTGGAGGAACGACGGGCGGCGGAGTCATCATCGCTCGACTGATGAATAAATACTTGAATCTCAGTATCGCGGTCTCGATGTTTATCATCGATGTCGCGGTCGTCGGTGCATCAGGGTTCCTATTCGGAGAAGAGACGATGCTATACACGTTGATTGCAATCATCATCGGCTCGTACTTGATTGATCTCGTCAGCGAAGGATTAAATGTCCGCGAAGCGGTCACGATCATCAGTCATCGCCAAGAGGAGATCGCGACGATCCTGACAGAGACGCTCGGTCGTAGCGCGACGGTCATCCACAGTCACGGTCATTTCACGAAACAAAAGAATGATATGTTGTATATGATCGTCGATAAACGACAACTGGCACCGTTGAAACAGATCGTCGAAGCAGCGGATCCCCGCGCCTTCGTCGTCATTCATAAAGTGCGCGAAGTCATTGGTGAAGGATTTACGTATCCATCCCGGTGATGTCTATTAAAAAGCAGTGCTTCTTCTTTTTCGGAAACGAGAAAGGGTGGTGCTGCTTTTTTGTATGATGATTTCTAATTGAACGAATCGAAAAAAACAAGCAGATTTGATTTCTTTTTTTGGATTTTACTGGCATGTCGAATTCGATTCAACGTATAATAAAAATGAATAGTAATTCATTATCAGGGAGGGAAACGTATGGAATCCGTTTGGTTATCTGATTATCCCGAGCAAGTACCCGCATCGATTGATTATCGAGAATTACCTCTTTATCAGGCACTCGATGAGGCAGCGACTGATTTTCCAGAACAACGTGCCTTGAGTTTCTTAGGAAAACGTATGACGTTTCGTGAAGTACGTGACGAGGCCCGCGCACTTGGGAGCCTATTACAAGAGCACGGACTAAAAAAAGGGGATCGCGTCGGACTGATGTTACCGAACTGTCCCCAGTATATGATCAGTTATTATGCTGTTCTCTATGCAGGTGGTATCGTCGTCCAAGTGAACCCACTCTATACAGACCGTGAACTTGAACAGATTCTCGTCGATTCAGGAGCACATATGCTCGTGACGCTCGATCTACTCTATCCGAAAGCGTCTCGTGTCAAGGCGTCGACGACACTCAAGACCGTCGTGACGACAAGTATCGCGGATTACCTTCCCTTCCCTAAAAATAAACTCTATCCGATTAAAGCACGGAAAGATAACAACATCATCATTGATACGACAGGTTCGATCCCGTTTTTATCTTTGCGGGGGTATGAACCGATTACACTAGTCGCGATTCAACCGAAGGAGGACGTCGCGGTTCTCCAATATACGGGTGGAACGACAGGCGCACCCAAAGGTGTCATGTTGACACACTTTAACTTGAGTGCAAACGTCGAACAGATCGACAACTGGTTCTATAAATACAATCGAGGAGATGGACGGAAGCTGTTAGCAGTCGTTCCTTATTTCCATGTCTATGGCATGACGTGTAACCTCAATTTCGGCATATTTAATGCCTATGAACAAATCATCGTTCCGAAATTCGATATCGAACAGGTACTCAAGACGATTCATAAGGAAAAACCGAATCTGTTCCCAGGTGCTCCGACGATGTATGTTGGTCTATTGAATCATCCGAAGCTGAAGAAGTATGATCTCTCTTCGATTGAAGCCTGTATTTCTGGTTCAGCTCCTCTACCAGTCGAAGTGCAGGAAAAATTCGAAGCGCTGACGGGTGGGCGGATCGTTGAAGGATACGGTTTGTCTGAAACGAGTCCGGTGACGCATACGAACTGTATCTGGGATCGTCGGATTCCTGGAACGGTCGGTATTCCGGTACCCGATACGCAAGCGAAAATCGTCCAAGCGGACGGAGAGACACCAGCTGCTCCAGGTGAGATTGGTGAGATTATCGTCACAGGTCCGCAAGTCATGAAAGGATACTGGAAACGACCAGAAGATACGCAAGCTGTTCTGCGAAACGGTTGGTTGCATACGGGAGACCTTGGATATATCGGTGAGGATCATTATTTCCGAATCGTCGATCGGAAAAAAGATTTGATCATTGCTTCTGGATTCAACATTTATCCACGTGAAGTCGAAGAAATCCTATATGAACACCCAGCCGTTAAAGAAGCGGTCGTCATCGGTGTTCCGGATGTCTACCGCGGAGAGACCGTCAAGGCGTTCATCGTCGTCAAGGATGAGATGACGGTCACGGAAGAAGAACTCGATCAATTCTGTCGTAAACAGTTAGCATCGTTCAAAGTGCCGAAGCAGTATGAATTCCGGCAAGAGTTACCGAAGACGTTCGTTGGTAAGATTCTCCGCCGTGTTCTCGTTGAAGAAGAACGTGCCAAACAACTCGAAGAAAGCAGTTGACAGGATAAAATGACATGATAGAATAAATATGAATGAACCATCATTCATTTTATGCGTTAGGAGATAGTGGAATGAAACGAACAATGTCAAAGAGTGACCGCATCATTGATGCCGCCGTAAAAGTCATCGCCAAGAACGGCTACCATGGAGCGAAAGTGACTGCCATCGCAAAGGAAGCCGGGGTTGCGGATGGAACGATCTATCTGTACTTCAAGAATAAAGAACATCTCTTGATTTCGCTATTCCAAGCGAAAATGGGAAGCTTCATCGAATATTCCGAAGGACAAATCGCGAGCCATACATCAGCGACGGAACAATTGGCAGCATTGATCGAGGCACACCTCGAGCAATTATCCGTCGACTATGATTTAGCGGTCGTCACGCAGATTGAGTTGCGTCAATCGAACCAAGACATGCGTCAAAACATCGCTGCCGTCTTAAAGCCGTACTTGCATCTGATTGACCGGGTCGTTAAGCACGGGATGACGACAGGTGAGTTTTCAAACGATCTGGATTATCGATTAGCACGTCAGATGATTTTCGGAACGATCGATGAGGTCGTGACGAGCTGGATGGCAAGTGGATTCAAATATGAGTTGCTTGAGACACGCGACGGGATTCATCGGATGTTGATCAAAGGGCTGAGTTAAGCCCTTTTCATGACAACAACTATGTAAGCGGATACAAAGAATGATGGTGAATAGACGACAAGGGGGAGCATGAGATGGAAATCTATGTACTGTTGAAACGCACATTCGATACGGAAGAAGCAATCCAACTCGAGAATGGTCAAATCGATGAGGATGGCGCTGAGTTCATCATTAACCCATACGATGAGTATGCGGTAGAAGAAGCGATTCGTGTCCGTGATGCACAAGGGGGAACGGTAACGGTCGTGACGGTCGGACCGGAAGATGCGGACAAAGAATTACGAACAGCACTCGCAATGGGAGCGGATCAAGCAGTTCGTATCTCGATTGAAGATGATATCGAAGAGGCAGATCATTTCACGATTTCTGAAGTGCTCGCTGGTTATTTGAAGGAACAAACGGTTGATCTCGTCATCGCCGGAAACGTCGCAGTCGATGGCGGAAGTGGTCAAGTGGCGCCTCGCGTCGCAGAACTACTTGATATCCCTTACGTGACGACGATCACGAAACTAGAGCTCGACGGTACGAAAGCTGTCGTGACACGCGACGCTGAAGGGGATACGGAGACAATCGAAACAACACTTCCGTTACTCGTCACTGCGCAACAAGGGTTGAACGAACCACGTTATCCAAGTCTTCCAGGAATCATGAAAGCGAAGAAGAAGCCGCTTGAAGAACTCGAACTCGATGATCTCGAACTGGATGAAGACGAACTCGCACCACGTCTAGAGACGATTGAGCGTTTCTTACCACCGAACAAAGCAGCTGGTAAGATCCTCGAAGGTGAACTGAACGAGCAAGTCGCGCAGCTCGCATCATTATTACGTAACGAAGCAAAAGTGGTCTAAGGGGGAGAAACGAATGACAAAAGCATTAGTACTCGCAGAATCACGGGATGGTAGTTTACGGAATGTGTCGTTTGAGGCAATCGCAGCAGCGCGACGTGTCGCAGATGAAGTCATCGCGGTCCTGATTGGACACGATGTCGCAAAGGATGCCGATGCTCTAGCATCACGCGGAGCTGACCAAGTCCTCATCGTCGAGGATGAGCGTCTTTTACACTACACGCCAGACGGTTATGGACAAGTCTTCCTCGAGTTGATGAATCGAACGTCACCCGACGTGCTCGTCTTCGGTCATACGTCGCTCGGCAAGGATCTATCACCGAAGATCGCGGCAAAACTACAAGCCGGTTTGATCAGTGATGTGACGGCGATTGAAGGGGAAGGCGCAGATGCGTCATTCATTCGCCCGATCTACTCGGGGAAAGCATTTGAAAAAGTTAAAGTCGCAGAAGGCAAGACACTCTTTACAGTCCGTCCGAACAACATCGATCCGCTCGAAGCAGGTAGTTCACAAGGAACGGTCGAGTCGGTTACGGTTGAACTGAAGGATTTACGGACAATCGTCGCAGACATCGTACGCAAAGCAACAGGCGGCGTTGATTTGTCAGAGGCAAAAGTCATCGTCGCAGGTGGACGAGGCGTCAAGAGTTCGGACGGCTTCGCACCGTTACAAGAACTAGCAGATGTCCTCGGAGGAGCAGTGGGTGCTTCGCGTGGTGCTTGTGATGCAGATTACTGCGACTATGCGCTTCAAATCGGTCAGACAGGTAAAGTCGTTACACCGGACCTTTATATCGCGTGTGGGATCTCAGGTGCGATCCAACACTTAGCAGGGATGTCAAATGCCAAAGTGATCGTTGCGATCAACAAGGACCCGGAAGCGAACATCTTCTCTGTCGCTGACTATGGCATCGTCGGTGATTTGTTCGACGTCGTGCCACTATTGACAGCTGAATTCAAAAAAATGCTCGTTCACGGATGAGTTTGAAGACCGGTGCCATTATCATGGTGCCGGTTGTTTTTGCAGATTTTTCGCGTGAGCAGTTTCGTTTGTTGGAAGAGACTGCTATGATATACTCGAATCAATAAAGAGATCACCCATTTTTTTACCGGGTGGATCTACTCATTAGGAGGTTATGATCAATGGCAATCGTACACGCAACTAGCCAATCATTTAAAGAAGAAACACAAGAAGGTCTCGTCCTTGTTGATTTTTGGGCAACATGGTGTGGACCATGTCGTATGCTCGCACCTGTTCTTGAAGAACTCGATGCTGACATGCAAGATGTAAAAATCGTCAAAGTCGACGTAGATGCAAACCCAGAAGTAGCTGGAGCATTCCAAGTTCAAAGTATCCCGACACTCGTTCTCTTCAAAGATGGACAACCTGTCAACAAAACAATGGGCTTCATGCCAAAAGACGCACTTAAAGAATTCGTTGAAACATCTAACTAATTCTTTCCTGCATATCAAAACAGACCGTTCTGCACAGGCAGAACGGTCTGTTTTTTTAGATTACATTGGCGTACAAAGTTCGATCAGGTGACCATCGGGGTCGAGGACATAGGCGACGACTTGCCCCCATGGTTTTTGTGCAGGCGCGAGGACGGTCTCATATCCTGCCTCCACCACCTTCTGAAATAGAGTAGGGACGTCATCCGTGATGAAACCAATCTCTAACGTCTGTTGTGTTTTTCCACTCGGTATCATGTAATCCGGAATCAACTGTTGCACGTCTTCACGCGTATTGAAGGCGAGTGTCGTCTGACCGGTCTCGAACTCGATGTAGCTGCCGTGCTCCGCCTTGACGGATAGTCCAAGAACGTCTCGATAGAATGTCAGCGTCCGTGCAGTATCTTCAACGTATAAAATCGTATAGCCGTATTGAATCATCCAAAAGCCTCCTGTCAATCCTCGAATAACGAAGCGATGTCTGAAGCCGGTGTCGGGTAAGCGAATCCAGTCTGTTGCATCGAAGTACTTGGAATCCGGTGTTGCATCGCAAACGAGAAATAGTTTGCTAGTTCCGCTGCATTGACACCGATGAAGTGTGCGCCAAGGACTTGATCATCTTCCCCGACGAGCACTTTCGCCCGAGCGAAACTGTCCTTGATCCGTGCGTTCGTTTGCCAAGCGGACGTATCAATCAAGCGACCACGATAAGGAATACCTGCTTTTTTCAAAGCAGCTTCCGTCTCACCGACGAGGGCGAGGTTCGGCGCGGTGAATACGACGCTAGGTACAGGGAGCAGCTCTAGTTTCCGATTGTTCCCTTCGAGCATGTTATCGGCAGCGAGTCGTCCTTCGGTTCCAGCAAACGGCGTCAATGCGGGATTCCCGCTGACAGCCACATCTCCTGCGGCATAGATATGTTCGACGGAAGACTGAAGGTACGCATTGACATGGATTCCTTTTTCATTATGCGCAACGCCAATTGCTTCGAGACCAAGCTGATCGATACTTGCGACACGTCCAGTCGCATTCAAAACGACATCCGTCTTCAAGACGTCACCGTTCGATAAATGAAGGGATTCCTCTTCGTAAGCGACGACCTCTGCTTCTTTGATGATCGAGATACCAAGTGCCCGTGTGGCTTCTAACAACACATCGACCAATTCGCTCTCGAATTGTTTTAAGGGGTTAGAACGTAAGACGATCGTGACGTCTGCGCCAGCAATACGAGCGAGATGGGCGAACTCGAACGAGATATAACCGCCGCCGATGCAGACGAGTCGTCGTGGAAGTTCTTTCAGTTCAAGAAACTCATTACTTGTTATGAAACGCTCACTACCGGGTACAGTTAATTCGCGAGGTCTTAGACCGGTTGCGATTAAAAACTGTTTCCCTTCGATTTCGTCTTCACCAATTCGAAGGCGATGTGAAGACACGAAATGCGGTTCTCCATGGAAATAGTCGATGTCCGTTTCCGCGTACCGCTTTCGTGTTTGCTCCGGGATGGCGCGTGTGTATTCATTCTTTCGCTCCATCAATTGGCGCCAATCAATCGAAATCAGACCCTTTACGCCGTATCCGAGCAATCGCTCGACAGCGTCTTTCGTCTCACTACCCGTCAGTAATATTTTTTTGGCGTCACATCCACGTTGTGCGCATGTGCCACCTGGAGTGAAGTTCTCCACGATGGCAACACGTAGTCCTTTTTCAGCGAATTTATAAGCCGCTTGATTTCCAGCGGAACCTGTTCCGATCACAATGCAATCATATGTACGCATTTTTCATCCTCCGTATGTCATAATCAATGTATGGTATTTACCCGAACGAATAAAACTAAAAACGGTGAAAGGAGACATTTATTTGGGACATCAAGAACATATCAAAGCGAAACTATCCCTTTTGCCTGATGAGCCAGGATGTTATCTGCACAAAAATGAATTCGGCGAAGTCATCTATGTCGGAAAAGCAAAAAATCTCAAGAATCGTGTCCGTTCCTATTTCACGGGAGCACATGATATTAAGACGGAACGTCTCGTCGCGGAAGTCCGTGACTTCGAATACATCATCACAGCTAGTGAACTAGAAGCGTTGTTGCTTGAGATGACGCTTATTAAGAAACATGATCCGAAGTACAATATCATGTTGAAGGATGATAAGTCGTATCCGTACTTGAAAATTACGAATGAGACATATCCTCGCCTGATCACGACACGTAAGTTGAAAAAAGATGGTGGTCATTATTTTGGTCCTTATCCGAATGCGTATGCGGCAAACGAGACGAAACGTCTGCTAGATCGTTTATATCCGCTACGTAAATGCCAGCCGATGCCGAAAAAACTTTGTCTGTATTACCACATCGGTCAGTGTCTCGGTCCATGCGAAATCCCGAATCTCGAGTCGGAACAAAAGGCACTCGTTTCGGAAATCCGACGTTTCTTGTCGGGCGACACAAAAGAGCTTGTCGAAGACTTGAAACAGAAGATGGCGGACGCGGCCGAAACGATGGAATTCGAACGTGCGGGAGAATTGCGCGATCAAGTAAGGGCGATCGAGTCGATCATGAACAAACAAAACATGATCACAGCGGATCTGACGTCACGTGACGTATTCGGGATCCATGTCGATAAAGGCTGGATGTGTGTCCAAGTCTTCTTCCTTCGCGGCGGAAAGATGATCGAACGTGATGTCTCGCTTTTCCCGATCTATGGTACACCGGCAGAAGAGCTCGAGAGTTTCATCGTCCAGTTCTACGAAAAGAACATCAAACCAAGTGAAGTATATGTACCGCCACTCGTCAATCAGTTGCTGCTCAAAGAGGCGCTATCGATTAAAATTCACGTTCCGGTCCGAGGATCAAAACGGAAATTACTTGATCTAGCGACGAAGAATGCTGAAAATGCGATCTCGGAACGCTTCGAGTTGTTAGCAAAAGATGAGAAACGGACCGTTCAAGCAGTCGAAGAACTCGCCGATGCGATCGACGTTCATCCATTGTCCCGGATTGAGATCATCGATAATGCGAACATTCAAGGTGCGGATGCCGTCTCGGCGCTCGTCGTCTTTGAAGACGGTAAACCGCTTAAGAAGGAATACCGGAAGTTCAAAATCCGGACGGTGCAAGGACCCGATGACTATGAATCGATGCGGGAAATCGTGCGCCGTCGGTATCGTCGGTTGTTACTTGAAGGAGCGCGCCTTCCAGATCTCGTCCTGATTGACGGAGGAGTCGGACAGTTGAATGCTGCTTTAGAAGTCATTCAAGATGAACTCGGTTTATCCCTGCCGGTCGGCTCATTAAAAAAGGATGACAAACACCGGACGAGTCAGTTGTTGTTTGGAGAAGGTGCACGGTTAATTGAACTAAGTCCGCGTTCAAGTGCGTTTTATCTACTTCAACGCATGCAAGATGAAGTCCACCGGTTTGCAATCACGTTCCACCGCTCGCTCCGTTCAAAAGGGATGACTCGTTCCTTGCTCGACGAGATTCCAGGAGTCGGACCGAAACGACGCCAACAGTTGATTCGTCATTTCGGATCGATGCGTAGCTTGCGACGCGCAACGATCGAACAGTTGGCGGAAGCAGGATTACCTGTCAAGTTAGCGGAAACCGTCGCTGAATATTTAAGTCAAGCGAATGAAGAATGAAAAAAAAGCCGTCCTCTTGAAGAGGGCGGCTTTTTTAGTGATTAGTTGTTGATGTACTTTTCGTAGTATGAACCAAAGTCACGCTGGTTCCACTGATGGTAGTGACCTTGTAGCCACTCGAAGGATTGTTCGGACAACTCCTTGAATGTTTGCGGCACGTTCATGTCACCTTGACGAAGTCCGCCGAGAATCGTGACCGAATGATTCAATGAGCTGTTTGCGAACTCGAGCATCTTTTGTCCTTCATACTGTTTTTCAGCGATCGCAAGAAGTGTTTTATAAAGATCTTTCACATGTTCGAGTTGTTTCTTATCGACGTCGATTGAATAATGTTTACCACCAATCTCGAATTTGATCTCGACATCAAGATCTACTGTTCCCGCCGTTTCGAACATGACGTGGCGAATCGGATAGTGTGCGTACGGATAACGATACAAGACGCGTTTCGAACTGACGGCACTTTCACCATCGAGGTGAATTAAAGCCAGATTCGTAAAGCAATACTCGTCAGATTTAGATTTGATCAAGAAATAGATTTTCTCGCCGTCTTCATGTAAGACATAATCGTCAGCGGCTGCCTTGTCGAAATCATCAGGATGAATGACTTGTCCGATATCACTGAATCCTGTTAAATCTGCTGCTAGTTTTTTGAACATGTGAAGTTCCTCCTCGCGATTTGTGTACGAATGATTTTACGAGCATTTACTGCAAAAGGTTTCATGAATCTATTTCGATGTTGAAAATTAAGATTCCTGTCACGTTTTATGTAAATTTCACTTGAGCGGTTCAAGTGGATCTTTAGGGTCGATTTGGACCGTGATTTGAACGAGCTCTTTATTTAACTCGGCATATCCTTCCGCGACACATCCGTTAAAACGAGAGAACTGTTCAGCGAGGAAACCCGCTTCGAGTTGGAAGTACCCTTGTGGTCGTTCATCTCTCGTCGTATCAGGAGGAGACAGAACGAATGAGATAGCAGTTCCTTTACGTTTCTTGATTTCGAGCGTTCCCCAACCTGCTTGTTCAAAAAATGAGGCTAATTCAGATTCATCTACGACAGGGAATTGACGCGCTAGACGTTTACCTGCCCAGTAGATGACTTGCCGATAATCCGATCCTAAAAGATCAGTCAGCACATAATCTCGGATCAATTCGATACCGAAAAGTGGTGTTTGATTTGGTGTAGCATCCATCATGATTCACTCCTATCTGTGAACCATTATACCGAGATGATTCTTGTCGGTCATTGTTTTCCTAAAAAAATTTGCAGTTAAATGCAACGGCTCGGGTTGTCTTCTAAAAAGGACAGGAGTAGAATAAGTGATGAAAAGACGAATTTCCTTATGAAAGCGCTTTTCTACCAAAATGCGCCAACGGTTGATTGGCAAACAAAAGGGGGGATTTGGATGGCGAATCATCGTGATTTCGTGAGTCGTAAGATACACTCACTGCTCGGCGTCATTCCAATCGGGTTATTTTTACTTTCGCACTTAACGACGAACTACTTCATCGTACGTGGTGAGGAAGACTTCAATAAGGCCGCGGAATTCGTGGGGAACGTTCCGTATCGATTGTTCTTAGAGATCTTTGTCATCTTCATTCCGATCATCTTGCATGGTGTCTACGGTGTGTACATCGCATTCACCGGTTCTGCGAACACAGGGCGTTATACATACTTCCGGAACTGGATGTATGTACTGCAACGGTTCAGCGGTGTATTCCTTGTCGTGTTCATCACGTGGCACGTTTGGGAAACACGGATTGCCGCTGCGATGGGAACACCAGTGGATGCAAGCATGATGCAGAATATCGTCGATAACGGATTCATGCTCGCGTTCTATATCGTCGGGATCTTGGCGACGACATTCCACCTTGCGAACGGACTTTGGACGTTCTGCATCACATGGGGAATCACGCAGTCACCAGCATCTCAACGGGCGATGTCTTACGTGGCAGCACTCGTATTCATCGGTTTATCGTTTGTAGGCGTACGCTCGATCTTAACGTTTGCAGGCGTGTTGTAAGGAAAGGGGAACTGACAACATGGCGAACAAGAATCTTGTCATCATCGGCGGAGGGCTTGCCGGTCTGATGGCTACGATAAAAGCAGCGGAGCAAGGCGTACCAGTTAAGTTATTCTCACTCGTACCCGTCAAACGCTCACACTCTGTTTGTGCACAAGGTGGCATCAACGGAGCGGTCAATACAAAAGGGGAAGGGGATTCACCGTACCAGCATTTCGATGACACGGTATACGGTGGGGACTTCCTCGCAAATCAACCACCTGTTCAAAAAATGGCGGAAGCAGCACCGAAGATCATTCATATGTTCGACCGGATGGGTGTCATGTTCAACCGGACACCGGAAGGCTTACTCGACTTCCGACGTTTCGGAGGAACGTTGCATCACCGGACGGCATACGCTGGGGCAACGACTGGGCAACAACTGTTGTACGCATTGGATGAACAGGTTCGTAAGTTCGAAGCGCAAGGTTTGGTAGAAAAATATGAAGGATGGGAATTCCTTCGCGCCATCATCGATGACAATGGCATTTGTCGTGGAGCAGTTTGTCAAAACCTCCGGACGATGGAAATCGAGGCATTTGCCGCGGATTCTGTCATCCTCGCGACAGGTGGTCCTGGGGTCATCTTCGGAAAATCGACGAACTCGGTCATCAACACAGGACAAGCAGCAGCAGCTGTCTATCGTCAAGGTGCGATCTATGCGAACGGTGAATTCATCCAGATTCACCCGACAGCGATTCCTGGAGACGATAAATTACGTCTCATGAGTGAATCAGCACGAGGTGAAGGTGGTCGCGTCTGGACGTATAAAGACGGTAAACCTTGGTACTTCCTCGAAGAAAAATATCCTGCGTACGGAAACCTTGTTCCACGAGATATCGCGACACGCGAGATTTTCGACGTCTGTGTCAATCAAAAACTCGGCGTCAACGGGGAAAACATGGTCTATCTGGATTTATCGCATAAAGACGCAAAAGAACTCGATGTCAAACTCGGTGGGATCCTTGAAATCTACGAGAAATTCGTTGGTGATGATCCACGAAAAGTACCGATGAAGATTTTCCCGGCTGTTCACTATTCAATGGGTGGACTATGGGTCGACTACGATCAAATGACGAACATCCCTGGATTGTTCGCAGCTGGTGAATGTGATTACTCGATGCACGGTGGTAACCGTCTCGGAGCGAACTCGCTTCTCTCTGCGGTATACGGCGGAATGGTCGCTGGACCATCAGCCATCGCATATATGAACGAACTCGAGACATCGGTTCATGAGATGAGCGAGGACGTCGTCGAAGCGCATAAGATCGAAGAAATCAACCGTTTCAACGATATCCTATCAATGGAAGGTACGGAAAATGCGTATCAAATTCACCGTGAGCTTGGAGAAATCATGACGGATAACGTCACGGTCGTCCGGTACAACGATAAGCTCGAAGAGACACTGACGAAAATCAAGGAACTCCGCGATCGGTTCACGCGCATCTCGGCAACGGATACAGCACGTTGGAGTAACCAAGGGGCATCGTTCATCCGTCAGCTCGATCACATGCTCGACCTAGCTGAAGCGATTACGCTCGGTGCCTTAAAACGCGATGAGAGTCGCGGAGCGCACTATAAACCGGACTTCCCGGAACGTAATGATGAACAGTTCTTGAAGACGACGATGGCGCGTTATACGAACGGTCATCCAGAAATCTTCTATGAAGACGTCGACACGTCGTTGATTCCACCACGGAAACGCGACTACAGCAAGAAGTCGAAGAAAGAGGTGAAAGCATAATGGCGACACCACTCGAATCATCTACTACGCAAAAATCGGTTCAATTCATCGTTCAACGTCAAGATGGACCTGATGGTAAACCGTATGATGAAGCGTTTGAAATTCCGTACCGTCCGAACATGAACGTCATCTCTGCTTTAATGGAGATTCGCCGGAACCCTGTCAATGCAGCTGGTGAAAAAACGACGCCGATCAACTGGGACATGGGTTGCCTAGAAGAAGTCTGTGGCGCTTGTTCGATGGTCATCAACGGTACACCACGTCAGTCGTGTACGGCACTCGTCGATAAACTCGAACAACCGATCCGTCTGCAACCGATGCAGACGTTCCCGATCGTTCGTGACCTTCAAGTCGACCGTCAACGCATGTTCGATGCGTTGAAAAAGGTCAAAGCATGGGTCCCAATCGATGGAACGTACGATTTAGGACCAGGACCGCGTATGCCAGAAAACAAACGTCAATGGGCATATGAGTTATCGAAATGTATGACGTGTGGCGTGTGTCTCGAGGCATGTCCGAACGTCAACGATCGTTCGACATTCATCGGACCGGCATCGATCTCACAAGTTCGTCTATTCAACTCGCATCCAACAGGTGCCTTCCACAAGGAAGAACGCCTTGAAGCGTTAATGGAAGACGGCGGGATCATGCAGTGCGGTAACGCTCAAAACTGTGTCGAGGTTTGCCCGAAAGGGATTCCGCTGACGACTTCGATCGCAGCGATGAACCGTCAGACGACACTTCATTCATTCAAGAAGTTCTTCGGTAGTGACGAAGGACGGACAGGTGAAGCCGTTAGTTCATGATTTATCAAAGAAGGAGCTTGCTCCTTCTTTTTTTATTCAGACAGGAGGAACTCATTGTGCGCGTACCAGCTTATATTCCAGAACTTGAATCATGGCTTGAACAGATGAAACGTGGCACACGACTCGATGTCGCCGTTCGTTTTGCGGAGACGGATGCCTATGGTCATATGAATAACCGGGTACCGTTCGTCTATTTTGAGGACGTTCGTACATTGATGTTAGAGGAAACAGGATATTCGCTTGCAGAAGACGGCATCATCGTCGTTGCGGATGCCCAGTGTAATTACATTCGCCAAGTCTACCCACGGGCACGTCTCGCTGTCTATGCGTATCCGGTACATGTCGGTAGTGCATCGTGTGACGTCCACTATGCGGCATTTGATGAGCAAGGTGAACTGATGTTCACAGGACGGACATCGATGGTACAAATCGACCGTGCCGGGAAAGCATTCCCGTGGAGTGAAGCATATAAAAATTCCTTGCAGAATCGATTCGAATCCGTTATCATTTGATAATGAGTTCACATATTCGAAAACGACTCACTAGTACGTTATTAGTGAAGGGAGATTTCTTAATCATGGAAAAAACATTCAAAGTCATCGCGGATTCAGGCATTCACGCTCGTCCGGCTACTCAGCTCGTCAACACAGCTTCTAAATTCCAATCAGACATCAACTTGGAATACAACGGGAAGACTGTCAACTTGAAGTCAATCATGGGTGTTCTTTCACTCGGAATCGCGAAAGATTCAGATATCAAAATCGTTGCAAACGGTGACGATGCTTCTGAAGCAATCACGACTCTTTCAGATATGCTGACTAGCGAAGGTCTTGCTCAGTAATCCTGTAATCGTACATTCTCGGACGCCGGTCTTGCACCGTCGTCCTTTTTTGTTACCATAGGAATGAGAGAAAGAGGTGGAGAAGAGTGAATCGAGCGATTGGAGTACTGGATTCCGGAGTCGGTGGGTTGACGGTCGCACGTGAATTGATGCGACAGTTGCCCCATGAGCGAATCATCTATGTCGGGGATACATTACGGTGTCCGTATGGTCCTCGTCCAGAAGAGGAGATTCGTGAGTTTACGTGGGAGATGATTGATTATCTCGTGCAACAAGATGTGAAGTTGATCGTGATCGCCTGTAATACAGCCACGGCTGTCGTCCTAAAAGAAGCGCGAGAACGTTTAAATATACCTGTCATCGGTGTCATTGATCCTGGGGCCCGTGCGGCAGTCAAGGTGACGCGTACGAAACGAATCGGTGTCATCGGAACGAAGATGACGATTACAAGTAATTCCTACGAGAAGGCGTTACGCCACGTCGAAGGACAAGTCGTCGTCGAATCGTTAGCGTGCCCGCCATTCGTCCCGCTCGTCGAGTCGATGCAGACAGACGGTGCGTACGTCGAGCGTGTCGTTGCCAATACATTACGACCATTGATGAATTACGATATGGATACATTGATCCTCGGGTGCACCCATTACCCGCTCCTAGCAGATGTGATTGGACGGGTCATCGGACCAGGCGTCCAACTAATCTCTTCAGGAGACGAGACAGCGCTCGAGGTAGCAGCACTACTTGATTACAATACGATTTCAGCAGATGTGACACAAATTCCGGAACATCGTTATTACGCGACAGGCGATATCCGCTCATTTGATCAGATTGCGACGGACTGGCTCGATCAGACCATCCATGCGGAGCGCATCGTGCTTGGAACGGAGGAAGATTAAATGCGGATAGACCAACGAACGGCGGACCATCTCCGTCCTATTCAATTATCGATTGATGTCAATAAACACGCAGAAGGTTCTGTCTTGATTGAACTGGGCGATACGAAAGTCCTCTGTACGGCGACCGTCGAGGAGAAGGTGCCACCGTTCCTTCGCGGTAAACGCCAGGGCTGGATCAATGCGGAATATTCGATGTTACCACGTGCAACGGCTCAGCGGACCGCACGAGAAGCCGTCCGCGGCAAGCAGACGGGACGGACGATGGAAATCCAACGTCTGATCAGCCGATCGCTTCGGGCAGTCGTCGATTTAGAGAAACTTGGGGAACGAACAATCTGGATCGATTGTGATGTCATTCAAGCAGATGGTGGCACACGAACGGCATCGATCACTGGTGGTTTCTTGGCACTCGTCCGAGCAGTCGATCAATTGATCCAAGCCGGGAAACTGACGGATACGCCAATCAAGGAAGGCATCGCAGCGATCTCGGTTGGAATCGTCGAGTCGAATGTCTTGCTCGATTTATGCTACGAAGAGGATGCTGCGGCTGAAGTCGACTTCAATCTCGTCATGACCTCATCGGGGAAAATCGTCGAGATGCAAGCAACAGGAGAAGAGTCGACATTTTCCCGTCAAGAGATGCTCGATATGCTCGAACTTGGGGAAAAAGGAATTAAGGAACTGATTGATGCTGGTCGAGATGCACTCGGTGTCTCTTGGTGGTATGTAGGAGAAGAAGTGGGGGAACATAGATGAAGGTCATCGTCGCAACACACAATGCAGGTAAAGTGAAGGAACTTGAAAGCATGCTGGGTCGTCTCGGTTATACGGTCGAATCGTTACTCGATCACGCCGATGCTCCGGAAACGGACGAAACAGGTGAGACATTCGAGGAGAATGCACTCTTAAAAGCAACAGAGGCAGCCGCCTACTTTGGCCACGCGGTACTTGCTGATGATTCAGGTCTTGAAGTCGATGCTTTAGATGGCGCTCCAGGTGTCTACTCGGCACGATTCGCGGGTCTTGAAAAGTCGGATGCGGCGAATAACGCTCTACTACTTGAAAAGTTAGAAGGTGTTCCGGAGGAAGAGCGGACGGCGCGCTTCGTTTGTGTCCTCGCGCTAGCGAAACCAACGGGTGAGACATTGACGGTTCGTGGAACGATGGAAGGGCGAATCGGTTTTGAAGCGGCGGGTTCGAACGGGTTCGGTTATGATCCATTGTTCGTCACGGCAAGCGGACAGACGGCTGCTGAGTTGACGAAAGAAGAAAAAGCGATGATTAGTCATCGTGGCAATGCATTGCGCAAGCTCGAACAGGACTTAACTACTTTCTTAGGAGTGTGATGAAGATGAGAGCGTTGATCGTTAGTGATAGCCATGGACTAGAACAAGAACTGCTTACGATATTCGAACGTCACCAAGACGTGGATTTGGCATTTCATTGTGGGGACTCCCAATTGACGCGCGACATCGAATCATTATATCCATATCGTGTTGTGCGAGGGAATTGCGATTACGGACACGATTTTCCGGAAGAAGTCATGTCGGAAATAGATGGTCGTACCATCCTTTGTGTCCACGGACATCGTCAGGACGTCAAATACAGTCTAGATGTCTTGCAGCATCATGCGAAGGAAAAGCAGGCGGACATCGTCTGTTATGGTCATTCCCATGTTGCGAAGGCTGAATATCGGGACGGCGTGTTATTCATCAATCCAGGTTCAATCCGGATGCCACGTCATCGACCAGACAAGACGTATGCGATTCTTGAAGTGGATCAAAACCGTTATTCTGTCGATTTTCTCGATGTGAATGGCGATCGAGTGAATGCCCTGCATCTGGACGGAACATTTTTGTAATAAAATAAATGCAATGTTTGTAATGTGATTGACACGAAAGAATTGTTCTAGTATAGTTTATTCGTGTTGACACGTCCCAATAGCTCAGCAGGATAGAGCAACGGCCTTCTAAGCCGTCGGTCGGGGGTTCGAATCCCTCTTGGGACGCTATAATTAAAATAGAGACTGCCCTTACGAGGGTGGTCTCTTTTTTTTATTCCGATTTTCGATTATAATTAAGGTATCATGAACTCGAAAGGGATGAATGCAATGTGGAAGAAAGTTGGAGCAGTCCTCGTGCTAAGTACGTTTCTTGCTGGATGTAGTGAGATTTCAAATACAGTCGACGATGCAAAACAACAAGTCAACGATGTAAAAAATAGTGTCGATTACGCTGGAGAACTTCAAGGCATTGCGAAAGATACGGCCCAAGTCACGTCAGATTTGTCGGCTTCCTTGAATGAGGCGGCTACGACAGCGCGTGAATCCGCGAACCCTGAACAAGCACTTGATCAACAAATCGAAAAGTTGAAGGAAAACGGAACGATTGATCAGTTCAATCAAGAACTGGATCAAATCGATCAACGATTAGCGGGACTTGAAAATCCGCCGCAAGAATTGCAGAATTTAAGTGCAAAACTCGAGCAGTACGTGAATCAATCGGAAGACATCGCTCGATTACTTGAAGCTGACGTCTCATTAGATACGTTGAATCGATTAGGAATCGAGCAGGCAGGACAACTTCAAGAAGCGATCACGAACTGGACGTCTTTACTCGATCCATTTACGAAATAAGAAGTGAACATGAAGGAGTGCCGGAATATGGGGACATCGCGCTGGATGGAACATGAACTAGAAGTAGAGCGAGCGCGGATTCTTCGTTTGCCCGCTTCTAAACAAGAACAATTGATTATGGAATTAGAGACTGACCAATTGACAGGAGAAGATGTATTACACCGGCTCTATGTCATTCAACCACTCTTAATGCATGACCGGGAACGATTTGAAACAGTGGCAGAACGATTTCTTGAAGTCGAGGGTGTCGAGCAAGTGCTCGCACTCTTTCTTTATGAACTCGGAGAACGTTATCCGATGAAACTCGCTTTGCGCTCGGCGTCACCGTATCTGCCGTATGGGCTCGCGCTTCGATTGGATGAAATCAAACAACAGATGCGTGTTCGCGAACAAAAGTCGGCAGTTCAAAACAACCCTGTTGCGCAGCGTGAGGTAACATCAGCAACGGAACTGATGCATGTGTTGCGACATGGCAGTTGGGTCGAACAAATGCGCCATTTGACCGGTATTGAATTCGAACGGACCTCTGAGCTCATTGCATACATCACCCAGAAATATCTTCAGGCGCAAGAGACCGAACATCAAAGTCTACTCGTCATTGATCTGTTATTAGGAAGCGTGCTGGATCACGTGTCATATCCGATAAGCATTCATGTACCACACTTAGCTGTAGACTGGACGATCTCGTCACGTGAAGAGTTAGAAGAAATCCTGATGGTACATCAACAGGAGCAACAAGCGTTACTGGCATCGATGCATACGTTAGAGCGAATGGATCCGTTCCGAGCGTTGCTCGTCTTGCGATCGGATCAACTGATTCATCTTGAAGAACGAGAACGAATCGGATCAGATATGGAGAAATGGCTCGCAGCCTGCGAAGAACTCGCAGGTCTGACATTTGAACGTGAAGAACCGGAACGTATCCTCAGTCCGCTGGCGAAGCGGTTATACCGAGCGGCACATATCCTTTATCCAGAAGTCATCGCATTCGAGCAGATTTACTTCGATTGAGACATCTGGAAACGATTCGTTCAACAGTGGTAATCGTCAGAACGATTGTGCTATAATGTGACTTGTTGTACACACATGTACGCTAATTGACAATTTTGGAGGGACTCAGCATGACTGCAAAATGGGAAAAACAATCAGGTAGCCTCGGCGTCCTCACGTATGAAGCGCCTGCTGAAGCATTTGATAAAGCGGTAGACCAAGCGTTCAAGAAAGTCGTTAAGACTTTGAACACACCTGGTTTCCGCAAAGGAAAAATGCCACGCGCAATGTTCAACAAAATGTACGGTGAAGAAGCACTGTACCAAGATGCACTCGATATCCTTTACAAGGACACAATCGAAGGTGCAGTCGTCGAATCAGGAATCGAGCCAATCGCGCTTGAGAACATCGACGTTGAAACACTCGAAAAAGGCAAGCCAGTCGAATTCAAAATCACGTTCGTCATCGAGCCAGAAGCTACACTCGGTGAGTACAAAGGTCTTGAGTACACAGCAGTTGAAACGAACGTTACTGACGAAGACGTCGACGCTGAACTCAAAACATTACAAGAACGCGGTGCAGAACTCGTCGTTAAAGAAGATGGCGTCATCGAGAATGGCGATACAGTCGTATTCGACTTCGCAGGTTTCGATGGGGAAAACCAATTCGACGGCGGAACTGCTGAGAACTACTCACTCGTCATCGGTTCTGGAAACTTCATTCCTGGATTCGAAGAGCAAATGGTCGGTTTAAAAACTGGCGAGCAAAAAGATCTTGAAGTGACATTCCCAGAGGAATACCACGAAGCATCACTCGCTGGAAAACCAGTTACATTCAAAGTAACGATCCACGAAGTTAAAGCACAAGAGCTCCCTGAATTGACAGATGAGTTCGCAAAAGAAATGGATGAAGAAGTTTCTTCACTCGACGAGTTGAAAACAAAAATCCGTACGCGTCTCGAAAACACACGCAAACAAGAAGCTGATGCTTCAATGCGCGATGAGTTAGTCGAAGCGGCTACGAAAAATGCGACAGTTGATCTTCCAGAAGTCATGGTCGAAAACGAAGTCGAGCGTATGGTTCAAGAGTTCACACAACGTATTCAATCACAAGGCATCGACCTCAACATGTACTTCCAGTTGACTGGAACGACAGAAGAGGCAATGCGTTCTGAAATGAAAGAGCAAGCGGAAGAGCGCGTTAAAGCACGTCTCGTCCTCAAGCAAATCGTTGCTGACGAAAAAATCGAAGTAACAGATGAGGAAACTCAAGCTGAACTTCAATCAATGTCAGAACTCTACAACATCCCTGCAGATCAACTTGAAACGATGCTTGCACCACAAGGTGGTCTTGAAACGCTTAAAGGCGATCTTCAATTCCGTAAAGCTATCGATGTTCTCGTCGACAACGCAAAAGCAAAATAAGCCATTTCATGGTTTTCGATCGACTTCAAGCCCAATTTCTGGTCTTGGAGTCGATTTTTTTGTACGATAGGTCAAACAAGGACAAACGATCCTTGGTTCAGAACATCAAACTGTAAATCGTTCGTCCAGGATTTGAAAGACTTTCCTTGTTCATGCTACAATCATAAATAGTAAAACGTGAGACGGGATGCTACAGGCGTCCATACAATTTCCACGTTAAAGGGGTGGACCTTTATGTTTAAATTTAACGAAGAAAAAGGTCAGCTAAAATGTTCTTTCTGTGGAAAGACACAAGAACAAGTACGCAAACTTGTTGCTGGACCTGGCGTTTACATTTGCGACGAGTGTATCGAACTCTGCAATGAAATCGTGGAGGAAGAACTCGGTACTGAAGAAGAAGTCGAGCTGAAGAATGTTCCGAAACCGCATGAAATTCGTACGACACTTGACGATTATGTCATCGGTCAAGAGAAAGCGAAGAAATCGCTGTCTGTAGCGATGTACAATCACTACAAACGAATCAATGCTGGTGGTCGCGCAGATGATGTCGAGCTCTCAAAATCGAACATCGTCATGATTGGACCAACAGGTAGCGGTAAGACACTTCTTGCCCAAACGATGGCACGTATCTTGAACGTACCGTTTGCGATTGCAGATGCAACAAGTTTGACGGAGGCCGGTTATGTCGGTGAAGACGTCGAGAACATCCTATTGAAACTCATCCAAGCTGCGGATTACGATGTCGAGAAGGCTGAAAAAGGAATCATCTACATTGATGAGATCGATAAGATTGCTCGTAAATCAGAAAACCCGTCGATTACACGTGACGTATCTGGTGAGGGTGTCCAACAAGCCTTGCTGAAGATTTTGGAAGGAACGGTTGCGAGTGTACCGCCACAAGGTGGACGGAAACACCCACATCAAGAATTCATCCAAATCGATACGACGAACATCTTGTTCATCGTCGGTGGTGCATTCGATGGTATCGATCAGTCGATCAAACGTCGTCTTGGTAAAAAAGTCATCGGATTCGGAAACGATTCAGAGAACCGTAACCTTACACAAAAAGAAATTCTGGCAGCTGCATTACCAGAAGATCTTCAAAAGTTCGGTTTGATTCCGGAGTTCATCGGTCGTTTGCCGGTCATGGCGACGCTCGAGCCACTTGATGAAGAGGCACTCGTTCAAATCTTGACGAAACCTAAAAACGCCCTCGTGAAACAATATAAGAAAATGCTTCAACTCGATGATGTCGAACTCGACTTCACGGAAGATGCACTTCTTGAGATTGCAAAACTTGCAATCGAACGTAAAACAGGTGCGCGTGGTCTTCGTTCGATCATCGAAGAAACTATGCTTGATATCATGTTCGAAATCCCATCACGTGAAGACATCGCGAAAGTCATCATTACAGCAGAAACGTTGACTGGTAAACGCGGTCCAACGCTTGAGTTGAAAGATGGTACAATTGAACATGGGAAAGAAAAAGAAACGGCGTAACACCGTGACAAATCGGCTCGGAGGCTACTTGTACGCCTTTCCGAGTCTTTTTGTTTAGGAGGAATTCGAATGAAGAAAAAACAATATCCACTTTTACCGTTACGCGGTGTCGTCGCGTATCCGTTGATCGGATTGACGATTGATGTAGGGCGTCCGGTATCCTTAAAAGCCTTACTTGCATCAAAGGAACACGAAATCGATCTCGTCGTCGTCACGCAACGTGATCCAGAAGCAGAGCCGTCTGTCGACGGGTTGCATCAGGTTGGGACGCTCGTTCAAATCGCGAAGATGAGTGAACTCGGGAATGATACGGTCCGTGTCCGCGTCATCGGGAAGGAACGTGTCCGGATCGAAAACGTCGAAGAGACAGACGAAGGTTATCAAGCCGTCATCGAACCAATCGAGAAGATGGACATTAAAGGAGCGAAACAAGAAGCGCTCGTTCGTCTCATCAAAGAACAGTTCGGTCAGCTCGTCTCTCGGATTAAAGGAATCGGAACGGATGAACGTCGCCGATTCGAGACATACGAACGCCTCGATTCATTGACGGACTATATTACGTCGAAGCTACCAATCGATATCTCGAAGAAACAGGAGTTCCTCGAACAACAGGATCCGGTCGAACGAGGATTGATGTTGCTTGATGTCATGAAACACGAATATGAAGTCGTCGAACTCGAACGTGAGATGCGTGAACGGACGAAGAAGACGATTGAACAATCGCAACGCGAGTATTACTTGCGGGAACAATTGAAGACGATTCAACAAGAACTAGGTGGCGAGTCGGCTTCTGTTGAAAGTGATGCGACGAAATACCGGGAGCAGCTAGCGATGCTTGATTTACCAGAAACGACGGTTGCAAACGTCGAGAAGGAAATCAGTCGTTTAGCGGTCGTACCGGCGACGAGTCCCGAACATGGGGTCATTCGCAACTATCTCGAATGGTTCTTCTCGTTGCCGTGGAATGAAGCAACCGATGATTTCTTGAACGTCTCGGCTGCTTCGGAACAGCTTGAAAAGGACCATTACGGTCTAGAGAAGGTCAAAGAACGGATCCTTGAGTATCTTGCCGTTCGTCAATTAACGGACTCATTACGTGGACCGATTCTCTGTCTATCTGGTCCTCCGGGAGTCGGGAAAACGTCGCTTGCCCGTTCGATTGCAACAGCGCTCGAGCGGAAGTTCGTCCGCGTCTCACTTGGTGGCGTGCGCGACGAAGCGGAGATCCGTGGACATCGCCGGACATATATCGGTGCGATGCCAGGTCGAATCATTCGTGGTTTAAAACAAGCAGGAACGAACAACCCGGTCTTCTTGCTCGATGAGATCGATAAGATGTCAAATGACTTCCGTGGTGACCCGTCGTCCGCGATGCTTGAAGTTCTTGATCCAGAACAAAACAACAGCTTTTCTGATCACTATATCGAAGAACCGTTCGATCTATCGAATGTTCTCTTCATCGCGACAGCGAACGATGTCTCGAATATCCCCGGACCATTGCTCGACCGGATGGAACTGATTCAAATCGGTGGCTATACGGAACAAGAGAAAACGGAAATTGCCGTTCGTCATCTCTTATCGAAGCAACTGGCTGAACATGGTCTGAAAAAGAGTCAATTAACAGTCAAGGCAGACGCGCTAGAAGAAGTCGTCCGGCGTTATACACGAGAAGCCGGTGTCCGGAATCTCGAACGTGTTCTCGGCTCACTTTGCCGGAAAGCAGCGAAACAAATCGCGATGGGTGAGAAGAAACGGGTGACGGTGACAAAACGTAATCTGGATGATTTCTTAGGTAAACCGATCTACCGCTATGGTCAAGGCGAGCTCGAAGATATGATTGGCGCGGTGACTGGTTTAGCGTATACTGCTTTTGGGGGCGATACGTTGACGATCGAAGTCAGCCTTGCTCCGGGTAAAGGGAAATTGCAGTTAACCGGGAAACTCGGTGATGTCATGCAAGAGTCGGCTCAGACCGCTTATAGCTTCGTCCGAGCGAATGCGACGTCCCTTGGCATCGAACCGAATTTCTACGAAACGCAAGACATCCACATCCACGTTCCTGAAGGTGCTGTACCGAAAGATGGTCCATCTGCTGGGATCACACTCGCGACAGCATTGATTTCCGCTTTAACAAAACGTCCGGTTCGCCGGGATGTCGGGATGACAGGTGAAATCACGTTGCGTGGACGTGTCTTACCGATCGGTGGATTAAAGGAGAAGTCACTCGCAGCACATCGTGCGGGCTTGACGACCGTTCTGCTGCCGCAAGACAATACGCGGGATATCGATGATATCCCGGAAAGCGTTCGCGCAGGAATGGAATTCATTCCGGTCGCGACGATGGAGCAAGTGCTCGAACATGCATTAAAAGGAGAGTAACATGAAAATTTATAAAGCTGATTTTATTACGAGTGGCGTCAATCCGGAACATTATCCGGAGCCATTGTTGCCAGAAGTGGCACTCGCAGGGCGATCGAACGTCGGAAAGTCTTCCTTCATCAATAAGCTGGTCCAGCGAAAAGCACTCGCACGGACATCTTCGAAACCAGGTAAGACGCAAACCTTGAACTTCTTCAACATCAATGATGAAGTCATGTTCGTCGATGTACCGGGTTACGGGTATGCGAAAGTCTCGAAGACGGAGCGTGAAGCATGGGGCAAGATGATGGAGAAGTACTTCACGCGACGGGAAATCCTCAAAGGTGTCGTACAGCTCGTCGACATCCGACACGATCCGTCTGCGGATGATGTGACGATGTATGATTTCTTGAAGTATTACGATCTACCGGTCATCGTCGTTGCGACAAAACTCGATAAGATCAAAAAGAGTCAACGTGATAAACATATCGCGGCAATCAAACGTAAATTGCAATTTGACGGTCAAGATACCTTGATTCCTTTCTCATCTGAGACAGGAGAAGGAGTCGATGCCGCATGGGAAGCGATTTATCGTCTACTGTAAAATAACGAAACGTTCTGTTCTCCGGCAATAGGAGAGCAGAACGTTTTTTAATTAGGGTTAAAGTAATCTATAAATAGCATCTAATCATTTCCTTCCATCATTTTTGATTTCCATTATATGAACATTATTTAATTCACGTTACAATGATAGGAACAAATTGTTCTAGTGGGAGGCTATGCCAATATGAGGCGTTATAAATGGACGTTTGCAATCGTCATATTACTTATTCTGACACCATTTGCCATTTGGTTCTTAAAGCAGGAAAAGACATTAAATATCGCGCTATTTGATTATACGAACGGTACAGATGAGCGAGAGCACGCTGGAACGACGTGGATATTGAATCACTTGAAAATCCGAAATGCGCAAGAGCAAGATTATGCATATTCGGACTACATCAACCGTTATGACGGTACACAAGGTGAAAAAATGTTACAACAAGCCTCTAAAGCAGATGTGCTGTTGTTTACGGATACGTATGGAAAGTCATATGACGTCAACGGAAAAAAAGAACATCGTGGTGGCTTGACGACGGAAGACGTCGAGCTCGCGACCGAAGCCATTTCGCAAGGGAAAACGGTCGTGGCGGAGTTCAATACGGCGGCAAGTCCGACGTCAGTCGAACGGTCCAATGCGTTTCGTCAATTGTTCGGAACGGCTTGGACAGGATGGATCGGTCGATTTTTCCCGGATTTAACAAAACTGCAAGGTCTTGAGAAGAATGTCGTAGCTCAATTAAAAGCGCAGGCGAAAGAAAAAGAATTCAAACTATCTGGTCCGGGTTATGTCTTCATCAATGACTCAACGGAAAAAGCTTTTTTCGTCAATGATGACACACCATTACTTTATAAATGGGATAAAAACAAGGGCAATGCAAAAGATGAGGTCCGTTATAACTACTGGTTCGAGATTTTAGAGCTAGATGGTGGCGAGCAACAAGCGCATTTTTCATGGAAACCGTCAAAGCAGACACAAGCGATGCTTCGGAAATATCAGTTGCCGCTTGAGTTCCCTGCGTATGTCACGCAAGGAAGTGGACACTATTTTGCTGGTGACTATACAGATGTCGCGGACATCCCGCGCTACTATCGATATAGTGGGCTTGATTGGTTCCGTAAACAGTTCATCCTCGATAGTGCAGAGAGTGAATCAGCATTCTTTTGGAAGATTTATGCCCCGACATTGACGCGAATTCTAGAAGATACAAAACGTGTTTCGACGCAAGCTGCAAAAGTAAAACCACTCTCACAAACGAAAGTCGGCAATCAGGAATTACGAACTCGGGCACGAGAAGGACAAGACACGCTTGAGATGTATCAAGATGGCGAATGGAAGCCGTATTTCGTCAAAGGCGTTAACGTCGGACTCGGTCGACCGGGTGCATTTCCCGGGGAACATGCCATCAGTCGTAATGAATACGATCGTTGGCTAAAGGAAATCGGCGAGTTGGGTGTCAATACGATTCGCGTGTATACATTGCATCCTCCTGCTTTTTACGATGCATTAAAAGCGTATAACGAACGGGCGAAGCAACCGATTTATTTGATGCAAGGTATGTGGGTCGAGGAAAAACCATTCGAAGAGTTGAAGAACGCTTTTGAGCCAGACTTCTTGAAGATGACCGATACGGAAGCCAAACGAATGGTCGATGTCATTCATGGTAACGCGGTCGTCAAGGAAGTCGTCGGTCATGCTTCCGGAACATATACTTCAGACGTCTCGCAATACGTTTCAGCGTTCGTCTTCGGAATCGAATGGTTACCGGAAGCCGTCGTCGAGACGAATAAAAAGAACAAAGGCACGCGATTCGAAGGGAAATACGTGACGACGACACAAGAGGCGTCACCGTTCGAATCGTGGCTTGCTGGTCGGATGGATACAGCGACAGCACACGAAATCAAAGAGTACGGAACGACTCGACCAATTGGTTCGACGAACTGGCCGACGACGGATCCATTGAAACACCCGAAAGAGGTCGAAGAAGAGCAAGATCTCGTCTCGATCGACTTCAATCATTTAAAAGCAACGAAGGATTTCCCAGGTGGTTTGTTTGCGTCTTATCACATCTATCCGTATTACCCTTCGTTTATCAAGGAAGAATACAGTCAAAAAGCAGATAAGAGCTCTGAATCCTACGCTCGTTATTTGAAAGAAATGAAAGACTATCATGATATGCCGTTACTTGTATCGGAATTCGGTATTCCAAGTTCACGCGGGAAGACACACCTTGGACCGAACGGTTTCGACCAAGGACATGTCAGTGAAAAGAAACAAGGCGAACTCGTCGCGCAGCTCTATCAAGACATCAAGGACGTCAAGACGGCTGGTGGACTGGTCTTCATCTGGCAAGACGAATGGTTCAAACGAACATGGAACACAATGGATTATGACGATGCGGATACCCGTCCACGTTGGTCGAATGTTCAAACAAGTGAACAACATTTCGGGATGCTTGGATTCCTCCGTTCAGACATCATCATTGATGGGAAATTGGATGATTGGAAAGGGTATGCACCAGTAGCTGAAAATAAGTATCGAGCGATTTATATGACTTCCGACGAGGCTTATCTCTACTTACGCATCGACCGGAAGAAAGCAGAGCCGACGACACTTGCACTATCGACGAAACCGAATGATGGGAACACGAAAGTCGGTTCGTTGACGCTTGACGAAGGAGCTGAATACCGCCTGACGATCGATCAGACAGCGCGTATCGATGTCGATGCTCGCTATGACATCTTCCGATACCACTACGGTCTGAAGATGCCGTTTGAGATGGTGAAACCTCCGTCTGATCAAAAAGACAGCGGCAAGTTCGTTCCGATCTATCAAATGCTCGATTATGCAAGACGAGACCCGGTGACGAAAAAAATCGTCAAACCAGCCGTCAAATGGGACACAGGTGTTTTACATGAAGGAGAACCAGATGACATTTTAACGGATATCTCAGATGTCACGAAACCAACCGTTGAACTTCGTATTCCATGGATGGTCTTGAATATGCGTGATCCAAGTAAACATGAAATCATCGGAGACTTCTGGAAAGATGGACTCGAATCGAAGATGATCACGGAAGGAATCGAAGTCACAGGTCAAGTCGGTGAGACACGTATTCCAGAGAAGAATCGTGGTTTCTACAACTGGGCCGAGTGGACGAATCCACAGCAACGGGAAGAATTGAAACCTATCTATCATACGATGAAAAAAGCATTCACTGAGGGAGGAAACTAAATGCGACGTGAAGAGATGTGGAAATTAATCAATCAGTCGTTTGAATCAACAACTCAAGATCGTGAGGTCAGTTCGACGATCGAATGGACGGAAGAGGCTGTCCGAGAATCAACGACGAATACCTTATTCGTACACACGGTCGGACAAATGCCGGAGACGGTCAATGGTCTGATCGAGGAAGGGTGGTGCGTGCGGACGGACATCTCTTATGCCGATGTCGTTCTCGCGAGCAAACCCGTCATTGAGGAGCGGATTCCCGTCGTTTACTTTAATACGGAACCCTCTTTCTATGGGTTAGAGAACGCACGTGAAGTTCTGCCGGCGACGCTGTCGAGGGAGCTTGTTCTCGATCGCCTTGCGCGTTATAAGAAGATCCATCATATCGCAGACGTTGTCGTCGTAACGGAAGATCCGCATATCCGTCGGATGATGGAACGGGAATTGACGGACCGTTTCGAACGCTTCATGACGTTCGAGCGAGCGGAGACGTTCCTTGATGAGTATGTGGCATCCCGTCCGTACTTACTCGTGTTCACGTCCGCATTACCGCGAGCAGATGGATTGGAATTACTGCTGCGAGCGAAACAACAGAGTGTCGCACCATTCCAATCGATGATGATCTCGATGTATAACCGCGAACGTGATCATGTCCTAGCGATTGATCGTGGTGTTGATTACATCATGACGCTTCCCCTAAAAATCGAAGAGTTCCGTGCGTGGATTCGCAAAGTCGAGGACGGCCGATGATGCAGGCGATTCTAGTATTCATCGTCGTACTCATCTTCTTACAAGGTGGAGCATTGATCTATCTTGTCGTTCAAAAACGAAAACGCGCCAACAGGGAGCATGCGCGTCGCGATTGGCAGCTTGCCTTTCGAGATGATATCTATGACTATGCGACAAGTGAACGTCAAGACATGCCAACGATTCAAAAAGGAAACGAAGATTTAGCGGAGCTTGAATTATTCGCATTATCCAACTTAACAGCGACACCAGAACATCTCGAGCGTATACAAGCTTTCGTCGCTTCTAATATGCAAGCGTATTATGAGCAACAATTGAAGCATCGGCGGATTGATCGTCGCTTGAACGCCTATGAAGCCGTTTCTCAATTCCGTTTGGTCGCAGTCGCACCGATGATTCATGCCCGTTGGGGAAAGGCAATTGAAAAAGAGGAGAGCGATGTCATCGTCCGGACACTTGTCTCCTTATCCCCGCAAGATGCGATTGCGATTGCTAAACAAGAAAATGATATCAGCTTCTTTGGTGCGATTCTTGCGATCGGTCGTAGTCACGACTTACAAGAATGGGTCACATCGTTCGATGAACTTACACTATCGTTTCAACTAGCAATACTCCAGTTGATCTTTGATCGAGATGAGACACGTTATATCGCGCTCGTACGCGATAAAACGACTGATAAGAATCCAGAAGTCCGAAAGCGAGCCCTTCGCGCGCTCACACGGATTGGACTTGAGGAAGACTGGAAATTGTATGTGCCTTACTTGGAAGAAGAATCAAGTTGGGTTGAGCAAATGCTTGCCCTTCGTTTCTTAGAGCACGTCGTTCCAGATGATGCGATACCAGCGATCCTGCCGTTTGTCGGCAGTCGATCATGGTGGGTCCGGACGGCAGCCTTTGATGCGCTACTTGCTTGTGGTGGGATCGAACAGTTGGCGAAGGTTTCAAGTACACACCCCGACCGCTATGCGCGTCAAAAAGCGACCGAACGGTTGGCAAAGGAGATGAAGCATCATGTCGTCTGAGACAATCCAAGCCATTATTGAAGTCCTCTCATGGACAGTATTGATCTATATGTTACTCGTCATCGTATTCTATTCGACGCTGTATCTGATTTCTGCTCAGATGGTGCGACGGCAACGGTTCCGCCGAAAAGAAAGCTCCTATTTACCATTGATGCGGTCTCTCTATACACGACCGGTCAGTATCCTTGTTCCAGCCTATAATGAAGAATATACGATCGTCTCAAGTGTCCAAGCCTTGCTAGCCCTTGACTACCCAGAGCATGAGGTACTCGTCATTAACGATGGTTCAAAAGACGGAACAATGGATGAGCTGTTTCGCGCGTATGAGTTGGAAAAAGAAATTCAATATCCACGTATCTTGATTGGTTCAAAGCCGGTCAAACAAGTCTACCGTTCCCGCATTGATAGTCGTTTGATTGTCATCGATAAAGAGAATGGTGGAAAGGCAGACGCCTTGAATGCCGGTATTGATTACTCGAGTTATCCCTATTTCTGTTCGCTCGACGCGGATTCGATTTTAGAGCGCGATGCGTTATTAAAAGTCATGAAACCGATCGTCGAGTCAGATGAAGAAGTCGTCGCGACATGTGGTTCGATCTTCCTCGTTAACGGTTGTACGATTGAAGGCGGCGAAATCGTTGAGATTCGGACACCGAAACAACGGATCGTCCTGATGCAGATGATCGAGTATTTCCGAGCATTCTTGTTCGGTCGCCTTGGTCTTAGTCGTTTCAATATCTTATTGATCGTCTCCGGCGCCTTCGGATTGTTCCAAAAGAATATTGTCGTACAGGCTGGTGGATATAAAGAAGGTCTCGTCGGTGAGGACATGGAGCTTGTCGTCCGCTTACACCGGTACATGAAGGAAAATAAGCTCGATAAACGCATCGAGTACGTTCCGGCGCCAGTCTGCTGGACACAAGCTCCAGAATCGATGGAAGTGTTACGGTCACAGCGAACACGTTGGCATCGTGGTCTTGCTGAGACGTTGTGGACGCATAAACGGATGATTGGCAATCCAAAATATGGTTCTGTTGGTAGCGTCTCGATGTTGTATTTCTTTTTGATTGAACTACTCGGACCAATCGTCGAACTGATCGGTTATTTCATCATTCCGCTCAACCTACTCGTCGGTACACTCAACTTTGAATTTGGGGTCGTCTTGCTGGTCGTCGCTTTACTCTATGGTTCCCTATTGTCAGCAGGTGCCGTATTATTGGAAGAGTGGACGATGCACCGATTCAAGAACGTCAAGGAATTGATTCGGTTGTATCTATGGTCCTTAACCGAGTCGTTCTGGTACCGTCCGATTCTCGTCTTCTTCAAGCTAGGAGGATTGATTCAATTCTTGACTGGTCGAGGAAACTGGGGGCAGATGGAGCGCCAACGTCTCGAAGACGTCACCGAGGAAAAAGTCGGCTGACGAATAGGTATGAGGGGGATAAGTTAGGTGGAGTTGTTACGAAACAAGTGGTTTAAAGCATTAATCTGGATATTAGTGATTTTTCTCGTCATCTGGGTTGGAACGAAAATTTCATTTTTATTCCAGCCGATTCGTGTCATGTTGGCCTTGATCTTCCCGCCATTGATCATCGCAGGGATCTTCTATTATTTTACGCTTGGCATCGTGGACGCACTACAAAAACGGGTTAAGAAGCGTGGGCTTGCCGTTTTGATCGTCTTGCTTGGTTTCATTACGATCCTGACGATTGCAGTTGCATCCATCGGACCGATCTTAGTCGAGCAGGTAACGGATTTTGCGACAAGCATTCCGACACTCGTCGTTGAATTGCGCGATCAGACGTTAAATTTACGCGATCAATTGATGAACAATCGTTTCATCTCGACATGGGTTCACGAGAATACGGACTTGTTTGACAAATGGACGAATGAAGCAACGTCGTATATCGGTACAGTCTTTAAGTCTGTCTCGACGTCTGTCGGAACGATTTTCGGTGTCATCTCTTCGACGGTCTTAATCATCGTCTTAGTGCCGTTCATCTTAGTTTACATGTTGCTTGACGGCTATAAATTTCCGGATTCCGTCGTCAAGCTGTTGCCGAAAAGCTATGAAACAGAAACGCGTAAAATCTTGCACGACATGCACGTGACAGTGAAGCATTATGTCAATGGACAAGTCATCGTCTCGATCTGTGTCGGTCTCATGTCATTGATTGGCTTCTTCATCGCAGATATTCAATATGCGTTACTGCTTGCCTTATTCTGTACGGTCACGAACATCATTCCGTATCTTGGTCCCTACATTGGTGCCGTTCCGGCAGTCATCGTCGGGTTCATCGATGATCCAATCAAAGCCGTCTATGCGATCATCACGATCGTCGTCGCGCAGCAAATCGAGTCGAACTTGATTTCTCCTTATGTCCAAGGAAAGACACTCAAGGTTCATCCGTTGACGATCATCATCGTCTTGCTCGTTGCTGGGAAAATCGGTGGAATCATCGGTGTCATCTTGGCGGTTCCGACATACGCAGTTTCAAAAGTCGTCGTTCAAAATATCGCTCGGATCTATCGTTTACGTCAGCAGCGTCTCGACGTACCGGACGTGACGGTATCACCTGAATCCTTGAAGTAAAGTGTAACCCTCTGCTCTTTTTAGGAGCAGAGGGTTTGTGATTTTCATGAGAGAGGGATAAGGTAGAAGAAGAGAAAAAATGAAGAAGATTTCACAACTTCGACTCATTTTAGTTTATAAATTGATTGGAATCTTTTTTATAATGGTTATAATGTAGGATAGAGAACGAAAAGATAGATCGGAACGAAATCTTTGGACGTAAGGGGTAGAGCGCATGCATATCGTAGTGGTCGGCTTGAATAACAAAACAGCGCCTGTATCAATACGCGAACAAGTCTCATTTGGGGAGCATGAGATGAAGGGAGCGGTCGTCGCATTGCGCGATGAAAAAAGTATTTTTGAAAGTGTCATCGTCTCGACATGTAACCGGACGGAATTGTACGTCGTGACGGATCAGCCACATACAGGACGGTATTATACGAAACGTTTCCTTGCAAATTGGTTCGGATTGACGATGGAGGAACTGGAGCCATATCTCTTCATTCATGAAGGGTTCGATGCGATGAAGCATCTGTTCCGCGTGACGAGTGGACTTGATTCGATGATCGTCGGTGAAACGCAGATCCTTGGTCAAGTCAAGACAAGCTTCTTCATGGCGCAGAAGCTTGAAACGACAGGAACGGTCTTCAATAAACTCTTCAAAGAAGCGGTCACGCTCGCCAAACGGGCTCACGCAGAAACTGGAATCGGTGAAAATGCCGTTTCTGTCAGTGCTGCTGCTGTCACGCTTGCCGAACAGTTACTCGGATCGCTTGAAGATAAATCAATCGTCGTCATCGGTGCGGGAGAAACTGGCGAATTGACGACGCTTAACCTATATGAAGCAGGGGCACGCGATATCACGGTCTTTAACCGGACGTTAGCTAAAGCAGAAGAGGTCGCGAATCGGTTCGAAGGATCGGCACATTCGATTAACGAGATGCAGTGCGGTTTGCTTCGGGCAGACATCGTCATCTCTTCAACGGGTGCAAAACGTGCCATCATCAAACGGGAAGACATCGCGGCAGCACAGCTGTTCCGTCACGATCGTCCATTCCTCTTGATTGACATCGCCGTACCACGCGATATTGAACCGACCGTCGGTGACTTGCCAGGTGTTCATTTGTACGATGTCGATGATTTGACATCAATCGTCCAACAAAACATGGCGGAACGGATGAAGGAAGCAGCGAAGATCGAACAACGGATTGAAGCAGCAATCGCTGAGTTCGAAGGTTGGATGACGACACTTGGTGTCGTACCGATCATCACGGAATTACGAGACCAGGCGTTACGCATTCAACAAGAGACGATGCAAAGCTTGGAACGGAAGTTACCGGAGATGTCGAAACGTGAAAAAACCGTCATTGGCAAACACATGAAATCGATCATCAACCAGTTGTTGCGTGAACCGTTGTCTTACATCAAAGATGCGGCAGCGAAGCCAGATGCCGACGAGCGGATTGCGCAGTTCATGGATACGTTTGCATTAAACGAAGACTTGTTCGAAGGGCTCGAAGATGACGTCATGACATCAGAAGAGACGACACCTTCCGCAAAAGCTGTGAACCGGTGAACAAAGCACGATTTGTGTTACAATAGAAAATGCATGGGGCGGACTTGTGCCGCCCCTTTATCATTGTACAGGGGGATTTTAGCATGCGAAAAATCATTGTTGGATCGCGAAGCTCGAAGCTAGCGATGACACAGACGAAATGGGTCATTGACCAGTTGAAACAAGCCGGCGCGCCGTATGAGTTCGAAATCAAGAACATCATCACAAAAGGGGACCGTATTTTGGATGTGACGCTCTCGAAAGTCGGCGGTAAAGGATTATTCGTAAAAGAGATCGAGCAACAGATGATTGACGAAGAAATCGATTTTGCCGTTCACAGCATGAAGGATCTACCTTCTGAATTACCGGACGCTCTCATCATCGGTGCAACACCAGCGCGTGTCGATGCGCGTGATGCCTTGATCACGAAAACAGGCGAAGGTCTTGCTTCCTTGCCGGAAGGTGCGGTTGTCGGCACGAGTAGCTTACGTCGTGGCTCGCAATTGCTAAAACTCCGCCCTGATTTAAAAATCGAATCGATTCGTGGAAACATCGACACACGACTCGATAAATTAAAGAATGGTCCGTTTGACGGGATCCTACTCGCAGCAGCTGGTCTACAACGGATGGGTTGGTCTGAAGACGTCGTCTCGGAATATCTCTCGACAGATGACATGATTCCAGCCGTCGGTCAAGGAATCCTCGGTATCGAATGTCGCGAACATGACCAAGAAGTCCGTGATCTCTTGCACCTGATCCATGATCAGATGACAGAAAAAGTAGCTTACGCAGAGCGCGCTTTCTTAGCTGCGATCGAAGGTAGTTGTCACGTTCCGGTCGGTGGATTTGCAACGATCAACGAAGACATGTCAACGACACTCGTCGGATTCATTGGATCCGTCGATGGAGAGCAAATCCTACTCGAGCGCGAATCAGGTCTAGACCCGATGCAACTCGGTCAAGATGTTGCCGAACGTCTGCTTGCTTCGGGCGGTCGTGAGATTCTCGCGACACTTCCGGATGACTTGTAAGCAGGTACTCTTCACGGGCAGCCGACCACCGACGACCGAGCAGATGGCGCGACTGCGCGCCATCGCGATCGAGTCAGTGCATTATCCTGTCATTGAAACGCGACCGGTTTCGTTTACATTGCCGAAGGGAATTGATTGGCTCATCGTGACGAGTCCGAATGGTGTCCACCGGATTGCTGATGCGTTGCCTGAATTAGCAGAAACGCGTATCGCGGTCGTCGGACGAAAGACGGCAGACGCACTTGCGAAGTACGGTCGAACAGCAGACTTCTGTCCGTCGACCTTTACAGGAGACGCACTCGTCGCAGAACTCGGACCACACTTGTCTGACGGCGATCATATCGTCTTTGCACGAGGGAACCGATCGCGGCAAGCACCGGTCGATCAGTTACGAAACTTGAATCGATATACGGTCGAAGATATCATCACGTATGAAACCGTCACCCGTCGGCTACCTGAAGCACTTGTCAGAACTGCCGCCTATATTGGACTGCAGAGTCCTTCCGCTGTCGAAGCGATTGCTCCATTATCCCCACAGACGACGTTCATCGTCATTGGGACGATTACGGAGCAAGCAGCAAAAGCAGCCGGACTTCAACCGATCCATGTCGCCCGTGAATTCACGGTAGACGGCATGATTGATCGTATCATTGAGGAGGAATCAGCATGAACACATTAGAATACGCACGTCACCGTCGTTTGCGTCATACCGCATCACTCCGGTCACTCGTCCGCGAGAATCAATTGCATAAATCAGATTTGATTTATCCGATCTTCGTCGCTGAAGGCGAAGATATCAAACGCGAAGTCAGCTCGATGCCTGGCGTCTTCAACTTATCACTCGATCACTTGACGGCTGAAATCGAAGAAGTCGTTGCACTTGGAATCGAATCCGTCATCTTATTCGGTGTTCCGCACGACCATTTAAAAGACGAGCAAGGATCAGGTGCGTTTCACGATCATGGGATCGTTCAAGAAGCGACACGTCTCGTTAAGAAGGTTGCACCGCAGCTAACGGTCATTGCCGACACATGCTTATGTGAATATACGTCAACGGGTCACTGCGGTATCGTCGCCGACGGTACGGTTGATAATGATGCATCATTACCGCTCCACGTCAAGACAGCGATCTCGCAAGCACGGGCGGGTGCTGACGTCATCGCTCCATCATCAATGATGGACGGATTCGTCGCAGCGATTCGCCAAGGGTTGGACGAGAATGGCTTCAGCCATATTCCTGTCATGAGCTACGGCGTTAAATATGCGTCTGCTTATTATGGTCCATTCCGTGATGCGGCAAACTCCGCACCAGGAGAAGGCGACCGGAAAGGCTACCAAATGGATCCAGCGAACCGTCGTGAAGCGTTCCGTGAAGCAACAGCGGACGTCGATCAAGGAGCTGACTTCATGATCGTCAAACCAGCGCTCGCTTTCATGGATATCATTCGTGATGTGCGTGAACGAATCGATTTACCGATCGTCGCCTATAACGTATCGGGTGAGTATGCCATGGTGAAAGCAGCAGCCTTGAACGGCTGGATCGACGAAGAACGAATCGTCCTTGAGACGATGCTTGGCTTTAAACGAGCAGGCGCTGATTTAATCATCACCTATTTCGCAAAAGACATTTGTCGTTACCTGGAGGGGTCGAAATGAGCTTAATTAACCAGAACTCAAAATCAAAAGCAGCATTCGAGCGGGCGCTCCCGCTCATGCCGGGTGGCGTCAACAGCCCGGTTCGTGCTTATAAATCGGTCGGGATGACACCGATTTTCGCAGATCATGCGAAAGGATCGAAGCTCTATGATATCGACGGAAAAGAGTATATCGATTACGTCTTGTCATGGGGACCGATGATTCTCGGCCATGCCGATCCAATCGTCACGTCAGCGATCCAAGAACAAGCGACACGTGGCTGGAGCTACGGGACACCAACGGAAATCGAATCAGCGATGGCGGAAGTCGTCATTAGTCGGGTGCCGTCAGTCGAAGTCGTCCGGATGGTCAACTCAGGGACAGAAGCGACGATGGCTGCCCTTCGTCTCGCACGCGGCTATACAGGTCGGACGAAAATCCTCAAATTCGAAGGCTGTTACCATGGTCACGGCGACTCGCTCTTGATCAAAGCAGGGTCAGGTGTCGCGACACTCGGACTACCGGATTCACCAGGCGTTCCGGCGCAAATCGCGAGCATGACGCTGACGGTTCCATATAACGATTTGGACGCTGTCCGGATCGCGTTCGAAAAACACGGCGACGATATCGCTGGTGTCATCGTCGAACCGGCTGCTGGGAACATGGGCTTCGTGCCACCAGAACCAGGCTTCCTCGAAGGCTTAAGGGAGATCACATCGGAAAACGGCGCTTTATTGATCTTTGACGAAGTCATGACCGGTTTCCGTGTCGGATTCCACTGTGCGCAAGGACATTTCGGTGTCACACCGGACATCACATGTCTCGGTAAAGTCATCGGCGGCGGCATGCCAGTCGGGGCTTACGGCGGACGTCGTGACATTATGGAACAGATCGCACCACAAGGTCCAATCTATCAAGCGGGTACATTATCCGGGAACCCACTCGCGATGGCAGCGGGTCTAGCGACATTGACACAATTGAAACCAGAACACTATGCAGAGTTCGACCGGAAAGCGAGCCGTTTGTCAGAAGGCTACCTGAATGCTGCGGCGAAATATAACATTCCGCTGACGACGAACCGCGCAGGCGCGATGTTTGGTGTCTTCTTTACGAATGAACGTGTCACGAACTTCGAAAAAGCGAAAACATCGAACCTTGAGATGTTCCGTTCGTATTATCAAAAGATGGCGGCGCGTGGTGTCTTCTTACCACCGTCACAATTCGAAGGTCTCTTCCTGTCGATCGCCCATACGGACGAAGACATCGAACGGACGATCGAAGCCGTCGAATTGACGTTCCAAGAACTCCAAGTTGAATTTGGTCGTTAAGCAGTTCTTGACGATTACTTGAACTCTCGGCTAAAATGAGTAAAGAAGAAAATGGCAACAGCGATGACGGGAAGAGTAGTCCTGTATTCGTACCGGTGTAGAGAACACATCCTTGGCTGAAAGATGTGACGGGCGAACAGGAGGAAGGTCACCCCACGAGCTGGTATCGTGAGTCTTACGAGCGATATCCGTCCTCCACACGTTACGTGGCTCGAGGGCATCCGATTTTGGATGAACTAAGGTGGTACCGCGGAAAAAAGCAACGGCTTTCTTTCGTCCTTAGCATAGGACGAGAGAAGCCGTTTTTATTATGGACAAAAAGGGAGCGATCAGGATGCAGGAATTATCAATGCCAACGAAGTATGATCCGCAGGCAACGGAAGAAAAATGGTACGACTTTTGGGTGAAAGGTGACTATTTCAAAGCCGATCAGGATCCAGAAAAAGAGCCGTACACGATCGTCATTCCACCACCGAACGTCACAGGTAAATTGCACCTTGGTCACGCGTGGGACACGACGTTACAAGACATGCTGACACGGATGAAGCGGATGCAAGGGTTTGACGTCCTTTATCTACCAGGAATGGACCATGCCGGTATCGCGACGCAAGCAAAAGTCGAACAAAAACTGCGGGCAGAAGGACAATCACGTCTTGAAATGGGTCGTGAGAAATTCCTTGAGCAATCATGGGCATGGAAAGAAGAGTACGCGTCAACGATCCGTGCACAATGGGCAAAACTTGGTCTTGGACTCGATTATTCGCGTGAACGCTTCACGCTCGACGAAGGATTGTCGGAAGCGGTTCAAGAAGTCTTCGTGAAACTTTACGAAAAAGGCTTGATCTACCGCGGCGAATACATCGTTAACTGGGACCCAGCGACGAAAACAGCGATCTCGGATATCGAAGTCATCTACAAGGATATCGAAGGTGCGTTCTATCACTTCAGCTATCCACTAACGGACGGTTCAGGTCACGTTGAACTAGCGACGACACGTCCTGAGACGATGCTCGGTGATACAGCGATCGCCGTGAACCCGAAGGATGAGCGTTATGCTCACCTCGTCGGAAAAACAATCACGTTACCAATCGTTGGTCGCGAGATTCCGATTGTTGCCGATGACTATGTCGACATGGAGTTCGGTACAGGTGTCGTTAAGATTACACCAGCGCACGACCCGAACGACTTCGAAGTCGGTAACCGTCACGAGTTACCACGTGTCCTCGTCATGAATGAAGATGGAACGATGAACGAGAACGCAGGGAAATACGAAGGTATGGATCGCTTCGAATGCCGGAAACAAATCGTTGAAGATTTAAAAGCAGAAGGTGTTCTAATCAAAATCGAACCACACTTGCACTCTGTCGGTCACTCGGAGCGTTCAGACGCGATCGTTGAGCCGTATCTTTCACTCCAATGGTTCGTCAAAATGGAACCACTCGCGCAAAAAGCACTCGAGGAGCAACAAGGACCAGACAAGGTCAACTTCGTTCCACAACGCTTTGAGAACACGTATGTGCGCTGGATGGAAAACATCCGTGACTGGTGTGTCAGCCGTCAACTCTGGTGGGGACACCGGATTCCGGCTTGGTACCATAAAGAAACAGGCGAAGTATACGTTGGCAAGGAAGCACCAGCCGATATCGAGAACTGGGAGCAAGACAACGATGTTCTTGATACGTGGTTCTCTTCAGCGCTTTGGCCGTTCTCGACGATGGGATGGCCGAACACGGACGCAGCGGATTATCAAAAATACTTCCCGACATCGACACTCGTTACGGGTTATGACATCATCGCTTTCTGGGTATCACGGATGATCTTCCAATCGTATGAATTTACAGGACAACGTCCATTCCAAGACGTCTTGATCCACGGATTGATTCGTGATTCGGAAGGACGCAAGATGTCGAAATCTCTCGGGAACGGAATCGACCCGATGGATGTCATTGAGAAGTATGGTGCCGATTCACTTCGTTGGTTCCTAACGACAGGATCGACGCCAGGGAACGATCTCCGTTTCTACTGGGAAAAGATCGAAGCAACATGGAACTTCTCGAACAAACTGTGGAACGCAAGCCGTTTTGCCTTGATGAACATGGATGGTCTAACGTTTGATCAGATCGATTTGACAGGTGAGAAGTCACTCGCAGATAAATGGATCTTGACACGCTTACAGACGACGATCGACGATGTGACGCGTCTGTCGGACAAATATGAGTTTGGTGAAGCGGGACGTATTCTCTATCACTTCATCTGGGAAGACTTCTGTAACTGGTACATCGAGATGGCGAAATTACCGCTCAACGGGGAAGATGAAGCAGCGAAGCAGACGACGCGTTCGGTTCTTGCCTATACGCTCGACCGGATCATGCGTCTGATGCATCCATTCATGCCGTTCATCACGGAAGAAATCTGGCAACACTTACCGCATGAAGGTGAGACGATCACACGTGCTGCATGGCCAACACGCGAGGCATCACTCGACTTCCCGGAAGCTGTTCCAGCATTCGAAGCAGTTCAGAACGTCATCCGTTCGGTTCGTAACATCCGCGCGGAAGTGAACGCACCGATGTCGAAACAGATCCAACTGTTCATCTCGACGAATGACGCACGTGTTCAAGACGACTTGTCGTCAAACAGCTCGTACTTGCAAAAGTTCACGAACGCGTCTGAACTCCGGATTGAAGAACAGATGCCGGCGCCAGAAAAAGCAATGAGTGCGATTGTAACGGGAGCAGAATTGTTCATCCCACTCGCGGACTTGATCAACATCGAGGAAGAAATCGCGCGCTTGAATAAAGAACTCGTCAAGTATACGAAAGAAGTCGAACGGGTCGAGAAAAAACTCAACAACCCTGGCTTCGTCGGCAAAGCACCAGCACATGTCATTGATGAAGAAAAAGCGAAGGCACTTGATTATACGGAAAAACGTCAAGCTGTCGAAGCACGTATCAACGAACTCTCACACTAATTACAGCAGTGGCTCAAGTCTCCTTGAGCCACTTTTTTTAAAGGAGCGAACAGCATGAGGACGCGAGAAGATGTATTGGATTGGTTATCGAGCTTACTAGCATTCGGTGTCAAACCGGGTCTTGAACGGATGCAGGCGATGTTACTGGGATTACAGATTGACCCGGACGCGATTCCGACGATTCATGTCGCTGGCACGAACGGAAAAGGATCGACGGTTGCGTTCTTACGTGAGATGGGGATAGCGGAAGGATTACGAATCGGGACGTTTACGTCGCCGTATATCATTCAGTTCGAGGAACGGATCATGTTGAACGGGGTACCGATTGCAGAAGATGATCTCGTCGCAGCTGCGATCGCTGTTCAAGCTGCCATCGGGCGCATCGATCCGGCACTCGGTACGGTCACTGAGTTCGAGGCATTAACAGGACTTGCTTTCTATTATTTTGATCAGATTCGTCCGGATTTCGTCATCTATGAAGTCGGACTCGGTGGGTTGTATGATTCGACGAACGTCTTCAAGAAGCCGGTCGCAGCGATCATCACATCAATCGGCCACGATCATCAAGCGATTCTCGGAGATACGCTCCAAGAGATCGCCTTACAAAAGTTCGGGATCATTAAACAGGGGACACCGGTCATTGCCGGGAAACTGCAAGAAGAACTGACGGTGCCGTTAATGGCATATTGCGGTGACCGAAATGCAACGTTGAAATGGAGTCAGGAAGCGATCATCCGTTATCGATTAAAAGAGACGGGTACCTGGGCGACATACGATGGAATACCAGAGACACGCTTAGGGCTCGAAGGCCATCATCAAGTTCATAATGCGGCGAACGCTGTCATTTGTGCGCGGCGCCTCGGCTGGTCGAAAGCGGCAATCCGAAAAGGATTACGGGAAGCAAAACATCCGGGACGGTTTGAGATCATCTCCCGCAAACCACGGATCATTCTCGATGGTGCCCATAACCCGGAAGGCATCACGGCACTCGTTGAACGCTTAAAAGAGGAATCGAAGCCGGTGACGTTGCTTTGTTCGATTTTGCGTGACAAAGATCGGACAGCGATGCTTGAGCAGTTACGCAACATCACACCAGATATTTACGAAACGACATTTGATTTTCCGCGTGCGCGGACACTTGATGAGTTGAAGCAAGACGGAGCAAACGTAACGACAGTCGAAGCATTCTTCGAGCAATTAGAAGTAAACCGGACATACGTCGTGACGGGATCACTCTATTTCATCAGTGAAGTGCGGCATTATCACGCTTCTATTTTTACAAAATAGGGAAAATCCGCATTCTCTCGTTATAATGAAATGGGGGAGTATAGTCCCATATCTCAATGACACGATGAGGAGACGATAAGTGATGAAACAGTGGGTCCGTCTAGCCTTAGCCATCTTACTGATTTTTTCAAGTTTTACGTATATACATGAGCCACATTCCAAAGCGGCAACGGGTGAAAAGTTTAAGATTTTAGAGATTCGAGATGACTGGTCGACGACGAACCGGATTGACCCGGGAACGACCATTACATCGTTGTCACTGTTAAAAGACTTGAATACTAGTCAATACGAAATCAAGATGATGACGGTCAAAGAGTTGAATGCGTCTCGTTTTCCACTTGATGGCGCATTTGATGCGATCGTTTTTGATCCATCTATTTTTACTGGAACAGACCGTTATTCGATTACAGTATCTGATACATCCAAAAAACATAATACGAGTAAAATTGAGAATGATATTACGAAGTTAAAAGCGAATGAGATTTTGACGAACTATATTCAAAAAGGATTACCCGTCTTTTTACACGCTGATGTGTTAACACATGCAACGAGTAATTTCACTTCGATTTTTAAGCCAAGCATGACGTCTGGTGCTGCGATTGCCTATACGGATTCAAAACAGGTCGTCTCCCGATTACAATCCGAAAAAATTGAACGACCTCGTTTAAGCAAGGTAGCGGTTTCGCAGGCTGGTCAATCGTTAACATCGGTGGATAAAGCAGCACCGGCTTCACCAGATAAACCAATTGATTTTAATTTTACGCTTGATCAAACTACGGCTAATACACGTGTCCAGTTGTATATTGACTTTAATAGTAACGACCAATTTGATGAGTCGGAGAAAGTCGACGAGAAAGTAGCTACAGTTTCTGGTTCAGTATCGTATCGCTTTGATGCACCAAGTTATACGGGACCACGGAATTGGATGATTCGACTCGTAAGTGAAGATGGGCTAACGGATTATAAGATGGGAAGCTTTTTAATGCAGGATCAAGAAGCTAAAGCAAAAATTTTACAAGTCACGCGTTCGGGCTCAAATGGATCCATTAATGGATTCATGTCGGGCTCATTGTTAAAACAAGATGGGTTATATGACTTCAATGTAGAAGTCATTTCTGCGGACACGTTTAACAAAACGTATGCCAGTAAAAATATAAATACATCCTATGATATGCTAATCTTCGGTTTTCAGGATTCGTATGGTGCAGCTTCACTAAGTGATCCTGCATCAGATGCTATTCTTAACTTCACGAATACGGGGCAAGGTTTGATGCTGACACATGATACGATCTTTAGACCGGCACAATCCAGCAAACCAGAGCTATTCTGGGAAACAAAGTTTGCAGATCTCGCAGGTCAAAAGAACTTTACGAACATGGGGTACGCGGCACCTCGAACATCGGGTCAAGCAGTCAAACAAAATGCGGGCGTCATGACTTCTTATCCATTTGCCTTAGCTGATACGGTTGCTATCGCAACGACACACAATCAATACTTTGGTCTGGATCTTGAACAACCGGACTTGATTCCATGGTATAACATCCGTGAAAACAACCTCAGTAGTTCGAATCAGGCTGCCGGAAGAACAATTGGTGATGCACGCAACCACTATTATATGTATACCAAAGGAAACGTTACGTATTCAGGAGCAGGGCATACTTCGAGCTTTAATCAACAACAAGAAAAAGAACTATTCTCAAACACGATGTACCGTGCTTTCATTGGTGCGAACCATAAGCCTTTAATCAAGAATATCTTACCAACGGATAAATCAAGTTACCTCGAGAACGAACCGTTGACGATCTCGTATCAAGTCAACGACTACGACCTACAAGATCGTGAGTTAAAGACGCGCATCTACATTGATGATGAGAAAGTTTTTGAAAACAATAAATTGAAAAATAACTCGTTCGTTAGTCAATCATTCGATTCAAAGCTCAAAGGGAAGACGAGTGTGACGATCCGGATTGAAGCAGAGGATCAACGAGGAGCCAAAACAATTGAGACACGAACGGTTCAAGTCGTTCGTCCCGCTGCATCTATGCCTTTCGTCCTTTCGCGCTCGATTGATCCAGCTACGATTCCAAAAGGGGAAACAGCGGATATCACCTACACCGTCAAAACGTCTCCGATGATGCAAAAGGATGCCATTGGTAACAACGGATACATCATGGGACAATTCTCAGTAACGATGGAAAATATCCTGTTCAATGAACAATTTCCTAGTAACCTTGAGATACTCTCAACGACGGGTCTGACAGGAACGAATATAACTGGTCAGACGATAAAAGGGAGACTACCGGATATCGAATACGATGAGGCGATTTCAGGTGTTCATAAAGGTGAATGGATCGCAGATCAATCAGAAGTAACATTCACTGTCAAAGTGCGTGCCAAAGACACTGCAGGAGTTCATGTGCTTGATAAAAAAGATAATACGCTGACATCAACGAAAAACGTCTACCGAGATAAAAAGAACGGAAAAGATAAATCAACAACTGTCACCAATGATCCACAAGCTTTTCCGACGATTGGTTATGCACTGACACCATCCTATGCGACAAGTGCGAAAATTCCGTCCGTCAAGATGGATATCACGACACCATCATATAAAGTTTTACCAGAAATCAGTCCTATAGGTAGTCAGTACGGCACGTTAAAATGGTCAATCGTAGATTCAGAAATCGCATCTATCGATGAAGCTGGTGTCATCAAGCCGAAAAAAGTCGGGACGACACAAATTAAACTCGTCGTACCAGTCGGAAACGGTAAAGAGTTGACGGCGACTTCTGAACTTGTCATCAATGATGTGTTCGGAGGACTCATCGTCCGAAACGTGCCAGATACGTTATATGTCGGCGAAACAAAATCAATGACAGGAATCGCTTCGATGGTATCGGGAAGCAATACGCCGATTCAGTGGATCATAACGAATGATTCGCGTGTTACGACAAGTGGCTTAACTAAGAATACGTTGGAGTTGACAGGAAAAACACCAGGCACAGTCACGGTCAAAGCCGTCGTACCTGCGACAGCTGGAAGCTCGACTTATCTTGCCCAATCAACGACGTATACGATTCAAGTCAAGTTGCCAGAATTATCCGTTTCCCCAAGTAATCTGGAACTGTGGGTTGGATCGAATCAAGATGTAACGGCGACATTCAATCCGAACTATCCATTACCATTTACGACTTCAACTGTTAGTAATGCAATTGAATTGAAACAGACGGCATCGGGTTATACGATCACGGGTAAAACCGGCACACCAAACGGACCGGTCGAAGCGTTGTTGAAGTTAACTGATTTCCCGGATACAGTCGCGAAGACGCTTGTACGAGTACGTGAGAACCCACTCAATCTGACAGCCGATGATATCGCGATGACGATGAAGGATGATAAAAAATCACCGATTCTGCGCTGGTTCCCAGTGACGACGACAGAACGCTTCTATCGGTTGGAAGTGCTTCAGGGTAAGGAGTACGTCAAAATTGATCCGACAGGACAAGCGCTACAACCACTTCGTCCAGGTGTGGCACGCATCAAAGTAACGGCATTAAAAGAAAACAAAGATGTGCTCGAAGTCATGAAAGACAATCAAAAAACACCACTAACGACGACATTCAAGGTGACGATCGGTTCTGAGTCAGGAACGTCAGACTTGGATGGAGATGTTTATTAAGAAGTGGGGACGCTATCTATGAAACGCAAACGAATCATTGTCATCCTCTTGATTTTAATCATTATTGGAATCGGGGGAGCGATATATGTTACGAAATCAAATCAACAAGCAGCACTGGAACAAGGACTGCGTTCAGAAAAACCAGAACGACTTGCGAACGCATTAAAAGATGCTTCTTTATCAACAAAGGAGAAAAATCGTTACATCCGTCGCTTCCAGGAAACACTCGCTTTTGACAAAGCAAAACTCCTTCTTGATGAGCAGACCGTAAAAAATAAAGCGAACTGGTTTTATGCGGCGCAGTTCGCGCCGCGTAGCACGGTCGCTGAATGGTTGGCAGAAGGTGCAAAAATCAGCCAATTGAATGCACAAGGTCAGTCGGTTCTTCATGTTGCAACGAGTGTGAATCGATCGATTGATGCGTATGCTCTTTTGATAAAAAAAGCGTCGAAAAAAGAGCTCAATCGGATCGATGACTTTGGTCATACACCACTCTTTTATGCGACACTAGATCAAAATGAGGCAGCGATTGAACTGTTGTTAGAAGCAGGAGCTGATTCGAATCGTGGGAAAGAGAAACCTGTCTATGAAACGGTCAAACAAAATCGAAAAGATTTGTACGCCATGTTAGAACAGAACGGTGCAACGGTAGAAAGCAAAAAGGTGAAAAAGTTCGCTAAGGAATACCGAGCAACAAAATTCTAGTCAAAAAAGAGTCATTCGTCGCAAGCGAATGACTCTTTTTTATGTGTGTTACGGTTGAACGCGTTTTGGTGTTTCGACATACAATTGGACCGCTCGATTAAGTGGAAGTAAGGCTGTTGGATTTTTTAATACCGTCGCATCATACGCCATACGTAGACGGGATGCTTCAAAGTCAGATGATTTGTTAGCGACCATCAGTTTTTCGAGTTCTCTTACGTTTGCAGGAAACGCATTTTCTGGTAAGTCCAATTTTCCACGATAGGCGTTGACTTCTAGATTACCCTTCGTAAAAATACCACCGCGTACATTCATCGTCGAACCTACAGAGTAAATCGTATTTTTTTGATTGTCATCACTATATAGAAAGGCATTTAAATCAGGTGTAGTTGTTTGGGGCGTCGAAAATTTATTGACGCGGTTAATGACGAGATTTCCTTTACTGAGTAAAATCAATGTATTTTGTTTAGCTGTTGAAGTCAGCCCTTGAATGTTTGCGTCATCCAGACGACTTGTTCCGGTCGCATAAATCGTCGTTGCAAATCCAACATTTCCTCGAATCAGTAAGTTGCCAAGAACGACGAGAGGACGCTTGATCTCAAGCGGCTGGGTCAAAGGGTTCAAGGAAGAGATCGTTAAGTTCCCGTTAATGATTAAAGGTTCGAGTGTTTCTTGAACAAGATCATCTGTCAATGTCACGGTATTGCCTGTGTTTAATGCTGGACTAATCATTTGTCGCTTTGTATCAAGTTCTGTTAAAAAAGGTCCCGTTAATATAGATTGTGGAATCGAGGAGTTTTTCAATGTAGACGCGACTTGTGTAAGAGGCGTATTCACCGGTAGTTTCAGAAAGTCGTTCAACGCATAATCAAAATCGAACGGAACGAGTGTTTCTTTCGTTGATACTAGCTCTGTTGCACCTTTCGGATCAAAAATCGTTTTATCACACACAAGGTAATCTCCGCACTTCAGTAATGGCTGATTCTTCTCTTGAAAAACGCGTACCTGACCTGCGATATAAGGAAGTGCTTTGGTATTAGTGAAGATCCCATCCTCATCGTTGTATTTAAATATCGGGGTCGCAGTTGCTTGCAGGGCGTTGCGGGAAAAAATATTACCTTCGATCAAGGGAGCGCCATTTAAGATGACTTGATCATCTGAACCTAACGTATAGTACAAAAAACTAGGAATCGCAGACAAATAGACACGTTGTCGATACGTTTTTTTGATTGCTGGCTGATCGCCTTTTTGTTTTGAAACTGTCGCTGTTAAATCAAGCGCTTTGACACGAACGTTCGATGCGGCTTCATTTAGCTTGACGGTCACGTTCGGAACGATTGTTTTTAAGGGTAAGACGATAGAGCTGTCGAGATTCTCAAATAATGCTTGAGAAGAAGTCGTTGGTGAAGTCCCAGTCGTCTTTGAAACGATATTCTGGAGGGAGGCGACTGCTAAATCAAGATCATTTTGTGTCGTCGTCTCGACATCGATATCCGTCTCGCGGATTTCGGTTAGGCGAGTTGACTGTAAACTGATGCCAATCGTCGCAACAGCGAGGACAGACAGGACGGTTAAAGTCACAAGAACGAAAAGTAATGTATAGCCTTGTTCGGATTTACGCATACCGTGTTCCTTTCTGAGTTAAAATCCAATCGTACTCGTGAAGGTCTGGACTTCTTCTTGATCTGTCGATTGAATTGTAGTTGTAATCGTTAAAATACCGTGAATGACGTAGCGCCCCGGATATGTTCCTGATGTAATGGTTTGATACTCGGGACTCGATAACTTGAACGTTTGAAGTAATTCCGTTTGGTCGTCGATCGACTGTGGTGTCGATTCGTACGTTAGTTCGGTGCTGTCTAAAGTTTGTTCTGCGAACGTATAACGGACGGGTGTCGCTTCCTTCTCTGAAGCAGATGCTTCTTCTGTTGCGTTAAAAGGTTCAAATCCACTGGCGCGTTCAAGTAATCCAGTGTCTGCGTTCAAAACAGGAAGTGTTCGTTTATAAAACGATAACTGTTTTGCTTCATCGATCCGAATCGCATCAAATCCACTGATTTCGTTTAATATGATACCGACTCGACTATCAGCTTCACTACGCAGTTCACTGATGATTCCAGTTGCCCGAAAGCTTTTCGTACCAGAGATGAACACAGTCAGGATGACAGCACTGAAAATCGAGGCAATGACGATGGCGACGAGTAGTTCGACGAGCGAGAAGCCGTCATTTTGTTGTCGGAAAACTTTGATTGAGCGTCGCATTCGTAATCGATCCTTTCAATGATGTAATCGGTTCAGTTGTTCCTTCTATGTAGACGAATACATGGAGGTCGAGGAGATTCGGATTAACGACTCCTTCGAGTTTCCGAGGTGTCACACTGTATTTGACTTCAAAGGCAATATTATTGATTTCAGGATTAGTAAAGATTGATGAGCAAATAGCCGATAGTTCACAAGAAGGAGACGTGGGCTCTGGAATGACATATTTTCCATTCAGATAAGTCGCTTTGTCTGCCTGTGTAGATAGAGAACTGAAGGCGAAGGGTTCATCACTTGTCGCTTCTAAAGCTTCTCGTTTGATATAAGAGGTTGCGTTTTTTGCCAGATAATTCGCAAACGTCAACTCCGTACTGTCGCGTGAGGCAGCTAGTGACTGAGAAAAAATGCTGATCAGAGAGACCGATATAATAGATAAGATTGTAATACTGACTAATACTTCGATTAGCGAAAAACCGCCTTGCTCGCGTTGCATGGATTCACCTCTACTTCATGATAGATGAAGATGAAAGATCCTAAATGATTTTTCTAGAAAATCAAAAACAGCACCTATTCACAGATCATGAAAGGATTTGTCAGGATAGGACTTATGTTTCATCATAATATTCATTATAATGGAAATACTAGGCACCTGAAATGATTAAATTCATACAGAAAGGAAACAGATGATGATTAATCCGAAGCGTTTTGCTATACATACACTTTTGCTACTTGTACTGGTAGCCCTGATTTACGTACCATCGTTTGCCTTGATTTCCTTTACCGGTAAAGCAACGGCACCTACGACGTTTTCTGAGACGGCACGAATTGGATCGGTTCCAGTTAGTGGCATGGATCGAAAGGAAGCACAATCGAAAGTTGAGAAAGCGATTACGGAGTGGACGAAGAAAACGCCGCTGACGACTGGAACGGGAGAAGAGACGACACCGATTCCAACAGAAGTCGTGACGATCAACGCCGCTGATTCTGTCAAAAAAGCTTCTTTGAAAAAAGGTGGAGACTTGATGGTAACGGTAGATGAAGCATCGTTTGAGAATTTTTTAGCGACGCAGCCGATCAGTTACTCGGATGAGCAACTCGTTGCCTTTAAGACATGGTTAATCGATACGAGTAAAACGTTACAGGAAGGAAACTTTGATCCTGCTCAATCGGAAGCTGCAGTCGATCCAACAGGTGAGGTCGTTTCAACGGTTTCATTCTCGACGCGGTCTGCTGCTGAAGAACAGATGATCACGGCAATGATGAATGTGGAAATCAAGCCGGGACAATTAATGAATGTCAAGACGTACGGTATGGATGCAGTCGCAGGCTCGTATGTCGGTAGCAAGTTATACGAACTGTTCGCAAAGACGCCATTTGAAATCGTCGAACGGATGCCGCATGCGGCATTACCAGATGGCATCACACTAGGATATGACGTCAAAATTGATGAAAAAACAGATTTTGCCGTTCGTAATACACAAGCATCAATTTATCGTGTCATTGCGACCCAAAATGGAAGTGATGTCACGCTTGAATTGCGAGGCACACCGTTCAAGGAAACAGTCACGACCGTCCTTGAAGGCGAAAAAACGATTCCATTCCGGACGATCACACGTTATTCTGCAACGCTTACAGCTGGAACGACGAGTGATACACAAGCGGGAGAAGAAGGGAAATCGATTGAAGTCTATCGCGTGACGAAGACGGCTCAAGGTGAGAAGAAGCAGTTATTGTCTCTTGATTTCTACGCAGCCATCCCAGCAATCGTCACAAAGAGTAGTCAAGAAGAACAAGCACCTGTCGTCGTACCTGAACCGGAAGACGACACGAACTCCGATGATTCGACGGATACGAATGATTCCAATGATTCAACGAATACAGACGGTACAGACGATCAAACGACGGATGAACCGCAGACAGATGGCGTCGAGACGCCAGATACACCAACGTCTCCGACAAGTCCGACGTCACCCGATACACCTGACAATAACGAAACGGGTGATCCTGCTTCACCAGTAGAAGGTGAAACAACAGGGGAACCTGTCGGATAAGAAGGAGGAAACAAGATGAACTGGACGACGATAGCAATTGAACTCGGTATCATCATCGGTCTAGCGACAATCATCTGTGGTCTGATGTTTGCGGTGACGATCCCTTACGTGACGACTGTGACGACAAAGGCGATTTTATCCGTTGCGGCGATCTTGATCGTGACGTTGATCTACTTCAGCATCCAGCTCGACTGTATTACGAACCCACTCGTTCTCGTCGGAATTGTCGTCTTATGTCTGTTGACGGCAGCGGTAACGAGTGTAATGGATGAAAAACATCAAAAACCGGATGTGTTAGAGGAAGAAGAAACATGGCACGCGGAAGGATGACACGTTAAATGGCAATGAAACGAAAACGTTTAGGGGAAATGTTGATCGAAGAAAGCCTCGTGACGGAGCAACAAGTCGAAGAGGCGTTGACGGTCAAACGGTCGACCGAAAAACTCGGGGATGCACTCCTTCGACTTGGTCACTTGACGGAACAACAATTACTAGAGGCGCTACATCACCAATTGAAGATTCCGATCATCCAGCTGTACAACTATCCAGTTGACGTCGCCGTCACGAAACTGATTTCAAAAGATCTCGCACAGCGACATACACTCGTCCCGGTTTACCGGGAAGGAAATCGTCTATTTATCGCCATGGCGGATCCGATGGATTTGATCGCGATCGACGATTTGCGGATGCAGACCGGTCTATCAATCGATGTCGGAATCGCGACGCGTGACGAAATCAGACGAACAATCCTGAAATACTACGACATTGATTCGTCGTTACGGGAGCTACTCGAATCCGACGACATGATGGAGTCGGATCAATCCCGTGATGTCGTGACGCGTGAAGATGCACCCATCATCCGGCTCGTCAATCAAATTCTAGAGAACGCGATTGCCCAGCGTGCATCGGATATTCATATGGATCCGCAGGAAACGTCGATGACGATCCGGATTCGGATTGATGGAGAATTACGAACGGAGAACAACTATCCGAAGCAGATTCAAAGCATTCTGACGACCCGGATCAAAGTCATGAGTGAACTCGATATCACCGAGTCACGCTTGCCACAGGATGGACGGATTAAATATGTCTTTAACGGATTACCATATGATTTCCGTGTCTCGACCTTGCCGACCGTTTACGGCGAGAAGGTCGTTATCCGGATTCTTGACAGCTCGAACTCGAACATCTCGATTTCAAAAATCGGTTTTAGTTCGCGAAACGAATCACATTTCCGGGAGATGCTGAAGCGCCCGAATGGGATTATCTTGATCACCGGTCCGACCGGTTCCGGTAAATCATCGACGTTGTATGCTGCGTTAAATGAGTTGAATGACGAGTCGCGCAACATCATCACTGTTGAAGATCCGGTCGAGTACCAGGTCGATGGGATCAATCAAGTTCAAGTCAACGCGAAGATTGGGTTGACGTTTGCGAGTGGTCTTCGCTCGATCCTTCGTCAGGATCCGAACGTCGTCATGGTCGGGGAGATTCGAGACATCGAGACGGCTGAGATTTCTATTCGTGCTTCGCTGACAGGACACTTGGTTCTTTCGACTTTACACACGAACTCTGCCGTTAGTTCGATCACGCGATTGATTGATATGGGTGTCGAACCGTTCCTTGTTGCTGCTTCTGTCAGTGGATTGATTGCACAACGACTCGTTCGCCGTGTCTGTCGCGATTGTGGCGAAGTCCATCCGATTTCAAAACGAGAACAAGAGTTATTTGATCAAGAGGGAATTGAAGCGACGACGGTTATGCGTGGACGCGGCTGCTCGTCTTGTAATATGACAGGGTACCGCGGACGGGTTGCGATTCAAGAGGTCATCATGATCGACGAAGTGCTACGTCGGATGATCATGAACCAATCGACGGAAAGTGACATCACAGTGTACGTCAAAGAACAAGGTCAACGATTCCTACTTGCAGATGGTCTATCAAAAGTCGCGGACGGGATTACGACGACAGAAGAGATTTTACGGACGGTGATTTCAGAATGAACAGTACGATGGAACGGGCACAAATCGAAGATATTTTACGTTCGTCAAAAGAACGAGGGGCGTCCGACGTTCACTTGACAGCGGGATCACCGCCCGTCTTTCGGATCAACGGAACGTTGACACCTTTCGGGACAGAGAAGATGAAACCAATCATCATTGATGGATTTGTGCAGTCATTGATCACGGAAGAGATGTATCTACAGCTGAAGCAGGACCGGGACATCGATTTTTCGTTCGGTGTGACCGGTGTCGCTCGGTACCGGGTCAACTGTTTTTATCAACGAGGCGCTTTGTCGATGGCGTTTCGGACGATTCCGACCGAGGTGCCGACGCTTGAGCAATTAGCATTGCCACCTGTCTTAAAACGATTCTTAACGAAACCACACGGATTGATTCTCGTGACGGGTCCGACGGGTTCCGGGAAATCGACGACGCTTGCAGCGATGATCAATGAAATCAATCAGACGATGTACAAACGAATCATTACGCTTGAGGATCCGATTGAATACTTACATAGTCATCATAAAAGTCTGATCGATCAGCGGGAAATCGGGATCGATGCGCCACGTTTCGCGACCGGGTTGCGGTCAGCGCTCCGTCAAGATCCGGATGTCATTTTGCTTGGAGAAATGCGAGACCTTGAAACGATTGCGACAGCCGTGACAGCAGCAGAGACGGGTCACCTCGTCTTCGCGACAGTCCATACGTCGACGGCCGCTTCGACGGTCAGCCGGATCATCGATGTCTTCCCGTCGGAGCAACAAGACCAGATTCGGGCTCAACTGGCGAACGTTCTCGCGGGCGTCGTCTCGCAACGCCTGATGCCGCGTTCAGACGGTACAGGACGTGTCGCAGCTCTCGAGATCATGGTCGATACACCAGCTGTATCGAACTTGATTCGGACCGGTAAGGAATATCAGATTCAATCCGTCCTGCAGACGGGTAAACAATACGGCATGCAGACGATGCAGATGGCATTGCAGGATCTCGTCAGTCGGGGATTGATTCCGGCTTCTGCTGCATCACCGTACATATCGGGGTGAACACATGGCAGTATTCATTTATGAAGGTCGGACGATTGCCGGCAAACGAAAAAAAGGCAAAATTACAGCGCTGACGAAACGAGAAGCCGCAGAACGGTTGCGGACGGATCAGATTGCTGTGACCTCGCTTGAAAAACAAGAATCGAAAGGCTTGAACACCGAGATTACGTTTCTCAGTGCCAAACCGAAAATCGAACACCTCGTCATGTATGCGCGTCAGTTCGCGACTCTTGTGCGGTCCGGTGTCTCAATCGTCAAGGCGACAGAAATTCTCCGAAAACAGACGGAGTCGAAACCACTCGAACGCGCGCTTGTTGAGGTCGAGGACGATTTACGAAGTGGGATCCAGTTTTCGCAAGCGATCGAAAAGCACCCTCGTGTCTTTGATACATTCTTCGTCAGTATGGCGATGGCGGGAGAGGCGAGTGGGAATCTCGAGGAAGCACTCGATAACATCGTCACTCAACTTGAGAAACAATATGAAATCAAACGGAAGGTCATCTCGGCGTTGATTTACCCAGCAGTCGTTTCGCTTGTCGCCGTTGGTGTCGTCGTCTTCTTGATGATGAACGTCGTGCCGACGTTTGCGTCGATTTTCGATCAGCTCGGGAGTGAACTGCCGTTGATCACGAAACTCGTCGTTGCGGTGTCGGACTTCTTCGTCGCCTATTGGTGGGTGATGCTGTTGATTGCATTCGGTTTGATTGGTCTACTGTATTTCAATTTGAAAAACGAACGGCAACGTTTATTCTTTGATCGATTCTTATTGATGATCCCAGTCTTTGGACCATTGATTCAAAAGTCACAAATTGCCTTGATGACGCGTGGATTGTCTGTTCTCTTGAACGCATCGGTTCCGATTTTGGCGTCGCTTGATATCACGGAACGGATCGTCACGAACCGAATCATCCGTAAAGGAATTGCCGGTGCCAACGAAGCGATGGCACGCGGGATTCCGATGCACGAACCACTCGAGAAAAACAAATATTTTCCACCTCTAGTCACGCAGATGATTGCAATCGGTGAAGAATCAGGGCGTCTTGATTCCATGTTGACGGAGGTCGCGAACTTTTATGAAACCGAGGTCGAGACGACGACGGACCGTTTAAAGTCGATCATTGAGCCGTTGCTGATCGTTGTGCTGGCCGCGATTGTCGGGGTCATCGTCATTGCCGTCGTCGTACCGATGTTTAAAATTTACTCGGATATTCAAGCAAGTTGACAACTGTAAAAACATTTACCTGTTGTGAAAAAAAGACATAATCTACAAAAAATATGGTGCTACTATAATAGTATTCGTCTGGATAGTATTACCTACTAGCCAAGAACAGTAAAAAAGTACTAGGGAGGCATAATGAAATGGTAGAACGGTTAAAAGAAATCTGGTTAGATGCAAAACAAATGCGTGATGAGCGCGGACTGACGTTGATCGAGTTACTCGTCGTCGTCGTTATCTTAGGAATCATTGCAGCAATCGCTGTCGTCGCAATCGGTGGTTTGATCGAGAACTCGCGTAAGGATGCAGTCGTTTCAGATGCGAAGCAATTAGTATCGGCTGCGAAGTTGTATACTTCGTCAAATCCGATTCAAGCAGGTGAATCAATTATCTTGGGAATCAACGAAGGTGGAAACGAAATTAAATCAACAGCAGTTAGTACCGATGTTCCAGTTCGTAAAGAATCATTAAGTAAGTATATCGATGAAATGAAAGATTCATTAAATTCAGATGCAGAGTATAAAGATTCTTATGTACTTGTGAAAGAAAGTGCTGGAAAATATACTTATACAGTCACGCTCACAAGTAAAAAATCGACAAATACTTACTTTGAGAAAAAAGATCCATCTGATCTTAAACGATCAGCTGTTGAAGTGAAATAATTCCTACCCCCTCCTCGGGGGTTTTTTTCTGAACTTTTTTGAAAGGGAGGTCGTGTCATGACGATCGTCTTCACGGTTTATTTTTTTTTGTTAGGCTTACTCATCACGTCTTTTACGAACGTCGTCGGTCTGCGCGTTCCGGTCGGGGAGTCGATCGTTCATCCGCGCTCTCATTGTCCAACGTGTGGACATGTTCTTGGACCGCTCGAATTAACACCGGTACTCGGTTACGCTGTGCTCGGTGGGAAGTGCCGCTCTTGTGGACAGTCGATCTCAATCAAGTATCCAGCGCTTGAATTACTTGGAGGAATTCTTTACGCCTATGCCTTCTGGCAGTTTGGCTGGTCGATGGAACTCGCATTGACGCTCGTCCTGACGAGCTTGTTGTTCATCTTGACGATGTCGGACTTAGCCTACATGCTGATCCCGAATAAAATTTTGCTCATCTTTTTGCCGATTGCCTTGATTGTGCGCTACCTTTCTCCACTCGAAAACTGGTATAATCCAATTATTGGTGGAATCGTCGGATTCGTTCTATTATTCGTCATCTTTCTTGTTTCCCGGCGTGGTATGGGGGCAGGGGATGTCAAGTTGTTCGGACTGCTCGGGATCTTCCTTGGACCGCTTCACGTCATCATTGCCTTGTTCGTCTCGGCATTCGTCGGTTCCGTTCTTGGCTTAACGTTACTTGGACTCGGACGCGTGAAACGGAAACAACCAATTCCCTTCGTTCCGTCGATTGCCGTCGGGACATTACTGACATATTATTTTGCGGATGATTGGGTATCGTGGTACCTCGATTTGCTGCTTTAAGAAAGGAAGAATGTACATATGGCGCAACGGCGTAAAGGTACATATATTTACTTTAATTTCACCGATGTCGCAATTTTCGGTGCAGTCGTCAAAAAAGGCGTCATTAAGCGCCGGGCAGTCATCGCGCTGCCGCCGGGAACACTGCAAGGAGGCTGGTTGCAACCGGAAGCCTCGCTTGATTTCATCTTTGACGGGTTACTGACGAAGCTGAAAGTACCACGTGGCTCGCAAGCGGTGCTGGCGCTTGATGGTTCACTCGTTCTCGCCCGGAAACTCGATATTCCGGAAACGATCGAGACGAATCAAATTCGCGGTTACTTATTCATGGAAATTGGACATAGTATCGTCTTGCCGTTTGAAGAACCGTATTTTGATTACACGGTTCTGGAAGAAGACGGCAAGCGAGAAATCATGCTCTATGCCGCGCCAAACGAGGCGCTGAAGCAATATACGCAACTGTTCAAACAAAAGCATTTACGACTGGTCGCAGCTGAACCACAACCGCTCGCAACCTACTTCGGGATTGAAGCCCATCATCCGGTCGCAACGGAAGCCGATACGTTATTGATCTGGAATGCGAATGCAACAAACCATCAGCTGATCATCATCGAAGATCACGTGCCGCGTTTGATTCGCTCCGTTGATACGTTTGCGGCTGACGCGTGGGATGTTGATGTCATCGACGACCAACTGCATTACCGTTACCGTTCAGATGATCCGACGGTCGAACTCGTCTTAGACGAGATGTTGCTCGAGTTCTCACGAGTGCTCGATTTCTATCGTTTTTCACTCGCGCGCGAAGGACGGGAAATCACGAACGTCGTCCTTGCCGGCGACTTCCCGTTCCGTGATGAACTGGCGACGCGTTTCCGGTCAAACTTCGATTTAAACCTTGATGAGATTCCAGACATGATGACGATTGACGGACAGTCGATTCCACGGGCCTACTTACCACTCGCTGGTCTTGCTTCACCGCGAAAAGACCGCATCAACTTGTTACCGGAAAACGATGAAGCACCGAAGTACCCACTCGTCGCTTCATTGATCCTCTTATTGTTCGGAGGACTCGCCGGTGGCTATCTCTACTGGCAAACCGATCAATTCGCGGACCGCGTCGAATCGACGAACGATCAAATCCAGATCGTCCGTCAGTTGCAGTCGGAATCGGATCAATCGGCGAAACAAGAAGTTGCACAACTTAAACAGACGGTCGAAGGACTCGAAACGACGCCTCGTCCTGCTGTACCAACACTTGAGCGGATTACCCGTTATCTCCCGGAGCGCGGTTACATTCTTCAATTCGCCTATGGAGCAGATCATGCCGTGACGATGACGACACAATTCGAGACGCTTGATGAACTGAACGATTTTTATCGCGAGCTACTGACGGATAAAGTCTTCTCAGGAACGAATCTTGCCAGCGTGACGACACGAACGATGAATGAAAAGGCAGACGTCGTCACGACAACGACGGTTGATCCGACGACCGGACAAGAAGTCCCGACGACGGAAATTACACCGTCTGACGATGCTAAATCAGAAGAACCCCGTTATATCGGACAATTCTCGTTAAACGTCAACCCGACGGAAGTCGTCAAAGGTGAGACGAACGAGGCTGATCCGGAAGTACCAAAAGAAGATCAGCCGTCTGAATCGGAAACGGATGGCTCGACGGAAGCGACTCCTGAGACCGATACGACGGAGACGACTGATCCGAATGTAACGACTGAAATCGAGGAGGTGCCGGACAATTGAAACGTTATAGTAGCTTCATCCTCCTCGGTCTAACGATCTTGATCGTCCTCGGTGCGGTTGGTTACTTCGGTTATACGACGTATACGACACACCAAACGTTGCAAGAAAAAGAAGCGACGTTGAAGCGAGAACAGATGGTACTCGAGCAAGCGAAAGCGAACGAACAGAAAGTCGACGTCGCTGAATCGAGCTTTTTGCAGCAAAAAGTTCCGGTGACGGCGTCAAACGATGACGTCATCGATGCAATTAATGCGTCGAGTCAGATTGCCGGTGTCAAAGTCCAGTCGATCACGTTTGGTCAGGCGACAGAGGCAGCACCGCAGTCACCGGTGACATCAACGCCTGCAGTTGACGGAGCGATGGCGACGGAATCAGATCAGGCTGAAACAACTGCCGTAGCACCGGTCACAGCGAATGCAACACCGCTTCCGGCATCACTAACAGTCGAAGCCCCGTCGTATGTTGAATTAATGGCATTCCTGAAGCAAATCGAGCGGACGGATCGAATCACGGTCTTACGCCAAATCCAGTTGTCGGGACCGGAAGAGCCGGGTCCAGGCAGTGGAACAGTCTTACTTGAGGATGAGATGCTCTCATTCACAGTCGAGATCGAGTCGTATTATCGTCCGGATTTGACGAAGTTGACGCCGGATAAACAAACGCCACTCGAGGAGAAGACACCGAAGTCGGATCCATTTGTCGATGTGACAGGAAATTAAGGTTCATTTGGCGGTTCCTACTCTGTTAGGGACCGCTTGTTTTTTGTTAGACTAAACGATGACTCGAATTATCCGATTCGAAATTAACGGGAAAGAACGTGATACTGATGATAACGCAACCACACTTGATTCTCGCGTCGGCTTCACCACGGCGGACGGAGCTCCTACAACAAATCGGCATTCCTCATGAAGTCGTACCAGCGAATGTCGTCGAAGAAGCGCCGTACCCGATGACACCACACGAGTACGTCCGTCATCTATCTCAAAAGAAAGCGCGAGCGATTACAGCAGATGGTGTCATTCTGGCTGCTGATACGGTCGTCGCGATCGATGACATGATTCTTGAGAAGCCGGCGGATATTTCTGAAGCGCGGGCGATGCTAGCTCGTCTGTCAGGACGCGCTCATGAAGTCGTGACAGGGGTGACGATTCGCTTCGGGGAGAAGGAAGAGACGTTCGACGTGACGACGCACGTCCGTTTTGGTGTATTACCAGACGAGTGGATGGAAGGCTATATCGCGACGAACGAGCCCTATGATAAAGCGGGTGGCTATGGCATCCAAGCGATGGGTGGTCTGTTCGTCGAGGCGATCGAGGGCGATTACTATAATGTCGTCGGACTGCCGATCCACGAGATCACAAAACGTCTCGCGTCCTTTGAAATCAAGCCGATGTTTGCGTAATTCTGAAACAGAGAGGTCGGATGCTGTGATTGAATGGCCGAAGGATATGGTTCAGTTGAAAGGCTTGGCACAAGCGACGACAGTCGAGTTGCTGGCGTGTCTCGTCCGAAGTGGGACGCGCGACCGGACACCACTTGAAATCGCGGAAGAATTACTGCACATCTATCCTTCATTGATCGAACTCGAGGCAGCGGGAGTCGGCGGACTTGAAAAAGCACCTGGGGTCGGGAAGGCGAAGGCACTACAAATCATGGCTGGACTAGAACTTGGTCGTCGTCTCGTCACGGAACCGAAATGGGTGCGGCCGACGATCCGCTCACCGGAAGACGCAGCGGAACTGTTGTTAGAAGAGATGCGCCTCTATCAGCAGGAACACTTCATCTGCCTGTATTTGAATACGAAAAATGAGGTCGTCTCGAAAAAGACGTTATTCATCGGAGGATTGAACACGTCGATCGTCCACCCGCGAGACGTCTTCCGGGAAGCGATTCGCTGCTCGGCTGCGAACTTCATCGCCGTCCACAATCATCCGTCTGGTGACCCGACGCCAAGTCGGGAAGATATCGAGGTATCCGAGCGGCTCGTTGAGGCGGGACGACTCATTGGAATCAGTTGTCTTGACCACATCATCATCGGGCATGGACAATTTATTAGTATGAAACAGCGCGGATTTATGTAAGAATAACGTCTGAAGGGAAAGTTTCGATTCTTTCCGTCAGACGTTTTTTTGTGTGTTTTCTAAGGCGAACTGTAAACAAGCTGTAACGTTTTAACGCTTTCCAATGAAGGCTTTTCCGTTATAATTAGTGAAGTGTATTCTCAGAGAGGGGTTTTTTGAATAATGTTTGGATCATTCAGCCGTGAAATCGGCATTGACTTAGGTACGGCTAACACGCTTGTGTATGTAAAGGGGCAAGGAATCGTCGTCCGCGAACCGTCCGTCGTCGCCTTCCGTACGGATACAGGGAAAATTGAAGCTGTCGGTAACGCGGCAAAAAACATGATCGGTCGTACGCCGGGTAACGTGACTGCACGACGCCCGATGAAAGACGGGGTTATCGCGGATTATGAAACAACCGCTACGATGATCAAATATTTCATGGATCAAGCTTCGAAGAAAAAAGGCTTGTTCTCTTCTAAGACGAACGTCATGATCTGTGTACCAAGTGGTATCACATCGGTCGAAAAACGTGCGGTCGAAGATGCAGCGAAACTTGCAGGTGCGCGTGAAGCTTATACAATCGAAGAACCATTCGCAGCAGCAATCGGTGCTGGTCTTCCGGTTTCAGAACCAACAGGCTCGATGGTCGTTGATATCGGTGGTGGTACGACAGAAGTTGCTGTCATCTCACTCGGTGGTATCGTCACGAGCCAATCGATCCGTGTCGGTGGTGATGAGATGGATGAGTCGATCATTCGTTACATCAAATCGAAATACAACTTGATGATCGGGGAGCGGACAGCTGAGACGTTGAAAATGACGATCGGTTACGCTCGCATCGATGAAGAGTCAGAAAACGAAACGATGGAAATCCGTGGACGTGACCTCGTCACAGGTCTTCCGAAACAGATCGAAGTCACAAGTGCGGAAATTTGTGACGCACTCTCGGATACGGTCGAAGCGATTCTTGCAGGTGTCAAGCACACACTTGAGCAGACGCCTCCTGAATTATCAGCAGACGTCATGGACCGCGGAATCGTCTTGACAGGCGGTGGGGCACTCTTGAAGAACCTCGACGCTGTCATCGAAGACGAAACTCGTATTTTGACACTCGTTGCAGAAAATGCACTCGATTGTGTCGCAATCGGTACAGGAAAATCACTCGAGATGATGAATGTTCTTCGTTCGAAATCAGGCATCTCGCAAAAAAGATAAGGACGGGATGAGCGATGAAGCGATTTTTAAATAATCGAAAACTGCTCATCACACTCCTTAGTTTTCTCCTTTTGGTGATCTTGATCGGGATTTCGCTACAAGGGCGTAACCAATCCCACTGGTATCAAAGCTTCGTGCGTGATACCGTGGGCGTCGGTCAACGCCTTTTCGCGACACCGATTGGCTGGATTGATGATACGGTCACTTCGATTAAAGAAGTGCGTGACGTGTACAAAGAGAACGAACACTTGAAATCACGCTTAAGTGACTACGCCGGCAATGCCGTCAAAGTCCGTGATCTTGAACGTGAGAATAAAGAATTGAAGGATATGCTCGACCTGAACGGATCGATTCGCGACTACAAATTGTTACCGGCAGAGATGATCGGTCGGACATCGTCCGAATGGCAACGGTTCGTCACGATTAACATCGGCGAACAAAAAGGAGTCAAGCCGAATATGGCCGTCGTAACAGCAGATGGACTGATCGGTCGCGTCATCCAGGCGAGTGCTTATACATCCCTCGTGCAGTTGATGTCGGATACAAGTCGGACGAATAATGTCTCGGCAACGGCAGACGACACGAAAGGAAAAGGGGTCTTCGGTACGATCGAAGGCTTTGATGAAGAGACGAAATTACTCAAGTTCACGAAAATTCCGAATGATGCGAAGCTGAAAAAAGGGCAGACCGTCACGACGTCCGGTCTCGGTGGAAAGTATCCGAGCGGAATCGTCATCGGAAAAATCGAGGAAGTGAAATCCGATCAGTATGGGGCTTCAAAAATCGCATACGTCAAACCGGCAGCAGACTTCGAACAGTTCGGTCATGTCTTCGTGATTGAGCGCGAAGCGAAGGAACCTTTCGCTGAGACCGATAAGGGAGGGGACACTCGTGAATAACGTTAAGTTGTTTTTCGCCGTGTTCCTTCTTTTTATCTTAGAAGGGACGTTGTTCGCAGGACCACTCGGAGATGGTTCGCCGTACGTCATCCATGCGACATTGATCGGTCTGATGTTCCTCGGTCGGTACGGAAAACTTGAACAGGCACTCGGATTCGGACTCGTTTTCGGATTGCTGTATGATTTCGTGTATTCCGATATCATCGGCATTTACTTATTTGCGTTATCCGCCATTCCGCTTTTTAGTAGCTTCGTGCTAAAATATGTAAAGGAGAACGTATTGACGATTCTTGTCACGTTCACGTTCAGTGCCATTTTGTATGAGCTCGATATATATTTCTTCACGGCTTCGGTCGTGGGTGTCGGAGTCTCCTTCCAGGAGCTCGCGACACAGATCATTCCAAGGAGTCTGGTTGCGCAGTTGATCGGGATCATCATCCTGTATTATCCGATGACCCGACTCGTGCAGTCGACCCTTGACGAGAAAAGAGGATGAGTCATGATTGAGCGTAAACGTTATGTAACGATGAAAGGTCATCGTGGTGGCCTCGCCGTCTATGTGAATGAAAGGTGCAGTGTGGATGAATTTCTTGACGATTTAGAGTTGACGCTTGCGGACAAATCCGTCGAGAACGGACGCGCCGTACCGATCACCTTCTTCTTCGGTCGACGTTATGTCGATGAAGGGGTGTTGACGGCCGTCGAATCTATCGTCGCGCGACATGATTCCTTCTCTTTCAAAGGCTATGATAGTGAGTGCATCACGAAGGACGAGGCAAAAGCCTTGTACGGAGAGCGAACGTTTCATTACTTCGGTGGAACGGCACGCAGTGGGCACGTATTAGACGTCGAAGGATCGATCGTCATCATCGGAGATATCAATCCGGGTGCGGTCGTCCATGCGACAGGAAGTATCTATTGTCTCGGTGCTTTACGTGGTACCGTTCATGCAGGTAAAGGTGGCAATACGGAAGCCGTCATCGCTGCGAGTGTATTGCAACCGAAATGGGTCGCAGTCGCTGGCACCGTCCACGAAGAACCGGACGACGCACCGATTCCTGCTCTCGATATGGGTTGTGCATTTTTAGGCGAAGACGGGGTGGAATTCTCCCGCCTTCAAACCGTTCCGCTCGCGCGGATGGATCAGTTTGCGATTGATAGTGAAAGAGGGTGACGGATATGGAACAAGTGAAAGAACAGGTACATATGGAGGCGAAGACGAACATGGGACGCGCCATCGTCGTCACATCCGGTAAAGGTGGCGTCGGAAAGACAACGACGACTGCAAACATCGGAACAGCACTTGCATTGATGGGACATTCCGTTTGCCTCGTTGATACGGATATCGGGTTACGTAATCTGGATATCGTGCTTGGTCTCGATAACCGGAGTATCTATAACATCGTTGACGTCGTGACAGGGCAATGTAAGTTGCACCAAGCGCTCGTCCGCGATAAACGTTTTGAAGAGATGTATCTGTTGCCTGCTGCTCAATCAAAGGATAAGTCCTCCGTCACACCCGAACAGGTGAAGGCAATCATCGATACACTGAAACTCGAATACGACTTCGTCTTGATCGATTGCCCTGCCGGAATCGAACAAGGCTTCATGAATGCGATCGCTGGAGCCGATGAAGCCGTCGTCGTGACGACACCGGAAAAAGCAGCCGTTCAAGATGCGGACCGGATCATCGGGATGCTCGAGCGCTCAGAACGAAACATCGTTCCGAAACTCGTCATCAACCGGGTGCGTTCACACATGATGGCATCAGGTGACATGCTCGACATCGATGAGATCATGCGTATCCTTTCGATTGATCTACTTGGTCTGATCATCGATGATGAAGAAGTCATCGCCGCTTCCCACCGTGGTGTGCCTGTGACGATGAATCCGGATAACCGGGCTGGACTCGGCTACCGGAACATTGCTCGCCGGATTCTCGGCGAATCTGTACCACTGCTTGATTTAAATGAACAACCGCAAAAAGGGTTCTTCGTCAAATTGAAGAAGATGCTTGGGATGAAATAAGAATGGGAAATTAGACTAGGACGACATCGTCGCGCCTAGTCTAATTTTTTTGGAGGGATCAGTATGCGATGGATTAGTGAACAGACCGCTTCGCTTGAACGATTGGCATTGGTCGAAGGCGGTCGATTAATTGAATATCATGAGCGGATGCGCGACGAGATCCGGGTTGGCACTTTCGTCTATGCCAAGGTCGACCGGTTGCATCCGACGCTCGGAGCAGCCTTTTTGATTGCGACTGACGGCACACCGCTTTACTTACCGCTGAATGAAACGGTGGAAGCACTTCGTCGCTATCCGGACGTACCGACGATCGGACAAGCCGTCCAGGTCGGACAGACGTTACTCGTCCAGGTCGTCAAGGAAGGAGTCGCACCGAAACAACACAAAGTGACGCAGAACATCACCTATGGTGGACGTTATCTCGTTTATTTCCCGTACGGGCGACGCATCCGTTTCAGTCGAAAGCTGGATCTCGTCGTTCAGCGTCAACTGGCGGAGCAATTGACGACGACGGACGAAGAGGGGATTCTCTACCGGACGGAGGCAGCGAAAGCATCAATTGACGAATTGAAGCAAGAGCTTCAGTCATTACGGACACGACATAAAGAACTCATGCAGGCACCGCGTCTTGAACAAGACGAGGCACTGATCGTTCAGGAAGCAAAACGACTTCCACATGTCACCGATGCGCTCGTCATGACGCGTCAGGAAAAGGAACGCCTGGAATTGCTTGGTCTGTCCGTCGAACGGTCGCTACGAAAAGGACGCTTACCTGAGATGGAAGCGATCGATGGCGCAATCGAGAAGGCGATGCAACGGGTCGTCTGGCTTGACGGGGGAGCGTATCTCTTGATTGAAGAGGTCGAGACGATGACTGTCATCGACGTCAACAGTGGGAAGACGATCTCCGTCAAGGAACAAAAGCGGACGTTTGATCAAATCAATGAAGCGGCTGCCGTCGAAGTCATGCGCCAATTACGGTTGCGCAACATTAGCGGTATGATTGCGATCGATTTTTTACGTGGCTCTAGTAAAGGTCAGACACGGGTGACGCAACTCCTCAAAGAACGAGCGGCGCTCGAGACGAAACAAATCGAAGTCTATGGCTTTACGAAGATGGGCTTATGTGAACTGACACGACAACGTCACGGGAAATCGCTACAGGAACGCTCACAGGAATCCGGACAGTGGACGCGATTGAGTGTCTATCGCTTGATTGAACCGAAGTTACTTGAGATTGCGACCTATGCGGAAGCGGTCGTGATTCGCGCACCACGGCATCTGTTGCAAGACGAATTCATCTCTCGTCAACCGCTCGAAGTCCATGTGCTCGAAGGCGATCCAGCGGTCCTGTTCACGGGGTCGTCACAGGACTGTCTCGATTTCATCAAGCGATCGGAATAATCCTTCAGAACAGCATTGACAAGGTAGAAGAACGTTTGGTATTCTGAATAACGTTAGTTCGTTTGGAAGCACCCAAATGACTACAACCGCACAGACCGGGTTTTAAAGCATCCGCTGCCCGTGATGGCGAGTCTGAGTTCCTAAGAGGAGGTGCACGTAATGTACGCAATTATCAAAACTGGTGGTAAACAAGTCAAAGTCGAAGCTGGCCAAGAAATCTACGTTGAGAAATTAAACGCAGACGTCGACAGCACAGTTGAATTTGGTGAAGTATTGATCCTTGGTGGTGACGATGTTAAAGTCGGCGCTCCACTCGTAGAAGGTGCGAAGGTCGTAGCAACGGTCATCAAACACGCTCGCGCGAAAAAGATCACTGTCTTCAAAATGAAAGCGAAAAAGAACTACCGTCGTAAGCAAGGTCACCGTCAACCTTACACGAAGGTCCGCATCGAGAAAATCGAAGCGTAAGCCATGATACGTGTCAAGATTCGACGAGATGAAGCGGAACTCGTCCGCTCCATCGAAGTGACAGGACATGCCGAGTTCGCAGAACCAGGTCTCGACCTTGTCTGTGCCGGCGTCTCGTCGGTGATCTTCGGGGCATACAATGCCATAGAAGCATTACTCGGGCAGGTCCTGCTCCTTGAAATGGCAGAACAACAAGAGGGTGGCTACTTTTATGTAGAACCGTACGCTGACTTAGCACCGGATGTCAGTGAGCGCACCCAATTGTTACTGGAAGCGACTTTGGTCCAACTTGGTACCATCGCTGAAAGTTACGGTGAGTTTATCCAACTTGAACAAGTATAGGAGGTGGATTCCACATGTTGAAACTTAATCTTCAGTTCTTCGCATCGAAAAAAGGGGTAGGTTCGACAAAGAACGGTCGTGACTCGCAATCGAAACGCCTTGGGGCGAAACGTGCAGACGGTCAAACTGTTTCTGCTGGTTCAATCCTCTACCGTCAACGCGGTACGAAGATTCACCCAGGTATGAACGTCGGACGTGGTGGCGATGATACACTTTTCGCAACTGCAACTGGTGTCGTTCGTTTCGAACGTCTCGGACGCGACAAGAAACAAGTCAGCGTTTACCCAGCATAAGGATCGACGAAGCAGACTCTAGCCACTTTCGAGGGTTAGGGTCTGTTTTTTTTTAGGAGGGAACGACCGATGGAGGAACAGCAGGTACTTGATCTTTTGAAGACTCTTCGTCACGAGTGGTTGAACCGGATACAACTCGTCCGTTCGTATGGCGCGATCGGAGACGAACAAGCAGTCGAGTCAATCTGTTCGGCGTACCGGGAGCAAGCATCTCGGGAAGGGCGTCTAGGGCGAATCGGATTGCCGAAAACCGCACTGGCGTTACTGCAAGCTGAATGGTCAGGCAAAACTGTGACGTATGATGTCATCGGAGCACCCCACATGGAAGATGAGCGGTTGAAGCAACTCGTCGAAGCAGCCATCGCCATGATTGATGTAGGAGTAGGAGAAGTATCCGTGACCTTTCACGAGGGCGTGACCATCGAGATCTATCGGGATCTACTAGATATGTCGCGCCTTGAAGATCTAGTGACGCCGATGGAAATCGAGTCGCAGACGGAAAATGAGTGTGTGATTGAGATTGAAAGTCTTCCGTTTGAGGAAGAGAAGTAAGAGGAGGGATCCGACATGTTTGTCGATCAGGTAAATATTTATGTAAAAGCAGGTGACGGAGGACGTGGACAAGTAGCGTTCCGTCGCGAGAAATACGTTCCAGACGGTGGACCAGCCGGCGGTGACGGTGGTCACGGAGCTCACGTCGTCCTCGAAGTTGATGAAGGACTTCGGACATTGATGGACTTCCGTTACAAACGTCACTTTAAAGCAGTTCAAGGTGAAAACGGAATGTCAAAAGGCATGCACGGTCGTAAAGCCGAGCATTTAATCGTCAAGGTTCCACCGGGCACAGTCGTCTACGATGATGATACGAACGCGGTCATCGCTGACCTCGTCCATCACGGACAACAAGCAATCGTCGCAAAAGGCGGACGTGGCGGACGTGGGAATACACGTTTTGCGACACCAGCCAACCCAGCTCCAGAGCACGCGGAAAACGGTGAGCCAGGAGAAGAGAAGTACTTGAAGCTTGAACTGAAGATGCTAGCAGACGTTGGTCTCGTCGGCTTCCCGAGCGTCGGGAAATCAACGATGTTATCGGTCGTTTCAGCAGCACGTCCGAAAATCGGAGCGTATCACTTCACGACGATCACGCCGAACATCGGTGTCGTCGAAACGGAAGATAGCCGTAGCTTCGTCATGGCTGACTTGCCAGGATTGATTGAAGGGGCAAGTGAAGGTGTTGGACTCGGTCATCAGTTCCTCCGTCACGTCGAGCGGACGAAAGTCATCGTACACGTCATCGACATGAGTGGGATGGAAGGACGCGATCCAATCGAAGACTACAACATCATCAATAAAGAGCTCGCAGACTATAATCTTCGTTTGACAGAGCGTCCACAAGTCGTCGTCGCGAACAAGATGGATATGCCGGATGCGGCAGAACATCTCGAAGCCTTCAAAGAAGCTTTCCCGGATCTTGAGGTATTCGAGATTTCAGCAGCAACACGTCAAGGATTACGCGATCTCTTATTCCGAATCGCTGACCTCGTTGATGCGACACCAGAATTCGGTCTTGAGGAACTCGAAGAGAAAACGGCAACACCACGTGTCGTCTACGGTTACGAAGCACCAGAAGCTGGCTTTACGATCACAAAAGATGAAGACGATTGCTTCGTCATCAAAGGACCACGAATCGAAAAACTCTTCACGATGACGAACTTCATGCGTGAAGAATCGATTAAACGTTTCGCTCGGACACTGCGTCAAATGGGTGTCGACGAAGAGTTGCGTCGTCTTGGTGCGATCGACGGCGACGTCGTTCGAATCCGTGATTTCGAGTTCGAATTCGTCGAGTCATCATTCTAAGCGGTTCATTCCATTAGGAAACGGAGTGTGAAAGCATCGTGGACCCATTGCCCATGATTTCAGTCGTTTGGTTAATTCCGATTCTCATGTTATCTGCGTTCTTTTCCTCAGCTGAGACGGCACTCGCGAGTGTCAATCGGTTGCGGTTGTTGCACCAATCGGAAGCAGGGGACGCGCGTGCGTCCCGTGTATTCCGCTTACTTCAACGCTACGAAGAGACACTGACTTCGATATTGATTGGGAATACGATCGTCAACATCGCGTTTATCTTATTTGGTGGCTGGTGGATCATCCAGTTCGTCGAGACGATCGCAATACAAACCGTTGCTTTTCTTGCGCTGTTTTTCCTGTTGCTGTTGTTCGGAGAATTGATACCGAAGTCGTATGCTCGTGAACATACGGAACGTTACGTGTTATTGATCGGACGTCCACTGCGTTTTTTCTTACTGTGCTTTCGACCACTTGTCTTCCTGTTACTCCGCTTACGCCAGTTGGCGCTACGGTTGATTGGAGCGGATCCGAAAGGACCGCTCGTGACCGAACAGGAACTCAAGGCACTCGTCGATATCAGTCAGGAAGAGGGAATCATGGGGCTTGCAGAGGCAGAACTCGTTCATCAAGCAGTTGATTTTCAACATGCGACGGTCGAGGATGCGTTGACGCCACGGATGGATATTCAAGCGATTGATATCGATGCGCGGCTCGAAGACATCCTTGCAGAAGTCCAGAAGGGCGGCTATTCTCGTCTACCGGTCTATAAGGATTCGATTGATCACGTCATTGGTGTATTATCGGAGCGGGACTTTCTGCGTGCATACGTGAAGAACGGCTCCGTTGATATCCGAGAATGGATTCGACCGGTATCGTTCGTCGTACCACAGACACGATTGATGGATTTATTGCCGGAACTCAAAGTCAAGCAGTCCCATATGGCAGTCGTTCTTGATGAATTCGGAGGGACGGCAGGTCTGATCACCCTTGAGGATATTTTAGAAGAAATCGTTGGGGAGATTTGGGATGAACACGATGAATCGTTAGAATATACAAAACGGATTGGTCCGGAGAAATACGAATGTCTAGCGGAGTATGACATTGAAGACTTCTGTCAGCAATTTCAATTGACGATGCCGGACACGGACGCCCAGTCACTTGGGGGATGGATCATGGAGGAGAGCGGACAATTACCGGACGTCGGAACGGCGATGCGTTATGAACGTGTCACGTTGACCGTCTTGCATATCGAAAACCGACGCGTCCGCAAAGTCTTAGCAACGTTCGATCCGCCATCTACGATGCCGGAGACACGACTTGAACCGATTGAACGATAAAAAAACCGCTTATTCCTTAGGAATAGGCGGTTTTTTTATGTTCAGACATCGAGCTCTGAAACGAGAATTCCGAGACGATCGAGTTTCGCAATGGCGGCTTCCAGTGCGTCTTCATGATCCGCTTCCAGCGTATGAATATGGACTCCGTCCGTCAGGCTTGAGAGCGGAGTAGCTTGCGTCTCCTTTAGTTGCTCGATTAATACGCGGACATCTCGACGGCTTTTCAGCATCAACTCTCCAGTGATGAAGCCGTAGACGGGATGTTCAATGATCACATCGCGGACGACGACCCCTTCATCAACGATAGCGTCACACTCATCCTTTAACTGATCGATGCCGTGACGGCAAACGATCTTGCGACGTAATTTTGAACCGTCGACTTCCGGATCATTGATCAAATAGCCACGAGCTGTCGCGATGACAGGATATCCTTTTGCCTTTAACAATGATAAATCCTGCACGATCACTTGGCGACTGACACCTGCTTGTTTCGCCAATGCCGTTCCTGTGACAGGTTGCTCACTTTCCTCAATCATACGAAGTAATGATTTCCGGCGTTCTTCTCCGGAGATGCGTTTCCCCATCATGTCTCCTACCTTTCTCCAGTGTCATGAAATTGTGTTCAACACATCGATGCACTGTTCGATTTCTTCGTTCGTCGTGTGTCTTCCAAAACTGAGTCGAATCAACCCATGAGCCGCTGATTCGTCAAAGCCGATGGCACGTAATGTCGCATTCGGACCATTTTCTCCAGCCCGGCAGGCACTACCAGCGGAAACCGCGATTCCAGCACGATTCAAGGCGAGCAACGCGTATTGACCGTCCCGTTGCTTCGTATGGATGGCGCAGATGGAAGCGAGTTGCGTTGGCGACTCAATCATCGTGTAACGAGACGAAGACAATGTTTTTTTTAGCATACCACGAAATCGACGGCTTGAAGCTTGGATTCCTGGATTTTCTAATCGAGACGCCTCACAGGCAGCGATGAACGCGGCAATTCCTGGAACGTCTACTGTGCCTGGACGGATTCCGAATTCGTGGTGTCCCTCGTAATAAGGGCTGAAGAGTGGACGCCGCAAATACAAAGCGCCCAATCCTTTTGGTCCATACACTTTATGACTACTCATCGTGTAGGCATCAAAAGCGTCGATGTTGATTGCATCTTTTAAAAATCCTTGGACACCATCGCAATGAAACAGAATCTCACGCGATTGACAATATGCTGCAATCCGTTCGACCGGAAAACGAAAACCGGTATCCGAATTGACATGTTGAATCGAGACAACACCGATTTCATCCGTACAAGCTGCGATGAATTGTTCCCAATCGAACGTTCCGTCCGGTAATAAAGAAAGGTGTCGTGTTTCTTGTGCCCAGCGCGCAAGCGGAAGCAAGACCGAGTCGTGTTCACATCGAAGTGTCAAGACAACTGATTTATTACTCTGTCGCATCAGATGGGTCAACGCGATGTAGTTTGCTTCAGATCCGCTCCCTGTAAAGATGACGGTTCCTTCTTGTTGAGCCAATTGTTGCATCAGATACTGACGGGCTCGTTCGAGTAAACGTTCAGCGTTCCCACCGATGTCATGAAGAGAAGAACTGTTGCCGTAGAACGACTGAGCGGCTTGTTGATAATGATCGAGTGCTTGTGGATGCAGCGGAGTCGTCGCTGCGTAATCGAGATAGATCATGAAAAAATCCTGTCCTTTCGTCTTGTCACTCAGCTAAAAGTATGCCAAACTTATTGTCAAGTCAATAGTAAACATTTAGATATAGAGGTGTAAAACATATGTCTTTACATAAAAGACTTGAGACGGATGTGTTGATCATTGGAACAGGACTTGCTGCGATTTCGGTTGCCCTGCATCTTCCACCTGGAACGGAAGCGTTGCTTGTCACAAAAGGCACGCGGTTTGAGACAAATTCCGTTCGAGCACAAGGTGGGATTGCTTCCGCTTATGCAGAAGTCAATCATCGTGGTCACTTTGAAGATACGTGCCAAGCAGCAAAAGGGCGTATCAGTCCGTCCGTCGTCGATTACGTTACCCGATCGGGAACCGAGGCGATGGAATTCTTGTTACGACAAGGCGTTCCATTCGATCAATCCGAGGGAGAGTTTTTGCTCGGTCGTGAAGGAGCACATCGTTTGCCGCGGATTTATCACTCTGGCGGGGACGAGACTGGTAAACGGATCATGGAGACGTTGATGCCGCAAGTACCATTTCCGATTCTCGAGCAGACGCGTATCACAGAGTTGATTCAAGTAAATGGGCAGGTAGTTGGTGCAGTCGGATATAGCCATGGGGAGCCGATCGAGATTGTGGCGCGCGCGACGATTCTCGCGACCGGTGGAGTGGGTGGATTATTCGCGGCGTCGACGAATGACCCTTTGATTCAAGGAGACGGGATTGCACTCGCTTTTGAAGCGGGAGCGACGATTCGTGATCTCGGTTATATCCAGCATCATCCGACGGTACTCGTTCATGCTGGTCGCTCGGAAGGTTTGATCACGGAAGCACTACGAGGTGCAGGAGCGACGCTTGTAACGAAAAATGGTGACCGGATCATGGCGGATCATCCGATGCAAGATTTAGCGGCGCGAGATGAAGTCGCAAAACGAATCCATGAGGTGCGAAAATGTGAACCGGTCTATCTCGATACGTCAAACGTCGTCGACCGGACGAAACGGTTTCCAACGTTTGTTGAAAAATGTGAAAAACTGAACATAAATCCGGATCTCGTTGAAATTGCACCAGGCATCCATTTCTTGATGGGTGGGATCGAAACGGATCTGACGGGGCAGACGCATGTCGAAGGACTTTACGCGGTCGGTGAGACAGCATCGATTGGACTTCACGGTCGAAATCGTCTGGCGTCGAACTCGCTCCTTGAATGTGTTGTCATGGGGAAAGCAGTAGCAGAACAGCTCGAGTTGTTACCGGAACTTTTAGTCAAACAAGTCAAACGACGCCCGGGAACACTTCGTTCCGTAACAGACCGTCTATCACAGGTCATTGGTGTCGAAATGGATGTTAAGCAAATAGAAGATAGTTTAGAAGAGTTAAAAAGCTGGACATTAGACGAATCCGGACAGGAAGCAGAAGAGAATCGATTACGTCACGTAACGGCATGTCTGTTGCTTGAAGGGGCGCGAAGTCGGTTGACAGGAGAGGATGAGAACGTTGAACAAGTGGCAGTTACGGCAACAACTGGAAGCATTTTTAATCGAGGACATCGGAAAGTGGGATATCACAAGTGAAGGATGTCTGACGGGACAAGAACGCGGAACCGGTCGTTTTCTAGCAAAGGAAGACGGTGTCTTTTGCGGAGTCGACATCATTCGGGAGATGGCACATCTCTTACAAGTCGACGTGACGATTCATGTAGCGGAAGGGACGATCGTCACGCGAGGAACACTCCTTGCCGAGTGGTCTGGTTCGTTACAGGACATTTTAAGCGGAGAACGGGTCGCCTTGAACCTGGTGCAACGCTTATCCGGGATTGCGACGAAGACACGTCAAGCGGTCGAGGTAGCAGCAGGACGAATCCGAATCACGGATACACGAAAGACGACCCCTGGATTACGAATGCTCGAAAAACATGCCGTTCGCGTCGGGGGTGGCTATAGTCATCGCGGACGTCTCGATGACGCCGTCATGATCAAGGACAACCACATCACAGTAGCGGGATCGATTACGGAAGCGGTGGCGCGAGCAAAACGTGTCGCGGGTCATACGACACCAATTGAAGTCGAAGTCGAGACGGAAGCGGAAGTGCTGGAGGCAGTGGCTGCAGAAGTCGATATCATCATGCTCGATAACCGGACACCAGCAGAAATTAAACAGCTCCGGCAATTGATTCCACCGCATATCACGGTCGAATTATCCGGTGGGATCACGGTAGACACATTATCGGACTTCGCGGATAGCGGAGCAGACGTCATCTCACTCGGGGCACTCACCCATTCAGCAACAGCACTTGATATCAGCATGAAAATCGAAGGAGGAAAAAAAGATGTCATTTGATCTATTACGTCACGAAGGGATTCCGGCGTCGTACTTACAGCAAACAGAAGTAGACTTGATCGCGATCATCGAAGGGGTCAAAGCACGGATGGGCAGTCGCTTGTTCTTACCTGCCCACCACTACCAAAAGGATGAAGTCGTCCAGTTCGCGGATGCGACAGGAGATTCGCTCCAGCTCGCGCAAGTCGCGAAGCAGATGACAGAAGCGGAATATACAGTCTTTTGTGGTGTCCACTTCATGGCAGAGACGGCAGACATGTTGACAGATGCGTCACATACGGTCGTTTTGCCTGACATGCGTGCTGGCTGTTCGATGGCGGATATGGCAAATGATACGCAAACGGAGCGTGCTTTTACGATCTTGACGGAACGATTTGGGGAGTCGATTTTACCGTTGACGTATGTCAATTCGACGGCAGCGATCAAAGCATTCGTCGGTCGTCACGGTGGGGCGACGGTGACGTCATCGAACGCTGTCCAGATGGTCGAGTGGGCGCTTGCTGAACGCGACATCTTATTCTTCCTGCCGGATCAACACCTCGGTCGAAATACGGCGCACGCACTCGGAATTCCGTTAGAACAGATGGCGATTTGGGATCCGATCAAGGACGAACTCGTTTTTGATGGGGAGGACCAGGACGTCCGCGTCATCTTATGGAAAGGACACTGTTCGGTGCATGAGAAATTCACGGTCGGTCAGATTGAACAGTTCCGCAAGACGGATCCGGAACGAAAGATTCTCGTCCACCCGGAATGCTCGCATGAAGTCGTGACGGCGTCAGATCTCAACGGATCAACGGCGTACATCATTCAACAAATCGAACAGGCTGCTCCCGGAACGAAGTGGGCGATCGGAACAGAGATGAACCTCGTCAATCGACTCGCGTCGACGCATCCGGAACTCGATATCGTATCGCTCAATCCGTTCATGTGTCCGTGTCTGACGATGAACCGGATCGACTTACCGCACTTGGCGTGGGCGCTCGAACAAGTCGAAGCAGGTGACCCGGTCAACATCATCACGGTCGATGCAGAGACAACGCGGCATGCCGTGTTGGCACTCGAACGGATGCTTGCGCGTTCATAAAATAAAGGGGGAGAGCGTGGTCGTGCGAACGATCACGCTTTTTTGTCTTCTGTTTGAGAGAGCGAACATATGTATTGATTTTTGGTGAAGAACGCTTTGAAGCCAAACGAAGATGTATGCTACAATAACACGAGAGTTTGTTTAAAGATGGGAGCGTTCCACATTGATAGAATTCGTACGCGGCGAAGTCGCTTATGTCTGTGCGGAATTCGTGACGGTAGAAGTTGGCGGGATTGGCTACAAGATCGTAGCACCGAACCCGTTTTTTTATCGGACCGGAGACGAACAGATCATCGTATATACGTATCATTATGTCCGTGAGGACCAAGAAGTCTTATTTGGATTCCGTTCCCGGCGTGAGCGTGCCTTATTCACGAAGTTGCTCGGTGTCACAGGAATCGGACCTAAAGGAGCGCTCGCGATCGTCGCATCAGGGAATGTCGATGCGCTCGTTGAAGCGATTGAACAAGAGAAGGAAAGTTATCTCGTTAAATTCCCAGGTGTCGGCAAGAAAACAGCGAAGCAAATGACGCTCGACCTAAAAGGAAAGTTAGCCGAGCTCGCACCGGATTACGTACCGAGCGAAGGCTTGTTCGCACAAGGCAATGCTGAGCTGAATGAAGCTTGTGAAGCTCTGACGGCGCTTGGTTACAGTGATAGAGAAGTCGAGAAAGTCAAAAAAGCGTTGCAGGCAGAAGTCCTGTCGACAGATCAATATGTCAAACGGGCACTCCAGTTGTTATTGAATGTGAGGTGAGGACATGGAAGAGCGCATTTTGTCAGAATCCGCCCATGCGGAAGATCAAGAAGAGTGGAGTCTGCGTCCTCAGACGCTCGAGCAATATATCGGGCAGGAGAAAGCAAAAGGAAATTTAAGTGTCTTCATCGAGGCGGCAAAAATTCGTCAGGAAACACTCGATCACGTTCTTCTCTATGGTCCTCCGGGTCTCGGGAAGACGACGCTTGCGACAATCATCGCAAACGAGATGGGAGTCGGCATCAAGACGACAGCCGGTCCTGCGATTGAACGACCGGGTGATTTAGCTGCTATTCTCTCATCACTGGAACCGGGTGATGTTCTGTTCATCGACGAGATTCATCGATTGAGTCGATCAATCGAAGAGATTCTGTATCCGGCGATGGAGGATTATTGTCTCGATATCGTCATCGGTCAAGGGGAACTCGCACGCAGTGTCCGAATTGATTTACCACCGTTTACGCTCGTCGGAGCGACGACACGTGCGGGGATGCTATCGGCACCGCTCCGCGATCGTTTTGGCGTGACGCTGAAGCTTGAATATTATACGATGTCAGAGTTGTCTGCTATCGTGACCCGGACGTCACGATTGTTCGGATTCGAAGCGGATCGTCTTGCAGCAGAAGCCATCGCGCTTCGTTCACGTGGAACACCACGTGTCGCGAACCGGTTGTTACGGCGTGTCCGTGATTTTGCTCAAGTCGCCCATCAAACCGAGATCGATGCCGTGCTCGCGACAAGTGCGCTTGATCGCTTGCATGTCGATGCGCTTGGACTCGACGATGTCGACCATCGTTTACTTCGATCGCTTGCAGAACGGTTTGCCGGTGGTCCGGTAGGTCTCGAGACAATCGCTGCAACGATTGGTGAAGATGCGCAGACGATCGAGGATGTATATGAACCATATCTACTGCAACAAGGATTTTTACAACGTACTCCGCGAGGACGTGTCTTAACACCGTTCGCTCGCCAACATTTAGGACTGAAAGAAGGAAATTGAACCAATGGATGTAAACTTATTTGATTTTCATTTACCAGAAGAACAAATTGCTCAAGTGCCATTGCTCGACCGGACGAGTTCGAAATTGATGGTTCTCGATCGGGACACAGGTGCGATTCAGCATCAGCACTTCCATGATATCGTCGACCACTTCCGGGAGGGCGATACACTCGTCATCAATGATACAAAAGTCTTACCGGCACGTCTCTTTGGTGTGAAGGAAGAGACGGGTGGGAAGATCGAATTGTTACTCTTGAAGCAAACGAGTGACGATGTTTGGGAAACACTTGCGAAACCGGCAAAACGCGTCAAACCAGGAACGATTTTGTCGTTTGGTGACGGATTACTCCGTGCTGAGTGTGTCGAAGCACTTGAAGACGGGGGACGAATCCTGAAGTTTTTCTATGACGGCATTTTCTATGAAGTGCTCGACCAACTCGGAACGATGCCACTGCCACCATACATTCATGAACAACTCGAGGATCAAGATCGTTATCAGACGGTCTACGCTCGCGAACGCGGAAGTGCTGCAGCACCAACAGCCGGGCTTCATTTCACGCCGGAATTGCTTGAAGCATTAAAAGCGAAGGGCGTCCAGATCGCACCGTTGACGCTACATGTCGGACTTGGCACATTCCGTCCTGTCTCGGTCGACGACGTCGATAGTCACAAGATGCACAGTGAGTACTACGAACTGCCGGAAAGTTCAGCAGCTCTGCTGCGTGAAACGAGAAAACAAGGCGGACGGATCATCGCGGTCGGAACGACATCGACACGGACTCTTGAAACCGTCATTCGCGACCATGGCGACTTCGTCGAAGCAACGGGCTGGACGGACATCTTCATCTTCCCGGGTCAGGAAGTCAAAGGGATTGATGGTCTGATCACGAACTTCCACTTACCGAAATCAACATTGATCATGCTCGTGTCCGCGTTATCGACACGGGAACACATTCTACATGCCTACGAAGAAGCAGTTGCAAACGGCTATCGTTTCTTTAGCTTTGGTGATGCGATGTTCTTAACGAGAGAGGAACGAAACTAATGACAAAACACGCGGTAACATACGAACATATCAAAACATGTAAACAATCCGGAGCGCGGTTAGGAATCGTCCACACGCCGCACGGTAGTTTCGAGACACCGGTCTTCATGCCGGTTGGAACGCAAGCGACGGTCAAGACGATGGCACCGGAACAAATCAAGGACATGAACGCGAACATCATCCTCGCGAACACGTATCACCTCTGGGTTCGTCCAGGACATGATGTCATCAAGGAAGCGGGCGGTCTGCATAAATTCATGAACTGGGATGGCGCGATTCTGACGGACTCAGGTGGTTTCCAAGTCTTCTCACTTGCTGATCTCCGTAACATCTCCGAGGAGGGCGTTCATTTCCGTAACCACTTGAACGGGGACAAATTGTTCTTGTCACCGGAAAAAGCGATGGAAATCCAGAATGCACTCGGTTCAGATATCATGATGGCGTTTGACGAGTGCCCACCGTACCCAGCTTCTCACGAGTACATGAAAGCATCCGTCGAACGGACAAGCCGATGGGCGGAACGTTGTCTTGCTGCGCATGAACGTCCACACGATCAAGCGCTGTTCGGTATCATCCAAGGTGGAGAATACGAAGACTTACGTCGTCAAAGTGCAAAAGATCTCGTTGCCCTTGATTTCCCGGGTTATGCGGTCGGTGGTCTATCGGTCGGAGAGCCAAAAGACGTCATGTACCGTGCGCTCGAATTCACGACACCACTCATGCCGGAAGACAAACCACGTTATTTGATGGGCGTCGGTTCACCGGACGCATTGATTGAAGGCGCAATCCGCGGAATCGATATGTTCGACTGTGTCTTACCGACACGGATCGCACGAAACGGTACGTTGATGACATCACAAGGACGGCTCGTCGTCCGGAATGCGAAGTATGCACGTGATTTCCGTCCGCTCGACGAGAAATGTGATTGCTACGCGTGTAAGAACTACTCGCGTTCGTACATCCATCACTTGATTCGTGCGCAAGAAACGTTCGGTCTGCATCTTTGTTCGACACACAATCTTCACTTCCTCGTCAAGTTGATGGAAGGCGTTCGCCAAGCGATTCGTGAGGATCGTCTACTTGATTTCAAGGAAGAATTCTTTGAAGAATACGGTTACAATTTACCGAACGCAAAGAATTTCTAACAAATCGTCTGACAAATCAATTCTTTCACGGTATAATGAACGTGATTTGAATGATAAAAGGAGCTGAATCAGATGGAAGGCTTAATCACATTCCTCCCGATGATCTTGATCTTCGTGGTGTTCTATTTCTTGTTGATCCGTCCACAGAACAAACGCCAGAAGCAAGTGCGTCAGATGCAAAATGAACTCTCACGCGGCGACTCGATCGTTACGATCGGTGGTCTTCACGGGGTTGTCCAAAAAGTTGACGACATGACGGTGACATTGAAGTCAGGTAATGCACAATTGACATTCAACCGAAGTGCTGTCGCAGAAGTGACGAAAAAATCAACGACTGTCATGGACGACGAAACTGTCGAATAAGGCATTGAAAAGGCGCTTTCCGGATTCCGGAGCGTCTTTTCTGTTTATATATGAGAAAAACGTTTGCTAAGATTACCATTTCTTTTGTAAGCTAGGATAGGAGAACAAAGTTGTCTGAAAATATACTGGGAACTAGAGAAAGGACAATGTAGCATGATCAAGAAAGGGAAACTTGCCACATTCTTCATCGTCGTCATCGCGTTGCTCGTACTGATCGGTACGACATCGTCATGGTTGTTGAAGGATACGAAGCTCGGCCTTGACCTTAAGGGTGGCTTCGAAGTCTTGTATGAAGTACAACCGCTGAAAGAAGGAGACGTCATCGATCAAAATGCGATGAGTGCGACGCTGACGGCAATCGAGAACCGTGTCAACGTCCTCGGTGTCTCTGAACCGGACATCCGGATCGAAGGCGATAACCGGATTCGTGTCCAGCTTGCTGGCGTCAAGGATCAGACGGAAGCGCGTCAAATCTTATCTTCGACAGCACAGTTGTCATTCCGTGACATCAACGATAAGTTGTTGCTGGATGGATCAGACTTAAAAGCCAAAGGGGCAAAAGTCGGGTATGATCCAAACACGAATGAACCACTCGTCGAGTTGACGATGAAATCAAAAGAGAAATTCTATGAAGTGACACAACAAGTCTCACAAATGCAACCACCTGCGAATCGTCTCGTCATCTGGCTCGATTACGAGAAAGGCGATTCGTATGAAAAAGAAATTCAAAAAGCGAATTCAAAGATCGTATCAGATGCATCGGTCACACAACCGATCAATTCGGATAAAGCGATCATTTCCGGTGGCGATATCGATGCCGAGTACGGGAAACAATTGTCGTCGATCTTGAACGCCGGTGCATTACCGGTCAAACTCGAGGAAATCTACTCGACGTCGGTCTCTGCTGCTTTTGGACAGGACGCACTCGATCAGACGCTCTTCGCGTCAGCAATTGGTGTAGCCGCTGTCTTCTTGTTCATGCTACTGTTCTACCGGATCTCTGGATTCGTATCCATCATCACGTTGCTGTTCTACATCTATCTTGTCATGATCTTCTTTAACGGGATCAACGCCGTCCTCACGTTACCGGGGATCGCGGCACTCGTTCTTGGAGTCGGGATGGCGGTCGATGCGAACATCATCACCGCTGAGCGAATCAAGGATGAATTACGAAGTGGAAAATCCGTCTTGTCTGCATTCAAAGCTGGTAACCGTCGTTCATTCGGTACGATTCTTGATGCCAACTTGACGACGTTGATCTCTGCTGGCGTGTTGTACTACTTTGGTACAAGTACGGTCAAAGGATTCGCCATCATGTTGATGGTTTCGATCGCCGTCACGTTCGTCACGAACGTCTTTGTCTCACGTTACCTGATGCAACTCCTTGTCAGTAGCCGATGGTTCGATAAGAAGAAATCATGGTTCGGTGTAAAGGAGAGTGAAATCCGTGAGCTTTAATCCTACGAAATTCGATTACATCAAACATCGAAAAATTTATTTCGCGATCACGATCGCGCTTGTCATCGTTTCTGTACTCTTGTTGTCGTTCCGTGGTCTGAACCTTGGTATCGACTTCACGCAAGGAACTCGCGTCGAGATTTCTTCTGAGAATCAAATTAAGGAAGCGGACGTTCGCTCCGTCATTGAAGATGCCGGAATCGATGCGGAAGAAATCGATGGCATTCAGTTCGCTCAAGGCGGAAAGTTAGCGAACGTCACGTTCGTTGGTGAATTTAGTCAGGATCAAATTTCTGAAATGAAACAAACGATTGAAGCGCAGTATGATAAGGAACCGAGCATCTCGACGGTTTCCGCTCAAGTTGGTCAAGAAATCGCGCGTAACGCGATTTATGCCGTCTTGCTCGCGTCACTCGGGATCGTCATCTACGTCTCGTTCCGATTCCAACCGTTATACGGAATTGCGACAGTACTCGCATTGCTACATGATGCGTTGATGATCGTGGCATTCTTCTCGCTGTTCCAGATCGAAGTCAACTTGTACTTCATCGCGGCGATCCTGACGATCATCGGGTATTCCGTCAACGATACGATCGTTACGTTCGACAGGGTACGAGAAAATCTCGGACTCGCTGAAAAAGGTGGTCGGAAAGTCTCGTTTGATGAATTGGCGCATATCGTCAATGAATCAATCCAACAGACGATCATCCGCTCGATCAATACCGTCGTCACGGTCGTCATGACAGCAGCAGCACTCTACATCTTCGGTAGCGAAGCGATCCGCGGATTCAGTCTTGCCCTGCTTGTCGGGTTGATCATGGGAATGTATTCTTCGATCTTCATCGCCGCGCAGCTCTGGCTTGTGATGAAAGGTCGGACACTTGGTCGCACAAAACGCGCTTCTTAAAAGAGTATCCGCATCAGCTATCGCTGGTGCGGATTTTCTATTATAATGGGGAAGTTGATTGGAGGGTTAGAGATGTACCATGCTAAAAAAACATGGCTTGATAAAGTCATCGATTCAGAACAGATCGAACAATTGACGGCGGATGGCACAATCTCACCGCACGTCGCACAACTACTTGTCCAACGGGGATTCACGACTCGTGAAGCAGCCCGTGATTTTTTAGAGACGGATCAGATGGCATTCCATGATCCATTTACCTTTAAGGATATGCCGAAAGTCGTTGAACGGATTCAACGTGCCGTCAACGAAGGCGAAATGATTTTGATTTACGGTGATTATGATGTCGATGGGGTGAGTTCCGCTGCGATTCTCTGGCATGCCTTGATCGAAATCGGGGGGATGGCAGAGTGCTACATCCCGAACCGTTTCACGGAAGGCTATGGACCGAACGAAGCAGCGTTTCGCTGGGCGGCGGAAGAAGGGTTTAGTCTCGTCATCACCGTAGACTGTGGCATTTCCGGCATCCACGAAGCAGATGTCCTCAAGGAACTCGGTGTCGACTTAATCATTACCGATCACCATGAAGCCAAAGAAACGTTACCTGATGCCTTTGCCTTAATTCATCCGGGTGTCGACTCAGATTATCCATTCTCAAAACTTGCTGGAGCAGGAGTTGCCTTTAAAGTCGCACATGCACTCCTTGACCGTGAACCCGTCGAGTTACTCGATCTTGCGGTGCTCGGAACGATTGCCGATCTTGTGCCGCTCGTCGGAGAGAACAGGTTGCTTGCGATACGAGGCATCGAGGCGCTGAATGCGAGTGAACGTCCGGGTATCCTTGCATTACGTGACGTTTGTAGTTTGACGGAAGACGAACTGACGGAAGAATCAGTCGGATTTGCATTCGGTCCGCGGATCAATGCGGCAGGTCGTCTGGATTCGGCGATGCCAGCGCTTGAGATGTTACTAGCGGAAAGCAAAGATGAGGCACTTCATCTCGCGAAACAACTCGACCAACAAAATAAACAACGTCAAGATATCGTCAAGCAGATTGCGGAGGAAGCAACGGCGCTTGTCGAAGAACGTTTTAAAGATGACCGCGTACTCGTCGTCGATGCGGCAGATTGGAATCCAGGTGTCGTCGGGATCGTCGCCTCGCGACTCGTTGAAAAATACCATCGTCCCGTCATCATGCTGTGTCATGATGCTGAAAAAGGAACAGCGAAGGGTTCTGGACGATCGATTCCAGCCTTTGATTTATTCGCTGAACTCACGAAATGTGAAGATATCTTGCCGCATTTCGGAGGACATCCGGCTGCTGCCGGCATGACGCTCTCTTCCGATGACGTCGAGGCGTTACGTCAACGTTTGAATGAACAAGCAAGTACGTTGCCGGACGATGCCTTCATCGCGACGATCGATGTGGATCTACGTCTACAGGTCAGTGATGTCTCGATTCAGTTGATTGAAGATATTCAGCGACTCGCGCCTTTCGGGATGGGAAATCCTGCGCCACGAATCGTCATCGAGCAGGCGAAGATTCGTGACATGAAACGGATCGGTCGTGATTTGACGCATGTCAAAGCACTATTATCAGGCGACGGAAAGGAACTCGATGCAATCGGCTTCGGCTTCGGCGACCTTGTCGATGAAGTCTCGACTTTATCCGAGATTCACTTGATGGGCAGTCTGAACATCAATGAATGGAATGGGTTCCGTAAACCACAATTGATGATTCAAGATGTCGCTGTCGAAGATGTTCAAGTGTTCGATTACCGTGGGGGTAAGCGACCTCTGAGCGAACTATTCGCGTTACCACATGAGACGACGACATTCGTTGCCTTTACTGATGAGGTGAAGGAGAAGTACGCGGAACGTCCGTTGAACGGACCGATTCGTCAAAATATCGTTTTCCTTGATCTACCGGAAGAAGAAGCGGCATTTTATCCATACGTCCAACAGGCAGAGCGGATTTATTGTGCCTTTAAGGACGAGGGCTATTATTTCGAGACGATTCCATCGCGCGAGGACTTCAAGCATTACTTCCAGTATTTCGCGAAATGTCCACGTGACGAGCTCCGGATTGGTCTCGTACGTTTGTCGAAATCGCGAAAATGGACGAAACGATCGATTAACTTTATGCATTCGGTATTCTCGGAACTTGATTTTCTTGTTACAATGGAGGACGGGCTGCCGGGTGTGAACCCAAATGCTGCAAAACGAGATCTGACGGAAGCTCCGACGTACCAGCGTCATGAAGCGCGTCAAGAGCTCGAGCAACAATACATTTATTCGTCACTCGCTCAGTTGAAAGAGCGTTTTGATACTTTGGTAGAAGCGGCGAAGCAGGAGGAAAAGACATGGAGTTCAAACAGCATATAAAAGAGGTCGAAAACTGGCCGAAAGAAGGAATCAGTTTCAAAGACATCACATCACTCATGCAGAACGGACCAGTGTACAAACAATCGGTTGATGCACTCGTCGAATATGCACGCAGTAAAGGTGCTGATGTCATCGCGGGTCCAGAAGCACGTGGATTCGTCGTTGGTTGCCCAGCCGCTTACGCGATGGAGATCGGATTCGTACCTGTCCGTAAAGAAGGAAAATTACCACGTGAGACAGTCCGTGTCGAGTATGGTCTTGAGTACGGAAAAGACGTCTTGACGATGCATGAAGATGCGATTCAACCAGGACAACGCGTCGTCATCCTTGACGACTTGCTTGCAACAGGTGGTACGATCGAAGCGACGATCCAAATGATTGAAAAATTAGGCGGAACGGTTGCCGGAATCGGATTCTTGATTGAACTCGATGGTCTTGGTGGACGTGAGAAACTCGAAGGATACGACATTCTCTCATTGATTCGCTACGAAGACTAAAGCATATATACTCTCTTGGTACATGGTGACCAAGGGGGTATTTCTTTTTATTTTGACATCTTCTCAAGATTTCACGATAATAAGAACTATATATTAGGGATTCCGTTGCAGACGATCCCGGGGACTGGGTGAGGAAAAGGGATGACAAACAAACAAATCGTAAATGTAGAAGACCTTCTCGCTCGATGTGCGGAATACATGACGCAAGCTGAAGTCAAAGACATCGAACGGGCTTACCAATTCGCGAAAGACGAACATGATGGGCAATTCCGCCGTTCTGGGGAACCTTACATCATTCATCCGGTACAAGTTGCCGGTATCTTAGTCGATATTGGTTTGGATGCAACGACGATTGTCGCTGCGCTTCTTCATGATGTCGTCGAAGATACGGACATTACACTCGAAGAATTAACGGAACGATTCGGACCCGACGTCGCGATGCTCGTTGACGGCGTCACGAAACTCGGGAAAATCAAATATAAATCGAAACGCGAAGAATTGGCTGAAAACCACCGGAAGATGTTCATCGCGATGGCAGAAGACATTCGCGTCATCTTGATCAAACTAGCTGACCGTCTGCACAACATGCGAACGTTGCAGCATATGGTCAAGGAAAAACAGGTGCAAAAGGCAGAAGAGACGCTCGAAATCTTTGCACCGCTTGCGCATCGTCTCGGGATCTCGACGATCAAGTGGGAACTCGAAGACATCAGTTTGCGTTATATCAATCCACAACAGTACTACCGGATTGTCTCAATGATGAAACAAAAACGGACGGAACGCGAAGCGCTCGTCAGTTCGGTCATCGAAGAGGTCAACGAAGTACTTGATGATGTACAAATCGCAGCGGAAGTCGATGGACGTCCGAAGCATATCTATTCCATTTATAACAAGATGCAAAACTCGAAAAAAGAGTTCAGTGAAATCTATGACTTGATGGCTGTACGCATCATCGTCGATTCAATCAAGGACTGTTACGCTGTTCTCGGAATCATTCATACGCAATATAAACCGATGCCGGGACGTTTCAAGGATTATATCGCGATGCCGAAGCCGAACATGTATCAATCGCTGCATACGACGGTCATCGGACCGAAAGGCGAGCCGCTCGAGGTCCAAATTCGGACACGGGACATGCACTTTATTGCCGAGTACGGGATTGCCGCTCACTGGGCGTATAAAGAAGGTAAGGAACAGGAAGCGAAATCAGGCTTTGAGGATAAGATTGCCCATTTCCGGGAAATCCTTGAGTTGCAGAAGGATACGGCGGATGCTGAAGAATTCATGGAATCGGTCAAAGTCGACTTCTTTAGTGACATGTTGTACGTCTTTACACCAAAAGGCGACGTCATCGAATTGCCGAAAGGCTCTGTTCCGATTGATTATGCCTACCGGATTCATACAGAGATCGGTCACCGGACGATCGGAGCGAAAGTCAACGGACGGATGGTACCGATTGATTATAAGCTGAAGACAGGTGACATCATTGAAATCGTCACATCAAAACACAGCTATGGTCCAAGTAAGGACTGGCTCAAGATTTGTGTGTCGAGTCAGGCGAAGAACAAGATCCGTCAATGGTTCAAACGTCAGCAACGCGAAGAGAACGTCTCTAAAGGACGGGAACTGATCGAAGCAGAAGTCAAGAAACTCGGATTCGAGCCGAAGGAAGTCATCAATGAGAAGACGCTCGAAGACGTGACGCGGAAGTTCAACTTCGCGCAAGAAGAAGACATGTATGCTGCCGTTGGGTATCATGGTCTGACAGCTGCCCAAGTCGCTCATAAATTGACGGAAAAGTTACGCAAAGACAAAGAATCTAAAAATCTTGAACTGAACGAAGCGATCAGTGAGATGAAGACGTTTGATCGTCCGAAGAAGGAAAATCCAGAAGGTGTTCGTGTCAAAGGAATCGATAACATGCTCGTTCGCATGAGTCGTTGTTGTAATCCAGTACCAGGGGACGATATCGTCGGGTACATCACACGTGGACGGGGTGTCTCGATTCACCGGACGGATTGTTTGAACGTCATTCATGAACAAAATCCAGAACGCTTGCTCGAAGTCGAGTGGGAACACGAAGGCAAAGCCGTTAAGAGTTATAACGTCGAAATCGAAATTTCTGGATTCGACCGGGCTGGATTATTGAACGATGTCCTGCAGTCGGTATCTGCGACGAATACGAACATTGTTGCCGTCAGCGGGAAAGGCGACGACAGTAAACAAGCCAAAATCACGATGACGATCGCGATCAACAACGTCAACCATTTACAAAAAGTCGTCGATCGGATCAAACAAATCTCTGACGTGTATGCTGTGCATCGCGTCATGATGACGTAAGGAGCGGATGAGTCATGCGAGTCGTATTACAACGAGTCAAAGAAGCAAGTGTCACAGTCGATCAGGAGGTCATCGGTCAAATCAAGCAAGGTTTTCTCTTGCTTGTCGGTGTCACGCACGAAGACACGATCGATCAGGTGAACTGGTTAGCTGATAAAATCGCAGGACTCCGCGTGTTTGAAGATGAAGAAGAACGGATGAACCGCTCGTTGCAAGATGTCGACGGTCAGATTCTATCCGTCTCGCAGTTCACGTTGTATGGTGATGTCAAAAAAGGACGTCGCCCAGCGTTCACGGAAGCAGCGAAACCGGATCTTGCCAACGAATTGTATGAAGCGTTCAATGAACGTCTTCGTGCGCAAGGACTGACGGTCGAGACAGGTCAGTTCGGTGCGATGATGGATATCGCGCTCGTCAATGATGGACCGGTGACATTGATTCTTGAAAAAGAAGCAAACGCTTGACAGGAACCGAGAGACGAGGCAATATTAGACGTAACCAAATGATTCATACGACCGAAGACGAAGAGGAGTAATCAAGACCTTGTCTGCTTAGAGAGTCGCCCCTTGGCTGGAAGGGCGAACAGACGAACTCGATGAAAGACCCTTCCGAGGTATCTTCCTGAACTGATAGTAGGGAGGGTCGTACGCAGGCGTTAACTGCACCGAGTGGTCAAATGTGATTTGACAACCAGGGTGGTACCACGGGATCTTCAAGTTCTCGTCCCTTTGCGGACGAGGACTTTTTTGTATTCAAAAAAGGAGGAATTTGAGATGAAATTACCACGCGGTACGTTTGATGTCCTTCCAGGAACAGTCGAACGCTGGCAGTACATCGAGCAACAATTACGTGATATCAGTAAGCGTTACAACTATAAGGAAATCCGGACGCCGATTTTTGAGGAGACAGAACTCTTCAAACGTGGCGTTGGTGAGACGACGGATATCGTTCAAAAAGAAATGTTCATGCTTGAGAAACGCGGAAAAGACCAGTTGACGTTACGTCCAGAAGGAACGGCTGCTGTCGTTCGTTCATTCGTGACGAACAAGCTGTTCGGTTCACCGAACCAACCGACGAAATTGTTCTACATTGGACCGATGTTCCGTTATGAACGTCCGCAAGCAGGTCGTTTCCGTCAGCTTCACCAATATGGAGTCGAGGCACTTGGTAGTGAACAACCAGCGATCGATGCGGAAGTCATCAGTCTCGCGATGAGCATCTACCGTTCATTCGGATTGAAGCACCTCAAGCTCGTCATCAATACACTCGGGGATAACGAAAGTCGCGCCGCACACCGGGCAGCACTTGTCGATCACTTCAAACCGGTCGTTCACGAGTTATGTCAGGACTGTCAGAACCGTCTCGAAACGAATCCACTTCGTGTCCTTGACTGTAAGGTCGACCGCGATCACCCGAGCATGGCAACAGCACCATCAATTCTCGATTACTTAAACCCGGCATCAAAAGCTTACTTCGACGAAGTATTGCTTCACTTAGATGCACTCGGCATCGAGTATGTCGTTGATCCAACGCTTGTTCGCGGAATCGATTATTATAATCACACGGCGTTCGAGATCATGTCAGAAGCAGAAGGCTTCGGAGCAATCACGACACTATGTGGCGGTGGACGATACAACGGTCTCGTCGAACAGATCGGTGGACCGGCAACACCGGGAATCGGATTCGGAATCGGCATCGAACGTTTATTGATGGCACTTGAGAATGAGAACGTCTTACCGCCAGTCGATGATCAAATCGATGTCTTCATCGTCGCGCAAGGCAGTGACGAAGTCGAAAAGACAGCAACACGTCTCTTACAATTGATGCGTCTCGAAGGACTTGTCGCGGATCGGGATTATCTCGGTCGAAAGTTCAAAGGACAATTCAAGGCAGCCGATCGCTTGAAAGCACGCTATACGGTCATCCTCGGGGATGAAGAAGTTGAGCGTGGTGCAGCAGCGCTAAAGAACATGGCTACAGGGGAACAGACGGACGTTCCGTTATCAGCAGTCGCTGATACGATCGTCGCGAAATTAAAGGAGGAAGCACAATGATCGGACGCACGCATATGAACGGTCAGGTGACAGAAGAAGTCATCGGACAACACGTTCAACTTAAAGGATGGGTTCAAAAACGACGTGACTTAGGAGGATTGATCTTCCTTGATCTCCGCGACCGGAGTGGCATCGTCCAAATCGTCTTCCAACCGGAAAACGAGCAGGCACATCGCCTTGCGGAATCGATTCGTTCAGAGTATGTCCTCGACATCAAAGGACACGTCATCGCCCGTGAGAATCCGAACCTGAACATCCCGACTGGGCAAGTCGAGGTCGTCGCGGATGAAGTCGTCATCTTGAACGCAGCGAAGATGACACCATTCCCGATCAGTGAAGAAGCAGAGCAGACGTCAGAAGATTTACGTCTTAAATATCGTTATCTTGACTTGCGTCGTCCGTCGCTTCAAGAGACATTCCGTCTCCGTTCGAAAGCATCGAACATCATGCGGAACTTCCTCGATGAGCAAGACTTCTTGGAAGTCGAGACACCAATCTTAACGAAATCAACACCAGAAGGCGCACGTGACTATCTCGTTCCGAGTCGTGTTCACCCAGGTGAGTTCTATGCCTTGCCACAATCACCGCAATTGTTCAAACAATTGCTGATGGTGTCTGGTTTTGAACGGTACTTCCAAATTGCACGGTGTTTCCGTGACGAAGACTTACGGGCAGACCGTCAACCTGAATTCACGCAAGTCGACATCGAGACGAGCTTCATGGACATCGAAGACTTGTATGCGATGATGGAATCGATGATGACGCGTGTCATGAAGGAAACGCTTGGTAAAGATATCGTGACACCGTTCCCACGGATGCCATATGCGGAAGCGATGAGCCGGTATGGTTCGGATAAGCCGGATACACGCTTCGGTCTCGAATTGATCGATGTCGCGGAAGCCGTCAAAGGTGCAGGATTCAAAGTATTCGACATGGCACTTGAAGCTGGTGGCGAAGTCAAAGCATTGAACGTTAAAGGTGCAGCTGAGCGCTTCTCGCGGAAAGACATCGATAAGTTACAAGAATTCACGGCAATCTACGGTGCAAAAGGTCTCGCGTGGGTCAAAGTGACAGCAGACGGACTAAACGGTCCGATCGCGAAGTTCTTCGACGAAGAAGCAACTGCTCGCCTGACAGCGGCGACAGATGCGGAAGCAGGCGACTTATTGTTGTTCGTCGCAGCAAAAGCATCGATCGTAGCAGACAGCTTAGGTGCGCTCCGTCAGAAGTTAGCGAAGGAACTAGACTTGATTGATGAGTCGGTCTTCAACTTCCTTTGGGTGACGGACTTCCCGCTCGTCACGTATGAAGAAGAAGATGGTCGTTTCTACGCAAACCACCACCCGTTCACGATGCCACGTCGTGAAGATCTCGAATTGCTCGAGACGGATCCTGGAAAAGTCCTCGCCGTCGCGTATGACCTCGTCTTGAACGGATACGAGCTCGGCGGTGGATCACAACGGATCTACGAACGGGATATCCAAGAGCGGATGTTCAAGTTGCTTGGCTTCACAGAAGAAGAAGCAAACGAGCAGTTCGGTTTCTTGATGGAAGCATTCGAATACGGAACACCACCACATGCGGGGATCGCACTTGGTCTAGACCGTCTCGTCATGTTACTCGCAGGACGTTCAAACTTGCGTGATACGATTGCCTTCCCGAAAACAGCATCAGCAAGTGATCTGTTGACGGCAGCACCAAGCCCAGTCTCGGATGCACAATTAAACGATCTCTCGATTCGAACAGCGGTCAAACAATCTTAAGATACGACAAGCGAATCTTCCGGTATGGGAGATTCGCTTGTTTCATGAAGGAGGATGAACGGATGGAACGACACTTTTTTGAACGGTCTCCGGTTGAAGTCGGTCCAGACTTCTTAGGAACACAGATCACAGTCGATGAGGTGACGATGCGGATCGTCGAGGTCGAAGCCTATCTCGGTCCTCACGATCAAGCAGCGCATTCGTTTTCCGGAAAACCAACGAAACGGACGGCACCGATGTTCGGTCCACCGGGGCATCTCTATGTGTATTTCACATATGGTATGCATCACTGCATGAATATCGTTTGTGGACATGAAGGGGAAGGATACGGACTGTTACTACGAGGTGCGGAAATCATCAATGGGCACGATCTCGTCGCTGAACGTCGTTTTGGTTGTTCCTACGCAGAGTTGACGGCGGCGCAACGACGCAATCTCGTCAATGGACCGGCGAAACTGTGCCAAGGATTCGGTCTCACGACAGCGGATTCAGGTCAGGATCTCTATCAAGCACGGTTCCGACTTGTTGCTGACTCAGTCGACGCGGTCGTCCAGACGACACGGATCGGTATTCCGAATGCAGGAGAAGCGACAGCCTATCCATGGCGGTTTTATGTAGAGGCGAGTGAAGGGGTAAGTAAACGTTAAAAAATGGACGCTCCGATAAGGAGACGTCCATTTTTTATTTAGGATTGTTGATTGATTTTTTCGACTGCTGTTTTTTATAGAATTTATAGACGATTGGACCAACCGTCGTTACGAGCGTCATTAATGTTCTGAGTTTACCGCGTTTTGCTGCCATTGATTCATTCACTCCTCTGATTTGTTGTACTAATCATATTCCACGAAAACAACGTCTTAAAACCTCATCGGCACATCAAGTGGTTTTCTATCTACCTTGGTCGGGTCATAGTATAAGGAGAAGGGAGTCGATCAATATGGGAGCAGTCGTTTGGTATCGTCATGATTTACGTGTCGATGATCATGAGGCACTTCGGAGTGCGTGTGAAGAACATGACGTCATTCGTGCCGTATACGTTAAAGACCAAAAGAAACGCGATTTTAAAAGAGGTACACAACAAGCACGGTTCGAACAAGAGACACTAGAGAACCTAGCGGGTCATCTGTCTCAAATCGGGATTACGTTAGATATAGTAGAAGGGGAGACAATTGAGACACTCGATTCTTACCTGCAAGCGGATGATACCGTCTATTTCCATAAGATGACCGGCACAGAAGAAGTGGCAAGTGAACAGTATATCGAAGACAAGTATGCCGTCCGTTCTTTTGAGACACAGACATTACATCGACGGGAAGATATCGGAAGTGATGAATTAAAGCGTGTCTTTACGGCATTTCGAAAACGTGTCGAGGCGAAAGGGACCTTCTACGATCCACTCGATCCACCAACCGGTATTCAGTTAGTAAAAGAAGAATCGGTCGAAGCGAATCCCGAAATCGCGTTCCCGTTCCGTGGTGGAGAGTCAGCAGGGAGAGCGCGCCTTCAGGAATACCTTGCTGAGCCTGTATTCACCTATAAAGAAACACGGAATGGGTTCTTACGAAATGATTCTTCGAAGCTGTCTGCCTGGCTAGCGAACGGATCACTCTCGCCGCGTCGCGTCATGGCTGAATTGCAGGAAGCCGAGCGAAAAAAGGGAGCGAATGAATCGACGTACTGGTTGTATTTCGAACTGTTATGGCGTGACTTCTTCCATTTGACGATGCGTGAGACAGGAAGCCGTCTGTTCCGTGCGAGCGGATTACAAGAAGGTCAATACACGTGGAAGGCGGACCAAGCAGCTGTCGAACGCTGGATAGAAGGAAAAACCGGTGTGCCATTCGTCGACGCCTTCATGAACGAGATTCGCGAGACGGGATGGATGTCGAACCGCGGCAGGCAGATCGTTGCCAGTTATCTAATTCATGAATTAAAGCAGGACTGGCGCATCGGAGCGCGATATTTCGAACAGCAGTTGATCGACTATGATGTCGCTTCGAACTATGGGAACTGGGCGTTCATCGCGGGTGTCGGGAATGCAACACGCACACCACGATTCGATCCCGCATTCCAACAACAAAGGTATGATCCGAATCAACACTTCACGAAACATTGGACCTGAAAAAAGCATCTTTTTCTGGAGTGGGAAGTAGTTGCATTTCAGAGGGGAGGATGCTATATTAAATGCATCAGATGGGGTTCCTGAATTGTACGAGAGCCGCCTTTTATCTTTGAGCCACTCTTTTTTGATAGGGAGTTTGACGTTCCAACTAGTAGTACATGCCTCGTAACACAGCAGGAGGACGTACGAATAGGAATCGGATAAGACACCCACCTGCACAGCAGGTTCAAAAATAAGGTATCGACACGGCACTTCGGGTCCCATCGTCTTATTATTTTGTTGTTTGACACGTCGCATGACGTTTTTTTTTATGATATAATTCCGAGTAAAACAGTATGAGTATTGTGAGGTTATGAGATGTTACATCAATTTTCGCGTAATGAATTAGCAATCGGTAAAACTGGACTTGACGCATTGGCATCCAAGTCCGTCGCTATTCTGGGTATCGGTGGTGTTGGATCGTTCTCAGCAGAAGCGCTTGCCCGCAGTGGTGTAGGTCGTTTGATTCTTGTCGATAAGGACGATATCGACATCACGAACGTCAACCGACAAATCCATGCTTTGCTTCCGACGGTTGGTCAACCGAAGGTCGATGCGATGGCAGAACGTCTTGCGTTAATCAATCCGGATCTTGAAATCGTTCGCTTGAAGATGTTCTACAATGAAGAGACATTCGAGTCGTTCTTCGAACAGCAACCGGATTATGTCATCGATGCATCGGATACGGTCTCGTTCAAGATTCACTTGATTCAGGAATGTAAGAAACGTAACATTCCAATCATCTCAAGCATGGGGATGGCGAACAAGATGGATCCGACACGCATCAAGATCGTTGACATCAAAGATACAAGTTATGATCCGCTAGCGAAGGTCATTCGGACGAAACTTCGGAAAGCCGGTATTCATAAAGGTGTTCCTGTCGTCTTCTCTGATGAACCGCCTGTTAAGATCATCGAAGAAGTCCGTCAAGTCGTCGGAAACGATGCGGCTGCAATTCGTAAGGCAAAGATGCCGCCAAGTTCGAATGCGTTCGTTCCATCAGTTGGTGGATTGATCGCAGCGAGCTACGTCATCAATGAGATCGTCCGTGAAGCCGGCGTGACGATCGAACGCGTTCGTTAAAAAAAGCGACCTTATGGTCGCTTTTTCTGATGTGTGGCTGTTTGTTTGTGCCAAAAATCAAGTCGAGCTTGCAGTTGTTTCTCAAAACCGCGTGGGCTTGGACGATAAAAGACGGGTTTTGTCCGGGCAAGGTTCTCCGGCCAGTAATTCTGTGGCACATAGGCATGTTCGAAGTCGTGCGGATACTGATAGGTGACGCCATTTCCAAGTGCTGCTGCCCCTGGATGATGGGCATCGCGCAAGTGCGGCGGTACCGGACCACCGTCTGAACGACGGACGAGTGTCAATGCTTGATCGATCGCTGAGATGACAGCATTCGATTTCGGTGCCGTCGCGAGATATAAGACGGTTTCAGCGAGCGGAATCCTTGCTTCAGGGAAACCGACGTACTCGCACGCACGTGCACAGGCATCGACCATCAATAACGCTTGCGGATCAGACAGACCGATGTCTTCTGCCGCATGGACGTAGAGACGCCGTACGATGAAGCGCGGACTTTCGCCCGCTTCAATCATGACAGCGAGCCAGTAGAGCGCAGCGTCGGGATCGGAACCCCGAATCGATTTGATGAAGGCGGAGATGACATCATAATGCCGATCGCCGTCCTTATCGTACTTCAATGCTTTTTGTTGAATCGATTCCTCGGCGACAGCGAGATCGATCGTGATCTGACCATCGATTTCCGGTGTCGTTAAGACGGCAAGTTCAAGCGCATTCAATAATGCCCGGTAATCACCGTCTGACAACTTAACGTAATGATCGATCGCGTCATCCGTGATCGTGATCGGATATTTGCCAAGACCACGCTCTTCGTCCTTTAAGGTTCGATCGAGGACGATTCGTAAATCGTCTGCTGTCGGGGGCTCGAAACGGAAAACCGTTGCCCGCGATAACAGAGCGGCATTGACCTCAAAACTCGGATTTTCAGTCGTCGCTCCGATCAACGTGATCGTACCTGCTTCAAGCGCCGGGAGTAGGGCGTCTTGTTGCATCTTATTGAATCGATGGATCTCATCGAGAAAGAGAATCGTTTTTTGATCATCGAACTGAAGACGGGCTTCGGCCGCTTTTAGAATTTCCCGTAATTGTTCCAGTTTCGCTGTGACCGCGTTCAATTGCTCGAACGCTGATTTCGTATAACTGGAGATGACACGCGCGAGCGTCGTCTTACCGGTTCCGGGTGGACCGTAAAAAATGACGGTTCCGAGACGGTCAGCTAAGATGGCACGCCGCAGGAGTGTCGTCTCTCCGATCAGATGGCGTTGTCCGACGATTTCATCCAGATTCTGCGGACGCATTCGATTTGCGAGCGGTCCGGCAGGTGACTGGGATTCAAATAAATGTGCCATACACATACGCTCCTTCCACTTTTAGCTACTACTATACTAGAAAGGATGATCCTTCGCATGATGAAAATCTCGACGAAAGGGCGATATGGTCTGACGATCATGATCGCACTCGCGAAAGAAGCTGAATCTAAACCATTATCCTTAAAAAAAATCGCGCAGATGTATGACCTATCTGAGCATTATCTTGAACAGTTGATTGCCCCCCTTCGTAATGGAGGTCTCGTCAAAAGTGTCCGTGGTGCTTACGGCGGGTATAAGCTCGGTCGTGAAGCACAAAACATCACAGCGGGTGAAATCATCCGTCTGCTTGAAGGACCACTCGTGGTCGTCGAAGGCGATGCGTGTGACGAGGTCACGAAGCGCAAACTTTGGGATAAAATCCAGCAAGCAGTCGATCAAGTACTCGATTCAACAACGCTACAAGACTTAGCGGAAGAAGAAGATACAGGATACATGTTCTATATTTGAGAGGTGAAAACGAATGAATTACTTTGACCATTCGGCGACGACGCCGATGCGTCCGGAAGTCCTTGAGGCGATGACGCCTTATTTGCTCGAACAGTACGGCAACCCATCGAGTGTCCACGCGGCTGGTCGGTCTGCTCGTGCAGCAATTGACAAAGCACGCCGGCAGATCGCACAAGAATTGAATGCGAAACCAACCGAACTGATTTTTACGAGTGGTGGAACGGAATCGGATAATTATGCGATTTTCGGTGCGGCTGAGGCGGCGCGTGAAAAAGGGCGTCATCTCATTACGACACGGTTTGAGCACCATGCTGTATTACATGCGTTCGAAGAGCTCGAAAAACAAGGCTATGACGTCACGTATCTCGATGTTCCAGATACAGGTGTCGTCTCAATGGCTGCTTTGCAAGAAGCGGTACGGGAAGATACGACACTCGTCTCGATCATGTTCGGCAACAATGAAGTTGGAACGATTCAGCCGATTGCGGCATTCGGTCAATTTTTACGAGAACGCGGTATTTTGTTCCATACGGACGCGGTGCAAGTGTTCGGGAAACAAGCAATCGATGTCGAAGCGTTACAGGTCGATCTCTTATCCGCGTCTGGTCATAAAATCAATGGTCCAAAAGGAATCGGATTGTTGTATGTACGGACTGGTGTGAAGTTAGCTCCTCAAACGTTCGGAGGAGAACAGGAACGCAAGCGTCGTGCTGGTACAGAGAACGTACCGGGAATCGTCGGTTTAGCGAAAGCGCTCGAACTGATGATCGCAGAGCGTGATCAACAACAGGACCACATCAAACAACTGCGCAGCGTTTTGCTGACGCGATTGGATGAAAGTAGCGTCACGTACGAAGTCAACGGCGTTGAAGGATTACCGAATGTCCTCAATCTTTACTTCCCGCAGATTGAGATCGAACCGTTCTTGATCATGCTCGATATGCGCCAGATGGCCGTATCGAGCGGGAGTGCATGTACGGCAGGATCCGTCGAACCTTCGCATGTCTTATCGGCGATGTATGGCGAAGATGAACGGACACGAGCATCGGTCCGAATCAGTTTTGGTCACGGAAATGAGCTCGCGCAAGTCGAACTACTCGCACAAGCCTTGCAAGATGTCGTAAAATCGTTTCAGAATTAACTAAGAGGTGAAATAAATGAATACACGAGCGAAAGCCCCGAGTGAAACGACAGTCGTCGTTGGGATGTCGGGCGGTGTCGATTCTTCTGTGACCGCTCACTTATTAAAAGAGCAAGGCTATAACGTCATCGGAATCTTCATGAAAAACTGGGATGACACGGATGAGAACGGCTTTTGTACGGCGACGGAAGATTATGAAGACGTCATCGCGGTAGCCAATCAAATCGGCATTCCGTACTATGCAGTCAATTTCGAGAAAGAGTACTGGGATAAGGTCTTCACGTACTTCCTCGATGAATATAAACTCGGTCGGACACCGAATCCAGACGTCATGTGTAACAAGGAAATCAAGTTCAAAGCCTTCCTCGATCACGCGATGCGTCTTGGTGCCGATTTCGTCGCGACAGGGCACTATGCGCGTGCCGTCTATGAGGATGGAGAACACAAATTGCTTCGTGGCGTTGATGCAAACAAGGATCAAACATATTTCTTGAATCAATTGTCGCAAGAGCAAATCGCGAAGGCGATGTTCCCGATCGGGCACATGGAAAAATCAGAAGTGCGCCGGATCGCAGAAGAAGCGAACCTCGCAACGGCGAAGAAAAAAGACTCGACAGGTATTTGCTTCATTGGCGAGCGGAATTTCAAACAGTTCCTCGGTCAATATCTGCCGGCGCAACCCGGTGAGATGCGGACACTTGACGGCAACGTCATGGGACGTCACGATGGATTGATGTACTATACGATGGGGCAACGTCATGGACTCGGTATCGGTGGCGATGGAGAGCCTTGGTTCGTCGTCGGGAAAAATTTAGAGGAGAACATCCTATATGTCGATCAAGGATTCCATAACGAATTGTTGTATTCGGAAGGATTACTTGCTTCAGATGTCAGCTGGACATCTGAGCGTCCGGTCGGTGAGACATTCCGTTGTACGGCGAAATTCCGTTACCGTCAACAAGATACAGCCGTCACGGTTCGTGTCCTCGAAGATGGACTCGATGTCTCGTTTGATGAGCGTCAACGAGCAATCACACCAGGACAAGCGGTCGTGTTCTATGATGGAGACATCTGTCTCGGTGGTGCGACGATCGATGCAGCCTATAAAGCAGGCGAACGCCTCGCTTATCTAGCGTAAGGAGCAAAAGAAGATGAACTATAATGAAGTAGGATTCCGGCATCTAGAAGCTGGAAATTATGAATTAGCAGCGCAAGCGTTTAACGACGCGATCGAAGAAAATCCAAAAGATCCGACAGCGTACGTCAATCTTGGAACATTACTCCAATCGATGAACGACGCTGATCGTGCCCTTCGTTTTTATGATCGGGCACTGATGATTGATAATACGTTTGCGAGTGCCTATTATGCAAAAGGGGCGCTGTTCTTTGCTGCCGATCAACTCGTCGAAGCAGAGGAATCATTGCGGGCAGCGTTATTATATGGACTTGACGACGCGGATCTCCATTTCATGCTTGGGATGACGTATCAAAAACTCGGTGATCCAGTCCGCGGGTTGCCCCGTTTACAGCGTGCGTCAGAACTAAACGGTGTCGATATCGAGATCGCATTCCAATACGGACTTGCCTTAGCGCAAAACGAGAAGTTGGAAGAAGCGGTCGAGATGTTCGAGCACGTCTTGATGCTTGACGAAACGCATACGGATGCACGATACAATTATGCGATTGCTCTTGCTTTCCTCGGTCAACAGGAAGCCTGTTATGCAGAACTCGAAGCCGTTCTTGCCTACCAGCCGGAACACGCCCTTGCGCGGGACGCGAAAGCGAAGATGGATGCGTTATTAAAACAAGCAGACTGATATAAAAAAGACGATTCCGCCTGGAGTCGTCTTTTTTATGCTATTTAATTCCCAACTTCACGGATGACACGAAGTGGTGGACCGGAAAAGTCTTCATAGGCTTCATCCATGTTTTTCGTGTACAGTTCGATGACGTTATTTTCCGTATCCTTGAAATAAGCAGAATGCTCTTTTTGATTCGAGGTCTCCTGTTCGTCCCATTCTCTGAGCTTCACGGTGATCGATGCTTCCCGCAATTGATTCAAAGCTTGCTGGAACTCGTCCTTCTCAACGTAGAAAGCACAGTGGACATGGACACCACCTTCATCGTACAACGTGTCCCATTCGGACACTGGTAAGTGTTTGACGGTCCGTTCTTCCATCGTAAAGTCCCGTTTCAGCCACAGACCGAGTCGAGTGTTACCGCCAATGTAGAGCCACGTTGCCCAAACCCCATCTTGCTTAGATTGTTCTTTGCTCGGTTCAGCGTCCTCAGGAGCCCATTGCTCGACGACTGGAATGCCTAGTGTCCCATTCCAAAAGCCGACCGCACGATCCATATCCTCGACTTCAAGTACTAATTCACACAATCCTGCAATCGGTAAACGTGCCATCCTTAAACTCCTCCTCTTAACGAAATGTTTCAGGGTATCTTTCCCTGATTTAAAATCCGGTAAACGAATGCTATGATGAAAGCAGCGAATGAAAAAGAGAGAAAGAAGGTGGAGTGATGGAGCACCCCCATCAAGTCGTCGGGCGCGTCAAACGTGTGCTCTTTTCTTCTGAAGAAGAAGCACACTCCATTGTATTGGTCGCCGTCAAAGAAAAGAACTTTGAACTGAAAGAAACCGAGCTCGTCATCACGGGTACTGGGGTTGGGATCGAACTCGGAGGAACGTATCAAGCATTCGGACGTCTCGTCGATCATCCCCGGTTCGGAAAACAACTGAAGGCGGAGCTGATTCGACGATCGGTTCCGATGACAAAACATGCGACGATCCGCTTCTTGACGAATGGTTCGTTCACCGGCATTGGTCCGAAGACAGCGAAAAATATCGTCGATGCTCTCGGAGAAGAGGCAGTGGATCTCATTTTGAAAGATGAACGGGTACTGAATCAGGTGCCTGGGTTAAAACAAAAACAAGCTGACATCATCTTGAGTCGACTCGCCACGTTATACGGTGTCGATCAGTTGATGCTGTTCTTAGCACCGTTTGATGTCACACCGAAGCTAGCGGCAAAGATTTATGCTGCTTACGAAGGGGACGCCATGGCGCGAATACGAGAGAATCCATATTCCTTGATGTATGAAGTGAATGGGATTGGTTTTAAGACAGCCGATCATATCGCATCACATCTTGGACTCGTCGGATTACACCCGGAGCGCGTCGCTGCTTCGATCATGCACATATTAGAACAAGAAGCAGGAGAGGGACATGCCTTTGCGACAGTCGACTCGCTATTGCAACGGGCGCCCCGGTTGCTTGGTGAAGACCCAGGGGAACGGCTAGAACAAGCGATTGAACTGTTGCTCGCTGAAGATAAGGTCAAGCTCGAAGAAGGCTGTCTGTATTTACCGACGATCTTTTATGCCGAAGTTCGGGCGGCGAAGGAACTCGCGCGGGTCATGGCGAACGGTGCCGAACAGGAAGTCGATGTCGCGACGATCCTTGAAGCAATCGGGCACCTCGAAGAACAGTTTGGCATGGAATATGCGGCGCAACAGCGGGAAGCGATCGAGTTAGCGGTCAAAGCACCGCTGATGGTCCTGACCGGTGGACCCGGTACCGGTAAGACGACTGTCATCAAGGGAATTTTACATGCCCTGCAAGAAATTCATGATTGGCCGCTTGAGAAAAGTCGCGTCAAGACGGGGGATGTCTATCCGTACGTTCTTGTCGCACCGACCGGACGCGCCGCTAAACGTCTATCGGAAGCAACGGACGTCCCAGCGATGACGATTCATCGTCTATTGAAGTATGACGGAACGAACTTTCAGCTAAATGAAGATCAGCCGATCACGGGGAAAGTACTGATCATCGATGAGTCGTCGATGATTGATATCTACTTGTTATCGAGTCTGCTCCGTGCTGTGCCGAACGGTATGAAAATCTTGTTCGTCGGTGACCGCGATCAGTTACCATCCGTTGGTCCAGGGCAAGTGCTGGCAGATTTGATGGATACGGAAGGGATTCCCGTCGTTCGTTTGAACGTCGTCCATCGCCAAGCGGAAGATTCTTCGATTTTACGGCTCGCGCACGATTTGAAGAACCGGACGACGTCAGCTGATTTGTTATCACCACTTGCGGATCGTCGCTTTTACACCGCGTCTCCGCAAGAGACGTTACGCGGCATCTCAGCCTTCGCGGAAAAAGCACTTGCAAAAGGGTATTCGAAATTCGATGTTCAGGTTCTGGCACCGACTTACCGTGGTCAGGTGGGAATCGACGAACTGAATGTCGCCTTGCAACGCGTCTACAATCCGGAGGAACCGAAAAAACGCGAAGTCAAACAAGGCACCCGGATTTACCGAACCGGGGACAAGATTCTTCAGCTCGTCAACAATGCGGAAGAGAACGTCTATAACGGAGATATCGGCGAAATCGTCAATATTTTCTTCGCCAAAGAAAACGTCGACAAGGTGGATAAGATCATCGCCCGCTTCGACCAGACGGAAGTCGAGTACAACCGGAGTGACTGGGATCAATTCACGCATGCCTACGCGATTACGATTCATAAGGCACAAGGGTCCGAGTTTCCGATCGTCTTGATGCCGGTCTATTTCACGGGAGCATTCAAGCATTCCCGAAACTTGATTTATACGGCGGTCACCCGTGCGAAGTCGAGTTTATTATTGTTCGGCGACCCACGAGCGTTTCATAAAGCGTCGCAAGAAGAGGAGCCACGGCGCCGAACACGATTGATTGAACGACTCGGTGGGGTGACAAAGACTTGACGGATGCTGTGCGATAGGTAATAATCACGATAGATGAATGGACGTAACACGTTGATGGAAGATAAGTAAAAGGAAAACTCGAGTCCAGAGAGAAGTGAGTCTGCTGCAATCACTTTCTCGAGTTCCTTTGAAGCTCCTTCCGGAGTCGGGTGTAAACACCTGCGGGTCATCCCCGTTATCAGATGTTCGAGGTAAGCAATGGATTGCTTACGAACGAGGGTGGTACCACGGAAGCGATGCTTTCGTCCCTTTTCAGGGATGAAGGCATCGCTTTTTTGCGTCCAAATAAAACCAATGGGGGTAACTGTTCATGAAAGCTCTAAAACCATTAACGGGTGCACAAATCCGTCAGATGTATCTTGATTTCTTCCAAAGCAAAGGGCATGCGATCGAACCGAGTGCTTCACTCGTACCGGTCGAGGATCCATCGCTCTTGTGGATCAACTCAGGGGTTGCGACACTCAAGAAGTATTTCGATGGTCGTGTCATTCCTGATAATCCACGTATCGTCAACGCACAAAAATCAATCCGGACGAACGATATCGAAAACGTCGGGAAAACAGCACGTCACCATACGTTCTTCGAGATGCTCGGAAACTTCTCTGTCGGTGATTACTTCCGTGAAGATGCAATCAAATGGGGCTGGGAACTCTTGACGAGTGATGACTGGTACGGTCTTGACCCGGAACGTCTCTCGGTCACGATTCACCCGGAAGATGACGCAGCACGTCAAATCTGGCTTGAACTCGGTGTACCGGCTGAGCGGATCATTCCACTTGAAGATAACTTCTGGGAAATCGGTGAAGGTCCATCTGGTCCGAACACGGAAATCTTCTTCGACCGTGGACCTGCTTTTGGAGACGATCCGAACGATTCAGAACTCTACCCAGGTGGCGAAAACGAACGCTATCTCGAGATCTGGAATATCGTCTTCAGTCAGTATAACCACGATGGACACGGCAACTACACGGAACTTCCGCGTAAAAACATCGATACAGGAATGGGACTCGAACGGATGGCATGTGTCATGCAGGACGTGCCGACGAACTTCGATACGGATCTGTTCATGCCGATCATTCACAAAACAGAAGAGATCAGCGGTAAAATCTACCGTGATGATTCAAAACTCGATGTAGCATTTAAAGTCATCGCAGACCACATCCGTACCGTATCATTCGCAATTGGTGATGGTGCGCTTCCTTCGAATGAAGGTCGTGGATATGTCCTTCGTCGTTTACTACGCCGTGCGGTTCGTTATGCGAAGATGCTTGGAATCGAACGTCCGTTCATGTATGAACTCGTCGATACGGTCGGGGATGTCATGGTCGACTTCTACCCACAAGTTCCAGAAAAAGCAGACTTCATCAAACGTGTCATCAAAAACGAAGAAGAACGTTTCCACGAGACACTTCATGACGGTCTTGCAATCTTGAACACGGTCGCTCAGACGTCTAAGGCAAACGGTGAGCATGTCATCAGTGGTGAAGATGCGTTCCGTCTGTATGACACGTATGGTTTCCCACTCGAATTGACAGTCGAGTATGCGGAAGATCATCAGATGTCTGTCGATGAAGAAGGCTTCAAACTAGCGATGGATGCACAACGTCAGCGGGCACGTGCAGCGCGTGAAGAGAGTGGTTCGATGCAACAGCAATCGGAAGTCCTCTCGACGCTAAAAGATAAAAGTACGTTCGTCGGCTATACCGACCTTAAGGCGGATGCGAAAATCATCGCATTGTTGCATGATGGAGAACGAGTCACAGAAGTCGCTGCTGGTGAAGAAGCACAAGTCATTCTCGACATCACGCCGTTCTACGCTGAAAGTGGTGGTGAAGTCGCGGATACAGGAACAATCGAAGGCAAAGACTTTGTTCTTGATGTCAAAGATGTTCAAAAAGCACCAAACGGTCAAAACTTGCATACGGTCATCGTTCGTACAGGGATCGCAACGGAAGCTGCAGACGTCGTTGCAAACGTCGAAGCAGCAGAGCGTAAAGCCGTCACGAAAAACCATACGGCAACACACTTGCTTCATAAAGCATTGAAAGATACGCTCGGAACACACGTCAATCAAGCGGGATCACTCGTTTCTCCAGACCGTCTTCGTTTCGACTTCTCACACTTCGGTGCAGTGACACAAGAAGAGTTGACGAAGATTGAACAAGACGTCAACCAAGCAATCTGGGCATCACTACCGGTTGATATCGAAGAGATGAACATCGCTGATGCAAAAGCAAAAGGCGCAATGGCATTGTTCGGTGAGAAATACGGTGAAACGGTCCGTGTCGTCTCAGCAGGCACATACTCGATCGAGTTGTGTGGCGGTATCCACGTCGGGAACACAGCAGAAATCGGCTTGTTCAAGATCGTTTCAGAGTCTGGGATCGGTGCAGGTACACGCCGAATCGAAGCGGTAACGGGTGCAGGCGCATATCGTGTCATGAATCAAAACTTGGAAACACTCGAACAAGCAGCAGCTGTCTTGAAGACGAAGACGACAGAAGTTCCTGTTCGCATCGAAGCACTGCAACAACAGCTCCGTGAGACGGAACGGGCGAATGAATCGTTGCAAGCAAAACTTGCGAACATCGAAGCTGCTTCATTGAAGGACGATGTTGAGGAAATCAACGGTGTGCGTGTGCTTGCGAAACGCGTCGACGTCTCAGATATGGATGCTCTTCGCGGTATGATGGACGAGTTGAAGAGCTCGCTCGGATCAGCAATCATCGTTCTCGGAAGTGCGCAAGGTGAGAAAGTCAATCTCGTCGCAAGCGTCTCAAAAGATTTAATCGACCAAGGCTATCATGCTGGTAAATTGATCAAGGAAGTCGCAACACGCTGCGGTGGTGGCGGTGGCGGTCGCCCTGACATGGCTCAAGCTGGTGGAAAAGATGCGTCGAAATTAGAAGAAGCACTCGCGTACGCTTCACAATACGTGCAATCACTGGCATAATAGAAACGTAGTGTATATGAAAGAGGTGATGAACGTGAGTCAGATGGATCAAACGATGAAATTCAACTTTCCGGAAGACGATAACAAAGCAGCGACACGTGATGTGTTGTTGACGGTCTATCATGCTTTAGAAGAAAAAGGATATCATCCGATCAACCAAATCGTCGGCTATCTCCTTTCAGGAGATCCTGCTTACATTCCTCGTCATAATGACGCACGTAATTTAATTCGTAAGATTGAACGCGACGAATTGCTCGAAGAACTCGTGAAATCTTATTTGGCGGAGAGTGGAAATTCAAAATGAAACGTGCAATGGGACTAGATGTCGGTTCGAAGACGATCGGGGTAGCGGTCAGTGACTTGATGGGCTGGACGGCGCAAGGCGTCGAGACGGTCAAGTGGACGGAACCGGATTACCCAGAAGCCTTCAAACGGCTCGATGTCATCATGAAGACATACAATGTCGAAATCCTAGTCATTGGTCTTCCGAAAAACATGAACGGTTCCATCGGTCCCCGCGCAGAAGCAAGTGAAGCTTTTGCGAAGGAAATCGAACAGCATACCGGGCTTGAAGTCGTCTTCATGGATGAACGGTTGACGACGATGCAAGCAGAACGGATGCTGATCGATGCCGATGTCAGCCGTAAAAAGCGTAAACAAGTCATCGATAAGATGGCTGCCGTCATGATCCTGCAATCGTACTTGGATCGGACGAACCGATGAAGGGGGAGAAACCGATGGCTGAAGAAAAACGTCAGTATCTCTTTCCAGATGAAGAGGGCGGCGAACATCTTTTCGAAGAATGGTACCGTTACTCGAGTGAACGTACAGGAAAAACCTATCTGTTTCTTGAAATGATCGGTAACCCTGACGAAGGAGCAGATGATCTGATCATCTGTGAGATCGATGAATATGGAGAAGGCGAAGATGATTTCGAATTGAGCCTGATCGATGAAAATGATGAGCAAACTTGGGATGAACTCGAGCTTGCGTTAAAGGAGCGGATCACTGATGCAACAGAATGAACCAACACGTTACGTAATTCCGGACGGCGAAGGAAATGATTTCGAATTCGTAGAACGTCTGCGTTATGAAAGCCCACGTTCGAGCAAGACATACATCTTCCTCGAGCCAATCGGAGCAGACTATGACGAAGCAGAAGAAGTCGACATCTTCGTTTACGAACTCGACGAATACGGTGATGGAGACAACGACTTCAACCTCGTACCAATCGATGAAGACGATACAGCGACTTGGGATGAAATCGAAGAAGTCTTTAACACGCTCGAAGACCAGTTAGACTAACCCGACTCATGACAGGTGACGTCGTAAGAGACTTTCTCTTACGATGTCACCTTGTTTTAAGAGAAGAAGGAGGAACCGATGGAGAACGAATGGAAGCAAAATGCTGAAATCGAAAAAAGGCGACGCCGGACATCACGCCGGATTACGCTAATCATCCTTTCTGTATTGTTGACGATTTTTCTAGTTGCCAGTGCGGTCGTCTATGTCTTTTTGAAAAATGCGCTTGAACCAGTCGATGAAACAGCGACGAAATCCGTCAAAGTCGAAATTCCTTTAGGAGCAGGGACGAGTTCGATTGCTTCTTTACTAAAGGAAAAAGACTTGATTGCAAACGAGACGATTTTCCGTTACTACGTCCGTTACAAGAATGAATCGTCATTCCAGGCGGGTACGTATACACTGTCACAAGCCATGTCCCCGGATGAAATCATCAATGAATTAAAGACGGGAACGGTCATGAAGGCAGCAGATGTGAAAATCACGTTACCTGAAGGTATCACGATGGATCGTCAAATCGCTTTGATCGCGAAAGCAACGAACTTCAAAGAAGAAACAGTCCGCAAAGAATTGACGGATGCGACATTCATCGACAGCATGATTGAAAAATATCCTATGTTGACGGATGAAGTGAAGAAGAATGGCGTTCTGTATGCACTTGAAGGATACCTCTTCCCAGCAACGTATGAGTTTGATAAAGGAAAAAGTATTGATCAAATCGTCGAGACGATGCTCGATGAAACAGAAAAAGTCTACGATGAGAATGAGGATGCCATTCAAAAATCAGGCATGACCTTCCATGAAGTACTCAGTCTCGGTTCCATGGTCGAGCGTGAAGCGGCGACACCAGATGATCGTCGTGAAATCGCTGGTGTCTTCAAAAATCGATTGGATGACGGCATGAAGTTACAGTCGGATCCAACGGTTTGGTATGGCACAGGTGAAAATACGGCCTTAACGACGCTGAAGGATCTCGAGAATAATTCGAAATACAATACGTATAAGTACGAAGGCATTCCGATCGGTCCGATTTCAACGGTCAGTAAGGATTCGGTACTTGCCGTGTTAAATCCGAATAAAACGAAATATGTCTATTTCTTCGCCCGTCCACCAAGTGATAAATATCCACGAGGACAGATTCTATACGAAGAGACATATGAAGAACATCAACGAAACGTCGTTAAGTATAAGCCGGAATGGGTCGAATACGAAGCGAGTAAAGAGCAATGAGCAACGGGTTGGGTTGAAGCGGGAAGTTCGCTTCAAGTCAACCTGTTTATGCGGAAGAGGGAGTGAATGGCGTGAATGATTTCACGACCTATGTCGAATCAATGATTCATCCTCGAGATGCTCTGTTAGAAGAAATGGAGCGTTATGCGGAAGAAAATCATATACCAATCATCGAACTGACCGGTTCCGAAGTCTTGTTATCGCTCCTGCGGTTACAACAACCGAAGCGCATTCTAGAAGTCGGAACCGCAATCGGATATAGTGCGATTCGGATGGCGCGTGCGCTACCCGATGCGCGGATTACGACGATTGAACGAAATGCGAAGCGGTATGAAGAAGCAAAAACCTTCATCGCCCGGTCAGATGTGGCGGACCGGATTGACATCATTTTCGGTGATGCAGTAGAATTAGCCGAAACGCTTGAAGACCAGTTCGATGCGGTCTTCATTGATGCCGCTAAAGGACAGTATAAAAAATTCTTTGCAGGATATGGGCGACTCATTCCTGAGGGCGGCGTGCTCTATACGGATAATCTCTTCTTACACGGAGATGTCCTCGAGTCTGATCCGAAGACATTCGATCGAAGAAGACGTCGACTCGTGCGTCTCGTCAAGGAATTCACGGTCTGGATGATGGAACAAGAACAATACGATACGACGATTTTTCCGCTCGGTGACGGTGTATCCGTCAGTCGGAAAAAGTCGAAATGATGGAGGAACGAATGACATGCAAAAACCGGTAGTAATTGGCGTAGCGGGCGGAACGGGTTCAGGGAAGACGACGGTGGCGCGTTCACTCGTCGATGCGTTCCCAAGTGAATCAATCGTCATGATTGAGCAGGACGCGTATTATAAAGATCAAAGTAATTTATCAATGGAGGAGCGGTATCAGACAAACTATGATCACCCGTTCGCTTTTGATAATGGTCTGTTGATCGAGCACATTCAGTCGCTCCGTGAAAACATTGCCGTTGAAAAACCGGTATATGATTATGTCGCCCACACACGGGCACAAGAAACGATTCGTCTCGAACCACGCGATGTCATCATCGTAGAAGGAATTTTAGCGCTTGAAGACGAACGGTTACGGGAACTAATGGATATCAAGGTGTTCGTCGATACGGATGCGGACGTTCGCATTCTTCGTCGGATGCAACGTGATATTAACGAACGTGGACGCTCGATCGACTCAGTCGTTGAGCAGTACACGAACGTCGTTCGTCCGATGCATCTGCAGTTCTGTGAACCAACAAAACGGTATGCGGACATCATCGTACCGGAAGGCGGCGAGAATCATGTCGCTATCGATTTACTCGTGACGAAGATTCGAGCGATTCTTGATTATCGTTCAGCACTCGATCAAAGAGGATATTGATTCCAAAAAAGATGTGAATATACTATACTAGTGGAATAAAAAGGAGCGTGACAAAAATGGCAGAAAAGCAATACTACATGACGCTTGAAGGTAAAGCGAACATTGAAAATGAATTGAATGAATTGAAGTCAGTCCGCCGGAAAGAAGTCGTCGAGAACATCAAGATCGCCCGTTCGTTCGGTGACCTTTCAGAGAACGCAGAGTACGATTCAGCAAAAGAAGAGCAAGCGATGGTCGAAGGCCGGATCGCTCAACTTGAAGAGATGCTTCGTAATGTTGCCATCATCTCAGAAGAAGAGAAGGATATCTCGGTCGTCAGTATCGGAACGACAGTCACTTTCTTAAGTGTCGAAGATAACGAAGAAGATACGTACACGATCGTCGGTAGTGCCGAAGCAGATCCGTTCACGGGTAAAATCTCGAACGAATCACCAATCGCGAAAAGTTTAATGGGGCACCAAGTCGGAGATCAAGTCTCTGTACCAGCACCAGGCGGCGAATACGCAGTAAAAATTACATCGATCAAATAAAGAACACAGGAGCCGGAGCAATCCGGCTTTCTGTTTGATGGAGGAATGAATTATGCCAATCGCAATCATCGGCGCAATGGAAGAGGAAGTCAACTTATTGCGTAATGAGTTATCAGAACGTAAAGATACAGTCATCGCAAACTATCATTTTTACGAAGGTCTTTTAAATAGCGTTCCTGTCGTCATCTTGAAGTCAGGAATCGGGAAAGTGAACGCTGCGATCGGGACGACATTATTGCTGGACCACTACAAACCAAGTGCTGTCATCAATACGGGCTCAGCAGGTGGATTCAAGGAAGGCTTAACGGTCGGGGATGTCGTCGTCTCAACAGAAGTGCGACATCACGACGTCGACGTGACGGCATTTGGATACGAATATGGACAGGTACCTGGAATGCCAGCTGCCTATCAAGCAGATCCGAAGCTTGTTGCGACAGCAGAAGCCGTCATCGAGCGGATGGATGCAATTCGCGTCGTTCATGGATTGATTGCGACAGGTGATTCGTTCATCCACGATTCAGAGCGCTCTGCTCAAATCAAGGCGCACTTCCCAGAAGTCGCAGCCGTCGAGATGGAAGCAGCACCAATCGCACAAGTCTGTCATCAGTTCGGTGTTCCGTTCGTCGTAACGCGTTCGATTTCAGATAGCGCCAATGAAGAAGCGTCACTCTCGTTTGATGAGTTCCTCGAGATTGCGTCAATCAATTCCGCTAAAATGGTCATGGAAGTCGTACGGACGTTAGCAGAATGAGGTATGGGGAAGGGCACGGGAGACCATGCTCTTCCTTTTTTCTTTGACAAAAGCAAATTAACGCTTTATATTAGTACCAGATACTAATAATAAAAGGGGATGCCTTATGAAGATCGGGATTGTAGGATTAGGAACGTCTTTGCCGTCACGCCGCGTGACGAATGATGAATTAGCAACGACGCTCGATACGAGTGATGAATGGATTCGGACACGGACAGGAATCGGGGCACGACGGATTGCAGCCGATGATGTGGATGTCACTGACTTAGCGACAGAAGCTGCTCAGAAAGCGCTTGATGATGCTGGATTGACAGTAGAGGACATCGGGTTGATCGTCGTCGGAACGGCAACAGGACGAGCATTTCCTTCTACTGCCTGTATCGTTCAAGAGCGTCTTGGAGCACGCGGAGCGACTGCATTCGATATTAGTGCGGCATGTAGTGGTTTCATCTTTGCATTACAAACAGCTGCTAGCATGTTAGCAACAGTCGAAGGAAAACATGCGCTCGTCATCGGTGCTGAAAAAATGTCGAGTATCGTCGACTGGTCAGACCGGTCAACTGCCATCTTATTTGGAGACGGTGCAGGGGCAGTCGTCATCGGACCAACTGAGCAAGCGGGTCTTAATGCCTTTGAACTTGGAACAGATGGACGCGGAGCACATTTATTATTTAAGGACATCGATGGACCGATCGAGATGAATGGTCGTGAAGTCTTTAAGTTCGCTGTTCGCAAATTACCGGAAATCGTTGAAAAAGTCATTCAAAAAGCGGATAGTACGCTCGAAGACATCGATATCTTGATTCCGCACCAAGCAAACCTACGCATCATTGATGCAGCGTGCGAACGACTGCACATACCGCAAGAGAAAGTCATCGTCACCATCGATGAGCATGCGAATACATCTGCTGCTTCAATCCCACTCGCGCTCGAAGAAGCACGTCAACAAGGACGCCTGACACCTGGTACGAAGCTCGTACTTGCTGGATTCGGTGCCGGATTGACTTGGGGAGCAGCATACATTACTTGGACTAAAGGAGAGAACACATAAGATGATGAGAAAACGCGTTGTAGTCACAGGAATCGGAGCACTGACACCAATCGGGAACGATGCCAATACATTCTGGGAAGCATTAAAAGAAGGAACGAACGGGATTCGTCCGATGGAACGTCTCGATATCGATGAGTATCCGACGAAGGTCACTGGCGAATTGCAGAACTTCGATGTGACAGAATTCATCGAGGCAAAAGAAGCACGTAAGATGGATCGATTCGTTCATTACTCACTCGTTGCAAGCATGGAAGCTGTCCAAGATGCTGGAATCGACATCAAGTCGATTGCTGAACGTGCAGGTGTGTGGATTGGATCAGGAATCGGTGGCGTTGAGACAATCGAGAAACAAGCAAAAATTTACTTTGAGCGTGGACATCGTCGTGTCAGCCCGTTCTTCATTCCGATGATGATTCCGAACATGGCAAGCGGTCAGGTATCAATCTATACCGGAGCCAAGGGACCGAATAATTGTTCTGTCACTGCATGTGCTTCAGGAACGAATGCCATCGGGGAAGCACTTCGTGTCATCGAACGGGGTGATGCAGATGTCATGATCGCTGGTGGAGCGGAAGCGCCAATCACGAACTTAGCATTTGCTGGTTTTTGTTCCAACAAAGCGATGTCAACGAATCACGATCCTGAGACAGCAAGCCGTCCGTTTGACGAAGGACGTGATGGATTCGTCATGGGAGAAGGGGCAGGCATCTTGATTCTTGAAGAGTACGAGCATGCGGTCGCACGTGGGGCGAAAATCTATGCTGAAGTCAGCGGGTATGGATTAACAGCTGACGCCTACCACATCACAGCTCCAGATCCAGATGGAGACGGTGGAGCGCGTGCGATGGCGATGGCAATCCAAGATGCAGGCATCGCACCAGAAGCAGTCGGATACATCAATGCACACGGAACGAGTACACCGATGAACGACATTCTTGAAACCAAAGCGATCCACAGTGTCTTCGGGGAACAGGCAAAACAACTCGTCGTCAACTCGACGAAATCGATGATTGGTCACTTGCTTGGTGGCGCAGGCGGCGTCGAGGCGATTGCGACGATCAAATCGTTACAAGAACAAACCGTCCACCCAACGATTCATCTCAAACAGCCGAGTGAAGGCTGTGATCTTGATTACGTGACGGAAGGTGCACGGAGCGTTGAATTGAATTACGCCCTGAGCAATTCGCTTGGGTTCGGTGGACACAACGCATCACTCGTCTTCAAACGTTACGAAGCTTAAGCTTAAGCGATTCCCTTGGAAAAACGAGGGGGTCGCTTTTTTGCTGATTTTCTGATTCAATAAAGAAATGCGTGTTTGACGCAGAAAGGAGTCGTTTATGACTAACATCACAAGAAAAACATCAATCATGATACTGATCCTATTTTTATTGATTGGTCTCAGTGGTACGCTCATATACCGTCTATCATCATCTCAAAAAACGAAAACAGATCAGGAGTCACAAGCAGTGAAGGTTGAATTAATTGAATCATCACTTCCGAAGACATCCGATATTGCGTTAGCGACGGATAGCCGTTCTCAGACGCTATTGGCACAACTGTATGAAGGATTATATGTCTTTACTTCTGGGACATCCGTCCGTAGAGGATTAGCACAGGATATGTCAGTCTCAAAAGATCGTCTGACGTATGCAATTCAACTCAAACAAACAAAAAATGCGCAGGGTCAGGCGATTACAGCACAAGACTTTGTCGATAGTTTTCGACGTGTCGCAGCCAATAAAACGAATTCTCCTTATGGTTTTTTATTTGAAGTGTTTGAAAATGGACGTGCCGTCAATGACGGGAAAATGAAGCCAGAGCGTCTAGGTGTTAAAGCCAAAGGACGCGATCGACTCGTCATCACGCTGAATCAGCCGGTTTCGAATCTAAAAGAATTACTCGCGATGTCTGTCTTTTATCCACAACCGGAATCCAAGAAGTGGCAGGAGCTCACTGGTAATGGTGCGTTTACTTTAGAGCAGATGTCTGAAAACGGATATAGGCTTAAGAAAAACAACCAGTATCATCAACAAAATGTTGTTACAGTCGAGGAAGTTAAAAGCCGCATCATCTCTGATCATCAGACGCAATGGAGTACGTATGAGAACAGTAAAGCAGCGATTCTTCCGTTACAAGAGAGTGTTGAGACACAAGAAGATCAAGTCTCTCGCCCAACCTATCAAAAAAAGCGGAGCGGTGTCTTTTATATCGCATTTAATCAAAAAAATGAAGCCTTCCGCGAAAAGACACTCCGAAAACGGATTGCTTACGCCTTGATGGAAAAAGAGTCCGTTCAACTTCCTTTAGGATATGCAGGCATTCCGACGAATCGATTCGTCGTCACAGATACGAACGTATTAATGACAGAACCGATACAAGTAAAAAAAGAAAACGGTAAACTACAGAAGAAACAACGAATCGAGATGCTTAACTTCGAGGACCCACTGGCGAAGCGGATTGGTCAACAACTCGAGACGTATCTTGAGAGACAGTTGCCTGATATTGATATCGTTCTTAAACCAGTTGCGATTGAAGAGAAGATCGATAAAGAACAGTCAGCGCAGTATGCGATGACGTTAACGGGATGGATGCCGGATTATCCAGGTCCACTTGCATATTTAAACCAGTTCGTCTCAGATAATCCGTTGAATTCCGTAAACTATCAATCCGACACGTACGATCAACTGATCGAAAAAGCACGGCAGGTACGAGATATGAAGAAAAAACAAGCATTGTATCATCAAGCTGAAAGGCAGTTGATCAATCAAGATGCCGTCATCGTTCCTTTGTATCAGACGACAGAGAAATTATATGTTTCTGATACGATTCAAGGAATCGAAGTACCGATTTATGGACCGGAATACCTACTTCGTGCAATGAAAATTCTAAAATAATCACTGAGCTGGGACCATTTTTTCGTGAGGTCCCAGTCTTTTTTGAAAAAATATTTAGAAAAATCGGATAAAAGGTTTGCAAAATTATCAGAACATTGTAAACTATTTGTAACGAAGGGTTTGATTCGAATATAGTAATTCTTTTTTTTTCGGTCAAAAACCTGACAGTATCATTTTTAGAAACCTAGGGGGGTCATCGTAACATGAAGAAGAAAAGTTTTGCTTTAGCTACATCGGTAGCTCTCGTATCAAGTGCGTTCCTCGCAGCTTGTTCGACAACGGATTCAGGCGACAAATCGGGCGACACAGGTTCAGACAAAAAATCTAGTGATCAAACACTTAACTTGATCGAAGGTTCGGATATCCCGACACTTAACCCGACGACTTCAACAGACTCGGTTTCATTCAACGTGTTGAACAACACGATGGAAGGTCTTTACCGTCTTGATGACAAACAGCAACCAACGCCAGGTATCGCTGAAAGTCATACAGTCTCAGATGACAAATTAACATACACGTTCAAATTACGTGATGCGAAATGGTCTGACGGTACTCCAATCACAGCTAAAGACTTCGAATATGCATGGAAAGAAGTTCTCAACCCGGAGAACGCTTCACAGTATGCATACGTCTTCTACAACATCGAAGGTGCAGAAGAGTACAATACGAAAAAAGGCGAGCGTGATGCTGTCGGCGTCAAAGCAATCGACGACAAAACGTTCGAAGTTAAGTTAAAAGCACCTGCAGATTACTTCCTCGGACTCACTGGATTCGGTCCATTCATGCCGAAATCAGAAGAACTCTCGAAGAAGATCGGGAAAGACTTCGGTTCGACTGCAGACAAGTCGCTCTATAACGGACCATTCAAATTAACAGAGTGGACACGTGAGCAAGGCTGGAAAATGGTCAAAAACGATAACTACTGGGATAAAGATGCCGTTAAACTTAAAACGATCAACGTTAAGGTCGTTAAAGAGACAGCGACAGGCGTTAACTTGTACGAAAAAGGTGATATCGATCGCACAGGTTTAACATCTGAGTTCGTTGCCCAGTTCAAAGATAATAAAGAATTCAAAACAAAAGGTGAATCAACAATCTTCTACCTCTACCTCAACACGAAGGTAAAAGCGCTTGATAACGAAAAAATCCGTCGCGCAATCGACATGGGTTACGATAAAAAAGGGATCACGGATGTCATCCTCGCAAACGGATCACTTCCAGCGAACTATCTCGTACCAAAAGATTTCGCGAAAGATGCTGACGGAAAAGATTTCCGCGACAAGTACCCTGGATTCAATGAATTCAATGCTGACGAAGCGAAAAAACTTTGGGAAGAGGGTCTCAAAGAAATTGGTCAAAAATCGGTTGATCTTGAGCTCTTGAACTATGATAGCGATGATTCGAAGAAAATCGGTGAGTTCTTGAAAGGTGAACTTGAGAAAAACCTTCCAGGTATGAAGGTCACAATCAAACAACAACCATTCAAAAACAAACTTGATCTTGAAAATAAAGGGGACTTCCAATTCTCGCTCGCGGGCTGGGGACCTGACTACCAAGATCCAATGACGTTCCTCGATCTCTTCGTCACAGGCGGACCATACAACCGTGGTAAGTGGTCAAATGAAGAGTATGATAAACTCATCAAAGATGCTCAAACACAAACAGATGCAACGAAACGTTGGTCTGAATTGCAAGAAGCTGAGAAAATCCTTCTCGACTCTGCAGCAATCTCACCTGTTTATCAGCGTGGACGTGCATTCCTCGTTAAACCATACGTCAAAGGTGTCGTCGAGCATAACTTCGGCGCAGACTTCTCGTACAAATGGGCTTCGATCGAAGGAAAATAAGCAAAATAAAAACTGCTTCCGATTTAATTCGGAAGCAGTTTTTTGTTTGAAAATATCAAAAAAGATCGGAGCATTCCGATCTCTTTTGGAAGAAGACTTATTTTTTTACCTTAGCACGTTTCCGTTGTAAACCCATTGCCTTCTCGATTTTCGCGATCTTTTTAGCAGCAACGGCTTCAGCACGGTCACGCCCAGCGTCAAGAATCTGATCGAGTTCTTCAGAATCAATCAATTCATAGTAGCGTTGTTGAATCGGTTCAAGTTCCGAAATGATAGCTTCCGCGACATCTGCTTTAAATGTTCCGTAGTTTGAACCTTCGTATTTGGTTTCGAGATCAGGAATCGAGATGCCAGCGAGTAAAGAGTAGATCTCAAGCAAATTCGATACACCTGGTTTGTTTTCGCGATCGAATTTGACGATACCTTCCGAGTCCGTGACGGCTGACTTCACTTTTTTACGAATGACATCTGGTGCGTCAAGCATCGAGATGAAGCCCTTCGGATTCTGATCAGATTTTGACATCTTTTTGTCTGGCGTCGTCAGGCTCATGATTCGTGCTCCTGACTCAGCGATGATTGGTTCTGGTAATGTGAACGTCTCATAGTAACGACTATTAAAACGTTGAGCCAAGTCACGCGTTAACTCAATATGTTGTTTTTGATCATCACCGACTGGAACGAGTTCCGCATCATAGAGTAGGATATCAGCTGCCATGAGTGTTGGATAGACAAACAATCCTGCACCGATTCGGTCTTTTCCTTGTGATTTATCTTTATACTGTGTCATACGCTCGAGCTCACCCATCCCGGAGAGACACGTCAACATCCAGCCGAGTTGTGCATGCGCTTTGACTTCTGATTGAACAAAGATTGTTGATTTTTCTGGATTCAGACCACTTGCGATATAAAGTGCAGCAAGGGCGCGTGTATTGTTCATCAGTTCGACACGATCGATATCGACCGTGATCGAGTGCAAGTCAACGACACAATAATACGCATCATGACCATCCTGTAAATTCACGAAGTGTTTCATCGCACCTAAGTAATTTCCGAGTGTTACTGTTCCCGTTGGTTTGATACCTGAGAAAATCGTTTTCATAATGAAATCCCTCCAAATAATAAAATCAAAATAAAAAACGCCCCTTGAAAATCAAGGGACGATTCATCGCGTTGCCACCCAAGTTGCTATTCGCATAGCCGCTCAATTTGCTGTAATGGGCAAACCCATCTGACTCTACTTGATTCGAATCAGCCACTCGAAAGTCCATTCACGTAGGCATCACCTGTCCATTTCCAGCACCATGGACTCTCTGAAAGGGATGTACCTAAGTTACTACTCTTTGTCGTCGTGTTTTCTTGTTTAATTCACTTAAGTTTACCATACGATAGAAGGTACGTCACGGTGATTTCGATTAAAAGTAAGAGATGATCAGCGATACGATGATGAAGATAATACCACTAGAAACATAGGGTTTCGTTCGGGCAGAAGCCCGGTTTTGCTTTTTACGGAGGACTTCTTCCTCTTCGTCATCATCTTCGTAGTAATCGCCATCAATTTCTCGAAGCTTCGCTTCCCGTTGTTTTTTAAATCCGGCTGTCATGCCACGGAAGAAGCCGTTAGCCGACATGTTGGAAAAGAATCCGATTGCCATAAGCAAAAAGCCTCCAATGAATAATCCACCAGATAGATGGTACAAAATACCGTGCGTCGAATCGGTGATAGTCGCCCATATCGTATAAAGTAAGACTAGAATGACCGCAATGATGACCGGTCGGAAATAGGTCGATCGCATGAAAATCCCCCTTAAATGCATTGATAACCTTAGTATACGAAATTTTTAATCCTGTTACGAATCGGTAACAAACGAATGATGCAAAATAGCAAATAGTGTGACTATTTACTTGACGTTAATGCTATTCTCACATAAAATCAATTTATCACTTCGTTTAAGTTTTTGAAACTAGGTCAATGCATTTTGGGGAATACATTGCAGTTTCGACGGGACGTTATTGATGTCATAGGCATTATGGCAACTTGGAAATTGAAAAGGAGATGACTTACCGATGAAGAAAAAAACAGTCGGTCTCGCATTATCAGTCATGCTTGCAGGAAGCGCAGTGCTTGCTGGATGTTCGACAGGTGGCGGAGACAGTGATTCAGGTTCAACAGATGGAAAGAAAAATCTACGTTTAACGGATACTTCTGACATTACGACTGTCGATCCAGCGAAAGCTACGGATTCTGTCGCTTTCAACATGATCGGGAACACGATGGAAGGTCTTTACCGTCTCGATAAAGACGGAAAAGCGATTCCAGCACTTGCAGAAAAAACAGATATCTCAAGTGATAACTTGACGTATACGTTCACACTTCGTGATTCAAAATGGTCTGATGGTTCACCCGTCAAAGCACAAGATTTCGAGTTTGCTTGGAAACGTGCTGCTGATCCGAAAACAGCATCTAGTTACTCGTACATCTTTGACACGTTAAAAAACGGCGCTGATGTTACGCAGGGTAAAAAAGCTGTCGACGAACTCGGTGTTAAAGCACTTGACGACAAAACGTTAGAAGTCAAACTCGAGCGTCCAGCACCGTATTTCCTCTCACTGACATCTTTTGGTACGTACTCACCGATCAGTGAAGACTTCTACAAAAAGAATGAAAAAGATTTCTCGCTTAAACCAGATAAATTGCTTTATAACGGTCCTTTCGTTTGGGAATCTTGGAAAACGGATTCAAAACGTGTCCTGAAGAAAAACGATAACTACTGGGATAAAGACGCTGTCAAACTCGACGAAGTTACGGTCCGTGTCGTCAAAGATTCTTCGACAGTAGCAAATCTCTATGATTCAAATGATATCGACTATGCAGGTCTGACATCCGAGCAAGTTGAAGCTTACAAATCGAAGCCTGAATTCAAGACAGCACTTCGCTCTTCAATTGCTTATCTGAAGTTCAATAACGAAGATGCAACGATGAAAAATGTTGATGCACGTAAAGCAATTGCTCGTGCCATCGATCCAAAAGGAATCACAGATACGCTTCTTGCGAACGGTTCGATTCCAACAACAAGCTTCATTCCAAAAGAATTCATCAAAGATGCGTCTGGTAAAGATTATACGAGCGACATTAACTGGTTCGACCGTGATGGAAAAGAAGCAGCTGATCTTTGGAAAAAAGCAAACGGCGATAAGAAAACGACGATTGAACTTCTTTCATTCGACAATGAAGATGCGAAGAAGATCAGTGAGTACATGAAAGGTCAAATCGAGAAAAATCTTCCGAACGTCACTGTTTCAATCAAACAACAACCGTTCAAGAATAAACTCGACCTTGAAACAAAAGGCGACTACCAGGTTTCATACTCACTTTGGGGCCCGGATTATCAGGATCCAATGTCTAACCTTTCTATCTTCGAATCAACGAATAGCCAAAACGACGTCAAGTACAAGTCTGCAGCTTATGATAAATTGTTGAACGCAGCGAATGAAGAGTCTGACTTAAACAAACGTCTCGATCTCTTCAAACAAGCGGAAGCGCAATTGATTGAGAAAGATCAAGCCATCGCGCCAATCTATCAAGCTGGTTCTGCATACTTGAGCCGTCCGACGGTTAAAGATTTCAACCGTCAAGTGTTCGGAGCAGATTTCCAATACAAATACGTTGATATTAAGTAATCGAGAATGGGAGCGTCCCCTGATCAGTTCGGGTACGCTCCTGTTTTATACTACTTTTTATGAATGGAAACTCATTTTTATCGAAAATGTGAAAGTTTCGTAAAAAAGTAGTTCTAATTACTTTGTTAGCAAAGTATAATGGAATCAAACGAAAAATTCTGACTATTGGATGAAATTAGAAAAACATCCAAGCGAACATCAAATCAAAGCACAATAAAAAAAGAATTTTTAAATTTTTATGACAAAATTCTTGAATGTTCCGACAATTGTGGGTCATACTGATTTTATTGATGTTTCGAAAAAAAACAGAAAATCTTTATAGGGGGTGCCATCTTATGGGCCGTTATTTAGCTCAACGCCTGGTTTACGGCGTACTGACGTTTTTACTCATCGCTTCGTTCACTTTCTTCCTGATGGATCTGCTACCAGGTTCACCGTTCCAAAACCAGGAGAAACTTTCTCCTGAACAGTTGAATATCCTTCGGGATAAGTACAACTTGAATGATCCACTGCCACAACGCTATGCAGCGTATATGGTTAACTTGTTCCAAGGAGATCTCGGCATTTCATTTAAATATGATAGCCGTCCGGTAACGGATTTGATCTCTGAACGAATTGGACCATCGGCTCAATTAGGAATTCAAGCATTAGTACTCGGAGTACTGTTAGGACTTGTCTTAGGTGTTATCGCGGCGCTTCGCCACAACACAGTGATCGATTACGGTGCGATGTTCGTATCGGTTATCGGAATCTCGGTGCCGTCCTTTGTATTCGCCTCACTCCTTCAATACTATGTTGGTGTGAAATGGGGCGTTTTGCCAGTCGCGTTCTGGGAAAGCCCGGCGCATACTATTTTGCCGACCGTATCGTTGTCACTTGGGGTTACAGCCTCAATTGCTCGATTCGTCCGGACAGAGATGCTAGAAGTTACGAACCAGGATTATGTCACGTTAGCTAAAGCAAAAGGCCTAGATGGTCAGTCGATTACTTGGAAACACATGGTTCGGAACGCCTTGATTCCGGCAATTACGATTCTTGGACCAATGACAGCTGCATTGATTACAGGTACGCTTGTCATTGAAAAAATCTTTGCGGTACCTGGTCTAGGCGAACTCTTCGTATCATCAATCACACAAAACGACTACACAGTCATCATGGGTACGACGTTGTTCTTCTCAGCAGTCTTCATTCTCATGATTTTGATCGTCGACTTGCTGTACGGAGTCGTTGATCCACGGATCCGTTTGGGGGGGAACAAATAATGGCTGAACAAAATTCAAATGCAAAAGCAGAACAGTTTGATTCATCGCTGTTCCAACACGTTGAGTTCAATGAACAAGCAGGCGAACGCCTTGCTGGTAAAAGCTTAAACTTCTGGCAAGATGCTTGGATGCGACTACGCAAGAACAAAGCGGCAATTCTTTCACTTGTTGTCATCGTCATCATAGCAATCATGTCATTGGTCGGACCTGCATTGTCTGGTAATGACCCTTATACCCAAACAATCACACAAGCTAAACTTCCACCTAAAATTACTGGTTTAGAATGGGCTGGTTTTGACGGTATGGCAACACTTGGCGATACGCCGATTGATTTTTATAAACAAAAACAGGTGACGGAGAACTTCTGGTTCGGAACGGATCACCTTGGTCGTGATCTTTGGTCACGTGTCTGGGAAGGAACGAAGATTTCGTTATTCATCGGTTTGATGGCAGCACTCATTGACGTTCTCGTTGGTGTCACATACGGCGGAATTTCTGCTTATTATGGTGGGCGTGTCGATAACATCATGCAACGGATTGCTGAAATTTTAACAGGTGTACCGAACTTGATCTTGATCATCTTGTTCATCTTGATTCTTGAACCAGGGATCACGACAATCATCCTCGCGATGACGATTACCGGCTGGATCGGGATGAGCCGACTTGTTCGTGGTCAAATCCTGAAACTAAAGAACCAAGAGTTTGTTCTTGCAGCACGGACACTTGGTGCTTCTAGCGCACGTTTGATTTTTAAACATTTGATTCCAAATACCTTGGGAACGATCATCATCTCACTTATGTTCACAATTCCTGGGGCGATCTTCTTCGAAGCATTCTTAAGTTTCATCGGTTTAGGACTTGCACCACCACAACCGTCACTCGGTACATTGATCAACGAAGGGTACAAAGAACTCAAAACGTTCCCATTCTTGCTCGTTGTCCCATCGACGGTCATCGTACTCCTCATGGTCAGCTTCAATATGTTGGCAGATGGACTGCGTGATGCGTTCGACCCACGTTTACGACGCTAACGGAAACTAGAGAGGAGCTCATTCACAATGGAAACTATTTTATCTGTTCGCGACCTGAATGTCGCTTTCCATACGTATGCCGGGACGGTACAAGCCGTCCGCGGTGTATCGTTTGATTTGAAAAAAGGCGAGACACTCGCAATCGTTGGTGAGTCTGGTTCTGGTAAATCGGTTACTTCAAAAGCGATCATGCGTTTGATTCCAAACCCACCAGGTGAAATCACACAAGGTGAAATCTTATTTGAAGGTCGTGACCTCGTTAAGCTTTCGGATAAAGAAATGCAAAAAGTCCGCGGTCGTGATATCGCAATGATTTTCCAAGATCCGATGACATCACTTAACCCGACGATGACGATTTATAAACAAATCGCTGAAGGATTAAAACGTCACCAAGGCTTAACAGGCGACGCAGCGAAAAAGCGTACACTCGAACTTTTGACACTCGTAGGAATTCCGAATCCAGAAGCGCGTCTGAAACAATATCCGCACCAATTATCGGGTGGGATGCGTCAACGGATCGTCATCGCAATCGCGCTTGCATGTAATCCGAAAGTGTTGATTGCCGATGAGCCGACGACTGCACTCGATGTTACGATTCAAGCTCAGATCCTTGAGTTATTGAAAGACATTCAGCAAAAAACGGGTACAGCAATCATCTTCATTACGCACGACTTAGGTGTCGTAGCGAACATGGCTGACCGTGTAGCCGTCATGTATGCTGGTAAATTGATTGAAAAAGGTACAGTAGATGAGATCTTCTATGAGCCGCGTCATCCATATACTTGGGGACTACTAGGTTCAATGCCACGTCCATCTGATGACCGTTCACAAGATCTTCCTGCGATTCCAGGAACTCCACCGAACTTGATGCATCCACCAGTCGGTGATGCGTTTGCACCGCGTAACAAATATGCGATGAAGATTGATTTCGAGAAAGAACCACCTTTCTTCAAAATCTCAGATACACACGAAGCGGCGACGTGGTTGCTACATCCACAAGCTCCATACGTCGAACCACCTGCTGCAATCCGTGACTTGGCGTTAAAATACCGTCCGGACAGCGTGTTCTCAAAATCGCTTCTGAAAGGCGGTCTGAAATAATGGAAAACCGTAATAAATTACTTGAAGTAAAAAACTTGAAGCAACATTTCAATATTGGACGTGGACGCGTCGTTAAAGCGGTTGATGGACTTTCATTTGATATCTACGAAGGCGAAGTACTTGGCCTCGTTGGAGAGTCAGGCTGTGGTAAGTCTACGACTGGTCGCTCGATCATTGGTTTATACGAAGCGACAGACGGCGAAGTCATCTTTAAAGGTGAAAACGTTCATGGTAAGAAGTCACGTAAAGACAAATTGAAATTCAACCGTGCAATGCAAATGATCTTCCAAGATCCGTATGCATCGTTAAATCCACGGATGACGGTTGGCGATATCATCGCTGAAGGAATCGATATCCATGGTTTAGCGAACTCAAAAGAAGAGCGCAATAACCGTGTATATGATTTGCTTGAAACTGTTGGTTTGACGAAAGAACACGCGAGTCGTTACCCGCACGAGTTCTCAGGTGGTCAGCGTCAACGGATTGGTATCGCACGTGCACTTGCTGTAGAGCCGGACTTCATCATTGCGGATGAGCCGATTTCAGCACTCGACGTATCGATTCAAGCCCAAGTTGTCAACTTGATGAAAAAACTACAACGTGATCGCAGTTTGACATACTTGTTCATCGCCCACGATTTATCGATGGTCAAGTATATCTCAGACCGGATTGGTGTTATGTATCAGGGTCACCTCGTTGAATTGTGTGATGCGGATCGTCTGTATGAGAATCCTGTTCATGCTTATACGAAGTCACTTTTATCTGCGATTCCACTTCCGGATCCAGAGCACGAGCGGACACGTAAACGGATCATCTTCGATCGTCCGACGAGTGGACCGGTTGGTAAATCGGATGAAGATTCGAGCATTCCACCTCTTCGTGAAATCGAGCCTGGTCACTTCGTTTCGATGACGGATGCAGAACTTGAAGCGTACCAAGCGCAACTCGTATAATTGTTAAAGCAAAAAGGCATTTCCACGTTGATCGTGGAAATGCCTTTTAATTTTCTGATGCGATACGCGGTAGATGAGCAAATCGATGGACGACTGCATCGATTGCATCAAGACGACGCATAGCTTCTTCAAAGTCAATTTTTTCGTAATGATGAAGTCCGCCCGGCTGTTCTTCCAGCGTATCCGCATCATGGACAAGTTGTTGAAGAGGTGTTCGATTGATCGCACCTGGTGGAAGATAAGAATCCGTGTGCAAAAGAACGGCGAGAGCAATTTCTTTTGCGCGTGCTGGTTCTTCACCAAGGCGAATCAGTAGTTTGTGAGCACGTTCAGCTCCTTTAATAGCATGAATATCATTTTGGCGATATAAATCATAGTTCCAAGTGCCATCGGTATACCATTCGTAATGACCGATATCATGTAAGAGTGCTGCCTTCGTAGCAGTGTCAGCATCTAAGCCGCGTTTCGTAGCAAGCGTCAGTGCGCGTTCCGCTACTGAAATCGCATGATTCAAGCCAGAACGAGATAAATATTTTTGAGCGATCGGATGATCGAGAATCGTAACGAGTGTTAATGCCATGAATGAAAAACTCCTTTCTGAGCGTTGATATTTCTATACACTCTACAGAAATTTGAAAGAAATTGCAACTGTTTTTCATTCCTCAATCGACAATCTCACATATTTAATTGCTTAAAGTAGGAATAGATTTTTAAGATACGTGGTATACTTACTAATGTAGAAGATGATTATTTTGCTTTCGTATGGTTGTTAGTTCTGTTTCGGGCCGATTGGGGTGTCGGAATATGAAAGAACGTGACAAGAAGAAAAAGCTGAAGAAGCGCCTTTTGCGGGATATTTTAGAGAAAAAACTGAAAGAAATGAAACTTCCTAAAGCAAAAGAGACGATTTCTCAGCCATTTGATCACACGCCAGCTTGTTAAAGCCACGTGGTGGCTTTAACAAGCTTTTTTACGAAAAGTTCTTTCATCTTTATAAAAAAGCTAGGTTTTCTGCTTTATTAGATGTAAACTGTCAAGTAATAGAACCATCATCAATATCTGCTTATTCACATAGGTATCGAATGATGTTAAATCAGGGGGAGGATGTTTTTCAATGGTAACACTCTATACTTCACCAAGTTGTACTTCTTGTCGGAAAGCACGCGCGTGGCTTGAAGAACATGAAATCCCGTTCGTTGAACGTAATATCTTTTCAGAACCATTATCGCTCGATGAAATCAAACAGATTCTTCGTATGACGGAAGATGGAACGGACGAGATCATCTCAACACGTTCAAAAGTCTTCTCGAAACTCGATGTTTCCGTTGAAAACTTATCGTTGCAGCATCTATACGATTTGATTCAAGAATATCCGGGATTATTGCGTCGCCCAATCTTGATTGATGAAAAACGCCTTCAAGTTGGGTACAACGAGGATGAAATCCGTCGATTCTTACCGCGCAAGGTGCGTACGTTCCAACTTTTGGAAGCACAGCGTCTTGTCAACGAGTAATTTTAAAAAGCACGCTGCTTCGTGAGCAGTGTGCTTTTTGTTACCGATAAAAAAGGTTAAAATAAAGATAACAAAGGAATAGAAATATACCCTTCGGATTCAAAACTATGAATCCAAGTCATGTCCTCGTTCGTATTCTAGATAAGGAACGAGAAGAAAGGAGTGGACAGTTTGAAAATCGAACGCGTCAATGACAATACGGTCAAGTTCTTCATCACGTACACCGACATCGAACGCCGTGGTTTTGCCCGAGATGAGATTTGGTATAACCGGGAACGGGGAGAACAGTTATTCTGGCAGATGATGGACGAAGCGAATGAAAAAGAGTCCATCTCCTTCGAAGGTCCACTATGGATACAAGTGCAAGCATTTGAAAAAGGTCTTGAAGTCACTGTAACGATCGCGAAAAATGCAGTTGATGGTGAGCAAGTCGATGAAGACGAACTCGATTCACTTTTACGATCAGCGATGTCTGAGACAGAAGATAAAGATACAGAGTTAAGCCAAGATGTTTTATTTGAAACTCGCGATTTCGAACATATCATCGCGCTCAGCCAATATGCGAATGCTCCTGTATTCGCAGAACTTGAAACAGCGCTTTATCAAAAAGATGGACTCTATTTACTGCATGTTCATTTCGAGGATGATGTGAACGTAGAAGCGCAAGAAAACGTCATGAGTTTAATCGCAGAGTATCTCCAGTTCAGCGAACAAATGATACATCCTGTAGCTGAATACGGGAAACAGATCATTGCTTCAGATGTCTTTCCGTTCATTCGGAAACATTTTCCGAACTAAGGTCAGAAAAAGTGCGAGGAAAAGGAGGATCACATATCGTGATACCTCCTTTTGTTCTGGTATTAAGTGAGGGTATAGCCTCCATCTACGATGAGCGCTTGACCGTTGATGTAACTCGCTTTGTTTGATAGTAAGAAACAAACGACCTCAGCGATTTCAGAAGGTTGTGCAGGCTCACCTCGAAGGTGATGTTTCATTGCGAGGTCAAATTTATCTTTCCCGCCATATAACGCATGACTGAGCGCCGTATCGACTGGTCCCGGGCAAATAGCATTAAATCGGTACTTACCATGGAAGCGGGCGGCGCATGTCTTTGTTAGCGTCAGTAAAGCACTTTTAGACGAAGCGTAAGGCAGTAGCATTGCTGGAAACTTAACATGACCTACGATGGCGCTATTATTGACGATGGAAGCACCTTTTGAAAAGCGTTTCGTCGCGAGCTGGATGATTCGTTCGGGTGCGTGATAGTTCACTTGGAATACTTCTTTTTGTTGATCGGAGACACGTTCAGGTGCAACGGGTTTACCGAAAGTACCTGCATTGTTGAAAATACCATCGATTTCTGGGAAATCTTCTTGTGTTTCTTCAAAGAACGCATCGATTGCAGAGGAATCAGTTAAGTCGACAGGGAAGAAATATAAACGTCCTTCTCCATTTGATTCAAGCGAGGATCCTTTTTCTTCATTACGACCAATCGCAAGGACAGTATGTCCCTCCCGGATGAGTTGAAGGGCAGTTGCCTCACCAATTCCACTTGTTGCACCAGTAATGATATACGTACCCATTTAAACGCTTCCTTTCTGTCATCAGTTTAAATACGATTTGTACTACTTACATAAAAGGAGGGGGATTCATGCTACGACGTGTACAACTTCTCATGACCCTCATCTTGACCATCGGCTTGATTGCCTTTTTATCCTACTATTGGAGTGTCTATATGGTAGGATGGCTGTCCATCGTCATCATTTTGGTCGTCATGAGCGTGTTCGTCATCATTCTACTCGAAAATCGAAACCCAGAACGAACGCTCGTCTGGGCACTCGTCATGATGGCATTGCCTGTCGTTGGCGTATTCGTGTATTTCACATTTGGTCAGAACTACCGCCGAAAACGAATGTTTCGACTGAAGGCAATGCTTGATGAGGAGTCTTACATTAAATATCGTACCCAGTTTAAGGCAGGGGTACACCAATCAGTGTTCCAAGAAGGGCGTTATGGAAAAGTTGTGACACTTATCGATTCAATCAGTCGTCTTCCGATTTCGTATAATACACATACAAGAATCTTGACGAATGGTCAGGAAAAGTTTCCGATTCTTTTAGAAGAGATTCGTCAAGCACAGCATCATATTCATTTGGAGTACTATATCGTACGGGATGATCAACTTGCGCTTCAGTTACAGGAAGCGTTGATTGAAAAGGCCGAGCAAGGAATCGAGGTCCGTTTTCTTTATGATGCCGTCGGATGTTTTTCGACGGATAAGCATTATTTCAAGAAGATGCAGGCGGCTGGCGTTGAGGTTCGCGCGTTTTTCCCTGTCGTCTTACCGTTTATTTCGAGTAAATCGAACTACCGGAATCATCGGAAAATCGTCGTCATCGATGGAACGGTTGCATTTACAGGCGGAATCAACATTGGGGATGAGTATATCGGTCGTGATCAACATTTTGGTTTTTGGCGTGATACCCATCTTCTCGTAAGGGGAGAGGCTGTCTCTGAACTCCAACTGATTTTTCTCCAAGACTGGTATTACATGACAGGTGAACGGCTGTTTACACCGTTTTACATGGAGCCACTTGAGTACGTTGAAGAAGCGACAGGGGGTGTTCAAATCATTGCGAGCGGTCCTGATGAGCCACATGAGGCAATGAAATCACTTTACTTCGGGCTCATCACGGAAGCGCGTGAATCAGTCTATATTGCTTCTCCGTATTTGATACCGGATGAAGACCTGATGACAGCACTGAAGACAGCTGCTATGGCAGGGATTGATGTCCGTATTTTGCTACCGAGCTTTCCAGACCATAAAATCGTATTTTATGCGAGCCGTTCTTATTTTGATGATTTGCTACGAGCTGGTGTGAAAATTTACGAGTACAATAAGGGATTCATGCACTCGAAAGTCATCGTTGTGGACGACGCCATCGCAACGATTGGGACAGCGAACATGGATTTACGTAGTTTTCATTTGAATTTCGAAGTGAATGCTTTCTTATATGGAACGAACTCTGTCCATGAACTAACACGTGATTTTTATGAAGATTTTAGCCATTCGACACAAGTTGATGCTGATATGTTCCATCGGCGTCCATTACGCCGTCGATTGATTGAATCGATTTCACGTTTATTCTCACCGTTACTCTAGAAAAAGGGGACGATTCAGATGTTTGAAGCCATTGATGCTTCTGGTAAACGCATCATGATTCACAGATTTCCCATCCATGAATTAAAAGCGATGTCCTTACGTTGTCCGTATTGCCTGAAGCCCTTGCGCGTCAGGCAAGGACGACGACCACATTTTGCACATATCTCAGCTTGTTCAGGAGAAAGTAGTTTGCATATGTCCTGGAAAAAGCGCATTGCCGATTCTTTAATAAACGCAGGTATCCAAGTCGAAATTGAATGGGTGACTGGAGAGAGACGTTTTGACCTGTGGATACCAGAACAGAAACTTGGAATTGAGATTCAACGTTCTCCGATGTCGGCAGAGGAATGGATTAGACGAGCCTTACTTGATGCGAAACAAGAACAAACGGTTCGGTGGATCGGATTTCATCCTTCACATGGTGTCACGTTGCGATTGCAGGGTTGGATGCGACAAGCATTTTTACAACATGATTACTTGGATCTGATCGTCGAGAATCAAATCCGGAGATTTCGACATCCGGTTCCTTTTGCAAAACATCATGTCTATTGTACGGTTCAACCGCTCTCATTATCTGATTTTCTTTCGAAAGAACCTTCATCATTTCCTCGGAAATTTTCAATCGCTCGATGGCAAGGAATCGTTCATCGCTATCGGCGACGTCCTTTTTATCCTTCATTACCTCCACGCATCCTCAAGATCCCACTGTATCAATCAGGTTTCCATCTACAAAATCTTCCCTCTTTTGCCTTTCTCCCCATCACACGTCTATTATTTCTACCCGTCCATCCCTTTGAATTTCAAATCGTCGTCTTTTTAGAGATAAAAGGGCGGTACACTTTGAGCCGTCTGGAATATGTCATAAATCAACTGCTTCACCAATTGAATCTATCGATTGAAAGAGATTTGATTGGTGCTCTCGTCAGGGAATGGATGGAGCGGATTGAGGAGGCGAATAAGCTGCTTTAGCAGGAGCACTTCGATTGTTTGTCGAAAAGAAAACAGGTATAACTGAATTAAAGGAGTGAGGGAAATGGCAGAAGTATTAACACGTCAAGATGTTGACGTTACAGAAACATGGAATCTAGAGTCGATTTACGCAACGAACGAAGCGTGGGAAGAAGAATTCGAATCGGTGAAAGCGATGCTTCCATTACTCGTCGAGTATAAGGGTCGTCTTGGACAGAGTGCAGAAACACTCTATGAAGGGTTACAGTTACGCGACGAAGTCTCAAGACGCCTTTATAAGCTTTATACATACGCGCACATGCGTTATGACGAAAATACAGCAGACAGCTTCTACCAAGCTATGAATGACCGTGCTCGGACGCTCGCGTCGCAAATCGGAGCAACACTTGCTTTCATGACACCAGAATTGTTAGCTGTACCTGAGTCAACGATTGAGACGTATCTTAATGAGAATCCAGATCTTGCGATGTATCGTCATGCATTTGATGAATTGAATCAAGAGCGTGAACACGTCCTGACGGAAGCGGAAGAAGCGATTCTTGCAAAGGCAGGAGAAGTACTCGGTCAATCCGGTACGACGTTCGGCATGTTGAACAATGCAGATCTGACATTCCCGAAAATCAAAGGGGAAGACGGAGAAGAGACAGAGTTGACACATGGTCGCTTTATCACATTCCTGGAATCATCTGATCGTTCGGTCCGTGAAGCTGCATTTAAAGCGATGTATGGAACATATGCAAAATACACGAATACGCTCGCTTCGACACTTGCTGGGTCAGTTAAGAAAGACAACTTCTATGCAGATGTCCGGAAGTTCCCATCGGCACGCGCAGCAGCTTTACATGGTAATGCGATTCCTGAGTCCGTCTATGATGGATTAGTTGAAGCGGTACATGAGCATTTACCATTACTCCATCGTTACGTCGCTTTACGTAAGCGAGTACTTGGACTTGATGAACTACACGTGTATGATATGTACACACCGCTCGTTTCTGAGGTGGAGATGAAAGTCTCTTACGAGGAAGCGAAACAATTGATGGTTGAAGGACTTGCACCGCTTGGAACAGAGTATAAGCACATCCTCGAAGAAGGATTGTCTGAACGTTGGGTTGATGTCCGAGAGACGCGTGGTAAACGGAGTGGAGCCTACTCTTCTGGTGCTTATGATACACAGCCGTTCATTTTGATGAACTGGCAAGACAACATCAACAACCTCTTTACACTCGCACATGAATTCGGACATTCTGTCCATAGTTATTACACGCGGAAGTCTCAACCATATCCATATGGTGATTATTCAATCTTCGTCGCAGAAGTTGCCTCAACGACGAATGAAGCATTGTTGAACGACTATCTATTGAAGAAAGTAACGGATCGTAAAGAAAAACTCTATTTATTAAACAATCAACTCGAAACATTCCGTGGAACATTGTTCCGACAAACGATGTTCGCCGAGTTCGAACATGCAATTCATGATGCGGCTCGTCTTGGCCAATCGCTGACACCGGAATTCTTAACGTCAACGTATTATGCGTTGAATCAAAAATACTTCGGAGAAGAAATTGTATTGGATGAAGAAATCGGTCTAGAATGGGCTCGGATTCCACACTTCTATTACAATTATTATGTCTATCAGTATGCAACGGGCATTTCTGCTGCCGCTGCTTTGACGGATCAGATTCTAGAAGAAGGACAACCTGCTGTAGAGCGATACATTAACAATTTCTTAAAAGCGGGATCAAGTGATTATCCAATCGAAGTATTAAAAGCTGCGGGTGTCGATATGACAACAAAAGCGCCAGTTGAAGCAGCATTGCGTCAATTTGAACGTGTCCTAGATGAATTTGAAGCTTTGTTAGCAGAGTGACATCTTTGTGACAAAGTGAACAAAGAGTGGAAAAGAGGCGAAGTCCACGATATACTTATATTGTGAAGAGGGTCACATTCCCCAGTCGATTCTCTTTTTCCCCCATCCAGTGGTCAAAAGAAAAGTCCTTCTCGTCATGAAGGACTTTTTCTTATTCTATGAGTAAATACTAAAAAGGGACAGTGAAGCATGCTTCACTGTCCCTTTTTATTGTTTTTATCATGCGTGTGCCGAATCTTTTAAATGACGCCATACTTTTCCATCACAGTACGATAGAGAAGCACATTTTTGTTGCAAGACCAGTTTTTTTAATTCGTGTTCAATCTGGGATTCAGGAGCATCATAAATAAAGGCGATTTCAGCCGTTGTTGCTGTTTCATACCGTCTCAAGAATTGTTCGAGTGGTGGCTTCGGTTGTTTCTCGATCGTATGATCTAGCAATTCACTTAAGATCGAGACATACACCAAATACTCATAAGGTCCTTCTGCTTTGATCGCTTCTTCGTCTCCGACAAAAGCGAGTGTTGGAAGAATCCGAACATCCCAATCGGTGACTAGTTCGGTTTCTTTCTCGAGCATTTGCTGAATCGTATCCGACGAGACATCACGATGAAACTCTTCTAAATCCAAACCATACTCCGTTAATGCCTCTGCTAGCCGCATCAATGATGGGCGACTATAAGCACTTTCTCCTTCGACGTTATGAAGCATTCGAAGGCGTCGCATGAATCGCATACCAAACGTCTTTCCTTGAAGCTCAATTGCTTTTAGAATGACGAGTGGTGACATATCGCATGCAGATCGTGATGGAGCACATGGAATCGTTGCAATCGTCCGAAGACGGAACAGATGACCATATTCTAGCTCTAGCTTCTTGAGGACGGGTATCAACCGTAAACCATCCGTTTGTGTCACATCTAGAAAATGATAGATTTCCAGAGGTTTCGTCGGTTGTTGAATCGATGGTTCGTCCAATGAACAATAAGATCCGTTACATTGTGAGTGTTCCATCCGTTCACCCCTTCCTGTTGTTATCGTTACCCTATTTTAGCAACGAAAAAAAAGAAAGAGCAAAGGTTTTGCTTGTTCATTCTTACACGAAAAATCAAGAAAGCGCTTTACGCTCCATGAAGCGAACGATTTTGTTTTTTGTTTTGCGCTGGGGAATGTCATGTTCTGAAAGAAGTCGCTCGAAATCCTTTTGCCCTTGTTCGAAGTTACTGACCTCAAACTCTAACTCATAATCGGTGTGTCCGAGATAGCGACTTTTATCAAGGACAAGCAATCCTTCCGGGAGCACGGTTTCGATTCGTTCTGTCTCTAATCGACCTAAATGCTCCAAAGATCCCTGTAAATCAAATGACTTTAGCTGTTCGTTCATCTCTTCGGAATGAATTAGACCGTATTTGAAAAGATCTTCTGCTTCAGTTGATGATAACGTGACATGCGTTTCAAGCAACCCTTCCTCATGGGGTTGTTTTAAAGTCAGTACGAGCCCTTGTTTTTTCTCACGAATCCGTAATGCAGCACCTTTTTTTCGAAGTTCAAAATCTGGCGTATCAAAATAATCATTTGCTTGCCAAATGGGTTGTTTAGCTGACGCATAATGGGTAAATAACGATAGATATTCTTGTTCAGACAATAAGTTCTTAAATTCGATTTCCAATTCTTGTCTAATCGGAATCACGCCTTTCTAGTTGAATGTCTGAAAATATGATAACATGAATGAGGTAGGAACAGGCAGTGAACCAATACTATTCGATTAAAAGTGGTGACAAATCAGATGACAAAAGAAAATTGGGATTTATTTCTTGCACCGTATCAGATCGCGGTCGATGAGTTGAAAGTTAAGCTAAAAGCGATTCGTAAACAATTTCAGCAACGGGGAGAACATTCACCGATTGAATTTGTCACAGGACGGGTCAAACCTGTAAAGAGCATTCTTCAAAAAGCGGAACGAAAAGCAATTGCGCGTGAGTCATTAGAACAAGACATGCAGGATATCGCCGGATTACGTATCATGTGTCAATTCGTCGATGATATCATTCATGTCCTTGAGCTGTTGCGCTCGCGCGGAGATTTTAAAATCGTCGAAGAACGGAACTACATTACGCAAAAAAAGGATAGTGGCTATCGATCGTATCACGTCATCATTGCCTATCCGGTACAGACGATCGAAGGTGAAGTTCCGACGTTAGTCGAGATCCAAATTCGAACGCTTGCGATGAACTTCTGGGCAACGATTGAACACTCGTTGAATTATAAGTACCAAGGAAATATTCCGGAAGAGACGCGTGAGCGTCTGCGTCGTGCAGCAGAGGCAGCATTTTTGCTTGATGCGGAGATGAGCCAGCTGAAAGTAGAAATCCAAGACGCACAACTCGTCTTTCAACGCGACGCTAAGGCGTCTGAACGATTAAAAGAGTAGGGGGATGACCATGCGTTTTGCAATCACGGCTCGTGATGATGAGCGATCTCATGCGCTGAAACAGCAACTCGAGCAGGCATTGACGGATCGGGGATGTATTCTTGATGTCAGCCAGCCGGAAATCGTCGTCTCGATCGGTGGAGACGGAACGATGCTACAGGCGTTCCATTCGTATCTCGATCAAGTAGAGACGATCACGCTTGTTGGGATTCATACGGGGCATCTTGGTTTTTATGCGGATTGGCGCCCTGAAGAAATGGATGAACTGATTGATCATATCGCGAAGCAGGATTTAGCGACGGTTCAATACCCGTTGCTTGAACTCTCGATTGATTATGCGGACGGTTCACACAACCAACTGCTTGCCTTGAATGAATGTACGATTAAAAGTTTTAATCAGACGCTCGTTTGCGATTTATCGATTCGAGGCGACTACTTTGAGACATTCCGAGGTGATGGACTGTGTGTATCGACACCGTCTGGTTCGACAGCGTACAATAAGGCACTCGGCGGAGCGATCGTTCACCCGGCGCTCGAAGCAATTCAAATTACAGAGATGGCTTCCATCAACAATCGTGTCTACCGGACGATCGGCTCACCGATGTTGCTACCCAAACATCATGATGTCGAAATTCGTCCCGTTAATCCGATTGATTTTCAGATGACCTATGACCACTATGCTTCGATCATTCATCAAAACGTGACATCGATTCGGTGCCGGGTCTCTGATAAAAAAGTGAAATTTGCTCGTTTTCGTTCTTTCCCGTTCTGGCAACGGGTGCGGGAATCTTTCCTGGCAGACGAAAGACGTTAAAGTAAAGGAAAAGGAAACATGAATGGATTTCAGCTACAACAGATTGTGACTGACATTGAGGATGGCTGGCGTGTCAGTCATTTTTGTACGACCCGCTTAGGGGTTTCGCGGAAAATGTTAGTATCGATTAAAAATCATGGGGATATCACGCGTAATGGTCAGCATGTTAACGTCCACGACGTCTTACACGCGGGTGATCGTGTCCATGTCTTCTTCCCGGAAGAGACACCAGCACCGGATATGGTGGCGACAGAAGGGGAACTTGATATTTTGTTTGAAGATGATTGGTTGCTCGTCGTCAATAAACCGCCGGGCATGGCATCGATCCCGTCACGACTGCATCCGGAACGCTCATTATCGAACTATGTGCTTGGTTATTACCGAAAACAAGGAATTCCGTATGCAATCCATATCGTTAATCGACTCGATCGTGATACGAGTGGTCTTGTCTTGTTCGCGAAACACGGGCTTGCCCATCACCGGATGAGTCTCATGCAACGATCTAATGAATTAGAACGACATTATTTAGCGTATGCACCCGGAAACGTACCGGTACAAACGATTGATCAACCGATTGGTCAAACCGATCATTCCTTTATGGAACGGATGGTACGACCAGATGGTCAACGTGCCATCACTCATATCTTAAATAGCCGTCTAGTTCGAGCCTTTGACCAAGAAATTTCATTACTCGATATCCGACTAGAGACAGGTCGGACACACCAAATTCGTGTCCATCTTGCTTTTCTTGGGCATCCCTTGATTGGCGATACGATGTATCAAGGGAACCCGTTACTTCCGCGTCAGGCGCTTCATAGTGCGTCAGCAACGTTCCTTCATCCTGCGACGGGAGAACGGGTTCGTTTTGAAGCACCACTTCCTGAGGATCTTCGATTGGAAGGATAAAGTACACAAATAAAAGGCAATGGACTCGGTCCACTGCCTTTTATTTGTGTTTAGTCTTCATCGAACATGGAAATCCGAGATTGAGAGGCGATTGCCATGATCAATCCTAGACCGACGAGGTTTACGATCATCGTTGATCCCCCATAACTGATGAACGGTAAGGGAAGACCTGTGATTGGTAAGACACCAATCGTCATCCCGATGTTTTGGAAGATTTGGAACGTAAACATCGCGACATATCCTGTCACGATATAGGTACCAAATGGATCCGCTGTCTCGAGAGCAATCTGAATCAAGCGATAGACGAACAGGAACAAGACGATCAAGACGATGGCAGCCCCGATGAAACCGTAGTGTGAGGCAATCGTCGTAAAGATGAAGTCTGTATGCAATTCCGGAACGAACACTTGCAGTTTCCCGTATCCAACGCCGAACATTTGCCCTGAACCTGTTGCGTTGATTGCTTGGACGAGTTGGTACGACAAATCATCCGCATATTCGAACGGTTGCAACCAAGCCATGATCCGGTTCATCGCGTGACCTGGGAAAAAGGTTGCGAGTAAATCGTTTTGGAAAAAGAACAGGTAAAAGAAGATGATGACGGCTCCTGCGAACAGACCGAACATCGTCAAAAGCCATTTCCAGTTTAGTCCGGATAACAACATCGCACATGCTAAGATGACGCATAGAATCAAACCGATCCCTAGATCGGGCTGAATGATGATAAGACCGAGCGGTAAGGCTGTAACCGCGACCAACTTGATAAGTAACAAGAGATCTCTTTCATGTTGAACATAACGCGCATTGTGCTCGGTAATGACGGCAGCGAGCGTAACGATCAAAAAGAACTTCATGAACTCAGCCGGTTGAACCGTACCGATAACGGGGAATTGATACCAACCGTATGCCCCTTTGATTTCAGTGACGATTGGTGTGTTTCGAAGAACGACAAGACCGATCAATGACACGATACCTGCTCCATATAAAAACCAGTGGAATCGCTTCAACTGTTCATAATCGATGAAAATGACGACGGATAACGCCATGAAGCCGATGACATACCATTGAATTTGTTTGGCAGAGAAGTTAATGGCACTGATCGCACCTTTAAGCGAAGGTTGTGCTGTATAGATGGCGATGATACTGATGACCATCAGACAGGCGAGTAAAAAAAGCAACGTATGATCATAACGTTGTGTAAATGATTTGAATCGATTCATTTCATCCCTACTTTCTATCTCTTTCTATATTACCGTAATTTATCAAATCCGCAATATCAAGAGCGATGGTTGACAGAAGCGTTACGTTTTTGTAACCTGAAGATAGGTTTTATTACCAGGTACTAATTCAAGGGGGACTTTATCATGAATATTTATCCTTCACTCGAAGGCAAGACGTACGTCGTCATGGGCGTCATTAACCAACGTTCGATTGCATGGGGTATCGCACGTGCGCTCGACGCTGCTGGAGCAAGCCTGGCATTTACATATGTCGGAGAACGTTTCAAGGCACCACTTGAAAAATTAGGACAAGAATTATCACGACCGGCTTCTTATTATACGTGTGATGTCACGAGTGACGAAGAGATTGAACAGGTCTTCCAAACGATTCATGCGGACCACGGTAAGATTTCAGGGATCGCTCACTCGATCGCATTCGCGGATAAAGAAGCGCTTCGCGGTGAGTTTTCTGGGGTAACGCGTGAACAGTTTGCGCAAGCACTTGATATCTCAGCCTACAGCTTAACAGCAGTCGTCAAGGCCGCGAAGGATTTCTTCACGGAAGATGCATCCGTCATCACGTTGACATACCTCGGTGGTGAGAAAATGGTTCCGAACTACAACGTCATGGGTGTTGCGAAAGCCGCATTAGATGCAAGCGTTCGTTATCTCGCTGCTGAATACGGTCAGCAAGGCGTTCGTGTCAATGCGATTTCAGCTGGTCCAATTCGGACAGTATCCGCAAAAGGTGTCGGCGACTTCAATTCCATTCTTGATAGCATCGAAGAACGAGCGCCACTTCATCGTAACGTGACGACGGAACAAATTGGTCAAAGTGGATTGTTCTTGCTTTCGCAAATGTCGAGTGGGGTGACAGGAGAAATTCTTCACGTCGATAGCGGATTCCACATTCTTTAATAAACGATCGATTAAGCCAGGCTTTCCCATGCGGGAGGCTTGGTTTTTTTTGTGCTCGATCGGGGAACTACCAAATATAAGTGTCACTAGAAGGAGAGAGGAAGTGCAGAGGATGAACGCAATCGATTTTACAGTCGTACAATATGTCAATCGTCAAGTACGTGTCGATCCACAGCTAAAGACTGAACCAGTCGCTCGAGTTCAACCGATACGCCCAACTGACCCTTACCGCGAACACGAAGCGGACGACTTTTTAGAAGAACAGGCAAATGCATACGGTGTATTACCAGAACTAAAACTTCCCGGTCGAAGCTTCGACCGGGAAGTTTAATCATTCATTGACCTGTGAAGCGGAATGTCTCATAGACACTCCAAGCACCGTTCTCCAGTTCATACAATAAAGCCATTTTCGTGACGTCCTCTTGGAAACGGATATCTTCCATCTTGAGACGTTCTAGTACATCGAACAGTTCGACATCCGACAGTTCTTGACCGATTGTGATGTGTGGCAAGAAATCGTATTTCGGCTTATGTTCGAGTGGTCCCGTATGCAAAGCGCGATGTAATTGTTCTAACTCATCCGTCGGCATTACTTTAAGGAACAAGACATTGTTCGTCGGATGGAACGAACGAGCTCCTTGGATGTGCAAATTGACAGGCTTCGTTTCGGACGCGATTCGATTCAACTCCGTCACGATGTGGTCTAATTCTGTCTCATCAACTTCCATCCGCTCCCGTAGCGTGATATGAGGTGTGATCAGTGCATACTTCGAGTCATATCTCTTTCGGTATGAATTTGCAAAATCTTGAACGCGTTTCGATGGAAACAATACAACCCCGATGTTCATCGAAAATCCCCTACTTTCCCCTGAAATGATAACGCTTTACAAAATAATCATGACGGATTCTGGCGTCGATGTCAAAGAAGTTTGAGAGGAGGTTCAGAATCCGTGTATACTAATGAAGTACTTTGTTGGAGAGGTGGATATAGTCATGAAGAAAACACATTCAAAAGAGGTCAAACAGGCAGCTATCGATAAGTTACATGAACGAGGGGTGACGATTCATGCAATCGCTGAGATCGTTTACCAAATGCAGGCCCCCTACACGGTGGATCTGACAATTGAAACATGTGTCAGTTCAGTAGAACGTGTTCTTGAAAAACGTGAATTACAACATGCGATTCTCGTCGGAGCAGAACTAGACATCTTGGCGGAAAAAGGGTTATTATCAGAACCCCTCCTGTCCATCATCCAAAGCGATGAAGGGCTATTTGGCGTAGATGAGACGATTGCGATTGGTGCCGTCAACACGTATGGTTCGATTGCGGTTACGACGTTCGGCTATTTGGATAAAGCAAAGGTCGGTATCATCAAAGAACTCGATACGAAGCTTGGGGACGGAAAAGTCAATACGTTCATGGATGATATCGTCGCAGCCATCGCAGCAAATGCATCCGGACGACTAGCGCATCGTTTGCGAGATAAGGAAGACTATTCAGCAGAAGAATTAGAAGAACGTAAGGGGACATACTGATGCGAGGTGCGAGAGGGGCATGGATTGGTGCATCCATCGCTGTCGTCTTATTCGTGATCATCGCTGTCTCCATTCGGACGACAGGCTATTTTTTATTTGATGCTCAATTATCGTCATATATGTCGCAACACGTCCCAGGGGATTACGTTTCTTGGTTCACTCAACTCGGATCAGGTCCAGGGGCGATGACGATGACGGTGTTACTTGGAATACTGAGTTATGTTTTGTGGCGGGATCGCATTGCAAGTATCTGGTATGTAATCATGGCAATATCAGTAGGTGTATTGAATCAAGTCGTTAAATTTGCCTTTGTCCGAGAGCGCCCCTCATTAAATGAATTGGTTGGTGGCGTAGGATACAGTTTTCCGAGTGGTCACTCAGCGATGGCTTTTGCCGTCTATACCGGATTTCTCGTTGTTGCGTTTCGTCATTTGAAAACAGGTGGGAAGGTACTTGTATCGATCGTGACGATTGGATTATTCCTCGCCATGGGAGCTTCTCGAATCATTTTAAACGTTCACTATTTCTCAGATGTCATCGGTGGATATTGTTTTGCCGCGATTCTTTTATGTAGCTCCTATGCATTCATCGTCTCCCGTAGAAAAAAAGGAGTGGCTTGATGTTACTGTTAGATGTTGATCATAGTTTATTATTTGATGAAGAGACGATGCGCTCCATCGACAAGCCGACGTTGCTTGTCGAGCGAGTCGCTGGGCGACCTCGTTTTATGACGATGCGAGCGCATCTTAGATTAAAACGGTTAGTATCGATTAACGGTGTTGTTCCGGTGACGAAACGAACGATGGAAGAGTACCAGCAGTTGGAACTCTTTCAAATCGATGCGCCACCGAAGTGGGCGATCATTGACGGTGGAAAGATTTTGCTTAAAGAAGGAAAAGTGGATCGTCGATATGAAAATTGGCTTCGTCAGTTCAATAAGGAGACATCACTTGATTCCATCCTTGAGTATCTCATCGAAATGGAACAAGTTTCGATTGATGTATATCCTTCTGAGACGTTATCCAGTGTAATCACGCTTCCGCATGAGCCGATTCAACGGACGACGGACGAAGCCGTATTATTAGAAGAACTATTTCGTAAGTATGAAACGACATGAAAAAACCGGACGGTCTCAAGCAGACCGTCCGGTTTTCATCGTTTCGTGCAAGATATCAAGTTGTTGGTAAAGGAATCTCATCGAACCAGTACACACCGACCGTCTCAGCGCCAGCATGTGCCAAGATGGAAGGACCAAATTGGGTAATGCGTACTTGAAGCTCCGGATGTTCTGTAGAAATCAAGCGCCGTAATTCTTCAGCAGCGGCATGAGCGAGCGTATGACTGACATAAAGCGTCCGATCATATACACCATGAGCACTGACTTTTGATGAAATTTCACTGACCATTTCTTTAAAAGCTTTTTTGATGGAACGGACTTTTTTAAATGGGACAAGTCGTCCTTCCTCATTAAATTGAGCGATTGGTTTAATATTGAGCATGTTTGCTAGTAAAAATTGACTTCCTGAGACACGTCCGCTCCGTCGCATCGTCTCCATATTTCCGATGATCAGATAAAAATGCGATTTGTGTTTGAATGTCTCAAGCGTAGACATGACTTCATCTGGACCTTTACCAGCAGCAACGAGTCGTTGTGCGATCCGGACAAGTTCTTGCTGATTCGCAGCACCTGTATACGAATCAATCGCGTATAAGGGGAAACCGACAGCTTCAGCTGCAGCGACGGAACTCGAATATGTGCCGCTCAGTCCACTCGTGATGTGAATCGCATACCCATAATCATAACCATCTTCAAGCAATTGTTCATACAAGGTTACGAAATCACCGAATGATGGTTGAGAAGTCGTCGGTGAAGCGTGGGAATCTTCTCGCATTTTTTGATCAAGCTGTTCAATCGAGATATCGACATACTCCCGGTAAGACTCTCCGTTTAAGATGAGTAAAGTCGGTATCACATGGACTCCGATTTTTTCAGCCTCTCCTGGCTCAAAAAAAGCCATGCTGTCGGTAATCCAAGCAATCTTATCCATGTATATGACGCCTCCATTAATAGAACCATTTTGTTCATCATACCATAGCGATGAAAGCGGAATCACTAGCTAGCGCGTTTTTGTGTGATAGAAGCACTGGAAACGTGTCCAATCCATGAACTGATACCGAAGGCGATGAGTGTTGGGAATAACCATTCTAAACTTTGATTCACTAAAGGTAAGGATTGATAGAATGTCTTAAGATTTCCCGGGAAAAGCGAAAGTTGATTCAACGCACTACAGAATGAGAAGAAAATTGTTACACCAAGAGTTGATTGATAAACAACCGACTTACGACGGAACAGATGACGCATGAATGTCAATGCGATCAAGACGATGACGATTGGATAAAGGAACATCAATACCGGAACAGCAATGGATAACAATGTTTGCAATCCGACGATCGATACCGTAAGACCAAGAGCAGTCGTGAAGATACTTGCCGCTTTTAAAGATACACGGTTGGAAATCGTCATCATATATTCTGCAAATGCGGTGACGAGACCAACTGATGTCGTCAAACATGCAAGCAGAATTGCAAGACCAAGTACAGCTAAACCGATTGAGCCGAAGGCAGTATTTGCATAATGTTGAAGAAGTGCTGGACCATCAACTTTTCCGATGGCGGCAAATGTGTTACGTCCGATCATTCCAAGTCCGACATAGACGAGAGTCAAAGCAGTGGCAGCGATGATTCCGGCACGAGTGACGACTTTAAATTGTGCTTTTCGTTCATGAACGCCTCGGCTTTTCAATGTATGCAGTACGACGACACCAAATACCAAGGCACCGAGTGCATCAAGCGTTAAGTATCCTTGAAGGAAACCTTGAATGAATGCCTGTCCAGTCGTCTCATACGCTTCGTTTGGTGAAGCGACACCCGAAAGTGGCGAAATGATGCTACTGATGCTTAATGCAGCAAGAGCAATCAGTAATAATGGTGTGATGAAACGCCCGATGATCTCAAGTAATTTTCCTGGTCGTAGTACAAGATAAAGTGTGGCAAGGAAAAAGAGACTCGATGAGATGATCAACGTCATTTGTGAGGGAGCACCAAGAAATGGTACGACTCCGAGCTCATACGTGACAACCGATGTGCGCGGAATTCCGAAAAAGGGACCGATCGCAACATAGAGTGCGAACGTCAAGGCAGCACCTACAAAACGAGGGAGTGGTGCAGCAAGTGTTTTGATGCCACCCCCGATAGAGGCAACTGCAAGTAAGCCGAGCAAAGGAAGACCGACACCCGTTACGATAAAACCAAGGATGGCAGGAAGGAACTGTGAACCCGCAAGCGCACCGAGTTCCGGTGGGAAGATCAGGTTACCGGCACCGAAAAATAAAGCAAAAATCATAAATCCTAAAGCAAATGTATCTTTTGTCTTAAACATGTGTTGTCCTCCATTCATCCTAATTTCATAAAAAAAGCCTCATCCACTAAGTTTGTGGATAGGCGTCGTTTGCTCAGACGCCTTGTCGAAATGACGAAAAGGGCCTGGATCTTCATTTTCTCAAACGAGAAATGAATCTTCAGTCCCTACTCTTAATCACAATCAGTCGTTCTTGGATGAGCGTTGCGTGTGTCATGTTTAAAACCTCCTGTTTGAATTTTTCTAAGGATAACATGAAGAATTTAATAAAACAATATTTTCTGAAAATTCATCACCGAATTTTTGAAAATAAATAACGCCTCTAGTAGAGATGAGGTTCTCTACTAGAGGCGTTTCGGATTACATATCAGCTCGTTGCAATCGAGCGCGTTTTTTTGTGGCGTTTCAATTTATGGAGGAGCCAAGCGTGAACGACCTCACAGGATTGACGTGGTAACGTCAGTTCAACAAGCGATTCCTGCTGTTGCCCTCTAATGATGAAAAGTCCATTTTCTTCATCGACAGGGGCGATGGTCATTGAACTCGCTTCATTCAGCGACAATTTCACTTCACCGAGTGTCGCATCCTTTAATTTCAGGATGTTCCCATTTGTCGCAAATTTCGTGAATGAGCCAATTCCGTTCACTTTTAACTGATCCATATTGAATTCCTCCTTCTGCTGATTCCAGTACTATCCCTATAAAAAACAGGGTCTAACTTCTATCTTGAAAAGGTTATCCTCATTATAGCGAAGTCTTCACAAGATGCTAGTCTTATTTTGTGTGAAAATTCGAAAAATTTTTTAACAATATTGTCATATGGATAGGAATACCTGTTAAGAGGCAATCGTGATATGAAATTCAAATAGAACAAAAGCATCCTTTTCCAAAAGAAAAAGATGCTAAAGGTCAATCTAACTCAAAACTCCATTTCTTTTTGCGACAAACAAGCGATCCACGTCGAAGGATCGATTCTTTCTCTGCTTCAAAATCTTCATGTAATACGTTCATATCTTCGTACCGTCCTGCTACATAGACGGGAATCGTGATATTTCTTGAGAAAACAGACCGTTTTGCACTTTCGAAATCAATCAATACTCCTTCTTTGAGAAGATGACGGATATGAATCATGATTTCAGCTGTTAAAGCGATCGAGGCGACGGATCGTGCGTGCTGACGAAATTTCCGTTGTACGAGATCAGAGATAAGTTGTTCTACCCGTGACCAATCCTTCAAGTAAACAGAAGCATGAAGACCATCGTGTTCGCTAAAATAGACCAGTTCATTCTCGATCGAGTCAAGGAAAGGAAGCGGTGTCCCTCGTTTCATATGCATTAAAAATAATAATTCTGCGATTTCGACATCCGTCAATACATCGAGCGAATGGGAAGATCGAATATCAATAGCAGTCAAAGGGTGACGCTGGACATCCGTTGATTGTGAAAACTGTTCGATCTCATGCGATTCGATGTAATGAAGCATCGTTCGAAACGATTGTTTCGTCTGTTTGAAATCACTTCCTGAAATGAGTAAAGGACGTTTCAAATCGACGGCTGCAGCGAAATCAGAGAAATGTACTCCTGACATCGTTAATCGTTGATTTTCCTCGTCCTCATATAAGTAAAGTAACGCACTCGACATACCACTTCGCTTCCTTTCCATGACTAACTACTTCATAATTTAATAGTAGCAAAACTTCGAATTGCCTGAAAGGATATTTACTTCTGAAAACGGGCATACTACATAGAGAAGCATAAAGAGAGGTGATGGAGCATGTGGGGCTTGCGAAAGCCTTTCCCGGAATTGCGGACCGAGCGCTTCATATTACGTGAGCTCGAAAACCGTGACGCACGCGAATTGTTTAAAATCCTATCGGACGATAAAGTCATGTACTATTACGGATCAGATCCGCTCGTGACGGTCTATGAAGCTAAAAATGTCATCAGTTACTTTAAAGAACAGTTCACGCAAGGTAAAGCGATTCGCTGGGCAATTGCTGATGCACAAACGAATCAATTGATCGGTACGATCGGTTTTCATAACTGGCTGTCCCAATACCATCGGGCTGAAATTGGTTTTGAAGTTAGTCAAGACTATTGGCAACGTGGTGTCGCTTCAGAAGCGGCAAGAGCTGTTCTGACATATGGTTTTGAAGAATTTGCTCTCCATCGAATCAGCGCCCTCGTCGCACCTGAAAACCTCGCTTCTAACGCATTGGTTCAAAAATTAGGATTCAAAGCAGAAGGATTATTAGAAGATTATGCATACAGTCATGGTCGTTTCATGGATTTGACGATGTACCGTATGCTCGCATCTGAATGGAAGGGATGAGGTAGTCAATGGAAAAACAGACACTTGTACTCCTGCATGGATTTACAGGAGGAACAGATTATTTTAATCGGGTAGAAGCAAATTTACGACATTCCTTTGATGTCTTACCACTAAGTTTACCAGGACATGAGGGACTCGATGTTGGTCCGGATACGATTGAAGGCTTTGCAGAATGGGTCATGCATGAACTTGATCGACGTGGTATCGACAAGCCGATCATCATCGGACATTCCTTTGGTGGATACATCACAGCTGCAATTGTTGAAGGGTATGCGGATCAAATCAGTGGATACGGTCTTGTGTATTCGACAGCTAAAGCAGATGATGAACAAGCGAAACAAAAACGAAATCAAAACATCACACGCGTTGAAGAAGTCGGTGTCAGAGAATTCGTCAATGGTCTTGTTCCATCCTTATTCGCTGAAGGGGCAGATGAGTTCGCTGTCGCTGAAGCACTTGAGATTGGATACATGATGACGGTCGAAGGAGCCATTCGTGCGCTCTCTGCGATGCGAGATCGGCGAGATATGACGAAGGTCTTGACGAGGTCAAACGTGAAGGGTGTCATCATTCACGGCACGAAAGATCAACTGATTTCAGAGGAAAGTGCATTTGCACCAAAGAATGATCATCTCATACATCGGTCAACAGACAGTGGACACATGGGGATGCTTGAGACACCGGATGCTTTCGTTGCAATCATCGAAGAGGCATTCAAGTAAGTTTTTGCCCTACAGTCACGTCTGTAGGGCATTTGCTTTGCATTTCAGATGAGATATCTGAAATGATAGAAGTGGAGGGGATACACATGAAAATCGTAGCGATTGAACCAACACCAAGTCCAAATAACATGAAAGTCATCGTTGATGAGGTCTTTTCGGAAAAAGGGCAGACATTTGAGCATGCCTTTGGCGCACCGGAACACATTCAGCGATTACTTGAAATACCTGGCATTAAGTTCGTTTATCAGGTCAGTGACTTTTTATCGATCGAGCGTTATCCGAAATATGATTGGCGCTCGCTTGTCATCGATATACGACGTGCGTTCGGTGAAACGTTAAATGACGTTGAACAACACGAGACAGATGCTGAGTATGAACCTGTCCATCTATTCGTGCAATTCATTTTAGGCGTACCGATGCAAATCAAAGGTGTGAAAGGATTAGAAGAAAAACGAGAAGGGCTGTCGGAACGTTTCCGAGAAGCAGCGCTATTCGTCCAACCATTCGTTCAAAATGTCATTAGCGATCGACGCTGGGTAGAACAAGCACCTCGATACGGTGACCTTGACGAAAGCTTGCGTGAAGTAGCGAATGAGATTGAGATTGCCTATCCAGTCGAACGTCTCGAACGTCTCAAGTCGCTCGCAGCAGGAGAAGATATTACGTTTAGCGGTCAAGCGATTCAATCATCCGATTGGAAAGAACGATTCGCGGCGCTCGATGAACTACCTGTTGAGATGGAATGGGTTCCAGCTTATGCTCGCCTGTTACAGGATGAGAAGATGCAAATTCGACGTCAAGCGATCGTAAAGCTTGGGATGTTCGAAGATCACCGTGAAGAACTGTTAGAGTATTTGACGAGTGCACTGCATGATCCGTCAGGGATCGTTCGCCGGACAGCAGGCGATACGATTTCAGATTGGGCGATGCCGGAAGCTGAACCAATGATGATGGAAGCGCTAGCGGATAAAAATAAATTAGTACGCTGGCGAGCTGCTCGCTTCCTGTTTGATGTCGGAACGGAACAATCAATTCCAAGACTGCGTGAAGCCATTCGAGACCGGGAATATGAAGTGGCTCTACAAGCCGAACTCGCATTAACTCGGATCGAAAGTGGGGAAGAAGCACTAGGAACGGTTTGGCAGCAAATGAATCGAATGATAGATGAAAGTTCATAAGAACTTAAAAAATAATTGCTTGAGAGAATCATTCGACAAAATGAGTCACTGATTGTCTAGGTATATTTTCCCTGTTGTCTAAAAACGCTGGTAAAATAATCAAAATTATGTTGTCATCTTTTTGAAATCGAAATGAAATGTGTTGGAAATGCTTATTAAAACGCTTGCATCTAACAACTAAATCAAGCATTCCAAAATATCCCTGATAACATTGAAATATTGTTTTGAAATGAAATGTCGAATGACAATTTTCTTCTTTTTCCTGCCCTTTGGTACAGTTAATCTACAATAACGAATTCGAATCATGTAGGTCATCTCTTGGCTGGGCATTATGAATGAGAAAAGGGGAGAATCGGGGATATGTTACTTTTCGCTGAAACTGATTTAGCAGTAGGATACAAGGAACGGACAAAAACAGGGGTATATGTAACGATCGAAACAATCGACAGTCGTACGATTACATTAGTCGCACCAGCAAACGCGGCAGAGGATATTTGTGACGAACTTTTTGCGACAGGATTAGAGCAATTGTTTTCATTCAAGATGAATCCATCGACTTTACCTGTAGCATAAGTGAATAAACGTGCGAGAGAGGAGGATCCTCTCTCGCTTTTTTTTTATGATAAAATTGATAAAGATAAAAGGAGGGATGAGATGAAACGTCTCGTTTTCATTCTGCTACTGCTTACTGTTTGTTTAGCAGGTTGCCAAGAAAAGAAACAACAGGCAACAACAACCACGAACGAACCGATTCAGATTGCAGTCAAAACGACAAAGCAGGACGACATGATGCAATTAAACATTTCTTTAACGAATCCAAATGATCACAGTGTGAACGTGACGTATCCTTCCTCACAACGTTTTCAGGCTCAATTGATTGATGCGAAACAACACGTAACGTATGATTTTGAGAAAGAGCAAGTATTCACGCAAGCGATTGAAAAGGATACGTTCACGAAACGTGAAACGAAACAGTATACAGTTGAATTACCGATCTCCTCTTTAGGTGATAGCACGGAAGTTCGCGTATCGACAATCCGTCAGTTTAAAGGAGCAAGTGCGAAACAAACGACGGACCAACAAATGATTGATTCGAAATGACGATCAACATAATGTGAAGGAGTGAAGCGATTCATGCAACAAGAAATCATCCAAGTAACAGGAGTAAAGCCTGTCATTGACCCAGCACAAGAAGTAAACGAGCGGGTAGCCTTCTTGAAGGCGTATCTCAAGCATACAGGAGCAAAAGGATTCGTACTGGGCATCTCAGGGGGACAAGATTCTTCGCTCGCCGGTCGTCTGTGCCAACTGGCAGTTGAAGAGTTACGAAAAGAAGAGGGAAAAGATGTCGCATTTTATGCGGTCCGCTTGCCTTACGGGGAACAACAAGATGAAGCAGACGCACAGACAGCCTTGACGTTCATTCAACCGGATCATTCGCTTCGTGTGAATATTAAACCAGCAGTCGAAGCATCGATGCAGGCGTTCAAAGAAGCGACAGGTGCAGAACTTTCCGACTTTAGTAAAGGGAATACGAAAGCGCGGGAGCGAATGAAAAGCCAATATGATTTAGCCGCTCATTATGGCTGTTTAGTCGTTGGAACGGATCATGCAGCTGAATTCGTGACGGGATTCTACACGAAACACGGTGATGGTGCATGTGATTTGACGCCATTGACAGGACTGAATAAACGGCAAGGGAAACAACTCTTACGTTACTTGAACGCACCAGAAGTCTTGATTGAAAAAGTTCCGACAGCAGATCTTGAAGAAAATCGTCCGGCACTACCAGACGAAGTGGCACTTGGTATGACATATGAAGAAATCGATGATTATTTGGAAGGAAAGACGATTTCAGAAGCAAGTCAAGAAAAGTTAGAGACGCAGTATAAACGTGTTGGGCATAAGCATCATATGCCGGTCTCACCACTCGATGAATGGTGGAAAGCCTAATCCAAAATAAGGAGACGTGATTTCAATCGTGAAATCACGTCTTTTTTCATGTTCTTCGATTCTTCTTCAATTGTTATGGGAAAAGAAGAGAAACGATGATTGAGGAGGCGAGAGTATGACGATTGGGATCATAGGTGGAGGGTTATCCGGCTTGACGGCAGCAGCATTGTTCGCAAAACAAGGAACACCGGTCACGCTCTGGGATGCTGGATTGCTCGGAGGACGTGCCACCTCTCAAACCGTAAAAGGATTTACGTTTAATTACGGTGCTCATGCGATTTATGGACGCGATCAATCGATTCTCCGCAAATTAACGAAACAGCTCGGTATCGAAGTGACGTGGCTGGATTTCTCAGCGAGTCGTGCGAAATATGAGTTTTCAGGTCATTTGACGGCAGTTCCTGCGAATGCCTGGGGATTATTGAAAACAGAAGTCATCGAAGGAACGAACAAAGTACGTTTTACATGGGAAATCATTAAAACGATTTTACGAGTCGAACGAGGGGATCCGCAACAATCGATCGGGCAATGGTTAAAAACAGAACGAGTCGATGAACAAGTGGCACAGTTGATGCTTGATTTGGCATCAACGAACTTTTTTACGGCAGAACCCGAAAAAATTCCGTCAGACGTCTATTTCGAGTATTATCAAAAACTTTTTCGGACGCGAAAGCCTGTCTCATACATCGAAGGAGGATGGCAAGGGTTAGTACAGGAGTTGGAACGGATCATCCTAGAGAACCGCGGAGAGATCCTGAAAAAAACAAAAATAACAGCAGTCGAATCGACTACGACAGGATTCTTAGTACGTGATCGAAAGAAACAAGAATGGAACGTCGAACGGATCATCTTTGCCGTACCACCGCGTGAAATCTTAAAAATGGCAACCCCAACTGCCATTCAACGATTTGTTACACCGTATGCAAATCATGAACCGGTAGAAGTATTCGTGTATGATCTTGGACTTCATCCGTATATCGAAACACCGTATTCATACATCTACGACCGTTCGCATCGAGCGTTCATCACGGATTTATCGCATTATGATGCAAGTCTTGCACCGAAGGATGGTCAAGTTCTTCAAGCAATCGCCTACCTTGAACACGATCGACTTGAGGATCCTGATTATATTGGACATGTCCGAACAGGAATCGAACAGATGCTTGACGCTCATTTTGCAGATTGGCGACAACGTATCGTCGCAGAACGAACGATCAAACGAGCAGTCGTACAAGAAATCAAATGGAAAATGGGGCAAACGCCGCTTGCGACTCACATTCCGGATCATGCAGGTGTCGCTTTCGTCGGGGACTGGTGTGAAGGTACGGGACAACTCTCGGAGCTTGCGTTCTCAAGTGCCGTCAGCGTCTTCAATCGCTGGACGTGATGTCAAACGGGGGCTGACTCAAAAAAAGAATGACGCGTCACACGCCACTCCTACAGGAACAAGCGCATTTATGCGCTGTCAGAGACGAACAAGACCCGCTTTCCTGCTTCAACGAAGCAGGAAAACTGGCTTGTGTCTCGCCTGAGGAAAGGGCGTGAAAAGACGCGTCATTCTTTTTGTTACGAGATAAGGATGGCAGATCATCATTCTGCCACACTTATCTTTGTAGAGACTGACTTTTGAGTCAGCCCCATCTTATGCTTCATTGTTCGAACGTGCTGGATAGAACGCTAGAATCAAAAGTAATGTGAAGGCAATGAGACTCATCATCGGGATCGTCAAGAAACCAAAATAGTTGACCCACTTGATGAGACAGCCGCTTGTACATAACGCTTCGCCATCGGGTAAGCGCTCAAGGATGACGTGGTACAAGGCGACACCAAAGCCGGCAAGCACATACAGGCGGACGAAGAGCGGATCAATCGTTTTCGACCGGAATAGCGAGATGAGCAAATAAAAGGCAGTCGTATACATGAATAGTCGTTGCCACCAACAGAGAGGGCAGGGGATGAATCCGCGAATTTCACTGAAATAGAGACTGCCAAGCGTTGCAATCGTTGAGATGATGAACATAAAATGATAGCGTGTCATATGTATCGTCCTTTCTAACGTGTTAAACTAATGCCATCTTATATCATGAGGAGTCGAATCTCACATTGCAAGTGTCGGAAATGGAAATGTTGATCACCTTATCGGAAGAATTGAATATGAGGCGCGCTGCTGAACGATTATTCGTCTCGCAACCTGCGCTTAGTCAACGTCTCGTTGCGATTGAAAGACGCTGGGGAACAAAATTATTCATTCGTTCATCGCGTGGGTTAAGCATCACACCACAAGGAGAAAAAGTAATCGGTCTCGCAAAAGAGATGAATCGGAAGGAACTTGAGTTAAAAAGTGAATTGACAGCAGAAGAGGGTGCCGTTTATGGAACGCTTCGGATTGCCGTCGCTTCCATCATGGGGCAATATTGGCTCCCGCGTGTCTTAAAACGATTCGTTGAGCGTTATCCGCATGTCCGTGTTCAGCTTGTCACGGGATGGTCCAGTGAGATGATGCGTCATATGTTAGAGGAACATTTTCATATCGGGATCATTCGTGGAAACCCGGACTGGAAAGGTGTCAAAGAACGTCTTTTCTCGGATCCGCTCTATTTAGTCGATAGTGAGTTGACGTCAATCGAACAGTTACGCGTGACGGATCGACCATTCATCCAGTTCAAGAGTGACTCAACGTACTATCAGGAAATTTTAGAATGGTGGCAAGATCGGTTCGCAAGTCCACCATCTCGGACGTTGGTCGTCGATCAAATCGAGACATGTAAGCAGATGGCTCTACATGGAATTGGATTTGCGATTTTACCCGAGTCGACGATTCAGCAATCGAATGAAGTCATGCAGCTTCCTTTAAAAACATCGTCTGGAAAAATATTAAAGCGAGATACATGGATTTTGTCTACGGAATCGATGCTTGAACTAAAACAAGTTCAAGCATTTTGGGACATCGTAAAAGAAGAAGGAGGAAGTCAGTCAGATGGAATACGCCATTGAAATGCGGCGCGCGCTTCATAAAATACCAGAACCAGGGTTCAAGGAATTTAAGACGCAAGCTTTTATATTGGAACAAATTCGTGCTTATCCACCAGATCGTGTCACGTATGACACGTTTGAAACAGGTGTTTTCGTTCGAGTGAAAGGATTGACTGGAAATCGGACGATTGGGTACCGGGCAGACATTGATGGGTTACCAATTGAAGAAGCGACAGGTCTTCCATTTTGCTCGGAACATCCAGGCTTCATGCATGCCTGTGGTCACGATATGCACACATCGATTGCGTTAGGGTTGATGAAACGAATCATTGAATTGCCGGTCATGGATGATGTTGTCTTTTTATTCCAACCAGCGGAAGAAGGTCCGGGCGGGGCTGAACCGATGATTAAAAGTCCGTTGTTTGAAAAATATCGTCCAAGTGAGATGTATGGTCTTCATGTTGCACCGGAATATCCAGTCGGTACGATTGCGAGCCGTCCCGGCGTCTTGTTCGCGAGTGCTCGAGAAGTTCATATAACGATTTATGGTCAAAGTGGTCACGCGGCCTTTCCTCATTTGACGATTGATACGGTCGTCGCGCAAGCAGCCTTGATCATGCAACTGCAAACAATCGTCAGTCGATCGATCAATCCGATGAACTGTAGCGTCATTACGATTGGAAAGGTCGATGCCGGGATTCGGGAAAACGTCATCGCCGGTAGAGCTGTTCTTGACGGTACGATGCGCGCACTCAATGGAGAAGACATGGAAAAACTGGAACGACGCGTTCGTGACATCATTCGAGGAATCGAAGCTTCGTTTGGCGTCAAGATTGATCTACAATTCGGAAATCGTTATTACGAGGTCGTCAATGACCGACACATCGTTGATAAATTTTCATCATTCGTCAAGATGAATGCGAACTACATTGAATGTGATGCAGCAATGACAGGAGAAGACTTCGGATTCATGTTGAAGGAAATTCCAGGGATGATGTTTTGGCTCGGAGTCGACAATCCGACATCTGGACTTCACCAACCAACCTTGAATCCGGATGAATCCGCGATTCCATTTGTGATTGATTTACTCGATCATTATTTCCGAGAATATGTTTAAAAAGTTTTATGAAATAATGAAGGACATTAAGCTTTCCCTTTCGAAATCAAGAATGGGAGAGCTTTTTATATATGTAAGAATAGGAGTTTTCGAACATTTTGTGAAAAAAATCACGTGCACATGTGAACAATTTGTTACATCAAACATTATAAACAGACATAAAGGGTTATGTTCTCTATGATACGGTTATAGACCATATAGAGAAGTATGTTTTAGGAAGAGGGGGCTATATACATGTTCAATGATCCCGTATTGCTCAGTCGATTGTTGACAGGGCTCACATTAGCGTTTCATATTATATTCGCGACGATTGGCGTCGGGGTACCACTCATGGTACTCGCTGCTGAATTCATCGGTCTGAAACGCAAAGATCCGGATTATATTTTATTAGCAAGACGGTGGACGCGTGGATACGTCGTTACCGTCGCAGTCGGTGTCGTGACAGGGACGGCCATCGGATTGCAATTATCACTACTTTGGCCGTCACTCATGCAAGTGGCTGGTCAAACGATCGCATTACCACTGTTCATGGAAACATTCGCATTCTTCTTTGAAGCGATTTTTCTCGGTATTTACCTGTATACATGGGATCGATTCAAAAACCCATGGTTACACTGGTTGATCGGGATTCCAGTCGTCATCGGTGCGACAGCATCAGCATTCTTCATTACGACGGTCAACTCCTTCATGAACTCACCAGAAGGATTTAAGATCGTCAATGGAACGCTAACGCAAATTGAACCATTAAAAGCAATGTTCAATACAGCAACACCTACAAAAGCAACACATGTCATCGTATCGGCTTATTTGACAGTCGCCTTCATCTTGGCGGCAATCGCGGCGTTCCACTTACTCAGCAAAAAAACACTCTCAGCAGCGGAAACAGCGTATCACAAAAAAGCACTTCGCTTAACGGTTATGGCTGGATTGATTTTTGCCTTCTCGACGGCACTTGTCGGGGACTTCTCAGGGAAATACTTGGCGAAATATCAGCCAGAGAAACTCGCGGCTGCTGAATGGCATTTTGAAACGACAAGTGAAGCAGAATTGATCTTTGGTGGGATACTTGATCAGCAAGAAGACGGCAGTTATGAAATCAAGGGAGCCGTCAAAATCCCATATGCACTCTCGATCCTTGCGGGTGGAGCTCCAGATACAGAAGTCATTGGTCTAAATGAGTTCGCAAAAGAAGATCAAGCACCGCTGATCGTTCACTATTTCTTCGATATCATGGTTTCGATTGGTATGTATTTGGCTGCCATCTCTGCCTTGTTCATCTTGGCATTCCGTTTGAAAAAATTAAATCCTTATAACAAATGGATTTTAAGAGGTGTCTTCATCGGTGGACCTCTGGCGATGATTTCCATTGAAGCAGGTTGGATGTATGCTGAAATTGGTCGCCAACCTTGGACACTTTACGGCATCATGCGGACAGCAGATGCGGCGACGACATCAACTGCCGTCGGTCCGATGTTGATTCTATTCAGTGCCTTGTACTTGATGCTCGGTACGATTTGTACAGTCGTATTATTACGGATGTTCAAGAAAAACCCGGTTGGAAAAGAACTTCAAGAACTTGCTGAAAACCACCACGCACGTGGGGAAGCTATGTTCGTGGATGATAACAAGTAAGGAGGGAACGATTTGGACGTTCAAACACTAGGAATTACGGTCCTCTGGACTTTCCTGTACGGATATCTCATCGTTGCCTCAATTGACTTCGGTGCTGGATTTTACGCCTTTTATTCAAAATATACGAAGCGGGATCATTTAACGAATCGATTGATTCTTCGTTATCTCTCACCAGTGTGGGAGGTAACGAATGTCTTCTTCGTATTCTTCTTCGTCGGACTAGTCGGGTTCTTCCCGGATACCGCTTACTATTTCGGTACGGCACTGCTCGTGCCAGCCTCGATCGTTCTCGTATTGATTGCGATTCGTGGTAGCTTCTATGCATTTGCCAATTATGGATCAAACGACAGCATGTTCTATACGTTCTTATATGGAGCAACTGGTCTATTGATTCCGGCGGCGATGTCAACGACATTGACGATCAGTCAAGGTGGTTTCATTCGTAAAACGAATGAAACAGTCGAGTTTTTAGGAACAAAATTATTTACGAACTTTTACTCTTGGTCGGTCGTAGCACTCGCTATCGTATCCGTCCTCTATATCAGTGCGATGTTCCTCTTGTTCTACGCAGATAAAGCGAAGGATGAAGGGGCTACTCCGCTAATTCGTAAATGGGCACTCTTCTGGAGTGGTCCGACGATTCTTGTCTGTGCACTCGTCTTCTTTGGATTGAAAAATCAAGCGGCATGGCACTATGAGAACATCTTAAACGGGAACTGGTGGTGGTTCGCTGCTAGTTTCATCTTCTTCCTCGTTGCGGTGACACTCGTCTACATGAAGAAGAATTACGGAATTGCCTTCGTCGCGGTCATGTTACAGTATGGAGTGGCATGGTTTGGTTACGGTTATACGCACCTACCATACATCTTGTATCCATATATCGATATCAACAAAGCGGTCGTTAACGAAACAATGGCTTCCGCACTCGTCGTTGTCTTCATCTTCGGACTCTTACTCTTGATTCCGGCGTTGTACTTGATTTTACGACTCTTCTTGTTCGATAACGATTATGTACGTGGGAAATCCTCAAAATAATGGATGAATAAACGCCTCTGCGAATCGCAGGGGCGTTTATAGTATTTTTAAATTGAATCGGGTACACTACTAAGGAAGAGCGATTGTGAAGGAGAGTTGTGAAAATGAATGGAGAGTTTGCAGTAATTGGACTAGGGCGCTTTGGTGGCTCGATTGTCCGTGAATTATCGAAAAATGGCTACGATGTCTTAGCGATTGACTCCGACGAGGAGCGCGTCAATGAATTCATGGGAATTGCGACGCATTCCGTCATCGCGGACACAACGGATGAGAATGTCTTAAAAAGTCTAGGAATCCGAAACTTCGATCATGTCATCGTTGCCATCGGTGAAAATATTCAAGCATCCATCTTGACGACATTGATCTTAAAAGAGCTTGGGGTACAATCGATCACCGTTAAAGCGACGAACGATTACCACGAAAAGGTATTACGAAAAATTGGAGCAGACTTCATCGTTCACCCCGAACGGGATATGGGAGTCCGGATTGCAAATGGTTTAATGAGTTCAAATATTCTTGACTATCTCGACTTATCTCAAGAATTTTCGATCGTTGAAATTAAAGTCAGTGACCGGATGGCAAAACAAACATTGATCGACCTTGATCTACGAAGCAAATACGGAGCGAACGTCGTCGCCATTAAACGTGGAGAAAACGTTCTGATTTCTCTACAAGCTGATGAAATGATTGAAAAAGGGGACTATCTCGTCGTTATTGGTGAAAATGAGGATCTCGACCGTCTAGAGCGTGCGATTCATAAAGTGAAGAACTAAAAAAAAGCTGAGGCGCGCCTCAGCTTTACATTTACTTAATTAAATGAGTTGGAATTCTTTTAATCCGTGTGCGATACCGTCCTCAAGGATTGGTTTCGTGACATAGTCAGCGGCAGCTTTCGTTTCTGGAAGCCCGTTGCCCATTGCAATACCGGTTCCAACGTAGCGGAGCATCTCTAAATCGTTTAAAGCATCACCGAATGCAAAGGTATCTTCGCGGCGAATATTCGTCAATTTCAGGAATTGTTTGATCCCTTCTGCTTTCGAGGAACCGACATTGATGACATCCATTGCGTGTGGATGCCAACGAATGAAATCGAATGCGTCATACCGTTTAACATAATCCGCTTCTTCTTCGGCCGTACAGTAGACGAGCGTTTGGAAAACATCATGCGATAAGAAAGCTTCTTCATCGTGAATCGGTAATGGCATGTCGAGTTCGCCGAGCGAATCTACGACATGCGTGTCATTTGATTTCGTCGTGAAGCCTTTTGTTTCGCCAAGATAAACGAGTGTATGCCCGTTTTCTTTCGCTTGTTGCGTTAAATGCGTTAAATCCGTCTTAGGTTGTGGACGTTTGTAGATGATTTCATTTTGATGAACGACGATTTGCCCGTTATAGCCGATAATCGTATCGATGTTGAGTAGTTCACGGATTCCAGACAACATCGCAGGTCCGCGTCCAGTTGCAAGGGCTACATAGACACCATTTTCTTGAAGCTTACGAATTGCCTGTTTTGTTGATTCCGGAACAAAATGACCATCATGCAATAAGGTTCCGTCGATATCGAAAAAGACGACTTTCTGATTTGCCATGGTTTCACCTTCTCTTTTTAATTGGTCGAAATGACCTGTTCATGTGAAAGTATAGCATAACCAAAAGCGTGTTGCCGGAAGGGAACATGCCGAATAAGGATGAAAAATAGTCCATGTATCGTGTATACTGTACTAAGGACAAAAAACAATGTACTGATAAGGAGTTGCTAGGCATGATTTTTAAAGTATTTTACCAACCGCTTCGTTCGGAAGCACCTGTTCGTGAACGGACAGAAACAATGTATGTAGAAGGGGAAAGCATTCGTGACGTGCGATCAACGATTGACCACCTCAAAGATATCAACATCGAGTTCATCCGCGAAGTCAGCGGAGAATTTTTGACATACGAACAACAACATCCTGATTTCAAGGTTGCGACGTTCGAATGAAGTTCGTCAAAAACCATCAGGCCGCCGTTTTCGCACTCGGTGGACTCGGGGAAATCGGGAAGAACACGTATGTCGTTCAATTCCAAGATGAGATCATCGTCATTGACGCGGGTGTCATGTTCCCAGAAGATGAATTACTTGGAATCGACTATGTCATTCCAGATTACACGTACTTGATCAAGAACAAGGATAAGGTCAAAGGCGTCTTCATCACACACGGTCATGAAGATCACATTGGTGGTCTGCCTTTCTTGCTTAAACAAGTGAACTTACCGATTTACGCTGGTAAGATTGCGATGGGTCTCATCAAGGTGAAGTTAGAAGAGCATGGTTTGCTTCGCAACGCGGAACTGCATGAGATCGATGAAGATTCGGTCATCAAGTTCCGGAAGACAAGCATCTCGTTTTTCCGTACGACACACTCGATTCCGAACTCGTTCGGTGTCGTCGTCAAAACACCACAAGGGAACATCGTGCATACAGGGGACTTCAAGTTCGATTTCACGCCAGTCGGAGAGCCGGCTGATTTAGCGAAAATGGCTGAACTCGGTAAAGAAGGCGTATTGTGTCTTCTATCGGATTCAACGAATGCAGAAGTGGAAGGGTTTACGATGAGTGAACGTGTCGTTGGGGAAACGATCTCAGACATCTTCCGTAAAGCGGAAGGACGGATCATCTTCGCGACGTTTGCGTCGAACATCTATCGTCTGCAACAAGTCGTCAATGCTTCTGTAGAAGCAGGACGGAAAATCGTCGTCTTCGGACGTAGCATGGACAAGGTCATGATGATTGGTCAAGAACTTGATTTCATCAAAGCACCGAAGGGGACGATCATCGAGCCGAACGAGATGAAACGTTATAAATCAAATGAGTTGACGATCCTTTGTACCGGTTCACAAGGAGAACCAATGGCTGCACTTAGCCGTATCGCAAACGGAACACATCGTCAAATCTCGATCATTCCGGATGATCTCGTCATCTTCTCTTCGTCCCCAATCCCAGGAAACGTCGTTTCTGTCGGAAAGACGATCAATCAGCTATATAAAGCTGGCGCAGATGTCATGTACGGTAAACTGAATGATATCCATACATCAGGTCACGGTAGTCAACAAGAGCAGTTGCTCATGTTACGTCTATTGAATCCGAAATACTTCATGCCGATTCACGGGGAATACCGGATGCTGAAGAAGCATATGTCGCTTGCGATGGATGCTGGTGTACCGGAAGAGAACTGCTTCGTCATGGATAACGGTGAAGTACTCGCATTAGATGCGAATGCAGCCGCTATCACTGGGAAGATTCAAGCGAATGCCGTTTATGTCGATGGAAAAGGAATCGGAGACATCGGAAACATCGTCTTACGCGATCGCCGTATTCTCTCAGAAGAGGGACTCGTCGTCGTCGTCGTGACGCTTGACTCGAAGACGAATCGTCTCGTCTCTGGACCGGACATCATCTCGCGTGGTTTCGTCTACATGCGTGAGTCGGGTAATTTGATTAAAGATGCTGAACGTCTACTCAAGCGTTCGCTTGATCAATCGCTTGCGAACCGTAATACGAAATGGACGGACATCAAACAAGTCATCAATGATACGCTCACACCGTATTTAACAGAAAAAACACAACGTCATCCAATGGTCATGCCGATCATCATGGAAGTCTGATTCAAAAAAATCCTCGTCTCCGAAACGGAAACGAGGATTTTTGAATTACGTGGCAGGACCGTATTCCTTGAACGGTTCTTTTTTATCAATCCGATCATAGAACATGACGCCATCTAGATGGTCGTATTCATGCTGGCAGACGATTGCTTTCATCCCTTTTAAACGTAATTTTATAGGATTTCCGTTATGATCGATGCCAGTTAGGGTAATACGCATATAGCGCGGTACATGTCCTTCGACTTCACGATCGACGGACAGACATCCTTCGCCGCCCGTTAAATAGGTCTGCTCGACGGAATGACTGATGATTTTTGGATTATAGATACCAAATTCCAGCAAATCATCACCATCCGGTAAGCGGATCGCGAACATGCGCTTGTTGACACCGATTTGTGGTGCTGCAAGTCCAATGCCGCTTCGTAAATCGTATTTCTTCGCAATTTCATCATCTTGACTGTTGGCGAGGAACTCGCGCATGAGTCGCATCGTTTCCTTATCCTCATCGCTGAGAGGGAAGGTCACTTCTACTGACCGTTCGTGAAGAGCAGGAACGTCTTCGCGTACGATTTCATTCATGGTGATCATGAACAACACTCCTTTCGTCTACAAAAAGTATAGCATAGGAAAGTGGGGAATGATGACAACTAACACAGTAGGAAAATATCGAATGATACAGAAGATGGAATATTCTAGTTTTGTGATTGAATTCACAATGTGAAACGCGAAAAAAATAAAACATTTCCTTTGATTTTAAGGTGTTACAGATTTATACTTGTAACGTAATGAACAAGACACTATAACGTGTCGATTCATGATAATACAGTTTACTCAACTGAATAGGTACACAGACACATGTTCAAAGGATAGTCACACGGGACTTCGTTTTTTGGACACTATTGTCATGTGGGCAAATCAGTCAGAGGAATATTTCGCTGAACGCAGTGAAAGGATGAGGTGAAAAGATGAACGTAAACATGTTTAAAAACGTGGAAGAAAACTTTGAAACGTTCCGCATTCTTGACGAGAAAGGTGAAGTCGTCAATAAAGACGCTATGCCAGACCTCTCGGATGAAGAGCTTACGGAATTAATGCGCCGTCTCGTATACACACGTATCTGGGACCAACGTGCAATCTCACTTAACCGTCAAGGACGTCTCGGTTTCTATGCTCCAGTAGCTGGACAAGAAGCGTCAATGATCGGTACGCAATTCGCTTTGGATAAAGATGACTGGATTCTTCCTGGATACCGTGATATTCCACAAATGGTCTTCCATGGCTTCCCACTTTACAAAGCATTCTTGTTCTCACGCGGTCACATCACAGGTGGTAAGATCCCTGAAGGTGTTAACGTCTTAATGCCACAAATCATCATCGGTGCGCAGATCGTTCAAGCGGCTGGTGTTGCTCTCGGTCTTAAGAAAAGCGGTAAAGAACAAGTCGCAATCACTTACACAGGTGATGGTGGTTCTTCACAAGGTGACTTCTATGAAGGTATGAACTTCGCTGGAGCTTTCAAAGCACCTGCAATCTTCGTCGTTCAAAACAACCGTTTCGCAATCTCGACACCTGTCGAAAAACAATCTATGGCGAAAACAATCGCTCAAAAAGCTGTCGCTGCTGGTATCAATGGTATCCAAGTCGACGGTATGGACGTTCTTGCTGTATACGCAGCTACGAAACAAGCGCGTGTTGAAGCACTCAACGGTGTTCCGACATTGATCGAAACATTGACTTACCGTTATGGACCACACACACTCGCTGGTGATGATCCAACACGTTACCGTACAAAAGACATGGATGATGAGTATCAAGCACAAGATCCACTCGTCCGTTTCCGTGCTTTCATGGAAGCAAAAGGTCTTTGGAACGAAGATAAAGAGAACGAAGTCATCGAGCAAGCAAAAGCTGACGTTAAGGAAGCACTTGCACAAGCTGACAAAGAACCAAAACAAAAAGTTACAGATTTCATCAACGTGATGGCTGAGAAGCTTCCACAAAACCTGCAAGAGCAGCTTGATGAGTATACAGCAAAGGAGTCGAAATAACCCATGGCACAAATGACGATGATCCAAGCGATCACTGACGCAATGCGCGTCGAGATGAAACGCGACGAACAAGTTCTCTTGTTCGGTGAAGACGTCGGTAAAAACGGTGGGGTATTCCGTGCGACAGAAGGTCTTCAAGATGAGCTCGGCGAAGACCGCGTCTTCGATACACCACTTGCGGAATCAGGTATTGGTGGTCTTGCTGTCGGATTCAGTCTGACAGGATTCCGTCCAATCATGGAAATCCAATTCTTCGGATTCGTATTCGAAGTATTCGATTCAGTCGCAGCACAACTTGCGCGTCTCCGTTACCGTTCAGGCGGCACATACAGTGCACCTGTTACAATCCGTTCACCATTCGGTGGCGGTGTTAAAACACCGGAACTTCACGCAGATAACCTCGAAGGACTCATGGCTCAGTCACCAGGACTTAAAGTTGTCATTCCTTCAACACCTTACGATGCAAAAGGTCTTTTGATCGCGTCAATCCGCGACAACGACCCAGTCGTATTCCTCGAGCACATGAAACTCTACCGTTCATTCCGCGGTGAAGTGCCAGAGGGCGATTACACGATCGAACTCGGAAAAGCTGATGTTAAACGTGAAGGTACAGACGTAACAATCGTCACTTACGGTGCGATGGTACACGCTTCACTTAAAGCAGCTGAAGAGCTCGAAAAAGAAAACATCAGCGTCGAAATCATCGACTTGATGACAATCAGCCCAATCGACATCGATACGATTCTTGCTTCTGTCAAGAAAACAAACCGTGTCGTCGTCGTTCAAGAAGCACAAAAACAAGCGGGTATCGCTGCAATGGTTGCAACTGAAATCCAAGAACGTGCAATCCTTGACCTCGAAGCGCCAATTCTTCGTGTTGCTGCTCCAGATACAATCTTCCCATTCGCACAAGGTGAAGACGTCTGGATCCCAGATCACAAAGATATCGTTGAGAAAGTCAAAACTGTCTACAATTTCTAAGAGCATTTCGGAAAATAAGGAGAGGGGTTCATTCTCTCCTTGCTTCCGTTTTTACAGATAACAATCGACTAGAAGAGTGAACTAAAAGGAGGCATATTCAAATGGGTTTATTTGAATTCAAATTGCCGGATATCGGTGAGGGTATTCATGAAGGTGAAATCGTAAAGTGGTTCGTAAAAGCGGGCGACACTGTCAAGGAAGACGACGTTCTTCTTGAAGTACAAAACGATAAAGCAGTCGTTGAAATCCCATCACCAGTTGATGGTACTGTTAAAGAAGTAAAAGTTGACGAAGGTGTCGTAGCTGTCGTTGGCGACGTCCTCATCACTTTCGAAGTCGAAGGCGAAGGTTCTGCTCCTTCTGAAGAAGCAGAGCAACCAAAAGCTGAAGACAACGCGAAAGACGTTCAAGATACAGATCAAAAAGTGGAAGACAAACCAAACGAGGTTCAAATCCATAAATCAGAACGCGTCATCGCGATGCCATCTGTCCGTAAATATGCACGTGAAAAAGGTGTCGACATCCGTGAAGTCCAAGGTTCTGGAGACAACGGTCGTGTCGTCAAAGAAGACATCGATGCATTCGCAAACGGTGGTCAAACTTCTGAAGCACCAGCAACAGAAGAAAAAGCACCAGCTGCAGCTGCTTCTGCACCAAAAACAGAAGTTAAGCCATACGTTGCTGCTCAACCTGAACTTGAAACACGCGAGAAAATCAAAGGAATCCGTAAAGCGATTTCGAAAGCAATGGTTAACTCGAAACATACAGCTCCACACGTAACACTCATGGACGAAGTCGATGTTACGAACCTCGTAGCACTCCGTAAAAACTTCAAAGAAGTTGCGGCTGCTCAAGGTACGAAATTGACTTACCTTCCGTTCGTCGTAAAAGCATTGACTGCTGCTGCTAAAAAATACCCAGCAATCAACGCATCAATCGACGATGTAAACGAAGAAATCGTCTACAAAAACTACTTCAACATCGGTATCGCTGCAGATACAGACAACGGTCTTGTCGTACCAGTCGTTAAAGATGCAGATCGTAAATCGATCTTCTCACTCGCTGACGACATCAACGACCTTGCTGGTAAAGCACGCGAAGGTAAACTTTCTGGCGAAGAGATGAAAGGCGGATCAATCACGATCACTAACATCGGTTCTGCTGGCGGTCAGTGGTTCACACCAGTCATCAACCACCCAGAAGTTGCAATCCTCGGTATCGGCCGTATCGCTGAAAAAGCAGTCGTTAAAAACGGCGAAATCGTTGCTGCACCAGTTCTTGCACTTTCATTCAGCTTCGACCACCGTCTCATCGATGGTGCAACTGCACAAAACGCGCTTAACTTAGTTAAACGCCTATTGAACGACCCACAACTTCTCATCATGGAGGGATAAGCAATGGTAGTAGGTGAATTCGCACAAGAAACAGATTTACTCGTAATCGGGGCTGGCCCTGGTGGTTACGTTGCTGCAATCCGCGGCGCGCAACTCGGTATGAAAGTAACAATCGTTGAACGTGAAAACGTCGGCGGTGTTTGCTTAAACGTTGGATGTATCCCATCAAAAGCCTTGATCACTGCAGGACATAACTTCCAGCATGCTAAAGGTGCAAGCGATATGGGGATCACTTCTGAGAATGCAACTGTCGATTTCTCGAAAGTTCAATCTTGGAAACAATCTGTCGTCAACAAATTGACTGGCGGCGTTAGTGGTCTTCTTAAAGGGAACAAAGTCGAGACTGTCGTTGGGGAAGCTTACTTCCAATCAGAAGATACAGTCCGTATCATCAACGAAGATTCTTCGACTCCTTACAAATTCAAGAAATGTATCATCGCGACAGGTTCGACTCCAATCGAACTTCCAGCTTTCAAATGGTCAAAACGCGTCCTTTCTTCAACAGGCGCATTGAACCTTCCTGAAATCCCGAAAAAACTCATCGTCATCGGTGGCGGATACATCGGGATGGAGCTTGGTACAGCGTATGCGAACTTCGATACAGAAGTCGTCATTCTTGAAGGAACAAAAGACATCCTTTCTGGTTTCGAGCCTGCTATGACGCAAGTCGTTAAGAAAAAGCTCAAACAAAAAGGTAACATCACAATCCACAACGAAGCACTTGCTCAAAGTGTAGAAGAGTCGGAAGATGGCGTTAAAGTAACATTCGAAGTCAACGGTGAAGCACAAACAGTTGAAGCGGACTACGTCCTCGTTACTGTCGGTCGCCGTCCGAACACTGGTGATCTTGGTCTTGAAATGGCAGAAGTCAAAGTCAGCGACCGTGGTCTTGTCGAAATCGACGATCAGTGCCGTACTTCAAACGAAAACATCTACGCAATCGGTGATATCGTTCCAGGACCACCACTTGCACACAAAGCTTCATTCGAAGCTAAAATTGCTGCTGAAGCAGCTGCAGGACACCCTGCATACCTCGACTACAGCGCGATTCCAGCGGTCGTCTTCACAGATCCAGAACTCGCTACAGTCGGTTACACGGAAGCACAAGCGAAAGAAGAAGGACTCGATTACATCGCGTCTAAATTCCCTTACGCTGCGAATGGTCGTGCACTTGCACTCAACGAGCCAGACGGCTTCTTGAAAATGATCACTCGTAAATCAGATGGTCTCTTGATCGGCGCGCAAATCGCTGGTACAGGCGCATCTGATATGATCGCTGAAATGGGACTCGCAATCGAGTCTGGTATGACAGCTGAAGATATCGCACTCACAATCCATGCACACCCATCACTCGGTGAAATCGCAATGGAAACTGCTGAAGTTGCAATCGGTAGCCCAATCCACATCATTAAATAATATCGAAACACCTCATACACGGGGAGCCGACCGTGTATGAGGTGTTTTTTTGTTTGGTCTTGATACAAAAAAGGAAAAGAAAAAGTAAAAATCGGAGAGGGTGGACGCACATGGAATCCGTGACTACCTTAGAGGAGCTGTATTACGTATCGGAAATGGATAAGGTTCGTTTTGTCGGCTGGACGACTGCACTCGCCCGCTATGATTTTGCTGTCGTCTGTACGGGACAATTCTTCGGGAAAGTACTTGTCGTCAGTTTAACCGGTGGTCAGTCAGCGTTACTCGATCAACAGGATGTGTTGAATGGAGATGTCTTAATTCGTACATTTGCGATTGAACGAGAGGATGTCGAAGTAATCGGTGAAGCACTCGCAGCATTCATTCCTTGTTCACCAAACGATGAATACGCAGAATGAAATGACAAAAAAAGCAGTAATCCTCATTGAATAAGGATTACTGCTTTATCTTGTCTTCACCGAATCGCATTCGATTGTTGAATGACTTTGATCGTCTCAAGCGAATGATCTTCAAGACCTTGAACCGGAAGACCGGCTTCGATGTTTTCTTTAATATAGGCAAGGTTGTCTGCAGTGATCATTTCGCCTGGGATGAAGATAGGAATACCAGGTGGATATACCATCATGAATTCAGCCGAAATCCGCCCGACCGCATCGACCAACGGAATCGTCTCTGTCTCTTCATAGAATGCATCACGAGGACTGAGAGCGAGCGCTGGAATGTCTGGAAGAACAATCGAATGATCAGTCGTCTCGGCGCCATTATTTTGATAACGTGCGACAAGTAACGACATCGCATGTAGAAAGGCATCAATCGTCTCTTCTGAATCACCAGACGTGATGATGACGAGAATGTTGTTCAAATCAGAAAGTTCAACTTCGATCCGATGTTCTTCACGTAAGAACTCTTCGACGAGGTGACCAGAAATGCCAAGCCCTTTGACGGAAACAAGCACTTTCGTTGGATCAAAGGCGAACGTCGCACTCGAATGAAGATCGGATTCACCGAAAACGGCGAGATAAGGAAGCTTCGCTAATCCAAAGCGCATCCGTGTCGCAAGTTCAAGTGCCCGACGATTCATCGCTTCACCGTTGATCGCAAGATGACGCCGAGCGCAGTCAAGAGAAGCCAGCAACAGGTAAGATGTCGATGTCGTCGTCAACATCGAGAGCACTGCTTGAACTTTATCTGGAGAGACAAGTCCGCGACGAACGTTCAGGACAGAGCTTCCTGTAAGTGAGCCACCGAGTTTATGCACGCTGGTTGCGGCAAGATCAGCTCCTGCTTGCATCGCTGACAACGGCATATCTTCGTGGAAGGCGATATGGACGCCGTGTGCTTCGTCGACGAGTACCGGAATACCTTTACTATGGGAAAGCTTGACGATGCTCTCTAAGTCACCAGCAACGCCGAAATAGGTCGGATTGATGACGAGAACGGCTTTTGTATCGGGATGAAGTGCAAGGGCACGTTCTACCGCGCTTGGTGTGATACCGTGTGCGATTCCGAATGTCTCATCGAATTCAGGGTGAATGAAAATCGGATGCGCACCAGAAAGAACGATAGCTGACATCACCGATTTATGCACGTTCCGAGGAACGAGAATTTTATCATCAGGTCCGACGACACTCATGATCATCGCCATGATGGCCGTTGAAGTTCCTTGTACGGAAAAGAACGTTTCGTCGGCATGGAAGGCTTGAGCTGCCAATTGATGAGCTTCTTTAATGATTGCCTTTGGATGATGGAGATCATCAAGGGGAGCGATATTGATTAAATCGATATCGAGCGCATTCTGACCGATGAACGATCGAAAGGCTGGATCCATTCCCTGACCATTTTTATGACCGGGAATATGAAATTGAATTGGTTGACGTTTCGCATGCGCGAGTAGCGCATCGAATAAAGGTGTATCGAGCTGTGTTAAGCTTTTTGTTTGCACCAGATTTCCCCCCTTAAAACCGAATAAAAATACAATCAAACAAGCTAACTATAACAAGTTTTCGGACGGTTGCAACTGTTTTATGCTTCTTTTGCGTGTAAAATAGAAAAGTGCAGAAAGGAAGTGGGAATGATGGCATTGAATTATCCGCTCAATTCCGATTGGTCGACTGAAGAAATCGTGAAAGTCATCGACTTCTTTAATTTAGTCGAGCAAGCGTATGAGACAGGTGTTGAAAGACAACGATTGCTCGAAGCGTATCGTGAATTCAAGCAAATCGTCACCTCGAAATCCGAGGAAAAACAGTGGGATCAGTTTTATATGGAAGAGACCGGTTGCTCGAGTTATCGGACGATGCAACAAGCGAAACGTCAGGAAGAACCGATTGTTCGTATGAAGAAATAATTGGATCATGAAGATAAGACTCCTATGCGATCGTATAGGAGTCTTATCTTTTAATCCGACTGGAAATGTGCGGGAAATGATCAACATTTGTTTAAAGTGGAAAGGAAGCGGCTATATACTACATACAAGACGTTGGCCTTACAAATATGTGAAACTGTATTTTTTAAAATTAGATGCTTTACATCTAAGTTGAATCGTACTATTATAGATTCAATCCACTAATAAGTCGCAATTGTCTGACAAATTAAACCTCTGTTTATCCCGCGAAGGAGTGTGGTTACTGTGAAACAAGTGATAGAAGCATACAAGAGAAAAGATGCAGAAAAACGCATTCCTGTATTGCGTCTCGAAATCGATTATGAGCTTGCTACATTACACGATGCGATGGTGGCAAGTGACGCAGAAGCTGTTGGCGCAAGTAAAGAGCGCCTCGAAAAATATCGTCAAGAGATGGTACGTCTTGAAGCTTGATTTCAACGTTCCGATCTCTACCTTATAATAAAATATCAACTCTTCAACCAGCGAATTGTTCGCTGGTTTTCTTTTTTTGTTACTATAGAAGAAGCTGGAAACAATGATGAAGGAGTGAACTCAAATGCAGATTGAGTTGGATGCGATAGATTTGATCAAACGAGCGGGAAAGTACATTCGCGAAAAAATTGATGGTTCGTATCACGTCGAACAAAAAACCGGAAAAAGCGATTTAGTGACAGAGATTGATCAAGCCGTCGAGGATTTATTGATCCAAGGTATTTTAGATCGCTATCCGAATCATCATATTTATGGGGAAGAGGGACGAATCGCTCGACCTGATACACTCGAAGGCACGATCTGGTTCGTTGATCCGATCGATGGAACGATGAACTTCATTCGTCAAAAACGAATGTTTGCCATCTCGATTGCGATCATGATAGATGGTGAGTTACGTTATGGATTCGTCTACGATGTCATGGCGGACGAGTTGTTCCATGTCATCAAAGGGCATGGTGCTTATCAAAACGGCATACGATTACCACAAATCGAGGAGCGGAGTGTTAAAGAAGCAATCATCTGTATGAACGCGACCTGGGTGACACCAAATCGTCGAATCAATACGGATCGTCTTGCTCCGCTCGTGCGACACGCGGTAGGTGTACGAGCAATTGGTGCAGCATCACTTGAACTCGCATGGACAGCTGCAGGACGCGTTGATGGGTATATCACGATGCGTAATATGCCTTGGGATTACGCAGCCGGTCAGTTATTGATTGAAGAGGTCGGTGGGCGTGTCGAAACGATCACAGGTGAATCGATGTCATTTCTCGAACAAACGAGTGTGCTAGCAGGGAGCCAGACGTTCGTTGAAGATGTTTTGACATTCGTACAAACACAAGAGGATTGAAAAAAGGTTTCTTTCGTCTTGAACGAAAGGAACCTTTTTGCTCATGCTTGTTTTCGTAAACGTGCCTTTAAGACGAACCCAGCACCCATCGCAACAATCATCAAGATGACAGAGGCGATCGTCATCGGGACGTTTTGTTCCGCGATGAAGATGCCGATGGCTGCCATGGATCCTACGGCAAGCATGGCGAGTAATAAAAATAGCAGGCGCATGTTCTTTTCCCCCTCTACCCGTGAGTACGTTAACAGTGTAGCGTGAATGAAGGATAATGAAAAGGCTTTCGGACTGATGTCGAATCTTAGTCATTGCCAATTAGGACTCTACCTGTGCTATACTCTTAAAGTTGACCGAAAGTATGATAAGATTTATTTAAATGAATAGAAAGAGGTACACACCTATGACAACATTAGTACGAAATGATTTACGCAACGTTGCGATCATCGCCCACGTTGACCATGGTAAAACAACATTAGTCGATGAGCTTTTAAAACAGTCTGGTACGTTCCGTACGAACGAACAAGTCGAAGAACGCGCAATGGACTCAAATGACATCGAGCGGGAACGTGGAATCACGATTCTTGCGAAAAACACTGCAATTGATTACAAGAACACACGCATCAACATCGTTGATACGCCAGGACACGCCGATTTCGGTGGAGAAGTTGAGCGGATCATGCGTATGGTTGATGGCGTTATCCTCGTTGTCGATGCACGTGAAGGCTGTATGCCACAAACACGTTTCGTTTTGAAAAAAGCACTCGAGCAAGGACTTCAACCAATCGTCGTCGTCAACAAAATTGACAAACCGATGGTCCGTCCTCTTGAAGTCGTCGACGAAGTCGTTGATCTCTTGATCGACCTCGGAGCTGACGAAGATCAACTCGAATTCCCAGTCGTTTATGCATCGGCAGTCAACGGCTCAAGTTCATTTGAACCTGAATTAGAGAAACAAGAAGATACAATCACAAACGTTCTTGATTTAATTCTTGAGCACACACCAGCGCCTGTCGATAACACAATGGAGCCGCTTCAGTTCCAAGTTACGATGCTTGACTATGATAACTACCTCGGACGGATCGGTGTCGGTCGTGTCTTCCGTGGAGAAATCAAAGTTGGTGATAGCGTTTCGCTTTCAAAACTTGATGGTTCAACGAAGAACTTCCGTGTTACGAAGTTGTTCGGTTACTTCGGTCTAAAACGTGTCGAAATCGAAACAGCAAAAGCTGGAGATTTGATTGCGATCGCTGGTATGGAAGATATCAACGTCGGTGAGACGGTTTGCCCGACTTCACACGTTGATCCACTCCCATTATTACGTATCGATGAGCCAACGCTTCAAATGACATTCATCGTCAACAACTCGCCATTCGCTGGTCGTGAAGGGGATCTCGTTACTTCACGTAAAATCGAAGAGCGTCTTGAAAAAGAACTCGAAACAGACGTTTCACTTCGCATCGAAAACACAGACTCACCGGACCGCTGGATCGTTTCTGGTCGTGGGGAACTTCACCTCGGGATCTTGATCGAAAACATGCGCCGTGAAGGATACGAAATTCAAGTATCGAAACCGCAAGTAATCATCAAAGAAGAAGAAGGCGTCAAAGTCGAGCCATTCGAACGCGTCGTCATCGATACACCAGAAGAGTACACAGGTTCTGTCATGGAATCGATCGGTCTCCGCAAAGGTGAATTGACGAACATGCAAACAATGGACAACGGTCAAACAAAAATGGAATTCATCGTTCCTTCACGTGGTTTGATCGGTTACCGTAACGAATTCCTTTCTGCTACACGCGGATACGGAATCATGAACCACACATTCGAAGAATACCGTCCGTTCATCCAAGCGGATATTGGTGGACGTCGTAGTGGAGTTATGGTCTCAATCGAAACAGGTAAAGCAACTGCTTACGCGATCTCAGCTCTTGAAGACCGCGGAACGATCTTCATCGAGCCTGGTATTGAAGTATACGAAGGTATGATCATCGGCGAATGTAACCGTGATGTCGATCTCGCTGTCAACGTCGTTAAAGCAAAACAATTAACGAACATGCGTGCATCTGCAAAAGATTCAACGAACGTTCTTAAACGTCCACGTGTCTTCTCACTTGAAGAGTCGTTGACATTCTTGAATGAAGATGAGTACTGTGAAATCACACCACAATCGGTTCGTCTCCGTAAACAAGTCTTGAATAAGAACGAACGTGAAAAGCAAGAAAAACGTCGTCGTCTAGGTAAAGATTAAGTCTTGAACGAATAGGGGGACTGGCAATGAATGCACAAGCTGCCGTTGCTTCTGATTTCTCGAAATACGATATTCCGTTCATCGCGAAACTTCTCGGTATCGGAAGTGATCCGAATAACATCGAAGCGGGATTTTATCCTTTAATGATTACCGTCGTCATCTTGACACTTGTCGTCTTTAAGTTAGGATTTGCTAAGGAACTAGCATGGTGGAAATCACTGATCGTCTATCTCTTGCTCGCCGTCTTCTCGGCAGCATTGACGCTTGTCTTCTGGACATGGCCGATTCCTGAAGTACTCTTAGCGATGGTCTTCGTACTTGGTATTTATCGCTTCCGGATGTGGATGGTCAAGCGTGAACGTGAACGGACAGCTTCTTGACGGAAGCATGTCATGAATCAAAAGAACGAATCTCTTCGGAGGTTCGTTCTTTTTTTTGAGCCAATTCAGATGCATGATTTAAAGCGTAGCGGGAACAATGATACTAAAAGGGGGAGAAAACAGTGAAAATAAGGTATGTCATACCCCTACTGTTAGCGGGTATCCTGATGGGGTGTACACAAACGTCAGAAGAATCGTCAACAGAGGAAACGAATCAGCCGACACAAGAAAACAATCAACAGGATTCAGGTGATCAAGAAGCGACGCAATCATCTCAAGCGCAAGAAGGCGTCGTATTTAAAGAGCTAAACGCTCCGTGGAATATTGTCCGAGAAGGAGAAGTATTTTACATCACGGAACGAGAAGGAACGATTGTCAAAGGAGAAAAAGATGATTATGAACGGATGCGCCTTCAGCTGAAAGAGGATGTCCTCGCTGAAGGAGAAGGTGGATTGCTTGGAATGGTACTTGATCCTGATTTTAAGGACAATAAGACGGCATACGTCTACCATACGTACGCCAAACAAGGACAAGCGACGAATCGCGTCATCGCGATAAAAGAAGAGGGTGACCAGTGGACGGAAGAACGTGTCTTACTCGATGATATTCCCGGAGCGACGATTCATAACGGTGGACGGCTGGAATGGGGACCTGAAGGCGCACTCTACGTCACAGCAGGAGACGCAGCGAATCCTGAACTGGCGCAAGACATTGATTCATTGGCAGGAAAGATTTTACGCATCTCATCTGAAGGAGAACCGTTCGAGGGGAATCAAAAAGGATACGTCTACAGTCTCGGTCACCGGAATCCACAAGGACTTGTTTTCGTCGATGATCAACTGTATGCAAGCGAACATGGGCAAAGTGGGCACGATGAAATCAATCGAATCGAACAAAAGAATTATGGATGGCCGACGATTGAAGGGAAAGAGCAAGCAGACGGACTGGTGACGCCGTGGTATGAAGTAGGAGAACAATCTGTTGCACCAAGTGGAGTTGCAACAGCAGAGGATACACTTTATTTTGCAACACTTGTCGGACAACGATTACAAACCATCGATCTAGAGACGAAGCAAGTCAAGACGATCGTCGAAAACCAAGGTCGGATTCGAGATGTCTGGATTGACGAGACATCGATTTACTATATTACAAATAATACGGACGGAAGAGGGAATCCATCGGCAGATGATGATCGACTCGTTCGAATCAATCGATGAACAATAAAAGGTCTGTCAGGGAATTTTCCCGCAGACCTTTTGTTTACCAGTGTTTTCGTTTCGTTTCCCAAGTCGGGTATAAATGGAATTGTCCAGAAGCGTGGCGTTCAAGTGTCCGTTCTTCTACGCGTGATCGACACTCATCACAGATATGGACACGAACAGGTTTATTGCGTAATCGCTTCGCCGTGAAGGACCAATCATCAATCGTTTCACGCTTATCGCAAATCGTACATTTCACTCGCATGCCAGGTCCTCCCTTTTTTTCTTAGTATATCATATTAGAAGATTATTCAGATGTAAAAAAGGGAAACGAGAAGTATATATCGAAATATCATCACTAAGTCGTAGAGGGGGTGATGTCATGGCAAATAAAGTTGAACAACAGCTCAACTCAGGTCAACTAGAAGCACTATCGCAATTACCACTCGTTTTTTTGATTACGCATGATCAATCCAAACATTGGCCCATCACACATGCAATCAGTTGGGTACATGCGACGGATTCACAAACGATTCGTTTTACAATCGAAGCAGATTCTCATCTCGTTAAAACATTACGAGAACATCCGGTCTTCACATTGATCTTTTTTGCAGATCAGTCGACGTACAGCTTAACATGTACGGACGTCAAGGCGTTTACGCCGCAAGAAGACCTTCCGTTGCCACTCGCTTTTTATGAGGGACGCGTTGAGGAGGTACGTGACATCTTGTTTTACGGAGCAGCTGTCACACAACGACCAACTATCGAAAAAACATACGATGAACAGGCAGCTGAACGGTTGGATCAACTCGTTCATCGCATCCTAAAAGCGTAACATTCATCACAAACTCGACTCTAAAGGGGCGAACGATGGAATGAAAAAAATATACGTACTTGATACTAATGTCATGCTTCACGATCCACTTTCTCTATTCCAATTCCAGGAGCACGACGTCGTCATACCAGCGATCGTACTAGAAGAACTAGATGGAAAAAAACGCAACATGGATGAGGTTGGACGTAATGCACGAGAAACAGCTCGCATTTTAGACCAATTACGAGAAACGGGTCAGCTTCATGCGGGAGTGCCACTCGGAAACGGCGGTATTCTTCGCGTCGATATCGGGGACTCCATTCATGAAGGTTCGCCGTTTACGCATGAATCAAACGATAATAAGATCATTGAACTGGCGTGGTCGATTCATCAGGAACAACAAACCGAAGCGACCCCACGAGATGTCATTCTCGTCTCAAAAGATATCTTAGTCCGCGTCAAAGCGGATGCGTATGGATTAGTCGCTGAAGACTATATGACGGATCATATCGCTGATTTGACCGGTCTTTATACAGGATTCATCGAAGTGACCGTCGATCAGGAATATATTGATGCCTTCTATCAGGACAAACGGCTTTCGGTGGATGTCTTGCCAGAAAAAGTGCAACCGAATGAGTTCGTCATCTTAAAAAGTAACATGTCGAAAGCTTCAGCCATCGCCGTCGTTGATCAGAACCTGCCAATCATTCGGGCACTTTCGATCGATGTCGATCAAGTCTGGGGCGTCATTCCACGAAACGTTCAACAACGGATGGCATTTGAGTTATTATTACGTGACGATGTACCACTCGTGACACTCGTTGGTAAGGCAGGTACCGGAAAAACGTTACTTGCACTCGCTGCGGGTCTCCTGCAAGTGGAAGACGAGCATAAATATAAAAAACTGGTCGTTGCTCGTCCTGTCGTACCGATGGGAAACGATATCGGCTACTTGCCGGGTGAAATGGAAGAGAAGCTTCGTCCGTGGATGCAACCCATCTATGATAACCTCGAACACCTTTTCAATACGGGATCGGGAGACGAACTAGGTAACATTCTCGCCGGAATGAAGACGATTCAACTGGAAGCGTTAACGTATATCCGGGGACGTAGTATGCCGGGACAATTCATCATCATCGATGAAGCGCAGAATTTGACGAAACATGAAGTCAAGACGATTTTGACACGTGTCGGTGAAAACTCGAAAATCGTGTTAGTCGGGGATCCGCAACAGATTGATCATCCGTATCTAGATGAGTATTCCAATGGTCTATCCTACGCTGTAGAACGACTCAAAAATGAGAAGATGACGGGACACGTCAAACTCGTCAAAGGGGAGCGCTCGAACTTGGCACGCCTCGCAGCCGATTTACTATGAAAAAACGTGGTGCGTCTATTCAGGCGCACCACGTTTTCCTTATATGACGGTAACCGTATGAACGGATTTGACGATCCGTTGTCCGTGTAACAGATGAACGGGTCCATCTGCTAACACTTTGCCTTCTTGTGAGAACTGCAGATACACTTCGTCGAGTTGCTCAAGTGGAAGTTCGACCGTTTCTTCGCCTTCGAAACGAATAGCGATCGCGTCCGGTAAGAGCTCGGCATTCCGGATGAACGGCGCAAGCGCCATGGCGAATGACCCTTGAAGCGCAGCTTCTTTTTCAGCACGTGTCATCGGACGATTGTGATCCGTACGACTGCCTTCCATGATGCCTTTATCCCACGCAGCCCCCATTTTCGCGTAGTACGCTTCTTGTTCACTTGTGTCGGCTGGTTGACCGATTTTCTCGATTTCCACCTTTCGTTCATCAAAGATCCAGACTGTCGGATCAATCGTTAACTGATGTCGTACTTTACCGTTAATCGGAAAAATCATTTGTTCTACCCCCTAAATGTGTAAGTCCAACAAATCCATTATACCGAAACGTTGAATTGTTGGCGAAAGTAAGGTAAAGTTTAGCTATAACAGGAACGCGTCATTTCATGAGGAGGGATTGGATTGTCAACTGAAATCGAGACAGTTCATCGCCAGCGCGCTCTTGAGCTACTAGAAGCGGATGCACAAAAAATCCGCCGGTTGATCGAGGTCCAGCTTGCGAATTTAACGATGCCACAATGTCCTCTTTACGAGGAAGTATTGGATACACAAATGTTCGGATTATCCCGTCAAATTGATTTTGCGGTACGTCTTGAACTGATTGATGCGGGTGAGGGGAAACAATTACTCGAATCACTTGAACAGCAATTATCTGATTTACATGATGCGGAGACGTGCTGATTTTCTACTCAAACGTGAAATGCGGCGTTTGGGTATTTTTTTTTAGAAAATGAAAAAAGGACGTGTACATATGTTAGCGAAGTTTAAAGAAAAACGAGCATTTTTTGACTATGGTCTCTTCTTTACGATGCTCATCCTCATGGCGATCAGTACGGTCATGGTCTATAGTGCGAGCGTGTGGAACGGTGGAGATTATGCGAATACGTCCTTCTTTGAGAAGCAGTTGATGTTTGATGCGATGGCGATCGTGCTGTTCCTTTTCGTTTCACAAATCAATCATGAGGTGTTCCGTGGACCAGTGATTCGTTTACTCTTGTACGCGATTACATGGTTGATGTTGATGGCGACGCTGTTTTCGGCACCACTAAACGGGGCTCGCGCATGGTTGAACTTCGGTATCTTCTTGATTCAACCAATCGAGCTTTGTAAATTCGTGCTCGTCGTCGGACTTGCGAGTTATTTTGATCAAAAGCACAAAGGGAAAATGGACGGCGTGATTGGGATCGTCCATCACTTCATCCATCGTCAAATTCCAGCGACGTCTCCAGGAAGACGGATTTTACTTAGTTTCTCGGACTGGATCTTGATTCCGATGGTTGTATTACTTGCACCTTACGCGATCATCATTCGCATGCAACCGGATGACGGCGGATTGTTCATTCTGTTACTCATCACGGCGATGATTTTATTCGCAGTTGGATTACCGAGTGGTTACATCATGTTATGTGTCGTCACCGTACCAATCATCTTCTTGTACGCATGGAATAATTTTTCGGATAATCAGATGCAACGGATTCAAGCAAGTTTGAATCCCTTCCTTGACGCAGAAGGGAAGGGGTATCAGCTCATCAACTCCGTCATATCGATTGCCCACGGGGGATTATTCGGAGTAGGTCTCGGGAATAGCTTTCAGAAGTATGGTTATTTGCCTGAACCTGAAACCGACTACATCATGTCGATCATCTCGGAGGAACTCGGGTTCGTCGGTGTCCTCGTCGTGCTTGGTCTACTGTTCTACTTGATGATTCAAGGTGCGGTCATCGCTAATCGGTGTGTCTCGCTTTACTCGAGCATGCTCGCTCTCGGGATATCCGGTATCATCTTCATCCAGACATGTATCAATATCGCGGCCATGTCCGGTCTGTTTCCAGGTACAGGTGTTACCTTGCCATTCATCAGTTACGGTGGGTCATCGTTACTCGTCATGAGTACGATGCTTGGTGTAATGGCGAACATTTCCATGCAAAACAAATATCGAGTGGCTTATCAGAAAGAAGTGCGGACTGCACGTTCGATGAGTGCCACAAGCTCATTAACTAAAGGGGGAGCATCAGTTGACTAAAATCCAGAAGATTCTCGTAGCAAACCGCGGGGAGATCGCGATTCGCGTTTTCCGTGCAGCGACAGAACTCGGTATTCGTACCGTTGCCATTTATTCGCGAGAGGATATGGGTTCTCTTCATCGCTATAAAGCCGATGAAGCGTACCGGATCGGAGAAGGGAAAAAACCGATCGAAGCTTATCTCGATATTGAAGATATCATTGCAACAGCGAAAAAAGCCGAATGTGATGCGATCCATCCTGGTTATGGATTCCTCTCTGAGAATATTGAGCTAGCCAAACGTTGCCGTGAAGAAGGAATCATCTTCATCGGACCGCAAGAAGAGCATCTGTATAAGTTCGGGGATAAAGTACGGGCACGAACGACAGCGATTGAAGCCGGTCTTCCTGTCATTCCAGGAACGGATGGTCCGATCTCATCCATTGATGAAGCGTATGCGTTCGCAAAGGAAGCAGGCTATCCACTCATGGTCAAAGCATCGCTTGGCGGTGGTGGACGCGGTATGCGTGTCGTCCGGACAGAAGAAGAGCTTCCAGACATGATCGAACGTGCGAAATCTGAAGCCTTGAAAGCATTTGGTTCGGATGAGATTTACGTCGAAAAATTAATCGAACGACCAAAACATATTGAAGTTCAAATCATCGGTGACGCCCATGGGAACATCATTCACTTGTTTGAACGTGATTGTTCTGTACAGCGTCGTCACCAAAAAGTCGTCGAAGTGGCACCTTGTGTGACGCTATCAGACGAAGGTCGACAAAAGATTTGTGACGCAGCCGTCACATTGATGAAGCATGTCGGATACGAAAATGCGGGTACGGTCGAATTTCTCGTGACACAAGATGAATCGTTCTATTTCATCGAGGTCAACCCACGTGTCCAAGTCGAGCACACGATTACGGAGATGATCACGGGCGTTGATATCGTCCAGACACAAATCCGTGTTGCTGAAGGCGAATCGTTACATAGCGACCTCGTTGGTATTCCGCAACAAGAAGACATTAAGATGCTTGGTTTTGCGATCCAAAGCCGAATCACGTCAGAAGATCCGGAGAACGGTTTCTTGCCGGATACAGGGAAAATTAAAGCCTATCGTTCACCAGGCGGTTTTGGTGTACGTCTCGATGGTGGGAATGCTTATGTTGGAGCGGAAATTTCACCATATTATGACTCACTGCTCGTTAAAATCTCGACGCATGGTTTGACATACGATCAAGCCGTTGCGAAGATGCGTCGAAACTTAAGTGAATTCCGAATCCGTGGGATCAAGACGAATATCCCATTCTTAAGCAACGTCTTGAAGCACCATGCGTTCGTCAGCGGGGATTACAATACATCGTTCATTGATGATACACAAGAATTATTCATCTTCCCGAAACGTCAAGACCGGGGAACGAAACTTTTGACGTACATCGGAGAGGTTTCCGTCAATGGATTCCCGGGAATCGGAAAATTGGACAAGCCGCTTGCGCGTGACGTCCGGATTCCGAGAAATCTCCCGACAGACTATACACCAGGTGCAAAAGCGATTCTCGATGCGGAAGGTCCAGAAGCCGTCGCAAAATGGTTGGCAGCTCAGGAGAACGTTATGTTGACAGATACGACATTCCGTGATGCCCATCAGTCGCTCCTTGCGACGCGGATGCGGACGAAGGATCTCGTTGCGATTGCAGAGGCGGAAGCGAAACTGCTACCTGAACTGTTCTCTGTCGAAGCATGGGGAGGCGCGACATTTGATGTCGCCTACCGATTCTTATCGGAGGATCCATGGGTTCGTCTGATGAAATTACGTGAAAAGATGCCGAATGTCCTCATTCAAATGTTGCTTCGTGGTGCGAACGGCGTTGGTTACAAAAACTATCCGGACAATGTCATTCACACGTTCGTCAAGGAAGCGGCGCAGGCAGGAGTCGACGTCTTCCGAATCTTCGATAGCTTGAACAACCCGGAGTCGATTCAACTTGCCATCGATGCGGTCTTGCCGACAGGTAAAATCGCGGAAGCAGCTGTCTGTTATACAGGGGATTTATTCGATGCGAATCGACCGAAATATCACCTGCCGTATTACGTCAATCTAGCGAAACAACTGGAAGAAAGCGGCGCTCATATCATTGCCATCAAGGATATGGCGGGTCTCTTGAAACCGGAGGCAGCCTACGCGCTCGTATCAGCACTTAAAGATGCGGTATCGCTACCGATCCATCTCCACACACACGATGCGAGTGGGAACGGGATTTATACGTATGCGCGTGCGATTGATGCAGGTGTCGACGTCGTAGACGTCGCGGCATCAAGCATGTCGGGACTGACGAGTCAGCCAGCGGGTGGTAGCTTGATTCATGCCTTAAGTGGTCATCCACGTCAACCGCTCGTATCAGCACAGAAGTTTGAACAGATTTCGGATTATTGGCAGGACGTGCGTCATCTGTATCAAGCATTCGAACTCGATATGATCGCACCGAATCCAACGGTCTACGACCATGAGATGCCGGGTGGACAGTATTCGAACTTACAGCAACAAGCAAAAGCGGTTGGACTTGCGGATCGTTGGTCTGAAGTCAAAGAGATGTATGCGCGTGTCAATATGCTGTTTGGCGATATCGTCAAAGTCACACCATCGTCAAAAGTCGTCGGAGACATGGCACTCTTCATGGTTCAACATCATCTGACAGAAGAGGATGTCTTGCACCGTGCAAGTGGACTTGATTTCCCGGATTCAGTCGTCGAACTGATGAAAGGGGAGCTCGGAACTCCACCAGATGGTTTCCCGCAAGACGTTCAACAGGCTATTCTCAAGGGAGCTGCTCCGCTGACAGAACGTCCAGGTAAGATGATGGAACCACTCAATTTTGATGCGATCAAACATGAGTTGTTCGAAAAACTTGAACGTCCAGTTACAGAATTTGATGCACTCGCTTACGCGCTCTATCCAAAAGTCTTCATGGACTACAGTTCGTATGTCGCGCGATATGGTGATATCTCTGTTCTTGATACGAATACGTTCTTCCATGGAATGCGTCTAGGGGAGACGATCGAGGTTGAAATCGAACGAGGCAAGACACTCTACCTCAAGTTGATTCAAATCGGTCAGCCAGACGATCATGGGATGCGGACGATCTATTATGAGATGAACGGTGTTCCTCGTGAAGTCGAAGTCAAAGACATCAGTATTAAGGAAAGTTCATCAAGTCGTCCAAAAGCAGATCGAAGCAATGCGAAACAAATCGGTGCATCAATGCCGGGTAGCGTGCTGAAGGTACTCGTCGAGACGGGTACACGTGTCCGTAAAGGAGAGCAACTCCTCGTCACGGAAGCGATGAAGATGGAAACGACGATCCAAGCACCGGAAGACGGTGAAATCAAAGCCGTCCACGTCAAGGAAGGCGAAGCCATCGCAAGTCAAGACTTACTGATTGAATTCGTATAAGGTCACAACGAAAAACAGGCGCACGCTCGGCGGGCTGCCTGTTTTTCATTCAATACGTAGTGGGAGAGGATACGATTGAACATTATTTGTTGGGTACGAAGTGATTTTCGATTACAAGATAACCACATGTTGGCACGTGCTGTTGAATTACTAAATGAAAATCCGAAGGCGACGGTCGAGTTCGTCTTTTGGCTCAATCCGGATTACATCGGAGAATATGAAGCACGGCAACAATATTTCTTCCAAGCGCTCGAGATGTTTTCTGATGCCTGCAAAGAGAAAGAGATGCCAATCCGTTTCATCGAAGGCGATGAACAGGCTTTCTTAGACGCAACTGGTGATGCGGACGTTTTGTTATTTAATGCGGAATATGTCGAACCATTCAAGACGCGAGATGAAAAAATCATTAAAAAGCGTAAAGATCGTCAGACGGAGCGACTACTAGACCGACATCTTCTTCACCCACATGACATTAAAAAGCAAGATGGAAAGTTCTATAAAGTATTCACGCCATATAAGAATGCATTCATGAAAAAAGATATTCCTGCACCATATGAAGTGAAATGGCAAACGCTGCGGGATCATTATCAAAAGCGTCAGCACGATAATAGTTTCATCAACGCTTATTTTAAAAAGGCAGAGTCGGAAGCCGTCTTCCATCCTGGTGAAAAGCAGGCGAAACAACGCTTGAAGAAATTCATCGAACAATCGCTTGAAGATTACGAAGAGAATCGTGATTTTCCTGCTGTCGACGGTACGAGTTTACTTTCTCGCTATTTACGGACTGGAGAAGTCGGCATTCGGACCGTCTATGCGGCTGTTCAGGAGGCAAAAGAATCAAAAGGGAAACAGACCTTCATCACCGAACTCATCTGGCGTGAATTCTATTACATGATTTTAATGCATTTCCCGGAATCAAAACGACAAGCCGTCAATACGCAATATCGGGAAATCGAATGGGAAGAAGATGAAGCGGGCTTCAAGGCGTGGTGTGAAGGCAAGACGGGCTATCCGATCGTTGATGCAGCGATGCGGCAATTGAATCAAACGGGGTGGATGCATAATCGTCTACGGATGATCGTCGCTTCTTTCCTGACAAAAGACTTGTTGGTCGATTGGCAGAAAGGCGAACGATATTTCCAGCAGAAACTCGTTGATTATGAAGCGGCATCAAACATCGGGGGTTGGCAATGGGCAGCATCAGTCGGAACGGATGCCGTCCCGTACTTCCGCGTCTTCAATCCGACGACTCAATCGAAGAAGTTCGATAAGGATGGAGAGTTCATTCGAAAGTATGTCACGGAAATCAAGGATTTATCAAAGCAGTATATTCATGAACCGACTGCTGAGCAACGCAAGGATTATGGCTATCCAGAACCAATCGTCGCACATGACGAAGCGCGAAAGCGTGCGATTGCTCGATTCAAATAATGAAAAAAGGATGTTCCTCGCTTGAGGAACATCCTTTTTTTACGACCTTATTGAAGACGACTATTTGCCTTACGTGTTCGGAATGCATGGTACGTCAAGTAAGATAAGACCCCGAAGTAACATGTGATCAAGAAGGCGTGGAGTAACGGCACATACGTTGCATGTCCACCAAGAACGATCCAAGCCCCAGTGGCGACTTGGCACGAAATGAAGAACGTCGCGAACGCCATACCAATCGTTGTCGTCCGATGCTTTAAGCGAATCGCAACGACATGGACGAATAAGGTGAACAGGAACAGTAATCCTGCCATGATCCGGTGAATCATCTGCACCCACGCTTCGAATGTCATGGAAGGTTGAGAACAGACAGGCCAACCAACGCAAGCATATGTAGCCCCGACGTGGCGTACGTAAGCACCCGTATAAACGACGATCAGCGTATAGATGAGTAGACCGTACAAGAGCTTCCGTAAGAATGCTGGGACAGATTCCCTGAATTCCTGACCCGGACGCTCCATGATCAACAGTGTCAAAATCAATAGCGAAGCAAAGGAAATCAAAGAGATTCCGAAATGTAACGCCATGACGAGGTCTGATTGTTGCCAAACGACTGCTCCAGCACCGACGATCGATTGAATCAACATGAAGATGAAAGCAAGAAACGCAAAGATCTTCGTATCTAATCGATCCTTGAAGGCAACGAGCGTCCAGAGACATAAGGCGATGATTAAGAGTCCAACGACTCCAGTCACAGCGCGGTGACTATATTCAATCATCGTTTCAACACTTGGGTTCGTCGGAATGAGTTCCCCGTGACAGAGTGGCCAATCCGTTCCGCAACCATCTCCCGAATCCGTTTTTGTGACTGTCCCACCCATCAGTAAGACGATCATCATCGTAAACGTGACGAAGGCTGAAAACATCGAAAGTTTTCGATTCAAGATTTGGACACCACCTTTCTAAAAAAATACGAAATACATGGATTTCCATAGGTCTAGTATCGCATAAAAAGTACTGAAAGGGTTGCAATCTTTTAGAACAACGCTATTCTAGTATTAGGTAAATATGGTGAACTGTGATGAAAATCACATAGATTTCACATTTTGTTCATTATGTCGAAAGTATTTTCATACGTCACGGTCCTCGATATGTGGTATCTTTTATAGAGAAAAGGGCGTTTCGTGGCATGTCTGTGTTATTTCTGTGAAGAAATTACGTGAAGCCTAGGTGCTAAACGGAAGCAGACGGTGAAAAGGAGGGAACAGCATGGCGAAAGTTACTGGAGAGGCACTGGATATGGCAATCGAGCAAGCAGATCAGCCTACATTCAAGGACTATATTACCCTAGCAAAAATGGGGATTGTCCGTGCCAATCTAATTACGGTCTTCGCGGGGTATGTCGTAGCAGCATCGTACATAACGGATGATGTCCTGTTGTATTTGTGGCAAACCAAGTGGATGTTACTGTGGACGCTTCTTGGGAGTGGGTTGGTCATTGCCGGAAGTTGCTACCTCAATAACTACATTGACCGGGACATCGATTACAAGATGGAACGGACGATGGGAAGACCAAGCGTTACTGGGAAGATGGATGGACAGCGGATACTCGCACTAGGACTCGGTATTCTTGCGGCCGGTACGGTATTGTTGTTGATCGTCAACCATGTGGCGGCAGTGTTCGGATTGATCGGATCATTCGTTTACGTCGTGATTTATACGATGTGGTTAAAGCGGACGCACACGATCAATACAGTCGTAGGTGGTATATCAGGAGCTGTGCCACCAATCATTGGATTTGCGGCAGTCACTCCGACGCTTCACATTGATGCGTGGATTTTATTCCTCATCATGTTCGTGTGGCAACCACCACATTTCCTTGCACTCGCGATGCGACGGACAGAGGAGTATCGGGCAGCAGGTATCCCGATGTTACCTGTCGTAAACGGATTCGCGATCACGAAACGACAAATTGTATGGTGGATTGCAGTACTCATTCCATCATCACTCCTCTTAGCACACTATGGCATCATCTACATGATCGTCATGGCATTGCTCGGTGGATATTGGCTCTATATGGGACTGAAAGGTCTGAAGATCCAAGATGAACAAGCCGAAATCAAATGGGCGTCGAAGATGTTCTTCTTCTCACTGTTTTATTTCACGGCTTGGATCGTGACGGTCGTACTCGTTTCTCTCTAAAACGATTTGACATAATTCACGTACACCATTACGAAAGACAAAATTGGGGACAAAGAAAGTGGGGATGGTTGTGAAAAAATCAGTAAAAATGCTCTTCCGGCTTCTTCCAATCGGCTTGATGGCACTCATGTTATCAGGTTGTGGAATTCCGGAATTGTCTGCGCTACAGCCTCGCGGAGAAGGCGCTGAGATGCAACTTGAGATCATCAAGCTTAGCTTGTGGGTCATGTTGTTCGTCCTTGCGATCGTAGCCGTCATTTATATTTACGTACTTATGAAATTCCGTCGTAAATCAGGTGATAACACGGTTCCGAAGCAAGTCGAAGGGAACCATACGCTTGAAATCATCTGGACAGTCATTCCGATTCTTCTTTTGATCGTGCTTGCAATTCCGACGATCAAAACAACGGTTGAACTCGCAGATGCAAAAGAAGCGAAGAAAAACGAACAAATCAACGTTACAGCAAACCTCTACTGGTGGGAGTTCGAATACCCAGACAAAGGTGTTTCGACAGGACAAGAACTTGTCATCCCAGTCGGTAAACGTGTTGCTGTTAACTTGACGTCTAAAGACGTCATTCACTCATTCTGGGTACCAGCTCTTTCTGGTAAAACAGATACGAACCCAGGCCTTGAGAACGAAATGTGGTTACAAGCAAAAGAAGCAGGCACTTACTACGGTAAATGTGCCGAGTTGTGTGGTCCTTCTCACGCATTGATGGACTTCAAAGTCGTTGCACTTGAACAAGACGACTACGACAACTGGTTGAAAGATATGAAAGCTGCGAAAGAAGCAGAGACGAAGCAGCTTGATAAAAAGAATGAAAAGAACTGGACGACTGGCGAGAAAGTCTATGCCCAGAACTGTCTCAGCTGTCATGGTGGCGGGAAAGTCGCACCTAGCTTGACGAACTTCGGTGATCGTCAACGTATCGCGGGTTACCTCGACCATGATAAAGAAAACCTCGAAAAATGGATTCGCGATCCTCAAAAAGAGAAGCAAGGTACGAAAATGCCTGGATTCTCTGAAGATCAGATCAGCGATGAAGAATTGAGCGAATTGGCAGATTATCTATTGGACAAAAAGCTCCAATAATTTTTTAAGGGGGAATCATAGTGGGGACACATACTATGGGTATGCCGCAGAAAAAAAGCGGCATCATGGACTGGCTAACGACAGTCGACCATAAGAAAATCGGGATTCTCTACATCATGTCTGGATTGTTCTTCCTTCTAGTCGGTGGCGTAGAAGCCCTAATGATTCGTTTTCAATTGATTAAACCGATGAACGATTTCGTCAGCGGTGAACTCTTTAACCAATTGATCACGATGCACGGTACGACGATGATCTTCTTGGCAGCGATGCCGATGTTGATCGGATACATGAACGCAGCAGTACCGCTTCAAATCGGGGCACGTGACGTTGCGTTCCCATTCTTGAATGCACTTGGTTTCTGGTTGTTCTTCTTCGGTGGAGTCTTGTTGAACCTTTCTTGGTTCTTCGGTGCTGCACCGAACGCAGGGTGGACTGCATACGCACCACTCTCGACAGTACCTGAGTCTCTCGGTGTAGACTTCTACGCTCTAGGTCTTCAGATTTCTGGTTTCGGTACACTTATGGGGGGGATTAACTTCCTCGTTACGATTTTGAACATGCGTGCACCAGGTATGAAACTGATGCGGATGCCGCTCTTCACATGGACAGCATTCGTTGCTTCTGCCTTGATCGTTTTCGCATTCCCACCACTTACGGTTGGATTGTTCCTCTTGACGTTCGAGCGACTCTTCGGAGCGCACTTCTTCGACCCGGCAGCGGGCGGGAATATCGTCATCTGGGAACACCTCTTCTGGATCTTCGGTCACCCGGAAGTTTATATCTTGATCTTACCGGCATTCGGTATTTTCTCTGAAATCATTCCTACATTTGCTCGTAAGCGTCTCTTCGGTTACACGACGATGGTCTTTGCGACGATGTTGATCGGTTTCCTCGGATTCATGGTTTGGGTCCACCACATGTTCACAGTTGGTCTCGGTCCGGTCGCAAACGCGATCTTCGCCGTAGCAACGATGGCGATTGCTGTACCGACAGGGGTCAAGATCTTCAACTGGCTCTTTACGCTATGGGGCGGTAAGTTGACGTTCCCAGTCGCAATGCTTTACTCGGTCGCGTTCATTCCATCATTCCTTGTTGGTGGTATGACAGGGGTTATGCTTTCTGTTGCACCTGCCGATTACCAGTACCATGACAGTTACTTCGTAGTAGCTCACTTCCACTACGTTATCGTTGGTGGGGTTGTCTTCGGTCTCTTCGCAGGTCTTTACTACTGGTTCCCACTCATGTTCGGGAAACAGCTCAACGAATTCTGGGGAAAAATTCAATTCTGGTTGTTCTTCATCGGCTTCCACTTGACGTTCTTCCCGCAACATATTCTTGGTCTTACAGGTATGCCACGTCGTGTCTTCACGTACTTGCCAAACCAAGGCTGGGAAACAATGAACTTACTTTCATCAATTGGGGCAGCCTTCATGGGTGTGTCGACGATCGTTCTCGTCATTTCGATTGCAGCAGCATTGATGTCAAAAGAATATGTAAAACGCGACGTCTGGGGAGATGGACGTACACTTGAGTGGACACTTCCAGTTCCAACTCCAGAGTATAACTTCGCTCAAATCCCACTCGTCAAAGGTTTGGATACGTATTGGCTCGAAAAAATGGCAGGAAACAAAACAGTTTCTGTATCGGAAGAAGTCGGCGATATCCATATGCCGAATAACACGATCTTGCCATTCGTCATGTCAGTCGGTCTATTCCTTGCAGGTCTCGGATTCATTCTTCGCCTAGACTATGGAACTGTTGGTCTCGTCGTTGCCTTGATTGGTCTTGCGATGACATTGATCGCGATGTTCTTCCGTTCTTGGATTGACGATGAAGGATACTACATCCCGAAATCAGTCGTCGAAGAAGATCTACGCCTTGAAGCAGAAAAGGAGGCGAAGTAAGATGGGTCATCATTCAGTACCGAATAACCCGATCACGGGTATTCCGGATCATGTTGAAAAAGCAACACTTGAGGGTAAGAATAAATATGTAGCCTTCTGGTTCTTCCTTGGAGGAGAGACGACTTTGTTCGCCTCTCTCTTCGGGACATACATCGGTCTCCATAACTCCGGTGCAAAAGAAGGATTACGCAGTTATGACATCTTTGAAATGGGTCTCGTCTTCATCATGACAATGCTTCTTCTCACAAGTTCATTAACAAGTGTTCTTGCGATGATGGCGATGAAACGTAATGATGTCAAGAAGATGAAAATGTGGTTGATCATCACACTTGTTCTTGGACTAGCATTCTTAGCGGGTGAGATTTATGAATTCAATCACTACTACCACATCGGTCATACGTTCACGTCGAGTGCATTTGGTTCTGCCTTCTACACTCTCGTCGGTTTCCACGGTGCGCACGTCTTGTTCGGTCTTCTCTGGATCTCGACATTGCTCATCCGGAACTGGAACCGTGGCATCACGGTAGTGAATGCGCCGAAGTACTATGTTTCAAGTCTTTACTGGCACTTCATTGACGTCGTCTGGGTCTTTATCTTCTCAGTCGTCTACCTCATGGGGATGGTGAAATAAGATGGAAAAACACGAACCGCAACTTACGCGCAATCAAATCGAGCTTGAGATGAAAGCAGAACGTGGTCGTGAGACACAACTGCAACTCATCAGTTTCGCACTCATGATTTTCTTGACGCTCATCGCTTTCGGTGCTGTCATGGCTGATCTCATGCCGCACTGGGCAGCTGGTGGTTTCTTGATCATCATGGCGATCGTTCAGGTTTACCTTCAGCTTTACATGTTCATGCATATGAACAACAAAGGCAACACATGGATCAAAGTCATGATGGGTCTTGGCATCTTCGTCGCCTTGACGATCGTTGCGACGCTTCGTCTGTTGATCTGGTAAGAAATGTGACCATTCTGCTAACGTTTAGCAGGATGGTCTTTTATTTTGGAATCGTTTTATGAGAAACCTTTACAATGAAATAGGGGAACGGTAATCTTAGTTTGTAAGAGAAAGGAACGGGGTGAAAAAATATGTTAGGCAATTTAAGAGGAGCACTTTCGCAATTCGAATGGACTGTCTTATGGAGTCCGTATTATGCGTTGATACTCGTTGGATTGTATATCCTATATGCTGTCGTGACAGAAAAGTTGCGTCGTCCGGATGAGCCGGAAACAACGCTTGGGCAAAAATTTTCGATGCTCGCGGCATTGATCGTTTTTTACATCGGTTTTGGAAGTCCGTTAGACCTGCTAGCACATATCACGTTCTCAGCACATATGCTGCAGATGGTATTCGTCTATATGGTCGCACCGCCGCTCTTGTTGATTGCGATACCAGAGTGGCTTTATAAGCGCTTGTTCGATACACCGTATCTTGGAAGAATTCTTCGCTTCTTCATCAAGCCGTTGATTGCACTTGTCGTCTTTAATGCCTTGTTTACGTTCTATCACATGCCATTTATTTTTGATTATGTCTTGACGAACTATACCGTTCACCGTCTGTTCCACGGAACATTGATTTTCTTGAGTATGACGATGTGGTATCCGATCATCGCACCGGTCAATGAGGCGGACAGCCTTTCTGACCTGAAGAAGATGGTGTACATCGTAGCGAATGGTGTGTTGTTGACACCAGCCTGTGCCTTCATGATCTTCAGTCAAAGTTTTCAGTATCAAGCGTATCAGGATCCGGCGACGTTCGCGAAAGTACTCGCTTACTGTATGCCGAACAATGATTTAAGCGGATTGAACCTGGAACGATTGCTCGGAACGACAGATGACTTATTAGAGGACCAACGCTTTGGTGGTGTCCTCATGAAGCTCGGTCAAGAACTCGTGTATGGTCTATTCTTCGGACTGACCTTCTTTACATGGGTGCGCCGTTCAAAAAGTACTGCCGTGGATGAAGGGATGTCCTTCACACCAAAAGCGGATTAAATTGGAGGAAGTTGGAACATGAGTTATTTGCCGTTGATTTGTGTGTCGCTGATTGTCATCAGTGCGATTTTCGTAGCGATTGGCTGGTTTTTGATCGCCCAAACGCGTCGTAACATGAAAGCTCACCAAACCGTGATGACGATTGCTGCTGCACTCGCTTTATTATTCTTCATCATGTATGCCTTGCGGACGATTCTGCTCGGTAACACAGCCTTTGGCGGTCCAGAATCCGTCAAAGCCTACTACACAGGATTCTTGATCTTCCACATTCTTCTTGCGACATCTGGTGGGGTGCTCGGTTTGATGGCACTCTATCACGCCTATAAGAAGAACTTTGCACGTCACCGTAAAATCGGACCGGTTGCCTCAATCGTGTGGTTTTTAACAGCAATTACCGGTGTGATCGTGTACTGCTTATTATATGTCGTCTACGATCCGGGTGAGACGACGAACGTATTCCGGGCGATCTGGAGTCATTAAGGGGGAGCCAACTTGAAAAAGAACAGTTACTTGACGGTCGCTGCCGTCGTCCTTATCTTAGTTGCGGCAGCCGGGGGATATTATTATTTCTTCATGAAAGAAAAGTTACCTGTCATCGCTGAACCGACGCCATTTGAATTAACGAATGCCGTAGACGGAAAATCATTCAATTCGGAAGACGGAAAGGTCAAAGTGTTGACGTTCTTCTACTCAAACTGTCCTGATATTTGTCCGTTGACATTGAATGATTACCGAAAGCTTGAGAAGAAGCTTCGGAGTGAAGAGTTATACGGAAATGACGTCGAACTCGTCGCTGTGACGGTTGATCCAAAAGTGGATACACCAAAAGTCTTGAAAAAGTATGCTTCGAACTTTGAAGCGGATGCTAAGGGATGGAAAGTATTGACGGGAGATCCAGTCGTCATCGATCGTCTGACACGTCAGTTGAATTTCTATTACTCGAAGGCTGAGAGTGGCTTAGTGACACACGGAACACAAATGTTCATTTTGGACCGTGAGAATAAAGTACGGGCGATTTCATCGATGGCGAAGACACCGGATGAACCGGTCGACTTAGAAGAGGTCATGTCTTCGGTCACACAATTAGCAAAGGAGTGAAGGTAGATGACTTATGAAGAGTACATGCAAGGAGATGTTACCGTCTCTATTCAAGCCATCGAGGAATTACTTGCTTGTGCGATCGAGGATTATGGAATCCATCACTCCCGGATCAAACGGATGGACCGGGAAGAGATCGCATTTAGTGTAAAAGTCAATGCACCGGCAACGTCACTTCACGCGCTTTATCTTCACGTACGCGAGCAACTCGGGATTCAGCTCGGAGACGATGTCGTATCGTATGTACAATTCGTCGCGCGTTAAAAGCCGTTTCGCGTGTATTAAGGAATAACAATCAGGTGGACAGAACAGCTAATGACTTCGTGGATGATGCGAGGTCGTTAGCTTTTTTGTTTGGAATGAAGAACAAAAAATAGAGGCTCCTAATTGGAACCTCTACGTGTGGATCTTATTTTTCGAGTGTTTCGAGCAATGCTGCTAAACGACGTTCGCAATCTTTGACGATTTCCGGAGGGAACGTCTCATCATACTCTACACCGTGTGGATAGTAGTGTTTACCGAGAAGTGGTGTCATCATACGAACGACAGCATGGCGGTCTTCAATCTCACCTTGGATCGCATAGACAGGAACACGCAGGTAGAATACTTCACCTGTTGATTGTTTTTCATACTTCATGTCGTACATCGCGCGTTCGTAATCCCATTGTCCTTCACGAACGAAGCGGTGATGTTCCATGATTGTTTCGAGAAGACCGAACTTCAGTTCCTTGCCTTCGATACCATATTGTTCAAACTTCATGTTTGAATCCCCCTATACCCCAGTTTGCTAGTAGATACTAGTCTTTCCAAACTATCATACCATAATGAATGAAACGATGACGTAAAAGATGTGAAGTCATTTTGAAGAATTCATGAACTTCCATATTTTCGTTCTACATATTCAAGAATCGTATCCGGTGCGTGGATACCAAGGTGATTGAGTCCTTCTCCACCGAAGAAGACATTGAACTCAAGAACGTACCACTGTCCGTCACGGATGATGAGATCAAAACCAGCGTGATCGATATCGAGCTGTTTCGCGAGAGCGAGCACGAAGTCGATTGCTCCTTGTGGCACATCATCAAAATCAAGGACACCACCCTGAGCGACGTTATTTAAGAACTGAGCACCACCGACGCGCCAATACGCAGCAAGGACTTGATCGCCGACGACGACGACACGTAAGTCCTTCTCATTCGGAATGTACTCCTGAATGTAGAACGTCTCGTGTGTATCCGTGTATTTTTTCCAGTCTATTTCATTTTTGATGAGATGGACACCTTGTCCCATGGAGCTACGGACTGTCTTAGCAACGAACGGAAACGAAAATTCACGTAAGACACGTTCGACAGTGAATTCATTTTTTCCATAGATGCCGGTCCGAGGGATGTTATCCGGAATGACGGTTTGAAAAATCCGCGTCATCTCGATCTTGTCATGACCTAAGTGGAACGTAGCAGCCGACGGGAAGATCGGTTTTTTCATTCCGTAGATGATTGAGTGGATTTGCCAGTATTCCGGGAACAGGACGACATCCGCCTGTTCGATTTTTTTCAAGGAATCAAAGTGATAATCTGACTTGGCATGTTCCGTCTTGATTCCAATCGTCCGGAACATATTAAAAGAGAGCAGTTGCATAAAGTTCATTCCTTCCTTCTGAACAAATTATACACAATTCAACAGGCTAGGAGGGAGAGAAATGTTATGATAAGATGGTAAAGTTAAGGAGGAGATTCGTTGTGATATATACCGATAAGACGATTGACCTCATCAACGCAGCGGAAGACCTCATTCGATCTCTCGCTCAAAGTGAAACGGGGCAAGCATATAGATGTGCTAAACAAGCACAGCAAGAGTCAGTAGAGGCACAGGCTGTCATTCGCGATTTTCATCAAGTCAAGGAGGATTACGAACTCGTACAGCGATTCGGACGGTATCATCCTGACTATCAGACGATCACGAAAAAGGTCCATGAAGTCAAACGGCGACTTGATTTACAAGAGGAAGTCGCTCAGTTTAAAAAGGCGGAAAAACAACTCGAGACGTTACTCGGACAAATCAGTCTGAAGCTCGCTGGGGAAGTATCACCGCAAATTAAAGTACCGACGGGAAATCCTTTCTTCGATCAAGGATGCGCTGGAGGTTGTTCGACCGGTGGCAGCTGTAGCTGTAGCGGATAACGAAGGTGAAGGGGGTAGGCTGGCGTGATCAAGGAACGAGTGGGACTCATCGTCTATGTCAATGCGATGAAAGCATCCCGTCAATTACGCCGTTACGGGAACGTCTACTTTACGTCTAAACGTGAACGATACGTTCATCTGTATGTCGATTTAGATCAGCATGAACAGGTGATGGAAGTCATTTCGACTCTCCCGTTCGTCGAATCGATCAAACGTTCAGAACGACCGTTCATCACGGAGACGTTCGCGAACAAAAAAGGTAAAATGCCAGAAGAAGCATAATCCATGGAGCGATGAGGACATCCTCGTCGCTTCTTTGTTGAAAGGAATGAAGGAAATGCGAGTCATTTCAGGGGAACGGAAAGGTACACGATTAAAAGCAGTACCAGGGGATCAAACACGACCGACGACGGATAAGGTAAAAGAATCCTTATTCAACGTCATCGGTCCTTATTTCAACGGAGGACGAGCACTGGATCTGTTTGCGGGGAGCGGTGGTCTTGGGATTGAATCCCTTTCAAGAGGATGCGATGAGGCAGTGTTCGTCGACCAACACCATAAAGCGGTCCAAACGATCCAAGATAACTTACGAACGACGCACTATACAGACCAAGCACGTGTTTTGAAAAAAGATGTAGCGATCGCTTTAGCGGAACTAGCATCTGAAGAGCCGTTTAAGTTGATTTATCTAGACCCTCCCTATGCAAAAGAGCGATTGACGGAACACGTCACGTACATAGAGCAACACGACATGTTGACGGACAATGGTGTCATCGTCTGTGAACATGACTCAGCGGTTGAATTGCCGGATCAGATCGGACGACTAGAAGTCGTGCGTCGACTTCGTTATTCCGCTGTCATCTCGATCACGTTGTACGAATTCATGGAAGCGGAGGAAGACCACGAATGAAACGAATCGCCATTTGCCCAGGTAGCTTTGATCCGATCACGAACGGACATTTAGACATCATCGAGCGAGCTGTTCCGATTTTTGATGAGATCATCGTTGCCGTACTGAATAATTCTTCGAAGCAACCACTATTTTCTGTCCAGGAACGGATGGAATTAATTGCCGATGTGACATCGCACCTACCTCAAATCAAGGTGGATTCCTTTAATGGTCTACTTGTCGATTATGCGGCGGAAGTCGGAGCAACCGCGATCGTACGCGGTTTACGAGCAGTTTCGGATTTTGAATACGAAATGCAAGTCGCTTCTATCAACAAGAAGATGAACGATCAAATCGAGACATTGTTCATGATGACGAATAATCAGTATTCCTTCTTAAGTTCTTCGATCGTCAAGGAAGCTGCCAAATATGGTGCTTCCGTTGCCGATCTCGTACCGCCTTCCGTCGAAGAGGCGCTACGTCAGAAATATGCGAAAGGAGAACTGTGATGAAAGCTTGGAAACCTGCCTTAGCAGCGATCATCGCTGCCTTGATCGTATTTTTCTTACCACTTCCTTATTTCATCTCCTATCCGGGTGACGCGACGTCGACGGAAGATTTGATCGAAGTATCTGGAGGCGACAAGGAACCGGGAGATTTGATGATGCTGACGATCGCACAACGTCGGGCAACGCCTTACTTTCTCATTGAAAGCTTATTTCTACCGTTCTCCGAAACATCGAGTGTAAGTGATTATCTGTACGACGGCGAGTCGGACGCGCAGTATGAAACGCGTCAGAAGCTGTATATGGAAGAAGCACAACATAACGCAACAATCGAAGCGTATGAATTAGCGGATCAAAAGGTCGATGTCGATTTCGAAGGGGTCTACGTCTCCGGCGTCATTCCCGGTGGTCCAGCCGAAGGGAAACTGAAGGCAGGGGATCGGATTACAAGTGTTGACGGAAAACCGATTACGTCATTTGAAGGTTTCATGAAGACGATTCAAGCAAAAAAAGCCAAAACAGCTGTTCTGATTCAGTTCACGCGTAAATCGGAAGACAAGAAGACGACGATTCGAGTGGATCAGTTATCTAAAGAGGTCAAGCGAGTCGGGCTCGGCATTTACGAACCGCTCCCGATCTCGAACGTGAAGACGGATCCTGAGATCGAGTTTCAGGTCGAAGACGTCGGGGGACCTTCTGCAGGAATGATGTTCACCCTTGAAATCTATGATCAATTGACGCCGGGAGATTTGGCGAAAGGGCATAAAATCGCCGGCACAGGAACCATTGAAGAAGGTGGCAAGGTGGGACCAATCGGTGGAGCGTGGCAAAAGGTGGTCGCTGCAGACGAGGCAGAAGCAGAAATCATGTTCGTACCAGCAGGAGAGAACTACAAAGAAGCAAAACCATCCATCAAAAAACTCGGAACGAACATGAAGCTCGTTCCGATCAAGACAGTCGAAGATGCGATTGATTATTTAGAAGAACTTCCAGCAAAATAAGGAAAGCGACGGTGTTCAAGCAACGCGTCGTAGCGAGCCAAGGGCAGTGCATATGCAGCTGTCACTTGGCTTTCTTTCGTTAGCCAAGGATGACTCGTGAAGGTGCTGAATACGGCAGTCCGCGTTTTGATGGTTTTGAGTGCCTGTCGTCCTCGTTCTGAAAAGGCGAGGGGACGAACGAAATCAACATGGTCGTAATCGATCCGTGCGACCTCCTCTGCCGTCGTTGAGGTCAATAGATAGATCAAGGCACGTTGCAGGCTCGTCCGCGTATAACGGCGTGTTTTGACGTAATTCAGAAAGGTGTCGAACGTCGTTGCTTGTTTCGCCCCTTCCATGAGTCGTGGTGCTAACGAAGCGTCGATCCCAGCAATTCGTATCAACTCGGGTACGGGAGTCGTCAGTAGACGTTGTCGAATCCACGGATAATAGTGCGAGAAGTTGGCGAAAGAGGCGTTTGCTAAGACGTCTTCGGTCTGTTCAGGAAGTGCGAGTAGCTGACCGTGCGTCTGATGATGGGCGCGTATCGCGGTGGCGCTCATGATGTCCCCGGTTGATAAGTCGTGGTAGCCACTTCCAATCCGTTTCGTCGTGTGGAGCGATAGTGTATTTGCGGCGCGAGCATAATAATAGCCAAGCGTATTATTCGGTTGTGTTAAATCAAGCGTCTGTGAGACGCTCCTGAATGCTTGACTGGCGGCGTGAGCAGAAGAGAGGCCCACTGATAATCCATCGTGTAACGCTTCCTTGTATGCAGGTGTCTCTTCGATCTGTTCCGCTGCCGCATGCAGAAAAGGTTCGATGTCTCCACACTCGCTTCCGAACGAAAGCGACTGACAGCCGATTGTCTCGGCAATCGTCACACCACCAAGTGCAAAACGATCAGCACGTTGGACAGCAAAATAGAAGGGGAGTTCAAGAACGAGATCGATGGCACCGCTCGCGACCGCTGCCTGAGCACGTGTCCATTTATCCGTAAAGGCGGGCTCACCACGCTGCATGAACGTCCCGCTCATGATGGCGACGATGACGTCGGCATCCGTTTCCCGTCGTGCTGTTGTCGCTTGATAATAGTGTCCGTTATGAAACGGATTGTACTCTGAAATGATAGCTGTCATCCTCATGAAAACTTTCTCCTTTGCAAACCGAATTAAGTGCGGTAATATGGATAAAGACGTCCAAAAGTGTTCGTTCTCTAGCGATTTCAGTGTAAAGAAAAAACATTGACAAAACAAGATGTCCTCTCTATAATTCATATTGTTGCAATTGAGGTGATTCGGATGAAATGGTCCCTGATGCAATTGAATAAATTGCGCAATCTGGGTCAACTTCAGGTTAACGAGACGATCGAGCTCAATGAGCTAGTCGCCCTCCATCCGGATATCCGGGCGGTGCAACCTGTGCACGTTCGTGCAAATGCATCGTTTACATCGAATCAATTAATATTCAATCTTCGGATTACCGGCGAAATGACGCTTCCGGATGCCCGGACGCTAAATGACGTCGCTTATCCATTCGAGATTGAATCCATCGAGCCATTCCTGCTCGAGGTCGATGCTGTTTCGAACGAAGCAGATGACATCAACGTGCCGATCGGGAATACGGTCGATCTTCGACCGCTCGTGCAAGAATTGATTTTACTTCATGTGCCAGTGCAAGTGCATGGGGATGATGAAGAGAATCAGTTGGTTGAGGGGGAAGGCTGGACGATTCTTTCTGAAGAAGATCCAGAGGAAACCGAACCAAAAATCGATCCGCGACTCGCGGGTCTCGCTCAGTTCTTTAAAAAAGATCAGGATTCCTGATTTCTGAAGTAAAGGCGAGTGTATTTTTTCAAGGAGGTGGACAACGATGGCAGTACCATTCCGCAGAACGTCGAAAACACGCAAACGTCTTCGCCGTACTCATTTCAAACTCCGTGTACCAGGTATGGTCGAGTGCCCAAACTGTGGTGAAATGAAACTTTCACACCGCGTTTGTAAAGCATGTGGCTCGTACAAAGGTAAAGAAATCGTCAGCAAATAAGCTGATTGATCGGTATAAAAGCGACCTTCAAATCGAGAAATCGGTTTTAAGGTCGCTTTTTTCATGAAAGGGGATATGAATAGATGAATGTTGGAATCATTGGCGCGGGTGCCATCGGTTTGTTGCTTGCCTCTTATTTATCGGAAGAGCATGCAGTCACGCTTTATGTGCGACAAGAACAAGATGATGAACGACCGATCATTCGCGATGGACAAGCGAGTCGTCTCGTACGGATCCGGAAGATTGATCGGCTCGAGTCAGAAGACTTGGTGTTTGTCGCGACAAAGTCGTATGATATAAAAAGTGTGATTCCATTCCTCGAACGGCTGACGTGTCCCGTCATGTTCCTGCAAAATGGAATGGATCATTTGAAATGGAAAGAACAATTGCCGCACGTCTTATTTGGTATCGTCGAACATGGTGCCATGCGTACTGCACCGTTTGAAGTCCAGCATACTGGAAAAGGACGCATCCGCTACGGGAATCAAGAGGTAGCGAACTTGTCGTCAAAGCAGCTGTGCTTTGAATTCGAGTCAGATATGGAAGCTGTCTTATTGACGAAGCTGTTCATCAACGTCGTCATCAATCCAGTGACGGCTTATTACGGTGTTGAGAATGGATCCTTATTAGAGATGCCTTATCGAGAAGAAGCCCGTCAATTATTTGACGAAATGCGGACGATCTTCCCGCACCATGACATTACTTATTCCGAAATCGAGCGGATCATGAAGAATACGAGCAAAAATCGTTCTTCCATGTTACGAGATCTTGAGTATGGACGACGAACAGAAGTAGAGCCGATACTTGGATACGCATTACGTCAGGCGACGACTGCGACACCACGTTTATCTTTTTATTATGAACAGATCAAACAGAGGGAGGGTCCGCAGTGACAGTCTTCATCATTTTTCCTTTATTCAGCCTGATTGCGTTGTATCTCGTCTTTCTACTTCTATTTCGGAAACATGGGAAGGCAGTTCGATTTGCACTCGACTTTGGAACATTCATCGTTCTGTATGCGATTCATGTTGCATTGATTGCCTTGACCGGAACAAATTACTTAGGGTGGATCGTCATCGTCGTGTTGTTGGTGTTTGCGTTAAATGCGCTCTGGCAACGAATTCGTCAACTTGATGTTGATTTGAGACAAATGATTCGCCACAGTTGGCGGATCATCATCTTGCTGGCATTACCTGTCCATTTCATACTGTTCGTACTCGGTATTCGTCAACTGTTCATCAGCTGACCAGTTAGGTAAGAAAGAAGGGATTTTGTTTGAAGGTACAACCATTTGAAGCCTTATACGATGATAACTCGTTGATGCATCGTGCTTCACGAGAAGAATTCTTAACATATGTCGACCACTTTGGAGAGAGTGGTTTAGCGTCGAGGAGCCGTTTGCTTGAAGAACGTCACTATCCGCATCTTGCGGCACTGACAGACGAACTCGAACGTCAAAATCCGAACATGACGGAGCGTTTGCGGGAGCGTGTCGCGAAGCTTCGTACGGGTGAAGCTCAAGTTGTCATTACAGGGCAACAAACGGGTATCTTTGGCGGACCATTATATGCGATCTATAAATTGTTGACCTGTCTGAAGGTCGCGCAGCAGGCGGAAACGACACTTGGGCGACCCGTCGTTCCGATTTTTTGGCTCGCGACCGAAGATCACGATTTTGATGAGATTAACCATGTTTACGTTCCGACAGCGGATTATCAAACGCGTAAAATCGCTGTCACACCTTCAGAATCGATTGCCCGCTCGGTCAGTCGGCTCTCTTTTGATCAAGCAGCACTTCTTGAAATCATCGAAGAGGCATTCCGAGCAATGCCAGAAACGGTTCATACGAAACGATTAGTTACGCGTCTGAAGCAACTCGTTGAAGAGTGTACATCGTATGGGATGTTTTTCTCGCAATTGATCGGTGAATTGATCGATTTTGATGTCGTCTTCTTTGATGCGGATACACATTCTGTCCGTGAACTCGAGATTCCGTTCTTTGAACGGTTGATTCAAGACAATGCGGAATTTAGACGAGCATTGAAGGATGGTATTTCGCAGACGCAAGAGTTACCGGATACATTCTTGAACGAGGAAGCGGCGCATCTTTTCGTCGATGATCACGGTCGTCAGTTGCTTTATCCGACAGCAGACGGATTCGAGACGAAACAAGGAAAGCAGTATACGGAGCTTGAATTGATCGCGTTGCTGTACGCCAGTCCGGAACGCTTCTCCAACAGTGTCGTGACGCGTCCATTGATGCAGGATTACCTGTTCCCGACGCTTGCCTATATCGGTGGTCCCGGAGAATTAGCATACTGGACACGCTTACGACCGCTCTTTCATCATCTGAATTGGACGATGCCGTTATTGATTCCCCGCATGGGTGGGTTACTCGTGCGTCGTAGCGATGAAAAACGTCTTGCTAAACTCGAGGTGTCGCTCGAAGAAATCGTCCGGTCAGGCGTTCCGATTCCGGTTTATTCAGAAGAGAAGGTGACAGGACATATGCAGGCGGCAGCGATGCTAAAAGACAGTTTCGTCTCCGAATTTCTCTCGCTCGAACAGGGTTTACTGCGGACATCGAGTAAGAGTGAGAAAATCAAGAAACAGCTCGAACAAGCAATGGCTAGTTTGCTGGCAGAAGATCGACGTCAGTTTGACCGACAGACACGGCAATATAAAGAGACGGCTTACCATCTCTTTCCTGATGGAGCGCCACAAGAGCGGATTCATTCTATCCTACCGTGGTTGAATCATCACGGTCTTGATTTTGTGCGGGACTTAAGAACAGCCTATGAAGCGAATACGAGTGATCAACTGAAGATTTTCCTCTAAACCTGCTGAAACTAGCAGGTTTTTTCGTTTTTTTAGCGAAAATTACACAAAAGTTAAATAAATCAAGGAAACTGTCTCATTTTCGTAACGTTTTCACGAGAGAATGTGATACATTGAAAAAGAGTAACGTCCTTCAAGGACAGTGAAAGGTGAGGCAGGACATGTTTGAGCATGAAACAGTATTGAAATGGGAGTCGATCGAAGGACTCGCGATTAAACCCGACGGTATTTACGTCGATTGTACATTAGGTGGAGCAGGACACAGCGAAGAAATCGTCAAGCAATTGACGACAGGTCATCTATACGCATTTGATCAGGATGATGTCGCCCTCGCTCATGCAGCAGAACGTCTCGCGGCGTATGAAGGTCGCTTTACTTTAATAAAGAGTAATTTTGCTTATCTGAAAGAGCAGTTGGCAGCACATGGCGTCGAGAAAGTGGACGGCATCTTATTCGATCTCGGTGTCTCTTCACCACAATTAGACGAAGGGGAACGGGGATTTAGTTATAATCACGACGCACGTCTCGACATGCGCATGGATCAATCTTCTCCACTTTCTGCTTACGAAGTCGTCAATGAGTGGTCGTACAATGATCTCGTACGTATCTTCTTTACATACGGGGAAGAGAAATTCTCAAAACAGATTGCGCGCAAAATCGAAAAAGCGCGGGAAGAGCGACCGATTGAGACGACGTTCGAACTCGTCGAATTGATCAAGGATGCGATTCCAGCACCAGCACGACGTAAAGGTGGTCACCCTGCGAAACGGACTTTCCAAGCAATCCGGATCGCCGTCAATGATGAACTGAATGTCTTTGACCGTGCGGTACACCAAGCCATTGATTTATTACGTGTCGGTGGACGTCTATGTGTCATTACGTTCCATTCACTTGAAGATCGCATGTGTAAACAAGCAATCAAAGAAAAATCATCACTACCCGAGCTTCCGCCGGGGTTACCGATGATTCCCGTCGAAATGGAGCCGGAACTCCGACTCGTCACACGTAAGCCGATTACGGCTGGTGTTGAAGAGCTCGATGATAACCGTCGCGCCCGATCGGCAAAATTACGAGTTGCTGAAAAAATGAAAGAATCTTGAGAGGAGCATTCCAATGGCAGAACCACTTCGTAAATCGGTCCAAACGGTTCAACCCGTTCGTCAACAACCTGTTCAGGAACCACGAAAGACGGAAGATATCGCGCGTCGCGTCGCCGTCCGTCCGAAGTATCGCTTGTATCCCTTTGAAAAATTCTTATACAGTGCGATGATTGGTGGTCTTGTGTTATTTGGGAGTTTGACGATCAGTACGCATAACGAAGCGTATAATGTGAGCCGTGATTTAGCAAAAGAGAACCAAGTCACACAATCACTCCAAAAAGAAAATGAACGTTTACAACTAGAGGTCACGAACTTAAGCTCTCCGGAACGGATTTATAAGATTGCAAAAGAACAGGGTCTTGATATGCGTAAAGGGAACATCAAGGTGATTCCTAAATGAATCCACTGAAAAAATCCCGTTGGAGAGTAGCCTTTATCATGGTGATATTTGCTACTCTCTTTTTTGTGTTCATTGGCCGATTTTTGTATTTAGCAACGACAAAACAGTTCCATGGTGAAGATATGATTGCATATGCGGAAAAGAAACGATGGGAGTCTCAAGAAACGCTTGGAGCAGAACGTGGCGAGATTTTCGACCGTCTCGGTTCCCCGATTGCGATCAATATTCCATCCTATCATCTGATTGGCGTTTATCGACTTGGTGGTGTCAAAGATCCAGATGAGACGATCGTCGACTTTAAAAAGACGGCTGAAGGTCTTGCGCCGATTCTTGGGATGACGACGAAGGAACTGGAGACCTATCTGATTGAAAACAAAGACCGTTCTCAAATTGAGTTCGGAAAAAAAGGAAATGATTTGACGCTCGATCAAAAAGAGAAGATCGACAAGTTGAAACTTCCCGGAATCCGGATGATTGAAGAGCCGAAACGATACTATCCGAACGGCATCTTCCTGTCCGATACACTTGGATTCGTTCAAAAGATCACCGAGGAAAATGGTCGAGTCGCTTTACAAGGTCAGATGGGAATCGAGAAGCAGTATGATAATGCTTTAAGTGAATCTTACGGAGCCCGTGTCTTTGAAAAGGATCGTAGCGGTAATCCGCTAATTCAAGGTGCGTCGCGTATCTCGAACGAACCGAAGGATGGATCGAATCTCTATTTGACGATCGATCATCGAATCCAACAGTCGCTTGAAAAAGAAATGCAAAAAATGTACAACACGTATAAGCCGAAAAATGCGACAGGGATCGTCATGGATGCGAAGACGGGTGAAATCCTCGCCATGGCGGATCGCCCATCGTTCAACCCGAATTTACGTGATATGAAAGATTTCACGAATTTTGCCGTCTCGTCACGATTCGAGCCAGGTTCGACGATGAAAATATTTACGCTCGCAGCGGCGATTGATGCGGGAGTCTTCCGTCCGAATGAGATGTATAAATCGGGTAGTTATAACTATAAAGGGACGGTCATCAAGGATTATAACGATGTCGGTTGGGGAACCATTCCGATGATTGAAGGGGTCTATCACTCTTCAAACGTCATGTTCTCGAAGTTGACAGCAGAAAAACTTGGGATCGAACGGTATAAAGATTACTTTAAGAAGTTTCATTTTGACCAACGAACGGGTATAGACATCTCGGGAGAAGTAAATAGTCAATCCGACTTGTCTAAACCGTTGAATGCGCTCATCACCTCATGGGGGCAATCGACTGCGGTCACGCCGATGCAATTGCTTCAAGGAGCGACAGCAATCGCTGGAGACGGCGAGATGGTGAAGCCACATATCATCCAAAAAGCGGATCATACGGATAAGGCACCCTACCGAGCGAAAACAGAAGTCGTCGGTAAACCGATTTCTGCTGAAGCGGCAAAAGCAACACGCGAAGCACTCGACGGTGTCGTCAATAGTAAGCTTGGTACAGGTCAAATGTATAAGTTGAAAGATTACCGAGTCATTGGGAAGACCGGCACGGCTCAGATTTCTGAGAATGGAAAGTATATTCAAGGACAATTCATTCACTCGTTCATCGGTATGGCCCCCAAAGATGATCCGGAATTGATCATGTACATCGCGGTCGATCGTCCATCGAAAAACGAATCATCCGTCTCTGGCCCACTCATCATGAGTCCTGTGTTCAAAAGTGTCATGAATACGGCACTACAGTATCGTAGCATCCAACCGGAAACGCAAAAGGATTCGGTAGATGTCAAAGCGAAGATCACGCCAAGTTATATCAAGAAGAGTGCTCGACAAGCTACTGATCTAGCAAAAGAACAAGAGGCAGTTGCGATCATCCTGGGCGATGGTGCTGAAGTCGTTTCTCAGATTCCATCCCGTGGACAGGAATTCGTCAGCGGAGAACGTGTCTTGCTGAAAACATCAAATACGTTCAAGATGCCGGATTTGACCGGTTGGTCGCAACGAGACGTCAAAAAGCTTGTCAGCTTATATGATTTGAAGCTCGACGTCATCGGTAAAGGTTTTGTAACCAAACAATCGGCTCGAACTGGTACACTAGTGAAGGAAAATGGAAAGTTGACGGTCGAACTAGCTGAACCTAAAGAGTAACGGTAGAGCAAGTTTCCTGATTTCTACAGGAAGACGAGGACGAACAGGAGTCATTCGTTGACTTTTGCATTCGTCCTCTTTTGCTGTCATCGAATGGAGGTATATATCATGTTAACAATTACGCAACTCGCTGAATGGTTGCATCTCGATGTGAAAGATGATCGTATCGTTCGTCATTTTGCAACGGATTCACGCGCACAACTGGAAGACGGTCTCTATGTTCCGATTCAGGGAGCACGCGTTGATGGTCATCGATTCCTTGAAGGTGCAAAAAACCGAGGAGCGATCGTCACCTTATGGAAGAAAGGCATTGATCGACCAGACATCGATATCGTTTTCTTGGAAGTCGATGAACCATTGGTTGCCCTGCAACAAATCGCAAAACGATACTTAATGCAGATTGCGCCAAAAGTCGTCGCCATCACTGGATCAAATGGGAAGACGTCGACGAAGGACATGGTCGAAAGCGTACTCAAGACGACGTTCAAGACACATAAGACTCAAGGAAACTTCAATTCGGATATTGGAATGCCGTTAACGATCCTCATGATGCCGGCTGATACGGAAGTCGCTGTACTTGAGATGGGAATGAATGGATTTGGCGATATTGAATTCTTATCGAATCTAGCTGAGCCAGATATCGCGCTCGTCACGAACATCGGCGAATCGCATGCGGAGCAAGTCGGTGGACGCAGTGGCATCGCCAATGCGAAGCTCGAGATTCAATCCGGACTCAAGCCAGGTGGTCATTTATTCGTTGATGGTGACGAACCACTTCTCGCAGAAGTTCAAGCAGAGAAGATCGGCTATCAGATCGGAAATACGTACCGGATCGAAACGAGGGAAGCAACGCTCTTTGGGACGGCCTTTACTTACGATGGCACCGCTTTTCACCTACCAGTGCTAGGGAAACACCAAGTCCGAAATGCAGCATACGCGATTGCGACAGCACGTGCACTTGGCGTGACGGACGCTCGGATTCAAGAAGGGTTCGATGCGGTTGAATTGACACCGATGCGGATGGAACGATTACTCTTTGAAGAGACTGCGGTCATCAATGATGCGTATAACGCGAGTCCGACATCGATGAATGCAGCGATTGAGACGGTTACTGCGCTGGAAGGGTATACGACACGAGTTCTCGTCCTCGGAGATATGTATGAATTAGGGGACCAAGAACGCTTATTACATGCCTCGGTCGGAAAGCGGATTGCGTTACCCGTCTCGCATGCTATCCTAGTAGGGGAGAAAGGCGCGTGGATTGCGGAAGGAATCAGCGATCCGTCTGTTCAAATCCAATTCGCAGCAACTGTCGAGGATGCTGCAAAACGATTGCGTCCGCTGCTCGGAGAACGAACAATCGTCTTATTGAAAGCGTCACGTGGGATGGCGCTTGAACGGATATTAACCTATCTGAACGAAAACTAATTTTTGAAAAAAGGGTGTCTGCTATGATCACATTATTCATCAGTCTTATTCTTGCATTTCTTGTTGTACTACTCGTTATGCCAAAGGCGATTCCGTTTCTACACCAATTGAAGTTCGGTCAGGAAATTCGGGAAGAAGGACCGCAATGGCATCAGGTCAAATCAGGAACACCGACGATGGGTGGAATCGTCATTCTTGTTGCGATGATCGTCAGCGTTCTCGGTGCAGTCGTCATGGGCGATCTATCGACGACACAATTATCGTTACTGTTTTTAACACTTGCTTATGGCGTTATCGGCTTCATTGATGATTACATCAAAGTCGTCAAGAAACGTAACCTTGGTCTGAATTCGAAACAAAAATTAATTGGACAAATCGTCGTCGGATTGTTATTCGTCTGGTTGAGCGGTGGATTCACGAGTGATGCGACGTATCTATCGATTCCATTTACAGAGTTTGAGCTTGATTTCGGTATCGTCTATCCGTTTGTTGCCTTGTTCTGGTTAGTTGGCTTCTCAAATGCAGTCAACTTGACGGATGGTCTAGATGGTCTCGTGTCGTTCACAGCGATTCCAACATTCTTGTTCTTCGGATTATACAGTTGGTTTATCGCGGATGAAGTAGGCGCTGCTTGTTTTGCTTTCTCAGCAGTCGGTGCATTGATCGGATTCTTGTTATTCAATGCGCACCCAGCGAAGATCTTCATGGGAGATACAGGTTCACTTGCACTCGGTGCTGCACTAGCAGGTCTATCGATTGTCTTAAAACTGGAATTACTACTCGTCTTAATCGGTATCGTGTTCGTTGTAGAGACATTATCCGTCATTCTACAAGTCATCTCCTTTAAGACGACAGGGAAACGGATTTTCAAAATGAGCCCAATTCACCATCACTTCGAAATGGTCGGTTGGAGCGAATGGCGGATCGTCGGTACATTCGCAGGAATCAGCTGTTTGATGGCATTCATCGCCTATCTATTCGTGTAATAAAAAAGAAGAGAGAAAGTGAGCGATTCAACAATGGAACAACGACAATGGAATGATCAAAAAGTGCTCGTTCTCGGAACGGCGAAAAGTGGAATCGCAGCAGCTCGGTATTTAGCGAGTGTTGGTGCAGAGGTAACGGTCAATGACGGGAAAACGCCGTCCGAGAGTGATCAAGCGACGCTTGCATCGCTCGACGTTAAGACGGTCTACGGTGAGCACCCGCTCACACTACTCGACGACATCGATTTGATCGTCAAGAATCCAGGAATTCCGTATCACATTGATCTGCTACAAGAAGCCTTGCGACGCGATATTCCGGTTTGGACAGAGGTAGAACTGGCGTATCAAGCAACCGATGCGACGTGGATTGCCATCACAGGATCGAACGGGAAAACGACGACGACGACGCTTGTCCATGAATTGTTGAAAACCGGTACGCGGCGTGTACATTTGGCAGGAAACATTGGATTCCCGGCAATTGAAATCGCATGTCAGGCGAAACAGGACGATATCATCGTCATTGAATTATCAAGTTTTCAATTGATGGGGATCGAGCAGTTCCGACCATACACGGCAGCGTTTTTGAATTTATCACCGGCGCATCTGGATTATCATGGTGATTTTGAATCGTATGGCGAAGCGAAAGCCCGGATCTTTAAGAACATGAAAGAAACGGATCGTCTTGTCTTGAATGCCGATGATACGTCCGTTAATGCGCTCGGAAAGACTGCTGAAGTAACGCCACTCTTGTTCTCTCGTCGTCAATCGGCGTATGCAGAAGTCATGAACGATACGTTGACAATCAATGGGACGAGTATCTTACCTGTCGATGAACTGGCTCTCGGTGGTGGACATAATGTCGAGAACGTTCTCGCAGCCTTAATACTCGTCGAACCGTTTAACTTAGCATTATCTGACGTTCAACACGTTCTACGGACGTTTGGTGGTGTAGAGCACCGGACACAGTTCGTCGGTGAAATTGCTGGTCGAAAAGTTTACAACGACTCAAAAGCAACGAATAATGTGGCAACAGAAGCGGCGTTGTCCGGATTTACGGCACCTATCATCTGGTTATGTGGCGGACTCGAGCGTGGAGCGGATTTGACACCGTTACTCGATTCAATGAAGCACGTCAAACACGTCATCGGACTTGGTGAGACGGGTCATCGATTCGGAACGCTTGCGTCAGAAAATGGATATACGTCGACCGTTGTTGAGGCGATGGATGAAGCGGTGAAAGTCGCGTTTGAAGTGTCACAACCCGGCGACATCATTCTTCTGTCACCAGCATCTGCAAGTTGGGATCAATACAAGACATATGAAGAGCGCGGCGATCATTTCGTTCGTGCCGTACATGAAGTAGGAGGAACAACAGTATGAAAATCGTCGTCTCTGGAGGCGGTACAGGCGGTCACATTTATCCGGCACTCGCTATGATCCGGGAGCTCGAACAACGCATGCCGTGTGAGGTCCTCTATATCGGAACAGAAAATGGTCTCGAGGCGGATATCGTCCGTCGCGCGGGAATCCCATTTGAATCGATTGAGATTTCTGGCATCCGTCGTTCCTTGTCGTTCGAAAACGTCAAGACCGGTATCCGGTTCGTCAAGAGCGTCCGGCGTGTTCGTCGACTACTGCGTCAGTTCCAACCGGATATCGTCGTCGGTACAGGTGGATTCGTTTGTGGACCGGTATTGTATACGGCTGCAAAAATGGGTTTCAAGACACTCGTTCATGAACAAAACAGTTTACCTGGTATCACGAATAAATTCTTAGCTCGGTATGTGGACCGGGTTGCACTCTCTTTTAAAGGGTCTGGACATCACTTCGGTAAGAATGAAGCGAAGACGGTTTTAATTGGAAATCCGCGTGCTTCTGAAGTGGCAGAGCTCAACATCAATCCGCTTGAAGAGCGACAACGTTTCGGTTTTGAGGAAGGACGCCCTCTCATCGTCATCTATGGCGGTAGTCGTGGCGCACCCGCAATCAACGAAGCAGTCGTCGATATGATGCCAAAGGTCGAGCAAGCAGGCTGGTCGCTCCTCTTCGTTACGGGTCAAATTCATTACGATACGATTGTGTCACGCGTCGGTTCCGTACCAGAACGCATTCAACTTCGTCCATTCGTATATGATTTACCGAATATCTTAAAAGCCAGCCAACTCGTCATTTCGCGTTCGGGAGCAAGTACGCTTGCAGAGCTGACGACACTCGGCTTACCGAGTGTGCTCATCCCAAGTCCTTACGTGACGGAAAATCATCAAGAGGTCAATGCCTCATCGCTCGTCGAGACAGGTGCGAGTCTATTGATTCGTGAACAGGAACTGACAGGTGATCGGTTGTTTGAGGCATCTGAAAAAGCGTTAGCACAACAACAAACGATGTCTGAAGCGGCGCTTGCGCTCGGTATGCCGAACGCTTCACGGGACTTGGTTGATGAATTGTTACGATTGACGGCACAAAAAAACTAAACTATTGCAGGAAAAGACCGATAGGGAAATGAACTGTTACGTATGGAGGGGGAATGAGACGTGAGGGAACGGAGAGCGGTCGGACGACCACAAGAGGACGAGAATGTCCGTAGTCTCGAGGATAAGATACCTTATATCCGTGAACAACGTCGCAAAAAAGCCAACCGAAGACTCATTTATGTCCTGATTCTGATTGGTCTATTGGTCGGTGTCGTCTTTTATCTACAATCGAGTTATTCTCGGGTTGCTCGATTTGATATCGATGGTAACGTCAATGTGAAGTCTGCTGATATCTTGCAAGCGTCCGGGATTAAGGTGAAGGAAACACACGCCTTTAATGTATCGGAGGAAGACGTTCTTGAGCGAATCGAAAAGGTTCCGGGTATTCAAGAAGCGACGATGCAAAAACAGTTTTTGCATCAATATCGCGTGACGGTGACGGAAGAGAAAGAGATTGCTTACGCGAAGGATAAACCGGGAGACCGGATCGTACTTGCGGACGGAACGATCATTCCTGGAAAGTCGAAGGAAGAACTATTCGATGCTCCGATCTTGACAGGATTCACGGATCAGTCATTAAATCGATTGACGAAGGAACTTGTTAAAATCGAGCCGAAAGTACGGAGCCGAATCTCAGAAATCGTCGCAAACGATAAGACGGACAAAGGCGGTCTGAAGTTATTCATGACGGATGGAAATACGGTATTACTCAGTACGTCTGCCTTTTCAAATTCCTTGAATGAATACGTGAAGGTCATTTCTGCCTTACCGAAAGGAAAGACGGGAACAATTACAATTGATGGCGGCATCTATTTCAAGCCATATAAAGGGAAAAAATAGAAGATTCGTAAAGGGTTGACGAACAAAAAAACAAACGTGTGTTTTCATTCGTCGACCGTTGTTCGAATCGTCATCAAATCGTAATCTATTCGAACGCTAAGACGGGCAATAACTTCTTTTCGTAAGTATTTATATAGTGTAGACTTAAACGAGAAGAAGCCTGTCCTGTTCCTAGAATATAATTAGGAATAAAAAGGATTAGTATTATGAAAGTGGAGGTGTCACTCCCATGGAAACGAAAGGTACGATTGCCGCACTCGACATAGGGACATCGGAGGTGAAACTCATCGTCGGTGAACTACTTGGTGGAACGCTGAACGTTCTTGCTGAAGGTTCTGCACCATCCGCGGGTGTTAAACGAGGTGTCATCGTTGACATCGATCAAACGGTACATGCCATTAAACAAGCGGTCACGGAAGTGGAACGTACACTTGGTGAACCAATTGGTGAAGTATATGTTGCTATCTCTGGCGAACACATTCAAGTGAAGGATTGCCAGGGGATGACATCAATCAAAGGTGAGGACAATGAAATCACGGATGATGACGTGAAAGATGTTCTGCATTCTGCGATGGTCATGCGAATTCCAAACGAACTCAGTGTCGTCGATGTCCTGCCGAAGACGTTTACGGTCGATCAGCAAACGGAGATTACTGATCCTAGAGGAATGATTGGTTATCGTCTCGAAGTAACAGGGAAGCTCATCATCGGAGCAAAGACGATCCTACATAGCATTAAACGTTCCATTGAACGGGCTGGTTTAGAGCTTGCTGGATATGTGCTGGAGAGTTTAGCGGTATCTAGAATCGCAGCATCGATTGATGAACTCGAACTCGGTGTCGGAATCATCGACATCGGACATGAGACGACGACACTTTCCATCTATGAAAAGAATGATCTCGTCTACTCGACGACGTTGCCATACGGTGGCGATCATCTGACACGTGATTTGACGTATAAGATGAATTGTAAATATCAAGATGCGAAGCTCGCAAAAGAAGAGTACGGTGTTGCACTTGAAGCACTCGGTGATCCGGAAGAGAAAGTTTCTTACGTCACGATCAACGGGGAACATCGTTTCGAGCCACAATCAGAAATCGGTTTCGTGTTAGAAGCACGACTTGAGGAAATCTTCGAGATGATTCAAAAACGAATGACGCAAGCCGGATACGCTCATATGAACAGCGGTTTAATCTTGTGTGGCGGAAGTTCTTCACTGCCGGGAATCGACCAGCTTGGAAAACGAATCTTCAAGCAGAGCGTCAATGTCTATCAACCTGCTAGTCTTGGTATTCGTCATCCGAAGTATGCCGTCGCAGCTGGTATGTTACGTTATGTACTTTCACGAAGCGCCGTATCGAAATCAGGTTTCGACCGCGCGGAAGAGAAGGAAGTCGTAGCACACGGACGTGAACAGGATGCACTGCTCATGAACGAACAAGCGACACCTGTTCGAGAAGAACGGTCGACACGTGAACAGCCTCCAAAAGAGAAAAAGTCATTCAGCAGTTTCTTTGAGAAATTCTTTGGTTAATGCCTACAAAAAATCCAATGAGTAAAAAATATTAGGGGGCCCTTTTTATGTTGCATTTTGATGAAATGATGGACCAAGTAGCAAAAATCAAGGTCATCGGTGTAGGTGGTGGCGGTTCGAACGCCGTCAACCGAATGATTGAACACGGTGTCCAAGGCGTAGAATTCATCGCAGTAAACACGGATGCGCAGGCATTGAACATGTCACAAGCTGACGTAAAACTACAACTCGGTGCTAAATTGACACGCGGTCTCGGTGCGGGTGCCAATCCGGAAATCGGTAAAAAAGCGGCGGAAGAGAGCCGTGAGCAATTAACAGAAATCCTTTCTGGTGCTGACATGGTCTTCGTCACAGCGGGAATGGGTGGCGGAACGGGTACAGGAGCAGCTCCTGTCATCGCGGAGATTTCAAAAGAGATCGGCGCATTGACAGTCGGTGTCGTCACAAAACCATTCATGTTCGAAGGACGTAAACGGATGCAACATGCTGTTTCAGGTGTCCAGAACTTCAAAGAAAAAGTCGATACGTTAATCGTCATTCCGAACGACAAATTACTTGAAATCGTCGATCGGAATACACCAATGCTTGAAGCGTTTAAAGAAGCGGATAACGTCTTGCGTCAAGGTGTACAGGGTATCACTGACTTGATCGCCGTACCTGGTCTGATCAACCTCGACTTCGCCGATGTGAAGACGATCATGACTGAGAAAGGTTCTGCTTTGATGGGTGTAGGTGTCGCGACAGGCGAACACCGCGCGACGGAAGCAGCGAAAAAAGCGATTTCGAGTCCGTTGCTTGAGACATCGATCGAAGGCGCAAAAGGTGTTCTGATGAACATCACAGGTAGTGCGAACCTCAGCTTGTACGAAGTGACGGAAGCCGCACAAATCGTCCAGAGTGCAGCCGATGAGGAAGTCAACTTGATCTTCGGTTCTGTCATCAACGATAACCTAGAAGATGAAATCATCGTCACAGTCATCGCGACGGAATTCGAAAACGAACCACTCGATTTCGAAATCCCATCGGCACAAGAGATGATGAAAAACCTCTTGAAGAAAAAACAAGCGACTCCACCACCAACTGAGGAGTCTAAACCACAAGTCGAAGAGACACCTGTCAGCTCGAATCCTGAACCGGCTAAAGCGCCAGATGTCGAAGAAACGATGGATATTCCATCTTTCCTTCGCCGGAATAATCGTTGATCGATGTTCCAGTGACACGACTGCTAAACTATGAGGTGTCGCGAAAGCGGCGCCTCTTTTTTTAAAATCAAAGGAGGCATGAACATGTTTGGACAATGGATCAAATGGTATACACCGACAGGTACCGTACGCGCCGCCTTTACGACGAAGTTCGCTGCCCCTCATGAAAATGGAAATTTAGGGTTACATGTCAACGATGATCGCGATGGTGTCATCCAGAACCGACAAGTCATCGCACGTCAGCTTGATCTATCTCTCGAGAACTCGATTTGGGCACAGCAAGTTCACGGAAATCACGTTGAACAGGTGACGACACTTGACTCTGGGCGCGGTGCTTTGGATTACGAAACAGCGATTCCGGGTACAGATGGATTGGTGACGACCGATTCGAATGTTCTATTGATGATGCTCTTCGCTGACTGTGTGCCGCTTGTCTTCTGTGACCCGACGACAGGAATCATCGCGAATACGCACGCCGGTTGGCGCGGAACTGTCGGCAATATCGTCGAGAAAACAGTCAAGCAAATGGAACGTGCGGGTGCGAGTCGTTCATCGATTCAAATGGTCATTGGTCCATCGATCCGTGATTGTTGTTACGAAGTCGATCAACCCGTCATCGATGCAATCGATGCGCTTGAACTCGATGAGTCTCCTTACATACGCAAGGAAGATGGAAAAGCGATGTTATCGCTACAAAAAACGAACGCTGCGCTAGCTGAGCGTTGTGGAGTGGGTGATGTCCTTGACTCAGGTCTATGTACACACTGTCAGGCGGAAGATTACTTCTCTTATCGCCACGGCGACCACGGTGGTCGCTTTGCAAGTTTGATCGTAAAGGAGTCATTGGATGTCAATTCTTGATAATGTACAAGAGGTTACGAAACGAATGAAACAAGCGAGTGAAAAGAGTTCTTCAGAAAAGCAGGTACAGTTGATTGGCGTGACGAAATCAGTCTCAAGTCAAGTTGCTTCTGAATTATTAGCAGCAGGTGTGACCCATCTCGGTGAAAATCGTCCGGATGGATTGCTCGAAAAACAGGCAGAGCTCGGACGAACCGCCTGTACATGGCACTTCATCGGTACGCTACAAACGCGTAAAGTTCGTCAGATCATCGATGCCATTGACGTGCTGCATTCCCTTGACCGTCTTCATTTGGCGGAAGAGATCAATAAACGAACGGACCGAATCATTGATTGTTTCATTCAAGTCAACGTTTCTGGAGAAGAATCGAAGCAAGGCATCGCGCCGGAGGATGTACCGTCGTTCTTACATGAAATCGGTCAGTATCCAGCGATTCGTGTCATCGGACTGATGACGATGGCACCGTTAACGGAAGATACGACGCGTATCCGTGAGGTATTCCGGTCATTAAAAACATTGCAAGAAGAGGTCAAGGCGAAAAAATTGTCGTATGCTCCATGTACGGAGTTATCTATGGGAATGTCGTCTGATTTTGAGATCGCCATCGAAGAAGGGGCGACGTTCGTCCGAATCGGGACGACGCTCGTTCACACCTAAACGAGAAGAAGGGAGAATGGATATGGGTTTTAAATCAAAAATGCAAAATCTATTTCTCGGCAACAGCGACGATTTAGATGAACTTGAATATGAAAATGATGCTACAATAAATAAAGGTAGAGGTGCTTCACAACAAGAGTATGAAGAGTATTACGAGGAATCTACCCCAAGTGTTACTCAAAAGGAGGACAGCGTGAGACAATCGAATATCGTGCCGCTTCATGCGACGAAAAAAACGAAATCGCAAGTCATCTTGAGTGAACCACGTGTCTTCAACGAAGCCCAGGAAATCGGGGAACATCTTCGTCAGAACCGTGCTGTCATCGTCAATATGCAGCGAATGTCAAAAGATCAATCACGACAGATGATCAATTTCTTATCTGGTGTCGTCTTCGCTCTCGATGGAACGATTACGACGATCAGTCAGAATACCCTCCTCTGTGTTCCGAACAACGTCGAGTTGGCTGGTAGCATCTCGAATCTTCTTGGAGAAGATGATATTAATCATAAGGGGTGGTAAGTATGGATTCTCAAGTGATGTACGCGATTGGTCGTACATTGAGTACGTTATTACAGTATTACAGTTACGTCATGATCGTTTATATCCTGCTTTCGTGGTTCCCGAATGCCCGTGATTCTAAATTCGGACAAGTGCTCGCGATGTTAGTCGAGCCATTCCTAGCGCCCTTCCGTCGTATCATCCCGCCTATCGGGGGCATGCTGGATATCTCGCCGATTGTAGCCTTCCTCGTCTTGAACTTGGCTCAATCGGGTATCCGAGCAATCTTTTTAGTATGAGCGTATACGATCATTATCGTGGAAGCGAGCGGGAATTCGTCGATTCAGTCTTGAACTGGATCGATCATGTGGAAGCGACCTATACGTTCAAATTAACGGATTTCCTAGATCCACGTGAACAACAAATCACACAAGAACTCGTCGGTTCGAAATGCGCCCTCTTTTTTGAGGGCGGTTTCGAAGGCGCTGAACGTAAAAGGGCAATCCTCGCACCAGATTATTATGAATACAACGCGGATGACTTTGACATTTCCATCTATCGCATTCATTATCCTACTAAATTCGTTGAACTTTCTCATCGTCAAGTCACCGGTACATTATTGAACGTCGGATTGAAACGAGCTAAATTCGGCGACGTCATCATTCAGGATCAAGTACAGTTTGCCGTCGCGGACGAAGTCGCGACCTATATCGAAGCAAACGTCGAACGAGCAGGGAAGACGAAGATTCGTCTTTCGCGTGTTGAGGCGGAAGACCGTTTGAAAGTGAAGGATCAAGAGTGGGAAGAGACACTTGGGTTCGTCAGTTCACTTCGGTTTGATACGGTCGTGAGTGAAATTCTCGGCTTCTCGCGTCAAAAAGCACAGACGCTCATTAAACAAGGTGAAAGTAAGGTCAATTATAAAGTAGTGGATGATTCGAGCTTCATGCTAGAAGAAGGCGACTTGCTTTCCTTGCGTGGAACAGGACGCGTCAAGTTGATTGCAATCCTCGGATCAACGAAACGTGACCGGATCAAGCTACAATACGGTATTTTAAAAGGATAAGATAAATGCGGAGGAGGAATTCATCATGCCATTAACGCCACTCGATATTCATAATAAGGAGTTCACACGAAAGTTTCGCGGCTATGACGAAGATGAAGTGAACGAATTCCTAGATCAAGTCATCAAGGATTTTGAATTGTTGTTACGTGAGAATCGTCAACAACAGGAAGTCATCCAAAACATGCAAGCACGTGTTGATTACTTCAGTTCGATGGAAGAAACATTGAATAAATCGATCATCGTCGCACAGGAAGCAGCTGAAGAAGTCAAAGCCAATGCTTCAAAAGAAGCGAGCTTGATCCTAAAGCAAGCAGAACGTGAAGCAGAGCAGTTGCAAGATGCAGCGCAACGTCGGGCACAACGGACAGACTTCGAAGTAGAGCAAATGCGCAAAAAAATCGAACTTTATCGTAATCGATTCAAAGTATTGATCGATGCGCAGATGGAATTATTGACGAGCCATGACTGGGATGCGTTTGACTTCTCTTCTCGTGGAGCGCTTGACGATGTTCCAGCAGTTGCGTATAATGACGACGATGTCGTATAAATAAAATCAATGACAAGGACACGTCGCATCTTGGACGGTTGACAGCGAATCGGGGGAATGGTGGAAGCCCGAGCAACGAAAAAGATGAGGTATCCCCTTGGAGTGCATGACTGAACGTTCGCTGAATAGTAAGTCATGCCGGCTCACTCCCGTTATCGAGTTCTTAAGCGGTCCTGCGTCGTCAAAATGGCGAGCAGGATTAGTAGGGTGGTACCGCGAGTTCAGCCAAGCTCGTCCCTATCTCAGGGATGAGCTTGGCTTTTTTTGTACTTTTAAAGCGAAAGGTGAGAGATGGTCAGATGGATTACAAAGAAACCTTATTGATGATGAAAACGGAGTTTTTAATGCGAGGCAACTTGCCAAAACGTGAACCAGATATGCAAGCACGATGGGAAGAGATGAATCTCTACGCTGCGGTCCAGGAAAAGAATGCTGGAAAGCCAACGTTCATCCTCCACGATGGTCCTCCGTATGCGAATGGTGACATCCACATGGGTCACGGATTAAACAAAGTCTTAAAAGACATCATCGTCCGCTACAAATCGATGAATGGCTTCCAGTCTCCATACGTGCCTGGTTGGGACACACACGGATTACCGATTGAAACAGCACTTCAAAAAGCCGGTGTTGATCGTAAATCGATGACGGTCGCAGAATTCCGTGAATTATGTGCGAAATATGCGCTGGAACAAGTCGATCACCAACGCGAACAATTCAAACGTCTCGGCGTTCTCGGTGACTATGACAACCCATACATCACTCTTCAACCAGAATTTGAAGCAGCTCAAATTCGTTTATTCGGCGATATGGCGAACAAAGGCTATATCTACAAAGGGAAGAAACCGGTCTATTGGTCACCGTCTTCTGAATCGGCATTAGCTGAAGCAGAAATCGAATATCAAGATAAACGGTCAGCTGCCATCTATGTCGCGTTCCAAGTCATGGACGGAAAAAACATCTTAGAGCCGACGGATCATTTCGTCATCTGGACGACGACACCATGGACGATTCCAGCGAACCTCGGAATCTCCGTCAGTGCGGAATTGACGTATGCGCGGATCGAGTATCAAGGAAAAGGCTATATCGTAGCGGAAACACTTGTTCCTGAAGTCATCGAAGCACTCGGATGGGAAGATGCAACAGTCGGACGTGTCTTTAATGGTGCGGACTTCGAATACATGAAAGCAAAACATCCACTGTACGACCGTGAATCACTCGTCATGCTTGGCGATCACGTTACAGCGGAAGCGACAGGTGTCGTTCATACGGCTCCAGGTCACGGGGAAGATGACTTCCGCATCGGTCAAGCTTACGGTCTTGACGTCCTTTGCCCAGTCGACGATAAAGGGATCATGACAGCAGAAGCACCTGGATTCGAAGGCATGTTCTATGAAGATGCGAATAAAGAAATCGGTCTTGCCCTCGAAGAAGCCGGTGCACTCTTGAAACTATCGTTCATCAAACACTCGTATCCACATGACTGGCGGACGAAAAAACCGGTCATTTTCCGGGCAACACCACAGTGGTTCGCTTCAATCAAAGACTTCCGTGCGGAAATCCTTGATGAGATCAAAGGCGTCCAGTGGGTACCAGAGTGGGGGGAAACACGTCTCCACAACATGTTCAAAGACCGCGGCGACTGGGTCATCTCACGTCAACGTGCTTGGGGCGTTCCACTTCCAATCTTCTACGCTGAAGATGGAACGGAAATCGTCACACCAGAAACGATTGATCATATCGCGAATCTATTTGCAGCTCACGGATCAAATGTCTGGTATGAGCGCGAAGCAGTCGACTTGCTTCCTGAAGGATTCACACATCCAGCAAGCCCGAACGGTATCTTCAAAAAAGAAACGGACATCATGGATGTCTGGTTCGATTCTGGTTCATCACATGCAGGTGTCCTTGCGACACGTCCTGAATTGACACGTCCAGCGGATCTCTATCTTGAAGGATCTGACCAATATCGTGGTTGGTTCAACTCGTCGCTATCGACAGCCGTCGCAACGACAGGAAAAGCACCATACAAAGCGGTCGTCAGTCACGGATTCGTTCTGGATGGTCAAGGTCGCAAGATGTCGAAATCGATCGGTAACACGATTGCACCGATTCAAGTCATGCAACAATTTGGAGCAGAGATCCTTCGCTTGTGGGTGGCATCAGTCGATTATCAAGCTGATGTCCGGGCATCGATGGATAACTTCAAACAAGTCTCAGAATCATATCGTAAAATCCGGAACACGGTTCGTTTCCTCCTCGGAAACTTGGATCAATTCGATCCTGCGACGCACCGCGTCGCATTTGAAGACTTACCAGAGTCAGATCGTTTCATGCGTACGAAACTGGACCAACTTGTTGGAAAAGTAAAAGCGGCTTATGATGCGTACGACTTCATGTCGGTCTATCAATTGCTCCATAACTTCTGTGTCCTTGATTTGTCGTCGTTCTACCTCGATTACACGAAAGATATCCTGTATATCGAAAAAGCAGACGCGACATCGCGTCGTGCGGTTCAGACGGTCATGTATGATACAGTCGTTGCCTTGTTGCAATTGATGGCACCTGTCTTGCCACACACAGCAGACGAAGCATGGGAATTCGTACCAGCTGTTGAAACGAAGAGTATCTTCCTGACAGACCTTCCGAAAACGGTCGAAGTCTCAGAAGAAGGACTTGCCCTCATCGAGAAATGGAACGCGTTCCTGACATTCCGCGATGATGTCTTAAAAGCACTCGAGGAAGCGCGCGTTGAGAAACTCGTCGGTAAGACACTCGAAGCGAAACTCTTGCTTGCACCGAAGGAAGAGACGAAAGCCTTGCTCGGAACAATCGATCATCTTGAGCAGTTACTCCAAGTCTCACAACTCGAATTCGTTGAAACGGCGGATAAGATGTATGAGACGACCGGCATCACGGTTCAAAAAGCTGACGGTGAAAAATGTGAACGTTGTTGGACATATTCGACGGAACTCGGACAAGATCCGGCTCATCCGACGCTTTGCCCACGTTGTACTGAAGTCGTCAATTCTTTATAATGATACAAAGGGAGGGGCGACTGCGACTTCGCAGGACGCCCCTCATTATTTTTGGATGCGGAGGACAATAGGATGTGGCTTTACTTAGGGATTGCTGCTTTACTCGTTGGAATCGACCAGTTGACGAAATGGATTGTCGTTCAAAATATGACGATCGGTCAAGCCATCACGGTCATTCCGGATTTCTTTTATCTCAACTCGTATCGGAATCGAGGCGCTGCGTGGGGAATGCTCGAAGGTAAATTCGGCTTTTTCTTCATCGTTACGGTCGTCGTCGTCATTGGATTGATTTACTTCCTCTACAAGGAAGGCACGAAAAATAAGGTATTTGCTTGGAGCATCGCGTTATTACTCAGTGGTGCGATCGGAAATTTCATTGATCGAATGGCACGAGGAGAAGTCGTTGATTTCTTCCACTTCTTCCCGTTCGGCTATAATTTTCCGATCTTTAATGTCGCAGACGTCTGTTTGACGTTTGGTGTCATCACGATGCTAATTAGCGTCATGTTCGAAGAACGGTTGACTAAGAAAGGAACGATGGATAAATGAATGAAGTAGAAACATGGTCCGTGCAAGCGGATGGAGCGACAGGGCGCATTGATAAATGGCTCGCAGAACAAAACGATTGGTCGCGTTCGCAAGTACAGGAATGGTTGAAAGCGGGGCGCGTCGAAGTCGACGGTCGTGTCGTCAAACCGAACTATAAATTATCGGGAACGGAATCGATTGAGGTCCATATCCCGGAAGCAGTGGAACTCGAAATCTTGCCGGAAGACATCCCACTTGATGTCGTCTATGAAGATTCGGACGTCATCGTCGTCAACAAACCAAAAGGGATGGTCGTCCACCCGGCGGCAGGGCATGTCTCAGGAACGCTCGTCAACGCCTTATTACACCACTGTCAAGATCTCTCAGGCATCAATGGCGTCAAACGTCCAGGAATCGTTCACCGAATCGATAAGGATACGTCAGGTCTGTTGATGGTCGCTAAGAACGACTTAGCGCATGAATCACTTGCACATCAATTGAAAGAGAAGACGACGGAGCGTCTTTATATCGCGCTCGTACACGGTGAAATCCCGCACGAACTCGGAACGATTGAAGCGCCAATCGGACGCGATAAGAACGACCGTCAACGGATGACGGTAACGGATAAGAATTCAAAGTCTGCCGTGACCCATTTCCGTGTTCTTGATCGGTACGAGGGCTTTACGGTCGTTGAATGTAAACTTGAAACAGGACGGACGCACCAAATCCGTGTCCACATGCGTTATATCGGTTTCCCTCTTGCTGGTGACCCGAAATATGGTCCACGCAAGACGATGAAAATGAACGGTCAAGCCTTGCATGCTGCAGTTCTCGGTTTCGAACACCCACGCACAGGTGAGTGGATGCGGTTTGAAGCACCGCTCCCAGAAGAGATGACATTTGAAATCGGTCAATTGAAAAAACTTGAATTAGAGTCTTGACGTTTTTCTAATAAAACGGTAGAGTATCACCTAGAGAGCGATGCGAGACATCCTCTACTGACACTTCGGTCGTCCGAGTGACGATCCTACCTAACTAGTATCACCTTTAATCGAGTCCGGAGAGGCTGCGAAAGGGAGAACCTACCACGATTGTGTGTAGGCATGCATACATGACGTATGCCATGATTCTGTCTTCGATGACCTTCTGCGGATTTCCGCAGAAGGTCTTTTGTATGAAAGGAGAAAACATGAAACCAGCCGTCATCTTAGATGAAGCCGCGATCGGACGTGCACTGACACGGATCGCCCATGAAATCATCGAACGTAACAAAGGAATTCATGATTTGATGATTGTCGGAATCAAGACGCGAGGCGAGACACTCGCTCGTCGACTTGCGAAGCGCATCGAACAAATCGAAGGAAAACCGGTCTTACTCGGTGTCGTCGACATCTCAATGTACCGGGATGACTTGTCGAAACGAAGTTTAGAACCAGAAATCAAAGGTTCTGATTTACCGGAAGATATCACCGGGAAAATCGTCGTCCTCGTTGACGACGTGCTCTACACAGGTCGCACCGTTCGCGCCGCGATGGACGCGCTCGTCGACCATGGAAGACCGAGTATGATTCAACTCGCTGTACTCGTCGACCGCGGACATCGGGAGTTACCGATTCGACCAGATTTCATCGGTAAGAACGTCCCGACATCCCGTGAGGAACAAGTCGTCGTTGCGCTCGCCGAAGTCGATGAAGCCGATCAAGTATTCATTAAACGCTAAAATTCAAAACCTTTAAGGTGGTCCAGAGAGACCAGAAAGGGAGTCATCCATATGGCAAAACATGCCGCAGTACTTGATGTACAAGAAGTACCTACTCACCCTCTAAACTGGCTGATGCTCAGCCTACAACACGTCTTCGCGATGTTTGGTGCGACCGTGCTCGTCCCGCTCTTAACGGGACTCAACACATCGGTCGCGCTCGTCGCAAGCGGAGTCGGCACACTGATTTTCCTCGCCGTTACCCGCTTCAAAGTACCCACATATCTTGGTTCGAGTTTTGCCTACATTGCCCCGATCATTGCCGTCAGTGAACGGTGGGGTGTCGAGGATGCGTTAATCGGCGGAATGGTCGCTGGACTCGTCTATGGACTTGTCTCACTCCTCATCCGCTACACGGGAGCTGCTTGGTTGCTTCGCTTACTCCCACCGGTCGTCATCGGACCGGTCATCATGGTCATCGGTTTATCGCTCGCCCCTACCGCTGTCAACATGGCGATGAACGGAGCGGACGGCAAGTACAACGGACTGTACTTCCTCGTTGCGATGGTCACGCTTGGCGTCACACTCCTTGCGATGACGTACTTAAAAGGAATGTGGAGCACGATTCCGATCCTGTTCGGGATCACGGTTGGTTATCTCGTTGCGGCATCGGTCGGAATCATTGATTTCACACCACTCCAACAAGCAACGTTCTTCCACGTGCCGGACTTCACGATTCCGTTCTTGAATTACACACCATCGTGGAATACAGCCGCGTTGCTTCTGATTGTTCCCGTGACGCTCGTCACACTGACGGAGCACATTGGCGAACAAAAAGTGACATCACGGATCATCGGGCGCGAGACGCTCCTCGATCCAGGGATGCACCGGACCGTACTGGGTGACGGGATCGCGAAGACAGTCGCTTCGATGCTTGGCGGACCACCGGTTACGACGTATGGTGAGAACAACGGTGTCATGTCGATCACTCGTGTCTACAGTGTCTACGTCCTCGGTGGTGCGGCGGTTCTTGCGATCAGCTTCGGATTCCTCGGATATGTCGAAGGATTCATCAAGACGATTCCGACACCGGTCATGGGTGGAATCAGTATTCTCTTATTCGGAGTCATCGCGTCGAATGGTCTTCGGACGCTGACGGAAAGTAAGATCGACCTTGCCGATAAACGGAACTTGACGATCACAGCTGTCATTCTCGTCACAGGCATCGGAGGCGCGGCGCTTAAAATCGGCAACTTCTCTCTCGAAGGAATGGCACTAGCGACGATTCTTGGGATCATCCTGAATCTAGTTCTTCCAAAAACGACAGAGCAGGTCGAAGAAACAACGGAAACCTCTACAACTCAATCGGTAGCTAACAACTTTTAAGACGTTCCGAGAGAACGATAAAGTGAGGGCCATGAAAAGAAGCAGGGAATCACTCTGCCTTCTTTCGGCGCACCTTCACTTAGAAGGTGCGCCTTTTTCATGACCTGAAGAGGAGTGAATGACATGAAGACGATCCTAAAAAACCGGCATTTCGTCAATTTAGAAAGCTTATCCATGACAGAAATCAATTCTTTGATTGAACGCAGTCTCGCTTTTAAACGAGGCGAGCCAGCACCAGATTTTTCCGATAAGACACTCGTCAATCTGTTCTTTGAAAACTCGACCCGGACACGTTCTTCCTTTGAGATGGCAGAACATCGTCTGAACATGCATTTACTGCCGTTCGAAACGGCGACTTCCTCCGTGCAAAAAGGAGAAACGTTACGCGATACATGTAAGACACTCGAAGCAATCGGCGCCGACGGTCTAGTCATTCGCCACGGAGCGACCGGATATTACGAAGAATTGATGCAGACACTCGATATTCCGATCATCAATGCGGGAGATGGAAGCGGTCAACATCCGTCCCAGTCCTTACTCGATTTGATGACGATGGTCGAGACGTACGGAACGGTCGAAGAAAAAGTCGTCGTCATCTGTGGGGACTTACAACATAGTCGCGTCGCCCGATCGAACGCTGATATTTTAAAACGACTCGGTGCCATCGTCTATGGATCAGGACCTGTTGAGTGGTACGACCCTGCGATGGGCATACCGTATCTTCCGATGGATGAAGCAGTCGAGCAGTGCGACATCTTGATGTTACTGCGTGTCCAGCACGAACGGCATGACGGGTCGACGCGATTTGATCCAACAGTGTACCACGCCACGTATGGATTGACGCATGAGCGGATGAACCGTCTGAAGAATTCCGCGATCGTGCTTCATCCGGCACCGGTCAATCGGGGAGTCGAGATTGCCGACGAACTGGTCGAACATCCGCGATCGCGGATCTTTGAACAGATGAAAAACGGTGTCTTTGCACGCATGGCGATTCTGGAATGGTGCTTTTCAACGAAATCAATCAAAGGAGACGATGCAGATGACAACACGAATTGAGAATGCGAGATGGTACGAGGCGGGACAAGTCCGGACGGGGGATATTCGAATCGATGCCGGGAAAATCACGGATTTAGCAGCAACACCACAAGCGAACGAAACGGTCATTGATGCGTCTGGATTATTCGTCGCACCAGGATTCGTCGATATCCATGTCCACCTCCGTGAACCGGGCGGCGAACATAAGGAGACGATTGCGACCGGCACGGCAGCAGCAGCAGCGGGTGGATTCACGACGATTTGTCCGATGCCGAACACGCGTCCCGTACCAGACGATCGCCAAACACTCGATGCCTTGTTCCAGAAGATTGAAGAGACGGCGTCCGTCCGGGTTTTGCCTTACGCGGCGATTTCAAAAAATCAACTCGGACAAGAACTCGTCGCGTTCGACCAATTAACAGATGCCGTCGCGTTCACGGATGACGGTGTCGGAGTCCAGACGGCAGCAGTCATGCGGACAGCGATGCAACAAGCGGCACGCCTCGGGAAAACGATCGTTGCCCACTGTGAAGATGATTCGCTAAAAGCAGGATGTGTGCACGAGGGGAACTACAGTCGACGAGAAGGACTACAAGGTATTCCGTCGCTTGCTGAGAGCATCCACATCGCACGTGATGTCCTGATTGCAGAAGAGACCGGCTGTCATTATCACGTCTGTCATGTCTCGACGAAGGAATCGGTCCGTGTCATCCGTGACGCGAAACGAGCAGGGATCCGGGTGACGGCAGAAGTCACACCGCACCATCTTGTATTGATCGATGAAGACATACCGAATCAGGATCCGAACTTTAAGATGAATCCCCCCCTGCGAAGTGAAGCAGATCGCCAAGCACTGCTCGAGGGGCTAGCGGACGGAACGATTGATTGCATCGCGACCGATCACGCTCCTCATGCGGCAGAAGAGAAGGCACTCGGTATCGAACGCGCCCCGTTTGGCATCACAGGGTTCGAGACGGCCTTCCCATTGCTCTATACGAAACTCGTCTCTGAAGGAGAGATGCGACTTGAGACACTGATCCGGAATTTGACGGATAAGGCAGCAGCCATCTTTGAACTTCCTTACGGGAAACTCGAAGTGGGGGCGGAAGCAGATCTGGTTTTGCTTGATCTAGAAACGGAGCGTACTGTATCACCGGAACGATTCCGCTCAAAAGGCAAGAACACACCGTTCGCAGGAGAACGGTTAAAAGGATTCCCGGTCATGACGCTCGTCAAGGGAGAAATCGTATTCAAGGAGGACACAGCACATGCGTAAACGGACACTGATACTAGAAGATGGGATGACGTTTGAAGGAACGGCGTTTGGCTCAGATACGACAACAACAGGAGAGGTCGTCTTCCAGACCGGAATGACAGGGTATCAAGAAATGTTATCGGATCCATCTTACTGCGATCAGATGATCGTGTTGACGAACCCGTTGATCGGAAACTACGGGATTAACCGAGAAGATTATGAGACGACGCGTCCGCTCGCTAAAGCATTGATTGTCCGTGAACATTGTCAGACGCCGTCGAATTTCCGGAGTGAGATGTCACTCGATGCGGCACTTCAAGATCTTGATATTCCAGGATTAAGTGGAATCGATACGCGTCAACTGACACGACATATCCGTTCGAAAGGCGTCATGCGTGGGCGACTCGTTGACGGTGAGTTCGATTTAGCAGCAGAACTGGTTCATCTTCAAAACGCACCTATCGAGACGGATCAAGTCAAGCGGGCCTCAACGGAACGAGCGTACATCATTCCAGGTGCTGGACCGCGGATCGTTCTCGTCGATTTCGGTGCGAAGCTCGGAATCGTCCGCGAACTCGTCAAACGCGGCTGTGAAGTCGTCGTCGTGCCCTACGACGTCAGTGCAACGGAAGTCTTACGCTATCGTCCGGACGGTGTAATGCTATCGAACGGACCAGGGAATCCAAAGGACGTCCCAACGGCGATTCCGATGATTCAAGAATTGACGGGAAAAGTCGTCATCTTCGGCATCTGTCTCGGTCATCAGTTGATTGCACTAGCGCACGGAGCGGATACGTTCAAGCTCCCATTCGGTCACCGAGGGGCGAATCATCCAGTCCAAGATATCCGGACAGGTCGCGTCGATATCACGTCGCAAAACCACGGGTATGCCGTCGACGAACAGTCATTACGCGATACCGTGCTTGAAGTGACGCATCTTGCGATCAACGACGGAACGGTCGAAGGCATCCGTCATACGACAGCAGCGGTCTTCTCCGTCCAGTATCATCCGGAAGCATCACCTGGTCCGATGGATGCGAACGGTCTATTCCAACAGTTTTTAGAAGAAATCACGAAACAACAGGAGGTCTCTCATGCCTAAACGTCAAGATATCCAGAAAATTCTCGTTATCGGGTCCGGTCCTATCGTGATCGGACAAGCAGCTGAATTCGACTACGCTGGAACACAAGCGTGTCAAGCCTTGAAGGAAGAAGGATATGAAGTCATCCTCGTCAACTCCAACCCAGCAACGATCATGACGGATCCAACGGTCGCTGATCGTGTCTACATCGAGCCCCTCCAAGCAGAGTTCGTCTCACGGATCATCCGCAAGGAACGTCCGGATGCCTTGCTTGCGACACTCGGAGGTCAAACGGGTCTGAACTTGGCTGTCGAACTGGATCGTCTCGGTGTCCTTGCTGAGTATGGTGTCGAGTTACTCGGTACGAAATTGTCAGCAATCGAAGAGGCAGAAGATCGTGATTTGTTCCGTCAACTGATGTTTAAACGCGGGCATGGTGTGCCGGACAGTGAAATCGTGCATACGCTTGAAGAGGCACAACAATTCCGGCAACAGATCGGTTTACCGATCATCATCCGTCCAGCGTATACGCTTGGAGGAACGGGCGGTGGAATCTCCAACACACCAGAAGAGTTCACGCGAATCGTCGAAGGGGGACTCAAGGCAAGTCCGGCAACACAAGTACTTCTAGAAAAATCAATTGCCGGGATGAAGGAAGTCGAGTTCGAAGTCATGCGCGATGCGACGAATCAGGCGATCATCGTCTGTGCGATGGAAAACTTCGATCCCGTCGGTGTTCATACTGGAGACTCGATCGTCTTCGCTCCGACACAAACGCTATCGGATCGCGATTATCAATTGCTACGAAACGTCTCGCTCGATATCATTCGTGCACTCGGGATTGAGGGTGGATGTAACATCCAGTTCGCACTGGATCCGACGAGCTTCGACTACTATGTCATCGAAGTCAATCCACGTGTCTCACGCTCGTCCGCACTCGCGTCAAAAGCGACGGGTTATCCAATCGCAAAACTGGCTGCGAAAATTGCCGTCGGGTATGCCTTATCCGAATTAAAGAACCCGATCACCGAGACAAGTTTTGCTTCCTTCGAACCGGCACTCGATTATGTCGTCGCCAAGATTCCGCGCTGGCCGTTCGATAAATTCGAAACGGCAGACCGGACACTCGGCACACAAATGAAAGCAACTGGTGAGGTCATGGCAATGGGACGGACGATGGAAGAGGCCTTACTAAAAGCCGTTCGTTCACTCGAGATCGGTACAGCGGATCTGTATATGCCACGCTTCATCGAAATGGCAGACGATGCCTTACAACAAGCGATTCGCCAAGCGACCGACGATCGACTCTTCGCCTTGTACGCGGGCTTCGTCCGCGGTTACAGCGTCGAACAGATTCATGACTGGACGGCGATTGATCGCCTGTTCCTAGAGAAGTTGCACCATATTTGGCAGCTCGAGCAATCGGTCGCAGCTGGTTTGACACCTGAACTACTCCTGCATGTGAAGCGGTATGGATTCAGTGACCCGATGCTCGCCCGAATCACCGGACAAACGGAAACGGAGATTCGCCGGATGCGTGAAGCACAAGCGATTCATCCGGTCTATAAGATGGTCGATACGTGTGCGGCAGAGTTCGCGTCCGATACACCGTACTACTACGGAACATACGAACGTGAAAATGAAGCCATCGCGACGAACCGTTCTTCGATTCTCGTCCTAGGATCAGGTCCGATCCGGATTGGTCAAGGCGTCGAGTTCGATTATGCGACAGTCCATTCGATTCAGGCGATTCGTCAAGCTGGCTACGAAGCAATCATCGTCAACAACAATCCAGAAACGGTGTCGACCGACTTCTCGATCTCCGATCGGCTTTACTTTGAACCACTGACGACGGAGGATGTACTGGAAGTCATCCGAAATGAACGTCCGCTCGGTGTCATCGTCCAGTTCGGTGGACAGACGGCGATCAACTTAGCCGAGTCATTAGCAGCAGAAGGTGTAAAAATCCTCGGGACATCGCTTGAGGATCTCGACCGGGCTGAGGACCGGAAACAGTTCGAAGCAGCATTGACGGCGCTCGACATTCCACAGCCACCAGGTAAAACGGCCGTCACAGTCGAAGAAGCGGTCACGGCAGCAGCGTCACTCGGTTACCCGGTTCTCGTTCGTCCATCGTACGTCCTCGGCGGTCGGGCAATGGAAATCGTTTATGCTCAAGAAGAACTGGAACATTACATGAAACACGCCGTCATCGCCTCACCGGAACGACCGGTTCTCGTTGACCGCTACCTGACAGGAATCGAACTCGAGGTCGACGCGATCTGCGACGGAACGGATGTCGTCATTCCAGGCATCATGGAGCACATCGAACGTGCCGGTGTTCACTCGGGTGACTCGATTGGTGTCTATCCGCCACAACGTGTCTCCCAAGACATCAAGGACCGGATTGTCGACTACACGACACGGATTGCGAAAGCATTCGGCATCAAAGGCTTACTCAACATCCAGTTCGTCTACGCGGACGGCGCCCTCTATGTCCTTGAAGTTAATCCGCGTGCCAGCCGGACGGTGCCATTCATCTCGAAAGTGACGGGACTTCCGGTCGCGCGTCTCGCAACGGACATCATTCTCGGTGAGACACTCGCTTCTTATGGATTAACAAGTGGTGTCCTACCGGAAGAACCACTCGTCTCGGTCAAAGTACCGGTCTTCTCATTTGCGAAGCTTAAAGAAGTTGATCCGACACTCGGACCGGAGATGAAATCAACCGGTGAAGTCATCGGAACGGACCGGACGCTCGAAAAAGCGCTCTATAAAGGGTTGCTCGCATCAGGGATGGCGATTCCAGAGCACGGTCGTGTCCTCTTGACAGTCGCAGATCCAGATAAAGCAGAAATGACGGATCTCGCACGACGCTTTGCCTCACTTGGATTCACGTTACTTGCAACGGAAGGAACGGCAGCGTACTTGACGGAGCAAGGATTACCGGTCCAGACGGTCGGCAAAATCGACTCGTCTTCCGAATCGATGCTCGACGTGATTGAAAAAGGGGAGATCGAATACGTCATCAATACGATGAGTCGGGACTCGCAAGTCACGAAAGATGGCTTCATCATTCGCCGGGCAGCAGCCGAGAATCAAGTCGTCTGTCTGACATCACTCGATACGGCGGAAGCAATTCTACGTGTCATCGAAAGTCGCTCGTTTGAAGCCAGTGCAATCCAAGCCTTCACACATGAAAAGAAAGTGGTGATCCAATGAAGCAACTCTTGACGGTCGTCTCTCGACGAACGGTAGCTCAAGGTGCGACAGAACTCGTCTGTCGCCTTGAGCAACCTCAGATCATCGCGCCAGGGCGATTCATGCATCTTCGCGTCGGGCCACTCTTACGCCGACCGATCTCGATTGCACGGGTCGATCATGACTTGATCACGTTTCTCTTTAAAGAAATCGGACAAGGAACAGCAGAACTGGCCTCTTTGCGTCCGGATGATACGATCGATGCCCTCGGACCGCTTGGAAACGGGTTTCCGATTGCTGCTATCCATCCAACTCAACGCGTCGTCCTCGTTGGTGGGGGGATCGGTGTCCCACCGCTGTATGAGACGATGCGCCAACTTGTCGCCCGGGGCGTGACATGTGAAGCGATTCTAGGATTTGATACGGCAACAAGTGTTTTTTACGAAGCGGAATTCCAAGCACTCGGTAAGACGACGGTCACGACCGTCGATGGAACGCATGGCACGACAGGATTCGTCACGGCAGCCTTACGTCCAGAAAGCTACGACGTCCTACTCGCCTGCGGACCGGAACCGATGTTGCGAACGTTACAGCAACAACCGATCGAACATAAGTATCTGTCGATCGAAAACCGAATGGGGTGCGGTATCGGAGCATGCTTTGCCTGTGTCTGTCAAACACCGACAGGCGGGTACGTCAAGACGTGTTCCGATGGTCCAGTCTTTCGGGCAGAGGAGGTCGTATTATGACGGAACGATTGCGTGTCGAGTTGCCGGGACTCTCTTTAAAAAATCCGATCATGCCAGCATCCGGATGTTTTGGATTCGGTGAGGAATATGCGAAGTTGTATGATTTATCAGAGCTTGGGGCGATCATGATTAAAGCAGCGACGGGGGAAGAACGTTACGGAAACCCGACGCCGCGAGTCGCAGAGAGTGGGATGGGGATGTTGAATGCAATCGGTCTCCAAAACCCGGGTGTCGATGGCATCCTAGCGAATAAATTGCCTTTTCTCGAGACGTTCGATACGGCGATCATTGCCAATGTCGCGGGTTCGACACCGGAAGAATATGAGCTCGTCGCGGAGAAAATGAGTCAGCATCCTGGCGTTCATGCACTGGAATTAAATATTTCCTGTCCGAACGTCAAATCGGGAGGGATTCAATTCGGAACGGATCCGTTGCTTGCCGCTGAGTTGACCCGACGTGTCAAACGAGTCTCGACTAAACCGGTCTATGTCAAACTATCACCAAACGTCACTTCGATCGTCGAGATGGCGCGTGCCGTCGAAGCCGCTGGTGCAGATGGTCTGACGATGATCAACACACTCGTTGGGATGCGAATCGATATCCGGACGGGACAGCCGATCCTTGCGAACCGTATTGGTGGATTATCAGGTCCGTCGATCAAACCGGTCGCGATTCGGATGATTCATGATGTCGCGCAAGTCGTCTCGATCCCGATCATCGGCATGGGTGGCGTGATGGAGGTCGATGATGTCCTCGAAATGATTTACGCCGGGGCTTCGGCTGTTGCCGTTGGTACCGCAAACTTCGTCAATCCATACATCTGTCAAGAATTGATTCAGCAGTTACCAGAACGGATGAACGAACTTGGCATCGATCATATTTTAGACATCAGGGGGAAAGCATATGAATCAACTTTACATCGCGCTTGATTTTCCGACCGAAGCAGAAGTCTTTTCGTTTCTCGAACGGTTTGAAGCGACACGACCTGCCGTTAAAATCGGGATGGAATTATTTTATGCAGCAGGCGGAACGTTCGTCCGTAAACTCGTCGAGCGTGGACACGCGGTGTTCCTCGATGTCAAAGTCCACGACATTCCAGAAACGGCACGCCGGACGATGCGGGTCATCGGACAGCTAGGCGTCGAACTGACGAACGTCCATGTTGCTGGTGGAAAAGAGATGATGATCGCGGCGCGAGAAGGACTGCGTGAGACGAACGCCGAGACACAACTGATTGGCGTGACTCAGTTGACATCGACGGATGAAGCGATGTTACGCAATTTAAAGATTGAAGGAGCGATGCCGACTGTCGTTCGTGCGTATGCGCAACTCGCAGAAGCAGCAGGACTAGATGGTATCGTCTGTTCAGCACTCGATCTTCCAGAATTAGTTCCAGCCTGTCGAGCAGATTTTCGGTTCGTCACACCCGGCATTCGTCCGACGAACAGTCAAGCGGATGATCAAAAGCGGGTCGCGACCGCTCTTGATGCTCGTCAAAATGGAGCGTCGGATTTAGTCATCGGTCGTCCGATTACGCGTGCTGAACATCCAGAACAGGTCTATCACATGTTACTTGAACAATGGAAGGGGCAATTCTCATGGTAAATCCAATCGCTAGTGCGTTACTCCGTATTGAAGCCGTCACCTTATCGCCAAACGATCCATACACATGGGCGAGTGGACTTCGTTCACCGATCTATTGTGATAATCGCTTGACGCTCTCGTACCCGTCAGTTCGTTCCTTGATTGCCGATGCACTCGCTGAGAAAGTGAAGGGACTTGCAGTCGATGTGATTGCTGGAACTGCGACGGCAGGCATTCCGCATGCAGCATTCGTCGCAGAACGGTTAGGATTACCGATGGTCTACGTACGTAGTGGGAATAAGAAACACGGTAAAGGGAATCAAATCGAAGGTGTCATTCAACCTGGACAACGTGTCGTCGTCATCGAAGACTTATTATCGACAGGGATGTCTGCGATCGAAGCGGCGGAAGCTCTGCAAGCGAAGGGAGCAGATGTCATTCGCATTCAAGCGATCTTCTCGTACGGAATGGAGCGCTTGTCAAATAATCTCCGCGACGCAAAGATTGAAGCGGATGCATTACTGACGTTCGAAGCGTTACTCGAAACCGCACAACAACAAGGCGATATTACTATAGAAGAGCAAAAACAGTTAGCGGATTGGTCGAAAGATCCAGTCGCTTGGAGCGAACGTTTTACAGCGAACGTCTAAAATCGATAGATTCCGTCGGACGACCTACGATTTCTAGTGAATGTTTTGGTACACTAGAAAAATAAAGGAGGTCGTCGACTATGGTGACGCATTATCGTGATTATGAACAGTTCAAAAAGGTCGTCCTCCCGTTTTTGCTTGAACGTCCGGATACTCATCAGTTGATTCTTGGCATATTAGAACGTGGGGATGAACCGCTCTTGATGGCAACGGCACAAGAAGGCGATCATCGTCTCGTCATATTGCAAACGATACCGGAGCAAGCCATCGTCGCAGGGGATGTGTTCTCGCAAGAAGGAATCCGAAAGCTTGCGCGAATTCTGGATAGTCCAGGATTCGTCGGAGAACAGGCTATCTTAGCGCCGCTGTTACTCCCACATTCCATGTATGAGGTACATATGGAACAGGGGATGTATGCATTGACGAAGGTCGAGATGCCGCAGGTTCCGAAAAATGTCGTCTTTCGACCGATTTCGGACGATGAAAGACAACAAGCCTTAGCGTTTGCGTCCGGATTTTTATATGAAGTTGAAACGCTACCTTCTGAGCGACAGCTTACGCAACTCCATCAGTCGATGACGCGACACATCCACCAAGGAAGCTTGTTCGGACTGTTTCATGGAGATACGCTTGTCGCGATGGCAGCAGCGACGCGTCCGACGCAAACTGGGATTACGATTTCGTACGTCTATACGCCGAAAGAACTGCGTGGAAATGGGTATGCCTCTTATCTTGTCGCCAAACTATCTGAACATCTACTGCAGTCTTATCCGGTCGTGACGCTCTACACTGATTGGTCGAATCAAACAGCGAATAAGATCTATCAGCATGTCGGTTTCGAGTTAGTCGGACGATCCTTACATATCAAGAAACAAGACCGCTACCGGTAAGTATCGAGTTTCTTGTTTCGATGTCTAGACATTGATATGCACAACAACAGCCGATCATCCTGTTATCTAAGGACGATCGGCTGTTTCATGTCAAACTGAGAAATCAATTGAATGTAGCGATGATTTTACCACGGACGTGGCGTTCAGATAAACGTTGCAATCCTTTGACGATGTCAGCTGCTGGAATCTCTTCTGTAACGAGTGGATCGAGTTCTTTCGCTGCGACGAGTTTTAATAACTCGCTTGCCATATGACCGAGGTTTCGGATCGCACGGTCATCTTCGCTGGCATAAGCAGCCGCGAGTGCCACTTCATGGATCGAAGGGGAGAGCGTGAACGGCTTGACGACCGACTGATCGGGACCACCGGCGATGAAGGCGAGTTGCCCCGAGAAGGCAAGACGTCCGAGATCCGCTGTTGCTTCATCTCGACCGACCGTATTGAAAATCAAGTCAGCACCGCGACCGTTCGTCCAATCGCGAATGACATCCGTGACATTTTCTTTTTTGTAGTCGATGGCAAGATCGGCACCGAGTCGCTTGACCCACTCATGGTTTTCTGTCGAAGCAGTCGTCGCGACCTTAAGACCAAAGCGTTTTGCGAGTTGAATGCCGATGCCACCAACACCACCTGCACCAGCATGGATAAGGATCGTTTCTTTCCCTGTCGTGTTCATCTTCTGAACGATGGCTTCATAGGCAGTCATTCCTGCGCAAAGAATCGCAGCGGCTTCAGCGAATGAGATGTCTTCCGGAATCAGGGCGAGGGCACGTGTATCGACGAGTGCATATTCAGCAAAAGCGCCATCGCGTTGCAGGTTCGTATGAATCGCTACACGATCGCCGATTTTCACTTCTGCGCCGGGGCCGATTTGTTCGACGACACCAGCTAGATCGACGCCTGGAATATGCGGAAACGTCCAAGCTGGATTGTTAGTCGCCTTATAGTCGACGGGATTCAGCGCGACGGTCTTGACGCGAATCAAGGCTTGACCTTCTCCTGGCGTCGGTGTTTCGACCTCTTCGAATGTCCATTGATCAATGGCTGTACCTGAGTGGTTTAACCATGCTTTCATGTTTAATACGCTCCTTCCGAATACGTGAGTTCATACGAGTGAGAGTAGATTTCGACGAGGTTACCGAATGGATCCTCACAGTAGACCATTCGATACGGCTTGTCTCCCGGATAGTATTCGCGGATTGGCATCCGTTGTTTGCCACCATGGGCAACGATTTTTTCGACGAGTCCTTCGACGTCTGGATCTTGAATCGCATAATGGAAGATGCCTGTTTTCCAGAATTCGAAGTTGTTTTCGGGTTGTTCATTGTTCGGGAACTCGAACAACTCGATTCCGATGCGGTCACCTGTCGCCATGTGAGCAATCCGGAACTTGTTCCACCCTGCACCAAAGACATCCGTACACATGACACCGATGGCAGAATCATCTTCGAGGACATCAGATGGTTCCATGATGATATACCAGCCCATCACCTCTTGATAAAAACGGACGGCTTCGTCGAGATTCGGCACGGAAAGACCGATGTGCGAAAAATTACGTGGATACGTCATGCTTAACACTCCTTTTGCAAAATGATTTACGCATACTCTAACTTACGCTACACTCGATTGCATAGTACGCACTTTGAAGTAACTACTCTGGAGGAGAGAACAACATGTCGACAGAACAATTTCCGGTCAATCGGGCGCTCGCCATCATCGGCGGAAAATGGCGTCCACAATTATATTGCACGTTAGAGAACGGTCCGAAACGTTTTTTAGAGTTACAACGTGCCATTCCCGGGATTTCTCGGAAAGTCTTGACCGATCAGTTAAAAGAACTTGAACGACTCGGAATGATCGAGCGGATTGAGTATGATGAAGCCGTCTTACACGTCGAATACAAATTGACAGAGGCGGCATTTACACTGCAACCGGCCATGAAAGGTTTATGCGCGTGGGGGGAAGGGAATCAATTATCCGAATCCTAAACGAGAGGCAGTGACACTCATGAAATTGACTTATCACGGACAATCGACAGTAACAATCGAGACGAACGGGCATCATCTCGTCATCGATCCATTCTTTAGCGGTAACGAAAAAGCGACGACGAATCCAGATGACGTCAAGGCAGATTTTATTTTGTTAACCCATGCCCATGCCGATCATATGCTTGATGCGGAACGTATCGCAAAAGCCACGGGAGCTACAATCATTGCTACTCATGAACTGGCGACGTATCTGAGTTTCAAAGGGCTCAACGTTCATCCGATGAATCTCGGCGGACAGTTTGAATTCCCATTTGGTAAAGTGAAGATGACACAGGCATTCCATTCATCAAGTATCATCGATGAGGAAAAACAGACGATTACGTATATGGGGATGCCGGCTGGATTCCTGCTGACGATCGAAGGCAAAGAAATCTATCATGCAGGTGATACGGCACTGTTCGGGGATTTAGCCCTTTATGGCGCCCATCACGAAATCGATTTAGCCTTCTTACCGATTGGTGATAACTTCACGATGGGTCCGGATGATGCGTTGATCGCTGCAGATATGTTGCAAGCGAAAGCCGTCGTACCAATCCACTACGATACATTTGATTTAATCAAACAAGATGCGAACGCATTCTGTGAAAAGATTGAAGCGCAAGGTCAAACTGGTCATCCGCTCGCAATCGGCGAGTCACTCGAATTATAATCCGTTCTTAAGCAAAGGAGAGGAAACGTCAATGTTCCTCTCCTTTTTGTCGATTATTCTTCTGGAATGTCAGTGGTTCATCCGATGACGCTTCCTTCTTCCGCCCGATGGCGAAACGGTGAACTTCTTCTATGATAATAAGGGGGCTGTTGACAGCCGATTCAGATATTCGGAATAATGGTAGACATGAGATGGAGGGGCTGACATGGAAGAGCATAACAGTAGGAGTGTGCGGAAACGAAAACAATCGTCGTTCACACGCTTAAAAAATAAACAAAAACAAAAGATGGATGCACGGTTGAACCGGATTGGAGAAAAAGGACCAGTGAAGCGACCGCTCTATTTATACGGTGGTGTCATTCTCGGACTTGTCGTCATCTATTCGATCACATTGCTCGTCTCAACGGAATTGTTATCGCGCGGCGAAACATTCAAAACGACGAATCGCTATAAATCTCTCGCCATCGAGGCGCCGCACGCAACGGTACAATTCGTTCGAAGCACAGATGGAAATGTCCAAATCAAGCTCGTCGATAGTGCATCGAGTGGAAAACGACTGAAAATCAGTACGTCGACGAATACGGTGACGGTGACGGGACGAGATGGTTGGCTGTCTCGACTTGGCAATCGTCCGAGCGAAAAAACGGCAGACTATACGATTCAAGTGGGACTACCAAGTTATATGAACCGTGTCGATGTCGATGCTGGAACACTTAAAGGAATGGGCATCTACGCAAAAACGATCGAGATGGACGGAGAAGCGATGAGTCTCGATAAAGTAAAAGGTGATGAGATTACACTGAATGCTACACGTGCGATTTCCGTCAAGGAAATGGACGCCGTCCATGCGCAGGTGACAGGCGAGAGTGTCTCGCTGGCAGACTATATGGCGAAGTTGAGTCTTGACGTCACAACGATTGACGGCGCGACGAAGCTAAAACCAAATAAAGCAGCCGGTACGATCACGATTGATACGGGAGGCGATATTAAAGCCTCTGACCGATATACGAAACAAAAGAATAAGGATGAGACGATTTATGAACTGTCGAAACAAGAAAAACCGGAAGTGACAGTCAATAGTGAAGTCGGGCAGGTGACGCTCGAGTGAAATTAAAGTTTCGGATTGGACTTCGAACGATCAAGACCGGTATCGCGGTAGCTCTTGCACTCAGCATCTCTTGGTATGTATTCGGTATTTATTCAGGAATGGGGGCTGTCGCAGCCATCGTTGCGATGCAACCGACGATCCATCGTTCATTTAAAATCGTTTTCAATCGAATTTTCGGAACGGTACTCGGACTGATGTGTGGACTCGCGATCGTTGCGACACTTGGTGCCAATCCACTGACGATCGGACTCGCCGTCGTCGTCTCGCTCGTCCTCAATTCGATGATTGGACGAACGGATATGTCGACGTTCGCTGCTTTTGCGATCGTCTTGATGTTCGAGAGCCCGACCGCTGACTACGTCCACTATGCCTTATCACGGTCGTTGTTGACTGTCGTTGGGGTATTATCTGCCGTCCTCGTCAATTACATCGTCTTCCCACCACATTATGAAGACCGCTTACTGTTACTCGTCAAAAAAACGACGCAACAGTTGATGGAAGATTGGCGAAGCCTTGTGCAAGATGATGGACGCTTGCTTGCCGTCCGTAAACAAATCCTCAAACATGAGGAAATGATGTTGATGCTTCAAGAGGATCAAAAATATCCATTAGTGGCGAGCGGTCAAAGTGAAGCGTTCATTCGACTGAAGGAGCTTGTCGATCTTGAAGACAAGTTGCTCGTCTTGCTTGAAAGCATTGCCAGTCATCGGGATATCCCGATGACAGAAGAACAGGAAAAGACGCTCGGTCAGGAAATTGATTTCTTACTCAGCCATCATTACGATGTCATCTTCTCTCACGAACGAAAACAGGCGATGTTCTCATTCGATCAAGAATTAAGCGAGGCGAAGGACATCATCCATGGGCATTTACTCGATTACCGGGAACAGTTAGAAAAAATGAAGTGAAGATGAAAAAGCGCTGTTTCTCCTAAGTGACATTTAGGAGAAACAGCGCTTTTTCGTGTAGCGTCATTGACGTAAGGATTGGACGACATCTGGATCAGGTGTGACGTATAGTGTCGTTTGATCCGTGTAGATGACGAATCCGGGCTTTGCACCACTCGGTTTTTTGACATAACGTAGTTCCGTGAAGTCGACCGGGACTTGGCTCGATTCACGTGCTTTCGAGAAATAAGCCGCGACGATCGCTGCTTCCTTCAACGTCGTCTCGTCTGGTGCATCACTTTGAATGATGACGTGTGATCCCGGGATATCCTTCGTGTGTAACCACGTATCGGACCTGCGTCCGAACTTGAACGTCGCGTAATCATTTTGTTTATTGTTCTTTCCGACGAAGAATGGAAGACCAGTCGAAGAACGGTATTCTTCGAGTTGTGGGAGCTGCGGTTTCTTTTTCTTCTTTTGTCGTTCGCGCAGATAACCTTCTTCGACGAGTTCCTCGCGCATTTCCCGGATGTCTTCCGGGGATGCGACATCGAGTTGCGCAAGTAAGCCTTCGAAGTACGCAATCTCAGCTTGGTTCTTCTCGAGCTGACGCGCGACTTCGACTTTGGCGGTTTTTAATTTGTTATACCGTTTGTAATAACGTTGCGCGTTCTCATTCGGCGAGAAACGAGGATCAAGCGTGATCGTGATCTCAGCACCATCTGGATCATAGTAATCGACGACGGTCGCTTCCTTCATCCCGCGTTCGAGCTGATAAAGATAGGTCGTCAGCAGTTCCCCTTTATGTTTCCATTCATCCATCCGTAACGTCGCTTCTAAATCTTTTTCGAGTTTTGAGCGCTTTAAGATATTCTTATCGTACTCGCTCTTGATGAACCGTTCGAGATCGGCTGCTTGTTGTTTGACGCGATCGCGGTTTGCTTTTTGATGGAAGAAGGCGTCGAGGACTTGACCACTCGTCTCGAACGTCTTCTCGTCGATGATGGATCCTTCCGTTAGCCGGACCGGTGCGAAGCGTTCCTTACCACCTTCCATCCGTTGTAAGACATAAGGACCATCGAGTTCCTTCAGGACATCTTGAAAGGCAGATGCAAGATTCGTCCGGTTGGCAAGACCTGCCCGTGTGACGACTTCCTTTGCAATTTGTGGAGACAGACCACTGAAGAGACCAAGTAACTGTCGATCTAGTTTACCGGCGTTCCAGTCAATCCGGTGGAGTGTCTTTTCGATATCTCCCGTGAGCGGATCCACTTTATCCTGTGCCGGCGGAAGCTGGTATGTCACCCCTGGCATGATCGTCCGGAAGGTATTTTGACTGAGTGGCAAGTGTTTGATCGCATCGAGGATCTTATCTTGTCCATCGGTCAAAATGATGTTCGAGTGACGTCCCATCAACTCGACATAGATTTTTTTCGCTTCCTCATCACCGAGTTCGTTCCGAGACCGGACGCGTAAGACGATGATTCGGTCACGTTCGAGTTGTTCAATTGATTCGATGAACCCACCTTCGACATGTTTGCGGAGCATCATACAGAAGAGTGGGGGTTCACTCGGGTTGCTGACCGCTTCCGACGTAATGTGCATCCGTGCATACATGGCATTCGCAGAGGCGAGCAACAATACGTTTTTTCGCTCAGCCCGGACCTGGAATACTAAATCCAATGTATAAGGCTGGTATACCTTATTGATCCGTCCTCCGACGAGTGGTTGGAGTTCTTCGACGACACGTGTCGTCATCAATCCGTCAAAAGCCATACGATTACCTTCTTTCTTGATTTCGTTCTCACTTTCTAAAGGTAACAGAAATGGCATCGTTATGGTATGATAAAGCAGTCGAGCTAAAAAAAGATGACTTGCGAACTTCCCGTCTCTACTGCTAATATGAAACAATGTGAAGTTTGTGAGATGGAGGGGTTTTGAAGTGATTTTCAAAGAGCGTGGCTTATTACTCGTATTATCTGGTCCAAGTGGTGTCGGAAAGGGAACGGTCTGTCGTGCCTTGCGCGAAGATCAGGATAATGATCTGCATTACTCGGTATCCTGTACGACGCGCCAACCGCGCGAAGGAGAAGTAGATGGTGTTCATTACTTCTTTAAATCGCGTGAAGAATTCGAAGAGATGATTGCGAACAATCAACTCTTGGAATATGCTGAATTCGTAGGAAACTATTATGGAACACCAGTTGAATGGGTGAACCAGATCCTAGATGAAGGAAAAGACGTCATTCTCGAAATCGAAGTTCAAGGGGCCATGCAGGTCAAAGAACATTTTCCTGAAGCTGTCTTCTTATTCCTTGCACCTCCAAGCCTCCAAGAATTGCGGAACCGCCTCGTAGGGCGTGGAACGGAATCGGAGGAAGTCATTAAGCAACGTCTGCTCGTCGCTAAAGAAGAGATCGAGATGATGGATGCGTATGACTATGTCGTGACGAACGACGAAATTCATAAAGCCTGTGATCGTATTCAAGCAATCGTCACAGCGGAACATTGCAGTCGGGAACGTGTCGCGTCCCTATATAAAAAAGCCATGGAGGTTAAGTGATATGTTATATCCATCAGTTGATAAGCTTCAAAAGAAAGTACCATCGAAATATACGATCGTTACAGTTGCCGCTAAGCGTGCGCGTCAAATCCAAGACGGGAAACGCGTGAAAGTCATGAACCCAAAATCGCATAAACCGGTCGGGAAAGCTTTAGAAGAGCTTTATTTCGAAGAAGTAACCGTCACGAACCAACCGCAAGACTAATTTTGAAGCAGCCACTTGTCATCGTGGCTGTTTTTTTCAATAAGGAGGATACCTACATGTTAACCAACCGAAACATCCTACTGTGTGTCGGCGGTGGAATCGCTTCCTATAAATCAGCAGCACTCGCTTCCAAACTCGTTCAAGCAGGCGCACACGTTCAAGTCGCGATGACGCGTAATGCGCAACAATTCGTCGGTAAGACGACGTTTGAGGCACTGACGCGAAAAGCGGTCTATGACAATGTCTTCATCGAGCATGATCCGTCAAAAATCGCCCATATCGATTTAGCGGACGAAGCGGATTTAATCGTCGTCGCACCAGCAACCGCGAACTTGATTGCAAAACTCGCGCACGGGATCGCAGATGACTTCATTACGACGACGATCCTTGCAGCAACGTGTCCCGTCATCGTCGCACCGGCGATGAATGTCAACATGCTCGAACATCCGGCGACAGTTCGCAATATCGAACAACTCAAGCAGGACGGTGTCCAGGTGATTGCACCGGGAGTCGGAAATCTCGCATGTGGTTGGGTCGGGAAAGGTCGTTTACCCGAACCGGAAGACTTAGTCGCAACACTCTCAACCTTCTTTGAAGATAAGTATCTAGCCGGGCGAAAAGTCTTGATCAGTGCAGGCCCGACCGTTGAACGGATTGATCCGGTCCGTTATTTGACGAATGACTCTTCAGGAAAGACAGGCATTGCACTTGCGGAAGCAGCAAGAGACGCAGGAGCAGATGTCACGCTCGTACACGGGCCACTTCGGATCGGACTACCGGCTGGCGTCGAAACGATTGCCGTCGAGTCGGGAGAAGAGATGCTCGAAGCCATGTTACGTGACTATGAGACGCAAGACATCGTCATCATGTCCGCTGCCGTAGCTGACTATCGACCGTCTGTCCAGTACGATCAGAAGCAGAAGAAAATTCACGGACCATTGCGGATTGAACTCGAGGAGACGACGGATATTCTGAAGACGCTCGGTGAGCAGAAAGAACATCAGGTATTAGTTGGATTTGCAGCGGAGACGACGGACGTCGAGACGTTCGCGAAACAGAAACTCGTCCGAAAGAAGGCGGATTTCATCGTCGCGAATGATGTCTCTCGTTCTGACATCGGATTTGTCAGCGACGAAAATGAGGTCGTCGTTTTTGGGAAGAATGATTCCGTCACGCGATACGATCAACAATTGAAATCGACGCTCGCCAAATCGCTCATGCGCCAATTTGCGGAGGCATTGGCATGATAGCTGAAGTCATCGTCGATGTCGCAGCGGCCACCGTCGATCGTCCTTTTGATTATGCCGTGCCGGAACTCTGGCAGGAGCTGATTGTTCCCGGAATGCGCGTAGAGGTTCCGTTCGGTCCACGTGCGTTGCTTGGGATCGTCGTCGGAACGAAAGCAACCTCTGATTTGACGAACGTCAAATCGATCGTTCGTGTCTTAGATGAGACGCCGACCTATACGCAAGAATTACTCGAGCTGTCGGCTTATCTATCAGAAACGACATTGTGTTTTCAGGCGACGGCACTGCTTGCGATGCTGCCGGCTGCGTTGAAGGTGAGTTATGATAAACTGGTCATAGTCGAGTCGGGCCCACTTCGGGCATATCATGGTAAGAAAATGAGTCAATTACCAACGGAAGTCCAACAAATCATCTTAACAGCGGCGAAACAAGCTGACGTGACGCTTCAACCGGTCATTCGCGAGAAAAAGACGTCAAAGACGGATAAACGTATTCGTCTCCTAGAGGAACAGGCAACTTTTACGAAACAAGCGAGTCAACAAGCGGCACTGTATGCGTATATCCAAGAATTTCCGAATGCGCTTTGGAGTGAAATCAAGCAGGCGACGGGCGCAACGAGCGCGACGTTGAACGCCCTCGAGAAAAAAAGCATCATTGAAGTCGAGACGATTGATGTACGGCGAAATCCTTACGAACATCTCGTCCAAGACATCTTTGTGCCGTCCTCTTTGACGGAAAAGCAACAGGAAGCTGTCTCGGCGATTACGGCTGAAGCTGAGACCGGAACGTTTTTGTTACATGGCGTAACAGGAAGCGGTAAGACGGAAGTCTATCTTGAATCGATTCATGCACAACTCGAACGCGGTAGACAAGCGATCTTGCTCGTTCCAGAAATCAGTCTGACACCGATGATGGTCAAACGGTTCAAACGTCGTTTCGGAGAACGGGTCGCTGTCCTGCATAGCGGTCTATCGCTCGGAGAAAAGTATGATGAGTGGCGCAAAATCGCTCAAGGCGAGGTCGATGTCGTCGTCGGTGCACGGTCCGCCGTGTTTGCGCCGCTGACGAATATCGGAATCATCATTCTCGATGAAGAACATGAAACAACCTATAAACAAGAAGAGAATCCGCGCTATCATACGCGTGATGTTGCAAAATGGCGAGCGGCCTATCATCGTTGTCCCGTCGTGCTCGGAAGTGCAACTCCATTACTTGAGACGTATGCGCGGGCACAAAAAGGGGTCTATCGTTACTTACCGCTTCGCGAACGATTCGGTGGGGAACTGCCTCCGGTCGACATCGTTGATATGCGTAAGGAACTTGAACGGGGCAATCGTACTCCGTTCAGCCTCGCGCTCGTCGAAGGCATCAAAGAACGAATCGAGCGTGGGGAACAGACGGTATTACTTTTGAACCGTCGAGGGTACACGACATTCGTCTTATGTCGGGATTGCGGGGAGACGCTTCAATGTCCGCATTGTGCCGTCAATTTAACGTATCATCAACATGAAGATCGCTTGAAGTGCCACTATTGTGGATTCGAGGCGGCGATGCCGAAAACTTGTCCGTCCTGTGAATCGACGAAGATTCGTCAGTTCGGAACGGGGACGCAAAAGATCGAGGAAGAGTTGGCGCATTTGATTCCGGAAGCACGGATTATTCGGATGGATCAAGATACGACGTCTCGTAAAGGCGCACACGAGAAGTTACTCGATGCCTTCGAGCGTAAGGAAGGGAACATTCTTCTCGGAACACAGATGATTGCAAAAGGTCTCGACTTTCCAAATGTCACGCTCGTAGGGGTGCTCGCTGCTGATGCGACGCTCGGTATTCCGGATTTTCGGGCAAGTGAGCGAACGTTCCAGTTGATCACGCAAGTGTCGGGGCGTGCCGGGCGGGGGCAACTCGCCGGACAGTCGATCATCCAGACCTATAATCCTGAGCACTACGTCATTCAGACGGCGAAACAGCATGATTACGAAACGTTCTATAAGCGGGAGATGCAGTTGCGCAAACTCGGGGGACACCCTCCATTCTGGTTCCTTGGCTTGATCACGGTCTCAGCGACACATCCACTCGAAGCACAAGCAGAAGCGCAACAGATTGCTTCTGAGCTGCGGGCTTTCGAATCGGAGGATTTAGTCGTCAATGGACCGTTCGATGCGCCACTTGCTCGACTGAAGAATATGTACCGACAACAGGTCTTAATTAAACATAAAGGGCAGGAAGATGTCCGGACACATCTCCGTGATATCTTAGCCCGTCGTCAAAAATCAAAAACACAAGTCGCGATCGACTTGAATCCATTTGTATTCATGTGAGGTGTCTGTATGTATAAAGTAGTAGAAGTACCAAATGATGTATTACGACAGGTATGTGAACCTGTCACGAAGTTCGATAAAAAACTCGGTAAGATGATCGACCGGATGTTCGATACGATGTACGAATATGATGGTGTCGGCTTAGCGGCACCGCAAATCAATCAACCGATCCGTGTAGCTGTCGTCCATACGGATGATGAGACAGGACCGATCGAGCTGATCAATCCGGAAATCATCGAAGCCGATGGTTCACAAATCGATGACGAAGGATGCCTCAGCATGCCAGGCATTTTCGGACCGGTCGAACGGTTCGACCGCATCGTCGTCAAGTCGCAAGATCGTCTCGGGCGGACGGTCAAAATCAAGGCAAACGGCTTTTTTGCACGTGCCATCCAGCACGAGATGGATCATTTAGACGGTGTCCTGTTCACAGATAAACTTGTCGAGCAAGAAAAACCGCGCGTCGTCTTCATGGGGACACCTGAGTTTGCGGCAGGGACACTGCGTGAAGTGATCGATGCTGGGTATGACGTCGTCGGTGTCGTATCGCAACCAGATAAGCCGGTCGGACGAAAACGGGAAGTCAAACCGACACCTGTGAAACTCGTCGCGATGGAACACGATATTCCTGTGTTGCAACCGAAACGGATTCGTGAAGACTATCAGGACGTCCTTGATTTAAAACCAGATCTCATTATCACGGCAGCTTACGGTCAGATTGTACCGACAGCTATTTTGGAAGCACCACGCTTTGGGGCGATCAACGTCCATGCGTCACTACTACCGAAATATCGTGGCGGTGCACCGATTCATCAAGCAATCATCGATGGAGAAAAAGAGACAGGCGTGACGATCATGTATATGGTCGATCGACTTGACGCGGGTGATATGTTGTCAAAAATCATTGTTCCGATCGAAGAGAACGATACAGTCGGAACGATGTTTGAAAAGTTAGCGGACGCAGGAGCGCGACTATTGCTTGAGACCTTACCGCGTCTGTTCGCAGGTGAATTGACACCGGAAGCGCAAGATGAGGCAGAAGCGACGTTTGCGCCGAACATCTCACGCGAGCGGGAACGACTTGATTTTACGTTACCGGGTGAGACACTCTATGATCAAATCCGAGGAATGAATCCTTTCCCAAGTACGTATACGATGCTTGGTGATGACCGATTGAAAGTTTTTTTCGCGACGAAAGTCAAAGGAACGGGACGACCAGGCGAAATCATCGCTTTAGAAGCGGATGGTCCCGTCATCGCGACAGGTTCGGAGACAGCGTTGAAGCTGATCGACTTACAGCCGTCCGGAAAAAAACGGATGGACGGTGCTACGTTCATGCGCGGGATCGGTCAATCGCTTGAACTCGGACAACAAGTAGGTGAGAACGCATGAATGTACGTGACGCAGCAGTAACGACACTGATGAAAATTGGTCAAGGTGGTGCCTTCTCGACAATCACCGTCCACCAGATGCTTGAAAAGCGTGCTATCTCAGCAACAGATGTCGGCTTGTTCACGGAACTCGTCTACGGGACGCTCAGTCGTGAATTGACACTGGATTATATTTTGGAGCCGTATCTAGCGAAACAGAAAAAACTTGATCCGTTCATGCGTCCGTTGTTACGGATGAGTGTGTATCAATTGTTTTATCTTGATCGTGTACCGGATCATGCCGTCATCCATGAAGCTGTCGAGATTGCCAAAAAACGTGGAAAAGTCCACGTCTCGAAAGTCGTCAACGGAGTGCTCCGGAATGTATTACGGGCGGGAATGCCTCATTTCGCTGAGATCGAGCCTGTTGCAAAACGAATCAGCATCGAAACGAGTCACCCGCAGTGGCTCGTCGAACGCTGGATTGAACTGTTTGGTCCAGAAGAAACACTTCAAATCTGTCAATTGAATAACACACCTGCACCGGTCACGGTTCGCATCAATCGGACGAAGACGACGCGAGAGGAAGCGATCGAGCTTCTACTCGACCAAGGTGTGACGGCAAAACCATCTACGGTCGCGCCAGACGGTCTCGAAATCGAACGAGGAAGCGTTCAAAAAACGGATCTGATTGACCGTGGGTATCTTTCTCTGCAGGATGAGAGCTCAATGCTCGTCGCCCGTGCACTCGGTGCAGAAACATCTGATCATGTACTTGACAGCTGTGCCGCACCTGGTGGGAAAGCGATGCATATTGCTGAAGGTTTGACGACGGGAACACTACAGGCACTTGATCTTCATCCACATAAGATTAAATTGATTGAACAGCAAGCGACACGATTAGGTCTTACGACTGTTCAAGCAGAAGCGTTAGATGCTCGTAAAGCAGGAGACCGCTTTGAAGTAGAATCGTTTGATCGGATTCTTGTCGACGCACCTTGTTCAGGACTCGGTGTCATTCGAAGAAAACCAGATATCAAATGGACGAAACGCCCGGAACAACTCGAGCAACTCCCGAAAATTCAACGAGATATTCTGACATCTGTCTTACCACTCGTTAAAAAGGGTGGAACCTTTGTCTATTCGACTTGTACGATTGATCCGATCGAGAACGAGGATCAGACAGCGTTCATTCTCGATCAAGGATTTGAATTTGATACATCCTTCGCGGCACGGATGCCGGAATCCGTGCGACATCTGATCGGGGATCGAGCAGAACTCAAGTTGTTACCGACGACAGTCGGAACGGACGGCTTCTATATTGCCGCGTTTAAAAAACGAGAAGATTGACACGAACGGAGGACTGTCATGGAGCTAGCTCACCTTTCGACTACTGGGAAAGTCAGGACTAAAAATGAGGATACGGTATTACTCGTCGGGAACGCTGAACGTGGTCTTGCCGTCGTTGCGGACGGTATGGGAGGTCATGCTGCTGGCGATATCGCAAGTGCGATCGTTCGCGAGGTATTTGAAGCATCCTTTTCACTCATGCCAAATCGTCCGATGGAATTGTCTGAATGGATAGAACAACGTGTAGCCGAGGCAAATGCCCGGATTCTTCAGTTTTCAAAAGAAGAGCAACTTGCAATCGTCGGAACGACCATTGCCTGCGTATGCTGGGTCGAAGATTTGCTCGTCATCGGTCATGTTGGAGATAGTAGGGTCTATGCCCTTGAAGGTACGGCGTTAAAACAATTGACGGATGATCATTCTTACGTCAACATGTTACGACAAATGGGGGAACTTTCGGATGAGGAAGTCGAAAATCATCCTCGTAAGAATGTCATCACACGGTCGGTCGGCTCGAACGAAACGGTCGAAGTCGACATTCAAGTCAGAGATGCTCCAGACTATGACCTCGTCCTCGTCTGTAGTGACGGGTTGACCGATGAAGTGCCAGATGATGTCATCGAACAGATCATCTTACAGGATGAGCCGCTTGATGAGATCGTCGGACGATTGGTGAAAGAAGCGAATGCTCGAGGAGGCGCGGATAATATTACGATTGCCGCCATCCGGTTCAAAGAAAGAAAGAGGGTCTGAATATGCGATACGGAGATCGATTAAATGACCGCTACCGCATAGAACGGCTAGTTGGAAGTGGCGGGATGGCGAATGTCTATCAAGCCTATGATGAGATTTTAAAGCGTCATGTTGCCATTAAGATTTTACGGACCGAATTTTCGCATGACGAACAGTTCATTCGTCGATTCGAACGTGAAGCTCATGCTGCTACCAGCTTGAATCATCCAAACATCGTTGCCGTCTATGATGTAGGCGAAGAAGATGCCATCTATTACATCGTCATGGAGTATATCGATGGTATGACATTAAAGACATTTTGTGAAAATCAAGCATTACCTGTGCCGCAGGCCGTCGATATCATCGCTCAAATTTGTGATGCGATCGATCACGCCCATGCACACCGAATTATCCATCGCGATATCAAACCGCAAAACATGTTGATTCGAGAGGATGGTACCGTCAAAGTAACGGATTTCGGAATCGCTGTGGCGATGTCGAATGCGACGCTGACGCATACGATGTCCGTCCTTGGGTCCGTCCATTACTTTTCACCGGAACAAGCAAAAGGTAAATTTGCGGATGAGAAGTCGGATATCTATTCACTTGGTGCTGTCTTATACGAACTTGTGACAGGACAAGTCCCGTTCGAAGGTGATTCACCGGTTGCGATCGCTTTAAAGCATCTGCAAGATACACCGCGTCGCCCATCCGTCTTGAATCCGAAAGTGCCACAAGCGCTTGAGAACTGTATCATGCAGGCGCTCGCAAAAGCACCGCATGACCGTCAACAGTCCGTCGCAGCCTTTAAGGCAGATATGGTGACGGCGTTGTCTGACGAACGAGCAAGCGAAGGTATCCGAGGTGCAGAAGAGGATGAGCTGGAAAAGACGATGGTCTTATCGCCTGTACAAGTGCCAGAAGAATCAAAAGCGGAACCAGAATCACCCGCCGTCACGACCGTTCAACCGAAAACACCGGAAAAGAAAAAGAAAAAACGTTGGTGGATCGTCCTCTTATTGCTCATATTGCTAGGTGGTGCAGCTACGACGTTTGCGATGTGGCCAGATCCAACGGTCACCGTACCATCTGTCGTCAAGACGGATGGAGACGAAGCGGAAACGAAGCTTGAGAAACTAGGATTCGTTGTTGAGACGACAGAACGAAATAGCGATACAGTCGAGGAAGGCGATGTCATCAGTCAGACACCGCGTGAAAACGCACAAGTCAAGAAAGGCTCGACAGTCACCTTGGTCGTCTCTACAGGTAGTGCGCCGGTCGAAGTACCGGATGTGACAGATGACGCTGAAAAAGAGGCGATTGCCACATTAAAAGAGGCTGGATTCGCTAAAGTCGAGGTCGAACGTGAAAAGTCGGATGAAGTCGAGCGAGGTAATGTGATCCGGCAATCGATCTCTGCTGGGACGGAAGTGATTGCAAAAGAACAGACGATTACAATCACTGTCTCAGAAGGAACTTCGTCCTTTGAATTGAAAGATTTGACGAACTTATCGAGTGATGAAGCAAAAGCGTATCTCGATGAAATGGGTCTCGACGGCACGTTTGAACAAGAATTTTCAAGTGACGTCAAGCTCGATCAAGTCATTCGTCAATTCCCGCAAGCAGGAGCGCAAGTCGAACCGAACGACTCCGTGACGGTGTTCATCTCAAAAGGTGAGGAAGAAAAAACGGTGACGGCAACGTTCCCTGAAAAGGTCGTCTATGATGCGGTCAGCGAGAACGAGGACGAGGAACCACCGAAACAAGTCATCCGGATTGAGACGGAAGACGCGAAAGGGAAGCGGACCGTCATCGAGGAATCGATTGATCAAGATGAGACATTCGACGTGCCGGTGACGATTGATCCAGGAGAAGAAGGAAAAATTACGATCTATAAAGACGATACGGTGTATCGTTCAAAAACCATCACGTACAATCAAGCAAAAGACGCACAATGAATGTGATGAAAAAGGAGTGCATAGGATGACGGAACAACGCATCGAAGAGAATCGAGAAGGAACGATCATACGTCTGCAGGGTGGCTTTTATGATGTCATGACACCAGAAGGAGAGGTCCGTTCACGGGCAAGAGGGAATTTCCGAAAACGCGGCATCAGTCCAGTCGTCGGAGACGAGGTCGTTCTTCATATCGAAAGTGAGACAGGATATATTCTCGAAGTGAAGGAGCGGGACAACTTTTTAGTACGCCCTCCAGTCGCGAATATCGACCAGGCATTGCTCGTCGTCTCGGCGGCAGAACCTGATTTTTCAGCGCACTTGCTCGACCGATTTCTCGTTTTGATCGAAGCGAAGGAAATTCAACCCGTCATCCTATTGACGAAGATGGATTTGCTGGACGATGTTAAAGGACCGTCTGTCCGAGAGGCGATTGCCGCTTACCGGAAGATTGGGTATACGGTCATCGAGACATCAAGTGAGACGTTGGCAGGTATTGAGCAAGTCCGTCCGTTACTTGCTGGAAAAACGAGCGTTCTCGCCGGACAATCCGGTGTCGGGAAAAGTTCATTGCTCAATGCACTGGAACCCTCTCTTGATTTAGAAACAAGTGCGATCTCGAAATCACTCGGACGCGGACGTCATACGACGCGCCACGTCACATTGATGCCGCTTGCCGAAGGATTGATTGCCGATACGCCAGGTTTCTCGAACCTCGATTTTCCGTATGATATGGAAATCGAGGATGTACGGTGGAGTTTCCCTGAATTCGTGGCTGTACAAGATGATTGCAAATACCGAGGTTGCTTGCATTTGAATGAACCCGGTTGTGCCGTCAAGGAAGCCGTCGAAGCCCAAGAAATCATGTCCTCTCGTTATGAGAACTATGGTATGTTTATAGACGAAATCAAGAATCGAGCCCGGAGGTATTGAAGATGATTAAAATTGCACCATCTATCTTATCAGCAGATTTTGCGAATCTCGAACGCGATGTTAAAGCAGTCGAAGCAGCAGGCGCGGACTATATCCATTTTGATGTCATGGACGGTCAGTTCGTACCGAACATCTCATTTGGATTACCTGTGCTTAGCTGCTTACGTCAAAAGACGGATATGATTCTCGATGTCCATTTGATGATCGACCAGCCAGAACGTTTCGTCGAGGATTTCGTCAAAGCAGGGGCGGACATCGTGACGTTCCACGTCGAAGCGACGAATCATGTCCATCGTGTCTTGCAACAAATCAAAGCAGCGGGCGCAAAGGCAGGAGTCGTCTTGAATCCCCATACGCCATTATCAACGATTGAACACGTCCTTGAGGATGTCGATATGGTTTTATTGATGACGGTCAATCCGGGCTTCGGTGGACAAGCCTTCATCGAGCGTGTCATGCCGAAACTCGCAGCACTTGCGCAAATGAAAGCAGATCGTGGTCTGACATTTGAAATCGAGATTGACGGTGGCGTCAATCCGGAAACGGCAAAGCTTTGCATCGATAACGGTGCGAACGTTCTCGTCGCAGGATCAGCAATCTACAATGCACCAGATTATGCGGAAGCGATCACTAGCATTCGTCAAGGGGCTGCCGTATAATAAGAACGAGAAAACGAAATATGATGACCGCAAGGGGTGTCGCTTGAAAAGCGGCTGAGAGGAGTCTTTTAGACTTTAACCCTTCGAACCTGTTCCGTTCAAACGGACGTAGGGATGTGGCGCACGCAGGCAGTACGGCGTTCGTCGTACTGCCTTTTTGCGTCCTCTCGTACAATGAAGGAGGAAAAATAGCATGAAACGGTTACAAATGATGATGGAAATTGCCATCTTCGCCAGTCTCGGAGTCGTCTTTGATTTACTGATTCCATTCAAAATGCCACAAGGAGGCTCAATCAGCTTAGCGATGCTACCGATCTTCGTCATGGCATTTCGCCACGGTGTCGTCGGAGGGGTCGTTACGGGAGCGCTTGTCGGTACGATTCAATTGATGTTCGCTCCTCAAGTCTTGACGATCGTTCAACCGATGCTTGACTATACGATTGCGTATGGTGTCGTCGGATTAAGTGGTCTGTTCGCGCGTCAAGTCAGACTAGCCGCGCGCAATGGACAAAAGAAAAGCTTGATGGCGTTCGTTCTCCTGGCGACGTTATTAGGCGCAGGACTCCGTTATATCTGTCATGTCATCAGTGGAATCGTCTTTTTTGCCGAGTATGCAAAAGGTCCAGTCGTGGAATACTCTTTTGTCTATAACGCAACGTATATGGTTCCTTCGTACATCTTATGTGGAATCGTAGCAGGAATTCTATTTACGACTGCGCCACGCTTACTCCGTTATTCGGCACGAGGCGTCTGAGATGCGGGCGATTCTCGTCTGTGCCGGTCCGCGAGAAGAAGTGCCGGATTTACGGACGTTTTGTCAGCCGGGTGATTTTATCGTCGGTGTCGATGGTGGTGTTCAGACGATTGAATCGTTTGGGCTGACATGCGACCTGACGATTGGTGATTTTGATTCGCTTGGTTATGTACCAGAAGGGGCAATCGTTCATCCGGCCGAGAAAGATGAAACGGATCTCGAACTGGCACTTCGTACAGCATCAGAGATGAAACGGTTTGAGGATACCATCATCATCGGGGCGACAGGTGGGCGGCTCGACATGACCGTCCAAAATGTGTACCTGTTGAAGCGATATCCAGAGACCAGACTCGTGACGAAACGAGAAGAGGTGCGATACTTGGCTGAGGGAACGTATGCAGTCGAAGCAGGGAGCTATCATTATCTTTCTTTCATTCCACTCGTACCATCGACTTTAAGCTTATCCGGAGTCAAATACCCACTCGATGCACATCCCGTACCCGTCGGAGGTTCCTTGACCGTTAGTAATGAATGGCGTGCGTCAGAAGCGAAAGTAGAGCTCCACCAAGGAGAACTATTGATGATGCGGACGCTTAAGGAATAGAACAATCATATGAAAGAGGCCGTGGACAAATCCACGGCCTCTTTTTAGATGAAATTATTCTTCGAGTTGAGAAGGGGCGACACGGATGTCGCTTTGGGCGGATAGATGTTTTCCTTTGACGAAGAGATGATAACTTCCCCACATGACGAGGAAGAAAGGAACACCGATGTATAGAGCGATTCGTTGATCCGCTTGAAACGCAAGACTGACGAGGACGACGACGTTTAACGTCAGCGAAATCAGTGGTAACACCGGATAGAGTGGTGTCTTGAATTTCAGTTCGGATACATCGTGTCCGTTTCGGACGAACTGACGACGAAATGCGAGCTGCGAAGCAGAAATCGAAATCCAGCCGACTTGAGCGCCAAGTCCGGCTAAGGACAAGAGCCAAATGAAGACGGTATCCTCTGCGAAAAACGCGGTTAGGAGCGATAACATCGCAAACATCATCGTAAAGAGTAAAGCGCGCATCGGCACACCACGTGCATTGACGTAAGATAATTTCTTTGAAATCATCCCTTCTTGCGCCATTGCCCATAACATCCGAGTCGCCGCATATAATCCGGAGTTTCCGACGGACAACAACGCTGTCAAGACGACGATGTTCATCAAATCAGCAGCGTACGGAATACCAATCGCATCAAAGACCATGATGAACGGACTGCTGACTCCGCCAGCTGTTTCATACGGAATTAATGCACCAACGATCGTAATCGATAAGACGAAGAAGATGAACGTCCGCCAGACTGTATTGCGGATGGCTTTTGGAATCGATTTTTCGGGCGTGTCGGACTCCCCAGCCGCAACACCGATCAATTCCGTTCCTTGGAAGGCGAAGTTGACGGCAATCATCGTCGTCAAGACACCGAGAATCCCGTTTGGAAACCAACCGCTTGCCGTAAAGTTCGCGAATAACGATGTTGGGCGATCTGCTTCCATCGGTAACCAGCCGAACCAAGCAGCGCCACCTAGAATGATGAAGAACAGGATCGCGAGGACCTTCAAACTCGAGAACCAGAATTCAGCTTCACCGAATGCTTTGGCGGAGACGGCATTCAGACCGAACAGCAAGACCGTAAAGACGGTACACCAGACGACAACGGGTACGTTCGGAAACCAGCGGTCCATCAAACTGCCGGCAGCTGTAATTTCGAGTGCGACCGTCACGGCCCAGCCGAGCCAATAAATCCAACCGACGGCAAAGCCGACCCCTGGTCCGATGAAGCGGGTCGTATAGGTCTGAAATGACCCCGAGACCGGCAGATAGACCGCTAATTCTCCTAGACATAACATCGTCAGATACATGATGGTCCCACCCACGATGTAACTGAGGACCGCCCCGAGAGGTCCTGCTTGTGAAATCGTTAATCCTGACCCTAAAAATAAGCCTGTTCCGATGATTCCGCCGAGTGAAATCATGAACAGGTGTCGACTCGTCATCTCTCGTTTGAGTTGCATGATGACTTCCCCCAATTCTGACAAAATAAAGTACGTTCCTATTGTAAGCGTTTTCAATAAAAGCGACAATTAGTTTATGAGAAAAATAAATGAGGGCATAAAAAAACCGGAAGGGAAGATTCCCATCCGGTGGTTGCGCCTTATACGCGTTCGACTTTACCTGATTTAAGAGCTCGAGCTGAAACCCAAACCTTTTTCGGCTTACCGTCGACGAGGATACGTACTTTTTGTACGTTGACTCCCCAAGTACGTTTTGTTTTGTTCAATGCGTGTGAACGGTTGTTACCCGACTTTGGCGATTTCCCAGTAACGTAGCATTTACGTGCCATGCGTTCCGCCTCCTTTTATGTTGTTTTGCGTTCGTCCTAATAGACACTTTGCTATCTTAGCATGGTGTCAGGGCGGTTGCAACATAAAAAAAGTAGCTGACAAGAAAAAAACTTGACAGACAACCTCGAAATTTAAAATAATGGATGAGGATGATGGTAAAAGTTCATTTGACCGCTACTATTTTTCACTTATTCATTGTATAGTCAGTACGGCGACTTTTCAATAGTAGGTCCTTATAGTAGAATTATGAGAAGAATACAATATTCAAAGGGGGCTACTCAGGTGGCGATCGAGATGAAAACGACCTATGGAAAGATTGATGTAGATAATGATGTCGTCGCGCAACTTGCGGGCGGCGCAGCAATGGAATGTTTTGGTGTCGTTGGTATGGCATCCCAGTCTCAAATCAAGGATGGTCTTGCTGAACTCTTAAAACGTGAGAACTTTGCACGCGGTGTCATCGTTCGACAGGCTTCAGAGCAGGTCCATATCGATATGCATATCATCGTAAGCTATGGAACGAAAATCTCAGAGGTGGCGAACAACGTACAGAGTCGCGTGAAATACACGCTCAGTCAGGCACTAGGTCTTGACGTGACATCTGTGAACATCTTTGTCCAAGGAGTCCGCTTGACGAATGTCTAAGGCGGGAATAGAGGAGGAAACTTTAGTGAGTGTAGATCGTTTAACAGGAGCGCAGTTAGTCAAGATGATTCAAAATGGCGCGGCGAATCTCTATCAAAATGCAGATTTCGTCGATTCATTGAACGTCTTCCCTGTGCCAGATGGTGATACGGGAACGAACATGAATTTGACGATGACTTCAGGTGCAAAAGAAGCAGGTAAATCAACTTCGGATTCTGTATCGGAAGTCGCGAACGTCTTCGCACGTGGATTATTGATGGGGGCGCGCGGAAACTCTGGCGTCATCTTAAGTCAATTGTTCCGTGGATTCTCGAAATCAATCGAAGGCAAAACAACGATTGATACGAAGGAATTCGCAGATGCGTTACAAAAAGGTGTCGATACAGCATACAAAGCAGTCATGAAACCGGTTGAAGGAACAATCTTGACGGTTGCCCGTGAAACAGCTGTCGCTGCTATCGCACAATCTGAGACGACGACGGATTTCTTAGAGTTGATGCGTCAACTCGTCGAAGCTTCGAAAGTATCGCTCGACGGAACACCAGAACTTCTTCCGGTATTAAAAGAAGTCGGTGTCGTTGACTCTGGTGGTCAAGGTCTCGTCTGTATCTATGAAGGATTCCTCGCAACACTCGAAGGAAAAGAACTCGACAAACCGCATGCGCCTGTCATGGAAGCACTCGTCGAAGCAGAGCATCATAAAACGGCTCAAAGCTTCATGTCGACAGAAGAAATCCATTACGGTTACTGTACGGAAATCATGGTTCGTTTCCAAGATGACAAGCTTGCGAATGCACCATTCAGCGAAGAAGACTTCCGTAACGAATTAGCGGAATTCGGTGATTCATTGCTCGTCGTAGCGGATGAAGAACTCCTTAAAGTTCATGTCCACGTTGAAACACCAGGAGAAGTCATCACAAAAGGACAACGTTTCGGTGAACTCGTCGCTGTTAAGATTGAAAACATGCGTCAACAACACTCGACGATCCTTGAAGAAGAAGGTGCGAACCAAGTCACTCCAGTCGCTGCACCGAAGGCAAAAGCGAAAGCAGCCCTCGTGACAGTCGCAATGGGTGAAGGAATCAGCGAACTCTTTAAATCACTCGGTGTCAGTGTCGTCATCGAAGGCGGACAAACGATGAACCCGTCGACGGAAGATATCGTTAAGGCGATCGAGGATGCACACGCTGAACACGTTTATGTCTATCCAAACAACTCGAACATCATCATGGCCGCTGAACAAGCAGCATCTGTTGCGAATTGTGGTGTGACGGTCGTGAAATCAAAAACAGTTCCACAAGGTTTAGCAGCAACAATCGTCTATAATCCAGAAGCGACTGTCGAAGAGAACGAAGCGCACATGGCAGATGCGATTGCAGCCGTTAAGTCGGGACAAGTCACATATGCCGTACGTGATACGAACATCGATGGTGTAGAAATCAAGAAGGACGACCATATGGCGATTGCTGAAAAACAAATCGTCGCTACGGACGCTTCAAGTCTTGGTGCAGTCAAGAAACTCGTCGATACACTCGTCACTGAGGACGACGAAATCATCACGGTTCTTTACGGTGAAGGCGTCTCAACAGAAGAAGTTGACGCACTCGTCGCGTACATCGAATCGGTCAATCCGGATGCTGAAGTGGAAGTCCACGACGGCAAACAACCACTTTATTCGTACATTTTAAGCGTCGAATAAAACCATCATACTGAAAAAGGGCGACTAGCCTTTTCACGAATCCCACCATCTGCGATAATAGAGGTGGGATTTCGTTTGTTTCATAGAGAGGGGAAAAGAAATGAAATATCGTAGCGTCTTTGACATCATCGGACCAGTCATGGTTGGTCCATCGAGCTCGCATACAGCAGGGGCTGCACGGATTGGATTGATGGCGGGTAAATTATTCGGGGAAACGCCTACTGTCATCCACATCACGTTTTACGGTTCATTCGCGGATACGTATCGTGGACATGGAACGGATGTCGCCATCATCGGCGGTGTTCTCGGATACGATACGTTTGACGACCGGATTCCACAATCGATCGATATCGCGAAGTCGAAAGGGATTGAGATTCATTTCGAGACGAGTGAGGCGTTGACGGATCATCCGAATACGGCTCGTGTCCATTTGACGAATGGAGTAGAAGAGTTTGAATTGGTTGGTATTTCAATTGGTGGGGGAACGATTGAAATCACGGAATTAAATGGTGTACCGCTTCGTTTGTCCGGTGGGGGACCGGCACTCGTCGTCTTACACCATGACCGCTTTGGTGCGATTGCAGCCGTGACGAGCATTTTGGCTGATTACGAAATCAATATCGGGCATATGGAAGTGTCACGGCATGAAAAAGGAAAACAAGCACTTATGGCAATTGAGATTGATGACCGGATAACGGCAGAAGTGTTGGAAGAAATCGATCGGTTACCTCAAGTCGAGCGTGCCGTCATGATGGGAGAGTGAAGACATGTTTAAATCCGTAAAAGAACTCGTCGCCATCGCGACGGAACGAAATATTCCGATTTCGGAAGTCATGATCGAGCAAGAGATGACGGTTCGTCATTTAGAGCGAGATGAAGTCTATGCGATGATGGAACGAAACCTGCAAGTGATGGAAGAAGCAGTCGCTCGTTCACTTGATGGTGACGGTGTCCAGTCGGTGACAGGACTGACCGGTGGGGATGCTGTCTTGCTTCAACGGTACCGTGCTTCAGGTAAAGGATTATCCGGTGATTTATTACTGGACGCCGTTAGTAAGGCAATCGGAACGAATGAAGTCAATGCTGCGATGGGAAAAATTTGTGCGACACCAACGGCAGGGAGTGCCGGCGTCGTACCAGGTACACTATTTGCTGTCAAAGATCGGTTAAACCCAACGCGTGAGCAGATGTTACGCTTCTTGTTCACATCCGGTGCGTTTGGTTTCGTCGTCGCGAACAATGCATCGATTTCCGGAGCGGCTGGTGGCTGTCAAGCAGAAGTCGGTTCGGCAACAGCGATGGCAGCAGCTGCCATCGTTGAGATGGCGGGCGGAACACCGGATCAGTCAGCGCATGCTTTTGCGATCGCGCTGAAGAACATGCTTGGACTCGTCTGTGATCCTGTTGCAGGACTCGTCGAAGTGCCATGCGTGAAACGCAATGCGATGGGTGGGGCGAATGCTGTTGTCGCTGCCGACATGGCACTCGCTGGAATCACGTCACGGATTCCGTGTGATGAAGTCATCTCAGCCATGCATGAGATTGGTCAGATGATGCCGTCTGCGCTTCGCGAGACAGCAAAAGGTGGACTCGCGAATACGCCGACTGGTCGCTGGCTCGAAGCAAAAATCTTCGGAGAGTTATCGAATGAATCCATCACGTGACGTCAAGACATTAAAAGGTGTCGGACGGGATTTGGCGAAAAAACTAGAAGAGATGAATATTCTCACCGTTGCGGACGTGCTCGAGCACGTCCCGTTTCGTTATGACGACTTCGTGACGGGAAGTCTAACGGAAGCAATCCATGAGGATAAAGTCAAGTTCACGGGTCAAGTCCAATCTGAACCACTTGTGCGCTATTACGGAAAAGGAAAGAACCGTTTGACGTTCCGTTTGCTCGTCGAAGAACGGTATAGTGTGACCGTAACGATGTTCAACCGGGCATTCTACAAAGACCAATTGCAACTTGGGGCAGAAGTGACGGTCAGTGGCAAGTGGGACTTACACCGGATGACGATCTCTGCGACGGAATTGCAATTTGGAGCAATCGAAGGCGAATTGACACCGATCTACTCGCTACGGGGTGACATGCGGATGAAGACGTTCCGACGCGTCGTCGACTTGGCGTTCAAGGAGACTGAGGCATTAGCTGAACGGATCCCGGATAGTATCCGGAAGACATACCGGTTACAAGACCGGATGACGATGTTAAAGTCGCTTCATTTCCCAACGAATCGACAAGAGTTAACGGCTGCTCGTCGCAGTTATGTCTACGAGGAGTGCCTCTATTTCCAACTGAAATTACAGGCGTTACGTCTTGGACGACGGAAAGGTCAAGGGATTGCCTTGCCTTTACATGAAACGGATATTGCCAATTTCATCAAGAGCCTGCCGTTTCCGCTGACAGGTGCCCAGCAACGTGTGACAAAAGAGATCCTAGACGACATCGGTCGCGGCGAACGAATGAATCGGTTGCTGCAAGGGGATGTCGGAAGCGGGAAGACCGTCATCGCTGCCATCGCCTTGTTCGCGACGGTTCGTGCCGGAAAACAAGGCGCCTTGATGGTGCCGACCGAAATTTTAGCGGAACAGCATGCAGCGTCGCTCGCCCCATTGCTTGAACCACTTGGGATTCGGGTCGGTTTACTGACGAGTTCCGTTAAAGGGAAAGCGCGTGCACACTTGCTCGAAGCCCTCGCAACAGGAGAGATCGACGTCTTGGTCGGAACACATGCGCTGATTCAAGACACCGTCCAGTTCAAGGCATTACACCTCGTCATCACCGATGAACAACATCGCTTCGGTGTCGAACAACGGAAGCGGTTGCGCGCGAAAGCTGAACAGGCAGATGTATTATATATGACAGCGACACCGATTCCGCGTACGCTTGCGATATCGGTCTTTGGAGATATGGATGTTTCGATCATCGATGAGATGCCGGCGGGACGAAAGGAAATCGAGACCTACTGGGCGAAACCGCAACAGATGGAACGCGTTTTCGGGTTCGTCGAGAAAGAATTGTCGCAAGGTCGACAAGCCTACGTCATCACGCCATTGATCGAGGAATCCGAATCACTCGAAGTTCAAAATGCGATCGAATTACATGCGACATTGACCGAGCGGTTCAAGCCCTATCATGTCGGTTTGATGCATGGGCGCTTGACTTCTTCAGAAAAAGACGAGGTCATGCAGGCGTTTAAGGAGAATACTGTTCAAATCCTTGTTTCAACGACGGTCGTCGAGGTCGGCGTGAACGTTCCGAACGCGTCGATCATCGTCATTCATGATGCAGAACGCTTTGGTCTTGCGCAGTTACACCAATTAAGAGGGCGCGTCGGTCGAGGCGATGCCCAGTCTTACTGTATTCTAATCGCCGATCCCTCTTCCGATACGGGAAAAGAACGGATCAAGACGATGACGGAGACGAACGATGGCTTCAAGCTAGCGGAAAAGGATTTAAAACTGCGCGGAGCCGGAAATTTCTTCGGTACCGAACAAAGTGGATTACCGCGCTTCGTCTTGACTGATCCTGCGCTCGATATACAAGTCATGGAAACTGCGCGACAAGATGCAGTCCGCTTACTGCGATCGGACGCCTTTTGGCAAGCGCCGGAATACGATGTCTTGCGTGACTATATCGAAAGACAAGGGCTACTTGAAGGAGAAAGAATCGAATAATACTTGAAAGTGAACAACAAGGGATATATACTACTGTTAGTACCAGGTAATAATAGTGGTCATCCTTCTTGTGGGAGGAACATACATGCGGGTACCTAAAAAAGAGAGACAACAAGAATTATTACAGACGATCGAGCAAAATCCGTTCATCACGGATGAAGCGCTGGCGACACGATTCCGTGTCAGTATCCAGACGATTCGTCTCGACCGGATGGAATTAAAGATTCCGGAATTACGGGAGCGAATTAAACACGTCGCGACCGAACGGCTGGATGATGTGCGTACGTTGACTGAAAATGAAGTCATTGGTGATATGATTGACCTGAAACTCGATACATCTGCGATCTCGATCCTTGAGATTTTGCCGGAACATGCGTTTAGTCGGAATGCGATCGCCCGCGGACATATTTTGTTCGCGCAGGCAAACTCGCTTGCGATTGCGCTCATCGACGATGAACTCGCGTTGACGACACGTGCGAACGTTCAGTTCACACGCTCCGTTCACGTCGGAGAACGCGTCGTTGCGAAGGCATTCGTCAGTTCCCATCGTCAAGATGGTCGTTCTGACATCACGGTGGAGAGTTATGTCGGTGAAGAATGTGTCTTCATCGGTGAGTTCACGGTGTATCGAAGTAGTAAGGAGGAATCGAAATGATTTTAGCAGTTGACGCTATGGGGGGCGACCACGCACCCCGTGCCATCGTAGAAGGGGTCGTTGCCTATTTGGCAGAACGTCCAAACGAAAACATCGATATCCGACTAGTCGGAGATGAGTTGAAATTACGCTCATACACAATCGAGGATCCGCGCGTGACGATCGTCCACGCGGCATCCGTCATCACCGGAGAAGATGAACCGGTACGTGCGATTCGCCGCAAGAAAGATAGCTCACTCGTTGTGGCTGCAAACCTGGTGAAATCAGGAGAGGCAGATGCCTTGATTTCAGCAGGCAACACGGGAGCGCTCATGACTGCCGGATTGTTCGTCATCGGTCGAATCGAAGGAGTTGACCGTCCTGCACTGGCCCCGACTTTCCCGACACGTAATGGGAAAGGTGTCGTCATCTTAGATGTTGGCGCCAACCCGGATGCGAAGGCAGAGCATTTGCTCGATTATGCCATCATGGGGTCTGTCTACGCAGAACAAGTTCGCGGCATCACACGTCCAAAAGTCGGACTCCTGAATATCGGATCAGAAGCCGGTAAAGGGAATGCACTGACGAAGGAAACGTATCCGCTACTTGAGACAGCACCGATTCATTTCGTTGGGAACGTCGAGGCGAGAGAAGCGATGAGCGGTGACGTCGATGTCATCGTCACGGAAGGTTTTGCCGGCAATACGTTACTTAAGAGTACAGAAGGGGCTGCCAGTATGATCATGGGTGTCATGAAAGAACAATTCATGAGCTCTTGGACATCAAAGCTCGCCGCTCTCGTACTAAAACCGAAGTTGAAAAAAATGAAGCAGTTGCTCGCTTATGAAGAATATGGCGGTGCCGGACTATTCGGCATAGCGGCTCCGGTCATTAAGGCGCATGGTTCAAGTAATGCCTACGCATTCAGCCGAGCGCTCGTTCAAGCAGAAAAGATGGTCGAACAAGAAGTCGTTGCCAAAATCGTTCAAGCGAAGGCAACAGAAGCACGTTAAGAAGGAGTGAGACGAGATGGGGAAAACAGTTTGGATGTTTCCGGGACAAGGGTCACAGACGCCTGGAATGGGACAGACGCTCATCACGCAAGACGAGACACGCCAAGCACTCGCTGACCTCGGAACGCGAATTGGTCTGGATCTGACGACGCTGATGACGACAGGGACGAAGGATGAATTGAAAGCGACGGACATCGCTCAACCAGCCATCGTCGCACACAGTGCATTACTCGCACAGCAGTACGCAGCACAAGGACATACACCTGATTTCGTACTCGGACACAGTGTTGGAGAATATAGCGCGCTCGTCGCAGCTTCTGTCATCACACCGTCTGAAGCCGTCTATCTCGTCCGCGAACGCGGAAAACTCATGAATCAAGTCACGGGTGGAACGATGGCGGCGGTCATCGGCATGAATGATGTCGAGGCAGCCCATCACGCGGTCGAATCGATTGCGGCGACGGGAGAAATCGTTCAAATCGCCAACTACAACTGTCCCGGGCAATTCGTCATCTCCGGACAAATCGCAGCGGTCGAATCCGCTACAGCGAAGTTAAAAGAGCTCGGAGCAAAACGTGTCTTACCGCTTGATGTCTCAGGTGCGTTCCATTCGTCACTCATGACACCATTCGCACCACGATTCGAAGACATTCTCGTCTCGTCACCGTTTGAAGCGGCGAAGACGAAATTCATCTCGAACGTCGACAGTGCGTTTCATGATCAACCAGACGAATTGATTCGTTTGCTCGTTCAGCAGCTCTATTCACCGGTTCGATTCGAATCATGCGTCGAGCGTCTGATCGAAGAAGGTGCGGATACATTCATCGAGTTCGGTCCATCATCTCCGTTGAGCGGTCTCGTGAAACGAATCAAAAAAGATGCAAAGATCATCAGCATCACGACACTTGAGCAATTGGAAGCGGAGGGAATTCGTTGAGTAAAGTAGCACTCGTTACTGGCGCGTCACGCGGCATCGGAGCTGCCATCGCGAAGCGATTGGCAACAGATGGTTTCCGTGTCGTCGTCAACTATGCAGGAAGCACGGACAAGGCGGAAGCTGTCGTCCGTGAAATCAAGGAAGCTGGCGGAGAGGCACTCGCGATTCAAGCGAATGTCGCTGAAGCAGATGCTGTCAAACAGATGATCAAACAGACGATCGACACATTCGGTCAACTGGATTGTGTCGTCAATAATGCCGGCATCACGCGTGATGGTTTGCTGATGCGCATGAAGGAAGCAGATTTCGATGCTGTCATCGATACGAACCTGAAAGGGGCGTTTCTCGTCACGCAAGCCGCGACACGTCCGTTGTTAAAAACAAGCGGTCGTATCATCAACATCGCATCAGTCGTCGGTATTTCCGGAAATCCAGGGCAAGCGAACTATGTCGCAGCGAAAGCGGGTCTGATCGGGCTGACGAAATCTGTCGCACGTGAACTCGCTAGTAAAGGCGTCACAGTCAATGCCATCTGTCCAGGCTTCATCGAAACGGACATGACGGACGAATTGACGGAAGAACAGCGGAACCTGTCACTTGGGCAAATTCCGTTGAAACGCTTCGGTCAAACCGACGATATCGCTTCACTCGTCAGTTTCATCGCTTCAGATGAAGCACGATACATCACAGGACAAACTCTTGCCGTCGATGGCGGCATGACGATGTAACATAACTAACGGTAGTACTTTGCCAAATCGGCAATCATCTTATATACTCAACTCATGGAGGGATTTTAAAATGACAAAAGAACAAATCTTAGTAGACGTACAAGAAGCAATCGCAGAAAAATTAGGAAAAGAACAAAGTGAAATCACACTTGATAAATCGTTCAAAGACGACCTCGGTGCTGACTCTCTCGAAGTCATGGAACTCGTCATGGACTTAGAAGACAAGTTCGAAATCACGATCGAAGATGAGCAAGCAGAAAACTTGAAGACTGTCGGCGATGTCGTCAACTACATCGAAACACAAGTCTGATCATTGAAGCTGACCCACCGCAATTTGCGGTGGGCTTTAGCTGTTTAGGAGGAACTATGACGAATCAAAAAGGACGTCGTGTCCGAAAAGGACCCTATGTAAAACGACGCAAGGATGCTCGGACGCTCGCTCAAATCGAGCAGAAATTCGAAGCGTTACAAGAGCGCCTGAATATCACGTTTTCTAATGTCGAGCTATTAAAACAAGCCTTCACGCATTCTTCGTTCGTCAATGAACAACGCGAGTCTGAAGGGGATAACGAACGCCTAGAATTTTTAGGGGACGCGGTCTTAGAGTTGACGGTGTCACGCTATCTATTCGAACACTACCCGGAACGTTCCGAGGGGGAATTAACGAAATTGCGAGCGGCAATCGTCTGTGAACCGTCACTCGTCCAATTTGCGAATCACTATCAGTTTTCCGATATGATTCTGTTAGGTAAGGGGGAAGAACTGACCGGTGGTCGGAATCGTCCAGCCTTACTTGCGGATGTCTTCGAATCCTTCATTGGCGCCTTGTATCTTGACCAAGGCATCGAAGCAGCCGAACGATTCCTCGCCGAAGCGGTTTTTCCGAAAGTGGCGACAGGCTTTTTTGAAGAACAGACAGATTTCAAGAGTCAATTACAGGAAGCGATTCAACGTGTCGGCTTAGGTGTCATCGAGTATGAAATCATCGAGGAGCGCGGTCCGGCGCATAGTCGGGAATTCATCTCGCGTGTCCAAGTCGCGGATGAGCTGGAAGGGATCGGGACAGGCCGATCGAAAAAAGAGGCAGAACAACAAGCGGCAAAACAAGCCTTACTTGAATTAAAGAAACAGTTTTAAGCAACAAAAGGCCGACCATCTCTCGAATGCGTGAGAGATGATCGGCCTTTATCGTGTGAAGTTCGCTTGATTAGACAGTTTTGAGGGATTTCAGTTCGTCGACGATCGCATCGACCTCTGCCAGTGATAACGAGTCGCGCATCATGACGAACTCATAAATCTCTTTTAAGTCCTCGTTTTTTGAGCCGTCGAACTGTTCTGCTTTAATGACCCCTTTGTTGATGATGTTCAATTTATCTAAGATTGCTTCAATCATTTGTTCAATCGTCATCGTGTTATTCGCTCCTCTTCTTCTTGTTTCGCGTGATACTACCTTAAAACCTATCATGTTGCTAGCGTTTCGGCTATGGTAAACTGAAAGAAATTCAAAAGAAATTTAAACATACGGGTGATCAAGATGTACTTAAAACGAATTGAAATCAATGGCTTCAAATCATTTGCCAGTCGAACTGAATTAGAATTCCTTCCGGGTGTCACGGCAGTCGTCGGACCGAACGGAAGTGGGAAATCAAATATATCGGACGCTGTTCGTTGGGTGCTCGGAGAACAATCTGCGAAGTCACTGCGCGGGGCGAAGATGGAAGACGTCATTTTTGCCGGCAGTCTGTCTGAACACCGGAAACAATTTGCCGAGGTGACGCTCGTCTTAGACAACGAGTCGGGAACGGTTGCGTTGCCGTATCAGGAAATCAGTGTCACGCGGCGTGTCAGCCGCAACGGAGACAGCGATTATTTTTTAAATAAAAAACCATGTCGCCTGAAGGATGTCCTTGATCTGTTCATGGACACAGGCTTGTCGCGTGATGCTTTTGCAATCATCGGACAAGGGCGAGTTGAACAAGTCATCTCCGGTAAACCGGAAGAACGCCGTGCTGTCATTGAAGAAGCAGCAGGCGTCTTGAAGTATCGTCATCGCAAGAAGCAAGCCGAGCGGAAATTAAGTGATACGGAAGCGAATCTATCGCGTGTCGATGATATTTTATATGAACTTGGCGGACGAATCGAGCCGTTACGTGAACAAGCGGCGCTCGCGAAAGAGTATCTCGTCGCTCGAGAACGGCATGATGTCCTCGAGCGTGGTATCTTGGCGCATGAAATCACGACGTATCAGACGGAGCTCGAAACATTGGCGCGTGACATCGCACAATGTGAAGAACGCCTTGTGTCTCAAAAGACGACTTACGAAGAGACCGTCTTGTCCCGAGAAAATCAAGAATCGACGCTCGAAGAAGAACGACAACAAGAACACGCGTTGCAGGAGCAACTTCGACATGTCTCGACGCGACTTGTTGAGATCCAAGGTGCCCTTAACCTAGCGAAAGAGCGTGAAAAACACGGGACCGAGACGAAAGAGCGACTCGAACAAGAGGTTGCCGTCGTCGAAGAACGCGTCAAGGAACTGGAACTCGAACTGACCGCTTTACAGGAACGCCAAGCAGAAGTCGATCAGGAAGCAAAGCGGATCACAGCTGAACGGGAACGAGCCGATCAAGCGCTGACACAAACCGATCGTGATTTCGATAAGGAAGCCGAAGTATTACGTTCGGAAGCCTTTGAAGTGGCGAGTCGATTAGCTGCGACGAATAATGCCTATAATCGGGCGAAGCAAGATCTCATGCAGGCAGAAGAACAACAACGTTCATTTACGGCGGACAGCGGTACGAAACAATCGACGCGTCGTCAACTCGAGGAAGACGTCGCTCGACTAGAGGCGGATGTCGCTTCGATCCGGACGAAGTTGGACCAAGCAACGGAAGAGGAGACGACGGCACTTGCAGCACGAAATGAACAACAACATGCGTTACGACAAGTCGAACAGTCCGTTGCGGATTTAGAGCGACGTCGGCATAAGACGGAAGACCGGATTGAATTCCTTGAATCCGTCAAAGCCGACTATAGCGGTTATTTCGGTGCCGTGAAGACGATTTTAAAACAACGAGATCAGCACCCAGGTATTCACGGAGCGGTCGCGGAGTTGATTTCGGTTCCGGCGCGGTTTGAAGCGGCAATCGAGACAGCGCTTGGTGGGGCAATGCAAAACATCGTCGTTGATATCGATGCGACAGGACGTCGTCTGATCCAGGAGCTTCGGCGGTTAAATGCCGGTCGAGCGACGTTCATGCCGCTCGCCTCACTCCAAGCACGCGAAGTCAATCGTTCAGTACGAGAACAAGTCGGTGGAATGTCTGGGTTCGTCGGGATCGCAAGTGATCTCGTGACGACAGACGAGACGTTGACGAAATTAAAGATGAACTTGCTCGGTACGACACTCGTCGTCGAGTCACTTGAACAGGCGAACCAAATCGCCCGTTCGACAGGACATCGCTATCGTCTCGTCACGCTCGAAGGAGATGTCGTCAACGTCGGCGGTACGATGACCGGCGGAAGTCGGAAAAAAGGTACACCACTGTTCAGTCAATCGCGCGAACTTGACGAGTTAAAAGAGGGACTGACGCGCGGACAAGCGGTCATTCGGGAGCAGATGCGCCGCTTGGAAGATCTGAGAGCGGCGATCCAGACTCTTGATGCTACGGCTCGGACACGGACAGAAACGATTCAAGCATTACAAGGGCAACTCGAACAATCGCGCGATACGTTAGCAGATGCGAACCGTCATCTCGCTGTCATGACGTCTGAATTGTCGGTTGAAGATCGGCAGATGGCACGTGTACTCGAACAAGAACAGGAAGCACGTCAGATCATCGAGACGTCGGAAGTCGAGATCGCAAAATGGACGGAGCGTCAAACAGAGCTCAGACAAGCCTTAGATCGTCTCAAGGATGCGCAAGCCCGTGGTGCCGTCACGATGGACGAACTGAAGAAGGAACAAGCAGAAGCAGTTCTCGAAGAGCGAACGATTCAAATGAAACAAGCGCAGCTTTCGCAAGAGATCGAACGCCTGACGGAACAGGTCAGTCACGCGAAGCTTGAACGTGGTCATAAACGCCGTGACTTGCGTCATGTCCTTGAAGGATTCGACGAAGCGAAGATCGATGCCTTGCACGCGGAACAGCGCGAACAGGAACAGGAACAACAACGGGTCGAGACCGAACTCGTCGCGATCGGGCAACGGATTCAAGTACAAGCAGAATCCCTGCGCTTGATCCGGATCCGCGAAGCGAAGACGAAGGACGATCAACAAACGACGAAACAGGCACTCGAGCAGCTACGACTCTCGCAAGGGAAAACGAGCACGCGTCTTGAGACAAGACAAGAAATGCTGGAAGAGATGGGATTACTGCTCGAACTGATTGCACCACTTGATCTATCGTATGAAGAGGCAAAAGAGGAAATTCATCTGCTCAAACGCCAACTCGAAGAAATCGGCATCGTCAACATCGGTGCGATTGAGGAATTCGCAGAGGTCGATGAACGGTTTACGTTCCTATCCGCGCAACGGGATGATCTCGTCGCTGCTAAAACGGATCTCTATGGCGTCATCGAAGAGATGGACCGAGAAGTCATTCGATTGTTCCGTCAAACGTATGATGCTGTCCGAGAACACTTCCGGGAAACATTCCGCGAGTTATTCGGGGGCGGTGAAGCCGATCTAGTCCTCGTTGACCCGAGTGATCTGTTGACGAGTGGAATTGATATCGTTGCCAAACCGCCTGGTAAGAAGCTGCAGAATTTGTCGCTCTTGTCCGGTGGAGAGCGTGCCTTGACAGCAATCGCCTTATTATTTGCGATTCTAAAGACACGTCCTGTCCCGTTCTGTGTCCTCGATGAGGTCGAGGCGGCGCTTGACGAAGCGAACGTCGCGCGATTCGGCGAGTTCGTCCATCAGCTAGCACGCGAGACACAGTTCGTCATCATCACCCATCGGAAAGGAACGATGGAGGCGGCAGATGTCCTTTACGGCGTCACGATGCAGCAAAACGGGATATCTGAAGTGTTATCCGTTAAACTAGAAGAGGCACGACGTACATTAAGTGAAGAACCAAAGGAGATTAAACGATGAGTTTCTTTAAAAAACTGAAAGACCGCTTGACGACTTCGACACAAGAAGTCACGACTAAATTTACGGAAGGCTTGACGAAGACACGCGACGGATTAGCGAGTGCCGTCAATGATCTCGTCTACCGCTTCCGTGAAGTCGATGAAGACTTTTTCGAAGAGTTAGAAGAAGTGTTGATCCAAGCAGACGTCGGTGTGACGACAACGATGGATTTGGTCGAAGAATTAAAGACAGAAGTCAAACGACGTAACGTCAAGGATCCAAAACAAGTCCGGGATGTCCTCGTTGAAGTCGTCGCGAACATGTTAGTCGAAGAAGAAGAGACAGCCCTTGATCTTGATCATGAGCTGAATGTCATCCTCTTCGTTGGTGTCAACGGGGTCGGTAAGACGACAACGATCGGGAAACTTGCGAACCGATTAAAACAAGAAGGTAAGAGCGTCATGTTAGCAGCGGGAGATACGTTCCGGGCTGGTGCGATCGATCAACTGCAAGTCTGGGGCGAACGCTCCGGTGTACCGGTCATTCGTCAAGGCGAAGGCTCCGATCCGGCTGCTGTCGTTTATGACGCCGTCCAAGCAGCGAAAGCACGTAAGGTCGACGTCCTGATTTGTGATACGGCGGGACGCCTACAAAACAAGGTCAATTTGATGAACGAGCTCGAAAAGGTCAAACGCGTCATTGAACGTGAGATTCCAGGCGCACCCCATGAAGTGTTACTAGCACTTGACGCAACAACAGGACAAAACGCGATGGTGCAGGCAAAAGCCTTCAAACAAGCGACGAACGTTAGCGGAATCGTTTTAACGAAACTTGACGGCACAGCAAAAGGTGGGATTGTTCTTGCGATCAAGAACGAGCTGAATCTACCGGTGAAGTTCGTGGGTCTCGGTGAAAAAATCGATGATTTACAACCATTTGACGCAGAACAATTCGTATATGGACTGTTCGGCGATGTCTTTGAAGAAAAAGAAAACGTCGACACGGAAGAAAGCGCGGAATAAGCGACGTTTCATGTAAAGAAAAAAACTTGACAACACACTGTGAGGGCTGTACTATACTATCTGTAAAGGAATTTCACTTAACATTGCGGAGGTGCTCGAATGACACTTGATAAAACGAACCGGATGAATTATCTGATTGACTTTTATCAGGAGCTTTTGACGCCAAAACAACGGAATTACATGTCACTCTATTACTTAGATGACTTTTCCTTAGGTGAGATCGCCGATGAGTTTGAAGTCAGCCGACAAGCAGTCTACGACAACATAAAACGCACGGAAGCCATGCTCGAGCAGTATGAAGAACGACTATCGCTGTTCAAGAAACACGAACGGCGAAAGCAGTTACTCGATCAGCTGAAGCAATGCGACCTTCCGGGTGAAGCCCTAGTGATCATTGAGACATTGGAGCAATTAGAGTAGGAGGCATTCTTAATGGCATTCGAAGGATTATCGGAACGGCTTCAAGCCAGTCTCGCTAAAATGCGAGGTAAAGGTAAGATTTCTGAAGCAGACGTCAAAGAGATGATGCGCGAAGTTCGCTTAGCGCTACTCGAAGCCGACGTCAACTTCAAGGTCGTCAAACAATTCGTAAATGATGTAAAGGAACGCGCCGTCGGTCAGGATGTCATGACGTCATTGACGCCAGGGCAACAAGTCGTCAAAATCGTCCATGACGAATTGACGAATCTGATGGGTGCAGAAGTGTCACCGTTGACGCTTGCGAACCGTCCTCCGACCGTCATCATGATGACGGGTCTGCAAGGGGCAGGTAAAACAACGACAACGGGTAAACTTGCCAATCATTTACGTAAAAAACATAATCGTAGTCCTTTGCTTGTTGCGGCGGATATTTATCGTCCGGCAGCAATCAAACAATTAGAGACACTTGGTAAACAATTGGAGTTACCGGTCTTCTCGATGGGAGATCAGGTTAGTCCACAAGAAATCGTTACCGGTGCACTCGATTATGCAAAAGAGCATCATCACGATATCGTGTTGATCGATACGGCAGGTCGCTTACACGTCGATGAGGAACTGATGCAGGAACTCGTTGATGTCAAGGAGATCGCCAAACCGCATGAAATCTTCCTTGTCGTCGATTCGATGACGGGTCAGGATGCCGTCAACGTCGCAGAGAGCTTCAACGAGAAGCTTGGCGTAACGGGAGTCGTTCTGACGAAGCTCGACGGAGATACGCGAGGTGGTGCAGCACTCTCCATCAAGGCAGTCACCGGAGCACCGATTAAGTTCGTCGGTCTTGGAGAGAAGCTCGATGCCATCGAACCATTCTATCCCGAGCGGATGGCGTCTCGGATTCTAGGCATGGGAGACATGCTGACACTGATTGAAAAAGCAGAGTCACAAATGGACGCTACGCGTGCCAAAGAGTTAGAAAGCAAAATGCGCGATGCATCGTTTACATTCGATGATTTCATCGAGCAGTTGCAGCAAGTGAAACAGATGGGTCCACTCGACGAATTGTTGGGAATGATCCCTGGGGCAGGTAAAGGGAAGATGAAGGGGTTGAAAAACGCCCAAATCGATGAGAAGCAACTCGTGTATGTCGAAGCGATCATCCAATCGATGACAAAACGAGAGCGGACTGAACCTGAAATCTTGAATGCGAGCCGTCGGAAGCGGATTGCCCGCGGTAGCGGACGCAGTATCCAAGAAGTCAACCGCCTCATTAAACAGTTCGAAGACATGCGGAAAATGATGAAACAATTTTCCGGACAGATGGGCAAAGGGAAAAAGAAAGGCTTTGGCCTTCCATTCTTTTAAAAGTCTTTTCTCTTTTGCTGTAACGTTGTATACTAATGAAGTTGTCAATTTGACTAAACGAAAAAATCATTTATTATTTGGAGGGACTTACGAATGGCAGTTAAAATTCGTCTTAAGCGCATGGGCGCAAAAAAATCACCTTTCTACCGTGTGGTAGTAGCAGACTCACGTGCACCACGTGATGGTCGTTTCATCGAGCAAATCGGATACTACAATCCAGTTGCTAAACCAGAAGCAGAAGTTAAAATCAACGAAGAGCTAGCTCTTAAATGGCTCTCTGAAGGTGCTAAACCTTCGGACACAGTTCGTAACCTCTTCTCACAAGCTGGTATCATGGAGAAATTCCACAACGCGAAACTCGCGAAGTAAGACGTTAGGAGGTGAGCGAAAGCTTACCTCCTTTTTTTAATTCAAGAAAGGAAGTGAAACGAATGGAATGGTTGGAAATTGCGAAAATCGCCAACACGCACGGTCTAAAAGGGGAATTGAAGTTACTCGCAAGCACGGATTTCCCGGAAGAACGCTTTAAGGTCGGAAAAGAAGTCTTTCTCGGCTCTGAAGGCACGTATACACCGGTAACGATCAGTGGCTACCGAAAGCATAAACAATTCATCATGGTGACGTTCAAAGGCATGCATCATATCAATGACGTCGAGAAGTACAAAGGATTGAAACTCTATGTCCACGCAGAAGACTTACAGGACTTAGACGAGCATGAATTTTACTATCATGAGATCATCGGTTGTACGGTTTATGACGGTGAGACGAAAATCGGAGTCGTATCCGACATTCTCGAAACGGGCGCAAATGACGTCTGGACGATCAAACGTGACGGAAAAAAAGATGTCCTGATCCCGTATATCGAGCAAGTCGTCGCTTCCGTCGACGTCGAACAGAAACGTATTCAGATCACGCCGCTTCCGGGACTGATCGAGGAATGAACATCCGTGTATTGACGCTGTTTCCAGAGATGTTTTCAGCGCTTGATCATTCGATCGTCAAGCGAGCGCAAGACGATCAACACGTCATACTCGAAACCATCAATTTTCGAGACTTTTCAACGAATCGACATGGTAAGGTCGATGATTATCCGTATGGCGGAGGAGCCGGCATGCTGTTGACACCTCAACCCGTCTTCGATGCGATGGCAAGTCTACCGGAACGAAAACGACGAATCATCGTCATGACACCGACCGGTAAACGGTTTTCGCAACGAATGGCGGAAGAGTGGGCAAACGAAGAAGAACTCGTCTTCTTATGTGGTCACTATGAAGGGTTTGATCAGCGAATCCATGATCAGTTGGTGACGGATGAGGTCTCGCTCGGAGACTTCGTCTTGACGGGAGGAGAACTCGCTGCGATGACGATGATCGACGCCGTCGTTCGCCTCTTACCGGACGTCCTCGGTGCGTCTGCGAGTCACGAAGATGATTCCTTCTCGACGGGACTTCTCGAATACCCGCACTATACACGCCCGGCAGAATATAAAGGGTACCGAGTACCCGATGTCTTGTTATCAGGCAACCATGCCCGGATTGAAAAATGGCGACGGGAACAGTCGCTGAAGCGGACATATGAGCGGCGCCCTGATCTTCTCGTGGATGCATCGTTAACGGATGAAGATCAACGTTATTTAGACTCGATTTCAGGATTGTCAAACGACTGAATCTATGATAAGTTAAAACATGTGGCAAAAGCCACCCATTAACGATGTTCCGCTGTCGGATGCTTGAAGCATATGAAGATAAGAACATTGGTGAAAAAAGGAGAAATCATTCATGAACACACAACAATTGTTCCGTGAACTTACACAAGAACAAATCAAGTCAGACGTCCCTGCGTTCCGTCCTGGGGATACAGTCCGTGTACACGTTAAAGTCGTCGAGGGTACGCGTGAGCGTATTCAGCTCTTCGAAGGCGTAGTCATCAAACGTCACGGTGGCGGCATCAGTGAAACATTCACAGTCCGTAAAATTTCTTACGGAGTTGGCGTTGAGCGTGCTTTCCCGCTCCACTCACCACGTGTTGCACAAATCGAAGTCGTTCGTTACGGTAAAGTCCGTCGTGCGAAACTTTACTACCTCCGTAACCTTCGTGGTAAAGCGGCGCGTATTAAAGAAATTCGTCGTTAATCATGTGAAAAAGTGGCTTGTCTCCGGACAAGCTTCTTTTTTTTGCAGTTTATGCGTATACTAGTCCTTAGGAAGAAATTGCGTTAATCAAGGGAGTGGAATTCGTGAAGGAGTTATTCAGTTGGGTAAAGGCGCTCGTCGTAGCGCTCGTCATCGCGTTCATCATTCGAACGTTTCTGTTCGTACCCGTCATCGTTGATGGGGAATCGATGATGCCAACCTTACACAATGCGGATCGAATGATCGTCAATAAGGTCCCGTACTATTTTAATGAACCAGAAAGAGGCGATATCGTCGTCTTCCATGCAACGGAAACGCGAGACTACATCAAACGGGTCATCGCTGTTCCGGGAGATACGATGTATTACAAAGACGATACGTTGTATGTCAACGATAAGAAGGTCGCCGAACCGTATCTGAAAGAATACAAAGCCCAGATGAGTGGTGTGCCATTGACGGAAGACTTCACGCTTGAAGAGCGAACAGGAGAGACGACTGTTCCAAAAGGGAAAGTATTCGTCATGGGAGACAATCGTCAAAATTCAAAAGATAGTCGTGATATCGGTTTCGTGGATGAAGAACAAATCGTCGGAACGACGAACTTCGTCTTCTATCCATTCAATGATGTACGCTCTGTCGATTAAAACGAAAGAAGATGAGACGCTTGCCGTTAAAAGTAAGCAGCTCATCTTCTTTTCTTGTCTTAAGTTGCGTATACTAGGGAGTGGATGTTTTTTCATGTATCGTATGATCAGCAAGAAGTCCAGGAATATATGAACGAGGTGAAGGATATGACGATTCAATGGTTCCCCGGTCACATGGCCAAAGCACGTCGGGAAGTTACAGAAAAATTAAAGTTGATCGATGTGGTGATCGAACTCGTCGATGCACGTCTTCCGATGTCGAGCCGTAACCCGATGGTCGAACAGATTACGGCAGGTAAGCCGCGACTGATCGTCCTCAATAAGGCAGACATGGCGGATAAACGATTGACAGAACAATGGATGAACGCATTACGAGCAGATGGTGTCGATGTCGTCGCGGTTGACGCGAAGCATAACAAAGGATTGAATCAAATCCATGAAGGTGCGTTACGTTTAATGAAAGAAAAGCATGCACGGATGCGAGAAAAAGGTCGGAATCCGAGTGCAATCCGTGCCTTGATCATCGGTATTCCAAACGTTGGGAAATCGACGCTCATCAATCGTCTCGCTGGTCGGAACATCGCAATCACCGGTGACCGTCCGGGTGTGACGAAACGCCAGCAATGGATCAAAATGAAGACAGGTGAGATGGAATTACTCGATACACCAGGTATCCTCTGGCCGAAGTTCGACGATCAAGTCGTCGGGTATCGGTTAGCAGCGACAGGAGCGATCAAGGATGATATCTTAAACATCGACGATATCGCGCTATTTGCCCTTCGTGAGCTAAAGACAAGGTATCCGGAGCAATTGCGTGAGCGCTATCGTCTCGACGAAGTATCGGGAGAAGCGGTTGATGTACTCGAAGCAATCGGTAAAAAACGTGGTTTCGTCTCAGGTGGCTATGTCGATTTCGAGCGGACGAGCGAAATGCTCCTGCATGAACTACGAACGGAAAAGCTAGGTCGAGTGACGCTTGAAACGGTTGAAGAGTGGGAAACGCATGCATAACGGACTTGGACATCTTTTGATGTCCAAGTTTTTTTCAAAGGAGCAGGATGTATGAAGATAGCAGAATTAAAAGAACGATTGCAAAAAGCAACATTAGAAGAATTTATTCAGTTAAAGCAGGAACTGGCGTCAGATACGCGAAAAGGGGTGCATACACTGTTTCGTCAGACAGAACGACGATTTGCGCACGAAGAGCAGCAACGGATCGATTTCAAGGAACGACTCGCATTTGAAGACGAGTATCGTCAGCAAGGATACGTTCGAATTGCAGGAGTGGACGAAGTCGGGCGAGGTCCACTAGCTGGTCCGGTCGTCGCAGTAGCGGTCATCTTACCAGACGGATTCTATCATCCAGGACTAACGGATTCAAAACAGATGAGTAAAGTACAGCGGCAAGCGGCACTTAAGCATCTGCAAGAAGTTGCTGAGATTGCGATCGGCATCATCGAACCGGCTGAAATCGACGAAATCAATATCTATCAGGCGTCGAAACGGGCGATGCAAGACGCAGTACACCAATTACGACCGGATGCCTTACTTGTCGATGCGATGACACTCGACGACGATACACCACAACTCTCTCTTATCAAAGGAGATGCGCGAAGTGTCTCCATTGCTGCTGCAAGTGTCGTTGCGAAAGAGACACGAGATGCGATGATGGAACAATACGCAATCGAGTATCCGGGATATGGATTTGAAACACACGCAGGTTACGGAACACCGATACATTTACAAGCGCTCGATACACTGGGCGTCACACCGATTCACCGGAAAACATTCCGTCCTGTCAAAGAACGTCTTTAGGAGGAATCGAGCATGCAAATCGAACATCGTGCCTTACTTCCATTTAAAATCATCGATCATGCGAACCTATCGTTACGGGAAGGAGCAAACATCGTCGGTAAAGTATTGAAGCTGTTGCCGGACGGATTAATGGAACTCCAAGTCGGTCAACGCGTCTTGACGGCAGGGACGACGGCTGAATTAAAAGAAGGGAACATGTATCGCTTTCAAGTCGTTTCAGCAGAGGGACAACCGGTTTTAAAAATCATCTCGACCGAGTCTGTTCCGCAAAAGTCGGCTCTCCCCCAGTTACTCGACTCCTTTTTACAACGCCAGACGGTACCGACTGCGGAAACACGGGAACTCCTAAGGCAAATTGGTCAACCGGTGACGGAAGGAGAAGCGAAGCAGTTAAAACACGCCCTTACCGAACTCGTTCAACTGGCAAAGGGTGACGAGACAGGTCGAACGCTTGATCGAAAGACGAGTGATCAGATTTTAGCGCAACAACTCGTCCAAGCAACGAACGAAGCAGGGAAAGGAGTCTATTTATTTCAATTACCTCAATTTGGACCATTCGAAGATGTTGATCTCATGATGGAAGCACCGTTCGAACGGACGTTTGATCCAAATCATGCCCGCGTCGTCCTATATCTTCAATTACCGACGCTCGGTGAGGTCGCTGTCGACGTCTTGATCGCAGACCGGAATGTTTCGATTTCCGTCTTTCATCCAAATGCGCACGTCAATACGTTCATGCAAGCCTACACACCGCAAATTCAGACTCGTCTTGAGGAACAAGGCTATGCATTGACGCGATTCGATTGGGTCGAACAGACGAAAGAGCGCGTACCGCATGATATCTCAACGCGTAACGGAAGGGTGGATCTTCATATATGAAAAAAGCAATAGCTCTATCATACGAAGAACAGATGCATGCCCCAAAAGTCGTTGCTAAGGGATCGGAACACATCGCAGAACGGATTTTAGAAGAGGCATTAAAACATGATATTCCGATCCGGCAGGACGAAACATTGATGACGTTACTAGATGCTGTTCAAGTATCAGAACAGATTCCGGAAGAATTATACGGTGTCATCGCTGAGTTATTCGCCTTTTTATATCGTCTCGATCAAGATGAACTTCTGAAAAAATAAAGCTTTCGGTCGATAACGATAGACAGCGCTTCCAATTTTAACTACAATGAAAGAGCCGAAACTAAAGGGGTTAAGGGGGATTTTTTCATGAATGTACATGAGTATCAGGCAAAAGAATTACTTCGTTCGTACGGTGTACCCGTACCAAACGGAATCGCAGCCTTCACCGTCGAAGAGGCGGTCGATGCATCAGAACAATTGTCAGGCCCGATCAAAGTCGTCAAAGCTCAAATTCACGCGGGGGGACGCGGTAAAGCAGGTGGCGTCAAGCTTGCGAAATCGCAAGAAGAAGTGAAGGAATATGCGACGGAGTTACTCGGCAAAACGCTCGTCACGCACCAAACAGGTCCAGAAGGAAAAGTCGTTCAACGTCTTCTCGTCGAAGAAGGGTGTGCGATTGACAAAGAATACTATCTTGGAATCGTACTTGATCGTGTGACAGGACGTGTCGTCATCATGGGATCAAGTGAAGGTGGTATGGACATCGAAGAGGTGGCGGAAGCGACACCAGAAAAAATCATCAAAGAAGTCGTCGATCCTGCAGTTGGTCTTCAAGGATTCCAAGCGCGTAAACTTGCGTTTGCAATGGGTGTTCCTGTGAAGCTCGTCAACAAGTTCGTCGGTATGGTCACGAAACTCTATAACTTCTTCGTCGACAAGGATTGTTCGATCGCAGAAATCAACCCACTTGTTACGACGAAGGATGGCGAAGTCCTCGCACTGGATGCGAAGTTGAACTTCGACTCAAATGCATTGTATCGTCATGCGGACATCGTGGCGTTACGTGATGAAACAGAAGAAGATCCACGCGAAGTCGAAGCATCAAAGAGTGATTTGAACTATATCGCGCTCGATGGAAACATCGGTTGCCTCGTCAATGGTGCTGGTCTTGCCATGGCAACGATGGATATCATCAAACACTTCAGTGGTGATCCTGCGAACTTCCTCGATGTCGGTGGTGGTGCGACGAAGGAAAAAGTAACAGAAGCCTTTAAACTGATCTTGTCGGATGAGAACGTCAAAGGGATTTTCGTCAACATCTTCGGTGGAATCATGAAATGTGACGTCATCGCAGAAGGTATCGTTGCGGCGACAAAAGAAGTCGGTCTCGAATTGCCACTCGTCGTTCGTCTTGAAGGGACGAACGTTGATGCAGGGAAACAAATTCTCAAAGATTCAGGTCTAGCGATTACAGCAGCTACATCAATGGCAGACGGCGCAGAAAAAATCGCTGCGCTCGTGAAGTAAGGGGGAGCTAAAGATGAGTATTTGGGTGAACGAATCGACGAAAGTCATTATTCAAGGGATTACTGGTAACCAAGGGATGTTCCACGGTGAACAGATGATCGACTACGGCACAAACCTCGTAGGCGGTGTCACACCAGGAAAAGGCGGTACGGAAGTACTCGGTGGTGTTCCTGTCTTTGATACGGTCGCACAAGCGGTCGAAAAAACGGGTGCGAACGCATCGATCATCTACGTACCACCAGCATTCGCAGCGGATGCAATCATGGAAGCAGCAGATGCGAACATCGCGCTGATCATCTGTATCACGGAAGGTATTCCAGTTCTTGATATGGTCAAAGTAAAACGTTACCTCGAAGGCAAACCAGTTCGTCTCATCGGACCGAACTGCCCGGGCGTCATCACTCCAGGTGTCGCGAAACTTGGTATCATGCCAGGATATATCCATACACCAGGTCATGTCGGTATCGTCTCACGTTCTGGGACTTTGACATATGAAGCTGTCCATCAATTGACGACTGCTGGTATCGGTCAATCGACAGCTGTTGGTATCGGGGGCGACCCGGTCAACGGAACGGACTTCATCGATACGCTCAAAGCATTCAACGAAGATCCAGAAACAAAAGCCGTTATCATGTTAGGGGAAATCGGTGGAACAGCTGAAGAAGAAGCGGCTGAGTGGGTCAAAGCGAACATGACGAAACCAGTCATTGGTTTCATCGGTGGTCAAACAGCTCCTGCCGGCAAACGGATGGGTCACGCAGGTGCGATCATCTCTGGCGGTAAAGGAACAGCTGCTGAAAAAATCAAGACACTCCGTGCAAACGGAATCGAAGTGGCAGAAACACCAGCTGTCATTGGTGAGACGTTAATCCGTGTCATCAAAGAAGCAGGGATCTATGACGAGTGCGTGACGAACAGCACAGTCAAATAAATCAAAAAAAGGAGCTGTCCTGATCAAATCAGGACGGCTTTCTTCTATATAAATAAGAAGCTTAAATAAGGAGCGCTGATCTCATGAAACGTGAACTGTATATCCGCTTCGCCATGTGTCAGGTACCCTACACGATCGTCCGATTGATTGAGCAATTTGGAATCGTTCCAAGTCATGAATTACCCGTTTCGACGCGTCTTCGAAAACGGTATGAACAAGCATTACAGCTTGATTGGATCGAAGAGTCGATTCTAGTCAAAGGAGATCCACTGTTTCCGACTGTGTTACTGACGATCCCTCAACCGGTCTATGCCCTCTTTTACCGCGGTGATCCGTCCCGCCTAACACTTCCACGCGTCAGTATCATCGGTAGTCGAACCCCCTCACCGCACCATCTTTCCCGCATGCGTTTCTTGCAACCCTTCTTTCATCCAGATCTCGCCACCGTTTCCGGAGGTGCCTATGGTATCGATGCCCTCGTCCATCGCTTGTCCTTAAAACATCAGCAGACAACGATTGCGGTTCTTGCAGGAGGACTTGATCGTCTATATCCTACTTCCCATGCTTCTCTTTTTGAACGCATCCTCTCGAACGGTCTTCTTCTCTCTGAATATCCACCTGGAACTCCTATTCAAAAATTTCAATTTCTAGAACGGAACCGGATCATTGCTGGATTATCTTCATCGTTGATCATCGTCGAAGCGGCGAAACGAAGCGGTACGATGAATACTGCCAGTCATGCGCTTGACCAAGGAAAAGATGTCTATTGTTTGCCGGGTTGTCCCACGGAATCGTTCTTTACCGGAACGAATCAATTGATCGCAGAAGGAGCGATTCCACTCCTTGATCCGGAAGAAGTTTCAAAAAGTATTCGGCTGAACGTTGACAAATGGGAATCGAGACTACTATGATAAGTGAGATTAAAATACGAGTACGCCTCTAATAGGGAGCGATTGCAATGGCAAAATATCTAGTAATCGTCGAGTCACCCGCTAAGGCAAAAACCATTAAACGTTATCTCGGATCCAACTATACCGTGAAAGCGTCGATGGGGCACGTCATTGACTTGCCGAAAAGCCAAATGGGAGTCGACGTCGAACATGACTATGAACCGAAATATATCACGATCCGTGGTAAAGGTCCGGTCTTAAAAGAACTCAAGACAGCTGCGAAAAAAGCACAAAAAATCTATCTCGCAGCCGACCCCGACCGTGAAGGGGAAGCGATCGCATGGCATTTAGCTAAAGCATTAGGCGTTGATGAATCAACGGAGTGCCGCGTCGTCTTCAATGAAATCACGAAAGATGCCATCAAGGATTCGTTCAAGCGACCACGCAAGCTCAACTATGATCTTGTCGATGCGCAGCAAGCCCGTCGTATCTTGGACCGCCTTGTTGGTTACAGCATGAGTCCGTTATTATGGAAGAAGATTAAAAAAGGGTTATCTGCGGGACGCGTTCAATCCGTTGCCGTCAAGATGATCATCGATCGTGAACAAGAAATCAATGCGTTCATGCCTGAAGAATACTGGACGATCAAACTCGAACTCGATGCAAACGGTGAAAAGCTCGAAGCGAACTTCTACGGAGTCGATGGCAAGAAGCGTGAACTTCATTCGCAAGAAGAAGTCGATCAAATCTTGAATCAACTCTCAGAAGACTTTACAGTTGATTCCGTCACGAAAAAAGAGCGGAAACGGAATCCGGCGTTACCGTTTACGACGAGTTCTTTGCAACAGGAGGCAGCACGTAAGCTGAACTTCCGAGCGAAGAAGACGATGATGATCGCACAACAGCTATACGAAGGAATCGAAATTGGAAAAGAAGGTACAGTCGGTTTGATTACGTATATGCGTACCGATTCGACACGGACGTCAGATTCGGCGAATCTCGAAGCACACGGGTTCATTGAGCAGGCGTACGGAAAAGAATACATCGCAAGCGAGAAACGTAAAGAAAAGAAATCAGCGAACTCACAAGATGCACACGAAGCGGTTCGTCCGACTTCGACGATGCGCGAGCCACAACTCGTCAAATCGTATTTATCGCGTGATCAGTTCCGCTTATATAAACTAATTTGGGAACGGTTCGTCGCAAGCCAGATGGCGCCAGCGATTCTCGATACTGTCAAAATCGATCTCGTCTCGAACGACGTCACGTTCCGTGCGAACGGGTCGACCGTTAAATTCCCGGGCTTCATGAAGGTCTACATCGAAGATACGGACGATGAGGCGGTTTCAGACGTCAAGGAAGGACTACTTCCTCCACTCGATGAAGGGGAAGAGTTGAAACAATCAGCAATCGAACCGAAACAACACTTCACACAACCACCGCCACGTTATACGGAAGCACGTCTTGTCCGGGCGATGGAAGAGCTCGGTATCGGTCGTCCGTCGACGTATGCGCCGACGCTCGATACGATTCAAAAACGGGGTTACGTGACGCTTGAAGAGAAGAAATTCTTACCAACGGAACTCGGTGAACTCGTCATCGATATGATCAGCGACTATTTCCAAGAGTTCATCACTGTCCAGTTCACGGCAGACATGGAAGCTTTACTCGATGCGATCGAAAAAGGTGACATGCAGTGGACGGAAGTCGTCGATCCAATCTATAAGTCCTTTGCAAAACGTCTGACACGAGCAGAAGCAGAAATCGAGAAGATTGAAATCAAAGATGAACCGGCTGGAGAAGATTGTGAAGTCTGTGGTCATCCGATGGTCATCAAGATGGGGCGTTATGGCAAGTTCATGGCGTGCTCGAACTTCCCAGAGTGTCGTAACACGAAACCGATCCAAGTCGAGATCGGTGTGAAGTGTCCGACATGTGGAACGGGCGACATCGTCGAACGTCGTAGTAAAAAAGGACGTTTGTTCTACGGTTGTTCGAACTATCCGGAGTGTGAGTTCGTCTCATGGGATAAACCGGTCGAAGAACCATGTCCGGTATGTAGTAGTATGATGGTACAAAAGAAAATCAAGAACGGTGTGAAAGTAGAATGTACATCTTGTGGACATCATGAAACACGCATCGATCAGGAGCAAGAGGAGGAATGACCGTTGAAACGTGTAACGGTAATCGGCGCGGGACTTGCAGGTTCTGAAGCAGCATGGCAACTTGCAAAACGCGGCGTACAAGTAGATTTATATGAAATGCGGCCTGTCAAACAGACACCCGCGCACCATACAGACCAATTCGCTGAACTCGTCTGTTCGAACTCACTTCGAGCGAACCAGTTAACGAACGCAGTTGGTGTCTTAAAGGAAGAGATGCGTCAGCTCGATTCCTTGATCATGAAAGCAGCAGACTTAGCGAGCGTTCCAGCAGGTGGAGCACTTGCTGTCGATCGGCATGACTTCGCAGGATATGTGACGGAAACGTTGAAAAACCACCCGAACGTTACAGTCCATCATGAAGAAATCGAAGCGATTCCAGATGGTCCGACGATCGTCGCGACGGGTCCGTTGACGAGTGCGGCATTATCGGAATCACTTAAACAATTCACAGGTGAAGATTACCTATACTTCTTCGATGCAGCGGCACCGATTCTCGATGGAGACACGATCGATCGTGAGAAGGTTTACCTGAAATCACGATATGATAAAGGTGAAGCTGCCTACTTGAATTGTCCAATGACGGAAGAAGAATTCCAGCTCTTCTATGATGAGCTGATCAATGCGGAAGTCGTTCCACTGAAGGAATTTGAAAAAGAGATTTACTTCGAGGGCTGTATGCCATTTGAAGTTCTCGCTTCTCGCGGACCGAAAACACTCTTGTTCGGACCAATGAAGCCAGTCGGACTTGAAGATCCGAAGACAGGCAAACGACCATATGCTGTCGTTCAATTGCGTCAGGATAACTCAGCTGGAACATTGTTCAACCTTGTCGGCTTCCAGACACATTTGAAATGGGGCGAACAAAAGCGGATCATTCGCTTGATTCCTGGTCTTGAGAATGCAGAAATCGTCCGTTATGGTGTCATGCACCGTAACACGTTCATCAACTCACCGAATTTGTTAAAGCCAACGTATCAGACACGTACACGTGACGACTTGTTCTTTGCTGGTCAAATGACAGGTGTCGAAGGGTACGTCGAGTCAGCAGCGTCCGGCTTAACGGCAGGAATCAACGCGGCACGTCTCGTCAATGAGGCGGAACCGGTTACGTTCCCGCAGGAAACGATGATGGGTGCGATGTCGCACTATATCACGACGACGGAAGGGAAGAACTTCCAGCCAATGAATGCCAACTTCGGATTGGTACCAGCACTCGTCGGTCATCCGGTTCGGATGAAAAAACCTGAGAAGTATGCGCTCTACGCAGAGCGAGCACTTGAAGCAATCAAAGATTTCACGGATATGTGATTGTTGATGGGGAGAAAGGCGTGATTCAGCGCTCTTTCTCCCCATTTCTTAATTTGTCATAAAAGCGTGATAATTTCGTTAATTTTTCGGTTTTTGGTCTATTGTCAGACTACTTGGTCTGTGCTATGCTAAGGGCGATTCGAGAATGAAATGGTCAGAAGGGGGCGCATTCATGGGGATAGACACTGCTTTTGAGCGACTGCTAGAAGATTTCATGCGGTATGTTCATATTGAACGTCAATTATCTCCGAATACAGGTCGCTCTTATGATCAAACACTTCGACAATACGCCGCTTTTTGCCGCGATCATCAGTTACGATCGATTGAATTGGCAAGTGCACGGCGTTATTTGTATGCTCTTTACGATCAGGAGCTGGCGCGGGCGACGATTGCACAAAAAGTTTCCTGCCTCAAACAATTTGGTCGTTTTTTGACACGTGACACCGATGAGCCTAATCCATTCGATGGATTAAAAGCACCAAAACGACAACAAGGACTTCCGACATTCCTCGTCCCAACGGAATATGAACGTTTCCTCGATGCCTTTCGATCGAGTGATACGCTTGGTAACCGGAATGTGGCGTTAGTAGAACTTTTATATGCGACGGGTATGCGGGTCAGCGAGGTCGTTCAACTAGATCTTCGTGATCTCGCGACTGATCACTCCTACGTCCATGTGTATGGAAAAGGTGGGAAGGAACGCATCGCACCGATTGGAACCTTTGCTAAAGATGCATTAGAACTGTACTTACCATCACGAGATCCAGTCGCAGGTCATGAGCAAGCGTTGTTCTTGTCTCATTCAGGGCGTCGATTGACGACGGATGCGATTCGGAAAATCATGAAAAAAGGGGAACAACTCGTTGGGAAACATGTGACACCACATGCGCTTCGTCATAGTTTCGCGACAGATTTACTGGAAAGAGGCGCCGATTTGCGAGCGGTCCAGGAGTTACTTGGACACGCATCGCTGTCGACGACTGGTCAGTATACACACGTAACGACGGAACGATTACGACATGTTTATCAACAAGCACATCCTCGTGCCTAAGGGAGGAAACATTGATGTTTCATGCAACGACGATTTTTGCGATTCAACATAACGGACAATCCGCGATGAGCGGAGACGGACAGGTGACTTTTGGAAACCAAGTCATCATGAAGAAAAGTGCGAAAAAAGTACGGCGCCTCTATGGTGGCAAAGTCATTGCCGGATTTGCTGGAAGTGTCGCGGACGCGTTTACACTCTTTGAAAAATTCGAAGCGAAGCTTGAAATGTATAACGGGAACTTACAACGGGCAGCAGTTGAGCTAGCGAAGGAATGGCGAGGCGATAAGATGCTGCGTCAACTAGAAGCACTCTTACTCGTCATGGATGGAACACATCTCTTACTTGTATCCGGAAACGGGGAAGTCATTGAACCGGATGATGGCATTCTCGCAATCGGTTCAGGTGGTAATTATGCGCTTGCAGCAGGTCGCGCGTTAGCTCGACACGCAAGTCATCTCACAGCAGAGGAGATCGCCCGCGCAGCGCTTGAGACGGCTGGTGAACTCTGTGTCTTTACGAACGATCAAATCATCCTAGAAACGATCGGAGGCAATGACCATGCATGAATTGACACCAAGACAAATCGTCGAGAAGTTAAATGAACATGTCATCGGACAAGCGGATGCTAAACGTGCGGTGGCGATTGCTTTACGTAATCGGTACCGTCGACAATTACTCGATGCATCGATGCGGGATGAAGTCACACCGAAGAATATCCTGATGATCGGACCGACCGGAGTCGGAAAGACTGAAATTGCGCGACGCCTCGCGAAACTCGTCCGTGCGCCGTTCGTCAAAATCGAAGCGACGAAGTTCACGGAAGTAGGGTACGTCGGTCGTGATGTGGAGTCAATGGTGCGGGATCTCGTCGAAGCGTCTCTACGTCTTGTCAAAGATGAGAAAAAGGAAGCGCTCAAAGATCGAGCGGAAGCAGTGGCAAACGAACGAATCGTCGATGCGTTATCTGGTAAAAAAGCATCATCTGGTCTCAGTGGTGGAACGAATCCGTTTGAGATGTTGTTCGGTGGTAACCAAAAGCAACAAGAGCCGGATACATCGGAAGCGACAGCCGACCGTTCGTTACTTCGTCAGCAATTACTGACAGGGCAACTCGAGGATCGAATGATTGAGGTCGATGTTGAAGAACGTCAAGTGGATTTATTCTCTGGGCAACAAGGTATGGAGGGGCTTGCGAATCTTCAGGATATGCTCGGACAAGTCATGCCGAAGAAAACGAAGAAGCGTCAGCTCACAGTCAAGGAAGCGCGTCCGATTTTGACAGCGGAAGAAGCGGAACGGTTGCTCGACTTGAACGAAGTCCATGACGAAGCGGTTCGTCGCGCAGAACAGATGGGTATCATCTTCGTCGATGAGATCGATAAGATCGCGACAAAAGGACATGATTCAGCTGGTGTTTCACGAGAGGGTGTTCAACGAGACATCTTACCGATCGTTGAAGGATCGACGATCGTTACGAAATATGGTCCAGTCAAGACGGATCACATCTTGTTCATCGCTGCGGGTGCATTCCATATGGCGAAACCATCTGATCTGATTCCTGAGCTCCAAGGTCGTTTTCCGATCCGTGTCGAACTCGACAGTTTGACGGAAGATGACTTTGTTAAAATTTTAACTGAACCGAACCAAGCATTACTCAAACAATATAAAGCATTATTAGGGGCAGAGCACGTTCATGTCACCTTTACAGAAGAAGCCATTCGTGAAATCGCACGGATTGCTGCACAGGTAAACGATGAGACGGATAATATTGGAGCACGACGCTTGTATACGATCATGGAGCGCGTCCTTGAAGAATTATCCTTCGAAGCAGCAGACATGCCGGAGACGGATGTAACGATCACGCCACAATACGTGACGGATCGAGTTGGAAAAGTAGCAGATGATCGAGACTTAAGTCAGTTCATCTTATAAAGTGGAGGAAGAAAAAATGAATTTATTGGCGAAAACGCGGAAGCTGAATACGATGTTACAACAAGAAGCGAGCACACATGTTGATTTCAAGGTCATGGCTGATCGACTCAGCGAAGTCATGGAATCGAACACATTCATCGTAAGTCGGCGCGGTAAGTTACTAGGTATCGCAATCAAGCAACAAATCGAAAATGACCGGGTCCGTGGTTTCTTAGAAGAACGTCAATTCCCGGAAGATTACACGAAAAAATTATTTAACGTCACGGAAACGACAGCAAACATTGCCATCGATAGTGAACACACGGCATTCCCAGTCGACAACCGTGATACGTTCGAAACGTCGAAAACGACGATCGTACCAATCATCGGTGGTGGAGAACGCCTTGGTACACTTGTTCTCGGTCGTATGGTAGAAGACTTCAACGAAGAAGACCTCGTGCTTGCGGAGTATGGTGCGACAGTCGTCGGGATGGAGATCCTTCGTGAGAAGGCACATGAGGCGGAAGATAAAGCACGCAAGAAAGCAGTCGTTCAGATGGCGATCAATTCGTTGTCTTATTCAGAACTTGAAGCGATTGAGCATATCTTCGAAGAGCTTGAAGGAAATGAAGGACTACTCGTTGCTTCAAAGATTGCCGATCGCGTCGGTATCACGCGTTCCGTTATCGTCAATGCGCTTCGTAAGCTCGAAAGTGCAGGAGTCATCGAGTCACGTTCGCTTGGAATGAAGGGAACATACATTAAAATCTTAAACGATAATTTCCTATATGAATTAGAACGAATTAAATCGAACTAAAATAGGGAGTCGCTTCTAATAGAGAGAAGACCTAGTTAAGTACTAGGTCTTTTTTGTTTGACTAGGTATTATTTATCATTTTTATAAGAAAAGGGAATAAAAAACAGAATATTAACATCTCATTACCCTATTTTTCAAAAAACTTCTTTTCAAACATTGACCTATTTGTTTCAATTATTTCAGATATGTTACTAACGACTTACTTTTTGTCGTGAATTTGAATATAGTTCCCATGAGTGGAGGAAAGAAGATGAATTGGTTAGGGTCTGACTATAACGTAATGACACAAGCCGTCAATCGAACGGTCATGGCACAGGAGGTCATCGCTAAGAACATCGCGAATGTCGATACGCCTGGGTATAAGGCAAAGCGTGTCACGTTTGGAGATGTGCTCGATTCAGAAATGAAAATGAGTTTAAAGCGACATGCAACAATCGGAACTTCTGGTAGCATCGTCGATCGACCAAATACAATGCGTAACGATGGAAATGGTGTCGATATCGATCTTGAGATGTCTGAATTATCACGCAATCAAATTGAGTACGAGGCGTTGGTAGAACAGTTGAATCGCAAATTCTCTGGCATTCAGTCTGTTATCCGAGGAGGAAAATAATCCATGAGTATGTTCAACGGATTTCATACGTCTGCGTCCGGTTTAACTGCCCAACGTTTGCGTCTCGATACAGTCTCGGCAAACATCGCGAATGCTCAAACGACACGAGGTGAGCTCGTCAATGGACAGTGGCAACCGTATGCGAGAAAACTCGCTGTGTTAAAAGAGACCGCCAATGGTGTCACGGTCAGTGAATTGAAGAAGGATCCTGAACCATTCAAATTAGAATATAATCCGACGCATCCAGATGCGGATGAACTCGGGTACGTCAAGATGCCTAATGTCGATATCTTAAAAGAAATGGTCGACATGATGGGCGCGACACGCTCTTACGAAGCGAACGTAACGGCTTTGAACGCGACAAAAGCGATGCTCGTCAAAGCGATGGAGATTGGTAAATAAGTAGAGGAGATGAAGAGATGGCAATTCAACCAATTCAAAACATGCAGATGGTACTACCCACGCAGACAGTCGCTAAGACGACACCAAGTGATTTTAGTGAGGTGCTCAGTGAAGCCATGAACGGACTGAATGCAACGCAACATGCCTCATCTCAAGCGCGCGTCGATCTCGCGACAGGAAAGACGACGGATCTACATAACATCATGATTAAAACAGAAGAGGCATCGCTTTCTATGCAACTCGCCCTTGAAGTCCGTAACAAAGGCATCGAAGCATACCAAGAAATGATGCGTATGCAACTGTGACTGTTAAGGAAAGCGTGGGAGATGTTGAATGAACGAACGTTTAAAAGCTCGATTGGGAGCTATGAATACGACATGGAAAGAATGGTCACTTGCGAAGAAGGCGACGATTTTAGGAATCATCGTTGTCGTTTTAGCAGCGTTGATTGTCGCCATCATCTGGTTATCTAAACCAACGATGACACCTCTTTATTCGAAGCTATCCCCTCAAGAAGCAGGGCAAGTGACGGAAAAGCTAAATGAAGATGGAATCGCATCGGAAGTCGTTACTGAAGCGAATGGTGTGACGATTCTTGTTCCAGAAGCAAATGTCGAAAACTTAAAAGTCGAATTAGCGACGGCTGGTATACCAAAATCCGGTCAAATCGATTATTCCTTCTTTAGTGAAAATGCTGGATTCGGAACGACGGATAAGGAGATGAACATTCTCGAACGCGATACGATGCAGACGGAACTTGAAAACTTGATCACACAAGTTAACGGGATCGAGTCAGCAAAAGTCATGATCACTCTCCCGGAGAAGAGTGTTTTTCTATCTGATGAAAAGGAATCTTCAACGGTTTCTGTCGTCTTGACTTCTAGCGCGGGTAGTAATCTTAACAATCAAACGGTTCAAGGGTTGTATCATTTGATTGCAAAGAGTATTCCGAACCTTAAAGAAGAAAACATTACGATCATGGATCAGTATTTTACGTATTACGAGCCAGGATCTGCTACGCAAACAGCGGGCGGAACCGATCCGATGGCGCTGAAGAAAACGACGGAAAACGATTTACGCAAGCAGATTCAGCAGATGCTATCTGTCGTTCTCGGTCCACAAAAAGCACTCGTTTCAGTCACGGCAGATGTCGATGTCACGAAACGTCAGGAAGAACAAAAGCTTGTTGAGCCAGTAGATCCCGATAAAATCGAAGGGATCGTCACGTCTGCTGAAAAAGTAGCAGAAGCGTACACAGGCTCTGCAAATGCTGGTACAGCAGGTACGGGGCAAAATGAGACGACGAATTTCCCGGCGGGTACTGGAACGACGGGTGATACGAGTGAGAAAACACACGATATCATCAACTATGAAGTCAATCGAATCACAAAACAAATCACAGGAGCTCCTTACGAGATTCGTGATTTAGGAATTCAAATCATCGTCGAGCCACCAAAAGGTCAGAATCAGATCGATCCACAACTACAAACTGACTTACAGACGATGATGTACTCGATCATCCGGACATCATTAACGAAGACAGATGCGAAAGCAACGCTGACGGATGCAGAACTTGCCAATAAGGTCGTTGTCATGTCTCGACCATTCGCGGAAACGACGGCAGCGACGAAAACGACGACGGCAACACCGATGTGGGTTTGGTTCGCCCTTGGTGGAGCGGCAATCCTCGTCATTGGAGCAGTCATCCTCCTCATGCGTCGACGGAGAGCGAATGAAATTGAAGAACTTGAGGAATGGACACCGATTGAGACGGAAATTCCGGAATTATCAACAGAAGATACGAGCGATGGTGCAGTCAAACGCAAACAGCTTGAAAAACTCGCTGAATCCAATCCGGATGAGTTTGCGAAATTATTACGTACTTGGTTAGCGGAGGATTGATGAGATGAAGAAGCTAGAAATGAACAGTCGGGAAAAGGCTGCGATTCTCATGATTTCGTTAGGTCCTGAAGTCGCTGCCAGTGTATATAAACATTTATCGGAAGAAGAGATGGAATGGTTGACCCTTCAAATCTCAAGTATGAAACGAGTCGATCCAGAAGATAAGTTAGTCGTTCTCGATGAGTTTCATGAACTAGCGACGGCGCAAAACTACATCACTCAAGGTGGAATTGGGTTTGCTAAATCGGTTCTTGAGAAGGCGCTTGGTGAAGAAAAGGCGATGGAACTCATCTATCGCCTGACATCGACGTTACAAGTCCGACCGTTTGAGTTTGCACGAAAGGCAGACCCGAAACAGCTATTGAACTTCATTCAAAATGAACATCCGCAAACAATCGCGCTTGTTCTTGCCCATCTTGATCCTGCCAAATCAGGACAGATTCTCTCGGAGCTACCGGCAGAAGCACAATCCGATGTAGCACGGCGGATTGCGACGATGGACAGAATGAACCCGGAGATCATTAGCGAAGTAGAGCAAATTCTCGAACGGAATCTGTCACAAGCAGGCATGCAAGATTTTGCGCAGTCTGGCGGTATCGAGGCAGTCGTTCAAGTATTGAACGGTGTCGACCGGACAACGGAACGAACGATTCTCGATACGCTCGAGATTCAGGATCCGGAACTCGCAGAAGAAATCAAAAAACGGATGTTTGTCTTCGAAGATATCGTCACGCTCGATGCACGGGCGATTCAGCGCATCATCCGCGAAGTATCGAACGAAGATCTACTGTTGGCACTCAAAGTATCGTCAGACGACGTCAAGGATATGGTCTACCGCAACATGTCACAACGGATGGTCGAATCGTTCAAAGAGGATATGGAATTCATGGGTCCTGTTCGTCTCCGAGACGTCGAAGAAGCACAAAGTCGAATCGTCGGAATCATCCGCCGCTTAGAAGACATGGGTGAGATCGTCGTGGCTCGTGGTGGAGGAGATGATATTGTTGTCTAACGTCATCAAAAGACAAGCTGTGATTGAACGACAGGAACGAACACTCGTTCAAGTCCGAAATGCTCAGGAAGAATCGGCAATCGTTCCAGATACGTTCTATGAAGAGCAGATGGCAGAAGGTCACGCTGAACTAGAACGTCTTCGCCAGGTGATGGTTCTAGAGTTTGAACAGCGTCAGCGTGAGTTTGAACAAGAACGTCTTCAGGCATTAGAGGAAGTACGTCAACGAGGATATGAAGAAGGACACCAGGCTGGATTTGAAACAGGACGTGCGGAAGGACAAGCAACGTTCGAAGAGCAAATCGCAACGACAAATACGTTTACTGCACGAATCGAAGAGCAAAATCAAGAGCGATTGATGCGATTGGAACATGAATTGTGTGTGCTTGGACTCCAGGTGACGCATCAGTTTCTAGAGCAGTTACATGATGAAGAAGAAGAGGCATTATACCAATTATTACATCAGTTGATCATTCAGTTCCGAGATCGTGAAAAGATCATTATCTACGCTTCACCAGCGGATTTTGAACGGGTCGTTTTGCTTGAAGAGCAGCTCCAAGGTGTTCTAGGTGCCAATGCGACGATTCAATTACGATTTGATCCAGCGCTTAAAGCACGCGATTATCGGATCGACTCGGAGAATGGAGCAATCACAGGTGGTTTGACAAGTGGCTTTGAAGCCCTACAAACCAAAATCAAAGAGGTTTTACATCATGTTTAACGTAAATGCGATTCAAGCCGCAGTTCGAGAAATTCGTCCGGAAGAACTCGTTCAGCATTCCGGAAAGGTCGTACAAGTGATTGGATTGATGATTGAATCACGTGGACCAACGGCTGTCGCAATCGGCGAGCGTTGTTTGATCCAAATTCAACAACGGCAGACGATTGAAGCGGAAGTCGTCGGTTTTAGAGAAGGTCACGTCCTACTCATGCCGTATGGTGAAACGACATCGATTGCTCCAGGCTCGATCGTTCTTGCGACAGGAAAACCACTCCACGTCCCTGTAGGCGATGAACTGATTGGTAAAGTGCTTGATGGTCTAGGGAGACCACTGGACGGAGAGGCATTAGAAAATTTCCGTACGACATCAATCGTTCGTAAACCACCGAGTCCATTGGAGCGACCTCGTATCAGTGATGTTCTCTCGACGGGCATCCGTGCCATCGATGGGCTACTAACGGTCGGTCAAGGACAACGCGTTGGTTTGTTTGCAGGATCAGGAGTTGGGAAGTCGACACTACTCGGGATGATTGCAAAACGATCGACAGCAGACATCAACGTCATTGCCTTGATTGGTGAACGAGGACGTGAAGTCAAGGAATTCGTGGAGGCAGAACTTGGCGAAGAGGGGATGAAACGCTCCATCTTGGTCGTAGCGACGAGTGATCAACCGCCACTTGTTCGTTTAAAAGGCGCCTATACGGCAACAGCCATCGCTGAATACTTTCGGGATCAGGGTAAGAATGTGGTCTTGATGATGGATTCCGTCACACGTTTTGCGATGGCGCAGCGAGAAATCGGTCTTGCGACAGGTGAACCGCCTGCATCAAAAGGATATACGCCAAGTGTATTTGCTCTTCTTCCTCAATTGCTTGAACGTAGCGGGAAGACACAAGACGGCTCGATCACGGCTTTTTATACCGTACTCGTCGATGGAGACGATATGAATGAACCGATTGCTGACGCTGTACGAGGGATCTTAGACGGTCATTTCGTTCTTGATCGTAATCTTGCGAACAAAGGACAGTTTCCAGCGATTCATGTCTTACGATCCATCAGTCGTGTCATGAATCAAATCACGACTGCTGAACAAAAGACAGCTGCCGTCGCATTTCGACAGCTGTTATCGACGTATCTTGATTCGGAAGACTTAATCAATATCGGCGCCTACAAAAAAGGGACGAATCCGGAAATTGATCGTGCCGTCGATAAATATCCGGAGCTGATCCGTTTCTTAAAACAACAAATCCATGAAGACAGTGACTTCGAGAAAGCTTGTCAGCAACTCATGGCAACGATTCAGTAAGGAGGGCGGAAGATGAAGACGATTTATGAACGAATCATTCCTTTGGCTGAAGCAGAGAAAGATCGCGTCGCAAAAGAATTGAGCCTTCATAAAAAACAATATGAGATCGAAGTCGAAAAACTATACCATCTGCTCGTCCGTTATGAATCCTTTCTGAAAGCGCAAGATGAGATTGGCATCGTCGAATTAACGTCTTCGCAATATCGAGAGCGGGCTCGAGATGTCGTGAAGCAAGAAATCGAACGGCAACAACTGTACGTGACACAATCGAAAAATCGCTATGAACGCGCGCAGGAAGCACTCGAACGAGCGTTGATCGAGGAGAAGAAGTTTAGTCGTCTGCAAGAGAATCATACGGTTGAAACGAAACGAATCGAGGCATTGACGGAACAAAATCAATTAGATGAACTGGCATTGTTACAGTTTGGAAGAGGACGGATGATATGAGTGAAAATAAAACGTCAAAAGGATGGATCTTACCTTTATTGATCATCCCTTTGATTTTAATCTTGCTGACAGCTTATTTCGTATTAAATTATGCGAATGGACGTCCATTGCTATCCTTACCGTTCGCAACGGAAAAAACGACTACGAATCAAGCAAATCCGTCAGCAGAACTCGAACGTCGTCTGAAAGTAGCGAATCAAGAAATCAAGAAACTACGCAATCAAAGCAAAGAACAATCGGATAGTTTAAAAGCTAAAGAACAGGAAGTCGAACGTTTGATTGCAGAACGGGATCGTTTAAAACAAACACCGACGCCCGCGACGACGGATCAAACGAAGGCGACGAAGAAAAAAGCAGCATCTGTGACAGATGTCTATGCTGAAATGGCACCAAAGGATGCTGCGCTCATCTTAAACGAACTCAGTCCGACAGAAGTCGTACCGATCATCGAGGACATCGATGCGGAACAACAGGCGGCGATCATTGCCAAGATGGATGCTAAAAAAGCGGCGGCCTTAACACAGCTACTCGCGACGAAGTAAGGAGGGAAGCCAGATGAACATGACGGAAGTAATACAATCATCCTCCCCGAACTTGAATACTGGAACAGGGAAAAAAGGAGAGATGACCACGGTTGGTGGTCAATTTGCTTCGTTACTGGATTATCTGACGAAGTTACCAACAACGTCATCGTCACCGGTCTCAGCTGATTTGACAGCACTCGAGACGAAAGTGGAGACACCACTATTACCGGATTGGATACAAGAACTCGTAGATCAACCGGACGATCTTCTCTCTTTACTGAAACAACCGGAAGTAGAGGCGTTAAAACAAGAACCGAAGAAAATGGAACAATTACTAGCGTTCGTCAAACAATTGCTTGAGGGAAATGTCGAGCAGGCGAAAAATCAGTTCGATCAATTGCCACCATTGCTTCAGCAAGTCGTCTTGCAGACAGTAACGAACGATACGATCAAAATGAAAGATCATCATACGAACAACTTAAAACAACCATTACTTACTACGATTGAAGGAGACATTTCCGCGTTGCCTGTGAAACAGACGCTCCCGCAAACTGGTCCTATTGTCGAAGCGCTCAAGTCGGACACTGTAGCTGTAGCTGAGCAGGCAAAAGGAAAGACACCGCTTCCGTTGGCATTCGCTTCACTCATGCGAAAAGCGACCATGCTCGTTGATCCAGAAGGAAAAGCCGCGCTGACTCCAATGAGCATGCCGATTTACAAGGGTACCCCGTTGCAAACGATTCGTCCAGTGCCGCTACCCGTACCAGAACAGATTCAACAACGGATTGAAGCTGCACTTCAACAGGCACCGTTCTTAAAAGGTGCTGACGGGTCAACTCGATTGTCGATTCGTCTTTATCCAGAGCAGCTTGGAGAGGTCGTCGTTCAACTCGATCGTAAGGAGGGGGCATTGACCATCAAACTGTTTGCGAGTACTGAACAAGCGAAACAATCGATCGAGCAACAACTCGGAAAATTGCAGACAGCTTTACACCAGCAGACGCCGGTCGTGAAGATCGAGACGGGGATGATCGCATCTAGTGCACGGGAGTTTCAACAGTCCTTCACACGAGATCAGCAGGAGCATGAGTCCCCTTATCAAGAAACACCCGCTCCAGTAGAGGAAGAAGAGGAGGAAGACGATGACTGATGCAATCAAAACAGAGGGTACTTCATACCAGCTTCCTGAAAAGTCACAAGTACCGACGAATAAAGCAATGGATAAAGATATGTTCATGAAAATTCTGATTGCCCAGCTGTCGAATCAGGACCCGACGGCACCGATGGAAGATAAGGATTTCATTGCTCAGATGGCGCAGTTTTCTTCACTTGAACAGATGCAAGCAATCGGGAAGACGATGGACACGATGGTCTTGAACCAACATGCGACGGCGTTATTATCCTACAGCAATCTGATTGGTAAGAACGTCAGTTATGAAGCCGAGTCAAAGACGACCGATGCTTCTGGAGCAGAACAGACGACGACCGTCGAAGAGACAGCCAGTGTCGTTAGTGTAAAACGGGATGGGCTGGATATCATGGCCGAACTATCGAACGGAAAACAGATTAGTGTATACGAGTTGACGCAGATTCAATCAAAGGAGGAAAAATAATGTTACGTTCAATGTATTCAGGAATCAGTGGGCTTAAGAACTTCCAGACGAAACTGGATGTCGTCGGGAATAACATCGCGAACGTCAACACGTTCGGTTATAAAAAAGGACGGGTGACGTTTAAGGATCTCGTCAGCCAATCGGTTGGTTCATCATCCGGTGCTGGTGGCAATGTCGGTGGAACGAACCCAAAACAGGTCGGTCTCGGAGCATCGATGTCAACAGTCGATAATGTGTATAACCAAGGTGCGCTTCAAAATACGGGTCGCGTCCTCGATGTCGGGATTTCTGGGGAAGGATTTTTCCAAGTCGTCACGGCGGAAGGGATTCGTTATACCCGTTCAGGTAACTTCTATACCGATCTTGAAGGAAACTTGGTTACCGGCGACGGAAACTATTTGATTGGTAGTGACTCTCAAGCAATTGCAGATGGCGAGACACCACCGGTACCCCTTCCGGAAGCAGGTGGCGCAGGATTCCAAAAACTAAAAGTACCAACGGATGCACGTAACTTATCAATCGGTAAAGACGGTCTCGTCACTTACGTCGATACGACAGGAGCATTACAAAACGTCGGTTATATCACGATCGCGAACTTTGCTAACCCAGGTGGTTTAGAAAAATCAGGTGTCAACGTGTTCGCAGCGTCGCAAAACTCAGGTGAGCCAGTACTTGGAACACCGAGCTTGAACGGAATGGGTCAATTGACATCTGGAACGCTCGAAATGTCAAACGTCGATTTATCAGAAGAATTCACGGAGATGATCATTGCCCAACGTGGTTTCCAAGCGAATACGCGAATCATTACGACTTCTGACCAAGTTCTTGAGGAATTGGTCAACCTGAAACGATGATTACGCTAACGACATTACGTAATGCACCACTCGTACTAAACGCTATTCTGATTGAATCTGTCCGTTCCACTCCGGATACGACGATTCAACTTGTTGGCGGACAGATTTATGTCGTGAAGGAATCAATAGAAGAGGTCAAGGCAATCGCAATCGCTTTTTATCAACAAATCGGATTAGCGGGCTTGAACAGTGTAAGGAGGCTCGAAGATGGCCGAGGAAAAGAAGAAGAGTAAACTAAAAATCCCTTTAATCATGATCATTGTCGCAGCACTGATGGTTGGGGCAGGTTATATGATCATGAATTACTTTTTAGCTAATGATACGACAGAAGCAAAAGTCGAACAGCCGACGGGTGAAGAACTTGATGCACGAAGTCTTCAGACAGACGACTTGACGACGAACATCGCAGACGAACGGTTCTTGAATGTCCAATTCACGATCGTTACGGACGATCAAGCAACGCGTGATGATTTAGAATTACGAAAGTTTCAAATTAATAACATCATCTTAGGTGATTTATCTGCGATGAAAAAGTCGGACTTAGACTCAAAAGCGGATATGGAGAAGCTCGAAGAACGGTTACGGATGCAGTTCAAGAAGCTCATCCAAGAAGGTGATGTACAGCGTGTCTATACGACGAAAAAAATCATCCAGTGAGGTGGCAGCATGAGCGAAGTATTATCCCAACATGAAATCGATGCCTTGCTATCAGCCATTTCAAGCGGAGATATGGAAGTCGAGGAAATCCGAAGCCAAGAGGAGCAGCGCCGTGTCAAAGTCTATGACTTTAAACGAGCGCTTCGCTTCTCAAAAGATCAATTACGGAATTTGACGCGTATCCATGAACAGTTCGCCCGAGTGTTGACGACGCATTTTTCTGCACAACTTCGGACGTACGTCCAGTTCACGGTCAATACAGTCGAGCAACTCCCGTACGATGAATTCATTCATTCTATTCCGAACATGACATTGATCAATCTTGTGAACCTTCATCCGCTTGATGGAAAAGTCTTGTTCGAAGTCAATCCGAACATTGCTTATGCGATGCTCGATCGATTACTTGGAGGACCGGGTGAAGGGATGAACAAGATTGAAAATTTGACGGAAATCGAGACGCGTATTCTGACACAATTGTTCAAACGTGCCTTCGTCCAATATGGCGCCGCTTGGGAGTCGGTGACGGAAGTCGAGGCGGAGTACGACGATTTAGAAATCAATCCGCAGTTTCTACAGCTCGTTTCTCCGAATGAGACGGTCATCCTCGTATCGATTTACGTAACGGTTGGAGAAGTGAGCGGTACGTTGAATGTCTGTTTGCCGTTCGTGACCCTTGAATCCGTTCTTCCGAAATTATCAAGTCATTATTGGATGCAACAAGAAAAGCGAACGACAGCAGATAATCAAGAGTCTGAACACATGCAAACGCAGTTGATGAGTTCCGTCGTCGATTTAAAAGCAGTGCTCGGCCAAACAGAGCTATCGTTTGGTGAATTGTTACACCTCGAAGTAGGCGATTGTTTATCCCTGAAGACGCGAGCCTCGGATGCCGTCGATGTATTCGTCGATGACCGGAAGATGTTCAAAGCCAGACCGGGACTAAACGGGAAACACCTCGCTTTGCAAGTCTTACAACGAATTGAGGAGGAATAACATGAGCGATATGCTTTCGCAAGATGAAATCGATGCGTTGTTACGCGGAACGCCATCAAACGATGAACCGCAAGATTCGGACGCAGAGGAAATATTAGATGATATGGAAATCGATGCGCTAGGGGAAGTCGGAAACATCTCACTTGGGAATTCAGCAACGGCCTTATCGGCATTGTTGAATCAAAAAGTAGAAATCACGACACCACATGTTCGGATGATTTCGATGGAAGAATTACGAAGTCGTTATCCGATTCCGCACGTCGCGTTGCGTGTCGGCTATACAGAAGGATTTAAAGGAGAAAATGTCCTGATCCTGACACAGCGAGATGCTTCTGTCATCGCGAACCTGATGATGGGAGGCGATGGTGTCATTGATGAATCGCTTGAGATGGATCCGATTGCTCTATCTGCTGTACAGGAAGCGATGAATCAGATGATGGGAGCTGCTGCGACTTCGATGTCGACAGTGTTCTCCATGCGAATCGATATCTCACCACCTGCTGTTGAAATTTTTGATTTTTCACAAGATAAGAGCATCGTCGATAGCTTTTCTCTTTGGGAGAACATGGTCATCATCGAGTTTGATTTGAAGATTGGCACGATGATTGATTCAAAAATCGTTCAATTAGCACCACTGGATTTCTCGAAACAATTGATTCAAAAACTCTTTAGCGCGAGTACGACCCAACAAGCAGAACCTGCACCACAAGCAACGGCACAAGCGCAACCGACACCGGCACCAGCGATGGAACAACGAACGGTCGTCCCACCACCTGAACCGAAAGCAACGCCAGTCGGTGTCAGTCCAGTTCAATTTAGTCAGTTAGGTGAGATGGAAGTAGAGGGCACGCCAGGGAATATCGGAATGTTATATGATGTTCCGTTGAACGTCACGGTTGAGTTAGGACGGACACGCCGCTCCGTTCGTGACATATTGGAATTAACACAAGGTTCTGTCATCGAGCTGGATAAACTGGCAGGGGAACCAGTTGACGTTCTTGTCAACAATACATTGATCGCAACGGGTGAAGTGGTCGTCATCGAAGAGAACTTCGGTGTACGCATTACGGAAATCGTAAATACAAAAGAACGTCTTCGGATGTTCTAAGGAGGAACTAATATGAGTGCAAAAGTATTAATCGTAGACGACGCCGCTTTCATGCGGATGATGATCAAGGAAATTCTATCGAAGAACGGCTATGATGTCGTCGGTGAAGCAGAAAACGGACGCGAAGCGGTCACGAAGTATAAGGAATTGACACCAGACCTCGTCACGCTAGACATTACGATGCCTGAGATGGACGGAATCTCTGCGCTTAAAGAAATCAAAGCATTCAATCCTGCCGCTAAAGTCATCATGTGTTCAGCGATGGGGCAACAGTCGATGGTCATCGACGCGATTCAAGCAGGTGCAAAAGATTTCATCGTCAAACCGTTCCAAGCCGATCGTGTGCTTGAAGCGGTCTCGAAAACTGTCTCGTCATGAAAAAAGTGACTTTGCTGATTTGTCTTCTGTTTCTGCTGACATTTCCTGTACAGGCTGAAACGGTCGAAGAAAAATTAAATCCAACCAAGAACGATGCACCGACGACTCAGCAAGTCGATGAGAGTCCTTCCATGGCATTGACCATCTTTAAAGGAGTCGTCGTTCTCGTCGTCTTGATCGGCGGATTCATCCTCGTGACACGTTTTATTCACGAGCGGACGCGAGGCGTCAGACATTCCGGACGTTTGACCCATCTAGGTGGTGTACCACTTGGTAAGGATCGATCGGTTCAGTTAGTGAAAGTGCAGGATAAGATTTATGTCGTCGGTGTTGGGGAGAACGTACAACTCTTAGACACGCTGGACGATTTAGAGGGATACGAACCGACGGATCTTGAAGAGTCATCTTCGAAATCAGCACCTTCACCATTTCTTGAGACGTTCAAACAACAACTCGAGCAACTGCAGAAGAATCGAGGGCGCTCATGAATACGATTGAAAACCTGATCTCACTCGATACTCCGTCAGGAACAGCAACATCGATTAAACTGCTCGTATTACTGACGTTGTTATCACTGGCGCCCTCGTTACTAATCTTAATGACTTGTTTCACGCGTGTCGTCGTCGTGTTGTCGTTCGTCCGTTCGGCTCTCGGAACACAACAGACGCCGCCGAACCAGCTACTCGTCGGACTGGCCTTATTCATTACGCTTTTCGTCATGTCGCCCGTCATATCGGAATTAAACACGACGGCTTTAAAACCATACATGGCTGATAAAATTAGTCAAGATGAAGCGTTTGATAAAGCAGGAGATACGATGAAACGCTTCATGTCGAAGCACACGCGAACGAATGATTTAGAACTATTCTTAAAATACGGTAATTATGAAAAACCGGAAAAGATTGAAGATATTCCACTCGTCGCACTCGTTCCAGCATATGCGATTAGTGAATTGAAGACAGCCTTCCAAATCGGCTTCATGATCTTCATTCCTTTCCTTGTCATCGACATGGTCGTCTCGAGTGTTTTGATGTCGATGGGAATGATGATGTTACCGCCAGTCATGATTGCGTTACCGTTTAAATTGCTGTTATTTATTTTAGTCGATGGCTGGCACCTGATTGTTGAATCACTGCTCGTCAGTATGCGTTAGGGGGAGAAAAGATGACTCAAGAAATGATTATTCAGTTGGCGAGTTCTGCTGTCTGGACATTACTCAAAGTATCGGCCCCCTTGTTACTCGTCTCGCTCGTCGTTGGTCTGCTCGTCAGTATTTTGCAGGCGACGACGCAGATTCAGGAACAGACGTTATCGTTTGTTCCAAAGATTGTTGCCGTGTTTTTAGCACTCGTCTTCTTTGGACCTTGGATTATGCAGGAGTTACAGACCTTTACGATTGATCTATTCAAACAAATCGCTGAGGTTTCCCGAAAATGACATTACTTTCTTTCCTGAGTGTTTTTCTGCTCGTCTTTGGACGGATCGTCGGTTTTCTCGTTGCGGCGCCTTTGTTTTCATCAAGACAATTACCAGCGCAACATAAATTAGCACTTGCGGCGGGTCTTGCTTACTTTGCGAGTTACGCCGTGAAGACGGACGTTCGTGTAGAAGACTTCGATTTTTTCTTTCGGATGGGAACGGAAGTCTTAGTGGGGCTAGCTCTTGGCTTACTTGCCAGTTTTTTATTATACGCCCCACAAATTGCGGGTTCGATCATTGACTTACAGATGGGTCTTGCGATGGCTTCCGCTTATGATCCGATGTTTGGCGGACAGTCACCAATCGTCGGACGATTTTATTACATGCTGACGTTACTCGTCCTGCTCGCTTCTGATATGCATCTCATTTTACTGGACGGCATCTATACGAGCTTTCAGATCTTTCCGCCGGGCAGTCTGATTGCGGTATCAGGCGACGCAGGAATGAGTTTGGTCATCCGTGTCGTCGGACTTGCGATGTTGACTGCCTTACAAATGGCGATGCCACTTGTTGTTTCACTCTTTTTAGTGGATCTCGCACTTGGTTTCTTAGCGAAAACGGCACCCCAGTTCAACATTTTTGCGATTGGTTTTTCCGTCAAACTGTTAATGGGATACGCGATTCTGTTTTTATTAGCAGGAGCGACGATCACAGGAATCGGTCGATTCGTTCCATTGTTGCAAGATGTACTTGCAGACGCCATTCGATTACTAGGAGGTTAAGGACATGCATTCATATCGATTACGCCTTGATCTTCAGTACTTCGCTGGTGAGAAGACGGAAAAAGCGACACCTCGAAAGCGGGATGACTCGCGTAAAAAGGGACAGGTCGCAAAATCAGCAGATTTAACGAGCAGTTTTATGTTATTCGCGATGTTTCTTGTTCTCTATTTTTTCGGTCCATTTCTAGGACGGCGATTCGTACTCGTCCTACAAGATGGTCTCAGTGCAAGTCAAGTTCTGCAAGCCGTCGAAGAGGGACGAATTGAACAGATTTTAGTCGAGATGCTGATACAAATGGGGATTTTAGTCGCCCCCTTCTTTTTAACAGCGGTCGTCATCGGGATCCTTGGAAACTTCGTTCAGATTGGTGTGCTCTTAAGTGGTGAGGCGATTCAGCCGAAGCTGGACCGGATCAATCCGCTTCAAGGCGTCAAACGGATCGTTAGCGTTAAAGCACTCGTCGAGTTTTTGAAATCCGTTTTTAAACTGTTAGTCATCGGTGTCACGAGTGGCACTGTTCTGTGGAATAACAAGGTCGAGATTTCGAGGCTGACCTCGGAACCAATCGGCGATGCGTTAGCTATCATTGGTCATTTAACATTTTTGCTCGGTTTGTCGGTCAGTATCGCCTTGATCGCGTTAGCCATTCTGGACTTCGCTTATCAAAAATTTGATTTTGAAAAGTCGATTCGAATGAGTAAACAGGATTTAAAGGATGAGCATAAGAACACGGAAGGCGACCCTCAAATCAAAGGAAAGATTAAACAACAACAACGGGAGATGGCGATGCGGCGGATGATGCAAGAAATACCGAATGCCGACGTCGTCATCACGAACCCGACCCATTATGCGGTAGCGATTCAATACGATGACGGAAAACATATGGCACCGATCGTCGTTGCAAAAGGCGTAGATGCTGTCGCGTTCCGGATTCGGGAGAAGGCGACAGCAGCTGATGTCCCGATTGTTGAAAATCGTCCGCTGGCACGGGCGTTGTTCGCTCAAACAGAGATTGGTATGGCAGTGGATGAAACGTTCTATCAGGCGCTCGCTGAAACACTCGCCTTTGTCTATCAACTGAAACAAGCAAAATGAAAGGATGAAGCATCATGAGTATATCAACACGAGATTTAACGGTTCTGCTAGGCGTCATCATGATCGTCTTCATGCTCGTCATCCCACTGCCCGCTATCATGCTCGATTTTTTAATCATCATCAATATCTTAATTGCTTTGATGGTATTACTCGTTGCGATGAATGCCAAAGAGGCACTTGAGTTTTCTGTATTTCCAACGCTGTTGCTGATCGTCACTCTATTTCGTCTGGCGCTTAACGTCTCGACGACACGGGCGATCCTATCAAACGGAAACGGTGGCGAAGTCATTGAAGCATTTGGTGATTTTGTCGTCGGCGGAAATGCGCTCGTCGGTTTCGTCGTCTTCTTGATACTCGTCTTGATCCAGTTTCTCGTCATCACGAAAGGTTCGGAACGAGTCTCGGAAGTGTCGGCACGTTTTACGCTTGACGCGATGCCCGGAAAACAGATGGCAATCGACGCCGACCTGAACTCCGGCATGATTGACGAAGTGCAAGCCCGGACCCGCCGCCAAAAAATTCAATCGGAAGCAGACTTTTATGGGGCGATGGACGGGGCCTCGAAGTTCGTTAAAGGAGATGCGATCGCTGGTATCATCATCGTCATCATTAACTTGATCTTCGGAATGATCATCGGTGTCGTTCAGCAAGGCTTACCGATGGCGGAGTCAGTCAAATTGTATACGTTGTTAACAGTTGGGGACGGTCTCGTCAGTCAGATTCCAGCACTTTTGATTTCGGTTGCGACCGGGATCATCGTCACGCGCTCGACATCCGACGGAAACCTTGGTGAGGATGTCATCGGTCAATTGACACGGACGCCATTACTTGTCGGAATCGCGGCTGGAGCAATCTTCTTACTCGGACTATTCACAGCGATTCCCGATTACGTCACGATGCCGATTGCAGCGTTATTTGGCTTCTTCGCTTGGCGAATGAAGCAGACGACGAAGACGATGCAAGAAGAGGTCGCTGTTGAGGAAGCGCCGAGCGAAAACTTGCGTTCGAGTGAATCGGTCATTTCCTTACTGAATGTCGATACGATTGAATTTGAATTCGGTTACGGTTTGATTCCACTCGCTGATGAAGCGCAAGGTGGCGATTTACTCGATCGTGTCGTCATGATTCGTCGGCAGCTAGCACTCGAACTTGGTTTTGTCCTACCGACCGTTCGGATTCGTGATCATCTGCAGTTATCACCGAACCATTATCGAATCAAGATTCGCGGAAGTGAGATGGCAAGTGGTGAACTGTTACTCGATCATTATTTAGCGATGAGCCCGGGTGTCGATGATCCAGAAATTCGAGGGATCGATACGGTTGAACCAGCATTCGGTATGCCGGCACTCTGGATTGATGAACAGACACGCAGTCGAGCAGAGATGTCAGGGTATACGGTTGTTGATCCACCATCCGTCGTTGCGACACATTTAACGGAGCTCTTGAAGAAGCATGCCGCTGAATTACTCGGTCGGGAAGAGACGAAACAGTTGGTTGATCATTTGAAGGAATCGCATCCGATTTTGGTCGAGGAAGTAACACCACAACTGTTATCAATCGGGGAACTTCAAAAAGTATTCGTTCAATTATTAAAAGAAAAAGTCTCGATTCGAAATCTACCATTGATTTTCGAAACGCTCGCGGACTATGCAGCTGTGACGAAAGACAGCGAACTACTTGCTGAATATGTCCGTCAATCCTTATCGCGGCAAATTACGGAACAAGTCATGCAAGGAGATGTCTTGCATGTCGTGACGGTCTCGAGTGAGATGGAACTGGATATCCAGTCGGCCATCCAAAAGACGGAGTTCGGAAATTATTTAGCGCTTGATCCCGAAAAAGCGACACGTTTCATCGAGACATTGCAAGAGAGGGCAGCGGAATTCGAACGGTACGGGGCGCATCCGATCATCCTGACTTCTCCAAGTATCCGGATGTTCGTCCGTCAATTGACAGAACGGTATTTTCCAGATATTCCGATTTTGTCTTATAACGAATTAATGCCGACGATTGAAGTTAAGAGTATTGGGGTGATTTAAGCGATGATAGTCAAAAAAGTCACGGCGGATTCCGTTAGCGAAGCCATGGAACGCATCAAACGCGAACTCGGTAACGATGCCATCATATTAAATACTCGGCATATCAAAGTGGGCGGATTCTTTGGCTTATTTGCGAAGAAAAAAGTGGAACTGGTTGCATCGGTGGATGAACATGTGTCGAACGAACCGATCGTCTCGAAGCAAGCAACGAGTCGGAAGGACATTGTGGAAACCATCCAACCGATCCCCGTGCGTCCGACGATCGTTACGGTCGGCGAACGACCATTGCCAAAAGAATTGCGACATTATGCGCCGCTGTTGGCAGAACCAGCGTTACAACAAGTGTCTGAACGATTGCATGAGCGATTACTAACTGCGTATTATCAAACGCAGCAAACGGAATTAACCGATCTCTTGACGGAAGAAGTGAAGTCGGCATTGCGCGTGACGCCGTCGACTGCACGTTATGTCATGTTAACAGGACCAACTGGCGTCGGAAAGACGACAACCATCGCTAAACTCGCTGCGCATCATACGCTCATCAAAAATCAACGAGTCGGTCTCATCACAACCGATACATACCGGATCTCAGCGATTGAACAACTGAAGACATATGCCGACATATTAGGCATTCCGATTCATGTTGCATACGACCTGGAAGATTTCGAACGAGCGAAGCAGGCGCTAGCTTCATGCGATATCGTACTTGTCGATACAGCGGGACGGAATTTCCTTGATGAAGCATATGTAGAGCAATTACGAAGTCGTCATGACTTTGAAGATACGGATGTGTTTTTAGTTCTTAGTTTGACATCGAAATACCGAGATTTATTACAGATCCACGATCGTTTCAGCAAGATTCCCTTATCAGGGATCGTTTTTTCGAAAGCAGATGAAACAAGTGAACTGTGGTCGATGTTTGGGCTTATGACAGAGACGAAGTTACCAATCTATTGCGTGACAACGGGGCAAGAAGTGCCAGAAGACATCACGTTCGCTACGGCGGATGAGTTATCCCGAATGATCGTCGAGAGAGGGATGAGATGATGCGAGAAGATCAAGCACGTGTCTTACGATCAAAAGTGACTGTCAAGGAAACGAAGACGATTGCCATCGTGAGTGGAAAAGGAGGCGTTGGAAAAACGAATGTCGCGGTGAATCTTGGCGTGGCATTATCGTTACAAGAAAAACGAGTACTCTTGATTGATCTTGATATCGGGATGGCGAACATTGGTATTCTATTCGGTAAATCATCGAAGTCATCCTTGATGGAATGCGTCAAACGACGAGAATCACTCCAGCACGCAATCGTTGAACAGTCGCCATCCCTTCATTTCATTCATGGCGGGAGTGGATTTGCGGAACTGACGAATCTGACGAAGGAGGATGTCGTGTTCCTACTGCGGGAGTTCCAATTTTTCTATGAGTATGATTTTGTGTTGCTCGATTTAGGAGCCGGCGCCAACCATCAGACGTTTGATTTTATCAGTAGTGCAGACGAAGCCTGGTTGATCGTCACGCCAGAGCCGACTTCAATCATGGACGGTTATGCGTTCGTCAAACTGGCACACCATCATGCGACGGATCTTCCGATTTCCGTAGTCGTCAATCGGGCGACGAATGGTGGAGAAGCACTTGAAACGTTTGATCGACTGGCACTCGTCAGCCAACAATTTTTACAAAAACCACTGCGCTTTACCGGTTTTTTGCCGGAAGATCCGACAGTCGTCAAAGCAGTCAAGGCACAGATGCCATTTTACTTGATGGATCGAACGAGTGACGTCAGTTGGCGACTCGATCATATCACGACGTCTCTAACAGGTGTACAAGTCAAAGAACGGAAGTTTTTAGATCGATTGTTACATCGTCTGAAAAAACGAAAAGATCATGTCCGTTAAGATTAAAGGAGGGTATCAGTCATGGACTTAAATGAATATGTGGGGTTGTTCCTCGATGAGTCGATGGAGCATTTACAAGCTATTAACACAAGCTTATTGGTTTTTGAAGAACGATTAGACGATGAAGCGGTCATCGATCAAATTTTCCGTTCTGCCCATACGCTAAAAGGGATGGCAGGAACGATGGGATATGATGCGATCGCTGATTTGACGCATGAGATGGAGAGCGCCCTTGATTTAGTCAGATCAAAGAAACAACCCGCTACAGCTGAATTGATCGATGTCCTATTCGTTGCTGCTGAGCAACTGGAAACGATGGTAGAAGACATCAGTCGCGGTGGAAAAGGGAAACTTGACGTCACGGAAACAGTGAGACGATTACAGCAGTTCATTCGTCCCGAACAAGAAGAGATCATTTCGGTTACGCCATCAACTGCACCATCAACATTCGAATGTGATGTCTATTCGGAAGCGGTCGTCAAACAATCGATTGCGTCCGGTTATCAAGCCTATATCGTCCAAGTCGAACTTTCAGCAGACGTCATCTTAAAAGCGGCACGTGTCTACATGGTCTTTGATCGTTTACAACAGCTCGGAGATGTCATTTTGTCGAATCCGACATCTGATGAACTGGAGCAAGAACATTTTGAGACGTCATTCTCTGTTTTATTCGTGACGCAACAAGAGCAATCGGTCATTCAAGAGGCGGTTGCCTCGGTTTCTGAAGTCGCAACAGTAACGATGGACGTGTTCGAAGCAACACCAGAAGCAGAGGTGGCGACATCCACCCTTCCACAGGAAGTGCCGGTTGCAACATCAGTACCTGCACCAACAGCTTCACCGGAATCACCAGAACAGACAGATCTATCTGTGCCTGTCGCTTCGAAAACGATTCGTGTCAATCTCGAGCGGATTGATCGTTTGATGAATCTGTTCGAAGAGTTCATCATCGACCGCGGACGTTTGGAGCGTATTGCAGCAGAAGTCAGCTCGCCGGAATTGACAGATACGGTCGAACGGATCAAACGGGGCACGAACGAATTGCAATCACTCGTTTTAACGTTACGAATGATGCCGATCGAACAAGTATTCAACCGCTTCCCACGAATGGTGCGTTCCGTTTCGAAGGATGTCGGAAAACATATCAAACTACACATTACGGGTGCTGAGACGGAACTTGATCGCACAGTCATCGATGAGATTGGTGATCCACTTGTCCACTTGATCCGTAATGCGATCGATCATGGAATTGAAAACAAAGCGGAACGGATTTTAGCGAATAAGCCGGTCGAAGGAAATCTTTCGCTTCGTGCCTACCATTCAGGAAACCGAGTCTTCATCGAGATTGAAGATGATGGAGCAGGTATCAATCACGAACGTGTCACACGGATTGCGATTGAAAAAGGATTGATCACAGAAGAAGAAGCGATGCAATTAACGATCGAAGAGGCTTCGATGCTGTTATTCGCACCTGGTTTCTCGACGGCAGAAGAAGTCACGGACTTGTCTGGTCGTGGTGTTGGTCTCGACGTCGTCAAATCGAAGATCGAATCATTGGGTGGAGAAGTGTTCGTTGAGACACGCCGCGGAGAAGGAACGATTTTCCGTATCAGTTTACCATTGACGCTCTCGATCATCTCAGCCATGCTCGTTGAGCTCGGACAAGAAACGTATGCAATTCCACTGACTGCCATCATCGAGACGACATCTTTACGTAAATCGGCGATCCTGCAAGCGCACCGGGAAAAAGTATTTGATTTCCGTGGACAATTGGTGCCACTTATTTCGCTGAATGAAGTGTATGGATTGCCACAACATGAGGCAGAAGCCTATTCGGTCGTCGTCGTCCGGAGTGGCGAAAAATTAGCAGGGTTGATCGTATCCGAATTGATCGGTCAACAGGAGATCGTCATGAAGCCACTCGGTAGTTATCTAGAAGGCATCCGTGCCATTTCTGGCGCGACGATTCTTGGAGACGGACAAGTCGCATTGATCATTGACAGCAATGCACTATTACGGAAGTGAGGGGAACGAAGATGGAACAAAAATGGGTTGTTTTTCAATTAGAAGATAATGCATACGGTATTGATGTACAGTCTGTTCGTTCAATCGAACGGCTCATCCCGATCACAAGGATTCCGAACGCTGCATCCTATGTCAAAGGAGTCATCAATTTGCGAGGTGTCGTCACCCCCGTGATTGACCTGCGTGCCCGTCTTGGATTCGAATTAATGGAAGAAACGGAAGAAACACGCATCATCATCGCCACTTTGGAGCACGGGGACGCTGGTTTCATCGTCGACCGGGCAAACGAAGTCGTCGAATCAACGGATGTTCGGATTGAACCTCTCAGTGAACAAAAGCAGGAGGATGCCTCGTATTTGACTGCAGTCGCAAAAGGCGATCAGCAATTGTTTTCGTTGATTGAACCGAATCGCTTATTTGAGGACATCGTTCATGCTTAATCCAAACGAACGGGACATTTTACGGGAAGTCGGCAACATTGGAGCTGGTCACGCAGCGACAGCACTTTCGACCTTACTTGGACAACCGATTGAGATCGAGGTACCTTCCGCTGAACTTGAGGATTTCACGACGATCATCGAGCGAAGTGGAGGAGCGGAAACGTATACCGCTGGTGCATTGTTACGTTTTTCTGGCGATATTCAAGCAACGTTACTTTTTTTGATGCCACTTCGTGATGCAGAGAAGCTCGTGAGCCAATTGATGCAGACGGAATTCCACTTTTTTTCCGATTCTCACGAAATGGGGGTTTCTGCTTGGGAAGAAATTGGGAATATTTTAATAGGAGCATATGCTCGGGCTATCTCCGATTGGCTTGATTTATCGTTACATGTCAGTGTTCCTGCATCAGCGTTTGATATGGTTGGTGCGTTACTTGAAGTAGCCTTACTTGAATCTACGACTCCAGGCAATATGGCTGTCTATATCGACACGCACTTGTCTAGTGCAGGAAACGATTTGACCGGACATTTACTTTTGTTGCCTGAAGCGAACGCCTTTCAGACGGTCTTCGAACGATTGGGTGTGGACTTGAATGGATGAAATCGTACGGATTGGGATTGCGGAGTACGCCATCTGTAAACGCCCCGTCATTTTACGGACGGCGGGTCTTGGATCGTGTGTAGGCGTCGTCATCTATGACCAGGAACGAGGGTTATCGAGTATGGCGCATGTCATGTTGCCTGATTCAGCGATCAGTCGGAATCGGGAGCTTGAAGTCGGAAAGTTCGCGGATACGGCAATTCTAGAGGTAGCCCGCGAATTACGAGCAAGTGGAGCCATCCGATTACGTGCGAAGATTGCGGGAGGGGCTCAGATGTTTCAATTTAAGTATGAACATGAATCAATGCGGATCGGTGAGCGAAACATCGCTGCGGTCAAAGCAATGCTTCAACAAGTCAAAATTCCACTCGTTGCCGAAGATGTTGGTGGCACGAATGGACGAACGATCGAGTTCCACTCACAATCAGGGCGTCTCGTCATCCGGACGGTGAATGTCGGGACGCTGGAAATCTAGAGGAGGAATGGTCATGCGTGAGGAATTACAACAACTTTGGGATCGATGGCTGACCACACGCGATATTGCGGTGGCAGATCTGTTACTTCACAATTATGAACCACTTGTTCAATACCACGTTCAGCGTTTAAGTGCGACGTTGCCTAAAAGTGTCGATCGAGACGAGTTGAAAAGTTTAGGTATGATGGGATTGTACGATGCGCTTCAAAAATTCGATCAAAATCATAATAATAAATTCGACACGTATGCCGCCTTTCGGATTCGAGGAGCTATTTTAGATGGGCTTCGTAAAATCGATTGGTTACCACGTTCCTTACGGGAAAAAGCAAAACGGGTCGAGGCAGCCGTCGAGATCCTTGAACAATCTTTGCAACGGACGCCGACATTAGACGAAGTCTCTTCCATCGTCGACATGACACCGGACGAGGTCAAGGGTGCTTTAGCAGAAAGCTATTTTGCGAATGTATTATCGATCGATGAAGCAGTCACGCTACAGGATGAGGGGAAGGCGATGACCGTCTCCTATTTAGATCCAGATACTGCTACACCGGAAGATATGTTATTAATGCGGGAGTTGATCGCTAAACTGGCAGAGGAAGTCGAAGGGTTATCCGAAAAAGAACAACTTGTCGTCTCGTTGTTCTATTATGAAGAATTGACGCTTACGGAAATTGGAGAAGTCCTCGGGCTCTCGACTTCCCGTATTTCACAAATCCATTCAAAAGCGCTTCGTAAGTTGAAGAATGCGCTCGGAAGTGCCTACTTAGCAGATCGTGTCGCCATGTGAAAGGAAGAATTATGACTGTCGTTTATATTTTATTAGCTGCTCTAGTCTGTTATGCGCTGCTGGTGTTGTTTCGCCAGCAGGCAGCGCTAAAAGACCGGATTACCCGGTTGGAACGTGAAAAGAATGAGACGGAACAAGTGTTGCTTCATTTCATGGAGAACGTCAACGCCATGACGGAGACATCCGTAAATGTAGCGAACGAACAGGTTGGACAAGTACCGGACGCGTCTCCACAGATGGTGAAGGCGGCTACATACGAGAAATCGGAAACCGTCGAAATCGAACAATCCATTTCAAAAGAACCACCGTTAACGGATGTCAAGCAGGCGCTCCGAGAAGGAGCAGATCTTGAGACGCTTGCACGGTCTTTGAATCGGGGGACGGGCGAGGTTGCTTTGATTGCTAAACTTTCTCATCAAACGAAGGTTGCCCCTCGGTAATCTTTATGCTATATTAGTCTACGGTGTTAATTACGCACGCATGTATCGCCAGCTGCGGTGCCTTTAATAGGTTAGCTGGATAGACGATCATCGCGGAGGACATCCAAAACCCAAAAGGAGGAATTCATCATGGCAGTAATCTCGATGAAACAATTGTTAGAAGCTGGTGTACACTTCGGTCACCAAACACGCCGTTGGAACCCAAAAATGGCAAAATACATCTTCACAGAACGGAACGGAATCTACATCATCGACCTTCAAAAAACGGTCAAAAAAGTAGACGAAGCATACAACTTCATCCGTGAAGTAGCGTCAGAAGGCGGAAACGTTCTTTTCGTTGGTACGAAAAAACAAGCTCAAGACACTGTGAAAGAAGAAGCGATCCGTGCAGGTCAATACTTCATCAACGAACGTTGGTTGGGTGGAACTCTCACGAACTTCTCTACAATCAAAAAACGTATCAACCGTTTGAAACAACTCGAAAAAATGGAAGAGAACGGTACATTCGAAGTTCTTCCTAAAAAAGAAGTCATCATTCTTAAAAAAGAAATGACTCGTCTTGAGAAATTCCTCGGCGGTATCAAAGATATGCCAGGCGTTCCGGATGCACTCTTCATCGTTGACCCACGCAAAGAGCGTATCGCGATTGCAGAAGCACACAAACTCAACATCCCAATCGTTGCGATTGTTGATACTAACTGTGATCCAGACGAAATCGACTACGTCATCCCAGCGAACGACGATGCGATCCGTGCAGTCAAATTGCTCACTGGTAAAATGGCTGACGCAATCCTCGAAGTTAAACAAGGCGAAGATAACGTAGCACCTGAAACTACTGAAGAAGTAGTAGCAGACGCTGAGTAATTCGTGATGCCAGGTGATAAAGGGAATCGACCTTTTATCACCTTTTTTTTGAAACTAAGGATGTTATAAGGAGGAATATCGAATGGCTATTACAGCAGCAATGGTTAAAGAACTTCGTGAAAAAACAGGTGCAGGTATGCTCGACTGCAAAAAAGCACTCGTTGAAACTGACGGTGACATGAACGCAGCAGTAGATTTCTTGCGTGAAAAAGGGATCGCTAAAGCAGCAGCAAAAGGCGATCGTATTGCAGCTGAAGGGTTGACTGCAGTTGCAGTTGACGGCAACAAAGCGGCACTCGTCGAAATCAACTCAGAAACAGACTTCGTTGCGAAAAACGAACGTTTCCAAACACTCGTTCAAAACATCGCAGACGCTGTTCTCCGTAACGGTTCTGAGACAGCAGAAGCTGCTCTTGCTTCTGAATACGAAGCAGGTAAAACAATCGACACATACATCTCAGAAGAAGCTTCAACAATCGGAGAGAAAATCTCACTCCGTCGCGTAGCGCTCTTCACAAAAGCAGATGATGCAGTCTTCGGTTCTTACCTCCACATGGGTGGACGCATCGGTTCAGTCGTCGTCATCGAAGGTACGACAGACGAAACAGTTGCAAAAGACGTTGCAATGCACATTGCAGCAGCACGTCCACTTTACGTTGACCGTACTTCTGTCACAGAAGAAGAAAAAGCACGTGAAGAAAAAGTCCTCACTGAGCAAGCATTGAACGAAGGAAAACCAGCTAACATCGTTGAAAAAATGATCGTTGGTCGTATGAACAAGTTCTTCGAGGAAATCTGCCTCGTCGATCAAACGTTCGTCAAGGATCCAGACTTCAAAGTTGGTAAATATGTAGAATCTAAAGGCGGTAAAGTCGTGTCATTCGTACGCTTCGAAGTTGGAGAAGGTATGGAAAAACGCGAAGAGAACTTCGCTGAAGAAGTTATGAACCAACTTAAAAAATAAGAATCGGGATCATCCTGATGACAAGAGAAGGAACACGTATGCTTCAATCCACTTTCGTGTGGAAGTGGTTCGTGTTCCTTTTTTACGGAATTTAGCAAGGGGGACATAGTCATGCAACCGAAATATAACCGGATTGTGTTAAAATTGAGCGGAGAAGCGCTCGCAGGAGATCAAGGGTTTGGGATCAATCCTGTCATCGTCAAATCTATCTCGGAACAGATTCGCGAATTAGTTGAATTGAACGTCGAAGTAGCGGTCGTTGTCGGAGCTGGAAACATTTGGCGTGGCAAAACAGGTGCAGAACTTGGGATGGACCGGGCCAACGCCGATTATATGGGGATGTTAGCGACAGTCATGAACTCGCTTGCGCTTCAAGACAGCTTAGAAGATGTAGGTGTTGAAACACGTGTTCAAACATCAATCGAGATGCGCCAAGTAGCAGAACCGTACATTCGACGCCGTGCGATGCGTCACCTCGAAAAAGGACGCGTCGTCATCTTTGCAGCAGGTACAGGGAACCCGTACTTCTCAACAGATACGACAGCTGCTCTTCGTGCAGCTGAAATTGAAGCAGAGGTCATCTTGATGGCGAAAAACAACGTCGATGGTGTCTACTCAGCTGACCCGAATGTTGATCCAGAAGCGAAGAAATTCGAGACGCTCTCTTACTTGGATGTCTTAAAGGATGGACTTCAAGTCATGGATTCTACAGCAACTTCACTTTGTATGGACAATGACATCCCGCTCATCGTCTTCTCGTTGATGGAAGAAGGTAACATCAAACGTGTCGTCATCGGTGACGAAATCGGGACAATCGTAAGGGGGAAATAATATGTCAAAAGAAATTTTAAAACAAGCCGAAGAACGGATGGAAAAAGCACATCTTTCACTTAAGAAAGAACTTGCGACACTCCGAGCTGGTCGTGCGAACGTTGCGATTTTAGATCCCGTTCAAGTCGAATACTACGGTGCACCGACACCGCTCAATCAAGTAGCGAACGTCAACACACCAGAAGCACGTCTGATCTTGATCACTCCATGGGATAAATCAATGGTCAGCGAGATTGAAAAAGCGATTCAACGTGCTGATCTTGGTCTTGCGCCATCATCTGATGGTACGGTCATCCGTCTTGCGATTCCACCACTAACGGAAGAGCGCCGGAAGGAACTCGTCAAACTCGTCAAGAAGTATACGGAAGAAGGTAAGGTTGCCCTCCGTAACATTCGTCGTGATACGAACGAGCAGTTAAAGAAACAAGAAAAAGATGGTGCATTGACAGAAGATGATTTGCGTGGATACACAGAAGATGTTCAAACGTTGACAGACAAGTTCGTTAAACAACTTGATCAGACAGCAACGGAAAAAGAACAAGAAATCATGGAAGTATGACGCGACGGATCGTCATGGGGGGGACTCTTTGTCACACGAAGAGTCCCTTTCTTCATAATTGAGAGAGGAGGAAGTACGGATGTTTCAATGGTTGAATCAGACGAAAGAAACCGAAACCTATGACCGGGTGCCTGAGCACGTCGCTATCATCATGGATGGAAACGGTAGATGGGCACAAAAACGCGGACTTCCGCGTATCATGGGACATCGCGAAGGCATGAAATCGATTCGTGAAGTCGTTCGGGTTGCAAATGAACTCGGCGTTAAGAGTCTGACATTATACGCCTTCTCGACGGAGAATTGGACGCGTCCGGAAGAAGAAGTGAGTTTTCTCATGAAGCTACCGGCACAATTTTTAGAGTCGGATTTAAAAGAGTTAGACGCGCAAAATGTCAAAGTCGAGGTAGCAGGAGAAGTGTCACGCCTCCCTCATTTTACACGTGAGGCAGTGGAACAAGCGAAACTGGATACGCAACACAATACAGGACTTCGTCTGATTTTCGCTCTGAATTATGGAGGACGCGATGAGCTCGTACAAGTCATGCAAAAACTGGGCGCACAGGTTCAGGCAGGAACATTGTCACCGGAGACGATTACACCGGAGACGATCGAGCGCGAGCTAATGACAGGATCCGTAACCGATGTCGATTTCGTGATTCGAACGAGTGGCGAACAACGGTTATCGAACTTCTTACTTTGGCAAGCGGCGTACGCAGAGTTTTATTTTACAGATGTCTTGTGGCCAGAGTTTCGTCGGGATGCTTTCTTGGCAGCAATTGAAGATTACAATCAACGGACACGCCGATTTGGCGGCGTCTGATTAAATGAGGAACTAGCTTATGAAAACTCGGATTATCACAGGGATATGGGCAGGCGCCATCTTTTTGGCGCTTTTGTACATCGGTGGACTTCCCTTTTTAGCGTTTATGGCAGTACTAACGATTCTCGGTTATACCGAGCTTGTCCGGATGCGACAATGGAGCGGCTCGCGCATTCCACGGATTTTATTCGGGATCGGCACATTATTACCATTCGTCGGTATCTATGAAGAGGCAGTCGATCGGACACTCCCAATCGGACTTTCACCAATCGCTTGGGCAATGATCATTTTATTGATCGGTCTCTTTTGGAACGTGTTTTCGAAAAATGTCTTTACGTTCGATGATGTCGCCTTTTTACTGCTGACTGCGGTTTATGTTGGTGTCGGTTTTGCATCGTTCGCCTACATCCGTTTACTCGAACATGGATTAACGTGGTCGCTCTTGATCATTCTCTTGATCTGGTTTACGGATTCAGGGGCGTACTTCGTCGGGAAGCGATTTGGTAAGAATAAACTGTGGCCGTCAATCAGCCCGAACAAGACGATTGAAGGGGCAGTCGGTGGCGTGTTACTTGCCATCTTACTCGGTGTCGTGTTCGAAAGTATCGAACCGACAGTCGGTTTTGGGAAAGTCATTGTCCTTGCCATCATCGTTGCCGTCGTTGGGCAACTTGGTGACTTGGTCCAGTCCGCTTACAAACGCCATTATGGTGTGAAGGATTCTGGAACGTTACTACCGGGTCATGGTGGTATTCTTGATCGGTTCGACAGCATGATGATCGTCTTTACGGTCCTCGTCGTACTCGATATCTTTGCTTGAGGAGGCGCTTCATTATGAAGAAAATCAGTATCATCGGTGGAACGGGATCGATTGGTACGCAGACGCTTGATGTCATTGCGGCTAATCCAGATCTTTTTGAATTGACGAGTTTTGCATTTGGTCGCAACACGACGGTTGCTGTACCGTGGTTGAATCGTTTGCAACCGATGCTTGTCGGAGTCCAAGATGAGGCAACACGTCAAGAACTCGAGCAACAGTTAAACTATCAGCCGACGATCGTCATCGGTGAAGAAGGATTGCTTGATGTCGTAACGCATCCTGAAGTCGATACGGTCATTACAGCGGTCGTAGGAGCTGTTGGTTTACGTCCAACGCTTGCCGCGATTGAGGCGGGTAAAACGATTGGTCTTGCGAACAAAGAAACACTCGTTACGGCAGGGCACCTTGTCATGAAGCTTGCACGTGAAAAAAACGTGACGATTTTACCCGTTGATAGTGAACATGCGGCGATTTTCCAATGCTTGAACGGGGAGCGGCGAGAAGATGTGCGTCAAATCATCTTGACAGCATCAGGCGGAAGCTTCCGTGATCAATCACGTGAAGAACTGGCAGACGTGACGGTCGAACAAGCACTCGCGCATCCGAACTGGTCGATGGGAGCAAAAATCACGATTGATTCGGCGACGATGATGAACAAAGGGTTCGAAGTCATTGAAGCGCACTGGTTATTTGATGTCGACTATGCGGATATCGATGTCGTCATTCACCGTGAATCCATCATTCACTCGATGGTCGAATTTAACGATGGAGCTATCATGGCTCAGCTTGGTATGCCCGACATGCGAGAACCGATTCAGTACGCTCTTACATATCCGTCCCGCCTTGAAATCCAAGGGGGAGAACGGTTAAACTTAAAGGAAATCGGACGCTTACACTTTGCTGATGCATCATTTGATCGTTATCCGTTGTTACGACTTGCTTTTGAAGCGGGTCAAGCCGGTGGATCGATGCCATCAGTACTCAATGCTGCGAACGAACAAGCGGTGGACCGTTTCTTAAAAGGGGACATTCGCTTTTTAGAAATCGAAGCGAGCGTCGAGGCGGCGCTTCAAGCTCATGAGCTTATCGAGGAGCCTTCCTTGGATCAAATCCTTGAAGCTGATCGATGGGCGCGTGAGTTCGTATCGTCTCTTACATTCGCTAACTAAGGATGGGATAAGTAATGACGACCTTTATTTCAATCGTGCTGATGTTCGGTGTACTCGTCGCCGTCCATGAATGGGGTCATCTCGTAATGGCGAAGCGGGCAGGTATTCTCTGTCGGGAATTCGCGATTGGATTTGGACCGAAGATCTTTTCAGTGTTTAAGAATGAGACGTTGTACACGGTGCGCCTGTTGCCGATTGGCGGTTACGTCAAGATGGCGGGTGAAGAACCTGAACTCGTAGAGATCAAATCAGGTCAAACCGTCGGATTACAGTTAAAGGACGGTGTCATCGAGACGATTTATTTCGATGCAGATCAGCCACAAGTCGATCAAGTCGTTACTGTCGAGCGGATTGACTTGTTGCGTCAACTCGAACTCGTTGGGTTACAAGACGAGACATCGGTTCGATATCCTGTCTCACCGACAGCATTTCTTGTCGAAGGTCAGACACGGACACAAATTGCGCCGTATGATCGCACATTTGGTTCGAAATCCGTTTGGAAACGCGTCCTTGCGATTGCTGCAGGACCGTTCATGAACTTTGTCCTCGCGTTCGTCATTTTATTCGGTCTTGCCTTATATAATGGCTCTCCGACAGGGGAAAGCGTCATCGGAACAGTACAAAAAGGTTCACCTGCCGATCAAGCAGGACTTGTTGAAGGTGACCGGATTATCTCGGTCAACGGACAGGATACAGCAAAATGGACAGATTTACGTGCTGGATTCCAAGATCGTGCTGGGAAAGCGACAGAAGTAAAATATGAGCGTGATGGAAAAGAGACGACAACTGAGATCACGCCAAAAGTGCAACAGCAAGGGGAACAGAAGGTTGGCATCATCGGTGTCACGAATGAGACAGAAAAATCATTCGGAACAGCACTACAAACGGGCGTTTCAGAAACATGGCGGATGTCGACGCTTATCGTCGGAGCTGTTGGAGATCTCGTAACGGGTGTCGTTGGCGTCGATCAATTATCAGGACCAGTCGGGATCGTCAAAATGACCGATCAGGTCGCAGATAGTGGGTTCTCGATGCTCTTGACATGGACTGCACTGTTGTCCGTTAACTTAGCAGTCTTCAACCTATTGCCACTTCCAGCACTTGACGGAGGACGCTTGCTGTTCCTCTTCCTTGAAGCCTTACGCGGTAAACCGGTCGATCCTCAAAAAGAAGGATTGGTTCACTTCGTCGGTTTTGCGCTTTTGATGTTACTCATGCTCGTCGTTACTTGGAACGACATTCAAAAATTCTTTTAATTAATCACTCAGTCAAAGGAGTTCGTGACTCATTATGAAACAATCAAAACTATTCATGCCAACGTTGCGTGAAGTACCATCTGATGCAGAAGCCATCAGTCACCAACTCTTGCTTCGTGCAGGATTCATGCGTCAAAATGCCGCTGGAATCTATTCGTATCTCCCACTCGCAAAACGGGTTCTCGCAAACATCGAGACAATTATTCGCGAGGAATTAGAGGCAGCGGGTGCGCAAGAATTACTGATGCCAGCAATTCAACCAGCTGAACTATGGGAAGAAACAGGACGCTGGGATATCTATGGACCTGAATTAATGCGCTTGACGGATCGTCATGATCGCCGGTTCGCGCTCGGAGCGACGCACGAGGAACTGATCACTTCAATCGTTCGTGATGAATTGAACTCGTACAAAAAGTTACCGGTCAATCTCTTCCAGATTCAAATGAAATACCGTGACGAACGTCGGCCACGTTTCGGTTTATTACGTGGTCGTGAGTTCATCATGAAAGATGCATACTCGTTCCATTCGTCACAAGAGAGCTTAGACGAAGAGTATCAAAACATGTTTGATACGTATTCGCGGATTTTCACACGTGTTGGTCTAGAGTTCCGTCCAGTCGTCGCTGACTCAGGTGCAATCGGTGGTAGTGGAACACATGAGTTCCATGCGTTAGCAGCAATCGGTGAAGATACGATCGTCTACTCGGACCAATCGGATTATGCAGCGAACTTAGAGATGGCAGAGTCCATCGATGCCTATCCGAAGCAAGACAAAGCACCAGAAGCACTTGAAGAAGTGCATACGGCAGATGCGAAGACGATCGAAGCGGTCAGCGCACATCTGAATTTACCAGCAAACGAATCAATCAAGACCGTCATCTTCAAGACGGAGCAAGGGCTTGTCATGGCACTCGTCCGGGGCGATCACGAAGTCAACGATATCAAGTTGAAAAACTATCTGGGAGCACTCGACATCACGATGGCGAGCGACGAAGAGATTGAAGCAGCGCTTCACTCAACGCCTGGAACACTCGGACCGATTGGGGCAGACATGAAGATCGTCGCCGATTACGCGATTCGTGCCTTGACGAACGCTGTCTGTGGTGCAAACAAAGCGGAAACGCATTATATCCATGTCGACCCAAGTCGTGATTTCGAAGCAGACTATACAGACTTGCGCTTCGTCGAAGAAGGTGACGCGTCACCAGACGGCAACGGAAACGTTAAATTCGCACGTGGCATCGAAGTCGGTCAAGTCTTCAAACTCGGAACACGTTACTCTGAAGGAATGGGAGCGACGTTCCTCGATGAAGGCGGTAAAGCACAACCACTCATCATGGGATGTTACGGCATCGGTGTCTCGCGGACATTGTCGGCAGTCGTCGAACAGCATTACGATGAGCGCGGGATCATTTGGCCAAAAGCGATCGCACCATATGATGTCCATTTGATTGTCGTCAATGGTAAAAATGCAGAACAGCTTGAACTCGGAGAAACACTATACCGAGAGTTGACAGCTGCAGGTTTCAGCGTCCTGCTTGACGACCGAAAAGAACGAGCAGGCGTCAAATTCGCCGATGCAGATTTGATCGGTCTACCGGTTCGCTTGAACGTCGGCAAAAAAGCGGCAGAAGGAATCGTCGAATTAAAAGCCCGTCGCGGTGGCGATGCAGAAGAAATTGGACAAGAACAAGTCGTTGAGGCTGTTCGTTCACTCTATGAAGGTTTAGAATAAAGAATGGAGACGGTCACTTTTCATAAAGTGACTGTTTTCTTGTCTCACACCCATTCGCCCCTTGGGCAATCCGCAAGAGGAGGAGGAGTTGCTGTCACGGTGTGAAGCGATCAGACAGCACAATTGCGAGTGGATACACAACAACGCATGTCACTGTTGCTGAGTGACTTGGAATTACCGAACGGTATCATTGAAGAATACTTTAACGAAGCAGTTCTTGAGAAGCTTCGCGTCAATAAAGCAAAAGCAACCTGGACATTTGAGATCCGCTTGCCACACGTTTTGCCCCAAAACGTCTATCAACTCTTTACGAGTCGTTTGATAAGTCGGTATCAGCAATTCGCCGAAGTCAAAGTCATCCTATACGCGGATGGTCGACCAGACGAACGCCTATATCATGATTACTGGCCATATGTCGTGCAAGATCTCGCCGACGTTTCATCGGCGATGCGGACACAACTTGGACGGGTCTTACCGGAGTTCAAAGAACAGAAATTATTCATTCCAGTCCGGAGTGAACCGGAAGCAGGATTCTTAAAAAGTAGCTTATGTGGGGAATTGCAGTTACTTTATAGTGCTTACGGATTCCCGAAATTCAACTGTGAACCGATTGTTCAAATTAACGAATCGAAACAAGAAGCGTTGCGCAATCAGGTGAAACAGGAAGACATGGAAGAAGCAAAGCGGATGCTCGAGTTGCAATTCAAACGGGAACAATCGCGGGATGACGATGAAGGACCGGTTGAGATCCGGATCGGGAAACCAATTCAAGATGAGATTGTCCCAATCAAGACGATCCAAGACGAGGAACGACGGATCGCGATCCGAGGTCTCGTTTTCTCAGCTGAAAGTCGTGAATTACGAAGCGGAAAGACAATCTTTACGTTTAAGATGACGGATTATACGGACTCCCTTGTCGTCAAGATGTTTGCGCGTGACGAAACAGACGTCAAGATTCTCTCTGCGATCAAAAAAGGGATGTGGATCCAGGCGGCAGGCCGCGTTGAGTTCGATACATTCCTGCGCGATCTTTGTATGATGATTGCCCAACTGTCAGAAGTGAAGATGGAAGCCCCTGCTGACCCTTGGGCAGGCGAGAAGCGTGTCGAGTTACACGCGCACTCGCAAATGAGCCAGATGGACGCGGTCATGAACGTGACGAAATACGTCGAACGCGCGGCGAAATGGGGTCATCCTGCTGTTGCGATCACGGATCACGCGGGTGCCCAAAGTTTCCCGGATGCCTACTATGCCGGAAAGAAAAACGATATCAAGGTATTGTATGGAATCGAAGCGAATGTCGTCGATGACGGGGTGCAAGTCGCCTATCATCCCGTGGACCGTAACTTAGATGACGCGACATTCGTTGTCTTTGACGTCGAGACGACGGGTTTATCGGCGATGTACAACAAGATCATCGAACTTGCAGCCGTCAAGATCCACGACGGTGATATCATCGATAAGTTCGAAGCGTTCGCGGATCCGAAGCATCTATTGTCGGCGACGACGATTGATTTGACAGGAATCACCGATGATATGGTCCGGGGAAAACCAGACCCGGAACAAGTCGTCAAGGAATTCATGGACTGGGTCGGCGATTCGATTCTCGTTGCCCATAATGCCTCATTCGATATCGGATTCTTGAATGCAACACTACGATCCGGTGGACACGATGAATCGGTCTTGCCAGTCATTGATACGCTTGAGCTAGCCCGTGTCTTGATGCCGACGCTAAAAAACCACCGATTGAACACACTCGCGAAACGATTTGACATCGAATTGACGCAGCATCACCGTGCCATTTATGACGCGGAAGCGACAGGCTACTTGATGGTCAAGTTGCTGCAAATGGCGGATGAGATGTTCGACATGAAGACACACGCCTCACTCAACCGTGAGATGGGGAAAGATATCTCGCGGGCACGACCATACCACGCGACGGTCTATGCGAAGAATCGGACGGGCTTGAAGAATTTGTACCAATTGATTTCGATTGCTCATACGAAACACGTGCACCGTGTCGTCCGTACACCACGCTCGCAACTCGTCGCGCACCGAGATGGATTGATCATCGGATCAGCTTGCGATAATGGCGAAGTGTTTGATGCCGCCTTGAACAAGTCGGACGAAGATTTAGCAAAAGTGATGCAGTTCTATGATTTCATCGAGATTCAGCCACCCGCGATGTATGGTCATTTGATCGAACGGGAAATCGTTCAGAATGAACTCGAACTGCGCGAACTGATCAAAAAGATCATCCGCGTTGCGGAAGAACATGATATTTTACCAGTCGCGACAGGAAACGTGCATTATCTCGATCAACATGACGCGACGTACCGGGAGATTTTGATTCGGACGCAAGGTGGAGCAAACATGCTGAATATGCGAAAACAATTGCCACCGGCACACTTCCGGACGACGAAGGAAATGATGGACGACTTCAAGTTCCTCGGACCGGATGTGTCGGAACGTCTCGTCATCACGAACAGTCAAGCTGTCGCGGAGCAATTCGAGAACATCGACATCATTCCAAAGGATCTCTATACACCGAAGATCGAAGGGGCAGATGAAGAAGTCCGAAACTTGTCGTACGATATGGCGCACCGGATTTACGGCGACACGTTACCAGAGATCGTCGAAGCCCGCCTCGAAAAAGAGTTGAAGTCGATCATCGGTCATGGATTCGCCGTTATCTATCTGATTTCCCATAAACTCGTTAAAAAATCACTCGACGACGGCTATTTGGTCGGTTCACGGGGATCGGTCGGATCAAGTCTCGTTGCGACGATGACCGAGATCACGGAAGTCAATCCATTGCCCCCGCATTACGTCTGTCCGAATTGTAAGGAATCGGAGTTCTTCGATGACGGTTCCGTTGGTTCGGGATTCGATTTACCGGATAAGTCCTGTTCGAAATGTGATGTCCCATTGTTCAAGGATGGTCATGATATTCCTTTCGAGACGTTCCTCGGATTTAAAGGGGATAAAGTACCGGATATCGATTTGAACTTCAGTGGAGAATACCAGCCACAAGCACACGCCTATACGAAAGTCCTGTTCGGTGACGATTACGTCTATCGTGCCGGAACGATCGGAACGATCGCTGAGAAGACAGCGTATGGCTACGTCAAAGGGTATCAGTCGGAGAATGAGTTGACGTATCGGAATGCGGAAGTCGATCGTCTCGTCAGTGGTGTCACCGGTGTCAAACGGACGACCGGACAACACCCGGGTGGGATCATCGTCGTACCGGACTATATGGATATTTACGATATTAGTCCGATTCAGTATCCGGCAGACGATATGGGTTCTGAATGGAAGACGACACACTTTGACTTTCACTCGATTCACGATAACTTACTCAAACTCGATATCCTCGGTCACGATGACCCGACAATGATCCGGATGCTACAAGATCTGTCAGGACGAGATCCGAAGACGATTCCGGTCGATGACCCGGAAGTCATGAAAATCTTCAGTTCGACGGAATCGATCGGTGTAACGCCGGAACAGATTGATTCAAAAACAGGGACGCTCGGCATTCCGGAGTTCGGGACAAAGTTCGTTCGCCAAATGTTAGAGGAGACGAAACCGACGACGTTCTCAGAGCTCGTTCAGATTTCAGGACTCTCGCACGGAACGGATGTCTGGCTTGGAAACGCCAGCGAATTGATCTACAACGGAACGTGTGAACTAAAAGATGTCATCGGTTGTCGAGATGACATCATGGTCTACTTGATCTACGCCGGTCTTGAACCGTCACTTGCCTTTAAAATCATGGAGTCGGTCCGTAAAGGGAAAGGACTCTCGATTGACATGGAAGAGGCGATGATCGAGAACGATGTGCCACTCTGGTATATCGATTCTTGTAAGAAAATCAAGTACATGTTCCCGAAAGCCCATGCTGCTGCCTACGTCTTGATGGCTGTCCGGATTGCCTATTATAAAGTCCATCATCCGATGTATTACTACGCTTCGTACTTTACGGTACGTGCGGGTGACTTTGATATCGGCGCGATGAATAAGGGATCTGCTGCCGTTCGGAAAGTCTTGCAAGACATCAAGGACAAAGGTTTCGAAGCGACGGCGAAGGATAAGGGATTGTACACGGTTCTTGAAATCGCGCTTGAGATGATCGAACGCGGCTTTACGTTCCAAAAAGTCGATCTCTATCGCTCAAGTGCAACGGAATTCCTCATTGATGGGGATACGTTGTTACCACCGTTTAATGCCGTGACAGGTCTCGGGACGAATGCTGCGAAGCAAATCGTCGAAGCACGTAAAGGCGGCGAATTCCTCTCGAAGGAAGACCTCCAAAAACGCGCTAAATTGTCGAAATCGATCATCGAGACGCTCGATAACCTAGGCTGTCTCGAAGGGTTACCAGACGAGAATCAGCTCTCCTTGTTCGACTTGTAAGCCCTTAGGAACACTTGCTTTGAGCGCTTTCCTATGCTATATTGAGTGAGGAAATGTTTTTTATACTACGACTTGGAAGGAGTAGGGGGACCTGCTCCTTTCTTGTTTGTTTTTTGAAGGAGGATGAAGATGACGAACGTAACGGAAAAGGTCGAAGCGCTCGCAAAACCAATCGTCGAACGAGAGGGGATGGAGCTAGTCGACGTTGAATTCGTCAAAGAAGGGGCGGATTGGTTCCTACGTGTCTCCATCGACAAAGAGGGTGGCGTAGATCTTGAAGACTGCGTCAAAATCAATGAACAGTTATCGGAAGCATTGAATGACAATGATCCGATCGACGAGCCGTATTACCTCGACGTCGCTAGTCCAGGAGCGGAACGTCCACTGAAGAAAGACGAGGACTTCGAAAAGGCGATTGGGAAACATGTGTACATCAAAACGCACGATCCAGTAAAGAATGCGGTTGAATTCGAAGGAACGTTGCTCGCGTACACACCTGAGATGCTTGAAATCGAAGTGCGTGTCAAAACAAGAAAATTGAAAATTGAGATACCGGTCGACAAGATTTCACTTGCGCGACTTGCGGTAATGTTCTGACGGAAAGGAAGAGAACGATGGGACCACAGTTACTCGAGGCGATCAATCAAATCGCGAAAGAGAAGGAAATTGACAAGAACATCATCATCGATGCGCTCGAACAGGCATTGATTTCAGCGTACCGACGCAACTTCGGAAAAGAATCGGAGGCTGTAAAGGTCGAATTCGACCAGCAGACAGGAGACATCCGTGTCTTCGCGCTTAAGGAAGTAGTCGAACGATTGACACAACCAGAAGAGCAACTTTCGCTTGAAGAAGCGCACGAGATCGATCCGACATATGAACTCGGCGATTTCCATAAAGTCGAAGTGACGCCAGGCGACTTCGGTCGTGTTGCAGCACAAACGGCGAAACAGATCGTCACACAAAAAATGCGTGAAGCAGAACGCGAACGCATCTACAATCATTTCGCGGATCGTGAAGACGAGATCATGACAGGTATCGTCGAGCGTCAAGATGCACGCAACTTGTACGTCAACCTAGAAGGTATCGAAGCTGTCTTGACGACACACGAGCAAATGCCGAACGAGCGTTTCGGGATTCGTGATCGCATCAAGGTGTACGTCACGAAAGTTGATCCAATGGTCAAAGGATCAGGGGCATCGATTCTTGTATCACGGACACATCCAGGTCTCTTAAAACGTCTCTTTGAAATCGAAGTACCAGAGATTTCAAGTGGCGAAGTCGAAGTCAAGTCTGTGGCGCGTGAAGCGGGCGACCGTTCGAAAATCGCAGTCGCGGCGGATGACATCGATCCAGTCGGTGCATGTGTCGGACAAAAAGGGGCGCGTGTTCAACGCATCGTCAATGATTTAAACGGGGAAAAAATCGATATCGTCCGTTACTCGGATGATCCGAAAGAATATGTCGCGAACGCGCTTAGCCCAGCTCAAGTCGTTGCGGTCTATGTCAACGAACCAGCGAAAGCGACAATCGTCGTCGTTCCGGATTTCCAATTGTCGCTTGCAATCGGGAAACGTGGTCAAAACGCGCGTCTCGCAGCGAAATTGACAGGATGGAAAATCGACATCAAGAGCGAGTCTGAAGCGGAAGCGATGGATCTCGAAGATGTCTTCGCGACGGAAGAGCCGGTAGTAGAAGCGGTCCAAGTCGAAGGCGAGGAATAATTCGTGCAAAAAAAGGTACCATTACGTAAGTGTGTCATCACACAAGAAATGAAACCGAAAAAAGAATTAATTCGTGTCGTCCGGACACCTGAACAAGAGGTCGTCATCGATTTAAATGGTAAGATGAATGGGCGAGGTGCCTATTTATCGAAAGATGCGGCAGTCATTGCGACGGCGAAGAAAAAACGGACGCTTGATCATCATTTGAAGGTCAAGACGACAGATGCCTTATACGATGAATTGCTTGAAATCGCGGGAGGTACAAATGAGTAAATGGGAATCCCTTCTCGGTCTCGCGAATCGAGCTAGAAAAGTGACGACGGGAGAAGAACTCGTACTGAAAGAAGTACGAGGAGGACAAGCGAAGCTTGTTCTTTTAGCAGCAGATGCGGGGGCTGCCACGCGTAAGAAAGTCACAGATAAATGTACGAGTTATCAGGTTCCTTACCTAGAAGTCGCCGACCGGACGATTCTCGGTCAAGCATTAGGAAAGGATGCGCGTGTTGTCGTGTCAGTCAATGAAGCCGGATTTGCGAAAAAGCTAACTGAACTCCTCTCGAACGACTAATTGGAGGTGGATCCTTTGGGTAAACGTGTATACGAATTCGCCAAGGAACAAAACGTAACAAGTAAGCAGGTCATCACCCAGCTCGAAAAGCTGGAGAAACCAGTCAAGAATCATATGGCAGTATTAGATGAACAGACAGTACAGCAACTCGATCAAGTATTTAATCCCGAAAAATATCGGGCTCAAAAGACGGAGGCTCCAAAACAAGTGAAATCAGATAATAAACCGAACCGACCAGGAAGTACAAACAAACCAGCAGGTAACCAATCACGTAACAGCAAAGGCGGACGCCCAGAATTCGGCAACCGTAACAACCGTGGCGGCAAACGTCGTCCGAACCAAAAGAAAGCAGAACCACGCAAACTTGAAGTAGCGGATCCGAACTCGAAGTCGAGTCAACGGAAAGCAGCTCGCCGGGCGCAAGAAGAGGCGATGGCAAACGTCGTTCAATACTCTGACAACTTGACAGTCGGTGAACTCGCTGAAAAAATGGCGAAAAAACCGAATGAACTGATCATGAAATTGATGGGTCTCGGTGTCATGGCGACGATCAACCAAGATCTTGATGACGAGACAGTCGAACTGCTCGCGACAGAGTTTGGTTTTGAAGTCGAAAAGACTGTCCAAGTCGATGAGACGGACTTTGATCAATACGAATTGAACCTTGACCAGTACGAATTGTCTGAGCGTCCACCGGTCGTTACGATCATGGGACACGTCGACCACGGTAAAACGACATTGCTCGATTCGATCCGTAACACGAAGGTCACTGCAGGCGAAGCCGGCGGGATCACGCAGCACATCGGTGCTTACCAAGTTGAGATTGACGGCAAGAAGATCACGTTCCTTGATACACCAGGTCACGCGGCGTTCACGACGATGCGTGCACGTGGAGCAGATGTCACGGATATCGCGATCATCGTCGTTGCAGCCGATGACGGTGTCATGCCGCAGACGGAAGAAGCGATCAGCCACGCGAAAGCAGCTGGCGTTCCAATCATCGTCGCTGTCAACAAGATGGATAAAGAGGGTGCGAACCCCGACCGTGTCAAACAAGAATTGACAGAGTTCGAACTCGTTGCAGAGGACTGGGGCGGCGATACGATCTTCGTACCGGTTTCAGCTCTTAAAGGAGACGGCATCGACGAATTGCTCGAGATGATCCTTCTCGTCTCAGAAGTTCAAGAATACAAATCAACACCAGACATGAACGGTCGCGGAACAGTCATCGAGGCGAAACTCGATAAAGGACGCGGTCCAGTCGCTACACTTCTCGTTCAACACGGAACACTTCGCGTTGGTGACCCGATCGTTGTCGGTCACACGTTCGGTCGTATCCGGGCAATGGTCAACGATATCGGTCGTCGTGTCAAAGAAGTCGGACCATCGACACCAATCGAAATCACAGGTCTAAACGATGTCCCGAAAGCGGGCGATCAATTCTTCGCATTCGAAGATGAGAAAAAAGCACGCCAAATCGGTGAAGCACGTTACCAACGTGAAATCGAAGCACAACGTCGCGATTCAGCGAAAGTTAGCTTAGAAGATCTCTTCGACCGCATCAAAGAAGGAGAAGTCAAGGACCTCAACATCATCATCAAAGGTGATGTCCAAGGTTCAGTTGAAGCCTTAGCCGGTTCATTGAAGAAAATTGATGTCGAAGGTGTTAAAATTAACATCGTACACTCAGGTGTTGGTGCGATCACGGAAGGTGACGTCATCCTCGCCTCGGCAGCAAATGCGATCATCATCGGATTCAACGTTCGTCCGGATGGTAACGCGAAATCAATGGCGGATCAGGAGAAGGTTGAAATTCGTCTTCACCGGATCATCTATAACGCGATTGAAGAAATCGAGCAAGCGATGAAAGGTCTCCTTGATCCTGAATTCGTCGAGAAAATCATCGGTCAAGCTGAAGTCCGCGATGTCATCAAAGTATCGAAAGTCGGTACGATCGCGGGTGGATATGTCACGGAAGGTAAGTTAACGCGTGATGCAGGTGTCCGTGTCGTTCGTGACAGCATTGTCATCTACGAAGGAAAACTCGATACACTTCGCCGCTTCAAAGATGATGTCAAAGAAGTCGCTGCTGGTTACGAGTGTGGTATTAAGATCGAACGTTATGATGACGTAAAAGTCGATGATGTCATCGAAGCGTTCATCATGGAAGAAGTCAAACGGAAGTAACAGAACGGAATCCATTCTTCCGAACTGGAGGGAACAAACATGAGTTTACGCTCGAATCGTGTCGCCGAACAGGTGCGTAAGGAAATTACGCAACTGCTCATCAAGGATGTCAAGGATCCACGCGTCAAGCCGATTACCGTCACAGGTGTCGAAGTGACAGGAGACTTGCAACAAGCGACGATCTTCTATTCAGTCCTCGGTGACGAAAAAGCACGTGAGGATGCGCGCATCGGTCTTGAAAAATCAAAAGGCTTCATGCGTAAGGAAATCGGATCGCGGATTCGTCTGCGGAAAACACCTGAACTATTGTTCGAGGTCGATTCTTCTGTCGAATACGGATCACGCATTGATGAGTTGCTTCGGAATTTGAACAAAGATTAACACCTAAGGCAACCACGCGTGTGGTTGCCTTTTTTCAAGGAGGACATCACGTGGAACCCATCGGAGTATTACCACTAGATAAACCAGCCGGCATGACGAGTCATGATTGTGTCTTTCGTCTACGTCGCTTGTTTCAGACGAAAAAAGTCGGACATACAGGGACGCTTGACCCGGAAGTAACAGGTGTCTTACCGATTTGTCTCGGTCGAGCGACGAAACTTGCCCGTTTCATCACGGATGAAGGAAAACGTTACGCGGCGGAAGTGACGATCGGTTTTGCAACGACTACAGAAGATGCACACGGAGAGATCGTTCGTGAAACACCGGTCGAACCCGAAAGTATTACTGAAACGGCAATCGCTGATATTCTGAGCGCCTTGACAGGAGAGATCGAACAGACGCCACCGTATTATTCAGCAGTCAAAGTGAACGGGAAGAAACTATACGAATATGCACGAAAAGGGATTGAAGTCGAGCGACCGACACGGATCGTCCGTATCGATCGATTGGAACGGACATCAGACCTCGTGTTCGAAGATGGTCTTTGTCGCTTCCGCCTCGATATCGCATGTGGAAAAGGGACCTATATCCGGACACTAGCAGTCGAAATCGGAGAACGACTCGGTTATGCGGCACACATGAGCGACTTACGCCGGACAGGTTCTGGTGCGATTGCTGAGACGGACACCGTCACACTCGAGACACTCGAATCGTATGAGACAGTCGAAGAACGGATGCAACACGTCCTTCCGATCGAACACGTCATCCAAAAATGGCCACGATTGACGGTTGACGCAGCAACAGCGCAGCGTGTCTTAAATGGAGCCAAGCTGACGAGCATTCCAGTCGAATTCGAGCTGTTTACTGTCTATAATGAAGAAGACGTACCTTTAGCGTTATATCGACGTCTTCCAGAAGAACAGGTAGCACGCGTCGAGGTCATGCTACAAATCGATTAAGATCGGAGAGAGCATCATGGACATCATACATTTGACATATCCGGAACAGCCTCAAAAAGACCCTGCTGTCATCGCGCTCGGCTTTTTTGACGGTGTACATCTCGGACATCAGCAAGTCATCGCAGCAGCACAGAAAGAAGCGGAGGCTCGTCGCCTTCCTTTGGCTGTCATGACCTTTGATCCACATCCGAAACAAGTACTTGGTAAAGGGGATGAACCGGTCCGCTACATCACGCCGCTTGAACGAAAATTAGAGAAAATCGAACGTCTTGGTGTCGATCGTGTTTACGTCATTGAGTTCACGATTCCTTTCTCGGAATTGTCACCACAAGCTTTCGTCGATGAATATCTGATTGCGTCTGGAGCAGAGCACGTCGTCGCTGGATTTGATTATTCCTACGGTCGCTTCGGAGCCGGAAAAATGACGACGCTTGATTTTCATAGTCGGAGCACGTTCACGCACACCGTTGTAGCAGAGTTCCAAGAAGAAGCAGAAAAAATCAGCTCAACCCGGATTCGTCGTTTACTTGCTGCAGGAGAAGTCGAACCGGCTGCACGTTTGCTTGGAGAACCTTACCAAATCAAAGGCACGATCATTCACGGTGACGCACGCGGTCGACAAATTGGCTTCCCGACAGCCAACATGCGCCCAGAATTCGCCTACGTCATACCGAAACTTGGTGTGTATGCGACATTCGTTCGCTTAGCGGACGGTCGTCGTTTCAAAGCGATGACGAACGTCGGCAGACGCCCGACGTTCTATGAGACAGGAGAGGTCAGTATCGAGACGCATCTTCTTGACTTTGATGAGGATCTTTACGGTCAAGAATTGACGCTTGAATGGATTGCTTATTTACGCGATGAAAAAGCCTTCAACGGTATCGATCAATTGAAAGAACAGTTGGCACGAGACCGCGAAGAGGCAAACACACGATTAAGCGTTTGACAGTACGGACAGGGTTCGTTATGATAGGTCAGTACGATCACGTACAGCCGATTCACTTGGCATCTGGTCTCACCATCCGATGCTCGGGAATACGGTCATTCATAAGATGGAGGTGGAGTGACAATGGCACTCACAAAAGAACGTAAAAACGAAATCATCGAAGCATATGCTACGAAACAAGGCGATACTGGTTCGCCGGAAGTACAAGTTGCTGTTTTAACTGAACAGATTACAACTTTGAACGATCACTTACGTACACACAAAAAGGATCACCACTCACGTCGTGGTCTCTTGAAAATGGTCGGTCGTCGCCGTAACTTGCTCACATACCTTCGTAACAAGGATGTTGCACGTTACCGTTCGTTGATCGAGCGTCTTGGTCTCCGTCGCTAATCCCGACGAGAACGAGGTAGGGAAGCAGGAGCATCGTCTCCTGTTTCTTTTTTTTGCCGATTCATGGACTTTTTGCGCAAGAACCTACATAATTAGATTTGAATGAAAAAACGGATAGCAGTGAGAGGAGATTTGTGCATGTCACAAACAAAACAGACGTTTTCGACCGAACTCGGTGGACGTCCATTAACGATTGAAATCGGTCAATTAGCAAAACAAGCGAACGGAGCAGCATTGATTCGTTACGGCGATACAGCCGTTCTTGCTACGGTCGTTGCATCAAAACAACCGAAGGACTTAGATTTCTTCCCATTAACAGTGAACTATGAAGAAAAATTATATGCGGCAGGGAAAATCCCAGGTGGATTCCTCAAACGTGAAGGACGCCCTGGAGAGAGCGCGATCTTGACTTCGCGTCTGATCGACCGTCCGATCCGTCCACTATTCCCGGACGGTTTCCGTCACGACGTTCAAGTCGCGACGACGGTTCTTTCGTCAGATGCTGACAATTCACCAGAAGTCGCTGCGATGATCGGAGCTTCGATTGCGCTTTCGATCTCGGATATTCCATTCGACGGTCCAATCGCAGGCGTGACGATCGGTCGCGTCGACGGAGAGTTCGTCGTGAACCCGACTTCAGCGCAAATGGAAGTCAGCGACATCGACCTTCAAGTTGCCGGGACAAAACATGCCGTCAACATGGTTGAAGCAGGTGCGAAGGAAGTATCGGAACAAGCAATGCTTGAAGCGATCTTGCTCGGACACGATGTCATCAAGGAAATGATCGCGTTCCAAGAAGAAATCGTCGCACAAGTCGGTAAAGAGAAGTTCGACTACACGGTATCAAGCTTCGATGAGACAATCGTCAATCGCCTGAAAGCAGAAGCATTGGCAGAAGTCACACAAGCAGTTCAAGTCGAAGAAAAACAAGCACGTGACGTTGCCATCAACGAAGTCATCGCAAAATATATCGAGTTGTATGCAGCTGACGAGTCAGTCACAGCAGAGCAACTGGTAGAAGTATCAGGCGTTCTCAATAAGTTCGTCAAAGACGAAGTCCGTCGTCTCATCACGGAAGACAAAGTCCGTCCAGATGGTCGTGGTCTTGCTGAAATCCGTCCACTCGATTCAGAAGTCGGTCTCTTACCACGTGCACACGGTTCAGGTTTGTTCACTCGCGGTCAGACGCAAGTCTTGTCTGTTGCGACACTCGGTGTTGCGGGTGACGCTCAAATCATCGATGGTCTTGGTCTGAAGGAAGAGAAACGTTTCATGCACCACTATAACTTCCCGCCATTCTCAGTCGGAGAAGCACGTCCGATGCGTGCACCAGGTCGTCGTGAAATCGGTCACGGGGCACTTGGAGAACGCGCACTCTTACCAGTTCTTCCGAATGAAGTCGATTTCCCGTACACGATTCGTCTCGTGTCGGAAGTCCTTGAGTCGAACGGTTCTTCATCACAGGCTTCAATCTGTGGTTCGATCCTTGCCATGATGGATGCTGGTGTTCCACTCAAAGCACCTGTCGCTGGTATTGCGATGGGCTTGATCATGGAAGGCGACAATTACTCGATCTTGACAGATATCCAAGGGATGGAAGATCATCTCGGAGATATGGACTTCAAAGTCGCTGGAACTCACGAAGGTGTCACAGCTCTGCAAATGGATATGAAAATTGGCGGGATCACGCGTCAAATCCTCGAAGAAGCACTCGAACAAGCACGTCTTGGTCGTTTGCACATTCTTGAGCATATGCAAACGGTCATCGCTGAACCACGTGTCGAATTGTCACAATACGCGCCAAAAATCGTCACACTCAAAATCAATCCAGATAAAATCCGTGATGTTATCGGACCTGGTGGTAAAGTCATCAACGGTATCATCGATGAGACAGGCGTCAAGATCGATATCGATCAAGACGGAACAGTCTTCATCGCATCGACGGATCAAGCTGGCATCGATCGTGCCCGTCAATTGGTCGAAGATATCGTCCGTGAAGTCGTCGTCGGAGAAGAGTTCGATGGAACAGTCCGTCGCGTTGAGAAATTCGGTGCATTCGTCGAGTTATTCAAAGGAAAAGACGCACTCGTCCACATTTCGGAACTTGGACTTAACCGTGTCGGTCAAACAGAAGATGTCGTCAAACTTGGAGATAAGCTAAAAGTCCGTGTCACAGAAATCGATGACAAGGGACGCGTCAACGCCTCGCACAAAGTCCTGCTCGTCGAAGGCTTAAGCGAAGAAGATCGTGCAGCGTATGAAGAAAAGAAAAAGACAGAGCGTGAGAACCGCCCGCCACGCCGGGATCAGGGTTCACGCCCACCACGTGACGGACAACGTCCACCACGTCGTAACTAATGAATCCAAGGTGGCTCGACGGTGCAGAGAATGCAACGAGAGCCACCTTGTTTCCTATATTTGGAGGAATTACTATGATCGAACGGATACAATTAGACAACGGAGTTCGACTGATCGTTGAACGAATGCCGGAAGCACGCAGCGTCGCGACCGGAATCTTCATTCAAGCAGGAAGCCGGACGGAACAGATCGAGGAGCATGGGATCAGTCATCTCATCGAGCATATGATGTTTAAAGGAACAAAACGCCATACGGCAAAAGAGATTGCGGTTTATTTTGATCGACTTGGTGGAAATATTAATGCGTTCACGAGTAAGGATCAAACGTGTTATTACGTCAAGACATTAGATGAACATGCAGGAGAAGCCTTTCACGTGTTGGCGGATATGTTCCTCGAATCGACGTTTGACGCGGATGAACTGGAAAAAGAGAAAAAGGTCGTCATTGAAGAGATTAAAATGTACGATGACACACCAGATGATCTCGTCCATGAGTTATTAGCTGTTGCGGCTTACGGAGAGGATGTCATGGCTCGTCCGATTCTTGGAACGGAAGAGAGTGTGCTTCGGATTGATCGAGCGATGATCGGGCGGTATCTCGAAGAAGCGTATGCTCCGGATCAAATCGTCATTTCTGTTGCCGGAAACGTCTCAGACGCGTTGATTGCGCAGATTCAAGAGCGGATGTCGATCCTCGAATCACGATCGAAGACACGCGAGACGATAGAGCCAAGGTTACAAAATGGTGTGATTCGCAAGGAAAAGGATACGGAACAGGCTCATATTTGTTATAATTTCCGTGCGATTCCTTCTGTTGACCCACGTTTGCCTGCCCTCGCCTTACTCAATAATGCATTCGGTGCGACGATGTCGAGTCGCTTGTTCCAATCAATCCGAGAGGAACGCGGTCTTGCCTATTCAGTCTTTTCCTATTACACGACGTTTGACGATCATGGAACGTTCACGATCTATGTCGGCACGTCTCCGGAATCGGTCGAAGAGGTCGAACAGGTCCTCGCTGCTGAAATTGATCGCTTGAAGCGGGATGGATTATCGACGAAGGAACTCGAAGATGGGATTGAACAGCTGAAAGGTTCTCTGATTCTAGGCAACGAAGGCACATCGAGTCACATGAATCGAAACGCCCGAAATGAGTTGCATCTACATCGCCATCCATCACTTGAAGAAGTGTTAGCGGATGTCGAACGGATTCGTCCATCGGATATCGAAGGGCTGATTGAGCACATCTTTTCGGAGGAACCGGCAAAGGCCTATATTCTTCCGGCAGACGAAGAAGAGGAAGCATGATAGCAGAACGGAATAGATGAAACATATGAAATGACGATGTCGAGAAAGAAGGAATACCGTTGAATTTAGCTGAATTGATTCAAGTCATACAGACGCAAAAAATCGAACGAATGGTAGAAGTGGACGTTACGTCCATTACGACCGATTCACGGGATGTTAAACCGGGAACATTGTTCGTCGCCATCAAAGGATATACTGTTGATGGACACGACTATGCTAAACAGGCGGAAGCACAAGGAGCGGTCGCGATCGTTGCGGAACAACCGGTCGACGTGTCGATTCCTGTCATTCTTGTTCGTAGTACATCACGTGCCATTGCCGAGTTGGCTGGCAAATTCTATGATTATCCTTCTGAAAAGATGCGGATGATTGGTATTACGGGAACGAATGGGAAAACGACGACGACGACGATCGTCCGTGATATATTAGCGCACCTTGGTCGGAAGACGGGCATCATCGGTACGGTTGAAGTCAAGATTGGTGACCGCGTCGTGCCAAGTCGCAATACGACACCACAAAGCTCCGAGTTACAAGCATTTCTGCATCAGATGCATGAAGAAGATGTCCAAGATGTCATCATGGAAGTTTCTTCACATGGATTAGAGCTTGGTCGGGTAACGGGTGTCGATTACGACGTTGCGGGATTCACAAATCTGACGCATGATCACCTTGATTTCCACAAAACATTTGAAAACTATGCGCGTGCCAAAGGATTGTTGTTTGCACAACTCGGTCAACGGCTGTCGACAGAGAAAGTTGCGGTCTTGAATGCGGATGATCCGACGAGTGAGCTGTATGAGATGATGACAGGTGCTCGTGTCATGACATACGGCATCGACAACGCAGCTGACCTCCGAGCAACAGCGATTGAACAGTCGCTTCAACAAACGACGTTCACGATGCTGTACAAGGAAGAACAAGTCGATGTCACGGCGAATTTCATCGGTCGCTTCAACGTCTATAATCTGTTGCTTGCGACAGGGATCCTCTTGTCTTGCGGATATGATCTAGCAACGATCGCAGGCGCGATTTCAGCAATCCGTCCGGCAAAAGGTCGGATGCAACGCTTGCCGATTGAAGGATATAACGTGTATGTCGACTATGCTCATACTCCTGACGGCATCGAACAGTGTCTGAAAGCACTCGTTGACGTACCGAAGGAAAAGATCGTCTTCCTGATCGGGACAGGTGGAAATCGCGATGTGACGAAACGACCAAAAATGGGCGAACTCGCTTCGACGTACGCCGGAACCGTTGTCATCACAACGGATGATCCACGATATGAAGCATATGATTCGATTACATCCGGTATCGCCAAAGGGATGACCCACGATCAGTTCGTTGAAATCGGTGATCGAGAAGAGGCTGTGCGTTACGCAGCACGACTCGCACGACCAGATAATATCGTCATCTTAGCCGGTAAGGGCCATGAAAAATATCAAATCATTGGGGATGAGAAATTCCCGCTCGATGAGGAAATCATCGTCAAAGAGATGATACGGCAAATGGAGGAACAGAAGTGACTTATCAACCAATCGTTGTAACCATAGATCAATTTGAAACATTCGTAAAAACACATCCCAAAGGTGATTTACTCCAGCTTCCGGCATGGGGAGAAGTCAAAAGCGCGACAGGATGGACACATGAACGTATCGCGGTCGGAACGGCTTCCGGTGAGATTGCCGGAGTTGGTCTTCTTTTGTTCAAGAAAGTACCGAAGCTACCGTTCACGCTTTGTTATGCACCGCGCGGTTTCGTCGTCGATTATACAGATACGGACGCACTTCGCGCCCTTCGTGACGAAGCGATTCGTGTCGCAAAACAACAGAAGGCAATTGCGATTAAATTTGATCCAAACGTCGAGCGGGAAGAATATCCTGGTCTGTTGCAGGAGATGCAAGGACTCGGATTCAAACATAACGGCTTCGGTGGCGGTTTTGACTACGCGCAACCACGCTTTACGATGGAGACGAGTCTTGTAGGGACAGAAAAAGAGATCTTCGACGGTTTCCATTCGAAGTTCCGCTACAACGTCCGCCTTGCTGAACGCAAAGGGATCGTATGCGAACAAGCGGATCGTGAAGGGCTAAAGACATTCGCAAAGCTGATGGTCGAGACGGGCGAAAGGGATGGTTTTTCAATCCGCGGTCTGGATTATTTCGAAAATCTGTACGATCATCTTCACCCAAAAGGTGATGCAGTCTTGTTTTTGACGAAACTCGATGTCGTTCGTGCGCTTGAGAATACAGAAGCCTTATTACTTCAAGCTGACAAGGAACTCTCGAAAATTCATCGTCAGCTCGAGAAAGAGACGGCCGAGAAGAAGCTAAAAAGCTTAAACAATCGCTTGGAGCAGACGACAGCACAAATCGAAAAAGCAGAGAAGTCGAAGACAGAACTGATGACGATTGCTGCTAAACATCCAAACGGTATCATCCTGTCTGGTGGTCTTTTGACGCTTGCTGGTCGTCGCTCGTATTACTTATACGGCGCTTCATCGAACGAGTACCGGGAGTTCATGCCGAACCACTTGATGCAATGGACGATGATGCAATATGCGAAAGAACATGGTGCGCTCTCCTATGACTTCGGTGGAGTTAGTGGTTCGACAGACCCGGATGATCATTACGCGGGACTCTACGCCTTTAAATCTGGTTGGGGCAGCCGGATGATTGAAAAAATCGGTGAGTTCGATTATGTACTCAATCGTCCGCTCTATCTGTTGCTTGAGACTGGGTTACCGATTCTACAAAAACTTCGGAAGAAGCTTCGCCGCTGATGAAACGGGGAACAATCTTCGGTTGGATCGTATTTTTATTGACGATGTTTGCGATTGGATTGTTTCTTGCGGCATCCATGAATCGGATGCCGACGATTTTAATGGATCAACCGGAGCTCGGGATTGATAGTTGTCCACGAGACGTAGCGGGAGAAGATCGCTTAATCAATGCAAGCGAGACGAACCTGAAGCGTCTCCACCCAGCTGTCGAAGCGGGGGCAAAGGATCTGATCCGTGTGGCGCATTCTTGCTACAATATCGATATCAAGATTACGCAAGGATACCGCTCGATTCAGCAACAGAATGCGCTTTATGAACAAGGACGTTCTAAGGCAGGTGAAGTCGTCACGAATGCACGTGGTGGTGAATCGATGCATAATTATGGACTCGCTGTCGATTTCGTTCAGCTCGTGAATGGCCAGATTTCATATGATCTTGAGTATGACGGGAATCGGTCAGGGAAAAGTGATTGGCGCGAAGTCGCGGATATCGGAAAAGCGCTCGGTTTCGAATGGGGAGGCGATTGGAAACGATTCGTCGACTATCCTCATTTTGAGATGACGTTCGGATATTCGCTCGACGAACTGAAGGCTGGTGAACGTCCAAGCCGTTCGGAAAAAGCGAAACGAACGGAAGAGGTCGAAGATTTGTTGAATACGTGATCAACGTCATTCCTGGAGTAATGTGGCAGGAATGACGTTTTTTTTAGATTTCCTAGTCCGATTGTTGGCAGATTGTGAAAATTCGGCTAGAATAGTGATAGTGATAAGTGGACGGCTCACGAAAAGTGAATATGAATTATAGGAGGTCATGTTGTGTCAAAGAAGAAGACGGAAAAAGTAAGCGTCTTTGCTCTTGGTGGCGCCGGTGAGATCGGGAAGAACATGTACGTCGTCGAACTCGACGAGGACATCTTCGTCATCGATGCCGGATTAATGTTCCCAGGAGACGAGATGCTTGGAATCGATAAAGTCATTCCAGACATCAGTTATTTAAAAGAAAACAAAGAGCGGATTCAGGGGATTTTCATTACCCATGGTCACGAGGATCATATCGGGGCACTCAGTTACGTCTTGCGTGACTTAAAAGTACCGGTTTACGGAACACGTTTGACGCTCGGTTTGATTGAACACAAATTAAAAGAAGCCGGTTTATTGAAAAAGGCAGATCTTCGTCCAATTGATGCCAAGACGAAATTAACCGTTGCAGGTCATTTTATTACGTTCTTCCGGGTCAACCACTCGATTCCGGATGCAGTCGGGGTATGTATTCAAACATCTCAAGGTGCGATCGTCCATACAGGGGATTTCAAATTCGATTACACACCAGTTGATGGAAAACAGGCGGATTTCGGGAAGATTGCAGCAATTGGTCAACGGGGAGTGCTTTGCTTACTGTCTGACTCAACGAATGCAGAGCGACCAGGGATGTCTGGATCAGAATCGATCGTCGGTTCTGAACTGAACGACGTCATCTATGAGGCACCAGGTCGTGTCATCGTCGCTTCATTCGCTTCGAACATTCATCGTCTACAACAAGTGTTTGCGGCAGCAGAAGCGAACAATCGAAAAGTAGCGGTCGTTGGTCGTAGCATGGTCAATAACGTCGAAGTGGCACAGCGTCTGAATTACTTACGCTTCAAACAGAAAACATTGATTGATCTATCTGACATCAACCGCCTCGACGATAACCAAGTCGTCATCTTGACGACAGGATCGCAAGGTGAGCCGATGGCAGCCTTGACACGAATGGCGCGTAACGCACATAAGCAAGTCAATATTCGCTTGAACGATACGGTCGTCGTTGCGGCTTCGCCGATTCCAGGTAACGAAAAGTCGGTTTCGAAAACGATCGATCTCTTATTCCGTGCTGGTGCGAATGTCATTTACAACCAACGGAAAGTACACGTTTCCGGTCACGGTCATGCGGAAGATCTGAAGCTGATGCTCAACTTGATCAAACCGAAATTCTTCCTACCGATTCACGGAGAATTCCGGATGCAAAAGGCACACAGTCGTCTCGCACAGACGGTTGGCGTCAATGCGAACAACATCTTCATCATCGAGAATGGGGATGTCGTTGAGTTCGAGAAGCGCAAAGCACGGATGTCACGCAAAGTGAACGCTGGAAACGTCTTGATCGACGGAATCGGTGTGGGTGATGTCGGAAACATCGTTCTTCGTGATCGTCGCTTGTTATCGCAAGACGGTGTCGTCCTTTGTGTCATTACGATCAGCCGGAAAAACAAAACGATCGTCTCGGGACCGGAAATCATCTCTCGCGGATTCGTCTACATGCGTGAATCAGAGGATATGATCAACGAAGCGAACCGAATCGTTGCGAAACAACTACAAGGTAAATTAAACGGAGAATTGGATTGGACGGAGATGAAGTCGTTGATTCGAGATAAACTGAGTGCTTATCTCTATGAACAGACGAAACGCCGCCCGATGATTCTTCCGATCATCATGGAGATTTAACAAACGAGCGGCTCAGATTGACCAATACCTGGTCCACTGAGCCGTTTTTTTATCAGGAGGGATGACGTATGGCGACGACGAAACGAAAACCTGTACGAAAAAAAACGCCGCCACGGAAACGACCGGCAGCGAAGAAACAACGTCAGCCGATTGCGTATCGTACATATGCGACCATCATCGCAATCGTCTCATTACTAGCTTTCGTTCTCGCTTTCGGGGAGTTCGGGAAAGTCGGACTGACGCTAGCCGATGGAGGAGAGCGGTTAATTGGTCAGTTCGGTTCCTTATTATATGGTGGAATCGGTGCTGTGCTACTTTTACTCATCTCGAATGCGTCGCGTGCTCAGAAATGGGCATGGTCGATGTTACTGATGGGTTCAGTCGTCTGGATTGATCTATTGCTCGGAGCACCGCGTGGCATTCTCAATGGATGGCTCTATCAAAACGCAGCTTATTATATTTCGAGCGCGGGTGCCTTCTTGATTGGTCTGTTCTTCATCGGAACGGCCGTTCATATCCTACGCCCATCGTTTTATGGTGAGCTGTGGCTTGGGCTCCGGGAACGTGCAGAAGAGTTTCGCAATCGTGAACGAACACCACGTCCTCGTGTCGAAAAAGAGTTGAAATCGAAACCGGTTCGTGAGAAAAAACCGAAGACGTTGCGACCAGCAACTGTCGAGGAACCAATCGAAACGGAACAAGAAGCAGAAGATCCGTCCGTCAACATTCAAGACGTTCCGATCATCGGTTTCACAGATCACGTTGAACCCCAAGCAGCGGAGACACAAGGGCCGTTGACGATGACAGAGACACCAGACGGTTATCAATTGCCGTCGCTTGATTTGTTAGCAGAACCGACATCAAAAGATTTGTCCGGCGAGAACAAACGACTGAAGGACAATGCCACGAAATTGATTGCAACCTTAAAGTCGTTCGGGATCGGAGCAAAAGTCTTAAAGATTCATCTCGGACCAAGTGTCACGAAGTACGAGATTGAACCAAAACAAGGAATCAAGCTTAGTCGAATCACGGGACTCGCCGATGACTTAGCGCTAGCGTTAGCCGCAAAAGATATCCGGATCGAAGCACCGATTCCGGGTAAAGCGGCTGTTGGAATCGAGGTGCCGAACCGTGAAGTCGCCATGGTATCACTTCGAGAAGTACTAGGAGCGGAGAGCGTCCAATCCGACAGCGATCGTTTGCTCGTTGCACTCGGACGAAGCATTTCTGGTGAGACGGTGACAGCGAAGTTGAATAAGATGCCACACGTCTTAGTTGCCGGTTCGACGGGTTCCGGTAAATCGGTCTGTATCAATGGGATGATTGTCTCGATATTGATGCGGGCACGACCGGATGAAGTCCGCTTGATGATGATTGACCCGAAAATGGTCGAATTGAATGTCTACAACGGCATTCCGCACCTCTTAGCGCCCGTCGTCACCGATCCTAAAAAAGCGGCACAGGCATTAAAACAGGTCGTCTCGGAAATGGAACGCCGTTATGAGATCTTCAGTCAAAACGGAGCGCGCAACATCGAAGGCTACAATGCACTGATTGATAAGATGAACGCAGAGGAGAAAGTGCATCAACGATTACCGTACATCGTTGTCATCGTCGATGAGTTAGCTGACTTGATGATGGTCGCGTCAAACGAAGTCGAAGATGCGATCATGCGACTTGCACAAATGGCGCGAGCAGCAGGAATTCATATGGTCATTGCGACGCAGCGTCCGAGTGTTGACATCATCACCGGTGTCATCAAGGCGAATATCCCGTCGCGGATCGCATTCAGTGTATCGAGTGCGACTGACTCGCGGACGATTCTTGATACGGGAGGCGCTGATAAATTGCTCGGACGAGGAGATATGTTGTTACTTGGTAACGGCATGAACAAACCGGTCCGCGTACAAGGAGCCTTTTTATCGGACGAAGAAGTCGAGAAGGTCGTCAATCATGTCATCAGTCAGCAAAAGGCACAGTATGTTGAAGCGATGATTCCAAAAGATGTACCAGAGGGCGAAACAGAGGTCGACGATCCACTTTACGATGAGGTCGTCCAGTTCATTCTGACACAAGAGACGGCATCAACGTCGATGATTCAACGAAAGTACCGCATCGGTTACAACCGAGCTGCCCGTCTTATTGATGCGTTAGAAGAAAACGGTCTGATTGGTCCATCTGAAGGATCTAAACCACGCCGCGTCATGGGACGTTAATCGAGTAGAAAGGAAGTCGTGGAATATTCCAAGGCTTCCTTTTCTTTTCTAGGAAAATGTATAGATAAGAACCGATGTCTCAAAAAAAGAAGAGATACATGAAAAAAGACATGATGATTTTGTATAAATAGAAATGACTGGAAAAATCAATGAAGGCATCAAAAATAAAATCGCTTTCATGAAAATAGTTGTCAGACGTCTGTTGATTTTCAGTAGTGTTTTTGGCATACTCAGTCATATGAGTGACCGACCTTCAACACGAGGGCTGGGAGCGTATTTTTCACAAATAGATAATGAAAGCGTTCTCATAATTGTAGAGGAGATGGATGAAATGAAGAAGAAACAGGTAATCGTATCGATGATGTCAGTAGCGACGGTTGGTCTTGCTGCTTGTGGTGGTTCAGGTGAGAAAGCCGATCAAAAAGATCAATTCTCTGTTGCGATGGTAGCCGATAAGGGTGGTATCGATGATAAATCGTTCAACCAATCCGCTTGGGAAGGTCTGCAAGCATACGGTAAAGACAACAAACTTCAAAAGAATGAAGGGTTCTCTTATCTACAATCTAAATCGCAACAAGATTATCAACCGAATCTATCGCGTCTTGCTCGTGGGGGAGAAGATTTAGTTTTCGGAATCGGGAACACGTTCAATGAGGATATCAAAACAGTTGCTGATCAATTCAAAGACACACAATTCGCAATCATCGATAACGTCGTTGAAGGAAAGAACGTCACGTCGATCACATTTAAGGAAAATGAAGGAGCATATCTTGCAGGGATCGTTGCTGCAATGGAGACGAAAAAAGATCATATCGGTTTCGTTGGTGGGATGAAGATGGACGTCATCGAGCGTTTCCGTGCCGGTTTCGAAGCAGGTGCTAAGTCCGTCAATCCGAAGATTAAAATCGATGTCCAATATGCGGAAGACTTCGCAGCTCCAGAAAAAGGTCAAGCGATCGCAGCTGGAATGTATGGTAAAGGCGCAGATATCATCTTCCCAGCAGCAGGTGGTACAGGAAACGGTGTCTTCACAGAGGCGAAAAACCGCAAGAAAAACGGTGAAAACGTCTCAGTCATCGGTGTCGACCGAGACCAAAAAGAAGAGGGTATGCCGGAAGACGTTACATTAACTTCTGTCATCAAACGTGTCGACCGTGCAGTCGAAGATACAGCAAACGCAGCGAAGGATGGTAAACTCGAGGGCGGCAAAACGATTCGTTATGGTCTGAAAGAAGATGGAGTTGATATCGTACCATCTGAAAAGATTTCGAAGAAGACGTTGACTGCGCTTGAGAAAGCAAAATCAGATGTCGTTTCTGGAAAAATCGAAGTACCTGAGCAATAAGCGTTGAAAAAAGAAGGGGCATTCTTAGGTAGAATGCCCTATTTTCTTCCATTATTGATTGCGTTATGAAAAGGGTTACAAAAGCGCCAGAAGTCAGACTTCTAACCTGTTACAAAATGATTGCAGGATTGTGTTGGGCGTCATATACTTATCTTGGCTGGAGTTCTCATACGTCAGAAGTCTGAGCACTGGTTACAACTAGATAGAGGATGGAGATGCGTCATGTCGATTAAATTAGATCATCGTTTGCTTTATTTACGTGTGATTGAAAAGATCAAGTCTGACATCGATGACGGCGTTTACAAGGAAGGCGAGAAGCTCCCTTCAGAGTTTGAACTTTCAAAGCAACTTGGCGTCAGTCGAGCTACTCTTCGAGAGGCATTACGAATTCTTGAAGATGAGAACATCGTCATCCGTAAACACGGTGTCGGTACGTTTATCAATGCAAGACCACCGTTTACTTCTGGAATCGAAGAATTGTACAGCGTAACAGAAATGATTGCGCGCGCAGGTATGGTTCCGACATCAGAAGTGTTATCATCCGAGATGGTCCAACCGACTGAGCGCGACCGAGAGCGTTTTCAACTTGGTCCGGATGAATTGGTTTATCGAATCGAACGAATCCGACTCGCAGGGGATGTTCCTGTCGTCTATTGTATCGATAAGATTCCAAGCCATTATATTAAAAATGAAGAGCAGTTCACCTCTTCGACATCATTATTTGATGCTTTAGAAAAAGAACTTGGACGACGTGTCACGCATGCCGTGACGCACATCGAGCCACGTATTGATCCGAAAATCGCTGAACAATTACATACGGACCAACCTTTGCTCGCGTTGCGTCAAACGCATTATGATGAGCTCGACCGTTCCGTTCTTTTTTCAGCGAACTATTTCCGAGCAGATAAGTTTGATTTCCACGTCATCCGTAAACGTGTGTGAGCCATTGTTTTAGGATGAATACTGAAAGCGCTTTCCGTCATAACCTACGTAACGCTCCTCATCGCCAGCCTCGGGTGCTAGACGTAGTCTTGAACTTTGTATGACCATATTCGAAAGGGGATTTTCCAGATGAAAAAGAAGTCACTTCTCGCATTAGCAGCAACAGGTTTAGCAATGAGTTCGGTCCTTGCAGCATGTGGTGGCAACGACGATTCAAAAGATTCAGGTAGCGGCAGCAAATCAGACGGCTTTAAAGTAGGTATGGTTACAGATACAGGCGGTGTTGATGATAAATCATTCAACCAATCTGCTTGGGAAGGTATCCAGAAGTTCGGAAAAGACAACGACCTAAAAGAAGGTACTGGCTACAAATATCTTCAATCTGCAAAACAATCGGATTACCAACCAAACCTTCAGCAATTAGCTCGTGCTAAATACGACTTGATCCTCGGTATCGGGTTCTTGATGGGAGAAGATATCGGTAAAGTAGCGGATCAGTTCAAAAAGAGCAACTTCGCACTCGTCGATATGGTCGTTGACAAGCCAAACGTCGCGTCAATCGTCTTCAAAGAAAACGAAGGATCGTTCCTCGTTGGTGTCGTTGCTGGTTTGACGACGAAATCAGATAAAGTCGGATTCGTCGGCGGCGTTAACTCTGACTTGATCAAGAAGTTCGAAAGTGGATTCAAAGCAGGTGTTAAAGCAGTCAACCCAGACGCTGACATCGAAGTTCAATATGCAGAAGACTTCAACGCTGCTGAAAAAGGACAAGCGATCGCTTCAGGTATGTACGGTAAAAAAGTCGACGTCATCTATCATGCAGCTGGTGGTACAGGACAAGGGGTATTCACAGAAGCGAAAAACCGTAAGAAAAACGGTGAGGATGTTTGGGTTATCGGTGTAGACCGTGACCAAGTCGAAGAAGGTATGCCAGAGAACGTCACATTGACGTCAATGGTCAAACGTGTCGATACAGCTGTTGAGCAAGTCTCAAAAGATACGAAAGACGGCAACTTCCCAGCAGGTAAAGTTGTTGAGTTCGGTCTAAAAGACGGCGGTGTTGATATCGCACCTTCGAAAGACAACGTTTCGAAAGAAGCGCTCGACAAAGTCGAAGAGTATAAAAAACAAATCATCGATGGCGACGTTAAAGTCCCAGCGACAGACGACGAGTACAAAGAATACGAAGCGTCACTGAAATAATAATGAAAGCGGGGGTCGCTAGCATTGCGGCTCCCCCTTTTAAACTAAACATGGGAGTGGATTTTCTTGGAATACGTCATTGAGATGCTGAACATTAGAAAAGAGTTTGGCAGTTTCGTCGCAAATGATAATATCACGCTCCAGCTTCGGAAAGGTGAGATTCACGCTTTACTTGGTGAAAACGGTGCCGGAAAATCGACGCTGATGAACGTCTTATTTGGTTTGTATCAGCCTGAGGCTGGAGAAATTCGTGTACGTGGTGAAAAAGCCAATATTACGAGTCCGAACGTCGCGAACGATCTTGGAATCGGTATGGTGCACCAACACTTCATGCTCGTTCAAAATTTCACTGTTACTGAAAACATCATTTTAGGTGCAGAGCCACGTGCCGGAATTAAGATCGACCGTGCAACTGCACGTGAGAAGGTACGCCAGATTTCTGAACAGTATGGTCTTGCTGTTGATCCTGATGCAAAAATCGAGGATATCTCAGTCGGAATGCAACAGCGTGTTGAAATTTTAAAGACGTTGTACCGTGGTGCAGACATCTTGATCTTCGATGAACCATCTGCTGTCTTGACACCACAAGAGATCAAAGAATTGATTCAGATCATGAATCGCTTGATCGCAGAAGGAAAGTCGATCATCCTCATCACGCACAAACTGAAGGAAATCATGGAAGTAGCTGATCGCTGTACGACGATTCGCCGTGGTAAGTATATCGGAACGGTCGATATCGATGAGACGATGACACAGTCGCGTCTTGCTGAAATGATGGTAGGTCGTGAAGTCAACTTTAATGCGGAGTATTCCAAGGCAACTCCACAAGAACTCGTTCTCGACATCAAGGATCTAGTCGTCAAGGACAGTCGCGGCATCAAAGCCGTCGATGGATTAAATCTCGACATTCGTGCCGGAGAGATCGTCGGAATTGCCGGAATCGACGGGAACGGGCAAACGGAATTGATTGAAGCCATCACTGGTCTCCGTAAAGCGGATAGTGGAGAAATCTTCCTCAACAATAAATCGATCAAAAACTTGAAGCCACGTAAAGTGACGGAATCAGGTGTCGGTCACATTCCGCAAGACCGTCATAAACATGGACTTGTCCTCGATTATTCAATCGGACATAACATGGTCTTACAAACGTATTACAAACAACCGTATTCAAAAGCAGGCATCATGAACTATAAACAAGTCATGGAAAAAGCAAAAACGCTCATCGAGAAGTTCGACGTCCGAACTCCAAGTCCAGAGACGTTTGCTCGTGCCTTGTCAGGTGGTAACCAGCAAAAAGCGATCATTGCGCGTGAAGTCGATCGTTCACCAGACCTATTGATTGCAGCACAGCCGACACGTGGTCTTGATGTCGGAGCAATCGAGTTCATTCATGAACAGTTGGTTCTTGAACGCGAAAAAGGTCGCGCTGTCTTGTTGATTTCATTCGAACTCGAAGAAATTCTTCAAGTATCAGATCGGATTGCCGTTCTTTATGAAGGAAAAACAGTTGCCTTCTTGGATCCAAAAGAAACGAATGAGATCGAGCTTGGCTTCTTGATGGCCGGCGGTAAGAAAGAGGAGGTAGGTCATTCATGAAGTTAGAGCGTTTTTACGGCATCCTCATTCCGATTCTTTCCATCATCCTTGGAATGGTCGTCGGGGCGATCGTCATGGTCATCGGCGGGTATGATCCGATTGCCGGTTTTGATCAGTTATTCTATGGTATTTTTGGCGAACCATACAGCATCGGTGAAACATTGCGAGCAGCAGCTCCGTTGATCTTTGCCGGTCTTGCTGTCGCGTTTGCTTTCCGGACTGGACTCTTTAACATCGGGGTTGAAGGTCAGGTTCTCGTCGGGTGGATGGTCGCAGTTTGGATCGGGATTGAGTTTGATCTACCGATGGCGATTCATTTACCGCTTGCTTTAATTGGAGCAGGTTTAGCAGGTGCACTTTGGGCATCGATTCCTGGTATCTTAAAAGCGAAGTTTCATGTGCATGAAGTCATCACGTCAATCATGATGAACTATATCGCATTGTATGTGACGAATGATATTTTACGTCATGTCATCGGTATTACGAACGAGCGGACGGAGTCAGTCAAGGAATCAGCATCCCTTGCTTCACCGTTCTTACAAGAGATGACGGATTTTTCACGATTGCATAACGGGATTTTCATCGCAGTCATCGCTGCCCTCGTCTTCTGGTTCATTTTGTGGAAAACAACGCTTGGTTATGAACTCCGAGCAGTTGGATTCAATAAAAATGCTGCAGAGTATGCAGGGATGGGCGTTAACCGAAACATCATCTTATCGTTCGTCATCTCAGGTGTGTTCGCAGGTCTCGCTGGAGCGATGGAAGGTCTTGGGACGTTCCAAAACATGACATTGAACGCGTCCTTCACAGGTGTTGGATTCGACGGAATCGCGGTTGCCTTGTTAGGTGCGAATAACCCGATCGGTGTCGTTCTCGCGGCGTTACTGTTTGCAGGACTCAACATCGGTGGTCTGTCGATGCAACAGATTGGTATTCCACCGGAACTGATCAAAATCATCATCGCATTCATCATCATCTTCGTGGCTTCGGGTTACGCGATTCGTCTCGTCATCGAGAAGTTCACGGTTAAGAAAGAATCTAAAAAAGCGAAAGGAGCCGGTCAATAATGGGCTTTCTTGAAGTACTTTATATCATCGTGCCAATCGCACTCGCCTATTCGGCTCCGTTAATCATTGCAGCACTTGGCGGCATTTTCAGTGAGCGTTCTGGCGTCGTCAATATCGCGTTAGAAGGATTAATGGTCATGGGTGCCTTCACAGGTGTCGTCACGGCATTGACTTTATCGAAAATGGGCTTAGGTGCTGCGAGTCCTTGGCTTGCGATGCTCATCGCGATCGTCGTCGGAGCGGTCTTCTCACTGTTCCTTGCGATTCCAGCAATCCTCTTCCGAGCAGACCAAACGGTTCTTGGAGTAGCGATCAACTTGCTTGCGGTTGGTCTTGCGATCTTCCTTGTCCGTGCACTTTACAGTAAAGGACAGACAGATTCGATTCCAAACCGGATTTCGAAAGAAAATGTACCATTCTTGTCTGATATTCCAGTCTTGAAGATGTTCTTCGCAAACGTCTACTACACATCGTATATCGCGATCGTTCTCGCGTTCGTCGCATGGTACATCATCTTCAAGACACCATTTGGTCTTCGTTTACGTTCTGTCGGGGAACACCCGATGGCAGCGGACACGATGGGAATCAACGTCACGAAGATGCGTTTCATCGGCGTTATGATCTCTGGTGGTTTCGGCGGTCTTGCTGGTGCTGTCTACGCGACGTCGATTTCATTGAACTTCAGTGTGACGACGATTCTCGGTCAAGGCTTCCTCGCGATTGCGGCGATGATCTTCGGAAAATGGAACCCACTCGGTGCCATGGGGGCAGCCCTCTTCTTCGGGTTCGCTCAAGCGATTTCGATCATCGGTCAGCAATTGCCGTTACTCGATCAAATTCCACAAGTGTATCTGTTGATTGCGCCGTATTTATTGACGATCTTAGCACTTGCTGGTGTCGTTGGTCGTGCGGATGCACCAAAAGCTGTCGGTGTACCGTATATCAAAGGTAAACGCTAAATTTTTACTAATCATAGACCGGATGTTGCCAATTGGTGACATCCGTTTTTTTTAGATGATCGATAGATTGAATGAGAAAAAGTCCAATAAAAAAAGATGCTTCGCGAGGAAACATCTTTTTTTATTCACTTATTCGAATTTTAACGCATCGCCTTCGAACGATTCATCTGCTACTTTGATTGAATCCGTCGGGCAACCTTCGAATGCATCAATCATATCGTCGAATAATGCTTCTGGAATTTCGGCAGTACCATTGTTATCATCAAGAATGACATACGCCAAACCCTCATCATCATAATCATAGATATCTGGTGCCGCTGCTCCACAAGCACCACAAGCGATGCAAGTATCTTTGTCGACAATCGTAAATTTAGCCATTGAACGGTCTCCTCTCTATACGAAAACATTATTGAAACACGCTGTTCTCATCTATATGTCATTGTATCGGACTCATCGTTGCATTTCAATGACGAAGCACAAGTGACAGCAGAAAATGTATATATCATCACATGCCCGCAAACGGCCTCTCTAAAACGTAACGATGAAACAGGAATAGCATATCATCTTTGATTTGGAAACGACATACAACAGGAGGGAGCGTGACATATGGAAGTTTCTTTACTCGAGCGTATTTTTCTGGAATCGATCCAGCGCCTTCGAAATGAACGATCTGACCGCAGTCTTTATCATGTTTTTCAAGGAAAGAAATCAGCGACTTCTCTGCAAGATGCTCATTTTTATGATTTAGAGTCGGTATTCGGTACTGTATTAGTCAGTAAACAGCGATTCGAAACAATCTTGGCTGAACTTGCGCAGAAGAATTGGATTGAGCGGCAAGAGACACTGCGACTGACGTACGAAGGCGCGCGACTAGTAGAGCAAACGGATCGTGCGACCATTGATCAACTAGGTGGTGAACTTCGTGGTTATGCTGAGATGATGTGGAAACGACTCAGCCTTTTGGTTCAAACGATGGTTTGTTTGGAAGCGAAACAGCCGTTTATTCCTGTGCAACAGGAAACCATCATCCGTGAATGGGTAAAAAGTGTTCTTCCGACCATCTCGAATCGAGCAGAATGGTTACATCATATGCACCAAGAGTTGATAGTTCTCCTTGAGCGCTTACCAGAGCGAGAAGCGACATTAATCAGTTACCGCTTGTCTGGCGTGCAGGCAGGATGGTCTTATCCGCAATTAGCTCAAATGATGAAAACGGATGTGGAGAGTGTTCAATACGAATTTACGATCGCTTGGCGAAAGTGCATCGATGACTTAGAAAAAACACCATTTCTAAAGCAAATAGGTGTTGATCTACACACGTCAAAAATGACCCAGTCTGCGCAAACGACATGGGAGTTATTACAACAGGGATTAACCGTTGAAGCGGTTGCGATCCGAAGACGATTAAAAAATAGTACGATGGAAGATCATCTCGTTGAGATTGCAATGTATGCTCCTTCGTTTCCGCTGGATCATTTTGTTACGTTATCTCAGCAAGAAGAGGTTCGACAGATTGCACAGCGACTCGGAACTTACGCGCTGAAGCGGATCAAGAGTGAGATGCAATCCGAGATATCTTATTTTCAGATTCGATTGGTGTTAGCACGTAGTAAATGGGAGGGGATTTAATGGAAGCGTTATTGCATCGTCATTTTGGATACGAAGCATTTCGACCTGGACAACGCCAAATCATCGATTCCATCCTAAACGGAACAGATACACTAGCAATTTTGCCGACTGGTGGAGGAAAGTCTGTCTGTTATCAATTTCCGTCTTATGTACAAAATGAAGGACTGACGTTGATTTTGTCTCCGTTACTCTCGTTGATTGAAGACCAGGTTATGCAAATTAAGCGCAGAGGAGAGCGATCTGTCGCTAAATTAACTTCTGTCGAGACACGAGAAGAGAAGGAGCAGATCTTATCTGTACTCGAACATCTACGATATCTTTACTTATCACCGGAGCAACTGGCGCTGCCGCAGATTCGGGCTCGGCTAAAACAGATCAATATCGCGCTCTTCGTCGTCGATGAGGCGCATTGTATCTCCCAATGGGGACACGAATTTCGACCGGAGTATGCAAGACTTGGTCACATTCGACAAGAACTTGGCCTTCCACCATGTCTCGCTTTAACCGCAACAGCGACGCGTGCTGTTGAGCAAGATATTCGAACACAACTGCGTATGCATGAGCCACAAATCATCCGTCGTTCTGTCAACCGACCAGAAATCCAATACGTTGTCGATCGCGTGGATCGAGAAGAAAAGGATGCGGCAGTCAATCGGTGGATGGAACGCATCGTTCGCCCATGCGTCATCTATACGACAACCCGTAAAGAAGCGGAACGAATTGCTGAAATCATTGACGGCGCGACCTATTATCATGCTGGGTTGACGATAGAAGATCGCCAGCTTGTTCAACAACAGTTTCTTCATGATGAGATTGATTGTCTCGTGTGTACGAGTGCGTTCGGAATGGGTGTCGATAAAGGTAACGTCCGTACGGTCATTCACTATACGATGCCTGCGACGATCGAAGCTTACATGCAGGAAGTCGGACGTGCCGGACGTGACGGTAAAGAGGCGACTGCGATCTTACTTTACGCTGCTCAAGATGAACAACTACAAACGTACTTGATCGACACGCAATATGCGCCCGTCTTGTGGATCGATCAATTGCAACAAGGAATGAATCAAGGCGAATCCTATGCCAAGATGGAAAGTGGTTTTCGTTTTAATCCGGAAGATCCGGCATACCGCTTACTTAAATCACAACTCGAGAATGGGTGGTCGAAGGAACGCATCATCCAGTGGCAAACAGAACGTAAACAATTGAAACGACAAGAGATCAACCAGATGATGGACTACATTCACCGGAACGAATGTCGCCGTTCGATGTTGTTGCATCATTTTGATGAGCAGGCAATCGTACAACCACGTTGTTGTGATATATGTGGAACGATTGAGTGGGAAAGTCCAGTGCAGAGAAGGACGCATCAACCGGTAGATTGGAAATTGCGTTTAGAACAAGTCTTTTTTTCATCACTAGATTCGGTGTAAACTAGACAATATCCTTATATTTTTCAAGAAAAGGTGATGAACATTGAGTAAACAAGATCAGAGACGGTTGCATCAGAACGAAGAGGATCAGTCACTTCCACCGCGTTCTTCGCGTATCGAACATGTTCGAAACGAGCGATTAAAACAACCATTTCGAAAAAATCCGTTAGCAATCACGTTGACGGTGCTCATGATCACGATCATCATCGCCTTCGTCTCCATCGGTTTCATGATGTAAGGGCACATTGTGAACGGAGATTTTTTTCCTTTCAGCGTATACTAGAAAGGAAGGGGAAGGAGGCACGATGCATGGATCGTGGGAAATATAATATCAAAGCAGTCGCTGCGTTAGTGGGACTCAACCCGACGACCATTCGTGCTTGGGAGCGGAGATATCAGGTGCTTGATCCGGATCGAAGTGAATCCGGACATCGCATCTATAGTGATAACGATGTCGCGAAATTACGCTGGATCGTCGATAAACAAAAAGAGGGGTTATCTGTCTCTAAAGCAATCCAGTTGTATGAGATGCCTGTCAATCGGGCTGAAGTACCGCACGATTACGGAGTCGAACTGCGAGATCAGTTATTTCAGGCATTGACGAACTTTGAAGAACGACATGCGCATGACATCATGAATAAAGCATTCTCGATGTTTAGCTTCGATAAAGTGATTCAGGACATCGTCGGTCCACTTTTGCATGAGATCGGAGTGAAGTGGGAGTCGGGGGAGATCACGATTGCGCACGAGCATTTTGCGACGGCATTTCTGAGAGCTCGCCTTTCGACATTGTCGTTACAGATGCCGATCAATCCGTTCTTACCACGAATCGTCTGTGTCTGTGCGCCGGAAGAAGAACACGAACTCGGACTACTTTTCTTTACACTTTATTTACGACAATCTGGATTTGATGTCATTTTCCTCGGTTCCGGTATACCGGTTCAGGATTTGGTGACGGTCACACACCAGCTGCAACCGAAAGCCGTTATTCTTTCCTGCACGTTATCGGATCATTTACCGTTGCTCGATGAAGCGCTGGCACGTTTGATGGCTGATTTTCCGGATCTTGAGATTGGTCTTGGAGGTTATGCGGTCGATCAGCTGCCGGAACGGTATGGTCCACATTTACTTGGTGCAGACGATCAATCTTGGAAAAGTTGGTTAAGTCGACTCACTCCGACAACTGGTGTATAGTATGATTCATAGCGAACGGAGACATCAGGTTTCCGGTTTTGACTGGAGGAGTCTATATGAGGTTTGAACAAATGAAACAAGGACACCTTCGTGTCTTCATCACAAAGCAGGAGTTATCGCTTCACGACGTTCGACCAGAAACGTTGGCTGTCGGGAAGGGACAAGCTTTATTGCGTAATCTATTAGAAGAAGCCGAATCGAATTTTGGTTTTCAAGCAGCGGGAACACTCGAATTTTTCGTTACATTCTTTCCGAATGACGGGATGCTCGTTGATGTACGTCGTGAAGGCGATTTGCCAGAAGAGATGAACGAGGAGTTCGATCAAGTCGAAATCCGTATGACAGTTGATATCGTCCATCACGTCTTATATGCTCTACAATCGCTAGAAGACGTCATTCAAGCGAGTCATGGATTATTGCGACATATGCCTCGTACAGAGACAGGTGGTAGCCTCTACTTCTTCGAGGGAAGCTATTATCTCTATTTCCAAGAACGAATGAATGAGGCGCTCGAGCAGACGGTGACGACGATTTTGTCTGAATACGGTGAACCGAGCCCGAAAAGTCCACTTGTCATGGCGGAGTATGGGAAAACGATTCAGGCGGAACATGCCGTCGCAACGATAGCTGAACAGTTTAATATGTAAAACATCAAGTGCGACATTCCCTCATAGGGGGATGCCGCACCTTTTTGTGTTCTGCTGGAAGTGGCACCATTTTGTATTTTTTCATCGTCAGAAGGATGGTATGATAATCATTGAACGTAAGAAGAAGGAGTGAAGTAGGATGAAAGTGGCAGTATTATACGGTGGGACTTCAGGAGAACGGGAGGTTTCATTAAACAGTGGAAAGTCGATCATGGAAGCATTAAACAGTAAAGGGCATGAGGTCACGGCTGTTGATTTCCACCCTGATCAAGCGCATGAACTCTTCCAGCTGGATGTAGATGTGGCTGTCATCGCTCTTCACGGGAAAATTGGTGAAGATGGACGCGTACAAGCATTGCTTGAACTGGCAGACATTCCATATACAGGTTCAGGTGTGTTAGCGTCAGCGCTAGCGATGGATAAGGCACGTTCGAAAGTTCACTTTGATAAAGCAGGCATTACGATCGCCCGTGATGTGCTGTTAGAGCGTGGAGATGATATCGAAGCAAAAATCGTAGAGTGGAATGGTCAATTTCCTTGTGTCGTCAAACCAGCACAAGAAGGCTCATCAAACGGATTGACGATTGCTCAAGATGAGACGATGTTACGTGAAGGAATCGCTAAAGCCTTTGAAGCGGACGATGCAGTGCTTGTCGAACAGTTCATTAAAGGGCGTGAAGTGACAGTGCCGGTCGTCGGTCATAAAGGTGCAGAAAAAGCATTGCCGGTCATCGAGATCATTCCGAAGAACGCCTTTTATGACTATGAATCCAAATATGCCATCGGAGGTTCGGAGCATATTTGTCCTGCTGAGCTGGATGAGACAACGACAGAAAAACTTCAAGAATGGGCTGTTAAAGCGCACCAAGTCCTTGGCTGTGCAGGATACTCGCGATCTGATTTCCTAGTACCGGAATCCGGAAATCCAGTCATCTTGGAGACGAATACACTTCCTGGTATGACTTCGACCAGTTTATTCCCGGACGGTGCACGAGCAGTGGGAATCGAATATCCGGAATTGGTCGAATATTTCATGGAACTGGCGATCGAACGACATCGTCAAACAAAACAACCAAATCAATGATATCCTAGGAAAAGAAGTGAGAAAGCGCTTACAAATATAGGCGTAACCCCTTTCATTACGTTCGAGAAAAGAGTATACTTTATCCGAACAAGGAAACGGCATAGGGGATGCCACTTATGGGGAGGAACGTTGGAATGATCACTGACCAACAACATGCGAATCACCGCAAGAACGTACTGGAAGCGACACAAGAAATCGTCAAGGAGGCACTAGGGAAACTTGGTTATCCAGACGAGATGTACGAATTACTTAAAGAACCACTCCGGATGTTGACAGTCCGGATTCCGGTACGGATGGATGATGGTTCGACGAAAATCTTCACAGGATATCGTGCGCAACATAACGATGCCGTTGGACCAACGAAAGGTGGAATTCGCTTCCACCCGAACGTGACGGAAGTTGAAGTCAAAGCATTATCCGTCTGGATGAGTCTGAAGGCAGGTATCGTTGACTTACCATACGGCGGCGGTAAAGGCGGAATCATCTGTGATCCACGTGAGATGAGCTTCCGTGAAATCGAACGTCTCAGCCGTGGATATGTCCGTGCTATCAGTCAAATCGTTGGACCGACGAAGGATATTCCAGCACCTGACGTCTTCACGAACTCGCAAATCATGGCATGGATGATGGATGAATACAGTCGAATCGATGAATTCAACTCACCTGGTTTCATTACAGGGAAACCGCTCGTCCTCGGTGGCTCACACGGGCGTGAGACAGCGACGGCGAAAGGTGTCGCAATCATGATTCGGGAAGCGGCTGCTAAAAAGGGTATCTCGCTCGAAGGCGCACGTGTCGTCGTTCAAGGATTCGGCAACGCCGGAAGTTTCTTATCGAAATTCATGTATGATTTAGGTGCAAAAGTCATCGCGATCAGCGATGCGTACGGAGCACTCCATGATCCAAACGGTCTCGATATTCCATACCTACTCGACCGTCGTGACTCGTTCGGTACCGTGACGACATTGTTCAAAAATACGATCTCGAATAAAGAATTGCTTGAACTTGAATGTGATATTCTTGTTCCGGCAGCAATCGAGAATCAAATCACAGAAGACAATGCGCACGATATCAAAGCAGCGATCGTCGTTGAAGCGGCTAACGGTCCGACGACGAACGAGGCGACGAAAATTCTCGCTGAACGTGACATCCTGATCGTTCCGGATGTTCTTGCTTCGAGTGGTGGCGTAACGGTTTCTTACTTCGAATGGGTCCAAAACAACCAAGGGTATTACTGGACGGAAGAGGAAGTACACGAGAAACTTGAAAAAGTACTCGTGAACTCGTTCAACCAAGTCTATCAGACAGCGCAGACGCGTAATGTCGACATGCGACTTGCCGCTTATATGGTAGGTGTCCGGAAGATGGCGGAAGCATCTCGTTTCCGTGGTTGGGTCTAATATGATAATGAACGTCCGCTTCTTCTTTGCGAAGAGCGGGCGTTTTGCATTGCAATTTCTTTCGTCTATGGTAGAGATTTGCTAAGATATAAAAAAAGCAACCGGAAGAGGAGATATTCGAATGTTAGATTGTATCGTAATCGGTGCAGGACCGTGTGGGTTATCGGCAGCGATCGAAATGCAAGATCGGGGACTAGACGTCGAAGTGCTCGAAAAGGGAAATATCGTCGAAGCGATTTATCGTTATCCGACGCATCAAACGTTCTTTTCAAGTAGTGAGAAGTTAGAAATTGGTGGTGTACCGTTCATCAATAAAGAATTAAAACCGCGACGTCTCGACGCGCTCGTCTATTATCGAGAAGTCGTCAAACGAAAACAATTGACGATTCGTCCGTTTGAGACGGTCGAGCGGATTGAACGTCAAGCGGATCATTTTATCATCCACTCGGAGCGTTCCGGGGAAAAAAGAAGCCGAGAAGCTCGCTCCGTCGTGCTTGCGACAGGTTATTATGGTTTACCGAACCGAATGGATGTTCCTGGAGAGGAATTACCTCATGTCTCGCACTACTTTACGGAAGGACATCCGTATTTTGATCAAGATGTCGTCGTTATCGGTGGGAAAAATTCGAGCGTTGATGCAGCGATTGAACTTGAAAAAGCGGGAGCACGTGTGACCGTCCTTTACCGTGGACCGGAGTATAGTCCATCCATCAAACCATGGGTGTTGCCGAACTTCGAATCTCTCGTTCGTTCGGAAAAGGTCAAGATGATTTTTGGAGCGTCAATCGAAGAAATTACGGAGCAAGAGGTGGTTTATCAAATAGATGGAGATAAACAGACCGTCCGTGCTGATTTTGTTTTTGCGATGACAGGTTACACACCCGATGTCGGATTGTTCGCTGACACAGGCATTACGATTGATCGTAAAACAGGTATTCCAAGTCACGACGAAGAGACGATGGAATCGAATGTCCCGGGCATCTACATCGCAGGTGTCGTCGCAGCAGGATATGATGCCAATAAAATATTTATTGAAAATGGACGTTTTCACGGTGCAAACATTGCCAACCATCTCGTTGAACGGCTACGTGGTGCATCGATACAAGCCTAAACAAAACCTCTTGATTTGGAAGATGAATTTCCGGATCAAGAGGTTTTTTTCATTTATTCAACGCGGAATGATTCTTCGAGTTCTAGTTGTGAAGCATCGATTTCGAGTTCGACCATCAGTTTAAGCCGCGCTTTTTGTGAATTCAGTCCATTCGAGAAAATGACGCCGAGTTCTTTTAATTGTTGTCCACCACCCGTATATCCGTAGACGTCTTGAACGATTCCGTTGAAGCAACGGCTGACGATGACGATCGGCATGACGGTAATCAATTCAGCGATGGCATCCACGATACTTGGTGGTACATTTCCTTGACCGAGGACTTCAAGGACGAGTCCATCATAACCGAGTTGTTTCACAGCAAGTAATAGGTCGGGTTCCATACCGGCATAGACTTTAAGAACGGCGACCCGTTTTGAGAGCGAAGTCACCATATGTGTTTGTTTCAAGAGCGGTGTATTGAATAAGTAGACATGATCCTTCGTTACCATCCCAAGATTTCCGAAATGAACGGATTTGAATGTATCGACGGATGACGTGTGCGTTTTTGTGACGTTGAATGCCGAATGGATTTCCCCGTTGAAGACGACGAGGACACCTTTTCCGTGCGCAGCTTCACTGACAGCGACACGAAGTGCCGTAATCAGATTAAACTCACCATCGGATCCGACCTCATTAGAAGAACGCATGGCTCCTGTCAAAACGATCGGAACAGGTGCACCAAGCGTCAAATGTAAGAAATAAGCCGTCTCTTCCAGTGTGTCCGTTCCGTGAGTGATGACGACGCCGTCGTAATGTTCCTTCTTGAGCTCACTCTCGATGAAATGGGCTAGACGCAACATGATGTCAGGTGTCATATGCGGAGAAGGTAAGTTTGCGAAGTGACGCGTCGTAATGTTGGCAATATCTGTTGCACGCGGGAGTGAAGCGTCGAGTGGATTGATATCGTTTGGTAAGACATGACCAGAATGATCCTGTGCCATGGCGATCGTTCCACCCGTATGAATGAGTAATAATGATTTCATGCTAAAGGGTCCTTGTCTACAGACAGAAGACCTTCACCTACTTTCTATGACGGATTCGATTCGTTCTCCCATATTGTAACCTTTTTCCCTCTTGAAACAACGAGGACGTTTTCTTTTTTCCAAGAAACCTTTATTCTTATAAATGAGGAAGAAAGGGGGAGAGGAAGCGTGGTTCAAATCGTTTTCTCCGGAGTTGCCCCAGGCATCGCACTCCTAACTTATTTTTATCTACGTCACGAACATGAATCGGAGCCAGTCGGCTATATCCTTCGAAGTTTCATTTTCGGTATTTTACTCGTCTTTCCCTTGATGTTCATCGACTATATCGTCCAGACCGAATTTGGTGGGCGTGAAGAGGTGCAGTTGATTCGAACAGCTGTTACGGAAGAATTCGCCAAATGGTTTGTCGTCTTTTATACGGTCTATATCCATCAACGGTTTAATGATTATTACGACGGGATCATCTATGCGGTAGCCTGTTCACTTGGGTTCGCAACGCTTGAGAATATCTTATATCTGATGGTGAATGGAACAGTCGAACATATGCTGTTTCGGGCACTCTTACCCGTATCTGGTCATGCTTTGTTTGCGGTCATCATGGGATTCTTCATGGGGATGGCGAAATTCTCGCCTCATCCTTATCGCTGGTTGTCGCTCTCGATTGCGCTTCCGGTATTTGCGCATATCTTATTTAATTTGTTAATATTGGAAAATGGTGGTATATCTTTTTTGCCGATCGTCTTCATGGTCATCCTATGGACGATTGGATTATTTCAAGTACGAGGTGCCAATCGTTTAAATCGGCGATTTAAACGAAAAAAACAACATTCAGATGGCATCGAATAGAGAGTAGGAGCGAAGTAGTATGATGGAAATCGGGGATTTGGTAATGCTTTCGAATAGTGAGGATCGACAAGGTCGCTCAAAGGTGACGGCTGTGACGAATCGATTGATTTGGATTGAAGCACCGAGTGAGGTCGCGACACTCAAAACATTCATCTTGTCAGAGCAAGAAGAAGTTTCATTTTATTTCTTTAAGGAGAAGGGCAAATTATTTGGATTTGATACGGTCGTCGTTGAACGACAAAATGATCCACTTCGCGGTCAACGATATGCTTTGAAACGACCGAAGGATGATCAAATCGAACGCATCCAACGACGTCAGTTCGTCCGAGTACCGCAAATACTCGATGTTGCTGTACACCCTCATAAAACGCAGTTCGAGCCGTTTACAACGGTGACGCTCGATCTATCGGCTGGAGGGATGATGATCTTGTCGGATCAATTACCGGTTCAAAAAGAGGAAGAGGTGGAAATGACATTCATTTTGCCTACAAGTGAGGGCATATCGAGTACGTTAGATGTCATCGCTGAACTCGTCCGAGTTGATCGGCGCGAAGAACGATATGAATTAGCATTTCAATTTACGATGATTCCCGACAGAAGTCGTGAACTTGTATTGCGTCACTGTTATCAAATGCAAATGAAAAGTTCAAGAAGGGGCATGAATCCATTCACCTAACCGCATTTTTTTGCTATGATAACGTTCGGAAGAATGAATCCCTATCAATCATAGGGAAGATGGAAGGATTGGATGGATGATGAAAAAGATTCAAATCGCTTTAGATGGACCAGCGGGTGCTGGAAAAAGTACGATCGCAAAACAATTGGCAGCGCGCCTTGACTATGTATATATCGATACAGGAGCGATGTACCGGGCCGTCACACTGGCAGCACTAGAACAATCGCTTGACCTCAACAATGGTGAAGTGCTCGGCGAATTGATGAAATCGCTTGATATTCGTTTAACACCAGGTGAAAACGGGCAACGTGTCTTTATTGGTGATCGCGAAGTGACGGATGCGATTCGCTCGATCGAAATCACGAATAATGTCTCGTTCGTCGCTCGCCAAAAAGAAGTTCGGGCTGCGCTCGTCACGGCACAGCGGAAATTAGCTGAACGCGGTGGGATCGTCATGGATGGACGTGATATCGGCACAGTCGTATTGCCGGATGCAGAATTAAAAGTCTTTTTGACGGCAACTGTGGAAGAGCGTGCAGCTCGAAGACACCGCGAAAATATCGCGCGTGGGATGGACAGTGACATCACGATTCTTCAAGAAGAGATCGCGTTACGTGATAAACGAGACAGTGAGCGTGAAGTCTCACCATTGCGCCAAGCTGACGATGCGCTTTATCTCGATACGACAGAGATGACGATTGATGATGTCGTCGTCCGTTTGATGGAACTAACGGAAGGTGTTTTAAAATGAAACGTCAAGATACCGTTTACCGGATTGCGCGGTTCGTCGTTTGGGTCATTGCCAAAACAGTCTTTCGAGTGAAGGTAACGGGGCAGGAGAACATTCCAAAAGACGGTTCCTTACTCGTCTGTGCCAATCACAGTTCGAACTGGGACCCGGTCTTCCTCGTCAGTGCGATTCCGCCAAAACGTGCGGTACGTTACATGGCAAAAGAAGAACTGTTCAAAGTTCCTGCCTTAAAACAATTAATGATTGCGGCAGGAACATACCCTGTCGGTCGCGGTCAAGGAGATCGTCAAGCCTTGAAACGGACGATTGAACTATTGAATTCAGATGAGACGGTCGGTATTTTCCCAGAAGGAACGCGATCTGCGCCAGGTGAATTTACAGCAGCACAACCAGGGGTCGGGTTCTTTGCCTTACGATCGAATGCGCAGATTTTACCGATTGCCATCATCGGATCATACCGTCCGTTCAAACGGATGCACGTTGCGATCGGAAAACCGGTTGATATTTCGGATTTACGTGACCAACGCGGCGCAGCGAAATCGATTTCTGACCGAATCATGGACGAAATCAAATCCGTCTACTTCAATCACGCTTAATACCTTGACAAATAGTCAGAATTGTAAGAAGTTAGAAGCAGGATAAACGCATTGACATATGTCAGGCGTTTCTTGTACTCATCGTGAGGAGGTTGTTTTGGAATGGTCGAAGAAATGAAAGATATGCCTGATTTTGAAATTCATCGGGACCAGGTAGTTACCGGAATGGTCGTGAAAATTGAAGACAAGCAAGCACTCATTGATATCGGATATAAAACAGAAGCCATCTTACCGATCAGCGAAGTATCGAGTCTTCATCTCGATGATATTCGCGGCGTGCTGAACGTCGGAGATGAACTACAAGTGAAGGTCAAGAAAATCACGGATGAAGAGGTCGTCGTCTCGAAACGAGAAATCGACGCGCTCAAAGCGTGGGAGCAAGTAGAAGAGAAGTATAAATCAGGTGAGATCTTTGAAGTTGTCGTCAAAGACATCGTCAAAGGTGGACTCGTCGTTGATATCGGTGTCCGCGGATTCATTCCGGCGTCACTCGTCGAACGGCATTATGTCGAGGATTTCTCGGATTACATTGGTCGTTCGATCGAAGTCAAGGTCGTTGAACTCGATCAAGAGAAGAACCGTGTCATTCTCTCGCACAAAGCCGTCGTTGAAGGCGAATTGAACGCGAAGAAAAAAGAGACACTCGAAAATTTAGAAGTAGGTCAAATCCTCGAAGGTACAGTCCAACGTTTAACGGACTTTGGTGCTTTCGTTGATATCGGTGGCGTTGACGGTCTCGTTCATATTTCGGAGATGGCACACCACCGTGTCGAACGTCCTTCGGATATCGTCACGGAAGGTCAAAAAGTCGAAGTCAAAGTACTTGGTGTCGACCGTGATACGGAAAAGGTTAAGTTATCGATCAAGGAAACACAACCTGGTCCATGGCAACAGATGGAAGGGAAGATCGAAGCTGGCGATATCGTCAAAGGACGTGTACGCCGTCTCGTCCAATTCGGTGCTTTCATCGAACTTGCGCCGCAAGTAGAAGGACTTTTGCACATTTCGCAAATCGCGAACCGTCACATCGGTTCACCTTCGGAAGTACTCGAAGAAGGACAGGAAATCGAGGCAAAGGTACTTGAAGTACGTCTTGATGAGCATAAGATTTCGCTATCAACACGTGTCCTTGAAGAGGAAGAATCATCCGCTGACGATTATTCAGATTATACGAATCAATCAGAAGGATTCTCGGTCGCTGACTTGACTGAGGACGATTCTGATAAGAAAGAATAAGCAATGACACAAAGCGGACACAAGCGTGTCCGCTTTTTATATGCGGTTTGTTATGGTATATGACAGTTTGATTTGATACAATAGAACGGCTATGAAGCGAGAGAAGAGAAAGAAGGTGTTGGGATGGCAATTCCAGTCGTGGCGATCGTAGGTCGCCCAAATATCGGAAAGTCGACGATTTTTAACCGGGTGATTGGAGATCGGGTTTCAATCGTAGAAGACAAGCCAGGCGTTACCCGCGACCGTATTTACGGAACTGGAGAATGGCTGAATCGTCATTTTCATTTGATTGATACAGGTGGAATCGAAGTCGGGGATGAGCCCCTACTTCAAATGATGCGTCATCAGGCGGAGCTCGCCATTGATGAAGCGGATGTCATCATTTTCATGGTGAACGGACGCGAAGGAATCACAGCAGCGGATGAGGAAGTCGCGAACATGTTATTCCGTTCGAACAAACCAGTCGTCGTAGCTGTCAACAAAGTCGATAACTTTGAAATGCGTGATTTAATGTATGAATTTTACTCCCTTGGATTCGGAGACTTGTTCCCGATTTCTGGTACACATGGTCTTGGTCTAGGTGACTTACTCGACCGTGTCCTTGAACTCGCACCAGATAAAGAAGAATTAGAATATGACGAAAGCACGATCAAGTTTGCCTTGATTGGTCGTCCGAACGTCGGGAAATCAAGTATGACGAACTCGATTCTCGGTGAAGAACGTGTCATCGTTTCAAACATCGCTGGTACTACACGCGATGCGATCGATACACCGTTTACGCGAGATGAGCAAGAATACGTCATCATCGATACGGCCGGGATGCGAAAACGCGGGAAAGTCTATGAATCAACAGAACGTTTCAGCGTCATGCGTGCTCAAAAAGCAATCGAACGGGCAGATGTCGTCTGTGTCGTGCTTGATGGCGAAGAAGGCATTATCGAGCAAGATAAAAAAGTGGCGGGATATGCTCACGAAGCAGGTCGCGCGGTCATCATTGTCGTCAATAAATGGGATGCTGTCGAAAAAGATGATAAGACGATGAAAAAGATGCAAGAAGAGATTCGGGAAGAATTCCGTTTCCTTGACTATGCACCCATCGTCTTCGTCTCAGCGAAAACAAAACGTCGTTTGCAGACGTTGCTACCGGTCATTCAACAAGCAGCGCACAGCCATGCACAACGGATTCAGACAAGCGTCTTGAACGATGTCATCGTTGACGCTGTCGCGATGAACCCAGCGCCGACGGATAAAGGCGTTCGTCTTCGGATCAACTACGCGACTCAAGTCGCCTCACGTCCGCCAACGTTCGTCTTGTTCGTCAATGATCCAGAATTGCTGCACTTCTCTTATAAACGATATCTTGAGAATCGGATTCGGGAAGCATTTGATTTTACAGGTACACCAATCCGGATTTTAGCTCGTCAAAAACAATAATGGGGTGAGTCAGTATGACCAAAATCGCTGTCATCGGAGCGGGAAGCTGGGGAACGGCGCTCTCGCTCGTCCTAGCCGATAATGATCAGGAAGTCATGCTTTACGGTCGTGAACAAACAACTGTCGACCGCATCAATGAACATCATGAAAACGCGCAATTTTTGCCGGGTGTCATGTTACCACAATCATTGAAGGCGACGACGGATCTTAAAGTGGCGGTTGAAGGCGCAACACATATCTTGATCGTCACACCGTCCTCTGCGATTCGTTCGGTTTCCCGACAATTGAATGAATTGTTGACGGAACCAGTCGTTCTGATTCATGCGTCAAAAGGAATCGAGCCAAAGACCCATCTTCGGTTGTCAGAATTAATCGAAGCAGAGGTCGATCCTGCGAAACGCAAAGCGGTTTGTGTCTTGACGGGTCCATCGCATGCTGAAGAGGTCGCGTTACGTAAACCAACGACAGTGACCATCGCATCGGATGATTTAGAAGAGGCTGGTCGTGTGCAGGAGCTGTTTACGAATGAAAACTTCCGCGTCTATCTGAATGCGGATATCATTGGAGCTGAGCTCGGTGGGGCGCTCAAAAATATCATTGCGCTTGCCGCAGGTATGACGGATGGTCTCGGTTACGGGGACAATGCCAAAGCAGCATTGATTACGCGTGGAATGGTCGAAATCGCACGTCTCGGTACGATGCTTGGAGCTAACCCGATGACGTTCACTGGATTGACAGGAATGGGTGACTTGATCGTTACTTGTACATCGGTTCATAGTCGAAATTGGCGTGCGGGGAATGCCATCGGTCGCGGCGAAAAATTAGAGACGGTGCTAGAAAACATGGGAATGGTCGTCGAAGGTGTTCGCGCGACTCAAGCGGCATATGATTTGGCGGAGACGAAACAGTGTGAACTCCCAATCACTTCCGCCCTCTACCATGTTCTCTTTGACGGTCATACACCGGAAGAAGAAGTCAAAAAGTTGATGCAACGACCACAGAAAAATGAGATCGAGCATCTCTTCACGACGAAAGATTAACGGAGTGGGGTGGAAACCTTGAGTCCAGGATTAATAAAAATGTGGATCTCGTTCGCTGGCATTGGACTCTTTGCGATCAGTGTCTTGCTGGTCACGGTCAGTCGGACGAAGTTGAAGGGGATATGGCAGGTTCTCGTATCGACTTTGGCATTCGTATGTTTCATCGTTGCGTCGATCATCATGGTATTCATTGTCATGGCGGGGCCAAGCGCATGAAGAAGTGGTTCGTGATCCTCATGCTCATTCCGGTGACGTTGTTATCGGGTTGTCTGTTTCCAGACAGTCAGAAACCGTCGAACCGCGTACCGTATCCGCAACAGTTGCGTACCGTACAGGATGCTGTCGATGCGTATCAAAAAGACACGGGTGTTTTGCCCATCAAGACGATGGAAGCAGATACTCCGCTCATGGAGCGTTATCAAATCGAATTAGGGCGGCTCATTCCGCGTTATATGAGTGATCCACCATCGAACAGTTTTGAAGGTGGAGGAACATTCATCTATCTGTTAGTCGATGTCGACACGAAACCGACTGTTAAGTTGATGGATTTACTTGTTGCAGAAGAGTTACAGAAGCTCCAAGTTCGGATTGATGCGTATCGGAAGAAGAACGAAAAGTATCCGTTTAAAGGATCGTTCGGAAAAAACCAGTTTACGCTTGACTATAAAAAACTATTCATCAAAAAAGAACCGACTGTCCCAAGTCCGTATTCAGATGAAAAGTTGTCGATCTATGTCGATGGTCAAGGACGCCTCTTCATCAACTATTTACCTGAGTTGAAGAAAGCTGTTCAAACTGCGAAGAAAAAGCCGAAAGTCGGTCAGGATATTCGGTATTTGCTCTATGAAGATCAACCTTTTGTCCCTGCCTATTCTCAAAGCTACACGATAAACGAAAAAGGCGAACCTGTGTTTTCAGAGGAATCGAGCGAAGAATCTGAAAATTGAACGTTATTTACACGAAAATGTTGTAATAGCAACGTTTATGGGGTATGATTACCCTCGAAGAAGTGATTGGGAGGGGGTGAAAGTAATGAACAAAACTGAACTCATTCAAGCAGTCGTCGAAAAATCAGGTCTTACAAAAAAAGACGTGACGAAAGTTGTTGAATCAACATTCGAATCGATCACTGAGACACTTCAGTCTGGAGAGAAAGTCCAATTGATTGGATTTGGTAACTTCGAAGTCCGTGAGCGTGCAGCCCGTAAAGGTCGCAACCCACGTACGAAAGAAGATATCGAGATTCCAGCAAGCAAAGTACCTGCCTTCAAACCAGGTAAAGCATTGAAAGATGCTGTGAAGTAATCCGGCTACATAGTCGCCCGAGATTTTCTCGGGCGGCTTTTTTGTGGACATTCAGAAGCGTGAAAGCCCGCCGATTATGGTATATTAAAAAAGAAGAACGTCCATCAACGAGATGGCACTGGAGATCGGGGGGTAAAAGCATGGAACAACATGAGCTGCGCGTGGATGAAATCATCACTGCACTCACCACTAAACAAACGACACGATTGGCTCGACATGTGGATTTCCCTTCCATCGATCGTGAACAGATCAGTTGGTTGATTGATGTCGCTCAACATGACACGCTGGATACGGAAGCACTCGTCAAAGCGATTCATTTCGCACAAGTAGCGCTACGTCTGCATGAGCGTGTCAATGAAACGCTACGCGGTTCGAAGGAGCGACAGTTGCTTGTATTAGCAGGGGATTTATTCTCGAGCTACTTTTTCGAACAGCTAGCTGGGTTACCAAAAGAGATTCTCGTTTCACTCGGACGGACGATTCAACGGGTCAACGAAGCAAAGTGTGCCCTTCACGAAATGAATTATGCATCGACGGAAGAACGGGTTCTCTTATGGTTAACAGCAGAGTTCGGATTAATGCAAGGACTCGCGGCAATCACGAAACGAGAATGGCTGACACGACAGGGGCGACAGATCATTCAACAACAGGCAGAACAATTGGATCTGGTCGCACAGAAATTACTGTTATCGCATCTCGAGCAGATGGCGGTAGCATGAGATCTTGGAAAGGGTGAGCGGTGTGCAGGCAAAAGATAAAGAAAAAAAAGTATATGAAGTGTTCCAATCGATATCAACGAACTATGATCAAATGAATTCAGTCATCAGCTTCCGACTGCATAAGTTATGGAGACGCGAGACGATGCGCCGGATGCAAGTCTTCCCGGGCGCTAAATGTCTCGATCTTTGTTGTGGAACAGCGGACTGGACGATTCAACTAGCGAAAGCAGCCGGTCCGACAGGTGTCATCAAAGGACTTGATTTTTCAGAAAACATGCTAAGAGTCGGCGTGGAGAAGGTAGAAGCGCTCGATATGAAAAACATCGAATTGATTCATGGAAATGCTATGGATCTACCGTTCGGTGATAACTCGTTCGATTATGTGACGATTGGTTTTGGTCTACGAAACGTACCGGATTATCTACAGGTCATCAAAGAGATGCATCGTGTCTTAAAACCAGGTGGAACGGTCGTCTGTCTCGAGACGAGTCAACCGACTGCACCGATTTTCCGCGAAGCATATTCATTGTATTTCGGAAAAATCATGCCACAAGTCGGGCGATTGATTGCGAAATCATACGATCAATACAACTGGCTACAAGAATCGACGGAAGTGTTCCTCGACCGCGTCGAACTGAAACAACTCTTCGAACAGGCAGGCTTCATGCAAGTGGAAGTCAAAGCATTCGCGGGTGGGGCTGCTGCGATGCACCTTGGGAAGAAGTGGTGAGATGTCACTGCATTCCATATACCGTGATGTCACGAAGGAAGTTAATTTAGTCGATCGTTTTCTGATCAGTCATATCGCTTCTGAGGAACCAACGATTGATGCGGCTGGAAAGCAACTGTTGAAGGCTGGTGGAAAACGGATTCGACCGGCGTTCGTATTGTTAGCGTCTAAATTCGGTGAGGCAGATCGGGATGAGCTGATTCGTGTGGCGGCAAGTCTTGAGCTCGTCCATATGGCATCACTCGTCCATGACGATGTCATTGATGACGCAGAACTACGACGAGGAAAACCGACCGTCATGCAATATTTCGATGAAGAAGTAGCGCTGTATTCCGGGAATTATCTGTTCGGTGAGGCGATTCGGTTGATCGGTGAAGTCGGAAAGCCGGAACTTGTCCAGGTGATGGTCCATACGATGCGTGAAATTTGCGAAGGTGAGATTGAACAAATCTATGACCAATATGATTGGGAACAGTCAATTAAACGCTACATCAAACGGATTGAACGAAAAACAGCTATTCTCATCGAAGCGAGTTGTCACCTTGGTGCAATTGTTGCGAACTGTTCTGCAGCCGATACGAAAGCGTTACGGTTGTTTGGACGAGATATCGGACTTGCTTTTCAAATTGCTGACGATTTGCTTGATTTCACAGCGAATCGCACAGAACTTGGTAAGCCAGTAGCAGAGGATTTGCGTCATGGACACAAAACGTTACCTGTCTTTTATGGTGCAGAAGATGCTGTCTTTTATGAACGTCTTTCAAAAATCGAGAGTATGCCAACACATGAAGAAGTCGCACCCTTATTATCGTTTCTTCAAACTTCAGGAGCTCTTGAACGAACGCAACAAACAGTCGATCATTATATCCATCGTGCCATCAAACGTCTCGAACCATTACCTAAATCCTCTGCTAAACGATCGCTTGAAGAAGTCGCACGCTACGTTGGAAAACGAAAAGGATAAAGATTGTCAAAAATTTCTTGCTGTTCTTCTCAAAAGCCAGTAAACTGACTATGTAAGCGCTTTTCTAAAAGCATTTCATAGGGGGAACTAGAGATGGAACAGACATTTTTGATGGTCAAACCGGATGGCGTAGAACGTGGATTGATTGGGGAAATCATTGGACGGATCGAACGCAAAGGATTCATCATTCGTGAAATGAAAATGATGAACGTCACAGAAGAGCTAGCAAAAGCACATTACGAAGAGCATGCGGAGAAACCGTTCTTTGGAGAGTTGGTCACTTTCCTCACATCGGGTCCTGTCGTTGCACTTCGTGTCGAGGGTACAGACGTCGTTGCCGTCTCGCGTTTGATGATTGGGAAAACAAAACCACTTGAAGCAGCACCTGGAACGATCCGTGGTGATTTCGCGAACACGATGAGCGAGAACGTCATCCATGGTTCGGATAGTGTCGAGAGTGCGGAGCGTGAGCTTGCCCTCTGGTTTCAAGGACAACCAGTCAACGCGTAATACATGAATAGAAAGACAACGGGGAAGGGATTCGATTTGATCGAATCCCTTTTGTCGTGTTCTTGTAAAACGGAATGACCCAATTGTCTAATTGCTTTTTGGAATGCCTATAGCTTTATGCTACTATAGAAAATAAGTTGAACCGGTCATGGAAATGACCATTCGATATCGAGAGTGAGCGAGGTGTGCCAATTGGAAGATTATGAACTTTTTATTCAACGATTCAAGACCAAATCAGGGATTGATCTCGGTCAGTATAAAGAAGCACAGATGAAGCGGCGATTGACGGCGTTACGTGACAAAAAAGGATATAGTACATTTGCTTCTTATATGCAGGCAATGGATAAGGACACATCGTTATACGACGAGTTTTTAGACCGGATGACGATCAATGTCAGTGAATTTTTCCGTAATCCGATTCGTTGGCAACAATTGGAACAAGATATCTTACCGATCCTAGAGTCGCGAGCACATGGACGAATCCGGACGTGGAGCGCAGCTTGTTCGACCGGAGAAGAACCATACTCTCTCGCGATGATTTTAAGTGAACGGCTCGATCCATCCGCCTTTACGATTCAAGCAACGGATTTGGATGAACTCGTTCTTGAAAAAGCCAAGCTTGGTCGATATGGAGCTTCTGCATTGAATGAAGTCGTCGAAGCGCGTAAAAAGAAATATTTCATCGAGCAAGAGCAAACGTTCGAAGTCGTTCCAGAAATCAAACGACTCGTTCGTTTCAGTAAACATAATCTGTTAGGAGACCGGTACGATACAGGGTTTGATTTAATCATCTGCCGCAACGTGCTGATTTATTTTACAGAAGAAGCGAAAGCGCACGTCTATCGTTCGTTCGTCGAGGCCTTAAAGCCAGGCGGAATCCTATTCGTTGGTGGAACGGAACAAATTTTCCAGCCCGAACGGTTTGGATTAAAGATGAAACAGAGCTTCTTTTACGAAAAAATCGGTTAAACAGGAAGGGATGAAGCGAATGCGTTACATGACAGCAGGAGAATCACACGGAAAAGGGTTGACCGTCATCATCGATGGGATGCCAGCAGGACTCACGATTGATTTCGAAGCCATCCAGCGTGAAATGACACGTCGCCAAGGCGGATACGGACGCGGACGACGCATGCAAATCGAACAGGATCAAATTGATGCACGTGGTGGGATTCGTCATGGATATACGACGGGATCACCAATCAGTTTGTTCATCGAGAATAAGGATCATACGCACTGGACACAAGTCATGCAAGCGGAACCGCTCGAAGAACAGTTGGAGCGCCCGCGGACGTTGACGCGTCCACGTCCTGGACATGCGGATCTCGTTGGTGGATTGAAGTACGGTCATCGCGATTTACGCGATGTACTAGAACGTTCTTCCGCTCGTGAGACGGCAGCACGTGTTGCCGTCGGCGCCTTCGCTAAACAATTACTGAATGAACTCGGGATTGAAGTGTTCTCGCACGTACGGTCGATCGGTGGCATCGATGCACCGTGGAAGGATCCCGTCGAACATCAGGAAACGATTGACGCTTCACCCGTTCGATGTGCTGACGAACAAGCAGGACAACGGATGATGGAGGAAATTGATGCGGCCAAAAAAGAAGGGGATACACTCGGCGGTGAAATCGAAGTCGTCGTGACAGGCATGATGCCAGGCGTCGGGTCCTTCACCCAAAACGATCTAAAGCTCGACAGCCGGATTGCACAAGCTGTCATTAGCGTCAATGCGATGAAATCAGTCGGTTTTGGTGACGGATATGAACTTGGTCGTCGCAAGGGGAGTACCGTCCAAGATGAAATCGTTCATGATGCATCCGGATATCATCGGCGGACGAACCATCTAGGCGGAATCGAAGGCGGGATGTCGACAGGCATGCCGATTCGCGTCCAAATTGCGATGAAGCCGATTCCGACGCTCTATCGTCCACTGCAATCAGTCGATATCGAGACGAAGGAAGCATTCACGGCACAAATCGAGCGAAGTGATGCCTGTGCCGTTCCAGCCGCATCGGTTGTTCTAGAAGCCGTCGTCGCATTTGAGATTGCGGTCGCTATCCTTGAAATGTTCGGGACATCGACACTCGATCGTCTTCAGGCTGCCGTCGCCGCTTATAAAGAGGAGGTTCGGACGTTTTGATCGAATTTGATATCCGGTTGAACACGTCATATCCAGTACTTATCGGAAATGGGGCATTAGCCCGGTTATCGCATCTTTCAGCGCTGAACGAGGCGGACCGCATCTGGGTCATCACGGATGAAACGGTACATCACTTGCAGATGGATCGATTGCAGGATGCGTTAGCGGATGCATCGCCGTCGATCGACGTTCATATCAGCACTGTTGCGCCTGGGGAGCACAGTAAGTCGCTTGCCGTTTATGGCGCTCTACTCGAAGAAGGGGTTCGGTATGGGATGACACGTCATAGCCTGATCCTTGCGTTTGGCGGTGGAATGATTGGTGATTTAGCGGGATTCGTCGCGGCAACCTTTTTGCGCGGCATCCCGTTCATTCAAATTTCGACGACACTGTTAGCGCACGATTCAAGTGTTGGTGGAAAGGTTGGTCTTAACCTCTCCCTCGGTAAAAACTTAGTCGGTGCATTTTATCAGCCAAGTGGTGTCGTGTATGATTTAACGCTCCTTCAGACATTACCAGACCGGGAATGGCGAAGTGGCTTCTTTGAGTTAGTCAAGCATGGGTTCCTTGCGCGACCATCATTTGCGGATTCGTTACTCGATATTTCGCTGGATGCTGTCAAAGGACTCGATTTGGAAGACTGGCTCGCACGAGGTATTAATGTGAAACGGGATATCGTCGAACAAGATGAGACGGAGCAAGGGATGCGTGCCTTTTTGAACTATGGACATACATTCGGTCATGCCGTTGAATATGCGAGTCCTGGTCTTGCGCATGGCGAGGCAGTAGGGATCGGACTCGTCTTCGTCAAGTTCTTGGAAGGAAATGACGAACAGGCGAAGCAGCTTGGGCAATTGCTCCATCGTCTTGGAACGGAATTACCGGATCGACAATCGTTTAAGACCTACCTTGAACTGATGCGTCGCGACAAGAAGAACCACCAAGCAACGATTCGATTCGTCCTTGAAAAAGAAGGGCGCTTCATTTTAGAAGCGATCAGCGAAGAACGATTGCGTCAAGCATTCAATCAAACAGTGAGGTGTCTAGAATGGGCTTAAGAGGAACAGTACAAGTACCTGGCGATAAATCAATGACGCACCGTGCTTTCCTGTTCGGCGGAATCGCCGAGGGAACGACACGTGTCAGAAACGCACTTGAAGGGGCCGATTGTCTTGCTTCACTAGAAGCGATGCAGGCGCTCGGTGCACAGATCGATCGAACACCAGAGGAAATTCGGATCACCGGAACGGATACATTCCAAGAAGCAACGATCGATTGCGGAAACTCGGGGACGACGATTCGTCTCTTGAGCGGTATCCTAGCAGGCGGTCAAGCGACGTATGCACTCGATGGCGACGCTTCCTTGCGTAGACGTCCGATGAAACGGATCACGGAACCGCTTGCCTTATTCGGAGCGAACATCACAGGTGAGACGGCGCCGCTTCACATCACAGGAACGCCGCTTGTCGGAACGACGTATACGTTGCCAGTCGCAAGTGCACAAGTGAAAAGTGCCGTGTTGCTCGCAGGTCTGCGTGCGACGGGTGAGACGACAGTCATCGAGCCGATCCTGTCACGCGACCATACGGAACGGATGTTGCCGCAGTTCGGTGTTGACGTAGCGATCGATGAACGCGAGGATGGTCGGCACATTCGTGTTCAAGGTCCTGTACGCTTACAAGCAACGTCACTCGACATTCCAGGCGATCCATCGTCAGCAGCGTTTTGGTGGACGGCAGCAGCAATCGGGCAGGATAGTCGCATCACGACGACCCACGTCTTGATGAATCCGACACGGATTGGTTTTTTACAGACGTTACGCCAGATGGGTGCAAGTGTCGAAATCAATCATCGTTCAGAAGACGGTGGAGAGGAGACGGCAGATGTGACCGTCGAGACGACATCGTTACAAGCAATCACGGTCGAAGGTGATCAGATTCCATCCTTGATTGATGAGATTCCGTTACTCGCTTTGCTTGCGACGCAAGCGGAAGGACGAACAATCATTCGTGATGCACAAGAGCTTCGTGTCAAGGAAACGGATCGGATCGAGACCGTCGTGACGGCATTACAGCGTCTTGGAGCGAACATCGAGGCAACGGATGACGGCATGATCATCGAAGGACCGACACCTCTGCAAGCAGCGGAAGTCGACAGTGCAGGTGATCACCGGCTCGCGATGATGTTGACGATCGCGGCGACGATCAATCCAGAAATTATGGTTCATGGACGCGAAGTAGTTGAAGTCAGCTACCCAACGTTCTATGATGATTTAAAGAAACTTCAATCCGACCAATCTGAGTAAGCAATAGGCGGATGACAGAAAGTGGGGCGTTTGCCTTGAATGAACAACTATTGAATGGCATCATCGAAGAATTAGAACATGGTCACACCTCAGAAGCGTTAGCAGCATTAGAAAAACTCGAAAAGACAGGAACGGATGAGGACCGCCTCGCTGTTGCCGATCTCTATATCGAACTCGGTTTGTCTGACCGAGCGGTCGATCTCTTGGCGCCGCTTTACGTCGAATATGCGGGTAACGCGGGAGTAGCCTTGTTACTAGCAGAATGTTATATCGATTTGGATCGCGAAGAAGAAGCGATCTCCGTCCTCGAACAGGTCGACACAATGGACACGGAATATGGTCCACGTTCTCTCGTATTACTCGCTGACCTCTATCAGTCGCAAGGTCTTGACGAAGTAGCGTTAGCGAAGCTAAAGGAAGCGCGTAACCTTGCACCGGACGAACCGTTACTGGCATACGGTTTGGCTGAGCTCTACATGACGCTCGGTGCGTTTGATCAGGCGGTACCGTTATTCGCCGAAATCGCGGAGCGACCAGAGTTACGTGCTGAATTGCCGCTCGATGCCCTTTACGCGGAATCACTCGCGATGACAGGACAATTTGAAGATGCGATTCCACTGTACGAACGTGCTGTCGCAGAACGCTCCGACCTGCATACGCTGTTTGGTCTTGCGATGACGGCTCACCGTGTCGGTCAACATCAAAAAGCGGTCGAGACATTCCAGCAATTGATTGCACAGGATCCGGACTATACGTCGGCGTACGTACCATATGCGGAAAGCCAAGCCGAACTTGGTTTGACAAAAGAAGCACTGAACGTCATCAAACAAGGAATGGAGCGCGACGATTACAATGATGAGTTGCGGACGATGGAAGCCTTGTTCCTTCTAAAACTCGGCGATCGCGCTGGAAGCGTCCAAGCGCTACGTGAGGCGCTTGCCTTGAATCCGGAATCGATCGTCGCAGCGGAACGTTTGCTGTCGTTACTTGCTGAAGACGAGGACCACGAAGCGATGATCGAGACGATCTCTGCCATCGAAGAACACGTCACGGCTCCGATTCTAACATGGTACCGGGCACGCGCTTTGTATGCCTTAGAGGAATACACACAAGCGATGGAGAATTATGCGATAGTCGAAGGTGCATTCACGGAAGATGCGCTCTTCTTGAAAGAGTATGGATTCGCACTCGTCGAGGAAGGACGGCGTGAAGAGGGACAACGTCTTCTCCGCCGCGCTGCTAAGTTGACACCAGAAGATAACGAACTCGTCGACTATGTTGAACGAATGGATGGATGACTTCACGGGAGAAGGGAGTAGGATTGAGATGATAGAGAGAAAGCAGCGATTCTTACGCCGCATCTTGACCTATTACACGTTAAAGCGACGGGAAGCGAAATGGATCATCGATTATTGGCTGCGCAATGAGGCAAAACTCGAGCAAGTACACTTCGTTCAAAATGCGACCTTCGCTCCGAAGGCAATCATCATGACGACATACGGATTCGACGCAGAACCGTTTCTCTTCAAAAAAGGGGATGTCACGACGTTAGATCCAGAAAAAGCGTATCATGACATCCGCCTGACCTCGGAAGATGTCTATATCGAGTTGAACTTCCAAGGTATGATGATGGATGACGAGTATTTGTCTTTACTAGAAGAAAATCCGTTTCGCCCAGAAGTTGCTGTTGAACCGCGCTTAGCAGATGAAGCGACACATTTCATCGCGGTCACGGTCAATCGGCAGGAAGAAGAACGTTTAGTCCGCTTGATTGATGAAGCGCTGGATGCACGCGATCAACATCGATTCCACTCTCTTTCCGAACAGTTACGGCTCGTTCGAAGTCAACTTCCTTAACAGAAGGACTCTATTGCCCAGCAGAGGTAGTAGGGTCCTTTCGTATGTGAAGATTTGTGCAAAATATGAAGAAAAATAGAGTGGAATTTCATAAAACGTTCACATTAAGAGAGTAGGAGGAAATGCGGATATGATACATTAAATGTGACGAATTGTAAGTACGAAGAAAGGGGGAAATGACTTGCGTTTCAAACCATCCGACGTACAGCGGACACGAAGCGAGCAAGCGTACATCGATACGCTGATCGTGCCTTTGCTTCCGATCGGTTTCGATGAGGCGATGCATGCTTACGCGGAATGCGCAGACATGACATTGACGGTGGCGTCCGAAGTCGAACGCCAGCTATCCGGACGGGCGTTGCTCGTTCCTGCTCTGACCTATATCGATGCACCGTCGATCGAACAGTTGGAAGGATGGCGTCAAGCGGCTGCTTCCGGGCAATTCCGTTTCATCACCTTCATCACTGCTGATTTAAGGTGGAAGGAGACTGCCGCCGAAGAGATTATCTACGTGCCACGTCTAGCTCTTGAGACGATGAGTCGTGACCAACAAGGTCAGATGGTCGGGAATTTTGTAGGACAAGTTCTCGAACAGTTAGGAAACCGTTGGACCGCGCTATGAAGCGGTTGACGCAATGATTTTATTAAGATACTATTACCATGTGAGAAATTTGTGTGAAGTACTGTCGTCTTGGGGCACAGCGTACATCACAAGGGGGGATCGAGATGGCTCAAAACGGGTCTAACGTAACACGTCGTCAGTTCTTGACGTATACATTGACAGGCGTCGGCGGTTTCATGGCGGCGACGATGGTCATGCCGATGGTCAACTTCGCAGTTGATCCAGTCCTGAAGAAATCAGGAGCAGGCGATAAAGTAAAAGTAATGAAGTTGTCGGATATCACGACAGAACCAAAACGGGTCGACTTCAAGAAACAAACGCAAGATGCATGGTATGAGTTCGAAGAAACGTTGTCAGCTTGGGTGTTCAAAGATGATAAGGGAGAAATTTTAGCCCTCTCACCAATTTGTAAACACTTAGGTTGCCAAGTCAGCTTCGGTTCAGATCCGACGCACCCGGAGCAATTCTATTGCCCATGTCACTTCGGTCGGTACACGAAGGATGGCGTCAACGTTCCAGGAACGCCTCCGACGAAACCACTCGATGGTTATGAAATGCAGCAGAAAGATGGTTTCCTCTACCTTGGTAAACCAGTCGAAAGAGGTGCGTAAGCGATGATGCAAAAAATCTATGATTGGATCGATGAGCGCGTTGACATTACGCCGCTCTGGCGAGATATCGCCGACCATGAAGTACCGGAGCACGTCAACCCGGCACATAACTTTTCAGCTTTCGTTTATTGTTTTGGCGGATTGACGTTCTTTACGATCGTCATCCAGATTCTTTCGGGGATGTTCTTGACGATGTATTATGTACCGGACATCATCAACGCACACGCGTCCGTCTACTATCTTCAAAATGAAGTCGCACACGGACAAATCGTTCGTGGTATGCACCACTGGGGTGCGTCGGTCGTTATCGTAATGTTGTTCCTACATACATTACGTGTCTTCTTCACTGGTTCATACAAGAAACCACGTGAATTGAACTGGGTCGTCGGAGTTCTCTTGTTCTTCGTCGTCTTAGCTCTCGGTCTGACAGGATACCTATTGCCTTGGGACATGAAAGCGTTGTTCGCGACAAAAGTTACGATTCAGATTGCTGAAAGTATTCCGGTCATCGGTGGTATCGCGAAGACCCTCCTTGCGGGTGGAGAAATCGTCGGCGCAAGTACAATCGCTCGATTCTTTGCGATTCACGTCTTCTTCCTTCCTGCAGCATTGTTCGTCTTGCTCGGGGCCCACTTCATGATGATCCGTAAACAAGGGATCTCTGGACCACTTTAAACCGACTATCATCTAGACAACAAAAAAGGGGGAGAACACGATGCATCGTGGTAAAGGAATGAAATTCGTCACCGATTCACGGGTGTCGATCAACAACCGGATGCCGAACAAGTCGAAAGACTACTCGGAATATCCAGGTCGAACGGAAGCGTTCTGGCCAAACTTCTTACTTCGCGAATGGATGGTTGGAGCGGTCTTCTTGATCGGCTTCATGACACTGACAATCGTAGAAGCAGCACCACTTCAAAACATTGCCGATCCGACGAATACGTCGTACATTCCACTTCCGGACTGGTACTTCCTATTCCTCTATCAGCTCTTGAAATACCAATTCGCTGCAGGTCCATACATCTTGATGGGAACGGTCATTCTCCCAGGTCTTGCGTTCACAGCACTTCTCGTCGCGCCATGGCTCGACCAAGGTCTTGAACGTCGTCCTGCGAAACGTCCGATCGCAGTCAGCATGATGCTCCTCGCAGTCGTCTCGATCGTCTTCTTGACTTGGGAATCTGTTCAAACGACTCACTGGGATACAATCCATAAACAAGGTGAGTTGACGATGAACGAAGGACCAGAAATTGATACAGCGGCAAAAGGATACGAAATTTATTCGAACCAGTCATGTGTCAACTGTCATGGTAAAAACCTCGAGGGTGGAGCAGCAGCTCCGGCACTCGTCGGTACGAAGAAGACAGAAGAAGAGATTTATGAAATCGCAGATAAAGGGATCGGTTCGATGCCTGCTGGTCAGTACAAAGGATCAGATGCGGATCGTAAAGAACTCGCGAAATTCATCGCTTCATACGGTGAAGGCGGCGAAAACAATAAATAAGCCAAAAGCCGGGGGAGCAATCCTCCGGCTTTTGTCGATGATGAGGTGAAACGATTGCAAGGTATTTTGACATTACTCCGACATAAAGCCGTACTCTGGATTGTCGGGTTGATCAACTTAGCAGGCACATTATACGGTTACTACTGGTATGAACCACAACTTGCGACATCGAAGTGGTATTACTATCCGTTCATTCCGGATAGCCCGACTGCATCCCTGTTCTTTACGATCATCGTCTTTCTCTGGATTTTCGGACGACGTTCCCGACTATTTGAAGCGCTCGCGTTCGTGACATTGATTAAATATGGGGTCTGGGCAGTCGTCATGAATGCGTTGATGTTGAGTCAACTCGGAACGGAGGATCCAATCTTAACAGCAATGGCACTGATGTTGATGGTGTCGCACGGAGCGATGGCGTTCCAAGCGTTGTTATACAGTCCGCTGATGACGTTTCGCGTCAAGGATCTTGTCCTCGTCGCCATCTGGGTCATTCACAACGATGTCGTCGATTACGTCCTCGGACAATGGCCGCGTTACCCAGCGCTTGCGGAGCATATCCAGTGGATCGGCTACGGCTCTTTCTGGTTGACCGGATTGTGTCTTTTGATGGGATATCTACTTGTCGCGCGCGATTCAATTGACAATAAGATCACTTGAACATAAAATAGACCTATAATCAAAAAAAGAAAGGAACGATGTCTCGTGGCAAACTATTTGATCTATCTCGCGATCATCATCATCGTCCCGATCTGGGCTCAGATGCGGGTGCGGAGCACCTATAAAAAATATCAAGATGTTCCGATTCAGAGTGGGGTGACGGGAGCGCAGGTCGCAGACTTCATCATGAAGCAGAACGGGATCACGAACGTCCGTCTCGAGCCGATCGGTGGAACGATGTCCGATCATTATGACCCGACGAACAAAGTCGTTCGTTTGTCGGAAGACGTCTATTACGGTTCGACGGTCTCAGCTGTTTCGATTGCAGCGCACGAAATCGGTCACGTCATTCAAGATGCGACGGATTACAACATGATGCGTGTCCGTCACCGGATCGCACCTGTCGCGTCGATCACATCGAACTTATCGTTTCCACTGTTGTTGATCGGTCTGTTCGCTGGTTTCAGTGGTCTTGCGATGCTTGGTGTCGTCTTGATGCTTGGTGCCGTCATCTTCCAACTCGTCACGTTACCGGTCGAGTTTGATGCCTCAAATCGAGCGATGGCGCAGTTGACGGAGCATGGCATCATTGATGCCGAAGAAGAACGTGGTTCACGTCGTGTCTTGAACGCAGCGGCTTGGACGTACGTGGCAGCAACACTCGTTGCTGTTGCCGAGTTCCTTCGTCTCGCACTGCTCGTTTTCAACCCGTCAAGTGATGACTAAAACGAAAAACACGGATTGCTCGTTTGAGCGATCCGTGTTTTTTTACGTTTCTTTGATTGGGACCCGATTTTCGTCGAACGTGAAACCTTCTCCTGTTACTTCATAGACGTCATGCAACGTGATGAAGGCGTGCTGGTCGACACTTTTAACGAGCGTCTTCAAGCGATTGATCTCATTGCGAGCGACGACGACGTACAGTACTTCGAGATCCCGTCCGGAGTAACCGCCTTTTGCGATCAGACGGGTCGTGCCACGATTCATCGTCGCATGAATACCGTCGGCGATTTCCGTCCGGTGATCACTGATGATCATCGCTGCTTTACCAGCATAAGTGCCCTCCTGCATCCAATCGATGACGCGGGCGCCGACGTAAACGGCAAGTAACGTATACATCGCTTGTTTGTAGTCGAGATACGTCAAGGATGCGACGATGACGAAGAAATCGAAAATCAAGAAAGTTCGACCGATCGACCAACCGAAGTAGCGTTTCGTCAAACGCGCGATGATATCGACGCCACCTGTCGTACCACCATTGTTGAAGATGATACCAAGACCAACGCCGATGAAGACACCGGCAAAAAGCGCAGCAAGCACCATATCGTCGCGCAGGTCGATGACGAGTGGTGAATATTTGGCAATTAATCCATACCAGAAGGAAAAACTGAATGTACCGACCAACGTGTAGACGAAGGTCGTCCGACCAAGAATTTTATAACTGACGAAAAAAAGTGGGACATTCAATACTAAGTTCGTGATCGATGGAGACCATCCGAACAGTCCTTTTAAGATCAAGGTAATCCCAGTAAAACCGCCTTCTGCTAACTCATTTTGAACGTTAAAATGATAAATACCAAAAGCAAAGATGAATGATCCGATCAAAATCCAGAAAATGTTCTGGATCCGAATCGGAAATTGGAATGGAGGTGCCATTTCCGTATGCTCCTTTCAAATCAAGACTCTTTCTCTAGGGTAACGGCACGGTCGGAAAAAGACTAGCTTTTCCTATGAAAATCAGTCGAAAAGTGATCAGTATGGTCATTCCGATTGATATTGCTTAGAATAGAGACGAATAGAAGTCATAAAGAGAGTGTGGTTTTATCATGAAAAAAGCAATTGGGATTCTTTGTTATCCATCCGTCGGCGGGAGTGGGGTCGTCGCGACGGAGCTCGGTATGAAATTAGCGGATCGTGGACATGACGTCCACTTCATTACGTCGAGCATGCCGTTTCGCCTGACGGAATATCGGCCAAACATCACGGTCCACTTGGTTGAAGTCAACCAGTATTCCGTTTTTAAATATCCACCATACGACATTACGTTAGCGTCAAAAGTCGCAGAAATCATTGATTTATTCGATCTCGATGTCATCCATGCTCATTATGCCGTTCCGCACGCGGTCTGTGCAGATCTCGGACGAAACATGGCAAAGAAAAAAGGTGTCGCCGTCGTGACGACGTTACACGGAACGGACATCACCGTCATCGGGCAAGATTTAGAGATGCAACCGGCCATCCGGTACGGCATCGAACGATCAGACGCGGTCACGGCCGTCTCCGAGAGTCTAGCGCTTGAGACGAATGCGACGCTCAACGCACACTACGACATCGATGTCATTGCGAACTCGATTGATGAGAGTGTCTATTATCCGATGCGGGATGAACGCTTGAAGCGGCATTACGGCATCGAAGCGGACGAAGTCGTCGTCATTCACATCTCGAACTTCCGACCGGTCAAACGAATCGATGATACGCTTGCGGCGTTCGCCATTGCAGCGAAAGACCGGAAGATGCGTCTGTTGCTCGTCGGGGATGGTCCAGAGATGGGACAAACGAGACGTCGCGCAAAGGAACTCGGCATTTACGACAAAGTGATCTTTGCAGGTAAACAGGAACACGTCGCGCAATTGCTCGCCATTAGTGATATTCATGTCCTGTTGTCTGAAAAAGAAGCGTTCGGACTCGTCGTCCTTGAGGCGATGGCAATTGGTGTCCCGAGTGTCGTCTCGACAGCAGGTGGCTTACCGGAAGTCATCCAGGACGGATTAACCGGATATATCGTTCCGACTTACGACGTCAAAATGGCTGCGGCACGAATCGGTGAACTCGCGGATGACCCGATGTTACGGGAACGGATGGCAGAAGAGGGCATTCGTGATACGCGTCGTCGTTTTGATTCGAATGAGATCGTCCGTCGTTATGAACAAGTCTATGAACGGGTGTGTGCGCGTCATGAACTTGCTTGAAGGCGCACATCATATCATTCAGACGATCGAACAAGCGGGTGGTGAAGCCTATATCGTCGGTGGCGCCGTTCGCGACATGTTACTCGACCGGACACCAGGAGACTATGATTTAGCGAGCTCGATGTTACCGGAACAAATCATCGACTTATTCCCTGTCGTCATTCCGACAGGACTCGAGCACGGAACCGTGACGGTCGTTCTCAACCACGTGCCGTACGAGATCACGACGTTCCGCTCGGAAGCAACGTACAGCGATCGCCGGCGACCGGATGCGGTAACGCTTGGTGTTAGTTTGGAAGAGGATTTGACCCGGCGAGACTTTACGATCAACGCGATGGCACTCAGACCATCAGGACGTGTCGATCTGTTCGGAGGAGCGCGTGACATCGAAGAGCGGATCATCCGGACGGTCGGCGAACCAGCCGAACGTTTTAATGAAGATGCGCTTCGAATGATGCGGGCGTTCCGCTTCATGAGCCAACTGGATTTCTCGCTTGACGAGGCAACTGAACAAGCGATTGTCGAACTCGCTCCGCACCTAGCGGCCGTTGCGATTGAGCGGATTGCGATCGAGTTCGAGAAACTCTTACTTGGTCCTGGAAAACAGCGGGCGTTACAGGCGATGCTCCGGACTGGAATCGAACGCTACCTCCCCGGCATGACTTCAGAAATCGTCACAGGACTCGCGCAGCAGTCGTTTCAGGGTGTTTCAAAGGATGCTGTCTGGACACTCGTACTCGATGCCGGTCTCGCGAAAGATCAATTGACACGCTGGAAACGATCGAAACATCAAGTGCAGCTCGCAACGCGTTTAATACCTCTGTTACACCGACCGTTACAAGACTGGGATCGTTATCAATTGTCGGACGAAGAACTGATGATCCTTCGGGAAATGACAGGAACGGATTATCCAGAGCGATCAGACTTACCGATTCGCAGTCGTAAAGAGCTTGCTGTAGACGGAAAAGACATGATCCGCCTCGGTCTCCAAAAACAACAGATCAAAGAAGCACTTTTGCATTTGGAATACAGTGTCGTCACCCGCGCTTGCCCAAACGACCGCGTAACATTATTGAAGGAGGTAGAGCGATGGCGCACTCAGTCCGAGAACAAATCTTGATCGCACTTCGTCAGCGGACGTGGTACTCCGGACAGGAATTAGCAGAGACGTTAAATATTTCACGTACCGCTATTTGGAAACATATGCAAACTTTGAAGGAAGAAGGATACCAGATCATCTCGAATAAAAAACAAGGCTATCAATTAGTCGATGAAGGCGATTTGCTGACACCGATTGCGATTGAACAATGGTTAACGACAGAACGTCTTGGTCGCCACATCCTTCATTTCGAAGAACTGGACACGACGCAGCGGATTGCACATGAGCAAGCGCAACAGCAAGCGCAGGAAGGAACACTCGTCGTATGCGATCACCAGACGAATGGACGCGGACAGCTAGGGAGAACGTGGCATGAGGCGAAAAATGAGGGCATCGCGATGAGTCTACTCGTCCGACCAGATGTACCGATGCACCAAGCAGGTCAATTAACGCTCGTAGCAGGTATTGCACTTGCACAGTCTCTCCGGACATTCGATGTTCCAGTTACGATTAAATGGCCGAACGACATCTTGATCAACGGTCGTAAGGTGGCAGGCATTTTGACGGAAATGCAGACCGAGGCGGATCGGATCAGTTCAGTCATCATTGGCATCGGCATCAATGTGCATCACGAGCAGTTTCCGGAAGGGATCGAGGACCGTGCTACCTCGCTCGTCCGAGAATCAGGAAGAACTTTCCGACGTGCGGAGGTCGTCGCGACTTTCTTGAATCGATTTGAACGACTATACACGCAGTGGCTCGAGCTAGGATTCGGATCTTTCGTCTCGGAGTGGGAAACACTCGCAGATCGCTTACATGAACGAGTGACGCTACGGACACGTCAGATGACCGCTTCCGGAACATTGCTCGGTATTGACGAGACGGGCACGATTCGGATTGAGACGGAAACGGGGGAGACCCGTTTCCATTCGGCAGAGCTGATTTACTGGGAAAAAGAATAAAGGTTTGAATCAGACGGTTTGCAGAGAGCTTTTCCCGTCATGTATAATAAAGCCACGGATGGTATCCGCTTGCCGGAACCATACCGAATTGACAGGTGCCAGTTTTAGCTGTTTCAACTGCCTTGATCTTAACGGACAGGGACAGAAGGACGATATTCAATTATTCCGCCTTCTTTTCCGCATGCATTTATTTTGGAGAAGAAGGCGTTTTCCTTTTGTCCTCCCTACACACGTAAGGAGAGAACACGATGCACACAATGGGTCCATTACTCAAAAAACAACAAGCTGGAGAGAAGCTCGTCATGTTGACGGCGTATGATTATCCTTCAGCAAAACTATCGGAAGCAGCAGGAGTCGATATGTTGCTCGTCGGCGATTCCCTCGGGAACGTCATCCTCGGCTATGATTCAACGATTGCTGTCACGGTCGACGACATGGTTCATCATGCGCGCGCGGTACGCCGCGGCGCACCACAGACGTTCATGATCGTCGATATGCCGTTCGCAAGTTATCATGGTTCATTTGATCGCACGCTTGAATCAGCGGCGCGTATCTTCCAAGAATCGCAGGCAGATGCCTTGAAGCTGGAAGGGGCAGGGGAGATCTTAAAGACGATTCGTCGTTTGACGGACGCTGGGATGCCTTGCGTCGCGCATCTCGGATTAACACCACAATCCGTTGGTGTCCTTGAAGGATTCAAAGTCCAAGGGAAATCATTAGAAGCAGCCGAACAACTGATTGCAGACAGTTTGGAAGCAGAGCGTGCCGGAGCAAAGATGCTCGTCCTCGAATGTGTGCCGCATCCGCTCGCGAAACGCATTCAAGAGCTCCTCTCGATTCCGGTCATCGGAATCGGTGCCGGTGCAGACGTCGCCGGTCAAGTACTTGTCTATCATGACATCTTGACGTATGGTGTCGGTCGTTTACCGAAGTTCGTCAAAGCCTACACGGATTGGAATACTTCAGGAACGGAAGCGATTGCTGCTTACGTCAAAGACGTCAAAGCCGGTGCCTTCCCTGAACTAGCACACTCGTTCCAGATGGACGAAGAACTGATTGGTGCGCTTTATGGAGGGACTAAAGAATGAAAATCATCCAGGACGTCCAGACGTTACGCGAACGTTTAGCGGGAGCCGGTTCAATCGGTTTTGTACCGACGATGGGATTCTTGCATGAAGGGCATGCCTCCTTGCTCAAACAAGCACGACAAGAGAACGATGTCGTCGTCTTGAGTATTTTCGTCAACCCGACACAATTCGGACCAAACGAAGATTTGGATCGTTATCCACGAGACGCGGAACGCGATCAGAAGATTGCGGAGGCAGAAGGGGTCGATTATCTGTTCTATCCGACGAACGAGACGATGTATCCGCTGGATATGGCTCGTGTTACGGTCCGCTCCGGTGATGATGTCTTATGCGGCGCATCACGACCAGGACATTTTGATGGTGTGTTGACGGTCGTCAGCAAACTATTGAACGTCGTCCGTCCAACCCGTGCATATTTCGGTTTAAAGGATGCACAACAGCTCGCATTGATTGAAGCGTATGTCGCTGATTACTTTGTTCCGGTTGAGATCGTCCGTTGCCCGATCATTCGCGAAGCGGATGGTCTAGCAAAATCGTCACGCAATGTCTATCTATCGGAAACAGAGCGGGCGCAAGCACCGGGCATCCAGCAGGCGTTGCAACAAGCGAAACAAGCACTCGATCAAGGGGTGCCTGTTGAAACGGTTCTCGATCGGACGCGCGAAGCACTTCAATTCGAAGGGACGACGATCGATTACGTCGAAGCCGTCGACTATCCATCACTAGGACCCGTTACGGAACAAACGACTACGATTCTCTTGGCTGTCGCCGTGCAGTTTGCATCGGCACGTTTGATCGATAATTTACTATATACGAGAGGAGCATGACGATGTTACGCACATTCATGCACGCTAAACTACACAAAGCTCGGGTCACCGAGGCAAACTTACACTATGTTGGTTCGATTACGATCGATGAAGATTTACTCGATGCTGTCGGGATTCTTGAAAATGAAAAAGTCCAAGTGACGAACAATCAGAACGGTGCACGGATTGAAACGTATGCGATTAAAGGTGCTCGTGGTTCAGGTGTCATCTGTTTGAACGGTGCGGCAGCTCGCCATTTCCAAGTCGGAGATGAGGTCATCATCATGGCGTACGCACAACTATCGACGGAAGAAATCGCGACACATGTTCCAAAAGTGGCTGTTCTAAATGAACAGAACGACATCAAACAAATGTTGTCTCAAGAAATCGCCCACACGATCTTATGAAATTTTAGAGACCCGATCATGTCAGCGGGTCTCTTTTTTTGTTAAGATGAAGAATGAAATGCCATCCGGTCATGGAGAGGATGGATAAAAGGTGGAGGATCAGTGTTGAAGAAAAAGTACGTCGTAGTCGACCTGGAAACGACAGGTCATTCCATAAAGGCTGGCGATGAGATGATTGAGATCGGCATGGCGGTCATTGAAGATGGACAGTTGACAGAACAATTGTCTGCCTTCGTGCGTCCGACCCAACCGATTCCTCCGTTCATTTCCCAGTTGACGGGCATCACGGATGAGGATGTCAAAGAGGCCGAGACATTCGATGTCATCGCACCGCGTGTCTTATCATTGCTCGATGGTGGTGTCTTCGTCGCACATAATGTGCAGTTCGATTTAAACTTCTTAAACGATGCGTTAGAAGAGGAAGGATACTTGCCGTACACAGGTCCTGTCATCGATACGGTCGAACTCGCACGAATCTTACTTCCGACAGCAGAAAGCCACGCGCTGTCGCATCTGTCAGAGTCATTACACCTTGCCCATCAAGAAGCGCACCGGGCAGGGAGTGACGCTTCGGCGACGGCTGAATTGTTGCTTGAACTACTCAAACGACTACATACGTTGCCGCTTGAGACATTGAAGCACTTAAGACGTTTATCACCACGCCTGTTCAGTGCCATCGAAGAGGAAATCGACCATGCGATTCGTTTAGTCGGCATCGAGGAGGATTCACAGTTTGATCGTTTTCGAAAAATCGCTTTGAAAAAGCGTCAGACGATCGAACGCTTAACGCATCCGCCCGTTCTTGAACCGTTCGGACCATTCGTTGATGAATTGAATGCCGTGACGTTCCCTCGTCTATTCGAAGGATATGAAGAGCGACGTGGGCAGCTCGAGATGATGCGTCATGTCTATCAATCGCTCGATCAAGAAACGCCGTTACTCGTCGAAGCGGGAACGGGAACCGGGAAATCGCTCGGTTATCTTGTTCCGGCAGCGCATTACGCGCTCGAACATGAAGTCCCGATCGTCGTCAGTACGCACACGATTCAATTGCAGGAGCAACTGTTCGCGCGTGATTTACCGCTCTTGCGTCAACTGTTCGATGCGCCGGTCCAGATTGCATTGCTTAAGGGACGAAGTAACTATATTGATTTACGGAAATTCGAATTTTTCTTGAATGATCAAGAGGATGCTTATAACTTCACGCTCGCAAAAGCGATTCTGCTCGTCTGGTTGACGGAGACGGAAACGGGAGATCTAGAAGAAGTCAGCTTACCAGGCGGTGCAGCGCAAGGCAATATCGGCATTAAACAGTTGATCCAGTCTGATAGCCAATCGCAGCTCGGACGATTTGACCCGTGGTACAGCCGGGACTTCTTCCAACATGCGATTCGCCAAGCAAAGGATGCGACGATCATCGTCACGAACCATGCCTTGTTGTTTAGTGACCTGCAGTTCGAAGCAGGGGTCTTACCGAAAGGAAGTCCGTTGATTCTTGACGAGGCACACCAAATCGAAGAAGTCGCGAGCCATCATTTTGGTCTCGTCTTTGATGGACATACGTTTGATCGTCTGTTCCGACAACTCGGGTATTCGTCCGATAAAAAATTATTACACCGCTTGCTCGATCTGTCGGAAGAATGGGACATCGCCGAGATGGTCGAAGCCCATAGTGAGACGGTTGATGAGGCACTAACGACGTTACTCGAAGAAGCAGACGGGCTGTTAATGATCATTCAAGCATACGGGCTCGAACTGGCTTCCCGCAAAGCACGACGGGAAGGAATGGTCAGCATTCGCTTCAAGCGACTCGACCGTTCGATGCGTGCCGTCCAGGAAAGTGCCAAGCGGGTTGAATTGGTGTTGCGGCGTTTGCGTCAAGCAATCCGGGCGATTCATAAACTGTTCCATGAACACCGGGAGCAGATGAGTTATCGCGAACGTTCACTCGTCGCGGATTTAAAAGCGATCACGTCACAAATCGAAGAAGCGGAGCTCGCCATCTTCGAGACGATGCTTGCCCCGCACGATGAGACGGTATCTTGGATCGAGACGTCTGTTAAGAACCGGAAACTAACACGGGTCTACACACAACCAATCGACATTTCAGAGCGATTGCGACGGGACGTCTTTTCGAAGCGGACGTGTATCCTGACGTCTGCGACGCTGACTGTCTCGAACAAGTTCCAGTTCATTGAGAACCGTTTAGGGCTCGATGCGTTTGAGACACGTCGTTTCGTCGTTCCGTCGCCGTTCGGATATGCTGATAACGTGCGATTGATGATTCCGACGGATCTCCCACTCCTACAGGATGTACCATTGCCGGAATTCGCAGAGACGATTGCGGAAGCCATCTTACAAATCGCAGAGGTGACGGAAGGACGGATGCTCGTCTTGTTTACCTCAAATGACTTGCTAAGACTGACGCATGAAGCGACGAAACCGCTGTTACCTGACCGGTTTACGTTACTCTCGCAAGGAGTCACGCAAGGTTCACGGCAACGACTGATGAAACAGTTCAAGCAACTCGACGCTTGTATCTTGTTCGGGACGGCTAGCTTTTGGGAAGGGGTCGATATCCCAGGAGATGATCTCAGTTGTCTCGTCATCGTCCGACTACCGTTCGCGCCACCGGATCAACCGATCGTCCAGGCACGCTCGGAACGGATCGAAAAACTCGGGAAATCATCATTTTTCGAATACAGCTTACCGCAAGCGATCATTCGCTTTAAGCAAGGCTTTGGTCGCTTGATCCGGACGACGAACGACCGAGGTGTCGTCTTCGTACTTGATCGCCGGATTGAGACGACGCGTTATGGAAAACGGTTCGTCACGAGTCTGCCGAAAGTACCTGTTTTATCAAAACCGCTTGATGAACTGACGGCAGAACTAGAATTGTTCTTGAATGATGGCGATTAAGTCTATTCAGATAAACCCTATCGCATTATAATAGATAGAGAAAAATGAGGGAGGACATACAGATGGATTCAAAAATTGAAACACTTGCGACCGTCAAAGTGAACCGCCATGACGATACGTATAAAATCGTCGACTTGTTGAATCGGACACTGAAAACGGAAGATTTAATGTTCGGTCTTGCTCTCGATGAAAAAGACAAGGAGCAGATGGTCTTTACCATCTACCGCACATGAAGTGGAAAATCACGCTTGGTCTGCTAAGTGCACTCATTCTTTTGACTGTACTTGGCACCGCCGTTTATCAGGTGACGATCGCTGAGGCAAAAGACCGGGAACAGAGCGTCGCCGAACAAGCAGAGGCGCGTCTGAAAAAAGAACTCAAACCGACGGACGTCCGGTTCGAATCTGTCTTTAACGGGAAACGTCAATATGTCGTTTTTACGATGAAGCAGAACGAACAGGCGGTACGGGCGTTCGTTCCGAAAAAAGGAACGATTGAGACACGACCAGTTGCTGATGGTATTGCCATCAAAACGGTCATCGCGGATCATCCGGAACTAGGAGACATCGTGTCTGCTAAGTACGGCTTTGAGGATCGTGCCGTCATCGAGATCGTTTCAAAGACGACGACAGGTTATGATTATTCGTATTACACGTATCAAGAAGGTTCTTTCATCAAACGATTACGAATCAAGTAAAGGGAGTGGGCGACATGTTATCGAAACGCGTACGACAATTGACACCATCTACGACGCTAGCCATCACAGCGAAAGCCAAGGCACTACGTGAAGAAGGTCAAGACATCATCGGTTTAGGTGCGGGAGAGCCCGACTTCAATACACCGGAATTCATCATCCAAGCAGCATTCGAGGCAGCAGAAGCGGGCGATACGAAGTATACGCCGTCTGGCGGAACGGTTGCCTTGAAGGATGCAATCATCGAAAAGACACGCCGTGACTTATGGATGCCATACGAACGCTCAGAAGTCATGGTCGCTTCAGGAGCAAAGCATGCACTATCAACGTTGTTCCAAGCGATTCTCGATCCAGGCGATGAAGTCATCGTCCCAGCACCATACTGGGTCAGTTATCCAGAGCAAATTAAACTCAGTGACGGCGTACCGGTCATTTTAGAAACGGACGAATCGTCTCGCTTCAAAGTGACACGGGAATTGCTCGAGCAACACATTACCCCAAAAACGAAAGCACTCGTCTTGAATTCACCATCGAATCCGACAGGAATGGTCTATTCGAAAGAAGAGCTCGAGATGGTAGCAGATGTTGCGATCAAGCACGATCTACTCGTCATCAGTGACGAGATTTATGAAAAGTTGCTCTATAACGGTGCGACACATATTTCGATCGCGTCCTTGCCAGAGATGCGCGAACGGACGGTCATCATCAATGGTGTCTCGAAGTCCCATGCGATGACAGGCTGGCGGATCGGGTATGCAATCGGACCGAAAGAGATCATCTCAGCGATGACGAACTTAGCGAGCCATTCGACGTCGAACCCGACATCGATTGCGCAAGCAGCATCGGTTGCTGCGTATGCAGAAGGCGATGCACCGGTCGAAGCGATGCGTGTCATCTTTGAGGAACGACTTGAGAAAATCTATGCACGACTCATTGAAATCAAAGGATTGACGTGTCTGAAGCCAGAAGGGGCATTCTACTTGTTCCCACATGCAAAGCAAGCTGCCGAGATGTGTGGATTCGATAATGTCGATGACTGGTGTACAGCTGTTTTATCTGAAGCGAAGGTCGCCTTGATTCCAGGTTCAGGATTTGGTGCACCGGACTATGTTCGCCTATCTTACGCGACGGATCCGGCACGTGTCCTAGAGGCACTCGACCGGATTGAAGGATTCATCACGGCACATACAGCCGTTTAATAGAGAGAGGATGTTGACTGTTGAAAGCAATGATTCGGGATGTAAACAAATATGTAGGAGAAGAAGTGACGATCGGGTGTTGGTTAGCAAACAAACGCTCAAGCGGTAAAATCGCCTTCCTCCAACTTCGGGATGGCTCTGGATTCATGCAGGGTGTCGTCGTCAAAGAAACAGTCGGCGAAGACTTATTCAAGCAAGCAAAAGGCTTAACGCAGGAATCATCACTATGGGTGACAGGTGTCATCAAATCAGATGGCGGTCGGACAGCGATCGGTCATGAAATGGAAATTTCAAAAATCGAAGTCATCCATGAAGCGATCGATTATCCGATCACACCAAAAGCACACGGAACGGACTTCTTGATGGATAACCGTCACCTCTGGTTGCGTTCAAAGCGTCAGCATGCGGTCATGGTCGTTCGGAACGAATTGATTCGTGCGACGTACGAATTCTTTAACCAAGAAGGATTCATTAAAGTGGATCCGCCAATCTTGACAGGTAGCGCACCAGAAGGAACAACAGAATTGTTCCACACGAAATATTTCGATGAAGATGCGTACCTTTCACAATCGGGTCAGCTTTACATGGAAGCGGCAGCAATGGCACTTGGAAAGGTCTTCTCGTTCGGTCCAACGTTCCGTGCTGAAAAATCAAAAACACGTCGTCACTTGATCGAATTCTGGATGATGGAGCCTGAGATGGCATTCCACGATCACGAGATGAACCTCGAAGTCCAAGAAAACTATGTTTCGCACCTTGTGCAATCGGCACTGAAAAACTGTCGTGCGGAACTTGAGTTGCTTGGACGTGACTTGACGGTCCTTGAAAACATTAAAGCACCGTTCCCGCGCGTCAAGTACACGGAAGCAATCGACATGCTCAAGGAGCAAGGATTCGACGATATCGAATTCGGCGATGACTTTGGTGCACCACACGAGACAGCAATCGCAAACAGCTTCGCACGTCCTGTCTTCATCACGCACTGGCCAAAAGCAATCAAACCGTTCTACATGAAAGAAGATCCGGAAAACCCAGACTTCGTCTTGTGTGATGATTTGATTGCCCCTGAAGGATACGGGGAAATCGTCGGTGGTTCACAACGTGAAGAAGATCATGAAAAACTCCTCGCTGAGATGAAGAAACATGGTCTTGACGAGACAGGTGCTTATAAATGGTATCTCGAAACACGCCAATACGGTTCTGTTCCACACAGTGGCTTCGGTCTTGGTTTAGAGCGGACAGTCGCTTGGATCACAGGTGTCGAGCACGTTCGGGAAACAATTCCGTTCCCACGTTTGCTAAACCGCCTCTATCCATAAGCAGTAAGGAAAAACATCGACCCATCGTCTCGACGGGTCGATTTCTTGTTTAGACTAGAGAATCGAGGAAATACGATGAATCATAATTTAGTGCAATTATTCGAGGAAGGGACGGTCGTCTTACCGAAACGATTGTTCACCGAGGCAAAACGGTTAGGCATCAGTTTTGTCGAGTTCACGTTGATTGGTCAATTGTTTGCTTGCCGGGCAGAGGGCATGGAGATGCCGTCACCGGAAGAGTTAAGTAATCGACTTGGACTATCCGAGACGGAAACGATCGAGACGACACTCGGTTTATTACAAAAAGGATTACTGGCAATGGAGAACGTCAATGGGTCTGAACGTTATTCGCTTGTTCCGCTTTACGAAAAGCTGATGGCTCCACCGGAACAGGAAGCACCGAACTTTGATACGATCAACCCGTCCGTCTTCCAACAATTCGAGCGGGAACTCGGGATGATGTCACCGTTTCAGATGGAGCAGATCATTCAGTGGTTGACGATCGAGAACATTTCGGAAGAGCTAGTACTTGCCGCACTTCGAGAAGCGGTCTATCATAATGTCCGCAAAATGACCTATATCAATCAAATTTTACGGACGTGGGAACGTGAAGGGATCAAGACGCTTGAGGATCTCGCAGGGCGGGGAGGTTAAGGAGATGTTACGAAAGGCAGAAATCGATCGGATTGAAGCAACGTTAGAAGAGATGTTTCCAGATGCATTTTGTGAGTTGATTCATCGCAACCCGTTTGAACTGGTCGTAGCTGTTGCACTCAGTGCACAAGCGACCGACGTACTTGTCAATCAAGTGACGCCTGGTTTGTTCGCAGCGTATCCGGATCCTGCGTCGCTTGCTGCGGCACCCGTTGAGGAAATCGAGGACAAAATCAAACGACTTGGATTGTACCGGAATAAAGCCAAAAACATCAAGGCGCTTGCGGCACAACTCCTTGCGCAACACGACGGAGAAGTCCCGACGGAACGCGCCGGGCTCGAAGCCTTACCTGGCGTAGGACGCAAGACGGCGAACGTCGTCTTGTCTGTCGCCTTTGATGTACCGGCCTTTGCGGTCGATACACATGTCGAACGTGTCTCGAAACGCCTCGGGATCTGTCGCTGGAAGGATAATGTCACGCAGGTCGAAGCAACACTGATGCGTCGTTTCAAACGGGAGCGTTGGTCAAAGCTCCATCATCAATTCATCTTCTTTGGGCGTTATCACTGCAAGGCGCAACGTCCGAACTGTGAAGCGTGCCCGTTACTCGACATGTGTCGAGAGGGGAAAAAGCGGACAAAAGGAATAGCTAGACCCTAAAAGGGACAGACTATAAAAAAGAATGACTCGTCATACGCAACTCCTACAGGAAAAGCGCATTTTGCGCTGTCAGAGACAAACAAGACCTGAGGAAAGAGCGTGAAAAGACGAGTCATTCTTTTTTATTAGATAAGGGTGACAGATCATTCTGCCACCCTTATCTTTGTAGAGACTAATTTTTGAGTCATTACCCATTCCAAGGAGTATCGGACCATTCACGACGCTTTTTCGTGATCGGTACTTTTTTGAATCCCCAGTTTCGGAAATCTTGGTCCGGACTATCGCGTCGAATGTAAATCTTATCTTTGATGGCTTTAAAAATCCGGTTTTCGTCCCCATAATGGACAAACCGTGGTTTTACCTCGATGACACCACGACGGACGCGAGATAAAGGTAAGCAGACCAAGTCGGCAATCTCAAGACCAGATTGGTAGAGGTCGCTGTCTTTTTCAGCAAAGATGAAGCCTTTGATTTTTTGACGGCTTTTTTCGACGTCGAGATGGACCGTTCCCGAATTGAAGATATCGAAGAACGCCTTTTGAATGAGCAAGTTTTGATAATCATCACGGCTTTCAAGAACGACACGCGCACTCGTTGCTTCTGTCTCATCGAGGAAGGAATAAAACGACTTCATCAGATGGGCGAAGGCAACGACATACGGATCCTTTGGTGTCGAGAAAAAGTCTTGTAGCTTCTGTTTATCGACTTCGACGCTGACGATCGTACAATCGATATCAACTAAAAATTCTGGTAAGGCGATCCAGAAATGACGTAACATATCGATCGTGATACCATCTTCTTTACCATACGGATGCTCAGCTTTTAAAATCTCCTTCAAATGAAGGGGAATATGCGGATCTTCAAAAACTTTTGCCTTAAAATCCATCAAACGTTGACGAAGCGGACTTGGTTCACCGGTCTCGTCCGAATCGATGGCATATTTATATTCCATCAAGACACCCGTTAAATTGAATTGTGTATTACCCTTCGGTGTCCCAGTTTCGTCGACGAACATAATGTATTTCTTCGGGGCAGGGGTCGAATTCTTAGGAAATCCTTTGACGTCAACGCCTTTGACGTTCGATTGTACCCGTTTGTTCAAATGAATCTCCTCCAATTGCACAATAATTACACAGTCTTTTCGAAAGAAATGCTCTTGATGCCACTTTACACGCTAGGCGGCTGAAAAGCCATAGCCTGATAAGTGAAACCGTAGAAACATTCCCTCGTATGATTAGGTGTTCGACTTAAGGAAGATAATTCCTGTTTTTAAATCGTTATTCTTCACCATTCATTAAGCGATCGATATAACGAACGGATTTAATCGTTTCATTGAAGCGTTTCAGACTCGTTTTCGGCTGAAATGCTTGGACGGAAATTTGCTTCAGTTGATCAACGGCGCTTTCGACCATGCTAGGTCGTAAGTAAGGACTATCTTGGGCATTCGTTTGCCACTGTGCAATCAGTTGATCCGCTCGTTCAACGAACGGTACGACGTCTCGATTGAAGTCATATTCGGTTCCGGCACGTCCTTCTTGATAAATACGTTCAATCTCTTGTAATAACGGTTCAATTGTCATTGGTTTTTAACTACTCCTCTCGGCCGATACGGTACAATCACATATCATGGTACAATAAACGCGATAGGAGGGGAATCGTTTTGAATTACCCGAACGGTAAAAAATTTCAAAAGCCACTCGAGTCGCATGGAACCCGAATCAAGAAGGCGCGATCAACCGATTCCACCTTTTCGAATCGAGGGATGACGCTCGAAAAATTATTGAATGAAAGTAATACGTTTTACCTGACCCATAATCGGGCAATCATTCACAAGAAACCCACTCCGTTACAAATCGTCCAAGTTGATTATCCGAAACGGTCGGCAGCGGTCGTCAAGGAAGCCTATTTCAAGCAACCGTCGACGACGGACTATAACGGTGTTTATCGCGGAAAATATATTGATTTCGAAGCGAAGGAGACGACGAATAAAACGTCCTTCCCGATAAAAAATTTTCACCCCCATCAAATCGCACACATGCGTCAATGTGTCGAACATGGAGGAATTTGTTTTGTCATCATTCGTTTCAGTCTGTATAATGTGCAATATGTGCTTTCAGTCGAGCACGTGTTCCCCTGGTGGGATCAGCTAGAAAGCGGACGAAAATCAATTCCGCTGACGGTCATTGAACGAGACGGTATCAAAGTCGAGACTGGCGCGTACCCTGCCATCGATTATTTAAAGGCAGTGGACGAACTATATTTCAATTCAGACACTTTTTGATTGAAGGAGAAGGATAGCATATGGAAAGAAGTCGTGTCGCACGTCGTGAAGAGACGAAGTCATCTGAGAAAAAGATGAAACGGACGAAACGTCCCCAAAAGAAAAAGTCAGGTGGAGGTTCCGGTGGGAAAGGTCCACTTTGGAAAAAGTTATTGCTGATCGCTACCGGATTATTCATCGTCATGATGTTAGTCGGAGGCGGATTTGCCGCTTACGCGATTGCTACGGCACCTGAGCTCGATGAGACAGAACTTCGAGATGCTCTGCCATTGAAAATCTATGCGAGCAATAAGGAAGAGATTACGAAAGGCGGAACGAGTCGAGAATACGTGTCAATCGATGAAGTACCGGAAGTCGTTAAAGACGCATTCATCTCGATTGAGGACCGTCGTTTCTATCAGCACAACGGAATCGATTTCCGTCGTCTGGGCGGAGCCATCATCGCGAACGTGACGGATGGTTTCGGATCGGAAGGAGCTTCGACGATCACACAACAGGTCGTCAAACAATCATTCCTTAGCTTCGATAAAACGGTCACGCGGAAAGTCCAAGAACAATGGCTCGCAATTCGTTTAGAGCAGGACTATACAAAAGATCAAATTTTAGAGATGTACTTGAACAAAAACTACTACGGTCAAAACTCGTTTGGGATTCAGACGGCTTCAAAAGCTTACTTCAACAAATCAGTTGATAAGTTGAATTACGCGGAAGCTGCGATGCTCGCAGGACTGCCACAACGTCCGACCGCATACGATCCAATTAAAGGAGATCCAAAACTGACGAAATGGCGCCAGACACAAGTTCTTGATGCGATGTTGACGACAGGCGTCATCTCACAAGCGCAACGAGACAAGGCAGTCAAACAACCGATCTCAAAATTAATCAATCCGGCGCCAAAGTCGACGAAGGATGAATCGTACGACAGCGTCATCTTCGATATGGTATCAAAAGAGTTAGAAGATGATTTTGGTTTAGAAGGAAAAGACATCTACGGTCAAGGGTTGAAGATCTATACTTCGATCGATAAACCGATGCACGACTATATGAATGAAGCGATCAAGAAAGATCAAATCGTTCAATTACCGGAATATGCGGAAACAGCTGCGACAGCGGTCAACACGCAAACTGGAGAAATCCTTGCGGTCGTTGATGGTAAAAATCCAGGTAAAGGCACAGCGCGACGAAACTTTGCGAATGAACCGCATCAACCGGGATCGTCCGCAAAACCATTCTTCGCTTACGGACCAGCGATCGAAAATGATAAGTGGTCGACTGCGAAACAATTGACGGATAAACCGACAGAAGTCAACGGAAAAGAGATTGGTAACTATTATGATGGATACCGTGGCACGAATACGATCCGCCACTGGTTAAAAATCTCGGCAAACACACCGGCCATCCAAACGTATCAAGAAATCGGCGGTGATTCAGTCGAGGCGTTCGCTGAAAAATCTGGCTTAAAGATGAAAGACGATGAGTCGATTTCGCCTGCGTATGCGATTGGTGGGATGAAACACGGTTTCAATACGACACAGATGGCAGGAGCGTATGCCACACTTGGTAATGGTGGCGATTATATCAAGCCACACGTCATCAAATCGATTGAGTATAGTGATGGATCGAAAATCAAATCACCAATCAAATCGAAAAAGGCAATGGAAGACTATACAGCGTATATGTTGACGGACATGTTGCGTGACGTCTTAAAACCAGGTGGTACGTTCCCGAGTGCTGGATTGTCATTTGATGCAGCCGGTAAGACAGGAACGACGAATGCCTATAAAGATGTCTGGTTCGCAGGATATACATCGGATGTCTCAATCAGTGTCTGGACTGGGACGACGAAATCCGGAAACAACAATGGAGCCGGACTTAGCGGTCCGTACAACAGTACGATGGCACAGCAAATCTGGAAAGATTTCATCACGAAGACACGTGATCGTACGCCAGCACCATTTGAACAACCTAGTTCTGTCCTCAGTATCGGAAACGAATTGTACGTGAAAGGGACGAAGGAACCTGTCGTTGAAAAAAAGACGGTACCCGCTCCGACTGGATTACAAGCATCTTACGATGAAGACACAAAGAGCGGTGAACTGACTTGGAACTATAATGACGCCGCGCTTCGTGCCAATGGGTATGACGATGTATCGTTTGAAGTGACGATGACAGATGCTGACGGTGAAACATCGACGATTGGTACGAGCACGACGAATCGAATTGCCATCAATGGTTTGAAACCAGGACGGTCAACGTTCCAAGTCGTAGCGAAAGCGTCTGGAGAGGAATCTGGTCCGGTCTCGACGACGGTAACGGTTACCGATCCTGAAGCAGAAGAACCGACGACGGATGAACCATCGACGGATGAACCTGCAACGGACGAACCATCGACAGATGAACCGACGACGGATGAACCTGCAACGGACGAACCATCGACAGATGAACCGACGACGGATGAACCTGCAACGGACGAACCGACAACGGACGAACCGACGACGGACGAGCCGACGACGGATGAACCGGCAACGGATGAACCGGCAACGGATGAACCGACGACGGACGAACCAGCAACAGATGCACCGAATTCGAATGATGGAGCAAACGCGCAAAACAATTCGAATGGTTCGACGGAACGAAACAACAATACCAACAATCCGAATAACAATGGAGATGACTCTGAAGATTAATAAAGGAGCGTCACTTGTAAAGTAGACAAGACCAAAGACGAGTAGTTCGTTCTTTGGTCTTGCCTCTTTTTTTGTATAATGAGAAGTGGAAGGAAGTGAAGGCATGCAAGCGAAACAAACGCTCGTTGCATTTCTCGAAGAATTGAAACAGGACCGCTCGTTCATGGAGCGGATTACGTATATGAAAACGATGGAAGCGACAGCTGGGCGGTATGTCGATTTTCCAGAACGACTACCGGAGCGTTTACGACAAGCTCTTCGAACACGTGGGATCACGCAATTGTACCGTCACCAAGGGTTAGCGTTTGAACGTGTACAAGCGGGAGAGTCGACGGTCATCGTCACACCGACTGCCTCCGGAAAGACCTATTGTTTTAACTTACCGGTCTTATCGCACCTGCTCGAGCATCCGAACGCGCGGGCATTATATCTCTATCCGACAAAAGCCCTCGCACAGGATCAAAACAGTGAATTACTTGAATTGATCGATCAATTAGAGGCGCCGATCCGATGTTTTACCTATGACGGAGATACGTCACCGACGATTCGAACAAAAGTACGAAAAGCTGGTAATATCGTCATCACGAATCCGGATATGCTACATTCCGGCATCCTACCACACCATACGAAATGGATCGAACTGTTCGAGAACTTGAAGTATATCGTCATTGATGAATTACACACATATCGTGGTGTGTTTGGTAGCCATGTCGCCAATGTCATTCGTCGCCTGCGACGGATTTGTCGGTATTATGGTAGTGATCCCGTCTTCATCATGACGAGTGCGACGATCGCCAATCCGCAGGAACTAGCAGAACGACTGACAGAAAAAACAGTCGGTTTGATTGATGATAACGGTGCGCCAACAGGACGTAAACATTTTCTCGTCTATCAACCACCCATCGTCAACGCACAACTCGGCATTCGACGTTCAGCGACGCTTGAGACGAAACAACTGGCGATGCGCTTCATCAAGAAAAAGTTCCAAACGATCGTCTTTGCACGGTCACGCGTTCGCGTTGAAGTCTTACTGACGTATCTACGAAGCATCTATCCTCATGAACTCGGTCCTCGATCCATCGAAGGGTACCGGGGCGGTTATTTGCCGAGTGAGCGACGGGATATCGAACGACGGTTGCGTCAAGGAGAAATCACCGGTATCGTCTCGACGAATGCCCTTGAACTTGGTGTCGACATCGGTCAACTGCAAGTCTGTATCATGAATGGTTATCCGGGAACGATTGCTTCGCTCTGGCAACAGGCAGGGCGTGCGGGACGTCGACAAGATGATGCACTAATCATTCTCGTCGCTTCTTCCGGTATGCTCGATCAATATGTCGCAGAACGACCAGAGTTATTCTTGAATCAATCCCCGGAAGCAGCCCGACTTGATCCGGATAATCTGATCATTGCCGTCGATCACGTCAAATGTGCAGCGTTTGAACTGCCTTTTACGAAAGGAGAATCATTTGGGACTCTCGAGACGGAAGATATCCTCGAATACTTAGTCGAAGAGCGTGTCCTGCACGAACGTGGCGATCGATTTTATTGGATGAACGATGCGTTTCCGGCTCATGGAATATCGCTTCGGTCGAGTGATCAAGAGAACGTCATCATCGTCGATCAGACCGAGGTACCGAATCGAGTCATCGGTGAAATGGATACGTTTAGTGCGATGACATTGTTACATGACGAGGCCATTTATCTTCACGGAGCCGATCAATACCAAGTTGAGCATTTGGATTTTGAAGAGAAAAAAGCGTTCGTCCGTGCCGTGGACGTTGATTATTATACGGATGCTAATTTTTCAGTCGACCTTTCCGTGCTCGAAGAAGATGAACAGTATGCAGAGGGAGAATATAGTGTTGCGCGCGGAGATGTCAGCGTCCGCGGAATGGCAACGATGTTTAAGAAGATTAAGTTCGGTACGCATGAGAACATCGGCTCTGGTCCGATTCACTTACCGGAACGAGAAATTCATACGACAGGTGTTTGGTTCACTTTACCCGATCACGCACGCTCTTCGACAGAGCTCGAACAAGTGTTAGAAGGGGTCGCGAATAGTCTCAGACGTGTCGCACCGCTTTATTTGATGTGTGATGCCAGTGATGTCTTCGTCGTGCCGCAAGTCAAGGCGACACACACGCAACAGCCAACTGTTTATCTATATGATCGTTATCCAGGGGGTGTCGGTCTCGCGGAGTCGATTTATAAGCAACGCGGTGTCATGTTGCGTGCCGCCCGTGATTCGATCGTCACATGCCCGTGTCAGGACGGTTGTCCTGCCTGTATCGGTATGGTTGGCGTAGCAGACGAGAAAGAACGAACGATTCAGTTGTTAGCAGAAATGGAGAAGGAACTATCATGAAAAATCGTCTTAGACGTATGCTGAAATCTACATCAGACGCCGCAACGGAGGATCAAGTGTCTTCCGCTCCTGAAGTGGAGACGCTGAAAACACCAATCGGGTGGACTGACGAACAGCAAGCCTGGATTGATCGTGGGGCCGATATCTTGACGTTCGAAGAAGAGTGGATCGTCAGGATCGACAAGCGATATGCATTAACAGATCGACATGGAGACCGAAGCTTTGCTGAAGTGTATGAGTCCTTACAATTGCCGCATCCGCCGCTTGCGTTAGATGTCCCGCTCGAGCAGGTCATTTTCTTTGATACAGAGACGACAGGATTACGAGGAACCGGAACGACGATCTTTTTACTCGGGTTCGCGCGCTTTGAGCAGGGCGGATTGCTGATGCGACAATATTTCTTACCGCATCCGCACTTTGAAGCTGCCTTTTACCATCACTTCCTGCACGATATCGGAGATGATGTCCGCTTTGTGACCTATAACGGGAAAAGTTTTGATTGGCCGCAAATCAAGACACGTCATGTCTTCGTTCGGGAACGTGTTCCGCGTTTGCCGAAAGTCGGTCATCTCGATTTACTTCATGTCGCGCGACGAATCTTTAAAGGAATGTATGATTCCTATCGATTGACAGCGATGGAAGAGCGAATCGGATTTGAACGGGAAGGGGATTTACCTGGATTTTTGGCGCCGATGCATTACTTTCAGTACGTCGAACACCAGCATCCGGATATCATGACAGGGGTCTTGCAACATCATCTGGATGACTGTCTGACGCTTGTCGGACTGTATGATGCGTGCAATCGACTCGTCACACATCGAGCAGAGGCGCCTTCTCCGATTCAAGAAAATATCGCGATTTGGCTGGCAGATCTCGGAATTCATGAAGGATCACACGCTCATTTTCAGCAAGTCAAAGAACTATCAGCAGAAGGATGGTTGCGCCAAGGATATTTGCATAAAAAAATGAAGAACCATGAACAAGCTCGGGATTGTTTCTTGAAGAGCGACAGTTATTTAGGGTACGTTGAGCTTGCGAAGTGGGCAGAGCACATTGCAAAAGATCCAGTGCTTGCTTATGATTATACGGAACGAGCACGACAACACGTCGAGCGACATCATTGGTTGATTACTAAAAAAGAACGAATCTTGGCAGAGCTGGATCATCGAGGACGTCGGTTGAAAAGGAAGTGTGACGCGTGAAAGTTGTCGCCATCACAGGATACAAACCCAATGAACTAGGTATCTTTGATCAAAAACACCCTGGTATCCGGGTCTTAAAGGCAGCATATCGTGAGCGAATGATTCGCTTAATTGAGGATCGAGGCACAGAGTGGTTTATCACGAATGCCTCACCGGGTTGCGAAATCTGGGCATGCGAGGTCGTGCTTGAATTAAAGGAAGAGTATCCCCATATTCGTCTCGGTATTCTTTTGCCGTTCTTGGAACAGGAAGCACGCTGGAAAGAGACAGTTCAAGCGCAGTACCTTTCCATTCTTGAACAAGCTGACTTCGTCGAAGCAATCAGCCAGAAACCGTATACGGATCCATCGCAGTTACGTAATAAAACCGAGTTCATGATTCAAAAAAGCCAAGGATTATTGTCGGTTTTTGATGAAGAACATGGAGGATCAGCGAAATTTTTAGTAGAGCGTGCTAGAATAGAAATGGAACAATCCGATTATCAGTTGTTTTTAATTACACAAGATGATTTATCTTGGCTCGAACAAGAATTACAATACAATGATCAGTGGGAGTGAAGAGGATGTATAAGCCATTGTTGACAGCGGACGATATTTACAAAAAGGAATTCAAAACCGGCCTCCGTGGCTATGTCATCGAAGATGTCGATGGATATTTGGATCAAATCATTAAAGATTATGAAGGATTCGAACGTGAGATCGAACGTCTGAAGAAAGAGAACGAGGCGTTAAAACAAGCACCAGCACAACCGGTAAAACGTGAAGAGCGCCGCGTCGAGCAAGCGGAGCCACAAGTATCAAGTTCATCGAACTATGACATGTTACGTCGTATTTCAAATCTAGAGAAGGCTGTTTTCGGACGTCCGCACCAAGATTGACGCATCAAAAAAGACATTTCTGTCAGATCAGAAGTGTCTTTTTTGATTTCCTTCTTTTTGAAAGAATCGTCATCTGAATGAAAACGGTGTTAAGATAACTAATAATACATACTACAAAGGATGATGAACCATGTTACAAGTCATGACTGCTTCTGTTCCTCAACCACCGCGCCGTCGTTTTTTTGCAAGCAAACAAGTGAGTCCGACGACGAGTGAAACGGATGCACTCTGTAATGAAATCCGTCATGTTTGTCGTTTTGATTGGATGTTGTTTGATCGGATTCGTCTTTCTGACACGATAGTCATTCCTTTTGCGCTAATCGGACCAAAAGGATTGTTCCTCGTGTTACAAAACGATGCGGTCGTAGAATGGATGACGGAGGAATCTTGTCATGTCACGGATGCTGAGCATGGAAGAAAAGTGTTTGCACCTCATCCCATCCATCGGTCGAAACAAATCGTTCAAGCGGTTCGAAAAACGCTAAAAGAACAAGGGATCATCATTCCGATTCATGGCATTACACTTTTTCCGAATGCACCACAGATGCGGACGGAACGAATTAAATTCCCGACGGGGCACAGCTTTAAAGATGTGCGGGCGTTCATCGTCTCTAAGAAATCCTCCCCTGTTCAAGAGCAAGAACGAAAACAAGTTGCGTTTTATCTCGCGCAACAACAGGAATGAACAAAGGCAGTGAAGCGCTCGCTTCACTGCCTTTTCGTTTGAATTCATCGTCTTGGTCGAGACGCAAGAATGTCTTCAGCTTGATCCAAGTCTTCTTTCAAGACATACACCGCTACGCGATCATCCAAGTCTTTACTGAAACGTCGGAATAAAAACGAAGTTTTGACGCCGCGTTCGACTCGAATCTCTAAGTCAGCTGCTTCGAGTCGCGCAGCGTCCTTTAATAAATCTTCTCCTTTTTCACCAAATGCTTCCCCGATCAGTGACCATCGAAGGTTTTCCTTCGTTCGTCTGCTGACGATGACGAGAAATGCAATGACCAAAAGAATGATTAAAACCGTTCGAACTAGCTGTATATCCATCTTTGCCTTCACCTCACCTACTATCATACCGAGTTAACGCGCATAAAGTAAACGTTCAACATAGCGGGAGAACGATTTACTTTTCAAACCTTGTTGGCGATACGCGATATAACCGTCAGGGCGAATTAAATATAATCCAGATTGCTTGATGCCAAAGCGTCGTGCCAGTTCACCGCCTTGATCGACGACACCATCCTCTTTAAGGGATTGATGGATCGGTACTGTCTCAAATAGATCGGGATAAGTATAGGCGAGTTCCTTGAATGGCTCAAGAAGATCATCGGTTGCATTTTTTGGTAAGAACAGTAGTAATAAGAAATTCCGATCGGCACGACGTAACAATAGTTCGTTCTTTTTCGTCCGCGGGTGAACGACTTCACTGTAAGGCATCGGTTCGCCTGGTTTTGGTGTCAATGGACTAAAGTGTCCTTGTGTGACGAAAGTCGAACTCGCTGGGTAGTGGCTGTTGAGCTGTGCAATTCGGTTCGTCACGAAATGATGTAAGGGTGCGATCTTTAGACTATTTCGAATGACTTTTTCCTGCAAGGGCAATAAAAAAGGAATATTGATTTGCAAAAGTTCCGTCGCAAGATTGGTTGATCGTAAGATCCCTTGTGCCGCTTCTCGACGTTCGACGCTGTAAGAATCAAGTAATGGAAAACTCGCCTTGAACTGATGGACACACCATAGTTTCCAAGCGAGGTTCATCGCATCAGCAATTCCGGTATTCATTCCTTGACCACCGACGGGTGAATTGATGTGTGCCGCGTCCCCGATCAAATAAATCCGGTGGTGACCGAATTTCTCGATGATCCGATTATGGACACGAAACATCGAATACCAATGGACTTTTTTGAGCTCAAACGGTACTTTTGCTCGATTTTGTAAAAAGTCATCAATCGCTTTATGGTCGGTCGGAACAGGTCCGCTCGTTAGATTGCCGGTAATCCGGAACAAGTTCGACTGGAGAGGGAACGACTCGATAACGCCATGATCAGAGAAAAAGATATGAACTTCCTCAGAAGAGAGCGGCCAGTCGACCTCGATGTCAGCCAGTGCCCACGATTCTTTGAACGACTTCCCGCTGAACGGAAGCCCGAGTTCACGACGGACGAAACTGTTTGCACCATCTGCTCCGATGATGAAGGAAGCGTCGACCGTCTCTGTTTCTCCTTTATGTTGTAAGGATGCTGTAACGAAAGTTGGAAATTGAGCAAACCCTGTTAATTCTGTTTCGCGCTCGACTACGTGTCCATATTGGGCGAGTTGCGCTTCAAGAATCCGTTCCGTCTCACTTTGAGGCAACAGCGTAACGAACGGAAAAGGTGTATTCAAATCCGTAAAATCAAGTTTTGCCTGCCATGCACCATTGACATAGAGGTTTCCTTGATTGATTTTGATTGCATTCTCCATCAAGTCTTCTGCAACACCAAGCCTTGCGAACAACTCCAGAGAACGCGCTTGAATCCCGATCGCTTTTGAGACGACAGATGGTCCGCTTGCACGTTCGACGATGCGAAAGGATAATCCATAGCGTGAGAGTGCGAGTGCGAGTGTTAAACCGGTTGGTCCGGCACCGATAATGAGGACATCTAATTTTTTATTCACGGATAACCCCCCTTAATTTACATCTTAGCCAAAACTCGTTACCATTAAACTATTGATGACACGCTTGACGTGTGAAAGGATGAAACTTGTGAACGAACAACTTTTTACGACAGAACGATTGATTGCGAATTTTAAAGAATATATCCGTCAGAATGAGGCACATCTGACGAAACGACATGCGTTAAACGCCTATTACAAGACGGTAGCAGGATCGATTTTATCGGACCGGATTGCTAAGAATGCGGATCTCATCGTCCGTATGCGCCATCTGGAAGAGGCGTACCAACACGTTGCACAAGAAGGGCGATGAAACAGGTGAACTTAGCCGATATCCGAAAGCATTACGTAGATTCTGAAGAACGTTTACCTCGTCATGCGGCAGCTGTACTCGTTCCGTTAGTTGAACAGAATGGCGAAGTCTATTTGTTATTTCAAGTACGAGCTAAGACATTACGTTCGCAACCAGGTGAAATCGCTTTTCCAGGTGGTCGGATCGATGGCGGTGAATTACCGAAAGCAGCGGCTGTCCGCGAAACGGTTGAAGAATTAAATGTCAGTGCTTCTGAAATCGAAGTGATTGGAACGCTTGAACCACTCGTGACACCGAACCGGTCGATCATTTATCCGTATCTTGGTATTCTCCATGCGACAGACTTTAATCCTTCGCCGGCTGAAGTCGATCATGTGTTTCTTGTGTCATTAACGGAATTGATGACTTCAAAGCCGATTAAAGGAGATATGGAGTGGCGGATTCGCCCTGGTAAGGAAGTGCCGACCGAACGAATGGCGAATCGAGAAGCCTATCTGGATCGTACGTATACAGTCACGGAGCATTTTTATGAGCACGGGGACTATCTGATTTGGGGACTAACTGCTAAAATCTTGCGCCAGTTCTTAGCTCAATTGACGCGTGACTAGCTTTTTCGGTCGTTATTTTATATGATTAACTGTAATTGAACGTGTCAGGAGATGAGTAAAATGGAAGAAACAGAAGAGTTATTCGATTATATCGTTGGCGATATGGTAAAAACGAAAGAAGGCTGGGTGGCGGAAGTAACGGCAGTATTGACAAATACGGTCGTTGGTGATGTATCCCACACGAAAAACTTTGAGGCACTCGGCTTAGAGTTTGAAAAACAAGTTTTATTAAAGTCAGAGATTGAATTGCTAGAGCGCAAAACAAAATAATACATGAAAGCACACCACATAATTGGTTTGCTCAGACTTAAGACAAAGCGTAATTTTTCTCTTAACGAGAAAGATTGCGCTTTTTTGTTCATCTCGAATCGTTTTCCTGGAACAAGCATTGCGCCGCTTCACTTCATTGCAGGGTCGCTCCTGCTTGTTTTCCCCTAGGAAGCGATTTCGATTGAACAAAACGCTTCTCGCCTCTTTCTTTCGGTATAAAAAAGTATAAACGAAGAAGGAGAAAGACTTCCCATAATGGGTAAAAGAGATCACCATCATCGATTAAAACATACCACCATCATATTGGAACAACTGGTTCCGCAGGACCATCTTGTTTGCAAACTCAGCACACCACATAATTGGTGTGTTTTTTTATGTTCATCCAGCGGACTGAATAATAATGAAATCCTACATTCTTTTGATTTTTGAAGAATTGGACAAAATGACTGAAAACATCGAAAAGATACATTTATTACAAAAGAGTAACAAAGATTAATTCGTAACAGAACGGTTACAAAATATAAAAACGTTGATACACAACGATTGAGAGCGTTTTTTGTAAGCGTGTAACCATTTCGTTACTTTTTGACAGATATATTTCAATTCATAGTGTTCGCTTTTCAAACTATTTGTCACCGTGATACGTTGTGCGGGTCGTAAAACGGCGAGAAAGGTTGGCATCAACATGAAACGAACATCATTCCTTTTATCCCTTTGTTTAGCGGGATTCATATTTATTCTTTTGCCGCATCACGAAGCGTCGGCAGCACAAATCGGGATCGGTACGGAGAAGACGATCGTACAAAATCCATTAGAGATGAAACGTCAAGCTGCTCAAGAAAAGCGTGAACAAGCAGAGGCGAAAAAACAAGCGCGTCTAAAAGCCTTGGCTAAGCAAAAAGCAGAAGCAGAGCAAAAAGCAAAAGCAGCACAAGAAGCCAAAAAGGAAGCACGACAGGTAAAGAAACAAAGTCGAACGCAAGCAAACGCTGACCGTTCCACAAAACGTACGGAAACATTTGAGACGACAGCGTATACGACGAATCCAGAAAACAATGGAAGCCGTTTGTATAATGGTCGCGCCTTAACGGCATCGGGTTATGACGTCACGAATACGATTACATACGAAGGACGTCGCATCGTTGCTGTCGATCCATCGGTCGTACCGCTTGGAACTAAGGTACATGTAGAAGGTTTCGGCGATGCGATTGCGCTCGATACAGGTGGTGCGATTCGCGGGAAAATCATGGATCTTCTTGTCGGTTCAAAACAAGAAGCTTTAGAATGGGGTCGCCGTCAAGTCACGGTGACGTTCGAATAAGAGAAGTTTACGGTTAGGCGGTGGAAAGTTTCCATCGTCTTTTTGTTTTGATGAAGAATAAAATATCGATCTGTTCGATGATGGATTTAGAAAACAGGGGAAAGAGTAGACGGAATAGGTTTTAGAATGTCCAAGAAAGGGGAATTTTACAAAGATAATAAACCGGGAAACGAGGGATGGTTCGTGATTGAATTCAAGGATGTCGGCAAAACGTATGCAGACGGAACAAAGGCAGTGCAACACGTGAATTTTACGGTTGAACAAGGCGAGATTTTTTGTTTGATCGGTCCTTCAGGGTGCGGTAAAACAACGACGATGAAAATGGTCAATCGATTGATTGATCATACGGAAGGACAAATTTGGATCGATGGTGAACCGATCATGTCGATCAATGAGCATGAACTTCGACGGCGAATTGGCTATGTCTTACAACAGATCGCTCTCTTTCCACACATGACGATTGAGGAAAACGTCAGCGTCGTGCCTGAGTTATTGAAGTGGAAAAAGGAGAAAGTAGTACAACGAGTCGATGAATTATTTCGGTTGACTGGGTTAAACACATCACTTAAGAAAAAATATCCAAGTGAACTCTCTGGTGGACAGCAACAACGTGTCGGTGTCATGCGGGCACTCGCAGCAGAACAAGACGTCATCTTGATGGACGAACCATTTTCTGCTCTTGATCCCATTTCACGTGAGCAATTACAAAATGATTTGTTGCATCTAAACGAAGAGCTTGGTAAAACAATTTTATTTGTCACGCACGATATGAACGAAGCGTTGAAACTAGGCAGTCGCATCTGTCTGATGAACGCTGGAGAGATCGCTTTCATCGGTACGAAGGAAGAGGTACTAGCCAGTAACGATCCATTCGTTCAAGAGTTCATGCGTCAAGTCAGGGGGAGTGTCGAATGAATGGATTGATCGAAACGTATCAAGACCGGAAGACTGAATTGCTTCAAGCGCTAATCGAGCATATTCAATTATCGGTCATCTCCTTGCTCATTGCCTGTGTAATCGCTATTCCGCTTGGGATTTACTTATCACGTAACAAACGTCTGAGTGAGTGGTCGATTGGTGTAACCTCTGTCATCCAGACGATTCCATCACTCGCGTTACTCGGTCTGATGATACCACTTGTCGGGATCGGTACAGTCCCGTCCATTATTGCACTTGTCTTATATTCCTTATTACCAATCGTTCGTAATACCTACACGGGTCTTGCCGAAGTCGATCCTTCGATCAAGGAAGCAGCACGAGCGTGTGGGATGACCCCGATGCAAAGTCTTTGGAAAGTCGAACTCCCGTTGGCTTTGCCTGTCATGATGGCTGGGATTCGAACAGCAATGGTACTGATCATTGGTACAGCAACGATTGCTGCCTTGATTGGTGCTGGGGGATTAGGCTCGATCATTCTCCTCGGGATTGACCGCAATGATAACTATCTATTATTGCTGGGTGCGATTCCAGCAGCACTCCTCGCACTTTTATTTGATGGATTGTTACGTCAAACGGAAGTAGCGACACGTAAACGACAAACAGCACGTCTCGTGACGGCAGTCGTCTTGATGGTCGCGATCGTCGCCGCACCATTTGCGTTCGGGCGTAGTGAACGACCAGATCTCGTCGTCGCCGGAAAACTAGGTGTAGAACCGGAAATTTTAATGAATATGTATAAGATTGTCATCGAAGATGAAACGGATTTGACGGTACAAGTCAAACCAAACTTCGGGAAGACGACGTTTGTCTACAAGGCACTCGAGTCAGGAGATATCGATGCGTATCCAGAGTTCACAGGAACGGTGCTCGCTAGTTTGACGAATGAAAAACCGAAGTCGAATGATGCAAAAGAAGTGTACGAACAAGCAAAAGCCGGTCTTGAAAAACAAGATTTAGCCTTGCTACCACCGATGAACTATAACAATACCTATGCTGTAGCTGTTCCAAAGAAATTAGCAGAACGCTACGATTTGAAGACGATCTCTGATTTAAAACAGGTCGCGAATCAGTTGACGGCTGGATTCACGTTAGAATTTAAGGATCGACAGGATGGGTATAAAGGGATTCAAGATAAATATGATGTCAATTTCCAGAAGGTCGTCACGATGGAGCCGAAATTGCGTTATAAAGCAATCGAATCAGGGGAAATCGATGTCATTGATGCCTATTCGACAGATCCGGAGATTGCGAAATACGACATGGTCGTCTTAAAAGATGATCAGCAACTATTCCCTCCATACGAAGGAGCTCCTCTTCTGCGACAAGAGACGATCGAGGAGTATCCAGAAGTAAAACAAGCACTTGAGCAATTGTCAGGTAAAATTTCAGATGAAGAGATGTCAAAAATGAATGAAGCTGTCGCATACGGCGGGAAGACGGCGAATGAGGTCGCTCGTGATTACCTGAAGAAGGAAGGCGTCATTCAATGAAACTTTTACTGATCAGTAACCCGACAGCTGGGACAAACGGCACGGGGTTACTTGGAGAAGTCATCGAACCATTAAGTATATTATTCGATGAAATCGTCATCAAGAATACGAAGCAAGCTGGAGATGCGATGCAATTTGCGGAAGATTCGTCCGCATTTGATGCGGTCGTCGTCATCGGCGGAGATGGGACGGTTTTCGAGACAATCAACGGGGTCGCAAAACTGGATGATCGCCCGATACTTGGCATCATTCCTGGAGGGACCTGTAACGACTTCGCTCGAACGCTTGGTTTACCGATGGCTCCTCGGCTTGCTGCGGAAGCAATCGCGATGCAACACGTTGTTCAGGTCGATCTCGGACAAGTCGAAAATAGCTATTTCTTGAATTTCCTTGGTGTCGGTCTTGTCGCAGAGGCATCGATTGGCATCGATACAGAAGAAAAAGCGCGTCTCGGGAAGATGGGATATTATCTATCGACGATTCGCTCAAGTCTAGAAGCACAACCCTTCGAATATGAACTGATTTTAGATGAAGGTCGTCACATGACCGGCGAAGCAGTTCTCATTCTGGCGGCAAACGGAGAATCACTCGGTGGAATCGAGACGAACTTATCAGATGGAGCCTATAATGACGGGAAACTTGATTTAGTGATCGTCGATGAAGTAAACTTGACAACCATTCGAGATGTGATTCTTCAAAAAATTGGTCTTGCCAATGATCCTTCCTTTACACATATCTTGACGAGTGGTTTTCAGCTGAAAACAAAAGATGCAAAAGTCATTGATACAGATGGTGAGAAAGCCATCCATACGCCGGTTACAGTTAAAGTGTTGCCGGAGTACCTGCGCATGTATGGAGGCACACAATAATAAAGTACGAATGAAGAGAAGGTCGTCATAAAAAACGACCTTCTTTTTTATATTTCAGTACATATATGCGGTTATGCTTTGACGCTTTAAAGAAAATATTTGATAAAGGATGACTTTCACAGATTCTTTCTGTACAATGAAAAAGTATTTTGAAAAGGAGGTGGAGCACCATGAAAGGAAACGCATGGGCTTCAAAAGTTGGATTTATTTTAGCAGCAGCGGGATCCGCCATTGGTCTGGGGGCCATCTGGAAATTCCCGTACACGACTGGAACGAACGGAGGAGGCGCGTTTTTACTCTTGTTCCTCGTGTTTACCTTATTACTTGGACTGCCCGTTTTAATTGCCGAGTTTTTAATCGGTCGTACGAGTGGAAAAACAGCACTTCAAGCGTTCTCGGCACTTGGTCATAAGAAGTTCACATTCATTGGTGTACTTGGTGTCATCGCCTGTTTCTTGTTGCTCTCTTTCTACAGCGTCATCGGAGGATGGGTCTTGATTTATACCATTCTTGGTTTCACAGGTCGCCTGACGACGATGGACAGTGGTGCGCTTGGTGAATTGTTCGGAACGATTTCCGCCTCACCGTTATATGTCATTTCAGGGCAATTGATTTTCCTCGCTTTGACATGTTGGATCGTCTTACGTGGTGTTCAATCCGGTATTGAAAAAATGAGTAAAATCATGATGCCATTATTATTCGTGTGCTTCATCATCCTTGTCGTTCGATCATTGACACTTGATGGTGCAATGGAAGGTGTTAAATTCTTCATACAGCCTGATTTTTCGGTCCTCAACCGAACTTCTGTCCTGAGTGCGCTTGGCCAAGCGTTCTTCTCCTTATCGCTCGGTGTATCGGCGATGCTGACGTATGCTTCCTACATGAAGGAACGTGGCGAGATTAATCGTTCCGCCGCATGGATCGTCGCGATGAATGTCGCGGTCTCATTATTAGCTGGATTCGCGATTTTCCCAGCTGTTTTTGCTTCGGGTCTTGACCCTGCAGAAGGACCGGCATTGCTTTTCATCGTATTGCCGACTGTTTTCAGTCAGATCCAGTTTGGCTCGTTGTTCTTGACACTGTTCTTCCTTCTATTTGCTTTCGCATCGATCACTTCATCGATCGCTATGCTTGAGGTCGTTGTTGCTTCATTAACGGATCGTAAGGAAAATGCGACATCGCGTGATAAAAAGCGGACGACATGGCTTGCGACACTTGCGATTGCGATCGTCGGAATTCCGTCCGCACTCTCGTTCGGTATGTTGAGTGATGCTCAATTCATGGGGAAAACGTTCTTTGACAGCGTTGATTTCCTTGTCTCGAATATTTTAATGCCGATTGGTGCTTTACTGATTTCGATTTTTGCTGGGTACAAGCTCGATCGTACTCTTGTCGAACAGGAACTCGTGACGAGTCCATTCATGAAAAAAATCGTACCTGTGTGGCGTGTGAGTGTTTGTTACTTGAGTCCGATCGCGATTTTGATCATCCTTGTATGGCCATTATTCGGATAATTGATCACTTTTTTAGGGTAGTCGACAATTTTGTCGACTACCTTATTTGTTGTCAAAAGAATCATGCGAAAGAAAGAACGGATAGTTCATTCTTCGGTCTGATGCGATATTTTTAAAAGTATGTTGAAATATAAATACACGAGGCGTAACATTTCGGAAAAACGGGAAACTTTTTGTTAGACGTTACGTAATGTTAAAATAAAGACACGTAAACCTGATAGAAGAATCAGTACGAAGGAAGAGGGGATGACATGAAGTCTTCATGGTGGATATTTGGTTCCATCGGTATGATGTTCGTATTTCTACAATTGGCCGATACGTTCAACTTCTCGGGAATCTTCATCGCTCTTGGTTTGTGGTTCATTTGGAGCGGTTATCGAACAAAACCAGGTCGACGATATCGGACAGAACGGAAATCGACCGAAATTAAGCGAAAAAATGTGAAAAAGAAATTACTACTTGATGACGAAGACGAGTTCGTCGGAAGTGTCATTTTAAAACCGGAACGAGCGACACGCCGATTTGAAGAGACGGATGATTTAGAACTTCAAGTATTGCAACGGACGATCGAAGAAGGATTCACAAAAATCCAGACGTACGATCAAATTGTTCCCTCCATTCGAGATGGTGAAATCAGAAGTGAGATGCGAATCGTTTCGCGTGAAGCACATGTCTTGTTCGAAGAGTTATATGAAAGTCCGCGCGACGTCAAAAAAGTTCGGGACTTCTTTACGTTCTACCTGGATTCCTTATTGTCAATTTCAGAAAAATATGCCGATTTGGAACGCCGTGGTGCTCAAGTTCAATTGGATACGAAAAATCAATTGATTTCGAACTTGAAAATGATCGGACAAAAATTAAAGCAACAACAAACCTTGTTGCTTGAAGGGGATACCGTTGATTTAGAACGGGAACTCTTGACGATTGAAAAGGTGTTGACGCAAGAGACTGAACAACGAAAACAGGAGGAGAGTTACCGACATGACCCATTCTGATAAAGATACATGGCAACAATGGCCTGATGAGCAAGATCAACCGACGATTTCTGATCCGTCGGTCGATCTGAATGTAGCAGAGACACCACCGAAAATGCCTGTGCAACCAGTAGAAGAGATGATTCCTTCAGATGTTCCGTCAGAACAACGACAAAAGATTGAACGTCTACTGCAGGTGATTGATCTTCAAAAAACGGATGCCGTCATGCAATTCGGGGCGCCCGTCCAGCGTGAACTATCCCAATTCTCTGATCAAGTCTTAAGTGAAGTGAAGATGAAGGACGGCGGGGAAGCAGGAAAATTGCTGAGTGACTTAATGCAACGTGTCCGCCAAATGGACCCAGATACACTCCAAGAAAAAAAGAGCTTCTGGTCGAACGTACCGGTCATTGGTCGGGCGAAGAAAAAAGCGGAGACGTACTTCTTACAATACGAGAAGATGAGTGCGTATCTAGAAGAAGTCGTACACAATCTTGATCGATCAAAATTTGGATTGATGAAGGACATCACGTTACTCGATCAAATGTATCAAAAGAACAAGCGCTATTTTGAAGAATTAAACGTCTATATTGCGGCTGGTGAGACGAAAATCGCTCACGTTCGCCAACATGAAATCGAACCGTTACGAACAGAAGTTGAAGTATCGCGGGATCAAACGAAGTTACAGGAATTGAATGACTTGATTCAATTGACGGATCGTTTTGAAAAGAAAATCCATGATTTAAAATTATCCCGAACGATTAGCTTGCAGATGGCACCGCAAATTCGTGTCATTCAACAAAATAACCAAATTCTAGCGGAAAAAATTGAATCAGCAGTCGTCAATACGATTCCACTTTGGAAGAACCAAGTTGTCCTATCTTTGAGTCTGTCGCGTCAAAAAGCAGCGCTTGAAATGCAGAAGGATGTCACCAATACGACGAACCAGTTACTTGAGCAAAATTCGAAGTTGCTGAAGGAATCGTCGATTGAAATTGCGGAAGAAAACGAAAAAGGTATCGTATCCGTTGAATCGTTAAAAGTGGCGCACCAAAACTTGATCGAGACACTGGATGAGACATTACGCATCCAACAAGAAGGAAAACAAAAGCGCCGCGACGCAGAGCATGAACTAGAGCGAATGGAGAATGAATTGAAACAAAAAGTCATCGAAGTCGCCTCAAAAAGCAGAGAATTACCGAATCGACCATACTAAGGAACACGACATTTCGTGTTCCTTTCCTTCATGAAAGGAGAGTTTGAATGAATAATGAAGAGAAGCAGTTGAAATGGGATACGACATGGTTATTATTCGCACGGATGATGGCAGACCGTCATTCAAAATGTGCCTCAAAATCCGTTGCCTGTGTCATCGTCAAAGATGAAAAGCCGATTTCAATCGGAATAAACGGAACACCTAGTCAGCATGTGAATTGCAACGAAATTTACTTAAAGCAAGATGGTATTCTCTATACATCGCGTCCTGACCACCCGATTGTTGAAGAATTGATTGAACGAAACGGGATTCTCTTTTATCGGTGCGAAAATCAGGAAGAACACCATGAATGGTCGAAGCAACATGAGATTCATGCTGAAATCAACGCGCTCGGTAAGCTAGCAGCTGATTCGACGAGCGCTCGTCATGCAACAGCTTATGTCACACATAGTCCGTGTCATGCGTGTAGTTTAGCGCTCATCGCTTCTAAAATCGATCGTGTCGTTTATTCGACAGGTTATGAATATGGGGACGGATTGAATCTCATGCGACAAAGTGGAATCGAAGTCATCCACTTGCCACTCGCAAACGAATATTTTCTTGAAAAAATTTAACGAAAAAGGGTTGTAAACGCTTCCATTGCATTGTATGATGAAATCAAGCATTGCCATGGTAATTATTCACTCTTCCATTCGGACTGATTTTCAATCGAAAATCGGTCCACTTTTTTTTAGAAAAGAATTGACAGACCTTGAATAGTTTGGCATGATGACTATAGAATATGACGAAGCGGAACGCCGCATTTTCATACAAAACCAATCAAGGAGCTGGAATGCCAGGTCGTTGAATGAAAAATCCTGACTCACATGAGTCAGGATTTTTTTTATGGATGAACAAGTGTCGCTTCCTTGAGGCGTTTAGCACGGATTGCACATTTTGTGGCGACCGCACCTGAAAGGATCGTCATGAATCGCTGACAGAGGATGTCTGGTTGCGATTGATGTAAGAATAGTTGATGTAATAGTCGGTTGAATGCGGCGTCTAGCGAAGACAAGTGCCGTTTGATTGCAGTGGGAGACATATCTTGAATTTCTTCTGCTTGATAGCCGGCATCACTTTGGAAAGCAGAGAGGATGAGAAGCTCTGTTTGCGCATCAGCCAACGTTAGCCCTTGTTCTTGGACATAATGACAAGCTTCACGCAATTCATGAATCAACAAATGTTCCAAAGCATATGACGTATGCATTTGATATGGATCGTACAACTGGACAGCTTGCCGAATTTGATCGCGGGTCACGATTTCGGATACCGTCCATTGATCGAGTGTGCCAACAGCTTCACTGTATAGTTGAGTAAGTGGTCGAATCATCGTTTCTCCTCCTTAAGCATAAAATGGACTTCCAGTTTCATCATAATTCATTTAGAAAACGCTTACAATATCTGTTTACTAGTAGTCGTGATGAAATCGTGTCTGCTATGATATGAGTGAAGAAAAAGGAGTGAGATGACGTGATTCAATTATTCAAAGCACTTCCGGAAGTGACGATGCCTTCTTATGAAAATGATACTTTTTCCATCCATCAATCGAATCAACCGATTGGACTTTCGATAGAGACGCTTGTTTCGGGTGAACGAATCGAAGAAGTTTTACTCGTTGCCTCGGGTGAAATCCGCACAGGTCAAACCGGACGAGAATGGCTGCAGTTCATGTTCAATTCGCCCGCTGGATCTTGTAAGGGGAAACAGTGGATCAATCAAGGAACGGCAGAAGAAGGACTTCGTCCATATCTCGAAACACGAATCGTTCGGGTCGAGGCAAAGGTAGAGGAATATCCGCCGCAATCCGGAAACAAGTCATTGACCGTTCAGCGCGTCACTCCGATTCATGACGCCTCACCGACGCAGTTCCTACCACAATTACCAGCAGATGAATCGCTTGAAACGTATCGTGATCAGTTGCTTGGACTAGTCGGTCAACTTGATTCTCCTTACCAAGAAATCGCGCTCTCGATTCTGCGACAGTACTGGGCGGATTTTTCAACACGACCGGCTGCGCTGTTTCATCACCATGCCTATATCGGTGGTTTGCTGAAACATACTGCTTGTATGATGACGATTGGTCGAGGAATTTGTGATAGTGAACAACCATACTTGATGCTACTCAAATGTATTCAAGAAGCAGAAGCCGATCATAAAAATGAACTCTTCCAAGCAGCTGAACGAGAGATACGTCAATTTTCTTGGGATGACAGTTTTGATGCCCTCTATCAAGCGGCAAAAGGGATTGCTCTGTTAGATCAACGACCGAATCCGAATGAGTTGTTGCTCGGTATTTTATTGCACGACATCGGAAAGCTATGGGAGTATACGCATGCGGGTGCATCGACAGATCGTTTTTCAAGACTGTTGCACGTAACAGAAGAAGAGGAAGAACTGGCAGGTATTGCGCTTGATCCGGACGGTGTATTGATGGGTCATATGCCATATGGTTGTTTTGTTCTCGAACAAGCACTTCGAGAAGAAGATATCCGATTACCGCGTGCTGTTTATCACCGTCTCATGCATATGGTATTATCACACCATGGTAAACGCGAGTGGGGATCAAGTGTTACGCCGCAAACGACAGATGCTTGGTATCTTCATGCGATTGATCTACTCGATGCACGAAAAGAAAAATGGCGTCAGCAACAAGGACGCTAAGGAGTGAAATCATGCAAGACAAAATACGTACGACCGTCATTACTGGTTTTTTAGGTGCCGGTAAAACTACGCTACTCAATCATCTCGTTTCTCAACCGACAGAAAAGTTTGCCTTGCTCGTCAATGAAGTAGGTTCTGTTCATATTGATGAAGCATTGATTGAACGAAGTGACGAAGAGATGATCGAATTGACGAATGGCTGCATTTGTTGTTCGATTCGCGGTGATTTACGGGATGCGTTGCTACGGATCGCAAAACGCCGTCGAGATGGGGAGTTATCGTTTGATCGATTATTGATTGAGACGACAGGCGTTGCTGATCCAGGGCCGATTCTACAGACATTCTACTTTGAGCCGGCTGTTGAACAGTCCTATCAGATTTCAAGTGTCGTTACGGTCATCGATGCGTATCACTTGGAACGTCAACTGACGTTCCAAGAAAATGTGAAACAAATCGGCTTTGCTGACGTCCTGATCTTGAATAAAATGGATTTGATTGACGAGTCAAAGCGCGAAACGTTGTCCGCTTTACTTCGCGAACGAAATCCTTCTGCAGCTATCATTGAAACGGAACAGGCTCAACTTGAATCGGACCGACTGTTTGAAACGTTCCATTTTCCAAAAGAAGAGCAAGTACGACTCAGTCAACAAACGGATCAGATTCATCAATCGGTTGAGGATTTCACGGCATTGACGATTGTCGAGGAACGACCCTTGAACCGAAATCGATTTGGAATGGTCCTACGTGAGGTGTTAGAAGCGTATGCGGAAGATCTCTATCGCTATAAAGGAATCATTCATTTTGCAGATACGGATCGAAAGGTCATTTTACAAGGTACTGGCATGATTTATGGCACAGCAATCAGAGAACCATTTAGCGAACAACCAAAGACGACGCTCGTCTTCATTGGGAAAGGGCTAGATGAACAAGCGATACGAAAAGGAATCGAGGCGGCAATTGAACATGGTTGAACTTTATTTTGACGGTACGGTCCGTCCTTCAAATGATGAAGCGGCGGTTGGGCTTTTCAGTAAAAATTCCGAGGGCGAAGTCACGGAAAAAATGTATCAAATTCAAGCGATCAATAATCATGAAGCAGAATTTATTGCTTTTGCGAAAGCCGTCGAATGGGCGCACGAACTGATTGCACAAGGCGAGAGCGTCATTTCGTTTCGGACGGATTCAGAAGCCGTTGCACTCGCGGTCGAACGCGAATTCGTCAAGAACAAACGAACGCAGACGATTTTTGATCCTGCCTTTGCACGTTATCAACTCTTACCACTCGCTTTCGTGAAGTGGATTCCACGGTCGGAGAACAAAGCAGATCGTGTCGCACGAGAGGCGTTACGATTATACGAAGCATGATTGACGACAAACACCCCTATCCTCACGGTAGGGGTGTTTGTTCATGTTCGATGCGCTCGATCAGAATTTGGTCGACGCGTCGTCCGTCTAAATCAACGACTTCAAACCGGTACGGTCCAATTTCGACAGTACTCCCACGGGAGGGGACATCACCTAACGTATATAGAATCAAACCAGCAACCGTATGATAGGCGTTCAACTGTTCACCGGGTAAGTCTTCTGTATAACCGAGCGTCCGCTTTAAATCATCGATGTGCAATAGACCATCCGCTAGGAAGGAGCCATCCTTTCGCATGACGAGTTCCGGTTCTTCCTCAACGCTTGAAATTTCGCCAACGAATGCTTCGAGGATGTCAAATAAGGTGATCATGCCGAGGAAACCACCGTATTCATCAAGAACAAAGGCGATTGATACCGTCTCTTTGCGCATCCGTTCAAGCAAAACGGTTGCTTTTAATTGACGGGGAACGATCAGTGGTGATTGAATCAGTCGTTCAAGTTCTTGAACAGGTCGTTCCGTTGATAGCACCTCTTTCGCATCGATGAAACCGACGAAGTGATCCAAGTCACCATGACCAACCGGTAAGTTTCGATGTCGCGCTTGCCGGAGCTCTTGTAAGATCGTATCGGAGTCATCCGCTAAGTCAATCCATTCGGTAACGGTACGCGGCTCCATCAGTTCGTAAGCGTACAAATCATGAAAATCAAACACACGAGAGACTTGCTCCGCTTCAGACCGATTGAAGGTTCCCTCTTGCGTACCACGAATCAGTAATTGCCGGACTTCGTCTTCCGTCTCGTCTTCTGTTTGCAGGCGATCCAGACCAATCAAACGGAAGATGGAACTCGTCGACTTACTTAGAACCCAAATGAATGGTCGAAGCACAATCGAGAAAAAACGCATCGGTGGGGCAAGCCACATCGTGACCCGTTCTGGACTGACAAGGGCGACACGCTTAGGAACGAGTTCACCGATGACGAGTGAAATATAGGTGATGATCGTTACGACTAGAATATAGCCGATCGTACTGGCATAAGGGGCGAGCCACGCGAATTGAGCAAGCCACTTGATGACCGGTCCTGAGAGAGCGGCACCACCAAAGGCACCATTGACGATGCCGATTAACGTGATGCCGACTTGAACAGTCGATAACAGATCGGTTGGTCGATCAAGTAACTCTAACGCAACATGGGCTGACTTTTTGCCATCATTCGCTGCTTTCTCTAATTTCGACCGTTTTGAGGAAAGCAAAGCGAGTTCGGTCATCGCAAAAATACCGTTTGCTAGAATCAAAAGCAGTACAATCGTTAAGTTAATCAACCACATGAAATCTTCACTCCTTTTTCGATAATAAACTATTCCCCAAAACTGTCTCTCTCATTCCCATTCTGTCTACTTTTGCGTTAAACTAAAAGAGAAATAATCAAAAGGGGGAATTTGTTTATGGAATACCGTGTAGAACGTGACACGATGGGGGAAATTCGTGTACCAGAAGCGCAGGAATGGGGCGCACAAACACAACGTAGTCTAGAAAACTTTAAAATCGGAACGGAAAAAATGCCGATTGAAGTCATTCGTGCCTTTGCAGTCCTGAAAAAAGGAGCGGCTCTTGCGAATCGCGACTTGGGCGTGCTTGAGGCAGAAAAAGCAGGTGTCATCGCTGAAGTATGTGACGAGATCATCGCGGGGAAATTCGATGATGAGTTTCCGCTTGTCGTTTGGCAAACGGGTTCAGGTACACAGTCAAATATGAACGTCAACGAAGTGATCGCTCGGGTCGCGACACGCAAGTTGAAAGAACAAGGCAGTGAGACGACGATTCATCCGAATGATGACGTCAACAAATCACAAAGTTCAAATGATACATATCCGACAGCGATGCATTTAGCGGCGAAGATAGTCTTGTTGGAATCACTATTCCCAGCAATCGATGCTTTGCATGCGACACTTGACGAAAAAGCGAACGCGTTTGCAGATATCGTCAAGATCGGACGGACACACTTGCAAGATGCTACACCCATCACACTCGGTCAAGAAATCAGCGGTTGGGTCCGGATGCTTGCACTTTCGAAGCAAATGATCGAACGGACGCTTGATCCGTTAACGGAATTAGCAATCGGCGGTACGGCTGTTGGAACGGGCATCAACGCACATCCTGAGTTCGGTGATTTGGCTGCGCAAAAGATGAGTGAAGAAACGGGATATGAATTCACGAGTGCGGAAAACAAATTCCACGCCCTAACAAGCCACGATCAACTCGTCTTTACGCATGGTGCGGTCAAAGCGTTAGCGATGGACGCGATGAAGATCGCAAACGACGTTCGCTGGCTCGCATCAGGTCCACGAGCAGGGATCGGCGAAATCACGATTCCAGAAAATGAGCCGGGAAGCTCAATCATGCCTGGGAAAGTCAATCCGACTCAAAGTGAAGCGTTGACGATGGTCGCTGCGCAAGTCCTTGGAAACGATGCGACGATTGGTTTTGCTGCAAGTCAAGGAAACTTCGAACTAAACGTCTTCAAGCCGGTCATCATGTATAACTTCATACAATCAGTTCGCTTACTGACAGACGCCTTGCATTCGTTCAATGACCACTGTGCGATCGGAATCGAACCAGAACAGTCCGTCATCGCTGAGAACGTCGAACGTTCGTTGATGCTCGTCACTGCACTCAACCCGCACATTGGATATGAGAATGCGGCGAAAATTGCAAAGGCAGCCCATCAATCCGGGTCAACCTTAAAAGAAGCAGCACTTGCGACTGGTCTACTAACAGAAGAACAATATGATCAATGGATCGTACCAGCAGATATGGTCCGTCCGAACTTAAAAGCGTGAGTTGAAAAAGCGGGGGAATTCCCTCGCTTTCTCTTTATCCGAGGACGGTTCTTCGGATGTATGGAAAGAGAGGGGATTGGATGGAACGGAGTCGAAAACGGATAGAAAAACAACTGCAACAGACGATCATCATGGTGGAGACGTTACTTCGGATGCCGACCGTGCCACGGACAGAATTACTCGCATTAGCAAGCTGGCTTGAAGGGCTCGGGAGAGAGGAACTGTTTAAAGGACTTGCCGATCAAGTGAGTCGGGAAAAAGCGACGTGGGAACAAATGAATGCGGTCATCACTCAGCCGATCGTTAAAGAATTACTGCGGCCAATCGTCGATCAGTTGTCTGAACGCTCACGCGCCAATCGGATTCGAAAAGAATTGGTCGTCACTGTGACAAGACGTTTTCTTGAGAATATCAAATGGAAGAAATCGCTCGAACAGGAGCGCTATATGTCACGATTCTTCAGTTCGGTGGAAGACACGTTGTCGATATCACATGATATTGCTATGGATGCTGTCATCATCGACCATGCATCTATCGCGGAATCCTTAGAGTTGACTCAAAAACTGATCAAACAAATGGAGTCAGCATTCGTTCCCGTCATCATCGTAGGTCCGAACCGGTCTGACATTCGTCAAGTCAGCTATGAGATGGGAGCTGATGACTACTGGGATGAGACAGTGACGAATGAAGAACGACATGTTCGTCTAGCGAGACTATTACGAAAATTAAGGGTCGTATCTTCGACGATCTTAGTCGATGAACTGACGGGAGCTTATAACCGGAAATACCTCCAAAGTGCCTATGATCGTCGCGTAGCACGTCTCGAACGTGAACAGCGGACATTTGGGTTAGCGATTTTTGATATCGATCATTTTAAGCGGATCAATGATTTACATGGACATCCAACGGGGGATTTGGTCCTCTCCGAACTAGCTACCGTCGTTCAACAAGCCGCTCGTCTCGATGATGAATTCATTCGTTTCGGTGGTGAGGAATTCATCTTATTGTTTTCAGCAGAAACAGTATCGCAAGCAGTTGTGAGTATGAATAAAATTCGCGAGCGTGTCGAGCGCCATATTTTTGCGAACGGATTAAAAGTAACAGTTTCGATTGGTCTCTCCTTTGCTTTTGATCTCCACACATCCCTGGCGCAAGCAACAGCAGAGGCAGATGAAGCTCTATATCAAGCGAAACGTAATGGTCGTAATCAAGTGGTGTCCTATTCGACAGCGATATCGATCGAAAAAATACCAGTCTATATCCGTGTCGAGGAAGGATTCCTTAAACAGCTACATACGCTTGATATGCCGGATCATCCGAAATACCATATTGAGGTGATTCCGCTAGATGATCAACGGACGTCGCCAATACAATTGGCGATTCTTTCACTCGATCAGTTAGCAAGCGAGAACTTTGTACGATTAGAGGAGTGGAGACAACAACGGGAATCGATCATTGATGCTTTGGTCGTGACAAATCAAGAAGACGATCGTTTAGCCAATGCGCTATCATGCGGTGCGACAGACTATATCATGACCTCACAGATCGATTCTGATATGGAGGAATGGATTGCTGAATGGATCATGCAAATTCCTTAAAAAAACAGCCACATTCGTCCGTCATACGGAGCAATGTGGCTGTTTTTTAGTTACTGATCATATCGACGAATGATGAACGGATAATCGTTTCCCTCGACCGCATCATAATGTGTTTCGGAAGTAATCTGAAATGAAGATGGGATTTCGGGATAATGTACATCTCCAGAAAGAACCGTATCAATTTCAGTGACATACAGGCGGCGAGCAAGAGGAAGCGTTTGAGCAAACAACTCTCCACCACCAATCAAAAAGACTTCTTCTTCTGAATCGACGTATGGTTGTAAAGCAGATAGATCATGCCATACCGTTACACCTTCGGCTGCAAACGTCTGATCGCGCGTAATGACGATGTTCTCTCGACCGGGCAACGGTCGTCCGATGGATTCGAACGTCTTTCGTCCCATGATGATTGGTTTGCCAATCGTTGTACGTTTGAAGTGAGCCAAATCAGCTGGAAGATGCCAAGGCATCGCATTGTCACGACCGATGACATGATTTTTTGTATACGCTACGATATGTGTGATCATACGGCTACCACACCTTTAATGTGAGGATCAGGATCATAGCCTTCAATGATGATGTCTTCGAAGCGGAAGTCTTCGATACGATCGACTGTTCGAGCGAAGCGCAGCGTCGGTAATTTTTTAGGGGTACGCGTCAACTGAAGATTGACTTGTTCCACATGGTTCGAATAGATATGAGCGTCACCGAGCGTATGAACGAAGTCTCCGACTTCAAGTCCACACACATGAGCAATCATATGTGTCAGTAACGCATAAGATGCAATATTGAATGGTACGCCTAAGAAAACATCAGCTGAACGTTGATACAATTGGCATGATAGTTTTCCGTCAGCGACATAAAATTGGAACAAGAGATGACAGGGCGGTAAAGCCATCTCATCGACTTGTCCAGGATTCCAAGCACTGACGATCAAACGACGAGAATCCGGATTCGTCTTGATCTGTTCAATGACTTGTGCCAGCTGATCGACCGTCGTGCCATCTGGACGTGGAAAAGAGCGCCATTGTGCTCCGTAAACAGGACCTAGATCTCCGTTCTCATCTGCCCATTCGTTCCAAATCCGCACACCATTTTCCTGTAGATAACGAATATTCGTATCACCCGAGATGAACCAAATCAACTCATGGATGATCGACTTCATATGTAACTTTTTCGTCGTAATGAGAGGAAAGCCATCTTGAAGGGAGAAGCGCATTTGGTGACCAAACACGCTGAGCGTCCCCGTTCCCGTCCGGTCTTCCTTTTTTGTTCCGTGTTCCAAAATGTGTTCGCAAAGTGCATGATATTGTTCCATCGGATGACAGCTCCTTTTCAAAAAATCCAAATTTCATTGTACCATAAATTAAGATTTTGAGGATGTCGGTAAATGTCTTGCGAATAGATAACGGAATAAGCCAAAGAGCGGAATCACGTCTTGCCACTTTAATGACTGTGCATTCCGAAGACGAATGCGCCGGAGCAAATAGACTTGTAGAATGTAGAATAATAACAAATCGACGGTCATCGTTCGAACGAATTGATTGGTCTCAAAGTAGATGCGGAATATACTCCAATCAGACCGAGCAAGAGCAATCCAAAGCAATAATGTCGTCACGACGCTAAGTAAGGCGACGACGGTCGGAATCCATCCTCGACGACGAAAAGGAAGAAAAGTTTTCCTAGGAATAGCGAGAGCGACATAAGGCATCAACACGAAGGCACCTAAGAAGAAGGATCCAATACTTGCGACGAGCGGTCCGGGTCGCATGAATCGTTTCTCATCTAGAAATAGTAAAAAGAAAGCGAACGGATAAATACCGAGTAAGGCAAATAAACTTAAAGCAGAAGTATCAAATTGACTTTGGTCGAAACGTAAAAACGAAATCAAGAAACCTTCCGGAAAGACACGATTATTTCCAAATAATAAGATGAAGACAATAGCAATCGCCCAGACAAGGAAGAGCAAATATCGACGATACATTTATCCACACTCCTTTCTCATACCTTTCTTTCCCATCATCTTGGATGTAGTAAACACCTGTATTTCATATTTCATGATATCAAATATGTTAAGGTTCTTGCTTGAGCACCTCTCATGGACATGTTAAGATGACGTTGTGAGAATTGAAAGCGCTTTTACAAATTGATGCAATCGTTTGCTCAATATTGTAGCACGTTACGTACATAAAAGAGGAGAGTGTTGAGGATGGAACGTAAATGGTGGCATGATAGTGTCGTTTATCAAATTTACCCACGTAGTTACAATGATTCAAATGGGGATGGAATCGGTGACTTGAATGGGATCATCGAAAAGTTGGATTATTTGAAGACGCTTGGTATCGACGTCATCTGGCTAAGTCCTGTCTACGATTCACCGAACGACGATAATGGCTATGACATCCGTGATTATGAAGCCATCATGAAGGAATTCGGAACGATGGATGATTTTGATCGTCTTCTAGATGAGGCACATGCACGAGATATCAAAATCGTCATGGACCTCGTCATCAATCATTCGTCAGATGAACATCAGTGGTTCGCGGAATCGCGTCAAAGCAAGGACAATCCGTATCGGGATTATTACATGTGGCGCCCAGCAAATCCAGACGGTTCGCTACCAAACAACTGGGGATCGATTTTCTCTGGACCTGTCTGGGAATATGATGAAACAACGAATGAATACTATCTTCACTTATTCTCGAAGAAGCAGCCTGACTTGAATTGGGAAAATGAACAGATGCGTCACGATGTGTACGGGATGATTCGTCGGTGGTTGGATCGAGGGATTGACGGTTTCCGAATGGACGTCATCAACTTGATTTCGAAGACACCTGGACTACCAGATGCGACGGTCCATCCAGGAGCACTGTATGGAGATGGTGGAGAACATTATATCAATGGACCACGTGTTCATGAATTTTTACACGAAATGAATGAAGCCTCTTTCGGTAAATACGATGTCTTGACAGTCGGTGAGATGCCAGGAGCGACGACGGATGATGCCATTCTATATACAGATCCGGCACGTAAAGAGGTCAACATGGTCTTTACGTTCGAACATATGGATCTCGATTCAGGTCCGAATGGGAAGTGGGACGTCATTCCGTTTGATTTACTCAAACTCAAGCAAAATTTCACCAAGTGGCAGACGGCGTTACATGAGACGGGCTGGAACTCGCTCTATTGGAACAACCACGATCAACCCCGTGTCGTCAGTCGATTCGGTAATGACACGACGTACCGCGTCGAGTCAGCTAAGATGCTTGCTACATTGTTGCATTTGTTAAAAGGGACACCATATATCTATCAAGGCGAGGAAATCGGCATGACGAACGTCGCTTTTGAAGACATCGCGGACTATGAAGATATCGAAATTCGGAACATGTGGAAAGAACGTACGGAACAAGGGGCATCACCGGCTGAACTACTACGTTCTATCCATATCAAAGGACGCGACAATGCGCGGACACCGATGCAGTGGGATGCGTCGGAGAACGCTGGTTTCTCGACGGGAACACCATGGTTAAAGGTCAATCCAAACTATCCGGAAATCAACGTCGAACAGGCGCTTGCAGATGAGCAATCCATCTTTTATTACTATCAACAGTTGATTCGTCTACGACATGATCATGAACTCATCGTGTATGGTCGCTATCAACTCTTACTCGAAGATCATCCGGAAGTATACGCCTACTCACGGACGCTTGAAGGGGAGACATGGTATGTCTATTGTTCGTTTGCGGATCATGATGTGAACATTCCGTCTACGCACGATACGTCAGACCGCGTCATCGGAAACTACGAAGAGACAGTCATGACAGATGAACTTACGTTACGACCATATGAAGCTGTCGTTTTCAGAACGTTTGACGCCTAAATTGTTTCGATAAAAAATGGCATTGCCCTTACATATGTAGGGGCAATGCCATTTTAATCATTAAGAAGGGATCGTTCTGATTGTGCGATCTGTTTCACTTGTGAAATGATTTTTTCACGATCAGTTGTAGTCGAATTGAGATGGATACCGTACAACCGCTCAGGACCGGAAGGCTTCTCATGCAATAAAAACCCTTCGATGCATAGTGGCAATTGTCCTTCAATCAATGAGAATTCAACGACGATTTTCATTGATTTGTGAAGTGGAAGTTTTAGTTCTGTGCTGATTGCTAGTCCGTTCGGTGAGATATTATGAATCTTCATCAACCCTTTCGGTGTACGCTGTTCATCTTTGAGTAAATAAAATTCACCAATTATAGGAGTCTTCAGCGTATATCGAAACGGTTCATTGCGTTTGATTTTCATGTAAGCACCTCCACTCCCATTATCCGACAATTTCGTCAAGTCTTCTAGTTTTTTTTAGGTCATGCAGCAGCGTCTGTCGATTGTTTCGTTGGGTGGATACGTTTTGCTAAATACATGAATGGTGTCGCGAACCAAGCGACGACGAATTTCGCAAGATACGTCGTAATGAAGATTTGCCACCAGATGGAGAAGGGCATATCGTGAAAGGCAATCGCACAAAACGTCAACGTATCAAGCAATTGACTTAATACGGTTGACCCTGTCGTCCGTAACCAAAGCTTACGTTCGCCTGTCTTCTGACGGATCTTTGAATAGATAAAGACATCGAATAGTTGCGAGACGAGATAAGCGGCAAGACTACCAACAGCAATCCATGGTAAGAGTCCAAACAATAAATGCAAGGAATCGGATGTTTCAAGTGCAGCCTTATCAGCAAGTGGTGTATACAAGAGACTGAACTGCATGAGAACGGTCGTCGTGATCAGGGAGAAGAACCCCATATAGACGCCTTTACGAGCGACCTGTTTTCCGTATTTTTCATTGAGGATATCTGTCGCTAGATAACAACTGCCATACACGACGTTCCCTAACGTGAAGACGAAACCAAAAATATCGACGGTTTGTGTAACTTGGATGTTTGCAATGATTGTTGCGATGGCAATCCACATCAACAATCCTGTCTTACCAAATAAATAATAACTGAAAATCAATAATCCCATCGTCAAAAAAATGGAAGGGATCCATAACCATTCGTTCATGAGATGTACTCCTTTCTGTTCATACAGATGAAAATTGTACGCTGAAATTCATCAACTGTCAAAGGTGACGAAGCGATGAGGGGCATTAAAAAAAGACCATGAGTTTCATGGTCTTTCGGATGGTCTTTAGCCCATTCGTTGCAGAGAGTACCGACGACGTCTTCCTTTGACGTAATAGTTCTCTGTCGACGTAAAATCATTCGCTTCCAAAATGCGTTTTGCAAACGAAGCGTGTGGTGATTGTTCAAGGACACGCGCGCGTACTTCGTGACGATCTAGTAACCCAGAATACGTCAATGCTTCAGCAACTGCTTGAGTAGCTAGACCCCGACGCGTATAGGGATCAAACACCATGAAGTCGAGTTGGAAGTAGTGACCCATTTTTAAGAGCAGAACCCGCCCCATGATCGTATCCGCTTCAACGATATCAAAGTAATAATCTTCAGGATAGCTGTGCTCGACGGAATCAAAAGCCCGCTCTTCTCCAAGCTCATGGTCATACCCTTTGATTTCTTGCGGAGTCAGTCCATATGCTTGCTCGCCATACTTCAAGAAATGATCGTACTCAGCTTGATCGACATGACGTAATGTTCGACGTCTCAATTCCATCACAAAATCCTCCCTCATCCCAATTGATGCTTCGTTTACATTATAGCGATACCCTCCGTGCAATTGCAAAAATTAACTGGAATCGATCCGCAGGAAGAAATCTAAAAAAAGTCATTCTGTAATCATCTTGTGATTGTTTTAATTACCTCGGAATATGGTAAAGTAATGATGTAGACAACTGCATACTGGAAGGGGCTGGAAAACGTGTTCACAGAACGTGACGGAATCAAATTGCGTCTAGAGCAAATCGAACGATTGTATTCGGACTTGAATCGTGAAGCGAAACAATTGACGGAACGCTTACGCCAATTAGATGAACAAGGGGATGAAGTTCAACATGATCTTTCCCTTAATAAAGAAGACCGCGATCATTTGAAGTCAAGCATCGATGAAACGCTTCAGGCACTCATGAAGCGGACGACGGTCGATGCAAAAGTCGAACAGGAAAAGCAAGAAGACCTGATTTCGAAAAAAGCATTGATTGAAGATATCGAAGGATTATTGAAGAAAAAGAAATAAGCTAGCTCCGGCTAGCTTATTTTTTTATGGAGGAACGCATTATGAAACCAACCATTGGACTGACGACATGTCTTCGTCCGACTGACGACGTGCATCATCGTGTGAAGCAGTTGTTAGCGGATGAGACGATACATTTTATCTATGTCGTGCGTCAGAAAAAAAGCATAGAACACTTGCAACAGGAGACAGGATTACCGGTGCTTGTCGTCGATAAACAACGGCTTGATTTATATCCACTAGGTGAGACCACATCGTTCTTTTTCCATCCTTCAAGTGCGGTGTTTCGCATCAAACAAATTGATGCAGGAGGAGGCGATCCTCTCGTTGCGATCGGACGCTTATCGGAAGGGATGCGTGTGCTTGACTGCACACTTGGTCTTGGAGCAGATGCCATCGTCATGAGTCATTCCATCGGAGAGCGGGGGCGGATCATCGGGTTAGAAAGCCGGGTTGAGACAGCATTTGTCGTCAAGAATGGATTAAAACGGTGGGAAGAATCTTACGAACCGATCAATCAAGCGATGCGACGAATCGAAGTGAAAGTCAAACACCATTTAGCCTTTTTGAAAGAATGTCCGGATAACTCCTTTGATGTCATCTACTTTGATCCTATGTTCGAACAGACCGTCGAAGAATCGACGCATCTCGACGCTTTACGAACGCTTGCGAACTATGAAGCTTTATCTGTGGAAGCGATGGTGGAGGCGAAGCGTGTGGCACGTCAGCGTATCGTTTTAAAAGCACATTATGAGAGCCCATTGTTTGAACGGTTTGGGTTCGAACGAACAAAGCGTAAAACGTCGAAGTTGCATTATGGCGTGATTGAACTGTAGATCAAAAAAAGACCTCTGCCAATCATACGGCAGAGGTCTTACTCGTTATTCGCTGATTATTGAACAGCGTCTTTTAATTCGTCTTCCATCTCTTCAAACGTTTCCTGAACGGCATTGACTGGTTGTTTCGTCATCAAGCTGACAACGACCGTAAAGATCAAGCTTGTGAAGAATCCAGGTACCATTTCGTAAAGCGTCGTACTAAGTCCGAGTTGAACCCAGATGATGACAGTCAAGGCACCTGAGATGATACCAGCCAGTGCACCTTGTTTCGTCATCCGTTTCCAGTAGAGAGAAAGCAAGATGATCGGACCAAAGGCAGAACCGAATCCAGCCCATGCATAACCGACAAGTGCAAGAATCGTCGCTGACGGATTCCAAGCGAGTACACTTGCAACGATTGCTACGAGAAGCACAGAGATTCGACCAGTAAAGACGAGTTGTTTATCCGTTGCATCCTTTTTCAAGAACGTTTTATAAAAATCTTCTGTCAACGCACTCGAAGTAACGAGCAACTGTGATGAAATCGTCGACATGATTGCTGCAAGAATCGCAGCCATCAAGAACCCAGTGATATAAGGGTGGAACAGTACGTCAGAGAAGCGGATAAAGACCGTTTCCGGGTCGCCAAGTCCGTTCCCTTGACCTTCGAAATAGGCGATTCCGACGAGTCCTGTCATCATCGCACCAAGAATCGAGATGAACATCCATCCGATCCCGATACGACGGGCGCTTTTTAAATCCTTGACTGAGCGAATCGCCATGAAACGGACGATGATGTGTGGTTGACCGAAGTAACCAAGTCCCCAGGCAAGGAATCCGATGATTCCAAGAACTGTTGTTCCTTTAAGTGGATCAAACAACGAAGGGTCTAATTTTTCAGCGTAGTTGTATGCACCATCGACTCCGCCGACGTCTGTCAATGCGACGACAGGAACAAGCACGAGTGCGATGAACATGATACAGCCCTGGACGAAGTCGGTCCAACTAACTGCGAGAAAACCGCCAAATAACGTGTAGGCGATTACGACCGCAATCGTCAAGAGCATACCATAGTGGTAATCAAATCCGAATGAGCTGACAAATAATTTTCCACCTGAGACGATTCCAGCTGATGTGTAGAACGTGAAGAAGATGATGATGACGAGTGCTGATACAGTACGAAGCACACGTGATTTGTCTTCAAAACGATTCTCTAAGAAATCAGGGATTGTAATCGAGTCGTTCGCCATTTCCGTATAAAGTCGAAAACGTGGTGCGAGTACTAAATAGTTTACGTAACATCCAATCAATAATCCGAGTGCGAGCCAGAGTGCTGAAACACCTGTCGCGTACATGGCGCCGGGAAGTCCCATGAGCATCCATCCACTCATATCCGATGCACCAGCAGAGAGTGCTGTGACACCTGGACCGAGATCGCGTCCGCCTAACATGTAATCTTCTGTATTCGTCGTTCGCTTGTAGGCAAAATAACCGATTGCCAACATGAGAACAAGATACAGGATGATTGAAATCCATTCTTGCGTCATAAAGTTAAATCCTCCAAATGCAATAGTTTTTTTCAGCGATCAAGCATGTATTGACTCATTCGCCAAATGATATGTTCCCCACCTTACAGGGGATAAAACGACTTTGCAAGTCACGTCAAATTCATGAAAAGTACCGCTACGCCTAGTGCCTTAAGGGATTGGGACGGTTTTAGTCCCTGTTGAAGTTCTACTAGTTCGAATGTTCAGAATAATTAAATGAAAAATAAATGACCCTAATAAATTAGGATCATTCGTGTCATGTTAATGGGTCCAAAACTGTTGGTATGCGGAGCTTAAACGGTCTAATGCCTGATCTAATTGTGCACGAGGACACCCGATATTTAACCGTTCAAATGTTTCTCCGCCAGATCCGAACGAAGAACCATGTGTTAGAGCGATTTTTGCTTCCTTGACGAGCCAATCTGCTCGTATTTTACTATCTAGTTTGAGTGCTTTGAAGTCGATCCACAACAGGAAAGTTGATTCTGGAATGACAACGTCTAATTTTGGCATCTCTTGGCGAATCCGACGAATAGCATGGTCACGATTTCCTTCTAAATACACAAGTAATTGTGAAAGCCATTGCTCACTCGCAACATCACCATACGCTGCTGTAATAGCAGTTGAAGCTAATGCATTCGGGTGAACGAAATGACGCTGCTGGATACGCTCGATCTGTTGACGAATCGAGATGTCAGGTACGATCAGATAAGACGCATAGAGACCCGGAATATTGAACGTTTTGGATGGTGCACTTACTAAAATGAGTTTTTCATAATCCAAACCAAGAATAGGCGTGTGCACGGAACCTGTATAGACGAGGTCCGCATGAATCTCATCGGATACAACATAAACATCATGTTGCTTCGCGAGTTCGACGATTTGTTGTAATTCTTCTCTCGGATAGACTTTACCGCTTGGATTATGCGGGCTACAGAGAATCATCATACGTGCTGTTCGCATTTGTCGTTCGAGAAGTGGAAAGTCGGTCTGGTACGTCTCACTGTCTAAAAGAAGCGGACTTTCAATGAGTTGTCGTTGATTAGACTGAATGATTTGATGAAATGGAGGATAGACCGGTGTTTGGATGATGATTTCATCACTTGGTTCAGTCAATGCTAGGACAGTATGCGCAAGTCCAGGAACGACACCGCTTGAATAAAGAATGGAATCAGTAGTGATTGATACGTCATACCGCTTTTGAAACCAATGCTGAATCGCTCGTTTTGCTTCGTCTTCAAACATCGAGTAACCGAAATGACCTGTAGCAGCACGTCTTGTCAATCGTTCTGTCAAATGGTGTGGTGGACGGACGTCCATGTCGGCAACCCACATCGGAATCAGCTCATCTGATCCATACAGCGAAGGGAGCCCGTCCCACTTGACGGATCCTGTATTTCGTTTCTCGATCGTTTCATCGAAATTGATTTGTTCCATCAGACTTCACTCCTGTTCTTTAATAATTGAATGACTCCATTTCACCATAGCGGATAGGGAGAGAGTGGGGCAAGTCGAAAAAAATAAAGGTTTAACATTTATACGATCAGGTAATTACTAAACTCGAACCTACCATAACGAAACGGAGTGATGAGCATGTTGCATTCTAAAGTAGTCGTCGGGCGATCGCCTGAGGAGTTAGAGGAGAGACTAAATGAATTTTTTGAAAATAATGGGGTCGGATCGAACGCCATCATTACATTAAAATTTTCAACATTCGTTGCGTCTAAAGCGGATGAACATTATTCAGTTTTAGTCGTCTATGATAACTCGCTAACGAAAACTACATTGTAAATTAGTGACAAGAAGTTGAGCTGAAAAAGCATCGACTTCTTGTTTTGTCTTTTTTTATAAGTTATACTAGAATCAGGTTTTGCAAGCTTCCGTAGGTTAATGGCAGACCTCAGCAATGGTAATGCTGCAGTGCGAGTTCGATTCTCGCCGGAAGCATAGACACGTCTTCCGTCTCAAGTGATATATACTTGAAACGGAAGACTTTTTTCATGAGTTCGATATTTTTGATTTGAGGAGTGACCTCTATGCATCCAGTCATTCATTCTGTTGGTGATAAAATCAAACAAGAACGAAAAAAACAAGGAATGACACAAAAAGCACTTTGTGAAGGAATTTGTAGTCAGGCTGAAATCAGTAAAATCGAAAATGGTCGAAATTCCCCAACGATTGATTTGTTACAGCAGATTTGTCGAAGACTACGCATCCCGATTTCATTGTTTTTTGAAGATGAAATCGTCTCGCAAAAATTAAATGAAATTGATCAAAGAATGCTGCGCCATATGAGAGAGAAAACTTACTCAGCTATGGAGAAGGATTTAGAAAAATATGCGAAATCAAATACTGAATTTGAAATTCAAGTGTTAATTCGATATCATCAAAAGCTATTATTACATGAGAAAGGAAACATCGATTTTAGAACATGTATTTCTGCGTTGTTAAAATTAGTCATTGAAGAAAGTTTAGTTGAAAAGTCATTTCTTCTCTACACCAGAATTCAGATGGCAATCGCTGTTTTATATACGAATCACGAGGATTACACGCATTCTCATCAAATTTACGAAGCGTTATTAAAACTACCTTACCGTACACGCGAGTATAAAAAAATTAAAATGAAAATCATATATAATTACTTACGTAACTTATATCGGTTAAAGCGATTCGAGGAAGGGTTAAAAGAAGTTGAACACGCTATAAAAGAAACCAAAGAGCTAGAAGATTTAACATACATTGGTCACTTTTATTATCAAAAGGGCTTCTTTTTAGAAGCGTTAAACGCTTCCGAGAAAAGTATTAAAGAAGCGTATACAATTGCTTACTCATTTTTCACCGCGACGAATAATCACGCATACCGAAAAATTCTTGAAACACATTTATCAGATCTATTGCTATTTCCTGTAGATGAAAGTGAGTGAGGAATGATAAAGATGGATGATTTAACTTCATCAATCGGTGCAAAAATTAAACAATTACGTATCGAAAAGCAATTGACTCAACAAGCACTATGTGAGGGTATTTGTAGTCAGGCTGAGATTAGCAAAATCGAGAACGGCTTAAATTCACCAACCGTAGAATTATTGCAAAAAATTGCCGCTCGTTTAAATAGTCCGATTGCACTTTTATTCGAGAATCCTCAAGCTAATGAAGAAATAGCTTTTTTTGATAAATTTATTTCAGATCAACTTCGAGAAGAGAATTTTGATCAAATCATACAATTCATTTCAAAGTATGATTACAAAACGAATATGAATTTAATCATATTAAGTGCTTACTTTAAGATCATTGTGGAGATGAAACAAAATAGATTTGATTTTAGAACAGCCACGTCCTTATTAAGTAATCTTTTAAATGAGTATGATGTTTGGAACGAATCCATTTCGTTATTCATTCGGATTAAAACGGCAATTGCAAATATATATGCTGAACATGAGTTATATCATTTAACTACAGGTACTTATTCCGATATTGAAACGCTATTAGAGCAACTTAAAACTTCCCAATATATTACTTCTTTGATAAAAATCTATTTTAATCATGCTCAAATTCTTTTATATCAAGATTTATTTGATGAAGCGAACGTGTTTATTCAAAAAGGAATTAATTTATGCTTAGATTCTCAACAGACTTTTCTGTTAGGGCATTTTTATTTTCAATTAGGAAATTATCAAGAAGCTGTCGGTAACGCTTTATTTCAAAAGACATATACGATAGCTTATACATTGTTACACGCATTTGAATTTCAAACGACGAAACAATTAGTCGTTGACTTAAAGAAAGATTATTTATTGTTTACTTTTGAGTCTACCGTTAAACACGAAGCATGATTCAAAACACAATGTGACGTTTTAAGATATTTGGAGGATTTGATAAAATGGTTAATGCTAATCCAATTGGAGAAAACTTAAAACGATTTCGTGTTCAAAAGGGGTATTCTCAAAAAGAACTATGTGCTGATTTATGTAGTCAAGCTGAAATTAGTAAAATTGAAAACGGCTTAAATTCTCCGACTGTTGATTTATTACAACAACTTGCTGTAAGGTTGCAAGTTCCCATCTCTTTGTTGTTTCAAGAACATACCGATGAGGAAAAGTTCTTTCAACTAGATCGATTCTTATCCGATTTGCTTCGAGAAGAGAAATACAAAGAGGCGTTAGAGCGAATTCACCAGCAAGAAAAGGATAGCATTGTCGAAATCGACATTTTAAAAAGCTACATCAAGACGATCATTGACCTAAAGCAAAATCGAATCGATTTTCGGTCAGCGGCAAGCCTACTCAGCAACTTGTTGATTGAAAAAGAAGTCTGGTCTCAGTCCATTCAATTGTTCATTCGAATCAAAATGGCGATTGCGAATATGTATTCAGAGCAAGACTTATTTCATTTAACGGAATCCGTGTATCAGGAATTAGAAAATGAAATCGAAGTTCTTCAGTCCACTATCCATCTAAATTCGCTATTGAAAATTTACTTCAATCATTGTCAAATCCTTGAGTACCAAGGGAAATCTGAGGAAAGTATTGTCATCGCAAAAAAAGGATATGAGTTATGCTTGATGCATAATCATACATTTCTCTTCGGTCATTTTTATTATCAACTCGCTCATTATAATGAACATCTAGGTGAGAAAGATACAACACTCCAAAAACAGTACTCAGTCGCCTATGCACTGTTTCATGCGTTTGAACACGACGTTCGGAAAAAGATGATTCTTCGTATGAAAGAACAGTATTTATTGTTTGTACTTTAATTATAAAAATGCTTATCGATGCCAAAAAATACCTTGTCGGTCTAAAAATCACCGGACAAGGTATTTAAGAGAGTCTTCAAATAGAAGATGGTCATTTCTTAGTTCACTTTTAGTATCAGCGAAGATTCTTCCCCACTTAAAACTTACGACCGAATTGTCGGCACTCTTGCAGTGCTTGTTCGATTAATTCAGAGGCACGTTCCGGGTATTGCTGATGTCCTTCGAGAATGACAGTCGATACATCATCAATTCCGAAAAATGCTAATAGATCGAGCATGTAGCGAACAGCGTGCTCACTCGATGCTTTCTCTTTTGTCGAATAATCACCACCACGTGAATGAATCAACAGGACTTGTTTGTCTTCAACAAGTCCGATCGAACCTTCTGCCGTATAACGAAACGTTTGCCCAGCTTGGGCAAGGTAATCCATATAATTGTGTAGTGGTGCCGGAACCGTCAAATTCCACATCGGAAATGAGAAGACGACCTTGTCGGCGTCTAAGAACCCGTTTAAATATTCCTGAAGTTGCTGCGCATGTGTCGCATCCTCTCCAGTTAATTCCTCGCCTTTAAAGAGACGACCTGCCGCACTCGCAAGTTTCAAGTCAAAGAAGGGAAGACGCTCTTCAAATAAATTCAAAACCGTAACTGTATCATCTGGATGTGATTCGCGATACGCGTTCAAAAAGGCATCGTTCAATTCAGAGCTAATGCCTTTTTTTTGATGTGTGCTATCGTTCGCTTCAATGAATAGTAAATGTGACATAAACATTACTCCTTTCTATACTTATCTATTCCCATTCTGCTCAAAATCATGACTTCTCCACATTTTATTATTTTTAGAAAATTCAGGTTTTATTTTGGTTCTGATAAGGAAAATAAACGACAGGAACTAGAAAGAGGGGATGGCGGTGAATACACAGCGACGTTCTTCCAATAGTCTGCAATATCATCGAGAAATTCGAGCAAATTATCAGTTGTTCGGGATGATCATTTTTGTGTTGACGAGTTGTGGTGCCGTTTTATACATCGTGGCGAATATATTCAGTCGCTCCGGTTTAGATGGAGACGATTGGGTGCGAGCAATCGTCATTGCAAGTGCTGGAATCGTGCAATATTTTATCGGTAAAAGTACATTGTCGGATCGATTGAAGCCACATATGATGTCGAGTATTTTTTTATTGATTCCTTATATTTATTATCCATTCATTGATCGAGGTGTTCAGTCCGTTTGGGCATGCGCACTACTTTTTATTTTAGCGTCTCTTGTTGTTATTAACCGAACGATGTTGTTATACGCAACGAGCATCACGACGATCTCCTTACTCTATATCTGGTATCAAACCCCTTCATTAGAAAACGTTACGATGTTTGCATCTGATCATATCGCACGAATTGGACTTATCTTAATTGCGACGATCATCAGTTTATTAATCCACAATCAATACGTCACCCGTCTTGAACGTAATATTGACTACTTAGCACGTTTGCAAGAACAAGCATTTACGGATACTGTGACAGGTTTGTCGAACCGTTCTTCTTTTGTCATAGAAGTGGACAAGAAAAAACGAGAAGGCGACATGATTTGTCTTGTTGATCTGGATGATTTTAAAACCGTCAATGATGCTTTTGGTTACCGGACAGGTGACCGCACTTTGCACATCATTGGTCGTCGGTTAATGAATCGCTTTTCAGATTGTACGATTGCGAAAGCGAGTGGAAGTGCTTTTTTACTGCATGCTCCAAACCATTACGATGCACGAACTCTTTGTGACGATATTTTATCGAGTGTATCAGAGCGCGTTCAAATTGACTTTAAACAGATTAACGTCACTGCAAGTATCGGTGTTTCCTATGTAAATGACGAAACGACGGACCATGTCATTAATGATGCGGAGATTGCCTTATTCACAGCTAAATCCAATCGGAAAAATACGTATGCAATTACAGATTTAGCGACACAAAATGAACGAAAACGGGCGCTTCAATTAACACGCGACTTATACGATGCAGAGCTGGATCGCGACTTTTTTATTTTATTTCAACCTCAGGTCAATGCAAAAACGCGTCAAATTACAGGAGTCGAAGCATTGATTCGTTGGAATCATCCGGAATATGGTCTCGTTCCGCCAAATGAGTTCATTCCACTTGCGGAGCGGACACGTTTCATTGAGACATTAGGCGTTTGGGTCATGCGTCAAGCTTGTTTCCAAGGAAAAGCATGGTTGGAAGAGGGGAAGGAGCCGTTAACGATTTCTGTGAATGTCTCACCGTGGGAATTACGTCAATCTGATTTTATGGATCGCGTATTGGGGATTTTAAAACAGTCTGGCTTCCCTCCGTCATTACTCGAAATCGAGATGACAGAACACATCTTCATTGAAGGAACAGAGCAAATCATCGAGACATTAAACGCACTTCATTTATACGGGATCCGGATTGCGCTCGATGACTTCGGAACGGGATTCTCATCGATGCAATCGTTAGTGGAGTTACCGTTCGATCAATTGAAGATTCCAAAAGAAATCGTTCAAGAAGCCATTCATTCAGAGAAGAAACGAGCAATGATCGAGACGATCATTCAGTTAGGAAAGCGATTAGATATGACAATTGTAGCTGAAGGGATTGAATTAGAAGAAGAGGCGGTATTGCTCGAGCGATTGGGATGTCATACGTTGCAAGGATATCTCTTCCATCGCCCGTTACAACCAAGACAATTAGAACACTTTTTGACGATATATCGAGAAGGCTGACGATATGGTATATCAAAAAAAGAAAGGAAACAGGCGATGGACATAGTCCATCGCCTGTTTGTATAACTGTATATCAATGAATCACAGATACCGCGCAAAACGACGTTCGAGAACCTCTTGAATGACTGCGATACAAGAACAGATTCCCCAGTAAATGAACGCAACGACAAAATAGACGGTCATATAATCGAATTCGCGCCCACCGACGATTTTTGCTTTTTGAAAAATCTCAGGAACTGTAATCATGGCAGCAAGCGATGAAGCTTTAACCAGATCAAGCAAAACGTTTGAGAGTGGTGGGATGGCAATCCGGATCGCTTGTGGCAAAATGATGCCGACAAACGTCCGATACCTGGATAAACCGAGTGACGCTGACGCCTCTTCTTGACCACGATCAATCGACAACAAGGAGGAGCGAATGATCTCCGCCATGTACGCAGCACTGTTCAAACTAAAACCGGTGATGGCTGCTGTTAACGCGTCAAGTTGAATATTGATGACCGGCAGTCCAAAATACAACATGAACAGCAACACGAGAATCGGAACACCACGCATGAACGAGATATAAGCGCTCGCTCCGATGCGTAAAAGTCGAAGGTGAGACAGACGGCAAAGGGCAAGGATTAACCCGATTCCGAGACCAATGACCATGCTGAGCAAGGAAATCCATAGCGTCTGTCCCAGTCCACTCAAAATATAAGGAAACGATTCGACCGCCAATTCCGGATTGAAGACGGACCGCCAATCAATTGAAGACATCGTTAGTTCACATCGACGATCGTCGTTTTGACGTCAGGCATTTGGGAGACATCTTTTCCGGCATAGAATTGCTTCGAAATTTCCTTTAATGTGCCATCTTCCTTCATTTTATCGAGTTGTTCGTTAATGTTGGATTGAAGTTCCTTGTTATCTAAATCCATGATTAAACCAACCTGACTTGGATTATAAGCGATATCAGGATGAATCGTAATATCGAAGTCCTTGAAGAAATCGACAGCGAGTGTTTGCAAGTAGTAATCATTCAAGATAACGTCTGTTCGACCATTTGAGACATCTCGTAGATATTGATCGTTCGTCGCGTTATCGTACGTGACTTCTTTTGCACCGAATTTTTTAGCGATTTGCATATACGTCGTTGTAGCTTCTCCGGCAGCTTTTTTCCCTTTTAAGTCTTCAAGAGACTTGATGCCTGACAAATCACTTTTACGGACGATTGCCGTACCATACGTATATTTATATGGTTTTGAGAACGCGAATTTTTCTTTACGATCATCGGTGATCGTAATGTCGTTAGCGGCAAGATCAACTTGACCCGTATTGACACTTGTCAACATACCGTCGAATGACATCTCTTTGAATTTCACTTTCAAATCAAGACGTTTTGCTACTTCTTTGACGACTTCGACATCAAATCCAGTCAACTTATTGTTTTTCTCTTCATGATAAGATGTCGGAAAAAGTGTACCAGCCGTCGCGACGACGATCGTTCCTTCTTTTTGAATCTTATCATATGCGGTTGCCTTCTCCTCTTGCTGACCACATGCGCTTAATAAAATCGAGCTTCCTGCGATCAAGAGACCCGTAAATTGCATTGTTTTTTTCATCGTATTATTCCTCTCTTTATTTCCATGATCAATAACTCTTTTCATAGTTAAAAATACCACGGAATCATATGTTCGGGCAAAGTAATACGCGCACAAAGTGTAGAATTCAACCAAAAAAAATATTGAATGAATATCCAAGTTTATGTAAGCGTTATCAATGTTGATATATGGTAATTCTAACTTCAAAGGTTGGACAAAATGGTGATTATGCATAGTAGCGAATAAACATAAAAGGGTGTAAAGTATAATTTAACTGAATATACAGAAAATTAAGAAGGCAAGGAGAGTGCTACTATGACATTTCATCAATACCCTGAACAGCAGGGATTATACGACCCTCGTATGGAACATGATGCGTGCGGGATCGGGGTTTACGCACATCAAACAGGACGAGCGAGTCATGAAATCGTTGAACATGCATTGGCCATGCTTTGTCAAATGGAACACCGTGGTGGACAAGGAAGCGATGCGAAGACCGGAGACGGAGCGGGTATTTTAACGCAATTACCAGATCGTTTATTTCGTGAAACGGTTCGTCACATTTCCTTCCCTAAAAAAGGGGATTATGGCGTTTTCATGATGTTCTTACCACGTGAGGAACGAGAACGGGTGCGACTCGAACGAACGTTAGAGTCAATCATTTTGACGGAAGGACAAGACGTCTTAGGATGGCGTACCGTACCCGTCCAGTCCGAAGTGCTTGGGTCGGGTGCCCGCCGCACGGAGCCAGTCATTCGTCAATGTTTCATTGGTGCACAGGCGATGGAAGGATTGACATTTGAACGAACACTCTTTTTGATTCGTCGCGCATTTGAACGTGAATCGGAGCAACTCGGTCTTGAACAATACGTCCTGAGTAGCTCGAGTGAAACAATCGTTTACAAAGGACTCGTGACGACGGATCAATTGCGTGCGTACTTCGATGACTTACGAGACGAACGTTATCAATCAGGATTTGGTATTGTGCATTCGCGTTTTAGTACGAATACGTTCCCAAGTTGGAAACGTGCCCATCCGAACCGTTATTTGATTCACAACGGCGAAATCAATACGTTGCAAGGAAATATTCGTGCGATGCGCGGTCGAGAACGTCGACTTGCTGAGACGACATATGGTAATCGGGCAGAGGAAGTGTTACCGATTCTAGATGAGACAGGTAGCGACTCGTCGATGCTTGATAATGCGTTTGAGTTTCTTCATCTGTCCGGACTCTCACTCGCTGAGACAGCACTGATGCTCGTACCGGAACCATTCGAACATGCTGAGATCAGACCAGCGAAGCGCGCGTATTATGAGTACCACAGTAGCATGATGGAGCCATGGGATGGTCCGTCTGCAATCGTCTTTACGAACGGAAAACAGATCGGTGCGACGCTTGACCGAAACGGTTTACGTCCAGCGCGATATGTATTGTTACGCGATGGTCACTTCATGTTGTCGTCAGAAGCAGGAGTACTCCCTCTTCGTGAACAAGACATCCTGTACAAAAAACGATTAGCACCGGGTGAACTGCTTTTACTCGACTTTGCGTCCGGTCAGTTGATCGCAGACGAAGAGATTAAACGGGAGCTAGCGACACGTCATCCCTACGCGGAGTGGCTCGCGCAAGAAGTCGTTTCCCTTTCAAGTAACGACTTCAAGGAAACACTCGTTGAACTTGGAACGAAACAACGACACTTCGGATATACTCGTGAAGATATCGATCAATACTTGATCCCGCTCGTCGAAGAACAAAAGGATCCGTTAGGTGCGATGGGGACGGATATACCGCTAGCGGTCTTAAGTGAACGCCCTCAATCCTTGTTCCGATATTTCAAGCAACTGTTCGCACAAGTCACGAATCCACCAATTGACGCGTTACGCGAAGAGATCGTCACCTCGACGCTGACATGGCTTGGTCGACAAGGGGAACTGCTGACGCCGAACCGCGCTAACTGTCGTCGTGTTCGCTTAGAGACCCCGATTCTGCGACCAGACGAAGCCCATGCGCTTAAACAAAGTGGACTTAAGCAAAAAACGATTTCGACGACGTTCACCGACTCGCTTGCAGAAGCGCTCGACATGATCGTTGATGAGGCTGTGACCGCTGCACGAAACGGGTATGAATTATTGACATTATCGGATCGTCTCGTACGCCCCGGCACATTGCCGATGCCCATCCTCTTAGTGACGAGTGCGATTCATCATGCGCTGATCCGCAGGGGATTACGTACAAATCTCAGCTTGATCGTTGAAGGGGGAGAGATTCGTGAAGTCCACCATGTCGCGACGTTGCTCGGATATGGTGCGGATGCGATTTATCCGTACCTGGCATATGCGACGCTTGAAGAAGCGGTAGGGGATCGTTTTACGGATGTAGACAAACGTTACCAAAAAGCAGTCACGGAAGGCGTCGTCAAAGTCATGTCGAAGATGGGCATTTCGACGGTCTTCAGCTACCGTGGTGCGCAAATCTTTGAAGCAGTCGGAATCGATCGCTCCGTCATCGACCAGCATTTCACTGGTACGGTCTCTCAATTGAGCGGGATGACGCTTGAACTGATGGAAGAAGAAGTCCGACGAGCACAACAGGTTGCAGATGAACGGATTTATTTAGAGTCCGGTAGTGTCTTCCGGTACCGTCAAGCAGGAGAACATCATGCCTTTAACCCAGCAACGATTCATTTGTTGCAACACGCATGCCGGACGAATGATTACCGGCTTTATCAAAAGTACGCTCAACGCATTCAGGAGGAACCGGCAACGGTGCTACGACATCTGTTGACGTTCAAGGAGACGAAGGCGATCCCAATTGAAGAAGTTGAGCCTGTCAGCGAAATCGTCAAATACTTCAAGACGGGTGCGATGTCATACGGCTCGTTATCAAAAGAAGCGCACGAGACGCTTGCGATCGCGATGAACCGCTTAGGCGGAAAGAGTAATAGTGGTGAAGGCGGTGAAGAGGAGGAACGATACGAACGGGATGAAAATGGTGACTTCCGGATGAGCCGAATCAAGCAGATCGCCTCTGGTCGTTTTGGGGTGACAAGTCATTACCTCGTTCACGCGGACGAATTACAAATCAAGGTGGCACAAGGTGCGAAGCCCGGAGAAGGTGGTCAATTGCCTGGTGAAAAAGTCTATCCGTGGATCGCACGGGTGCGTGCATCGACACCGGGTGTTGGATTGATTTCCCCACCACCACATCACGATATCTATTCGATTGAAGATTTGGCCCAGTTAATTCATGACTTAAAACGTGCCAATGATCAAGCCCGGATTAGCGTCAAACTTGTCGCAAAAGGTGGCGTTGGGACGATCGCGGCTGGAGTTGCGAAGGGGCTTGCGGACGTCATTGTCATCAGTGGTCATGACGGCGGCACGGGTGCCTCGCCGAAGACGAGTATTCAACATGCCGGACTGCCATGGGAGCTTGGTCTTGCTGAGACGCACCAAACGTTGACATTAAACGGGTTGCGCGAGCGTGTCGTCCTTGAAACCGACGGAAAGCTATTGACTGGTCGCGACGTCATCCTCGCCGCGATGCTCGGAGCGAATGAGTATGGGTTTGCGACAGCTCCGCTCATCGCCGTCGGATGTATCATGATGCGTGCTTGTCATCTCGATACGTGTCCTGTTGGTGTCGCGACGCAAGATCCAGAGCTCCGTAAGAAATTCACGGGATCTGCCGATGACGTCGTCCATTTCATGACGTTCATCGCAGAGGAAGTACGAGAACATTTAGCGAAGCTCGGTGTTAGCCGACTACAAGATCTCGTAGGGCGGACGGACCTACTCGAACCATCGGAGCGACAACGGACGCATTGGAAGGCGAAGAGTCTTGATTTTTCGCGTCTCCTCGTTCACGTGACACACGGTCCGGCTGAACAACAACAGCATCATGTCGAGCGTTCTTTTGACGCGCGTGAAATCTCGCCGTATTTGGAGGCGGCAGATTTCAGTCAGCCTCAGACACTACGTTTAACGATTCAAAATACAGACCGTGCGATCGGAACGCAGACCGGTGCCATGCTAACAAGACGGTTTGGGGCCCTTGGTCTGCCAACGGATCGATTGAAACTCGAACTGAATGGATCTGCCGGACAAAGTTTAGGTGCGTATTTACCACGCGGAGTAACGCTTGATGTCACGGGAGAAGCGAATGATTACGTCGGGAAAGGATTGTCCGGAGGTATCATCGCCGTTCATCCTCCACGTTCGATTTCGTTCGTCTCGTCCGATCAGTCGATCATTGGTAACGTCGCACTTTACGGGGCAACGAGTGGAGAACTCTATGTCAACGGTCAGGCAGGTGAACGATTTGCGGTTCGAAACAGCGGAGCAGTCGCTGTCGTCGAAGGAATCGGTAACCATGGACTCGAGTATATGACCGGTGGATCCGTTGTGGTCCTTGGCGATGTCGGAAAAAACTTTGCTGCCGGTATGTCAGGTGGTGTCGCCTATGTCTTGCCGCGTAATCCTGAACAATTTTTACAACGTGTCAACCGCGAACTCGTTTCGACGGGACCTGTCACGCATGTCGAAGAGATTGCTCGACTGAAGACGTTCATCGAACGTCACGTTGCACGGACCGGTAGTGAGCAGGGCGATGCGATTCTAGCGAACTGGGATCATGTCATTCATTCGTTCATCCGCGTCATTCCTTCGACGTATGAGAAAGTGACGACGTTGATGGCTGATTTCGCAAAACAAGGACACAACACCGAAGAAGCGATGTTGCTCGCATTTGAGACACATCTAGGGCGCAGAACAGGAGGGGTACGATGAAACGACGCGATCAATTCATGACAGTTGCTCGTTCGGGTGGGACGGAACGACATCCAAGCGAACGGGTGGGTGACTTTAAGGAATATAAGACGGCTTTGACGGAAGCGGAAGCGAGTCAACAAGCAAGTCGATGTATGGATTGTGGCACCCCGTTTTGCCATGTAGGGGAAGTATTTGATCAAGTGAAGATTGGTTGTCCAGTCTATAACTTGATTCCAGAATGGAACTTGCTCGTAGAAGAAGGACGTTTTCAAGAGGCACTCGATCGCCTTCTTGAGACGAACAATTTCCCAGAATTCACGGGTCGTGTCTGCCCAGCGCCATGTGAAGGATCGTGTACGTTGTCGATTCATGAACCTGCGGTCGCGATCAAAGATATCGAACGGACGATCATCGACATCGGCTTTGAAAAAGGATGGGTCGTGCCCCGAATTCCAGCAATACGATCGACACGTTCGATTGCCATCGTTGGATCTGGTCCTGCCGGTCTTGCGGCTGCCGATCAGCTGAATCAAGCCGGTTACCAAGTGACGGTCTTTGAGCGGGAAGATCGGATTGGCGGATTACTCACGTACGGTATACCAGCCATGAAACTCGATAAAGAGGTCGTACAGCGCCGTGTTGATTTGCTTGAAACGGAAGGGATTCACTTCCGGACGAACGTCACGATCGGCGCAGATATCACTCTCGAGACACTTGAAGCGGAGTATGACGCGGTGATCTTATGCGTCGGCGCGACGGAACCGCGCAAATTAACGGAAGCGCCAACGCGTGGAGTCGGTTATGCGATGGATTATTTGACAGGGGTGACACGTCACGTGCTCTCGCAAGAACCGTTGTCTCCTGATCATGACGCGAAAGATAAAGATATTCTCGTCATCGGTGGAGGCGATACAGGAGCGGACTGTGTGGCAACAGCACTCCGTCAACGCTGTCGCTCCGTCGTCCAATTCGGTAAACATGAACAACCGGGTACGACGCGTGCGACAGGAAACATGTGGCCGGATACACCGTCACTCTACTCAATCGATTATGGGTATGCAGAAGCTTTTCAACAATTCGGTCGGGATCCTCGTGAATACTTGATCGCCATCAAGCGATTCACAACAAGTGAATCGGGTCAAGTCACCGGTGTCTGGACGATTCAGACGACGAAAACAAAAAATGAATCGGGTACAGTGATCTTTGAGGAAATCGAAGGTAGCGATCGTTACTTCCCAGTCGATCAAGTCTGGATCGCCATTGGATTCAGTGGTGTCGAAGAGAATGTACTCGAACATTTAGCGGTCGCTTCGGAACGCGGGAAAATCAAGACGACGCGTTATGCGACGAACCGGCCAGGCGTATTTGCTGCAGGTGACGCAAGACGTGGTCAATCATTGATCGTCTGGGCGATTCGCGAAGGTCGTGAAGTAGCGGAAGCCGTCGGACACTATTTAAAAGCAATGCAACAAACAGGCTAAATCACATGGTCTGGATTTCTGGCATCATCAGAAATCCAGGCTTTTTTGTGTTTGGCAAAGAAATCTGCCAGTTCAAAAATAACTATTGATTTTGTTTCAAGGTGAAACACCGAAAATATTTCTGCTATTCTTATAAAATGAAGAGGAGGTATGACAGATGAATTCAGAAATCATCTATTTCGTATGCGAGAGTGGAATGGCGAGTAGTGTCATGGGTGCTACGATTTTAAGAAAACGCTTACTTGAATGCGGTATTACGACAGACGTTAAGACATGTCGGATCGCAGAACTACCTGATCAGGCATCTTTTATCGTCGGAGAAACGCAACTCGTCCATCGACACGTATGGAAAACACATTGTTCTGTGCATCCAGTCGATCGGGTTCTTGATCCGACTGCATATGATGTCATCCTCGAATCTTGGCAGAAAAGAGTGAGGCTGCATGACTGAATTTACACCACGGGAACATGATATATTATTTTTCCTCTTATCACGCGAAGAACCTGTTCAAATACAAGAGATCGCGGAAACGCTCGAGACATCGGAACGAACGATTCAACGTGAACGCGATCGTCTTGCCCAATCTTTAGAAGATCATGACTTGCGTTTGACATATGTCCGCGGCAGAGGCCTCTTAATTGAAGGAACAGACGAAGCCAAACATGTATTACGGGACCAACTCTTGTTGTCACATAAACAATTACCGAACGCTGAAGATCGCCAAGTCGAGTTAGCGTATCGGCTACTACAAGAAGAAGGGATGGTCAAATTACAGGCGATCGCCCATGCGATGTATGTGGCTCCGAGCACGGTCAGCCAGGATTTAGAGCGGATTGATGAGTGGTTTCTGCAATATGACCTTGAAATCAAGCGCAAAAAAGGTATTGGTGCTGAAGTCATCGGTGAAGAAATCAACAAACGCCGTTTACTGATTTCATTGATTTTTACGCAATGGGATGTTCTCGCTTTCTATCGGTTGTTACAAGGCGACGCTGGGCAATTACCTCATCTGTTACGCTTGAATCGAACATCTTGGCTTGAGATGATCAATCAAGCGTACGCGGTCATTGCGCCATTGACGAAAGAAGGGCGTCTCAATGACCGACAAATCATGCGTGCGACACTCAGCTTAGCTTTACAAGCGTTGCGCAAAGATCAGTTTCCGATGCGTTACGAGTTAAAAGCGTATCCGGTCGAAATCCTCAAATGGGTGGAACGCGTCGAAGAGCGACTACCTGACACATTGTCGATTGCCGAACGCCAATGGTTATCAGAAGAGTTGCGTGCTTTCTTTCAATCGGACGCAGGAGATACGGAAGAACTCGTCACGCGTCTTCGTGTGAAACGATTGATTGAACGTGTTTCCTTAATGTATGGAACGAACTTCACGAAGGATCATGCGCTAGAACGCGGACTCGTTTCGCATATTCAATCGTACACACGTCAAAATAGTGTCAATCCATCTTATGTCATCAAACAAATCGAACGGGAATATCCGCGCTTGTTTGATGCGGTCAAACAAGCAGCACTGTCGATCTTCACCGATGTTACATTCGAAGACGTGGATTTAGCTTTTTGGGTCATGCACTTCGGAGCTGTCCTGAGTAAACCGACACCTAAACTACCATATCGTGTCCTCGTCGTTTGTTCTGCTGGACTCGGTTCTTCGAAGTTACTAATGAATCGATTGCGTCAAGAATTCGCTGAACTCGAGCACATCGATAACTCGTCGTTGTTTGGCATCGAACGGTTACCGATCGAATCGTACGACTTCGTTTTATCGACCGTACCGTTGCCTGACATCCGCCCACCACATCTTCTCGTTAACCCGTTACTTCCTCAGGATGAGGTCGAACGGATCCGGAAATTAATTCTCGCCTTGCCTAAATCCTTTCAACCGGCACCACGGCAGACGAAAACGGAATGGCTCGATCTTGAGCAACTGCATCGGCTCGTCGCATCGTCAATCCAAGTATCGAATGGATTCAAGATGGAACGGTTGGAGCGGATGGACGATGGGATTGAATCGCTATTGTTTGAAATCAGTACACGAATGGTCGAGCAAGGATTAGCGAAGTCAGCTGTGTCACTCTCTGGACAATTGCTGCGTCGTCATGAGATGTCAGGTCTCGGTATTCCGGGAACACGGCTCGCACTATTTCACGGACGCGATGCGACGATTCAACGAGGGGGATTTCTTATCTTTGAATTGCCTGAACCGATCGACTTACTCGGAATGGATCAACAGTTGCAATCCGTCGAACGGCTTCTCGTCTTGGTCGCACCGGAAGAGACCTCGAATGAACTGCTTGAATTACTCAGTTCGATCAGTGCTGCGATCATCGAGAGTCCAGAACAAATGGATCAATTCGAGTTCGGGGAGGAACAGACGATTCGTCTGCTTTTGAATCGAACGTTTCGAACGGTCATTGATCAATTCCTAGGTCACACTTGAAAAATCCCTGTCACTCAATTCCTGAAGTGACAGGGATTTTTTTAGGTCAGGCAGGCTTCTTTCCAGTCTGTCCAACTTCTTGGACAAAGACTGAACTAGGAAAGATTGAGTAAGCGCTTGCAGTGCTCTTACAATAAGGTCATAGCAAAGCAATCATCTTATCAACTCATACACGAAATGGAGGCTAACGCAATGGCGACAGCTCAAAATGGAGCACGGGGCATCCGTGTACAAGTTCAACGGTTCGGAAGCTTTTTAAGCGGTATGGTCATGCCGAACATCGGTGCATTTATCGCCTGGGGGATCATCACGGCACTGTTCATCCCAACTGGATGGGCACCAAATAAGGAACTCGGTGAACTCGTCGGTCCGACGATCACCTATCTCTTACCGTTGCTGATCGGATACACAGGCGGGAAATTAATGCATGACGTCAGAGGGGGCGTCGTCGGGACGCTCGCGACGATGGGGGTCATCGTCGGAACAGAGATTCCGATGTTCCTCGGTGCCATGATCATGGGACCACTTGGCGGATATGTCATCAAAAAGTTTGATCAGTTGATCGAAGGAAAAATCAAACCAGGTCTCGAGATGCTCGTCAACAATTTCTCGGTCGGAATCATCGGTGGTTTGTTGATGCTCGGTGGATTCAAAGTGTTCGGACCACTCATGACAGGTCTTGACGACATCATGGCTGCAGCAGTTGGTGCGATTGTCAGTGCACACTTATTACCGCTTGCCAGTTTGTTCATCGAACCAGCAAAAATTTTATTCTTAAACAACGCAATCAACCACGGTATCTTAAGCCCTCTTGGTCTCGATCAAGTGAATGAAGCAGGAAAATCGGTACTGTTCTTACTCGAAGCCAACCCAGGTCCGGGTCTCGGATTGTTACTCGCTTACTCGTTCTTCGGTTCTGGTGCAGCAAAGAAAACAGCACCGGGTGCTGCGTTCATTCAATTCATCGGTGGGATTCACGAAATCTACTTCCCGTATGTCTTGATGAAGCCGGTCTTATTGCTTGCGATGATCGCAGGCGGTATGAGTGGGATCCTCACATTCGTCCTATTTGATGTCGGTTTAGTCGCACCTGCTTCACCGGGTAGTATCATCGCTGTCCTTGCAATGGCATCCCGCGGCTCTTACGTCGGATTGATCGCCGGTGTCCTTGTCTCAGCGTCTGTGACATTCGTTGTCTCGACAGTCTTATTGAAAACAAGCAAAGCAAAAGAGACATCACTTGAAGAAGCAAGCGCGAACGTCAGTGCGATGAAAGGAAAACAATCAATTGCCTCGACACTCGTTTCAGCTGATGCCAAACCACTTGCGGAAGTCGAACATATCATTTTCGCTTGTGACGCTGGTATGGGATCGAGTGCGATGGGGGCATCTGTCCTTCGCAATAAAATCAATAAAGCGGGCTTACCGATCAAAGTGACGAATACGTCGATCAGTCAACTGCCGCAAAACGCCGAACTGATCATCACGCATCGTGATTTGACGGAGCGGGCGAAGGAACAAGTCCCAACGGCAGAACACCGATCAGTCGATAATTTCCTGAATGCCGGGTATTATGATCAACTCGTCCATGAGATCGAAACAGCACGGAATAAGATTTCTTAAAAATAAAGAGAGAGACACTCAAGGAGGAATAAACATGACAACGACAATGAACCTTTCACCGGAACTTGTATTACTTGACCAACAATTCGCAGACGAGACGGCAGCCATTACGGCTGCCGGTCAACTCCTCGTCGATCACGGATATGTCGAAGCGGGTTATATCGATTCAATGCAGGAGCGTCATGCCTTATCGACGGTCTACATCGGCAACCATGTCGCGATTCCCCACGGAACAGAGTCGGCTAAATCACAGGTCAAGAAAACGGGGCTATCGATTCTACAAGTACCGCAAGGCGTAGCATTCGGAACGGAACAAGCACGACTCGTCATCGGCATCGCTGGCGTTGGGGATGAACACCTCGAGTTGCTATCGAATATCGCGGTCATTTGCTCCGATGAGGAGAACGTCGAGCGTATCGTGGCAGCGACATCAAAAGAAGAAATCATCGCCTTATTGACAGCGGAGGTGTAAGCATGAAAGCCATCCATTTTGGTGCCGGTAACATCGGACGTGGGTTCATCGGCTTACAACTCGTCAAGACGGGTTACGAAGTCTGTTTCGTAGATGTCAATACGACGGTCGTCGATGCATTAAAAACGAGACAAACCTACGAAGTAGGTTATGCCTCTGAACAAGGAGGACGTGAACGGGTCAACGGCGTGACAGCACTCAACAGTTTATCTGAACCGGATCAAGTCATTGCAGCGATTCGCGATGCAGACGTGATTACAACAGCTGTCGGCCCGAGCTTGTTATCGAAAGTAGCTCCTTTGATCGCGGAAGGGTTACGTCAACGTGATCAACAGACACCTGTCTACGTCATTGCGTGTGAGAACATGATCGGTGGGTCAAAACACTTGCAAGCAGAGGTGGCGAAACATCACCCCGTAGCGGAGAACTGGTATTTCCCGAATGCAGCGGTTGACCGGATCGTACCGCTTCAACATCACGAAGACCCGTTGTACGTCGAAGTGGAAGAATTCTTCGAATGGGTGATTGAGACGACTGGACTACCGGAAGCTTATCCACGGATCGAAGGCGTCACCTATGTCGAGAACATCGAACCGTTCATCGAGCGGAAGCTGTTCACCGTTAATACGGGACATGCGATCGCTTCTTATCTCGGAGCACTATTCCATAAAGAGACGATCGCTGAAAGTCTAACGGATCCACGCATCCGTCGTGGTGTCCAGACAGCACTTTACGAAACAGGATGGCTATTACTTGAAAAGTACGGCTTTAATCCGGTCGATCATAGTGCGTATATCCAAAAGAATATGAAACGCTTTGAAAACCCGCGGATTCATGATGAAATCATACGTGTCGCTCGTTCACCGATTCGTAAACTGAGTCCAAGTGACCGACTCGTCAAACCAGCAAAGGAATTGATGGAGCGTGGCATCGAAGCAGATGGATTAGCGCGTGGGATCGCAGCAGCTCTAACCTATTTCGATCCAAATGATTCAGAATCTTCAGAATTAAATGCATATATTACGAAACATGGAATCGAAGATGCGCTAAACGCGTATTTACAATTATCGGCAACGGATCCACTTGGATCTCGAATCATCGAACATTATGAAGCGATGCAACACCAAGTCAATTCGATTGCTTAAGAATAAGTGTTCTCAACACCTTTCACGGGATGTGAAAGGTGTTTTTGTATATCGAATTAAATGCGACGTGTCGTCATCGAAATGATCAGTTTTTGAAATTCTTCTATCACAATTTGATTACAATTTGTATATTAAATTTGGAATATTCGAAAACGAATATTTAGCGATTAAAATACATTGTACGCTATATGAACGGAACATCTCTATTCCGATTTTTCAGGTAAGAGAAGGTGATCATATGTTGAATTATAAAGTGAACGTATATAGATTAAACGGAGCACGACCAAAAACTACAAAAGGAACCGGACCAAAACATTTGATTTATTCGAGTCAATTTTCTTCGCGTACGCCAGTCCATTTATTGCATCAACTCATCTTGAATCGACTATTGGTTGAACAAGAAAAAAACCTTGATTTGACGTACACGATCGAAGTAAATGCGGTACTTGATCAATTCGTGATCGACGTCCGTGTCTTTTCGACAGATACGGTCAGTGTCCAAGTTGAGCGTGACTTGATTGAAATCATTGAACGCGAAGAAGTCCGTCATATCCCGGCTCTTGAAATCGGGAAACCTGATTTTGCTGAATTCGCCCACATCGTCTTAAAGGTGAAGGAAGGTGGACCACGCCTTTCACAAGAGGATACGCAACGAATTTTCAATGAGTCTGGTGTTCGAGGACGAATCATCCTGCACAAGGAGCGCATCGATAGTCATGAGCCCTCCCATTCGATTCAGTTGTTGATTGGTGGGGCCGAGAAGTGTTTGTATAGTCTTTCGCAATATCAGCTTGATCCACTCTTCCGTAAACATGGTTTGACGATTCAATCCTTGAATCTGTTACCGTTTGATTTATTCATGATTCGTGACAAAATTGCGATGCTGTCTTCGGCAGATGCTTCGCAACTGTGGATTGATGACATCACGACATCCAAGAACGGACGATCACATCAGATTTGTTTTAACGATGGGAATGAATGCATGACGGTCATCTGTGATCTTCATGGATCAATTCGTTCTTATAAGTGTTCGTGATGGTTTAACTCTTCTTCGAATAGGCTACATTCTTAACAGAGGTTCTAACGAAGGGGAGTCGAACAATCATGTTATCTAAACAACAGACGGAAGAATTCAAGCAACGGTTATTAAAGGAAAAAGAAAAGACGACATCAAACATCGAACAACGCGATACCGACTACGATGAAGGTGAATTGTCGAGTTACGATAATCATCCTGCCGATTCCGGCGATGAATTGTTCTTGCGGGAACGCGATCAAGCAATCACGGACATGCAAGAGGATATGCTCTCTGATGTGGACCGTGCCCTAAAAGCGATCGAGGACGGAACGTATGGCATTTGTAAGGTCTGTGGAAAAGAGATTGAGATTGAACGTCTTGATATCATTCCGGAAACGTTATTATGCATCGAGCATGCAAAAGAAGAAGCAGAACAAAACGAGAACGATCCCAATTCGCGACCAAGCGAAGAAGACGTACTGGATCCATCTGTCACAGCCCGCGGCAAAGACATCGACGGTGATACGGACGGATTCTCGAAAGTGAGTGACTTTGGTAGTTCTGATACACCGTCTGACCAAGAAGACGGAATTGACCCGACACGGTCTTGACCGGCAAAACATCTCCCGAAAATGGAGATGTTTTTTTTCTCGAAAAAAATCACAAATATTTACCGGAATTTTTTGACTTTTCATATAATTTTGGTACGATGGTATCGAGAGGGCTGTTTTTAGCCTATATTAAAATGTAAGCGCATACAAGCATCCGTCTCACTGCTTGACCATTTTAGTTGAGGGAGGAAATAAAGCATGATTTATGACATTCCGAACAAGCAAGGGTCAAAGGTACAGTACAAGGAACGGTATGAAAATTACATCAATGGAAAGTGGACGGCACCTGTCGGGGGAGAATATTTTGATAATGTAACACCTGTTACCGGTAAAGTATTGTGTCAAGTCGCTCGTTCCGGTAAGGAAGACATCGAACTGGCTCTTGACGCAGCACATGCGGCAAAAGAAGCATGGGGGAAAACGTCTGTAACGGAACGCTCAAACATTTTAAATAAAATCGCGAATCGGATGGAAGAAAACCTCGAGATGCTCGCTTATGCAGAGACACTTGAGAACGGGAAAGCGGTCCGTGAGACACTCAACGCCGATCTACCGCTCGCGATCGATCACTTCCGTTATTTCGCGGGGGTCATCCGTGCCCAAGAAGGTTCGGTCGGTGAACTCGACCAAGATACGGTCGCGTATCACTTCCATGAGCCACTTGGCGTCGTTGGTCAAATCATTCCGTGGAACTTCCCACTCTTGATGGCTGTCTGGAAACTAGCGCCAGCACTCGCGGCAGGGAACTGCGTCGTCTTAAAACCGGCAGAACAAACACCAGCGAGCATCATGGTACTCGTTGAGCTCATTGAGGATTTACTCCCACCGGGTGTTCTTAACATCGTCAACGGTTTTGGTCTTGAAGCAGGGAAACCGCTCGCTTCAAGCAAACGAATCGCAAAAATCGCCTTTACGGGAGAGACGACGACAGGACGTTTGATCATGCAGTACGCATCGCAAAACTTGATTCCGGTCACCCTCGAGCTCGGTGGGAAATCACCGAACATCTTCTTTGAGGATATCATGCAGGCAGACGATGCTTTCTTTGATAAAGCAATCGAAGGATTACTGATGTTCGCGTTGAATCAAGGAGAAGTCTGTACGTGTCCGTCGCGTGCCTTGATTCAAGAATCGATTTACGAGCCGTTCATGGAACGTGTTCTTGAGCGCGTTAAAGCCATCAAGATCGGAAATCCTCTTGATTCGGACGTCATGATGGGTGCTCAAGCTTCGAACGAACAGATGGAGAAAATTCTTTCATATCTTGAAATCGGTAAGTCGGAAGGCGCAGAATGTCTCATCGGTGGGGAACGCAACATGCTTGAAGGGGATCTCGCAGAAGGATATTACATCCAACCAACGATCTTCAAAGGACACAATAAGATGCGAATCTTCCAAGAGGAAATTTTCGGACCGGTCCTGTCGGTTACGACATTCAAGACGGAAGAAGAAGCGCTCGAAATTGCGAATGATACGTTATATGGTCTTGGTGCCGGCGTCTGGACACGTGATATGAACCGTGCTTATCGGTTTGGGCGTGCGATCGAAGCAGGACGCGTCTGGACGAACTGTTATCACCAATATCCAGCTCACGCGGCGTTTGGTGGTTACAAAATGTCAGGGATCGGACGTGAAAACCATAAGATGATGCTCAACCATTACCAACGGACGAAAAACCTACTCGTTAGCTACAACCCGAATAAACTCGGTTTCTTCTAAGTCGGAAAGGACGTGGATGCAAATGGTGGAACGTGTTCAGGCGACAGCAGCTTGTCTAGAGTTAATCGACCAGTTGAGAGAAAAACACGGTCCGTTGATGTTTCATCAATCTGGTGGTTGTTGCGATGGCAGTTCCCCGATGTGTTTTGCGCAGGGTGATCTATTCCTGGGAGATCAGGATAAAAAACTGGGAGAGATCGGTGGTTGTCCGTTTTATATTCATGAAGATCAATATGAGTACTGGAAACATACGCAACTCATCATTGATGTCGTGGATGGTCGAGGCGGAATGTTCTCTCTTGAAGGTGTCGAAGGGAAACGTTTTTTGACACGCTCCCGTGCGTTCACGCAAGAGGAATACGCTGAACTATCAGCATCAAGCTAAGGAATCAAACACGGTTTCGTCGAGTTGACTTGTTCATTCAGGTCGCTCGTACGGAATCGTGTTTTTTTGTTCGTATCACGACGTTCGAACAGGATAAAAGTTGGTAATGCGGCATAAGAACGGTATAATGAACTCATATTTTGACGAGAAGATAGTTTCACACTATGACATTATAGGGGGTCACCATGAAATATCCATTTTTAGGTTGGACAGGTCAAACGATCGGAGTGACGGCGCCCTCCTCCGGATTACGTGAACAGCAACAGGAATGGGTCGAACAAGCAGTTGAACAGGTACAAGCACGGCAAATGAACGTCCGTTTAGGCGAAACGATTTGGTCGCATCAACTTGCTGAGAGTGCACCGGTCAAACAACGGGCGGAGGAATTGAATCACATGATGACGGATGAGACGATTGATGCCGTCATCCCGCCATTTGGTGGGGAACGCGCCATTGATCTTTTACCCGAGTTGACGCTAGCTACTTACCAAACAAAATGGTTGCTTGGCTATTCCGATATCAGTACGTTATTGCTCAGTCTGACGCTTCAGACGGGAATCGCGACAGCACATGGTCCGAATTTCGTTGAGCTTCGGAGTGAAGAATGGGACGAGACGACAAGTGCCTGGCGACGGGTGCTCGCGACGCCAACTGGAGGAACCGTCACACAATGGGCTTCCGACCGTTATCAACCCGAGTGGACTGATGAAGAACGTCCAACAGGTTCGTTATTTCAGCTAACGGAAGCGACGGAATGGAAAGCACTTGATGAGCGAACAGAAGTGACTGGACGGTTACTTGGTGGGTGTCTGGAGACGATTCGCCATCTGATTGGGACACCGTATGGAGATGTGCAGCGTTTCCAGCGTGAAGAGATCAACGGAGAACCGATACTCTGGTACTTTGAGGTGTCTGAAGCGAATTCGGCAGAGGTACACCGGACGCTGCGACAAATGGCGTATGCTGGGTGGTTCGACCATGCGGCTGGCTTTTTATTCGGGCGTACGTCTGCAAGGATTATAGAAGACCTGACATGGCTAGACGTATATCAATATCTCGCGGATGAGACGGGCTTACCAGTCTTATATGATCTTGACATCGGTCATCAACCACCACAGTTGACGTTAATCAATGGAGCGACGGGGACGGTTCGTATTCAAGGGAAAGATTCACGAATCGATCTGACGTTCAACTAAAAAGGAGAGCACGCAATGGCACGTCGTAAGTTTCAAGCATTAGGCGTTTATAAACGCGTCCATATCAATCCGGAGACACGTCGAATGACGTTACCTGAACCATTTTACGATGCACTTCGTCTAGAAGATGAATTGCTGATTGCACAAGTCGGAGATGTTCTCGTCATGCGACGTCCGGGGGAGGTCGTCGAGACAGAAACGGAATTATTGAGCGAACTCGTAGAAGATGGATTCACGGGTACAGAGCTTGTCCAGGAATTTGCCTACCGGCGTCAGCAACAAGAACAACGATTACGTCAACAAGTCTTGCAGGATGAAGAGGATGACCATGCTGCTCAACTGAAGATCGAGCTATAACGGAAAGAAGGAGTGGGGCAGATGCGTCGCAGAACAAAAATTGGAATCGGAGTCATCGGATCCGGATTAGTAGCAGCGAGTTATTATTTTTATGAGATGGCAATCGCCACGAATCCAAAGCCATTCTTATCGAATAACCGAGATTTAAGTGACGAGATGGTCCGATTGATGCAACCTGGTCAGACGTGGATCAAGGAGCAACCGCTTGAGCGGATCGAGATTGAAGCGAAAGACGGTTTAACGTTACGCGGGCATTTTCTTCCGTCACCTGTTCCGTCAGATCGGATCGTCATTCTCGTGCACGGGTACGGAGGCGTCGGAACGGATTTAGCCGGATTCGGCTATCTGTACCATCAGGCCGGTTTCCATGTCATGATGCCCGATAATCGTGGACACGGAATGAGTGACGGTCACTATATCGGATTCGGATGGCATGATCGGGAAGATTGTCTCAGTTGGTCGAACTATCTGATTGAACGGATCGGACAGGATGCGAAACTGTTCTTGCATGGGGTGTCGATGGGAGGGGCGACCGTATTGATGACGAGTGGCGAACAACTCCCACCACAAATCAAAGGAATCATTTCTGATTGTGCCTATACGTCCGTCAATGCTGTCCTTGCGTATCAGATGAAGCGGATGTATCGACTACCACACTTTCCGTTCTTAGGCATGACGAGCGTATTGACGAAGCTAAAGGCAGGTTATACGTTCCGTGAAGCATCAGCGTTGAAACAAGTCAAAAAAGCACAGGTACCGATTTTGTTCATCCATGGTGGGGCGGATACGTTTGTACCGACAGATATGGTATATGAGCTGTATGAAGCTTGTCCAACGGAAAAAGAGCTCGTCGTCATTCCAAATGCCGCTCACGCGATGGCCTATTTTGAGGATCCGGCATTGTATGATGATGTCGTGGAGAAGTTCGTTCGCAACATCTTGCGAAATGATTGACAACTCAGTTCGTTACCCGCTATATTAATATCATAAATCAACGTCGTCGTGGCGGAACTGGTAGACGCGCTAGACTCAGAATCTAGTGGTGGCAACACCGTGGAGGTTCAAGTCCTCTCGGCGGCATAAATGATTGAAGGAGGCAATCCCAGCAAGGAGTTGCCTTCTTTTTTGTTGCTGAATAGAAAACGATTACAACGAATAAAAATTCAGAAATATTTATCTTTTTAGAATTTTTCTGGTAAAATACGTTTTAAAGAGGGTACTCTTCAGGGAAAGTACTAAGTGAAGTAGACAATCTTTAACACATAGGAGAGGGGAAACAAACATGAAAAAAGGGAGTATCTTGCTAGCGCTCTTGATGAGCTGTGTTCTCGTACTTGGTGCATGTAGCATCGGTTCGAAAGAAGAAGAGTCGTCTGAAGGAAAGACTTATAAGGTCGGCATTGACGTCACGTATCCACCATTCGAATATAAAGACGGGGATACGTACAAAGGAATCGACATCGATCTCATGAAAGCAATCGCGAAGGATCAGAACTTCAAGATTCAATTTGAAGCGATGGACTTTAGCGGCATTATTCCGGCACTTCAAGCAAATCAATTGGACGTTGCCATTGCTGGTATGAGTATTACGCCAGAACGGAAGAAAGTCGTCACATTCTCGGATCCATACTTCAAAGCTGGTCTTATTCTAGTCGTCAAAGAAGATGAGAATGGTATTAAATCCGTCAACGATTTAAAAGGGAAAAAAGTAGCCGTCAAAAAGGGAACGACGGGTGCGAAATATGCAACGGATAACGCAGACAAACTGGGATTCACGGTCACACAGTTCAATGACAGTCCAGCGATGTTCCAAGAAGTGAAGAACGGTAACGCTGCTGCTTTGATTGAAGATTATCCTGTCATCTCATATGCAAACAAACAACAAAACCTTGGATTAAAACTTGTCGGAGACCGTCTCAACGGGGACAACTACGGAATCGCTGTCTTAAAAGGTGAGAACGAGGATCTGATGAAGAAAATCAACAAAGGACTTGCGAATCTGAAAGAAAACGGTGAATACGATAAAATCGTTGACACGTATCTGAAATAAGTCGCAAGGCGATAAGGGAGTGGGATAGCCAATGGAAGTGGTCAAAACCGCATTTCCATTTTTCTTGGAAGGGCTTCAAGTCACATTGTATATTTTCATCATCGCGGTCATCGTCGGCTTTCTGATTGGCTTAGTCGTCGCATTGATGCGGTTATCACCATCAAAAATCTTAAACGGGATCGCGATCGTCTACATCGATGTCATTCGCGGAACGCCGTTCATCGTTCAGTTATTCTTCATCTATTTTGGACTCAATTCGCTCGAATGGTTATCGATGGACCGGATGTATGCAGGGATACTGACGGTCGCAATCAATGCCGGTGCTTATTTTGCGGAAATCATTCGAGCTGGTATCCAGTCGATTGATAAAGGACAAACAGAAGCTGCGCGTTCACTCGGGATGACAGGGCGTCAAACGATGGTACAGATCATCTTACCGCAAGCATTCCGACGGATGTTACCAACGATTACGAACCAATCGATCATCAGCTTAAAAGATACATCGTTGTTGTCGATTATCGGAATCGCTGACTTGACACAACAAGGTCAAGTGCAGCAGTCAACGACGTTTGAACCATTCATCGTCTGGTCCGTCGTCGGATTGATGTACTTCGTCATCATTTATCTCTTGTCCTTAGTGGCGAAGTTCTTGGAACGGAGGTTTACATTACGATGAGTATCATAGAAGTAAAGAATCTAAAGAAATCATTCGGTTCGAATGAAGTCTTAAAAGACATCAACGTCTCGATTGCCGAAAAAGAAGTCGTTTGTGTCATCGGTCCGTCGGGATCTGGGAAAAGTACGTTTTTACGCTGTTTGAATCGATTGGAAGAGATTACAGGTGGCACGGTCATCGTCGATGATTTCGATATTACGAGTCCAAAGGTCGATATCAACAAGGTCCGGGAAGAAGTCGGGATGGTCTTTCAACATTTTAATCTCTTCCCGCATAAGACCGTGCTAGAAAACGTCACGCTTGCACCAATCAAAGTGCGTAAATCGGATAAAGAACAGGCGAAACAGCGGGCACTTGAATTACTCGATAAAGTCGGATTACGTGAAAAAGCGGATAATTATCCAGGTGAATTATCTGGGGGGCAAAAACAGCGGGTCGCGATTGCCCGCGCGCTTGCAATGAATCCGAAAATCATGTTATTTGATGAGCCAACGTCAGCGCTTGACCCGGAAATGGTCGGTGACGTGCTTGCCGTCATGAAACAGCTTGCCCTTGAAGGCATGACGATGGTCGTCGTGACCCATGAGATGGGATTTGCTCGAGAGGTCGGAGATCGCGTCTTATTCATGGATGGTGGCTATATCGTCGAAGAGAACGTGCCACAAGCATTGTTTGATTCTCCACAACACGAACGGACGCAATCGTTCCTTAGTAAAGTCTTATGATGGAACCGGCGTATCTAAATGCGGATACGCCGGTTTTTTGACGAATCATAAATAACTGTCTAAGCGCTCATAAGAAAAACTTATACATTTAAGCGTGAGAATTTGGGAATTCGAAATGCACACACAGGAAAAGAGTAGTAATATAGTAACGAAGGCACTTTCATGGAAGAATGACACGATCATTCCTTCTCATGACGTTCAGCGTTTTATTCATGCAATTCCTTTTGAAAGCGCTAACAGGTAGAGGGCTGGAAACACATCGAGTATCCACTGGATGTGTGGGGAGAAATATAGAAACGGGGGGAACCGTACATGGCAGGCCACGAGCAAGATCAACAAGCATTCTATGGACCAAACCTTGGCTACATCATTGAATTGTACGAGCGTTTTTTAGAAGACAAGACATCCGTTGATGAGGAGACACGTGCTTATTTCGAAGAGCATGGTGCACCCGTGACGGAACCAGTCGTACCGATGCAAGTCGAGACAGGAGATTTCGAAAAATATCTTGCGGCGAATCGTTTAGCGGAACAAATTCGTGCAAAAGGACATCTTGCGGCGGATATCTATCCGCTGAAGGACCATCCGCGAGAAACAGGATTATTCGAATTGAGTCAGTACGGATTGACAGAGGCAGATCTTCGAAAAATGCCAGTCTCACTCGTCTGTCCTGAACCACCAACTGGTGTACAGGACGCGTTTGAAGGCATCGAACATTTAAAAGCGCAGTACACGGGAGCAGCCGCAGTTGAGTTCCAGCATGTCGACGATCTCGATGAAAAGAAATGGCTCCGACAGAAAATCGAGCAAGGTGCTTTGACGGCGACGCTAGACGCTGAACAAAAGAAACAGTTGTTCAAACGCTTAGCTGAAACGGACCTCTTCGAAAAATACTTGCACAAAACATATGTCGGTCAAAAACGCTTCTCGATTGAAGGACTTGACGCGATGGTGCCATTGCTCGACACGATCGTCGGACACCTCATCTCGAACGGGTCGGAGACGATTAATATCGGAATGGCACACCGTGGACGGTTGAACGTTTTGGCGCACGTACTTGGGAAGCCATATGAAATGATCTTTGCTGAGTTCCAGCATGCACCGAACCACGACCTCGTACCATCTGAAGGATCGATCGGGATCACGTACGGTTGGACGGGCGACGTGAAGTATCACCTCGGTTTAAACCGAAAACTCGAGCAAGAGACACGTAACGTGCGGATGACGCTTGCGAACAATCCGTCGCACCTTGAGTTCGTCGACCCAGTCGTCGAAGGCTTCACACGTGCGGCTCAAGATGATCGCTCACAAAAAGGGGCACCACGTCAAGAGCAAGCAGCAGCAGCTGCGATCCTCATTCATGGGGATGCAGCGTTCCCAGGTCAAGGAATTGTGGCTGAAACATTGAATTTAGCGAATCTCAAAGGATATAACACCGGCGGAACGATTCATATCATCGCGAACAACACGATCGGCTTCACGACGGAGCCGACGGACTCCCGTTCGACGCGTTACTCGAGTGATCTTGCCAAAGGATACGAGATCCCAGTCTTCCACGTCAACGCGGATGAGCCGGAAAGCTGTCTCGCAGTCGCTTTGCTTGCGAGCGAGTACCGGGCAACGTTTAAGAAGGATGTCATGATTGATTTAATAGGATATCGTCGTTTTGGTCATAACGAAATGGATGAACCGATGAATACGAACCCGGTCTTATACGATTTGATTCATAAACATGATCCAATTCGTGTCTTGTACGGGAAAACGCTTGTCGCGAACGGGGATGCGACAGCTGACGAAATTCAATCGATTGAAACGTCGATCAATGATCAAATGAAAGCGGCTCGTGAAAAAGTACCGAACGCGGAGAAAGAGTATGGTGGGGTCATGCCGGACGTCGTCTTTAAAGGCGTTCCGACGATTGAGACAGGGGTCTCGATTGAAACATTGACGGCGTACAACGAAGAATTGTTACAGTGGCCGGATGGCTTCCAAGTATTCCATAAACTTGAGAAGGTCCTGAAGCGCCGGACGGATGCGTTCTCGACAAAGAACGGAATTGACTGGGGACATGCCGAAACATTGGCGTTTGCTTCGATTCTCTCAGATGGAACACCAATCCGCTTGAGCGGTCAAGATTCTGAACGAGGAACGTTCGCACAACGGAACATTAATCTTCATGATGTGAAAACAGGAGAAGGCTTCTCGCCACTCCATGCCTTATCAACGGCAACTGCATCATTCTCGGTCTACAACAGTCCGTTGTCTGAAGCAGGTGTACTTGGTTTTGAATACGGTTATAACGTCTTCGCTCCGGAAACGCTCGTATTATGGGAAGCGCAATATGGGGACTTTGCGAACTCAGGTCAAGTCATCTTCGACCAGTTCATCTCAGCTAGCCGAGCGAAATGGGGACAAACATCAGGTCTCGTCATGTTGCTTCCGCATGGTTATGAAGGGCAAGGACCAGAACACTCGAGTGGTCGTTTAGAACGCTTCTTGACGTTATCGGGTGAGAAAAACTGGACGGTCGCGAACGTATCGAGTGCTGCCCAGTACTTCCACTTATTGCGCCGACAAGCAGCGATTCTCGGAAAAGAGGAAGTCCGACCGCTCGTCGTCATGACGCCGAAGAGTCTCTTGCGTCATCCGCTTGCAACATCGGATGTCTCTGAGTTGACGGAAGGTAGTTTCCAGCGTGTCATCGAACAATCAGGGCTCGGAGAAGCACCAGATCGAGTTAAACGTCTTGTGTTCTGTTCTGGTAAGATGGCAATCGATCTAGCGGAAGCCGTTTCAAAATCAGATGAGAATCTCGATTGGCTACAAATCGTCCGGGTCGAGGAGTTGTATCCATTCCCGGCAAAAGCCTTAAAAGAAGTCATCGCGCGCTATGAATCCGTCGAAGAGATGGTCTGGGTGCAAGAAGAACCGAAAAACATGGGGGCGTGGTCCTTCATGGAACCTCGACTTGAGACAGTCGCACCGAATGGTATCCAAACCGTCCGTTACATCGGTCGTCGTCGTCGTTCCAGTACAGCAGAAGGTGACCCATCAGGTCATAAAGTAGAGCAGGCACGTATCATTAATGATGCACTCACAGCGACTGCTTCTACTCCAACAGCACCATCACACGTATCAAATCACACATCATAACTTAAGATAGAATCGAGTCATAGGGGGAGAATACGATGGAAATCAAAGTACCAGAACTTGCCGAATCAATTACAGAAGGAACGGTGGCGTCTTGGTTAAAACAACCAGGTGATCACGTGGAAAAAGGGGAAGCCATCGTTGAGCTCGAGACAGATAAGGTCAACATCGAAGTACCGTCAGATGAAGCTGGTACGTTGACGGAGGTGATGGCTGCTGAAGGAGATACAGTCCGCGTCGGGGAAACGATTGCTGTCATCTCTGCTGGTGGCGAGGCTCCAAAACCGGCTGCGGCAGAAACAGTACAAGAAACGCCAAAAGAGACACCAAAAGCAGAAGAAAAAACGGAACAACCGGTGGCTGCAGCAGCGACTGAAAGTACATCTGTTGCGGATCGTCCGATTGCTTCACCTGCTGCCCGTAAACTGGCTCGTGAAAAAGGAATTGATTTAGCACAAGTGGCAACGCAAGATCCGCTCGGTCGGATTCGTGTGCAAGACGTCGCGACGTTTGAAGTAGCACCACGTGAGCAAGCAAAACCGGCTCCTACGAAACCTGCTACACCGGCACCAGCACCTGCAGCCACTCCTGGGAAACCGGAAGAGCGAATCAAGATGTCACGCCGTCGTAAGACAATCGCGAACCGACTCGTTGAAGTTCAACAAACGGCAGCGATGTTGACGACATTCAATGAGATCGATATGTCAGCGGTCATGGCACTGCGTAAACGTCGCCAAGAGAAATTCGTGAAGGAAAACGAAGTCAAGCTTGGCTTCATGTCATTCTTTACGAAAGCAGCAGTCGCAGCACTTAAAAAGATGCCATACTTGAATGCTGAGATTCAAGGCGATGAAATCGTCCTCAAAAAATTCTATGATATCGGTATTGCCGTTTCAGCACCAGACGGTCTCGTCGTTCCGGTCGTTCGTGATGCGGATAAGAAGAACTTCGCTGAGATTGAAAAAGACATCATTCAACTAGCGGTCAAGGCGCGTGATAATAAACTCGGTCTATCTGATTTGACGGGTGGTACGTTCACGATCACGAATGGTGGTACGTTCGGTTCACTCATGTCGACACCGATTTTAAACGGTCCACAAGTCGCGATTCTCGGAATGCACGCAATCAACTTACGTCCTGTAGCGATTGATGCTGAACGCATGGAAAACCGTCCGATGATGTATGTCGCACTCTCTTATGATCACCGAATCGTTGATGGAAAAGAAGCCGTTACGTTCTTGAAGCACATTAAAGATCTCCTTGAAGATCCAGAGTCATTGATTTTCGAAGCGTAATCATAAAAAGACCCGTTTTAGATGCGGGTCTTTTTTTTGTTGATATCACTTTGTCATCAAATCACGAAACGACATTTACGTCTTCTCTATATCAGCTTCATACATACGATTTAGGATAAGTGTTGTAAGAATATTTCAAGGGGGAATTGATTATGTTGAAACAATTTGGAATGACGATGGTAGCAGGAGCCGTATTAAGCACAGGGCTTCCGACAGAAGATGTCAGCGCACAATCAAAAGGCAAATCGTTACTCGATCCAAATCGAATCATCAATGTTGCTCACCGTGGAGCTTCTGGGTACGCGCCAGAGCATACGATGCCAGCTTATGCAATGGGACATAAGACATTCAAAGCAGATTACATCGAAATTGATTTACAGATGACGAAAGACGGTCAATTGATTGCGATGCACGATGAAACGGTTGATCGGACGACGAACGGAACAGGTGCCGTCAAAGATAAAACGCTTGCTGAAATCAAGAAACTTGATGCTGGTAGCTGGTTTAATGAAGCGAACCCGACGCTTGCGAAAAAGTCATATGTCGGTCTGAAAGTACCGACGCTTCAAGAAGTCTTGAGTAAGTATGGGAAGCATGCGAATTACTATATCGAGACGAAATCACCGGAAGTGTATCCCGGAATGGAACAGAAATTGCTCGACGTACTAAAGCAGAACGGATTGTCGAGTAACAAGGTCAAACCAGGACAAGTCTTGATTCAGTCGTTTAGTGAAGCGAGTCTTCAAAAAGTCAGAGCCATCGACCCGAACGTCCCACTGGTTCAGTTGATGGAAGCAAATGAAGTCAAGGCTTTGACGGATGATCGATTAACCACAATCCGTCAGTATGCAGTCGGTGTTGGTCCTTCCTACAAAGCATTGACACGTGAAAACGTCTCAGCGATTCGGACTCATGATTTGTTACTTCACCCGTATACTGTGAATGAAAAAGCGGATATGGTTCGTATGCTCGACTATGGTGTCACAGGAGTCTTCACGAACTATGCCGACCGTTTTAATGATGTCGTGAAAGGACTATACAAAAAATAAGGTAAAAAGGAAATAGCACTATTTCTTCTTTCGAACAGGAAAGAAGAAATAGTTTTTTTGTTTTTAAAACTCGTATCTTAAATCCAATATTTCATTCCATACGTAAACCAAATAGAGGTTTATCAGAATTTCGAATCATGAGACAAAACAATGTAGTCAGTTTCGTATTTCATGGTACGATAACAGTGCAGTTTTGGGAAGAAATGGAGTGAGGATCGTGAGAATTACACAGTATACGGATTATGGACTACGTGTGTTGATGTATCTCGGGGTGCACCGGGATGTCATCACACCAATGCCGCAGATTGCAAATCATTATGGCATCTCATCCAACCATTTAATGAAGGTGACACAACAATTAGCGAAACTTGGCTATGTCGAATCAACAAGAGGTCGGTCAGGCGGACTCCGTTTGATTCGTGATCCAAAAGACATCAACATCGGGAAAGTCGTTCGGGAAATGGAACCGATGGATATCGTCGAGTGTTTTGGAAGCAACGGTCATTGTGTCATCGAACCAGGATGCCGTCTAAAAGGTGTGCTCGGACGAGCGCTTCGAGCTTTTATCCGGGAATTGGAACAGCATACATTAGAAGAATTGTTAGATAATCGTGATGAGTTGGCACTCTTGTTTGCTGCCTCACCTTTACAGCGTTCTTAATCAAAAAACCCTCGCTTCCATTCACGGAAACGAGGGTTTTGTCATAGCGATACTTATAGATCATCTTGGCGTTTCTTTGGTTCCACATGTTCTTTGTTCTGAGACAAGTCGTCACGAACAGACGATTTCCATAACGGCACATTGCTGTAATATGCAGCACGAGCGATCAGATGTCCTCCAATCGGCGCTGTGATGAGCACGAACAGGATGCCGAGAACGACACGAGAGGAGAAGAATCCATCTTCAGTGACGAAATAGATGATGACGCCGATTAAAATCGACATGACACCTAATGTCGCGCTTTTAGATGCAGCGTGAGCACGCGTATAGACATCCGGTAAGCGGATCAGACCAAGCGCGGTGACGAGACTAAATCCCATACCGAGCAAGGCGAAGACCGCGACGATCAATTCATTGATTGCGATCACGTTCGATGATCTCTCCTTTCTCGATATATTTTGAAAAGGCAACCGTACCGATAAAGGCGAGTATACCAATCAACAGGATGACTTCGAGGTAGTCGCTCGTCCGTAAGATGATCGAGACAAGACCAACGATTGAAATCAAGCTGATACCAATCGAATCAAGAGCAATGACACGATCCGCCACACTTGGTCCTTTGATGACCCGGTAAAATAGACCGAGCATCGAGAGAAAGACACCCCCGAGTGCGATATAGATTAAAATATCGAACATTACCGACTCACCTCCAGAATGGCTTTCTCAAAACTATCACGAATCGAAGCGACTGCTTCATCGACCTCTGGCATGTGGAGTGCATGAATGTAGAGTGTCTTATTATCATCCGAGATATCAACGACAAGCGTTCCAGGTGTCAATGTGATCAGCATCGACAGCAACGTGATTTGCCACGGTTGATCGAGTTCGGTCTCATAAGCGAAGATACCAGGCTGAATATCTAACTTCGGCTTTAAGATGATTTTCAAGACATCGATGTTTGCGACGACTAGCTCGTAGAGAAAGCGGAAAAACAATAGGACGAGTGCAACGACAGGTCCGAGGTAAAAGCGACCTTTGAAGCCGCGACGGAAAGCGAACATCGCAATCAGCCCTAGCGCGTAACCAATGACGAAACCGGAGGCCGAGAAATTGTTTGAGAGAAACATCCACAAGAATGCAAGGAATAAGTTGAGCAAGACTTGAAATGCCATGAATTAACGACCTCCTTTTAATACGGCATCGATATAGAGCGTTGGATTCGTCAACGGTTCGACGGCCTGTTGAATCAGTGGACGCATCGCCTCAGCACCTACTCCATAGAGAACGCTGAGCGCAACTAAGGCAATCGTAGGAACTAGCAGCTTGGGAACAAGCGCTTGTTTATCACCAGAGTAGGTCTTCGGTGTTCCCCAAAAGGCACGCATGAACAATTGAACGACCGAATACAAGACGAGTAGACTGGATAGTAGAACGATGATTGGTCCAATCAACTCACCGGCTTCAATACCACCACGAACAATCAGGAATTTCCCAATGAATCCGCTGAGCGGTGGAATCCCGGCAAGTGATAACGCCGCGATGAAGAACGTCCAACCTAATACAGGATAGGCTTTGATCATCCCGCCCATATCTTTCAGCTTACTCGAGCCGGCAATTCCGACCATGATTCCTACGAGTAGGAATAAAGCGGCTTTAATCAACATATCATGAAGAAGGTAGAAAATCGCACCTTCTAGCGCTTGCGGTGTCATGAGGGAAACCCCGTACAAGATGACTCCGACTGCGACGATGATGTTGTAGATGATGATTTGCTTCGCATCTCGTGTCGCGAGCGCACCGATCACCCCGATGACGATCGTACTGAGCGCAAGGATACTCAAGATTTGATGGATCGTTCCAATCTCATTTGAGAAGAACAAACTATACGTCCGTAAAATCCCGTAGACCCCGACCTTCGTCAACAAGGCACCGAACAAAGCAAGAACAGGTGTCGGTGGTACTTGATAAGAACCAGGCAACCAGAAGTAGAGCGGGAAGATCGCACCTTTTAATCCGAAGACGATCAGGAATAATAAGGCGATGACGTTGAGGATTGCCGGCTGTCCGACCTCTGAAATTTTTTGACTGATATCCGCCATGCTGAGCGATCCGATGATTCCGTACAAGAAGGCGACGGTCATGACGAATAATGCAGACGAGATGACATTAATCAAAAGATACTTCAGCGATTCTCGTAATTGTGCCGGTTTCCCGCCGAGAACGATCAAAACATAAGACGAAATCAAGAAGACTTCGAAGAAGACGAACATGTTAAAGATATCACCTGTCGTAAAGGCACCATTGACACCAACGAGCAGGAATTGGACGGCGATGAAATAGTAGTACCGTTGATAGGAAACGCTCAAGTAGACAATGGCATACCAGATGATACAAAGAACAAGAATGCTTGTCGTCGTGACGAGTAAAGCGGATAGCATGTCAGAGACAAGCGTGATACCAAAAGGTGCTGGCCAGCTACCGAGTGTGACTGTTAAGATGCCGTTCGACCGGACAGTCAGCACGAGATAGATGGAGGCACAGACAGTCAAAATCGTCGAAAAGAGGGAAACGATTCGTTGTCCTTTGAGGTGTCGCGGGAAAAACATCAAGAGGACACCCGTCAACAAAGGGATGATGATTGGTAGTAGCGGTAAGTTAATCATTCGAATCGGTTCCTTTCATCTCTTCGATATTATCGGTTCCGAGTTCTTGATAGGCACGATAAGCAAGTACCAAGAAAAAGGCAGTGACACCAAAGCTGATGACGATGGCGGTCAAGACGAGTGCTTGCGGTAGCGGATCCGTATAGGAAGTCACGCCGTCCTTTAAGACCGGAGCCGCGCCTCGTTTTAATCCCCCCATCGTCATGACGAGCAGATGGGCAGCGTGGCTGAGCAACCCTGTTCCGATGATAATGCGAAGAATACTTTTCGAAAGAATGAGATAAATGGCACACATCGTCAGGATGCCTGCGGCGATCGCCATGATGATTTCCATATTAATCACTCTCCCCAATCGTTTGAATAATCGTCATCGTCACACCGACGACGACAAGATAAACACCAAGATCAAACAACATCGCTGTATGAAGTGATGTCTTACCGAATAACGGTAGGTTGAAATAGTCATGTGCATGTGTGAAGAACGGTACGTTAAAGACAAGTGCTCCTGAAGCCGTCAGTACGGCAATCAACATGCCAAGAGCCGTGATCCATTTGTAGTCGAATGGCAAAATCCGGCGTAACGTCTTGATGTCATAAGCAAGTAAGATCAAGACAAGAGCAGACGCCGTCACAAGACCACCAATGAAACCACCACCCGGTGTATAGTGTCCAGCAAAGAACAAGTAGACAGCAAACAGGAAGATGACGAACGTGATAAAGGAAGTCGCGGACTCTAAGATGACGTCATTCGTATGCTTTTTCGCCTGCTTTTTCATTTATCGATCCCTCCTGTTCGTCTGAATTTAATCATCGTGTAAATACCGATTCCGGCAAGTGCGAGAACGGCAATCTCAAACAACGTATCGAAGCCACGGAAGTCGACGAGAATAACGTTGACCATATTACCGCCAGCGGCAAGATCAGCGACATTATCGATGTAATACTTGGCGATTGAAGTAAACGATCGTTGGCTGAGAGAAGCAAGGGCGACGAGTGTCACCGTCAATCCGACGAGTGCTGAAATCAAGGCGTTGCCGAGCTTGAACGGAATGCGTTCTTCTTTCCGACTGATTTCCGGTAAACGATAGAAAACGAGCAGGAATAGAGCGACCGATACTGTCTCGATGACGAGTTGTGTCAAGGCGAGATCTGGCGCTCGGAACAAGACGAAGAACAGAGCGACCGTATAACCGGTCACACCGAGCAAGATGATCGATGTCAGTCGTGAACGCGCAAAGGTGATCGAAAGGGCACTCGAAACGAGAACGAGTGCAAGGATGATCTCATACGCGTCAATCGAGCTGATTGGATCAACTGCGAAGCGGAAGGCATCAAACCCGTATAATGCCGTCAAGATCAAGATGACGATGAATCCGAAGATGTAGACGAGATATGACCGCATGTATCCGGTCATGACCGTATCGTGAATCTTTGTCGAGGTCTGTTCACCACGACGTAATAAAGCGTCATATTGATGATTCAAGGAGACGGCACGAGGCATCCGGTTATAGAGCGATTGCCAGCGTGGCAGTGTTTTATACAAGATGACGCCAGCACTGATGATCACGAGTGTCAGGAATAATTCAGTATTGAATCCATGCCACATTGAAATATGCACATCAATCTTCCCACCCGCATCAACGACTTGCGGTAAGATCGCTTCGACTGCCGGTCGAATCAACGTATCCGATAATAGATTCGGGAAGAGTCCGATGATGACGACGAGCGAGACGAGGACGAGAGGTGGAATCAACATTCCAATCGGTGCCTCGTGTGGTGTTTTCGGTAACTTATCGTCTTGACGCTTACCGAAGAATGTTTTGCGGACGATCAAGATGCTATAGACGAATGTAAAGATACTTCCGACGACGGCGAGTACAGGAATGATCCAACCGTAAGATGGTAAGTGGAACAAGTCAGATCCTGAAACTTGAAGTACACCTGTCAAGAACATCTCTTTACTCAAGAACCCGTTGAATGGTGGAATCCCCGCCATTGAAAGCGTCCCAATCATCGCAATCGTCATCGAAATCGGCATGAGTTGCGCAAGACCACCGAGCTTCCGAATATCGCGAGTACCAGTCTCGTGATCGACGATTCCCGCCATCATGAAGAGACTGCCTTTAAACGTCGCGTGGTTGATCAGATGGAAGATCGCAGCAACTGTCGCGATTGTATATAATCCGTCATCTAAGGCATCGACGTGTAAGGCGGCAGCTCCAAGTCCAAGTAAGGACATGATCAATCCAAGCTGAGAAATCGTCGAGTAAGCAAGTATTCCTTTCAAATCATGTTGTTTCACCGCATTGAGTGAACCCCAGAATAAGGTGAATATTCCGACAGATGAGACGAGATAGAACCAAAGCGACTCATCCGCAAAAATCGGACTAAAACGAGCGACAAGATACAACCCTGCCTTGACCATCGTTGCCGAGTGCAAGTAGGCACTGACAGGAGTCGGTGCTTCCATCGCATCTGGTAACCAGATGTGGAACGGAAACTGAGCCGATTTCGTGAAGGCAGCTAGCAAGAATAAAACAAGGGCGACCGTAAAGAAGGGTTCACCTTGAATCGATTCAAGTGACGCATACGTCTCACGAATACTTAACGATCCACTAAGTGTAGAGAGAATCGCAATTCCCCCAAGCATCGCTAGTCCACCGAAGACGGTGATCAACATCGATTTTTGAGCGCCGTAACGAGAACGTTCCCGCTCGTACCAGTAGGCAATCAATAAGAATGACGAAATCGACGTTAATTCCCAGAACAGATAGAGGACGACCATGTTATCTGACAACACGACCCCAAGCATGGCGGTCATGAACATCAACAGATAGACATAAAATGTTCCGAGTGATTCTTTTTTCGCATCTAGATAAAAAATCGAATAAAGAACGACGAGTGAGCCGATTCCTGTGATCAATAGTGCGAACAATAAGCCGAGTCCGTCAAGATACGTGACGAAATCGATACCGAGCGATGGTATCCACGGCATGCGTGCCGTAAAGGTCTCACCTGACATCGTACCAGGGAGAAAGCGGCTGAAATACGATACGAGCAGTACAGGTACGACAAGTACAAACCAACCGGTATGAATGTTCGGAAGGCGTTTCGCTAGAAGCGGAATGAAAAGACTGATCAATATGGGCAGTAAAATAGCCCCGTGCATCACGGACACGAAATTCCCTCCTTTGTGACATCGACGACCAAAAATGAAAAAGGGACGCGAACGCAAGCTGTTGAAGCTCGGAACTGTCCAGTAGAAGACACGATTCATTTTGTTCGTCGAAGATGTTTCTGAATCAAGTATAGCGTACTTTTTTCCTTCTTGCATGACGTGAAGCGTTGAAGCATAAGGGATAGAGCCATTTTTTCTCTTGATTATTAAATATGTAGGAACACGGCAGAAATAGGCTGAAAATTTTTTTGATTTTTTTCAAAAAACACGTGGATCCATGAGAAGAATGATTCAAACTCAAGGAACGCGGGTACATCTATCTAGAGCACAACTAATGACCATAGAGGGGGAACTTTCATGCGAGCAACATTCAAGACAGGTGTTATTTTAGGTGGTCTAGCAGCGATTGCGACAATCGCCTATCAACAATACCAACAACGAAAATCGACTTCAGAAGATATTGACCATCGTCCAAGTGTCGACGCGAAACGCGATCCGGCTGAAGTCGGACTGACACAACTGGATTCCATTCATCGGGCAGATTGGCAAGCGAATGGATTCCCACAAACACACGCAGAACTCGAACGCCTCGAGCGAGAAGAAAATTAAAAAAACACGTCTCTCGAATGAGAGGCGTGTTTTATGGTCATTAAGCACTTGTTGTGACTAGGGCACGTGTCCGTTCACTGTGTGCAGTATAAGAAGAGAGATGTTCGAATTGATAAAGCGTTAAGGTCGCTGTGCGACGTTGACCGGTACTCGATTCGAGCATTAAATAAGCTTCATTGAAGTCTGTTCCACCACCATCATAGCGGATGTGTGCCGTAATCGTTCGTCCATCTGTTGTCTGCATATAAATATCGTAACCTCCGAAATCAACGCGCTTAAAGCTAGTTGCCTCGCTTACGATGTGTTTGAATGTTTCAATTAAAGAATATGTCATCGTTCGTTCCTCCTTTTATTTCTTCAAAGCAAAATAAGTTATAATCAACTCCGAATATTACTATTCCCATTAAATACAAGAAATAAACATCAAAAATGAATCTTTTTTTTGTTCTTGTTATGAAACGCGTTTCATACTTTATGATACATACAGACGGTGCGTGACCGATTACGGGCGTTAACCGATACAGAAACTGTAATTAAAAAGACAAGGGGATGGTCACGACCATCCCCTTGTCTTTTTAATTATAGTTCTACGTTATGGTAGACCTGTTGCACATCCTCAAGGTCTTCTAGTGCATCGATCATTTTCTCGAATTGGGCGACGTCGTCTTCAGACAACGCGACTTCGTTTTGGGCGAGCATGACCAGTTCGGCAAGTGAGAACTCAGTAATGCCTGCAGCTTTCAACGCTTCTTGTACAGCATGGAATTGTTCCGGCTCAGCGTAGATGATGACAGATTCGTCTTCTTCGAGGATATCGCGCACATCAATATCCGCTTCCATCATCAATTCAAGAACGTCATCCGCAGTTTTACCTTCAAACGCAAAGATTGCCGTCGCATCGAACATATAAGCGACGGATCCGCTCACGCCCATGTTTCCGCCATTTTTTCCGAATGCAGCACGAACGTCAGAAGCCGTCCGGTTAACGTTGTTCGTCAACGTTTCGACGATGACCATTGAACCGCTTGGACCGAATCCTTCATAACGCAAGACGTCGTAGTTTTCTTCCGCTCCACCTTTTGCTTTTTCAATCGCCCGATCGACGATGGCACGTGGCACGTTGTATGTTTTCGCTCGTTCGAGAACGACCTTTAATGCTTGGTTTGATTCTGGATCGGGTTCACCTTGTTTAGCCGCTACATAAATCTCACGACCGAACTTTGCGTAAATCCGACTCGTATTTTTGTCTTTTGATGCTTTTTTTTCCTTAATGTTATTCCATTTACGACCCATTTCGTATCCACTCTCTTTCCGTAATGTCAGAAATCCGTGATTTCCTATGCGTTATCAGTATACCTTAAACTACCTGACAGACTGAACTAAAATGTCGGTGGAACCGTTGAATTTCTATTAAATACGTTTAAGCGATGTGGAAGAAAGGAACTTTACCGATAGAGAAATATCAATTTAAGGGAGAGTGGCAGAATTTGAACCAGGCTGGGGTAGTTCATCGCGCATTATCACCGTTCGTTTATGCTTACGATCAAGAGACGGTCCATGTCCGACTCATGACGGCTAAAGACGATATTGAAAAAGTTGAATTGATATATGGTGATCCGTACGAATGGGAAGCGGAAAAAGAAGAAGACCGAGATTGGAATTTTGATCCGGAGAAAGAAAAATCATGGAAAGTAGAGCGGACGCCGATGCAACACAATGGAAGTGATGCGACGTATGACTATTGGTTCGTTGCAATCCGTCCAGAACGGAAGCGGGTACGATATGGGTTTGAGGTTCATGGCGATACGACAGCCGTTTTAACCGAGCGTGGCTGGTATGACGAAGCGCCACTCGATCATCCGGGCTATTATTTTTCTGTGCCATATGTTCATGCGACGGATGTCTTTGATACACCGGAGTGGGTGAAGGATACGGTCTGGTATCAAATTTTCCCGGAACGATTCGCGAATGGTGACCGGACGAATGACCCAGCGGGAACGAAGGAGTGGGGAAGTGAAGCACCAGCTTTTCAGAATTTCTTCGGTGGAGATTTTCAAGGGGTCATCGATCACGTCGATCATTTACAACGTCTCGGCGTCACGGGTGTCTACTTCTGTCCAGTCTTTGAGGCACCATCCAATCATAAATACGATACGCTTGATTACTTGAAGCTTGATCCTGCATTTGGTGACGAGAAAACGTTCCGCAAGATGATCGATGTGCTACATGAGAATGGTATCCGTGTATTACTCGATGCCGTCTTCAACCATATTAGTGAAGAGCACCCCGCCTTTCAGGATGTCTTAGAAAAGGGGAAAGATTCAAAATACGCCAACTGGTTTACGATTGGTTCCTTCCCAGTCGATCCATCGATTCCGAACTATGAAGTGTTTGCCTTTGAACGGAACATGCCGAAATTGAATACTGCCCATCCGGACGTCAAAGACTATTTGCTTCACGTCGGACGTTACTGGGTCGAGGAATTCGGAATCGACGGCTGGCGTCTGGATGTCGCAAGTGAAGTCGATCATGCATTTTGGCGTGAGTTTCGCAAGGAAGTCCGGGCTGCGAACGGAACATGTTATATCGTCGGTGAGTGCTGGACGGATTCGCAACCATGGCTCCTCGGCGATCAATTTGATGCCGTCATGAATTATGGTTTGACCGAGAGCTTTTTGACTTGTTTTGCGACGGGCGAGACGCGCGTTCGTGATTTCTCACATGCAGTCAGCCGGAATTTGAACTGGCATTCTCAAAATGTCAACGAGGTCATGTTCAATTTGATTGACTCGCATGATACGCCGCGTGCTCTAACGCGTGCGAAAGGGAATATCGATCGAATGAAGTTACTCTTCACTACACTGTTGACGTTTCCGGGTTCACCCGTCATCTATTATGGCGATGAGATTGGAATGACTGGGGGGCAAGACCCGGCAAACCGTGCGTGTATGGAATGGGATGAGACGAAGCAGAACCGTGAGTTGTTCGATCACGTTGCACAGTTGATTGCTCTTCGAAAACAGCATCCGGTTTTAGCAAATGCCGGAACGTATCATTTCCAAAGGATCGATGATACAAAACAGACATTTGTCGTTGAGCGACGTCAAGGCGAACAGGTTTACTTGCTCGTGGTCAACGTAAGTGAAGAGGCACAATCTCTTTCGCTTGAGGGAACGTATGAAAGTCTGTTAGACGCAACGACGTTTTCGGGAACTATTCAAGTAGAAGCTGTGTCAGCTCTTCTTTTGCGACACGTATAAGAAAAAGCAAGTCGTGGATATCGAATCCGCGACTTGCTTTTTTAGTGCGTGTGCATTATGAATCAAACGGATGGATCAGTAAACCGCTCCGAAGCTTCGGTTCGAACCAAGTCGACTTCGGCGGCATCACTTCTCCCGCATCAGCCACAGCCATTAAATCTTCGATCGAAGTCGGATGCAAGTGAAAAGCGACAGCGGCATGTCCAGAGTCCACGATTTGCTCAAGGCCGGCATACCCCTTATGACCACCGACGAACTGGATCCGTGCGTCCGTCCGTGGATCTTCGATACCGAGTAACGGTGTCAACAACTCTTCTTGTAAAATCGAGACGTCGAGATTCGCTTTCGTTCCTGTTCGTTCAGAATCGTACGAAAGGGTATACCATTGCCGGTTGAGATACATCTCGATTTGGTGAGGCTTCGTTTGTTCGGCACGTCCTTTTGTGATCGTAAAGCGATGGGCTAATCGCTCAAGGAAATCAACGACGGATTGACCGTACAAATCTTCAACGACCCGATGGTAACCGAGAATCCGTAATTGATCCTGCGGGAAGGAGACGCCAAGAAAACGTTGGGCTTCCTCCTGGTCCGTCCGAATGGCAGCGATGGCTGCTGCTGCAGCGCGATGGTGACCATCAGCGATATAGAGAGCATCGTGACGGGCGAACTGGCTCCCGATCGTCAACAGATGATTGCGATCGGTGATTTTAAAAATTCGATGCGTCACTCCATCGACGGTGAAATCATATAGGGGATCGCCAGCAGTAATCGTCGTGACGATTGCTTCGAGTTGTGCATCCGTCTGATGCGCAAGTAAAATCGGACCCGTATGTGCTTGTAACTGTTCGACGTGTCGGACACGGTCGCGCTCTTTATCAGGACGTGTGAACTCATGTTTACGAATTTGATTCGTCTCATAATCACTGACGGCAACACATCCGACGAAACCGGATTGTGTATGTGTTCCATCTGACAACTGATAAATGTAATACGTTTCGTCCGTATCGAGCTGTAAGATGCCGTTTGTTTGACTCTCTTCGAAGGCAAGCGCCGCTTGCTGATAAACGCGTGGGTCATCTTCAGCGATCAATGACGGAAGGGTAGCTTCTGCTTTATCGATCCGTAAAAAAGACAGCGGATGACGTCGGATTTCGGAACGTGCTTCTTCGCGCGAATAAACATCATACGGTAAGGCGGCAAATTCTGCCGCATATTTTGAGTCCGGTCGTAACGCCGCAAAAGGTTCGAAAGTTGGCATGGGGTTCACTCCTTTAGAGTAGGCGTGTTTTCAAGACGCCAGGAATCTGATTCAGTCGGTCTAGCGAAATCATCTCGTCCGCATGGTTATCGATATCGATGATCGTATAGGCAATCGCATCTTTACTACCATTGATCATATTCGCGATATTGATCGACTCTTGCGCTAACACCGAGGCGATTTGACCGACCATGTTCGGAATGTTGTGGTGAGCAATCGTAATTCGTCGTTTTCCAGTGAACGGTAGCTCGACGGCTGGGAAATTGACAGCATTGCGGATATTTCCTGTCTCAAGGAACAGACGCAGTTGATCGACCGCCATGATAGCACAGTTTTCCTCCGCTTCACTTGTTGATGCCCCGATATGTGGTAAAGCAATGACCCGGGGGAGGGACAAGATGAAGGCGTTCGGGAAATCCGTCACATAATTCGCCAGGCGACCGGACCTGAGCACTTCTGCTAACGCTTGTTCATCGACGAGTTCACCACGCGAGAAGTTGAGTAGGGTCGCGCCGTGTTTCATCTTCGAGAAGAGTGACCCATCGAGTAAACCCGTCGTCGCTTCAACGAGCGGCAGATGCAACGTGATGTAGTCGCTTGTCGCGAGGAGATCCTCGAGCTGTGTTGCCCGCTGAATCTGATTCGAGACGCGCCAGGCAGACTCAACGGACATATGTGGATCATAGCCTGTGACGGTCATGCCAAGCTCGTGAAGGGTGTTGGCTAAGTTTGCCCCGATTGCCCCAAGTCCGACGATCCCGATTCGTTTCCCGAGCAACTCCGTTCCGACGAATTGTTTTTTGTTCGCTTCGATCCTCTCCGGAATATCTGGTCCGCGTAAGTTGTTCGTCCAAAGCAGACTCGGGACGAGTTTTCGCGCCGTCAGGAATAAACTACCGATGACAAGTTCCTTGACGGCATTCGCATTGGCACCTGGTGTCGAAAAGACGGGAATCCCGCGGTTCGCGAGTTGATCGAGTGGAATCGTATTGACACCGACGCCAGCTCGGGCGACGGCTTTGAGACTATCTGGAAAGCGCATGTCATGTAAATCCTTGCTGCGGACGAGAAAGGCGTCTGGTTGCTCCGTTTCCCGCTGGACGTGATAGTCGTCTGTAAATCGTTTTAATCCTTTGTCTGATAGATCATTCCATAGTTGGACTTGATACATTTAACGTTCCCCCTGTTCAAAACGGTGCATGATATGAATCAGTGCCGTAACCCCTTCGGTCGGCATCGCATTGTAAAGACTCGCGCGCATTCCACCAATCGAGCGATGACCGGCAAGATTGATTAAATCGTTACGCGCAGCGAAGTTCAAGAAAGCAGCGTCTTCCGATTCGCTTCCGGTCGAGAATGGAATGTTCATCCGGCTTCGATCCTTGACGGCTACATGGTTATGAAATAGATCGGATTGATCAATTGCTTCATATAACATGCGCGCTTGTGAGACGTTTCGTGCCGCGATCGTCTCGAGTCCCGTCTCTTCAATCCAATCGAGCACTAATTTCGTCATATAAAGACTAAACGTCGGTGGCGTGTTATAAAGAGACCGCTGTTTTGCATGGATGTCATACCGTAAGTAGGCACCGATCGTGTCAGGAACACGATCAAGCAACTCGTTCTTCACGATGACGACCGTTAAACCAGCGACACCAAGGTTTTTTTGAGCACCAGCATACAACACATCGAATGACTCGATTGGCAATGGTTCAGACAAAATCGATGACGAGACATCAGCGACGAGTGGCACATCGACGAGAGGCGGTGTCTGATACGTCGTCCCTTCGAGGGTATTGTTCCAAGTGATGTGCAAATAGTCGGCTGTTGACGTGAACGGACCTTTTGGAATGAAGCGATACCCGTGATCAGCGGAAGAGGCGAGCACGTTGACCGTGGCGTACCGTTTTGCATCTGCAATCGCCTTCGTCGACCAGCCGCCGGTATCGATGAAATCAATTCGTCCGGTCTTCGTCGCCAGATTTTGCGGTAACATCGCGAACTGAAGTGTAGCTCCTCCTTGAAGAAACAATACGGAGTACGTATCGGGAATCGACATCAGTCGCCGTAAGGATTGTTCAGCCGCATCTCGAATCGATTCAAAGATTGGCGAACGATGACTCATTTCAAGAACGGATTGTCCTGAATTTTCATAATCGAGTAGCTCGGATTGAGCCTTCAATAGGACCGGGGCAGGAAGGACTGCTGGACCGGCAGAGAAGTTATAAACCGTCATGAGGAACACTCCTTCTTGAATTTTCAGAAAATATGTACCCCTCAAGTGTAACGGAATGAAAAATGAGAAGCAATTCCAACTGACGATGAATGGAAAATGAAAACAAAAACATCCCTTGAATCCGTTACGACGGATCAAGAGATGTTAATTGACCAAAGTGCCATTTCCAACCATCTGACGTAGCACGATAGATGGACACGATCCGGAAACGACCAACGTATTGAGTTGTCCCGTATTCAAATCGGTCTTCTGTCAAACTATACTGGATTGCCGTATCTTCGAAATGATCAATGTATGAAAAATCATCGGTCCGGGATAACCAGCGGATGTTTGCAGGATCCACGTAATGATCGAGGTAGGTCTCGGCATCAAATGACCGCCCTAATGCATCGATGAACGTAAATTCGGGAGATAATAGATGCGAGACTTGTGTTAGGTCGCCTTTTAGCATAGCATCTTGAAGGTGTTGCATCGTTTGTTCAAGTGTCATAATACATCTCCTTTCTTCCTGAATCGCTAGTGTAGCATATATAAACACAAAAAAAGACCCTGCGTGAGCAGGGTCTAAAAGAAATTAAAGTTTTACAACGTTAGTTGCTTGTGGTCCACGTTGACCTTCTTCAACTTCGAAAGAAACCTCTTGACCTTCGTCAAGTGATTTGAAACCTTCAGATTGGATTGCTGAGAAGTGTACGAATACGTCGTCTCCGCTTTCGCGCTCGATGAAGCCGAATCCTTTTTCTGCGTTAAACCATTTTACTTTACCTTGTTCCATGTGTATTGCCTCCTGCGTGTGACTGGCACACTGATTATTACTACCGTGATCAATTTCATCGAATATAAAGTGAAACACTTCGTATCTCCACCGAACAACAATAATTACTTAATAATATAGCATGCCTGAATTGAAAAAGAAAGGACAAAACAAAAAAAGAACAAACGAAGCTGTTCTTCTTTGAATAAATCATGCAATTAAAGGGTTCATTCTACCCGTGTCGAAAGAGTATAACTGATTCTTTCAACGAGTCGGAATATGTTCTCTTTTACTACTGAGCTGTCGTAATGTATGCAAAATGAATCCTTGGAAGTTCGGATAACGTGTCGGTTGTTCCCAAACAGTTCGGAATAGTTGTGTCATCGCGGAATGAATGAGTGCATCCTCGACTTGTGTGCGACGGAATAGAAGAAAGAGTGTTTTTTCGTAACGATCGTATAATCGTTCTAACGCGACAGAATCGCGTTGTTTGATTTGATTAAGCAAATCAGTGTCTGAATACATAGGTCACTCCTTCTTCGACAGTTTTCTCTATAGTATGCTGTCACTGTAATGTAATGAAACTATAATGTAGATTCCCGCTATATGAATTATGAAACACCCAAACTTCTTGAACTGAAGATAATAATGGAAATGGAGGAACGTTATATGCTTCCTGTATACATTCGCCCGTACATCTTGGAGGATGCAGCGGAGATCCTTGAGGTGAATTTGCGAAACCGTGATCACTTTGAATACTGGATGCCAATCAAGCCGTCACCAGAACAATACACGATAAAAGGGCAACGTGAACGGATTCATCGTCATCAAGAGTTAATGCGTCAAGATGCTTATTATGCGTATGGTGTTTTTTTATCCGAGACGGACCAGTTGATTGGGGATGTTTCAGCGATGTTCGTTCAACGTGGACCAGCGGAGACATGTATGATTGGCTACCAGTTGGATGCCGCCTTTTCAGGACGAGGATATATGGCACAAGCGGTCGGATTGTTCGTGGATCATTTATTTGATGTCCACCAGTTCCACCGGATCCGTGCTGAAGTCATGCCGGAGAATATCGGCTCGATCCGTGTCCTTGAAAAAGTCGGATTTCGTAAAGAGGGAATCGCGAAACAAAATCTCTTCATCAACGATGCCTGGGAAGACTTTGTTTTGTTTGCCCTATTAAAAGAAGACCGAAAGGAGTCACGTCATGCCAATCTCTAATTATTATGCCAATCTGCGCCAACTTGTCGGAACGCAGCGTCTTTTTACACCATGCGTCGCAGCGATCATTCGAAACGAAGCAGGTCACATCCTCTTTCAGGATCCAGGAGGTCCGTTTTGGAGTTTGCCTGCTGGAGCGATCGAACTGGGGGAATCGCCGGCACAGGCAGTCATTCGCGAAGTCTATGAAGAGACGGGTCTATTCGTCCGACCGGTCCGTCTGATTGCGACCTTCGGTGGAGAGTCGTTTCGTTTGACGTACCCAGACGGAAACGAAGTTGAATACGTAGCGACAGTATTCGAGTGTAAAGTAGTCGGGGGAACGCTCGAAGCGATTGATGGGGAATCGAAGCAACTAGCATATTTCCCAAAACAGGATCGTCCACCTCTAGCACTGCCTTATCCTGATCATGTGTTCGAAGTATCCGAAGCAACAAGCTATTTTGACTGGGAAGAACACTGGTTGACAGATTTACAACGTCAAAATCGGTAAAAATCCGAACGTTTAACTGGTGATATCTGAATAAAGTTCTTGAAAAACCTTAAAAACGCGAAAATTTCTTTGACACTATGAGGACAGTTCGTTATAGTAGTCAAGGGGCGAATGATTATCGCCAATATATTAAAAAATATTCGTAATTAGAGGTGTTATTCATGGATGTAGTATTCGATTATGAAGATATTCAATTAATTCCAGCAAAATCAATCGTTGGTAGTCGTTCGGAATGTGATACGTCAGTCGAGTTCGGTGGTCGTCGTTTCAAGCTTCCGGTCGTACCGGCGAACATGCAAACGATCATTGATGAATCGATCGCTTTGTTCTTAGCGGAAGGCGATTATTTCTATATCATGCATCGATTCGAACCGGCTCGTCGTTTGGCTTTCGTTCGCATGATGCAAGAACGCCAACTGTTCGCTTCAATTAGCGTCGGTGTCAAGGAAGAGGAATATCAGCTGATCGAACAGCTCGCAGCAGAAGGGCTGACTCCGGAATACATCACGATCGATATCGCGCACGGTCATTCGGAAGCCGTCATTCAAATGATTCGCCACATCAAGTCGCTTCTACCTGCAAGTTTCGTCATCGCTGGTAACGTCGGGACACCGGAAGCGGTGCGTGAACTTGAGAATGCGGGAGCCGATGCAACAAAAGTCGGAATTGGACCAGGTAAAGTGTGTATCACGAAGATTAAAACAGGATTCGGTACAGGCGGTTGGCAACTCGCGGCACTTCGTTGGTGTGCAAAAGCAGCAAGTAAACCGATCATCGCGGATGGTGGGATTCGGACGCATGGCGATATCGCGAAGTCGGTCCGGTTCGGTGCGTCGATGGTCATGATCGGTTCACTCTTCGCGGGGCATGAAGAATCGCCTGGTGAGACGCATGAAGTGGACGGAGTGCTCGTCAAGGAATACTTCGGTTCTGCTTCTGAGTTCCAAAAAGGGGAACGCAAGAACGTCGAAGGAAAGAAGATGTTCGTCGAGCATAAAGGAAGTCTAGCGGATACGTTGATCGAGATGGAGCAAGATTTGCAATCGGCAATTTCGTACGCTGGCGGGAACAAATTGCAAGCGATTCGGACGGTCGACTACGTCGTCGTCAAGAACTCGATCTTCAACGGCGATAAAGTATATTAAAGTGATCAGTTCGCTCTTAACGGAGCGGACTTTTTTTTGTTTCTTTAGCATAACTCTTCCATAGGAGGGGTATACATCAAATGGACCAAAAGATTCGGAATATTTTGGATAGGGAGTGATTGACATGCTATTTGAAACGACATCGTACTTAATCGAAAAATTTGCCACTGTTCGTAACCAAACAATTGCCTTGATTGAACCGCTCGAAGCAGAAGACTTCATCATTCAAGCGAGTTCGGACGTGAGTCCGCCGAAATGGCACATCGCCCATACGACCTGGTTTTTTGAACGGATGATTTTACAAGAATATAGTAAAGGCTATCGAGTCTTCCATCCGAAGTACAATTATCTATTCAATTCTTACTATAATTCAATCGGTCCTTACCAGCCTCGTCAACAACGGGGGATGTTGTCACGTCCGACCGTCGAAGACATCATTGCTTACCGGTCATATGTCGATGGACAAATGGTCGAGTTCTTGAAAGAAGAACGGACTCCAGAAGACCAATGGAAAATCGAATCGTTAGTCGAGATGGGACTGCAACACGAGCAACAACACCAGGAATTGATCTTGATGGACGTGAAGTATAACTTTTTCACGAATCCACTGTTACCTGCTTATCAGTCAAAGTCGCTGGCAACAGATGTGCCTGAAAATGCAGTCAAGGAAACATCGTTTATCCAATTCGAGGAAGGACTCGTCGAGATCGGTCATACAGGAGACGGTTTTGCGTTTGACAACGAGAGTCCACGTCATAAAACGTGGTTACATCCGTTTAAACTCGCAACGCGTCCTGTCACGAACGGTGAGTATTTGGCGTTCATTGAAGCAGGGGGCTATGAAAAATCAGAGTATTGGCTATCCGATGGGTACGCGACGGTTCAAAAAGAAGGCTGGAAAGCACCGTTATATTGGATGAAGGATGACGCGGGAGAATGGACGATCTTTACGATGAATGGCGTCGAACCACTCCGTCTCGATGAACCGGTCTGTCATGTCAGCTTTTACGAGGCGGATGCCTATAGCCGTTATCAAGGGAAACGCTTACCGACGGAAGCGGAGTGGGAGTGGGCTTCTCGTCAAGTCGATTCCGTTACGAAGCGTAATATGATGGGAAGCGGAACATTCCATCCGGTAGCCGTCGAAGAGTCAGAGACAACGCTTGCGAGCATGTTCGGAAACGTTTGGGAGTGGACGTCGAGTGCTTATAGTTCATATCCAGGCAGTAAACCACTCGAGGGAGCGCTCGGGGAATACAACGCGAAGTTCATGTGTAATCAAATGGTACTGCGTGGAGGAGCGTGCGTGACGCCTGACGATCATATTCGCGAGACATACCGCAACTTCTTCCCGCCTGATAAACGTTGGTTATTTGGCGGCTTCCGATTGGCAGGTGACATGTGATGCGAGAGACAGTCATTGGGTACGATTTATATACGCCGCAACAAAACATGCGTTTAGAAGTCATTGAAGGTCTGATGCGAGAACAAAAGGTCTTACCGGCAAAATATTTTTATGATCATATCGGATCCCAGTTGTTCGAACAGATTACGCAACAACCGGAATATTATCCGACACGGACAGAACTCGCCATCTTGGAGCAGCATCGAGCAGAGATCGCACGAAGTATCGGCGATGTGCATACACTGATTGAATATGGAAGTGGCAGCAGTCGTAAAATCCAGATGTTACTGGAGACATTTACACATCTAGACACGTACATGCCCATTGATATCTCAAAAGACTTCCTGATGGAATCTGCACGCCAATTGTCGGAACGGTATCCTGCGCTGCATATTAAAGCGGTCTGTGGGGATTACTCACAATCGATTTCTTTACCGGTCGAGGAGTCTCAAAAACGAGTCATCTTTTTCCCGGGATCGACGATCGGAAACTTTGAACCGGAGGAAGCGATGCGCTTCTTACGTCATTCCTCACGAATTCTTGAAACTGGTGATGGATTTTTGATCGGCGTCGACCTGAAAAAGTCTGTTGATGTGCTTGAACGGGCTTATAACGATGTAGCCGGCGTCACAGCGGCATTCAATTTGAACATGTTGACGCATTTGAATCAGATGCTCGAGGGAACGTTTGATGTGACGCGATTCGAACATCATGCTTTTTATAATGAGGAAAAAGGACGAATCGAAATGCATCTTCGGAGTCAACTCGATCAACTCGTACAAGTCGGAGATGTGACGGTTCCGTTTAAACAAGGAGAAACGATTCATACGGAAAACTCCTATAAATACAGTAAAGAAGAGTTTGAGGCACTTGCCCGTCAAAGTGGTTTTCATTCAGTCAATTGTTGGATCGATGACGATGAACGATTCAGTGTGCATTATTTAGAAAAAATGTAACGGCACATCTAAAAACACTCCCACATGTAAGCTTCCGTTACGAAGCGACACAGGGGAGTGTTTTTCTAAATGATATGCCTTATTCGACACGTGCTCCTTCCGGAATCGGATGTTCCGGTACGACGAGAATCGGCATCCATTGTTCCGAGCGACCGATCTCAAGCACCCGACCGGACTCTTCAGGCGTACGACCAGGTATATTGAGTACGGCAATCGCTTGTTTTCCAAGCAATTCATGAACATCGGGTCGCAGTGATTCCCAGTCGAGTGAGAATAAACGCGTAAATCCGTCGAATTGTAGTTCAAGCTGAATTGAGCCATCGGTAAGATCCGAAAGCGACTGGATTGTACCAACACGTATATCTAAAGCATCGAATAATTCAAGAGGAACGATTGGTTTCATGGACAATGGTGTACTTCCTTTCAAAGTGAAGCATAGAGTTGGTCAGGAGTCGAGAGAGACATAGGTCGGCTCATAAGTCGTCCATTCGATATCAGGCGCTTGATGACGTGCAAGCTTCGCTAATTGGCTACCGAGATAGGGTCCGATCGTCAAACCGGATGCACCAAGTCCGTTCGCTAGGAACACGTTCGGATGATTTTGAAGCGGTCCGATCACCGGCAGGGAGTTTTTCGTATACGGGCGTAAGCCGATACGCAGTTCATCAATCGTCGTTTCTTCGAGACGCGGTAAGACAGGTAAAGCCCGATTCAATAAGGCATACATCCCCTTAACGGTTGGTTTCAAGTCGTAGTCGGTCTGTTTTTCGTGTGTTGAACCGACGATCAGTTTCCCTTCGTGGATGGAGACGAGATATAATCCGCGTTGTCCCATGACGACGGGCCAAGTCGTTGATGTAGAATCCGTCAAATCGAGTTGCAGAATCTGTCCCTTCTCCGGATGCAAATCGATTTTAAGCTCAAGTGGACGGAGCAGTTCATTTAACCAAACACCCGCCGTTAAAATGAACTGTTCTGCCGAGTACTGTTCATTTTCCATGGTTATACCAGTGACGACTCCCTTGTCTACGATAAGAGAAGCATCTCCTTCTAGGACGGTCGCACCGTGTTCGACAGCGCCACGAATCAGTGCAGCACACAAGGCACGTCCGTCAACGCGGGCACCACCGGAAACGAATAAGGCATCTTCGATCTGTTCGACGAGTGGAAAGAGCGTTTTGACACGATCTTGGTCCAGTCGTTCGATACGTTCGATGGCAGGTGCTTCCGGAAAACGGTTTTGCGCAATCGTCTCCATCTTTTCGATTTTTGATGTTTCGTGTAAGGCGATCGTTCCAACTTGCTGATAACCCGTACTCGTCTCACCGAGTGCTTCCAGTTCAGGAATCAATGTCTTGTAAAAATGAGCCCCGTTATTCGCTAATTTGTACCATGCCTTATTTCGCCGTTGTGTCATCCATGGACAGATGATGCCGGCTGCCGCATGAGAAGCGCGACCTGGTTCCTTCCGATCGACGAGTAAGACGCGTTCACCAGCCTTCGATAAATGATAGGCAGTCGAGGCACCGAGAATTCCGGCGCCAATGATGATATGGGTGTACATGAAAGATTCAACTCGATTCTGTTCAATTGGAATATCTTTTATTGTAGCAGTAGAAGATCCGGACGACTAGCAAGAGCGGGTTTCCAATCTGTAGCACATCGAATGATGGGAAATGATGGGGAAAGTGAACCATTTGGTGAATGATGACGTATACTAAATATACAGTTTCTAAAAACTGTGAATTAGACGATTAGAAACAGCTGAATTCGGAAACATACCCTTATAGGCATCATGTCCTGTCATCATCGACTTTGAAACGGTCCATCATGAAGGAGGGGAAGGCAATGAATATGAGTCAAGCCATCGTACGCAGACGCTACACGGATCATACTTTATTTTATTCCGCCATCCTAATCTGGAAATTGCTATTCTTCCTGCCACTGCTCATGTTCGTCAACAGCGGCACGGACCATGTGTTTCAAATGTACTTTGTACCGTACCTCACGGTCATCTTCCTATTTCGTGTGATGACCTACTTTGCGACCTATAAAGCATCTTTCATGGAGATGACGGAAATGGGTCTCTCGTTATCCTTGCTGATCGCAGATGTATATTTGATTGCGTTGTTCGATATTCCACTTCCGTTTGCTTTAATTATCCTTGCACTTGCCTTACTCCACTTCAGTGCGGCATTCAGTCGTTTTCGTTGGTTCCGCCGTCGTCTTTGGTTGAATCGGCATCTTGAGATCCTCAATTATTTGACGGATCACGGTGAAGTACCCATTAAAATTGCCGTCATGGCAGAAGATGAGATGCTTGTGACGACGAAGAGTGGAAAAGAGTTTACGTATCGTCAGGTTTATTGGAGCGGATTTTATATTGAACATGGTTGATTGCTATTTGAAACGGATTTCTCTTTGGGGAAATCTTTTGAGACTGAAGACAAGTGCAATTGTTCTCTAACGAGAAGGATTGCGCTTTTTTTGTTCGACTCGCATCGTTTTCCTGGGACAAGCTTCGCTTCGCTGCAGGGTCGCTCTGGCTTGTGTCTCGCCTGAGGAAAGGGTGTGAAAAGGTGTGTCATTTTTTGAGTCAGTTCATTTGTCTACAATCTGAAAGGATTTCTCTTCGAGGAAATCCTTTTTTTGTTGCATACGAAAAAATATAGTACGCTTACATAGGAAAAGGGGGAGAAAAAGTTGATTCGTTGTATACTGATCGATGCGAATGACACAATCATTTTGACCGATGATGTAAGTCGGACACAGGAGTCGGGCATGAAACGTTATTTCGTTGATTTCGATCAACCGACAGACGTAGAGAAGCAAAAATTGATTGAGGTTTTTGATTTTCATCCACTGGCGATTGAAGATTGTTTTCATTACTTGCAACGCCCAAAGCTTGAATATTATACAGAACATAGCTTTTTTGTCCTTCATGCGCTCGATGAAGGAACATTGACGAGTCGTGAAATCAATTTGTTCGCAAGTGATCGGCATCTCGTTAGCTACCATGAGCAATCTTCACCAGAAATTGATATCGTGTTTGAACAGTGTAGCCAACGCCTCGACAAACAAGAAACAGTCGACCTCGTACATAAAATCATGGATAAGATCGTCGACGGGTATTTTCCGATCGTTCATGCAACGGAAGATGAATTGTTTGCGCTTGAGGAACGCTACCGAACGCGTGGCAATGATCGTCGGTTGATGGAGGAGATTTTCGAACTACGCGCGCGGTTACTTCGAATCTCGCGGACGGTCATGCCGATGCGGGACTTACTGTATCGTGTCGTCGAATCAAAGCGGTTATCGATTCATCCAAAGAAACAGGCATTCTTTCGCGATTTGTATGATCACTTACTGAAGTTATCGGAAATGATCGAATACAATCGATTGATGACATCTGAGTTTCGGGATAATTTCATTTCCCTCAACTCGTACCGGATGAATAGCATCATGAAGACGTTGACAATCTTCACGACGATTTTCATGCCGTTGACGTTCATCGCCGGTATATACGGCATGAACTTCGAACATATGCCAGAACTGACCACTCGGTACGGTTATTTCGTGACATTAGGGGCAATGGGACTCCTCGCTTTAGGAATGATTCTGTTTTTCAAAAAAAATCGCTGGTTTGATGAATAAGGGGAGATGTAAGTGGATATTCGACAATTGCTCTTTTTTACGACAATCGTTGAGCAAGGCTATAACTTAACGCGTGCTTCGAAGCACTTGTCAATCTCGCAACCGGCGCTTAGTCAGATGATCCGCGACTTCGAGCAGCTGGAGCAAGTGGAGCTGTTCATTCGAAAGCACGGACGGTTGACAGGGTTATCGGAAACAGGACGTCAATTGTATGAGGATGCGAAGATCGTTCTGACACGTCATCAAGCATTGATGGGGCATCTGCGTGAACGCTCGAACGTCGTCCGAGGAAAAGTCCGTCTCGGCATCCCACCCGTCATCCTCCCTGTCTTATTTTCGCAGTTGATTCCAAAGTTCATGGCGGAACACCCTGGCATCGAACTCGAAATCATCGAGGAGGGGGCGTTCGAACTCAAACGTCGACTGTTACTTGAAGAACTCGACTTGGCCATCTTGATCGAACCGGGTGAATCCTATGGTATCGAACGTTTTCGATTGATCGAAGATGAGGTCGTCGTCGCCGTGCGTCCGAATCACCCGTTTCAAGCTAAAGAAGCGCTATCCTATCGTGATATCGGAAATGAACCACTCGTCATCTTGAACGACCGATTCATGTTGCATCATCAAATACTATCGGAGTTTCGTAAAGTGCAGCAAGAGCCGAATATCTTCTTCATGTCAGGGGCATGGGACTTGTTGATTGGGATGGTCCAAGAACTTGACGTCATCTCGATCCTACCGGAGCCGATACTACGGTTTCATCATGCGGATGACATTAAAATCATCCCGTTCGACCCACCGATGTTATGGGATGTCTCATTGAACCGACTCGTTGGGACGGAATTACGTCCTGTCGTCCGGCACGTCCACCAATACATCGTCCACTATTTTCAGTCGTACTGGCCAACGCCATCGCGTTGACGAGAAGGCAATCAAAAAGGGGACTGACTCAAAAAAAGAATGACTCGTCTATTCACGCCCTTTCCTCAGGCGAGACACAAGCCTGTTTTCCTGCTTCATTCCAGCATGAAAACGGGTCTTGTTTGTCTCTGACAGCGCAAAAATGCGCTTTTCCTGTAGGAGTGGCGTATGACGGGTCATTCTATTTTTACGGGATAAGGGTGGCAGAATTATGATCTGCCACCCTTATCTTTGTAGAGACTGACTGTTGGGTCAGCCTCTTTTACGTTGGAGCGATCGTGTTTCAAGAAGTGACGTGTGGCGTCAGACTACGAATCTGCTTTGCTGCTTGTTTATAAGGAGTCAGCGTCTCTTGTGCCTGTAACGTCGCGCGTTCACTCTCAAGTTGCTCGAGTGTTTGGCGTAACAGGTGCTCTGAAACGGCTGTCAAAGAAACGTCCAGATGTGCCGCAGCGACTGCCAGCAAGCGTTCTTCTTGAGTGGCAGTATACGCGAGTGCTTCTTGCTTAGTTAATGTCGCAAGTTCCTCCTTCAACTGCTCCTTCTCATTTTTTTCAAAGAAGGCTTTCGCATTCCGGAAGTGGCGTTTGACGCCGACATAAGGCGTTGCATCTTCGAATGGACCATCGAACGTCATTTCATTTAATCGAGAGACCGTGACAGGCGCGAGCTGGAAGGATTCGTTCCATTGCTCTAGCAACTGTTGCTCCTCTTGTTGACGCCGGATCAAGGCCGCTTCGAGCCATTGGTCGACACGGAAATGCGTGACCCGGAGCTCTTGCTCAAAATCGAACCGAAGGAACGTCAACAGTTCCGTTAACGCATCCTGTAATGCCACTCCTTTGCCAGTTTGAGCAAAACGAACAGGATTATAGGCTTCCTTGAAAAAGTCAGGGAAACGGTAATAAATGCGTTGTACGACATGATGCAACAGCTCATGGATCTCTGCTTTGAGTGCAGGTTCGATCAAAGCGGCGCGATTGTCTTCGAAACGATCCGTGACCTGCTGTTCTAGAGTAGATAACTCAGCCAACCGTTCTTCTTTTCGCAACAGATTCGCTTCAGTCGCAGCGATAAATCGTTCGAGTCGCTGGACGGTCTTTTCCGTCTGCTCAGACAACGATACTTTGGCGAGACCGGTCAGATCCTCCGCTAGGAAGTGATGGAATGCCTCCTCGAATTCAGGTAAACCGGAAGTTGAATCTGATCGCTCTTGTTGCTTTTCCGTGAGTCCTTGTAAGCTCGAGACTCCATACAGTCGAGGCGATCGAATCCCGAAGCGTTGCAATTCCGTCGCGACATAGTTCAAGACATCTTGACGTTCGCTATCTGACGCAGCGAGATCAATCGCGTTGACGAGGAAGAACATCTTATCGAGTTCGAATGCGTCTTTGACACGACCGAGTTGAATCAAGAATTCACGGTCAGCGCGGGCGAAGGCATGATTGAAGTACGTGACGAATAAGATCGCATCCGCGTTCTTGATGTAATCAAAAGCGACATCAGTATGACGGGCATTGATTGAATCTGCTCCCGGTGTATCGACGAGCGTCACGCCGAGACGTGTTAACGGACTATCGTAATAGAAATCGATGACATCTACGAAACAGCTTCGTTCTTCCTGCGCGACATACTGTTTAAAAGCGTCTTGATCGACCGTCTGAATGGTACCGATGAAGGGTTTTACGGCAGGGAATCCTTTCAAGAAAGCACGCAAGAACGGGTCTGTCAGTGACGCGTTACGTGGTAAGAGCGTATCGTATGCCTGTTTCGTTGACTCGAACGTCATTGTTTCGACCATTGCTTCATTTAAGTCCTCAAGCATCGCTGCTTCCGACTTGAACGTGACTTCTGCCACGCCGTGCGGGTGTGCAGCGTCAACAGGGTGAATCCGGTTGATTGATGCTGTCGTCGGATTCGGAGAGACCGGGAGGACCTTATCTCCGAGTAAGGCATTGCAAAACGATGATTTTCCGGCACTGAAGGCACCGAATAAGGCAATCGTGAAGGATTGGTGTGTCAGTCGGTCCAATTTGTCATTCAAATAAGCGACGGCATCTTCAAAACCTTGAAGACCATTCAGATGCTGACGGATTCGAGCGACGTCTTCAGGTGCATAACGGACGGCTTGTTGCTCACTGATCGTCGTCGCAACTTCAAACGCAGTAGTTTCTATCACCGATTCGTACCCGGTAAAGGAGACGATCGCCGCTTCTTGCTGAATCAATTGCTCCTCCCAGATTGAAACTTGCGTCCGAGCCTGTTCGAGTTGTTGGTCGGATGGACTAGCAACGCCATGCTCATATCGTTCGAGTGCTACGGTAGCCTGTTGCCATGCTTGAACGCTAGTCCATTTATGCTGTAGTAACGTCTGTTGCTGCAATAGCTCAGCTTGTTCTTTCGGGAAAGTTGCCGTCAACTCTTGACGAATAAGCTCACGCCATGCGTTCGTTTCCTTGACGAACCACGCTTGTGTCTGTTCGGCGACACGATTCGTGAACTGGAGCACTGATTCACCTGTGATCGTAATACCGGTTGGCAAGGCACTCTCGAGTACGGAAAGTGGTGGGTCAAGTGAGAGCTGATCGATTGCGACGATATGCGTATCCTGCAGGAGACCAAGGTCACGTAACGATTGTTTCATCAAGTTACGTAAATGAAGCGAAATTTCGGAAGCAGTCACTGTCTGATAGGCACGGAGCACGTCTTGTGCGATCTCTGCTTGAGCCGCTTCCGTTTTTTTCGCGCTACGGAATAATCCAACCTTGAAATCACGCTGACGTGACTCGAGGAAACGGCGCATCTTCTCGCGTAATTCGAACGGCATCAATGTCGCATTTTTCAAAAGTTGATCCCGATGAAGCGAAAACGTCTGTACCCAGCGGTCCGGTTGACGTGCTTCTAACTGTTGCGAGACACGTGCTAATTCGGTTTCGATTTTCGCCGGATTCCGTCGTTCAGCGTCATTCAATTGCTCAGCCATCGTCTCGTTTGTTTCTGAGACGAGACGTGTGAGATAACGTGTATGTTCCTGGTGAAGACTTTCGAGTGTCAAAGCGGCAGAAGTCAACAACTTCGGTTGAGCGTCGCGAATGCTTTGTTTGACGAGCTGTTCGACTTCCGTGAAATCGTTATGCGGATGGGCTGGGTCCCGTAGGCTCGTAAAGAAGATTCCTTTCGGTACGACACCGTGTTCAGCGAAGGACGCATGAACCGAGCGGCGGAAGGCGTCGAATGATAGTTCATCGTTACGATGTTTATCGATTTGATTGACGATTAAATATAATTCCGGTACGGCAGCTTGTAATTCATCCGTCACCATGAAGTTCAATTCGGATTGAACATGATTGTAGTCCATGACGTAAAACAAGATGTCAGCCAAGTGAAGGGCAGACTCCGTTGATACACGGTGGGCATCATCGACCGAGTCGACGCCTGGCGTATCCATTAAGACGAGACCAGGAGGCAGCGCGGACGCGGCATGCGTCAAATCGATTTGTTGGACATCACCACTTTTCCCAAGCGATTGAAGATGCTTCTCTTGCTCTTTTGCAGTCAGACGAACAGACGGCTGTTCATGAAAGTGAACGATTGCTGAATCCATCTCACCTTGCTGAAGTGTCACGATGTTTGCACTCGTCGGAATCGGACTCGTCGGTAAGACCGATTCACCCGTCAAGGCGTTGATCATGCTCGACTTTCCAGCTGAAAAGTGACCAGCAAACGCAATCGTGAACTCTCGTTTTAATAGTTTGCTAGCAAATTTATCTAGTTTATCTAAACGGAGTTGATCCGTTGAAGGTTGAATCAATGTGGCGAGTGAAGCCGTCGCCTCGAGTTGGTTCGATAATCGTTCCTCAAATGAGCGCATGCAATGAAACCCCTTTCTTTCAGTCATCGTCCAGTGTATCACGATTTTTTCCGTTTCGTCATCCTTCCGCAAACGACAAAAACAATCCGCCCAGTAAGAGGCAGATTGTTTTAATTAGGTTCAAGACGACGGAACGATTTCGTCCGCACGTGTCGATTCTTGTTCCGTCGAATGAATCCGGCGCAACAAGTGTAATTTGAAGAGATACATGACGAGCAGGTGAACATTCGCCTGTGTTGCCTTGTAGAGTATCCACGGTAGCGCAGGGACGAATTCATGGATGGCGATGATACATTCTTGCGTACCGGGAATTTGCCGGAATTCAATCCGACCACGGCTATCTTGCTCGACTTTTGCGAACAATCCGCCGGTAATCCGGTATGTCGCCATTTGTCGATCGTGAACCGGTTCCTTCGTCAATTCAAGCAGCGGTTGTTCGTAAAACGGAATGTGGATTCCAACGACTTGATCTTTCACAGTTGACGATAGGAAAGGGCGGGCAAATGATGACAACCAGTTCATATAATCGTCAGCTGCCCAGTCGGCATCGCGATCCTTTGGCAAAAGAACACGTTGTACCGATCGGACGTCAAGGACGTCTGGTGTCGAAGACGACGAGGAAGAAGATCCTTTTTGTTCCTCCTCCTCTTTTAATGCATCTCGGACTGATTGTTCGAATGTGATTTTGCCGTCACTGATGCCGGGAACCATTTTTTCTGGATCCGCAACCATCTCATGGACCATGCTTTCAACGAGTGGATAGACGGTTTCTTTTGGTTCTCCGGACACGAGCGTCACCCAAAGGCGCGATAATTTAACGGTCAATAAAGGAATATCGATCGTCGGTTGTCGTTTACCCATGATGTCGGCTGTTTTAAGGATCATCTCCTTATAGGTCATCGCTTCCGGTCCACCGATATCGATGGCCCGGTCTTTGACGTCATCGCGATCGACACTTTCACCAAGGGCATGAATGACGTCGGGTAAGGCGACAGGATGGGTCTTGTTACGTGTCCATCGTGGGAGTGCCATGACGGGTAAGCGTTTGACGAGTTTCGATAAGATTGGGAACGATGAACCTTTAGGACCAACGATTAACGCAGCACGGATCGTCGTCACCGGTGTTCCGTACGCACCGAGAACGCGTTCGACTTCAAGTCGACTCTTTAAGTGACGCGATAGATTTTCTGTTTCCTCGGGGATGATACCACTTAAGTAGATGATTTGCCGGATGCCGTTTTCTTTTGCGGCACGGGCGAAGTTATCGGCTAACAATAAGTCCATATTCTCAAACGATCCTTGTGTCAATTTAGCAGATGGCATCATCGAATGGACGAGATAGACAGCGATGTCTGCTCCTTTCATACCAGCGATCGTATCGTCTAGAGAAAAGAGGTCGCACGATCGCCATTCGACGCGTTCCTCATTGTCCTTGTCGTCACCATTTCGTGAAAGGGCGATGACGTCATATTTTTTCTTTAGTTCGTTCAGTAAATTGTGACCAATGTATCCGGTGGCTCCGGCTAAAGCTAGGCGCGTTGGCATGGATGTAAACTCCTCTCTTATATCTGTTGTAATGTACCCCCAATCGAGTCGGTTCAATCGCAAGAGGATATGCTGAGACGATTCAGTTGAATGGAATAGGGAATAGTAACATATGGAAAAGAACCAACAGGAAGTATGAAAACAAAGGGGGCTTCAACCATGCAGACGATACAATTCATGCAAGAGGGACATGAACGACGATTCGATCTGTTGTGGAGACGATTAAAGCCGAAACAACGAGAAGATGCAGCGATGGTCTCGATGCTGTACCTTGCGACAGGACAGCCAGAAGTGCTCGAACGGTTCTCGGATTACTTCTTTCCGGATAGTGGTGAGTTTTTTGATCGTGAATTTCTGGCTGAACCCTATCCGAGTCCAGCGTTAGAAGCAATCATCCACTTGATCGTCCAATTGTATAATGGACGAACGACGATCACGATCATCGAGCTGATTGAACGATTGGATGAGCAACAGATGTCGCTCGTACTCGAAGCGATTAAATTGCGGGCATACGGATGTCAGATGCTACAAAAAGGTGCGAAATCGTAATGCCACTCGTATGAATCCGATTGATGAAGAAACTCCTCTTCATCAATCGGATTTTTTGTGAGGGAAGAAAAGTTGTAAGTTCAAGAATCGGTAAGAAGATGTTCGTGAATCAGAGTTCATTAAAATAAATCGCCATGAAAATAAAAGCTAAGTTTATTCACGAAGAACTAATTGAGATGGGCGGCGACTGGAAATAAGATGAAAGTATCAGTAAAAGGTGGTCTAACTATGGAAGGAGTGACATCATGCAGCTCAAAGAATCGATCTACTTTCACTCACCGATTTTCATCCAAAACTTGTTGACGACTTTACAAGGACGTCGCCTGTTCCATGAACGATACGGTCCCGCCTATCAGCAACGTTTACAAAAACTGAAACAGAAGTTAGGACGACCGCATGACGTTCGAGCAGAACAATTGCATCGATTAAACGACTTCCTTTCTTTTTGCCAAACACATAGTCCATACTATCAGGAATTGTTTTCTACCATTGCACTAGAGCTCCCGCTAAAATCGATTGACGAACTAAAACAGATTCCCCCTTTGACGAAAGAAATCTTACGCCAACAAAATGAGGACGTCCATGCGCACGTCCATGCCCCGATTCTCGGAAAAACGGGCGGTACGACCGGTAAATCGATTCAAGTGCATTATACAAAGGAAGACATGCAAATCCGGATGGCACATCTTGACTTCTTCAAGTGGACCCATGGAGTCGATCAAGGGATGCGCCGTGCAAGTTTTACCGGTCAAACGCTTGCTTCCCCGCAACAAAAGGCACCGGTTTATTGGCGGACGAATAAAGTCATCAATCAGATGTTGTTCTCGATCAAAAACATCAATCCGAAAACCGCCGCTGCATACATCGAACAACTGAATCGGTTTCAGCCGGAATCGATTGATGGTTTGCCTTCAGGAATGATCGAAGTCGCACGATATGCTAAAAAATATGGGATGACCTGTACGTTTCGTCCCAAAGCAATCTTCCCGACGGCTGAGATGATGACGGCAGAAGAACGAACGCTCGTCGAAGAAGTCTTCCATGCGCCAATCTATGATCAGTATGCGTCGTCAGAAGGGGCGCCGATCGTCGCCGAATGTCCGTATGGGAAAAAACATTTACATTATGAGATGGGAATCATTGAACGTGATGAGGACGGTGAAATCCTTGTGACGAGCTTCGATACGCATGGTACACCACTTGTCCGTTACCGCGTTGGCGATCGGATGACGCTTAGTCAGGAAACGTGTCCCTGTGGTCATCAAGGTCCGATCATCGCTTCGATCGACGGACGGGGGAGAAGCTTCATTCAACTCAGAAACGGGCACCGTGTCTTTGAAGGCGAACTTGCGGGAATCGTTCGAGCGTTCCCGAACTGTATCGAACGCGTGCAATACATTCAAGAGACGCGGGATGAGATTGTTTTATTATATGTTCCGGATGAACGATGCTTCGAGAAAGAACATGAGAAGAAACTCTTTTTCGTTCTTGACCGACTGTTTGACGGACAATTGAATGTCGTCATGCGCGCGGTACCCGAAATTCCGAAAGAAATCAGTGGAAAAACGTTACTGATTAAACAACAGTATGCATGACACATGAAAAGGCGAGGTCACCGATGATCTCGCTTTTTCGTATGTCCTGAAACTGTCAGTCGCGTGGCCGCACCGGAATCCAGATGGCAGATTGATAATCGGCGGCAGACGGGTCGCCTGCCGAATAAACTTCGAGTTCAGCGTGAGGTAGAGGATCATATCCATGCGATGGGATCCACTCTTGATAGATACGCTGCCACATCTCTTGAATGGCATGCGGCATCGGACCAACGACCGGAAACGTCGCCCAAAGACTCGCCGGAATCGTCATCGTTTCCTGACCGGGCAGAACTTCCGTTGTCGTCGTCGCGATCCAATAATCCATCGATGCTTCGGAGAAATTGGAGCAGACACCAATCACACCTTCAATCTGACCGTCATTTTGTTTAAACAAGGTAGCATCTTGACCAGAATGATTCACATCATTCCAAAACAACGGAATCAGTTGTTGTTGGGCACCATCTTGCGTCGGGAAATGTTTTCGCCATCCTGAAATTTGTAAAGCCGGTCGTTCGATGAGTTGGTAATCCATTTGCTCCAGTCCCTTCAAGGTCACCTGAATGCTCAGGCGGTTATAGGCGTGAATCGGACGTCGCTCGCTTCGCATCAACGTTGGCGAACAACCATGCTGACGTTTGAAAGCTTTTGTGAAAGCTTCCGGCGTCTCATAACCAAAACGTAAGGCGAGATCGATGATTTTTTCGTCCGTCTGTGTCAATTGTTGGGCAGCGAGCGTCAGACGTCGCCCCCGAATGTATTCCGGTAAGGTCATCATCGCAAGTAACGAAAACGTCCGTTGTAAAGGATACGTTTGCATCTGCGCCACCCTTGTCAAAACGTTGAGATCGAGCGAATCTTCTAAATGATCTTCGATATAGTCAATGACGCGTTGAATTGATTCGAGCCACATCTTGTCACCTCCTTGTTTTTAGTATAATAGAGCGATGATCGTCGGACCTGTCCAAGGCGATAGTAATTTGTCAGGATGCATGTTCCCTTATTTTTGTCATATTCTTGTCAGGTACATCGGCTATCGTAGAGACATCGAAACCGTTACTTCCCTTGCGAAAGGACGTGATGACATGGGTATCAAAGAGCAGATCTACAATCGCTCTCCTCTATTTCTCCAGCACCTCTTCACAACCCTCTATGGGTATCAATTGCATCGCGAACGTTATGGACCGGTCTATCAAGAACGGTTCCGGATGCTCCTCGAACGAGAACATACGACGATCGACGTCAAAGCGGAACAACTTGATCGTTTAAATGACTTCCTTCGCTTCTGTACTGAACACAGTCCCTATTACCGTCAGCTCTTCACTTCACATGACATTTGCCTACCGTTAACGGACTTATCCGAACTAAAACATATTCCTGTACTATCAAAAGAAATATTACGAACGCACATGGAGGACATTCAAACAGATGTCGCTGCGCCAATCATAGGGAAAACGGGTGGAACGACAGGCACGTCACTGCAAGTACGATATACGATACCGGATATGCAAATTCGCATGGCCCATCTGGATTATTTCAAGGCGACCCACGGTGTCTACCGTGGCATGCGACGAATCAGCTTTACGGCACAGGATCTCGTACCCGAGCGTCAACAGGTGGACGTCTACTGGCGGATAAATCGAGCGGCGAATCAACTCTTGTTCACGGTGAAACGGTTATCCCCACGGACGATGGCAGCGTATCTTGAAGCCATCGAACGTTTTCAACCAGAAACGATTGATGGTCTTCCGTCAGCGATGATTGAGCTCGCGCGGTTCGCGAAGCGAGAAGGGATCCGCTTGACGTGTCAACCGGTTGCGATTTTCCCGACGGCAGAACGGATCGACGCGGAAGAGCGCCAAGTCATCGAAGAAGTGTTTCACGGACCAGTCTTTGATCAATATGCATCGTCTGAAGGGGCACCTATCGTTTCTGAATGCCGGTTTGGTCAAAAACATCTGCACCATGAGATGGGGATCATCGAACTCGATACAGACGGGGAGATTCTTGTGACGAGTTTTGATACACACGGAACCCCCCTCATTCGCTACCGGGTCGGAGATCGGATGACGCTCAGTCAGCGCACCTGTTCCTGTGGTCACCCGGGACCAATCATCGAATCGATTGACGGCAGGGGGCGGGCATTCATTCAAAAACCGGATGGACAAAAGATTTTTGAAGCGCAACTGGCGAGTCTCGTCAAACATTTGCCAAACAGTATCGAGCGTATTCAATATGTTCAAATGACGACAGATAGCGTATCGATCTACTACGTTCCGGACGCAGAGCGGTTCAGTCAATCAGACGAACGACTTCTGATGGAACGGTTGTACCGTTTATTCGGTCGTGATATCCATCTCGATGTACAAGCCGTATCTTATATCGATGCAGAGGAAAGTGGGAAAATTTTACTCGTTAAATCAAGCTTAACAGGATAAAAAAAGTGGACAGATGGCGCCATCTGTCCACTTTTTATTACTTTTCACCATACCTCGTGTAAAAGTACAAAACATCTCTGCTGTTGGTACTTCTAAAGAGGTACCACGTTAAAAGTGTTAAAGTGCCTCATTGATTCAAATTGTTTTTGATATCTCTTACCTTTTTTAAAAGCCATTTTTTATTTTCTTTGTCTTTTACGATGATAAAATCTTCTGTTCCTTTAACAGAATAGATGGTGGAGCCGACTGAAAAAAGATTCGATTGACTGTTCGCTTGGGGCATTTCATAGGCTTTTGTTTTCTTTAGTATCGTGCTCATTTTTTCTCCTTGTTGCATAGATGCATCCAATTCAACTTCTGTTCCGTTATACTCTTTGTTATTCACAATGACGATCATGGCATGACTAACTTCGTCCTCTGTACCGGTTTGACTGCATCCGAATAAAAATCCAATGAACACAATGACGAATATCTTTTTCATCGGAACCTCCTTATATGAGTATTCGTTGAATAGTAACGTAAATTCATGATAGGTAATAGTCGATTCTTTTACCAAGTATAAGGTAAAATCAGGAAAAGGAGGGAGATAGATGAAACCTCAGATTTTACTGTTAGGCATGTTCCATCTCGATCGCCCGGCAAATGGTGACATGATTCGTCCAGCAATTTTTGATATCGCGTCAGAGAGAAGGCAACGAGAAATCCAAGAAGTCGTCGCTCGATTGAACGCATTTCGACCGACATGCGTTGCCCTTGAGACGGCACCTGAACGCATGAGTGACCTGCAACATACATATGAAACCTATCAACACGAAAGTGATTTAACCGAAAATGAACGGCAACAAATCGGCTTTCGCTTAGCCCGGATGGCAGGAGTAGCAGATCTCCATGGGGGCGATTGGAACGAAATCGTACCCGGCGTACCGGATTTAGGAATCGTCCGTTCACATCATCCGGAAGCCTTTGAGACGATCGTCGCGGCTGAGATGAAACGGACCCAACAGTTAGAGCACGCGATGGAGCAGTTATCCTTCTCCGAATGGCTCGATCGATTGCACGCTGAAGAAACGATTGCAGCGTCGGCTAGAATCTATGATCAAATCGAACGACTGGAGAGCGGGCGGATTTGGGTTGAACGCTACTGGCGAGTCCGTAATCAAAAGATCGCAAATCGTTTACTGCACCTCGCACAGACGAACGAACGAATCGTCTGTTTATACGGTGCTGCGCACCTCCCGTTATTACGACAATATTTGAATGAATCGAACCAAGTCGAAGTGATGACGTGGAACGATTGGAACAACGAAAAGGAGTGTATGTAAATGCTATTTCACTACCATATCTGGACACCACATTTGGAAGAAACAGAAGCTTGGTACACGGCACGCGGATTTCACGTTTCCCAGCGGATCGGGAAGAAAGACGGAGAATTTTCGTCGTTCAATCCACCTCTATCATGGGATGATTTTCGAGCAGATCAAATTTTATTCCGAATCATTGAAATGAAACGGGGAGCGGTCAATGTGACGATCGGATTCGGAAAAACGGTTCGCTTCGATCACATCGGATTTTTGATTCAGCCTGGTGACGTGCAAACGATTCTTGATCGCGCAGAAACGTTATCGTTCACGGTCCAAGCGAACGAGCGGCGGACGTTCTTGCAGACACCATACGGATTACGGATTGAATTGCAAGTCCATGAAGATGCAATTGCGGATACTGATGGAACGACACTTGAGCGTTTAATTCTAACGACACCGCGCGAAGGATTAGAGGCGGATTTAACGAAACTGTTCGATCGACCGATTTCACAAATCCAAACCGTCCGCGGAGAGAAGACCGTCTTACAAGAAGCAGTCTTTTCCGACGTATCGCTCGTAGGTACGGATCCGAACGGTGTTCAGCTCGTCTGCTCATAATCAACGAATACTTTGATTGGGAGATCTGATGTTTCCATTAAGCTAGCGAAGCAACTGGCAAGCTTCGAAAACGAAGTCTCGTGTTCGAACAAAGCGGGCAATGTCGCGTGACGCTCGTCTGAAAAGAGCCAGTCTGCATGCTTGCGGTAGTCCCAGCCGTCACTCGATGCAACGATCTGAAGTTCTTTTGCGTGAAACGCGGGCGTCAACGTCAAGGCTTCCCGGTTGCCGTCCGATAAGACGCAGATTGCACCATGAGGACGGACAGCGGACTGAAGCTCGGCAAAGGCCGCTTGGCGTCCGGAACATTCGATGGCGGCGTCATACATACTTGAACCCGGTGTGACAACACGTGCACCTAATTGACGCGCTAACTCCGCTCGGGACGTAAGCGGCTCGAGGATATCAATCTGACGAACGTTGACGTAATGCCGTAAGTAATGTACCGTCAGCAAACCGATCGTACCCATTCCAGAAACTAAGACGCTTGTGTCGGGTGTCAATGTTAGCTTTCGGACGCCTTTTGCCGCGTCACAGGACAGAATCAACAGTAGGGCTTCGCGCGGTGAGATATGAGCAGGAACCGGGATGACCTTCGATACAGGAACGATCGCCTGATCTTGATGACCATAGAAGCTGACGACCCGATCTCCGGGCTTGACGATTTGGACGGCGTCACCAACTGCAAGCACTTCGCCATAACTTTCATATCCTGTCTCGAGCGGATAGTCATAGCTGGTTTCGGTCATGTCTTGTTCCAGCCATTGGGGAAGTTCGGCACCGATACTGATGGCACCGGCTAGAGTGCGGACGTGGACGTCATAGATGCCAAGCGGCGGCAGTTCCCGAACAAAATAACCAGGCGTCTTCGACTCCACAAGACAGCAAATTGTTGTAGTGTTCAACATGTAAACCTCATTTCATTGTTGGATTGATTATATATGGATCAAGCATATACCACTTTATTTGTAAAATATAACAATTCGAAACCAGAAATGATGTAGAATAAAAAAGAAGAGGGGGGAATCAAATGGCACCATTATTAATTTTGGCATTGCTCGTGTTCGCATTTTTGACGTTTCGGTATAGTAAGATCCTCGCCCGAAAGGATATTTCTGCCGCAAACAAACGACTCGCAATCGTCTTTTATTTGATTGCCGTCAGTGGACTTGGCGCTGTCGTTTATTTCAACGTATAAGGAGGACCATCCATGCATTCAACGACAAAACGACGAATCGGTGCGTATATCATCAACCAAGCTGTTTATTTCGGACTTTCTGTCGTCATCGAAAAAACGGTGTTACGACGTGTGAAGTCAGAAGTCGTTCACGCTGTCGTGACACAACCGACGATCAGTTTTCTAGGAGAAGTCGCGCAATTAAAACTGTTGAACGGAAAAACAATCGGTGGTCAGATTTGCGGCATCCAGGTTGAAAGCGAGAACGGATTGCCGTTGACGACAAAACAAATCGTCCGCCGAACAGTCTATCGTGATACGGTCTCGTTATTTAAGATTCGACCGTACTGGAAACCGTTTCTTGAGAACGGACAACGATTACCGGAAGATGACTTCGCGAGAACGATCGTCCGCTTGAACCAGGAAAAGCTAAAAAATGAAGCTTGATTTTCATGTCCATAGTGTCCGTGCCTCTCAACCTATAGGAGCCATTCTGCTCTATCATGGTTGGGGCGGAACAGCTGTCTCTTATCTAGAGTTTGCGCGACAATTATCTGAAGAAGGGTATGATGTCTTCATCCCGGAACTTCTTCGGCATGATCAACGTGATCCGCTTGATCATCCATTTGATTCAGAAGTAACGACGACCTATTTTTGGACGGTCGTCGAACAATCGATTACGGAAGCGACAGCTATCATCGAACAATCAGGCTGGCATGTTTCAGACGTGATAGCGATCGGCGTCTCGATGGGTGGGTTCATTGCCCACGGGATCATGTCGCGTCAGCCGATTAAAGCACTCGTTGCGATCAATGGGAGCGGTGCCTATCTTGAAGCAGAACGTCAATTCTGCGTTCGTGACGGGCGACCTGCTATCAAAAAGGAGGATGTACCATGGAAGCTCGATCCAATCAGTGTGATGGATGAGCGTCCGCGGTTGCTCCTGCACGGCGATGCCGATGACATCATTCCACTATCGATCCAGCAGTTCTATCATGCAACCGCTGTTCAAGCAGGTATGGCGAAAACGACCGTATTAGACGTTTTTCCGGGTGTCAATCATATCGTGACCGATGCCATGATCAAGCAACTGATTGCATGGCTGAAGCACGTCAAACTTCAAGGGGCGACAGATGGACTACATACGTTTTCTTCGCACTAAGGTCGGTCAAGAAAAAGTGATGTTGAACTTTGCCGGTGGGATTGTCTTTGACAAGAAGGGGCGCATTCTTCTTCAAAAACGGCGGGAGCAACAAGCATGGGGCTTTCCCGGCGGCGCACTGGAACTGGGAGAGTCGCTCGTTGAAGCCGCACAGCGTGAGATTTTTGAAGAGACCGGTTTTCATGTCAGGATCGAACGTTTGAGTGGTGTCTATTCGAAGTACGAAGAGATGTATCCGAACGGGGATGTCGCTCAGCCGATCGTCCATTTTTTCGTTTGCCGAATCAATGGGGGGCAATTGACGATTGATTCCGATGAATCACTCGACGTTGCTTTTTTTGAAAGAGACCAAATGCCAGAACTCTATAGCGAACTGCATCAAACAGCCTGGAACGATTTTTTGACGGAAACGGGTCCGGTCTTTCGATAATGCAAAACATCCTTCTGATTTTCACGTCAGAGGGATGTTTTTACATGCGACATATTCAGCGTTCAAAGCCACCTTCGGAATGGATGACTTGCCCGGTCACCCAGCCACCGTCAGGACTGACGAGGAATTGGATCAATCGTGCGACGTCTTCCGGCGCACCGATTCGCCCGAACGGAAAACTAGGTTTAAGCGCCGTCCGGGTTGCTTCATCCATCCAAGTCGAGTCTGTCGGACCCGGATTGACCGCATTGACGGTGATGCCAAGCGGTGCCACGGCTGCCGCGTAAGTCTTCGTAAACGTCGACAAGGCACCTTTTGTCGTAGCGTAAGCAATCTCGTCAGGCATCGGACCGAGATCTTGTCCGGACGTCAGTTGAATGATACGACCGGACGTTAGATGTGCTTCAGCGAATCGTTTCGTGAAACGTGTCGCGAGCAACAACGGTGCCCGGAGATTGACGGCATAGTGTTGATCAAGACTGGCTGCATCAAGTGTTTTCCAATCCGTCATCGTCGAATGGGCAGCGTTGTTGATCAGGATGCTTGGTGTTCCAAAGTCTTCTACCTGATTGAATAAATCGTCAGCAGCATCTGCTTGACCTAAATCTAGCTCGATCGCAAGGACGCGGGCACCTTGATTTTCGAGTTCGGTCGTAAAACTAGCCGCCCAATCCGCTGTTGCTTTAAAATAAGTAAAGACCAGGTCATGTCCGGACGAGGCAAGCTGGCGGCAAATCGCAGCTCCGATGTCGCGTGTCTGACTGGCACCGGTCACGATGGCAATCGGTCGTTTCGTCATATGTACGCTCCTTTACATAGATACATTCAAATAAATGAATGGTTCCAAATGTTTACAAAAACAGTATAGCGTAAGAAAGACAATGAACGGAAGCGTTATCATGATTTAACATACTGATTAAATGCATGTTTTGACTTGAAATGTGGTAAAGAAAAAGTGTACGAAATTATTCGTTAAACAGGTGGGGAAGGATGAATCGATCATGAAAGCAATCGTCTTATTCGACGGAGAATGTAATCTCTGTGACGCGAGTGTCCAGTTCATTTTGAAACGAGACAAAGGATATCATGATTTTGCTTCGTTGCAAGGGGAAACAGGACAAGAAATCGTCCGTCGTCATCATCTTCCGGAAACGATCGACAGTGTCGTTGTGATTGACCGGGGTGTACCCTATATCAAATCAGATGCAGCGTTACGGATTGCCCGTCATTTAAAAGGTGGATGGCGTCTGTTGAGTGTGTTTCAGATTGTTCCACGTTCACTTCGAGATCGCGTCTATGATTTCGTTGCAAACAACCGTCATCGCTGGTTTGGACAAAAGCAGCAGTGCGCGTTACCGTCTCCGGAGACGCGAGCTCGATTTCACGACTAAAGATGAAAAACCGCGACGAATCGGTCGCGGTTTTCTTTCTGTTCATTGGTTGGTCACATGCAACCAGTGACAACTTGGCAATGGATCGCCGAGGAAACTTAATCCTAAATCATGGGCTTGGTGGATTGTTTCAAAACAATCGTCTCCCTCATCCAGATACACTTCATGATGCGGTGATTGGAGGTGTGTTCCTGCGATACGCCAAAGATTTGAACGGTGTGTCACCGTTATTTCGTAGTCGATGTTTGGTGAGACGACGAGCGGATTACCAACAGAATGATGAAGCGTATATCGAGTTGGTGATTGATGTGATAAATAGACTTGCTGTGTCGAAGCGACATCTTCTCGATATAACTGATGACGAGCATCAAAAGAGCGAGTAGGATTTGCTTGTTTTGATAGTTGATGAGTGGTTTCACCATTACATGTCAGGACCTCTGTAAAGGTACGATACTCTTTAGAAAAAGGCGAATATTGTCGCGCATCGCCTTCGAAATAACGATGCGGAGAAAACGGATTCGGGTTCATGAGAATCGGAGGAGCAATGAACGTTAGTACACGCAATCGGTATGAAGAAACCTTCGTATGTGAAGCGGATAGCGGGTACAAAGAAAAATAGAGCACGAATTGTTCAAATTCCCGTTCTCGGTCTTGTTCTTGTTTTATCTGATTCGTAACGCGGGCGAACGTCTCGATAATACGTGCGAACGGCATCGATTTTCTAGAAATGGGACGTAACATCCGGATTTCGAAACGTGTAAACTGTTCAGGGTCAATCGTTCCTTTCCATTCGGGTGTTGTAGTTTGACCTAATCGATGCTTATCTTGAAATATCGAATAATGCGATACCTCTGGAATTTCACCCCATAATAGTCGGACAGCATGATTTTGTTGAATCAGGACAGTCACTTTTCGGTTCCAGAACAAATCATCCGTACTTGAAACAAGAGCCGTGACGATACGTGTCTTCGAATCTGAATCAATCAGTTCGAACGACAAAGGCTCATATAAAGGGAGTACATCCGTTTGATAGGTATTCGAGTTCTGAATGAAACAAGGTATACCGTTTAAGAAGAGTCGGACGTTACTTGTTCCTTTCCAGGTGAGACAAACGGTTTCTCCGCTTTGTTTGATTTGAATGTGATTGATGTCAATCATGGGACTGATCGCTCCTTACACGAATTATGAAAGAAAACCCCTTCCGCTTCAGGATCAGAAGGGAAGGGGAAACGTCATAGTAATCCTTTTGCGACCTCTAGCTTTTCTTGATCGTGTTTTAATTGTTTTTTCAAGTCATGCGCGTGATACATATCGTGATCAATCATGTATCCGGCGATCGCAGCGTGAGTCTGAATGGCTTTATTCAGTTGTTCGGTCAAGACTTTCCGCACATCAGGAGAAGCCGTTTCCGTAATTGCGACAGCATAAGCACGGACAAGTGATTTGCTGCTGATCAAGAAGTCTGTCGCAATCAACTCGTCGCGTTTTTTACTAGGACGGTTGATGGATTGGAGAGCTTCATTCATGAGAACCGCCTCCTTCATGATCTGCCAATAGCTTTTGTAAATCGTTTAATGCTTGTTCGCTATCTTTGATGTCTTGAGCAATCAATTTTTCAAGCGTCTCATCTTTAACAAAAGAACGAACAGCAACAGCTTTAACGAGACAGGCTTGTTTCATCGTCATGATTTCATGGATTTCGAGTGTTTCATGGATTGCAAGTGGTGATTTAGCCATCGGTCTCACTCCTTATCATGTAACATCCGTTTGACAGTATCTTTAACGTTTTGCATTCCTGTTTTTTCTGCTAGGTCGTGGTGAAGTTTGTGTGCTGGTACCTTCATATTCGGAATATTTCCTTGTGGTGCAGGGTTTTCTAGATGAACGAATTCACCGGTGCCATCTTGTGCTTCCCCTTGAGCCCAGCGACCTTCTTTTGAAGCTGTTCCTTCCGATAGGTCCCAGAACTCATAAGCATGCGGTTGCGCTTCCATCTCATCTTCCGGTGCGAAAGTAGCAGGCACGACGACGCCGTTTTTCGTTTCCAGCTCTTCGATCGCAGCCATCCATTGATACTGGTGATAACGATCGCGAGCAAGCATCTTACGGAATGTAGCACGCACGCCTTCATCCGTCGTCATATGATAGAGACGGGCGACTTGAAGTCGACCTTGTGATTCAGCATGTAGGTTCGAGCGCATATCTGCCAATAAGTTACCGCTCGCGACGATATAGGATCCGTTCCACGGAATGCCGTTTGCGTTTGATGGCAGTCCACCGAGACCGCTAACTAAAAGATGCTGTGGATTCATACCCCCGAGAATTGCTGCCGTCGCTGGATCTTTGGCAGCTTCTGCCTGATCATCCGGTGACGCCCCGTCGAGCAATTGAGAAATGAGGGAACATAGCATTTCAACGTGCCCGATTTCTTCCGTCCCGATATCCATCAGCATATCCTTGTACTTTTCTTCACCTCGACAATTGAAGCCTTGGAAAAGATATTGCATCATGACCGTCATCTCACCGAATTGTCCACCGAGTACCTCTTGCACGGCCCGAGCGAGTTTTGGATCGGGTCGATCAACCTTGACTTCGAATTGTAATTCTTTTTGATGGCGAAACATGAAAAGAACCCCCTTTTAAGTTTTAAACATATATGACTTACACATGTTATATACCTTAATCGGTTCCTTTCAAACCTGTTTACCTTATTTTTCGATATGCTGAGGTGAACGTTCAATCAAAGAATGATTTATGAACAAGTTTGGGATAGTGCCAAGGCAGTATTTCGTATGCAGTTTTAAACGTTTCAAAAAAATAATGCAATATCGTCATTCCCCCTCCATCAAGCTTAAACTTGAGGAGCAATCAAGAGCTAATGTCGAACTGAGAATTTCTAAAGCATGATCTTTTGCAACGGCGGTTTCTGCTGCCGTACAGTCTGCAGGAACATGAATGGCATATTCTCGCATGTAGGCATCGTTTGCAGTAAATAAGATACACATATCCGTCGTTAGACCGGTGATGATAAGACGTGAGACATCCAAATGCTTTAATAAAATATCAAGTTGGGTCCCGAAAAAACCTGAATGTTTTGGCTTGATGATGAAGTAATCGTTCTCTTCTGGGTGCATTGTCTCGATGAGTACATCTCCAAGACCACCGCGGCACTCATCTATGATTTGATTGACATTTTCCTGCCAAAGACCAAAATTGTCATTGACGTAAATCACCGGGATGTTTTGACGTTTACAATGTTGTTTTAATTTTGAGAGTGGTTCAAGGACAGGGAGCGTTTGTTGCAATAACTGCTCAGCTCCTTCAAAATCCATCTTATTGATGACATCGATGATCAACAATGCTGTATTTTCTTGAACAGTCATGGCGGACTCCTCTCATAAAAAAGTGATTAAATAATGATAAGGTGAATAGAGCTGGGCTTTAGAGATAAAAATCTCAGAAGGGGAGGCTGATTCACGGGCTCCCCGGACATCAATTAAACAACGATAGATGAGGGATTCCAACTCTGCGATGAAATCTGGGTATTGATATAAAGCGTCATTCAGCAGTCTTTTGCGGTGATCTTCCATCAAGACGATGCAGGGGTTGGTCTCTTTCAATGCCATTGCACTGAAGACAGTTTTTTGCTGTTTAAAATCTTGATTCAAACAGCGAACGATTTGATTTAAATCAGCTTCCACGTTCTTCACTTCCTAGTTGTAGATTATTCATACTGTTCTTATACATGTTATTGGTTGTGTTCCACTCTTCATCACGAGGTAAACGGATAAAAAAGTCGGATCCCTTTCCGATTTCTGAATGAACGGTGATACGTCCGCCATGTGCCTCAATGATTTCCTTACAAATCGGTAAACCGAGACCTGTTCCTTGAACTTGAAGGTGGTCTGCCTGTTCGACGCGGTAATAGGGATCAAACAGATAGGGAAGATCTTGAGTTGGGATACCATATCCCTCATCGCTAATGGTGATGACGATTTCAGATTCACAGCACGCTAGCGAGACTTGGATATTTGAATCAACGGGAGAATATTTTATCGCATTATTCAAGATGTTTAATAAGACTCTCCGGATTTTTTCTTGGTCAGCCGTGATCAGACAAGGTCCGTCGGTTTGGATTTGTAAATGATGCGTCGATGTCGAAACGTTCAACCACTCGGTTAACTCAATGAGCATACGTTCAATACAAAATGATACCAAATGATAGGATTCTTTTTGATGACTAAGTCGCTGATAATCTAGGAATTCGGTTAATAATTGGCTGAGTCGCTGCGTCTCACTTCGCACGGTCTCTAAGTATTTGCGCTGCTTTGAAGGAGACAATGTCCGGTGTAACATCAGTTCGCTAAACCCTTCAATGGAGGCAAGCGGCGTTCGTAGCTCATGAGATAAAACCGAAATGAAGTTTTGCTCTTTTTTAGCATGGTTGACTTCAATTGTGCGTTCACGAAAAACAAATAAAATACCTTGACGATCGGGCAAAAATTCTGTGTAAAGTCGTACATGACGATCATCTGGCATTGAGAAATCCTGAGCCGGAACGATTGATGCATGCTCGAAGCCTGCTTTGATTTGTTCGACATATACATGCAACGCATCTGTTTCGAGAATCAACGGTTCGAAGGCTTCGATAACGAATGCTAAGTTTTCAGATTGTTTTTCAGATGGTGACCAGTTCGGGAACAATTGATGGAACATGTGATTCGTAAAGATATTTGTGTTCGTCACATCGACGAACAATATAGCTTCTCGAAGACCATTTAAAATGCGTTGAATTAATTGATGGTGATCTTTTATACGGATGTCATCAAGCAACCGCATCAACCCGATATTCAATAAATGTGTCGTTTTCTGAAGTGCGATAGTCTCGGTGAAACGATGATGAAATTGTAACGTCAATGTACCGATGAATTTTGACGGACTGTGTAATGGGAGAGCACACAACGTCAATTGTTCTTCCTCAATTAGATGGATCGATGTATCTAGCTCGGTCTTGGCTTCTAACTCTAGCCGTTCTTGGTCATAAGTCGGTTCGTCTGATAGTGCGATATGGACAGCTTCAAAACTTTCCGACTGTGGTGAAAAAAAGATATGCGTCGCCCGAAAATGACTACCGATTGCTTGTAGCCACGTGTGAAGACCTGTCATTGATTGATGACGTAAAATTTGAGTAGCTAACTGGTTTTGAAATTGAAGTTGTCGCTCAATTATTTTTTGTTGATAGAAAGACTCTTGGAGTTGTGAATTGACAGCTTGCGTTTGCTGGTGTTCAAAGGCGAGCAACGTTGTCATTTGTTGCATCGATCGCCCAAGTGTACCAATCTCATCGTGACGGTTCTGAAAATCGTTCTGCTCCAATCGGTCAGGGTGTTTCGTTTGATCGACGAGGTCAAGTAAGTCCGTTCGAAAAGACCGCACAAGTCTTAAAATCAAGTAACTGAGAAGGCAAAAAGCAATGATCATCACACCAAAGGCGTAGCGTAAAACTTCAACGGTTCTTTGTTGTAGTGATTGTTGTGCTTTTCGCTCTTCATTATGAATCAATCGAAAGTAGTCATTGATAGCGGAGTCAGATTGTTGAACCAGCTTTTGATTATCCGTGAGTACTTGTAAGGTGAGTTCCAGTTCTAAAAATCTTGAAAATTGAACAAGTTGACGCGTAAAGCGTTCGTCTGATGGATCTGAATAACGTTGATTAAATGATTGAACGTGTTGTTGTAAGCGTTCCAACCGCTGATTGACCTGCTTAAGATCGGTTTGATCATTAAAGTCGATTTGTTGGACTTGAAGATTGACTTGTTGTGCTTCATTCCATAGTGTGCGAGCTTGCGTTTTTTGTGATGTGATCTTCTGTGATGAAGTTCGGTGTTGCTCCAGCTCTTTTTGAGCAAAGTAGAATGTTAAGACGCCGATGCTTGCAAAAATCAAGAAATTCGAAAACAATAGGATATAAAATCGATGGAACAGACTTGATGAAAGCCACTTCATGACTAGACCTCTTTCTAAAAAGATATATAAACAAACAATAAAAATACATGTTTAAAGAAATCTTATCATAGACATTAAACATTCTGCATGAATTGCTTCATCGATTAAAATATCATTTTGCCTTTTTCCGAAAAAATCCCTAGATTTTGACACTTCATATCCTTTAAGATAAACGATATACATATGTGCAAAATCACTCGACATGACACTTCAAGCCATACTATTGATTGTGAAAATGAGTAAGCTTCTGTACTATGTTTATATAAAGGAAAGAAAAAGAAGGTGAAATGGATGAAGATGACTCGCTCTACGGACTATGCCATTCGTGTGCTTATTTTCGCAGCGTCGCATCCGAATCGGCTCGTACAAATTCAAGAAGTGGCAACCCATTATGATATTTCTAAAAATCATTTGATGAAGATTGTCCATTCATTGAGCAAGTTTGGTCTCATCATTTCCGTACAAGGTCGTAATGGTGGATTCAAATTAGCGAAATCGCCAGAGACGATTACGTTAGGAGAAATCGTTCATTTATTTGAAGAAGTATCCTATCTTGAAAATGTGACCGTTCCCAATAAAAATGGTAGTTTGCAAAACACACGTCAAGCGTTCGATCAAGCATTCATGTCCTTTACGGACGCGTTGCAGGCATACACGTTACAAGATTTAATCGCGCCGACGATGAACGACTGAAGAAAGAGTCAGAGAGGGATAGATGATCTCTGACTCTTTATCCGTGTACATATTCAAGTCATGCAGATTTTTTATCAGATCATCATGTTAATTATGATTAAAACTAGTATCTTTTATGTTACTATAAACAAGATTCGGACGCTATTCGAATCTTAATTTTGAAACAAAAACATGTACACTTTGTACTTGTTTTTGTGGTATAACTTTACAGGAAGGAGGGGATATTTCCAATTCACCTGCTTGATTTTTATACAGGACTCTTACTGTCCATTCAGATAAAGGATTAAAGGCATTCGTCCATTGATCCACGTAAAAGGGAGGGTTTCGGTATGTCCGAAATGACCATCGAAATGTTCGTTCACTTCATTCAACACTTAGTGCATTCTCCACGATTCATCGTCCAGCGTCATCATGAATATGAGGACGCCTACATTTTTGAAATTCGTGAGTTGAATTTATCGCGTGTCTCAAAAGCCGTATTGCTTCATAAAACAGTTGATCTTCTTCATGAAAAAACGTCAGAAGATACACGCGAAACGTTGACAAATGAACTGGTCACTCTATCACAAAAGACATTATTGAAGTCAGATACGATTGCTACACTTAATGTGGAGTCTACAATAGAAGGGTCATTGCATCTTATATTTTCGGAAGACAAAAAGATCTGGTTTTCTGGCATTCTTGATACTGAAGAGGCGATCAATCGGTTCACAGAACGTTTTCAAAGCGTCATAAATGATGATCGAACGTCTTATTAAACAAAGCAGGTCGAGCCACATCAGTGGTTCGGCCTGCTTTTGTCTTACCCTGTACAGAGCATCAAGACGTTGCCGTCGGGATCTGCAAACGTAAAGTAAGCAAAATTATCGAAACGTTCGATGTCACGAATGATGGGTGCTTGTAGTGATAAGACGAACTGATAGGAGGCATCGATGTCCGTCGTATAAAAATTAAATAAGGCATGAGGGGAGGGATGATGTTGGTACGTTGCGTCATTCGAATGATCATCAAGCGTCAAACTCGTTGGACCTTCGAGTGGGAGATTATAAACAGGTGACGAGACGCGCGATGCATCAAACGGGAGCTGTAGTAACTGATGATACCAAGCGGCGGCACATTTCACATCCTGAACATGCAAAAAGACAGCGTTCAAGCGGGGCGCAATAAGGTGGGTCGAAATTGACATGAGCATCTCCTCCTTTGTTTTCATACATGTTCCTTTCGATAACCACCTCTTAATTCCTTCAATCCCTATAAATGGAATATGGTATGATATATCAGGAAAATCATTTACGAATGGGAAAGGAATGATAATATGGAAACCATCATCTGTACGACGTGTGGTGTCGAACAAATTAATCCGCAACGTGAAACGTGTCCGATTTGCTTAGAGGAACGACAGTATGTCAATCCAACTGGTCAAACGTGGACGACGCTCGCTGCCATGCAAACGTCAGGAACATATCAAAACGTCATTAGTGACGACGGAGCAGGCGTCTATGCGATTCAGACGACACCGGCGTTCGGTATCGGTCAGACGGCGTATCTTGTCCAAGGAAAATCGTTCAACCTGTTATGGGACTGCATTACATATCTTGATTCAACAACGAAAGAGCAACTTGAGAAATTAGGCGGAATTCAGGCGATTGCTTTATCACATCCGCATTATTACGCGACACAAGTCGAATGGGCGGAGACTTTTGACGTGCCGATCTATATTCATGAAGATGATGCATCGTTCGTGACGCGACCAAGCGAACGCATCGTCTTCTGGAGTGGTGAACGCTTGGAATTGGCGGAAGATGTGATGTTACATCGCGTCGGTGGTCACTTCAAAGGAGCAGTCATCTGTGAACGAAAAGACGCATCGGCGGGGCTATTGTTGACAGGGGACATCATTCGGATCGTTGCCGATCGGGCATGGGTCAGTTTTATGTACAGCTATCCGAATGTGATTCCGCTTCCGGCAAAGACGGTCGCGCGAATAGCAGAAACGTTACGTCCGCTTCACTTTGAAAAATTATATGACGCCTTTCATCGGAAAATCGAAACCGGCGCGTCTGAGGCAGTAGCACTCTCTGCAGAGCGGTACATTGCTGCCTTGAACGGGGACTGGTTCACGACATGAAGTCGCGCTTGATCGTCATTCGCGGGAATTCTGGTAGTGGAAAAACGACGCTTGCCAAAGCGTTACGATCGGTTTTACCGGATAGCATCCTGTTGTCACAAGATGTCATCCGCAGGGAGATGTTGAACGTAAAAGATGGACCAGGAAATCCGGCGATTCGCTGGATCGAGGAGTTGGTCGGACTTGCTGACGGACGCCACGCGACGATTCTGCTGGAAGGCATTCTTGCACAGGACTGGTACGGTGAGATGATTGACCGGTTGGAACGTCGCTTTACGTCACGTTACGCGGCGTATTATTTTGACGTCTCATTCGAAGAAACTATTCGTCGCCATGCGATGCGCCAGCCGACGGAGTTTTCTGAGACGGATATGAAACGCTGGTGGATTGATCGGGATCACCGCCCAACGGATCGTCTGATTGCTGAGGATACATCGATAGAAGCCATGATTCAGAAAATAAAACAAGAGCAAAAAGGGGAGAGCGAATGACACACTACATTTTTGACATGGATGGAACGTTGTTTCAAACGAATGCCGTGCTGGCGCATGCGCTAGAAGATGTCTTTCATGAGTTGCGTCAGACGGGGAGCTGGGAGGGAGAGACGCCAGTCGCCCTCTATCAGCAGATCATGGGCGTCTCGTTACCGGAAGTCTGGCAGACGTTACTACCGGACTTTTCAGCCACAGACCAACAGGCTGCGGATCAAAAGTTTCGACGTAGCATAGAGCAGGCAGTCAAGGCGGGGCATGGTTGCCTATATCCGGGAACGGTCGAGTTGCTAAGTCGTTTGAAACAAGCGCGTCACTCCGTTTATATCGCCAGTAATGGGTGGCCGTCCTACTTGTCAGCGATCGTGACGACATATGGACTCGAATCCTATATCGATCATGTCTATAGTATCGAAGACATCCGTTCCGGTGATAAATCAGCACTCGTACGGGAGATTTGTAAGACGCACGACATCTCGTCAGGCTACGTTGTCGGTGACCGCTTATCTGATTTCAAAGCGGCGCATGCGAACGGACTGGTAGCAATCGGTTGTCAGTTCGATTTTGCGCAAGAGCAGGAACTCGCAGTCGCGGACCGCGTCGTAAAAGAGTTGAGTGCTGTTTATTAAAAAGAGCCGTCTTCTGTGGAAGACGGCTCTTACTTATAGCGATTATTCTGCCCACCAGAGAGCATCGTCTGGTTTCTTCGCGATCGACGCGACTTCTTTTTCACTCGATACAGTCGGATGCGACCCTTTCAGTGCCTTACCAGCTGTATTCTTAAAGAAGAAGAAGAACGTGACGAAGCCGATGACGCTGACTGCTGTTAAATAGAAAGCAGGAGCGAGCGGGTTTTGTGTCGTATGGACGAGCCACGTCGAAACGAGTGGCGTCGTTCCACCGAAGATCGAGACAGAGACGTTAAACGTCACGGATAGCGTCCGGTAACGGACATCCGTATAGAAGATACTCGGTAGAAGACTTGGCATCGTTCCTTCAAAGATCGCCAAGAAGAAGCCAAGGATGAAGATTCCGATCCCGACGAACAAGAGTGGTTTAAGACCAATCAAGAAGAACGACAGGATTGAAAGCAACGATAGTCCGGCTAACGCGAAAAGAACGATATTGCGATTGCCTTTTTTGTCACTAAGCTTCCCGAAGAAGTAAGCGAGCGGAATCATGATCACCATGACACCGGTGATGAGAATCGTGCTTGTCGAACTTGACATGCCGATGACTTCATCGAGGTACGATGGCATGTAGGACAAGAGCATGTAGTTCGTAATGTTGAAGAAGGCGACAGCGATGAAACAAACGATGATATCACGTTTGTGGTCACGCAGGATTTCGCGGAATGTCGCGGGTTCTTCTGTATTTTCATTGATCTCATTTTCGAAGATCGGTGATTCATCCAAGTGACGACGTAAATAGAGACCAAATAAACCGAGTGGTGCCCCTAGAATGAAGGGAATTCGCCATCCCCAAGATGCCATTTGATCATCCGATAAGGTGACAAAAAGTGTTGTAGCAAGTAATGAAGCGAGAATATATCCACCGAGTGTACCGATTTCAAGTCCACTTCCGAGAGCACTTCGTTTGTTATCTGGTGATGACTCAGCGATGTAGACCATTGCACCGGCGTATTCACCGCCAGTCGAGAATCCTTGTAAAATACGTGCTAACAATAACAGAATCGGTGCCCAAATTCCGATTTGATCATAGGTCGGTAATAGTCCAATGATGAGCGTCGAACCAGCCATCATAACGATTGTCGTCGTTAAGACGACCTTCCGCCCGAGTCGATCTCCAATTCGCCCAAAGACGATTCCGCCGATTGGTCGCATTAAAAAAGCGATCGCAAAGGTCGCAAACGTAAAGACGAGCTTCAGTTCATCATTTTCGACAGCGCTAAAGAAGTTTTGACTGATGATGATTGCGAGATAGGAATAAAGACCAAAATCGAACCATTCCATCGCATTCCCAATTCCGGTCGCGTAGACACTTTTTTTGGTTTGCTTCATGTCAACGACATTGACTTTTTCTTTTCTGAATTTCATAAGTTCTGTTCACTCCCTTTAATAAGTTCGTATCGTACCATAGCAGGAAATGAAGTCAAGTTGCTAATGTGCTTAACCACTTGAAAATGATTGAAAATGGCTCTGTGCCTGGAGTTGTCAAACCGTTGCGACTCTAAGGACAAACAAAGGTGTGCATTTTTTATGAAAAAAATTGAAAATTTTTTGGGTGTTTTCATAAATTCGAAATAATTTTCATGTGTTTTCACAACGAAAAAATCAGTAATCCGTCTTTAGGATGAGGGTAAGAAAACTATATTTTGGTAATTTTAAAATGAGGGTGGAAAGTAAAGGAGAATGCTTATGAAAAATAAATGGATCGCCATTATATGTCTTGGGCTCATTGTAGTCGTCGGTGGTTGGTATGCTGGATTTCAAGAATCGAAGGTATCCAGTTTTCCAGTGCCACGATTTGCTACGGCAGTTGAAAAACAAGGTGAGTGGAAAATCAAAACGCGTCTTGTCTCGGAAACCGATGGACCGGGTCTACTCTATGGAACTCGGATTCGCCAAGCCGGTTGGAAAGAACTCGATCGTGAAGGAGCGACAGCATGGTATGAAAAAGACAGGAAAGTGATTGCCTTGACGACGTTTGATGGGGAACTGTATCTCGAGAAATCGAGTAAAGAAGAGATCGTTATTTAAAGCATGCGATTATTTGTAAAATGGAACGGATGGAGTCTGTTTTTCGCCTTGATGCTCTTTCTTCCTGTTGAGATGACATTAAACATTGAACGTATTATCCGCATAACGGGAACATCATATCAGTTTTTTTACCTAATGGATTTTCTATTGATCACGGTGTGTATGATCCTATTCTTTACACCTATTCGTCTGATGCAGGGGATAATAGTTCGAAGTCGACTTACTTGGTCGTTTTCCTTTAGTTGGATACCGTATTTTGTCTTCATGTCGTATGCATTGAGTCAGTGGTTCCCAGTCATGTATCCTACTGATTTTCCGAGCCCAGTTCTTGGCTTATTATTGATTGTCGTTTTAGCGATTTATCCGTTTTGTATATTAATTTTAGTTAGTTTCTTAAAAGAAAAAGCGAAATCCGATGCAACGTCTTCAGTAAAATGAAGACGATCATCAGACTTCGCTTTTTTACTTTTTTCGTTTGTTAAAGATATAGTCCGTTTGCCTGAACGACGAATTGTGAATGTTCATAGTGGTATGTGATGACGGAATAGTCGAACGGACGACCGTTCGTCAAATGAAACACCGTCTCGATCGTCATGGCAGGATCGCTCTCGGTGAGATCCAGATGACGAGCCGACTCAGCGCTTAACTTCCCGACGTGCATGTACATATCCGAGAACCCGATATTCAATTGGAGTGCCGTCTCTAAGTATTCGAAGATTGACTGCTCGACGATTTCACGATTTAAGTAAGGAACGATTGATTGGCGATAGTAAGACTCTTCGAGACAGAGGATCTTGCCGTCGATGTAGCGGATTCGCTTAACGTAATAAACCGTCTCACCTGCCTCGATCCCGAGATTCTTCGCGATGTTATTCGTTGCAGACATTGATTCGAGTGCAAGAACGGTCGACTCAATCGTATGACCGACGAGATTCTGCTTGAATCCTTGGGTCGAGAACAGACGAATGTAGCCGGTGCGATTCGTCTTCCGGACAAAAATCCCGCTTCCGCGGACTTGAAAGATGATTCCTTTTCGTTCGAGTAACTCAAGTGATTTTGTCATCGTCGTCTTACTGACGGCGAACTGCCGGATCAACTCTTCAAGAATCGGTAGTTTGTCCCCTTGTTTCAACTCATGTTGTTCTATGTACCGTTCGATTTCATCAGCCGTCTGTTGGTATTTCAGCATAGGACACCTTCTTTTCTTGCGAACTTTTTCTTTCTTTAGTATAGCATAAGCCTTCTGTTGATTAATAACATGTTAAATTTAATTATTTATGTATTGATTAATTGTGCATGTACAATTAAAATGAAAGGGTATTCAAGCGTCATATTCAGGGGAGGGACACGATATGGGCAAGGTTCGCGATTATCAACAATTGGCGCATTCGATATTAGAAGCTGTCGGTGGCGAAGACAACGTCATCAGCGCCGTCCGATGTGCAACTCGACTTCGTCTTGTCTTGAAACGATCGGATTCGTCAGCTAAGGAAACAGTCAGTGCACTACCTGGCGTCATTACGGTCGTTGAGTCTGGCGGGCAGTTTCAGGTCGTCATTGGTCAACACGTCGGAGAAGTCCATCAAGAATTTTTGAAGCTCGTCGATTTGGAGCAACCAGAAACGGAAGAGGCGCCGAAAGGGACGGTCCTCAACCGAATCATTGCGACGATGTCAGCCGTCTTTGCACCGTTCGTCTACATCTTAGCTGCAGCGGGGATTCTGCAGGGAACTTTGATTTTGACGACGCTCGCTTTTCCGGCATTTGCGAAGACAGGTACTTATGAAGTCTTCAGCTTCATCTCATGGGCACCATTTACGTTCTTGCCGATTTTCATTGCCATCACGGCAGCGAATCATTTTAAGGTCAACGCCTTCATCGCGGTCGCCTGTAGTGCGGCACTGGTCAGTCCAACATGGGCAGATATCGCAGCACGCATCACTGCCGGTGAATCCATCACGTTCCTAGGAATCGCTTTATCCGGTACGACGTATACGTCATCGGTCTTACCGCCATTATTCCTCGTCTGGATTTTGTCCTATGTTGAGCGATTCCTGAACAAGACGATTCATGAAGTCATTCGTCCGTTGTTCGTTCCATTCTTCAGCATGGTGTTGATGGTGCCGCTTACGATTCTCTTGATCGGACCGATCACGACACTTGGTGCAGAAGGGATCGCAAACGGGTATAACTACTTAGCGGAGAATGCTCCTGCGGTAGCTGGTCTCATCATCGGTGGCTTCTGGCAAGTCATCGTTATCTTCGGTGTCCACTGGGGTGTCACGCCGATGGTGCTCGCAAACTTTGAGCAATATGGTCGCGACTCGTTCCAAGCCTACCAAACGATTGCTGTCATCGCCCAAATCGGTGCTGTCATCGGGGTCATCTTGAAAGCACGTAACAAAGAAACGAAAAAAGTCGGGGTTTCAGCCGGACTGACAGGTATCTTCGGTATCACGGAACCGGCTATCTATGGGGTGACGCTCCGTTTTAAAAAACCGTTCATCTATGGCTGTATCTCGGGAGCAATCGGCGCTGTCACGGCAAGTTTCTTTAAACCGTATTACTTTGCCTACGCCGGATTACCGGGACCATTGACGCTCGTCAACGGCATCGATTCCGACTATCCATCGTCGATCATCGGCTTATTGATCGGAACGGCGATTGCCTTGATTCTACCGATCGTCTTGATTCAAGTGTTCGGTTTCGGGGAGCAGGCTGCTCCAGTCGTAGCACCTGAAAGTACAGCGACACCAGTTGCAAAACAGGAAGTCAGCGCAACTCTGACAAACGAAGAGACGCTTCGCGCACCACTTGAAGGAAAAATCGTTGCTTTATCAGATGTACCGGATCCTGTCTTTGCTTCCGGTGCGATGGGACAAGGGGTAGCGATTCGTCCGACGAACAACCGGGTCACGGCTCCGTTTGACGGTACCGTCGTCATGGTCGCCCCGTCAGGTCACGCGATCGGATTACGCTCGACGAGTGGTGTCGAAGTCTTGATCCATGTCGGTCTTGAGACCGTGACGCTCGACGGTAAACCGTTTACGCTTCACGTCAAAGAAGGCGAATCCGTGACGACAGGCGATCTACTCGTAACGTTTGATGCGACAGCGATTGAAGCGCATGGACTTGAGACAATCACGCCAATCATTATCACGAACACGCAGAGTTATGCGCAAATCCTACCGACGGACGAGACGGTCACGACGGCAAACACAGAAATCTTGACGATCATCAAGTAAGAGAAATAGAAGGAGGACATGAAGATGAAGACATTACCAAACGATTTCTTATGGGGCGGTGCGTTAGCAGCGCATCAATTCGAAGGCGGCTGGAACGCTGGTGGAAAAAGACCGAGCGTCGTCGATGTATTGACGGCAGGGGCGCACGGTGTCGCTCGTCGCATCACGGATCAAGTAGAAGAGGATGAATTTTATCCGAACCATGAAGCGATTGATTTCTATCATCGTTATAAAGAGGACATCGCGCTGTTCGCTGAGATGGGACTGAAGTGTCTCCGGACATCGATCGGTTGGAGTCGGATTTTCCCGAACGGGGACGAGACAGAACCGAACGAAGAAGGACTGAAGTTCTATGATGACGTCTTCGACGAATTACTGAAATACGGCATCGAACCGATCATCACATTGTCGCACTTTGAGATGCCACTCCACCTCGCACGTGAATACGGTGGATTCCGAAACCGAAAAGTAGCGCTGTTCTTCGAAAAATTCGCGGAAGTCTGTTTCACACGTTACAAAGACAAGGTTAAGTACTGGATGACGTTCAATGAGATCAACAACAAGATGGACGTCAGCAATCCATTATTCCTCTGGACGAATTCCGGTGTCCTCCTCGACCCGGAAGAGAACGCGATGGAAGTCATGTATCAAACGGGACACCACGAGTTACTCGCAAGTGCACTTGCCGTCGCGAAAGGGAAAGCGATCAACCCGGACTTCGAAATCGGAGCAATGGTCTCACACGTACCGATCTATCCGTACTCATCGCACCCGGAAGACATCCTGCTCGCTGAGACATCGATGCGTCAGCGCTATTTCTTCCCAGACGTCCAAGTCCGCGGCTACTATCCGTCTTATGCGTTGAATGAGTTCAAACGGGAAGGGTATGATATTCCGATCCTAGACGGTGACGCAGAAATCTTACGAAACGGAACGGTCGATTATCTTGGATTCAGTTACTACATGTCGACGACCGTCAAACATGATGCTGTCGTCAATAACACGGGCAACATCGTCAACGGTGGTCTCGCGAATGGTGTCGAGAACCCATATATCCAGTCGAGCGACTGGGGCTGGGCGATTGATCCGGTTGGTCTGCGCTATGCGATGAATCGTCTGTACGACCGCTATCAGATTCCGTTGTTCATCGTCGAGAACGGTTTCGGTGCGATTGATACGATCGAGGATGGTCAGATTCATGATACAGCGCGGATCGATTACTTGCGTGCGCACATCGAAGCGTTCAAAGCAGCCGTGCTCGAAGATGGCGTCGAATTGATTGGCTACACGCCGTGGGGCGTCATCGACATCGTCTCCTTTACGACAGGTGAGATGAAAAAACGCTACGGCATGATCTATGTCGATCGGGATAACGAAGGCAACGGATCAATGGAACGGATGAAAAAAGACTCGTTCGATTGGTACCGTCACGTCATCGAGACGAATGGTGCTGCGTTATACGGTTCAGAGACGGCAAAATGATGAAGTAAGGGGCAACGGAAAAAATCCGTTGCCCCTTTTTTTAAAGAATTAGAATAAGAAAGAAGTGGGGTATGGCACACTAAGGAAAAAACGGGGGACCGGTAAATGATCAAAAAACGCTATGCCGATCGACGTGACTGGCGTCGCATCACACAACGACACTATGTTCATGAACAGGTAGAAAACGAGGTGTTCAACGGACATGTGACACTCCTTCAACTGATTGAAGTCACTTCACCGTTAGATGTCCGTTATGGTGACGAAATAGTTCGAATCGCTGACGCTGGTTACGTCTGGGTACGTCTGGGTACAACAATTCCCAATCGATGCCCATCATGCCGTGACCTCGATGTATGACGCCACGGGTCAGTTAGTACAAACCTATATCGATATCTGTCTACGTACCGGATTAGAGGACGGACGAGTCTACTGGGAGGATCTGTTTCTCGATCTCATCGCCTTGCCATCGGGACAAGTCTTGTTAGTCGATGTGGATGAACTGGAAGCAGCACGGGAGCAAGGGATTGTCTCAGAAGCGGAATATGCGCTCGCTTGGGTGGAAGCCAAACAACTGCAGAAACAATTACAAGATGGATCTTTTCCGCTCGTCGCACACGCAGAAGTGATGAAACAGCAACTCAAACAGGGAACACCGCGTTGACGGGGTTCCCTGTTTTTTAGGCATGTTGTTCTTCGTTGATCTCGTTCGTTGCGAAATACTGTTGCTTGCGCGGGAGGAGAACCCATCCAAGGAAACAGATCGTCACGATCACGAGGAGACCGGCAAATAGAATCGTACTGAAACGAATCGACCAGATGTCACCGAGCAGACCGATTGCGACGATCGCTAGAATCTGTAGCAGACTGACACCGACACCGTATAGACTCGTAAAGCGTCCCATTAAGTGGAGTGGAATATTCGTCTGTTGGAACGTCAGGAAACCGGTTCCCGCAAATGCGTGGAAACAACCGAGCAACAAGAAACCAGTACAGACGATTGAAAACGAATTCGCACTCGCATACAGCATGTAACCGACGGCGACGAACACATAGCCAATCGTCAGCATCATCCGAACGGAGAGTGTTTTGGCGTAGCGGGCGACGACCCAGCTGCCGGCGACGGAACCGATCCCAGTCAGACTCATCAGTAAACCATAATCGGTTTCCGATAAGCCGATGCTTCGCTGTAAAAAGACGACTTCTTGCGTATCAAGTGCAAGTGTCGCAATCATCATCAGCATCGCGAGGATGTATAATCCGATCACGTAGCGTGCGCTTTTGCTGAACTGATAGACAAGCCGCCAATCGGATATAATGTCTTGCAGCCGCATCCCTCGTTCGACCGAAGCGGTAAAACGCGGCAAGCGCATCAGCAGGACAGCTGATCCGAGAAACGAGACAGCGTTGAGCCAAATGGCAACATCAGCAGAAGTAACATAGAGCAGTCCTCCAGCGAGAGCCGGACCAATCAAAAAGGCACCTGACGTGATCAGACTACGATAGGCATTAAACGACGTCCGATCGTTTTGTGGAACAAGCGTCGTGATGTAGGTCAACGTTGCCGGTTCAACGACCGCTTTGATGATGGCTAAGGCGATCAAGTCGATGTAAAGCAACGATAATGGTAGAAATGGCATGATACCGATTAAGAAAGCACGCAACACATCAGTCTGAATCAACAGTCGACGTAAGTCGGATCGGTCGACCCAACCTCCTGCGAACGACTTGATGACGAGAGATACGACTGGACTGATGATCCACAGGGCAGCAACGGCTGACGCTGAGCCGGTCAATCGATAGATATATACGTTGATCGCAACGAGATAAATGAAGTCACCAAACTGTGAAATACCGAGCGCACTTAAGAGCGTTCGTTCCCTAGAAGACATGACAACACCCTTTCTTACATCATTTTCCAATAGTATACCAGAAAATTCTGATAACGTTTTCGTATATCTCTATACTTTTTATAGAAGAGTGGGTATACTTGGAAAAAATCAAAGGAAGAAGGGTTCAATCATGTTAACGACCATCGATTTATATCAAGCTTTGCCTGTACTTGAAACGGAGCGACTCCGTTTGCGACCGGTTCGCACAGAAGATGCAGCAGATATCTATGCCTACACGAAAGATGAAGAGACGGCGCGATATGTCAGCTGGCATGCGCATAAAAGCCTCACGGATTCTGAGCAATTCGTCGATCACATCCTTCGCCAATACGAACTAGGGAATCCGGCACCTTGGGCGATTGAAGACAAAACGAACGGACGAGTCATCGGAACGATTGATTTCATCAAAGTCTCGTTTGAGCAACAGCAAGCAGAACTCGGTTATGCGCTGTCGCGCGATTACTGGGGGAAGGGTTTGATGCCGGAAGCAGCAGCGCGTCTCGTACAGTACGGTTTTGAGACACTCGGACTCGAGCGCATTCAAGCCCGTTGTTTTGTTGCAAATGATGGATCTGCTCGTGTCATGGAAAAGATCGGTATGACGTTCGAAGGAGTCTCGCGGAGTGCTTTATTCGTTAAAGAGCGTTTCTGGGACTTAAAGATTTATGCGATCACGCGCAGTGATTATGAAGGAAGGTAAGCGATGGGTTCACGACTGATGCATGCCTACATCGGACAACGATTGATTACGTTACTTCCGGAACTAGACCCTGCTCGATTCCTTATAGGTACGATCGCTCCTGATGCACGCCATGACGAGAAGGAGCAAGCCCACTATTATACGGGTGAATTAGCGAACGGGACACGAACAATTGACTACGAAGCATTTTGGAGAGACTCGACGTCTTGGGATCCATCTTTTCGAATTGGCTATTACGTCCATCTGATAGCAGACGATATTTGGTTACGCGGATTTTATATGACCTGGTTGCGGCAAGCGATCATAGCCGACGCCTCGATCGGTTCAAGATATCATGATGATTTTAGGCGGTACAATACACGCATCGCTCCGTTCGTGAACTGGAATGAACAAGCGATCAACGGAGCGCTTCACGAAGTGAGTGTACAGTCGAGGTGGAAAGCACTTCCACAATTTGTTAGCGAGGTAGAAGAGGACCGACGAACCGTTCTGCCACAAGAATATGATATCTTGTTGCCGCATCAATTGGACGGATACATCGAAACAGCGATTGAACGTTCCTTCCATCACTTAGGTGAAAAAGGGCTAAAGATAGTTCTGGTCAAAGAATCATCTCCGAATCATTGAAATGACCCATTTGACGATCCCGAATAATATGTAGCAGCATCCGTTCAACAGACCAATCCACATCAGGTTAATCAGACTTTCTAAACCTTCAAACCAATCCATGACTGGTGTGACGAATAAAGCGAATACAAAAAGTACCATGACGGTCCAACTGACGGTTGGAATCAGGAAGAGAATTGTTAAGCCAGCGACTATAGCTGGTACGATTCGTTTATGGACAAGATAGATCGCTGCCATGATCAACGATAAAATATAGATTACAAACGCAATTGAAAATAATTGCGACATAAAATCACCTCCGAATAACAATAAGACGAAGAACGCATCCATTTAGATTAGGATGCGTTTTTCTATGTTTATTGTAAGATGTCTTGAAAATAATCGTATGAATACGGTTGAACAAAAAGAAAATCGATTTTTAAATTTTAATTCAAAGCAAAACACTCGGAATAAGTTTAGAACTATGTTATATTGGAAATAAGAAAAGTAAGGAAGTAAGGAATACAAGAAAAAACACAGAAAGAAGGAAGTTCGTGATGGAGCTATCAAAGTTAACGTCAAAAGGACAGATCACCATCCCCAAAAAAATTCGGCAGGCCTTGCAAGTGGAGGAAGGAGATCGCGTGGCATTCATTGAGGAGGACGGGTTTGTCATCATGGCGAAAGCGGATTTGAAACAGCTGCATGACCTTCAAGATATATTGAGCGATGAGACGTTCAAGACGCTCATCCACAAAGCGAATCATCATTTGTAAAAAATAAAAAGGAGGAAATAACAGATGGATATGCGAGAAGTAGATTTACCAGGAATCGGACGGAAGTTCGAAGGCATCACGACACGAGGAGATAAGGTGGTCGTCATCGTCCATGACGACGGACGACGCGAAATGCATCATTATGATGACGATGATTTTGATGAGAGCATCTCGAGCGTGACGTTCAATGATGCAGAAGCTCGTCAGATGGCAGGGATTCTCGGAGGATTATCTTATAAGCCAAAGGATCTTGAAAAAATTGAACTCGCGTTTGATGATCTCGTCATCGAGTGGTTCAAAGTCGGTCAGGATTCAAAGGTCAACAATCGAACGATTGGGGAACTCGATGTCCGTAACCAATATGACATCTCGATCATTGCAGTGCTTAAACATGACCGTTCGAAATCGTTAAATCCTGGACCAGAAACGCGCCTTGAAGCGGGAGATACGATTGTCCTGTCAGGAGAACGTCAAAACGTCCGTCACATCACGAAAGCATTATTCTCAATCGAAGGAGGCGGATAATATATGGATCATCTCATATTTGAAGTCGGTACCGCGCTTATCTTAGTGGCGATCGCGGCAGTGCTCGCGAACAGACTCAATTTCTCAATCATCCCGTTTCTGATTATTCTCGGGATGATTGTTGGACCGCACGCTCCGACAATCGGGATACTAGACTTCAAGTTCATTGAAAGTGCTGAGTTCATCAGTTTCCTCGGACGAATCGGCGTCCTATTCCTCTTGTTCTATCTCGGACTCGAGTTCTCGATCGGTAAGTTGATCCGGTCTGGAAAATCGATCGTCACGAGCGGAACGATCTATTTATCGATTAACTTTACAGGTGGTTTACTCTATGGATTCATCGCCGGATTCCCACTCTATGAAGTACTCGTCATCGCCGGAATCATTACGATCTCCTCGAGTGCGATCGTGGCGAAAGTCCTCGTTGATCTCCGCCGGACTGGTAACACGGAGACGGAATTGATTCTTGGAATCATCATGTTCGAGGACATTTTCCTCGCTGTCTACTTGTCGGTCTTATCGGGACTGCTTCTCGGTGGTGGGACGACATTACTCGCATCCCTCACATCGATCTTGATCGCCCTCGGCTATATGTTGTTGTTCTTCATCGTCGCTCGGAAGGCAACACCGCTTTTGAATAAGATGCTGAAGATCGCCTCGGATGAAGTCTTCATCATCGTCGTCTTTGCTGCCTTGTTCTTCATCGCCGGATTCTCGGAAACGATTCATGTTGCAGAAGCAATCGGGGCGTTGTTACTCGGCCTCGTCTTCTCAGAAACCGACCAAGGTGAGCGGATCGAACATCTCGTCGTACCATTCCGTGATTTCTTCGGTGCGATCTTCTTCTTCAGTTTCGGATTGAGCATCGATCCGACGATGTTACTTGACGCCGTCTGGCTCGCACTCGGTGCCGTCGTCATCACGATCATCGGGAACTACGTGGCGGGTATGATTGCGGGACGTAAAGCAGGCTTGTCACACAAAGCATCCTCAAACATCGGCTTGACGATCGTCTCGCGCGGGGAGTTCTCGATCATCGTCGCGAATCTCGGAATCGCCGGTGGATTGATGGATATCTTGTCACCATTCTCTGCTTTATATGTCTTGATTCTCGCCATTCTCGGACCGTTGATGACGAAGGAATCAAAACGGATTTACAACGTCATGAATAAAATCTTCAAGTGGACGGAACCAAAAGCGAAAAAGACGAAGAAAAATGCCTGACTGATATAAACGAACAACCGGTTCGCTTTCCCGAACCGGTTGTTGTTGTTTAAGTCAAGACTTTATACGTCGCCATCAGGAATTGTCCCGAATGGCGACTCGCTGTCAAACGAAGATTGGTTTCATTCGTTCCTTCCGGAAACAGCGGGATACCTGTTCCAAGGATGACAGGGGCGATCGCCAGTTCAATCGAGCGGATGCGCTTTAAGCGCAACGCTTCTTGAATCAACTCGCCACCACCGATCAGCCAAACGTTACCTTCGATCGTTGGCGAAATCCGGTCGAGCAGTTGATCGAGCGGTTCATCCGTATAGGTGACCGTCTCAGACGTTCGTTGCGTCCGGCTATAGATATAACTCGGAATATCTGCGTAAGGGTATGTCTCGCTGAGTTGTAGGACTTCATCATATGTTTTTCGTCCCATGATGACGGCACCGACTTGATCATAGAACGCTTGATAACCATTATCCCCGTCTCCGGCAACGGCAAATAACCAATCAAGTGAACCATCGAGTCTGGCAATTTTCCCGTCAAGACTACAAGCGATATAAAGAACGGTCGTAGGTTGTGACATCCATAATTCCTCCTTTTGCATCGTGTGACTTCATCTTAGCGTATAATGACGACAAAAGATGTCGTTATTTGAGGAGGAAATGTATGAATACGAGACAATGGCGTTTAGTCCGCTTGTTAAACCGGGGGGAACACTTCTCTGCACGGATGCTTGCGGAAGAATGTCAGGTGTCGATCCGGACGATTCAACGGGACATGACGGTACTTGAAGCAAATGGTTATCCGATCTACAGCGAACCAGGCGTAGCGGGGGGTTACCGGATGCTGCCGCACCGGAACATGCCGCCACTCGTCTTGACGGATGAAGAGACGATTGTCTTATTCATCCTTCTGGAATGGGTCGGACAGATTCCCGATTTTCCATTCGGTACGATTCGACAGGAAGTCGCTGAACGCTATGCGAACGAGTTACCGAAAATGACGGAGCAACAGATTGTAAAATGGAAAGACCGCTTTCGCTTTCAAACGGTCGACACACCACCGTCGCCGCAAAATCCAGCGTTACTCGACTTGTTAGAGAGCGGACGGATGGGGAATATTCTGTATGAGACGACAAAAGGACAACGCATGATCGTCGTAGATCCGATTGGTTTATCGTTCGAACAGAATCGCTGGTACTTCTATGGACAGACGAATCGAGGGTATCGCCAGTTCCGTGTTGATCGGATCAAAGACGTGACGCTTCATGAGTTGCCAGCAACCGAGTTAACCTTTTCAGATTTGGAACAAGACATGACACGTGTACCGATGACGACGGTGAAACTGGAAGTATCACCATTAGGCGAACGGTTGCTAGAGGGGATTTTACCGATTCAGTCGGAACGAACATGGTTGGTTCCGGAAACCGAACTGCCGTATCTCGGACGCCAATTGATGCGGCTCGGTCCGGAAGTGCGAGTCCTTGAACCACTCGAACTCCGGGAGCAGTTGATTCGTCAAGCAGAAGAAATGATTGCTGTGCAACGGTCCGATAAGGCGTTCGGACAGGATTGATTAAAAAACTATGTTAGGATATAGGTAGAAAGAAACAATAGAGGAAGGGGTCTTCCATGGAAACACTATCATTGATTTTATTGATGCTTGCGCTTATTTTATTGACGCAAGTCATCGGACATTACATCCGTTTCATCCCAACGGCGTTGATTCAAATCATTGCCGGAACCGTCGCCGCTCTCCTGATGAGTGGCTTGACAATCGAGGTCGAATCCGAGTGGTTCCTCCTCTTATTCATCGCACCGTTACTTTACAACGATAGTTCTCACTTCCCACGAGAAGATTTATGGCGGATGCGGACAGCGATCTTCGGGAACGCGATCATTCTCGTCTTGTTGACGACGATCGTCGGAGGGTACTTCATCAACTGGTTGATTCCAGTTATTCCAGTCGCTGCTGCCTTTGCTTTAGCTGCGATTTTATCGCCGACCGATCCGATTGCCGTCAACGGGATTGCGAAACGTGTCCAGATTCCAGAACAGATTCTGACGCTCGTCCGTGGAGAATCGCTGATCAATGACGCATCGGGACTCGTTGCGTTCAGTTATGCGGTCGCTGCTGTCGTCACGGGGTATTTCTCGCTTCAAAGCGCAACGACTGAGTTCTTCTACATGTTCATCGTCGGAGCATTGATCGGATTGACGATTTCACTCGCGATGAACTTTCTCAAGGTTCGCTTGCGTCGCGCCGGCATTGAAGATGTCGTCTTTTATGCCTTATTGCAAATTTTAACGCCATTCATCATCTTCTTCATCGCCGAAGAAGGGTTTCACGCGTCAGGCGTCATCGCCGTCGTGACAGGTGGTATCTTGCATGCCTTGATCAAAGAACGGACGGAAACGTTCTTTGCACAAGAGCAGACGTTGACGGATAACATCTGGACGATGATTGCGTATACGTTAAACGGGATTATCTTCTTATTGCTCGGTTTGACGTTGCCGGAAGCGACACGCGAGATTTTTGCAGATGATGCGATCAACAACTGGCGTCTCATGCTATATGTCATCGAAATCGGTTCATTCATTCTCGCGATCCGTCTCGTCTGGACGATGTTCTTCAATTGGTTCGATCATCGGTTCTTTAAAAAAGAGGACCGCGATCATCGTCGACCGTCCTTCAAACAAGATTTAATCACGACACTGGTCGGGGTTCGCGGAACGATCACGATGGTAGGGGTCTTGTCATTACCGTTCTTGACGGAGTCCGGCGAAGCCTTCCCGGAACGCTCATTGATCATCTTCCTTGCAGCGGGTGTCATCATCTATACACTCGTTCTCGCAACGATTCTCTTACCGGTCTTGAACCGGGGAGAAGCGTCAACACCGATTGCACTCGACTTGAACGCTCAAAAACAACGAATGATTCGCCGTGCAATCTCAGAAATCAAACAAGTGACGGACGAAGATAATGCGGTCGTTGCGTTTGATCTCCTTAATGAGTATCATGTCATGCTTCGGTTACTTCGGGCACAGGAAAAAAGTCAGGAAGAGCTCGATCAATTCAATGATCAATTGAAAGCATTGCGACTGGAAGCCGTCCAGTGGGAAAAGGAAGAATCAAAACGTTTCGTCGCTGAGCACAAGGTGCCGGATCTGTTGAAGAAGGATGTCTTCCGCTCGATCGAAAACCGTCGTAAGGCGATCGGCAAGGATTCGCGTTTCCAAATCGTCCAACCGATTCGTAAATTGTGGTGGAAACGGAAACGATCGAACATGTCGTCTGATGCGTTGATTCAAATGACACAAGTCGAGCATGAACTGTATGAAAAGGTAATGGGCACAGTGATCGAACGTCTCGAGAATTGCCGCTCATCGTACCCACCAGACGTCGTTCAAAGTGTGCTGGAATTCTATAAACGACTTCGCTTCAAACATACGCGTTGGTCGTCACCAATCGGTGGCAAGGACGTCGATCAGCAAAAAGAAGAACTTTGCTTGAAAGCGATCGAAGTTCAGCGTCTTGAAATCGCGAATATGTCGAAAGAAGGGGATCTCTCGAACGAAGAGGAGAAGGAATTACGTCGCTTCATTCACTACATCGAGAGTGTCGTTCTCTACGAATACGTCGAATAACAACGAGACTGTTCGTTTGTCACATATTTAAAAGGAGCACGTTTTCTCTGAAAAAGAGAATCGTGCTCCTTTTGTGCGTCTTGATTTAAATCATGTATAGCGTCTTTTGGACTGCGTAGCGTTGATGGTCGTGAAATAGATGTTCGATTGCTTCAACCGGGTCGATCCATCGTAAGGCATGATCATCCTCGATTGGACTTTGAATTTTCTGCCCAGCATCGCAACGATAGAACTGCCCTTCATTCAAATAATATGTCGTTTCATTTTTTGAATAGAAATATTGATTGGCTCGTCCGATGAAATCACCGATTTCGACGTCCATCCCCGTTTCTTCTAGTACCTCTCTTGTAAGACAGTCTTTATACGTCTCATAGGTCTCGATACCGCCACCTGGAAGAAACAACATACCGTCCTTTTTTTGAATGACGGCGATTTTACCTGTTTGAGGGTCGCGCATGACCGCATAAACAGCAGGTCTCGTGATGTAGTGTTGGTTCTGTTGTCTCTGCCCGAATGTGATGACATCCATTGTTTAATCACTCCTTTTCGTATAATCATTTGAATTCAATCATACCTTACAAAATAGTATGTAAGCATCAGCCGTACAAAAACCCCTCATTTCGATTTAGAAATGAGGGGTTACCTATGAATAAAGATGGTTCGTTTCAAACGAAATGTCTGATGGATTAACCGAGCGACAAGTATTTGACTTCGAGATAATCTTCGATGCCGTAGACGCCACCTTCACGGCCAAGACCACTCTCTTTATAGCCACCAAATGGGGCTTGTGCAGCTGATGGCGCACCATCGTTCAGACCGACGATCCCGTATTCGAGTCGTTTTCCGAGCATCAATGCTTCATCGATGCGTTCAGAGAACGCGTAAGCCGCAAGTCCGTATGGTGTGTTGTTCGCCCGTTCGATGACTTCATCAAGCGTCTCAAAGACAGAGATCGGTGCGAGCGGACCAAACGTTTCTTCCTGCATGCAAAGCATATCTTCAGTGACATTGGCAAGCACGGTCGGTGTGACGAAGTAGCCGACAGATTCGTCAATCGTACCACCAGTCAGGATCGTTGCTCCTTTTGCGACAGCGTCATCGATGTGTGCTTTGACTTTTGCGACGGCTTTCGCATTGATTAATGGACCAACTGTCGAGTCAGCGTCCATCCCATTACCGACTTGCAGTTGTTTGACGGCTGCTGTGAATTTTTCCGTGAATGCATCAAGTACAGATGCTTGCACATAGAAGCGGTTCGTCGCGACACACGCTTGTCCACCATTTCGGAATTTCGAGCGCATCGCGCCTTCGACGGCTTTATCGAGATCCGCATTTTCCGTGACGATGAAGGGTGCGTGACCACCGAGTTCAAGTGATAGTTTTTTCATCGTATCGGCTGCTTGACGCATGATCAATTTCCCGACGGCTGTTGAACCTGTGAACGTGATCTTCCGGACACGGGAATCGGCTTGCCAGACACCACTGATTGTTGCCGCGTCACCTGTTAGGACATTGATGACACCTTTAGGGATACCTGCTTCTTCTGCTAATTCAAAGAGGCGAAGTGCTGTAAACGGTGTTTCTTCCGATGGTTTAAGGACAATCGTACAACCCGCTGCAAGAGCCGGTGCAAGTTTACGTGTGATCATCGCTGCCGGGAAGTTCCATGGTGTGATCGCTGCGACGACACCGACTGGTTCTTTTTCGACGAAGAGTCGTTTTCCTGGAACAGAAGCCGGAATCGTTTCACCGTAAATCCGGCGTGCTTCTTCAGCGTACCAACGGACGTATTGATTGCCGTAATCGACTTCACCGAGTGCTTCGACGTACGGTTTCCCTTGTTCTGTCGTCATGATCCGGGCGAGTTCCTCACGGTGTTCGTTGATCAAGCGATACCAGGCATCGACTAAATTCGCACGTGTGTCTGCAGTTTCGTTTGACCACTTGACGAATGCTTCGCTCGCTGCATCAACGGAACGTTGTGCGTCTTCCGCTGAACTTGCCGGAACATGTCCGAGCAGTTCTTTCGTTGCTGGGTCGTAGACCGGAATCGTTTCTGTTGTGTCGTACCATTCACCATTAATTAAGTTCTTTTCTATCATCTTGTTGCACCTCCGTGAATTTCATTACGTCCTCCATTAAACACCTCAAGATGAAGGAGCGGAAGTTCCGCTTTGGATGGACAGTCATAACGAAACGGAATGACTCAAAAAAGTAGTTAATCGACTGAACAATCGGGAACAGTTAGAATAGAGGGGAATGAAAACGTCAAAATTGATGAAGGGGTCGAAAAACATGAGACGAAACTGGATCATTGGCGGTGTGGCGCTGAGTCTGCTACTAAGTGGATGTGGGGAAAGCGAAGTCAGCGAGAAAAAGTCGGAAAAACCACGAGAGACACAGCAAAAAAGACAAGCTTCGCAACAGGCATACATAGAAAAGACGATACAGCGTGCTGATCGTTACGCTGCCCAGTACGATTATGACCGGGCGATCAAAGTGTTGAAACCCGTCCGCACAAAAGAGACGAAACAGAGGGAAGAGGAATACGAACAGAAAAAGCAGGCGCTCCTGCCTGTGACGAAACCTGTGCCACATCTCTTTTTCCATTCATTGATTGCTGATCCAAACCAAGCATTTGACGGTGACCGGAAGGAAGCGGGATACGATGATTACATGGTGACACAACAGGAGTTCGAACGGATCTTGGATGCGTTGTACAAAAACAACTACGTACTCGTCCGACCAACAGATTTAGCAAAAGAGGTGAACGGGAAGATCGTCGAGACACCCGTCCGTTTACCAAAAGGAAAACACCCGCTCGTGCTCTCGCAGGACGACGTCAATTATTACGAATACATGAAAGGCGATGGATTTGCGAAGAATTTAAAAGTGAAGGATGGCAAAATCGTCAACGCGATGGTTGGAAAGCCGGATGATGCCTATGATCTCGTACCAATCGTCGATGCGTTCGTCCAGTCGCATCCTGACTTTTCCTATAAAGGAGCAAAAGGGTTGCTTGGTATCACAGGTTATAACGGGGTGCTCGGGTATCGTTCCTCCTACAATCAATATGGACACAATAAACAGGTCGAGACGGCACGAAAACAAGCGAAACAGACCGCCATCGCATTAAAAGAGGACGGCTGGCAGTTCGCGAGTCATACGTACGGACATATTTGGGTCGGAAAAGAATCAGTCGCGACGATTCGTGCGGATCTTAAACGCTACAAACAGGACGTTGCTCCGCTGATCGGAAAAACGACGCAACTGATTTATCCATATGGCAGTGATGTCGGGGATTGGCATGAGTATTCGGGTGAGAAATATCGTTTACTCATCGATAGCGGTTTCCGTTATTTCTTCAATGTTGATGCGAGTCAACATGCGTGGAAACAAGTTGGACCCGACTACTTCCGCCAAGCTCGAATCAACGTTGATGGGATTCGTTTACGTCAAGCCGTTGCTGGAAAGACGAGCGTCCTCGATCCATTCTTTGATGCGAAAGAGGTCTTTGATCCAGCACGACCGGAACGGAAGTGACATGGTCCTTCGATTGATCAACTAGCTAGTAGTGAGAGGAGAGCTTTTCCTCTTTGACGGTAACGTTCTAGGTGATTGCTCAATTCCTCGTTTGAAACGATAGAATCAGATAAAAGATTAAATGTTTGTCGAACGAAATGAAAATTGAAACAACCCGAAAGCCAGAGTAACGATTTAAGTCGAACAAAATCATCGTGATCAAAAATATTCATGTCATAGTTTTCTAAAATCGTTTGCGCTAGTTCAGGGGACACGCTAAAAGAATGAATCCCTTCATTACGTGCGTACCATTTAAGGATCCATGCGAGGTCTTGTATACGATCAGAGTAACCGATATGCTCATGATCAACGATTCCGACGATATGATTGTTCTTCCATAATATATTTAGTGTATTGAGGTCTGTTGATAATACAGGTAGCACATCGTTCTTCAATCTGCGTTGTGCCTGATAGATATGGAACTGGACGAGATCGAGATAGTTACCTAACCTTTGTTGGTCTATTGAGGTGATGACAGTACCCAACTTTGATAGATCATGATGCCATTTTTGGTAGGCGACGGTATGGTCAACGACCGGAAAAGAAAATTGTGAATCGACCGGTATATCATGTAGCTGACTGAGCAACGCACCCATTTTTGACGCAGATGATTTAGTTTGTGCAGTAATATGTGTGCCGTCTATCCAATCAAAGAGGACACAGCGCCATGCTTGACCAGCATCATCCCGAATCAATGAAAATGTATTTGAGTCAGTTGTCGGTTGGACGCGTTTCATGAAGGGGAGTCCGTGTGCACGTATCCTATCAGTTGCGTATAATTGCTGATTCAAATCAGATGCAGAGGCAAGTTCTGTCTCAGAACTATATCGATCATCCGCAAGAAGGCGTAAAGAATAAGCGTTACTATTACAGATTATTCGATAATGTTTGTCACCATGAATTCCGAAAGTCGATAAAGAGATTGAATGATCTAGAGCAGAATCATATGAAATCCCAAATCGTGATAGAGCGATCGAAATCAATTGATTATCTTCAGGACACATAGTTCACGCTCCTCAAACGGTATAGCTCAAAACGGTAGTGGCTGCGTCCCGTCCTGATCCGTAAAGTGATAGGTCTTCGCGAGATCGGCAACGAAGACGGCTTGTCCAGAATAACGGCTAACATCGTCATCCGCCATCAGCGCTGTAACGGCTCGTCCGATATAGGTCGTCGATTCAGTCGCGGCACTCGCGAAACCGGCATCGACAACCCGTTCCGTCCGCATGAAACCGGGGCAGAGCGCGATAACGGAGATGGTCGTCTGAGCTAACTCCTGCGCCATGACGTGCGTCATCCGATTAATCGTTTGCATCGCCAAATCATAATAGAGGTTTCCCGCCATCTGATTTGGAGTGAATGACGTCAAATTGATGACGAGCGCAGCTGGACTTTGTTGTAGCAATGGCATCGCAGCCCGAATCGTCCACAAATACGCTTTTGGTCCGGCAGACATCATCGCGTCCCAATGTTCCGGTGGTCGCTCCCAAAACCGTCGTCCGGTTCCAGACGGCAAGTGGCTTTCCGAACCACCGAACACGCAGTTGACGAGGAGATCGATTCGACCATGTTGGTGCTGAATCTGCTGAATCAGACGATCGATGTCCATTTGATTCGTATGGTCACAAACGACGGGAATGCCAAGTCCGCCGCGTGCTGTGACACCAGCAGCTGTCTCTTCGATCGTCTCTCTACGGTTGTCCGTTGTCTGTTCATTCGTACTCCGTCCCGTGATGTAGACAATCGTTCCAGCGTCACCCAAGGCATATGCGATGCCACGTCCGGCACCACGGGAGGCGCCAGCGACGAGTGCAATCCGTTTTGACATGATGAAACTCCTTTCAGATACGAGAAGACGGATGGGCAGATGCGCATCCGTCTTCTTCTGTCTTTAAAAACCTTTAATCGTCATCCCACCATCGACATAAAGCGTTTGTCCGGTCACGTAACGGGCTGCAGCAGACGATAAGAAGACAGCTGGTCCAACCAGTTCTTCTAATTCACCGACTCGACCGAGCGGTGTCACGTCAACGATCTCTTGCAGGTATGTAGGATCTTCCAGCAATGGTTCTGTTAATGGTGTCTTAAAATACCACGGTCCGATTGCATTGACGCGAATATTTTGTGGTCCCCATTCAAGCGCCAGTACTTTCGTCATCTGAATCATTGCCGCTTTTGTCGTCGCATACACGACACCGGTCCGTAAGGCGACGTGACCAGCAACCGAGGCGATGTTCAGAATGCTTCCACCTGTCTCCTGCATCCGTTTACCAACTTCTTGAGCAAAGAAGAAGGCGGATTTCAGATTAGTCTGTTGGATCGTTTCCCACTCGTCTTCCGTCACATCGAGTGCCTTCGAGCGAATGTTCATTCCAGCGTTGTTGACGAGCCCATCAATCTGCGTTACTTGTTCGTAGACACGAGCTACCGTCTCGACGACTTGTTTCCGGTCAGTGATGTCGCACGGGAAGATGTAAGCCGTTCGACCGAGTCGTTCGATTTCTTGTGCCGTCTCCTTCAAATCCCGTTCCGTCCGGGCGACGAGAATGATGTTAGCACCGGCTTCTGCCATCCCGATGGCGAGCGCGCGTCCGATGCCTCGTCCAGCTCCAGTGATAAGAAATGTCTGATCGGTTAACGAAAAACTTGGAAGATACATGATGTCACGTCCTTTTATTGAGAGTCACCACTTACTCTAATGAAAAATTGACTGAAAAGAAAGAAAAATCACTCCATAGCAAAGTGGAGATGGTAAAATATTGAAAAGGAGGGATGAGATGAAGCGTGGTTTAGTTGTGACATTATGTATAGCACTCGTGAGCCTTGCTGCGATTCAACTAGTCGGTACAGAAGTCTATCGTTATTTCTTTTATGATCCGGCAACCTATCAAGCCCGATTTATGGTTGATGGAGGCGGAAAGGAAGAAGGAAAACCGACCAAGCAAAAAATGGACATCCAAAGCGGGGGATTTGCGGATAAGGATGCATTAGGAGTTGTTACCTTTTACGGTGTCGTCGGTCTTGTCATACTACTGACTGTCCTCTTCAGTGTACGTTACTTCTTGAAGCGTTTGCGAAAACGACGCAGACGAGAGACTGTAATCGACGATTTAATGGAGCCGCCGACGGTGTTTTCCCCAAATCGTTCGATACGACAAACACTTGTTGGTGAAGAATCAGAGTCAGAGATTCGCCGTCTGTTACAAACGTTCGATCGAAAACTGACACGACAAAAACGCCGCCGCTCCGAAGAGACGGTCGGCGAATGGTTACAACGAATTGATGTCACGCTCGATCCATCGATCTATCATCTCGTCCGGTACGGTGAGACACCGGACTCGGCGATTTCACAAGATCAGGTCGATGTTCTGAGACATGAACTACAAGTGCACCTTCAGCGCGATTGACCGAGCAAATCAAGCAGGATCGCATGATGGGAGGCGTCTCGTGAGATGAGTGACAATTCGCGGACGACATCAAATCCGTCGACCGGTAACGTCTTGATTTCAGGTGACAGTCCATCTTGAAAAATCTCCGGCAATAGAGCGATACCCAGTCCTGCACGGATGAAACCGAGGACGCTCGATCCAAATTCCATCTCGTTTTCTGCTTGATAGACAGCACCTCTATCGATGAACGCGTCCTTTAGGATGTTCGTCGAATCGCAATCGATCGGAAGCGATAAGAAAGAGGCGTCACGAATTTGCTCAAACGCCACAGACGTACAGCCTATAAATCGTTCATCGTCTTGATGCACATAAAGCAAAAAGTTCTCCGTATACAAATGCGTCGTATGATACGGATGGACATGGTGACGATCGTCGAGTAAGACAGCATCGTATCGCCGTTCTTCAAGACCTTGCATCAAATCGATCGTCGTATGCGCCGTCTTTAATTTGAGATCCGGGGCCGCCGCTTGACGCGAGACGTGACGCGGGAGATACGTCATCGCGACGCTTGGCCATGATCCGAGTGTCAACGTCGTCCGTTCGTCAATCGTACCGATCCGTCGTTTCATCTGATCGATCCGGTCAAGCAGTTCACGACTCTCTTCAAAGACGATTTCGCCAGCTGTCGTCAACGTAACACCATGTGCTGAACGGTGTAACAACGAGGCTTCAAGTGCACTCTCAAGACTTTTGATTTGTTTACTTAACGCCGGTTGCGTCATATGCAGTACTTCGCTTGCTTTCGTCAGGCTACCGGTCTCCGCGGTGACGAGGAATGCTTCCATCCATTCAGTCTTCATTGGTTCACGCTCTTTTCATACAAGTTGTTTAGAACTTACGCCATTTGAACGCATCTGACAATCATTTTGCATTTTTTATATTCTTGGTTTGGAATATTCTGAATTGGGAATATATAAAATAAAGAGGTGAACGGATATGAATGATCGGATACCAATACGATTCTCAGCTCTCGGAGACGCGACACGGATTCAACTCATCGAAGCGTTACGAAATGGTCCTCGCTCCGTCAATGAGTTAGCTGAACAACTACACTTACGCCAACCGCAAACCTCGAAGCATTTAAAGCTGTTGCTTGACGCGGAACTAATCACTGTCGAACGGCAGGCGAATCGTCGCTTGTATAGCCTTCGCCCAGAAACGTTTCGAGAGCTCGTCATGTGGAGCAACTCGCTTGCACAAATGGAAGCCCGCATGCATCGTCTAGACGCACATTTGAAGCAGATTCAGTCGAACGTGAAGGGAGACGGGACGAATGAAAAAGGAATTGAAGACCTCGATTGAGGGGAAGACTTTACGAATGGAATGGACATGTGAGGCTCCTCGAGATAGTGTCTTTGCTGCATTCACAGAAAAAGAGCAACTCGAAGCGTGGTGGGGACCGGAAGGCTGGGAGACGATGATCAAGACGTTTGAGTTTCAACCAGGTGGTGTATGGCATTATTGCATGCGCTGTGTTGATCCGGCGCAAGGTGACTTTTACGGCATGGAGTCGTGGGGAAAAGCGATTTTCAGACACATCGATGCTCCGAACACGTATAGTCATGCCGATTATTTCTCGGACGCGTCAGGAGCGATCTCTGAACATTTGCCAGGAAGCGAGAATGTTACGACATTCCTCGACCACGGGGAGACGACGTTGATCGTCTTCGAGTCGACCTATGAGACAGAAGCAGCCGTGCAAGAAGTACTCGGTATGGGGATGAAGGAAGGCTTTACGTCGCAACTGTATCGCCTTGAACGATTATTAACAAAACGTTGAGAAGGAGTCGGTGAGGGATGCGGAAGCTCAGTCTTATAGTATGTCTGCTTTGTTTAGCCGGTTGCGGAAAATATACGATGGAAGAGGCGAAGGAGAATGGCGACATCATCGTCCAGAAGGATGTTACGAACAGCGACCGATTCGAGTCCTTTTTGAAGAAGTCGAAGCAAGGGGAATCGGATCAGATTCGCATCACGGCGTTTACGACTGAAGGCGACCCGGTGTTGTATGACGTCAAGTATGATGGCAAGTCGTATCACTATACGTCCGATTCATCGCGTGATCAGTTCGGTACGACAGACGATGATCGTAAAAACGAAGTCTGTCGACAACTCGACAAGACGATCGTGAAGCAGAAGGCAACCTATACGTTACGTAAATGCGCTGAAGGAGCGGATCATGAGCTCTTACGATTGCCAAAACAATAATCAAAAAGGATCGTGTCCCGTCGAATCAATCAGCGGGCACGATCCTTTTTATTCGCTGTCGAGCCGACGTAAGGCTTCGCGCCAACTGGAGAAGCGTTCAATCAACAATGTCAGTGAAGGTGCTTGGTGCGCACGCGCCCACTTGGCATATTGCTGACTCGTCAGAAGCGGTCCATGTGTGGCAGCAGCTTGTTGAAGAGCGTCTAAGCAGTCTTGATCGGTGAAGAAGCCGTTCGAGGTGAGATCGAAGTGTGCCAAGGCATTTTTCCAGGTGCCGAACCGACGAATGATCGTATTCGCACTCAGCATTTCTGGGTGTAGATCCCGCAATTCCGTGTAGGAGCGAATCGTCATGTTCGTTCCTTTTTGTGCGACATAAAAAGCGACGCTATCTTCGATCGACCACCGCTTCGTTCGCTTGACCGCGGCGGGACGGTTCAACGTCATGCGTTCTTTCGTCGATAAATGGGAAGTCTTGACGATTCCAGCTCGTTCTAACAAGTGTGCCCACGAACCGAATCGGGCATTGATTTCTTCAAGCGAAGGGTAAGGAAGTTGAGCTGCTAACTTTTGATAATGGGTAGCTTTCATAGGTGAATGGTGCATTTGATGAAGACCTTGAATCAAGCGGATGATCTTCTCATCCGTTGCTAAGGTGGAAGTGGAAGTCGGATGTTGACGCATGCAAGATATCTCCCTTTTGAATGGTTGTTTCAATTAAAGGCTAGTGTAGCATGGGCGATTGCGAGAACATACTAACAATATCGTAAGGTAAGAAAAATAGCGCATTTTCATCCGAGAAATACAGGAAAATAAGAGGTTTAACACGAATACAATATTATAGAAGAAAAGAGGGGGAACTGATCAATGACAGAAACACAGACGATTGATACGATGGAGGATATTTTAAAGATGCTCGACGCACGATTGCGTGAACCAGAACCGTTTTGGAACAAGTTCTATGAAGATCGGACGAAACCGGTCCCGTTTTTTAAGAACATTCCGGACGAGAACTTAGTTCGCTACGTCGAAGAGGGCTGGCTCTCGCCAGGTGACGCGTTAGATCTCGGAACAGGACCGGGTCGAAATGCGATTTATCTCGCAACACACGGTTTCTCGGTGACGGGACTGGATCTCTCAGCAACCGCGTTAGAATGGGCAACGGAACAAGCACAACAGACTGGAGCACACGTTGCGTTTCGAAAGCAAGATTTTCTAGAGACGACCGAACAGAATACATATGATTTCATTTACGATTCCGGCTGTTTTCATCATATGGCGCCACATCGACGTGTGACTTATGTGACGCGACTGAAGGAGATGTTGCGCCCAGGAGGATACTTCGGATTGACGTGTTTTGTTGCGGGCGGTCCGCTTGGCGGGGCGACGTTGACGGACTGGGAGGTCTATCAAGAAAACAGTCTCCAGGGCGGACTCGGCTATGCGAAAGAGCGGTTACTCGCCATATTCGATGCATTCGACGTCATCGAACTAACGGAAATGAAACCCGTCGACAATCCAGAGGCATTATTTGGTCATGCTGGACTGTGGACTGGTCTGTTTCAATTAAAGGATTGATTCGTCCGACATCCGAGACGCGAACCAGTCTACAAAGTAGTGGACATCCTCTAGCGAAATGATTTGGTCTGTATCGTAAGCGGTGAACAGTGACAAAAAGCGCGGTTCGTCAGGGAAATAATGAAGCAGGATCGGACGGAGTGTCTCTAGGTCATGCACGAAGCTTTGATCGTCTTCTAGAATAAGGTGATAGGCGCTCCGAACAATTCGTTTCACGATCGAATCCGAATGAAGCAAAGCGACTTGACCTGTTTCTAGGAGAAATAAATCATTGTTCAACTGCTCGCGTAACCCGCTATTTAACGCGAAGCCAAGAGCGCGTGTCGGACGAAGGGATGGAAATCGACTTTGGAGATTTTCGCCTGCCAAAAACAAGTTGACGGATGTCAACCAGACGCCCCAACGAAGTGCTTCGTCATCCCGTATGACGTCGCGAAGCAGACCGATGTCATAATCGATTTTGGTGACGAATGGATAGTCCTTCAACCAGTCTTCCGTCCGTTCAACTAACTGCATGTTTTCTTCTTCCGTCAACGGCTCTGTCAAAATCAGTGTAAAATCGAGGTCGGATTCAAAGGGACGCGCCGTTCCTTTGGCGACGCTGCCATACAAGTACACGCCATGAAACGCGGATAAGGTTTGTACATAGGCGACGACGTCCTGAATCACGGCACGATAACGGACAGGAATCGCTTCAGCGGAAGTTGGATTGTGGATGTAGCCATTTTTCGTGCCCAATGTCGTTGGATACTGCATCTGTCTTCCTCCTCATCCTTCAGGAATGGATTGATAGCGATACCACTTCTTGTTTCGCTGCACATATATAAACATCGTATCATCTTTTTCTTGATAGATGACCGTACCGCTCTTAAGGTGAGTTGCCATGCCGTCCTCGAGCGTCTTTTCGGATGCTATTTTTTGGATACGTAGTCCAGGAGTCAAAGAAAGACTCGAGACGGTTACGACCTGATCTAGTCGGTACACGCGATCGTTCAAGCGGATGACGTCTTGATCTTGTTCAATGGCTTCCGCTGCGATGAGGTCCGTCGTTGTAATCGTCGTCTCGGTCTGACATCCACTGAGACAAAGAATGACCAATACGATAGAAGCTACCGTTTTTTTCATGAAACACACCTCTTTCTCTGTTAATATATCGTGTTTTACGATATATTCGGATTATACGATATAAGGAGGAGTAATATGATTTCATCTGATTTTGCAAAAATTTATTATCAACTACATCCTCGGTTCGAGGAAAACCTGTCTCACCAAAGTGTGCGCATTTTGCAACACATTCAATTTGCGACGAATCCGACGATCAAACAGATTGCCGAGGCATTTCGCCTCTCACATAATACGACGTCTGAGCACGTCAAAAAGTTGGACAGATTAGGCTATATCGAAAAAAAACGAAATCCAGAAGACCAACGCCAAGTGACGATTGGTTTGACAGACTTGGGGGATACAATCGTTCGTCGTCATACGGAACTCGATCCTGAACGGTTGAATCAAGTCTTTGCTACGATGTCAAAAACAGACCAACAGGCGATTGAACAGGCGTTTCGATTGTTGCGGGAGGCGGCAGATGACTGCTTTTCTCGTTAAGGTGCTGTCGAGCGCACTGGTCATCGGTCTCGTCACGGAAGTCGCCCGGCGTTCACCGTCACTGGGTGGTGTGTTGTCCGCGTTGCCCGTCGTCAGTCTGATCAGCTTTGCCTGGCTCGTTAAACAGGGAAGTGAACGGGCAGAACTGAGTACATTTTTAAAGAGTGTGTTACTCGGATTACCAGCGACGTTCTTATTGCTTGCCGTCTTATATGGGTTAATTCGCTTAGGGATTCCTGTTTTTTACAGTATACTCGGTGCAACAAGTCTTTTTATCGTTTGTTGGTATATCCAACGTTACCTACAACAGTGGTGGCAAACCTAAAAAAGGAGACAAAGTAATGATAACCCTTCAAACAAAGCGATTGACGCTTCATCCATGTACAGCGAATGACGTGACACGTTTACAACAACAGCACTACGATAACGGACCGGAAGTTCAGCATCATTTGATGTCAGTAGCGTCAGATCCCTCGCTATTATACTGGGGCAGCTGGCTCGTCATGACAAAGGATGGTTAAGTAATCGGGGATATCGGATTCAAGGGGAAGCCGGACATACGACAAGCGGTCGAAATCGGTTATGATCTGTTACCAGCGTATCTCAATCAAGGGTTTGCGACGGAAGCAGTTCAAGCATTGATTGAATGGGCGTTTGAACAAACGGAAGTGACAGGGGTACTTGCGAAGACGGAGTCGACGAATCAAGCATCAATCCGAGTACTCGAAAAAGCGGGATTGATTCAGGTCGGGAGAGACGATCGGTATATCATGTGGGAGCGTATGAAGAGGGTGTAAAGGAAACTTGACAAGTAGTGTGTTATTTACATATAGTGGAAGCTTGAGGTGGGATCATGAAAAATAAGGTCAAGGAGATGCGCGAAGAACGAGGTTGGTCGCAAGGCGAACTGGCAAAACGATTGAACGTGTCGCGTCAGACGGTCATTTCCATCGAAAAAGAGCGGTATAATCCGTCACTCGACCTCGTGTTTTCACTAGCTGATCTGTTTGAACGGCGAATCGAAGACATCTTTACACCGAATCGAACGAACGAGGAGGGAATAGAATGAAGCGATTAAATATATTGTTGGATCTTGCGTTAATTGGAATAGGGATATACATGACGATGGAGATCCCAGAAATGAAAATGCTTGGTATCGTCCTGATTTTAGCAGGTATTGCCTCACGCATCACAGCGGTGAGTTTCTCACCTGACGAACCGTATGATGAGCGGCAAAACGAGGTCAAAATACGTAGTGGACATATCGCCTATTTAATTAGTATCGGTTATCTTTACTTGATTTTGGTACTCGTTAATCTGTCGGTCATTCAAGACATTCAATTTGCTTTATTACTTGCATTAGGAGGACAAATCTTGTTCTTTCCAATCGCATTATGGTTTGTCAATCGACGGATTTGATGAATAAAAAAAGGGATGTGGCGGATACATCCCTTTACTTTTTGCATCTTCATGAATTCTGACGAATGGTTTCATTCAATTTATGACGGTACGATGTTTGCCAAGACTGCTCGTCCTTCACTAACTCATCACAAAACGCAGCAACATCCTCTCCAGTGAAATCTGTCACTGGTTTTTGCTCGAAGGCGGCTTGTTCCATCAACTCGAGGACGACGGTCAGTACACGATGACTACTTTGCCAACTCGTTAGTCCACCCGTGACATTTAAATAGCGTTGAATCGCTTGATAAGCCTCATAGTAGCGAGGAGGAAGAGATTTAGCCCGCTTCTCCATCGACCGCCATTCTCTTTTAGCTTCCATACTACCGGTGATCCGCTCGAATATTCTCATCATCTCGTACTCCCTTCTTGTTTTAACTGCTGCAGTTCTTGCATTTTGTCAGATACGAACGCCCATTTTTCCCAAAAGATACGTAAACGATCGTGTCCTGCTTCGTTTAGCGTATAAAATTTTCGAGGAGGTCCCATTGTTGATGCTTTTTTTTCGATATGAACGAGCTGCTGCTTTTCTAAGCGCATCGTGATTGTATAGACTGTACCTTCCACGACATCTGAGAATCCGAGTTGACGTAACTGTTGAGTGATTTCATAACCATAAGTTTCACCGCGGCTAATGATCTCAAGTACACATCCTTCAAGTATACCTTTGAGCAATTCTGTGATATTTTCCAAATTATTCACCTCGATACTTAATAAATCAGCTACTTAGTATTAACGACTACCACTATATAGTAACACAAAGTACTGATTTGGACAATATAAAAACCGCCTTATTATGGGCGGTTGAATCGAAATTAAGAGATCGCAAACGTATCCCGTAATTCGATGATTGTTCCTTCGGGTGCTTTTAATTTGCTGAGATGACCATCGACGACGAAGTAGATGTTTCCGCCGTGTTTCGGTAGGAAAGGCATCCCGAGTCGTTCGAGGCGTGCTACTTCTTCTTGCAAGTCGTCAACGTAAAGTGCGAAATGGACGGGACCCGCTGCTTGTTTTGTATAATCAGTGAACGGCTGACCCGATTTGGGTGTTTGCAATTCGATATAGAAGTCACCGAGACGTAACCAACTGTTAAAGGCGCGGTCGTGAAAACCAGGTGACTCTTGAACGAGGGAGAACCCAAGCTGTTCATAAAAATGTTTAGACGCAGCGTAGTCCGTCGTCTGAATACAGATGTGATGAATTTGTTTCATACTAAAACCTTCCTTCGAGTTCAATGAAATCATGTAAAACTAGTGTAGCATTTCACGGATCGGTTGGAACGAACGAAATGGAGAATATGATGCAACAAACGATGAATTTGATTTGTGAACGTTTTACAATAGGGCAAATGATTAGCGAACCTGTAAGATTGACTGGCGGACTCATGCATGAGACATGGCGATTACAGACGACGACTGGATCTTACGTCTTAAAACGATTGAATCCCGACATCATGCAACGGACTGAAGCGCGAAAAAATTTTAAAATGTCAGAAGATGTCGCCATGCAAGCGTCATTTCGCTTAGCAGCATTACCAGCACGTCGCATCAACGATCAAGCGGTACAGACGATTGACGGCTCGGATTACCTTTTGTTTGACTGGATCGATGGCAAGACGTTATCAACCGACCAGCTTCGATCGGCACATGCACGACAAATCGGAGTTCAATTAGGACGATTGCACGGTCTTTCTATAGCGACGACTGGCTTTATAAAGCCGGATACCTCAAGTACTTCAATCGATTGGAACGGTCATTTAGAAGAAGGAAAACGGCAGCAAGGAAAGTGGCTGCAGCTATTCATGGAAGAGCAGGAACATTTGCAACGAATTGAAAGATTAGCACAGAAAGCACAGAAACAACTGCCAGTAGACTGGATCGTCAGTCATCGTGATCTCGATCCAAAGAACGTCCTCTGGACACCAACGGGTCCAGTCCTGATTGACTGGGAGTCTGCGGGTCTGATCCATCGAGCCGTCGACGTGTTCGAGACAGCCTGTTATTGGTCGAAGCAGGAAAACAATACGTTTGACCGCGTTCGATTTAACGCATTTCTTGACGGTTACGCGACAAAACAACGTTTGCCTGATGTCGACTGGACGCACGTCATCGATAGCAGTGTTCAAGGAAAGCTGGACTGGCTGAATTTTAATCTGGAGCGCTCACTCGAGAAAAGTGGGATCCCCGAGGCGGAACGAGTACTTGGAACAGAACAAGTCGTTTTAACAATAAAAGAATTACGAGCGCACGACCGGAATCTCTGGATCAAGTGGATGTCGGTAAGATAAGCATAAAAAGAGGCACCGAATCACTCGATTCGATGCCTCTTCGTTATTAAAACGATTTGACCAACTGTTCAATAGTTGATTCAGGAGTACGAATCGGAACATATCCGAGTCGTTTGATTCGCTCGTTTGAGAAAGTAGCGCATTCCGCTGCACGCTTCGGTGTTTGGTACGGCTTGTCACTTGCTGTGATCAACTTCATCCGGAATTCCGTCTCAGGTAGATTCGAATCGATCGCATTGAAAATATCCCCATTATGCGCATTTGTTGCGGCAAGGACGATCATTTCGACTAGATTATCCGTATGGACCCACGGGACGACATCATCCGGATGCACCCAGGTAATCACATCCGCCTCCTTCATCCGCTCGACTTGACGATCCCCCCAATAGGACTGCTCCTCGGCACAAATTGATCCTGGGCGTAAGATGATTAAATCGGAATCGGGTGTGTTTTCCTGTAACAGGCGTTCGGATTCCTGCTTTGTATGGATGTAGACGTGCTCGGACGGTAGGATCGGTGACGTTTCCGTAAAATGTCCACTCACGACTTCGCCGTACACGGAAGTCGTCGAGATGTGAATGATGCGCTTGACACGAGCTTTTGTCGCAGCATCCGAGAGATGTTGTACACCTGTGACATTGGCTTCCTGTGCTAAATCGGGATCATCTCCGAGATAGGCAGCACAGTGAATCAACAGATTGACGCCTTTAAGTGCTGTTAGAAGCGAATCCGGATCACCGAGCTCACCGATGACTGCATGGACATCTTTGAAAGCGTATTGATCCGCTTGTTCCTTAGAGCGATACAAACCGCGCACTTCACGCGCTTCTTCTAGAAAACGTCGCGCAACACGAGAGCCAAGCGTTCCGGTCATTCCTGTAACTAAAATCGTACTCTCTTTCAGATTCATGGATGCTTACCCCTTTGACTCTGTCTTTTCTGCGAAACACTGCTCACAAATGAAACGTCCTTCGCTTTTTAGGTATGCTTTGACTTCGGTCATCCCGCGATGTTTCGGATAGCGCATCTGGATGTAGACTTTTTCGTTTCCTTCAACCGTTTTGCCGCAATGCATACATGTCGGTTCTTTGCCGAACATCCTAACGCCCCCTATAAATTAATATCTTCTATCTTATCGTAAAGGAAAAACTAGGGATTTGGAAGAATAAAGTAAAAAAGGAATCTAAAGGAGGTTGTCTATGATCTTTATTGCTATTTTTCTCGCCGTTGGTGGAGTCGTTTGGTTCATTTCAGCGCGGAGTCAATCGAAACATCGATCGCTCGACGATCAGGAATATACATTGAATCAACATGATGTCCATCAGCAACAAAATCATCGTGATTTTTGAAGGCATAAAAAGGAGCACCCGGTCGACGGACCGGATGCTCCTTTTTAGCGATTGCGTACATGGAGAAAATATTTTGCGTTGCTCAAGATCAAGGCGATAATCAATAAGCTGATTGCAAAGATCTGAGATTGACCGGTCTCATACGAATACACGACCAATACGACGATAATCCCCATCAATAGGAGTTGCAAAGAAGACTGTGAACGGATGAGTCCCTCTAACATGACGTGACGTTCGCCGTCATCTGAAGCAGCGAACAGCTTTTTGATATAGTTTGTTTCCGAGTACTTCGGGAACTGACGGTCCGGATATATATGATGCATGAGATTAAGATAAAAAACAGAGGCAAGACTACTGATGATAAAAAAGAGTCCGCTCAGTATCAAATGAAGTCCGAACTGGTTTTCAATGATGCTAAATGATGCGAGCCCGATGCTGAGAAGAGTAGAAACCTGAACCATCATCATGCCGTCCGCATAGTAGCGATTCACTTGATCGTCAATCGCGTCCTCTTCGTCGGAAGAAACGGATCGTAGAGTCAATTGACGAATTTGCAAATAGCGTACGATGTAACTGAGAGTCAAGATCGTCAAGATAACGAAAAGACCAGTGAATATGTAATCAAGATAGAGCGATCGTTCAAACTGTGACAAATTGGTATTTTTGAGGACAAACATGACGAAATAACTGCTAATGAAACCGAGTAAAGCTGAGATGATGACCTTGCCTGCTTCCTTGTTCATGTTAATTCCTCCTCATCGAAATAAAAGATGTCTTCTAACGGTGTATCAAACACACGAGAAATTTTGACAGCGATCAATAGCGACGGCATGAATTCTTCTCGCTCGATTAAGCTGATCGTCTGGCGCGAAATGTTTGCACGTCGTGCCAGTTCAGACTGATTCCACCCGTGACGGGCACGTAATTCTTTTAACCTGGATTTCATATAGGGATTCACCTCCTATATAATGTAACTTATCATAGTCTTTTTGACAACGATAATAGTCAAAAAGGACAATATAGTGGTCATTTATTCGTAAACCCATCATATGAATGGCATAAACTGTATACTGGAATAAGTTGAAAGGAGATGTGAAATCCGTCGATGAAATCTCAGTCATGTATAAACAATGTTATTAATAATGATGAGAATGTTACGCACCAGATTGCTTCGATTCTCCAAATGGAAGAGACATTGCTCAAACAAAAAATCACGTACCTCCAGGACGTTACAGACTCCGGTAGTACTTCTGAATACGAACAAGTGCGTCAGCAGCTATCGGGTAAGCTCGATACGTTGAGACGTTCCGTAAAAATGGATCTCGTCTCGCGCGATGACGTCACACCTCGAACGAGAGTACGCTTTGAACAATCACTCAGAGCAACAAGTGCGACAGTGGAGGAAGCTTGTCTTATTCAAGACTATCTCCGAATTGAGGCGACGATGCTGACAGAATCGGGAGAGCCGGTTTCCGATCTTCATGCTGCTTTATTTGACGCGGATGAATCAACTCGAAAACAAGCGCTCTTATCGATTGAGGAAGCGTTCCGCATGAAAGAATCCGTCATTCAACCGTTGTTTTCACGACTCGTTGATTTACGACAAGCGCGTGCCTCTGCAAGTGGTAAGATCGGATACGAGGAACTAGCTTTTGCAGAACTCGGACGCGTCGATTATACGAGTCAAGATGTCGATCATTACGCCACCATCATTCAATCCGACTTTCTACCGGTCAAACGGCGATTTCAGCGCGAACAACAAACGTTTCTCGGTAAACAGATGCTCCATCCATGGGACGTCCGACAATCGGCATATACACAGATTGATCATCACGTGACCGGTTCTGACACTTCATTCTTAGACAAGGCACAAGCAATTCTCGAGAGTGTGCATCCATATTTTGCGGACGTATTAAAAGAAATGCGACATAGGAATCATCTCGATATCGGTGCCCGGTCGAACAAAGCCGGCGGAGGGTTTTGTGAGTATTTACCGGTCGAACAACAATCGTTCTTATTCATGAATCGCATCGATACGTTTGATGATCTTGTCATCTTCATGCATGAGATCGGCCATGCCGTCCATCATGATGCGATGAAAGAAACATACGACGGACTGCAACCGATTCCGCTCGAAGTAGGGGAATTTGCTGCCATGTCGCTCGAGTTGTTGACGATGAACGAATGGCATCAGGTGATTCCAGATAAAAAAGACGTTGCCCGGGCGAAACTCGAACAGATTCGTTCCATTGTTGAGTTCTTACCCGAGACGATCATCGTCGATCGTTTTCAATCATGGCTCTATGCTCACCCCGATCATGATCCAAAAGAACGACATGCCTATTATGCCTATCTCCGAGAATCATACGATACGGACGTCATTGATTGGTCGGAAACATCCGATTGGAAAGGCCACGAATGGATGAGTGTCATCCATCTCTTTGAGACGCCGTTTTATTACATCGAGTACGCGATTGCTCAGATTGCCGCTCTTCAGTTGTATCATCGTTTCACGAAAGACCCTGACCAAACGCTGAAAGACTTCATCGCAGCCGTGGCGCTTAGTCAAACCCATCCGGTTCAAGACGTCTATGCGAGAGCGGGTGTATCTTTCTTGCCGACTGAAGGAGAGATGAGCGAATTAGTGAGCTTTTTGACATCAGAAGTGGAGACTTGGAAGATAATTTTACAGGAAGGTACATCGATATAATGAAGGACGACAAGAAAATTCATATACCAGAAGAGTTAGAAAGCCTCTATTTTTTCGGAGTAGAGCCGATTCTTGAGTTTCCGGAGGAAGAAGCATTCTATCAGCGGTCTAAATACATGTTACACAACTCCTCAAAAGAGCGTATTCAGTTTATCCTGTATCCGGCATTTACTGAAATGGAACTCCATGTCCTCCGACCGACTGGGGAGACGCTGTCACGATTACGAATTGAAACAATCCAATCCTTAAAATATGTTGAAGAAAACGGAAAACGTCTGTTACTTGATCATAGTGATGATGAATATTACCGCATCAGTGAGATTCAACTGGATCCGTTATTTTGTATCATTCAGACGGAAAGAAGAAAATAGGGGGACGAACATGAATATCCGTAAAAACATCGTCTATGCGACATTATTCAATGCTGCAGGCGATCAATTATTGATGGTCGAGAATCGTGGCGATCACGGTGACTACTATACATTGCCCGGTGGGACGGTCGAACGTGACGAAACGCTACATATAGCAATCACGCGCGAAGTACTGGAGGAGACAGGATATCATCTAACGCCGGGAAACATCGTCCATGTGGCAGAAGCATTCTTCCCGCAAGCGGGGGAACATTGTCTCTTTTTCTTCTTCGCGGGAGAAATCACTTCCGGTCAATTAAAGACGAATGTTCCAGAAGAAATTTCCGGACTCGTCTGGATGGACCGTGAAGAAGCGTTCAAACACCTCAATTTACCGGAAGCATCAAAAGAATCGCTCTTTGCTGGTCGAACGGTACCGTATGATTTTGCTGGAGAGATCATCCATACGTAAGGAAGTGTTGCTTGACGTACTAAGGTGACGGATTTTCGGGTACAACATTACAGGAGCATTACCCGAAATTTGTAGAAAGTTAGGTGAACACACAGTATGTCGATTCTTACGTTTCACGAAGTCAGCTATCAACACATCTTACACGAAATAACGGGTGAGTTCCGAGAAGGTGTCATTACGACGCTCGTCGGACCGAGTGGTGCCGGAAAATCCACGACATTGAAACACATCAACGGACTTATTTCTCCCGATCGCGGCGAAATTTGCTTTCGAGGCGAACCACTTGAGCAGATGAATCTACTCGATGTCCGCAAACGAATCGGAATGGCGTTCCAAAGCGCGCCGATGGTTCCAGGAACCGTCTACGATAATATCAATTTGCCGAAATCGATCTTCGGTGAATCGTTGCCACGCGAAGAAGCGGAACGCTTGCTACAGCAAGTCGAACTATCCGTCGAACTTGAGCGACCGGTCAAAGATTTGTCCGGTGGCGAACGAAGCCGACTTGGAATCGCACGGACACTCGTCAATCGTCCAGACGTCCTGTTGCTCGATGAAATCACGGCAAGTCTCGATTACCGGATGGTACAAGAGATTGAGAAGCTAATCCTTGATCTACAGCAGGAGTTACAGACGACAATCATTTGGATTACGCATGACTTAGAGCAAGCAAAGCGGGTCAGCGACGACATCTGGTTTTTAAAGGATGGACGATTGATTGAGTCTGGTGCATTCAAGGAACTCGCTTCAAATGGTCAAGCAGAGACGCAAGCATTCTTGAAGGGGGAATCGGTATGAGTTACCTCCAACTGGCAACTTCGCTCATCTTCATTCTGATTCCCCTCGTCTTAGCACGGACGTTACGGCTTGGTCTAGAGAAGGACATCCTCATTGCAACCGTTCGATCAATCGTTCAACTCTTGATCATCGGTTACATTCTGACGTTCGTCTTTGAAAGCGGCAGTCCAATTTTCATGTTACTGATGATTCTGTTGATGATCGGTGCAGCGACACTGAACGTCATCCGTAAAGGGGACGGGATTCCCGGGATCCAGTGGATCATCTTGTTCACACTGATTGCGGTCGAAGCATTGACGATGGGCATTTTGCTCGGGTTACGAATCATTCCGTTCGAAGCCCAGCAAGTCATTCCAATCAGCGGGATGGTCATCGGAAACTGTATGATCTTGTCCTTATTGTTTCTCAATAAGTTCAAGGACGAGGTCGAACGAAGCGACGAGGTCATCGAACTGATTCTTTCACTCGGTGGAGATGCGAAGACAGCGATTGATACGAGCTTAAAAGGCGCAATCCGGACAAGTATGATTCCAACAATCGAAGCGCAAAAAACGATGGGGCTCGTCCAACTGCCAGGGATGATGAGTGGGTTGATCATCGGTGGCGCGGATCCAATGGAAGCTGTCCTTTATCAACTATTGATTCTATTCCTGATCTTGACGACGGCGGCGATGGCATCGGTCCTCGTTGGTTTTCTATCCTACCGTCGACTATTCAATGAAAAAGCACAATTCATCGGTTTGACCTATAAGAAAAAAGACATGTAAGGAGTACGATATGCAGACTTATCCGATTACAGAACTTCATAGCGGGAAAGCCCACTCCTTTAGGGGTGGGGTGAAAGCTATGTCGGATACGGAGTATCAGTAATAAACTACCGGTTTTGACACTTCATGTATCCGAAAGTTTTTCGTTTCAACTAATCATATGAACTGACACAATCATGTTATGGAAAACAACTACAGAAGAACTCACACGACCGTTTCTTTGATTAAATATCATTTTGTATTCTGCCCTCGATACAGAAGAAAGATATTTCTTCGTAAGGATGTCGAAGCACGTAACAATTGGTACGGGAGGTATGTGAAGAGTTGGAGATCACGGTGATTGCTTTGGAATGCGATAAAGATCATTCGCATATGTTTCTCAATACTCTACCAACACTTAGTCCTGCTGATATCATGGCAAAATTTAAAGGAGTGACCTCTAAAAAGCTTAGAGAAGAATTTCCTCATCTTCAACATTTGCCAAGTCTTTGGACGCGTTCCTACTTCGTCTCTACTGCTGGAAATGTATCGAGTGAGACAATCAGACGTTATGTCGAACAACAAAAAACAAGGGGGTGAAACCGTGTCTCAGACATTGACGGTAAATATCAAGCTTCTTCCTACTAGAGAACAGCAGCCTATTTTGGAAAGTATGATGGGGGCTTATATTCACGCGGTCAACCAGCTTGTTTCAGACATGGTAGAGGCAGAAACAATGATAAAAATGACAAGCAAGAATGTTCACGTTCGTTTGCCTAGCGCCGTCAAGAACCAAGCTATCAAGGACGCCCAAAGTGTTTTCAAGAAAGCGAAAAAATCACAGTTTGGAATCATCCCTATTCTCAAGAAACCGTACTGCACATGGAACAACCAGAACTATTCGTTCGATTTCGAGTCGATTTCTCTACCCATCATGATAAACGGTAAAGCGAAGAAAACGGCAATCCGCGCCGAGATGGTCGATCAAGACAATCGTATTTTTTCACTATTGAACAACAAACTCGGAGCACTCCGGATTATCAAAAAATCGAACAAATGGATGGCACAAATTGCTGTCACGATTTTGACAACAGAGAAAACAGGAATAAAAACAATAGGAGTTGATCTGGGATTAAAGATTCCAGCAGTCGCTACTACAGATTGTGATCGAGTTAGGTTCTTTGGTAACGGTCGAGAAAATAAGTATACGAAACGAAAGTTTCGTGCAAAACGAAAAGATCTCGGTCAAAAGAAAAAGTTAAAGGCTATCAAGAAGTTAGATAATAAAGAGCAACGTTGGGTGCAAGATAAGGATCACAAAGTCAGTCGTGAAATCGTTGAGTTTGCAAAAGAAAACAACATTTCTGTCATCCGCCTCGAAAGACTGGCGAACATCCGACAGACGGCAAGAACAAGCCGTAAAAACAATAAGAATCTACACACGTGGTCATTCTATCGCTTAGCAACATTTATTGAGTACAAAGCAAAATTAGAAGGGATTAAAGTTGAATATGTCAATCCGGCATATACATCTCAGACATGCCCTTTCTGCGGCAAAAGAAACAAAGCGAAAGATCGAACATATTCTTGTTCATGTGGATTCAAGAAACACAGAGACATCGTCGGTGCGATGAACATTCGATACGCACCTGTGGTTGATGGTAATAGTCAATCAGCCTGAGAACCTATATGGTCTGTCTTAGGAGGGGTGATGGCACACCCTCATCTGAAGGCTTGAGCAAAACAGAAATGGACTGCGCTCGCACAAGCACTTCAGAATCCCACGGATTTAATCGTGGGAGTGTCAAGCTGACGATAAACATCACGTCGCAGCTGCGTTGCGGACAAAAGATGGCGAGACGAAAACGGGTGTTCATGTCGAAGCCTATATCGGACGGGTGACGGTGTGTGCGGAAGCCATCACGATCGGTTCCGCCATCACGGATGGATTGACGGATTTTGAGACGATCGTCGCTGTCCGACACCCCTATTCGGATGAGACGGACCGAACGATTCGTGTCGTCAGTCCGTGCGGCATGTGTCGCGAATTGATTTCCGACTATGCACCGGACGCATTTGTCCTCTTAACGATCGACGATCAGTTGACGAAAGTCCGGATTGCAGATTTGATTCCATTAAAATATGTTCGACAATAACCAGTAACTCCTCGTCGTTTAGATGAGGAGTTTTTTGCATTTACTTCTAAATAATCCTTATTATGGTTATGATAAAGACGGAATAACTAAGGAGGGATATGCGTGTCAGCTTTATTAGAAGTCGAACGGTTATCAAAAACCTACATACGTGGAACGGAGACAATCCATGCATTAAAACAAGTCAGCTTTACGTTAGAGGAAGGAGGATTCATCGCCATCATGGGCACGAGTGGCTCCGGGAAAAGTACACTGTTGAATATCCTGGGAGCGCTTGACGCGCCAACCGGCGGAACGTTGACATTAAAGGAAAAACGGCAACGCGACATCTTCACTGAGCCTGCTGCGACGTTATACCGACAACAGCACATCGGGTTCATCTTTCAATCGTTTCATCTGCTCGATGATTTGACGGTCCAGGAGAACATCGCCTTACCATTGATGTTGAAGGGGATGGATGATAAAACGATCAATCAGGAGGTAGAAATTTGGCTCAAAAGAGTCGGACTGACGAAGTGGAACAATCATCGACCGCAAGAGCTGTCGGGTGGTCAACAACAACGTGTCGCGATCGCACGTGCCTTGATTAGTCGACCACCGATTATCTTAGCGGATGAGCCGACGGGGAACCTCGATTTCAAGACATCTGCTGAAATCATGCAATTGCTTCAAGAACTCAATCGCGAACAACAGACAAGCATCCTGCTCGTGACCCATGATGCGACCGTAGCCGCTCATGCGAAACGTGTGCTGTATTTCCATGACGGACAGATCGTTGCCGATCAGTTGTCAACTGGAGACGTGGCGCCGATCTTAGAGACATACGAGCAGTTCGTGGGGGCTGTATGAAACGACAACATCTCTTCCGTCTTTCCCACCGACTGTACCGTAAAAGTCCGATGATTTTAGTGACCTCAATCGGAAGCGTCATGATTTCGATTGGTCTTGTCTTAACGATGGTCATTTTTTTACTACATAATCAAGCCGCTATCGATACAGATCGTGTACAAAGATATGGTCAAGTCGATCTGACGGTCAAATATATACCTGAAGACGAGCGGACGGATCAGTCCGTGTTGGAGCAACTTAAAAAGGATCACGATGTCTTGGGCGCAGAGTCGATCTTACAGACGACAGCGCGCGTCGCTGGTCAAGCGATGGCAGACGTGGAGACGATGGGAGTTCATTCGGATGCTCTGACGAAAAGTCGGTATCATTTCACGAACGATTTGAAACAGGGAGAAGCGATCGTGTCAGCTCGACTCGCGACGTCGCTGGATCGTAGTGTCGGACAAACGCTTCGCGTTGGAGAAGCGACGTATCGAATCCGTGAGATTTTACCAAATACAAAAACATCTGAAGCTTCGCACGATCAAGTCTTGCTTTCGTATGCTGATCTGAAAAAGAACCATCCAATCGAAACGAAAGCCGTCATGCTCAATCTAAAAAAAGAAGTGGATCTCGTCCACTATGCCGATACGCTCGTCAAAGCGAATCCGAAGCTCCGGGTTGAACTTGCGGAGGGGCAAACGCTCTCACCGGCGCTGAACGGCTACATCGGAATCTTGTCAGTATTGATCCTTATCGTGTCCGGCTTCATTTTGATGGCGAACTTCGACTTGTATTTACGCAAACATGCTGTTCAATTTGCGATCATGCGGACGCTTGGGGCGACGACACGGCAATTGTTTCAGCTGTTCTTCGTTCAATCTGGATTGATTGTCTTAGCGGGAATGATGCTTACGATTCTAGGCAGTATTTTCTTCCCGTTACTCGGTCAACTCGTATGGCCGACAGAGGGTAAAATGATTGTCTCCCTCATGATTGATCAGGGAGCGTTCTTGATGCTTGTAACGTTCGGTAGTGCTTTGTTGATTCTACTGTTGCTTGCGAGTACGGCTTATCGAAAACGGGATGTGTTACCACTCCACGTCTTGCGAGAAAATCTGAAAACGGCGTCACGACCGACTCGACGAAAACGTCTCGTCCTGTTCAGTGGTGGATTGACTGTCAGTTTGGTTTTATTCGCTGAAGTGATTGCTAGTACGGATGGGTCACGGGCAATCGCCTGGCTCGGTGCGACCGTCGCCTTTTTACTGACGATGTATCTTGCGACGCCACTCCTCTTGAAGGGAGTGCTCCAGCGAGCGGAACCGATTGTTCGTCGGTTAGCGGGACCGACGAGTTTCGTTGCCTTCCGGGGCGTGTTACCGCAACTACGGAAAAATGCCTGGTTGATGCTGATCGTTCAAGTATTAATGATCATCGTCGTCATCGGATCGACGTTCCTTGAGACGGTGCAACAAAACGAGCGGAAGTACATCATCAGCCAATATCCGACAGACGTCGTCCTAAAGAGTCGTTTAGATGAAGGATCGCAAGGAGACCCGTTGCAATTGATTCGACAAATTGAAACGGAACTACCTGGCGCAAAAGCGACCTTCCTGTCGTCTCGAAATTCACTCGAATATCAATTGCCTCAAGAAGATGTCTCGATCGAATACGAAGTGACGGACTATCGTCGTCTTGAAGTTTTAAAGGGAGAACAAACGAGTGACACAGAAGGAATCATCGTCTCACGTACCTTCGCTAAAAAACACAGTCTCGAAAAAGGCGATAAGTTGCCGCTCGGGCGATGGGACGGGGAACAAGAACGAAGCGTTTCGGTCGGTCAATTCCGAATCGTTGGAATCGAAAAGAAGATGGCATCAGACGTCCTCGTGGATTGGCGGAACGAGCAGTTGCGGCAACCAAGCGATCAAATCTTAAATGTCTTTATCGATGTTCCGTCCGAGTTAAACAAGGCGCAAGTGACCAAAACATTATCAGAGATCACGCAACGTTATCCGACCTTGCAAGTGAATCGACTATCTGACGCGCTTCGCGATGCGGAGCAACAAACGACGGAACGCTGGTTTATCTTCTTGATTGCGCTTGTCGTCATGAGTGGATCCGTCTGGTTCGGTCTTGCGAACGCCTTACTCAGTTTCGTGAGTGGAAAACGAGGCGAGTATGCCTTGCTCCGAACGATTGCGTTGACACAGAACAAGCTCCGTCAGCTGACACTCATTCAAATGCTCTTATTCATTGGGAGTGGCATCACCTTTGGACTGATCAGTGGTCTTGGTGCGACCTTCTTCATGACACGGATCGATGATACGGGATCATTTTACTTCAATGTACCGACGATTGCCGGAACCAGTGCCGGTTTGATAGTGCTTGTCATAGGCATCGCTTGGTTCGTCACCCGACGAAAGCAGGAAAACCTCGTTCACGAATTGAAACAGTAAGTAAGGGCAAGTGAACCGGGGGGATCGAAATGCGAAAAACGATCGGGGCGATTCTATTACTCGTAGTAATTAGCGGTGTCGGTTGGTGGATGATCGCAGGTGAACGGGATGCGACCTATTAGCAGATTGTTGAAGTGCAAGTCGTTCGACACGTGACGAAGCAGTTCGGACGTGATGATATCGCATCGGTCAAACCGTACTTCGTCGCGTCGGAATCATCGAAATCACGACGTCATCAGATTGCCGTTCAGCTGAAGTCGGCACCGACGGGAGAATACCGGATGTATCGTGTACTTCAAAATAAAGTCGAGTACATCGGTCGATCACGGACGGTTCGATCAGATTAAAAAGATACGTCACATCAGTTGGGGGATTTAAATGAAAACAAAAGCAGAACGCATCGCGTTCATTCAAGAAGAAAAGCGTCAACTCGTCAAACCACGTTTGTACAGCTCTTTGCTGTACGGCGTCAGTATTTTATTAGTCGTCGCCAATCGGGACGTGTACTGGCCATTGTTCTTTTTACTTGTAGCATTGGTCTGGATTGCGCGGATTCACTCGCAAGAAGTCGAACGTGATATGGCATTAACGGTAAAACCACAGATGAAAAAAATCATTCAATGGCAGTATGTGACTGATTTTTTGTTCGTGATCTTAATGGGATTATTTTTCCCACTGATCATCGTATTCGACTTGCCATTCTTCCTCAGTTTTGCCGTCTATGTCGTCCTTGCGATTGTTTTGCTCGTGTCCGATATGCTACTTGAACGAAACGGAAAACGTCTCGATGCCGAGCATCCGACGAAGAAGGAGTTAAGGACGTATCCGAAGTCGTGGAAAAAGATCTAATTCGTGGAGCCGGTCGATGAACCGGCTCCTTTTTGAGCATTCCTGTCGCTTCCGCGTGCGAGACTGCCGTATGATGGAAAGGCACATGAAGAAGGAGGTCCTCGTATGCTTGCGATCATCATTGGATTCATCATCGGTCTGCTCGTACCGGTTCAAACGAGTGTCAATACACGATTACGGGGTGTCGTCGGTTCGCCGTTCCTCGCTTCGCTGATTTCCTTTTCGATCGGCTCACTCTTCTTACTGCTCCTCGTCTTGCTCGTCGATGGGGATTTTACAGGTCTCTCAGCTACCGCCGATGAACCGTTCTGGATTTGGGGTGGAGGGTTGCTCGGCGTCATCTATTTGACCGGAAACATCTTGCTGTTTCCGCGACTCGGTGGTGTCCAAACGGTCATCATGCCGATTTTCGGTCAAGTCATCATGGGACTGTTGATCGATCATTTTGGATTGTTTAAAGCGAACGTCACGACACTTTCGTTGACACGGGTCATCGGTGCAGTGCTAGTGTTACTCGGTGTCGTTGGGACGGTCGCCCTCGGTGATTATTTCGCACGCCGTCGTAAACAGCAGGTGGCATCAACAGAAAACTCGTTGTTTGTCTGGCGTCTGCTCGGAATTCTAACCGGAATGATGAGTGCTGCCCAGACGGCGATCAATGGTCATCTCGGAAGTGTTCTCGGGTCAGCCGTCAAAGGCGCCTTGATTTCGTTCGTCATCGGTACGATCACCTTGTTATTGCTGAATCTGATCCTCCGAACGAAGTGGCACATCGATCGGTCGCAATCCTTACCTGCCTGGATTTGGATCGGTGGATTGATCGGTGCGTTGTTCGTTGCCGGGAATGCCTTCATCGTTCCGCTCGTCGGTACAGGACTCGCTGTCGTCATTGTGACGATCGGTCTTCTGACTGGCAGCCTATTGATTGATCGTTTCGGTTGGTTCGGTGCAAAAAAACAACCAGTCACAGGTGTGCAAATCGTCAGCTTGCTCATCATGCTTGGTGGTATCGTATTGATTCGCCTGTAAATCAAAGACATCTGCAATCCATCGGTTGCAGATGTCTATTTTTTGCTGTTAAATGGAAATATGAGGTAAAATGAAAGGGTGATAAGGAGGAATAAGATGAAACGTATCATACAACATACATACGGAGAGGCTAACGTGCTTCAACAAGATGAATGTTTGGATCCAGTACTTAACCCTGGAGAGGTCTTGATTCGAGTTGCTTGGGCGGGTGTGAATTTTGCTGATATAAAACAACGCCGAGGAGGAAAAGCAACGGGTACGTTTCCGTTCGTACTTGGTTTAGACGTAACCGGCATTGTAATAGCTTCTAATCCAAATTCGGCATTTCAAATAGGCGATCGTGTCATGGCATTTGCAAAAACCGGATCATATGCCGAAATCGTTCGAGCGGACGAGCGACTCGTATATCGAGTCCCACTATCGATCTCGTTGCGGGAAGCAATCTTATTTACTACAGTAGGAATTCTGAGCGAGATGTTACTGACTGAAATTGGTCAAGTGAAGCCGACCGACACAATCATTATACATAGTGCAGCAGGTGGAGTAGGCACTGCATTGATTCAGCTTGCGTTACATAGAGGTGTGAAGCAACTCATCGCAACAGTAGGAAATCGTGAGAAAATAAAATACGTACAATCGTTTGGTGTGGAACATGTATTCACATATGATGATTTTGCCGAAAACGTCCTTTTGTTGACGAATGGGAAGGGAGCAGATGTCATTTTTGATTCTGTCGCGGGTCACGTAACGCGAAAAAGTCTTGATTGTCTCGCTAATTACGGGACACTCGTACAATTTGGTAACAGTAGCGGATCAGCAGGTGAACTCTCGACGACAGATGTCCATGCCAGTTGCCGGACGATTCGTGGATTTAGCCTTGGAACGACGCGTCAATTGGATCCAAATCGGATTAAACGGGCTGCATCCCATATCCTGTTTCTACTCGAAAATAAGAAATTGAAGATGCCGATGATTCACGAGTTTCAACTATCAGAAGTGCAAGAGGCACATCAGTTGATGGAATCCCGACAGTATGAAGGGAAAATAGTTCTACGAATCGGAGGAGATGAGTGTGGATCATAAGGAAATTGAACAGCGATTACGAAACGATCATGAGTTAAAAGAGATGCTAGCGTTGGTAGCGACACTACACTTGCCTGATTGGTGGATCTGTGCCGGTGTCTTACGTTCGAAGATTTGGAACGTCGAACGACAGGCGACATCGGACATCGATATCGTCTATTTCGATCCTACTGATCTTTCGGAAGCCACGGAAAAACGTCATGAAGAACAGTTACGAAAATTATTGGATTTGCCGTGGTCTGTTAAAAATCAAACACGAATGCATCTCGTCAATGGATTACCACCTTATCAGTCCGCAACGGATGCGATTTCACAGTTTCCTGAGACCGTCACAGCAATTGGCGTGACGAGACGACCAGATTTTGAACTTTACCTTCCATATGGAGCAAAAGACTTTATGGATCGAATCATTCGACCGACGCCACCTTTTCAAGTCGGTACCGTGCGTCATTCGATTTTTCAGCGACGTGTGATCGAAAAAGGATGGCAAGACGACCCGGGTCTACAAATATGTACATGAAACAAGAAGGAGCGTATGTGATGAAACGAATCAGTTATAAAAAAACGATACCGCTTCTACTAGTAGGACTCCTCTGTATCAGCGGATGCGCACCGGAAAAGAATGTCGAGGTGAAGGAAAAGATTCACGTTGATGGTACGAGTTTGTTCGACAGTGGCTCCTATCCGACTGCTGTAGAGACGGCCGAGCATCAGTTTAAATATGACTTGAGTGACAAGTCCACCTATACGTTAAAGCAAGACGATTTCCGAGTGGACGCGCGATTCGATGACTATAATTTACTGCTAGCAAGCGTCATCGAGGGACGATATGATTCGCTAATGATTTATGAAAAGAAGTCGAACTGGATATTAAGCAGTTCGATGGATATCATTCGGGACCAATCCACGAAAGGTGAGGCGATCGAAGGGAGTCTAGCGTGGGAAGGAAACAAGAAAAAAATGACGACGAAAATTGTCACGAATCGTCATTACACGGTGATTGAGACACGACTGAAAAGTGAGCAGATTCCGGCACGATTTGGAAAACGGATACGTACCGTTAACGGATTGAAGGTACACGTTCAAAAGCAAGGGAAACAGCTCAATCTTGCCTACCAAAACGGAACGGACGTGATGTGGATCGTCAGTGATCGACCGGAACAAGTCCTGCTTCGGCTCATAACGGCATCTCCTGACAGTCCGATTTCGGAACTATCCGATGACTTTTAGATCCGCCTCGGTGGGTCTTTTTTTATTTTCCGTAACCCTACGAGAAATTGTATATGGTTGAGGTCAAGAAGCGTTTATCGGTCATGCATAGGGGGAATCTTATTCATGCAATCATATGTTGAAAATAATGAAAGCGATCGATGATCAAAAAGGTGAGGTGAGATGTTAACCGTAACGCATTCATAGTAAAGGAAGTGAGAATTTCATGAGATTCAAAAGGGAACGCGTCAACGTCGTCGATCCGGCGCAAACGAAAAAGAGTGTCTATGCGACCGGAATCGGCAATGCGATGGAGTGGTTTGACTTTGGACTGTACTCCTACCTCGCCGTCATCATCAGTCAGAACTTCTTTAGTGGTGTGGAAAATGATGAACTGAAACTCGTCTTTACGTTCGCGACGTTTGCGATCGCCTTTTTGATGCGACCACTCGGGGGAGTAATTTTTGGGCGTATGGGTGACCGTCTGGGACGAAAAGTCGTTTTGACGACAACGATCGTCATGATGGCATTTTCGACCTTATTGATTGGATTGCTGCCGACGTATGATCAAATCGGTGTCTGGGCACCAATTCTTTTACTCTTAGCACGAGTCTTGCAAGGTTTTTCAACCGGTGGTGAATATGCTGGGGCGATGGTCTATATCGCCGAATCTTCACCCGATAAACACCGGAGTGCGTATGGCAGTGGTCTTGAAATCGGAACATTAGCCGGGTACATTCTGGCTTCCGTGCTAGCGACGATTTTGTTCGTCTCTTTGTCAGATGATCAAATGTCATCTTGGGGATGGCGGATTCCCTTCATCTTAGGCGCACCGCTCGGATTATTTGGTCTGTATCTTCGGCGTCACCTGGATGAGTCACCGATTTTCGAGAATGAGATCAATGAAAGTGAGCAGGAACAGGCGACGTTTCGAACGATCGTTCAAGAACACCGGAAAGATATCATCGTCTGCTTCATCGCCGTTGCCTTTTATAACATCACGAACTATATGTTGTTATCCTATATGCCGTCTTATCTGGACGAAATCATTGGTCTGCCGAGTGCGACGAGTACGATGTTGATCACAGGTGTCATGATCGTCATGATTCCGCTCGCTTTCTCGTTTGGTCGCCTGAGCGATCGGCGCGGCAATCGCCGACTAGTCTTGCTAGGATTGACGGGATTATCCTTCACATCAATCCTGTCATTTTTCCTGATCGGTCAAGACTGGTTGCTATACGTCGGTATCGGAATCTTCATCCTTGGTTTCTTCTTGTCAATCTTTGAGGGAACGATGCCAAGTTTGTTGCCAAGTATTTTTTATTCCGATGTGCGGTACCGGACGCTTTCCGTCACATTTAACATTGCAGTGTCGATCTTCGGAGGGACGACCCCACTCGTCTCGACCTGGCTCGTGCATACGACGCAGGACCCTCTTGCGCCTGCGTACTACCTGACAGCCGTCAGCGTCATCGGCTTCATCACGTTCTTCTTTTTCTTTGAGAACACGGCAGGGAAGGCGCTAAAAGGATCACATCCGACCGTTGCTTCGGAACAGGAAGTCCATGAAGTCGCAAAAAATCCAGAAGATGCCCTGTGGTGGAAAGAAGATAACAAAAACGAATAACGGCAAACCGAACAGTCCCTTACTCGATGGAGTGAGGGACTGTTGTACTTCATAATGCGACATTACGAACGTTCAGTAGCTTGAAAGGCATGCCGAAGAAAATCAGCAATCCGTTGCCACGCCTGAAGCGCCGCATCGATGTCACCGTGGTGTGTAAAGGCATGAGCTTGACCGGCGAATTCCTGGTGCTCAACAGCGACACCTGCCGCTTGAAGACGTTTCGCATACTGCCGCGCTTCCTGCGCCAGCGAGTCGAGCTCCGCCGTCAGGACGAGCGTCTGCGGTAATGCTTCGAGTTGAGCCGCATAAAGTGGTGAAGCGAGATGATGGTACGCGTCTTCCGGTCGTGCGATGTACATCGCATTGAACTGACGTGCCTGTTCAGCTGGTATCGCTTCTTCGAAGAACGGTTTGTCCGCGGGATCCGTCGCGAGATCGAGCGGAGGATAATCAAGGATTTGAGCGATGAGCGGAACCGGATGCGTCTGCTCGACGTTCCATAACGATATGGCAGTCGCAAGATTCCCGCCGGCACTATGCCCTCCGATCGCAATGCGCGCCGCATCGAGATGTAGCGTCTCAGCATGTTGGAAAATCCATTGAACGACTTCGAAGGTGACGTGGACCGGAACAGGAAACGGATGCTCCGGCGCTAATGGATACTCGACATTGAGAACATGACAGTTGGCGGTCTCGGCGAGAAACAGATTCCATGGTTCATCCATCTCTGGCGTTCCGGTGATGAAGCCGCCACCATGGAAACTGATGAATCCAGGTAGCGGTTCTGCTGCATCAATCGGTGAGTGGCACAACACTCGGACATCTCCGACTGAAGTCGGCACGTGTAGCGTAGTCGTGATCGCTTGCGGTGGATGAGGAGGTGTGACTTGAGGACGTTCCTCATCTGAGCGGATTTGTTTGGCAAGGTCAATCATCTCTTGGCGATTCATCGAATTCCTCCTTTAGGTCTATCTTCATCATACCGAACGGATTGGTGAATTTCTCTTCTGGATTCGTTTTATCTAGTTGCAGGAAAAAGTAGTCAGAGTTTGATACACTTTTGAAAGAAACTAGAAATCGAAAGGATGGAATAGATGCCAACACTTTACATTACGCGTCATGGCGAGACGGAATGGAACTTAGAAAAACGAATGCAAGGCTGGGAAGACTCTCCTCTGACAGCAAAGGGCAGACAGAATGCGCGGGACCTTGGTCACCGCTTACGTGAAATTCATCTGGATCATCTCTATATCAGTCCGATTGGTCGCGTCCGAGAAACAGTTCGAATGATGGATCTCGATCCATCGATTCCGGTCACCATAGACGATCGATTGCGTGAAATGCACATGGGAACCTGGGAAGGGCGGACGGCGGCGGAAATTGAAGTCGCACACCCGCTTGCTCATGCTGCATTTTGGCAAACGCCGCATACGTACATACCGGAGAGTGGAGAATCCTTTGACGCGGTCCGGGAGCGCATTCTATCGTTTTTGGAACGACTGGCAGACCATGAAGAAGACGAAAACATCTTAATCGTCACCCACGGCATCTTCCTTAACATCTTGCTGACATATCTTCAACGAAAGCCGTTCGCGACATTATGGGATCCGCCGTTCATTCATGGAACGAGTTTGACGATCGTTGAATACAGGGATGGGGAAGCCGTGATTCGATTAGAAGCTGACATGTCGCATGTCATAGCGGACTAAAAAACGGCGGACTTTTCTCGGTCCGCCGTTCTCCTTATCGTGATTTCGTCAAATAGATCAAAATTGCGCCTTCTTGTTTTCTGACCTTTAGGTGAGGGGAGGATAACGTGTCGATTGAGCGACCGATGATCGATTCTCCTGTCGTATAGCGTTTGAGGAGTAAAGGATAGAATGAAGCATTCGTCTGTTTTTGATCATTGAATTGACCGCTGTCAGTCTGGACGTTTTGAGGTAAGGTATAGACCGTTTTCGTCTCAGGAATACCATTCTTCGCATCAAGCGAATAGGTGAAGGCATGCGAATCGTTGAGTAGGTTCAAATCATACGTCAACTGGAACGGCGTGCGATCATATGTACCGGCAGGAATCGATTTGTCGATCAGCACCTCTGGTGGTTCTGTATCGTCAAATTGGACTGCCTTGAGCTGGAGCGGGCGATCGAGTGTACCAGTTAAGAAAAATGTCCGCTGTTGCTGCGACTCGTCCTTCGCGGTAGAAGGTGTGATCGAAAAGGAAGACTTCTTGATCTTGACGGTTTCTTTTGGAAGGACGGTTGCTTCCGTTGTGCAACCAGCAAGCAAGAAAAGGAGGATGAAAAATAGAGCATATTTCATGACGTGTTCCTCTTTTCCATAGTCGTAGTGAATCGAGATGAAATCGAAATATTCAAAAAATTAGAAATGATACCTAGATTATACCAACAATGTTCTTGATAAATAAAGGAGGAAATCATGAAAGGCAAATGGTTATTAGCAACCGTCCTGCTCGTCGGTTGTGCTTCGACAAGTGAAGAAGTCGAATCGACGGCAAAATCGTTATATGTCTCACCGAACGGCAGTGATAAAAATACCGGCACGTTGAAGCATCCGTTTAAAACGATTCGACAAGCGACGCAAAAAGCGACTGCGGGTACGACGGTCTACTTGCGAAAGGGAACGTATCACGAGGCACTGAACGTTAGACAGAGCGGAACGAGAGAACGCCCGATCTCCTTCCGAAACTATCAAGACGAGCAGGTCACGTTAAGCGGGAAAAACATCAAAGATCGGGACGCCACCTTACCAATCATCCAGATCAAGGATCGGAAATACGTAACAATTCAAGGTCTGACGATCGAAGCCGTTCAGTCGAAACGAACGGACGCGACACCGATCGGTATTTTGATTACAGGATCAGGATCACACATCACGTTGAAGAACAATACGGTCCGCCACATCAAGACGCTCGCGAAAGATGGGAATGCACACGGCATCGCCGTCTACGGAACGGGAGCGATTCGTCACCTGACGATCACCGGTAACCGAGTCGAGCAGAATCGTCTCGGTTTCAGTGAAGCCCTCGTCTTAAACGGAAACGTCAAACATTTCCGGGTGACGAAGAACGTTTTACGGGATAACGACAACATCGGCATTGATTTGATCGGACACGAAGGAATCGCTCAGTCGAAGAAAGACGACTACGTCCGTGAGGGCGTCGTGTCGGAAAATCGTGTTTACCGGACGTCGAGCTACGGCAATCCTGCTTACGGGAAGGAATACAATGCAGCCGGTATCTATGTCGATGGTGGGAAAAACCTAACAATTGAGAAGAATCTCGTCGAAGCGAGTGACATCGGGATTGAAGTGACGAGTGAACATGCCGGACGATACGCAGAAGATGTCATTGTGCGCCAGAATGATGTACGGCAAAACGTCTACACCGGAATTGCGATCGGTGGGTATGACACGAAGCGAGGCGGTACAAAACGTGTCCGGATCGAGCAAAATCAGCTGATCGGCAATGATACGAAAGGGCTCGAGGGTGGTCAATTGCTCGTCCAGCATGATGTCCATGATAACACGATCATTAGAAACACATTCGATGGTTCGTTAAGTGTCGCCCATTACTTCAAGACGAGTTCGGGAAATCAGTTTGAAAAAAATACGTTCCAGCATACAAAACGTTTCATGTGGCGCGACGCCTCCTATAAAACGGAACAAAGCTTTCTGAAAGCGGTCCGAAAGGTGGAAGGAAGATGAAGTTATCGGAGCGACTCCTCGCTTATTGGATCCGGATTCCGAGACGCTGGCGGCTTGCAGCATTGACCGCCTGTATGTTAACGATTTGGACGGTGGAAGGCGTTCGGTTTTTAACAAGTCCCGCGTTACGACTGCCGACCGTTACCGATGCAATCATCTGTCTCGTTCCAGCGATTTTATTGTTCATGTTATGGAAAACAAAGCGTCCGAAATCACCTCTGAATTAATCGATAATAACAAGGAATTCATTTAGTCGTCCTCGAAATAGGGAGGGAACTTCAATTAGTAAGGAGGAAGAAAGATGACGAAACTAACGATTCAAGCCGTGATTGACCGTCCGGTCGAGACCGTGTGGGAGATTTGGAATGCACCGGAAGACATCAAACGCTGGAACGCAGCGTCTGACGATTGGCATACGACGGCGTCAACGAATGATTTGACGGTCGGCGGACAATTCACGAATCGAATGGAAGCAAAAGATGGTAGCATGGGGTTTGATTTCACGGGTACATACGAGACAATCGTTCCTTACGAACGCATTGCGTATGTCCTCGAAGATGGTCGCCAGGTGACAATCGACTTCTCCCGGAACGGGCAACAGACCGAAGTCGTCGAATCGTTTGATGCCGAAACAAGCAACCCGCCTGAAATGCAACAAGCGGGCTGGCAGGCGATCCTTGATCGGTTCAAAGCGTATGCTGAGTCGAAGTAAGTCGTTCGCTTCGTAACTTCCGGCCACGGCGATCCGTCAGGGCAGGAATACCGCCGCTCTCATAGCGCCGGACCCAGTTATACAATTGTTGATACGACACATCATGCCGTCCGGCGATGCGTTTGTAGTCCTTTGCGGCCGCCAAACAATCGAGGACGGCATTCATGCGTTGTTCAAGAGTGTTGGTGGACATGAACGTTTTCCTCCTCATTGAATCTCCCTTGATTCGCCCACGGCATTATACTAGTGCACATACAATCGATGGAAGCCATTGAATCAAAGAAAAATTGACGCGTCTCCTGTTGATTCGTTTTGACGATCAGTCGTTTTTCTAGCGTTGGTAAATGCACGAGAAACGAAATCTGACATTCCATAGGCTGCGAGAGAATGGTGGTAGATCGTTTTTGTAAGTGGATCGCTGCTGAATTCGCAGTGACGTATAAGACGTGTCGATTCCATTCCTCTTCGTTGAAAAGTGAATCCATCATCGTGATAAAAGCTTGACCGGAAATGAAGTTCATCGGACGACCTCCTTTCTTATAATGTGTATATCCTGTACATGTTTTTAGAAAACCTATATTTCAAATATTACAAAAAAACCACCTCCAAAAGAGAGGTGGTTAACGTTATCCTGCCAGTTCAAGCATCTGAACGAACGCGACGTCCGGATCGGTCGTCTCGAATCGGTTCAACCAATCCTTGAAGTCGCCTTCGTACAAAATACGACCTTGATGGAGAAAGATGACATGGGCATCGGTATGCAATAGATCGTGTAATTGATGGGTCGAGAAGAGGCACGTTTGACCGTTTGCTGTCATCTGCTCGAAGCGTCGCATGATATGAAGCCGTATTGCCGGGTCGACCCCGCTCGTTGGCTCATCAAAGATGTAGAGCGAACGTGGTACTGTCGTCAACAGGGTGACGAACAACCATTTCTTTTCGCCAGCGGACATTTTACCGATTTTCATCTCCCACAGATGAGCGAATAAATCGAGCTCTCGTGGCTGTTTCAGATGACGCGTATACGTCTCTTGCTTGCGATATGCTTTCAAACGAGCGAGCCGACCGACGAAGACGGCGACATCCTTACCCTTTAATTCATCCGAGTAATAGATGAATTGCGTCAAATAGAGAATGTCCGAGATATCGGGTAAGTCTAGTTCTCCGGACGTGATCGGTAAGGCACCGGTCATGCAATCAAACAGTGTCGTTTTCCCGGCACCGTTCATCCCGATCAAGACGTTCAATTTTCCGGGAACAAGCGAAAAGGAGACATCGTGTAACAGATCAGGTGATTTCGGATAGTTGAAGCGTACGTGTTGAACGTGCATCTGAATCCTCCTATCGGGTCAGCAATGACATGAGATTAAAGCGTTTGACAGAGAATAGACCAAGTAACAGATAAACGACGAGTACGACGGTCAAGATAAGTAACGATGCTCCCGTAACGTGCTCAGAGACGGCGAGACCAAGTGTTTTCATGACATAAAAAGGATTCAAGTAACTGTACCAGCGATCCGGTTGGTTACTTGCGAACAAGAACAGCGGATACATGACGATGTTGATTAATGTCGACATACTCGAAATCTTTGCCGGAAGCATCGTCAAGGCGATACTTGCAAAAGCAAGCGGGATACTGAGCAACAAGACGAGATAAGCGAGTAACAACGTCAAAGGTGAGAAGAAGCCGAATACAAGCATCAAGATCGTCGTAAAGACCGTCAAACTAACGGCTGCAAACACGAGCTGAACGAGTACGAGTGCGAGAATACAACCAATCTTACTACCGGAAATCATGATATACGTCTTCATCAAACCATGCTCCCGCATCCGGGCAAGTTGGAGTCCGATGCCATTCACGTAAATCGAAAGTAAGATATAGCCCCAAAAGAGCGCGAGGAATGAGAGGAAACTGTTCTCGGTGAAGTCGAGGCGTGACCCGAAGACAAAGGCGAGAATCAACGGGAAAATCAACGACCAAAAGACCGGAATCTTATCCGTCAGCATGATTTTTAAGTAGAGTATGAAGTAGCTAGGAATCGAATACATATGTGCCTCCAATCAGTGTGTCGAATCAAGCTTATATTAAGTATACGTTTGGAAATGGGAAATAGTTCCTTTGAAAAGAGCTTAAGAATCACCTGAAATCAAACGATGTAACGCATCGACAACAATATGGGGGGCATCCTGTTGAATGAAGTGCCGGCTGTTTGGAACTTCGATCAACAAGCCTTGGATCGACTGTGCAGCAGTTTGTCGTTGCAATTCGTGCCACAATAGTTGCGCCTCACGCGAATAATGATCTTTTTTACCAGCAGACAGAACAATGACTGGAAATGGGTAGAGGATATCAACGTTCGTCGCTTCAATACTCTCTTTAAAATCTTTGTATGTACATTCGAGCGTGAATTGTTTTTTGTATATGGATTGGAACGTGTTTGGCATCACTGGTAAGAAGCGTTGAATATAGGACTCTGGTGTTGCATCGATGAGCAATAGACCTTTCATTTCACTTGGATATTGCGATGCAAATTGTCGAACTAACGTGCCGCCATAGGAATGACCCACAAGAATAAAGGGTGGTTTGAGAGATAAGGTATGGATCAAACGGCGAAGGCGATTCACGCTCTGGCGACTAGTCTCGGAATCATGCTGCATACTACCACCGATGTTCGTACGGTCATACATCAAGATCGTCCAAGTCCTTCAACTTGATCCATGATTGGTTGCCAGGTTGAAAGATCTTGTCCATATCCATTTTCAAAGATAAACGTTGGTTGATTGGAAGTTCCGAGAATCAGACGATAGTGTAACGTCGTTTCAGGTAACGTCATTAAGTCGAAAGACATATGATTCCTCCTATTCTAGTGGGAATAAAAGTAAGGATACCAGAAAGAAACAAATATTGTAAACTGAAGCAAAGGACAGGAGGTATCATGATGGACTATTTATTAACGTCTGATGGGATACAAAATCCATCGATTCACAACGCGTTACGCGAGATGCTCAGAAAACCGATTGAGGAATGCCATGCCATCGCGATCACGACAGCTTCCTACGCATTAGGCAGAGGAACGGACCTCGCTGTCAACTTCATTCAAGGAAAAGATGAGGCACCGATGGTCGATTTAGGATGGAAGTCAGTCGGTCTGTTGGAATTATCAGCGGTCTCGGTAATTGATCCAGCAATTTGGCAACCAGCGGTCGAACAAGCGGATGTCATTCTCGTTAATGGTGGTGATCCACTCTTTCTATATCACTGGTTCGTCGAATCGGGCTTCGATCGACTATTACCGCAACTGACCGGTGTTTATGTCGGGATGAGCGCCGGTAGCATGGTCCTTACGCCACGAATCGGAACAGATTTCGTTGGATGGAAAAAGACGCCGGAGCAATCGGACGCAACATTAGGTCTCGTTGACTTTTCAATTTTCCCACACCTCGATCATCCGCAATTACCAGATAATCACTTACAAGCTGCCAAATCTTGGGCTGAGACATTGACGAATCCGGCGTACGCGATCGACGACGCGACAGCGATCCGTGTTATCGGTTCGAACGTAGACGTGATTTCTGAAGGAAAGTGGGTCCAGTTGCGATGAGGACGCTCTATTTCATTCGCCATTGCGAATCGATCAAAACAGGCAGTGATCGAGGGCGGGGATTAACGGATGCAGGTCAAGAACAAGCGCAGGAACTCGTAGCGTTCTTTGAAGCGCTGCCGATTGACGCCATCTACTCGAGTCCGATGCAACGGGCGATGGACTCCGTTCGCCCACTTGCTGAGCAACGAGGTTTGCCGATCTACGAGGCAGCGTTTCAGGAACGGTGTTTTCAGGAAACAGACGAACGTTTATCACCTGAACGGCTAGAAGAACTGTTGAAGCGATCATTCCAAAATGATGATTACGCGCAAAAAGGTGGAGAGTCGAATCAAATAGCACGCAATCGTGCTCTAGTAGCCATCGATCAGCTACGTAAAACCCACCCGCACCACCGATTGGTCGTCGCGACGCATGGTCTCGTGTTGGCGTTAGTGCTCGAACACTACACTGGGCGACCGGCAAATGAGTGGCTGGGCGCGATGGGGAGTCCAGCAATCCATCAGCTGACGTGCGATGCAGACGGGAAAACGTCTCATGAACAACTCTTGTAAAATGATTAAATCTGCCCGCTGAAGATGAAACCGAGAAAGAGCAATAGTAACACACCAAGTGGAACGGCACAGGCGAGACTAACGTATTTGAGAATTCCCGGTTCGCGTCGTTTGATGGCAACGATCCCGAGTCCGATTCCAAACAGATAAATGACAAGTCCAATCGGTATCGTAAGCATCGAGTTTGGTCCGAACGACCAGTTGAGCGGCGGGAAAATCATAGAGGCGATGAGCAGACCGAGCAAACTAAAGAAGAGAGAAGTTTTAGCATATGTCATGTGAGAACTCCTTTTAATTAAGTATGTGAACAAGAATTCGGATTTAAAATGAGAATTCCTGCTTCATCCAGTAAATTTCCTGTTTGGCATTTGAATGAACGGGAACTATATCTAAAAGATACTATCTTTTAGATATAGGAGGGACCGATGCCAAAAGAAAATATGACCCGTTATGCGATTCTCGGACTTCTTGCAAGCGGATGTACGTCTGGTTATGAGATGAAACACACGATCGATACGAGCTTGAATCACTTTTGGAAAATCAGCTTCGGACAAGTCTATCCGACGCTGAAACGGTTAGAAGCGGAAGGTTTGATCGTTGAAGAGGTCACGGATGGGGAACGGAAACAATTCGCCCTGACGGAAAACGGGCATGCAGAGCTCGAGAGGTGGGTCGCTGAACCGTCCGTCGAACTGCCGGTGCAACGGAACGACCTGTTGTTGAAGCTGTACTTCGCTCGACATGCTTCAAAAGAGGTCACCTTGCAGAAAATTCAGGAGCACGCGCGATTGCTCGAAGAACGACTTGAGACGTATCAAGCGATCGATGCGATGATTCGTTCTTATCCGGACTCGAATGATGCCGTCTATTGGTTATTGACGCTTGATTATGGCATTCGGAAGACACGTGCGTTACTCGATTGGTGTGACGCTTCCCTTGAGACCCTTGAAGGAGGAAATTGACATGAAACGGATCATTGCGACTCCGAACAAAGACGTCGTCGTGTTTATCATCGGTTTACGGATCAATCGTCTGCGTTCCGTCCGGCAATGGTTGCCGACGGTCCAGGCGATGGGACCGATGCTACAAGAGTGTTATGCAAACGATGTCGGTCTGATTTCGCATGAGTCACTTGTCGGTTGGCGTTCCGTGACGTTGATTCAATATTGGCGTTCGACGGAAGAATTGATGGCATATGCCCATGGTTCCCGTCATTTGACGGCGTGGAAACGATTCAATCAGAAGGCACGGACATCAGAAACGGTCGGGATCTTTCATGAAACGTTCGAAGTCAGCAATTATGAGTCGATGTATGTCAATCTTCCAACCCGAGGTCTAGCGAAAGCACTCGGGGAGTCGGCGATCAAGCCGCATCAAGAACAAGCAAAAGGACGCTTAGCCGAGCGGCAATCACAAGAGACGATCTAAATAGACAAAAGACGGGTGCCGAGGCATCCGTCTTTTTATGTCGCGACTGGCGTGACGGGTTCAAGCATCTCCCCGCAGTTTTGGCAAATATGCTCGAGCGTTTTCGTACACGGTTCGCAAAACGTACAAGCGTGCGAGCACTGATAGACTGTCGTTTCAATCGTTTCTTGACACCGGACACAGGTTGATTCCATATGTATCACCTCCTGTAATTAGTATAAGAAAAGCATTTTGAGGAGCACAGTAGGAGAACATAGGGAAAGGCTATATTTTCCTTTGATTCCGTGTTAATTTGAAGAAAGTGGTTTTAATTCGAAAGGGAGATGAAAAATGGACCAAATTGATCAACAGATTGTCCGGATTCTGCAAGACGATGCCCGGATTCCATGGTCGGAACTCGGACGACAGATCGGGTTATCGGCACCTGCCGTCATCGAACGGGTCCGAAAAATGGAGGACGCGGGAATCATCGAAGGATTCCGCGCTGTCATTAATCCAGAAGCACTCGCGCAAGGGTTACTCGCGGTCGTCATGTTCGAAGAGACACGCTGCGCAGGCTTAATTGAATTTTGTAAAGGACATCCAGAAGTCGTCGAGTGTCACCGCCTGACCGGTAGCTATAACTTCATGGTCAAGTTGCAAACCGCGTCCGTTGCAACACTGGAACGTTTTCTCGATGACGCATCGGTCTACGGCAAACCGTCGACCTGGATTCGACTGTCGACGCCAGTGCCGTTCACGGGATATACGGTATGACGGAAGCGACACTTGTACGGATCGAACAACTGACGGGAGATATCGAGCACGTCGAACAACTCGGTGAGCAAGGGGGAACTTCGATTGTGTACCGGATTGAAGCAAAGAAAGGGAGTTACTTACTAAAGACTGCTACGGAAGCGAGATACCTAGAATGGCTCGCAGAAGAAGCAATTGTCTTAGAAGAATGGATGCAACGAGAACCAGGGTTCCTACCTGAGTACGTTGGTTTTTTTAAGACGGAACAGCAAAACCATCTCTTGATGCAGTGGCGAGACGGGATGACGTTGACGACAGCTTTAAGACAGGCGACAAGCGAGCAACGGATTCAGCTGTGGCAAGCGTTCGGAACGTATCTTTTCCAGTTTCATCAACGTACGACAGGGGGAACGTCACAGGAGTGGTTAACGGAACGACTTATGACAGCGGAACGTTATGTCGCATCTGCTTGGACTTCCGGTACGTTGGATTTACTGAAACGATTAAAGTCCTCCTGTCCGGAGCCGATAACTGCCAGTTGGATTCATGGAGACTGTACGACGGACAATCTGTTCATCGCGACGGACGGAACGCTGTCGTTCATTGATGTCGGAGCGATGAGACCGGGCGATCGGCGGTATGACATCGCTCTTGCGATCAGTCCAATCATCGATGATCCGTCAGCCCTTGATGCCTTTTATGAAGGCTACCGTTTTGAGCGACTGACTAAACGAGAATTTGATTATTACGAACACGGACTGTATTCCTTTTTCTAAAAAGCGTTGCAAAGGAGAAAAAAGATGAACCTCATGCTAATCGGAGGCGGTCAACTGGTTGCTCCGTCTCATCAATTCATCAATCGGCATGTCGTTCAACTGACGAAACACGCGCCACATATCGTCTTCCTGCCGACGGCAAGTCGAGATGAATCGTTATACCAATACCAATTTCGAGATACATATGAAGCACTTGGAGCGATCGTCTCGGTCGTCACGCTATTTGACGACGAACTATCCATGGCGACGCAACGACGATTAATAGAGTGTGCCGACATTCTTTATGTCGGCGGTGGCAATTATCCGTTACTCGTTCAGATGCTTGCTCTAAAAGGCATGGATCTATGGCTTGAACAAGCCGTTAAGCGTGGAATATGGTACGTCGGTGTCAGTGCTGGAGCGATCTATGCGATGGAATACGGGATCCGTACGAGTGAGGACGAAACGGACTATTGCCTGGATACGGGGCAAGGCTGGCTGAGCGGTTGTATCTGTCCTCATTTAAACCAGGAAAAACGGGCAACCCGTTTTCAGGAACACCTGCCTCAAATGAATCACGCGATCGGATTACCTGATGATACGGCGTATATTCTTTCTGGGACAGATCACTATCGATTAGGAGAAGGGCACGTGCTTTGTTTTAAATGATGATAAACGCTTCGAACATCTAAAGTGTTTATCATCATTTAAAGTGATTCAAAACAGTTGACGAACAAAAATCAGGATGGTATATTTATCTCGAATTAAAGATATATGAATTGAAGATACAAAAGAGGTGAACGAAATGACACGACCGAATCCGAACTTGAAAGCATTGACGGTCATGGTGCGCGCAGTTGATGCGTTACATGAAGTCATCAAGAAGGATGTTGCGCAATGGGGATTGAACCCGACGGATTTTTCGGTTCTTGAGTTGCTGTTTCACAGGGGCAGGCAACCGATTCAATTGATTGGGAAAAAAGTCTTGATCACCAGCAGTAGCATCACCTATGTCATCGATAAGCTCGAAAAGAAAAATTACGTTGTCCGAAAAGCATGTCCAGAGGATCGGCGTGTGACATTTGCGGAACTGACCTCTGAAGGACACCAACTGATGGAAGCTATTTTTCCAAAGCACGAGCAAGCAATCAATCAAGTATTTCAAGGAATAGCCCCGTCAGAACTCGAAGCATTCATCGAGACAGCCAAAACGATCGGCTATCAAGCAAAAAAACAATAAAAAATTTTTAGGCTGATATCTCGAATTCAAGATAATAACCATTAAAGGAGCGATTTTTCATGAATGAATTAAAAGGAATCCACCACGTGACAGCGATTACGAGCAGTGCCGAGAAAAACTATGACTTCTTTACGAACCTCCTAGGGATGCGATTGGTCAAGAAGACCGTCAATCAGGATGACATCCAGACGTATCACTTATTCTTCGCTGATGATAAAGGATCTGCAGGCACGGATATGACATTCTTTGATTTCCCTGGTATCCAAAAGGGATCACACGGAACGAATGAAATCTTCAAGACAGCGTTCCGTGTCCCAACGGATGCGGCACTCGAATACTGGATCAAACGCTTTGACAAATACGACGTCAAGCACCGTGGTATCAAAGAACAATTCGGCAAGAAGACGCTCTCGTTCGTCGATTTCGATGAGCAACAATACATGTTGATTTCTGACGAGCATAATCAAGGTGTCGCTTCCGGCACACCGTGGCAAAATGGTCCGGTACCCCTCGAGTTCGCGATCACGGGACTCGGTCCAATTCACATCCGGATCGCGGAATTCGACAATTTAAAAGCGGTACTCGAACAAGCGATGTTGATGCGAGAAGTCGATCAAGCTGGTTCCCTGCACTTGTTCGAGATGGGCGAAGGAGGAAACGGCGCACAAGTCATCGTTGAGCACAACGTCGTTCTACCAAGCGGACGTCAAGGATTCGGAACGGTGCACCACGTCGCTTTCCGCGTTGAAGATACGGCTGCCTTACAGGAATGGATCGAGCGGATGCAACAACTACGCTTCAACACGTCCGGTTACGTCGATCGCTTCTTCTTCGAGTCCCTCTATGCCCGTGTCGCGCGCGGTGTTTTGTTCGAATGGGCAACGGATGGTCCTGGTTTCATGGGTGACGAGCCATACGAAACGGTCGGGGAGAAATTGTCGTTACCACCATTCCTCGAGCCGCAACGAGAACAGATCGAACAAATGGTCCGTCCGATCGATACGGTCCGGAGCACTCGGAAAATCGAAAAAGAATACCTTTAAGAGAACGCTACGATAACGTAACTAATCGCATCTAAATAAGAGGAGGAAATGAAGATGGAGAAATTAAACATTGGCATCATCTTAGGGTCAACACGTGAAGGACGTCTCAGCCCACAAGTCGGGAACTGGGTCAAACAACTGGCTGATCAACGAGGTGACGCGAACTATACGATTCTTGATATCGCGGACTACAAATTACCGCTCCTAGGTGAAAAGGATGGGGATGCGTCGGGTGCTGCTGCTTGGTCGAAGGATGTCGCAGCACAAGACGGATTCGTCTTCATCGTTCAGGAATACAACCACTCAATCGCAGCGTCACTCAAGAACGCGCTCGATTATCTACGGGTCGAATGGAACAATAAAGCAGCAGGGATCGTCTCTTACGGTTCTGTCGGTGGAGCTCGGGCGGCAGAACACTTGCGTGGCATCCTCGGTGAGTTATTGATTGCCGATGTCCGGGTGCATCCAGCGTTATCCTTGTTCACTGATTTCGAGAATGGATCGGTCTTAAAAGCGGCAGCCGTTCAAGAAACATCGGTCAACCAGATGCTCGATCAAGTCATTCCGTGGGCAACGGCATTAAAAACGATTCGCTAATTCGTGATTGATCAGAAAACCCCCTCATTTCGCTGAAATGAGGGGGTTTTCTATCGTTGTCATGTACAACACGACGTGACGCGGCGCAGATCCTTTTCTTGAATGTAAAGCGTGTGTTGGCGGACTTTATAAGGAATGTCAGCCGCTTGAAGACGTTCGAGATAGTGACCCGTCGGAGCGACCGTCCATTTCACATATGTTGTTGCGGCATTCGGTGAAGCAAGACAGATGAGTAGCAAAAGCGGAAGGATCCATTTTCGAATCTTCAATCGTATACCTCCTTCATTATTTCAAATACTGTATTAATGATTTTATTGTTTAAATCAAAAACTAAAAATCACGACTCACGTCAACAAAAAATAACTGACCATCAAGCCGACCAACAGACCACTAAAAGCAAGTCGATAGACGGGTGAACGATGGGTTCCTTTATTTCGTTTGACTTGATAGACGATGAAATAGGTCACACTGGTCACCATGACGAGGATCGCCAGTGTACTGAGTAAAGTAGACATCAGCATTTCTCCTTATCGTAAGATTTTAGCTAACGCTTTTCCTTTCGCCAACTCATCGACGAGTTTGTCGAGAATCCGGATGTTACGAATGTGCGGATCCGTTAGATTTTCCACACGAATCCCGCAGATGACGCCAGTGACTAAAAATCGGCGTTCGTTCAGGTCGGGTGCGTGCTCGAAAAAGGCTGCGACAGTTTGGGTTTGTATGGCTTGTTCAAGAGTTGATTGCGTGTGTCCGGTCAACCAGAACAGCACGTCATCAAGCTCGTCTTGCGTCCGTTGCTTGCGCTCGACTTTTTGACGGTATACCTGATACAGCTGCTGCATCGGCATTTGAAATACTTTTTCGTAACTCATCTGAATCGCCTCCTTTCATGGTAACATATGGGAAAAGGTCTTGTGTCAAGGATTTTAAGTCGGTTTGGAGGTGCAGGATGAAATGAGACGTCGAATCATTGGAATGACTTTCATGACGTGCCTAGTACTATTTTTAGGCGTCGTAGGTGTAAAACTATCGTATCAGGCATTGATCGATCCACCGATTGATCAATCGACAGGAAACTGGGTACGTGTTCCGAGTACGATTTTACCGACTAAAAAGGTCATCTATGCGAAAAAAGAGCAAATCATCAAACAACTGGATTCTTCAAAAAGCGGGCACGAAGGATATCGGAAGGAACCTAAAAAGAAAAAACCGATTGAGCTTGGACGAGGTTTCTTGACGGATGCGATCAATCAAATCGCTCGTGTGACTCCTTGGATTGTCGCTTTAGTGATCATCTTCTATCTGTATCGTCGACAACGATTCAACCGCATGCAGTGGTCATTTCCACCAAGGCATCAACCAAAACGAACCGCTCTATCGCTAACGCTAACGCCTGAAGTCCAGTCCTCATCAGAAGACAGTATTCTTGATTCAAAAATTCGTGAAGCAGTGCGCGCGTTCAATCGGTCACTTGCTCCAGCGCAACAGCGACGGACACATGAGACGCTGACGGAGTGGTTAACACGTTTAGAGGTCACGGTTCCGTATGAGATGTATCAGCTCGTTCGGTATGCCGACGTGGCAGAACAGACACTTGATCCTTCTCGACGGACTGTTTTCCTTGAACAGCTTAAGCAAAATCAGACACGGCTCGTGTAATCAGCCGTGTCTTTTTTGGTGTCCGCGATATTTATTGAGAGCGAGCATGTTCAACAGGAACAACACTGCACCATAGAGGAATAATCCAAGCCAGTACGGCCAGATGCTTGACCAACCGTTGCCGTAGACGAGCACCTCCTTGATCGCGCTCGCTCCGTAGAAAATCGGGGTGATATATCCGATGTTACCGAGTCCATACGGGATTAAATCAAGCGGAATCAAGCCCGAGAAGAAAATCTGCGGAATGATCGTAAAGGGAATCAACTGGACGACTTGTAATTCAGACTGAGCAAAGATTGAAATCGTTGCGCCGAACAAGACTGCGACGACGGCAAGTCCAAGCATCGTCAGAAAGACCCAGATGATCGAGCCTTCAGATGGTAAGTCAAGAACGGTCGTCGCGTACAGGACGACAAGAATTGCCTGGATGGAAGCGAAGACGCTATAGCCGAGCGTATAGCCGAAGATGACGTCGGTTTGGCGAATTGGTGTCATCATCAATCGCTCGAGCGTGCCGCCACTGCGTTCCTTGACGAGTGCCATTGCCGATAAGATAAAGACGAAAAAGAAGGAGAACAAGGATAAAAAGACGAAACCAAGCGCATCAAACGTCGATTGATCGACATTTCCGTAAAGATAGTTCGTCTCGAGTTGCATCGTCGGTTGCAGGGATGCCAATCCAGCTTGAATCTCACGTAACGCTTTTGAACTTTTCGTTGAAGGTTCGCGGAGGTTCAACGCTAGCTGATTGTCTTTCATATCTAAGACGACGTCGACCGTTTCATGATCCTTTAGATAGGCGTCAGCATCGCTGCCGTTATATGTTTTAATCGACAGATCCTGTTTTTCGATCGCTTGCGAGACTGGAGCCGGTACATCTTGACTGATAGCGACGACAGGCGTGTAATCATCGTTTCCAAGTAGGAAATAGATCAAGGTGAAGATTAGTAATGGAGCAAGCAAAATCAGTCCGACGCTTCGTTTATCGTTCAACGTTTGACGGATGACCCGTCGTGCGAGTTGCCACATTACGTCACGTCCTTTCCAGCGAGCAGGAACAGTTCCTCGACCTGACCGTTTTCAGTCTGCGCAAGTAAACGGTCGAGCGGATCGTAGGCGATGATCCGACCGTTATAGATCAGTGCTGCCCGGTCGCATTCGTTGATTTCATCCATGACATGGGTCGAAACGACGATCGTCGTGCCTTGCGTACGGATCGCTTGGAATTGATTCCAAATCTGGCGACGTAACACTGGATCGATCCCGACGGTCGGCTCATCCAGAAATAGGACGCTAGGGCGATGCAGGATCGAGATGGCGAGGGACAATCGTTTCTTCATCCCGCCGGAATAATGGCGAACGAGCTTTTTTCGATCATTCGTTAAATCGACGAGTGTCAAGACCTCGTCGATTCGTTTTGCTAAATCCTGACGGGACATATTGTATAAGGAACCGAAAAATTGCAGGTTCGCAAGGCCAGATAAATCCTCGTATAAGGCATCGTTTTGTGGCATGAAACCAATCTGCGATAACATCTTGAAATTTGGTATCGAAGTGTCGCCAATCTGAATCGAACCTGCGTCTGCTTGGATTGCACCAATCATTAAACGAATCAATGTCGTCTTTCCGGAACCTGACGGACCGAGCAAACCACAAATTTCACCGGACGGAATCAAAAGATCAATCTGTTGGAGGACATTCTGTTGATGAAATGATTTTGATACACCTTGTAATTGTAGATCCATCGTATTCTCCCTCCTTTTATGAAATAATTATTGAACAACGTGTTGATTAATTTCATTATAAAAGGGAGAGAAACTGGGAGCAATGACCAGTTAACGTTCATCTGTCGCTTAAGCGACACATCTCGATAAAATGTTGAAGAAAGAGGCGATTTCGATGAAAAAACAGGATTTACGCGTTATCCGGACCGACCGGAGGATACGCGAGACGTTCCTTCAGCTGATCGACGAAGTTGGATTTGACGCCGTGACAATTAAGTTGTTGACGGAACGGGCGGAAGTCAATCGCGGGACGTTCTACCATCATTACGCGGATAAATACGAACTGCTCGAGCGGATGACGAATGAGGTTTTTGAAAAGATCGAAGCGACGTTCGAACGCGAGATTCCATTCGTCCTGATCAACAAAACGGAGGACTCACCATACCGACGAATCATCCCGTTTCTAACGTTTCTTTATGAACACCGGACGCTGATGCGGATCTTACTCAGTCCGACGAGTGACGGGATGTTTCGGAAGCGAGTCCGTGATTACATGCAACAGATTCTGTTCTCGGGACTACCGGAACAAGGAAAACGGCTTGTTCCAGAAAATTATCTCATTGCCTATCTCTCAGCCGCCCATCTCGGTGTCATCGAATCCTGGTTGAGCCACCCAAACGAGACATCACCGGATGAAATTGCGCGAATCATCTTTACGATTTCGATGGAAGGACCGTTTCGAGCAGCGGGGTTCCGGCGATGAGTCTTGAGCAAGTCTTAGAAAAAGTCGTCGTTTGTTTGCAGCGAGAACGGATTCATTTTGGTATCGGTGGTTCATTATTGTTGGCGCAGCATGGACTACCAGTTGTACCGCGCGACATCGATCTCGTCGTCGCGTTAGCGGACGCCGAACGAGCAGTCCAACTGTTGGCGGACATGGGGACTGTCGTCGAACAAGACAAGACGTCACTTTATGCGACGGAAGTGTTCCAGGAATTTATCATCGAAGGAATCGATATCGATTTGATGAGCGGACTGCAGATTCGTCATGGTGAGGGCGTGTTCATCTATCCGTTTGATGAACAATCGATTGATTCAACTGGACGTCCGTTCATGGCACTCATCGATTGGTACGTCATCTATCAACTGATTCCAGGACGGGAACAAAAGGTCGCGATGATTGAACAGTATCTCACGAAACAGGAAGTGGACCATGAGCGACTGGAACAGCTGAGACGACTCGTTCTTCCAAAAGCAATAAGGAATCGGATAGATCAATGGCTGAACTAACTCATAAGTCGCGCAATAAAACTACTTCGTTCGTTGCCGGTAAGTAAGCATGAACGGAGTCGAGTAGTCCGCAGAGGACGTACTGATCGAGCGCATGGTCGAAGACATAATATGGCTTTAATGTCAGATAAGGCATGAGTGCGTCACGTATGGCTTTTTTCGGCACGCTATTAGGCAACGGTTGTGACGAGTCATGGTAGAGCGCGATAATCGACTCGTTATCAACGATTAGGCTGACTTCATAAGTTTCTTCAATCAGGAGAATCGTCAAACGACGTTTATGAGCGAGATTTGGGTCGTCATGTGTTCGGCGTACTTTCACGTTAATGAATGGAAAATCCCGATAGATTTCCTGAATCGTCCACGCTCCTGACTCCTCAGGATACTCCGCAGCGATGAGGTCTACAGCAATTGACTTACAAGTCATCAATGTCCCATCGGTCAACGGTCGGTAATCCGGGTGTGGCGTTTGAGCTTCGGCATCGCGTGCCGTGACGGCGTCTCTCCGTTTAATCAATTTGCGCGTGTAGGAGAACGTAGATGGTTTGTCCCATGTCACGATCTCATTCATGGCAACGGACGAAGTGTCTGGATCACTAAAGGGATACGTGAGCGAGTCGTTTTGAGAAACAAAGATTTCCTCGATTGTATGCGCCTGTATTCGTTGTTGATCACCAGGAGCTGAAAAGAACCGTATCTGTTCTGTAATGATCGGTGTGATTTGAACAGGTGACAGTGAAAACGATTCAGTCGGATAATTGTTGCTCAGGGCGGGGGTTCCATACACACTGAAAAAATCAAGCGCTCCGTCGTCCGTCAATTCAAGCGAAATGAAAAAACCAGGGAAGAGGCGAATTCCGTTTTGGCAGCTGACATACTGATACAGCGAATCTTGGTGCTTCAGTAACATGAACTCCTGGTCGAACGTCATTCCTAATTCTTGCTCTAGCCAGGAAGTTTGTGTGTCTGAATCACGCAAGTCCTCTGGAAGAGAATAAATTGTGACATCACCATGTTTGTTGATTGATGTCGTTCGTCGTGTAGCTGTATCGACTTGAATCTCTATCGTACCGTCTGGATAACTCTCGTCTTCAGACCAAGGGCCGTGATTGATGGGGAACCAACACGTCTCAAGCGAATATTGCGTTTCACCACGAATTTTTTCACGGCGATAGAAGGTTTCATGTAAAACATAATCGTTCAGTTGATATTTATCTTGAATATGGGAGATTAAATCTTTCGTTAATGGATGCAACTCGTTCACTCCTTCGTATCTATCTTCACTTTATAGATTGCGCAATAAAACGACTTCATTTGTTGCCGGTAAGTAAGCATGGTTCGAGTCAAGCAAGCCACAAAGAACGTATTGACCTTTTGAAGCGGCAAACACATAACGCGGCGTGAGTAAAAGGTACGGACGTAATGCGTTGAAGATGATGTCTTGCTGCTCATCTTCGAGCTCCGGTGCGCTAACGGAATCGCACACGGTATGGAGTTCCTGATCGTCGGTCAAGCTAATCCAGTGAAGCGTCTTTTCGTCAAGGAGAATCGTGACGCGCCGATGCTGATCAACATAGGACGTCGGATGCGCGCGTGACAATTTGACAGCAAGGTAGGGATGTTGCCGGTAAATGTGACGAATCGCCCATTGTCCTGATTCACTAGGGTAGACGTTTTGGACGATTTCTTGAATCGTAATTCGACAGGCGTTCACCGTCTTTTGCTGGATCGGACGAAAATCAGGATGTTCGGATTGCGTGATCACATCCTCTGCTGTCACGCTTGCTGCTGATTGGATAGGATGGCGTTTGAGAATTGAAGAGGACGGATTTGTCCACGTTAAGATGTCATTTCGATCGAGTGACGACGTGAAATCCAGTTTACTAGGCACAAGGATAGACCCTTCTTGCGTCACGACCGTCTCGACGACGGTATGCGCGTATTGATGTCCTGGTTTTGTATAGGAGAACCATTTTAGTTGTTGTTTAGTTAGCGATTCGATGTCCTCGAGCGTTAAGGCGAAAGGTTCCTGTTTCACATGATGATCAAGCGGATGAGGACCGTATAGGAACAACTCATCGAGTTGACCGTTGTCCGTTAACGTCAGATGAATGAAACAACCGGGAGACAGCCGAATCCCTTCATGACAACTCACATAACTAAAAAAAGTGTCGTTTTCTTCTTCTACCATAAAATGCGTACCATGGATCATGTCGGTCTCTGATTCGATCCAAGCCATCCGAGTGGTTGGATCACGTAAATCGTTCGGAACGGAATGAATCGAGGTCGGACCGTGTAAGGATAACGTCGTCGTTCGTTTCGTAACAGGGTCAATCGTAATCTGCACGGTTCCTTCGGGAAGCATCGTGCCATCCTCTTCCTCGATAACCGATGCACCTCGCGGAATCCAAAACGTTTCAAAAGAGTAGACGGTTTGGTCGTTTATTTTGTGTCGAGCGAAAGATGACTCATAGAGAATGTAATCATTTAACTGATACTTCTCGAGAATGTATTCAATTAGCTGTTTTGTTAAAGGATCCAAAGGATTCACTCCTTTTCTTGTACGTCTTCTGTATCGTCAACTAAGGTCGGAACGACGAAGTCGGGTAAGGTATTAAACAGGCGATCGGCCGTCTCAAAAAACGGTTGATTCGAAACAACATTCACGACATCTGCATCGTAGCTGAACGCAAAGATAGACATGTTTTCCTGCATGGAGACGATGACCGTTTTTTCTGGTCTTTCGGAGTAGTAGTGCGTTCGGTATTCAATCCGGAAGACATTTGGTTTGGTCGACCAGATGACAAGATCATTCCAACTCGCGTGGGAATGTAAGTAAGAATACAGGTGTTGAAAATCGGTAACATGTTTCAGTTCAGCGACGATGAAACGTTTGTCCGCAAGTGGTGTTAAATCATTATATGTAATTGAACAAAAGCGACATAACGCTTCAAACTCTTCTTTGTCATAACGATTCACCTCTACACAGACGAATAGTGGGAAAGCTTGTAATCGATGAAACCACTGCTCAAGAAATGAACTTTCAAACGAGGAGGATTCATCGTCTGGATTCGTAAAGATGCTAAAAGCTGACGTGTAGTCTTGTTCGATGACGAAGCGCAAATTATCAGGGTCTGAAAAATCATTTGGAATCAATTGAAGATCATCATCGTAATAATAAGGCATGTACTCAAATGTTAATTGCAACATATTCACCTCTGTTTCGTACGTTCAGTGTAACGTGAATCCCTTCATAATGAAGGAGAATTGAAAATTATTACATAATTGTAAGGGTTCAAAATATAGTGAATGTAATATTATAGTAGAATAAATATAAGAGAACCATTGAAATATAGGAGGAAAAAAAGTGTCAGATTTTAATCTAGCTATGAACGTGTTATTCGGAAGTGTCCATATCATCCTCATGGCGATGGCTGTTCCATCGATCATCTACGCGCTTTATCTATTACGAAAAATCGCTAATAAATGATTGCAGGGATTTATTGGTAATAAAAAGAAGATAGTTAAAGTACCTACGCATTATTTAAAGGAGGCGATAACATGTCATTTTGGACATGGTTTGCAATCTTATTTGTGTTAGCGGTTAGTGTCTACGCATCTTCTCAACCAAAACGTTCGAAGAAATAACAAAGGCGCGACTTCCATTGTGGAAGCGCGCCTTTTCGTTTATTCAGTTTTGCGTATCGAGCCAAGCGATCGCGTCCGTCAAGTTGTCGGCAATGTAGTCAACGTTTGCTTGTTCCATTCGGTCAGCGTAATCACGAATGGAGCTCTCTCCGGCACCGGTTCGAACTAAGATTTTGATACACCCGGCGTGCGCAGCAGCCATCATATCACTCCAGCGATCCCCGATGACGACACATTGCTCGAGTCGGAGATCGTGTTTTGCTTGTGCCTGCCATAATAAATTTGGTGATGGTTTGCGACAAGTGCAGCGATCTTCCGCTGCATGCGGACAAATCAGCGTATCATCAAAGCCGAAGCTCTGTAATTCTGTTCGAAAATCCTCTTCGCGGGCCAAGCCTTTTGAGATACCAGGTTGATTCGTAAACGCAATCAGTAAAATCCCTTGATTACGTAAGCGTTCGATTAGCGAAGGAACGTAAGAAAATAACGCAAACGTTCCAGGGTAGTGGACGGTGGCATCTCCACCAATCGTTCCGTCCCGGTCAAGAAATATTGCCTGAATAGAATTCATGTGTACAACTCCTTAGTTTACGAAGCATCTTTTAGTTCTTGATACGGTTGGACACGTGCGGCCAGTTGTGCTGGGATAAAGGCAGCGATGACACCGAACAGAATCGGTAAGGAAAGCGATACGCCAATCAACAACGGTTCATTCCACGGAACGAGATCGTACAAGACATAAATCGTCGAATAGGCAACGATCAGTCCAATGATGCCGGAAATTAAACCGACGAGGAAGCCTTCGAGGACGATCAACTGACGGATCGCGCCGTTCGTCCAGCCGAGTGCTTTTAAGACGGCAAGTGAAGCGCGGCGATCGGTGACGTTTTGCCACATAATCTCTCCCGTCGTCAAAATAGCGATCGTGATCGCAATACCCATCGTCACGTAATGCATCGGACCGACTTGCAGGGCAACGAATTGACCAAGCCAAGACGTATAAAGAACACCTTGTAAATGGAACGTCACGAATAAGAAGAACGTCAGCAGTGCCGTCGGTAGAGCGATTGAGAGGACGGACAGGCTATTGCGCTTCCATTTCCCGATCAGTTCCTTTAGTGCGAGTGTCGCGGTCGAACGAAGCTTTAGTCCGACACGAGCCGCCTTTGCATACTCGCCTGTTTTGATCGCTTCGTACGGTGAGATGCGGCGAATCGTCCACGCCGACCAAGCGGCGCCAGCGAGGTAGATGACAAGACTGAATAGCGCGATCCAGAGGAGGCTCCAGCCGTTCATCGCTTCATTACGGACATATGAGAAGATGCCTTCGACGATCAAGGCGATTGTTGAAACGAGTCCAGCGAGGATCGCCGCCTCGATCAAAACGATTTTGTAGAGGTCCTTCGTCCGCCAGCCGAGAGCGAGTAAGACGGCAAATTCTTTCCGGCGGGCGAGCATCGAGACATAGCTCGTCGCGAGGACATAGACGATGGCTACGGCAAGCATCGCGAAGATGACACCGGAGAACCCGACGCTCGTCTCGCGGAAGATTGTCATCGCAGCACCGATGTGGATCAAAGGTTGTTCAATCCAACCGAGCGTCTTCCCGTCATCGATCACCTTCGTGACGACCGGTTGAGGAGAGGAACCTTTGGTGATCGTAGCGATGAGACCGGTTTCTCGCTCGATTTGTTGCTTCACGTCTTGGAGTAATTGTTCGGACTTCTCACCCATCTGTTTGGCACCACTGATTTTTAAACGGATGGACGAAATGGATTGTTTTCCGTTGATCAGTTGAGCGGCGTTTAAGGTCGTTAAAATATTCGGTGAACCCGTCAATAGGTCAACCGGGTTATTCGATGAATTGATGGTAGGTGACGGATTGATCGGCTTTCCTGTTGCATCAAGGACCAGATTAGCGGTCGCCGGGCGATACGTTTCTAACGGTAGTTCATTCAACGGATCTTTGGATACTGTGATTTTTTTCGGGTCAAACAATCCGATGACATCAAAGTCGACGGTTGGAGTAAGTTCAGATACTTCTTTCGTGTCTGTATCTTTGACTTTCATCTTGCTGAACTTGACGGGACGGTATCCTTTTGAGGGGAGGATGGGAATATCAAAAAGCGATTGATCAGTTTGAAGCGTCTCGCTGTTCAACGAGTAGGCTTGACTCCATCGCTTCGGAAACGGGCTATCGGTTGCAGTATAGTTTAAAGCTCCCGTCCGGTAGAGTAGCTGTCCAGATGAGGTGACTTCAAGTTCTTTTCGTTTCACGGAATCTGGTTTTGCTAAAGCATTGAACAACAGTGAATCTAGACGTTTTGCGGAAATACGTTTCGTTTCGAGTGTTTTACTTTTAATCGTTCCTAAATAATCCTGTAGTTCTGATTGCTGTTGGAGGCGGTCGATCGTCTCCGTCTGTTGTTGTTCCGTTTTAAATGGTAAATCAAGCCGTTCGATTTTAAAGTCGGTATATCCCGCATCTGAAGTATTCGGATTGATGAGGATCGGTAACGTAAAACCGTTAACGACATTAGATGTCGGATTTGCTTGGTCCGTCTCTTCGAAATAACGGGATGTGGGACTTTTCTTGACGCTTTTATCGAGACCGACGAGGCGTGCTTCTTGTTCCGGGTCGATTGCGACAATCATCGCCATCTTCGAAGGGTTGATATCCTCGACGAAGAAGTTATCGAGGTTTGGGATGCGTAATTCAGAAGAGACGTCACTCTTGATGGCATGGATGTTGGTCGTGAAGAGCTTCTCCTTCTTCAATCCGGAATCACTGTACTCCGTGCGAGAAATGCGATAGAACCCAGGGGCTTTCGGAGCTGTCATCTGATCTTTGATGGTTAGACCGATATTGGCATATCCTATCACCGCTACTGGCGCGGCAATGTCCACATCCTCGATCTGTTTGATTTTTTCATACTGTGCGAAAGAAATACCACCTGTAATACTGTTTAAGTAGTTGGGCTCCAGCAAATCATTCGACTCCGTCGACATCTGACTGCCTTTCGGTCGAACGACGATATCATACGCGGACGACCATTTCTTTTGTAACGTCTGTTCGACCGTACCCTGACTTGAATCGGTCAAGTTGAACATCAGACTGAGTCCAGCGCTGATGATGAGCGCACCGACGAGCGTCAAAATGAATTTTCCACGTTGCCGGCGCCACTGGTTTAAGACAAAACGAAACATCGTCATTCCTCCTTTTATGGGGTAAAAGCTACGAAAAACGGATGAGACTGTTCATCTAAGATATGTATGATTCGTTCGCTGAAGTTCGACCACGTTACGCGTCGTAACACTTCTTCGAGCGGGAAAAAACCGACTGCTAAACTTTCGCTGCTCGTCTGCGGTTGACCACCAATCGCTTTTGCAAGCCAACAGGTCGCACAGACATTCGCCTCGAGATTTTGATAGATGCCGCAAAATTTCACGATTTCAATCTCAATTCCAGACTCTTCTTTGACTTCGCGAATGATACCGTCAGCTGCACTTTCCCCAGGCTCGACGATGCCACCCGGAAACTCCCAACCGCGATCTGGTCCTTGGATCAAAAGAATCTCGTTTTGGTCATTCAAGACGACCGCTCCTGCTGATAACGAATAAATCGATGTCGGTAACATAGATTTCCTCCTTTGGCGGAGGGACAACGTCTGTTGCCCCTCCGCCAAATATTAAGATGCATCTTTCAGTTCTTGATACGGTTGAACACGAGCGGCCAGTTGTGCTGGGATGAACGCCGCGATAACACCGAACAGAATCGGTAAGGCGAGCGATACGCCAATCAACAACGGCTCATTCCAGGGAACAAGATCGTATAGAACGTAAATCGTCGTGTAGGCGACAATCAGCCCAATGACTCCAGAAATCAGACCAACAAGGAAACCTTCGAGGACAATCAACTGTCGGATTGCGCCGTTCGTCCAGCCGAGCGCTTTTAAGACGGCGAGAGATGCACGGCGATCGGTGACGTTTTGCCACATGATCTCACCCGTCGTTAAAATAGCGATCGTGATCGCAACACCCATTGTCACGTAATGCATTGGACCGACTTGCAGGGCGACGAACTGACCAAGCCACGACGTGTAAAGGACACCCTGTAAATGGAACGTCACGAACAGGAAGAAGGTCAAAAGAGCTGTCGGTAAAGCAATCGAGAGGACGGACAGGCTATTGCGCTTCCATTTCCCGATCAGTTCCTTTAGTGTGAGTGTCGCGGTCGAACGAAGCTTCAGTCCGACACGAGCCGCTTTCGCGTATTCACCGGTCTTGATCGCTTCGTATGGTGAGATGCGACGGATCGTCCACGCCGACCAGGTCGCACCAGCCAGGTAGATGACGAGACTGAACAGCGTGATCCAGAGGAGACTCCAGCCGTTCATCGCTTCGCTCCGAACGATTGAGAAGATTCCTTCGACAATCAAGGCAATCGTCGAGACGAATCCGGCGAGGATTACCGCCTCGATCAAGACGATTTTGTAGAGATCCTTCGTCCGCCAGCCGAGTGCGAGTAAGACAGCGAATTCTTTCCGGCGGGCGAGCATGGAGACATAACTCGTCGCGAGGACATAGACGATCGCGACAGCAAGCATCGCGAAGATAACACCGGAGAACCCAACGCTCGTCTCTCGGAAGATTGTCATCGCAGCACCGATATGAACCCATGGTTGTTCAATCCAACCGAGTGTCTTGCCTTGTTCGACGACTTTTGTGACGACGGGTTGCGGGGAAGAACCCTTAGTGATCGTAGCGATGAGCCCGGTTTCTCGCTCGATTTGTTGCTTCACGTCTTGGAGTAATTGTTCTGACTCTTCACTGACGGTCGAAGCCCCTTTGATTTTTAGACGAATCGACGAAATCGATTTTTCACCATATGTCTCTTTTGCAACATCAAGTGTTGTTAGAATATGCGGTGAGTTTGTCAGTAGTCCGACCGGGTTTCCAGACGATTGAATTTTTCGAGCTGGATTGATCGGTTGTTGTTTTTCGTCAAGAACTAAATCAGCCGTTGATGGTCTGTACGTCTCCATCGGTAACTGATTTAACGGATCTTTTGAAACCCGAATGTTGTCAGCATCATATTGTCCGATGATGTCCATCGAAAAATAAGGTACGACGTAAGGGAGCATTCCCGGATCTTTCGAGTTAAATTTTTTACCCGTCGATTGAATCGAGCGATAACCGAATGTAGGGACATTAGTTTCAGAAAAACTCCAATTTTTTAATTTTGTTGGAGCTGTTTCAACGGCATACGCATTGGACCAGCGTGTAGGAAAGGGACTTTTAGTAGACTTGTATTTTAGTGGACTCGTTTTAAAGAATAGACCTACCTCAGTGGAACCAGTAGCGTCACGATTCATGAATCGTGTCGTTTTTCCATTCAATGAATTTAGAAAAATACGTTGCATATCCATGACGGAAACTGTTTCCTTCTGTAGAACTTTTGCTGGGTAGTCATTTAAAGATGAATTAAACGACGTTTTGTGCAGATCTTCTTTTGCAAGACGATTGATAAACGAGTGTTGCTCTTTGGCAGTCGAGAAAGGTACCTTTAATTTTTCGACTTTAAATGAAAAATTACCGCGACTCACGGCATCGGGATCGATGATGACTGGGATGGTATGGAATGAGCCATCACTTCCTCCTTTACGATATTGGTCCGTTTCTTTAAAATACCGTGAATTTTTACCTTTAAGAATACTCTTGTCTAGTCCGACAAGTTTAGCTTCTGCGTCTGGATCGATTGCAACGAGAAGTGTCAGGTGATTCATCGTAAGATTCGAAAACTCTTGTATCGGTCTGGTAGAGAATGTTTTCTTTTCTGGAGCAGGATTTTTTAATCCCTGGGCAATATGATAGGACTGATCATAAAGGCGCTCTTTTTTAATACCCGAGTCATCGTATTCTTGCGTCGTTAACCGATATACTCCGTCTTCTTTTGGGAATTTTAAGACCTTCGGAACGTTAACATTGATGCTTGCATAACCCATCACGGCGACGGGTGCCGCAATTTCAATGTCGTTCATTTTTTTGATGGTTTCGTATTGTTTGAAGGAAATCCCACCATCGATTCCATTCAAATAGTTCGGTTCAAGTAAATCATTTGACTCACTTGCAAGTTGACTTCCCTTCGGTCGCACGACGATGTCATAGGCAGACGCCCATTTTTTTTGTAATGTCTGTTCGACCGTTCCTTGACTGGAGTCGGTCAAGTTGAACATCAAACTGAGTCCGGCACTGATGATGAGCGCACCGACGAGCGTCAGGATAAATTTCCCGCGCTGCCGGCGCCAGTGATTGATGACGAAACGAAGCATATGTAGTCTCCTTTGCTTATTATTGGGAGATTTGCGTCTTTAAATAATGTGCAAGATCTTGTTCGAAATGGTGAATCGCTTGTGCATCGAGTGCTTCTGCTTCTGCTTGCGCCGCGTAGCGGGTGACGAAGTAAGGGGAGAGTGGCGTCACCAGATGAATGCGCTCCGTCCAGTCTGTCAACGATTCATGGCTTCGCCGCTTGAGGGCACGTGGTAAGCGTTGATTAAAATCAAATAGCATCAGGCGCAATGATTCTTCAGGCGGAGTAAGCATCGATTGAAGGTTTGCTTGTTGGACATAACTTTCAGGAGATGGTTGGACCCAATGGTTTGCTTCACTTTCAGATTCTCGTGATTGTGATGAACGTCGCCGACGACGAAGAATCCGGTATCCTACGAAAGCAATGAGTACAAGTACAGCGGTGAAGAATAGAAGTTTGTTGGAAGAAGACGTACTTTCTACGATATTCATTAACGAAAGCGGAGGGAGATTTTTTACTTTTCGATCACGTGGTGTTCCACCCGTATTTTTATTTTGTTCATCGGACTCACCTAAATCGATGCCGTCTTCTAGCTCATCGATTTTGTCATCGAAATTACAACTATTTTTTGTGAAGAATAAATTGTATAAGTCATTATGATTACATCCCCGCACGATCGTCGTCTCCTGTTCCGAGAAGTCCGCATTCTGAAACGCTTCATACGCGGACTGCGTCGATACCGATAGCAACAGAAAAACGACAATCGAGCCGATGAAGCTCGTGATTAATTTGGCACGAAACGATTGCAACGCGAGATACCTCCTCGTTAACAGTACTTAGACACTTTGCACCGTGCGCTTCCGGCGATCTTCGACGATTCGTCCATCCTGCATGAAGAGAATCCGGTCAGCACGTTCGGCGAGTTCTAGGTCGTGTGTGACAAATAAAACGCCACACTTGGCTTCACGATGCAGCTCTAGTAACAACTCGAAGATTGCGTCACCGGTTACGGAATCGAGATTACCGGTTGGCTCGTCCGCGAGAATCCATTGCGGATGATGAAGCAGGGCACGGGCAATCGCGACCCGTTGTTGTTGTCCACCGGATAATTGAGCCGGTAAAGCATTCCTTTTATCGTCGAGTCCAACCCGTTCGAGCAGCTCGAGAATCCGCTCCTCTTGATTGAAAGAGGTCTTTTGCTTTAACAAGGCGACCTTTAAGTTCTCGGACACCGTCAGTGCCGGTAATAAGTGAAACTGCTGGAAGATGAAGCCGATCTCTTGCGAGCGGAATTGCGATAACCGTTTGTTCTTCCAAGACGTGATGTCCTGTCCGTCATAAAGAATCTGACCGGACGTCGGGCGATCGAGTGAACCAAGGAGACTCAGGAACGTTGATTTTCCAGACCCGGATGGACCGACGAGTGCCGTCACCTCACTTTGCGAAAACTGACCGTTTAGTTGATGCAAGACGTCGGTCCGGACACCGCTTCGTTCGAATGTATGCGAAATATCTTGAAAGGTAATATCCATATGACCACTCCTTTTACATAATTTGGTTATGTTCAGTGTATTATTTTTAGAAAATTTTGTCTATTGCGTTTTTATTTCTGACCCAACCACTTTTTTTACATTTGTTCATAGTTGGTTCATAACTTCTCCTTATGATCGGATTAACACCAATCAAGGGAGGCATTTAACATGAAACGAACACGCAAGAAATGGTTATGGATCAGTGGAGGGGTCATCCTGGTACTCCTATTAATCGGTTCCACGCTCTTTTTAGGACGAGGAGAAGCACAAGGAACGAAGGAGGTCGTCGAGTCGAAGACATTAAAAACATTCTTCTACTTTTCAGGCACGCTTGAAGCGAAAGATCGACAGACGGTCATCAGTGATCGTGATGTCCGCGTCACCGACGTTCGCTTTGAAGAAGGGGATACCGTCAAATCAGGTCAAACGATCATCAGCGTCGAAGGAGGAGAAGATGTAAAGGCACCTCGCTCCGGACAACTCGTTCGTCTTGACGTCGCGGAAGGCGAAGCCTATGCCCCGAATACCGTCCTCTTCGTTGTTGCAGACAACAAAGAGTTGATCGCTCGTCTGAAAATTGATGAACAAGATATCGAACGGATTGAAGTTGAAGATGCGATTGAACTACAGACGGATGCATCTGATAAAACCATCAACGGGAAGGTCGAATCGATTAGTCCGGAAGCTGTGACGGAAAATGGAAGTACGTATTTCAATGCAAAGGTATCGATACCGAGCTCGTCAAACTGGTTACCCGGCATGACGGTCGAGGGACGTTTACCATATCAACTCGCACAAGATGTACCTGTCTTATCGCTCGATGTCATTTCGTATTCGAAGTCGGATCGTCCGTATGTGTATGTGAAAAAAGACGGGGAAACGACTCGTCAATACATCGAGACGGGCGTGACGGACGGACAGGATATTGAAATCAAGTACGGATTGTCCGCCGGAGACGAAGTCTTCCTGCCGAGTGAAGACGGTGGTTCCGGTCTTCTTCCGACCCCACCAGGAGGTGCGTCCTGATGCCGGTCGTTGACTTGCAAGAAATCCAAAAATCTTACGGCGAAGGAACCAATCGTCACATCGTCCTCGATCGAGTATCGCTGACGATCGAGGCTGGTGAATATGTGACGATCCTCGGACCTTCGGGTTCAGGAAAATCAACGCTGATGAACATCATCGGATGCCTCGATGTCGCTTCAAACGGCGTCTATCGCTTGCAGGAGCAGCTCGTCCACGATCTATCCGAGGATCAGCTAGCGACGATCCGCAATGAAGAAATTGGCTTCATCTTTCAACAGTTCCAGTTGCTACCGCGCATGAGCGTCCTACAAAACGTCGAATTACCGCTCATCTATGCCGGCGTCTCGCGCAAAGAGCGCCGCGCACGATCGCTTGAGCTCCTGGAACGTGTCGGATTGACAGATAAAGCCGATGCCTTACCAAGTCAACTGTCCGGTGGTCAACAACAACGGGTTGCGATTGCCCGGGCGCTCGTGACGCGACCGACGATCTTACTCGCCGATGAGCCGACCGGAGCGCTCGATCAAAAGACAGGGAAACAAATCATGGAGTTGTTCGAGAGCCTCTCAGAGGAAGGGAAGACGATCATCATGATCACACACGATGTCAATATTGCTAAGCAAGCCCGCCGGATCATCCGGATCGAGGATGGTCAGGTGACGGAGGTGACGACATGATTCGCGAAACGTTACGGATGGCATGGTCGAATATCTGGCATCATAAGATGCGGTCGTTCTTGACGACGCTTGGTGTCATCATCGGTGTCGCATCGATCATCGCCTTGATTTCGATCGTCAACGGCGCGACGGCCTCAATCAACGAAGAGGTCGCGTCGTTCGGTGCCAATAAATTAACGGTCCAAACGACAGAGACGCCGTTGAAAGAAGGATTATCACCTGCACAACTGGAAGAGTTAAACACGATTAAAGGAACACGCGGTGTCTCACCGACCGTTTCGACGGTCCGGGACGTCCGTGTCGAAAATCACACGCTCGACCAAGTGACGATCGAAGGACGAAACCACATCTATTACCGGGAATCAGAAGATGTCCCGCAAGGACGTGGTATCGTCATCAGTGATGTGAAACAACAGACGCATGTCGCCGTCGTCAGTCCGTCCGTCGCCCGGACGCTCTATCCGGGTCAGGTCGCGATCGGTAAGACGATCAAGCTCGATGGACTCGATTACCGGATCGTCGGTGTCAGTGACGCGGATGGCGATCAAATCGTCATTCCCTATACGACAGCCCTGCGGACGCTTGGGGTGACAGCCGTTAAGCAAGTGGATGTCTTCAAGACGGACGCGGCAGACGTCGCGACCGTCAAACGGGATGTCTCGGCAAAGCTGTATCAATTCTATAACGGACGCGACGATACGTATGACGTCGTCAGCTTGGATGAAGCACTCGATTCGATTGACCAAATCAATACGATGCTCTCGCTCCTGTTGACGGGTATTGCGTCGATTTCCTTGATCGTCGGCGGAATCGGTATCATGAACATGATGCTCGTCTCGGTCACAGAACGGACGACGGAGATTGGCTTGCGAAAAGCACTCGGTGCGAAACCACGTACGATCCGCCTACAGTTCCTCTTGGAATCGATCTTGCTGTCCTTGATGGGTGGGCTGATCGGGATTCTTGTCGGAGCGATGCTCGCATTTGGCGTCAGTTTGATGATTAGTACACCGTTTACACTCTCCGTGAGCACGATTCTGCTTGCCGCCGGATTTTCGATCGGTGTCGGCGTCTTGTTCGGTTATATGCCAGCGCGAAAGGCGTCCCGTTTGAATCCGATCGAAGCCTTACGAAATGTTTAAGTGAAGGAGGAGGACGATGGTAACGATTTTGATTGCCGAAGATGACCGGAATGTCCGTCTACTATTAGGTGAGACACTCCGGTCCGCCGGCTTTACGGTGATTGAAGCGAGAGACGGAAAAGACGCCCTCGATCAACTCGATCAGAAACACGTCGACCTCGTCGTGACGGATGTGATGATGCCGCACGTTTCAGGGATTGAACTGGTTGAACTGCTGCGTGAATTCGGGTACGAACAACCTGTCTTGATGTTGACAGTGCTGGATTCCTTTCAGGATAAGGAATCCGGATTCACGACCGGTGCCGATGATTATATGGTCAAGCCAGTTGATTTGGACGAGCTCTTACTGCGGATCCGAGCGCTGTTACGCCGGTCAAAGATCGTAGCAGCACAAGAATTAATCGTTAATTCCCTGCAACTACGGATGACGGATGCGACGGTCGTAACGCCTCGTGGTGAGATACCGTTGCCACAGAAGGAGTTTCAACTGCTCTATCGCTTGTTGGCACATCCGAAGCAGATTTTTACACGTCAGCAGTTGATGGACGAAATTTGGGGACATGATGTCGAGAGCGACAGTCGGACGGTCGATGTCCACATCAAGCGGTTGCGTGACAAGTTCAGTGCCTATGATGATTTTACGATCGAGACGGTCTGGGGACTCGGTTATAAGGGAGTGATCCAGTGAAACGCTTCGTCCGCTCGATCTCTGGTCGCTTTTTCGTCATCCTCTTCGGTTTATTGTTACTACCACTGCTGTTACCGTTCATCATGACGGTCTGGTTCCAGTTCCAAGAAGTCGATCAAGACCTAAATAATCAATTGCAACAACGAACGGATCAGATTGAACGATTGATGCAAGACCAAAACCTGTCGTTCGCTGAAGCGAGTCAATACATGGATCAGTCTTTGATTCAAACGACACAATACACGTCGCTCAATCAAGTACAGTCATTATCGGCGTCAGAACGTAACCAGTTACAGCAAAAGGGTGAGATCACGATCGATGGAACATGGATCGAACCGTCGCGATATATCCGTCAGATGGAGACAGGATATCTCGTTTCGACACCGATTGCCGGGCAACGGATCCTTGACGGATTACGAGCGTCAGCTGGGATCGGTATCGCAATCACGATCGGCGTCGCCTTCATCCTGACCTGGCTCGCCGTCACGCTCGTGACACGACGGATTCGTCGCATCAGTGAAGCGGCAATTGAAGTGACGAACGGGAACTATGATGTCTCGATCACGGAAGGCGGAAATGATGAGGTCGCGCTCCTCGTTGAAAACTTCAACCACATGACCGAAGCACTGCGACGAAACGACCATCTTGCAAAGGATCTCGTCGCCTCGATCTCGCATGAGCTGAAGACACCGATTGCTTCGATTCAAGGATTTTCTAGGTTGTTACAGACAGAAGAAAATCTGAATAAACGGCAGCAGTACTTGACGATCATGGAGCAAGAGAGCACCCGTCTATCACGCTTGACTTCGAATCTGGTCCGCTTGTCGCGGCTTGATCATCAGACGATCATCGAGCGGAAACGGTATCGCCTCGACGAACAACTTCGGACGAGTCTTTTGTTACTGGAACGACAATGGACGGAGAAATCACTTCGACTGGAGCTCGATTTACCGGAAGTGTCCGTCGAGTGGGAAGAGGAACTGATGCAGCACGTCTGGCTCAATCTGCTGGAGAACGCGATTCGTTATTCGCCAGAATCGGGAGTGTTAGAAGTGACTTTGCATGAAGGAAAGAACATTCGTGTCACGATTCGCGATGAAGGACCAGGAATCGCGGAACAGGACTTACCGTACGTTTTCGATCGCTTTTATCAGGGCGAACAGTCACGAGCGAATGAAGGACATGGTCTTGGTTTATCAATCGTTAAACGAATCATCGATTTACATGACGGTGAGTTGACGATTAAGAATCATCCAGATCAAGGAGCAATCGTGACCGTTATGTTGATGGCGCACGAGACGCGAGAATGAAGACAGACGAAAAGGAGCGTGAACTTACACGGTTTTATCGTGAAGTGTGACGCTCCTTTAGTATGTGTTAGCTTAAGTTATTTGCATTGGTAAACCACTTCTCCCCATGTTCCGCGATGAAACGGTATTCCGCGCGGTAATGTGTGTCGTGACCCTCTTCTTTCATCTTGATGAAGGCAGCATCACCTTCCGCAGCTCTTTGATCAATCAACAGATACAGGACTTCGATGCGCAACAATAACATGGATCGCAGTTCGGAACGCGGTCCTTCATAGCCATACGCATCAAGGAACCGACTCACTCGCTTGGCGAAACGTGTGTCATCTTGCTCCGGTGAATAAGCAAGAACGGATCCGTCAGGTGCTTGTCGTCTGCTGCTAAGCGGAACGAACGTATAGAGCGTGTAGACGATGTCCCAAGCACGTGGACCGGGTGCTGCGAGGTCAAAGTCAATCACGCCACTCAGTTTTTGATTCTGAAAAATCGTATTGTAGACGGCAAAATCGTTGTGGCAGATGACTTCGTGTGGAGTCGGTGTATTGAGCAACGGTGCCCAGTCCGGTGAGACGTCGAAGTCGACTGTCGCGTCATGATACTGGCGCATCAGATGCGCAACATCGTCTAATATGTCGTCATGCCACATGTATGCTTTTAGCGGATAATCGGCCGTTTCGCCAGGGAGGAAGGTCAGGATCTCTCGATTTTGTTCGTCGATGCCGACGAAACGCGGAACACCGGATAGACGTTTAGCTTCTAAGTGGCATAATAACCGTTGGACGTTGTTGCTGTTCTCCTTTTGTGAGCGATAGACATGCTCACCTTTTTGATAGACAGCAGAGACATTTCCACCAGTCAGTCGTTGTTCTTCAGACATGAGTGTTCCTTCTTTCTTTTGTAATCGGTTACATATTCGCTGGTCTTTTTGAATGCGTTTATGAAGAAGCGGGTGGTCATTGCTGCGAGACGGGAGGCGACGATCAAAATACCGAAAGAAGGTCGAATCTCATGCGGGTGCTTTACACGCGATTGTCATGTTCTTCAATCAGTCAACATCTCATCGAAAAGAGCATCAAGCGACGGATCCGTGACATGGTCGAGGAATGTGTCAACGTCTTCCGTCGAACGAAGACGAACGATTTTGTCCGCTTCACTGGAAACTGGCGGCTCGATTCGTTGCCGCTGATAGATGTCGTGGTACGACGAGTCGCCACGAATCTCTCGTCCATCGCGTTTGGAGTGAGTCAGTCGGTCTGCAATTGTCACTTCGGGTAAATCGAACCAGACGAGGATCGAGCGGAACGTCGAACGAGAGAATGGATCTAATAATTGTTTCCGACCAATCCGCGAGGTGTTGGCATTACATAAGATAATCGTCTCGACGGAAGACGTGATTGCCTGTTCGATCAACCATCCCGTCAAGTCATGTTTGATCTGATTCGGTCCTTCTGTTGGAACGAGGTCCGGATAATGTTCGAGCAAAAAGCGTGCTTGAAGATCCTGATCGATGACAAGGCTTGATGAGAGACGTTGAGCAAGCTGTCGTGCGAACGTCGTTTTCCCAGCATGGGTCGGTCCAGTCGTCAAGAGGACGGTCCTCATGACGTCAGTTGTTCTTCCGGTAAGCGATCGGCGAGAATCTGCGCGAGCCAGTCTTCCTTCGTCCCGAAGCAAGGAGTCGTCCGTCCGATATGATAAAACGTACTGACCAATGGTCCGGTGAAGTAGGTCGCATCCGGCATGCATAAGTAAATCGGGCGATTCGTCGCGAGCGCAATCCCGAGTTCGACGTGACTACTTTTTCCTGCTGGTAACACGAGGACGAAGGCGTCCGCTTGTTGCACGGCTTCGAATTCAGCAAGACCAATCTTTCGTAATGCTTCGGGATCCTCTGCCCGATCATTCATCGTCCAGTCGTATGTTAAATCGTGTCCACGCAAGCGGAGTTCATCGCGGAGCCAGCGGACGGTCAACGTGTGATCAAAGCGAGAAGCGATATAAAGGTTCATGTATGGATTCCTTTCTCAAGTAAAAGTAGTTCGATGGCCTGAACGAGCGCGTAGGCTCCGTCAGACGTATTCGATAAGACAGTGACGATCGTTTCCGATTGTGGATAATAGGCGGAATGAAAGCTGACACCCGGGTCGTAACCCATGATGTGCCACTTCTCGTGCGAGGCATCGAGTCGTTTCAGCCAGACGCCGTAACCATAAGACGCAACATCGTTGACTTTGACGTGGGGATGAAACAGTTGCGCGGTCATCGATTCAGACAGCAACTGATGCGTCAGAAGACTTCGCCAGAAACGTTCCATGTCTGATGCTGTGAGGAAGGCACCGCCATCTGGTCCGCCAATGATCGGTAACGCATAGTGATTCGTTCGCCACGTTCCGTCTTCATTCTCGATGTGGCCTGTGGCTGTATCCGCCGGTAGCGAGTCGAGTCGGAAGTAACCAGACTGTGTCATTTGCGCATGAGCGAATAATTCGTTCGTCACGTAATCCGAGAAGGGTTGTTTCGTCAATTGTTCGATCACGAGACCGAGCAGGATGTATCCCGCATTGTTGTAATGAAAACGTTCGCCCGCAGTGAACTGTCTTTTTTGGTCCTGAAACAACGGTAAAAAATCGATGGGACGACGCAAACGGTACATTGGGAGATCTTGAAAGACCTCCTCGAAATCGGTCATCGTCGCTTCGTCAAAATAATCACCGATGCCTGACGTATGGGTTAACAGATGATGTATGGTCACACCGTCTAGATTGATTCCTATGTCCGGTAGAATCGTCGCGACGTGTTCGTCGAGTGCAACCTTTCCTGCCTCAACTAACCGTAAGATGGCGACCGCCGTGAAGAGTTTCGCACCAGAAGCAATTCCGAATCGTGTCGTTTCTGTGTTCGATACGCGGTAGCCCCGATGTGCGAATCCGTTAGCATGGCTAAAAATTTGTTCACCTTGCTGGTGGATGGAGACCGCCCCTTCGAGGTGCGTAAGCTCCGGTAAAGCAATGAGTTTCTTGTACACGTTCATCATCCTCTCTGCTTCCCATCCTATCGAATTCATTCATGCAAGAAAAGGGAATTATAAGAAAAATTTGAAAAAATGAAACTTTTTAAACGTGTCGCGTATCTAATAGGGGAGTGATTGCAAAAAAGGAGGATGCCGATGTGTTTCGAAAGTCAGGTGCAGCATTATCCGACGCTGCTTTTGAAGCAGCTTTATTCGCAGAAGAAGACTATGTGTACCGTATTTCCTTCATTTATCTGAGAGAGGAGGCGGCAGCGCTTGAGAACGTCCAAGAGGTCGCGTACCGGGCATGGCGTGGACGAAAGAGTCTACGGAATGCTTCGTATTTTAAGACGTGGTTAACGCGCATCACGATGAATTGCGCTTTCCAGCAACACCGAGCGTCGTTTCAGCCGCTCGCGATCGAACCCAGTCAAACGACGTCGTTTGAAGAGCGTCTCGTCGATCGCTTGTACTTGGATGATTTACTGGATGTCCTCGAGCCGACCGAGCGTTCGATCGTCTACTTCCGATATGAAGAAGATTTGTCATTGCAAGAGATTGCGCAAACCTTCAATGTGCCACTGAGTACGATCAAAAGCACGTTGTACCGCGCACTCGAGAAAGTACGACGACAGAAGGGGATGAGTCTATGAATCACGATCCAAAAATCTTGATCGACGTACCGTCATCTGTCAGGCAACGAACAATCCAAGGTATCCGTAAAGCAAAACGGCGCCGGCGCTCGTTACAAGCTGCTTGTCTCGCTGCCGGTCTGACGATCATCGGTTTCAGCTCCTTGCATGAGACCGTTCCCGAACAATCATCGCAATCGATGAGGGTCGGCATGTATTATGATGAACAGTTTTACAAAGTAGCAAAAGAGATGACGAATTTAGACTGGCAACAGCTGAAAGGGAAACGACTTGGGGTCACGGATGATGTCTTGACCGATACGCAACTAGAACAGGACACATCTGATTTTGCGTCGAACCTTGATGCGTTTACCGTCTATCAAATCAAGGATGATCCGGTATCTGAGCACGTGCTGGTCGTCGGTGAGGAAGAGGGTCGAGAACGGGTGATGATTCTGTCGCCCACACGATAAGGGGGGAGAGAAATATGACCATCCGGTCTTGGAAAGAAGACGATCTACCGCAATTGGTCGGATTGATGACGCACCTTGGTTATCCGGCAAGCGAGGACGTCTTACGCGAACGATTTTCGCGGATCACTCGTCATCCGGATTATGAATTGCTTGTGTTAGAAGACGACGATATGCTTCTCGGCTGCGTCGGTCTCTTTCAGGCGCAAGCGTTCGAGCATGATACGACCTATGTCCGAATCGTCGCGTTTGTCGTCAACGCGAAACATCGTCGGCAGGGAATTGGACGCCGTTTGATCCGAGCAGCGGAAGACTGGGCGCATGCAAGAGGAGCAACTGCCGTTTTACTGAACAGTGGTAATCGACCAGAACGCGAAGCAGCCCATCACTTTTATAACGCGATGGGCTACAGCGTAACGAGCACGAGTTATTCGAAGTCGTTGGCTTCATCGTGATTTACGGAAACCATGGAAAGCACGAAATTCTTGTTGTTCATAAAAGGAAGCAGATTGACGGGTTGCCAGGAGATCGATCCGCGTCGGATAGGTGAGTTGCAAGTGATCGAGTAACTGTTGTCCGTACCCACGCTTGCGTGCGTTTCGGCTGACGAGGAGCTCACAGACGAACGTCGTCACTGAACCGTCCGTTAAAGCGCGGACATAGGCAAGGATTTCTCCGTCAGACTCAAGGACAAAAGCGGCATTCGCATTCATCCACGCGTTGCGGGTCCGCTCTTGATCAGCAACGAGATCCTGCCACCCTTCTAATGCGTTCAATCGATGAATCTGCTCAAAATCGTCAGGTTGGAAACGGCGAATCTGTTCCGTCATGGCTGGTTCTCCTTTCGTATCAGGTCTTGGAGTGGAGCAGGTAACTGGCACCAGTCCGAAAATTGCGTGTCGGTCAACGGAACATCGCCTGTGCGCTTCCAAAGCGCCTGCATGCCGAGGGCGCGCGCCGGTAAGATGTCGTGGTCGTAATTGTCGCCGACATAAAGGACTTCGTCCGGGCGAACACCTAAACGGTCCGTTAAGCGCAAGAAAAATGCCGGATCCGGTTTACGGACGCCTTCTTGTTCCGAGATCCCGATCTGCGTAAAGGAGGGAGACAGTCCGATTGCGTCACAGACGGCACGTTGGAACGTCGTCCGACCGTTCGACAGTAAGCCGATGGGTAGCTCAGGCGGTAATTGCGCAAAAAAGGCATCGACTCCCGGAAAGCTCCGTGCGAAGATCGGGTAACGCGTCATGTAGTCATGTAGCAGTACTTCAACAGAAAGCGACAACTGGAAGCGGCGAATCATTTCGGCATAGACGACGTCCTTCCAGACCCGACCGTCTTGATCAAGCAATAAGAACGTCGTGATGTAGTCGTCGATCGGAACATGCGCAACTTCACTAAAACGTTGATGCTGATCCCGAAGGAAACAGGGAAGAGAACCGGACCTGTCATGTAACGTCTCGTCTAAATCAAACAATAGCGCACGAATCAAGAGTAACACCACCTTTTTAATTATAGATATAGAGGAGCGATTGTAATGGAACGCTTTATTCAGAAGCAAGGAAAACAAGTGACGTATTATGATGACGGTTCGACAGGTCGACCGTTGTTACTCCTACCCTCGCTCGGTGGGACGTATCAAGACTGGGCGGACATTCTGACTAAACTGACACCGGACTACCGCGTCGTCAGCTTTCATCCGCACGAATGGTCGAATGATTACATCGACGGGACGACTGGCATCTTACGCCAAATCGACCAGTTCCTTAACGTGATAGATATCACGACTCCAGTCACACTCGTCGGTCATTCCTATGGTGGACTCGTCGCGCAAGCTTTTGCTTTACATCATCCAGAACGCGTCGCCGGTCTCGTCCTCGTGGATGCGACGTCCATTGATTTAGCAGAACTCGATCAGCTTGATACACCAGTGCTCGACCGAGAAGGGGATGACGCTGTCTGGATCGACCGGTTTGCGGAACTATCAAAAGCAACTGATTTACGTGACCGTTTTCCGGACGGGGATGACCGCACGGATTGGAACCCGGCGTATTACCGCTCGATGCATGCGATCATCTCGCAGTGGAAAGATGATGCGAAAGATCTTCAACCACGCATGCGCGATCTCGGTGTTCCGTTGACCGTTCTTGGACGGGACAAAGCGCAGTCAATCGAGTCGATGATTGCTGCTGGTTTTCCAAAAGACGAACTGGAGCGGATGGAAGAGAAATGGCAGGAATTGATTCTGCGACAGGCGAATCTATCCTATCAGACGAACGTGACGTTCGTTCCGGGAACATCGCACCTGATGCATCGCGATCGTCCGGACGTCATCGCAAACGCGATATTGACACTACATCAATTTAAGGAGTTTACCGTATGACACGTATGTATGTACTACATGGTTTAATGGGGACGGCAGCAACACACTTTGCACCACAGCTATCCGCTTTAGCGGATGATTTTACGTTCATTCCGATTGATCTGCCTGGTCACGGAATGACGACGGAGCCGGCAACGGAGGATTACTTATCACAAGCAACACGTGCCATCCGCGAACGGATGGCACAGGAAGGTCCAGGATGGATTCTCGGGTTGTCGCTCGGCGCGACGCTTGCGATGCAACTGGCGCTCGACCCACCGGACGAACTCGAAGGGGTATGTATCACGGGTTTTTCACCATTCATTCCTAAAGCGATGGAACCGCTGATGCGCAAGCAACGAGAGTTCTTCCTCGACCTCGAACAGCAGGTACCGGAGATTGCCGACCAATTCGAGCAGTTGCATGGTCCTGCCTGGAAAACGACGGCGCGGGCAGTTCTCGATTTGATGACGTTCCGTTTCCCGGCACTGACGGAAACGATGCTGCAGTCGATCACCTTGCCGGTCATCATCCTAAATGGAACGAATGAAACATACGAAGTCGACGCAACCGCGTTCGTTGCGGAACATGTGCCGAACATCATCGTCTTACCAGTCGAGGGAGCGGGGCATACAGCGAATCTCGATCAACCGGAACGCTTTAACACCTTATTGCTTCAAGCGCATCAATCCATGCTGACGACTTAAGCGTTCGTTTATCTTCTCTTGATACATCTGTTCATCTGCCTCATGCAGGACGTCGTCGACACGGCGTCCTGTTGTTGTATGAACGGCACCGATTGCGAGCCCGATTTCGTGCGTCGCGAACGTCGAGCGAACGTGTTCGACGAATCCCTCAAACGTCTCAATCGACGGACTCTCATCAATCAAGACGAATTCATCGCCACCGATCCGGTAGCCATGATCTGTCAAGCGGCGGATGCAAAGTCCTGTTTGTTCGAGCAAGGCATCACCGACCGCGTGACCGAACCGATCGTTGAGTTCTTTTAGTTCATTCAAGTCAAGCAGAATCAACCCATAAGTCGTCTTCTCTTGATCGAGTGTGCGGACAGCCTCGTTGAAGGCATGGCGATTCCCAAGACGTGTCAAAGCATCGATCCGGTATTGATCAAGCAATGCCTGTTGTGATTTCAACTGCTCGTCAATGTTACGGATCACCCCTTGGATGGCAACGATCTGTCCATTTTCACGAATTGGTGTCGCATATTCTTCGAACCAGATGTACGTTCCATCATTCGTCCGCCAGCGTTGCCGAAACGGCTGATCGTAGTCACAGTCGCCCGAAATCTTCGACATCAAGACTTCGATGTCTTCCGGATGAATCCGCGCGAAACACTCGTCTGGATCCATGTAGCTAGCTGCTGTCACGCCTTTCCCCATATGGTCATCGAGGGAAGGACTGATATAACAAAACCGATATTCCGGCTGGACTTCGAACACGTAGAAGATATCTTTGCACAATGCGATTGTATCCGGCTGTTGCTGGCGGAATAACCGGAAACTGATCAACATGAGAAGACCACCGACAATCAATCCCAATACAAATATGACGTCCACCTCCTCTATTCATCGACCATCATATCATAATTGGGTTTTATTACCTATAATTTACAAAAAACACTCTACTTTAATCGTAGAGTGTTTTTGGATTAGTCTAGCTCAATGCAGACACGAAATCCTCGGCTCGCATAATAGGAATCCGCCCCGTTGTGATAGATGAACGTCGTCTGATAACGACGATCTCCGAATAAGGCGCCACCTTTTTGACGAATCACGTCCGGCGTCTTAAGCCAGCTGGACGTTTTTTCGTCAAACGAAAACTGCGTCTGCAGTGTTTGATACTGTTCAGGTGTTAAGAGATGCACCTCTAGCGTCTCAATCATCGACTCGACACTTGCGGCAGGCGCATTTTTCTTTCGACCAAGCCGAGCGGATTCGTCCAGACAGACGCTTCGACGACCAGACGGACTCTCTTTGACAGTGTCGACGATGACGAATCGTCCATCAAGGGTTACGACATTCGGCTCTCCGCCTGTCTGTTCCATCCAAGCGAGGGCTGCTTGTTTCGAAGACGTCAGTCGTGACTCGACCTCGTCATACGAAAGACCCTCGTGGCGATCAGGAGTAGCTTCAAAACGATCACGAAAATTCGTGAATTGGTCCTCCATCGGTAAAACCTCACTTTCCTAGTTCCTTTTTTCCATTATTCAATGAATCCGCTCCCAGTGCAATTGTTTAGTGACTGAATAAGTCAATCTGAAGACAATTGACAAATGAAATCGGACTGCCTACACTAATTGTACATATCCGGTTTCTGTTGCGATTGCGCGAACAGGAACGACATTCAGGAGAGGAGCCCAACCGTATGCGCTGGATCAGTTATGCGGCTGTTGTGACGATTCTTTCGTTCTTAGCGTTCACAGCGTATTCGTTCTTGACGACGATCGACTTTGAGATCGTCTATCAGTTCGGAACGTTTGCGATGACGTTATCTTATTTTATCTTTGGTTTACCAATGTTGTGGATTGTTCGCCACTATCCGTTAACCCTTCGTCTACTCATCTACGTGACGACGAGTGCTGTCGTCTTATTTCTATTCATCGGTCTATATGAAGCGTGGCATGATGCGTCACTGTCTCCGTTACCACCATTCGGTAGCATGATCCAATTCACGGCTCTCGCTTGCCTATTGTTCGTCTTACCGTATGAACTCGTCTATCGTAAAAATTTCGTCTCCATTCAACCACGTGTTTCTTGACAGTATTCTTGTTCCTCAAGAATGCTGTTTTTTATTTCCTCTCATTTAGAAGGAATTCCCAATAAATTCTTGAATAGTACGTTATCACGAATATATGGAGGGCTTACATATGGAAGGAACATTTCAATGCAAACAGATGGGAAAATCATTTTCGGGAGACGGTGTCGAGACACATGCGTTACAAGACATCGATGTGACGCTTGAGGCAGGTGACTTCATCTCGATCATTGGACCTTCAGGATCCGGAAAATCAACGTTACTCAGCCTGATCGGAACCCTCGATCGTCCGACGAGTGGGGAGTTGCATTATGACGGAAAGCCGATCAATAAATTGAACAGTAAGGAACTATCCGATTTCCGTTTCGAAAACATCGGCTTCATCTTCCAACAGTTTCATTTGATTCCGACGCTGACAGCGCTTGAGAATGTCATGGCGCCTCTGTTCGGTCGGAAAGTACCATACGATAAAAAAGAACGCGCCGAGCAGTTACTCGCGCAAGTCGGTCTCGCTGATAAAGCAGGCAGTTTGCCGTCGCAACTTTCCGGTGGACAACAGCAACGGGTCGCCGTTGCCCGAGCACTCGTCCATGAACCGAAATGGTTGCTTGCCGATGAGCCGACAGGGAACCTCGATACGGATACGGGAGAAATCATCTTCAATCTTTTACGGTCATTAAACGAAGAGAAGGGCTGCGGCGTCTTGTTCGTCACCCACGATCCGGCACTCGCAGAACGGGCGAACCGAACGATCGAGATGCGAGATGGCGTCATCATCGAAGATCGTCTCGTGCGAGTCTGAGCCTCGTTTTTGAACTCCGTTCCTCCACCCTTTACACTGAAAGGGTAGAGGAGGAATGCGTGATGCGACTAGGAATATTGGATCAAGTACCGTTACATGAGGGCGATACGGTCGAAGCGACGATGGAAGCGACGGAACGACTCGTCTTAGAAGCCGAGCGACTCGGTTACGAACGGTACTGGTTCGCCGAACACCATAATACGAACGGTTTGCTCAGTGCGGCACCGGAGTTGTTCATCGCCCGAATGGGTGCGAAGACGTCAAAAATCAAGCTTGGTTCAGGTGGAGTGTTGTTGCCGCAGTATCATCCACTGAAAGTCGCCGAGAGCTTTGCGACGCTTGATGCGTTTTATCCGGGGCGGATCGAACTCGGGATCGGTAATTCTCCGGGCGGGAGTGAACGGACACGACTTGCGTTGACGGATGGAGAAGAAAACCGGGCGGCGGAGTTTAGTCGACTCGTCAATGAAACGGCGGGCTTCTTAACAGACAGTCTATCGAATCGACACCCGTACCGGATCGTCAAGACGACACCGCGTGACCGAAAACCGTCGCCGATCTCGATCTTGGGTCTGTCGCCACGTAGCGCGCGGATTGCAGCAGAACAAGACCGTGGTCTCGTGTTTGGTCACTTCATCAATCCGGATCGTTGGGAAGAGACGCTCTCGACATATCGCGAGGCAGGCGGGAAGAACGTCATCGCCTGTGTTTTCGTCATTTGTGCTCCGACACAAGAAGAAGCAGAACGTCTCGCTCGAACACAGGATGCCTGGATTCAAGGCGTCCGACTCGGGAATTCGATCGTTCCGTCATTTAAGACGACAGAAGCAAAGGTCTGGAATGACGTGCAAGCGGAGCGGATTCAGAAAGATCGCCGGCGAGCGATTGTTGGGACACCGGATGTCGTTGTGCGAGAACTTGAGGCGTTAGCAACCCGTTATCAAACGGATCAATTTTTACTGATCAACAATGCCTTTGATCAAGAAAAACGATTACAGTCGTACCACCTCATCGCGGAACGACTACTCTAAACAGAACAGGACCCCTCGTTAGCTGTTTGGCTAATGAGGGGTCCTGTCTACAAATCTACAAATCTACAAATAATTAACGTTGAGCCGTTGGACGAATCAAGATCTCGTTGATCGCGACATCCTCTGGTTCGTTGACGGCATACGCGATGGCACGCGCAATCGCGCTCGCATCGATCGCTTTCAAGTCACCAATCCCTTGTTTGATCTCGTCATCCGAGATATGGTCCTTCAGTTCTGTATCGACCGCTCCCGGTGAGATGATCGTTGCACGGATGTGATTGTCGACCGATTCTTCCTTGCGGAGACCTTCCGTGATCGCGCGAACGGCGAATTTCGTACCGCTATAGACGGCGCTCGACGGCATGACTTCGTGACCTGCGACGGACGAGATGTTGATGACGTGTCCGCTTTTTTGTTCGCGCATGTACGGCAGGACGGCTCCGATTCCGTGGAGAACACCTTTGATGTTGACGTCGACCATCGTATTCCATTCATCCTGTTGATTCTTATGGAGGTGTGATAGTGGCATCAATCCCGCGTTGTTGACGATGACATCAACTGAGCCGAACTTGTCTTTCGCAAGCTTAGCGAGTGCATCGACTTGTTCGCGATCCGTGACGTCCGTCACTTGATAGACGGCTTGACCACCTTCTGCTTCAACGGCTTTGACGAGTTCTTGCAAACGATCTTCCCGGCGTGCAGCAAGAACGAGTTTTGCGCCTTGTTTTGCAAGTTCTTTAGCGGTTGCTTCCCCAATCCCGCTTGATGCCCCTGTAATGATGACGACTTTATCCTGAATCATCTGAACTCCTCCTTTTGAATAACGTACTCCTTGAAAGGTATTGCCGCTTTTATTGATTTAAAAACATTTTGTAGGAGGTTGCCTCGTGAACAACAAACGTTTATTGGTATAGTGCTGATTAGTTTAGGGTTACTCTTCTCGATGGATCCTTTCCGCCATCAACCACCAGCACCTGACGTGACGATTGAAAATCGTGAAGCAAAGGTGTACTTAGGAACTTATACGTGGTCGGGACTTTTTTTAGGAGAGACAGCTGATGCAAAGGTTGGACCCGTTGAACAAGTAAAAAAGAAACAAAGTGAACGCGTTGCACCGGAAGAACAGATGTCGATTCTTTTTCGAAATGGTCCGCATCCAAAAACTGTTGCCGTTGAGTTATGGTCCGTTGCAAATGGAAAAAAGCTTAAAACGTTTCAGGACGTAGAAAATATCACTTTACCAACGACCCGTGGAAAATATGTCTATCAGATTAGAGCAGGGTGGGAAGAAGGAAACGGTTATTTTGCCATTCCGATCGAAGTAGAATGATCATTTTCAAAAAACGTGTTGACGAAGTATACGGGAAATGATAAATGGATTAAAGTGTTGACCTCTTTTTAGTTGAAAGAGGTCTTTTTTCGTTAAATATAGTAAATAATCCGCTTGTTTCGTTAATTATAGTCTGAATAATCAGAATATATGAACATTTTAACAAAAGTGTATGTAGATGTTTCGGGTTCGAATGAACGGGAATAAACACCATACACATAATAGTTCATGTGTTGAATCACCTAGGTGAAAGAAGTTAACAATCGTAAAGGAGAGGTGCAGATGAATGGGTTCAATCGATTCTTACTCGTCATCATAGGCATACTCGGACTCGTCAGTGTCGGGCTGCTTGTGCTCGGTGTGTATGATGTTCCACGGCTCAGTTCATTGATTGAGCAGTGGCAGGATCAGCAATGGTATAGCTATACCGTTCTATCCATCGGAGGATTTTTAGCATTCGTATTCGTCATTCTATTATTCACAGGATTATTCAGCCGCTCGAAAGGTCAACGTCTGTTGATTCAAACGGGTGACGGAACGATCACGATTTCGAAGGAAACGATCGAACGGACGGCACTGGAGTCGATTCGTGGGGTTGGTGGCGTACGGACACCGCGTGTCCATGCCGATATCCATTCGAAAAAAGAGACGGTTGCTTTAAAAGTCGACTGCTCAGTCTTCGGACAAGAGGGACTGCCGACGATCGCGAAGGATATCCAAGAACGCGCTAAACAAGCCGTCGAATCCTTACTCGAGTTGCCGGTCACGAGTACGAAGGTCACAATCAGTGACACGAAAACAAAAACATCGGAACGTGTCGTCTAAGAGAGGAGAGGGAACATGAAGACAAGGGAAGCACTTTACCCGTATCGGTTCCGACTGATCGGAGGACTTGTCGGTCTAATCCTCGCCATCTTATTCTTGACGATTGGCTTTGGTCCGACAATTCTCATCGTTGCCTTCGCAGCGATCGGATTCTTGATTGGGAAGTGGCGCGATGGTGCGCTCGATATCGAAGGGTGGATTCAGTTCTTTCAACGGGACTGATTCATATATATCTAACTACACATTCAAAAGGAGAGATTTCAAATGGCAAACGAAGTAAACACAACAACTGAAAACGAAGTGGTACGCGAGAATAAATTGACGTTCGAAGATCAAGTCATCAAAAAAATCGCAGGAATTGCGTCGAATGAAGTGACAGGCATCTTGTCAATGAGTGGTGGATTCATGAGTGGACTGACGGATCGTCTCCGGAGTTCGGAAGACATTACGAAAGGAATCGGAGCAGAAGTCGGCGAACGCCAAGTCGCACTCGATTTGAAAGTCATCGTCGAATACGGTAAAAACATTCCGTCAATCTTCCAAGAGACGGTCGCTAAAATCAAAAAATCGATCAGTGATATGACAGGACTTGAAGTCGTCGAAGTCAACATGCACGTCGAGGACGTCATGACACGCGCTGAATTTGAAGCAAAAAATAAATCGAACAACGAACAAGAAGAAAAGAGCCGCGAACTGCAATAAGGAAGTCAAAAGATCCGACGAACTCGTCGGGTCTTTTTTCATGTGTTCATAACATGACTTCCTCTCTAAAATAACGGTTGGATGGGTTACGATAGATATAAGAAAAGAATGATCATTATCTAAGGAGGCATCGTATCTTTGAAACCAAACGATCCGTATTATATCTGTCCTGTGTGTGGATGCAATAAACTTGAAGATCCACCATATTATGAACACTTTGCGGGGAGTAACGAAATTTGTCCATGCTGTGGTTTCGAGTTCGGTGTAGATGATTTCGACTGCGTGGAAATAGACATGAAACAGTTGTCAGACGAAGAAATCATAAAACAAGCACACGAAATCTATCGACAAAACTGGATCAATCATCAATTTAGATTATTTGATCCGAGCAAGTTCCGAGAATCGGAGAAATCCGGAAACCGGCTCAACGTTGATGTCGCATTGAAACAATTGCAACGCATTAACTGCAGGACCTGACGAAAATCGTCGGGTCTTTTTTTCATGGAATCGACACGACGTTTGACTAAACTAGAGCCTTTTTCGGGAATAGATTAGTATCACGATAAACGAAAGGATGATTCATGATGCGACTAACAGGTAAAACGATCATCGTCACGGGAGCTGGCTCAGGAATGGGTGAAGCCATGGCCAAATTGTTTGCACAAGAAGGCGCACGGATCGTCGCAGCGGACATTCGGTTGGAAACCGTTGAACGGGTCGTCTCTGACATCAAGGAAGCGGGTGGAGAAGCGATCGCTGTTGTAAGTGATATCGCCAAACCTAACGCAGCAACAGAACTCGTCCAACAAGCGCTTGAGGCTTACGGCAAACTGGACGTTCTCGTCAACAATGCTGGGATCATGGACGGAATGGAGGGAGTGGAAGACATCTCCAATGAACGCTGGGATCATGTTTTCGCCGTCAATACGACGGGAACGATGCGTCTGATGCGCGAAGCGGTCAAGCATTTCAAGGAAGTAAAAGGTGGTGTCATTCTGAATAACATCTCGATTGGCGGTCTGAACGGTGCCCGAGCAGGAGCAGCCTATACCGCTTCCAAACATGCCGTCATTGGTTTGACGAAGAATACAGCCTTCTTTTACGCCGGAGAGGGGATCCGCTGTAACGGGATCGCTCCTGGAGCCGTCGAGACGAACATCGGACAATCGATGACGAACCTGAATGAATTCGGGATGGGCCGCGCGATGCTCGGCATGGGACTCAATCCACGTGCCGGTCAACCGGATGAGATCGCAAAATTGGCATTGTTCCTCGTGTCTGACGAGGCGAGTTTTATTAACGGGGCGATCGTCGTCGCCGATGGTGGATGGAGTGCGTATTAAAAATCGTATCTTATTTACTAGATTACAGTTTAAAATGGCAGGAACCTGTCGATATAAGGGATAATATGACAATAGGAGCATTATGACCTTGAGTTTGAATCCAGGGAGGAATCGGCATGTCGATGCAGGAACAAGCAGCACACGTCACCGACACACAAGTCATTCGAGCAATCGAGCAAAATCTGGCAATCATCCGCTTTGACGATCGACGGAAAGTCGCATATGTCAACGAGTTGTTTGCCCGGACGATGGGGTATGAAGTGGAAGAGCTAATCGGTAAATACCACCGTGATCTTTGCTTTCCAGCGTACGTCAACAGTCCGGATTATGAGTTGTTTTGGCGCAAATTGATGCAAGGCATCACCTATCAGGACAAGATTGAACGCCGTGCTGCCGATGGGCAACAAAAATGGCTCGAAGCGACGTATATGCCGATCTATTCGGATGACGGGCGCCGGGTCGTCGGTGTCTCAAAAATTGCATCGGACATTACGATTCGCCAACAGGAAGTCTTACGGATGGCAGCTGAACTCAACGAGACATCCGCGTTCTTGACGGTCAAATCGGAGAGTGGTCGTCAGGACGGTCTGAACGTGCTGGCGACCGTCCAACAAGTCGAGGCGGAATCCGTCGAGAATCTGTCGAGCCTTGTTGCCTTACGAAAGGATGCGAACTCGATCACCGACATCGTGAAGACGATCCGTGATATTGCAGCGCAGACGAATCTGCTCGCCTTGAATGCGGCAATCGAGGCGGCACGTGCAGGTGAACATGGGCGCGGGTTCGATGTCGTCGCGACCGAAGTCCGAAACCTGTCGAACAAAGTGTCCCACTCAATCGGGGAGATCAAGAACAACATTGAAGGGATCGTTGAGCGGATTGAAGATGTTTCGCACAGCATCGAGCGCATTTCGTCTAAGGTCAAGGACAGTACGGGTCAACTCGAACATACGGTCAGTGAGTTTGATCAATTGGCTGATTCAGCGAAACAACTCGAGCGTCAGGCAAAACAATTCGTCCATGTCTTATGACACACATCGATACCGGATCACACGAGCTGTTCGTTTGTAGTTGATTCGGTATTTTTTTGATGGCGAATTCAATATAGAGAAATAGAAAAGACGCTTGTTAAATCGGAATCGTTACGATATGATGTAAAACGTAATTATTCCGAATTAAAGGTGGAGAACAATGTCTACATATAAAACTGCGAGCCTCATCGGTAGTGTCTTCCTCGGTTTGACACTTGCCGGTTGTGCTGCTTCTGATAAGCCACAAGAACAAAACCATTTGACGTTCGTCTATAACTTCGCGACACAATCGCTCGATCCGCATCGCGACAGCAGTTATGTTCCGCTTCGCGCAGGGGTGACGGAGACACTCGTCCGTCTTGATGACGAACGATTGACGGTCGAGCCGTGGCTTGCGAAAAAATGGTCCTATGAAGGAAAGCGAACATGGCGGATCGTCTTGCAGGAAGACGTGACGTTCCATAACGGGAAAAAACTCGATGCGGCAGCCGTCAAATCGTCTCTCGAACGCTCGATTGACGAAAATCCCGGTGTCAAGAATGCCTTGAACATCGAGACGATCAAAACGGACGGACCCGATCTGCTCATTCAAACGAAGACGACATATCCAGAGTTCATCTCGGAACTCGTCAATCCGAACACAGCAATCATCGACACGAAAGCGAGCGGGGTGACGAAGGAACCGATGGGAACAGGTCCGTTCCAAGTCGAGCGGTTCGCTCCGGGAACAAAAGTCGAGTTAAAACGTTTCAAGTCCTATTGGCAAGAACAAGCGAAACTTGATTCCGTTGATTTTGTCTTCAACGAAGATGCTGGCGCACGGACGAACGCTTTGCGTGCCGGACAGGCGGACATCGTCTATCGACCGGAAATCGAGAGTGTCAAGCAGTTGAAGTCTGAAGGATTAACAGTCCAAGCGACGGATACGTTCCGCGTCCATCAGTTGACGATGAATGTCGCGAACGGTCCGATGCAATCTCTTGAGGTTCGACAGGCAATCGACACTTTGGTCAATCGAACACAGCTCGTCGATCACGTCCTCCAAGGATATGCGGTGTCAGCGCGTGGTCCGTTCCTATCGTCATTCCCATTTGCTCCGAACTATCCGCAACAAGAGCAGAAGACGCCTGAGGAATGGCTCAAGCAAGCCGGTTATACGAAGCAAGACGGACGGATGCAAAAGGACGGTCGCCCTTTAAAACTGACCTTATTGACGTATGCGGCTCGACCAGACCTTCCGTTAATCGCCCAAGTCATTCAAGATGACGCGAAAAAGATTGGCGTGGCGATAACGATTAAACAGATCGATGTCCCAGAAGAATACATGGCGAGTAACCGGGACTGGGATATCGCGACGTACAGCAATCTGACAGCTCCGCGTGGGGATGCTGGTTATTATTTAAACGCGACCTATCATCCGAACGGGGGACTGAACTTCAGTCGTGTCGCGGATCCGAAGTTGACGAAACAGATCGAGACGTTGAATGAAACGATTCAGATCGAGGAACGTTCACGGCTTGCGGAGCAGATCGCGCGATATGTCGACGAGAAACGCTACAATAGCTTCTTGCTCCATCCTTCAACACTCGTTGCCTACGACGGCAAACGCGTCAAAGGATGGAAAACAGAAAAAAGTGAATACTACATGATCACGAACACGTTGCAGGTGAACGATTGATGTGTTCGATCGTCAAACGACTGCTGTCGCTGAGTCTATTCACTTTACTCATCACGTTCGGTTGTTTTGTCTTGCTGCGGTTACTGCCGGGTGATCCGGTCTTGACGTTATTGAATATCGATGAATTATCAGCGACGCCCGAACAAATCGAGGCCGCGCGCCGTGAATTAGGATACGATCAGCCGTTGCTCGTCCAGTACGTCCGTTGGCTGCAAGACATACTCACCTTACGTCTCGGAAACTCTTTACAGACGGGGCGACCGGTCATCGAGATGTTGCAAGAGAGTTATCTCGTGACGGCGGAACTAGCACTTGGCGGCCTTACCATCGCCTTATTGATCGCCTTACCCCTTGGGATCGGGAGCGCCTTGACGACGCGCCAAAGCGTCGTCCGTCTCGCCCACCTTGTCAGCATGAGCGGAGCGGCCGTGCCAGGCTTTTGGATCGGTCTGTTGCTCGTCGATCTGTTTGCCGTCCGTCTCGGGTGGTTACCTGTGATGGGACGGGAAGGGATGACGTCACTCATTCTCCCGGCTCTATCACTCGGCTTTCCGCTTGCGAGCGTCTATATTCCATTGATTCGACTGAATCTACGCCGTGAACTGAACCAACCGTACATCGAATTGGCACGGATGCGTGGGATATCTGAGCGGACGATCCTTTGGCGTTATGCGCTACGCGGCAGTTTGCCACCGGTCCTGTCCGTGTTCGGTCTGACGCTCGGCAGTCTTGCTGGAGGTGTCGTCGTCCTCGAAGTCTTATTTGCTTACCCGGGCGTCGGGAAGTTGATGGTCGATGCGATCCTACAACGTGATTACCCACTGATCCAAGGGTACATCTTGCTGACGACAGGAATCATTCTCGTCCTGCATCAAGGTATAAGATCGCTGAACCGAACATTACGACCAGATTGGCAGAAGGGAACACACACATGAAAAAAAGATGGCTCATTTTCGGAGGATGTCTACTATTATTTATTTCATATACCGTATATATTAATCCTTTTAATACCAACGTAGCGAAAAGACTTGAGCCCGCTTCATTCGAGCATTGGCTCGGAACAGATGGTCTAGGACGAGATTTCGCAGCTCGTCTTTTTTTAGCTGGTTTGATATCCTTAGGTTTCAGCCTGCTTACTGTGTTGCTCACAGCGTGCATCGGTACCTGCCTTGGTTGTCTAGCTGGCTTTTATGATGGACGTCTCAAGCGGTGGATTCATCGGTTAGAAGATGGTCTCGTGATTTTTCCAGACACCGTTCTAGCACTCGTTATTGCCGGACTATTTGGTGCTAGTCCTCAAAGTTTGATCTTTGCGATTTTACTCATCAAATGGATCTCCTACGCGAGATTAAGTGAGACACTCGTGACCGAGACGATTCAAAAACCATACATCAGCATGGCACGCATCAACGGGTTAACAGACAACATGATCTTACGACGCCACATCCTTCCGACTATCATCCGGCAAGTCGTCGTCTTGATGAGTTTGGATGTCGGCAAAGTCATCTTATTCTTATCGGCATTCTCTTATATCGGGCTTGGTGTCCAAGCACCACTGCCAGAGTGGGGAGCAATGTTGAACGAAGGACGTCCTTATTTCAGTTCCGCACCCCGGCTCATGCTTTTGCCAGGTGCGTGCATCGTCTTGACCGTCGTTGTGACGATGGGATGGACACGGTGGATGAAGAAAAAAGGAGGACAAGTAAATGATTCAGATTCGGAACTTACACGTTCGGGCGAAACACGTCCTTCTGCATGACATGAATCTATCGTTACCAGCTCATCGATTCATCTGTCTCGTCGGAGCGAGCGGGAGCGGTAAGACGCTCTTGCTTAAACGATTACTGGATCGATTGCCGGACGGGATGTCGTCGAGTGGAGAAGTCATCTCGGACGAACCTCTTCGGCGTGGTCTCGATATTGGTTACATACCACAGCAGTATACCGATGCGTTTCTTCCGTTTTTGACGATGCGTCAGATGTTACGGGATACATATCGCGCACATGGACGAAAGATGGATCATCCTTACATCGATGACGTCTTGCGAACGCTTGAGTTGGACCCGACCTGGTTGGACCGATATCCAGGAGAGTTGAGCGGTGGGCAATTGCAACGGTTCGCGATCCTGCTTGCCGTCGCCTTAAAACCACGGTTGATTTTAGCAGATGAATTAACGACGGCACTCGATCCCGTGTTGACACGTCGTTTACTCGACTGGTTGACTAAGTACCAACACCAGTACGGGGCAACGGTTGTGTTCGTCACCCACGAATTAGGACCTGCTTTACATTACGGGGAGCAACTCGTCTTAATGCAGGATGGACGAATTGTCGAGACGGGAACACCACAGATGATCGAGCAAAGTCGTCATCCGTTCACGATGAGCTTGATGCAAGCGCATCGTACATCACTGGAAGAAAGGAAGAGTTCATGTCACCAGTCTTATCCGTAACAGATCTTACTTATCAGATAAAGGGTCAGTCTATCTTGTCGAATATCTCATTTCACGTGACGAAAAAGGCGTCGATTGGCATCATCGGGGAGAGTGGGAGTGGCAAGACGACACTCGGACGATTGATTCTCGGTCTGCTCAAACCCACGCATGGTTTGATTTCCTTACATGAAAAGGCATTTCCGAGTGGGCACCGAAACGAGCGACGAGCTATTCAAGCCGTCTTTCAACATCCTCTCGCTTCCTTTAATCCAGAATGGACGGTGCGGGAATCGATTCTCGAACCGTTTCGTCAGCATCGTCCGATTTTGCAGCATTTCCCAGCGACGTCAGAAGTGGATCTTATTACGGCTCTCGCGTTTGCTGTCGGGGTCGATGAACAGTTATTCGATCGATTGCCCCATCAATTGAGCGGAGGACAAATTCAGCGTGCCGCGATTGCCCGCGCGATTTCGATTGAACCCGACATCATTGTGATGGATGAGCCGACGACGGGGCTTGATGTCGTCTCCCGCGCACAGATCATCGAACTACTAGAGCGCTTGCAGCAGACACTCGGTGTCAGTCTCGTATTGATCTCGCACGATATCGACTTCATCCGGCGCCTCTGTTCAAAAACACTCGTCTTACGTGACGGTCGTGCTGTTGATTTGATTGATCGATTGGAAACAGGTGGTGCGTATACCCAACGATTCGTCGAGGCCGGAACATGGTGAACGCACAACCGACGCACAAAACGTACTGGTTACTCGCGTATCCGCTGATTCTCTCAAGTATTGCGACACCCTTGCTTGGCGTGACCGATACCGTCGTCATCGGTCAATCCGGTGATCCGCGGGCAATCGGCGGCATCGCCGTCGGAGCCGTCTTCTTCAATACGATCTACTGGTTGTTCGGTTTCTTAAAAGTCAGTACGACAGGATTCAGTGCCCAAGCAAGCGGGGCGAATGACATACATGCCTTACGGACGTCCCTCTACCGACCGTTGTTTCTAGCAGCCTGTATCGGTCTGCTTATCCTGTTGTTTCGACAGCCGCTCGAGCAAATCGGACTGTACTTACTGGCACCACCTGCTGACTTGCTTGATGCGGTCAAAACGTATATCTCATACCGGATGATCGGCGCACCGTTCGTGTTGATGGGGTATGCGTTACTCGGTTGGTTGATTGGTACCGGTCAGGTCAAGCACGCCTTGTTCGTCCAATTGTTCAGTACAGGAGTCAATGTCGTTCTCGATATCGGATTCGTCTACGGATTGGATGCCGGTGTTGCTGGAATTGCGGTTGCGACCGTCATCGCGGAGATCAGCATCGTCGTCTGTGCTCTGTACCTGATTCGTGGTCATTTGGCGATGACGCGTGATGAATGGCGTGCCTTGACGGCGTGGCACGCGTACCGTCAATTCTTTCAAGTCAATCGTGACTTGTTCATTCGTACGATTTTCCTTCTACTCGTCACCGGCTGGTTCACACGTGCTGGAGGACAATTCGGACCGGATGTCCTCGCAGCCAACGCGATTCTGCTACAAATCCAGTATTTGATTTCGTACTGGTTCGGTGGACTCGGTCATGCGTCAACCGTTCTCGTCGGTCGGGCGAGAGGGAATCAGGATCAGGCAGGATACCGGACGAGTGTCCGTTTGGCACGGACGTTCGGATTCTACTCGGTCGTCTTCTGGTCACTAGTGCTCCTCTTCCTTGAGACACCGCTCCTTCAGTTGTTCACTTCAGAAGAGGCGATCTTAGACGCAGCGCGCGATTATTACTTCTGGATCATCATCCTACCGCTTCTCGCCGGTTGGGCGATGATTTATGAAGGCATCTTTGCCGGACGGGTTGAAGCAACACCCGTCCGAAATTCGATGATTCAAGCAGGCATTGGTTTTGCGGTCGTCCTCCTGCTGACACCGACTTTTGAAAATCAGGGTGTCTGGGCAGCGTTTTTGACGTTCTTCTTGATTCGTTCCTTATCGTTGATTCTCGTAGAAGCAAAACGATGAAAAACCCGCTGTTTCCCTCGTGCGTAAAGGGAACAGCGGGTTATTTGTCGTCGATCGCTAAAGGTCGGACGAAGAGGGCGTTCAAGTGATGGACGAGCACATGACGCAGGCGTTCTTTTGGTAATCGTTCTGGTCGAAACAAGGCATGAAAGGCTAACCCGTCAACGAGTGCTGCGAGGCGTTCACTCTCAAGCGCAATGTCTAAACCCGCTCGGAGTGTACCGTCCGGGATCCGTGTCAACAGTACCTGGACCATATGGTAGATATCATCCGGATTTTCCGCCGCTTGCGATGTATACGCGGACATCATGAATTGAAACCAGACCTGCATCTCGAGCTGATGCTCGGGTGCATAAGGCAAGACCTCAAGTAAGACGTCACATAACGTTTCTTCCGGAGTTCCTCCTTTCTCGAAAATGGTTGTGATACGTCCCTGGACCCTCTCTTGGACGAGGTCCATCGAGAAGCAGAGCAACTCGTCCTGGGTCGTGAAGTAATACCGCAAGGCACCCAGCGAGAGTCCCGCTTCCTTGGCGATCGTCCGGACACTGGCTTGTTCAATACCGACTTGAGAAATCGTGCGCCACGTCGCTTCCGCGATGAGGCGTTTGCGTTCTTCGTGATTGACTTGTTTTGGCATGTCTCAAGTATATCATCTTTTTTAGCACGAATGTATTAAAAAGACTAGTCAAGCGCTGAAAGAGGTGTTATCTTTATGATACAGTCGTATTAAAAAAGGAGAGGATTGATATGCAACTCGTCGCGTGGGCAATCGTCGGTTGTGAGATTCTATTTTGGGTATTCATTGTCGCCGGACTGATCGTGCGTTATGGATTCAGACGAGAGAAGCTTGGTTTTCGATTGATGGCGATGTCACCGGTGATTGATATCGTCTTACTGGTCTTAACGGTGTTTGACTTAAGTCGCGGCAATACAGCAACGCTCGCGCACGGACTTGCTGCGATCTATATCGGTGTCTCACTCGCATTTGGGAAACAAATGATTGCCTGGGCGGATGGAGTCTACCGCCGTTTTGTCCTAAAAGAGCACGTAGCAAAAGAACGGATATCGCGTGCGCGACGGGAACGCAACGGGTTCTATCGGCACGTGCTGGCCTTTTTGATTGGTGGGACGTTACTCGGTGCGATGATTTTGTGGTTGGGAGATGCTGAGCAGACGGAGAGTCTCTTACGGACGTTACAACTTTGGGTGCTCGTCCTCGTGATCGATGGGATCATCTCGATGAGTTACACCGTCTTTCCGGCTCGATCCAAATAAAAAAACGAACCTTGTCTGTCAGCGGTCGACAGTGAAGGTTCGTTCCCGAATCGTATTCGTATGGACTTGTTTCCGGGCGTCGATCGAATCCCGAATGTGGATGATGTAGCGGCGTCCTTTTTTGTATCCAGAGCGCGGTGGTTTGATTCGGATTTCTTTGCCGTCAAGGACTTCAATCTCCGTTTGCATCCGTTCACCGTTCGAATCCGTCACGGTGACTGTTCGGTTCGAAACTTGCTCCTTCCGTAGTCCTTTCGCGTATTCGATGTCGAAGGTATGATACGAGGAGATGGAGCGGGCACGTGATTTGAAGTGCGGCTCATCCGTCCGTTCATCGAGAGTGCAGTAGCAACCCGTGAACAAAAGACTCGCCGAGAGGAGTATCGAAAATAGATGTTTCACGAAAACGCTCCTTTATGTATTTGGTAATTTTAGTATAAGACAAATTTTGGGTTACGACAATCCTTCTTGAGACCGATTCGTTGATATCTATTAAATTCAAGCAGGTCCATGCTATAATCGACCGAGAGAAAGGAAGCGATACACCATGCCAGTACAACCAGACCAACGCGAGATCATCGTCTCGATTCGGACAAGTTATGATTTTAAAGCTGATACCGGTCGCGCAATCCGCGTCATCGAGTTTCACGGACGCCGGACGACACTGTTCGATACGTTCGAAGCGTCATCACCGAAACGGATGATCTTGATCGAGATGATTCGTGCCGTCCAATCGTTCAAGGAACCCTTCCACATCATCTTCAACGTCGAATGTAACTTCGGTTTCAAGTATTTGACGGATCAGCGGAAATGGGAAAACCGGGATGTCGGGAATACGTTCCTCGACTTGATTGAACAAGGTGGTCATACGTATGAATTACGAGACAGCTCGTTCTATGAAGGCGGAAAAGCCCTCCAAAAATGGCTCGGCAACACCTTAAAGCAAAATAGCTGAAAAAAAGGCTGATTCCATGATGGAGTCAGCCTTTATCCGTTGCATCGATTGTCTCGCTTTCGAGATATCGGTACAACGTACTTTTACTAATACCGGTCTGTTCGCGGATGTCAGCGAGTGAATAGTTTTTACTTTGATACATCGCGATCGCGCGGCGGACATTTTCATCCGGCTTCCGCGGTCGACCGGTCTGCTTTCCTTGTTCTTTTGCTTTTGAGAGTCCGGCACGTGTCGACATGCTGATGACGTCACTTTGCAGCTGGACCAGGTGGCGTGCCGTTTCAAGAAACGACAAGGAGGCACGCTCGCTCGTCCGAATCTGTTCGCGGAGTGACCACAGCGTCGCACCGCGTGTCTCCATGTGCTCGAGCATCTCGATCAAGTGCCGCGTCGAGTCTGCTAAGATGTAGAGATGCGTGACGATGACTTCGTCTCCCGTCTGAAGTGTCTCGAGCATCTGTTCTAATTCCGTCCGTCGTTTGGCCGAATCATGCGTCTCGATGACACGTGTCGTCACATCAATCTTGTCGGCTTCCTCTTGTTGCGTAGAACAGTCTGGATCATCCGGATAGGGTCTCATGTAGAAATATTGCATGAATGGAGCTCCTCTCTGTCGATCACGATCGACGTCAGTTCCTCATCAGTATACCGTATTCTCACCTCCGTGCCGCAGAAAACCGAAAACATGCCTTTCTTCTCATGTTCGTATCGACTAATTTGTGGTAAATTGAGTGGAAGTAAGTTTCTCGGACTCATCCCGATACCATTCATTCTTTTTAAATGAGGTGCTCATCATGAACAAAGAAGATCATCAACTCGCCCGTCAGCTCTTGACGACCTATTTCATCGGTACACAATTAGCCACGGTCCATGTCGCAGGCTACGTCACGCTCGAATTCATCAATTTATTCGATACGACAGCGCCTGAACTACGACTACGGATCGAGACGGACCGTCTGTTTTACGGCGATGTCGAGACGACACAGGATTGGGTCGTCCGCCATGCGACGAAAGAAGAGATGTTACATTTGATCGTCTCACTTCACGCGGAACGCATCACCGGTGTGCGAATCGGAAAGACGGCACCGCACTTATTCCTAACGTTTAGCAACGGACAAACGCTCGTCCTGAACGGATCGGATACATATTATGAATCGTGGGCGATCGATATCGGTCTCGCGCCACACCGAGCCGACGCGACGATCGTTGCCGTACCGGGTGACGAACTGGCCGTCTTCTCCGGAATCGGTGAACAAGTTGAAGACTAAGTGGACACGCATGGAGTGGTGCGACTGGATCATGCCGCTCGTTGCGTCACGGTACCCGAATCATTGTGCTGTTTTACTTGCCGGCAGCCATACGCGAGGGCAAGCGACCGCACAATCAGATGTCGATGTGATCATTTTTGAAGCAAGTCGAGGTCAGGCGTACCGGGAGTCGTTCATCCATGACGGTGTCCCGGTCGAAGCATTCGTCCATTCCTTTGAGACGATTGCACATTTTTTCGAGAGTGATCGGGAACGTGGTCGCCCGTCCCTGCAACGAATGATTGCTGACAGCTGGACGATCGAGGATCATCCGCGACTTGCAACTATTCGTCAGGAAGCGATTCAACAATTGGCGGACGGACCGATTGCGTGGACGACTTCGGAACAAGAGCGCGCACGTTATTTTTTAAGTGATTTGCTCGACGATTTCGAGAGTGTGACGAACCGCGCGGAAGGTCTAGCGATTGTGTCACGTTTATATGAACAGAGTATCGAGTTCGTTCTTCGCGCCAATCGTTGCTACATCGGACAAGGGAAGTGGGCGATCCGTGCTCTTTCGGAGTTTGACGAAGATTATGCTAGTCGACACACAATGGCATTCGAGTTGTATTATCAATCAGATGACCGACGAGAAGTCGTCGCGTTAGTCGATGATTATCTTGCCCCATTCGGCGGGCGTTATTTTGACGGCTTTACGCTCGGTAAACGATAACAAGCAAAAGGAGGTACGCTTTCGGATCAATCGACCGAAAACGTGCCTCCTTATCGTTCGCTTCTGTTTAACGCCAATGGGACGGACGGAGTAAGCGACGCGGTAACTGTGTCGCGGCATTACCGACTGCCGCATTGATTTGTGCCTGTGTCAAAAAGAGCGCGTCCGTCAGATCGGCGTCCTTGACGTTACAGTCTCGCAAATCAGCCCCAAGAAAGTTGACTCCGCGCAGGTTACTGTGCGACAAGTTCGTCGAAAGCAACCACTGGTTCTGAACACTGGCACCTGAGAAATTACGTCCTGATAACTTTTTTCCGACCCAGTCGCGTGGTGTCTGGTCGCGTCTTCCGCTATACTGAGCTTGAACACGTGACGCAATCATTTCAAGGAGTGGTCGGACGGTTTGACGAATAGGTATCAAGTCAAGTCGTTCAAATTGATCGGCTGGTAATGCCGCGTACCGGGTTAGTGCGGCAAGTGTCTCATCGAGTTGATCGTGGATGTCACGCGTGACATCGCGTTTCCCGTCGGTTATGTACCACATCATCTCAAACAAGTGAACCATCTTCGGGAAGGCAGCATAGATCGCTTGGCGTCGCTTGGGTGCATCATCGCCTTGAAACGTCTGCTGTGACAGATGCTGTCCGGCACCGAAACAATCATAGACGGTACAGCCTTTGTAGCCGCTGTCGCGTAACCGGTCATGGATACGACAGCTGTAATCGGCCTCAAGATTACGACACGGTGTCGCTTCTGGTTTATCGTGACCAAAATCACTGGATTTCGAAAAAGCGAGTGCTGTACAACATAAACCAAAACACTTCGTACAATCAATCTGGAACGTAGGTTCCATCGTAGTCACCTCCACTACTACTATAACAAGAAAGGAGTTTGGACATGCTGCAATTTCAACTCAAAGAAAATGAGGACGGACAGGACTGGCTCAGACAACAAGTACGCCAATACAATGTCGAGCGATCACCGTTTCATGCGACGAAACGCTCCGAGGGAACACAAGCCGTCACATTACTTGCGACGCATGATGATCAACCGATCGGTGGCATCTCAGGGGAAATGTACTGGGGCTGGTTACATATTGAATGGTTTTTCATCGTCGAAGAGGAACGGGGAAGTGGGCTCGGTACTCAGTTATTCCGTCAACTGGAGGAATGGGCACGAGCAGAGGGTGTTCAGCGAATTCGCGTCGAGACGTTCTCGTTTCAAGCGCTTCCGTTTTATGAGCGACAGGGATTCGTCGAAGTCGGACGAATCGATGATTATCCACCAGGGATGAGCTATCATCTGCTCGTCAAACAGGTTGACTGATGAAACGGCGTCTTTCCCTCATCTTATTGTTCGGTCTCGTGCTCGGAACGCTGACGGGGATGCATCCACGTCAAGAGACCGTTTCCTTTACAGCGAAGCAAGTCGCCAAGTTATATACAGAGATGACAAACACACTAGTCGAAGCGCGTGATGTCTATTTCGTCGAACGACTATCTGACCATTATGCCGTCGCGTATCTTGAAGCGAAGCACGACCGCTTGTTTTTGCTCCTGCAACAAACCGATGAGTCACAACGAATCGACCGAATCATTCGCTCAAAACAGACGAGGGAGACGGATTGGTTCGAAGGTCGCTTGTTGACGACGGACGAAGGGCGATACCTTGTCGCCTACGGCATGAATGGTTCGAAGCAAATGAAATCGATCCGGTTCGAGCCGTATAAGACGACGGCTGATAGGGAGGCACCACTACGTCCAATGCAACGCTCCTTGTCGGTAGCAGATCAGGAACGTTTCCATACCGTCCAACCGTTACCGGATGCCTTCCCGCATTCGCTCTATTTCGAGATGATCGCGACGAGCGTAGACGGGAAAGAGACGATCCAACGCTTGACGTTACCAAGCGATAACGCATCCGTGTTTTCTACGACCCGTGACTTCTAGTATACTGAAGACGAAAAAAGGGGGAGAAGAACATGTGGATCGTCATGAACCAGTTACACGTCGTCAAAGGTGCAGCAGATCAGGTCGCAGCGCGTTTTAAGACGACGAAAGGAATTGAACGGATGGAAGGGTTCCACCGGATGCAAGTCCTCGTCGATATCAGTCAGGAAGAAGAAGACATCGTCACGATCATGACGACGTGGTCGAATCAAGCAGCATTCCATGCGTGGCAAGAGAGTCAAGCGTACAAAGGCGTGCACCATAAGCGGGATAACGGAACGTCCGAAGTCAAACCGCTCGTGACGTCGAATACCGTCACGGAATATGCGGTCGTCGCTGATCACAGTGCCGCAACGGAATAACCAACAACACCCCTTGGGAGGAAGTCTCTCAAGGGGTGTTGTTTGTAACTATAGATTAGAGTGTTTTTCCGTAATCTGGGTATATTCTAACAAACTAGATGAAACGAGGTGACACCGCATGGTCTATCGTAAACCTGTCGTCTCTAGCCTGTCCGTCCTCGGGGGTATGATCCTGCTTTTCGGTTTCTTGACGAGCGGTGGCTTCATTTATCTCTACTTCTTCGTCTTGCTGTTTGCTTGCGTCTCTTTCTTACGTGAACCGTTGACGCGTAAAGAGTGGTTGCAAGAGGGGATTGCCTTCATCTTCTGGTGTTCCTTGATTTATTTGCTCCAGCATCTCGTCTTCATGGCGTGAGTCATTTTTCGTATTGCTCGAACAAAGGAAGGATGATGTCACGACCTGTTGCTGATAAGTGAATCGACACGTCACGTTTCGGATCCTTCAAGTAGACGTCGGTCTTTTTGACACGCTTGTCGAGATAAACTTCGTATTGCTGTCCTTTCGTCCCTTCTCGGAACGTCAGGTATTTCCACTTCGCCCGTTTTCCCCGCACATCAGACTGTTCACTCGTCTTGATGGCTTTTTGTAATTTTCCGGATTCATCACTCGTCATCATGATCATTTTGTCCCAATCGAAGCCTTTTTCCGAAGTAAAATCATCTTCTTCAAAACGGATATGCTGGAACTGCTCTTGATGGAATAGCGTCACTTCCAAGTTATCCGCTACGACGTCGTCTGCTGTCTGTTCCGGCTCTTGAAGTTCAGGCGGTCGTTCCATCGTATGTCGAATCGATAATTCATAGCGGAATTCGCGTCCGTTTTTCTCCGTTGCGATGAGCGTTCCGTAATGTTCCGGTGTCCCGTCACCCGGGATGAACCGGACCTTGCCCGGTTGTTTCATCGAATGAATCGGGCGTTCCACATGACGTCCACCGTATAACTCGGGTAAGCGCACCATCACGTCATAAGTCGAACCGAATTGTTGATTGTAGACGAGATAGAGTTTGACGTCACGTGTAAATGGCGTGAGTGAATGCGTGTACGTAAAGATCGTCGTCCGTGTATCTTTTTTCGTGACATCCGTCGCGTCGATGACAAGGTAACCTGAACCTGGGAGCTCTAATGTTCGAGCGGAGTGATCGGCAACCTTCTCATTACGAATGAACCGATCGTCTTTTTTTAATACAGTAGGCTTCATGTTAAAGTTCTGTCGTTGTGTAGTCAGAGCTGTCTTCTTGAAGACATCGTCTTTCTTTGCTAGCGGATAATATCCACTTTTTAATGGCGTTTCGCAATATAAGTAGGTCTTCTTTCCGGATTGAACGTAACGAACGGTTTGACCTGCATAGTCATCGAATGGATTCGCCATCATGACGGAATAGATGCCGCCGACAGAGTAATCTTCGGGTGCATCGCTCGCTTTCGACGCGCACGTTTTTTGGATGACGATTCGTTCCTTCGCTGACAAGGTTCTTGGACCTTGATCACTAAATTGTCCTCCATCATATAGTTGTGATAAGTAATCCCATTTAAAATTCGGCGCATCACTTTGACAACCGCTTAATGCTAGCGTTGCACCGAGTGTTAGTCCGATCCAGTAACGTCGATTCATTGATTGAGCACCTCACTAAGTGCTTCACTGGTCGTACCTGACAGCTTGGCACCGTTCTTTGATCCTGGTTTGACGACATAGATTTCAAGCTTTTTAGCGCGTTTGCGTTCGAATAGCTCGAACATTTGGCTTTTCCCTTCGCGCATCAACGTTAATTTTTTCTGCTTTAGTTTTGTGCCTTGTGGCTCCATGACGTCGGTCTCTTTTAATTCCTGAGCGATTTTTTTCGCTAGTTTATCCGGTATTGCTGAGACGAACTTATAATCGCTATCGATGAGCTGTTTCGGTGATTGATGGATGAAACCGACATAATCGCTTGTGGATGCTTGAAGGAATCCATAATTATAATTCACTGGTTTTGTGTAGGTTTTATTAAAACGCAAATATATCGATGTTTCTTGGACGACTTTTCCGTCCTCTTGTTTCCGAACGGTTGCGAACTGTACGGTCTGACCTATCGAAAGACTATCAGGAAGTTGCTTTCGCTCAATTTGATAGGTTTGTCCATTCATATATTCTTGAATCGTTGAAGGGAATCCGACACGGTCACCACTGAACATCAGCTCGATTGACGATTGTTGGAAACCACCAGTCGGACTATCACGAAAAGCTAAATTCAATTCGGAACCGGATAGTGACTCGGTCGTCTCATAGAGTGTTTGTTCTTTATCTTTGCCTTTCTCTTTCATGTAGACGACGAGTTGTCCTTCTGGTGGCAAAGATAGTTGATAGGACGGGAAGAGATACCGTCCGAGCTCTTTTAATTCTTTCTGATCTTCGTTTTCCTGTTTTTGTTGATCCGTGATTTCTTTTGGAACAGGTTTAAAGCGAATGACTGTCGATTTAGCTTTAACCGGTTGTTTTGACCAATCGACGAATGGATAATCACTTCGCTTGATCTGATGAACCGCATAATCCGCATGGCGAATCGGCTGACAGGCCAGATAGTCCTTTTTTTCGTCTGACAGGAAACGGACGTGTTGTAACTCGCGTCCTTGAACACTCCGGGGCAGGAAGTATAAGTCAAATTCTTCGTGTTGCACATATCGATCAGGTAAGTGCTTCATATCAGGTTTTTGCTGGCAAACCTTCAACAAAGCAGCGGTTTGTTTTTTCGGGAGATCCGGTATCTCTTGCCCATCAAAGGTAGTCGAAATACCGCCCCAGTAATTAACATCGTATGTAAGGTCTAAGTATTGTTCTTTACCGCATCCGGCAAGTAAGACTGCGCCTGCGAGAATACCGGTATGTATATAGCGTCTCATGAAAAACCTCCTTTATCCTATTGACTATATTTTACCATAACTTCTATAATAGACAGAATTTTCTATAATACTTTAACATTAAGATGTTTAACATATCTTGACTCGGGAATATTAGATGCATGCACGGTCAATCTATTACTATGGGGGTTTTATGATGGGTACATTCATTCAAGCAGTTGATGGCACGAAAATTTATGTCGAGGATGTCGGGTCGGGTCAACCGGTCGTCTTTTTACACGGCTGGCCGGCAAACAACAACATGTTCGAGTATCAAAAGAATCTGCTCGTCGAAGAAGGGTACCGTTACGTCGGGATCGATTATCGCGGTTATGGCAAATCAGATGCGCCGGCAACGGGATACGATTATAAGACGATGGCGTCCGACATTAATGAAGTCATCGAACAGTTGAAATTAACGAATGTCACGTTGCTCGGCTTCTCGATGGGAGGAGGAATCGCCTTGTCCTATCTCTTGCAATACGGGGATTCAAAAGTCAGTAAGCTCGTTCTCGCAGGAGCCGCAGCCCCTGTCTTTACGCAACGCGACGGTTATCCATACGGGATGACGAAAGAAGAAGTCGATGCGTTGATTGCCGACACGAAACAAGATCGTCCGTCGATGCTCAAAGGATTCGGGGAAATCTTCTTTGCGAAGGAACATCCAGAACCACTTCAACAATGGTTCCACGGTCTTAGCATCGCTGCTTCGTCCCACGGTACGATTCAGTCAGCAATCGCATTACGTGATGAGGACTTGCGTGGAAAACTCGAAAACATCAAAGTCGATACGTTAATCATCCACGGTAAAAAAGACCAAGTCTGTCCGTTCGAGTTCGCGGAAGAAATGCAAAAGGGAATCCCACTTGCACGACTTGAAGTCTTCGAAGAGAGTGGGCACGGTATGTTGCTTGATGAACAAGAGAAGTTCAACGAGACGTTACTATCGTACGTTAAAGGAAATCAAACCGTCTAATCCAACAAGCCATGGACACCCGTCCATGGCTTTTTTTATGTATAGAAAAAAGTATGCGCCGGCGCATACTTTTAAGGGCGATACTTCCGCATAAACCGTTGATCGATCCAGCGCTTCAGGTACCAACCGAATAGGTGAGTCGAATACTGATTGCCATACATTGAAACCGCATGACGTGGTCCCATCGATAAAATCGTCAAATAGTTCGTTTGTGGACGATACGTTTGCAGTGCCTCTTCCTGGACGTACCGTAAGAGGTTTGCCAGTAAGATCGGTGCTTGCCGGACAGCTGTGACGCCATTCTTCGGAATATCGGGATAAGCGACGAGGGTCGCTGCGTCACCCGCAGCAAACAGACTCGGATGATCGAGCGCTTGCAACTGTTCATTGACAAGTAGAAATCCGTCTTCCGTATAGAGCTTACTGTCCGCAAACAATGCCGGAGCTTTCGCACCTGTTAAGCGGATGATCGCATCCGACTCGATTGGAGGGTGATGCTTGAAGCGGAGTGGTGGTTCGTCATCTATTGGACGTTCCTGGATCCAATATACATCGAGTTCTTTTAACCGTCTCGCAATCGCTTCCGCTGCGGGGTGTCCTGAAAGTAACTCTGGATCCGTGATGAGTATAATCGGCACATCCGCTGTTTTCAAGGACGCCGCCATCTCGACAGCCGCTACACCACTTCCAATCACGACTGGACGCTTTGCTTGTTGCAGACACTTTAATGTATCTGGTAACCGGTAGTTCGGTTTAATCGATAATCGTGTCTTATCTTCCGCCCAATCGAACGAGCCGATATTCGTCGAGACGACGTCATAAGTGTAACGCCTGCCGGATGCACCGAAGACGACCTTTTCATCGGGGTCGATTTTGATGACGGTCTCTTCGATGAACTGTTTATCATTGGCGCGACACAGTGCGGCGACGTCGATACGGATCTCATCGATATCGTACGTTCCGTCAACAAGTCCGGAGTACATGCCCGAGTAATATTGGTACGTCGAGGCATTTAAAATCAGCCACTCGACGTCTTCTGTTGGTCCATTGGTAATGCAATGCAGGTGAGCGTGTCCTGCACCAATCAAGAGGATTCGTTTCATATCGTTCTCCTTCAATCTGTCTTGCTAGAATGTACCCGGATACGGGTGGCGGTAATCATAGCCAAAAGACAAGACTGATGAACAGGAGGATGACCATGAGATAGATAACATCCTGGCGCTGAACGACTGGCACTTCATAATATGTCCGTTCTGCTGAAAAATGACGGGCTTCGAAAGCGATCGCCATCCGTTCTGCCCGCTGAATCGATCGCGAGAAGAGCGGTAAGCCGATTGATAGGAACGCATCACCAGGAAAGCGACTGTGAACGTTCCGAATCATCCGGACTTGCCGTAAGACGCGGACTTCTTCGACCAAATGTGGAAGAAAGCGGATCCCGGCAAGAAATCCGTACGCGAAGCGAGGCGATACCTTTGCTTGGTGAATCAAGCTCATCACGAACCGGGTCGAATCGGTCGTCGTGACGAAAGCGAAACTTAAGCAGACGAACGTTGCCATCCGTAAGGCAAGTAACCAGCCGTGCATGACACTTTCCGATGTGACATGAAACCAACCAAACGACCATAGAGGATTCGTTCCTTTGCCGAAGGCTGCCATCATCCAGAACGTCAATAAGAATAATAGACTGTAAGGTGCGAGTCGTTTCAAGAAATCGCGAGGACCCCACCCGGAGAGGAGTAGCAGCGCGATAGCAAAACTCAGGAACACCAACGTCTTGACCCAGTCGTTCGTTGCAATCAAGGCAAACATGATCAAAAACAATCCGCTACCTTTGATGACAGGATTGAGTTTAGCGAACGGTGACGCGTTCGTCTGCATGGCGCTTCACCTCCTGGAATTGGTACGAAAGTGGACGTTGTAGCTGACAGCGTTCGAGTAACGGAACGTCAGCGAATAACTCGCTCGGACGTCCGTCAAAAGCAATACGCCCTTGCTCCATGACGAGGACACGATCCGCGTATCGGGCGACGAGTTCCATATCGTGTGTTGCCATGACGAGCGTCGTTCCGTTTTGTTGTTCCGTCAACAACTGTTCCATGAGCCGCCGTGTCGTCAATCCATCCTGTCCGAACGTCGGTTCATCGAGCAACAATAAATCCTTCGTCTGCCCGAGCATCGTCGCGACGCTGAGTCGTCGTTGTTGCCCCGTACTAAGCGCAAGCGGTGACTGCTGTTTGACGGATGCGAGTTCCAGCCGTCCGAGCAACGTCGTGCGCTCATCACTCGTCGCTGCTCGGTGACTCCAGTTGATTTCCGCTTCAACCGTTAGCTTGAGAAACTGCAGATCCTGTTGTTGAAAGACATAGCCGACGTGCTCATAAAAGCGTCTCCGGGAGTAACGCTGAACCGGACGTTCCTGGAACCGATATGTTCCACGATGGGGAAGCAACCGACCGAGTGTTGCAAGCAACGTACTTTTCCCGGATCCGTTTGCCCCGAGCAGCATCACCCATTCTCCTGTCTGCAGGGAAAATGTCGCATCGGTTAGCGGGTAAGGTGCTTTCGTCGATAATGCAGCAATGTGTAACAGGGGAATACCTGCTGTAGCGACTGGAGGAAGCACGTGAAGTCGCGCTGCTTGTGGTCCATCTATGGGTAACGTCTCTAACGTGTACGGATACAAAGAAGGAACAGCGATGCCTTTCGATTGAAGCTCTGTATAAGCCTGCGGGAACAAATCCTGCGGATGCGCCGTCGCAGTAATCGATCCGTCCTCAAGTAAGACGATCTGGTCGATGTACGGTAAACAGACATCGAGTTGGTGCTCGATCAAGACGATCGTTAAATCGTGTTCTTTCTGAATCCGAAAGATCAACGCCATCAGTTCGTGTTGTCCGATTGGATCAATCTGGGCTGTTGGTTCATCGAGTAATAAGATCGTCGGCTCGAGCGCTAGGACCGCGGCGAGCGCGAGGCGCTGTTTCATCCCCCCGGATAGACTTGCGATCGGTGTCGAGAAGGGGAGAGGGAGACCGACGAGTGCGAGTAAGCGTTCAATTCGTTCCTCCATCTCCGCACGTGGAATCGACCGGTTTTCTAAACTAAAAGCGATTTCGCGTCCAATCGTTTCCATGCAGAACTGTTCTTCTGGATTTTGAAATAAGACTCCGACCGAACCGGACCGGGTAACGGTACCAGTCTGTTCGACTTCGATCGTCTCCGGTGTCAGTCCGGCTAGGGCATGAAGCAGTGTCGTCTTGCCACTCCCACTGCGTCCAAGCAAAAGGGTCGTTCCTTGTTCGATCGTCAGCGATACATGATCGAGCACCGATTTCATCTGACCCGGATAGCGGATGCTGAGGTCGTCGACAGTAATCATGCGACTTCCCGTTTCGCACGTCCGGCCGCAAACCCGTTCAAGACACCGGTCGCAACAAGGCGACGGACGAGAATCGCTGCAAGCAAGCCGCCGAGTAATGCGCCACTAATCAATTGTAAGCCAGTTGTCGCAAGCAACGTCGTCGCCGTGTAGTAACCGAATCCGTTCGCGATCAGACTATAGACGATGCTACCAATTGCGGCTCCAACACCCGATAACATCAATGTCCAGGTGTCATAACGGCGATAACGCGTCATCGCGAAGACGAGTTCCGCACCAAGTCCTTGGCAGACCCCGATCAGTAGAGCCGATAAGCCAAAGTGACTACCCGTGAACAGCTCGACAGCTGCCGCGACGATTTCCGCGATGAGGGCAGCACCCGGTTTTTGAATGATTGCTGCGACGAGCGGGCTCGCGATGATCCAGATCCCAAACATCCAGTTGGCACCGACTGGCCCGAAGATTGCAGACATCGGTAACCAGAGTGTTGACCAACCGAGATAGATGACCCCGCAAGCGACGGCGAGCATCATCATGACCATGATTTCTTTCATTTTCCAGTGTTGCATCGTGTTCGTCCTCCTTTAAGTGGGGGAGACGCCAAAAAAGACCGCCCTCCGTAAAAAAGAGAGCGGTCCTCAGAAAAACTGCGCGCAGCAGGAGTCATTGGATGTGATCGCTCCACTTTCCTACGCTAGTATGAACTAGATCAGGTTCGAAGGGTCCGAAGTGAATCGTCTCAGCCAAATGGGCTCCCCTAGTGGATATGGTAATAGGTGATACGCTGTTCACTTTAGGCAATCTTCTGTCTATTGTCAAGACACAAAAAAACGATACGCCACGAAGGGCGTATCGTCAAACGACTTATTTGTTGTCTTCGTTCTCTTCTTTTGCTTCTTCTGAAGACTCTTCCGTAGCTTCCGCTTCGTTGTCTTCGCCAGCTTCCGCTTGTGCCTCAGCTTCTGCTTCTTCGATTTCCTCAAGCTCTTGTTCAAGCGTTGATTCGACGACAGCTGCGACTTGAATGTCACCTTCTGTGACGATACGGAAATCTTTTTGTTCCGGAAGATCAGCTACAGAGATCGAATCGCCGATTTCGAGGTTCGTGACGTCGACTTCGACGTTCTCTGGCAATTTATCTGGTGTTGCTGCGACTGTTACTTTAAAGAGTGTCTGTGACAGGAATCCGCCGACTTTAGCGCCAGCTGCTTCGCCGACGAGTACGACGTCTGCTTCGACTTCTGTCTCTTCATCCATTTTAACAGCGATGAATTCAACGTGATCGACAGTTGGTGTGAAGACATCCATATCACGACGGTTGATCAAGACGTTAATATTTTTACCGTCGAGTTTCAGTGAAATCAAGACGTTCTCACCGTTTTCTCGAACGATTTTAAGCAATTCTTTTTCTTCAAATGCGATTGGTGTACTTTCCACTTTGTAACCATACACGACACCAAGAGCTTTTCCTTCATGACGTAATTGTTTACGGAGTGAGCGTGGACGTACCTCGCGTTTTTCGGCTGTTAATTTAACTGACATGTTCATTTCCCCCTTGAATTTGGTATAGCCCTCAAAAGGTAATGAATGTAGGAGCAGGACAAGTCCTGAACAATATGAAACATGCTAAGACAATCGGTTTCAGACTCGCTTTGAATCTGACGCTTTCGTGACTTTGCATTTCTCTCCCAGGTCATTACGCTGATATTGAGAAACATGTGTGAGTAAGTCACCGTTTGATGCGGTGCTAGTGAGTTTATACCCCTATGTTTTAAATCCTTAAACCTCTAATTTTTATTTTTTAAAGTCGAAAGACCTCCAAACCGCTTGAAATCAAGGGTTGAGAGGTCTTTCGTTTTTTTCATTTTTTATGGTGATGCGTTGGTTTTCACGGACCAACACGCGGATGAGACGTTCGATGTGCCGCATCGTCGTCTGTCCCATCGTTGAAATTTGGAGCCATTGATTACGGACGAGATAGTCGCTTTCATATTGAACATGATAGCCCTGAATCCGAAGAGCGTCTCCTAAAGCGGTTGCCGACGGATGAACGATCGTCAGAATTCCCGGCGCTTGCGCTTCTTGAGTCGCAAGAAGGTTGAAACCAGTAGCGCGAACGGCTTGTTCGAGATAGGTCATCTTGATGGCTGCTTGATCGAGATCAATGGCATCGAGCGCTGCCTGACAAGCCAGCAACAAGTTCGATGAGCCGGAAAAGGCGACGCCTTCCGCATAGAGTCCGAGATCCAGATAACGTGGAATTCGTGGAGAAGGTAGGATGCTGTCTGTATGACCGATGAACGCAAGACCCGGTAAACCCCCAATTGCCTTTCCGGAGACGGTCGTGACGAATCTGCAGCCAGCGTATGAGAAACGTCCGGTCCCGACGGCGCTGATCGCATCGACGATGAGTGCGGTTCGTTGATCTAATAGCGCTTTTACCGCATCGAGATCGTAGAGAACGCCCGTAGACGTCTCACAATGCGTCAACCAAATCCAGTCGTACTCCGTTTGATGCAGTTGACTTGCGAGTTGTTCCAAGTCGATCGGGTGACCGGACGGAAGCAGGTGGATATCAAATGACTTTCCTGCTCGTGCCGCGTGATCGATCAAGCGTTGACCGAACTCGCCACCGTTTAGAATCAATCCATGTCCACTCAGTTGTTGTGCGACAATATCATTGGCGAGGGTGCCACTGCCAACAGCCATCGAGACATATGGCAAATCCAGCAACTGACACATCCGACCACGTAAATCTTGATCGAGCTGACGCATCGAGGCCGTCCGATGCGGACGCGGTGCTTGTTGTGCCGCTTGGCGGACTGTTGGTGCAACCTCGACTGGACCGGCTAGAAAATGCAGAGGACGTAAAACGTCCGCGATGACGGATCGTTCATATGTTGCGCGCGACAACAACATCGGTACGAACTGGGCATCGCCACTACCGAGCGTTGCTGCGATTGGTGTGAAGCCGAACCGCGCATATAGTTTAGCTTCCCGTGTCGTACCACTGATATAGACATGATCAATCGTTTCCCGCTCCAAGTAGACCATCAAAAAACGCATCAATTGCATGAACGTACGACTATTGCGGTATTCGGGACGAACGCTGAGTAAGCGGATTTCCGCTGGGTCCGTCAGTGTCTCATCTAGCGTCACGCCTTTTTCCTCAAGCGAAAAAGGACGATGCTTCCGAATGGCAATCATCGCGACGAGTCGATCGTCTTCCTTGCCGATCAGATAGGTATTTTGATCATGAAACCGGTCAATCCGTTTCCGTTCGGTGTTCGGTTGATGTTGCGGAATCTCTTCCGTGAAGGTGAGGTAGTTCAGTTCATGGATTGCTTCCGCGTCCGAAGCGGTAGCAATGGAAAAGTCGATCATGAGACGTCCTCCTTATGTAATGACTGGCTTGTGAAGTGCATCATGAGCCCACAGGACAAGTAGATTTACAGCAACGGTACACAAGATATTGATGGGTCCCGCGTCAAAGTAGACAGGGAGTAACGGGAGCAGAACAACCGGAATCAGCCCCGCTTTGACGCTATCTTTCGTTACGAGATAATACAGACCGAGTATGCCTAGTCCGGCAAGATATGCCCACGGCGTGATGGCGAAGACGATTCCGGAAAATACGGCATACCCTTTACCGCCGCGTCGCGGATGAAACAACGGAAACAAGTGACCGATAAGTACGGCAAGAGCGACGGGATAAAATGCGTCTGTTAGCTGTAGTGCAAGAACCGTCTTCGCGGCATCAAACAGGTACACGAATAAAAAAGCCGGGAGCCCACCGGCGCGATGGGCGTTGCGGGCACCGATGTTTCCGGAACCGACCTGTGCCAAATCGGTACGACTGACGTACTTCCAGAGCGTACCGCCAAGAATACTACCGATAAGGTAACCAAGCAGGAGATCAAGGATCACCGATGTTCCTCCTTTGTTTCTACGAGATGTACGAGTTCCTTGACGGTCAGGGCATCACTGTCTGGAGCCGTCAGGACGGCATCGACCATCTGAGCTTTTCGATCTTGTAATTCCGTCATCTTTTCTTCGATCGTTCCGCGTGTCAGCAGTTTGATGACCGTCACGTCGGACTGTTGTCCAAGCCGGTGAGCGCGATCGGCTGCCTGTTGTTCGACGGCCGGATTCCACCAACTGTCAAAGAGGATGACGGTATCAGCAGACGCGAGATTCAGTCCCGTTCCACCGGCTTTCAGGGAAATCAAGAAGAGATCGACTTCACCGTCATTGAACCGATCGCATAACGCCAACCGGTCTTCGAGTGGTGTCTCACCCGTCAACAGGAAGTGGGGGAGGTGACGTTGCGCGAGATCCGAGCGAATGCGTTCGAGCATTTGTGTATACTGCGAGAAAATCAAGATCCGCTTTCCGGCTGCCCGTTTTTCGGCAATTAATGAGAGTAGACGCGTTCGTTTCGTTGCTTCCCCTGTGTACTCCTCGACGAATAATCCCGGATCGTTGCAAATTTGCCGCAACCGCGTTAACCCAGCCAGTAATTTCAGACGATCTTCGCGTTTCGTCTCGTCTAAGTGTTGCAGCGTCTCGAGTTGCAATTTGGCGAGATACGACGCATATAAGCGTTTTTGGTTCGGACCGAGCTCGACATAATGATGCTCGATCTGTTTCTTCGGTAAATCCTGTAAGACATCTTGTTTCTCACGCCGTAATAAGAACGGTTGGATGAACTGTTGCATGTCATCAAATGACCATTTCTCAAACGTCGCTAAATCCGGCAGTAATTCTGGAAACAGAACATGGAAGATCGACCAGATATCACGCGGACGATTCTCAAGTGGTGTTCCCGTTAAGGCGAAACGGCGTTTTGCTTGCAGATGCCGTAGTTGACTGACCGTTTGTGACTGCGGATTCTTCAAGTGCTGTGCTTCATCAAAGAAGATGACGTCATATACGGGGTGGCGACGGACGTCGGTCCGAAGCGTCGTATAGGAGACGATCGTCACCGTATCTTCAGGTAAGTGCTCCAGTTCGCGGAGTCGGCTGGCTTGAGAACCAGTGACGACATGAACCGGTCGACCGGGTAAAAAGCGCTTCAGTTCCGCCTCCCAGTTGCGGAGTAGTGACGCCGGCGCGACGATGAGCGCGCGACGGTCAGGAATCGTCGCGACATAACCAATCGCTTGAATCGTCTTCCCGAGCCCCATCTCATCGGCTAAAATCCCGTGACATCCTAGCGCGTCTAAATTCTTCAGAAATTGAATGCCCGTCCGTTGATACGGATAGAGTCGTGATTCTAACGAATTCGGCAAGTCGAGCTGGAATCCTTGTCCGGATTTCAATTCAAGCCATTTCTCGAGCAAATCGGCGTGAAGATGGAGGACGGAAGCGCCAATCAGATGCTTCATGTTCCGGACGGCAGGTAAGACGATCCGTCCGTCGCGTAAGTCGCGTTCACTTGCTTCCATCTGGGCGAGAACCCGTTGTAACTGCTGAAAAGCCCTTGTTTCTAAAGAAACGAACTGTCCGGATTTCAAGCGGTGGTACCGTTTTTGTAAGACGAGCGACTTCAGGACACGTTTCAGCTCATCTTCCGGAATCCCGTCCATTGAAAAGTTGAACACGAGCCAGTCGAGGCGGTCCGTTACGTCGACTTCGATTCGCGGATGGAACGGACCTTTTGGTAACGTTGTCCGGATCGCTTGTGTTGCAAATAACTCCAGTTGACCGAGCGCAACCCGTTCGTCAAGCAGACTCCGCAAAAAGGCATACTGTGCGGCGTCACTCGTGATGATGTATCGCATGTCTCGTGGTGTTGATTGGAATTCACGTAAGAAGCGTAAGGCACTTTGCTCCGTTACCTGATCCCGTCCAGCGTAAATCGTCTCATCGAGCGGATTCAGCTGAATTCCTTGATAATCAAACGACACGCGGACTTCGACTTCTTGAGGCGTTCGGTCGAGATGAAGTTTGACGATTGGTGTCCCGGAAACGATTCGTTCTTGTAAATCAGGACTGAACGAAACATCGGCGAGTCGCTGCAAATACTCCGTCTGTCCAAGCAAACGATCGAAGTAGGGCAGGGACAGTTGATGCTGCTGATTGTCTGTCAATCGTTTGAGTGTCACGACGGGTCCTGTCAGTTCGAAATGAATCGCTACCCGACGATCAGGTGTGAGACTGCGTAAATAATGGCGCGCGCCAGCGTCATCGACTTGAAACGCCGTGAAGGGACGGATTTGCGGCGATAGCGGCGTCGGTGTACCGTGCACCTGTACATGATGCATCGCCAGTAAAACAGCGACGATATGTCCACAAAACGATGTATCCATCGCAAGCGAAGGACAATTACAGCCGGCGTCGACACCGTGCGCCTTGACGCGGACGGTCACCATGAATCGTTCCTCACCGTCGACACTCGCTTCGATCAGCTCGTCGCCCATTCGATAATTATGCAACGTGACCTTTCGAGCGGCGACATACTTCTTTCCCCGTCGAAAAGCATAGGCATCAGACATCTGTTTGATTTTGCGTTCACTGAGCCCGTAATTCATGACAACTCTCCTTTAGTTAACATAATATGATTATCGTTCACCATCAAATAAATCGACGGCGCGTTTTTTCTCCGAATCGCCGATATGGACATAGACTTGTGTCGTCGCGACGGATTCATGACCAAGTAACTGCTGGATCGTCAGAACATCGACCCCACCGGTCGCAAGACGTGTCGCAAACGTATGCCGCAATTTATGCGGTGTAATTTTTTTGCGCTCTAAAAAGGGTAGGACCGGTTTTAATCGTTCGGTGTGCCGCTGCAAAATATGCTGGACTGCCCGTGGACTGAGTGGTTTCCCGTGTTTTTGGAAGACAGGCACGGCGCCACTCGTTGGCATCTGATAATGAATCGCGTATTTGCGTAAGGCGATCCGGGCTGGTTTCGCGAGTGGAATCAGCCGCTCTTTATTACCTTTCCCGATGACACGGAGCGTGTTTTCATGGAAATCGACATCATTCCAGACGAGTTGGGTCATCTCACTGAGACGCATCCCGCTATAGCCGAGTAGTTGGAATAACGTCACGTCGCGGACGCGATCACGTTCATAATGCGACGCTTCCCGGGCATTCATCTCGACGTTCGACGGTAACAACTGAATCAATTCGTCCCACTCGCGTTTCGTCAGGTAGACCGGTTCCCGTTTCGCTTGTTTTGGTCGGTTGACTTTTGCGACCGGGTTTTCTGATAGCTGACCTGTATCGACCAAATAACGGAACAACGACTGTAACGCCGATAGCTTTCGGTTGATCACGCTTGGTGCATTTTGTTTCGTTAAGGCAAGGTATTCGGCATAGGCTTCGATTCCTGCTGCATCGATCTCGACGAACGCTTCAAGTGGAATATCTCGCGCCGTTACTTCTTCACCGGACGCCGCAGTGACGAATTGAAAGAACGCTTCGTAGTCATAGACGTAGCGACGCATCGTTGCTAATGAGAAATGTTTTGCTGCTAACTGATCCAAATAGGACTGAATGAAGCGTGGCATCCGCTCATAACCAGGAATCGCTGGTGCTGTAGCCGAAACGGTCGTTTTATGTATCGTTTTTCCTAGGTTTTTAAATAAACTCATCCGACAATCACCCCTCTAGTAGTAGTATACCAAACGTTGGTACGTCAGACACTTGTTTGCGTGAAATAGTTATTTCACGCAACGTTAAATTGTCAGACAGGGAGCGCTCAGTTGCATCGACAACGCACCAGACGGGTCGTTGATCAACTCGATGCACGTGAGAATTTAGCCTATTTTTATGGTTTTTGAGCTACAACATTCTCTTTAATAACAATAATAGTATTATGTCACCTAAATCATCAAAAAAGAATGAATATTCAATTTCGCTCTCAGTTGCATCGAGAAGTCGTTCGACGGGTCATTGGTCGACTCATTTGATTTCAAGACGATTTCTGAAAAACGTCGAAAACGTGCTCGATTTCGCATACTTCATCTTGGTTCGGGTATAGAGTGTTAGGTAAGAGTTATTTTCATAAGGGGGAGTTCTAGATGATTACCGATCAACAAGCACGTCAGTATTTGAAGGATGCCAAACGCATTGCCGTCGTCGGTGTCTCGAGTGATTCCGGAAAGACCGCGAACTGGATTGCGGACTACTTAGTCCAACATGGATACGAAGTCATTCCAGTCAATCCGACGTTAAACGAGTGGAACGGTCAAAAAGTCTATCCGAGCGTCGCAAGCATTCCAGGACACATCGATATCGTCGACGTCTTCCGTCGGTCTGAGTTTTTAGCGGATGTCGCCAAAGATGCTGTTGCTCACGGTGACGTCGGGATGATTTGGAATCAGCTTGGTCTCTCGAGTGTCGAAGCAGAAAGTCTCGCACTTGGTGCTGGTATTCCATATATTGAGAATCGTTGCATCAAAATCGAGCATCAATATCTGTGAGTCATCGCACGATTTCAGGCATCTTCACCCGTTCGTGAAGGTGTCTTTTTTCATGCGCTTTACAGGTTATGCTTGTCAGGAAGCAAGAAGATGCCTACAATTAGAGACAGACTACTCGAAATAACGAACGAACGTTTGTAAAAACGACGTCGTAATTTCGAATTTTGAGGTGAAATGAATGGCGACAGACTTAAATAACTACAATGATGATGCCATACAGGTGCTCGAAGGACTCGAAGCAGTCCGAAAGCGCCCAGGTATGTATATCGGTTCAACCGATCACCGTGGACTTCACCATCTCGTCTACGAGATCGTCGATAACGCAATCGATGAGGCACTTGCAGGATTCGGGGAACAAATTGACGTCACGATTCATAAAGATAATGCAATCACCGTCCGTGACCATGGACGTGGAATGCCAACGGGGATGCATGCATCGGGAAAGCCGACTGCTGAAGTCATCTTCACGGTCCTTCACGCTGGCGGTAAGTTCGGTCAAGGTGGCTATAAGACGTCCGGTGGCTTACACGGCGTCGGGGCGTCGGTCGTTAACGCCTTATCAACGGATTTGAAAGTAACGATCTTCCGTGACGGGAAACAATATGAGCAAACGTTTGAAAACGGTGGGATTCCGAAGACGACGTTGCTTGAAACGAGTACGACGCGTCAAAAAGGAACGAGCGTTTACTTTAAACCAGATGGCTCGATCTTCAGTACGTTGACATACAACTACGATACGCTCGCGGAACGCTTACGCGAATCCGCTTTCTTGCTGAAAGGTCTGAAGATTACGCTGACGGACGAACGGTCCGATAAACAGGACATCTTCCAGTACCAAGACGGTGTCAGCGAATTCGTCCAGTACTTGAACGATGATAAAGACACACTGCATCCGACGGTTGCGTTCGAAGGTACGGAAAACGAGATCGAAGTCGATATCGCCTTCCAGTTCACGGATGCGTACTCGGAAAACGTCCTGTCGTTCGTCAATAACGTCCGGACACGCGACGGTGGAACACACGAAGTCGGTGCAAAAACGGCAATGACACGGGTCATGAATGAATATGCCCGAAAAAACACGCTCTTGAAGGAAAAGGATAAGAACCTTGACGGAAATGATATCCGCGAAGGGTTGACGATGATCGTCTCGATCCGAATTCCGGAAGAGTTCCTTCAGTTCGAAGGACAAACGAAGTCGAAACTCGGTTCACCGGAAGCGCGGACGAGCTGTGACGCTGTCATCAGTCGTCGTCTCTCGACGTACTTGGAAGAGAACCCGCAAACGGCGACGCTGTTGATCAAAAAAGCGATCCGCGCAGCGCAAGCTCGTGAAGCAGCGCGGAAAGCCCGCGAAGAAGCACGAAATGGGAAAAAAAAGAAACGTTCGAGCATCTTGAACGGAAAACTGACACCTGCTGCTTCGAAAAACGCAGACAAGAATGAATTGTTCCTCGTCGAGGGTGATTCTGCCGGTGGTTCTGCGAAACAAGGACGAAACCGGACGTTCCAAGCGATTCTTCCACTCCGTGGTAAGGTCTTGAACACGGAAAAAGCGAAACTCGCTGACATCATGAAAAATGAAGAGATCAATACGATCATTCATGCGATTGGTGGCGGTGTCGGAGCCGATTTTGACTTGTCGGATTGTAATTTCGACAAAGTCATCATCATGACGGATGCCGATACCGATGGCGCGCATATCCAAGTCTTGCTATTGACGTTCTTCTTCCGCTACATGCGTCCGTTGATCGACGCTGGGAAGGTTTTCGTTGCCTTACCACCGCTCTATCGTGTCTCAAAAGGAAAAGGCAAATCGGAGAAATTTGAATACGTCTGGGACGAAGAGACACTCAAGAAAACGACGAAGAAGTTCGGTAAAGGTTATATGATCCAGCGTTACAAAGGACTTGGGGAGATGAATGCACCACAGCTCTGGGAAACGACGATGGATCCTGAGACACGGACGTTGATTCGGGTCACGATCGACGATGCTGCTGTTGCTGAAAAACGCGTCTCTGTCCTCATGGGCGATAACGTCGGGCACCGCCGGACGTGGATCGAGGACAATGTCGCCTTCGGTCTCGCGGAAGACCTCTCGATCATCGAGAATGAGCACGTGACGAAAGAGAGTGTGAACGAACATGTCTAATCTACAAAACATCCTGAACCTGTCGCTCGAACAAGTCGTCGGCGACCGGTTTGGTCGTTATTCGAAATATATCATCCAAGATCGTGCCTTACCGGATGCCCGGGATGGTCTGAAACCGGTTCAACGCCGGATCTTGTATGCGATGCATACGGAAGGCAACCTGTTCGACCGTGCTTACCGGAAATCAGCGAAGACGGTCGGGGTCGTCATCGGTAACTACCACCCGCACGGTGATTCATCGGTCTATGAAGCAATGGTCCGCTTGAGCCAAGAGTGGAAACTCCGTTACCCGCTGATCGATATGCAAGGGAACAACGGATCAATCGACGGCGATAGCGCGGCAGCGATGCGGTATACGGAAGCCCGTTTATCGAAAGTTTCGAGCTTGATTCTCGACGGGATCAACAAACAAACCGTCGATTATACGCTCAACTTCGATGATACGACGGAAGAACCACTCGTCTTACCGTCACTCCTGCCGAACTTGCTGATGAACGGTTCGACGGGGATTTCCGCTGGTTACGCAACCGAGATTCCACCGCACCACGCGGGAGAAGTCCTCGATGCTGCGATTGGTCGGATCTCAGGGACGGTCCAGAACGTCGATGACTTGTTGACGCACATGCAAGGTCCTGATTTCCCGACTGGTGGTGTTGTTCAAGGGCTTGACGGCATCAAAAAGGCGTTCGAGACAGGACGCGGGAAAGTCATCATCCGCTCGCGCTCAACGATTGAGACACTGCGGGGCGGTCGTCAGCAAATCGTCATCACGGAGCTCCCGTATGAGGTCAATAAAGCCAATCTCGTTAAACGGATGGAAGAACTCCGTCTTGATAAAAAGGTCGAAGGGGTTGCTGAAGTCCGTGATGAGACCGACCGCGACGGCTTACGGGTCGTCATCGAGTTGAAGAAGGAAGCGGACGCAGAAGGTGTCTTACACTTCTACCTCAAACAGACTGACTTACAAATTGCCTATAACTACAACATGGTCGCGATCCATGAACGGACACCGCGGCAAATGGGTGTCTTGACGTTGCTTGATGCGTATCTTGCACACGTCAAGGAAGTCGTCATCCGCCGGACAGCGTTTGATCTCGAACAAGCGAAACGCCGTCAGGAAGTCGTTTCTGCCTTGATGACAGCAATCTCTGTCCTCGATGAGACACTTGCCTTGATCCGTTCTGCGTCGAACAAAGCGGACGCGAAGGAGAAGCTGATCACGCGCTTCAACTTTACGGATCGCCAAGCAGAAGCCGTCGTCATGCTCCAGCTGTACCGGTTAACGAATACCGATATCGTCGAGTTGCAGGAAGAAGCTGCGAAACTCGAGAAGGAAATCGCTCGTCTCGAGAAGATCCTCAACGATGAAAAGACACGGAATCGTCTCATCATCAAGGAATTGACAGTCTTGAAGGAACAAGTCGCGGACAAGCGTCGCTCGACGATCGAAGCGGAAGTTGAAGAACTGAAGCTGAAGACGGAAGTCATGATCGCTGTCGAAGAAACGATGGTCTTCCTGTCGAAAAACGGTTACGTCAAACGTTCGTCGCTCCGTTCATTCGGTGCCTCGAACGACTTGCCGGACTTGAAGGAACAGGATCGTCCGTTGCTCCAAGGGCAAGCGATGACGACGGATCACTTGATCGTCTGGACCGTTCGCGGGAATTACTTGCTGATTCCGGTCCACCAATTACCGGATACGAAATGGAAGGATGGCGGTCAACACGTCGCGAACCTCGTCCCACTCGAACCGGGTGACCGGGTCCTCTCCGCAGATCTCGTCCGTTCGTTCGACGAAGCGCACCATTGCTTGTTCGTCACCCGTCAAGGGATGGTCAAACGTTCGAAACTGAGTGACTACAACGCCCAGCGGAAGTCAAAACCACTTCAAGGTGTTCGTTTGAAGGCAGACGATGAAGTCTTGTATGCTCAGGTCTCAACGGGTCAAACGGAGCTGTTCCTTGCAACACAGAACGGTTTCGGTCTCTGGTTCACGGAAGACGACGTTCCTGTCGTTGGTGTCCGGGCTGCCGGTGTTAAAGCGATCAACCTGAAGGATCAAGATGTCGTCGCGGGTGCAATTGGCTTCAAGGAAGCACCACAAATCGTCCTCTTGACGCAACGGGGTGCCTTGAAGAAGATGCGTCTCGCGGATCAGTTCCAAGTCTCGAGCCGTGCGCTCCGTGGCTTACAGTTGCTCCGTGATTTGAAATCGAAACCACACCAAGTCTCAGCATTGATCGACGTCACACAAGCGAAAGAATTGGTCCTCAGCGGAAAAGAGCAGGAGAAAACGATCCAAATCGGTTCGTTATCGTTCCTCGACCGCTTATCGAACGGTTCATTTGCCTACGATGAAGAGAAATTCGGTCCCTTACTCGACTGGTATACACGATAAGACGAGGCTCCTCCGGATAACGGGGGGAGCTTTTTTAGATCTAGCGGGGCAGGAGAGGGGGAATTTTGAGACGAATGCTCGGAATTTTGAGATTTATCGCTATAAATATCGTTTACAAATTGAAACACTGACCAATAACGGCTACAATAGAAGAAATAGTCAGGTCACGATTCGTCACGAACAAGCGTCGGGTCACGCGTCTCCGCAGCTTTGCTTATAGCGTCAATTGATCAAGCAGCTACGGGACCGTCCCTTTAGCTGCTTGTTGTGCAATCTGCCGACCTTGGAGAGGTGATGAAGATGAAATTCAGACGTCGCGAAAAAGTAGCAATCTATATCACTCGGGAAAAACCTAACGGATGGGAACTACTTGTTTTTCATCCACAATCGGCTCCTGAGAGTGATTGGCAGATCCCCGCAGGTACGATCGAAGATGCTGAAATCGCAAAAGAAGCGGCTGTCCGTGAGACGCTTGAGGAAAGTGGTCTCTCGTTAGCATCCGTCCAGTACATCGGCGAAGAAGAGATGCGCTATCCGGAGCGAATGCGGGTGCATTACACGTATTTCTACCATGCGCACATCGAATGCCAAGAGAACCGCTGGACGCATTGTGTGGCTGGTGACGGTCAGGATTGCGGTGATTTCTTTGATTTCGCGTGGTTGCCACTTGATCGGATCACGCAACTTGAACGCCGCCATCATATATTCCTGGATCGTTTGATTCATCGATTGGAACGGACACGTCCGTATGATTGTCGAAAACACGGTTAATTCCGTGTTTTTTTGTTTTGTCTCACTATCTTAAGTTTACCCTGATTATGAGACAAAATCTTATAACTATTGATAATATATGTTATGTTAACTTGAATAAAAAAATGATCTTTTAGTCAGATTCATCCATCCCCCCTGTCGTGTAAAAATCGGTCTATTGTCCTGTTGGTCTTCTTCTTCATTCTTTGTTACTCTAATAACAGTAACACTGCGAATGTTACCCGTTTAACGGTAACAAATAAAATGTTTCCATGATTGTGGCAACAAATGAACAGGAGGAATCGTCATGCAAGCTGTTGCCTTGTCGTTTGATGTCAAAGGCTCCCGCGATTATCCGAGCAAAGAAGCATTACTTCAAGCGCTCCGAGAACTCGCGAATGATCTGAATACGGCATTTCCTACGAGTATCGTCCCGTTCCAAATCAAATCCGGTGATAGCTTACTGGCGGTATTTGCGGATTATCCGGTTAGTTATCCGGTCATGCTGCACTTATTGAATCAAGAATTACCAGGTTACATTGGGATCGGATTTGGTCAATATGAGACGATTTCAACGACCCAAGCCGAAGAAGCCAATGGCAGTGCGATCATTCACGCTTTTGAAGCGCAAGAACAGGCGAAGACGCTTCCGTCACGGATCGCCTTTGCTGGACCGCCCTACTTACCGACCGCCCTGCTGAATGGCTATCTCGAAATGCTTTATCCGGCGTATTTCGGGAAAACGGACCGTCAGATTGAACTGCACCGGTTGATGGACCAATATCCGGATGATACGTATGAAGAGATTGGTCTGAAGATGGGCTTTAAGGAACAGGATGCCCGCGCGAATGTCGCAAAACTCGTTTCCCGCTCGCAGCGAAAGCAACGGAAGCGTCTTGAAGCTGCCTTGACACAGGCACTGGAGCAATTCCAAGTCTGGGAGGCGATTCGGTGACCGTCTTACTTAGCCTTATACTTGTCCATCTACTTGCTGATTTCCCATTACAGACGAGACGGATGGCGCTACTGAAACACCGACACCAACGGATCTTATTCCAACATCTTGCCGTTCATGCGGCTCTGATGCTACTTGTCCTTGCGTTCTTCGTCATCCGAGGGGGATTAACCATCGACATCGCCGGATGGCTTGGAGGAAGTATTCTCGTGTTTCACGCCCTACTCGATGCCTCCCCGCTTAAACGTCGCGTCAAGCAAGCGGCGGCGTACTGGATCGATCAAGCGTTACATATCGCTGCCATCATCGCTTTGACATGGATATTCATCCCGGTCGATTGGTCGTTGTCGTTCTCACGACCCGAGCAGGTCTTGTGGATTCTGTGCTTTAGTTTAGTGACGACGGAGTTACTCGGTCACGGGATTGCTTTAATGCTCGCACCATTTGCTCCGCGCTTGATCGAAGCGCATTTCGAGCGAAAAGTGACACGTAAGGAGCAATTAGACGGCGTTTCGCGGACCGTCACACATGAAGTCGAAGATTCTGCGCGCAGTTATACGACGGAATTAAACGGAATCGGGCGTTATATCGGTCTCGTCGAACGGGCAATCATTACCCTGCTCGTCGTCACGAACGCAACCGGAGCCATCGGGTTCATCATTGCTTTGAAGGCACTGGCACGTTTTAAACAGTTTGAAGATCGCCGCTTTGCGGAATATTACATCATCGGGAGCTTGCTCAGTATCTTAGGTGCGATTTTATGCGGACTCGCGATTCGCGTCGCACTCTAAACGATGAATGAAAGTGAGGGAGACGGTCTTGACCGTCGCACGAAGTATGAAACAAATTGGATTAGTGAGACATCACCGGGTGACGGAAGGATACCCGACGAAAGGCTGGATCAGCGCCAGCGATATTGAAAAATGGATTGAACGGTATGATACGTCAGACATCGATATTCAACCGGTCGAGCTTGGTCAGATCGACTGGACGGTCTGTTATGCCAGTAGCATGCCGCGTGCCGTCCAGACGGCACAAAGTGTCTACGATAAAGAGATCATCGTGACGGATCTACTACGGGAAGTACCGTTTCCGACGATTCAGTCGAATCTACGGTTACCGTTTCTTGGCTGGGCGGTCCTCGGTCGACTCGCAGCCCCGTTCAGCAAACGGATTCAAGCGGAGATCAAGGAAGCGAATGAACGGATTGAGGTCCTGTTGAATCAACTGATGTTCGAGGATGATGAACGGGTCTTACTCGTCGGGCATGGCGGTATGATGATTTTGATGCGTGCTGCCTTGAAACGGCGCGGTTACCGGGGGCCACGGTTCGGTCATCCGCGTAACGGCATGCTGTATCTGTTCGAGAAAGAGGAACCGACATGTTGAAATGGGGATCAACGATTCTGTTAGCACTCTGCCTGATCGTCATCTTCTATACGACACGGGACGAAGAGCCCCCAGCCCCAACCGCGGGACAGATGGAGGTCTACGGTTTTGACGTCGGTCAAGGAGATAGTACGTTCATCCGGACGAAGGAAGACGCGATCTTGATTGACGGCGGGAATAACGGCAAAGGCGAGGATGTCGTCCGCTACCTGCAAGAATTGGGTGTCAAACGCTTAACAGCAGTCATTGCGACACATCCGGACGCCGATCATATCGGTGGACTTGATACCGTCCTCGATGCCTTTCCAGTCGACAGCGTCTATGCCCCGCGTGTCACGCATACGACAGAGACATACCGCGATTTCCTCCTTGCCGTCAAACGCGAAGGGGTGACGATCAAGTCGGTTAAGGCAGGTCTTGAGATACCGAGTGAAGCTGCACGCTTTACGTTCCTTGCTCCCCTAACGGACGGGACACAGGATCTCAACAGCTGGAGTGCCGTCCTGCGGGTTGAACATGGACAGGACCGGTTCCTCTTCATGGGCGACGCACCGATCCGGACGGAACGACAATTGCTTGAGTCAGATGTCGATCTTAGCGCCGATGTCTTGAAGCTTGGACATCACGGAGCAGACACATCGTCCTCCCTGCCCTTCCTACAAGCCGTTGATCCGAAGCGAGCGTTGATCTCAGCCGGGAAGGACAATGCCTATCGTCACCCACGTCCCTCCGTCTTACAGGAGCTGAAGACAGAACGGATTACGATTGATCGAACCGATCAAAGCGGAACGATCCAGTATATCTCGACTGGTGACGGCATCAAGGAATCGAACCGGACCGACTTACGACCGGAATAACAAGACGTGGAGGTGCATCAGATGCGATTGACCCTAGCTGATTTTGAAGACGATCTAGCGATTTGCGAGACGGACGACCGCGAGACGATCACATTACCGAAAAGTCGTTTGCCGCGCCAGGCGACGATTGGCGACCGACTCGACTGGACCGGGCGCTCGATTCGGATCTTACGCGATGAGACGAACGCACGTAAAAAAGAGATCACCGATTTGATGGATGATCTCTTTGAAGAATGATGGGACTCCCTTAGAACGCTGAGGGAGTCTTTTTTAACCCAGTAGACTGATGACGAGACCAGCGATGATGCCTGCTGTGAATAAGGAACCGAGCGTATACGTCAGCAAACGTAATCCGAATGGGAGCCGACGAATCGCGGCAAAGGCTCGGCGATTCGGAGGTCCTCCGGCAACAATACGTTGATACTCGTCAATAGGACTGTGAGCAACATCCTGTTGCTGGTTTAGAGTAGAGTTCGATTCGGTAGTATGTGGTTTCATCTGTCCATCCTCCCTATTCCAATGACTATATCCTTCTATTCGCTAAGTAACTTCATAATCCTGTTTCAATTTTTTTGATATTTTACGAAACTTTTGGATGAAACTGGTAGTATAAAAGATAGACGTATTTCTTTATGCGTGATTCCTGGAAAATCACTAGCAGTTTTTTCTGAATTTTCGTACACTTTAGAAATACGATGCATCTTAAAGGGGGAATCATCCATGTTTCAAACGTTACGTACATCACTCAAACAATCTGTCCTTGGTCAGGACGATGTGATTGATCATTTATTGATGGGCTTGCTCGCAGAAGGTCATGTGTTGCTCGAAGACCGTCCGGGGACCGGTAAGACGACATTAGCAAAAGCACTGGCGCAGACACTCGAAGCGAAGTTCTCACGTGTTCAATGTACAGCGGATACGTTACCGACCGACCTACTTGGGATGGAGCTGTTCAACCCGCTGACAGGATCGTTTGAACAACGGTTTGGTCCGCTGTTCGCGAACATCGTCCTCGTCGATGAAATCAACCGGACGACTCCACGGACACAGTCAGCATTGCTCGAGGCAATGGCGGAAGGGCAAGTGACGATCGGGGATACATCTTATACGTTACCGCAACACTTTCTTGTCATCGCGACACAAAATCCGTTCGATGGACACGGTACATTCCCATTACCGCATGCCCAACTCGACCGTTTCTTGTTCAAGTTGTCGTTCGCTCCGCTGACACGTCAAGCGGAAAAAGCATTATTACGCGGGGCGCACTTAACAGCAGCCGAACTACAGATTCCGCTCGAACAACTCAATGACTGGAAAGAGGAAGTCGTTGCCGTCTCAATCGAGGATAGCGTCGAAAACTACTTACTTGATGTCTGTGACGCACTCCGCGCCCATCGTGACGTTGAGATCGGACCGAGTCCACGAGCGACGCTCGCACTCTTAAAAGCAGCAAAAGCACGGGCCTGGATGCAGGAGCGGACGTACGTCACACCAGAGGACGTCAAGCACTTGGCGACGCCATTGCTTGCCCACCGTCTCGTCTTAACGCTCGAAGCGACGCTGAAGCTATCGAACGAACGTCTCGTCGAGCAGGTCCTCGATTCACTCACTGTTCCGACTGAGGTGTAATCATGCAATTGATCATACCAAAAGGCTTTAACCTCATCATTCTTACGATGACAGGTGCAAGCGGCGTCATCGTGGGACTCTATGGTCCTGTCTGGATTGCGGCTTTATTACTCGCCTATACATTATATGGCTGGGTGATGCCGTATTATCTCGAATACGTTGCGAAGCGAATTCGCGTCCGCCTCCTTGAGACGGTTCGCGCTTTTCGAGAGGAAACGATCCAGATACCGTTCGAATTGTCGAACCCAACGAAATTACCACTCGGTCGCATCACGATCTCTGGCTTGCTCGGGGATCAGATCAAGCTTCCTGATGCGAGTAGTCAATTTTGGCGTCAACACTTATATGTCAGCAAACAGACAATTGTGCCGTTTTCAATCGATGTCATTGCCGCTCACCGGGGAACGATTCGCATTCAGTCGTTTGACGTCATGATCTCGGATCCGTTTCATTTGATCACAATTTATGTGACGCTTGATATCCAAGAGCTGGGGCACGTCTTCCCTGACTTTGCACCAGCGTCGGTCGAGTGGAATGAACGGATGATTCCCGGTGAGACGATTGATCGCTCGAGTCCGTTCACCGATCGCTCGAGTTTCCACTCCGTCGTCCCCTACTCCGGAGATGCGAAGTCGATCTACTGGTCCGCTTATGCGAAGACGAATGAACTGTACTCGTATCAATATGACCGGAAACGTAACCATGATTATGCCGTCATCGTCGATGGCTTGTCCGCAGACGGACTCGCTCTCCGCTCGGACTTCGAGAAACTATTATCGCGTGCCGCGACGATCATCCGTGAACTCGAGAAACAAGGGGCTTCCTACAGCCTCTGGATTTCGATGGTCAACCGATCCGGTCAGTGGTACCATGTTCCGTCTGGTATGGGAAAACATCAATTCCTACGGACGATGGAATGCCTTGCCCGGATTTCCGAATACGATCTACCGCTCGAGCGCCGGTACTTCACGAAGCGACTGCAACGTAGTGTACCGTCGACGACGGCGGAGATCCATCTCGGTCACCGGCAGAAAGGAGTGAGCGCATGATTCTCTGGTGGATATTCCTTGCGAGTCTGTTACCGGTTCCGTTCTATCTCGCGCTTGCTCTTCCGGCACTTGCCTTCGTGCCGCATCGTTCGCTGCGCATCGGATTACAGCTACTCGTAGCGGGATCCTTATATTTCCTCTCTCCCATAGCTAGCGTCTTAGCGCTCGTCTTCGTTGCCTGGACCGCGTTTCTTGATACGGTCGATTCGACGTGGCGATACGCTACGAGTGCGATGGTCATCGGCGTCGTGATGGTATTGTTCCCAGGAGTGACACCACCGATTGGCGCATTTTTAATTTTGGTCTTCGTCATTGCGTATCCATTCGTCGTCACGTACATGACAGAATGGCGGCGTATCTTCCCGACGATCGCGTTAGTCCTCAGCGCGGGGCTGATCATCGCTGTCGTCTTCCGGCTCACGAAAGAAGCGCTCGTCGGATCCGTCACGAGTGCGATTCGTCCGCTATTTGAAGCATTCGGTTCATTATTCCTTTGGACGGAACCACTTGGTCGGGAAGCGGACACGATGACGAACCGGGCAATGGGGCTAGAGAATATCAAAGGTGTTCAAGACGTGGAGCAAGCTGCCGTCCAGGCAGGAACACCGGATTGGATTTGGATCGCAACGACGCTTCTGACGGTGATCTTAGTTGCGGTTACGCTTTATGTCATCCGGAAGCGAAAAGTCATAGCAATCGAAAGAGAACAAACCGTCAAGCACTCCAAACAAGTACGGGCGCATGCGCCAAAGCGGCATAGTCATCATCCGCTTCTGAAGATTGCTTCTCAGCTCGAGCAAGCTTTCCCAAGACGCCATGAAGAGACGACGCTTGAATGGCTGACACGGATCGAGTTCCCGGATACGGTGCAAAACGCTCGTCTGATTGACGGGATTGAGTTCAGTCCAAGTGAACCGGCCTACGATATCCAGACGTTCCGCCGTCAAGTACGCGAACAAATCGAACGCTAACGAAAAGCCCCTGCTCATGGAGCGGGGGCTTCCTCGTCGCATAATGTGCGCATCAATTGGTTGCGTGGTGTCGTCGCAAGACCCCAGTCGCAGATCGCATCGAGTAAGGGAATCAAGGACGTACCTTTCTCGCTCAACGCATACTCAACGCGGGGTGGGATTTCTGGGTAGACGGTCCGCGTAATCAAGCCATCTTGTTCGAGTTGCTTCAGTTGCTGTGTCAGCGTCTTCGGTGAGACGTCCTGGATATAACGCTCCAGTGTATTAAAACGTACCGCACCTTCCTCATGCAGCTCGTACAAGATCATCACTTTCCACTTGCCTTGAATCTGACGCATCGTCGCATCGAACTCATTTAGATATGGCATACCGTTCCCTCCCTTACCAAAAGGTAACCGACTGACCTAAAAGTGCGTACTTCTCGGATTGGTTTCCCTCTGTTATCTTCAATTTATCATATCAAATAAGGAGACGATATCATGAAAACAGGATTCATTGCCATCACCGGTGCGACGTCAGGAATCGGGCATGCGATTGCACGAACGTTCATTCAGAAAGGGTACCGCGTCTTATTGCTCGGACGACGAATTGATCGTCTGGCGAGCCTTGCTTCAGACGATGTCTTGATTCGCCAAGTCGCAGCCACCGACCGAGTTGCCCTCGATGCTGCTTTAGCAGACGCGACGGAAGCGTTCGGACCGGTCGAAGCCATCATCAATAATGCGGGTCGGATGTTACTCGGTCAAATCGAGACACAAGATGCGGAAGAATGGGAAGAGATGTTTGATGTCAACGCGCTCGGTGTCTTACACGGGATGCAAGCTGTCCTTCCCTCGATGGTGAAACGGAAGACCGGCACGATCATCAACATCAGCTCGATTGCCGGTAAAAAGACGTTCGCAGACCACGCCGCGTACGTCGGCACGAAATTCGCCGTCCACGCGATGAGTGAGAACGTCCGAGGTGAAGTCGCGTCCCATGGTGTCCGCGTCATGACGATTGCACCAGGTGTCGTCGAGACAGAACTGCTCGGTCATACGACAAGTGACGCGATTAAGGACGGCTACAACGAATGGAAACAGTCGATTGACGGTGGACTCGATCCGCAAGTCGTCGCGGACACTGTCTTATTCGCCTTCGAGCAGCCGCAACATGTCAACATCCGGGAAATCGTCTTAGCCCCGACGAAACAACTCGATTGACGAAAAAACAGATCGAAGTGTTTGGATGTAGATGTACTTCCGAGCACTTCGGTCTGTTTCATTCAAGCGTTACTTTGCTAAGTGACTCTGTTCAATCGTTTGAAAGATTGATTGATAGATCTTCAGTTGCTCTGAACGATTCGGTCGTTCGATTCCCTCACCAAACAACCAGGTCGTCTCTTGTGTATCGTCATAGAGCATACCAGCCGCAAACGTCGAATTCGGCACCGAGATGCTTTCCTCATAGGATAGACTCGGGTCAAGAAACGGTTCGATGGATTTTTGAGAGCCGATGAAGAAAAAGGGAATCTGCGCCTTCCGGTAGACGGTAGCATAGTCACGTCCGGCTGCCGCGTTTAAATAGTCGGGCATAATCATGACAGCATCGTATCGTCGTAAATCCCCTTTGATCTCCTGCAGATCAATCGAGTGGAAGTCCGGTGATTGCGTAAGAACTGGAGCCGTTCCGACGACGGCGATGGTGAGATCGATGGTACTGGCTTTTGGCGTCAACGTTGGTTTTTTCATCATACATACGGTAAGCAGTAGACTGAGTGCAAGTAAAGTCATGACGGTTCTTTGTCTCATCTGTCCCTCCATGATTTCCTAATATTAGGTCTTTCGCCTAGTTCCTTTATACCATAGAAATGGGTGACGTTATGTTTTTGCACAATAGGGAAATCGCGTGAATAAAGTACCAACAGAAGCCAATAAAAAAAGACTCCCTGATTGGAGTCTCCTTACTTTTCAGCATCGATTTTCGAAGCTTTTTTTGCAATGACGACAATAAAGACGATGGCACCGACAGGAATCACGAGCGGCATCCAGTCGAGGATATACTGTGCGTTCATCGTATCCCCCCTTACCTAGCAAGCTATAAGCGTAGCATATGCCAATTGCTGGGGAGTTGCAAGTCACAGTCGGGGCAGAAGTTCGTTCACGATCGCGTAATAAATCAAGATACTTGTCGAGAGCGTATATCCGATGAATAAAAGGGGTGTGAATTTAGGTTTCATGCGTCGTTCGATCAAGCGTAGCGAGCCGATGGTGACGACAAGAGCGACGACCGGACTGAATCCGAACACGACGATATCTAAGGATGTCACGACATCTTCTGGAAACACGAGATGAAAGACAAAAAGTGAGAATAAGTACCACGATGTATAGGATAGACAAACGAAGAAGAGGAAAGCAGCTAGTTTCCGCATCCCGTTTGATTGGCTTTTTTCCATCTGTTGCATGTCGTTCCTCCTACATAAGTATCAGATACCCTTAATAGTAACTGGAACTATTCGCTTAAAATATTCAAATATGAATATCCGACAAAAAACGACAAAAAGTTTTTTTCTCGACAATTTAAAAAAGCAAGATCCACGGTCAAGTGAACCTTGCTTCAGCCCTTAAAGAGCAGGTGTTTCGACTTGGTACATCGTCGCAAGACCTGCCACCTTGTTCTTGAATGTCTCCCGACGTTCGACAGGCGCGATGATTTCCGCCTGGTTGCCGAATTGAATCAGCCACATCATGAACCCGTCGGAAAAGAGCGCATCGACCTTGAACTCGAACCAGAGGTCATCGAGGCGACGGCAGCGGATATCTGTCCCGAACCGGTCGACGACGGTTGGCATCAGACTCTCCTGGAATTTAAGCGTCAATTGCTCGTTCTCTCCCCCGTACATGTTGAACATGTTACTTAAGTAACTCGGCTCGACATGAACCGGTTCTTCCATCGGTTCGAACGCTTTACAATCGACGATTCGGTCGACCCGGTACGTCCGGATCTCTTTGATCCGCTCATCGCGACCAATCAAATAGTAATTTCCGTTATCCATCAACAGGTGAGCCGGAGAAACGAGATAATGCTCGCCATCCTTCCGTAACTCGAACTTCCGCGTCCGTTCATTGAACTTTCCTTGGTACTGGAAACTGATGACGAAATCATCGCTGATGGCTTTCTGGATCGTATCAATCGAGCGCGACGTCATTCCTTTTGGTTTTTTGACAGTATGTAGCACCGGTTGGAGTGACTCCGCCATCTTATCACTCGTCAACGACTGAATCGTCTGAACGAGCGACGTCGTCTCACTTTCCGAGATGAACTTCGCACTGGCGATGGCATCGACCAGCAATCGGAGCTGATGATGCTCAAAAGGACGACTGACGAGATGATACGGAATGGCAAGTCCATTCTTCGTCTCTTCCGCCACGACGTCGAACCCTGATTTGGCAAGTGCCGCAATATCATCCTTCAACGATTTTCGGGATAGCTTCTCGATCAGTCCTCGTTTCGAGAGTTCCATGCTCAATTCTTCAAGCGTTAACGTATGGTCTTCATCCGACTGACGTTCGAAGATTTCTCGTACAGCAAGTAAGCGGTCACGGTTCGTTAATTTTTCGTTAGACACTACGCATCCTCATTTCCTAAGTCACAATGGTTTGGTTATACTTTACAGTATACATGAAAATAAACACGAGATTAACAATAAAATGGTAAAAATTAAGAGATAGGAGAATTTGGATGCATTATATCGCAGAATGGAATGGTCAGCGCTTTGATTACCGGGATAGCGGGAGCGGTCCTGTCATTCTTTTGATTCATGGCACGCAGTCGGATTACCGAGAAGTCTACCATGTCGAGAAGTTAATCACGGCAGGATATCGTGTCATCGTACCGTCACGTCCGGGATATGGAAGAACGCCGCTTCAGCTCGCGGATAGTCCAGAGGCGCTTGCGACGTTCTACGCTGGGTGGCTTGCTTCCCGCCAGATTAAACAGTACACCGTTTACGGCATCTCTGCCGGTGGACCGACGGCAATCGCGCTTGCTGGAATGGATCCAGGCGTCCATGCCCTCGTTTTAGCGTGTGCGATGACGCACCGGATCTCGCTGCCGTATCATCGTCTTCTGATCCAACCGGTCTTACAACGTCCTTTACAGTTCATCCAGTGGGGGCTTTGGACGTATGTGAAGGATAAGATTCGCAAGTTTCCTGAAGAAGCAGCGGTGCGGATGGTCGAGATGACGAGTCTGTTACCACGCGAAACGATCCGTACCCACATTAGTGAGACGGATGCGTCGTTATTATATGAGGTTGGTCTTCAAAATGGTCCTGGGCGAGGTGTCTTGTTTGATATCACACAAGACATTGAACGAGAACGGCTTGAAGCCGTCACGTGTCCCGTCTTGATCGTCCATTCGAAGTCAGACCGTGCTGTTCCGTTCGAGCATTCGGAACACGCACGACGGAGTATTCCTCACGCGCAGTTCATTGAATCGAAAAGTCCCGGTCACCTGATCTGGATCGGTCCATCCGCGCGTCGGGATGAACGGATGATCGAACGGTTCATCGCTTTTAATCAGATGACTTGAAGGCGGAGCCGCATTTTTAGCTTCTCATCATCCTCTTCGATTGCGATCAGACCACGACGCGTTAGTTCACCAATCGCACGACGTGTCCGGTCTTGATTAAGTCGGGCACAGCGGGCAATCTCAGCGATGCCCATTCGGCACGACAGTTGGTTCGCCTTGATCTTTGAGGAAGGCTTCGCGACGGAGCGTTGTAAGAGACGCCAAAAGACGTGACGGGCATCCTCTGATAAAGCATAGGCATTTTTCTCGATCACCGGTGGCATGTAACGAACGTCTTCTCGAATCCGGCGAATCAGATAGAGACTAAGCCATTCTTCGAGCTCCGCTTGAATTCGTGAGAATTCGAACCACCAAAGCTGCTCGAGTGCCTCCTCTTCTTTCGTCGCCAGTTGCCAGCTAGCAGGAATCTCATCAAACTCTTCCTCGAGCCAGTCTTCGTAGTCGAGTGCCGTCTCATATAAGACTTGTGACGGGATCTGCTCGAGTGACGTCCGATGTTTATAGATATCAAAGCTCATCCGTCGAAAATGTTCGACGGATGCAGCCACTTGGCTCAAATGAATCAATTGTTTCGTGATGAGTCGCGCCAGTCCATCCATCTCGAGGTGGATGGCATATAAGTGTTTTTCTAGCGCAATGAGCGTACTTCTCTCCATTCGACCGTTCCTCCCCTATTTGTTTTTCGTCTTCTTGTCTTTTTCCGCAAAACCCTTATTCAAAACCAATTGTGAGCATATCGGTGTATTGACAGTGCAGTTTGGAATAGAATAGAACAATCGAATTCAAAAGGAGATGCACGATATGTATACGATTTTTGGTAGCTCACGCAAAGGAAACAGTGAATGGCTCGGGGAACAAGCATTGAAAGGAATCCCTCATGTTGCTGTCGATTTAGCGAACGTCTCGATTCAGCCGATTGAAGACCGCCGTCATCATGGAGGCTTTTTGCCGATTGGCGATGACTATCGCCGGATCGTCGAAGAGATGCTTGAACACGATGACATCCTGTTCATCACTCCGATTTACTGGTACTCGATGTCGACGAAGATGAAATTATTCATCGACCGATTCAGCGAGTCACTGCGCGACGAAGAACTTGACTTCAAAAGCCGGATGGCGGGGAAACGATTCCACTTGATTGCGGTCGGAGGAGATAATCCACGCGTCAAAGGACAAGCGCTCGTCATGCAGTTCGAGCATATCGCATCGTTTCTCGGCGCGACGCTTGAGACAGCGATTCTTGCCGAAGGGAATGCACCGGGAGAGGTCGAGTACGATCAAGAAGCGATTGCGGCAATCGCGGCGTTTCGTGAAAAAATGTCAGGAGCACGTGTTTAAGCACTGTTCGTGAAGGGAAATAACTGAAGCAGAGCGCACGACTATCTAACGTACGACTCAATTCAGGAGGTGGTCAGCCATGTTCGCATCTAAAAAACGATCGAATCGCAAGTGGAAACAACTGACTTCACGCCAGCATATCCTTCATCTTGAACATCTGTATCAATCACGCGAAGAGACGATTGTTCGTGATCGCCTCTCCTTACAACACATCATGGAACGTGCAGTCCGGACCGGACAGACGGTCCACGTCCGATTAAAACAACTCGATACGGTATCCGGTTCGATCCAAGCGATTTTTCATGACCGCGGAACGATTGAACTCGTCACATCGACAGGTATGCGCCGGATGGTGCGAGCGTCGGACGTCATCGATATCCAGTGGACGACAACCTAACAGCATGTAACCCCTTCTCGACTAGAGGAGGGGTTTTTGGTTTACATGAGTCCTTTGCCACCGAGCGGGTGGTCTTCGAGCACGCGTTCAACACGCTCGAGCAACGGACGCGCTTGCGTAATCAAACGCCGCGTCACCGGTAACTCTAAAGACGCGAGGTGTGCAGCGGCATCCGTCCAGATTTCACGGACATGTAGCACATCCGGTTCGTCAGAACTACTGATGATGTAGTGTAGACAACTCGGATGAGTCTCTAAAGAAGCCGCAGCTTCAAGTAACAGGGCGATGACGTGGTCGCGTTGTCCGGCTTGAGTCGTAAATGTCGTCCATAATCCATACATCAAGAGGTACCTGATAATGGACGGACTTCTGCGCGCCAACCGTAAGATTCCCCTTCTGCGACTTGAGTCGTCGGATGAAGGGAAGCCAGTTCCATCGCATGATCCAAATCACGTGCTTCAAAGACAATCAAACTGCCAATCTGCTCTCCATGCGTTCGATCCGGCTCTACTTTCTTCTGTACGACCCCATCCTGCCAGTAAAATGCTTGTGTCGTAAGACCCGGGTGCCAGTCTGATAGGACATCGACTTGTTCATTGAAGGTGTTCATCAACGCATCACAACGCGACATCAAAGCATCGATCTCTTCCTTCGATAAAGCATCCATTCGGTCTGCATTATAATAGCCGACATATAAGAATTGCATCGTCTCTCCTCCTCTCAATTTTCCCATTCCCTTCCATGAGCAGACTAAACAAAAGCCTCCTGTCTCTACGCTGAGAAACAGAAGGCTTATGTATCATTCATCTTTTAACTTGACGTTTTGATCGGCTGGTAACGTCGTCGTCGTTTCCTCGTCTTCGAGTTTCGGTACGCCAGCACCATAATCGGTTGCTTCATCCGTCACGTACGACGCCGCGAACGCTGGATTCAGTAAATCGGATTTCGAACCGACGATGACGATCCGACCGTGTCGGACTTCATCTTCTAGATCCTCAGCAACATCCTTTGTCATGCCAAGCTCGGACAATTGAGCAATCCGATCATTACGGTTACTCCGGACGGCTGATAATAACGTCTCGAAGAACGACTTCTTCGTCACGCGGTATGGTAACGTCTGCGTGTCATTCGCGATGCGTTCCGCGAGTTCTTCGTCTTTTGCAAAGATGTAGATCTGTTTATTCGAATAGCCACTTGATTTGAGGCTCGTCACTTCTGCGTCGACAGCGGTCATGTTTCGTACGATGCGTGTTTCAAGCATAAAAATCCCTCTCTTTCATGCAGCAAGCTGCTGATAAGAAGTTATACCCGAAACATAATAGTTGAAACCTGAAATTGAAAAATGGATCAAGCAGCAGTCTGGATTGCTGCTGTGCGCCGCTTTTGCCAGATCGTAAACAAGGCAATCAGAATCATCAGGACGACTTGCGGGATAAGCGTCTCGAGCGTTGGGTAGAAACCAATCCAGCCGGCGGTTCCGAGTCCATTGATCGGACGAATCGGTAAGACGTTCGTCAGTTGCAACGCGTGCAGACTCGTACCAAGAATCTTGAACGCCATCACATAAATCAACCAGGACGCGACTTGGAACAGACGATGGATCGGTAAACGAATACCAATCTGGATGACCGCATACGAGACCAGACCGATGATGACGATCGCGAGTCCGATTCCGGATAACAAGGCAGTTTTCGTCATCGCTGGTGCCATTCCGATGTAAAACAACAACGTCTCGGCGCCTTCCCGAAAGATCGTTAAGAAGCTGACGAAGAATAAGGACGTCGTCGAAAGCGTCGATAAAAAGTGTTTTCGTTTGGCGACGGCGCTTTTCGAGTGCAACCAGTAGCCGACGAACAACATGACAACGACCGCGACGATTCCTGTATAGCCTTCGATTTGTTCCCGACCCGTCGCCGCGAACGAGGCCTGAAAGACCGTCTGGAGGATGAGCGCTAACAGACCGCTTGCGATCAGACCAAGCCCAGCGCCTGCCCAAACCTTCCCTTCTTGTTTCGATCGACTTTTCCGCGCGAAGGCAACAAGCGCACTGACGATCAATAATGCTTCGAGACCTTCCCGCAGCATGACGAGCATTGCATCAACGAACGTATAATGCGTCTTCGTTTGTAATTGTGCAATAGCATTCTCGAACGACTGGAGTTCTTGTGCCGTTTTTTCGCGAGTTTCCGGCGTCAGTCGGGCAAGTAACAGTGGTACGTCTGATTCAAGCTGGGAATAGAGCCCTTCATTACGTGTCCGGACCTCACCTTCCGCTCGCGGCCAAGTCTTGAGAAATGCTTCTAGCGCTTCTTTTGCTTCCGGCAGATCATTTGCCGTAAGTGCGGTTTGCGCCTTTTCAAGTGGCGTCAACAGCGACTGCAGTCCCGTTTTCTTTGCCTGGACCTGCTTTCCGTCGAGGAAAGACTGGACAGCCGTATCGAACTGATCAAGTGCGGCTTTCCATTCCTTCGTATCCGCGGAATCACGCGCCGCCGCGATCCGGATCGACGCAAGTGCCATCTCGATGTTGCCATAATGACCGACACTGTCGTTGCGAACAAGACTCTCGTGCGTCGCCCATGCGGTCAACAACCGTTGCTCCGCTGCCGGACGATCGCTCGCCTTGACCTGCCGCATCTCTTTCGTCAACGAAAGCAATTGCTTCACTTTTGCTTTCGCAATCGGGTCCGTCTTCGGTTTCGTTGCTTCTTCCTGCTTCCGGACAGCAGCAGAGAGTGCCGTCAGTTGCTCGCGGACTTCCGGAAACGTTGCCTCCCGTTTCGTATCGACCTGTTTGACGGCTTTCGTGATTGCCGCTTGTTGATCAGGTAAGTCTTGAGCAGCTTGTCCTAGTTCATCAATCGCTTGATTCAGTGCTGCGCGATCTTTACTTGCGACGGCAGACAGGGCTTGTCCGATCGCGACATAGAGATCATCCGTCGAAGCAGCATAGACAGGCACCGTTTGTTGACCGGCTACAAGGAATACAAGTACAAGGACGAGATTACGCAAATAACGCATCACCGATGTAGCCTCCTTTCGAGATTCCACCGAAGCAAGCGAAGATGGCACTTCCACGGTGCGTGATGTATTCATTCAATCGGTCCTGTGCGGCAAGACGGCGCTGAATCTCGATGAATTGTTTCGGTGAACGCTGATACGATAAGAAGAGTAGACCCGCATCAAGGGCACCTGTCTTCTCATCGATGCCGTCTTGATACGAGTAGGAACGGCGTAAGATCGCTGTCTTTCCGTCCCCGTGCGCGACAGCGGTATGCGAGTCAACCGGTAAGGCAGCTTCGCCACGAGCTTGTCGTTTCGCCGGTGTGACGGAAGCGAATTCGTCTTTTGAGCCGAGCGGAGCTCCGGAAGCACGTTCGCGCCCGAAGGTCCGTTCTTGCTCTTTTAGGATCGTCCGGTCCCAGACTTCGAGATGCATCTGGATGCGACGGACGACAAGGAACGAGCCGTTCGTCAACCACGGTGTACCGTCTTGCCACTGACAAAAGAGCGATTCTTTCCGGACTTGCTTCTTCGAGACGTCAGGATTCCCCGTGCCGTCCTTGAAGCCGAAAAGATTGCGCGGCGTCCCACCAGAGGCATCTGCTGCTTTACTGCGCTGGAAACCAGCTTGGGACCAACGCATCGCGACCGTCCCGCGCCCGACACGGACGAGGTTACGGATCGCATGGAAGACGACTTGGGCATCATCACCACAGACTTGGACGACGAGGTCGCCTCCACTCCATTTTTCGTCCAGACGATCGAGGTCGAACGCCGGCAGCGGTTGAAGGGCATCCGGTCGTTTATGACGGATGCCGAAGCGACCGTCAAACAGACTTGGACCGCACCCGAACGTAAACGTCAAGTGACCGGCCGATAGTCCGTCCGCTTCCCCCGTATCTTCCGGTGGCACGTAACGGGAGTCGGAATCGCCGTATGGTAACCCGGCAGCAAGTCTGGCACATAACCGCGTCCAGCGTTTTAATAAATCGACCAATTCATCGCGGCGCTCCGTCTTGATATCAAACGCCACGACTTGGACGTGATTTTGTGGTGGTGTCAGAATTCCCGCTTGATACGTCCCGTAGAACGGCTCTTGATCACTTGCTTCAACAGTCAATGTCCGTGGAAGAAACTTCTCAAGACCACTGGCATACAGGGCGGCCCCGAGACTCGTCAAGCCTGCGACCTTCAGGACGTCACGCCGCGTGACGCCTTCTTGGATTGGTTTCATGCTTATCCCTCCAGTACGATGCCCATCTTCGAGAGCGGTTCCGCGAGTTCATTGATGGCGACACTCATCTGTTTGACGTCTTGTTTCGAGAGACTCGTATAGAGGACATAGCCGTCACCCTGTTTCTTCGCATCGAGTAACGCGTAGACATCCTTGAAGCGAGCAGCAATTTCTTTTGATAACGCCGCATCTTGTTTTTTCAGCGCCGGGTTCAACAGTTCGTAGATTTTTTCAGCCCCTTCGACGTTTGCCGCGAAGTCATATAAATCAGTATGCGAATAACGGTCTTCTTCCCCTGTCACTTTTGACGTCGAGACTTCGTTCAATAGATCAGTCGCCCCCGTGACGAGTAATTCTGGTGTCACCTCGACCGTCTCGACCTTTGCCCGCAGTAAATGAACGTCCTTCATCAATTGTTTCGCGTATGCTTCATAACCTTTTGTCGTTCCCTTTTCGAATAATCCTTGCTCGATCCGGTGGTAGCCACCCCACTCCGACGCTTTGACGTCGCCTGCTCGCGCATCGATCTTCGGATCAAGGTCACCGAATACTTCCGCGATTGGTTCTGCGCGTTCGTAATACATCCGCGTCGGTGCGTACAACGCTTTCGCTTCTTCAAGCTTTCCCGCTTGTACGGCATCCGTGAACTTTTCCGTCTCGCGGACGAACGTATCGATTTCGTTGATCGCATACGTCCGGTAATCCGTGACGACCTGGTCAAAATTCGTCTTTTTCGGTGCTGGTGTCTCCGCTTGTTTCGCTTCACTGCAACCTGCTAAAACGACGGCGAGCGCCCCTGTCATCAATAATACTTGTTTCATGTATAGTTCCCCCTGTTACTAATTAAGTCAGTTCCTTAAATAGTATAGACGACAATGATAATCGTTATCAATAAAAATTTTTAAGCAATTAAAAACGCTTGAACCGGTTCATTTCAACCGATTCAAGCGCTGTGTCAGGCTTGTTCTTTGCGTTTTTTGAAGTACGTCCGTGAAATGATGAACGTGACGATTCCGAAGCCAATGAAGACGAATGCTTTTTGGAATAAGCTCAGGAACGACAAATCGAATAGTAAAAGCTTGACGGCACTGATGGTCAGTAGCAACAACCCGGATAATCGCCACGTCGACGACGTCCGCATCCGACCAATCGCGACAAGGACGAGTGCGAGGACGATATAGGCCGCGGACAACGTCGTACTACGCGCCGTCTCTTCAAGACCGCGGTAAAATGGTAACTCCATGATGATCAACGTGTATGTCGTAAAGACACCGATTGCAGCTAAGACGAGGACAAGTTGCCATGACCCTTTCCAAACCGGATCACGATGTGTCTGAACGAGGAGCAAGACGAATGCCGTCGAAGCAATGACCATCGCGAGCACCGTCAACGCATACGACAGCCCTATGCTTTGATAAGATTCATAATCAACGACGGCTGAAAAGATAAAGACGACATACAACCCGACGTTAAACAACCGTTGATGCGGCATCCGCGCCCATGGAACGAACCAAAATGCAGCAATCAACCCGGCAATCAAGAAGTAGCGCAGTTGATACGTCCAGCTGAGGGCATCTGCCGGAATCAAGAGGACAGCGACGAGTAAGGCGACGTGACCGACGCCGTTTTGAGCCGGATCCTTTAATCGATCCGCAAGCACGTAGGCAATTCCGGCGAACAGAATCGCTACAAGCGTCCCGAACGACCAATCGAGGATCAGTAACGTCAGTAAGACGACAATCCCGGCAAGCCAGCTTGGCACGTTTGGCTGAAACTGGATGCGTCGTCCGACGAACGATGTCGCACCGTAACCGAAGAATGTCGCAAGTAAGAGAGACCATTCATCAAGTCGTGGTACCTGTTCATCAAGCCAGTAGAGCTCTAACGAGAGTAGGCCGAACGCGAGTGCGATCGTAAAGATCACCCAAGCGAAGACGAACGCTTTTTTGGCCTTCAGTCGGTCAACCGCAAAGAAGATCGCTGCGAACAGGACGACTTCGTACAATAAGAAGAGCGGTAAGTTCGGGTCGTCCGATAATTGTAGATACGGTAATAAGAAACCGGTGATGGATACGAGGACGAGCAAGGCTTGCGATCGCATCCAGAGCATCAAACCGTACGCGATGAAGACGACGACGAGCTCAAGTAAGAAGGCTAAAGACGGTGGATAGAATTGATATAAGGCCATCCCGGCGAACAGTGCCGCCAAGGCGACGATCGTACCGGTCGCGACGAGTCCGACCCCGAGCTCACGTCGTTTCTTCTCATACTGGTATTCTCCAAGGGCGATGACGAGTAGACCGATCAATACCCCACTTCCGATGCGGACAGGCGGACTGATCAGACCGGCAACCGAGGCGTAGGAGAACAGAAACAAGGCTCCGAGTGCAGCGAATATCGCTCCAATCCGGGGTAACCAGACGGTCGCGATGACCTGTTCCCATTCTTCGCGGGAGCGTTTTTCCTTAAATGTTGGTGGAGGAACAACCGGTTTTCGTTTCGTATAAGCGGGACGCGGTGCTGGGCGAGCGACCGTACTTACGTCTGGTTTGCTCGATTCAGGTGCGACAGGCGAAGTGTGCTGTCCTTCAAGGGCAGCTACTCGTTGTCGTAACGCCGCGACCTCCTGCTCGAGACGCGTGATCCGTGGATCTTCCATCTCTTCACTTCCTTTCATGGATACATTGTCATTCTTTTACACACCTAGCAGGTGAACTCCTTCATTTTACAGTAGATTTCGTATCGATATGCCTGAAAATGACAAAAATCCGGTCGCGTGGGAGCGACCGGATGAGGGTTTAACGAACAGATAACGCATATTGTCCCGTTTGATTGAAAACGGATGTGAACTGCGAGCGACTGACACTGTACTTGCCGCGGTATGGGTCCGAGACGTAGAACGAACCGCTTGAGACACCTGTCACGAGCATGACGTGATAGTTCCGGTAACCAGTAAATGTTTTACCGTCCGGTTTGATCCAAGAGAAGTAGCCATATGGATTCTTGAAATCGACCGTTGCCCAGACGATGACCGGGTTACCGCTACGAATCTCACTCTCAATTTTCGAGACGCCTTGTTTCGAGATATCAACGGCACCACTGCGGTATTTTTTCGCAAGTGGTAGGATCCCTTTCGGATAGATGCCCCAGTTCTTGTAGTAATCGAGCGTTCCGGCTGGATTCCCCGTGAACATTTTTTCTGGATCTGCCCAGTAATACTTTCCGTTCTTATACGTCGCGTTCTTCATGCTTTTCGGCATTTGATTATAGAGTGACGCAGCAGAGACGGCTTTTTTCTTGTATTCGAGTGCCATCTTCAACGAGACGAACTCACAACCAGATGGATACCCGAGTGAATATTGGTTGTAGTACGGAACATTTAACTTTTTCGTCGTCGTCGATGGTTTTGACTTCGAAACGTATTGCGTCGAGATATAGCGGTAGCTTCCCTTGTAGAGAATCCGTGTCCAGCTCCCTGACGTGCCGTATGTCGCAACGGCAACCCCTTTATTCAGCTGTCCTACGACTTTATACTTCGTTCCAGCACCCGTCCGGACGTTGAGTGTGCCGACCGTCGTATACTTCGTTCCCGTCGACGTATATTTCGACGAGGACGATTTGACGTAGTTCTTGTGTATGTAGCCTGTGCGGGATTTGTAGCTGATTTTATACCAGCTGCCGGACGTTCCCTTTGATGTGTAGACGTTCCCTTTGTAGACGTTACCGAGAATCTTACTCGATGTCGACGGTTTCTCGCGGACGCGCAAGACATCCGTCGTCACGGTCAACTTCGTCGCGGCCTCAGCGATCAACGAAGGGCTGAGTACCCCAACGATGACAGCCGCTACGAGCAATGCGGATAAGAATCGTTTCATGATAGACCCCCTATGTTTTGATTTGGTGAGACATTCCCTTATTCCCAACTTTTTGAAAAAATAATCAACATTTCTTTAGAAAAATCTGAAAAATAAGGAATGCACCTGTTCTTTATATCAAAAAAACCCGACCATGCCTATGGGCACAGTCGAGTTGTCATCAACCTGCAATCAAATTAAAATTTAATTTTGGATCGTCAAGATATAAGGTGACGGTTGCGCAAAAGCTTGTTCGAGCAGGTGGGCAACAAACAAGGTATCCTCTTCTTTCACCGGAAGCGGTGCATCTTCGACGATACTGCGGTAAAAGGCGCGATACATTTTACCGTAATCACCAACAGGACTCGGGATTCGGACGTCTTGCAGATGACCGTGTTCATCGTGATAGATCAAACGCCCATAATCGTCTTCTGAATCCTCACCGAACCCCTCTTCTCCCGGGAAGTAGTTCGCTTTCAGGTCGAGCTCTTGCCGGTCGACGTGTTGTTTGATGAACGTCCCGTTCGTGCCGTGTAACATCCACCGGGGTGCCGGGGCAAGTGCGACATGACTCGTCCGGACGCTGACCTTGAGCTCCGGATAATAGAGATCAATCGCAAACGCGTCGTCTGGATTATGCGGCAGTCGAACACTTCGTACGTCAAAGGCGACCTTGTCCGGTTTTCCGAACAAAGCGATGATTTGATCGAGCGTATGGACGCCGAGTCCGTAAAGCGCACCGTTCTCGTGACGCGCATCAGCTGACGCCGCTTCCGGGCGGAATAGATCAAATTGCGAGACGACCTCGACGAGACGACCAAGTTTCCCGGAACGGATGATTTGCGCGACGACTTGGAAGTCGCTGTCGTAACGTCGGTTTTGATAGGCGAGAATCTTGACGCCTTGCGCATGTGCTTCTGCAAATAGACGCTTCGTCTCCTCTTCCGTCACCGTAAATGGTTTTTCGACGAGAACGTGCTTTTGATGTTGCAGCGCGAGCAACGCGTATTCGAAATGTGTCGCCGGTGGTGTATTGATGACGACGACATCAAGTGCCGGGTCAGCGAGCATTTCGGACAGATCCGTCGTAAAACGGGCATCCGGCAGTCGATCCTGATAGGATGCGAACAGCTCCGGTTTTTCCTTCCGATTGTAAATCCAGGTGACGTGATAGTTGTCCTCGATCATCACGTACGGTAAATGGTAACGGGTCGTACTTTTGCCAAAGCCGATGAAGCCGATATTCAATCGCATCCGATCACTCCTTGAACCGTTCTTTTTCTATTACCATACCAAACGAAACGACCGTTGTCTTGATTGAACCGCTTCAGGCTGTCGCTTCGATGCGTTCATACTCATAAATCGAGAAGCCGTCCCGTGTTCCTTGATAGACGAATCCGAAGGACGTGTAATATGCATTGAGAAACTCGTTTGAAGCGACACAATCGAGTCGTAGGATTTCTCCTTCATCCTCTGTCACAGCAATCGCGTGTTCCAGCAATTTCCGACCGACCCCGCGTCCTTTGGCGCGGTCGCTGACGACGATTCTATGGATATACAGACCTTCTACATCATCCCACAAGGATTGATCCCATTCGAGCGAAGGAAGCAGGGCAACGGAACCAAGCAGCTCGTTCTGATCCTCAAAGACATACAGGCGGCCGGCTTCTAAATCTCGCGCGACGAGTTGTTCGATGTCTTGCTCCAGATAAGCAGACCACTGGCTACTGCCACTGGCTTTGAGGGAGAGCGCTTTTTGCTCAAGTAGGGTTGCGATGTTTCGAACGTCTTTTGATGTAGCTTGTCGTATCATGTTATTCCTCCTGTTACAAAAAAAATCTTCTCTATCCTAACGAATGTACAGCGAGAAGAAAACCTTTTTGCTTCAAGATTTCACGTTTGCCCATTATTTTGTGATTTTTTTCATATTCCACAATTTTATTTCAATGTAACGTATCCTTTAGGAGTGATCTGACCCCCAGTCGTCACAACGGATAAACGACCGGCTTCCCACGAGCCGGTCGTTTTTTGTCGTTCAGGCGAGTTCAACCCAGCGACGCGACAGATTCCGTGCTTGCGCCCGGTACTCGTCGTCTTCGACGATCGGATTACTGAGTCGTGGAGCGGAATCTGCATAGTAGCCGCCGTTATCGAGCGGATCGTCGGTCGTTGCGAGATAGAGTGCCGTCTTCGCGCCGTATTCTGGTGTATAGAGTTTTCCGGTCCAGTATCCGACTTGCGCGACCGGTTTGAGTAACGTCTTCATCACTTTGCCGTACTTGCCGCGATAGAACAGATCCGTATTGACGATCCCCGGGTGGACGCTGACGAACGTGATCCGGTCGCCGTGCTTTTCAGCCAGTTCACGCATATGAATCATTTGCAGGAGCTTTGATTCGCGGTAGGAACGCATCGGGCTATAGTGTTCTTTTTTGACGTGGGCGATCGCTTCGAGTTCGACGTCGGTCCGAATTAAGCCGCCTTCACCTGCGAGCGACGAAATCGAGATGACACGCGGATCGTTCCCTTTCTCAAGTAACGGCAATAAGCGCTCGATCAAATAGAAATGACTCAAGTAGTTGACCTGGAATTGTGATTCGAAGCCGTCCTTCGTGACATGATACGGCGGTACCATGACACCGGCGTTTAAAATTAAGCGGTCGATCCGACCGACTAAATCAAACAGACGATCCGCGAAGCGACGGACGGAGTCCAGTTGATCGAGTTGAACGATCTCGATTTCCAGGTGCGTATGCGATACACCATGTTCCCGCAGTAGTTGCACGAGTGCCGTCGCTTTTTTCTGCGAACGGACGGTAGCGATGACCCGATCTCCCCGCTCCAATAATTCTTGAATCGTGACCATCCCCATGCCGGAGTTGGCACCCGTGACGATACAGATGTTCATCCCTTTTCCTCCTTGTGTTCCGTATTGAACGCATATAGTTCTGCTTCTAGTTTTCCTTTTTCTTTTCGTTTGTACACCTCGTTTTGACGTTATTTTTCGAAATTTTCAAAAAGTAACGTATACTAAAAGGAGAACATGTTATCACGAAAGAGGTGGTCGGATGGAAGAAGGGACGATCTTATTCGTCGCAGGAACGTTACTATTGATTGCGATCATCACGACGAAGTTTGCCGTCCGGTTAAATGTACCGACGTTGATCCTGTTCGTCGTCGTCGGGATCGTGGCAGGGTCAGATGTCACAGGAATCATCAACTTTGGTGATTTCGAGCAAGCTCGTCTTTTTGGGACGATGGCGCTCGTTCTGATTCTGTTTGACGGTGGCTTGCATACGAAATGGGTACACTTCCGGAAAATTCTCCCCGCTGCCCTGTCGCTTGCGACCGTCGGGGTCCTTGCAACGACCGGGATCATTGCCATCGTTGCTTATCTATTACTTGATTTTTCTTGGCCGGTCGCGTTATTGATCGGCGCGCTCGTCGGCTCGACTGATGCGGCTGCTGTTTTTTCCCTGCTCAGTGGACGACCGGTCGATGCCAAAGTCAAACATACGCTCGAAGCGGAGTCCGGAACGAATGATCCGATGGCCGTCTTCCTGACGATCTTGTTCACATCGTTTGCGTTAGCGCCGGAATCGTTCTCGATCGGTGCGGGTATTCTGTCCTTCATCTACGAGATGGGACTCGGGACGCTAGTTGGTCTTGCGATCGGGTATCTCGTCACGCAACTGCTGAACCGGATTGAGTTGCCATCGTCCGCCCTTTATCCGACGCTTCTGTTCAGCGGTGCTCTCTTCTCGTATGGTCTCGCGACGATTTTGCACGCCAGTGGGTTTCTCGCTGTCTATTTGACCGGGATCTGGATCAACAATCATGACATGATCTACCGCGAGACGCTCAAACGATTCAGTGGCAGCTTGTCGCATTTAGCAGAGATCGGCATGTTCATCATGCTCGGACTGCTCGTCTTCCCGAAACAATTGCTCGATCCCCGGACTTTGTTCGTCTCGGCCGTCATCGTCCTGACGTTAATCCTGCTCGCTCGTCCACTTGCCGTCGTCTTGTCGCTGCTTCCGTTTCGGTACACGGTCAAAGAACAGAGTGTCATCACGGCAGCTGGTCTACGTGGAGCCGTTCCGATCATTCTCGCGACCTATCCGCTTTCAAGTGGTCTTGCGGAAGCGCCGCTTCTTTTCAATATCGTCTTCTTCACCGTTATGACGTCTGCTCTTTTGCAAGGAACGGCCTTGCCGTGGATCGTCCGGCGGATGGGGCTTGAGACACAGCGCGACACGACGGTCGAACCATTTCTGAAATTCATGACCGTCACCCATCCGCAAGCGGAGATCATCGAGGTCAGGGTCTCGACAAACAGTGTGATTGCCGGAAGAACGTTACAGGATATCGAGATGCCCCAAGATGTGCTCGTCGTTGCGATCATTCGTGAAGATGAAATCCTGACGCCACGTGGTCAGACACGTGTCCTCGTAGACGATCAACTGTTGATTTTAACACCTAAACAAGCGGATCAGGACGTTCGACGGTTGATCGCGTCACTCGGAATATAGATCATTTGACACATCCTCCAGTAGGGTGTGTTTTTTGATGTAGATTGGTATACTCAAAAAGGAAAATAAAGGAGGAACCTTGATGTTGAAACGATTACTTGCCGTCATCTTGACTACCACGCTCGTTTGCACCGTCCTAGCATACATATCCTATACACCGCTCCGAGATCGGACATCGGATACGATGTATGATTCATTCGGTTCAACATTTTTGTCATACGTCTTATTCGCCTTGCCGATCATCTTGCTGTCCGGCTTCTTACTCGACTTCCTTATCGGCATGATCATCAACCGGTCATCGACGACATTAGCGTATGTGCCGACAGTCTTCGGTTACGGAGTGTACGGTATAGTGATTGCGAGTCTTCTCATCGTATTGACGACGAAGGACGCATTTGATCTGCCACTTTCTTTTACAATCGCTGCTCTGACAGCAATGATCTATTACAGTCTGTCCGTCGTCTTTAATCGATTGTCACAGCACGCGCACTAAAAAAACGAACAGGCACGTCTGCTTACTCGCGGACGTGCCTGTTCGTGTTATTCTGCTTCCGTTCGTTCAATCGTGATGACACCCGGTGGACGATGCGGGAAGGTCAACGTCAGACCGGCAAAGCGACAAATATCATCTTCGTTCGGTGCCCGGTGCACCCACTCGATCGTCTCTTGCCTTGCTAGCGCGTGGCGGATCCGGTTATCGGCTTGTGTACGCGAGATGCCGCGGCAATCGACGTTCGTGATATACGTTGCTTCGTCCGACTCGATCTGTTGCCAAATCCCGAGGATCAGTTGACCAATCGGACTGACAGATTGACCATCCGGTTCTTCACTGCTGACGGCATCATCGAGCATTTCGATGACAGCGTCACAAGTCTCACCGGAAGCAAGCAATCGCGTCGATCCTTGTTGTAGAATCCGGTATCGCGTCACGCCGTTCTCGAGCCACAAGCGCTGTGCGAATGGATTGACCGGAACACCGTGGAAAAATGTCTGCGTCCCGCGCCAAGCAAAACCAAATGATGGATCGTACGCCCGAATCGTCGCCATGGCGCGATCATGGAACTTAGTGATCGTCTGTCGTTCTGTTTCCAGTAAGGTCCGGATCGCGTTATCGTCTTCTAACGATACCGACTTTGGTGTCACGGTGAATAATTCCGACTCCGGTAAGCGGTGTGGGGACAAAATCGTTCCGTCGAAACGATAATCGTTCGCCGGACGTCCAGTACGCCCGACAGATAAGCGCCACGTCCGTTCTTCCGGCATGAAGGCATAACTTTGATGGGCAAAAGGTGGTGCGACGAACAGTCCCGGAAACGGATCGAATGTGTCGACTCGCAGGACGTCACCGTCATACCAGCACTCTTCGATCAGACGGACGAGCCGTCCGACGGGTGCATTACGGTCCGTCAGGTAACGACCGGTATTCGCATGAAATCCGAGCAGGAACTCGCGCTCTTCTTCCTGAAAGGTCACCATCAAGAGTTGGAACAACGACGCAATCTGCTGCTCGACGAGTTGTGGCTCCTCCTCCGTCTCTGCTTCAAAGGCGACCATCTTCCAGCCGGACCGCTCATACAGATGGATTGTCACCGGAAAGAACAGGAAGGCACCATGTGTCGCTTCGAGCTTGACCATATCTTGCGATGCTAATCGTTCTGTCAGTAGGGAAAAGCCCATTCGTTCGAAATGATCTTGCAGCCGTCGTTTCCAATGTGTGAACTCCACGCAATCCTCTCCTCTCGCGAATTATGCGCCGCGCTTTCGTAACGGATTCTTTGACCAGTAGATGTAGAGACCAACGAGTCCCGCGATGCCGATGATATAAGACGGCGTTCCGCTGACTTGAATCAAGACGTCTGGTGCCGGGAAGACCGTCACGAGCAGTGCCTTGTAGGTTGAAAACAAAATGAAGCTGATGACGAATTGAATCCACACCCGCGGTTTGACTTGTTTAAGCTTCGGTGCCGTGATGACTTGTGACATCGCATCGATCAAGAATAGAGCGATGATCGAGAAGAATAAGTAGTCAATCAAAGCGAATTGGAACAATCCATCGATCCCTTCGATGAAGATGAACATCAGGATCGACGAGACATAGTTTCGCGTCCAGCGTTTTTGTGTCTCCATCCGGTGTCGTTGTGGTAATTCAGCGATCATCTGATCGAGGCGTGCTTCGACCGATAGACCGTGAATCTCTTCGAACGGTCGTTGTTTCCGCTGGGCTTCATAGATATCTGCCCGCAGACGGTCTTCAATCTCCGTCCGGTCCGGTTCTGCGACATTCAGATTCAAGCGTGGTAAAACGGTTTCTAATAGACGTGTGTTGGCTTTCGTTAATTTCAATCGATTTCCCCCTTTTTCATGTTTAAGTATACTGGGTTTTTGGGAAAAATACGTAGTGGAAGTAAAAGATTGCTTGACGAAACGATGAAGAATGTTCAGAATTATTAAAATATAGTGTCGGAATCAGACAGAAAGGACGTGTCGGACCATGCGTCAAACATTGACGAGCGCCGCCTTGATCACCTTGCTGACAAGTGCGGGCATCGCCTTCCCGTTGGCTGAAGCGAAGCCACCTGTGGACCAAGAACCGGTCGAACTCGATCAGCAACAGGAACAAACGCCTGAAACAGAATAACAATAACCCGCGCTCAAGCAGGAGCGCGGGTTATTTCATGTATCACTAGGTTGGGTGACGCGTTCGTCAATCGTTACGGTCCATGTAACGACCGTCGTACTGTCACGAACACCCTGTGCCTCGATCGTCGAGAGAAGTTCTTTGACACCACCTGATCGTAAAGTGTCCTCGATCTGCATCGCGTCAGCATATGGGGTTCCCGGGCACTCAAGCAAACCATCCGTCGTCACGAACAACTGATTCTCGCCTTGACGCAATTCGCGGATCCCACGCGCGTAACTCGGGACCGGTAACGCAAACGTGTTCGCGCGTCCAATCCATTCATAGAACTGCCGCTCATTCAAGGCGGCTTGTCCCATCTTCATCAGCTCCGGGTGAAACAGATACAAGACGACGTCACCGACCGAGAACCACCAGATGAAACGCCCTTTCCGGACGGCAATCAGACACGCTGTTTCCCCTTGCAACGTCGCACACGCCGCTAAAAAGTCCGGATCTTGAAATAGATCCAGCACGGTCGTCTCGATTCGTTGGAATGCGTCCGTAAGTGGGGCATCAAGATCAGTCCGAATGCGCGACTCGTGTTGTGCTAACTGCTGTAAGACAAGTACTGCACTATCCGCTGTCTTATGAGCGTCTAAGACGACGGTCATCTCCCAATCGTCGCCGATCAAGATGGCAGCCCCGTCTTCGTTTTTATATTGACCGCTTCTTGAGCAGCCTCCGAATCGACCGAGCGTCACCCGACCAATCTGGTCAATCTGCTTCGTGTCAACGAATGGTTCGTCGGATCCGACCCAGTAGTAGGATGATTGTGTCGTCTGCATGCATCAGTCTTCCCTTCTTTACATCTCCCGCAAGTACGGTTGCAAGAATAAACGTAATCGTTTTTCGTAGTTATCCGGGTCCATCGTATACGTCTCGTCATGATTGGCATCGCGAACCGGATACAATTGTTTTAATCCCGTTTTTGCTTGATACAGTTCGTACATCATCCGAACCGGAACGAGTTCGTCCTTCATTCCATGAATGAACATCGTCGGAACCCGACTCTTCGTTGCTTGACGGGTCACCGAGACGTCGCCATAAAAGAAATCTTGCTCGCCTTTGTTCCACATGCTCGCGACCGTCAGAGACGGCAGTGCCGGGTAACGGATTTGTTCATCCGCGAGTAGACTGAACCAGTCGTCGAGTCGGGCGTAAGCTCCTTCAGCAACGATCGCCCGGACTTGGGTCGGTACGGTCTCGCCAGAAGCGAGTAAGACGGTCGCTGCGCCGACACCGAGTCCATGATAGACGATCCGTGTATCGTCTCCGTTTTCAGCAAGCAGGCGTTTCGTCCATTCCAAGACATCCAGTCGATCGAGCCAACCGTAGTTCCGGACGCCACCGCTTCGATCCTGCCCACGCCGTTCGATGAGTAAGACATTGAAATCAGCCTCATGGTAATAACGGGCAAGCGCATAAACACCGGTCTGTGAAAACATCATCTCATCCGGGACGAGGAGGACTGTCTGTTTGCTACCGTCAACCGGTAGATAACGACCGAAGCGGACGAGCCCGTCCTTCGACCATTGCTGTGTCTCGCTTGTTTGTTTGAACCATGTCTCGTCTTTCGTCACCTGTCCGTCCGTTCTCGTCGTCTTCAGAATCGGAGAAGCGTCCGACTGACCGATCAATGTTTCTTGCATCCGGTATCCATCATAGACGATGAACAATAGCAGACACGTGACGAGCAACACGATGCCGATTCCCCATTTGCGCATGTGCTTCGCTTCCTTTCCGACAGTGAGTCTTTCCTTATTCGTCGTCAGTTTTCACTTCCCCTGCTAACGGGGTCGAAAGGAACGATTGTTTATACCAGCGCTGTAAGGTATCGATATCCGTTCGTTCAAAATAGAGCGCGTTAAAGGCAGTATTGCCTCGTAATTGAATTTCGATCCGGGCAATCTCCTTTGCTTCGAGCCAACGGGAGACGGACCAGGTCAATTCCTCGATCTTCAGTCGTGGCGTATAGACGGTCTCTTTTTGGACCCATTGTTTGCGTAACATCAAGAGATCGTGGCCGGTTCCGAAACGGGTCTTTCGGTAACCGCTGCGCACAGCGAAGTAATAGAACGGTAACCAGATGAACAGAAGCAAGATCAGGAAGCGCCATGAGGAATCAAGGACGATGATGACGACACTGCTTAATGCCGTAAACAACAGCGCATAACCGAGTAACGGCCAACGAACCCGGTAGCGAAAGCCGATCGGTGCGACTTCATGCTGCGGGCTGAACTGTCGAAAGCGCGGCAGATATGTCGCTAGGAACGCATCAATCTCGTTCGTCCGGATGAACGGATGGAGCAACAGTCGCTCCTTTTCTCCAGTCGCCGAGATGATGTGCAAGGACAGGCTAGCCCGTCCAATCAACCGCTGAATCCAGCTTTCCTGAATGACGAGGGCTTGAATCTTATCGGCATGAAACGCGACCTCGGTCCGGTTCAACATCCCGTATCCGATCAATAACCGGTTGTGTTGCAAGACGGCACGGTACGAACCGTACTTCAAGATATAGACGATGATCGAGCCGATGTAGATGACGAGTAAGACGATTACGCCAAGTCCCGTCAAGACGAACAGTGATAAATGCGCGAGCTCCGAGAACAGTCGATCGACATAACGTTCAATGAACTGATCGATGAATTGATAGGCGGTTCCGATCCCGACGAGCGCCAGTCCGACGCGTCCTGACAAGGCACCGGCTAATGCCAAATCGCGGACCGGGATCGTATAGGCGACTTCCGCCTGCTGTTCTTCGACGACGAGCTGTCCCTCGTTTTTGATCGACGATTTCAGTTCTTTCGCAAAATCAAGTCGGATCCCTTTTAGTTCGACTTCCGGTGTTCCGCTCTCAGACGATGTCTCGACGGTCAACGTCGCAAGACGCAACAGTCGTTCGATGACGTTTTGCTGAATGCCGATCGACTCGATCCGTTTACGTTGCGTCGTCCGTTCACTTTTTTGGAAAATTCCTTTGCGGACCCGAATCGTCTCGGCATCAATCGTGAACGTATAGAAATACCAGGAGGCGATCCCGTATAAGAGGACGAACACAATCCCAACACTGATCCCGATCCACGTATAGGTGTTGATCTCACCTTTTCGGATCGCATTTAAAATCAAGGCGGCGAACGGAATCAGGAGCGAGCGGATAATCGAGATACTCGACATCACGATGAACAGCGGGTGGACGCGCCGGGTCATAACGATTCCTCCTCCCGCTCCTCGAGTTTCGCGAATCGTTCGACTTGTGTGCGTAGCGCGTCTCCTTGCGCACGATCGAGTCGAGTTAACGTGACGAAGCCGGATGCCGTTCGAATATCAAGTGTGATCAAATCATAGCGACGCAGGATCGGTCCCGTTTGACTATCGATCAATTGCACCTTGACGAGCGGCACGGTGACTTCGCGGCGGAAGAAGATGCCGTTGCGGACGACGAGAAATTCCTCATCGATGCGATAACGCATATACTTCAAGCGAAGAACGGGTATGTAGACGATACGGGGAATGAAATAGATCAGCCAAAGCAGACCGACGATACCCATCCACCAGGGTGTCAGGTCGAGCCACATGACTTGAGTGATCGTCGTTCCGATCAAAATGACGGCGATCAAGCCGTGTAACGGCAACAATCCGAGCCGTTCTGCTCGAATCGATCGTTCTGGCAACGTATGCCATTGTACAGTAGACATCAAAAACACTTCCTTTCGTTTCCATTTACGGTTAAAAACGTCGCTTGGTTTCAGACAGCGGTTGACATTTTGTTTGATTTCATCGCATATATAGAAGTGAAGAACTGTAACACCAAGGAGGAACCATGTTAACTTTTGAAGAAAAACTACGAATTATCGAGACCTTCCCACAACTCGTCCGCAAAGATGTCTCGCTAAAGCGCATCAATTTCCAATTCCCGGACAGTCAGTATGAGAAGAAGAATCTCGTCTATCATTTGCATCCGAACGGGAACGGCTTCGTCTATGCCGCTGGTCTACCAGGTTATGAAACGGACGAAAAAGGATTCGTTAATATCCGTGAATTCTCAGAGCCTGCTTTAATTCTCTTATTAGAAGATGCAATCAAAGCACTCTCGACGGTCCAATCGGTCGAAACACTCGAAGAAACATGGGTCAACGATAACCAGTTCGAATTAACGTTGCTCAATGAAGACATCGACACGTGGCTCGTCTACGCTGGTGATCTTTTAGACGGTGCATTCAACTCGTATAAGGAAGCAGCGAACTATCTTGAAGAAGAAGGCTTTCGCCGTAAATAAGACAATGAGCGATCCGGTTAATCCGGGTCGCTCATTTTCATGACGAGACGATTCAGTGCCGCTTTGACGACGCGTAAGTCTTCTTCGTCGACGTCGAGTGTTTGGACGAGATCAAGCGGAACGGTCTCTGCTTGTTTCCGTAACGCACGACCGGCATCTGTCAAAAAAATCTGGATGTGCCGTTCGTCTTCCGGTTTACGGACGCGTCGCAACAGATCTGCTGCTTCGAGTTTCTTAAGTAACGGCGTTAACGTACCGGAGTCAAGATGGAGCCGTTCGCCGATGGCTTTAAGCGATTGTCCCTCCTCCTCCCAGACGACGAGCATGACGAGATATTGTGGATACGTCAGACCGAGGGGTTCAAGTAACGGACGATAACGACGCGTGATCTCACGCGAAATCGCATAAAACGGAAAACAGAGTTGTTCATCTAAAGCTAACGGGTTCATAAAAAATTCCTCCAATCGTGAGCAAACGAGTTGCATTTCGATTTAAATTGTATACAATCTAATTGTAAGCTACTTATTTGAATCTAACAACGAAAGGGAGTTACACACATGAAACCAATGTTCACATCATCTGCAACAGCTGTCGGAGGTCGCGACGGACGCGTCGTATCGGAGGACGGAATCCTTGACGTCGCCCTCGCAATGCCGGTACCAGGATCGAAAAAACAAGCCACAAACCCAGAGCAACTCTTTGCTGCAGGATATTCTGCTTGCTTCGACTCTGCATTGAATCTCGTTGCTCGTAAACAAGGCATCAAACACGACGGAAGTGAAGTTACAGCACACGTAACATTAAACGAAGCAGCTGACGGATTCATGCTCTCTGTCGAACTCGATGTTCTCGTCCGCGGGATCTCGGAAGAAGCGGCGGCTGAACTTGCGAAAGTTGCGCATACGGTCTGCCCTTACTCACGTGCAACTGCTGGAAACATCCAAGTCGACGTCTATACACGTACGACTGACGCAGAATAAGTGTAGCATTTCTAGCCAGCCTGAGGTTTACTCTCGGCTGGTTTTTATTTTTTATAATAATTTCGGTAGTTGAAATAATTATATTCTTGATGATGAACGGTTGCTCTCACGAAAAGAACAACCGCTCTTTTTTATAGTTGATGGACCGATAAGATGACAAGTTCCCCGGACACGGTGACATAATAGGCATCCTCGAACCGGTAGCGTTCATTATGTTCTGCGTCGTAAACCGTGACCATCGGTTCCGCGTCGTCTCCGATCGCTTCGTGTAAATAGAAGCGTCCACGTAAGACACGTTCGAACGGTTCCTTATCGAGGAATCGGGCACCGTTGCGTAAGTTGATCACTTCATGATGGTGTTCAGACCGGTCATTGACGATGAAGATCGTCGACTCGACGTCATCGTATGTGAAGTCGAGCGGTTCATAGTCACTCCACTGAATTCGGGCAACCTCTTCGACACTCGCTTCCGTATCAATCCGGTAAAAGATTTCTTCGTTTAGACGGTCAGTATAGGCACTAAAGATCAGATGCCCTTCCTGTTCTCCGAGATACTGAACGGTATCCCCTTCCCCTTCTAACTTCAACAAGGTTGCGAACGATAAGTGCTCAACACCCTGTTCGATCTCCTCGATCAAGGTCGGTAGTGGGGCAATCAACAGACTTTCCGAGTGGTCGATCGGATCTTCTGGTGAGATGACACCACTTTCAAGGGCATCATAGAACGAGAACTCATCGAGCCGAGCATTACAGACGATGTACTCCTTGTCTTCGAGCGTGACGAGAAAGAAATAGAGTTCCCGGTAATTCTCCGTCATCCCGTAGAGCCGTGGATCGCGAATCGTCTGCCGCGATTCATCCTTGACGTCATACAGAAACGCAGACGTCGTATCCGTCGTCTGTAAGAATACGAGATAGTTCTCATTGAGCACCCAGTAGAGCGTCAAATCCCCTTCGACATAAAACGATGCAATCTGCTCCCGTTTACCGGACAAGAGATCGATGACGAGCACTTCCGTCTCCCCGCCCTGTTCTTGCGTATGTTCATTCAAACAATAGACTCTTCCGTGCCGCACGAACGGTCGGGTTGGTCCGTGATCCGTCAAGGCTTCTGGCGTTAGATCGACCTGTTCTTGATCTTCAAGATCATACCGGCTGATGTGGTAACGGGCGTCATCAAGACGACGTCGAAAATAGATCGACGATGGTGTGACATGCAAAACATCCATATGATCGGCGGGTAAAGCACGGGCATCCACTATTTCCATGATTAATCTCCTCCCGGACACGTACTACTTGTCTTTTTCCCACGAATCGTACTGCTTCAAACAGGGTCTTGCTGTGCGTTTAACGAAGCAGAGTGCTACAATATGGCTAGATGACTACAGGATGAGGAAGGTGCGAAACGGTGCAATCACAAGATTTAAATACGATGATGCTCGAATATGTCAACGATAAGGAAGAATACGATGCCTACGCCGACAAGTTGAAGATGCTCTTGTCCGAGTTGCTGGACGCGGCAGGCATCAAATACCACTCAATCGTCGCCCGGACGAAGGACTCCGAGAGTCTGTATCAAAAAGTCTTACGGCAACCGAACAAATACCGTTCACTCAAGGACGTCCATGACTTGACCGGGATTCGGATCGTCACTTATTTCCATGACGACGTCCGGGAAGCGGCACGCATCATCGAGAATGAGTTCGCGATCGATCGCGATCAATCGGTCGATAAGTCGACGTTGCTCGATACGACGGAATTCGGTTATCTCTCGGTCCACTTCGTCGCTTCACTCAGCGATCAGCGGCTTGCCCTGAGCGAGTATGGACGTTTTAAGGACTACACGGCTGAGATCCAGATTCGCTCGATCCTGCAACACGCGTGGGCGGAGATCGAACATGATCTCGGATATAAAAATCCGAACAGTGTCCCAGCAGAAGTCCGGCGCAGCTTCAGTCGTGTGGCAGGATTACTCGAGATCGCCGATCAGGAGTTCGTCAACATCAAGAAACAGTTAAAACAATTTGAAGACGAGACCGTTCAACAAATCTTGTCTGACCCACATCAAGTCCGGATCACGGCAGATAACTTGAACTACTTCATCGATCACTCCCCGGTCATTAACGAGCTCGATAAACGACTCGTTACATCGCAAATGATGCTCGATTCCGATCAACAATTGATCAACGAACTAATTCGGATGTTCCATTATGTCGATATCCGGACATACGGGGAATTGATTGAAGCCGTCACGACCCACAGTCCGCTCGCCTTACGCTGTGCGAAGGTCATGCCGAATCCGTTCCTGCCCCGTCAAGGAATCGGCATCGCCTATATCTGCATGGCACTGACGATTGCTGGCGAAGATACACACCGGATCGACTACTTCTTCCGCCGCTTCTATCCAGAACTGCGCAACGTCGAAGAGATCGTCGCCCAAGTCGCCCGCGTCGTCGAAACAGATGATTCAAGAGAAAAATATTGATTAAACTAAAATTTTTCACTATACTAAATCACGAGTGAAAGAAACTACGGTATAGAAAGAGTGAACGATACATGGCAACTACACTAGAAGTAGCACAACGCGATCAGTTGATCGTTGATACAGAAAAAGGATTACGGATGAACTACCGCGCGATCAAAAAGGACGTGCGTAGCATGTTCACGACTTACTTGACACGCAATGAATTCTTCATCTTGAAGTCCCTTTGTGCGAACAGTCCGCAAATCGCCTCTGCCCTCTCGCAGGAGTTCCAATTCTCAGCGAGCATGATCACGGCATTAGCAGACGAATTGACGAAAAAAGAGTTGATCTCGCGTGAGCGAAGTGAACTCGATCGTCGTGTCGTCGAACTCCGCGCCACTCCAAAAGGCATCGAGCTCTATGAAAAACTCGAATCGATGAAGATGGATTACCTCGCAGACGTCTTCGAGGACTTCTCGGATCAGGAACTCGAACTGTTCCGGACGCTCTTGACGAAGCTTGAAAAAACAATCTAAGCTGTTCAATCGAACGGATCCGGTCAGGATGACCGGATCCGTTTTTTAGTTTATTCAGGAGGAGGAAACACGATGTTTGATTTCGAATCGGTGCAACAGTTACGACAGACGGGGCAATATGAAGCAGCGAAGGCTGTCGTTCGTCAGTATGTCGAGACGGCACCTAACGACCCGACCGTTCTCTATCAGATGGCGTGGTGTCATGATAGTCTCGGTGAGGAGCAGGCTGCTGTTCCCTATTACGAACAAGCCCTAGCACTCGGTCTTGCAGGTGAGGACCGTCTGCAGGCATATATCGGGCTCGGCAGTACATATCGTGTCATCGGTCAGTTCGAAGTTGCGTCAGACGTGTTTCATCGTGCGCTCCGTGAGTTTCCGGACGCCCATGCCCTGCAAGCCTTCCTCGCAATGACGGAGTACAATCTCGGTCAAGCCGATCAGGCAGTCGGTCGGTTGCTGAAGAGTCTTGCTACGACGTCGTCGGACGCCTCGATCCAGACATTTGACCGAGCAATCCGTTATTATGCCGATCATTTGGACGAGATCGTCAAAGAATGAACGGCAACGGTTGACGAGTGCTCGTTTTGCACAGCATAATGTAACAGCCAAGCGGACTCGCTTTTGGCAGGAAAGGAAGTTAAGGATGTCATCAAAAAAAGTATGGACAGTAGAAGGTTACGAAGAACAAGGGCAAGAAAAACACGGCAAGGCAAGCAAGTCAGAGACACATACGAATGAAGCCGATGCTAAGAAAGCTGCTAAAAAGATGGCGGATCAGAATGATCATCTCGACGTCTACGTCATTTATACGAGTACGGTAAACGGTAAAACAGAAGAACGATTCTTCAATTCGAACGGCAAGTATAGTGAAGAAGGCTTCGAGTGGTAAGTATCGCTTCGAATATATGATTCAGACCAAACATGATGCGTTCGTTTCTCAGTCAAGAGAGACGAACGCATCATGTTTTTGTTGTCCTTGCTGTTCAAGTCTCATACCAAAGCGGGATGTCCCGCTGAAAGCCAGCATGATCTTGAATGATTCGCTGAACACGTCGTTGCATCGCTTGCATTCCGTCTGCATCGAACCGCTTCGCCCAGACGAGTGCTGAAAAGACGACCGTCGCCATGTAAAGACTATACATTCGCCAAAAGTCGGACGGTACTTCGTTCTCGAAATATCCTTTAATCATGTGACGGGCAAATACCGGACTCGTCTCGACCTGAAACAGACCACATTTAACGAAGTCATGCCACGGATCGCCATAATCATGGTTCCCGTAATCAAGGAAAGCGGAAAGATGCCCATCCTCGACAAGGAGATTATCGAGATGAACGTCGTCATGTTGCAATCGATTCGGACGTGCCTGAAGTAACGAAATCCGCTCGCTAATGAATCGATCAAGACGCTCGATCCACGTTGGCTCAAGCAACCCGTCAATCGCTGCGCGATAGCGGTCATGTTTCGCCTGGCAACGTTCGCTCCAAGACGTCATTTCGCTCGGTGCGGTGACGTCATGAATGCGTCTCAACGCTTGCCCTGTCTCCTGACCAAGCTGAGGCGCAAGTTCCGGTGACTCCTCGAGCACGCTTCGAACGGTTTTTCCGGGTAGGTACGGATAGATGCCGTAAGCGGTCGTTGCGGTCCGTCCGGTCGCTAGCGGTAAGGCATGAGACAATCCCGCTTGTTTTGGAATCGCTAAAGCGGCTTCTCGTTCAAATTGACGACTAAACGAATCCGTCACGACCTTGACGATGTAGTGCGCTGTTGCCGTCTTGACGGACCAGACGGCTTGGCGCGATCGACCAGATAACTGTCTTTCGCTCTCAACGTGCGTGAGTAAGGGATGCAAAGGTAGCATGAAGACTCCTTTCTGACATCAAAAAGAGGACGCATCTTGCGTCCTCTTCGTCATGCCTGTGGAATGTAGCCAGCAATGATCTCAAGCAGATCGGCATACGCTGTCTCAAAATCGATGTTTTCAATCATATAATCATAATGATCGCGGTCTTTCCACGCTTCCTCGTAATCGACGAGTCGCGCTTCAAACTCCGGTGTATCCCCGCGCATCAACAGTCGTTCCTTCATCAAGTCGGGTGGGACCGAGACGAAAATCGTAATCACTTGGTCGCCAAACAAACGCTTGAAGTTCGCCGCCCCTTTCGGATCAATGTCCTTAATGACGATTTGATCCTGTTCGAGGACATCGACATACGCTTGACGCGGTGTCCCGTACCACGCCCGGTGGACGTGGGCGTATTCGATGAAGCCGTCGTCTTGGATCAATTGTTGGAACGTCTTGACGTCGACGAAATGATAGCTTGCTCCATCAATCTCCGTCGGTCGTTTCGGTCGGGTCGTGACCGACGGGATGAACCGGACGTGCGCGTATTCCGTTCGCAGACGTTTGATCAGGGAGGACTTTCCGCTGCCCGATCCACCAATCAAGAGAATGATTTTACCTGACATCGTTTTCCCCCTGTTGTTGTGTCGTGAAGTAACCTGTAAAGCGAAGAGCGAACTGTTCGAGTTCACTATCGACGACCGTTCCGTAAATCGGTCGGATGACGATTAAATAGCGTTCGTACGAGATGATCCGGGATGTCTCGTTTCGTGTCATCTGGACTTGTTCTTCCGGATAACTCTCGACGTAATACCAATCGACCGCAATTCGTTCATCGGATGGGGTCTCATAAATCCAGGTCACCGTCGTTCCATCCGCAGGAAGGGTGCTTTTCAAGGTGAAGCGCTGAATCTGCTTCAGTTCCCGTTTCGCTGACGCAAGTCCTGCCTGATAATCCGCAGGGCGCATCGGTGTCGTCGTCACTTGCTTCGGTTTTGGTTCCGGTAAGCGGGCAAAACCAAGCTGAAGTCCGACGAATAAAGCGACGAGCGACAAACTGATGACGAATACGTATTCCTTGCGCATCCCTTCCTCCTCCTCATCCTTCGAGTGTGTCGCGCATCCCTTTTGGATCGTTGACGATGACGGCGTCGACACCGATCCGCTGCATCTGCCGGACATCCTCGACCGTCTTCGGGGTATAGACCCGGACCGTGACGTCTTGCGCGTGAGCGAACGCGACGTCCGCTTCCGTCACTCGTCGATAATCGGGATGGATTCCGGTCGCACCAATCCGGAGGGCTTGTTCTTCCGGATGATAGATCGGATACGGATAGAGAATCGCCGTCTCAACGCTTGGGTCGAGCTTCCGGATCAAGGCAACCGAATAATGGTTGAACGAACTGAATAACAGCCGGTCGGTCGCGATGCCGTGCGCCGCGCAACGTTCGAGGACATACGCCTCGATACCGTCATAGCGGATCGTATCCGTCTTCAGCTCGATGTTGAGACGCAGGGTCACTGGTGCAAGGATTGCGAGGACTTCGTCAAGCGTCGGAATCTTCGTCTTGATCGGTTCCCCTTTGAATCGTGCTCCAGCATCCAGCGCCTGCAGTTCGGCAACCGTCATGTCGATGACGCGCCCCTTCCCGTTCGTCGTCCGGTTGACGGTCTCATCGTGAATGATGACACCGACACCGTCCTTTGAGAAATGGACATCGAATTCGACCCCATCGACGTCGTCTTCAATCGCAGCAGCGATGGCTTCGAGCGTGTTCTCCGGAAAACGGTCACTGACGCCGCGGTGTGCAAACCACAACATCAGAGTGCCTCGACGACACGCGTGTATTTCTTCGTCAAGTAGTTGACGAGTGGTGCGACAGAGATCGATTGACCCGTTGCTGCTTCGATCAGTTCAGCCGGTGTCTTCGATTTCCCGTGACGGTGGATGTTTTCTTTCAACCAGCCTTTAATTGGAGCGAGTGTTCCCGCTGCGATCAGACCATCGACGTTGTCGACGTCACGACGAAGCGCTTCGTTCAGCTGCGCCGCATAGACGAGACCGAGCGCATAACTTGGGAAGTAACCAAACGAGCCACCTGACCAATGGACATCTTGTAAGACGCCTTTTGCGTCACTCGGCACATCCACACCGAGATACTCTTTATAGAGACGGTTCCATTCTTGCGGGAGATCCTTGACTTCGAGCTCTTTTGTCATCAGGCGTTTTTCCAGCTCATAGCGGATGATGATATGAAGGGCATACGTCAATTCATCGGCTTCGATCCGAATCAGTGACGGCTTGACTTCATTGACCGCTGCATAGAAGCGTTCGAACGGGACGTCAGCCAGTGATGGGATCGCTTGTTGTAAGCCATGATAACGTGCTTCGAGGAAGCCTTGGTTACGTCCGATGAAGTTCTCAAAGAACAGTGATTGAGATTCGTGAATCCCCATCGAAGCACCGTCACCGAGACCGAGTGAATCGAGTTCCGGTTCGATGCCTTGCTCATACGTCGCGTGTCCGGCTTCATGCATCGTGCCGAAGACAGAGTTCCGATAGTCGTTCTCATCGTATTTCGTCGTGATGCGTGCGTCCTTCCGGTTGATCGTCGTCTGGAACGGATGGACCGTCTCATCCAAGCGACCAGACGTGAAGTCATAGCCGATATCGCGTAACCATTCTTGGTTCAAGGCAATCTGTGTCTCGCGGTCCGCTGACCAGTCAAGCGTCGGGAAGTCTTTTCCTTCGAGCTGACCGAGCAAACCGATGATCGCTTGACGGAGTTCTGCGAACAATGGGTCGAGTGTCGCGACCGTCATCCCCGGCTCATAGTCATGGAGCAGTGCGTCATATGGGTGCGCGTCATAGCCCCAATACTCGACGAACTGGCGCTCCATCGCGACGATTTTCTCGAGGTATGGTTCGAACATCGACCAATCGTTTGCGTCCTTCGCCTTTTCCCAGACGCTCTCTGCCTCAGAGATCAACGTGATGAATGTTTGGTACTCGGCTTCTGGAATCTTCGAGTCGCGATCGAATGCTTCTTTTGCTTTTGCGAACGAGATCGCTTCGATGCCCGTCAGCGTCTCTTGCTCCATTGCTGCTAGTAATTGTTGGTATGTTTCGCCTGTCCGGCGACGGAAGCTCTCTGTCGAGAGGAATCCGATCGACGCGGAACGGTTTGCTGCGCCTTGATCCGGCATGTATGTCCGCATATCCCAGTAAAGTAATGCGACGGCTTCTTCGTATGCGCGAAGACCATCGAAATGGTCGCGCCATTGTTGTGTCGTTGACATGATTAAAAACCCCCTTAAAGTATGTAACATTGTAGCATTTTTAGCATATCACATAATGTTCAAAACTTTCACACACAAGCGATTTTTGAAACTTTTCCTGTCAGATGAGCGTATAATGGGTATAAGAAATGAAGGAGGAAAGGAAGTGACACCATTGAAAACTGACGCTGAGTTAGCGCAATTGATCCAATTGAAAGAAACAGGCTTCGTTTGTACGATCGAGCATCTTCCGAGTGAACTTGACTTAATCGGGACAGGACGAAGTGCGTTCGTCTTTCGCATCCGCGGTACGGATCGCGTCATCAAGAAATTTTACCCGTCGTTTCGAACGCTCGCTGATCTCGAAGGGAGCATCTACGCACAATTGACTGATTTTCCGACGTATGCGCAAGTCTACGAATACGGTGCCGATTATATCGTGCTTGAATACATTGAAGGTCAAACGTTATTCGAATGTCTCGTCAGCGGGACGTTCATCCCGGAATCCGTCTTAACGACAGTCGATACGGCTTTAGCACAAGCACGATCCGTCGGTTTGAACCCATCAGACATCCATTTACGCAATATCCTTTTGACCGCTAATGGAACACGGATCATCGACGTCGCTCGGTTCCGTCAAACGGAACCGTGTACACAATGGGATGATTTGAAGAAGGCATATCATTATGTATATGCAAAACCGTTCTTCCCGAAAAAGTTGAGCGAGACGTTCCTCAATACGATTGCCGACGTCTATAAGGGACGGTTGTTCGAATCGATCCGAAAGACCGGTTAACGAAAAGGCGCGCTGGATCTCTACAAAAGAGAATCAGCGCGCCTTTTTTGTATGTATTCATATAATCATTAGGCGAACGACCTATCTTATTACTTCTTGTGCTTTGAATTTTTAAATCAATAGTACGGTCAGTGAAATAAAATCACTTCGAATAAACAAGTCGAAAGACGATCATACTAGCGACGGCTAAGAGACGTTCGTTCGTGTCACAATCAAAGACGAGTCGCGCCCCGTGTCGTGACCCCGTCGCGATACAATCCCCGTTTTGATAGACGCCGATTTTTCGCGTAAGCGTCGAGGACCGAATCTGATACTCCTGATCGGCATACGAGACGAGTAAGACTTCTTGCAGCTGCAGTTGCTGACGCAGTGCCGCATCGTTACGAATCGTTCCGACATCGCGTCCGTCTTTGCGAATCACGAAATGTGTCGTATTGCGGAGCCACTCCGTTCTCGTCTCTTTAATTTGTAATTGTTCCCCGTCTCCTTCGAACGTCACGTCGAGAAAAAATGATTCGAACTTTTCGAAGCGCGCAAGGATTGCCTGCCACCACGTGGCGTATCGACGTGAGAACGTCAGCCATCGTTCATGCGCGAGAAAGACCGTATTCGTCTTTCGGCTCGCCCGATCTGCCAAGCGAACGGATATCCCCTCTTCTACTCCCCGATAACGTAAATCGCGCCGGATTTGCCACCATTCGACTCCACCGATCACGAAAGCGACGCCCGTTAAACCGAGTAACCCGTACAACTCACGTGGAGCGAGTTCCCCTGTCATCAAATAATGTCCAATCAATGCTAAAAAACATAAAACAATCAGTAGTAGACTCTGAACCATAAACCATTCACACCTCCACTTTCATTTTTCCATAAAACGACAAAAAAATCCTCCTTTCCCGTAGAAAGGAGGGATCACTTATAAGGTTGCTGCGACTTCTTGTAAGTCATCCGCCGTCTCAGCAATCGCTTCTGCGATCTTACGCATGCCTTCGATCGTTCCGGCGACATCCTTCGTATCGGTCGATAGTTCATGAATTTGCCGCGAGACCGCATCCGTCTGTTCCGAAATCCGTGAGAAGGCACGGACGACTTGTTGCATCTCCGTCGTCGTTCGGACAACCGCCGTCTCCGTCGTTCCCATCCGCTCTGAGACGACGAGCATCTTTTGCGTGATTTCTTGGGCGATCCGCGACGTCTCTGCTGCCGACTGTTTACTCTCTTCAGCGAGTTTCCGAATTTCTTGCGCAACGACGGTAAACCCGCGCCCCATCTCCCCAGCACGTGCCGCTTCGATCGAGGCGTTCAAACTGAGCAGGTTCGTCTGATCAGAAATCGTCGTCACCATCCCGGCGATTCGCTCGATTTCCTGTGACAGACGAGACAGTTCAGCGACTTGTTCGGTCGTCCGTGATAAATCTGCAACGACATGTTCAAAGCGACGTGTCTCCTCTTCGACGAGGACGACACCTGCTTCTGCTTCACTGACCGCTTCCGTCAACTGGATTGAAATTGCGTCTGTCGTCGTCGAGACGTGTTTGGCGTGCCGTTCAATCTCTTGGAAGTTCGCTGACGACTCTTCACTCATCGCAGCAAGTTCTTCCGTTGATTTTTGAACGCCATCTCCGACGTGCCGTTTGGCTGTCGCGATCGCTTGGCGTTCCTCATCGATTTGATCCTCATACATCGTCATGACGATCTGTTGCTCGAGGTTGAAGAGTTTCCCCGCTGCCCGCATGATCCGGACACGTTCTGCTTCCGGCCAATCACTGCCGTCAATCTGTTCACTGAGGACGTTCCAGACTTTTTGGAAGGCGGCGATATACCATTTATTATGCAGCCCGATTTGAACATGTCGCTCGGCGATCCGGCGCCGGGCTTCGATATAGTCCATCGTCACCTGACCATCGAACATTTGCAGGATGTGCCGAGCGAGAGTGCCTTTCAATCGTTCGAGCGTCGAATGCTGTTCAATCAAATGCCGGAGTGACGGAACACGAACCAGCTCCTCGTAGAACGCGTCGACCATGCTCGGCATCCAACGGGATACATCTTCGCGGATGACCCGGACAATTTGTAAATCGACTGCTTCTAGACCGATTAAACGTAATTGTTCATGTAAGGATGTCGGAACATTCAACACGACATGAGCGCGTTCGCCTTCGATGCGCGCATCAAAGGACGGTGATGCTGATTTCGCGAACCATTTCATATGCTTCTCTCCCTCATTTATTTGTGAACTTCATTCCTTATATCGTCTCGAACTTCTAACAATTGAATGGAAAATCACAATAATTATGTATAACCTTGAACGTTTGTTGATTAAAGAGACCACTTTCCTGAGCATCTAGTAGATATACTCTCGCTTTATCGCCAAATCTTATCGATTCGCGAGCTCGTCGGTCCGGAATATTATCATACTTCTCTTTGATGAACGCGCTAAGACCTCGTTTGATAAAAGAAGACCCGCCAGCTCAGTAGATTGAACTACTAAGCAAAACGGGTCTTTCTGTTAGCTTGACGGCAAGGTCAACTTGACATCCTGAATCTGATATTGGGCAGAACGCAAGATTTCAAGCGTAAACGCCTCATCTGTGACGATCGTTCCCTCTTCAAAAACAGCCGTCCGTGATTGGATATATCCACCGATCGTGTCGACCGCCTCTGCTTCAGTGAACCGAAGACCAAATCGTTCTTCAATTTCAACTAATAGGACAGTACCCGCTAAGCGGTACGAGCCGTCCGGTAACTGTTCGATTTCGGCTTGCTCCGCTTCATCGAATTCATCACGGATATCACCGACGATTTCCTCCAAAATATCCTCCATCGTGATCAAACCGGATGTCCCACCATACTCGTCGATGACGAGAGCGATGTGTGACCGTGTCTGTTTCATCTTCAAGAGTGTTTCTTGCAGTGGTGTCAATTCCGAGACGACCGGCAACGGTTTAAGGAACGATGCAAGTTCTCGTTCGTCTTGTACCGCGTGATGGGCGAGCACTTCCTTGACGTTGATATAACCACTAATCCGGTCCTTATCCGTTCCTTCACTGACCGGGTAACGTGTATACGGATTGTCAGACATCGTCTGTAATAGATTTTCCCAACTCATCTCGTCCGAAATGACCATCATGTTCATCCGTGGCACCATGATGTCGCGCGTGACACGCTCATCAAACGCAAAGACGTTTTGCATCAAGGCGAGTTCCGATTGATTGATCTCACCACTTTGAAAACTTTGTGCCATGATGATTTTCAACTCTTCTTCGGAATGGGCTTGTTCGTGACCGGCTGGTTTCACACCGAACATCCGCAAGAGGACACGGGCCGAACCGTTCATGATCCAGATGAACGGATACATGACTTTTCCGAATACATAGAGTGAAGGCGCTAGCAGTAACGTCATCCGTTCCGCATACTGGATCGCGAGCGTCTTCGGTGCAAGTTCTCCGATGACTACGTGGAGAAACGTTACGAAGATGAAAGCGATACTGTATGAGAGAATCGTTGACAGCGCAACGGCGACACCAAGTTCATCAAAGACCGGTGTCAACAATTTCTCGACGGTCGGTTTCCCGAGTGCACCCAGACCAAGTGCAGTGATCGTAATACCGAGCTGACAGGCCGACAAGTAATAATCGAGATCTCCTGCGACCTTCTTCGCAAGTACTGCTCCCTTTTTTCCTTCTTGCACCATCTGGTCGAGACGTGACATCCGGACTTTAACGACAGCAAATTCCGAACCGACGAAAAACGCGGTCAAACCAATCAATACGACGAGCAACAACAAATTCAGTGTTAAGACGATGTCCAACTTGTATCCCCCTAAAAACGGGGGATCACCTCCTTTTGATTTTAAACTGTACAGTATAACGTGATACTTGATAAGAGTGTACGATGCTTTTTCTTCAAACGCAACCAATATCACTTCGTTGAAGTTCAGACGACCATTAATCATGTACCTATAATACTAGGTTTCTCTTATTTAGTTACCGGTTATATAAGAGCTATGCGCGTAAGAAACTTGAGATGAAGCTTTTACATTCATGAACATCTCGAACTTGAAAGACCAATTTGGGGAGAGGTAGTGCTTATTATGGAAAAGACAAACAGAGGCTTTTCGTCGCATTTCCGAGCGGAAGCGGACGGAGCAGGTCGTAACATCTCATGGAGCTCGATTTTTGCAGGTGTGGTATCATTTCTATCTTTATTGATCTTATTTAGTTTAATCGGTTCAGCGATCGGACTCGGCGTCACGGACGTCACGTCAAATAACCCGTTCGATGGTGTTGGAACTGGCTTGATCATCTGGGCAATCCTTTCATTGCTCATCTCGCTGTTCGTTGCCGGATTCGTCTCCGGTGTGACGTCGGCACGTGCCGGTCTCGTCCACGGTTTCTTGACATGGTCGACGAGCGTCATTCTCTTGTTCGCTCTCTTGACGTTCACGACGGTCAATACGTTACAATCGGTCGGCTCATTACTCGGTACGGTCGGTGGTGCGGCTGGTAACGGCGTCGGATCCGTTGCTTCGACGGCGCAAGACGCTGCGACGAAAGGATTCGATTCGATTACGAAAAACGTGTCACAAGTTGATACGAAAGAACTTGAAGGGAACGTCGACGAAATCTTAAAAGATACGGACATCAAAGAATTGCAACCAGGTTACTTGCAGAACGAACTTGACGCTGTTCAAGAAGACGTCACGGCTGCTGGTAAGGAAGCGATCACGAAACCAGAGAATTTCGATACGATCGTCCAGGATCTCGGTGATTCGTTGACAGCACGAGCTGAAAAAATCGAGAAATCAGTCGATGAAGATAAAATCGCTGATGCTGTCGCGAAAAACACCGATTTGACAGGTGCTGAAGCGGAAGAAGCGACGCAAAACATCGTTGATGGTCTCAACACGGCAACAAAAGAAACGACGCAACAAATTGAAACTGCTAAACAAACGCTTGATGAAACATCCGCTGACCTCAAGAAAACGGTTCAAGATGTCCGCGAGCAAACAGAACAAGCGACACAAACGGCGTCAAAAGTTTCGATCTGGGCGTTCGTCGGACTGCTTCTGACACTCCTCTTCACGTCATTCGCAGGAATCGTCGGCTCACGTGTCGCAACACGCGGTCGTGTCATGAATAAATAATGATTCTTCCTTAACTGATTCCGCCTTCGCGGAGTCAGTTTTTTTTTGTGCGGTAAGACAATCTGATTGACTACATTTGAAATTTGCTGTTACAGTGTTACCTAACGACCGTTAGGAAGGTGATTCATCTGAAAGCCCAACAATTGTTACAGACGAGCATCCATCATTTTGCTGCGCACGGCTATGAAGGGGCATCGTTGCAAGAGATCGCGACAGAGGTTGGCATAAAAAAGCCATCGATCTATGCGCACTATAAAGGGAAGGACGACCTGTTCCTGCAAGCGACGACGTATGCCTTGCAAGAACAAAAGCGCCGCTTTGCGACGTATTTCACGAGTACGCGGCAGCAGCCGCTCGAGCAATCGCTGCACGGCTTCTTCGATTGGTTCATTTCGGAACAGCAAGATGATATCCTGATGCGATTCATTCTTCGGGCTGCCTATTTTCCACCGGAAAAGCTCGAACAAGAAATGACGGACCGCTTCAATCCGTTTTTCGATTCGCTGCACGATCTATTGACGCGATTACTTCGCGAACGAGACCGAACGGAACAGATTCTCTATTCGACGGATTACAAAAGTGCCGCTCTCGCCTATCTGACGGTTGCGGAAGGTACGCTGACGGAACTCGTCTACAACGGTGTCGACGCGTTTCACGCTCGACAGCAAGCTGTCTGGCCGATCGTCTGGCGCGGTATGTCAAAAACGATTTAATTCTATTGAGGTGAACTATGCAAAACAATACATTGATTTTAAGTACACTCCTGCTCAACTTATTCATCGCCTTTTTAGGCATCGGACTCGTCATTCCCGTCACACCGACGATCATGAACGAGTTGAACATCTCCGGGGCGACGGTCGGTTACATGGTTTCCGCCTTCGCCTTTGCACAACTGATTCTTTCACCACTCGCGGGACGTGCCGTCGACAAGTACGGACGTAAACCGATGATCATCATTGGTTTGTTCATCTTCAGTATGTCCGAGCTCTTATTCGGTCTCGGTCAAAGCGTCGAAGTCCTGTTCGCGTCACGGATTCTCGGTGGTGTCAGTGCGGCTTTCATCATGCCAGCCGTCACGGCATTCATCGCTGACATCACGACGAACGAGACTCGTCCGAAAGCGCTCGGATATATGTCTGCTGCCATCTCGACCGGTTTCATCATCGGACCGGGGATTGGTGGGTTCCTCGCTGACCTCGGCTCGCGGACACCGTTCTTCTTTGCTGCTGCGTTCGGTTTGACAGCGATGGTGTTATCCGTCTTTACGCTTAAGGAACCGGAACGTCACTACGAGACAACGACGGTCAAACAACAGACCGGTTTCCGGAAAGTCTTCAGTCCGCTCTATTTCATCGCTTTTCTTGTCCTGTTGATCTCATCGTTCGGTCTTGCCTCATTCGAGTCGTTGTTCGCCTTGTTCGTCGATCGGAAGTTCGGCTTCACGGCGAAGGACATTGCGCTTGCGATTTCTCTCGGTGCGATCGTCGGCGTCATCGTCCAAGTTGGACTGTTCGATCGTTTGACGCGCTGGTTCGGTGAGATTCGCTTGATTCGGTACAGCTTGATCGGTTCGACACTGCTCGTCGTCTTGATGACGTTCGTGACGAACTATCTCTCGATCATTCTCGTGACGATGGTCGTCTTCGTCGGTTTCGACTTGATGCGCCCCGCTGTCACGACCTATCTTTCGAAGATTGCCGGAAATGAACAGGGATTCGTCGGCGGAATGAACTCGATGTTTACGAGCATCGGCAACATTCTCGGACCGATCGTTGGTGGACTACTCTTTGACGTCAATTTGAACTATCCGTTCTATTTTGCGACAGTCATGCTCGCAGTCGGCATTTTACTGACGTATTTCTGGCGTGCACCACGCGCTGAAGCAACCGAAGCAGATCGATTGTCTTCTTAAAAAACAGCCCCGTTTCCATCACTGGAAGCGGGGCTGTTTTTATGTCAGTAACAATTCCTTTAATCGACCGGGCGACGTTACGGTATAGGTCGCAACGGTCTGACTCGTATGTTCGCTTATCAAACACGTCTTGATACCGGCACGATGTCCGGCTAAGACATCGAGTTCCCGGTCTCCAATCATGATCGTCTCGTCTCGTGCCATCTGGTGCCGATCGATCAAGTACGTGACAGCTTCCGGATCCGGTTTTCGGGCGAATCCATCCGGTGCCGTCAACACGTCTTGAAAATGATGTGTCAACCCATGTTTTGCAAGCAACGCATGAATCGATGTTCCGCGATGGGTGACGATATGATGCGTCGCACCTCTCGTCGATAACGCTTCTAGCAGTTCACTGATTCCGAGAAACGGTTCAGACTGTTCTTGTTCGATGATCATCTTTTGTTGCTTGTAGTTCAGAATGAACGCTTCGGACACACCAAACGCCTCATACGTCGTTTTTGCCGAGATCGCCATCAGCTCTGCTACTTGCTCGCGTTCAACCGTTCGCCCCTCACGCTCGAGTAATTCCACGAACACATCGACTAGCACCGGATATGTATCAAACAAGGTGCCATCAAAATCCCAAATGAAGTGTTTTAACATCTGCCTCTTCCTCTCCCGCTCTCTTGACGCCGACAAAGACGGCTTGCCCGTCCATCTCGACTTTCCATTTGCTGTGATCAAGACCTTCGCCAGAAATACGGATTCCGACCTGACCGGGTCGACCCATCTCGTGTCCTTGTTCGACGATGATCGCAGTTTCCGTTTCAGGTGGCTGGATGAATTTTCGGTAGTAGACGCCCATCACACCACTCGCCGTTCCCGTAACCGGATCTTCGATGCTTCCTGCTCCCGTTGCTGAGAAGTGACGTCCGTGCATCGTCGCTTGTCGGTTATATGTATCGAGACAAATCGGATGAATCGAGGCTTGTGGGAAGTCGGTCAACACGGTGGCAAAGTGTTGGTTATCCGGCATCATCCGGTGGAAGTCCTCAAGTCGACGAATGGGGAGGATCAGTGTCCAGTTCCCAGTACTGCCGTATACGATTGGCCATCGGTCATCGAGATGTTTCAATTCGAGACCAATCGCGGCTAGAACGTGCTTTATGTCACCGTCAAACTGATGTAATTGAGGTTGTCCTTGTTGCAAGCGAAACATTCCGTTCGCTAAACGCATCACAGGCAAGATACCTGTTTTCGTCTCGATCTGACATATCGGAGATAAACGGATCTTTGAATCGAGTGCCGTTAATGCAGCGATCGTACCATGGCCGCATAAATCCATTTCCCGTTCCGGTGCAAAGTAGCGCATGCGGTAGTCCGCTTGCTCGGATGACAGGACGAACGTCGTCTCGGTAAAGCCGTTCGTACGAGCGATTCGTTGCATTTCCGACTCAGTCAATTGATCGGCGTCTAAGACGACCCCAGCTGGATTACCGCTTCCTGGCGTCGATGTAAACACATCATAATGTAGCGTCTCGATCATTTTTCTCTTCCTCTCTTTTCTAAATAGCGTTCAACGGATCGTAAGGCGCCTTCTAAGTGTCCACCATGACTCGGATCGGTCTCTGTCCCAATCAATGAAATCGCTGCATGCTCCACTCCGAGATTGATGGCATGATACGCAGGGAAATCCACGAGCGGTGCTGCATCAGCTCGTGTTGCTGTCCAACTATCCGTCGACCAGTCTTTATACGCCCAACCAATCGACTGACGCGCTTGTTCACCGAACAGACGAACCAGCTGCGCGAGTAACGTTTCCTTGATTTCCGCCTCGGTCAATAACTGTCGTTCACGTGCCGGCGTCCGGAAAAAACCGAACAACGCTCCCGGTCCGTCTTGTGGGGAAGCGTCATGAATCTCTTGCACCATCCCAGTCCAGCTGATTGCCTGACCGGACCAGCCTGAATCACGCCAAAACGGTTTCTCGTAAAAAATCAGACATTTCGCTTGCTGCGCCATCCAGGTCGGTAATGCTGCGAGTTCATCCAGGACTGCTTCAGGTAAAGCTGGCACATACGATAGTCTTGCCACTAGACGTGGTGGTAGTGCGAGAACGATCTCATCGAACGGTTGACTTTTCCTTCCTTTACTGACGACAATCCGGTTCGTGACATCAATCTGGCTGATCGGAGACTTGAGTCGAATCGTTCCCGGTGTGAGTCGTGCAGCAAGTGCCGTAGCAACGGAGCGGATTCCGTCACGAAGGCGAAGCGCCGTCGGTTGATTCGCAACTACATGTGACTCGATGCCGTCAGCCCGTTCGAGTCGAAGCGCTCCCGCCGCATATTGTTCTAGTGTCGGTAAATCGAATCGATGAATCAAATCGACCATCAGTGGTTCACTGTCCGGCCAAAACCAGGTCGGTCCAAGATCAAACGCATATGATTGTCCTGCTAGGTTGAAATCAACCGTCTCAATTCTTCCGCCGATTCGGTCACGTGCTTCATAGATCGTCACGTCGTGTCCAAGCTCCTGTATACGCGTCGCGAGATATAAACCACTAATTCCTGCTCCTATGATGGCAACGTTCATTTCACTTCATCCTCTCGATTTGAGATGCTTGTTTTAGTATACTGGAACACGTGAAAAAACAAGGACGAGACGTCCTTGCCTTAGGATGATTGCATTTGCTGCCAGTCGTCTTCTTCATAAATCGATTGAACCCATTCGATCGAAACATACAAGGATCGGGCAATCGCTTCGTCCGTTTTCCCCAGTTTTCGCAACAGATGGACGATCCGAATCCTTCGTTCGAGCTCCCGGTCATCCGGTATCAGTTCAGGCATCATCTTCTCTTCTCCTCTCCACTGAATCGGCGATGGCGTTTTCAAAAGAATACCCGATAATTATCTGAATATTCCGATTGATGTGCAGAAGCAAGGATTTTTGATAAAGTTCAGGGATAGATAACAGAAAGGAATCCCTCGCTTTTTGTAGAAACATATTGAATAGGCGCAACAATAGGATTTCTTGCGTCAACCAAACAGAATAGGAGCATGCATAATGATTAAACGTAAAGCACTATTTCGTCTGTCGATCGGCTTGCTGCTGATGGGTGTCTTTGGCGGTATCCTGTTAGATGCCATCGGCTTCTTTCCGCACGCGACAGCTTACTTATTGAGCATCCCGATTGCTTCGAATAGCACGGAGTTTTGGCTAGGATAGATTTTATCTGGTATGACGATCACTGGGCTGGTCACGTTCTTCTTATCTTTACGTCATCACCAGGGATTAACGACGTTCGCCTGTCTCATGGCTGTCATTTTGACACCTTACGTATTTTAATGCTCACGTGGGCTTCAAATGACCGATCCCCTGGAATGATTTTAGATGATCATCACATGACGTGACGAACCAATGAATCGACTCGATTCATTGTTTTTTTTACACACAAGACGTAAAGTCTACTTTACAAAATGTAACACCGACTTTACAATGTAAACAACTGGAAAGGAGGTCGTCAGATGAAACTGACGAACCATGTCCGCCTATATCGTCAACAGCACAAGTGGACGCAAGAGCAATTCGCCGAACGAATCGGTGTGACCCGACAAACCGTTATCTCGCTTGAAAAAGGAAGCTATACCCCGTCGCTATTACTCGCGATGCAGATTGCCCGCGTCTTTGATCGTCCGATCGAGGAACTATTTCAATTAGAGGAGGAATCCCGATGAAACGTGTCGTCACTCAATCCTTACTTAATTGTTGTCTCTACTTTTTAGCGGCTTATCTCATTAGTGCCATTCATGCGAACCTACAACTATTTCAAGATGATCCGGTATCCGGTAGGGGATTGTCGCTGAAATTAGATGTAATGAGTGTCCTTCCAGTGCTAGTGATTGCGATTGTCCTCTCGATCGTCAGCTATTTCTTACGAGAAGACCGTACACGTTCGTTTGCGACAGCAGAATTTTCCGACTCCGATGAACGTGAGGCACTGATCACCGGTAAAGCGACTCGTGCCGCGTATGTTGCTTTTATGATCAGCCTTCCCGTCCTAATGATTGCTTTTTTGTTCGAGCAACCGTTACTTCAACTGTATCCAGCGTTTCCGTTCTATGCGATTGCAATTATCTTATCGATCGGAACACTTACGTACATGTCAGCTTGGATTGTGCACGTCCGGCGTTAAAATCATTTGTTGAACACATCATGGAGGGTGATTCATAAATTATTCTCTGCAAAGATAAGGGTGACAGAATAATCATCTATCATCCTTATCTCGTAAAAAAATGACTCGTCACACGCAACTCCGATAGGAAAAAGTGCAAAAAGGCGAATCATTCTTTTTTTGAGTCACCCTTTCGTATTGTTCTGACCCTAATTGAATTTTCATTTCTTCTCTCCTTAAATTTACAAATGATACCATTCCTGCCATAATGATAGCATATTCCATCTAGAACGGAGGATTACATATGCAGACGATGCACCACTCGTTCGATACGCAACGGTACCAGATTCGACCGGCTCGACTCAGTGACGCTGAAGCCCTCGCTGAATTACGCCAAACGCTCGATGCGGAAACGGAATACTTCGACCGGATGCCTGGTGAGGACGTGATGACGGCGACGGATTTCGCAAATCAGTTACGCGATTCCTCGGTTCCGGATCGTATCCTCGTCGTCGAGCGCGATGGACGACTCATCGCCTACGCCCGGTGTCGTGGTTTTCATTTAAAACGTTTCGCGCACAAGGCATCATTTGGACTCGGTGTACTTCAATCCGACTGGGGGCAAGGAATCGGTACCCAACTGCTGGAACGGATGATTGCTTGGGCAAAAGCGCAATCCCTGCAAAAAATTCAGCTCGAAGTCGTCGAGACGAACCTCGGCGCTATTCGTCTCTATCAGCGACATGGATTTCAGGAAGAAGGACGACTGCGTCATGACCGGTTACTATCGGACGGTTGCTTTTACGATACGGTGTTGATGGGCTTACAGCTATGAGTCTTTCGTTATCGATTGCGACATATAACATTTGGCATCACCCGTACAAACGACAAGAACGGTTCGAGGCGTTGTGCGCGGAGATCAAGCAACATCAACCGGACATTCTCCTCCTGCAAGAAGTCATGTCGACGTTTCATCCGGATGAACCATTCATCTCGATTGCCGAGCATCTTGCAGAGGCGACTGGTTATCCTTATTGGATGATGGATCCTTACATGGATTCACCGGATGAAGGACTTGCCATTCTGACGAAATTACCGTTCGAACGAACGGATTCGAGTGCCGCTGCGACAGCAAACATCAACCACCACTGTGCGATTCGGATCCCGTTTTCGATTGACGGTGTTCGTTTTGCCGTGACGAACATTCATTTCAATTGGCGTGCTTCAGACATTCGACTCGATCAACTTCGATTCGTCAACGAATGGATTGCCTCACAGACGGATGACACGACGATCGAGTTCTTAGGCGGTGACTTTAATGATGGTCCAAACTCTGCTCTGCATCAAGCTGCGCTTAAGAAATGGGTCGATCTCGCCGGTAGTTTTGCCGCTCGTACAGGACAGATTGCCGCCGCGACGCTTGATTCCGTGATGAATCCGTACACAAGGAAGAATGACGGCATCACAAGCCCCGTTCGATATGATTGGTTACTCTGTCAGCGTTCGCTTTCACAGGTGACCTTACAGCACGTCCAGCTGATCGGAAATCATCGACTGCCGCATCACCTTGTACCGAGCGATCATTACGGTGTCCTCGCTCATGTGACGCTACACTAAGACAACAGGTCTACACCCGTTACGGGCGCAGACCTGTTGTTTATTTTTTATATTCTTTTTCGGTTCCGTCTGAGAATTCGATTTCAACCTCTAAGCGGGAAGCATCTTGGATCGCAAACACACGTTCAACCTCACTGATGACCTCATTTTCAGATGTATCCGCATCAATCTTTAAGTTCTTGAACTTCGCGTCGAGTTCCGCCATCGCGTCGTCTCCTTGTTTTTGCTCCCCTTTATAGCGATATTCCGCTTCCGTTCCGTCATTATCCCGGTCATAACTAATATCAATGGCATCGTTATCCCCTTCAACGTCCGCTTCAATCGACAGACTGTTGAAGCCATAATCCGTGTCGGCATTTTTCGTTACCGTATCCTTGTCTTGCATCGTATCGTCGGTCGTGTTCGAATTCGTTGATCCTTCTTCGACCTTGTCCGTCGACGCTTCGTCGTTTCCGCAACCCGCAAGCATTAAACTCATCGCGAACAATGTGGCGACACCGTATCCTGTTAAACGTTGTTTTTTCATTCCATCACATTCCCTTCTGCTGGAATCGGGTGTTCCTTTAACATCTTCGCAAAATGGTATAGGTTGGCAGCTAAAAACTGTGCGTGCCGCTTCGTAAAATCGTTGTTCCGTCCTGCTTCGATGTACGATGGTCCTGGTCCCGCTTCACCGACCCAGTAAGCATCGACGTTCGGCGGAATCGTAAAGCCGATATGCGACAGACCGTACAAGATGGAAGCAGACGCATGTTTAGCTCCATCTTCATTCCCCGTGACGATGACGCCACCGACCTTGTTGTAGTAGATTGCTTGTCCAAGATCGTTCGTCAGGCCGCTCCCTCCGTACAATCGTTCAATGACTTGCGTCGCAACACTACTTTTTTCACCCAACCAGAGCGGTGTTCCGATGACAACGATGTCCGCCCGCTTCACCTTTTCGAAAATCACGGGCCATTCATCCCCGTTGCCTTCGTCTTCCGTGACGCCGAACGCCACTTGGTGATCGACGATCCGGACAATTTCTGAAGTGACGTCCTCTTGTTTCCAATATGCAATCACGTCACGGATCAGCGCCTCCGTATTCGATGGTTCACGTGATGCTTTTAAGGTGCAGTTTAAAAATAAGGCGTGCAACATCCATCCATCCTCCTCCGTCATTTTAAGTAACATCATACGTCTTTAGTACTTTCCTTCTTCCATCGACGGATAAACTAAAAAACCCTCGCTTCAGCGAAGGCAGGTCATGCTAGAAGATTTGAAATGAACAATCAAGCGTGTAAACATCACTTCATTACCTGAGGTCATTTCGTCGCTCAAATAACAACGTGTCTCGCCAGACACAATGATGCTGTGCGATGGCACGTCGTCGACCGACTAGCTCGAACCCAAGTCGCTCATGCAGCCGTCTGCTTGCGATGTTTTCTGGGAACATGTGTGATTGAAGCGTCCATATCCCGTTGGCGTCCGCATAGGTGATCAACGCCTCCATTAAGAATCGTCCACCGCCGAGTCCTCGAGCGGAACGCTCCAGATATATACTGACTTCTCGAACGCCACGGTAGACATGACGTTCAGAAACACGTCCCAGTTTAGCCCAGCCAATCACTTTTCCACCTTGCTCTAGAACGAATCGTTCAGATTGCGTCAGCGTTGTCCACCACTCTTGCTCATGAATCATCGTTTCGAACGTCGCGTTCCCTTCTTCTACTCCTTGACGATAGATGGCTAACACAGTGCTACGATCTTCCTCTTCCATCGAACGAACAAGCATCCAATTCCCCCTTTCCTTATTTAAAATTGAATATGAGAAAATCATATATTTATTACTTGCAATTTGCAAGTTTATATCGTATAACTGATTCATAAGCAAAATAGAGAAAGGAGAGCTATACATGAATGAAACTCGTGAATTATTTCAAACGTTCACCCGGCGCTTCGGATTATTGAATAAGAATTGTTGTGCCGTCCTAGATGAAGAGATATCTCTCGTTCAAAGTCATCTGCTGTATCAGGTTGCCAAACATCCTGACTCCGCAATGCAAGTAATTGCTGACCAACTCGCTCTTGATATCACTACGTTCAGCAGACAAGTACAAACATTGATTAAGCGGGACCTACTCGTAAAGCGTCCCGCGATCAACGATCGTCGAATTCACCTACTTCGCCTGTCCGAGAAAGGATTACGTGTTGCTCAAGCCATTGACGAAGAGATGAACACGTATCTTGATTCCATCTTCTCATCAATGACTTCCTTCGAAAAAGCACATGTCCTCCAGGCAATCGACTTGCTGAACACGAAGATGGGCGAGAGTGACGTTTGCTGTAAACCATGTCTCTAATACTTGCAACTTACAAATAAAAAGGAGGTTTTATTCATGTCATACGCTTCTTCCCACCCCATCGTCATCATCGGTGCCGGTCCGATCGGTCTTGCAGCTGCAGCTCAACTTGTAGTGGAAGGTCAATCGTTTTTACTATTTGAGAAAGGTCCTTCGATTGCCCACCATATCAAACAATGGGAACACGTTCGGATGTTTTCGACGTGGCAATACAATATTAGTGACGCAGCACGTCACTTGCTCGAGCTGACGGACTGGATTGCACCAGCAAACGATACTGTGCCGACCGGAACTGAATTGATCAAACAATACCTTGCCCCACTTGCTGCATTACCGGAAATTGCTCCCTCTCTACATTTCCAACATGAGATTCTCTCGATCTCACGGGCAGGTCTAGACAAGATGACGAATGCCTCACGTGATGTAACACCGTTCGAATTAGTCATAGACACGCCGAACGGACGTAAACATATTCTCGCTCGCGCGGTCATCGATGCGTCTGGCGTCCTCGGGCGACCAAATCCTGCAATCAGTTCTGGTCATCGAGTCGAAATCGAGCAGAACTTACCTGTCCGGTATTCGATCGTAAATGCGAAACGTGATACTGTTGTTTTCGCTAATCAATCCGTCGCTGTCATCGGTAGCGGGCACTCGGCTTTGAACTCGCTCCTTGAACTCGTTTCCATTAAAGCGCACTACCCTGAAACGGAGATTCATTGGATTCTTCGCAAATCTGACCCCGTTCAAGCCTACGGCGGAGAAGATAAGGATGCACTAGAAGGTCGCGGGGCACTCGGTTCGCGTATCCGTCAGCTCGTTGAACGAGATCAGATTAGGGTTCACTCCAGTTTCAAGACCCAATCCATTGAATCGAAAGGAAAGTCGTTTGACATCACTGCTCAAGATGGTCGGTCTCTCCATCATATCGATCAGCTGATCGTCAACGCAGGAAGTCGACCCGACTTCTCGTTCCTTGAAGAAGTACGGCTTGATATCGATCCTGTGACCGAGAGTAGTCGAATACTTGCTCCTCTGATTGATCCGAACCTTCATAGTTGCGGGACTGTCCGTCCACATGGGGAAGCGGAGTTACGTCATCCTGATCACGGACTTTATCTGGTCGGTGCAAAAAGTTACGGTCGTGCTCCGACCTTCCTGCTTGCGACCGGTTATGAACAAGTTCGATCAGTCGTTGCTTTTCTTGTCGGAGACGAGGCACGTGCGAAGCAGGTCAAGTTATCATTACCGGAGACGGGTGTGTGCAAAGTTTCCCTGCCACAATCATCGACTTCCTGTTGTTCTTAAAAATATACATCGGACCTGTCTAGACGGGTCCGATTTTTTCTGCCAACTCAATGATCACGCCTTCTGGTCCTCTTACGTAACATAGGCGATACTCATTTTCGTAATTCGCGACGTCGCCAATCGACTGATATCCATTGTCCGCTAAACGTTCGACGAGCGCGGCGAGTTCTGTTACTTCAAAACAGAGATGACGCAATCCACTCGCATGGACGGATTGGATTACGGAAGCCGTGTAGCGTGGGTGTTTGAACCGAACGAGTTCGAGCCATATCGGTTCACTTGGTAATCCGAGTGCAGCACACTCCGTCTCCGCTCCCTCTAGATTCAATAAACGATCGAGTAACGCTCCTTTCATCTCCCAACGTCCGCGTACTTCGAGACCACAAAGTGAAAAAAAGTAAATCGCTTCTTCTAGATTCAAGACGTTCAGGCTGATATGATCCGTTCGTTTAATCGACATCCGTCACTCCTCCTCAAGTGTGTCAAAATGTTGTCAAACCGTTGATAGACTGCACATCAAGAGCGTTTCGACGTGGTGTCTGAAGTTTGTATCGTCAGTAAAATAAAAGTATGAAAGGTCGTGTCCACTTACGAAAAGGAGTCGAAACAACATGGAAGACGTTAACCTTCTCGTCCTTGCGACCCAGTACATGTTCTGGGTCGGATTCGTCGGAATGGCCGCCGGTACGCTCTATTTTCTCGTCGAACGAAATTCCCTTGCCCCGGAATACCGCTCGACCGCAACAGTCGCTGCTCTCGTCACGTTCGTCGCCGCGATTCATTACTATTTCATGAAGCAAGCTGTCGGGGAATCAGGTTTGTTGTCGGAGATCGATGGTTTTCCGACTGAAATCCGCTACATCGATTGGCTCGTGACGACGCCTCTCTTGCTGATCAAGTTTCCGCTGTTGCTCGGTTTAAAAGGTGGAAAAGGACGTTCGCTTCTGACGAAACTCGTCATCGCGGACATCATTATGATCATCGGTGGTTATATCGGAGAATCGTCCATCAATCTAGCGGGTGGCTTCACACAACTCGGTCTTTGGGCATATGTCGTCGGTTGTATCGCATGGTTTTATATCATTTATCTCTTGTTCACGAACGTCACGAAAGCCGCTGAAGATAAGCCTGCCCCGATTCGTAAAGCCTTGTTGCAGATGCGCTTGTTCATCTTAATCGGATGGGCAATCTATCCGGTCGGTTACGCGGTCACCTTGTTTGCACCCGGCATCGAGGTACAACTCGTCCGCGAATTGATCTATAACTTCGCTGACTTGATCAACAAGGTCGGATTCGGTCTGATTGCCTTCTTCGCCGTCAAGACGATGTCTGCTACGAAAAATTTGAAATCGACTTAATCAAAAGGGGCTGACTCAAAAGTCAGTCTCTACAAAGATAAGGGTGGCAGAATAATGATCTGCCTTCCTTATTTAGTAACAAAAAGAATGACACGTCACACGCCACTCCTACAGGAACAAGCGCATTTATGCGCTGTCAGAGACGAACAAGACCCGCTTTCCTGCTTCAACGAAGCAGGAAATCTGGCTTGTGTCTCGCCTGAGGAAAGGGCGTGAAAAGACGCGTCATTCTTTTTTTGAGTCAGCCTCTTCATTTGAATTCATGCTGTAAATCCTGTGGAAATCCTCCGTTTTTAAAGATAAAACTTGAAAGCCTAATCCGGTTCCCATCCATATCTAGAAAATAAGTTACGTTAGGTTCATTTGCAAATTCGACTTCAATTGAAGCCGGATTCGCCGAAGACTCATACGAAAATTTTTGTGTTTTTGTAGTGTAGACTTCATCCGGGAATTGCCGTGCTAATTCTATCTTAAGCAATTTCTCATCCTCAGCAATCTGTTGATTGACGAGCGTCGGTCGGATGTACCAAAAGGAACTACACCCGATTGCCACCAAACCAAGCAAAATCAAGCCATACCGCTTCCAACGCTGCGGCAGGAATATCACGCCGCAACCGATTACGAGTAGTGTAAAAACGATCGTCATCCCTTCGATTATGAAATTTGGTACCATCTCATTCACTCCTTTCGTTCTATCCTCGACTAGAAAACCGTGGTATGATCAATTTCTATGACAAAAAATAGGAGGTCTACGATGCGAAAGATCATTTTGATTGGTTCTGGTGGATCCGGTAAATCGACGCTTGCCCGCGAGATGGGCAAAAAACTCAGCTATCCTGTTGATCACCTCGACAGTTTATTATGGCGTCCGAACTGGGAGACAGTTTCGCGTGAGGAACAACGCCAGATTCAACACATGCTCACGTCGCGCGACACGTGGATCATCGACGGTAATTACAGTGGAACGCTTGATTTACGAATTGATGCCGCCGATACAATCATCTTCCTTGACCTACCACGGACACTCTGTCTGTACCGGGCATTGAAAAGGACATGGCGCTATCGCAAGACCGGTCGACCGGATATGGCGGCAGGCTGTCCCGAGAAACTATCGTTTGATTTTCTGAAATGGATTTGGCGTTTCCCGATCGATAAGCGACCGAGTATTCTTTCAACGCTTACAGCGACGTCCGATAAACAAGTTATCCATCTGACGTCCCGTCGTGCTGTCAAACAATTTCTTCAATCACTTTCATAACATCTATCTGCTGCTACTTAACCTGTACATACGACGCCACACGCTTACTCCCCTGCTTGTTTTCCATTCATTACCACAAATAAAAAAACGACCATGATGGATTACCTCATGGTCGTCGTTCAATATCTTACACGGTGAATCTGCCTGTGACTTGTTTTAAATCATCTGCCATCGTCGCGAGTGATTGGGACGCGGATGAGATTTCTTCCATCGACGCCATCTGCTCCTCGGTCGAAGCGGAGATGTTTTGTGTTCCGGCAGCAGTCCCTTCCGTCACTGCTTGAATCGTTCGCATGACGGATGCGATCTGCTCACTCGCTGCCGCCATTTCCTGTACGGCACCGGACACTTCTTCGACGTGCCCTGTCACGTCGGTGATTGCTGTCTCGATTTCTGAGAATGAGGCACCGGCTTGATCGACGACGGCAATTCCACTCGTCATCTCGGTTGAGACTTTCTCCATCGAGGCGACCGATGCTTCCGTCTCTTGTTGAATGACCCGAATCAACGACTCGATCTGTTTTGCCGAGACCGCCGACTGTTCCGCGAGCGTCTTGACTTCCGCTGCGACGACGGCGAATCCGCGTCCTTGTTCGCCAGCACGCGCTGCTTCGATTGCTGCGTTTAACGCGAGCAAGTTCGTCTGTGCCGCGACACCTTTGATCGAATCCGTGATTTGTCCGATTTCCTGCGATCGGTTACCAAGACCGTCAATGACGTGGCTCAGTCGAGAAACATCTTCTTGAATCCGTCCCATTTGGGTACCGAGTGTTCCGACGACTTGACCACCGAGTGCGACTTTTTCCATCGCATCCGCTGTGCGTTCCGTCATTTGTTGGGCATTACCGGCGACGTAACGGACCGACGTCGTCAACTCTTCGATCGTCCGTGAGGCATCCGATACTTGATGCAATTGTTGACTAGCACCGCTTGCCATCTCTTCCATCGTCACGGCGACCATTTCCGTTGCTTTCGTCGTCGATTCCGCGTTGACGCTTAACTCATCCGATGCGACAGCGACACGGTCAGCCGTACCCGTTAGTTCAAGCACGACTTGTTGCTGTGACGCAATCATCTCGTTGAAGGACGTCGTCAACTGTCCAAGCTCGTCTTTTGAGTCGTATGTTCCACGGACAGTCAAGTCCCCGTTCCCCGATTGATCCATCCATCCCTGCAATTGACGAATCGGACGAGTGATGAGACGTGTAATGTACATTGCAAGTCCTGCAAAAAAGAGGACCGCGAGTAAAAAGATGCCGAGCATTAAGTAAAAGGCCGTTTGTTTTTCTGCTTGATTCTGAGCGTCAAGCATCTTCGCTTGCTTCGTCATCGAAGCCATCAACGACTTCGCAGAATCCGCGACGTTATCCCGGACTTGTTCCAGACCTTGCGTATACGCCGTATAGGCTTCTTCGGTTTCGTTGCGCGTCGCCGCATCCTGGACGATCGTCATCGAATTATCATAGGCGAGGACGTTATCCTTTAATTCTTCAAGCTGTTTCTTTTCTTTGGCATCGAAATGCCCTGTTTTTTCGACCTTCGTGACCGACGAACGAATCTGCGCCTGACGCGTATCGATCTCAGCTTGCAGTTCCGTGACCCGCGTCTCGTCCTTCGTTAACATCATCTCGACTAAAAAAGAATCGAGCGCGCGTGTATCGATCCGGATTTGAGCTACTTCCTGGATCGGTATTAAGTTTTGCTGATACATCGCTCGGGAAGCATTCGACATCTGATTCAAGAAATAGAGTCCTGCTCCCGCAATCAAAAGCATCGCAACGACGGCTGTTGCGATCAAAGCTTGTATCTTCCGTCTGACTGACATATGTTTCATTCCATCCCCTCCCGTTTTTGTTATCGGTTTAAGAATGAAAAAGTTGACTATTTTTTCAATATTCCCATACTTTAGATGTGCTTTGGTAAAGACTTACCGTACGACTTTCTCCCTCACGTTCGATATAATCAGCATACAGCAGTTGAAGAAAGGATGAATCGTATGCAACGTGTAGCCAATGAGATCACGCAATTCCGCGGCAGTCATTATGAGTTCGGTCGCGAACAAGGGCGTTACGTCAAACGAAACCAGTTGCTCCATAACCGGGAAGACAACTGGAAAATCCGTGTTCCGCGCTTTCAAGTCGATCCGGTCGAGACGAAGGAGATGTTTCTCCGGTACGCCCCGCATATTTGGGACGAGTTACTTGGACTCCAGGACGAACTTGAACTGTCGCTTCCGGATACGTTACTCCATTTCGGGCATTATCGGGTCGAAGGACCGAAAAGCGGTTGTTCGATCATGACAGGTGATAATTTCCTCGTCCGCAACTATGATTACCATCCGATGACATATGATGGTCGATTTTCCGTCTTTCAACCGAATGATGGTGGCTCAGCAATCATCGGTCCCGCATCGCGGGTAACCGGTAGGATGGACGGGATGAATGAACATGGTCTTGCAATGGGCTATAACTTCATCAACCGTCGTCGTCCGGGCGATGGGTTCGTCAGTTTCATGATCGGGCGGATCATCCTCGAGATGTGCACGTCGGTCGACGACGCGATCTCACTCGTCAAGGAAATTCCACATCGCGGATCGTTCACGTACGTCGTCCACGATAAATCGGCGCGTTCGTTCGTCATCGAGGCGACGGCACGCGACGTCCAAGTGCGGGAATCGAACATGTGCACCAATCACTTCGATTTGCTACAACACGAAAACCGCTATCATCTGGATGACTCGAAACGTCGGATGATGGAGTTGAAGACCCATCAACACATGATTCAAGATGCGGAGTCCGCTTTCCGACTACTCAACGATACCGATAAAGGCGTCTTCGCTGATTTATATGCCCAGTGGGCGGGAACGATTCATACGTCTGCCTACTTCCCGGAAGAGTTGAAGGTCTGGTTCGCGCTCGGTGGTGATCAGGAACCAGTCACGTTCGACTTTGCCGACTGGCTCGCTGGCAATGACTTTACAGCAAGCGAGATCACGGGAGAACTGGAGACGAATATCCAGTTCGCGAATACATTACAAACATGGCGTTAAACAAAAAGGATTCCTCCTGCTTGCGCAAGAGGAATCTTTTTTAATGGCTGTCATCGAGACGTTTCGACATATAATAATCCGTTTTTTCATACCCAAGCGAGTCATAGACATGAATCGCCCGTTCGTTATGCGCGAAGACATGTAAGGAAATTTTCTTGACGTTCATCCGTTTTAATATCACTTCTAGTGATCGGAGCGCTTTCTTGCCGTAGCCTTGGTTCTGCTTGTCGGACGTAATCTTGACGTCGAAGATGAAGGCGGAACGTCCGCGTGATTCTTCCGTCACATGGACCCAAACCATCCCGATGTCGCTATCTGTCTCATCACGAAACGTAAACAAATAATGATCCTTCGTTTTCAGACCTTCTGGCAACAGCGCCGCGAACTCTTCAGTCGCCTTCTCAAGCGACTCGTTCTCTGACCACGTACCAGCGCGACACTTATCTGCCGCATACTCCTCAATTGCGACCGGTAAGTAAGCGTCATACGTCGCTTGATTCATTGGCTCGATGCGCATGCTGCCACCTCCTGTGTTTTCGTCCAGTCCCGTCGTAACATCGCATAGACCTGGATGTCGTGATAAGTCCCGTACAATTTCTCAGCGTCCCGTAAGACGCCTTCTTCCGTGAAACCGAGTCGTTCCGGGATTCGTCTGCTTCGGACGTTTCCGGTCGCACACTCGATGACGACACGGTTTAAGCCGAGCGTCTCGAAACAATAGTTCGTGATGAACCGGACGACGTCCGTCATGACGCCTTTTCGAAGGTCCTTTTCCCCTAAGTAATAGCCAATCGACGTTTGCCCGAGATGCCGATTAATCTCATGTAAACTAATCGTTCCGACGAGCTCGTCATGAAGATAAATGCCACATGTAAAGCCGTTGCCATCGGCGAATTGTTGCAGCCATGCTGGAATGACGATCTCCTGATATGTAATAGTCTCTGTTGCACCATCGACCCAACCGAGCCATTCGCGGAGATGTGCGCGATTGGCATCGACGAGGGCGAATAATCCTTCCGCATGGTGCCGTTCAAACAATTGAAGCGATACGTGATCGGATACTTGTAATCTGAACATGACCTCTCTCCTTTCTAGTACCTGTTGTTTGACATCACGTCGACGTTTCCCTGCTTGACGTCACGTTCCATTCCATTCGTCTCGAGCGGACAGCCATTCCAAGTGCCTCGTAAAAGGCGATCGCTTCTTGATTGGCGTCATCGACGCCGAGTTCGATTTTGTCACAGCCGATCGTTTCCGCATGTGCGTAAGCGGCTTGCATCAATCGTTTCCCGACGCCTTGTTTTTGATGCGTATCCGCAACGACGAGGCTGATGATGCGTAAGTAATGCTTATCGAAGACGAAGCCGCTCCCTTCGACGATGTCTTCCTTTAGGACGATCACACCGGCAAGCCCGTCTTGTTCCGCAACGAGTAATGCAAAATCCGGATTCTCGAGTTGCGACAGAAATAAGTCTTCCGGAACCGGCATCTCGTGCGGACGGTAATGATCGGGTCGTAAGGCGACGTGTTGATCGTGGATTTGCTGGAACAATGGAATCAATGCCTGAAAATCGTCAGGTCGAGCAGTGCGGATATTCATCAGAAGTTCGCTCCCTTTCCGTTTTGTAGTATATTAACATATTATTCCAAAGTATAGGGGTACTTTTTATACAAAAAGGCACTCCGTTTACCGGAATGCCGTCTCTCACTTAAATTGCTTTTGTAAAGTCTCGCGCTGTCTCCGTTAACGTCGATGCCGCACTTTGAACGTCATGGAAGCGATCGACCGTTTCTGCGACGACCGTGACGCTTGCTTGTGCATCCGACGTTGCTTGCGTCATCGCACGGGCAATCCGCTGCAGTTCATCATTCATTCGCTGCGTCGTTTGCCGGACATCGACGACGGCTTGTTCGACGAGCTTTGAGAGATTTCGGACTTCCGTCGCGACGACATTGAATCCTTTGCCGTGTTCTCCGGCTCGCGCTGCCTCGATCGATGCATTCAGTGACAATAGATTCGTCTGTGACGCAATTGTTTTGATCGTCTCAGTCACTTGAGCGATGTCCTGTGCCTGGCGTTGCAGCCGTTCAATCGTCTGATGGTTATCACGGGTCGTCTCGGCCATCTGTTCGATCGTTCGCCGTAACGCTTCGCTTTCCTGCTCGCCATGCGTCGATCGTGTATTCAAATCACTAGCAATCGTGTCAAACGAAGTCGCGAACTTTTGAATCGTCTGCTGACGATCCGTAATATCGGAAGCAATCTTCAAGACACCGGTCACTTCCGTTCCATCGTAAATCGGCATATAGGTTGCTTCTAGCCAAATCGACTGACCATGCGCATCGATGCGTTCAATTTTATCTGCCGTACTGAAGCCACTAAACAGCTTCTGCCAAAATGCTTGGTAACTGTCACTCATTGCAAACTCCGTCGTGCAGAAGAGATGATGCTGCATCCCGATCATCTCTTCTCGTTTATATTTCATCGTCTTTGCGAATAAACCATTGACGTCGACGACACGACGTTGCCGGTCGAATCGAATCATCGCGACATTATCTCGCAGGGAGGCTAAAATATCTTGGGATCCTAGGTCGGTTGATAGTTGGGTAGTCATGATTATAAGCTCCTCTCGTCATCTACCTCCTGTTACAGGCTATCCAAGATATTACAAATCGGAATAGTATGAATTAAAGATATATGACTAAAATTTTTTATCTTCTTTTTATATATCCAGACAACGATAGGATGAAACGTTATTTCTCTAAATATTCTTATCCTACACCTCTTTTTTAAACTTGTCTTTTTCTTCCGACCTGCTATACTCAAATCAAAACTTATTAAACTTTTTTAATAAGTGATTTAGATTGGAGGTCTTTGTTTGACTGAACTCATTTCACTTACACGTCACGCTTTTTTAGTCGACCATCTGGATACGATCCCTGCGATTCGTCAAGTCTTGGATGTCAGTTTTCCGACTGCGAGCAAACAGATCGATCAGATGATCGCTGCTCTTGAAATTGAAGAGACACCACTTGAATTGGTTCGCGGAGGGCGTCCGGCAAAACGGTATCGCTATCGCGTGGATCGCTTCCACGGACTCGCTCTATATCTCGAACGCACGTATCTGCAGTATCGCATCCACGACGTCGGTGGACATCTGATCGCAACGGATCGGTTGACGTTCAATTCGTCGGATCATGTATTTGTTTTATTGAGAACGCTGACAACATTACTCGACGATCATCCACATATTCAAACGCTTGCGATTGGTGTCGCTGGTGCCGTTGATACAACCGGCACGATCCTTTTCGCCCCAGATTATCCGTCGCTTGACGGTCGCCTCTTGCAACAAGAACTGACGGAACGGTTCGGGCGACCAGTCATCGTCGAAAATGACATGAATGCGGCGGTTCGGGCGCAAGCTTCTGATAACAATACGACCGTCTATATGTATCTCGGAACGAACGGACCGGGAGCCGGTGTCGCCGTTTCAGGTCGTGTCGTCCGAGGAGCGCATCACTTTGCTGGAGAGATCTCGTTCATTCCGTTTGACGAGAAACGAAATGTCGGTCAAGTACTCGCAACGACTGCACCACACTCTGACGACTGGTATGAGGCGTTGAGCCGGATCATCCTCTCGTTTAGCGTCACCTTGAACCCAGATGTCATCTTGTTTACAGCGTCAGATGTCTCGGATGACGGATTAGCACGTTTGACGGATCGATGCGCCAAGCGCTTTCCGCTCGACAAATTACCTCGGTTGCGGCAAGGCGACTGGGAAACCGATTATTTGGATGGTTTGATGCAACTGAGCATCCAATCATTCATTGAACAAATTCCGTTAGGAGGACTCACCCGATGACCCGTCTACTATTACCTTTGATTTATTTGGCTTTCATCAGTCTTGGTCTTCCGGACGCGTTACTCGGTACAGCGTGGCCCGTGATGCGGCTCGATCTCGACGCACCGCTCGACATGGCGGGATGGCTCTTCATGACGATTGCTGCCGGAACGATCGTTTCGAGTCTGTTTAGCGGTCGTCTGATCGAACGTTATTCAACGGGTCCAATCACGGCAGTTTCTGCCGGTTTGACGGCACTGGCGTTGATTGGTTTTTACGTTGCTCCGTCCTTGATTTGGCTCTTCGTTCTTGCGATCCCGCTCGGACTGGGTGCTGGAGTCGTTGACGCGGCATTAAACCACTTCGTTGCCACCCATTATCAAGCGCATCACATGAACTGGCTCCATTGCTTCTGGGGCATCGGTGCGACGGCTGGTCCGCTCATCATGGCTGGCGTATTGCTCGATTCCGGCTGGCGTTTTGGTTACCTCGTCGTCGGTGCATTGCAACTCGTTTTGATGATCATCTTGATCGTCAGCTTACCGCTCTGGAAACGGGCTCCGAAACACGTGTCTGAACAGGTTCAGACCGTAAATACGTCGTCCGGAAAACCACGCGGATTGATTGCCGCACTCGCAGCGTTCTGTTTTTATTGTGGAGCCGAGGCGGTCGTCGGGCTGTGGGGCAGTAGTTATCTTGTCCAAGTCCGTTCCTTTTCCGTGACGTCAGCAGCGACGTGGATTTCCGTCTACTACGGAAGCATCACCGCGGGGCGTTTCATAAGTGGTTTTCTGTCGCTGCGCTGGTCGAATCGTCGTTTGATTCGTGTCGGTCAATGGACGGCATTCGTCGGAGCTACCTGTTTCATCCTCGCACCCGCTGCCTGGATGCCGCTTGGTTTCGTACTTGTCGGGCTTGGTCTCGCACCGATTTATCCGGCAATGCTCCATGAGACGCCGGTTCGCTTCGGGGAGGCTGCGGCGCAACGGCTGATGGGGGTACAAATGGCATTCGCCTATACCGGTAGTACCTTCATGCCGCCATTGTTCGGCTGGCTGGCGACGTCCTATTCCTTATCGTTGTTCCATTGGTTTACGATCAGTCTCATCTTCTTGATGCTGGTCGCTACGGAAGGGTTGAACCGGATGTTGTTAAGACAGCGATTGGCAAAAGCGTCTTGAAAAAAGGAGGAATGGAGATGAAGATTGAACATATCGCCCTCTGGGTGGCAGACCTTGACGGGATGCGTCAATTCTACGAAACACATTTTGATGCTACGGCAGGCGATCGGTATCATAATCCGACGAAAGGGTTCACATCGTATTTCCTGACATTCTCGAGTGGTGCGCGTCTTGAGTTGATGCAACGGACGGACATCATGGAACGGACGGCAAATATTCTCGGCTACGCTCACTTCGCCTTTTCGCTCGGCAGCAAACAAGCAGTTGATGACTGGACAGATCGGTTAAGGGATGCAGGTGTACAACACCTTGACGATCCCCGGACGACGGGTGACGGATATTATGAAAGTACGATCACGGACCCGGAAGGTAATGTGATCGAGTTGACGGTCTAATGTTGAAACGAAACAATCCCTCATTCTGATTAGAGTGAGGGATTGTTTGTCGATTGATAGCTGTTCCATCGTTTGCTGCTTGTTGGTATATCTCGTGACGAGTAGGTGTATGACACGCATTTCATTCAGACTATCTTTAGGCGACGATTACAAAACTCTTTCACTGTAAACATTTGTAATGATATGCTAAAAAAGAACCAAATTATGACTATGCGTATTCATTTTCGAGGAGGTAGTTTATGCGAAAGCATCTAGGATGGACCTCAATCGGCATCGTGGTTTTCACTTTCCTTACTGTTAAGCTCTTACCGTTCAATGGTTTTTGGGGTACGAACTATATGTTAGCTGGACTATTGCTTGCGATAGTGTGCGCCATCATAAGTCTAAGAAATACGGGGAAAATCCTCGCGTTAACATTGCTCACTTCTCTATTAGTTCTTTTTATTTTTTCAGTGATCGGCTTCTTAGCACTAGCTTGAGTATTTCTAAAAGCGATTAAAATCGATTAGCTGATATCATTACGATATTTCTTCTTGAACATATCATACGTTGCTGAATCACCGAACAAAAGGAAACAACCGCGATCATCATAGATATTCAAAACGATATTTCGATCTACGTTCACGAAAAAGACCTCCGGATAGTATGTATACGTTTGACGAAATCTTGGTTGTAGCGGCGGGAAATCCTGATTGCAGATTGCTTTGATTACACGCTTATAATCTAACGCGGTTTTGTTCGGTAATAACACGGCATATTCGGATACCTGCTCTTCTTCATCAATCACTCTCTCTACGAACTTTATGTTGTATTGATCTTCTCTACGTCTTAAATGACGAAACACTTTCGTCGCTGACTTTTGATACTTATCGCGCTCACTTCTCACATGCACGACGAAATAAAGAGGCTCCGCTTCTCGGAATAGATCCTCAAACAATTCGTTTGATTTTTGGTATGCCTGTTTGAAGTATTCCTCGTTGATTTCATCTGAATCTTTCTTTAACTGATACAGGTCCTTTACTAAGTCTACGTGAATTACGAAATCCTTCTCGACAAAGGAACGATCAAATAAGTTTACATTTCCATAACGTTGATGCAAGTATTGTTTGAAGTTCATTCCAAAGCTCCTTTATTGCGATGAGGACAGATATACTATTTTGAATAACTGTTGCAGGACGGATTAATTTAATGATCGATACAACAATTGTAGAAAGGAGGATGAGAAGATGATCATTGATACATTATCGAATCATCCTGAACAATTAAAAGTGGTTGCCACAATGATTCATACCGAATTCGTTCAAAAGAAAAAAGGGGCGACACGCTATGAAAAAATAAAAGACTTTTTAGACAAAAAACCAAGTGAACCATATCCTGTGACGTTCGTTGCCTTAGATGATGTCACGTGTATCGGAGCCGTTTCCCTCTTTGAAAATGACTTGAACGAACGACCAACCTATACGCCTTGGCTCGCTTCTTTATTCGTTGAAAAAGTCTATCGGAATCAAGGAATCGCGCAACAACTCATCAATCAATTAATCGTCTACGCCAAATCACGACAGATCACAACAATCTATTTAAAAACAGAAAACGCTTCAGCATATTATAAAAAATTAGGATGGACATTGGTCGAAACGATCGAGACGACGGAGTTACCCATACACATTTTTTCATACACGATTGATGAGGGTTGATATCTTCATATGAACGACGAAAGTCATTTCGATGTTAATCGTCTTAAGGGATTTCTCATTATGGTTTAAATGATGGAGGTCTTGCTGACGTGAACAAAATTATCTCTTTTTCTTGAATCGGTCACTCGTGTTCGAATAGACGACTGCGAATACAATAAGAAAGAATAGTAGCATGACGCCCAAAGTAAACAAAGAGTGATATCCAAACAGCTCACTCCCAGCGATCAACAGGATGCTAAAACAAATGCCGTACATGATCTTACCCATGAATTGACATAGGGCGACTTCGTCATAATCTTGTTTCTTACTTTCAGACAACGTATTATATCCTGCAAGCAATGATGCGCCTTTTCCTCTCGATAGAACGATAGCAAACACTAGCAGAGGGACAAAAATTACAAAATAAACAATGGATTCGCTCATGACCATCTGTTCCTTTCTCTCGTTTTATTGTATGACGCGTGTCAATTCATTAACGCTTTTACATTCCTTCAAGTTTCATAATCTTTTTGAATTACCCACTTGATAATATGGTTGTCCCCTTTACTATCATTTTTAAATTGAATGATTGACTCATTTTTCTGATTTTTCTGTTTTTGTAGACCACTTTCTCAATCTTCAATTATAATTAGGTAATTATTGGATATATTTACTTACATATGGAATACGGAGCATTCATTTAAAGGAGGGTTTTTATCCATGACTGAATCGGTACATATCGTCAGCCACACTTCACTTCAGTTGATGGCTGATGCAAGGTCCATCATAAGACAGTACATCTTACCACGGGAGGGGGTTGCCGATGCTTAAATTTATCTGGAATTCCTGGTGGCGCAATAAAGAGCGATTCATTTTGCTTCTTGTGGGCGTTCTTATCGTCAGTACTGGACTGAGCTATTTGATCGGAACGACACAAGCCAATAACGGAACCGTCATCGATGAACTGCAAAAGCGCTGGGGCTCCTCTTACGATATCGTTGTCCGACCGGAAGGCAGCCGGAGCGTGACGGAAGACTTGAAGTTACTCGAGCCAAACTACATGAGTGGTCTCGATGGTGGCATCACGCGAAAACAATACGAGACGATCAAAAAAATGACTGACGTCGAAGTCGCTGCCCCAATCGCGATGATTGGGTATAACCAAACACTTTCGAGTATCGGTACGCATACGATCGATCAAGAAGGGATTTATAAATTGACGATCAAAGACACGCAAGATACCGGGTTACAGAATGAATCTTCGAGTGGCGTCACCTTTTTAGCTGCGGGATGGGAACCTACAGAAAATGCAGTAAAATCAGGCGTGTCCCCCCTTCCACTTGGAAAGCAGCCTCTTTTTGAGTATGGGAGTCAAGTCATGATTGCAGGGGTTGATCCTGAGGCGGAAGCCGCACTCGTCGGCTTAGATAAAGCGACGACCAAAGGAACCTATAGTAACTATTTTTCAAAAGATGATCAAGTCACCTCGTTTGGTGAAGATGGTGTCCAAATTCCGATCCTGTTGAACAATCGTGAATACGTCGATGCGACACGCATCTACACGTACGAAAAAGTAGAGCTTCCGTCGAAAGAGACATCCATTAACGATCTGGTACAACAAGTCGAACAAAAAGGCGGAAATAAATACTTAGACTCCTTACCGACAAGTGGTGCGAAACGTTATACGATCACGACACAAGATGTCTAGAAAAAGCTCGTCAATGATATTTTAAAACATACGTTACCGACTGCTGAAGAGACGAACAGTAATTCCTTTACTTGGATTGCCTTAAAACCGTCTCCGATCGACTACCGCTCGATCAAAAGTCCGTACGCATCACGTTGGCCGTTCACCTATCAAGTCCAACCGAAACAAGTCGAGCAAGATTCCTTACTCGCTAAACGCAGCATGTACCGGGAAGCGCGGATGTTCGGAAAAGAAAGCACGGACTGGCCAAAGGTCAACTTGAACTACATCGGGGTCTTTGATCCGAAAAAATTGAACATCTCGAAAGATCCGCTGACGGAACTGCCAATGGAAACATACTTCCCGTCAAAAGCCCAGTGGGTCATGGATAAAAATGAACGTCCCGTCAATCCGGTTCGAGACGTTAAACCGACGAATGATCCGTACGATTTCCTGACGAAACCACCATCGATGCTGACGACGCTTGATGCTGCGTTTAAAATTCGTGGTGCCAAAGCGATTTCTGCCATCCGCGTCAACGTCAAAGGTGTCGAGACGATGAATGCTGCTAGCGAGAAAAAGCTCCAACAGGTGGCAACAGAAATCGAACAGAAAACAGGTTTAATCACGGACGTGACCCTCGGCTCGTCACCGCAGCTCGCTTTGACCTATTTACCGGGTCTAAAAGATGAATCAGCACTCGGCTGGGTCCAACAACCGTGGATTAAACTCGGGTCTTCAATTGCGATCTTTCAGGAAGCAAAAGTTGGGATGAGCGGCATCATCGCCAGTGTCATCGCCGTCGCACTCGTCTATGTCTTCAGCTCGAACATCATCTTGCTGTATGCGCGAAAAAAAGAGTTTGCGATTTTACTATCGCTCGGTTGGCGTCCGCGTCAACTGTCAAAACTATTGTTCCTCGAAGCCACGCTGCTCGGAACACTCGTCGTCTTGATTGCTTGGACGATTCTCGGTTCGTTCTGGGTCACAACGGACAACCCGATCGCAATCGGTCGGATTTTATTGATTGGTCTTGCTGGTTTACTCATTTACTGGGGTGGATCGCTCGTGCCGATGACGCTCATCCGTCGCATCAAACCGTATGAAAGCATGCGTTCCGGTGAAGTCTCAAAAGGTCGTCGTTTCGTTCGTGCGCGTAGCGTGCTTGGGATGAGCATCAATCAGCTCGTCACGTACTGGCAACGGACATTGCTTTCGGTCGTCGCGATCGCCTTACCGACGAGTCTGTTCATCTTCTTCCTCTTCATCACGTTCCGACTCAAAGGCGTCTTGTACGCAACGTGGCTCGGCGAATATGTCGCGCTTGAAGTCAGCACGATGCATTACGTCGCGATGGGTGTCGCTCTACTGATTGCCATCCTGACGACGACGGAGATTATGTGGCAAAACGTTAATGAACGCAAGAGTCAGCTTGCTGTTCTTAAAGCGACGGGCTGGCAAGACGTGCAAATCCGTTTACTTGTATTGAGTGAAGGAATGATGACAGGACTATGTGCTGGCGTGATCGGTCTTCTGACAGCACTTGGGATGATTGGCTTCGTTTACGGACAGTTCCCGGTCCAAGAACTTGGTTTCCTTAGCATCATGCTCTTGATTCCGGTGATCACGGGTCTGTTAGGTGCCTTGCTCCCTGCCGAGCGTGCCGTCCGCATCACACCGAATGCGGCACTCGGCAGTATCGTCGAAAATACGCAAGCAACAGAACGGCGCTTTAAATGGGCACTTGGATCCATCGCCGCTTCCTTGTGTATTGGAGTGGTTAGCCTGTTCTTGTTCGCCTCAACGGAATCCTCAACGACTACAACACAGAGTGCTCCGCAGCAACAGACGAGCGGACAAAAATTAAAGGATTTGACCACTGATCCAAAAACATCTGCTGACAAGAAATCAGGTGATCAAACAGCACTAAAAAAACTGATGAAAAAAGGCGTCATCCAAACCTATCCAGGCGATCCGGAAGCCACCTCTGAACTGTTTTACGCTAAATCACTCATTCCAACACCGAAAGAACTCGATTTAAAGGAAAAGAGCGGTTATCGGTTCGTTACGGTTCCTGTTGTCATGTACGATCCCGATAATAGAGTAAAAGGCGCTTATGCTATTTACCGACCTGGCACCTTTACATTGACGTCGCTCGACGGAAACGAATATGAAACCGTTGATTACGTCAATCATAATAAGAAAGCATTCAGAAACAGTTATCAGTATCTCTCACCATATAAGTCAACCGTTGATTTAGTCTATCAAGTTCCTGATGACCAGAAGGTATTCGTTCTCTTTGCGGCGGATGATGCGTTTCCAAAGGATACGACAGTGAAGATTGAACTCGATTAATATGCCGTAATATGAATCTAGCCCGGATCACATAAATGAGAGTCGCCTCGGTTTCATCATCGAAACCGAGGCGACTCTCATTTTTCTCTAAAAAACGATATGTATCGTTGTAACTCACAATGTATCGTGGACGCGCATCCGTTCTAATTCTTTTTCTTGATTCTCTTTAAGCTTCTTTCGACCACGCGACCATTGTTCCCACAGTGAAATCATGCCGACTCCTAAAATCAATACATAGGCTAAAAAACTATTGTATCTACCATCAAAGTAACGCCATGTCAGGAAAATCACTAAAATGATTGGCATGATGATACCGAGATACGGATTGTGACGGCTTGATAAGAAATACTGTATTCCTAAACAGATACTGATAATTAGAGCAGAAATGAAAAAGTTCATTGATTGTTACCCCTCTCAAGTCGATATTTTTCGATGATTTTTTTGGCATCTTCAATCGTGATCCGGTCTTCGATAGCCATTTGTTTAATGTATGCGATGAACGGTTCATTCTCGATTTTCTCATTCACTTCGATTTTCTGAATGATCCGATCGACGCGAATCCGGACTGTGGGATAGGAGACATCATAATGTTTCGCCAGTTCTTTCAAAGAACCCGAGCTTACGATGAATTTTTTAACGAATTCCATCTCTTCCAATTCTAGAGATAAAACCCAATCTGGAACATCATCTTTTTTCATTTACCATTTCCCTCCCATGTCACCATAATAGCATTTACTTAAATAAAGTTAAAGTATTTTTGATATTAATTAAACATTTAACCAATAAATAATTAAAATATATTCATTATTTCGCTTGTCATAGTGATTCGAGTCATGGTAGTTTAGGATTGTCAAATCGGAAAAATAAGGAAAAGGAGTGTTTTAATTGAAAAGAACAACGGAATACATATTTGCTGTCATCGGTATCGTCTTGTTTGGATCATTATGTTTAGGTGGGTTTCTATTGTCTGGATCGATTGCGGATCACGCTGGCATGAAGGAGTTGGTCGATCAATTCATCCAGGATGAGAACATTACGGATGTCACGTCTACCCAAATCCTCACATCCTTCCAACAATTCTTCTTGTACCTTGGTGCCGTCTCCCTCTTATGTACGATAGGCGGAATCGTCTCGATCGTCCGGATTCGCAAAAACGGTTCAGCAGGAAAGATGTTGATCATTACTGCAATTCTCGGTGGGATCTTCACATTACTCGCCGGTGTCTTTGGTTCAATCGCTTATTTGATCGCCGGTATCACTAACGTCACGAAGAATAAAAAGATAGCACGGCAATACTAAACTCAAACAGAAAGGTGTGTCGATATGTTCGCGATTACACTTCGAGAATTTAAATCGCTTTTCCAAAGTATTCGAGCCATCCTGATCATCGTCGTCTTGTTCGGTGTGACGATTGGTTCCGCTAAGCTTGTCAGCCAGTTCAAAGGACAACTTAGTGATCTCGGTCTAGGTGACAACGCCTATATCATCGGTTTGATGCTGCTTCTGTTCTTAGCATCTCCTTTATTCGTGACGAGTATTTCTCATAGTAGCGTTAACAAAGAGATCGAATCGAAGACGATCCGTTTTCTTGCGACGAAAACATCTCGTGAGAACATCATTTTCGGAAAGTTTTTAGGCAACGTCTCGTTCTGGGTCCTCTGTCTGACAGTTGCCCTCTTGTTGATCGTCCCGTTTTCAAAATCGTTCCCGATCGTCGATTTGATCCAAAGCATCATCTTCGTCTCTTACTTCATCGGTCTGTCGCTGTTTCTTTCAACAGTCGTCAACAGCTCTGCAATGACGATGTTCGTCGGCATCTTCATCTCGATCGCGCTTCCAGTCATTGGGATGTGGAGTCTTATTTCGAAGAATGTCATCGTTGATACGTTGTCTTACTTGACGCCCTATTATTACTACACGCAAGAAAACACTGCATACACGTATCTTGTCTTGATCCATATCGCCGTCTTCGTCATCGCGAGCTTGATGATCTTTAAAAGGAGAGATTTATGATGCTAGCCCTTCGCGCAACCAATCTAACGAAACAGTACGGCAATAAGACCGTCGTCAACCAGTTGAATCTCGAAATCAAACAAGGGGCCATCTTCGGCTTCCTTGGTCAAAATGGCGCCGGTAAATCAACATTCATCAACATGATCACGGGTCTTGTCCGTCCGACATCCGGAACGTTCGAGTTACTCGGAGCACCGAACGATTCCTTGAAGGACGTCCGAACTCGAATCGGCGTCCTGCCGGATTACTCGACCTTTTACGAAAACTTCACGGCGCTCGATCATTTGAAGTATTTCAGTAAAGTCCTCGGTCTGAAGACGACGACGGACGAGTTAAAACAACTCCTCCGTGATGTACAACTCGAAGACGCCATCGATGTGAAAACGAAGAACTACTCCTTTGGGATGAAAAAAAAGCTCGGGATCGCCCAAGCCCTGATTAATCGACCGGAAATCCTATTTTTAGATGAACCGACGTCTGGCGTTGATGCCAACTCGATTCTCGGGATTCATACTTTGATTCGTAAGATCGCAGCAGACGGAACGACGATTTTCTTAACGTCTCATAACTTGGACGAGGTCGAAAAACTGTGTACGGAGATTGCGATCATGCAGGACGGAACGATTCAGACGCAAGGCACGATGGAGGAGTTACGGGAAGAACATGAGAAGAACATCACCGTTCACGTAAAACATGCGTTGCTCGACAATGATACACAACAACATCTGCAGACCAAGTTGTCGACACTTGCGAAAGACGTCAACGTCTCCTCTACTCACTCGACGTTCATCGTCCAAAGTGAACACGATATTGCTACGATCAATAGTTACCTCGTCTCGCAACACGTTAACGTGTATCGACTCGAAGTCGAGGAAGCGTCGTTGGAAGAGATCTTCTTGAATCTAGGTTCGGAAGTCCGCTCAGCATAAAGTGAAAAACATGCCTCATGATGAATTAAACAAAAACTTCTATACAACAATCCCCCTCATTCCAATTACGAAATGAGGGGGATTGTTTTGTTCACTTTCATCCGTTCAGGCCGCCCGCTCTCTTCGTAAGAGATACAGGAAGTACGGTACACCGATGATTGCCGTGATCAATCCGGCTGGCACTTCAAGCGGCGGATGAATTCCGCGACCGAGCGCATCAGCGACGACGAGTAACCCACCGCCGAGTAAAAGCGCCATCGGTAAGACGGCGAGGTGTTTATGTCCGACGAGACGGCGTGCCATATGTGGAGCAATCAAACCGATGAAGCCGATTGCACCGACCGTCGCGACGGCAACACCGGCTAGGACGACAGCGAGCGCCAAGAAGACGTGCCGCGTTCGCTGAATTGGTAAGCCGAGACCGATGCTGACTTCCTCACTAAGTGATAAGACATCGAGTTGACGATGGCGATAGAAGAGGATCGCACCGATCACGACGAGCACAGGCGCTAAGATCAACACTTCCTGCCACCCTTTCCCGAACAGACTTCCAGCAAGCCAGACGAGTGAATCGTTCGTCTGAAGTGGAAATTTAATCAACAGGTATTCTGTTCCCGAGGCACAGATCGCACTAACGGCAATACCAAGTAACGCAAACGAACTGCGGGAGACGTTTCCTCCCCGTTCAAGCATCATCAACGCCAGCATGACAAGTGCTGCTCCGATGAAGGCGGCGATCGGTGTCAACAAGAGCGGACCATCCGGCACGAGGGCGATCATCAAAACAGCGAACAGAGACGCTCCGTTCGTCACTCCGATCACGTCCGGTGAGATCAATGGATTACGGATGACGCTTTGTAAGATGACTCCAGCAAGAGCGAAACTCGCTCCTGCTAAAAAGGCGAGGACCGTTCGCGGCAGCCGGTAATTTTGGACGATGAAGGCATCCTTTCCACTAAAGAACGACTGCCAGAGTTCCGTTAACGATAACTGAATCGAACCGACCGACAGTAAGGCGAAGCTTGTGACAAGGACGATTACTGCGACAAGTAGAATCCGACGCCTCTCTCTCATCGTAATCCCCCTTTCATTTGGCGGCGTGCCAAGATAAGGAAGAAAGGTGCCCCGAGCAATGATGTCACGATGCCGACTGGTGATTCATACGGATAGGCGATGAAGCGCGCCAGGACATCGGCGTACGTCAACAACAGACCACCGATGACGGCAGAGACGGGTAAGACGATCCGGTAGTCCTCACCAACAAGGCGACGCGTGATATGCGGCACCATCAGACCGATGAAGCCGATCGCTCCGGCAACGGCAACCGTTACCCCTGCGAGTAACACGACACTGATGCCGGCAAGCAGACGGATCCACGTCACTTTTTGTCCGAGTCCGACCGCGACGTCTTGCCCGAGTTGGAAAACGGCGAGCGACTTCGCGAGACTTGCCGCAAGAATCAAACCTGCGAGCGACCATGGGAGAACGATCCGGAGTTCGAGCCAGCTTGCGTCACTGAGCGAACCGGACAACCAGTACAAGACGTTCGTGATCCGGTCGTTGAACAAAATCAAGCCTTTCGTTAGCGACGTCAACAAGAGATGAATCGCCATCCCGACGAGGGCGAGTTTTAACGCCGTCATCCCGCGAATCGAAGCGAACGAAAAGACGAGCACGCCACCGAGCAAGGCACCGGCAAAGGCGAAGTAAAGCAAGTTCGCCGTCCCGAGTGACGGAAAGACAAGGAGACTGACGACTACAAGAAACGACGCACCGGCGTTGACACCAAAGACTTGTGGTGAAGCGAGCGGATTACGCGTCACGGCTTGCATGATCGCTCCAGCGACGGCAAGATTCGCTCCGAGCAACAACCCGAGTAAGAGACGCGGCAACCGCAGATTCGTCAGGACGAGTCCCGCTTTAGAGGTCGTGCCACTGATCCACTCCTGCACTAAGTGGATTGGATTCATCTGTGTGATACCAAAGAACAAGCTACTATAAACGGCCAAGCAACTGAGTAAGATAAGTACGAAAATCAGACGTTTCCGCTGCACCGGATCTTTCCCCTTTCATCAAGACGAAAAGCCAGATTGCTCCGGCTTTTTGTCGTTCGTTATTTCTGTTTGAGCAATTGAATTGCTTCGTCAACGATTTGTTCAGCAGCGTCCAGACCACGGTAACGTGTCCAGAGGTCACGATTGACTTCGTAGACTTCTCCGTTTTTGACCGCTGTGATCTGATTCCAGAGCGGATTATCCTTCCATTCTTTCAGTAACTTCGGATCGGCTTCCGCCATGAAGATGACGTCCGGATCCCACTTGACCATCTGCTCTAACGTGATCGTCACAGTCGGTTCCGCTGTTTTCGTAACGGCATTCTCGATACCGATCTTCTCGAGCAGCTCACCGTCAAACGACGTCTCACCGTGTGCTGTCAGTGAATCGGCGCGGAAGACACCGACCATGACTTTCCGGTCATCTTTTGGATCAACCTTCTTCTTCGCTGCCTGCAAGCGCTCTTCATGAAGCGCAAGGCGATCGTCCATCTGTTTCGTTTTGCCGACCGCTTCCGCAATCGTCTTGAACGAATCGATGTTCTCTTCATACGTCGCATTGCGACTCTTCAAGATGATCGTCGGTGCGATTTCTTGCAATTGCTTGTAAATTCCTTTATGACGATTGAAGTCGCCGATGATCAAGTCCGGTTGCAAGGAACTGATCACTTCAAGATTCGGTTGTTGGCGTGTACCGACTTCCGTGAACTCGATGTCTTTTCCGAGTAATCCAGAGACATCCGTCTTGTTTTCTTGTGCAATCCCGACCGGTGTGATGCCTAGTTCGTCTAACGCATCAACGAACGAGAATTCGAGCGCGACGACCTTCTTCGGCTTTTCCGGTACTTTCGTTTTTCCTGCTTCGTGCGTAATCGTCCGCGTCTTTTCGTTCGATTGCTCTGCTTGACTAGAACAAGCCGCAAGCATCAAACTGCTCAACACGAGGAGCGTCAACGCTGTCATCCAAGTTTTCCGTCTCATGGTGAGACCTCCTTTGATTCGTGATTCGACATTGAGAATCATTCTTAATTAATCCTGTCTCAGCATATCAAAGATTTCCATCGAACAAAAGGGAAATCCTTATTTTCAGATAATATAGGCTAACATTCACATTCTCTGAAGCAATATGGGATAATCAGGTAGTGAACAAAGGAGGGATCAGAGATGGATTGGATGAAAGACTTAGAACAGCGAATTGCGTTTCCGCTCGATGCAATCACGTTTGATCAGTTACCTGACTTACTCGAAGCCTTCGCCTACCAGTTACCGTTCGAGAATACGACCGTCCTTGAGAAGCGAATCCGTCCGTTTAGCGACGAGCGCTTCATCGAGACGTTTCTGACAGAACGACGCGGTGGTGTCTGTTATGACTTAAACGGACTGCTGCACCGGGTCCTGCAGGAACTAAATTGTCCCGTTCGACTCGTTCAAGCGACTGTTTACGATACGAAGTCGGACGCCTGGTCAGCGACCGGACCGACCCATGTTGCGGTCATTTGGAATGAAACGCACTTGCTCGATACCGGCTTCGGCGTCAATTTACCGCTCGTTCCTGTTCCGTTGAGTGGGGAGACCGTTGATTCCGCAAGCGGCAGTTACCGGATCATCAATGATGACACACTTGAGATGAAGCGGACGGGACAAGCGAAATTTGTGACAGGTTACCGGTTCGACCAAGAGACACCCATTACAACAGATGACTTATCGAAGATGGAACAGATCATCCAGCAGAGCGACGCTTCGCCGTTCAATAAAGGTCGCCTCGTTGCAATGCGGACGCCGCGCGGACAAAAGACGTTGACTGAGCGGACGTTACGGATTGAAGAAACGACGACGACCGAGTTACCGGTCGCAGGTCCCGCCCAATTCGAGATGCTGTACAACACACACTTTTTAGGACGGGAGTCGTAAATCATGGATCGTTATACACTTTGTTTAATCCGACACGCAGACCACTTTTTACTCGTCAATCGGCAAAAACGTCCGGCGATGGGCATGTGGAATGGTGTCGGTGGTAAGATCGAACCGGGCGAGACACCGGAAGCCGCCGTCATCCGCGAGACGTTTAAAGAGACAGGCATCACGCTCACCTCAGTGACATCAAAAGGCATCGTTCGCTTACATGGGGAAGAGACATCTGGCATGTACCTCTACCTGGCTGATTTAGAAGATCGTCCGTTTCCAACACCGGTCATGACAGTTGAAGGAATCCTCGATTGGAAATCACTCGACTGGATTTTAGGCGACGATAACATGGGTGTCATCAGCAACCTCCGGCACTACCTACCGATTGTTCTGTCGACCGAACACCCGTTACTGCATGACTTCCATTACGATGGACATACAATCACGGCATACGAGACACATGAATTAATTGAGACATAACACAACATCCCCGCTTGTCCTTTCGGACAGGCGGGGATGTCTCGTTAGAATAGATGTAAGCCCGTCACGATGACAGCAACGATAACAATGCCCGGTAACAAGTTCGCGACGCGGATCTTCGTGATTCCGGCGAGATTGAGACCGATCGCTGCAATCATCACCCCACCGGTCGCCGTCATCTCCAAGATGAATTCTTGCAACGCGGCGTCGGGAATGAACTTCGTGATCGCAACGGCACTCAGTGCAATCGCCCCTTGATAGAGGAAGACGGGAATCGCTGAGAACATGACGCCAATCCCGAGCGTTGAACTGAGGACGAGCGCCGTGAAGCCGTCAATCAACCCCTTCGTATAGAGGACGTCGTGATCCTGACGCAGTCCACCGTCGAGCGCACCGAGGACACCCATCGCTCCGATGACGAAAATCAACGTCGCGGTGACGAAGCCTTCGGCGATATTTGATGGACGACCGCGACTGATCTTACGCTCGAGCCATGCCCCCATCCGGTCGAGCTTCTCATCGAGACGGAACCATTCCCCGATCGCACCTCCGAGAACAAGACTACCGATGACGATCAAAAAGTTCGTGCTCTTCATCCCCATCTGGATCCCGAGCACGACGACGGCTAGACCAATCGCCTGCAAGACCGTCTCCTTCATCCGTTCCGGAATCCGGTGGAACATCAATCCGAGCAACGTCCCGACGATGATCAGGACGGTATTGACGAGTGTACCTGTTAAAACCATCTGACAGCCTACTTTCTCAATTGATTTTTCGTTTCGCAGGACGGACGACCGTCCGCTCCACCTGATTCAAGCTATGCAACGTCATCCCGAGCATGACGAGGATGATCCCGAGTGTCGCGAGTCCCGTCGGCAGTCCCGCATGGAGAAACAGAATCTCGCCGAGAACGGTAAAGACGATCTCAAACGACTGGGTCGCTTCGATCGCAGCTAACCGGACCGGTTCCGTCCGGACGAGCGACGTTGCGTAGAAAAAGAGCGATGTCGCGATGACGCCCGAGAATAAGGCGACGAAGCCGGACTGAGTCACTTGACTGACACTCGGCAAACCGACTTGTATGTAAGCAATCACCGAGAGAACGATCCAAAACGGTAAACTCGCGATTGTCATCCCGAGGATCCGCTCGAATACATCGAGCTCTTCCCCATACCGTTCCATCATCTTCCGGTTCCCAAGCGGATAGGCGATCGCAGCGACGAGCACCGGCAAGGCACCGAACAGTAAGGATTTCAGCGATAGACTTCCAGCGACGGATAACTGCATGACGACGACACCGAGGACGATCAAGACGGAATACTTAAGAGCCGACCACGGAATCCGTTGCTTGAACAAGGGAGCAAGCAGCGGTCCGGCTAGGATCGTCAATTGCCACGTTCCGGCAATCAGCCAGCCCGGCGCATGATCGGCAGCAAGACAGATGCTACCGTAAAACAGTCCGAAACCGATCGTTCCGTACAGTAACCAAAAACCGAAGTCGGCTCGCAGTGCCTGTAAGACGCGACCAATTCCCCGACGCATCAAGACGATGACGACGAAGAACGGCAACATCAAGAAGAAGCGAAGCGACGCACTGTAGATCCAGTGCCCCCCTGCTCCTTGCATCGATTGATTCAAGATGAAGGTGACGGCAAAGAACATCGCCGCCAAGATCCCATAAATGATTGGTCGCATCAGCGCTCCTCCTTTAGTGTCGAGACGAGTAAACGTCCGAGCCCGTTCCAGTTATGTTCCGTCGCCTGGACGAGCTGCTCGACATCCCGTTGTTGACATGCAATCAAAATCGCCGCATGATCGGCAATCGATTGGCGTCCGAGTCGATCGAACTGGGCGTATTCAAGCCGGCGGATCAGCGGTGTTAATCGGCGAATCGTTTCTCGTAGCTGAGCGTTCTGACTGCGCAACACAAAGACATCGTGAAAGGCATCGTCTAACGTCAGTGCTGTCTCCGTCTCCTGTTGATCGATTGCCGTCGTGAACTGTTGATGGATCGTCTGAAGTTCCATCAAGTCGTCTTCCGTCAATTGCGGTCCGGCAAGACGCGCTGCCAGCCCATGCAGCGTCGCGATGATTGGATAGGTTTGCTGTGCCTGTTCAGCGTCAAGCTCTGTCACGATCGTCCGCGAGCCCCGTTTCGCAAAAATCAATCCTTCCTCCTCGAGTCGTTTCAAGGCTTCGCGGACCGGTGTTCGGCTGACTCCGAACATTTCCGCGAGCGCTTGATCGTTCACCTTCTCGCCTGGGGCGAGGCGTAAAGTGATGATGTGATGCTGTAAACGTCGATATACTTCCTCACTGAGAGGAAGTCGTGCAATGGCTAAATCATCTGTAGGTTTCATACAAGTAATATATTACATATTAATCATTGATACTAGCTTTATTCAAAAATAAAAACTCCCCGTCAAACAACGGAGAGTCAGCTATTCAAACGTTACGTGGATTCATCGGTCCATTCAGGTGACTGAGATCGTGCCGTTTCAACAAGATCAATTGAATGACAATCGCGACGAGTAGATAAGCTTGTGTCAAAAGAGGAGTGATGCCTAAATTGACGTTCACGACATCCGCTGCGATGCTCGCGAAATCCCACAGCGCATGGAAAATGATTAATGGCCAGAGGTTATTCAGCTTCAGTGCGATGATCGCTAAGAACACACCAAAGACGAATGTGTTCGCAAGTTGGAACAACATCGCTGCCGGCGGAATCAAGGCGATCAAATTAAGCAAGTGGAAAGATGAGAACAGAAGCGCACTGATGAGGACGGCACGATACGGATGTTCGTTCGGTTTGAGATAGCGTAAGATGATGCCGCGAAACAAGACTTCCTCATTGAAACCGACGAATAAGGTCGTCAGGAAGACTATTCCGACAAGTTGAAGTGCCGATGATGATATCGAGGACGTGAACAACGCATTGACGATCAATCCGACTTGAACGAGAACGATCAGCAGTAACGGAATGTACCAGATTAGACCCCGCGACTGCAATTTCGAAAACCCGACGGCAGCAAACGTGGCATGACGACGAATGTACCAGACGAGAAAAATCGCTGTTGCGACTTCACCGAAGATCGCGATACGTAACAACTCCGGTTCACCATAACGAATGCCGAAACCAAACGCAGAGACAGCCATGACGATACCCATGATGATGAAGACGACGGTTGCCGAGACGACAGTATTCCGCTTATCCACGATCAATACCTCCCTTTTCTAAACAAGCGACGTATCTACTTTATGATTTATTTACCTTTTTTTCAGGGAAATAAATCTTTTTCCTCCAGCTACCTTGCAATACAAAATAGCTTGGTATATCATTACCTTGTAATACCAAGTAGCGAAAGGATGATGCGGATGTCATCGACGCAAATGTTAAAGGGGATTCTCGACGGTTGTTTACTTGCACTGATCGCGGAAGAAGAGATTTATGGTTACGAACTGGCGACGAAACTCAAAGCATACGGTTTCGCTGACATCAGCGAAGGAACGATCTATCCCTTATTGATCCGGATGCAAAAACTGGGCTGGATCGAAGCGACTTCACGCGTCTCTCCGTCCGGTCCAAAACGGAAGTATTATTCGATCACGACGAGCGGTGCAGAAGAACTCACCGCCTTCAAGGAAAGATGGCAACACCTTTCGACAAGTGTTGAAAGCATTTTAAAGGAGGATGATTGAGATGACCCTATCAACGGAATCAACCCGATTTTTGGAAGACTTGAAGGTCTACCTGCTTGCTTCGGGAAAAAATGAACAAGCGACGAACGAGATCGTCCTTGAACTCGAAGACCATCTGATTGAAGCGGAAGCGGATGGCAAATCGGTTCGCGCGATCACAGGTGACAGTCCGGCTGACTACATCCAGTCGATTTCTAAAGAGATGGCGTTCGATCCGATAGAAGCATTTTGGATCGTCATGCAAGTCTTTCTCGGTGCATCGAGTTTTCTCTATCTCCAAAATCTGCTGAATGGAACAACGACATTCAGTATCTTGCTAGTTGGTGGCTTCCTGCTGATTAGCGCTGTTTATTTGACGACCCTGGCGTTTTTATTCCGTCAAGACGCATTACGTGATGGCGCTCGCCCTCGCATCATGCGTTATGGTATTCATGGAAGTGTTCATATTCTCCTGATCATTGGACTATTGATCGTCAACGGACTCATTGATTCGCCCAAAATCACGTTATCTCCGAGTGTCGGTTGGTTAATTGGCGCCCTTCTAATTGCCTGGATTCTCGTCACGGCATGGAAGACGAAGACATGGATTTTACCGATTGCAGTGTCCGTCTTTTTCGTGCCTCAACTGCTGCTTTTGTTTGTATTTAATTTGTCAGAGATTACCGCCGTCCTCGTGAGTTATGTTTTGACCTCGATTACGATTGCAGTTATCTTTCTCCGAACATCTAAGCAAGATTAGTCAAAAAATACAAAACTCTAAAGAATCTATTTAATTCTGATACCAAAAAACAACCTCAGCGCTGAGGTCGTTTTTGATGTATTACGTATTCTTCATCCCGTTCTTTGCTTCATACCGCTCACGCGTCCAGTTGTAGACATGGCTCGTCACGGTCCGTCCGTCGATTCGTTCTAAGACGAATGGTCGGTCAAGAATAGGCGTAAACCCGAGTTTCTCAACGACACGGCGTGATTGGTCATTAAAATCAAAGTGACCACACCAGACGATATCGATCGGTAGTTCCCGGAAGATGAAATCAAGTATTGCTTCAACGATTTCCGGCATCCGCCCTTCTCCCCAGTAATCAGGTGCGAGGACATAGCCGATCTCGACTTGACGGTCATGGGTGATCGAATCGTCCGGCCGACGATTGAAGTGAAATCCGAAGCTCCCGATGACTGCCCCCGTTTCCTTATCGGTCACGGCATATTCACCAGGTGACGCTTGGAAAATGCCAATCACTTCCTGGCTTTCGTCAAGTGACGCGTGCGGCGCCCAGCCTGCTTTTGGTCCAACAGTTGGATCCTTGGCGTAAGCATACAATGCTTCTGCATCGTCTTCTTGCCAGCGGCGTAACAGGTGCCGTGGCGTTTCGATAGTATCTGGTAAGTTCATCTGTATTCCCCCTTATTAAGATACGTTTCGCTCTCGTTCGACAGATTCCTTCACGAACAGACTCGTATAGACTAATCCAAAGCCCGTTAAGAGGATCAATCCGAGATATACACTCATCATCGACGGGATCAAGAAGGTCCCGACTAGAATCGTCGATCGAGAAAGTAAGTCCGCTCCAGCAAACGACGTTCCCGCGAACGCTGAGTACGCTCCGCGTTGATCGGCTGGCATCATGTTTGCTTTTTGAGTGTTCAAGACCGGGGAGTAGAGCAACTCGCCAATCGTTGCGATGAAGATGAAGACCATCAGTGCCGTCATGCTATTGGCACTCGTCACTACAACGTAACCGATCGTGTACAGCATGAGACCCGCAGCGAGCGTCCGGCGCGGAGACAAACGCTTCGCTAGTCGCTGGACGATGAACGTCAACGTGACGACGAGCAACGTATTTTCGATGTTGATGATACTCATCATCCGGACCCCGTTGATCGACCACCCGGCAAATGATAGCGGTTCGAACGAATCGGCGAGTCGGACGGCGACGTAACTGCCCATCGAAAACTCAGCCGCTAAGATACACATCGAACCAAAGACGACCTTAACGAACGGACGGTCCCGCCAAGCGAGTTGATAGCTCGTGAAAATATCCGTGAGGACACCACGAAGTTTTTGACGCTGCCACGTCCGTGGCGTGTCGTCAAGAAACAGGTAGTACGCAATCGGTAAAACGGACGACGTGAAGCTTAAGATCCCGAACAACAGCAGTTGATTACTGACGTAGAGCCAGCCCCCGAGCGCCGTACCGATGGCGATCGAGAGATTGATCAGCCAGTAGTCAAGCGCATAAACCGCTTGGCGGTTTTCCTTCGTCGTTGCATCGATGATAATTGCGCTCATTGCCGGTCGACCAAGATTACTTGTCACCGAGAAGACAGCGTAAATGACCATGAACAACAGCATCCAATCGAATGTCAACGAGATCGTCATCGTGATGAATGTCAGCGCCGTGAGCGCAGAAGTCGTGACAAGCAGACGTTTACGGGAAAAGCGGTCGGCAAGATATCCGCCGAGTAGATTCGTGATGAAGCTGACGAAGACCATCGCGATCAAAAATGCACCGGCGATGACTTCGTTGAATGCCTGGACGAACAAGAGGGCCATGAACGGCATGATCGAGAACGAAACAGCCCGGTTGAAAAACGATGTGATGAGACGTACTTTAATTGGTTTCGGTATTTCTTTCCATTTCATATTGTCACCTTCCATTCTCTACCTGTATCATAAACAAGACAAGACGCAGGAAAAATGGACGTCGTTCAAAAAAGATGTCCCCTTTTAAGGAGGAAAAGGACGATGGATGCTTATCTTTTTATGTTATGGAAGACTTGCCGAAATGGACACTACTCGATTGCGACGCTTGCCGACGCCATCCATCTCAGTCCTAAACAAACGAAACGATATCTCAATAAATGGCAGGAAGACGGCTGGATTGGTTACACGAGCGGTCGCGGACGAGGCAACTTAAGTGAACTCGTCTGGTTGCGCCATGTCGAACGGGAGTATGCGAAACAGATGCTCGAGCGGATTGACCGTGACTCGATCGAATCGGTGACGGAGGAATTGACGTGGGACTGGTCGCCGGCGCAAGCAGGACGCTTCATGCGGCAACTGGAACGAAAATTCGGCTATACACAGACGACGGCTGACGCGTTATTGATTCCGCGAAAACGAAATTTCCTGACGACACACCCGTTAGAAGCAGCCGATATCCATAGTGCCCACCTCGTCCAGAACGTCTTCAACCGGCTGTTTACGATCGACGTCGACGGCAACATTCAAGGTGAACTGGCGCATCACTATGTCTGGAACGGGGCGACGCTCAGTCTCTTCTTACGGAAGGACGTCCGATTTCATGACGGCTCGCTCCTGACGAGTAAGGAAGTGACGAAGAGTCTGCGTGCCTTGATTGCCTATCCGACTTACGCTTATTCCTATCGGCACGTAAAGCAGATCGTCTCGAACGGTCCGTACCGGGTCGATCTCACACTCGATCAGCGCCGGAGTTCGATTTTTCCGCAGCTTGCCTCGATTCACACGAGCATCATCAAGGACGGCATTGGAACGGGACCGTTCCAACTGACGCAACATGACGACAAGAAAACCGTTCTGACGGCGTTCCCGAATTACTTTGGTATCCGTGCCCTGCTCGACCGGATTGAGTTCATCCAGATGCCGGAGCAATATGACCCGGTCTACCGGACATCGGCATCTGACTCCAGTCCGATTGATACGATCGCGACACAATCCGGGTTTGGTCTCGTTTTGCTCCATCCACGCGCCGGTGGTCCGTTTGAATCCAAAGCCGCGCGACATTATGTCCATCGGCTCGTCGCGGAAGTCCGTAATGGCATTCATGACTTCCATGAACGGGCACAACCGAACGACTGTGGTTTTCTTGAGTCCTATAGTCAACCGTATACTGTCCCGGATGGTCCTGCCGTTTTGTTCACGCAACCGATCCGAATCAAGCTAACTGATTTTACGGACAAGGTGACACGCTGGCTCTGTCAGCGATTTGATCAAGACGGGATTCCGTATGAGTTCGTCGAGGTCGGATTTGAAGAGAGCATCACGGATTTTCATGTCTACGATACGATTGATCTCGCCATCCATGCCGAAGTGTTTGAGCGAAATATCCAGTACGCCTTTTATCAGTTCATGACGAACACGTTCTCACCACCGATCCGACTGTTTCAGCAGATGCCAGAGATGTTGAAATCGATCGAACAATATGACGCGACACCGTTCGAAGACTGGCTCCCGATTCATCAAACGATCGAGCGTTACTTGATCGACGAATCGTATTTCATCCCGTTCTATCACGATACACGACTGATTCCGTATCCGATCGAGCTGCAAAACATCACGATTGACTCGTTCGGTTACTTTGATTTCTCGAAGCTCTGGATTTCCAACCAATCGTGACGAATCGTTGACGAAATCTTGACCTGCTTGTGACAAAACGCACGGTATTCTTTAATCTAGTATTTTAAATGTTGTATTAAAGGTGGGGCTGCGAAATACTAAGACTGTCTTCATTACTTAGTGAAAAGGAAGTGGTCTTATGTTATCAACCTCTACCATTCAAATCGTTCAATCGACTGTTCCCGTCCTTGCGTCGCACGGTGCCGCGATCACGAAAGTTTTTTATCAGCGCTTGTTTCAAGCTCATCCGGAACTGAAACACGTCTTCAATCAATCGAATCAACGGAGCGACCGCCAATCGCAAGCACTCGCGACCGCCGTGTATGCCGCTGCTGCTCACATCGATCGACTCGAGACGTTAAAGCCGGTCTTATTACCGGTGCTACATAAACACCGTAGTCTACAAATCAAACCGGAGATGTATCCCATCGTCGGACAAGAATTGCTCGGGGCGATGCAAGATGTCTTAGGAGAAGCCGCAACGCCAGACATCTTGCACGCGTGGGGAGAAGCATATGGGGAGATTGCCGATCTGTTCATCACGCTCGAAGCCGAACTCTACGCGCAGGATGAGCAAGCAAAAGGTTTTTCCGGTTATCAAACAGTCGAGATTTCGGATGTCGAGGAACAAGCGGATGGGATTCGCGCCTTGACCTTCCGCACGGACGGTCCGCTCCCCATTTACCAAGCCGGACAATACATTACGGTACGGATTCAAGACAAAGACGGCTTATGGCACAATCGTCAATACAGTCTGACGACGGCATCAAACACGGATACTTATACGATTGGTGTCAAACGAGAAGGCATCGTCTCGGACTACTTACATGCAGCTGCAATCAGTGACACGGTATTGATCAGTGCGCCAGCGGGTGCTTTCACACTCGATGCTTCAGACGAACCAGTCGTTCTGATTGCTGGTGGCATCGGGATCACACCGATGCTTGCGATGGCAGACGAAGCGTTAGCTGCTGGTCGCCATGTAACGTTACATCACGCCGTCCAAGATGAACGCAATCGTCCATTTAACGAACAACTCGTTATGCTTGAACAGCGTGGTGCGCGAGTCATTCGTTACGCGGAGCATCAGGCGATAGATCAAGCAGGTCGCCTGCCGAAAGACGTCATCGCAAACATCACGGATCTGACATACGTCTGTGGCCCGGAAGCGATGATTCAATATGTGATCGAACACTTCACGGCATCACCAGATAAACTGCATTACGAAATCTTTGGACCAACGCTTGCCTTTTCAGCAGAAACTCCAGTTGCTCAATAAAAAACATCCCGCTTTCTTTGACACGTGTCAAGGAGAGCGGGATGTTTGATTAGAGGGGCAATCGTTCTGACAACAGGCGGACCAAAACGACGTCCGTCGCCATTCGGTTATCGCGGCGTGGTTCATCGACCGGTTCGATCGTCCAGTTTTTTGCGTGAAGCGTATTCAAGGCACGCGCTAAGTCGTACATCGAATAGCGATCGTTACCATTCAACTGATAGAGACCTGCTTCGTGTTCAAGTAAAATCGTAACGAGCGCTTCCGCCGTGTCCTCAAGTAGCGAACTTGACGGATACCATTCGCGACTCGCCCGAATGACGCCGTGCTGTTTCATCTCGTTCGTGAAGAAATCAACCATGTTGTTCGAACCAGCTTCCGTCCCGACCTGCCAGCCGATCCGAACGATTTTTGCTTGTGGATCGAGTGCTTGAATCGCTTGTTCGCAGGCAATCTTATAGGCACCGTATTCGTCGGTCGCATCCGGTACTGCGTCCTTGTCAATCGGTGCCGGCACGTCGTCCGAGAAAACAGACACCGTACTCGTGAAAAAGAACGGAATCTCGTATTCCTGGCACAAGCGGACGAGCGCTTCCGTCCAACTAACAGACCCCATCCCGATATGTAAAAAATAATCTGGTCGTTCCGTTTCTAAAAACGTGCGCATCGCGGATTCGTCAGTCGTCGAGACTTTCGTTCGGTCCCAGGCGACTGTCTCGATGTCGTGCTTTGCTAAGACATCCGCAACGACAGGCGCTACCGTTCCGTTCATACCTGTAATGATCGCTTTCATGGTGATTCATCCCCCTTATGTTTAATCGAAACATCATAAAACTACTTACTACATCAGTTTACACGGGAAGTGTAGATTTAACGAGTCTGAGGTGATTCTCCTACGACCATTTATGCCTCAAATGAAAAAAACGTCCGCTGTCCAATCTAAAATTGGTAAGCAGACGCACTGTTTAGTTAGTTCATCCTCACTCCGAAACGCCTTCCGTTTCCATTCGGCGCCACAGTACATTTAAGAAGACCGTCATCCCACTGATCGGAATCAAAAACAATAACGCCGTGATCCATAAACTCTCCATCGACTCCACTCCTCATCGTTCATTTCTATCTCTAGTGTATAAGAGTGCGAAACCGCTTACCTCCACCTCAAGGCGGATATTTCATCCGACCTTGTCCTGTCGTACCTCAGCAAAGGAAACGGTACGATGAAGAAGTAACCAGACACTGGTCATCACAAGACCACTCAAGGCAAAGAACAGGAAGACGAACGAGATGCTAAAGAACGACGTCAAGTACGACGACAGACCGTAACAGAGCGCGGAACATGCCGTTGATGCAGCGACCATCGCCGTCCGGACCCGGCCGAGCAAATGCGCAGGCGTCGAGCGCTGTAACAAGGTCGCAAACGGAATTCCGAACAACGTCAGCGCCATCCCGAGTAAGACGAACCCACCAACTGCCACTGGAACGAACGAGACATAGGCGACGATCGCAATCGCGAGTCCTTGCAAGACGACGGCAAAACGAAACAGCTTATCCTGTCGTACGGAGGCGATCCATTTCCCGTAAAGGAGCGACATCGCGATTCCCCCGATCACCGTCGCCAGTTCGAGTGCAGAAAACGTCTGAGCATTTCCCGATAAGACATTCTTGGCATATGGCGCAAGTAAGGTATTCATCGGTGTGATCATCCAGTTTGCGAGAATCGCACAACCAAGGATCCATTTAAGGCGACCGTCACGGACGACGTGATGAATCCCTTCGAGCAACGCTTCGCGGTACGAACCTTGACGCGCTCCTTCTGCGACTTGCCCTGTCATATGTCGAACGAGTAACCAGGCGACGAGATGTAGACCAAGATCGAGCCATAAGATACTCGCAATCGAGAAATGGGCGACCATCATCCCACCAAGCAAAAATCCGCTTAGCGTACCGATCCGCTCAATCGTTGCAAGATAAGCATTCGCTTGCGGCAATTGGTCATCTTCGACTAGATCAACGACCCACGTGAAGACAGCATTGCCACCAATGATTTGCAGAATCGTCTGCACGACGAGTAAGCCGAGTAACCACGGTAGGACGACGTTTGTCAGACCGATTCCCGCTAACGCGATCCCAAGCGCAAGCAAGCGAATGAGTACTGATGTTTGATACAACGATGCACTGACGAATCGGTCGATCCATGGTCCGACGAACGTTGAGACAAGAAAACGAATTAAAAAGACACCAGTCGCAATCAGGGCAACGCCAGAAGCACTGATCTCTTCCGCACTCACCCAGTAGATTGCGATATAGACAAAACTCGTCCCGACGGTCGATAACAAATCCGAGACATACATAAAACGAAACGCACGTGACATGATGCTTTATTCCTTTCCTAAAACGACTTCTTGTCTATCTTACAATTTTTCTCAATTGCTGCCCATTCTTTTTTCGTCATCACATCGTCATCGTCTGTTAAGGCATTCTTACCCGTCTGTAACAGAGCCGACATGTTCATTCGCTATACTAAAACGCATAGGGAGGTGAAGATCCATGAAAACGCAAACGCGTTATGACTATGAAACCGAACAGGAACAGGTCGACGTCCCATCCGAGGCACGTCTAGGCTACTACTTTCTCTTAATCGTCCTGCCGCTTGGTCTCGCGCATCTTGTCCAGTCGCTTGCTCCTTCGCCGGATCAACACCACTCGTCCGTATTGACGGGTTTGACGTTCTTATCCATCGTCTTATTCATGTACTTAGGTAACCGAGCTGCTGGAAATGCCAAAACGACCTTTTTCGGATACTCGATGTTCTTGAGTATCAGTCTGTTCGCGACGCTGTTTCTACCAACGGTGCCGATCATTTGAGCATAAGCAAACGAGCACCCGTCCGACTTGGACGCGTGCTCGTTTTTTTAATGCGTATGCGATTCGTGTTTGCCGTCACAATACAACGTATTGCCATGTGCGTGCTGATCCGTCTCGACCTGGATCGTCGCGTGATTAATCCCGACGTGTTTCAAATCGTGATCAATCTGTTCGCGAATCGACTCTGACTCCCGGACAGTCATGTCCTCCTTGACGACGACGTGACACGATAATGCGTTATACCCACTCGTGATCGACCAGATGTGTAGATCATGTAGTCCGAGGACAGCTTCGTTCGTCTGAATCGTCGAAACGACCTCATCGATATCAACGTCGCTCGGCGTTCCTTCCATCAAGACGTGAACGGATGCCTTCGTCACGTAATAGCCACTCCGTAAGACGAGGATCGCCACGATGACACTCGCCAAGGGATCCGCCCATCCCCAACCGAAGAACATGATCAGAAGAGCAGCTGCAATCGCACCAACGGATCCGAGCATGTCACTTAAGACGTGCAGATAGGCACCACGCATGTTGAGGTTGTGCTCATGCCCTCCGCCGCGTGTCATGATCCCGGCAACGAGAATGTTGACGAGCAACCCGAGGACACTGATGATCAGCATCCCGGTCGTTGCGACAGCGGGTGGATCGATGAAGCGTTGGATGGCTTCAATGAAAATATAGAGGGCGATGACGATCAGCGTCACACCATTTATGATGGCGGCTAAGATTTCAAAGCGTTTTGAACCGAATGTCTTATTCGCATCCGGTGCTTGACTCGAAAACTGGAAGGCTAACAAAGCAATCGCAAGTGAAATCGAATCACTTAACATGTGCCCAGCGTCAGATAACAACGCGAGACTGTTCGTCCAAATCCCGCCGATGACCTCGACGACCATGAACGCGGTGATGATCAGGAACGACAGGCCCAGTACCTTTTTATTGTCGGTATGATGATGGTGGTGATGATGATCATGTGCCATGACGTTGCCTCCTTTTACCTTACATTCAAACGTCTATTTGAATTATAACGTGCCTCCGTTCTGTGGTCAACGGGCTCATCTGTTATATCCCACGCCTTTACTCTTCCAAAACGACTCATCTGACTAAACAAAAAAACGATGACCCACTGCCATCGCTTTTTCCATATCCTTTTCAAATAAACGACCTGAAATCCTCTGTTTGTTGCTCGAGTTGTCGTGCGACCTCTTCGATTGCGGTAAAGCGTTGCATCGTTTCTTTTACCGTCGCAAGGCTCGACGCGACTTCGAGATGGGACGCTTCAATCTTTTTCATCATCGCCATGATTTGACAATTCATCGTTTCCGTATTCGTGCGCACTTCGATAACTGCACTGCCGACTAGGTCCGATAAGTTTTTGACTTCACTTGCAACGACCGTAAAGCCTTTACCGTGTTCTCCAGCCCGTGCCGCTTCGATTGCCGCGTTCAGTGACAACAGGTTCGTCCGAGCAGCAATCTCCTTGATCGTATCAGCAATCTTCGTGATCTCGATAGCTTGGTCATACAGCGTTTCGAACGTCTGTTGGTTTTCTGCCGTTTCACTCGAGATCGTGTTCATCGTCTCTTGAAGCTGGGTGCCCTCTTTCGATCCTTGAATCGACTGCAGATTCAGTCCTTCAGCAAGCGTCTGGAAGCTTTTCGCGTATCCTTGTACCCGGTCAATCCGGTCCGTGATGTTACTGGCGATTTTGACGACACCGACGACTTCTTCTCCCTCAAAGATCGGCATGTAGGTTGCTTCAAGCCACAAGATGTCGCCCCGGGCATCGACTCGTTTGATTTTATCCGCTGTACTGAATCCCGAAAACAGGCGTGTCCAAAAATCTTGATACTCACGGCTGTTCGCGAATTCTGGTGTGCAAAACGTATGGTGCTGTAAGCCAATCATCTCGTCTCGTTTATATTTCATCGTTTTCGCAAACAAGTCATTGACGTCGACGACACGTCGTTGGCGATCAAAATAGATCATCGCGACGTTTGCTTCAAGGCTCGACAAAATCGCTGGTGAGCGTAGCGGTCTCGGTAAGGTTTCATTCATGGTGTCATTAACTCCTTCTATGTATCGTTCATGTACTAAGACAGTTTTTCAAAAGAACAATCTGTACCTATCTATCGTCATCGATTGACCTTTTTTATAGCTGAATCGGCGATTATTCAAGTTGTTTTTCACGAAAACGAAATCACTTCGATAAAAATATTGTGACAGTTACAATCGATACACCATGGCATTGTCAAAAAGCGTAGTAGATGCTACATTTATTAATGTAGTAAATACTACATTTTTTTAAAGGAGGAAATAAAAATGACGCATAACAAGCCCCCTCTATTTTCGAAAGGACAAGCTATCGTCTTGGTCGTACTTGGTGTAGCGTTCTGGTTCGTCGGTGCCCTGTCAGTCAGATTCGGATCTGGAATCGGTATGTTCGAAAACGCTGGAAACGTGATTGCCTTCCTGATCGGTTTACCAGTCTCGTGGATTTCCGTCATCATCATAAAAAAAGTCGCTCGTTTAAATGCTGAACAGATGGTGCCGGGTGTCAGTCTCGGACTGTTAATGGCGACGTTTTTAGACGGAATCGTTCTAACGTGGGGCACATCGCTTTATGGAACGGATCCCTTACTCGTCGGACGTGGGGCAGCATGGATCCTTTGGGGGGTCTTCGCCTTTCTTGCTGCTGCTTTCATCGAGGCGAGACGAATGGGATATAAAATGATCTAAGGCGATGAAATGTGTTCTACAGGACGACAAATAACACAAATAGACCATTGGACTCGTCACTCGTCCAACGGTCTATTTGTGTAAAAGCAGGTGAATTCCAGTGCGTCGGTGAAAAAGATAATAATCGGAATCGTATCGTGATTATCTCGACGATTTAGTTCGGTGGGGTCATATTTAAACAGAACGATTGACTTCAAATGAAATCAATCGTTCTTCGTCTCTGCTTCAGCCTTTTCGATTTGGGCTGATTTGAAGTTGAGATATATGGTATACCCTACTGTTACTATTAAAAAAATGATGCCATACCCGAGTTCCCAATCGAATCCAAAATACAAGATTGACGATGTGATGACGACAATGAGAACTAACCGAATGCTCGATAAATGATACTTACTCATGATTCCCCTCCTTTTCTACCGCCACCGAAGTAGATGTATGTCACGAAAAGAATCAACGTCCACGTAAAAACCGCGAATATGATTTTAAATAGGCCGTCAGACAGTATTTTTGAGATATATAACATGGTCATTAGGATTGAAAACGTTAAATGGTTATTTCTCATTTGTGTAGAGAGCTTATCCCAATTGAGCAGTACAAGTAGTACCGCGACGGGTGCGAGGAGTGCCGTTAGGAAGAAGAACGGAACGTTCCTCATATAGTACGGTATCTCGTCCTTGTTTTTTCCCATCACATATCTCTCCTCATCTTCAATATAGAATACCTAGCTTCTCTATTCATTTCATCGGAACGGATGTGATTGTATGAAAAAAGAAGTACGTCCACTCATCTATACACTTATCGTTCTCGTCATCTTGATAGCTGCCTATCCGACTTACCTCTTCGTTTCTAAAACGATGACTGAAATCAAGATTGAACGAATGTTAGTTGAATCAGAATACGACCAAGATATTTCAAAAAAAGAAACGGTCTTTGAGTCGAAGACCGGAAGATACGTGCTGGAAATCAAATACACGAATGAACCAGACTATACATACAACTATGAAATCGTCGAAGATCATGTACTGACGACTGTATACGACCAGCATCATGTTGAAGTGACTGGCTCCGTTCAACATGAATTAAAGTAGACATCGTACTTTAAATAACAATCGAGCCCATTCAGCGATCGCACGAATGGACTCGATTTATGTACCTCTTAACATTCTTCTTTCATGTTCAGTGATTCTGCCGAGCGAATCGTAATTTGTTTTGTAGCATCATCGATGGATATGACACAATCCCATGTCGGCTTTAACTGAAGGACATCATTTCGATCCAACCACAAGACCGCAGTCAGTTCGATGAAGTCCCCCATCACTACCATTTTTCTCGCCTTCTCATCAATGACAGCATACAGTTCATCATCTAAGTTGATTTTCCAGTCAAAAAATTCACTGACGCTCATTCTCTCTCTCCCAATTCTTCATACGTTCTCTAGATCATTCCGGAGTAGAAAACGTAATCTTCCATTTTTTCCGCGCAATCAATACTACGATCAGTGAAGCCAACAAAGATATTTTCAGCGTCGTATCACTGATGAGGTGTAGCCCGTAATGAAGTGAAAAGAGCATCACGAGTAAGAGAACGACGAGTCCTAAGAACATCATGTTTTTCATTCGATCACCTCTTTTACAATGGTCATCTGACGTTACATCCAATGTTCTGACATGTTTCGTCCAACTTGAATCCCCTTGTTTTAAAATCCGCGATATGTTTAAACTAATACAAGAACACAAAAAAAGGAAGTCGTTCATGATAAAAAAATCCATAAAATACTTTTTATTGTCATTTATGTTGATTGTTATCATCTTGAATCTCTTGAATGGTCGAGTGATCGAAAATGAGCGATTAACGTTAGCCGTGAACATCGCTATCATGCTGATGGCATTATTTTTTATAAGCTTGAGGTTTTCAAAGCGAAAACGTAAATAGAATGCTTATAGCTCTAAAAAGTATGTAAAGGTGGTTAACTCGTGGGACAATTCATGATTTTCGGCGCCTTGATGAATCTTTTGATTATTGGTGCAGTCGTCTATGTCGTTTGGAAATTAGCAAAAAAACTCTTTAAAAAATAAATGATGGATGTCCCTTTTTGATTCATTGCTGAAATTCGTATCAATCATGCTTACATAAGCAAGGTCCCTTTCTCATTCGAAAAAGGGACCTTGTTCCATTTTATCCTGCGTAGTTGAACAATGGACCACGCAATTCGAACTCATACGTCTCACCGTCGACGATGCCGACTATCGCGTCGCTTTCAATCAACTGATGCAGGAAGCCTGCCATTTCAGCCGCCGTATGGTACTTTTTGACGTTCTTGCTGTAGTCGAAACCTGCTTCGCCGCGCGAACGATCCGCAAACTCTGTCTCAGTCGCAGCTGGTGCCAGTACTTTCGCCCGGAGTTTTGCCCCACCTTTTTGCAGTTCTTGCGCGAGCCCTTCTGTATAAGCACTGACATAGAACTTCGTCGCGCAATACGTGACCGCGTTCGGCACGATCCGGTAGCCACCTGCTGACGAGATATTGACGAGCGTCGTTCCGTCAACGTCATGATGATCGCGGACGAACAGACTCGATAGAATCGTTAGCGCCTCGATGTTCAAGCGAAGCATTTTCTCGATTTTCCCAAGCTCAATGTCCTGGACGAGATCAAAATCGCCGAATCCAGCATTGTTGATCCACGTTTCGATGTCGAGTTCCTTTAGTCCCTCATATAAATCATGGACATTTTGGTTATCTGCGAGATCGACCGACTTGAGGATGACATCACTATCTGGTGAGATTTGTTTGACTTCATCCCGAAGTTTTTCGAGCTCAGACGTCCGTCGCGCGACGAGAACGAGTGATTTCCCTTTTCCTGCGAGTAGTTTTGCCGTCTCATATCCAATTCCTGAACTTGCTCCTGTAATGACCGTGTACTTCATGTAGCATATCCCCTTTTTGATTTGGTATAGTGAGAGTCTAATCCTTAGAGTGAACTCTAAGTCAAGCAGAAAGGTGAGATGTATGTATACGATTTCTGAAATCAGTCGATTGACCGATACGAGTGCCCATACGATCCGCTATTACGAAAAAGAAGGGCTACTGTTTCCGAAGCGCCAGAACGGTCAACGTCGATACGACGACCAAGATGTGACGTGGCTTCGGTTCGTCCTTCGCTTGCGCGAAACGCATATGCCGATCGAGCAAATCCGTTCTTACGTGACGCTGTTTCTTGCTCACGGCGAGCAGGATACGACGCAAGAACGGCTCGCATTGCTTGAAGCCCACCATGCGAACGTCTTAGCACAACTAGCAGCATTACAAGAAACGGAGCGAATGATTGCAGAAAAAGTCGACACCTATCGTCGCCTCCATCCTACAATTCCCGCTCCTGATGTTGTTCAATCCTCTGAGAACGCCTCCGTCAATTGACGGTAGACCGTTTCACGCTCAATAGGCGTTAACGCGAGAAAACTGTCGCCGATGTTGATTTCCGTCGCACAGCCGCTATCTTTCTCAACGAGATAACCAGCGATACCAACTTTTCCGTGCGATTGGATTTCAATCAATTTTTCCTCGACGACTGCTTTTTCTGCCTTGAAGTAGAGATGAAACATGTTCGAGACTGGCTCTTTGGGACGAGTCGAGATGCCCGAAATCGCATTCAAACTGCTCGCAAGCTCCTTTGCGGCTGCATGGTACTCTGCCATGCGGTCTTTTCGTTGTTCATAATAAAAATCGGCAGACAGAATATACGGATATAGACTGATCAAGTCACCGCCGTAGCGACGTTTCCAGATTCGTGCCTCTTGGCAAAACGGTTCTGGTCCAGCTAAGATTGCTCCTGCGACGCCGCCGAGTCCCTTATAAAAAGAGATGTAAACACTGTCAAACAGTTGCGCGATGTCCTTTGCTTCTGCCTCATAATACGGTAAGACCTCAAGTAAACGGGCACCGTCCAAGTGAAGACGGATTCCTCGTTCACGGGCATACGCACAGATCACTTCGAGTTCTTCACGCGACGAAAGCAATCCGCCGAGTTCGCGTTGCGGCAGTTCGAGTAACAGACAACTGACGTCCTGCAAAGCTTTGACGTCGTCTATCGTCATCAACCGATCCGCTTCTCCGACTAGTACTGGTTCGATCCCGTGCAATTTCTTTAAGCCGTCCTGTTCATGGATTTCGAGATGACAGAGCGGGTGATACGCGACCTTACGATTGTTCTGCTCATCCGACCAGATACGTAGCGCAATCTGTTGCGCCATCGTGCCACTCGGGAAAAAGACCGCATCGTCGTGCCCGAGTAAGTCTATCATCTTGCGCTCGAACGTCTTGATTAATTCGCCGTTGCCATAAATATCACTTGGTTGATCAGCCGAGACAGTTCGGAGCGCTTCTTGTAACACGCCGACCGTCCGACTACCATGTCCATCTAAACGTTTCGTCGTTTCTTGGTAACTCGATCGTAAATCCATCTCTTTCATTCCCTTCTAAATCAATGACTATTTTTTGAAAAAATCAAAATATTCCCTCTCCACTTTTGCTATACTGTGTAGCGAAAGTCTGTTAAACGTACTCGTCAAAGGAGGTGTTCCTATCGTGCAAACGCTTCGCACTCGCCTATTGCTTCTTATTCCACTTGTCTGTCTACTACTACTCACCATGCAACAATTGGTCCCGTCGCTCTATACGTCACTGCTTGGACGAATTGATCCAGCAACGAATACATATTGCGTCGATCGTTGCGGTCCAAAGGAATCGATCATCGATACGATCGAAGAAGGAACGTCTTATGGCGAGAGCACGGTCACGATGAGCGAAGCCGATCCACCAGCTCCATGGTTCCGGACAGGGTTCGACTCTTCGGTGACGACACCTCCTTATCTTCTCATACTATGTCTCATTCTCCTGTTTTGTAGCTGGTTTTTCTGGTATTATCTCCAGTGGTTGCGTCGACCTCGTATCGATCCATCAGGGTATGTGCTTCCGCCACGATTTCCAATCTTCATTTATGAGACAAAAGACCTGCCTGCTGACTCGATTCGAAAACAACTCGCTCACTTTAATGCACAATTGCCGCTGTCCTTACAACGCCGGACCCACGAGACGGTAACAGAATGGTTTGATCGGATTGCGTTCCCATCTCCTGTTGATCCGCTCTACTTTGAAGTGCGGTATGGGAAGGTACCTGTCATCTCGACGCATCAATTGACCTTCTTCGCCCAAGCGATGGAGCAGTATCTTCGGACATGCCAAGTTCAATCATCGATCTCTTGAATCCTGCCGCCCTGCTCATTGAAGCTCGGCGGTTTTTCTTTTGCTGTCGAGTAGGATGACATCTTGAAAGAAGGTTTCAAGTGTTTTTAAAGTTTGGATTGACTATTTTTCAAAATCAGACGATTAGTTGCCAGAAAACTGGGTAATATAGACTATAGTCGAGAAAAAGTCGTTCAACCAGGAGAGTGAGGTGAGAGAAGATGATCAGTGCACAAGAAGCCTATTACATCAAGAAGGAATTGAATGAAAAATTCGAGGATCCGCGAATTTCCTGTGATTTTTCAATCTTTTCACTTGAACCGTTCCAACTTCTCTTGCACGTCCAAGAAGATGTCGATGAGCTCAGTACTGAAACACGCTATGGCTTAAGCCGCAAGATTCGGTCTCAGCTCAAACAACTCGATGCACGTGTCGGTGGTGTTCCCGTCAAAGCGGTCTATGTCATATCGGCGCCTCTCATTTCCGATCGATCGTATTGCGTCATCTTACAATGAACATAAAAATACCCCGTATGAGAAGTAAGTTCTCACGTGGGGTATTTTTGTGTTCATCGGTCTGTAAAACCATCGATTTTCCAACCGTTCTTTAAAAAAATCTGCTCCTTGGACCAGTAGATGATGGCATATTCTCGATTGATGTGTTCCCGTTCTGTTATCGGATGCTCGATTTCCGCATCAAAATCACAAAAGGCATATAAAGCATTCGATCGATCGGCAATCCTCTGCATATCCTCCATGAAAATCGTCTCCTGCTGATCGAGTGACCACGCAGTTAAATTCTCTTCTTGAAAACCGAATCGAAAACCAAAGCAGTCAGGCTCTTTTTCAATCGTCATTCGAACAGGTATTGTCGTTAAACCATGATACGCTGAGAAGACGAGCGAGGCATTCCCGTAATGATGACTCAGCAATGGACGCCAGTCTTTCGGAAGACCTTTTTCCTCGCCCCAATGTGATCCATCAATATCCGTCGCGTAACTGTATCCGAGAACTCGTATGTCTGAATGAAATGCATCCAAGACCGTTCGAGCAGCGTTTTCCATGTCTTCCGTTTTTTCAAAAACAAATCCTACCTGTATCACCATTCTTCATTCCCATCTGATTATGCATTACCCTGCCATGTCACCGATTTGGTTCCGACCATTCTCTTTCGCCCGATACAACGCTTGATCGGCTTGATCGATCACCTCTTTTTCCGTCGTCTCTGCTCCGGGTACGAGCGACGTCAAGCCAAGACTGACACTGACCCGGCAAAGTGGTTCATACCGTTCATGTACGATATTCAAATCGAGAATGTCCTGACGGATTCGTTCTGCAATGTGCCGGGTTTCTTCTGCTCCACGCGACAACAAGACCGTGAACTCCTCTCCTCCATACCGAGCGACTTGTCCATGCCGTGCTTGACGCTTCAAGACGCGGGCGACTTCCTTTAAACATTCATCCCCTTTTAAATGACCATACGTATCATTATACGATTTAAAGGCATCGACATCGATCAAAATCAGGGAGAGTGGTGTCTGCTGTTGTTTGGCTTCTTCGAGGAGATGTTCCAATCGTTCATCGAACGCCCGCCGATTCGGAATACCGGTCAAGGCGTCGTGAAGCGACCGATGAATCAAGGCTCGTTTACTGCGTTCCATCCGAAACGTCTGGATGAAGGCAATCAAGACAAGAACGGCAATGCTTGCGACAACGACGATGACCCATTTCGCAGCACTCGATGCTTGCTCGGAACGATTCGTTGCTTCGGCGATGATTCGGTTGACGTCCGTCCGTAGACGGGCATCAATCGGGCGAAACGTCTCGATGAACTGCATCCCTTGATAACGCTTTGCCTCAGCGGCTGCTTGATCCCCGTTTCGAACGAGTGCCAGTTGGGCATCATAAAATCGGATGGCTGTCTCGATCCGGGGAATCGCTTCCGTTCGGACGAGCTTTCGCATGATCGGATGATTCTCATCGAGTTGATTGAGTCGTTCGACCGTTTGATCTAGCCGATCAATCGTCCGATCATACTGCGCTAGATCCGCCTCGTTCGGTGAGAGGATGTAACTGCGAACGACCAGTTCAAGATTTAGTATCGCCGGAAACAACTCCGCTGCTTCCGTCGAGATCGGAATCGCCTCGTTTAAGATGCGTGCATTCTCTCGTTCGATTTTCAGGAAAGCTTGATAGCTCCAAACGCTTGTAAATAAAAGCGCACAGAGTGCCAAAAACAAATAGCGCTGCAACGTTGACCATTTCACAAAAAGACCGACCTTTCTTTCTCTTTCTAATTGACTAAAGTCTATCCCTTCTATCGGTGTCTTGAAATCAAACTGTTAGTCGTTTGTATGAAATAATGCCCGTTGCCGACACATTCCAAACGCTTCCAGGCTTTTTAATCGGTCAGGGATGTGTTTTCCAGCTGTTCCTGTGACTGCCTTCGTCTCAGTGCCCGTTCTGTCACGTCATTGTTCTTCCACCACGCGACGAGGAGACCAACCAGTCCGATCAGACCCGTCACGAACCGTTCGACGTCACTTGACGACACTGGCAATGCTGTAAAACCGAGCGTCGGTAAGAGTAACTCAAGAAAAACATAGAGCGGAATCAAGAGGCGGATCCACGCCTGAAGACGAATCATGGCGACACCGGAAAAAGACGACGCCATGTTTGCGGACCAACGATTCCGTCAGCGACTAGACGACATGTCTGTTGGAACGTTCGAACGGCGTGCGTCAATCGGGAATCAAAGATTCCTGTCACCACAAGACCCAAGCGTTTTTCGATTGCTCGGACGAGTTCCGGTGCTTGGATTCGTTCCCGTAGATAGTGTCCCGGTTTTGGCACATGATGGCGGGCAAGACTGACATGATCGTACAGTTCAAAATGTGGGTAGTCGGGAAAACGAGACCAATCACCTCCCCAGTCCATTCCGCGTCGTTTCATCGCTGCAACGATTCGCCGGAGTCGCGCGTCTGGCGGAGAAAGGAATAATGCCCCATCCTGATAGAGAAAGACGTCGATTGCGACACCGAAATTATGGTTTGATTGTCCACCGCGGGCTTGCGTCACGATGGGTCCTGGTGTCGTCCGTCCTTTTGCATACAATACGTTCTGTTCCGCGATGCTCCGAAAGCTTTGCGCTACACCGAGCTTGATTCCATGCGGATAAAGCTCTCGTATCACGTCACGCGCGATCCGGATGACAGACGGATGCATGCCAGGATCGGATAGTTTTTGATTGGCACGTCGGAGTAATTCTTCTAGTTGCATCAAGCTCCCTCCCTTGTCAGTGCTTGTAATAATTCTGCAATTTCGGCGTCGTCAGGTATGGTCTGTTTCTCTTTATGGTGTGCTTCATATGCTCGTTGCGCTGCTTTTTCTCGTTCCATCCAATTCGGTAATTGAAATAATGAAGTTTCTCTTCTTGAACGTTTGGTTCCTTGTTTCGGACGTACTGCCGCAGATCCGGTCGCAAGGCGTTTGACGACTTGCTCGATGTAACCAAAATGACGACTGTTCGCCCGCGCTGCCTCTTCGATCGCATACTGGATGCGCTCGATCGGATGGTCTGTTGCCAGCTGTAGCAATTCCTGCTCGATTCGTGGTGTCGCTTTACCTAGATTCGTTTCGTACTGCTGCACCAGTTCCTTTTTTAAAGTCGTTTTCTTCAAGACTTCTTCTTCGGAGTCAGCAGAAACCTCGGGGGCAGTCGTCTCGTGACTCGCCGGGGACGGTATGTCGGCACGGGGCAGGACACGGTAAGCATTCGAGGTCTGTCCCCCGTGTTTCGTGAACCGTTCGACTTTCTCGATCCGACCGCTTGCGAACAAGGACTGGATACACGACTTGACCGTCGATTTACTGCACGGAACAGCGTCGGCGATCGTTTGATAGGACGGGAATGCTTGACCATCCTGACCACTGAAGCTTTCAAGGATCAGATAGATCATCTTTTCATGGACGGACGCAAATGCCGTCCCGCTCCGTAAGAGCGTATGGGGAACCGGGAGATATGGAACTTGCATGGTGATTCCTCCTTTCTAGGAAATATGACAGGAAGAAGTCGAGGATTGTTCGAAAAGAATAGGGAGATGTTTTTTGAGAGGAGTGACAGGATGAACGAACTATTCACCTATTATCTACAGGAGCTTGATCACTATCAACCGGATTCCTTGATTCATCATCTGGATCATGACACATGGTCGATCAGTCAGATGTACGATCATCTGATCGTCGTCAGTCATGAGTATTTGGATGAGGTCGAGTCGTGCCAGTTCGCACCCATGACCACGTCCGGGAAGTCACCTTTTGGCGAGGTACTGTTTGCTGCCGGTGCGTTTCCGGCGACACCGATCCGGTTACCGGATGCGATGAACGCACCACCGGACGAGACGGCTCACGTCGACCGATTACGGACGCGTTGGCTTGAGTTGACCGATCGTCACACTGCACTTGCTTCCATCGCAGAGTCGGCACCCGCTGACCAAAAGACGCAACACGGTGGGATGGGCTGGTTGAATGCCGCCGAGTGGTATGCTCTCGTCATGTATCATCTCGCGCACCATCGCCATCAAAAACGACGGCTTGATGCCGCATTAGCGAATCTCCCATAAGAAAAAGCGCTCTCCGTTAACGAAGAGCGCTCCTGTTCATTTCAAGACGTCCCAACTCGAAAAGTGTCGTGCCTCGAGATCGAGTTGCTGTTCCTCGATCCAGCGAAACGCTTCGAGTACGAGCGGTGACGCGTTATCAATCGAGACGTCACTCGCCTTGACCCAGCGCGCACCGAGCGAGTCTTGTCCGACAAATTGTTCAGGGATACTAAGCGTTCCCCCCGTCTGTCGGACGAGATAAAAAACAGCGATGTGATGGACTTCGTCGAACTCGCGCCAATCCCACGGAAGCTTGAAGTCCGCGACGCCGATCTGCCGTTCGAGTGCCACCTCGAGCCCTGTCTCTTCCGTGAATTCCCGGCGCATCGCCGTAGCGAGCGTCTCCCCTTCTTCAAGGCTCCCCCCTGGTAAATCATAGCGATTGATATACGGTCCACCATTCTTGTCGATGACGAGTAAGGCATCATCCTTCAACAATAATCCATAGACACCGAATGCCCGGTGACAACGAATCGTCTTCATGTGTCATTCCCCCTTCTCTTCATCTGCAGGACGGTCGGGATGAATGGATCCAAAAAGCCGTCAAACGGAAACTGCTGCTGCGCGATTCGCTGTTGTAGGTTCAGTAACGATGCACGAGCTCGTTTAATCACATCAGTCGGATAGTCGTACAATTGTTGGTTCTCTAAAAATTCGTCCTCGTCGACGACCGTCCACACTCCCTCTCGATGGACGAGATCGAGATCCAGATCAATGAACGATAAGGTATTTCCTTGAAGTACCGGCGGTAAGCAAATGTTACAGTAGTACGTCACTTCTCCCGTCCGCTCTATATCGAGACCGACCGTAAAATCAGCATCAAGCGGATAGAATTCCAGACTATAATTGTCATATGTATAAACGGCTTCGCGACGATGATGTAAAAGTGTCCGTCCTGGCGTATTCGCGACGAGCAGATACGCTTCCGTCTGAACAAGAACGTCTCCGTCCCACGAGTAGTGCGGACGTCCGTCAAACTTCCGCGCTTCAATCGTTAGATGTTTCGGTTCCAACCTCATCCCTCCCTTTCCCTAAAGCTCTCTTATTTTACCAAATGATCATATCGAAGCAAGTCTTTACCTGATTTACTAAAATTTTGAGAGTCTCTCGTTGACATCCTTTATCAAACTGCTATCGTGAAGGTATCATACTCAAGGATGTGGAACCGATGTTCATTGCCGAGTTGTTATTGAATGCTTGCATCGCCTTCACCGGCTTTTATTTGATCGCCAAAATCATTTATAGTCAACGTCTCGCGTCAAGTAGCTTGAAATCCCTCATCGTCGGTCTCGCGATCGGGCTGCTCGGGGTGCTATTGATGTTTAAGGGGATCGCCGTCAACGAGTCGTTACGAATGGATTTGCGACATTTGCCACTCGTTCTGCTCGCCTTTTATGGCGTCCGCTCGCCACTGATCATCGCGACGCTAATCATCGGTTGTTCCCGGTTCTATTTCGGTTGGACACCCCAAGCAGTCGTCGCCTTTCTCGCTGTCCTTGGCATCAGCTCCGGGATGTACTTCATCCACAAACGGCTGCTCCAACGACCATTCTTGCAAAATCTCATCATGAACGTTTGGGCCTTGTTCATGATCTCGATTGCTGTCTCGATTAATCTCGGCTTTAGTGATGCCGCTCTTCGTTTGCTCGCTTCGACATGGACGATCGGACTCGCGGTCGGACTCTTATCGAGCCTGTTGACGATTGATTTTCAGTTGCTTAACGAACAGGTGCAACGCTATAAACAATCAGCGGAACTCGATCATTTGACGGGTCTGTACAATCGCCGTGTTTGGGACGAACGGACGGCGTTGCTCGAAGCAGAAGGACGTGTCTACAATGTGCTCGCACTCGACATCGACCACTTCAAGCATGTCAACGATACGTATGGGCATGCGAACGGGGATCTCGTCTTACAACAGTTCGCACGGATCTTACAGGAAGAAACGCGTCCGCACGATATCACGGCGCGCATCGGGGGAGAGGAATTCATGGTCCTCGTCTATGATTTGACGCCTTCGAAAGTTGCGAAGGTCGCCAACCGAATCCGGGAGCGGATCGCGAACACGCGCTTTCAGCTCGACGGCTTTCCCTCCATCTCGATCACAGCGTCCGTCGGCATCGCCCATGGGAAACACGTTGCTGCCCAGCGGATGAATATCCTTGCCGACGAAGCGTTATATGCCGCCAAGGAACAAGGACGGAACCGCGTCATTCTGTACGAGGTCGATGTCGAAGCAGCCATGACAACACAAGACCGCGAACCGGTCCGTTCTTAACCTTTATCATACGCATTCGATTATTTAGTAGATTGCGCTGGGTAATGCAAAAACAGATCATCCATCCATAAGGAGTGAAGCAATGAAATCCGATTTTGAGTTCATGACGACATCAGAAGCGATTCTGTTCGTCAGTTCCTTTTTCATGTGGCTGTACATCGGGCGTCATTTCGTCATGATCACGACGTTTGATGACTTATTTTTAACGCAATCGTGGTGGTTACTACTTCCGCTCATCACCTTCATCTTATTCTTACGCTCGTTCGTCGTACGACGCTTGATCCTCCATCATAGTCAAGCAGACGAGGACGACATGTCACGCAATGCTTAATCCATGCAAAAGAGGACCTACCATGAAACCGGTAAGTCCTCTTTCTTTACGCTTGATCGATTCGACGAAACTGTAAGCCACGTGCTTTCCACTCCGGCAAGAGTTCTTTCAGCGCCGCGATCGTCTGCACGGGTGCTTGTGGATCTGCACCGAACGTATCCCCGTTATCGTGGAGCAAGATGATGTCTCCTTCTGACACATGCGATAGTAGCCGTTTGATTTTCGCCTTCCCGCCCTCTAGCTTCCAGTCCTCCGCCATCTTCGACCAGAGAATCATGTTGTAAGAAGGAGGACAAAGGACATCTCCAGCATTAAGCGCACCCCACGGTGGACGATAGACCGTCGGACGTTCGCCCGTGATCCGTTCAATGATTGTAGCCGTCCGCTCGATGCCTGTCCGGACGGTCGACGGTCGCATCGACCAGTTCGGACGATGGATATAATTGTGGATACCGACTTGATGCCCTTCTTCGTGCATCCGGCGAATGAGGTCCGGATGTTCTTCTGCTTTATGACCCACGACGAAAAACGTCGCATGAATGCCTTCTTGTTGTAAGAGATCAAGAAGTTCTGCCGTATAGACAGGATCTGGACCATCATCGAACGTCAAGGCGACGGATCGTGAGTCCAGTGATTTCGTCACGCGCCATCCAAAGACGCGTGACGCCATATACGGAACGACCGTATAGGCGAGTGTCGCGAGAACTCCCGCTGTGACAAGACGTGAACGCATGTAAACTAACTCCCTTATTATCCATTTACTTTTTGACGACGATCTTGCAGGCAACCCGCAATCCGTTCAGCGAAAAATCGCTGATCGGCCATGACGCGATCATTTTGATACTGTGTGACCGCTTGTTGCCAAGCGTGCATGACGTCCGGATTCTCAAGCGTCCGACGGATGACGTCCGCGAGTGTATCCGTTTGATTAAAGGAGAACGCAAGCCCTTTCTCCATCAAATACGTGCGATTGATTTCTTCTTGCCCCGGTAGGACGTGTTGAATGAACAGCGGTATACGTTTTTCGAACGCTTCGCTAACCGTCACGCCACCCGGCTTCGTGACGATCGCATCCATCCGTTCATACAGTTGATTCATCTCATCCCTTGAATCGATATAGGCGAGTGGATGGATATGTGGATGACGTCGCGTGGCTAGTCGTTTATAGAGCGTCTGATTGTTCCCGCACAAGACATGAAAATCTGCTTCCGCACACTGTTCGATTTGCGTCAGCAACGTCTCGAGTTGACCGAGTCCACCGTTTCCGCCAGCAACAAGAATTTGTTTGCGGGACTGCGTCGAACGAATGATGTAACCACCAGAAATTGCTGGATGGACAGGGATTCCTGTTACGAACAACCGCTCTTTTGGTACAGCATGGTGCGCGTGCAATTCCCGCCTCGCCTCACGATTCGGCAACAGATGATACTCGATATGCTTCTTTCCCCAGACGCGACTGACGAATAGATCGGTATAGGCATTGATGACGGGTACATCACAAAGGTTTCGTTCCTTCAATTGATTCAAGAGATAGGACGGAAATGCATGCGTACAGATGATGACATCCGGTTGTTCCGTTCGGATGATTCGTAACATCTGCTGTTGGAAATAATGCGACGTCCATCCCCTTGAGCGCGCGTTACTTGAACGCCCGGCAATATGCCGATGGTAAAAACGACTATAACCGTTTGAGAAATGTCGGATCCAGTTCAGATAAAACTTCGATGTCACCCATTCCGCGAACGGGCTGATCGTACTGAGTAACTCTACTTCCTTGACTTCAACATCTGGTCCCTGCAATCGTTCGGCGATGGCTTCCGCGACGAGATGATGACCGGATCGCATCCTTAAAAAAGGAAAGATCACTATTTTTTGCATCGTATGTCCACTCCTTCAAACTATCCGCAAAAATCCTTTAAAAAGAAGTATCGCTTAGTCTTCTTTTCCCGCTTGGTTTTTCCCTGAAACGACGCGTTTTTCAAGCCGTTTACGCTTGAGCCATTTGACGAGTACACCGAGCAGGAACAATACGAGTAAGGCAAGTCCGAAATACGGTACGACTTCCGGCTTGATATGGAACGTCTTTCCGGCAAAGTGACCGAGTAAGACGAAAGGAACGACCCATAGCGCGGAACCAAGTGCCGACACCCAGAAATAACGACCGAACGGAATCCGCTTCATCCCCGCAAAATACGGATTGATTTGTCGCACGCCCGGAATATAAAGACCGGCGATGATCGTCCGATTGATGCGTCCCATGTAGCCGTTTGACACCCGCTCCCAGCGCTCCCTCGTCAATCCGATGAACCGACCGTATCGTAAGACGGTCGGTCCAAAGAAGCGCCCCGCGCCATATGCCGTCAACATGCCGACGTACGTTCCGGCGAATGCCGTCAAGATTGAATAAATCAAACGTTCTTCGTTCTGACCACTTAAGATACCAATCAGGACGAGTAGTGATTCTTCCGGTGCCGGGATCCCGACGATGCCAAAAAATAAAAAAATGAAAATAACGCCATATCCATAGGCATCGAGATACTGGTTGACCGTATCCATGTTCATGTTGTCACGTCCTCTACTGCTGTCTCTCTGTACTGTTTCATCGTCTTCTGACTATGTATTCGTTCCTGTTCATGCAATTCCTTTTTTAGAAAAATTAAAACCCGTTTTCAGCTAAAAATTGACCTGTTCTCGTACCTCTCCTCGTGACAGTTCTCAGCATTTAGGAGATGATGAAGAGAGTGAACTATATCTTTAAAGATAGAAGGAGGATGACGATGAAAGAGACTGAACAATTGAAAATTCGCCCTCTCTCGATCGAGAGTATTCCACTCGTCAATGATGCCAACGATCCGTTTCCAATCATCGGACACATCGTTCCGCAGTTTTCCGGTACCACCTGGTCCTACACGGAAGAACTTTATGAAACAGTTACCGAGACCCATTTCCCGGACGACCGTCTCGATTGGTCTACTTATATTGATCATAAAGATCGTATCGTCCTACTCGCCTTCTCCGGCACTTCTTGTATCGGTCAGATTCGTCTCGTACGTGACTGGAACCGTTTCGCCTACATCGAGAACATCGCCGTCAAACAATCGTTTCGTAAACTAGGCGTCGGACACCAACTGCTCGCCGCTGCGACGAAGTGGGCACAGCAACGTGAGTTGATCGGTCTGTCCCTTGAAGCACAGGACGATAATCTGATAGCTTGCCGGTTTTACGCGCGAGAAGGCTTCGTGCTCGGTGGTGTCGATAGCCTAAAACAATCCGCCAATCCAGACATCGATCTGACGCTGTATTGGTACAAACTATTTTGAGCAACAAACGGAAAGGACTTATTTCTATGGCATCAATCGTAAAGAACAGTTTCATTTCCGCGATATTGTTCGCTTTCTTGTACGCACTGATTGCTGGGCATGAGATGGGGGATCCAGCAATCTACGGCACGTCCTTCACCGACTTCTTCCTGATTGGTCTACTGTTTGCCGGTCCAGTCATCCTAATCGGCGCACTCTTGACAGAAGGGCTGCCGCGCCTGTTATTCCGTTCGACTATCTCATTCGCACAACGGATCATCCTCAATCAGGTCGTCGCGTTGTTCGCAAGTATCGTCCTCTATCTACTTGTGCAACCCAATCCATTTTCGTTCTATTTTGTCTTGTTCTGTTCTGGAGTAGCATTAGTGTATCTTCTTGTCTCCGAGTCGGCACGGAAGTATCCGTCATTTCTCCCCTATCTGTTCGGGTGGCTTGGTCGGACCGTCCTCAGCTTCTTTTTGTTTCTCCATTTGTTTGGATCGATGACGATGATGATTCCGTTTCTGTCTTATACGGAGCAGTTGGTCAATGAACAGTTAGACGCTGTCATGCTACTGTTCTTCAGCAGCATTGCGATTGCTGATATGCTGTTAGCTGTCCGTTTCACGAAGCGTTCGCTTCCGTGGACGACGCATCTCCTCGTTCATCAAGGCACGGTCTTCGTGTTTGCTGGCGCGTTCATTTTGTTCACTTCACTTCCTGCTTTATTTTTCATCGGAAACGTAGTCGCTGCCTTTTTATATGTGATGGTCACCCGTCTATTCATCGTCATGAAAACCGGGAAGGAGGAACACCATGATCCGTCTGTCATTTCGACTACTGATGACTAACTGGATTTTTTTGATGCTGTATCAACATCTCCCGTCGTCACCACGCCTTATGGCCGAGACGGACGCTGGGTATTATTCAGGTGTTTTCGAGACATTGCTGTCGTTTATGATTGTCATCACGGTCGGCGGCATCCTGACTGACGCGATTCGTTACTTCGGCTTCCGAACGCGTCCACTTTCCTTTACATCACATCTCTTTCTGAATCAAGGCATCGCCTTCCTTATTGGTGGCATCTTATTAATCGTCTTCAATGGTCTGTTTCAACCGCTCTATTTTCAGGCGATTGCGAGTAGCGCCGCCTTCCTCTATTTTTTGTTGACACGTTTGACATTACTATACAAAAACGATTCAGTTGTTTGAAATCAGCCACATTCTTACATTTTTGTTAGATAAGAATGACAAGCTGGGCATTATACTGAATGTATCGTTCAGTAAAGGAGACATGCCGCATGTTTCGTCAAAAATCACTTTTGTACTTACTCATTTTTTTGTCCTTCGGTTTCGCTTTTGACACGATCACTGGAGCGTCCCTCATTCCGTTCGTTGAACCCCTTCATGAATTGATCGCCTCACTTGCGTTGACGATCACGACCGCCTGTTTGACACTGTTCTTTCTGTTCTACCACGGTGTTCGTCCGCATCTTGAATTACTGATCGTCCTCCCCTTTTTGATTTTGACGAGCGGCATTACGTTCTTGTTCGTCTTCTTGAACGCAATGACTGTCATTTAACGTCACTAAAAGCCCGTCTTCTTGAAGGAGACGGGCTTTGATCGGCAATATGTAGATCACGGTTTGGCATGAAGCTCCAGCAATGGATCGCTTTCACTCGGCCAATTGATTTGTCCCTCGTAATGATCCTCGATCGTCGCGACCGGTTCCGAACGTTCGAACCGGGACGGTTGTGTTGATGTCGTACAGACGATCAAGACAGCTAATAGACTGATGATACTAAAGCATCGTCGCATCATGATTTGAGCTCCTTTAGTCGTTTCTATTCTCATATTAAACAAACCATGCTACTATGCCATCCGTCCTCCGCTGTATCTCTCACTCCGCCCATTAAAAAAGACCGACTACGTAAGTCGGTCTGACACCATCACCCTTGTTCGCCAACGACCGAGAATCGTTCGTTGAGATGTTGCGCGTTTTCTAGCTCATCGACTACCGCGATGGCGTAATCCGCGTAACTGATGTAGCTTTCCCCTTTTGCGTTTAAAATCATCTGCTCACCGCCGACTGTATACGCTCCTGTACGTTGACCGCTCGGATCAAAGAATCCAGCGGGGCTGAGATACGTCCATGTCACGTCTTGCTGCCCTTGCAGTTCGATCAAGTTTTTTCCCATGTTCGAGGCTGTCGGATAATACGCTTCCGGGAAATCCGGTGTTTCCATGACACGTACTGTATGCTCGGCATCGACGAATAGGCTTCCCGCCCCACCGACGACGAAAAGTCGTGTCTTGCTTCCTGCTAACACGTTGATTAAATGACGCCCGACTTCGATATGTTTCGTCTCCTCACCCGGTGCTGAGTTAAACGCATTGACGATGGCGTCAAACCCGTTTAAGTCATCTTTCGTCAGTGCGAGTACATCACGCTCGAGAATCGTGACGTTTGCCGTCACTTTTGCCGCGTTACGGACGATTGCCGTGACGTCATGACCACGTGTGATTGCTTCTTGTAAAATCAATTGCCCTGCTTTTCCTGTTGCGCCGATGATTCCGATATTCATGATGATTCCTCCTTTTGATATGTAACTATTTCGATTACATGTAACTAATATAGTTACAATTACTTTGTTTGTCAACAGTGTTGTTCCTATTCCCCGTTTCTTGCCAAATGAACAATACGACGTATAATGAGAGAACAATGTTTTTAAGAAGGAGGGTCATCCGTTGGCCATCAGTACACGTTTTTCCGTCGGCATCCATATTCTCTCGTTGATCGCGACCGACGAGAAGATGACATCCGACTTGATTGCTGGCAGCGTCAATACGAATCCGGTCGTCATCCGTAAAATCATGAGCATGTTGAAGAAAGCTGATTTGATCGAGGTCCGTCCGGGTGTCGCCGGTGCGCGACTCGCCCGCCCGTTGTCTAAGATTACGCTGCTTGACGTCTATCACGCCGTTGCTGTCGTACCGGACAAGGAATTGTTCGGCGTCCATGCCGCACCGAACCCAGACTGCCCAGTCGGACGAAACATCCAATCGACAGTCACACCCATCTTTGAGCTTGCGCAATCCGCGCTTGAGAAGGTACTCGCTCACGTCACATTAGATGATATCGTCAGTGAAATCGAACAAAAAGAAGCATCGTCCTCGTAAGGGCGATGCTTCTTGCTTTAGAAAAACCATTGATATAGTAGATATCCTCCACCGAGGACGACAAGCACTGCGAGCATCTCCAGACCACGCATCCCGTCGTTTTGCCCACGTGGTACGGCACTACCGAGACCTTGATCGACACCATCGCGGAGATGATCGAGTGGTTGTTTCTTTTCTTGTTTGAAGCGAGACATATAAACGCCCCCTTTTTACATATTGTACCATTCCATCTTCACCTTGCAGTACATTCTGACAAAAAAATACGTGGTAGTGCTTATCTTACATTCAATTCGTTTCTCTATTCATTTCGAAGCAATTTCATGAATCCCATCTTTTCAACGATCAAAACATCCTGCTCGAAGCGTTTGATAGAATGTTTTGATGCTTGTTCGTCCAACGCATTCGGATGACCAAAGCATACGTTTAAGATCGAATTGAGTTTCTTTGCATCACCACCGATGAAGTAGTGAGACATATAGGTGTCGTCTTCTGAAGCAATGACGACGAATGTCGCCATATCAAGCACTCCTTCGACGCTTTCTGCTGTCATGAGTTTGTCATTCGCAGATGCCTTCTGAAAGTCATACGATTCGATAGAGGCAATCCTACCTTGCAACAGATCAAGAATTGATTTCCGGTAGACACAATAGACGCCAACGATCGTTTCAATGGGTGGAACGAACGGATCTCCAAGGATCGTGATCCATCGCTCGTCCTGTTGATTCAGGCGGATGGCGTGCAAGTGATTGACTAATAATTGATCAATGACGTTCACATTCGTCGGTTGGATCGATTTAAAATCATGTACAGGCAAGCTTTTCTCCCCCCCGCTCTTTTAGTCAATGATCATATCCTTCCCTTCTGCGCGTAACCGCTGCAAGGATGCTTTCATCGTCTCAATCTCTTCATCTGTATGCCGCTCCCACGTTCCGAGTTCAGCAATGATCTTCACGGGTTCTGTCGACCGATACGACCGAGTCGGATTGCCTGGGAACCGTTTGTTCGTCAAGTTCGGATCATCCTCATACGCTCCGAGTGGCTCGACGAGGTAGATATGCTCCGGAGCGTCAGATTGTGCGAGCTCCGCGCCCCACTTCGCTGCATCAAGTGTTGCTGTGAAATAGACGTGCTGGAGCGGTCGTTCACGAAAATTCGACGCGTGCCCTGGTTTCAATTCGTCACCGATTCGCAACGTGGCTTTCGTGCCATGGAAAAACGGACCTTCGACTGGTTTCATACGCTCGCCTCCTGACTAGATACATTTAGTATAGACAGTCGATTGATTCAGGTGTAGTCTGTTTCAAAACGAAATTTCACGGTATACTTATAGCAAAGGAAGAGCATTTGTCGTCAGATTGTAACTCGTTTTTTGTCTAGCCATCAGGCATGATGGGAATAGTCATTTTACATACCCTATAGGAGGTCATCCGTTCAACGTGAAGTTCTTTAAAGCTTTAGCGAAAACCGAAGAGGCTGTCTGGATTCCAGAAGCCGAGTGGCAAACCGTTTGTGAGCAAGAAGGACTGACCGTGCCGCATCATCCACAAGAACAATTTGTTGGTCTCGCGTACAACAATCAGCGGCAAGTCGTCGAAGTCACGCGCAACATGCGCCCCCCAGCGCTCAGTTATTACGTTACGATTCTTGAACCACCTAATAGTCGATCTCTCATCTCAAAACGTTCGTTCTTAACCGTGCTTCATGAACGAACGGAGCGCACGTCCCTCACCGAATACGGTACATTCTGTTTACTTGAGATCAACGTTCGTGAAGAAGGGCTCGGCGAGCGTGGTCTGTTACTTGAGTCGTTGATTCATGATATTGAAAAAAAGTACACTCATTACGCGATTCGTGGTGATTATGCGACGATCACCTTACAAGGACGCGTCTCAGATCAATGTTTTACGAAATATGGATTCCAGTTAACGGATTCCTATCTCACGCTTTCGAATGGGATTCCTTCCTGAACCGACCTGACTTGTTCAGGTCTTTTTTATACAGTTCCTAGGCAATGATGGGAAGTGATGGGTTTGCGTTCAAACTAGTAGCACTACATATTTTTAATATGGTATGGTAAAAGTAATTCATCAGCAGTACATTCTACATTTAAGAGGTTCCCCATGACAACAATAACAGAGACATATCCCATGACATGCTGGCATACGATTTCGACGTATCATAATCAACAAATCAAGCGCGTCAATGCTTTCTTGAAACAATGGGATCTCTCCCATACGAATCTTGAAGTATTGCGTTGCCTACAAACGACCTCATGCACGAGCCAGAAGGAAATCGCGGAACGGATCCAAGTGACCGATGGCACGATTTCACACGGAATCAAACGTTTATTTGATCGGCAACTCATCACCCGCAAGCGCAAATGGAAGACGAACTATCTGCTATTGACGGAAAAAGGAACAGCCATTCTGCAAGAAGTGTTGCCCGCCTACGAACGTTTTCAACAAGAACAATTCGCCGCTTTGACTACTCGACAACAGGAAGAATTAATCCGTTTCTTCGATAAGCTCAATCCTGCATGACAGAAGAGGAGGAAAAATCATGACCTTCACATTCGAATCTTCAATGCAACACTGGAACGCCATTCAGCGAATCCATTCTCGTTATTCGAAAGAAGTCAACGATGTACTGAAACCAAAAGGGCTCTCAAAATCCCAATTCGATTTATTGATGACCCTATATCATCAAGAGAGTGCGACACAAAAATCACTTGAACGCACGCTCGAACTCTCAAGCGGTGCCATTTCGCAAACGGTCAAGAAGTTGCTCGCAGAACACCTCGTCATCCGAAAACGAATCAACCGGGAAAAACGGATTCTCTTGACGGAAGATGGTGCAGCGCTGATTCAGACCTCAGCTCCAGAGATCGAAGAGATTGATGATCGCTATTTCCGTGCCTTTACATCAAAGGACCACGAGACGTTCGATCAATTGCTCCATAAGATGCAAAGCGATCATTTTTGATCGCCCTACCGACACTCGCGGACGCTTCCCTAATGAGGTGTCCGCAATTCTTACATATAAACACCATAAAGAGGGAGCAACAGAGATGACACATAGAGACGTATTATTGGAACGATTAGACGCAATTGGGCAAACGGTTGCACAAACAGATGATGCGCTTGTCCTGCTCGGACTCGGTTCTGTCGGTCAAGAACTTGAACGACTCGATGACTATTCGGACTTAGACTTTTTCATCATCGCAAAGCCCGGTAAAAAGGCTCGATTCATCGAGCAACTCGACTGGTTAGAAAACACATACCCTTTACACTTTCAATTTCAAAATACGCAGGATGGACATAAAGTCATGTTTGACGACGGTATCTATGCCGAATTCGCCATCTTCGAACTAGATGAACTTTCTGAAATTGCATTTTCCGCTGGTCGTATCGTGTGGTGCGATCCTTCCTTCGACGCGTTTGAACGCTTAGTCCCACAACCACGTAACAGTTCGAGCGAACATCCATCCGTCGATTACGCCATCCATGAAGCACTGACGAATCTATATGTCGGGCTCTGTCGCGAAGCACGTGGCGAAACATTATCAGCCTTCCGTTTGATTCAACAATTTGCCGTTGGTCAATTGTTACACGTTCTGTCCTCATTTGAAAAAGAGGAAGCGACATCTGTTGATCCGTTTGCTCCGGAACGTCGGATTGAGCAACGTTTCCCAGAAATGGTCAACCGATTCTCAGAGATGATGCCAGGCTATTCACATAATAAAACGGCTGCACTAGTGATCCTCGATTACATCGAACAGATTCATCCTGTCTCCCCTGCCATGTCAAACGCTATCCGTTCACTCGCCCGAACTGATATTTCCTAAAAAACACGTTCGCCGTTTTATTTCTGTTCATCAGCCGTTTTATTTCTGTTCATCAATCGTTCAAAAGCGTTCGACTTAATTTCGAAAAATTTCAAAAGTATAAAAATATGCCCATCAGCTTCTTTATGCTGACGGGTCTATTTTTTGAATCAAAGTAGATCATTTTTATACTTGTAATCCTTTAAAATCGTTTCCGCGTCTTTAGTCGTCCAATCTGCTATCGATTCTGAAGGATGTTTTTCAAGATAGGCGTCCATGATATCTTTACCTAATCGGTACATACTCCACATAGGAACATCCTGATCCTTATTGCCGTCCATGATATCTTCTTGCGTTAACTCACCATTTTTCATTAAACGTAAAACACGCTGTTTTGTCTCTTCTTCTAATGGCTCGACCCAAGCTGGTGTCACACCTTTAACGACGCGTTTCGCGAACTGATCCGCTTTCCCTTCAAGGAGGAGTGAATGGATCAGTGGACTAGCTTCCTCTCCTAAGGAAGTATCTAGCTTCATCCGATCATATAAAGCAGTGTGGTGATATTCATGGGCTACTGCATATTCCAACATTTTCTTATCGTAGTCAGCGGTAAGGAATAGCATGAAGCAATCTCTAGTTGCCAATCCTGCGACCCCTCCCATGACATCTATACGCTCCATGAATTCCGTGTTAACAGGCACGATGAATATCGTATTCGTTTGTTTTGGTAATGCCCGATGTGAAGCAGTGTAACTTTTTTCAATGATTTTTTTGATCTCTGTATCTTGTTTCATCAGCTCTTTCGTCCGACTCACCAATTGTTCTTTATACTCAGTTGCTTGTAGCATAAAGTAACTTTTCATATATGTTAGATCGAGATCTTGTTGCTCACCGATTTCATCGATGTAACCTAAGACATGATTTAGGTAACTGTTCGTGTTGTCGTCTGAGTTTCCTGTCTGCATCGCTTCTTCTAAGTACTGATTGTATTGCGTATAGAGCGGAACGATCTTGACCTGATCCTCTTGACCAATCTTGATCGTCTTGTTTTTAATCGTTTCGTCGTTCGGTGAAAAAAAGTTTTCTGTCCTTTCCCAAACGGTACACCCCGATAAGGTAACCAAGACCAAACACAGTAATACGAGCCATCCCTTTTTCAATATAACCCCTCCCTCAGATTCATGTCTCAATATTTTATACTGTCATTTAATAACAAAAGTTTCATATTTTACATAAAGAAATCCATATCTAAATTGATTAGAAACAAAAAGAACCTTGAAGCGTCGCAACACTTCAAGGTTCTCCTTCTTTCATGATCCCGTACTCGCAAATGCCTTCAGTCCGAACAACCAGAACCGATAAGCAATCAAACAGGCGATGATCGCGACAAGTGGTGTCGCAATCGCCATCACTCCATAGCCTTTTCCATCAAAGAAATACATCGCCGGATAAAAGGCAGTAAATCCGAACGGGATGATGTAGGTCAAGACGAACATCAACACCTTCGAGTAGATCGTCATCGGATAACGGGCGAAATCACTCAGACTGAAGACCGCTGAGACGACCGGTAAACTGTCGACCATCCAGAACGAGAACGTCGCAAAAAACAGGTTGATCGCGATATAGAGCAATCCGCTCGAAAGAACAAGTACGATTAACATCAAGACATCACCGAAGCTCCAGATCATGTCGAGGTGATCGGAAGCAACATAGAGCACCCCACCGCCAATCAATAGTTGACCGAACCCGTCTTGCTGAACGCGCTCAGCGACGATTTGAAACAGTGGATTGACCGGGCGCATCAACAACCGATCCAGATTCCCAGTCCGGATGTACTGCCAGCCGATCGTCCACAAGTTATCAAAGAAGATATGGTGTAAGGCTCGTCCTAAAAAGGCAATCCCGTAAATGAATAGGATCTCGTAAAAGTCCCAACCGTTTAGCGTCTCGATATGCTGAAAGACGACCGACAGGAAAAAGAGTGAGGCGAACTGTTGACCGAAGACCGACAAGACACCGATCAGGAAATCAATCCGGTATTCCATCATGACTTTAAAATGACTTTTGGCATATAGCCAGTAGAGTTTTATGTATCGTTTCATCCGCCGAACACCGTCACTTTCCGGATCGCGAGCGCGAACGTGATTCGCAAGATGACGAAGAATCCAATCAACCAGCCGATTTGAATCAGTAACGCCTGCAGGATACCGCTTGCGCCAATTTCTCCCGTATAGATCGCAACCGGGACGTAGACGAGTGAAGCAAACGGTAAGTACAGACTGATCGTCTGAAACCAGTCCGGGAACAGCGTCAACGGGACGATTGCACCGGACATGATCGTAATGATGGCGTCTTGTAAGACGGATAGTCCCCAAATGTTGACGGTATAGAAGGCAAAGATGCCGACGAGCAGATCAATCAATGTCGCGAGCAACACGGCACAAATCACGCTACCGACGAAGGCAATGCCAGCTAGCCATGACTGTGGTCGATCCACGCCGATGAACAAAATCGAGACGAGGACGAGTGGCAGGATCGAGCGGAACAAAACCGAGACTTTTGAGCCGATGTCTTGGGCGAGTAACTTATCGAGCAAGTGATACGGACGGAGTAACTCGATCGCAATTGCCCCTTGTTTGATCATCCGGGCGAGATCGCGTCCGGCACCCCCGCGGAACTGATCGATCATCGTCGCAAGCACCGCATACGTCAGCATCGTTGACAGCGAGATACCGGAAACATCGGTCTTATTGGCATACACGGCTTGCCAGAAGAAATAGAGGATGAACAGACGCATCGTCACGCTAAACATGCTTGCCCAGTACCAGGCTGTATAGGCGAGATCAACTTTGATTTGGGACCGCATCAACGCGGTATATTTACGGATTCTCATGCACTGATCCCCGCTTGGTAGAGCTTGCGGATTAACGTCTCCATCTTCGGTACGGACACGGAGACGTCCCGAACGGCGTACAGCGAAACGATTTCCTTGATGACTTGACCGCTTGACAGTTCTCGGTCGTCGAAGGCGAGCTCATACGTTAGTTCATCCGTCTCAAACATGATCACACGATTGATCAATGCCGTCGGTAAAACGAACGGCACCGGTTCTTCGAGCGTGATTCGAAGTGTTCGCTCGTGACTGAACGATGCCTTTAACTGATCGATCGTATCGTCATAGATGATTTTGCCGTCGTCGAGGACGATCACCCGGTCACAAACTTCCTCGATGTCCTGCATGTCGTGCGTCGTCAAGATGACGGTCGTTCCCCAGCGATCACTCATCTCGCGGATGAAGTGACGGATTGTCTCCTTAATTTCAATATCAAGTCCGATCGTCGGTTCGTCGAGATAGACGACTTTTGGTCGATGCAGGAAGGCTGCGGCTAGTTCACAGCGCATCTTTTGTCCGAGCGACAGTTGTCGGACCGGTACGTCTAGAAGCGGTGCGAGATCGAGCTTCTCCCGAAACCACGCGAGCGTCTCGGCAAACTCTGACGTCGGCACTTGATAGATTTCCTTCAACAGCTCAAACGATTCTTGGACCGGAATGTCCCAGAACAGTTGCGTCCGCTGACCGAAGACGGCTCCGATTTGCGACGCGTTCTTGACGCGGTCGGCATGTGGATCAAGTCCGAACACCCGGACGTTCCCCGCATCCGGACGCAGGACACCAGCGAGCATCTTGATCGTCGTTGATTTCCCGGCGCCATTAAAACCGATATAGCCGACCCGTTCTCCTGGCGCAATCGTCAAATCAATTGCTTTGACTGCCTCTTTCGTCCGATATGTCCGGTGAAATAACGCTTTGATCGCTCCACGTAGTCCCGGTTCCCGTTGTAGGATTTGATAGTGTTTCGTCAGTCCTGTTGCTTTGACGGCATATGGTTGCATGTATTCTCCCCCTTTTGTGCAAACGCTTTCCGAAAACGTAGTATACCAGAAAAATCCAATAGTCTTCCATCTCTTTTGAAAATTTTTCTCGATATTCTGACGCTGTCGCGTAATAATAGATAAAAAAAGGAGTGGTCTGACCATGCTATTACGCCATATGACACATCGGCATCACATGAAATCAATCGTGACACGCGGTGGATTGTCACCAACATTCCAAATCGATGCACCAACAGGCTGGATCGCCTTTGAAGTGGATCCTCCAAGCGCAGCGTATCAAACGCACTTTCATCAATTAAAAAATGATTGGCAGGATGGAGATGTCGTTACACTCGAATTCGATGGGGAGCGGATGCAAGCAGCAGGCTTCGAGATGCTGCAATCGCAAGAAGATGACCGCAGTCACCAGGCAGAGAGATTAGGCGTATCCATCGAGGAAATTGGCTCGTATGCATTCATTCGCAATTTCGTCTCACTTGATTATCTCGTCGAGTCTTCACGTGAAAAAATCTCAGAGTATTATTGATTTAGTTGAAGAAATCTAATCTTTTTTAAAATATACGGAAATCAAGATATTTTCATACATCTTTAGGGTATCGTTGGCTATATAGAATAAATATTCATTGAATGAAACATTTTTTTGTAGTTATTTTTCAGAACTCATTTGAGAGGAACACGAATATGTGGAATATACTGAACCATCTAATCCTCAACGTCGCTCTGACTTTTTTCTTCGTGCTCATCTCCCTGTTCTTTTTTAAACGATTTCAGTTTCGAAACACGTTCGACAGCTGGTTGAAGAAAAATCTGTTAGTACTGATCCTTGCGACAGGTGCCGGCTACTGGGTCATCCATAACGCCATCACCTATGAGGGATTCCGTTTCGATTTGTCGATTACCTTGATCGTCATCGCTTTCATTTATGGAGGTATCAGTAGCGGCTTCATCACGACCCTCGTCTTCGCTTCCCTTCAAACGTTCGTTTTTGATTCCGCTCATGCCTATTGGCTGATCGGTACGTATCTGATCGTCAGCATCGTTGTCTTGTACTTACAAAATGAAGCACCGGATCGATTCATCTCGTTTCCGGTCATCTTCACGATTGCACTCATTCTCTGTTTACCATGCGTTCAACATGTTCAACCGAATGACGTGACAGCGATGACGATCTTTCTCGTCGGGAATGGCTGCGCTGGTTTTCTCTTGCACAGCATCTTGCATCAAGTCCGCTGGCACTTCAATCAAGTCCGGATGCATCGGCGTCTTGCCTTGACGGATACATTGACAGGGCTTGATAATCGACGTCGTCTAGAAGAGACCGTCCAACGGTACAAATCACAACAAACGGATTTTTCAATCATGATCATCGATGTCGATCATTTCAAACAGGTCAATGATACTTACGGTCATGACCGCGGTGATCATATCTTACGGCAAATCAGCTCTTTGCTTGCATCGTATTGTCCCCCAACGTGTGTGCTCGGACGATTCGGCGGCGAAGAGTTCATGATGTTGTTGCCGGAGCATTCGTTGCCGGAGACGCGTCGACTCGCGGAACAAATCTGTGAAGCCAGTGCCAAACGGACGTATGAGTTATCAGCGACAGAACCGCTGCAAGTGACGTTATCGATTGGTGTGTCTCGCCAAACTCATCAACCGTCTGAGACCCATAATTTTCTGCAGACGATCCAGCAGGCAGACGCTGCCCTCTATCAAGCGAAGAAGAGTGGTCGGAATTGTGTCTTTCATCATGACCCGTTACGTTAAAGAAAAAAAGTGCCCCCTCGCGTGACGTGAAGGTGGCACTGCTATCTGAAATGGAGGAACGAACGTGGAAATCACGAATGTCTTACGCTTTACCGATCGCGATGGCTTTCGACAGTGGCTGAAGAACCACGCGGATCACGCGTCCTTCTGTTGGGTGATTCTCAGTCGAAAACAAATCGGGGACGGTTTACTTTATCTCGATGCCGTCGAAGAGGCACTTTGCTTCGGCTGGATTGATGGAATTGCAAAGAAGACCGAAGACGGTGAACTGGCGCAACGGTTCACCCCGCGTCGAAAAAACAGTAACTGGACCGAACTGAACAAGGAACGAGTCCGTCGCTTAGAACGTCTCGGCTTGATGCAACCGTCCGGACGACAGGTTCTACCAGACATGCGTGCTGATGCGTTCGTCATTGATGACGCCATCCAAGCGCGCCTACAAGAAGACCCGGTCGTCTATGAACAGTTTAATGACTTCCCGGAGCTCTATCGACGCATCCGGATTGATACGATTCAAAGTGTACGTAAGGATCCCGCTCTCTATGAAAAACGTCTGCAGACGTTGATTGAAAAAACGAAACTGAATCAGATGTACGGTCAGTGGAATGACGGGGGTCGTCTTTTACTCGAAGATGTTCCGGAGACGGAATTAGAGGCTAGTCGGTCAGACCGCTAAGAAAATCTCTTCTAACGATTGACGTTCGATCTGCACCTCGTAGACTTTGACGTCTTGTTCCGCAAGCATGACGAGTAACTCTGGAATATCCTCTTCCGTCGATAAATCAAGCCGTGTACAATCATCAGCTTGCGACAAAAGCCGAGCGTATGCTGGCAGATGCGATGGCTCTAATCGCGGAACAGTCCGAATACGGATTTGAATCTCCTGCCTCATTGCTTCTTGTAAGGATTCAACGGTTCCGAAGCAGACGATCCTTCCCTCCGTCATGATGGCGACACGGTCACACATCTTTTCGATCTCATTCAAGTTATGCGAGGTCAAGAAGATCGTTTTTCCGTCCGCTTTTAATGCAAGCAACAATCGCTGGATCTCGATCGCCGACTCTGGATCAAGACCGGACGTCGGTTCATCTAAAAAGAGTAATTCCGGATTTCCGGTGAGCGCTTGTGCGATACTGATCTTTTTCTTCATCCCGAACGAAAAGCTCCCGATCTTTTGTCGCTCCGTTCCGCTTAATCCTACTTGTTCAAGCAATCGTCCAACTTCTTGCTTCGTGATGCGAACTCCGGATAATCCTGCCATATAGTTAAGAAACGCACGTGCCGTCATATCATGATACAGATTTGATGTATCCGGCATGACCCCGATCCGTTGTTTGATGGCATCCAGTTGATCAGCGGGTTCACCGAGAAGTGCGACAGTTCCGCCTGTCGCTTGTGTGATTCCGGTCATAATCTGAATGAACGTCGATTTCCCAGCACCATTACGACCTAAAAAACCAAAGATTTCTCCTCGTTCGACCGTCAAATTCACTTCTCGTAAGACTTCCTTCGCACCAAACGATTTCTTCAACCCTTTTACTTCAATCGCTTTCATGTTACAAATCCTTTCGCTTTAACGTGAGATAGGAGATCGTCAAAAACAATCCACTCCATAAAACAGGTAACAGTAATAACGTTCCAGACATGATGACGGCATGGTACGGCAAGATGTATTGAAACGGTACCAGATACCATTTTTCTGAGAACGCTGACCAAAGACCGATGATCGGTACGACGATCCCGAGAAAAATACCGAGAAACATCGTCAAACCAGGCTTCGCAATCATCGTAGATAAAAAGATGTTGAAACTGGTGATATATAGGATGACGATAAGAACCGTCAGATAATCGATCCAGAACCATTGCTGCGCGTAGAGCGAGACAATGAGGAAATTGATCGTAAGCGTCGCACACCAAAACAACAATGATCCGAGAAACTTCTCCAAAACGATTCGCAGACGCGACGTCTTCGTGACCAGTAAACGAATCGTCCGCGTCTCGATTTCACGATTGATGATGTCGTGTGATAACGCAGCCACGAATAGAAAACCGAAGAACAGGATGAAGAACTTAATGCTTGAAGTATAAGCAGATGGTTGATTAACGCCTGCAAGCAGTTCCGGATGTCTCGTCAAATACGATGCTGTGAAGACGGACGTGATCGTCAGAAAAAGAATCAATAGAATCGCTTTGACGCTTTTGAAACTGCTCGTGAATTCTTGTTTTACGATTGGAAACATAACGGACTCCTTTGGACATATTTTTGATTAACGCAAGCGTTCTTTTACTTTCGTGACAAGGACACCGAGTCCATATAAGGAAACGGCTGTTAAGAGCATCGTGATGATGGTTTCCATGTGAATTCTCCTCTATGTAAATGACGTGTTATCTTACTCTACGCTACTTCTTAAAGAAAGTTTCCTTATTTTTCAATTCCCAACATTCTCCTCATGGTACAGTAAAAGAAAAAAGGAGACGGCAAATGAAACGTTATACGATCACCTGTCAGCAACAATCCGTTCACATTACGGAATGGGGAAACAAACAGCTTCCGACGATCGTCTGCTTCCATGGACTCGGCAGTACGAGTCTCAGCTTCATCGAAATCGCCGAAGCGCTCGCGGACGAATTCCGTCTGATTGCGATTGATTTACCCGGTCACGGCAAAACACCAGCTTTCTCAGATCCCCTACACTACCGCATGAAACCCTTCACGGACTGGATCGACGAAGTCTTACACATCCTTGATATCAAGCGGTGCTATGCCTTGTCGCACTCGTGGGGCAGCGTTCTCTCGCTTTATTATTTGATTGAACATGCGGACCGTGTGCTTGGCACGATCCTGATTGACGGTGGCTATCACAGTAAACGGCTCTACGGTCGTTCCGTAGAGGAAGAAGTCGCCTTTTATGAACAAGATTTCGAGGATTCCGTTTCAACATGGGACGAATTTTTGGATGTTGCCGTCTATGCTCCGGATGCACGTCGCTCGCCCTCCCTCGATCTAGCTGGTACCGATCTTCTTCGGATGGAGGAAGGACGATACCACTGGCATGCGCGAGGAGAGACGGCTGCTGCGATCGTACGCGCGCTTCACCACGAGGATGTTCTTGATTTCCTCCCGGACGTTCCACCAGCGGACATTCAGTTGTACGTCGCTACGTTACCGACAGATCAAGCATCGATCCGTCAGCAGGCGACGAACCGATTACATGAGATGACGCAAGCGACGGTCCATTTCGTCCCGGAGACAGGACATCTATTACACTGGGATCGCCCTGACGTCATCATCGAAGCGATTCGTCATTACTGGACGTCCGGAAAAAGATTGTCTTCCATTTGAAAAATGGTTTATTATGGAATAAGAGTAAAAAGGAGGGGTTCATATGTTAAAACGGTTAACGTTCGTTTGTGTGACCTTATGCGTCGCGATCGTCGCCATCCTTGTCGCTGCACGCCACTCAACTAGAAACACCATTTCGTTTGAAGAGCCATTATCGGTTTACATCGCGATTGGACTAATTGTCTTCTTATTCTTACCACCGCTCGTCCTATCGTTTTTCGAACACCCTGTACTGAAGATCGTCAATGTCATTTATCAATCACTGATCGTTTTTAGCTTCGTCGGACTAATTCCGGTCGGCTTCTTGATTCCGAACGGTTCCTCGACGATCATCGTCGCCGTCCTCGGAACAGTCGCGAGTCTTGCCAGTGTCATCGTGACGGTACGAAGTCACTCGATGTTAGCTAACTATTCTTCTGACGTACGTTAATCTATCTTTCAAACTGCTTCCGCCATCATGGTAGGAAGCAGTTTTTATTTTTATGTATAAATTTATTTATCGATAAGCTCATTTTTATTAATTTGTTTTTCGTTAGAGTTGGGCGTATTCTAATCACGTAGCCAATCGGCAAACGAAAAAGGAGGAACACATCATGAGTAAAAACATCTTAATGGTCGTCACGAACGCAAAGGAAATGAAGGAAGGTCATGCGACAGGACTTTGGTTGTCGGAGTTCGCGGAAGCATACATTGAGTTCAAGAATGCAGGATATACGGTAACGGTCGCAAGTCCGAACGGCGGCGAATCACCAATCGACGCACGGAGCCTTGAAGACGAAGTTCCAGCTGAGATCCAAGCGACAGCTCCACTCTTGAAAGAGACACTTGATTTAAAAGCAATCCAGGACTTCTCAACATTTGATGCAATCTTCATGCCAGGTGGACACGGTACGATGTTCGACTTGCCACAAAGTGATGCCTTGAACAACGCCCTTCGGACATTGTTTGAAGCGAACAAGACGGTCGCTGCGGTCTGCCACGGACCAGCTGGACTCGTCAGTGCGACACTCTCAGACGGAACACCACTCGTCGCTGGAAAGACGATCGCAACGTTCACGGATGAAGAAGAACGCGCAACAGGTCTTGACGTCTACATGCCATTCTTGCTCGAGACACGCCTTCGTGAACTCGGTGCGAACATCATCAAGGCTGACAACTTCACGGAAAACGTCCAAGTCGACGGAAACCTCGTCACGGGTCAAAATCCACAGTCCACGATTGCGGTCGCGAAAGCCGTCATTAATACACTCAACTAATCGAAACAAGAGATCCTTTGGATGAAGGATCTCTTTTCATAGGAGGTCTTTTAGATGATTCAACTGATTGCCCGGATCGAAGCGCATCCGAATCAAGGCGAACAGCTCGCTTCTATCATCGAAGGTGTGATCGCCCCTTCGCGTGCCGAGGCAGGTTGCCTGACGTATCAGACACATCGCGCTATCGATGATCCGAACGTCTTCTACTTTTATGAACAATGGCGTGATCAAGACGCTTTCGATCAGCATGTCGCCTCACCACACTATCAAGCCTATCGAGCAGACAGTGCCAATCTCGTCGTTGATCGATACTTGACGTTCTTAGATGACGTATCAAAGTAATATGTAATTCATACAAAAAAAGTCCAATCCTCTCAGCATTTGCTTGTGGATTGGACTTTTTTCATACAATTCAACCTAACGCCTTAATCACCTGTTGCAAAACCGGATCGTGGCGCGAGTCCGTTCGATAGGCGACGTATAACTGATTCGTCGCGAATCGTTCCGGCGCAATCCGTTGTACTCGTCCAGCACTGACCGCTGCCTCGACGAGATAATCGGGCAAGACGCTGATCCCGTGTCCTGCTTCGATCGCTTTTAGTATCGCATCTACGTTCGGTAAGATCATTTCAGGACGGATCCCAGGTCGTTCTCCGAACTGCGTCTGATAGTACCGACGAATGATCGGTAACTCAAGTCCGTAGCTAATCCATCGCTGTCGGTCCATCCATTCCTTTAGATCCGCTTCCGGAACTTCGTAGCCGATCGGGGCGATCAAATGAAAGCGTTCGTCAGCAATCGGGACGTATTGGACACCCGGTTCATCGATCCGCTTCGTTGAGATGATGAAGTCGAGCTCATTCGCAAGCAAGCGTTGCAACAAGGGAACCGTCAAATCAAAGACTACCGTGAACTGTGCGACGTCGAGCGGTAGCTTCGGTACGATCCCATGCGTGACGAATTCCGTCGGTCCCCCGAACTTCAAGACCGGACGAGGTTGTTCCCCTGCTTCGTACTTCATCTCAAGCGATAACTCCTCGAGCCGATCAATCAATCCGACGACTTGTGTATAGAGAGCTGTTCCCGTGTCCGTCGGAATCATTTGCCGTGGCGCACGGATGAACAAGGATGTCTCTAGTTCTGCTTCCAGTGCCGCGATATGCTGGCTGACCGCCGGTTGCGTCAAAAAGCGAATTCGGGCTGCCGCTGAGACGGAACGTTGTTGGTAAACGTGAATGAAACTCCGATACCATTCAAAATCAATCATGTGTGTTCTCCTTTTACTAGGTCTTCCTGAAAAGTATAGATTCATTTAATCCATAAGACAAATAACGAATAATTTAGTAAGTCATAAATTTATTTATCGGATAATGAAAGATGGTTTCCGTAGTATTTCATGAATTGTTGAACGCCAAGACAGACAAGTAGGATCAACGGAAAGAATTGCAACGGGAATAGAAAGAGGAGAAGCGTAGCGGTCACGAGTGGCTGACGCAAGACGACAGCACAACTTGCCGTGACGACAAGTGTTACGATCAATCCAGGCATGAACGGACTTAATTGGCTGAGACAGAATGCCAGGACTGTACTCGAAAAAATCAACGGAAATATCTTTCCACCTTTCCAGCCGCAGGAAAAACAAAGATGCGTCAATCCCACCTTTCCGATCGCAAGCAACAATAAGGCGCCGATTGACCATGAGGCTCCTTCCTTCGTAAAGTCTAGGATTTCATGTTCACCAGAAAACAGTAAGTAAGGTGTGAGCATGGATGCAAGACCAATCGCGATTCCCGCAATGAGTGCGAGAAGGATTGGGTTGCCGACGCGAGAGACCATCCAGTTCGTCACCCGCTCCATCCATAAGAAGAAGAGTCCGAACGCGATACCGAGGAGAATCGCCGGAAGGATGAACCACATGACAGTCGCATTCCACGTAATCGGTGGTATCTTGATTGCGAACAAGCGGTCATGGGGTACGAGGTGCATGATGAAACGAAAACAGGTAATTGCGACGAGCGTACAAATGCCGTAATAAAAGATGCGTTGTATCTTTTGCCAGCGTGACGTTGCTCGTTGCATCGGTTCCTCCTCGATCGCTTCAGAGACACTGACGAACGGGGCATGAAATATCGTCGCTAGCATCGCAGCGTATCCCGTCTGCAAGAAACTTTGCCGTTCCGGCTCCGTCAACCTTAGCCGGTCACCGATCCACGTCACCATTCCCCCTAAGATGCTGATCAGCGCAGCTTCTGGTCCTAAACTCGCTCCACACGTCAGCACGATCCATGCGGCAACGGCGTTTTTCCAGAGGGCACCGCGATAAGGTACACGACCTTCTTGCTTAAAGTTAGCAAGCGTCTCGTGCATCGTCTTCGGGTAATCCCCCACAGACTTTTGAATCAGACCAATACCGATACCACCGAGTAGACCGACGCCGAGTCCATAGAAAGATACATCCAGTACAGACGGTAACCACTCCCATACATAATGAATCGATGCGTTGATGCCACTTAAAAACAAGGCAGCCGTCAATCCGACGATTGCTCCGAGGATCAGACAATGCAAGAAGTGCGTCAGATGTGGTTTCATTTCTGCTCCTCCTTCTTCTTCTTGTCCCGGTGATATTGTTTTAGGGCCATATTGAAGTTCACGATGACGGCACTGAGAACACCGACGCCAAGCATGACATACACGATCGAAAACAATTTACCGAACGCCGTCTGAGGGACGAGATCCCCGTATCCGACCGTCGCGAGCGTCATAACGGAGAAATAGAAGGCATCCAGAATACTGAACTGTTCGACATTGTGATAGAAGACCGTCCCAATCAAGAAAAGTGCCCCGACCATGATCATCAATGCCTTTTGTTCTTCTTGCTTGAATAAGATACGGATGACATGAAAAAAATTTCGGATCAAGATAAAGAACGCCAGCATGCTCTTTCCTCCTCAGTTCCGTCATCACTGCATACGTTCATTAAACAATTTCTCTAGTTGGTCAGGATCAAGTTGATTCAAATCAGGGATCTGGATCAAGGTCAGTTTGACACGTGATAGTCCATAGTCGTCGAGCGACTGTTCCAGCCGTTCCCGTTCACGTGCATCATACCGTTTGCCTAACGTCGTCACCGTCAATTGCTGGCGTTTCTCGTCATAGCTATGCTGAACGACGAACGTCTCTTGAAACGTTTCCTCGACATAACGGTCAAGATTCGTCTCAAACAAACTGTCCTGACTAAGCAGATAGGCTGTATAGACACTTGGTATACTGATGAGACAGGCTAGCGCGATCAAGGAACGATTGATTCGTTTTGATGCCTGGATCCGTAAACTCTGATCCGTCCGTAAGAGCCATTTGACACCTAGGAACGTCGCGATCAAAATGAAACTACAGTTGATCAGGAACAGATAACTAGCACCAAGCGCGTAGGTCATGTTCTGATTCGCAATGGCGTACCCGACCGTACAGACTGGTGGCATCAAGGCGGTGGCAATCGCGACACCGGGAACGATATTATTCGCCCCTTTCTTGCGTAAACCAATCCATCCCGCGACTCCCCCAGCAAAGGCGATCAGTACGTCCCAAATCGTCGGGAACGTCCGCGCAATCAGTTCATCACTCGCTGCCGTCAAAGGCGAAAAATAGAAATAGACGGTCGATGTCACGATGCTGATCGTCAACTGGACGAGCAACAGCCGAAGTGCTTTCTTGAACAGAGGTATATCCGAGATCCCTAAAGCCATACCGAGACCGAGAATCGGATTCATCAGCGGCGAAATCAACATCGCTCCGATGATGACAGCGGTCGAATTCAAGTTCAATCCGATCGAGGCAATGAAAATCGCACACATCAAGATGACAGCATTGCTCGATCGAATCGTCAGCTCCTTGTCGATTTTATTTCTCGTCTCTTGCAGATCATAGACCGATGCTTCCATGAAGGCTCCACCTTTCCACCGTCGATCAATACGAGTCGCACCATTCAAGTCATTGGTTTTTATTTACCCAATTTTTAGTGTCTTCGCCTTATTTCCCTTATGAAAAATAATAAAATCCCTTTAATGAAAGGTGCATCGTTCATGAAAAAATTCCGCGGCAAACGCCGTTATTTTAAAAATCTCGAGCTTGAATTCAAAAGTTTTTCTTCTCCAGCCTATATTGATTCAGACGTTTGGTTTAACGACTGGCACGAACACCCTGACTTTTATGGACATGGCAACGCGAGTCTGCGCATTCGTAAAGCACATCTTCGGATCGCGTTGAGCGCTATGCAGGAAATGCAACAAAAACTAGCGGAAAAACAGATTGAACATCAGCTTTACATAACGATTGTCCTCGAGGATGCTTCACAAGACGCACTACATGTCCACACGACGAATCCGGACGGGACACCTTTCCCACTTGAGCGGATTCAGTCCTACCCTCTCGCTTCACACGTTCCAACGTGGGTAACGGAACTCTTTCCGGGCAACCGTTATACGATTCATGAATCACAGGAGGAATTGGTTGATTATACGGAAGAGACACCTGTCAGCTCGACCGTCACATTTTTTTACATCTTGCCAAACCGTTAACGATACGACAACGAGCTACCCTTTCCTGCACAGGAAGAGGATAGCTCGTTTTGTTCGGTTTATCTTATGGTAGCAAGACGACCTTGCCGAATTTACCTGCTTGTTTGAAGTACGCTTGGGCTTCTCGCGCTTCAGCGAGCGGTAACGTCCGGTCAATGACGGGCTGAATCGTCTGCGTCCGAACGGCCTCCAGTAATTTCTCATAATCATGGCGATTGCCAAGGACGGATCCTTGTAGGCGGATATGTTTTAAATAAAGCGTCCGAAAATCGAGCGACGTCACCTGTCCCCCGGAAGATCCGGAAATACAGTACGTTCCGCCGCGCTTCAGCAGATCCAGTCCTTGTTTAAACACCGCATCGCCGACGACGTCGAGAATCGCATCGACCGGACCGACTTCTTGCATGACCTGCTGATCCCAGTTCTGCTCACGGTAGGAAACGACCAAGTCCGCCCCGAGTTCGTGCAATTGATCCGTCAGCTTCAAGTCACCGACGAGTGCGACGACACGGGCTCCGAAGACACGTTTTGCAATCTGGACGTTGAGTGAGCCGACACCACCACTGGCACCTGTTACGAGAACCGTCTGTCCTTTTTGTAAATCCAATTGTTCGACCATGTGCCACGCCGTCAATCCACTGACCGAGAAGACCGCACTGTCCGTATAGGAGGCAAGGGGCATGTCGTAACAAAGTTCGAGCGGCCAGCAGACATATTCTGCGTATCCGCCGTCATACTCGGAACCGATGAACGATAAGTCCTCGGCACTCTGTTCATCAGCGATTTCTCCACTCGCCGTGAACGGGAACAAGACGACGTCGCGTTCGATTTCCGTCTCTGCGACACCGTCTCCGACTGCGACGATCCGACCGCTGATGTCTGAACCGGGAATTCGGGGGAATTTGACACCTTCTGCTTTCCAGCCTGATTCACTCTCCGCACCATAGGCGCCTTCCCGCATCCAAATTTCTGTATTATTCAAGGCGCAGGCTTTGATTTCAATCAGTACCTCCCCTTGTTTCGGTTGTGGTGTTTCTTGGTCGATATAGGCGAGCTTCTCAAGCCCACCATGCCCCGTTACGGTGACTGCCTTCATGTTTTTGCCTCACTTTCTTTCTTCCATATGATATCTCTCTTCTTTACCCGTTCGTCCTGATTTTAATATCCTGCTTCCGTAACCCGCTGTCTCCTACTGTAGAACGATTCGCCCTCGTTTAATATCTAGATATAATTTGTATACGAATTTACGTCTGGAGGAACGATGCATGAAAAAACGAGTGATCTTTATAGGTACATTAGCAACATTTACATTACTAGGTCTTGTTTGGTCTAGAGGCGGCGCAGATCCCGTCATGAAAGACAACTATCAACCCATCCCAAAAGATACGACGTATCGCGGTCAGGTCGCTTGGCCACTTGAAACGCGCGATCGTTCGATTGCCGGCGAAGCAAGCGGCGTCGCTGTTGCTCCGAACGGTGACGTCTACTATTTACACCGGGGTAGTAATTCATACGGGGATGACACCTACATCACAGAACCGACATTGATCGTGCTCGACGGAAAGACGATGCACGTGAAGAAGCGATTAGGCGCCGGTCTATTCAAGTCACCGCACGGTCTCGAAGTCGATGACCAAAACAACATCTGGATTACCGACATCAGCCTGAACCAAGTCTTCAAGCTCGACCCGTCAGGCAAAGTCTTGCAAGCGTTCGGGAACGCATATGGTCCGTTCACGGAAGTCGGTCTGCGCATCCGAAACGTCTTGCCAAGCATCCCCCTACATCTGGATGAAAAGACATTCGCTCGTCCGACAGACGTCACCGTCCTAAAGGATGGCTCGTTCGCCGTATCTGACGGCTACCGGAATAGTCGCATCGTCATGTTCGATCCAAAAGGAACAGTCAAATGGGAAGTCAATGAACTCGGCAAACAAGACGGACAGTTCAATCTGCCGCATGGGATCAGTAGCGACGATGAGATGAATCTCTATGTGTCGGACCGGGACAACGCCCGGGTCCAAATCTTTAATCGAAACGGCAAACACATCGATACGTGGTCGTCAAAAGAACTCGGTCGACCGTACGGAATCGAAGTCGGTGCGAACGGTAAAGTCTACGTCGCTGATGGCGGAAACTATTTAAATGGACAAAAAAAGAACGCGCAAAGCCAAATCGTTATCTTGAACAAACAAGGAAGGATTGAGAAACGATTCGGTGCATGGGGCAAAGAAGCGGGACAACTCCGGATTGCGCACGACATCGCGGTCGGTTCGGATGGAACGATTTATGTCGCGGAACTAATGAATGAGCGACTTCAGGTGTTTTCCAAGTGATGAAATATACCTCGCCTTAATACGTCAGCAGCCTGCCTCGTTATTAAATCGAGACAGGCTGCTTCATTTAAGATCCTTCCTGAAAATCACGACGTGCATATCCGACTTGACCGATGACAACAAGTAGACATGCTACTACGAGCAGGACACCGAACAGTAGTCCATCGAAGTCTTCCGTCGGTACTTGCGGAATCAATCCTTGGATCGCCGTATACTCCACCCATTTTGGTAAGTCGATGATTCCACCGAAATACCCAATAAAGAAGGAATAGGTCACGTATACATAGGTTAACTTGCTCCACGTTGGTCGCCACCCGATGAATAGAGCAGCCAATCCAAGAAACAGGAGAACTGATGGCAGATAGTTGATTCCGGCAATGAAAAAGTCAGTGAATGTCATGGTCGCGTCCGGTCCCATTACTGAAATGGCAGTAAAACCTAGACTACTGATGACGATGAACATCGAGATGAGAGATGACGCGACAACTAAACCAATCGTATTCCAGTACAGTTGCTGTCGTGAGACTTTCGTCGCGAACAACGGACTCAAGCGCCGACGGTCCTCTTCGGTGTATAACCGGTTCATGAGCGTAATCGGTAAAATCGCAACGAGGACCATCATGATCATCATGATCGTGCCGGTAAAGGATTCTTCAATCGTAACACCTGAAACCGTGAACATCTGCTGGATGGTTGCATTGCTGTCAATGAATGTCTGCATGTCTCCATAAATCGAACCATAGGCAAGAGCCATGATTAGAAAAGCGACCATCCATGCGATGATGCTTCCGCGACTAATCCGAATCAACAGACCACGGATCGATAACAAGGATCGATTGGCTGTAGCACGTCCCTCTTTTTCAGGCAGATACCCAGCGCCCATGTCCCGATGATTTTCAAGAACTAGAGCCACGGTCATCAAAATGAGGCTCACTCCGATCGCCATTACGAGAAACAGCCAATTGTTCTCCGTGAATGGATAGGTCAAATACGTCCATCCCAGCGGATTGAGCACTGATAGTTGGTCATTCGATACATCCGTACCGGCGCGTCCTAAATAAAGAAGACCAATCCATCCCATCACACCTGCCGTCGCACTAGAAGACGACGGCATGATTTGAGCAATCAGTAAGGCAAACGTTGCACCTAAGATCCCTGCAGCCCCAACCGAAAGACCGAATAGAGCTGCACCCGCATTTGAAAACGTCTCGACTTGAAAAGCAATCAACGCACCGCTGATCAGTATCGAAATACTAAGATTGATTAAAATCACTTCAATTAGAATAGCGAGTGAATTGGCTTGTCGTCCGATTTGAAAAGAACGCATCAACTCCGTCAGCCCTAAATCTTCTTCCTTCCGTGTGTGTTGAATGACATGGAGTGACGATAAGACCATCGACAATAATGCACAGAAGATGAGCATTTGATGTGAGAACATCGCGCCTAACGTATAGTCCGCTATTGAGACAGGCGTCGTACCGATCATCGAGATCATCGCTGGATTTTTCAAGGTTTCATATAATCCACGCAGACTATCCCCTTTCGCCATCTCTTCGAATGAAGGAATAAAGCCGACCGTAAATAAGGTCACACCGAACGTCCATATTATGATTTTTTTGCTATCCCGTCTGAGATACTGAGACAACAGGATCTGCCAACAGGTAAATTGAAATCGCATTCGTCTTCCTCCTCTTTATCATGTGCAGCACGTAGTATATACCGTCGTCATTTTTCGTAATGGCGCATGAACAGATCCTCTAGTGATGGAGGCACTGCTTCTAAATGAACTACTTCCAGTTTTATCGCCTCTGTAAGAACCGCATTCATGCGAGAAGAATCCATTGAAAATACTGCCTGATTTATATTGCGCTGCGTGAAGTCATGAACACCGTCCAAGTTTTTAATCAATGAAAGATCCTGTTTCGTCTCTAACGTGATGACCGATCGTGTCAAATGTCTCAGTTCTTGTAACGTTCCCGTCTCAACGATTTCGCCTTTTCGAATGATGACGACACGATCCGCTAGTCGTTCGACTTCGCTGAGAATGTGCGATGACAATAAAATCGATTTTCCAGCTTGTTTGATTTTTTCTACCTCTTCTTGAAAAACAGATTCCATCAACGGATCAAGACCGGATGTTGGTTCATCGAAGATGTAGAGATCGGAATCGACTGCTAACGCGGCAATCAGACCGACTTTTTGCCGATTTCCTTTCGAATAACTTTTCGCCTTCTTTTTTGGATCAAGTTCAAAGCGATCGATTAGAGCATCACGCTTCGTTTGGTCTCCACCACCGTGTAACTTCATGAATAGATCAATGATTTCTCCACCCGTCAGATTCCCCCATAATGCGACGTCCCCTGGCACATATGAGATTCTTTTATGGATTTCAACACTATCGCGCCAGACATCCTTCCCGAAGATTTCCGCCTTTCCCGCATCTCGTTTGATGATCCCGAGCAACGTCCGAATTGTCGTTGATTTCCCTGCACCGTTCGGACCGATGAAGCCAATCACTTCACCTCGTTGAACCGAGAACGTGACGTCGGATAAAGCTTGAAATTTCGAGAATTTCTTTTTAACTCCTTTTAGTTCAATAATCGGATTCATGTTTCTTCATTCCTCTCTTCATCTCTAAATTCAGACTTAAAACAAACTAAATCAACAAGTGTAGTATTAAACTAAAACAATCAGTTTAAATAAAATACCAATTAATCTATTTTAGTTCATTTTATGTTTTTTATTTTTATCTGTAAAGATAATAATGTACTAAAATTAATTTGATAGTCCATTTCTAATCCATTACACTAGAGGGAGAAGTATTTTTTATAAGAGGTGAGACAAATGAATGGTTTTGAAAAACGAACGGAAGAAAAGAAAAAACAGATTCTCGATACAGCGTTTCGCTTAATGAATCAACAAGATGGTCATAAGACAATGACAGTCGATGAACTTGCCAAACAGGCAAATGTCGCCAAAACGACGATTTTCAAATACTTCGGTAATAAAGAGGCATTGGTCCAAGAAGTGTACAAACGGTTCATTACGGAGATGAGTACATCCGTAGAAGTCATCTTATCCAAAAATGAGGCTTTCGAAAAAACGCTTCTTGAAATCAGCTTCAATAAATTACGATTTCTGAAGGATCTCGATGAATCGTTTTATCTTGAGATGATGCAACAAATCACAACGAAACAGGATGATGGCTTGTCAGTATTAATGGAGAAATTCGCAAGTGATAGTCACGCGATGATGCTCGATTTATTTCACCGTGGTCGTAAGGAACAGAAGATCGACTTGAAGTATTCCGATGAATTTTTGCTACTCTATTTCCAAACACTTGCGGAAGGCCTGTCACATCCCCAGATTTACGAGCAACTCTTACCTTACACGTCGAATTTCTCAGAAGTAATCATCAAAGGAATTTCACCTCGATAAATACGGTTTGACTTGAGAGTGATAAAACCTAACTAGGAAACGACATCGCCTACGGTTTTTGAAAAAATGAATGACCTCAATTGAAAAGGCAGCAATGTTGCCTTTCTATATTTTGGTAAAATAAAGAAAATCCATCGGGGGTGTCTCATGAAACGTGGTCTAACATTAGCCGTTCTACTGATCCTCGTCGTTTGCATCATCGTTTTCGAACCGTTCCGTGGTGCGCCACCTAATCCCGAAGTCGAGGCAAAAGGAAAGGATGTTCCGACTGTCCAAGGATCTTATTGCTGGGATAGCTTACTCCGCAGTCAATGTGTCGATAAGACGTACCGTGACGGTCTTGACCTAGCAAAAGGGAAAACGCCAGTTACCGTCTCTGCTGGAGCACCCGTCCGTGTCGAATTATCTGGTGATCTTAAAAGCGTAAAACTATCACAATGGGATGATCAAAAACAGGAATCCCCTGTCGCTTTGAAAAAAGATCAGTTCAACGCCCCGACAGAACCTGGCCTCTATGCGTACGAACTAAACTCGCGCTGGGAACAAGGAGACGGACAATTCGGATTCTTACTGAAAGTGCAGTAAAAACAAATAACCCCCTTGATGTCATCGTACGTCAAGGGGGTTATTTCATCCTGCTTGGTGATAAAGTTGCAAAATTCCGAAGACGGTCAAGATGAGATAGCCTGTTCCGATGAACAGAAAGACTGGGCGAATCAATTGATCCTTCGGTTGACGCGTAATGCCTTCGAAGAAACAACTGATGATGAAACCGAGAACGAGGATTACGCTATACATGGAAAGGAAGATGACGAGAAGACCAACGAGACTCGGATTCGTCAACGAAGGTGCTAGACCACCGACTAATACGGCAAGCACAACTGTCCCCATTACGATTCCGATAAGTGGATGGATCGTATTTAGTCGACGGATCACATCATGACGTTTGACGAAACGCTCCACTAGAATCATCGCTGATTGACAGGTCAGTAAAAATAAGATTAAGAAATAGATTGCTTGCTCGACTGGACGGAACGTCGTGAAAAAGACAGCTCCGGTTAGAACAAGGAGTGGAGATATGAAAAAATCAAACGTTTCATTTCTTTCCCTCCTTTCGTACGACTTTCTTGAAAGTGAACGTGTGAGTATGACAATGTATCATACAACCTGTTACATCTTTTACCATTTAGTTCGCTTTTTCTAATTCTGATATCTATGTATCATTTTCAATAATTGTAAAAAATTGATAAAATTCTTTACGGTTTCATTCTGTATATGCTAGGATGAGACAAATCATATGAATTAAACGCGTCGAAGAGAACAGTACGTCATCTCGGCTTTTCCTAGAGAGCTCCGATTGGTGGAAAGGAGCATCAGCCATTGACCGAACCAAGCCTCTGAGCAGCACGGTGGAACCGAATCGGGGATATCGTGACGGGTGCTCCCGTTATCGAGCTCAGGTATTTGCCGTTTGAAAACGGTCGTACCGATGAAGGCGATACCGGTGACGGTCTCGCGAACAGGGGTGGCACCACGACACGCACAGTCTCGTCCCCAAGACCAACGTCTTGGAGGTGGGATTTTTTTATTGGCTTAAAAAACAGTAAAAAGGAGTGTGTCATATGTCGAATTGGAAATACCCTGGATTGCTATTACTTGGTGTTGGTGTCTCGAACATCGGCGCTTGGGTCTACTTCATCGCCTTGAATTTAATTGTCCTTGAACGAACGGGATCAGCGTTCGCCGTCTCCGTTCTCTATATTCTGTTGCCGATCTCCGCACTGTTGACGAGCCTCTGGTCCGGTAGTGTCGTCGATCGGATCAATCAGCGCCGCTTGCTCGTCATGCTTGACGTCTCGCGTGCCGGGCTCGTCTTTTCACTGACACTGATCGATTCGTTGTATGTCCTCTATGCCCTCGTCTTTATCCTGAACATCGGCAACACACTGTTTGAGACATCGTCATTGATCTACATGACGAAGCTCGTCCCGGAGACGAGTCGCCAACGGTTCAATGCGTTGAAGAACTTTATTCAATCAGCCGGCTTTATTCTCGGACCGTCGATTGCTGGATTTTTATTTTTAATCGGTTCTCCGGAGACGGCAATCATCCTGAATGCAGGAGCGTTGTTGTGTTCTGCTGCCTTACTATTCGTCTTGCCCGACGTCCGCCAGGCAGAGACTCCAGCGACGTCCTTCTCACTCCAAGTGATTCTTGCGGACTGGAAAGAGACGCTTCAGTTTGCACGGACTCGGCGCTACGTCACGCTCGTCTACGCCTTCTATGCGCTGATGATCGTCCTGATGAGCGGACTCGATTCGCTCGAAACCTCGTTTGCGACGATCGTGTTGCAACTGGATGAAAGCACGTATGGATTTCTCGTCAGTATCGCTGGAATCGGCATCATCTGTGGTTCTGCCGTCAATGCGATCTTCACGCATCGCTTGTCGCTCCGCTTCTTGATTCAATTCGGAGCACTGATGACACCGATCGGTTATGTGATCTTTGCCACAGCGACGTCGTTCCTGACGGCAGCAATCGGCTTTTTCTTGCTGACGTTTGCCCTCGCGTTTGCGAACACCGGCTTCATGACGTTCGCTCAAACGCACATTCCGGTCGAATCGATGGGACGATTCCTTAGTAGCATCCACGTCGTGCAGTCAGCTGGTGTCATTCTCTTGACGGCGTTGATTGGTTTCTATGCGGAGACCTCGATCCGCTTGACGTATACCGTCGCTGCAGTCAGCTTCCTGTTCATCGGTGGATGGATCGTTTGGATCGTCCAGGATCGAACGAAACGGCATCATTTTACGACGGAAACGGACGAAACGATCAAGCTTTCGTCATGAGAAAGGAAGGTATTCATGAACCTGACCGCAAAACGAATTTTCCTCCGTCCGCTTGACGTGACCGATGCACACGTCTTATTCGAACAAACCCAGGATGAGACATTACGTTATTTGACTGGTACGACAGCAACGTTTTCGATTGAACAGATTGAACAGCACATTCTTTCGATTCAAGCTGATCCATCGCGCTTCGATTTCGCTATCTGTTTGAATTCCGGTGAAATAATTGGTGAATGTTCCATTTTAGACATTGAGGCAGAGTTGAAACAAGCGGGCTTTCGTATTTCGATGCGTGCCCTCCCCTGGACCGGTCAAGGATACGGGACTGAAGCGATCGCGTGTATCATCCGGTTTTGTTTCGAGGAACTTCGACTTCATCAACTTGAACTTGAAGTGTTTTCGCATAATGAGCGAGCCATCGCTTCGTATAAAAAAGTTGGCTTTGACATCGTAGAAACGATTCCTGATGCTGTATCCTATGAAGGGCGTTCGTTCGACGAAATCATCATGCGGAAATGTAGCCCACTCTATGCTTAAAAGAATTACTCCTGATGTAGCACCTCCTTCGTGAGGTGCTTTTTCTAATCTATTAAAAACGAACATACCTAATTAACAGATTTTTTAGTCAATTCACTATTATTTGTATATAATGGAAAAATAAAAAGAAATATATGGATATGTACATAAGTGATAAGGAGGTCACATTACACAATTTTCTTCAAATCAAACGAAAGCGAGGAATAGTACATGCTGAGATTCATCTGGAATTCCTGGTGGCGCAACAAAGAGCGATTCATCCTGCTACTTGTCGGTGTCCTGATCGTCAGTACCGGACTGAGCTATTTGATCGGAACGACGCAAGCCAATAACGGAACGGTCGTTGATGAACTGCAAAAGCGTTGGGGATCGTCCTACGATATCGTCGTCCGTCCGGAAGGCAGCCGGAGTGTGACGGAAGACTTGAACCTGCTTGAACCGAACTATATGAGTGGACTCGACGGCGGGATCACCCGCAAACAATATGAGACGATCAAGCAGATTGCTGATGTCGAGGTCGCAGCACCAATCGCGATGATTGGTTATACATCGACATCGAGTAGCGTCGGTACCCATACGATTCAAGAAGAAGGGATTTACCGCTTGAAAATCAAGGATTCTCAAAATACGGGACTCCAAAACGAATCTTATACCATGACAACGTTTCTTGCTGCTGGCTGGGAACCAATGGGTGATGCAACGCGCACAGGCGTCTCCCCTTTAAAACTTGGTGAACAACCCCTCTATGACTACGGCTCAGAAGTCATGATTGCCGGAATCGATCCTGCTGCTGAAGACCAGCTCGTCGGTTTGAAAAAAGCGACCACTACCGGAACGTATAGCCGTTTCTTCAGCGAAACGGATCTTCCCGCTTCGTACGGTGATCAAGCGACGCAGATTCCGATTCTATTGAACTCTCGCGAATACGTCGATGCGATGCGCACCTATACATATGAAAAGGTAGAGCTTCCGTTCACTGCAACAGGCGTTGCAGACATGGTCCAAAAGATTGAACAAAAAGGTGGGAAAACATACCTGAGTAAACTACCAGTAGAAGAGCCTACCTCCTATTCGATCACGACTCAAGACGTCCAAAAAAAGTTGGTGGACGGTATCCTTAAAAACACCTTATCAACAGGCGATGCGAACAATAGTGATTCACTGTCTTCCATTACTTTGAAACCTTCACCGGTTGAATACAAAACAATTAAAAGTCCGTACGGTTCCCGTTGGCCTTTTACCTACCAAGTTCAACCAAAAGAGGTCGCCAAGGAATCCTTACTCTTCAAGCGAAGCATGTATCGCGAAGCACGTGAATTCGAAGGTGGTTTTAAAGGATGGAAACAAGTCCATCTCAACTTTATCGGTGTCTTTAACCCACGGGAGCTCGATGTTTCAAAGGATCCGTTGACTGAACTTCCAATGGAAACTTACTTCCCGGCAAAAGCACAGTGGGTCATGGATCAAAATGATCGTCCGGTCAATCCAGTCCGTGACGTCAAGCCCGCCAACGACTCCTATGACTTCCTGACGAAACCACCATCGATGCTGACGACACTCGATGCTGCCTTTAAGTTACGCGGGGATAAAGCAATTTCTGCGATTCGCGTCAACGTCAAAGGGGTCGAGACGATGAACGCAACAAGTGAGAAAAAATTGCAAGCTGTCGCACAAGAAATCGAGGATAAGACGGGTCTGATCACGGACGTCACACTCGGTTCCTCCCCGCAACTCGCCTTGACGTATTTACCCGGTCTAAAAGGAGAATCGGCACTCGGTTGGGTCCAGCAACCGTGGATCAAACTCGGGTCGTCGATCGCGATTTTCCAAGAGGCGAAAGTCGGAATGAGTGGCATCATCGCGAGCGTCATCGCTGTCGCGCTCGTCTACGTCTTCAGTTCGAACATCATCTTGCTCTATGCTCGAAAAAAAGAATTCGCGATTTTACTCTCGCTCGGATGGCGTTCACGGCAGCTATCCAGACTCCTCTTCCTAGAAGCAACACTTCTTGGAACGCTGGTCGCACTCATCGCCTGGGTGATTCTTGGATCATTTTGGATAACAGCGGATCACCCGATTGCCCTCGGACGCATCATCTTGATCGGATTGTCCGGGCTTTTGATCTACTGGGGCGGTACGATTGTTCCGACGTTACTCATCAGACGCATTCAACCATTTGAAAGCATGCGCTCTGGCGAAGTCTCAAAAGGACGTCGTTTCGTCCGAGCACAAAGTGTTCTTGGAATGAGCATCAACCAACTCGCGACTTACTGGCAACGCACGCTTCTGTCCATCATCGCAATTGCCTTACCGACGAGCTTGTTCATCTTCTTCTTGTTCATCACGTTCCGACTGAAAGGCGTCTTATATGCGACCTGGCTTGGTGAATATGTCGCGCTCGAAGTCGGTACGATGCATTATGTCGCAATGGGCGTCGCCCTACTCATCGCTATCCTGACGACGACCGAGATCATGTGGCAAAACGTCAACGAACGAAAGAATCAACTCGCCGTCCTGAAGGCAACCGGTTGGCGGAACGGTCAAATCCGACTTCTCGTCTTAAGCGAGGGTGTGATGACTGGACTCTTCGCTGGAATCGTCGGTCTACTTGTTGCCTTAGCAATGATTGGCTTCGTCTATAATCAGTTCCCATCCAGTGAACTCGGTTTCTTAAGTCTTATGCTCCTGATTCCGGTAACGACTGGTGTGTTTGGTGCCTTGCTTCCTGCCCAGCGTGCTGTGCGGATCACGCCGAATGCAGCCATCGGTGGCGTAAACGATAATCAACAATTGACCGAACGTCGCTTCAAATGGGCACTCGGTAGCATCGCTGCTACGCTCGTCATCGGAACGACGAGTTTATTCCTCCTCGCTGCACCTGAAACGAGAACGGCTCAAAAAGAAATAACGACACCAAAAGTACAAACGACCGGACAAAAATTAAAAAATCTCGCTCAAGATCCTGACGATAAGAAACATACTGCCGAAGACAACACGGCACTGGAGCAATTGATGAACGCAGGCGCTATTCAGACGTACCCGGGTGACCCGGCGGCGAAGAATTATGACTTCTCTGTTAAAAAGCTCGTTTCAACACCAAAAGAGTTAAAGCTCAAGGAGAAGTCAGGATATCGTTTCGTGACGATTCCAGTTTTCCTTCATAACCGGGATGAATTAGCTGCAGGTTCGTTTTCGTCGTATCGACCACAAACCTTCTCGTTGATTGCTCTTGACGGAAAAGAGTTTACTCCCGTCGATTATGTCAATCACGATAAAACGGCTTGGATAAATGCATTCAAATACATCAATTCGAAAAAATCATGGGTCGATCTTGTTTACCAAGTACCGGTTGACCAAAAGGTGTTCGTCTTGCTTGCAAAAGATGAGGCCGTCGAAAAAACGACGACCGTCAAGATCACGCTCGACGATATCAAAAAAGCGAATGCGTCAGCTACTAATCCTTCAACAGAGGAAACGGAAAAATTAAAAACATTGATGAGGCGAGGTGTCACGCAAACAACTCCCGGGAATCCGAAACATCAATCTGATCGTTTTCATGTCGAGGCATTGATTGACACACCAAAAGAACTGAATCTAAAGCAACGTGCTGGTTATCGTTTCGTGACGATCCCTGTCGTCATGCAAGATACAGGGGATGATATGGGAGGATTCATCACTTATCGTCCCAATCGGTATGCCTTGACAGACTTGCAAGGAACCGTTTATGAACCGATCGATTATGTGAATCGCAATGAGAAAGCCTGGAAAAACGGGTTTCAATATTTCGCACCGTACAAGTCACGAGTGGAGTTGGTTTATCAAGTACCCATCGATCAGAAGCGATTCGTTCTGTTCGCTTCTGATCCAGCTTTTCCCAAACCAACGACCGTCAAAATCGATCTGACAAAACAATCATTTAATCACTAGGAGGAATTTGACATGGGTCGTACCATCATTGAAAGGAATCGAGGTTTTGTCGATGCTTAAATTCATCTGGAATTCCTGGTGGCGCAACAAGGAGCGGTTCATTCTGCTCCTCGTCGGCGTCCTGATCGTCAGTACCGGACTAAGTTACTTAATCGGTACGACGCAAGCCAACAACGGAACGGTCGTCGATGAACTGCAAAAACGCTGGGGCTCATCGTACGATATCGTCGTTCGTCCGGAAGGCAGCCGGAGCGTGACGGAAGACTTGAACCTGCTCGAACCGAACTACATGAGTGGGCTCGATGGCGGGATCACCCGCAAACAATATGAGACGATCAAGCAGATTGCTGACGTCGAAGTCGCAGCACCGATTGCGATGATTGGGAACTACAATACGAATGCTGAAACGGATACCTATAATTTCAAAGAACCGGGCATTTACAAAATTTCGTTTACGGATATGCAAGATACCGGGCTAAAGAAAGAAACAGAATCTTATTCATTCTTTGCCGGAGCCGGTTGGTTCCCTCCTGAGAGTGACGGATTGAATCGAGATGTTTCACCGCAAGAATTAGGCGAGTTTCCTATCTACGGTTACGGGAGCGCAGTGATGCTTGCCGGGATTGATCCGGAAGCAGAAGCACAACTCGTTGGACTAGATCAGGCAACCAAAAAGGCTGCGCATAGTCGTTATTTCACGAAGGACGATGTCGTGAACGATTATGGTGACGGTGTTTGGGACATCCCATTGATCATGAACAGTCAGGAATACGTCAATGCTTCGCGGACCTATCGCTACGAGAAAGTCGATATCCCGCTCGTCAAAGATTCAATGGTTGAAACGGTGCGCAGTATCATGAAAAAAGGTGGCGAATCCTATCTCAAGACGCTTCCTGTTAAAGATACGAAGGAATACTATATTTCGACAGAGCAAGCATCAAAGCAACTTATTAAGAACATTCTCGAAGATAAGGTTCCGGAAAAAGCAAGTGGTAGCTTTGACTGGATGTTTTTAAAGCCATCGTCTGTCGAGTATCAAACGATTGCTAGTCCCTTTGCCAAACGTTGGCCGTTCACCTATCAAGTAACACCTCAAGAAGTCGATAAGGACGCCCTCATTTCGAAACGATCTATGTATCGAAAAGCTCGTCTCTTCGGTGACAACACGGGTAACCTTGATAAAGTACCGAAAATGCATTTGAACTACATTGGTGTCTTTGATCCGAAGAAATTGAACATCTCAAAAGACCCATTGACGGAACTGCCGATGGAGACCTATTTCCCGGCGAAAGCCCAATGGGTCATGGACAAGAATGAAAAACCGGTCAATCCAGTCCGAGAAGTCAAACCGACGAACGATCCGTATGACTTCTTGACGAAACCACCATCGATGCTGACGACGCTTGACGCCGCCTTTAAGTTACGTGGTGATAAAGCTATCTCTGCCATTCGTGTCAACGTCAAAGGTGTCGAGACGATGAACGCGACGAGTGAGAAAAAGTTGAAAGCTGTTGCTCAAGAGATCGAGGACAAGACCGGTCTGATCACCGATGTCACGCTCGGCTCCTCGCCACAGCTTGCGCTGACATACCTCCCTGGATTAAAAGGTGAATCGGCACTCGGTTGGATCCAGCAACCTTGGATCAAACTCGGTTCGTCGATGGCCATCTTCCAAGAAGCGAAAGTCGGCATGAGCGGCATCATCGCAAGTGTCATCGCTGTTGCGCTCGTGTATGTCTTTAGTTCAAATATCATTTTACTCTATGCCCGCAAGAAGGAATTCGCGATCTTACTGTCGCTCGGTTGGCGTCCACGTCAGCTCTCGAAGCTTCTGTTCCTAGAAGCAACGTTACTCGGCACACTCGTCGCCTTGATTTCTTGGACGATCCTCGGTTCGTTCTGGCTAACGACGGATCATCCGATTGCCTTATCACGGATCATCTTGATTGGACTCGCCGGACTGTTGATTTACTGGGGCGGTACGCTCGTCCCGATGACGCTCATCCGCCGGATTCAACCATTCGAAAGCATGCGTTCTGGTGAAGTCTCAAAAGGTCGTCGCTTCGTCCGGGCACAAAGTGTCCTTGGGATGAGCATCAATCAGTTGGCGACGTATTGGCAACGGACGATCCTTTCAACAGTTGCCATCGCCTTGCCGACAAGTCTGTTCATTTTCTTCCTGTTCATCACCTTCCGATTGAAAGGTGTCCTATATGCAACATGGCTCGGTGAATACGTTGCACTCGAAGTCGGCACGATGCATTACGTTGCGATGGGTGTTGCTTTACTCATCGCTATCCTGACGACGACCGAGATCATGTGGCAAAACGTCAACGAACGAAAAAGTCAGCTCGCTGTACTAAAGGCGACTGGATGGCGTAACGGTCAAATCCGGTCGCTCGTCTTAAGTGAAGGATTGATGACGGGACTGTTCGCTGGAATCATCGGCTTACTGATCGCTCTTGCGATGATCGGCTTCGTCTATAACCAGTTCCCAACTGGTGAACTTGGTTTCTTGAGCATCATGTTATTGATTCCTGCCAGCACGGGAGTTCTCGGTGCCCTCTTGCCGGCTCAACGGGCTGTTCGAATCACCCCGAACGCTGCAATCGGTAGTGTCTTCTCGAACCAAAAAGCGACCGAGCGTCAATTTAAGATCGCCCTCGGTTCAATCGGTACGGTATTAGTCGCAGGTGTAGCAAGTTTATTCTTCTTTGCAGCAGAAGAGACGACAACGACTACAGTTCAACCAAAGGCTGAACCAACTGTCATAACGACCGGACAAAAGTTAAAAAATCAAGCAAGTGAACCGGTTCAAAAGAAACAGTCGAAGAAAAAAAATACAGACGTCATCGAAGAATTGATGAATAAAGGTCGTCTTCAGACTTATCCTGGCGATAAAAACTTACTAGAGCAACGGGGGTTCATGGTCAGTTCAGCGAAACGTGTTCCGCTTAAGGATCTTCCGAAAAACAAACAAGCCGTATCCGTCAGACTTGAGATGCAAGTAAAGGGTGAAGATTCAGCCGACTCTTATATCGACTATAAACCTTCTTCTTTCCCATTGATTGATCGTCAAAAGAAAAGCTACACTCCTGAAGAAACAATTAATCTGAACAAAAAAGCCTATTCAGAAAGCTTAGGTTATTACGCTCCCTTACACTCAAAAATTGATGTCATCTACATCGTACCGAAGACAGAAGATACCTTCGTCATGAACGTAAAAACAGGCTTCACCGGTTTTCTCTACACCGTTAAAATCAAATTATGATTGATACTTCTATCTATTAGATCGCTGACTGTCATATGACGGTCAGTGATTTTTTGTTTATGCTGACAGATGATTTTTACTGAAATCGTTTGTTACACTTCCATTTTTGTTAAGATGATAGATAGGAAAAGAATTGGAAATAAAAATACTTAAACGAGGCTTTACTATGACATATTTCATGTATCTATTTTGTTTGATCGTCTGGGGACTGAACTTCATTGCTGTCAAAATCCAAGGAACACCTGTCGCCTTGGAAGTATCCTTGACCTATCGATTAGCGATGACCGCTGTTCTTTTCATCCTATTCGCATTATTCGTTAAACGAACGAACAAACCTACCGCGACGGACATGCCTTTCATCGTCGTATTCGGTGTCTGTAACTTCGCTCTGAGTTACTTATGTCTCTATTACGCGACGATGTTAAGCTCTGCCGCGATCGTGACGTTGATTTTCTCACTCAAGGTCATTCTGACACCAATCGCTCTGCGCTTGTTTTTAAAAGAGACCCTCCATGCGCGCGTTTGGATTGGCGGATGTTTTGGTATCATCGGCGTCGGTGTCCTGATTGTTCCGAGTCTAGGCAGCATCCATGGACTGACCGATTTAAAAGGGGTCTTGATTGCCTTGGTCGGCACGCTATTAACAGCAGTGGGTGACGCCAGTTCAGCGCGGAACGCCAAGCAACGGATCAACCCGGTTCATGCCAATGCGATCGGATTCACTGTCGCGAGTTTAGTGATGGGCGCAATCGTCATGATTCAAGGAACACCGCTTACGCTCCCGACAACCGTCACCTATCTTTCTGCCTTACTGTATTTAACCGTGATTGCATCGTTTCTTGCGTGGCTGTTTTATTTGAAACTCGTCGAACGGATCGGTGGTGCGAAGAGCGGCTATATGGTAGCACTATTCCCGTTGATCGGCGGTGTTGCTTCAGTATTGATCGGTGAATCGACGCTATCTCTTCCTTTAATCATCGGGTGTCTATTTAGTTGCATCGGGGCTTCGATTGCTCTAGGGATTCGTCTGTTTCGGCAACGAAATAAAGTATTCAGCTAATGTCAATTCATGAACCGGAGTGATGAACATGTCTTCTCAAATCATATGTACGTATGATTTTTTAAATTCACCGAACGCTATTTCAAATGCTTCAGCAAGGGACATCCCCACCATTCTGTCGATTGAAGCGAATGTCAAAATCATCATTGATCATGCACTATATCTCGAAACATCGTTATCCATCTTCGAGTTTTATAAATCGTTGTATCGGTGGAAAAGATCGGTGACGCCTTCATTCATTCCTGCCTTTTATTATTATTCGGTGGAGTTTGACCATGATGAAGAAGGGGCAATCGTATCGATGGTCCCCTCCACGAATCAAGGAAATATTCAATCGATTTGGGGCGATGAACGGATGAACACTGTTTTTCCTCTCGACACCTTAGTGACATGCTTGTCTGATTTAGAAAGGCAACTTCGATTCGATCTTGAAGCGTACTTCGACATTCAGCTGGATGTCTTCATCCGTCACATTCCCTATTCGTCACCAAAACTTTAATAGAATGAGGAGACTTCTATATGCTTGATTTATCTCAGTTCCAGATCGAGCTTGATATCAGGAAGCCAACACCCTATTTTCAGTCAACACCAGAACGCCGTATCCGCTTTTTAATGGAAGACCTAAATGCTTCGCAGTTAAAAGAAATTCTTCAGACGATTTTTCAAGAAGACAGATCCATCCATCTTCTATTCGTCGCTGCGTACATTCATCGTTTTCGTCGTTATTCAGCAAAGGCACGAGTAGGCTCGTCGATCACGATTCGAAACTGGAAAGAGTATATCGTGGAAGATGAAGTAGCTCATAAAGGTGTCGTCTATGCACATGTGAAAGATATAGAGCTCAATGAAATCATTTCCTATTGCACAAAAGTCTATCGAGGGCACACATCAGCTTACATCGTCTTTCATGACTCGGATTTCCTTTTGTATGTGTCGACGGATGTAGTGGATGTTATTGGCGATGCGACTGCGATTAAGTCACTCAAGGAAACATACGCGGAACTTTACAATAGCTTTCACGACAAGTACGTCGAGTAATATTCATAATAAACCTAGATATGTAAACATAAGTATTAATAATTAATTTTTTTGAATATTAAGGTTCATATATTGAATAAATGGAATACTTAATTATGTTTTTAGCAGGAACTATTATCTATCCGGTATTTGAAAGATAATTAGGGTATTATATAACTAATACAAGTATTTTATTTACCACTTTCCAACATCAGTAATGCCTCGTTCATCTAAGAGAGGAAAGGAATTTTTCCATGATTTTCATTACGGACTTTTCTTCACCGATCGGGCAGCTCGTCAGCCAACGTATGCGCACGGAAGAACAGCCTTTTTGCATCGGGGTATCCGATCCACAAGCCGCTTCCGAATTATATGGAGAGCATTTTGACTTTCGTCGATTCGATGTCCAAGATGCCTCGACGTTCGTAGAGGCACTCGCAGGATGCGATCAAATCTTTCTCGAATTTCCTGCAAACGCGGACTTGGAGACATTCGAATATTTTATTCATTATCTCAGACAGACTGCCCTGCAACACATCGTCTACCTCTCAGCCAAAGACGCTCTATCCCTCCCATTCACGCCACATCATCGTATTGAAGTCGTCATTCGCCAAATCGACATTCCCTACACGATCATTCGTCCTAGCTACTACATGCAGCATTTAAACATGTTCATGCGAGATATGTTACGAGATCATGCACACCTCTTCGCACCGGCAGGAATTGGTAAGACGTGCATGATTGATGCCCGTGACGTAGCGACCGTCGTAATGACGTGTCTTGAAAACCCAGCCACTCACTTCAATAAAATCTATACGATCAGCGGTGAAGCGGCTTACAATTTTTACGAAGTCGCCCGGCTTCTCGGAGAAGAACTTGAAACAGAGATCATGTATACGAACCCGTCGATTGATTTTTTCCGGTCCTTTATGATGCAACATGGATTGTCTTACGAAGAAACCAATGAAATCATCAAACTTCATGTGCCGATCTTATTAGGTCTAGCGGATGAGACGGATAACCACTTTCTAGAACTAATTGGTGAACGACCGATCACCCTTCGGCAATATATAAAAGACCACCTATCCGATTGGGTAAATGAAGAGGAGGGCAAAGCATATGATTACTCATGAACGAGCACTGTTCGTTCATCAATGCATCGTCGATTATTATCACCGGCTCGGCATTCATTGTCAGGTGACGATATTCACAGAGTACCCATTGCAATTGTTGCTCGACTTCGACTCTCGAAGAGATGAACTGATTACGCCTCAACGGCGAAGCCTCTCCTGTCGGTACATTCGCGCACACCTCATTTCTGCTTTGATCACATTCGATGATTCCTACACGCATGTTTACATGACGAAAGCGCCCTTTTCCTCCATGACGCGATATTGTCTCTTGATTGTCTGAAATCATCATCAGTCAAAAATGAAAGGAGATGCGATCGTGCGGTTGAAACGTGCTACGGAACATGGCTTACTGACATTACTTTTTTTGGCACACACCTCAAAATCGATGACACGAAGAGGAGAATACGTAAAGACGAGAGATATTTCGCTTCAATGTAACATCTCGTACGAGCATCTTACGAAGATCATTTCAATTTTAGGAAGAGCAGGTCTTTTACGAACCCATGCTGGACGAGAAGGTGGTGTTCAACTCCTTCCATTGAGTCATACTGTCCGGGTCGGAGAAGTCGTCGCATTATTCGAACGTCCGCTTTTCCCGGGAACGCGTTATCAGGTACGTGCATTAGATCAACTATTAGATGTTTCACTGATTTCGTTCTTTAATACGCTCAATCAAGTTACGATAAAGCAATTAGCGGACGATTTACCACCTCACTTTTTCTTAGACATATCATGATTTACTTCTCATCAAACAGCAGTTCAGTCAAGTGTACAGGAAGGACGTTACACATGACGATTTTAGTAACAGGATTCACAGGAAACGTCGGACTAGCCGTCGGTCATGCAATGATGAAGCGACATATTCCCTTTCATGCGGCTGTCATCGATCCAGCAGCTGCTTCAGAGAAATTCGGCAATGCTTTTCACTATCGTCACCTGGACTACGCCGATATCTCAACGTTTTCACAAGCGTTAAAAGGCGTCGATCAACTCTTTTTGATGTATCCGTCCCAAGTATCAACACGACAGTTCCATCTCTTTCTGCGCTATTTGCGCTTCACCTCAGTCCGGCACATTGTTTATCTCTCGTTCAAGGATGTTCCAGTCTTTCCGCTGACACCTCACCATACGATCGAAAAGATCATTCAAGAGACCGGTATCCCGTTTACGATCATCCGTCCCGGATACTACATGCAAAATTTGAATCTCTTCATGCGTGATGACATCCGTTTTCACGAGCAGATCGTTACGCCCGCTGGTCTTGGGAAGACAAGCATGATCGACATCCGGGATATCGCGACGTTCGTCATCCATTGCCTCGAACATCCTGCTCCCCATTTCAATCGTGTCTATACGTTGCATGGCGAGGAAGTTTTCGGTTTCCATGAGATTGCAAGTCTGATGACGCTACTCTTAGGAAAGTCGATTCGTTACACGAACCCTTCGATTCCATTCTTCCAAATGAAGATGGTCCAAAAAGGATATCCGAAAAGCTACGTCAATGAAGTCATCATGCTACACCTCCCGATTAGTCTCGGACTCACGAAACGAACGAATCGTCAATTCCGCGAAGTGACTGGCACCGAGCCGATTCCCCTAAGTCAATATATTCTCGATTATCAAGCCCACTGGGAGAAGCATTGATTCCTCTATTCTTCGTAAAAGGAAAATGACTTCCTCAAAAGACGCTGATTGTTTCGTCATATGTTCCATTCTGAAGAACCATAGCTAGTTTCACTTCATTTAGGTTCCTCGCAAAATCGATATTACGCTCTTTAAGCGCTAAGAAGTCGTCTAAAAAAAGTATAGGAGTTCAAATAACTACTTTCTTAACCTCTATTCTTTCATTGCACCTAGTCGTCTCAAAGAGACACGTGTGCCTCATTCATAATCCCTTCATCCATTTGAAGGGATTTGATAGTTTATTGTGGAAAATGATTCTATATGAAGATTCTTCTGCATGATATATGACTTGATTGATTTTAATTACCGATTTAACACTATTATTTATTCAATAAAGGAGGAGCTGGTATCCTTAAATTCATTTTGATTGGCTCACTACTTGCCGTGGTTGCTTTTTTTATCTATTTTGAGCCATTCCGTATTGAACCCTACGACCCCGACGTCGAAGTAAACGGTAAAGCGATTCCAACTGTCCAAGGTTCTTATTGCTGGTCCAGTTTGTTCAGTGCACAATGTGCGGACATGATCTATGTCGATGCACTACACATGACTGAAAAAAGTAAACCCGTCATTGTCTCACCCTCTGAAAAGATTCATCTCTCGTTTGATCGTAAACCCGATACGTTCCAAGTCGTACGCTGGGATTCGAAAACGAAAAGTGCACAGGTTGCTTTAAAAAACGATATTCTTATCGCACCGTCTGCTCAAGGTACGTATACCTATGAGGTCGTTGCCGGATGGAATGAACACGGCGATGGTCTATCCGCCTTTTTGATTCAAGTCCGATGAAACCCACCCCACTCAAACAGGAGATGAATAACAATGCGTACAGGTTTTCGACTTTGGCTTCCCTTGCTCTCACTTGCCGTCTGTCTATTCAATGCCTTCGGCTACGACGACAAAAATATCTTATTGTTTCTGACGAGCCCTGTCTTCTGGCTTCTTGAATCAAGATCCTTTCTTGGAACATGGCTAGATTCCTTCCATGTCCCGCTGTTCCTGATCTACATCCTGACCTTGATCAGTTGGTTCTTGATCGGCTTACTGATTGATGTCATTCTTTCTATTTTGTTTAGAAGATCGTCTAGACGCATCCATGATTAACTGAGGAGGAAAATACATATGGGTCCAACCAATGACATGTGGGTGTGGGTATTATTCTATGCTTTCTTTTTCATCACACTTATCAGTGCAATTTTTGTCGCGATCAAGCATCCATCTTTGAGAAAAGCATCGATTCGAGCGATGTTAGCCATGCTTTTTCTGTGTGCATTATTCATTTGGAACTCCATGTACCGTCTTGACATTACAGAGTTCAGACATTTTTACGAAGGATTGACGACACTGCGACCGTGGGCATGGATGTGTGTCTTCTTTTTCGCCTACACATTAAAGTGGTGGTATCTCGTATTTCTTCACACCCGTCGTCCGAGTCCCTCTTCCCATGAAATGCAGCACTGACTTACGTTTCCGAAAATCTTCGAAGGAGCTATCCGATATGAAATTACATCGATTCGCATCTGTCTTTTGTCTTTCGACCATCGTTTGGACGACAGCGGGTTGTACCATGATGGAAGAACAAGCAACACCGCGTGTAGCAAAAAAAAATGTCGCGTCATCTGAACAAGTGAACACTTCCTCCAAGATAGCAACGACCGACACCAAGAACCAACAAGCAATCGAATTAGAAAAGCAATCGGAGCGCGTCACGTTAGGTCAAACGAAAACGTACGACCTTTCTTCCTTATTAAGCAAACACCGTGTCTCGATCGATCCACAGTATGCTTATCAAAACCAGATGTTTTACTTGGATCTACAAGAAAATAAGAGCATCATTTATACATACGATACGAAACGACAGCACAACAAAATCGTCCATGCGACGAAGCATGCAATCCCGATGATGACGGGTACAGGTGAATTTTTACTATGGGTCGAAACGGAACAACCGACGAAAACAGGTGTAAAATGGTCGATTCGTCAATTGAAGATTACGACGAATCAGGTGACGACGCTCGATGTCGGTGAAAGTCGCTTCGATACGTCCCCTCCGAGAATCGATGTTACGTCAACTCGGGTTTCCTGGATCACGCAAGAAGCGACTGCACAAAAAACGGTCTCCACGATAAAAACGTATTCCTTAAAAACCGGAAAGATCACACCACTCCAGTCCTTCATCTTAAAAACAGGAAAGGTACGAGACGGTCTATTCACATACGAGCACCGCGATAGCGATGACGGCGTGACCTTATACACGTCTCACTTTAACAACGGAAAGAACGTCCGTGTGCTTGAGACGCTGGATGGTGCCTACAAAAAAGAGATATCCGGATTAATTGATTTCAGTCGCAGCGGTACCTATCTCGCTCTTGGAACAGAAGGCGACGCCATATTCCAACCCATCGGATTGGACGAACAGACGCTGAACTATTCCGCTTCCAGTGCCCAGACGACGATCGACGGCATTCAGTTCCTCTCAAATACACAAGTCATCTTCCGCGAAGGCATCCATCAGTTGATGTATGCGAACTTAAAAGCGAAGACCGTCGCTCCTCTGACTAACTTTGAAGAGTTGGTTTCCATTCCTCTTTACCATGACGGTGTACTGGCGTACAGCATCACGAATGGAACGAAAACGACGTACCATCTTGTAAACTTGAAAGCTTCAAATTACTAGACACGACAGTAAAAAAGCTTTTAAATCGTTTAAATCAAAAAATAAAAAACGATAACAAACTAAATGTAAGCCTAGATCAACTCAATTGGGAGAACTAGGCTTATTTTTAAGTTCTATATTTTAATAGTAGCTATTTTTAAAATCCGAACGACATTAGAACATTACGTTAAATATAAATCCAATATATCCGATACTTATTTGAAAGCTATTTAAACATAAGGGAGGAAAAATCTTTGCGTACAACTATAAGTTATCCCTTCCTTCTGTCCATCGGAATTGGTTTATTGTTTTGGTATGGGAACCATTTTTTTGAAGGATCTGAATGGATGCGATTGGTTCTATTAAACACGGTCCAGTTGTTCGTCGGTATTTTAAGTACGAGTTGGATCATAAAAAGTTATCTCAATAATGAATCCGCTAGACGTTTTTGGATGTTTTTAGGTCTTGGAACAAGTTTTTCTGCCCTTGGCACACTTGTTTGGATCATCTTACTTGTTACGAATCATGTCATAAATACACCGGACTTATCATCTTTAACTTGGGTCTGCTCTTACTTTTTTTACTTTGCTGCCCTGTTAAATCAACTTATGAATCAAACGAGAAAATTTTCAAACTCGGCATTCTTCTTTAATACAATGATTTATATGATAGCCGCGACTTCAATTAGTTATCATTACCTGCTTTATCCGCTTTATCAGATTAATCAGCAGTCTTTGTGGTACATCGCCCACACGTTTCTTTTCCAAATTGCCGATTTAGGAATTCTTTTTTTTATCATCACGCTTTATTATTTAATTCTATTCAACAAACGAAATGCATATTTGACTTATCTCATCATCGGTTTATTTTTACAAGTCATCGGAGATATCACTTTTGCACAATTTACAATTAAGAATAGCTATATATCAGGTGGCAGTGTCGATTTGATTTGGACTATCGCATTACTATTTATCGGTTACACCGCTCGATATCATGAAAAAGAGCCTAGACAAGGAAATATGATTGATCCATTTGCTCTTAATGTCTCAACTAAAAAAGAATTTATCTTTCCTTATTCGAGCATCTTGATCCTCTCCATCCTAATGATGCAAAGTTATGCCTGGAATTTAAATGCCTTAAGTACAGGATGGATCATGATTTTTTTTCTTATCATCATTAGACAAGCTTTTACTGTCATGAAAAATAGTGAATTATTAGCTGAATTAAACCAAATCGCATATATCGATCCATTAACGAGCTTAGGTAATCGTGCATCATTTTTACAAGACACCAAAAATAGCCTCAAAGATGAACACGCACCGCTTGCCTTCATATTGCTTCAAGTAGAACGAGTGCGGATGTACACAGATATTTTCGGGCATCATGTTGGAGAACAGATCATGAAAGAAGTATCTTTCCGCTTAAAACATGTACTGAAAGAGAATTTTAAAATGTATCGGTACAGTGAAGATGAGTTTATGATTGTGCTTCTGAAAACAGAGAGATCTAATATCACTGTTGTGAATGAAAAGATACTTATTCATCTTGCAGCTCCTATCCGTTTGAAGGAGCTAGAATTGAATATTGTAGCGCATGGTGGTGTCAGTGTATTTCCTGACCAAAGTTTGACGATCGAAGAAATACAGGCTCATACAGCTGAAGCTCTTTATCAAGCTAAACAGAATGGAAATTACGCATTTGTTTCCTATGGAACTGAACTTCAATCCAACTTAGTACGAAAGCTTGAAATTGAATCTTATTTACGAAATGCGATACGTGAGCATCAATTGAGCGTCTACTATCAACCTAAAGTCAATCTTCGTTCTGGGAGAATCGTTGGTATGGAAGCATTGCTCCGTTGGCATCATCCAAAGTTAGGGTGGATTTCACCAGCTGAGTTCATCCCAATCGCTGAAGAAGCAGGTCTGATCAATGAAATCGGAGAGTGGGTCCTATTCACTGCGACTTACCAAAGTAAACAACTTCAGCTTTTAGGATTTGAACCCTTACTTCTATCGGTCAACGTTTCTGTTCTTCAATTTCAGAGTCCAAACTTCTGCCGGCGTGTCATCGAGATTCTCGAGGAGACATCTCTTGACTCGCAGTGGCTCGAACTTGAGATTACAGAGAGCATTGTTCAAAACATCAAAGAGAGCGTTTCGATTTTGCAATGTTTGAAGACCTCGCAGATTAAAACATCCATCGATGACTTTGGAACAGGGTATTCGTCCTTGAATGTACTCGAGCAACTTCCGATTGATACATTGAAAATCGATAAGTCATTTATCGATCGCCTGCTTTCTAATCAAAAATCGCCTATGGTCAAGACGATCATCGAGCTCGGCTTGAATCTTAATTTAACCGTCGTAGCGGAAGGAATCGAAACGATTGAACAAAAAGAGGTTCTTACTTCTTACGGATGTACGATCGGTCAAGGTTACTTATTCTCTCGTCCAATCGATTTTGACGCATTTGTTACATTGCTTCAAACACAAGATGTTTTGAAGACCACATCTCTCTAAAAATTTTAAAGTGCATGCCGTAGATGACGTTTGATCATTTATGTCATGCACTTTATGATGGCGACTTATTTTTCTATCTTGATCTTAAGGAATAATTTTAAGATGCTCTGCTGATAAACCAGTATAGACCTGTTTTATAAACAAATTCTTTTCAAAAAATAAGCTCATTGTATACTAAGTGAATATGATAAGAAGGAGTATAAGAATAGCATGTTTAAACAACCTAAAAGCTTTATCCTCATCATTCTACTTTATGCTTTAGGCTATTATGGATGGATTGTCACTTTTTCTGATTCTCAATTTCTTGAAGCACTAGGGGGAAATATTTTTTCAATTGCAGGATTGTTGATCGCCCTTCTCTACTTGAGGATTGCTATCAAATGGGCTGATTCAAATGATCGTAAGTTCTGGTTACTTATCACTTTCGGCACCTTTTGTTATTTAATCGCCGAATTGATTTGGTTTTTCACAGAAAATATTTTTCACAAAAACGTGGCGTTTCCAGGATGGCCAGACGTGTTTTACATTCTACAAGTTATCTTCCTGCTTTACGCTCTGATTTACAAAATTTTGAAGGATGCAGCTATACAGCAACGCATTTCATTTTTATTCGATGTCATGATTATTTTAGTCGTTGCGAGTACCTTCTCTTGGCACTTTTTAATCGAGCCTATTTTGGATACGAGTGCGGCAACCATGAATGCTCTCATTGTCTCCCTAATCTACCCTTTAGGAGACTTGGGCATGTTAGTCGCCGCTTCCTTTTTATTCTTTAACCTTACGAGTAAGGATAAAAGTTTATCTATGTATCTCATTATCGCAGCCGTCACGATACAAGCAATCGCTGACTCTGTTTACTTGTATTTGATTGCTCAAGACACATACATCTCAGGTAGTTTAATTGATCCTCTGTTCATCATAGCAATGATCGTTTTAGCTTTTTCAGGTCTTCAACATCAGCCAAATACTATAAGTACAACGTTAACGACTCATCACGAAAAGTTAAATATTTTTCAAATGCTCACGCCTTATGGGGGAGTCTTGATTCTGTTCGTCTTCATGGGATTTCACTCGCGTAGTTTCGATATCGTGACAGTAGGTTCAGGACTTTCCATTTTACTCGTCATTACCCGGCAAGTCTTAATTATTATCGAGAATCATAAATTAGTCCGTCGCTACTACGATCAAGCACAAACGCTTGAATTAAGTGAAGAACGGTATAAATCCTTGTTCGAATATCATCCAGATCCAGTGTACTCAACTGACCTTAAAGGTCAATTTGATAGTGCGAATACTGCCTGTAGCGATCTTCTCGGCGTCTCTAAGACCGACTTGATGGGTCAAAATAGCCTTCGCTATGTCAAAGATACACATCGGATGACGGTCGCAGAAGAACTAAAGGAAGTATTTAAAGGTATGCCCCGAAGTTATGAGACCGTTGTTGAAAATGCATTCGGTTCCAGTATGTATATGAACATCACCAATGTTCCAATCATCGTCCAAAACGAAATTGTTGGAATCTTCGGTATCGGTAAGGATGTGACTGAAATAAAGCGAAATGAACAACGTATTCAATACCTTGCCTATCATGATGCGTTGACAGGATTATTCAATCGCCTTGCGTTCGAAGAACGCCTGTTAAAGCTCATTAAAAGTGATTCTTTTCATCCTCCATCAAATGTGTCTTTATTTTTCATGGACTTAAATCAATTCAAAGCAGTCAACGATACTCTGGGACACGATGTCGGTGACCAATTATTGAAAGCGGTCGCTAGAAGACTACAATCATTCGATGCGGATTTTGACATGATGGCACGGCAAGGCGGTGATGAATTTACATTACTTTTAAAGAATGTTAAATCATACGAACAACTTCATCGTATTGCAAATCAGTTGTTGAGCACGTTACAAGCACCTTATGAGATTGCCAATCATATGATTTCTTGTCCGCCAAGCATCGGTATCTCCTGCTATCCGACGGATGCCTCGAGTATGCTCGAGATGCTACAGCACGCGGATCTCGCCATGTATCGCGCAAAAGACATTCCCTCAGGAAGCTACGTTCTTTATAATGAACTTCAACATATGCCGAGTTAAAAAAACTTATTTGTCTTGGATATAGACTCTTTAGAATATGAAACCAGCACCTGATTATTTATCAGATGCTGGTTTTTATTAATTGATATTATATTTAATAAAAATAGTGGTTCGCTAATTCATCTTAAAATGTAAGAAGAATACAGTTATGAATGTAAACATTCGTCAATTGTCTCATCAGGAAAATCCTCCGATGAATTTTTTGCTAGTGGCAGAACCCTCATATAAGATAGTCAAACGTCTAGATTTCGAATAATCGGTGTCGATACGAACTACTTCTTGAGGCACTACAAAAAGGAAATCATTGAAAACGGAATCCGGTGCACGGATATGATCCGATTATCTCAAAACCTATGAAAATTCAGCATCCTTTTTTGAAAAGCATGATCTTATCGTTTGTACCAGAATCCATCTATAAAACTCCATTCAAACTCTTTGAACAATCATGATTGATGCCTTGATAAACGATTCACCTCAAATAATATTGCAAAAAATGTATTCATACCCCATAATATGAACATACGTTCTTATTATAGGGAGGTTCATCATGCAGCACCTTCAAAAAGAAATGACTCATCCGGTATCGTTACCCACTATGAATCCGCTTATTTGTCTCTCCATCGATTCATCCATTATTCTTCACAATGATACTTCCGTTACTATGACTTATAAAATGGACGTCATGTTATTCATCGCTTTACGGGAAAGATTATCCTTAAAACTGCTTCCTCCCCATCATTCCGGTGGCATTACAGAACTTGTCTACATAGAAGAAGTCGACTTCGAGAGTCGACAGTTGACGCTATTTCATGTGAACGATTCGTCATTGTCCTATCATCGCTACGTCGAAAACGATTACTTACTCTCCGAACAGCCTCAACTATTACTTAGCATAATGTGAGTTGAAACAAAATGATGACGTCAAAAAAGGTTGAATCCATTTCGATGTGTGAAGGGATTCAACCTTTTTTCGTGCTTCTCGGCAACAATGCTATTCCATTTAACGATACGAACGTTCAATCACAAAGTTTGTCTTATCCCCACGGAAGTAGGATCGTGAATACTCAATGATCTGACCTTCCTGATCCTCTGTCACCGTCTCGATATAAAAACACGGCGCATTGACCGGACATTTCAGATGACTACTGATGGCTTCATCCGCTAAGACGATTTCGAGTGACTCCGTCGTTTTCGCCACTTGGATATCGAAGACCTTCGATAGCGTATCAAACAACGAATGTTCTGCTTGTTCCTTCGTAATTCCTGGAGCAATCGACCACGGGATGAATGAGATCTCATATTGTGTCGGTTCACCGTCGGCATGACGAATCCGTTCAATCTTCTGGATGGGCGCTTGCTCTTCTACAGGAAAGACTTCCGTTAGGACGTCGGTCGCAGAGACGACAGACAATTGAATCAACGACACCTCGCCCCGCTTTCCTTGCACCGCTAACTGAGCGGCATAATTGTTTGGTGTATGCGACAAGGTCTGCCGAACTTTTTTACCGGCGACGAACGTCCCACGCCCTTGCTGTCGAATCAGATACCCTTCAAGCGTCAACTGGTTCAATGCACCTCGAACGGTCGTCCGACTGACATCGAACTCTTCACAAAGTACATACTCCGTCGGGAATTTTTTCCCTTCTTCGTAATAGCCTCTCTTGATTCGCGACAGTAACTCTTCCTTGATTGCCGTCTGTAACGTCGATTGCGACATACCCCCACCTCTTCCTCTAATCCTTTGTGCCTTTATTGTGATACAGACATCATACAAATGCAAATACAAATCATAATTTGTTTTATTTGTATTTTTATATTGCTCTAAGTTGTATTATTTGTTACATTTGTTACAACAAAAAGAAATCGCTTTCATAAGGAGGAATTCACAACATGCCACTCAAGGTCGTCATCATCGGTGGAGGCTCCAGCTATACACCGGAAATCATCGAAGGATTCATTCTGCGTCACCACTCCTTTCCGGTCGATGAGGTCGTGCTCGTCGATATCGAAGACGGAAAAGAGAAGCTTGAAGTCGTTGGTCAACTCGCTCAACGGATGATTGACAAGTCTAACGTGAAGATCACGCTTCGTTGGACGCTCGATCGAAAAGAGGCGCTCCGCGGAGCCGACTTCGTCTCGACGCAAATCCGAGTCGGTGGTCTTGCGGCACGTGCGCTTGATGAGCGCATCCCACTGAAGCATGGCTTCATCGGACAAGAAACGAATGGCGCTGGCGGTATGTTCAAGGCGTTCCGGACGATTCCCGTCTTGCTTGAGCTCGCTGATGAGATGACGGAACTTTGTCCCAACGCCTGGTTAATCAATTTCACCAATCCTGCAGGAATCGTGACCGAAGCACTATTGAAACATTCCAAGCATCAGAAGGTGATCGGTGTCTGTAACATCCCGTTCAACATGCGGAACTCCGTTGCTGAAATCCTACATGCCCCTGTCGAGCACGTCTCAATCGAATTCATCGGATTGAATCACTTCATCTTTGGTCGACAAGTCACGGTGAATGGTGTAGACCGGACGGCAGACGTTCTTGCTGCATTGCGTCAAGGGAATGACTACTCACCAGCGAATATCGTCGGACTCGGCTGGTCGGAGTCGTTCCTGAATTCAATTAAAATGTTGCCGAACCCATACCATCAGTATTATTTCCAAACGCGTGACGTACTCGCTAAAGATTTACAGGCTTACGAAGAGAACGGGACACGCGCTGAAGTCGTCCAAGAAGTCGAACGCCGACTGTTCGAGCAATACCGAGACATATCGCTCGATGTAAAACCGAAGGAGCTTGAGCAACGCGGTGGAGCCTACTACTCGGATGCAGCGTGTAATTTAATGGACTCGCTCTATAACGACCGTGGTGATATCCAAACCGTCAATACGCTGAATCAAGGAACAATCCGTGACTTACCGGAAGATGCGGTCATCGAGGTCAACGCCGTCATCACAAAAGCCGGACCGCGACCTCTGTCGATCGGTAGCTTACCACTCCACGTGCGTGGACTGATCACGAACTTAAAGACATTCGAGCAACTGACGATTCAAGCCGCCATCTCCGGGAAGTATGAGGATGCTTATCTCGCTGCACTGATGAACCCATTGATCCAAGACGAAAAACGGATCGACGCTTTACTTGAAGAGCTGTTTCGCGCGCATCACCCGTACTTACCCCAATTCCAACTTAAGGAGGTTCTCTCATGAACAAGTTCATTGAAATCGCCGGACGGATCGGTTCCCAGCGCCATCTCGTCGCCATCCGTGACGGGTTCGTCTCCGTCATGCCGCTCATCATCGTCGGTTCGCTCGCGATCCTAATCAATAACTTCCCTGCCATCCAGCTCGGCAGCTGGTCGCTCGACTTCGTCGGCTCGATGAATAACGCTTTTGGTGAAGGCAGTTGGCAACGGCTCGGCGGAAACATCTGGAATGCCTCCTTCGCGATCCTCGGCTTACTAGTCGCTTTCTCGATTGCCTATAACTTGGCACGGTCCTACCATATCGACGGTCTTGCCGCTGGTATCCTGTCGATCGCTTCTTATGTCATGCTTGTTCCGGTCACGAAGGACTGGGGACTTAGCTTCGCTTGGCTCGGCGCACAAGGCTTATTCGTCGCCATCATCGTCTCGCTCCTCGTGACGGAAGCGTTCCGCCTTCTCATCCATACGAAGCTGACGATCCGGATGCCGGAGGGGGTGCCCGGTGGTGTCACCCGATCGTTCCAAGCATTGATTCCTTCGATGATCATCTTGACGGTCGTTGCTGCGATCCAGTTGTTCATTCAAATAAAACTCGAACTCAGCATCTTCGAAGTCATCTTCAAGGCAATCCAACAGCCACTTCAAGGTTTCGGTGATTCGCTTGCCGCTGGTCTGATCATCGCTTTGTTGAACCATGTCCTCTGGTTCTTCGGTCTACACGGCACGAACATCATCGGGTCGGTCATCGAGCCAATCTACCTGCCGCTGATTGAACAAAACTTAGCTGCCTTCCAAGCTGGCGCTTCCGCTTATGATGTCCCGTATACGGTAACGAAACCGTTCCTCGATGCGTTCGTCTTCATGGGTGGCTCTGGTACGACTTTGTCACTTCTACTCGCCATCTTCATCGTCGTAAGGAAACAACGCAATCATCCCTATCATCAAGTCGCTAAGCTATCCGCTCCAGCCGGGCTGTTCAACATCAACGAACCGGTCATCTTTGGTATGCCGATCGTGCTCAACCCGGTCATGTTGATTCCATTCATTCTCGCACCGGTCGTCTTGACGGTCGTCTCATATGTTGCATTATCAACCGGAATGGTTCCAAAGACGGTCGCTATCGTACCATGGACGACACCACCAATCATCAGCGGGTACCTTGTCACCGGTGGTAGCATCCGCGGTGTCCTACTTCAGGTGTTCAACTTGACGCTCGCGACACTCATTTACATCCCGTTCGTCGTAGCAGGAGCACGCGCCATGACTGCCGAAATCAATCGAAATAAAGACAGCATCCACGAAGGAGAGAAAATCAGTTGAAAACAGAATCAATCCAACAATTATCGTTCATGATCATCTTACATGCCGGAAATGCACGATCAAGTGCGTTTGAGGCGATCGCCGCTGCCAAACGCAGCGACGCTGCGCTCGTAAAAGAAAAGCTGGAAGAAGCTGAAACCTCGTTTCTTGAAGCACATAAACTCCAAACGGAACTCTTACAAGAAGAAGCACGAGGAACCAGCAACGAGATGAGCGTCCTACTCGTCCACGCTCAAGATCATCTGATGACGGCGATGACGGTCAAGGAACTGGCGACCGAGATGATCGACATGATCACTAAAATCAATCGACTGGAGGAAGCGAAATGAATATCTTACTCGTCTGCTCAGCAGGCATGTCCACTTCAATCTTAGTAGAAAAAATGCGGACGGAAGCCGTAGCACGAGGGCTTGACGCAACGATCGAAGCAGTACCCGAATCGCGACTAAAGGAACATACGATGATGGACGTCATCTTGATCGGTCCGCAAGTCCGCTACCTCGAGAACAAAATCCGTACAGCAGTTAACGTGCCGGTTGCTGTGATTGACAACATGGCATACGGGTTGATGAAGGGCGATCAAGTGCTTGATCAAGCACTCTCGCTGACTGGCACGGCACATGCCTAAGACGCGTGTAATCGTCAATGCTGATGATTTCGGTTTGACGACGGGTATTAACCAAGGCATCATCGAGAGTCATCTTTACGGTCCCGTCAATTCGACGACGCTGATGATGAACGGACATGCGGTCGAAGAAGCTGTTCGACTTTCTCAGCAACACCCGGACCTGCATGTCGGCGTACATCTCGTGCTCTCTTGGGGAAAACCGCTCGCTTCGACAAGTCAGTCGTTAACGAAGGAGGACGGAACGTTCCGCTTCACGAGTCGCTTTTTGAAAGAAGAGCCACCGGATCCTAAAGACGTCTACCTAGAATGGAAAGCCCAGATTGAAGCTTTTCTTGCTACCGGGCTGTCGTTGCATCACTTAGACAGTCACCATCATATCCACGGCTGGTCCGCGATCGATTCCATCATCGTCGATCTCGCTAACGAATATCAAACGACGTTCCGTGCTGCGGGGAACGAGAAGCACCGGGATCTCTGGCTGACGAATCGCTTCGATGAGCGGTTTTATGGAGAGGGCGTTTCGTTTGCGACACTTGATTCAATCACACCCGGTTCATCCGTTGAGGTCATGGTGCACCCTGCCAACATGGATGCGTTACTTCCAAGCGTCACATCTTATGTGAATCAGCGACTCGTCGAGAAAGATCTTTTAACGAGATATACTCCACCGGATTGGTGGACATGAAAATAACATCCCTACTGCCTTGACGAACCGAGGAGTAGGGATGTTGTCATTTTCTTTATGAAACGTTGTAATAAGAAATTGCGATTTTTTTAGAATTAATTTTACATATATAAAATTAAAGTACAAAATGATTGTTGCTTTCACACTACGCATTATTTGGTGTAATGCGAAATTGAGTCTCAGAAAGTATATCTTCCGTATAATCAATCGCAGTTAACTGAGTGAAGTCTGTTAAGACGATATCAATTAATGGTCCCTCGACTTTATAGTTGTTTTCTTGAAGCCATTCTTGTAGAAATGAATATAATTTACGAAAACGTTCCTTCCCTGCCATACCTCTACTCACAATACAAGCATAACTACCACTAGGCAAAGTCGCATTCTGAAACGGGGATGTCATGGAAGGAAGAAGCACGCCTACCTCTAAATCGATTTCTGGAAGATGTCTTTCGAAGTGAGAAAATTCTTCATTTAGTTGGATATGATGATGCTGTAACACGAGCGATGTAACGGGTACATCCTCAAACGAATTTTCTTTGAGTAACTGTAGAAACGCGTCTTGATAGATATCAATTCCGCCTCTGTCGAAAATCTTTCGCTTCGATAGAATAGGTCGTTCATCAAAATGTTTCACTACTATTTCCCAACTATCCTTTTTCGTGATTGTTGATGAAATTAATTCCTTTTCTATAGATTCGATTCGGCGATGCACTTCCTTCTCAGTCTGAAGAAGTGCCAACCGCTTTAACTTAATTTCTTGTTTCTTCTTATCTAACAATCCAAGTTGAAGATTCACATCTCTTTCGTTTAAAAAAAGTTGAACTTCTTCAAGAGAAAAATTCATCCTGCGCAGATGCTGGACGATTTTCATATGTGTGATGTCGTGTTGTGTGTAATATCGATACTTACTATGTGAATCGATTTGACGCGAACGGATCAGACCAATCTGATCATAATATCGTAGTGTCGATGCAGGTATCCCACTTTGTTTTGCAGCCTCTCCAATTTTAAATAAACTCAAGTTATCTCTCCTTTTAAACTATATTTTATAGAAAGCTTGACCTTAAAGTTACTTGAAGGTTGATAATCAATCAGTGTCATCACAACATTGATTGAAGGAGAACTGAACTATGAAGTCAAGAAGGAAACGTACTCTTTTATTTTTATCTCTAATAGTAATTGGTAGTCTTTTCGTCTATCTTACCCGCCCGTTCGTACAAAACGAAACAGATAATGAAAATATTTCACTTCAAAGTAAAACAGATACTGAACAGTTGAAGATAAGTCTTCAACAGCAGATGAAACGCAATGAGTCGGACGCATTATATGCAATTCAGGATACCCAACAAGTGGCATCCATCGGCTCTTCGAACGAATTGTATAATGTTGCTTCTATTCGTAAAAGCATCATCAGTGCACTATTTGGGATTGCAGAGGAAAAAAGGTTAGTAGACTTGGATATGACATTGGGACAACTCTCTGTCGATGATTCCAAGCAACCCTTAACGAAACAAGAGAAGTCCGCAACAATTCGGGACTTATTACAAGCACGATCAGGTATCTACTTAAACGCATTGGGTGAATCACAACGAATGAAAGATTTACGTCCAAAACGTGAAAGTCATACTCCAGGAAGTTTTTATTACTATAACAATTGGGATTTTAACATGTTGGGTCTTATTCTTGAGAAAGAGACGAAAATGAAAATCGGAGATGCTTTTGAACAATGGATCGCCAAGCCTGTTGGCATGAAAACATTCAGCCCTTCTCATGTCACTTATGAAAAGAATGAAGAAACATCCATTCCGATGTATCGATTTTATATGTCTGCCGAAAACCTTGCCCGATTTGGTGCGCTTTATGCCCAAGATGGTAAGTGGAAAGGACGATCCGTTATTCCAATCAAGTGGGTTGAGGAGAGTACAATGGCTTACTCTAAGATTTCGGACGTCGATCGTTTTTCAGGATATGGATATCTTTGGTGGTTAGAATCAAATGCTAAAAATCCTCTGTTATGGGGAGTGGGATCAGGCGGACAGTTTTTAATCGTTGATCGGAAGAATAATTTATCTATCGCTTTATTGAATGACACTGGAACTTCGCCATTATCAACTCTCACTTATCGTTGGTTCGGACAGGAATCGACATATGCTGAGGCAAGGGCGATTCATCGACTATTAATAAAGTAGAATGTAGGAAACATGAAAAATCACTGCTCTCTTGACAAAACGAGGAGTGGGGATGTTGTCATCTATTCCTAAAATTTTATGATGAAAATCCAGGGTTCTAATTGGAATTAATTTTACAGATACATTACTTAATGGTATAATAATGGTAACCTTTTCATGAGGAGGAGATACTTTTGAAAAAACAGCTTGCTTTTGCCGGTTCTTTTGCGCTCTCAGCTATCACGATCGTCATCATTCTTAAATTAGTTGGAGTCGATCTTTAAAGCAATCACTCAAATGATGTAGATTTTCAAATTAATGATTCAATCGCTGTTATGATGCATCGTCTTCCGATCATTAGTAACAGCTTTTCTAGGTTCAATGCTATGGAACGATCGGAAGTGATGAATTGAAAAAAGTCGGAATGAACGTTTTGGTTGCCTCACTCCTATTAGGTGGACTGCTGTTTTACTTAGACGTCCGATACGATGAACGATTCGAGCAGCACGTCAGCACAAAAGTCGAAACCTATGTCGAGAAAAAATACGGTCCAGCTCGTGTCGTCTCACTCCACTCTGCTTATGACGACAAACACCGCGATAAAGAGAAACGCTATAAGATTGCCGTAAAAGTACAGGGGCAAGGACTTCAAAAAGAGGAATATTTCTTGTATCGTCTTCAAGATGATCACGTCGTCGAGATGGGCACGACGACTAGTTTGCCGAAGCGAAACTAAATCACGTGATGCTTTCTAATTTCACACTACATATCACGAAAGGTCAGAAGATTCTTTTTACTCGGAATCAACTGACCTTTTCGTTTAACCTTTTTACGACTCAGAAATACCGTAAGCCAGTAACAGTAAATAGGACATCATACAGAACGTAATAAGATGGATACCAACGAATAGCCATCTAAGTACTCGATGCTTCGTTTTGTACCCTGTGTATACGCCGACTAACGGAACGATAAACAGAAGCAGGATATAGACGCTTCCAAACCCTTTCAGACTGACTCCGCTCTTCATCAAGAAAAATAAGAAACAAAAACAGATGAATGCAGATAACGAAAGAATACTGTAACGATTCATAAGCCCTCCTCCTCTACAAACACAGCTTAGCGTCTTACCGTCTGAAGATTAAAGTATGTGGAGAGCGGCACGATCCGCCCCTGCTCATGCCAGTTCCGATATGCTTCGAAAACGCGTAAGACGTCCCCGTCATATCGTTCCTCGATGAGATGGTGGATTGCGAGAAAGCTCCGCCAATAATCAAACATGATACTCGACAGACTACCGGTATAGGAGAAACTCCCAAATTGATCAATCGAGCGCGCTCCATACTCCTCCTGAAAGAGCTCGACCAGTTCTGTCTCAATTGTCGTAATTCGCTTGAATGCTTCGTCCGACAACAAATGCTTGCGGGGTAGATACTCACACATCCCCTCTTCGAACCAGATTCCGTCTTCTCTCTCATCGTCGAATTCATCAACGAACAAATCCAAGTGATGGGTCAGTTCATGACCAGCAATCGTCAAGACGTGATCTTCCGCGAGCGTTTCGTAGAACGCTCGAATATGCGGTACGTCCTTCCCGTCGAGTTGAGACAAAAATAACGTTCGCCATTCTGCAACGTCTGGTGATATGTAAATTAAGTCCTTATTCGTAAATGCTGGAATCGGAATGTCCGAGAAGACGGTCGTCGCGAGTTCCGCTGACGTCCAAACGATTCCTTTCGACACGTCGATCAGTTGATACTTCTCTTGTAAGATCGTTTGATACTCGTCTAACCGTGCTTGAAAGCGATGCGTGACCGCTTCGTATTTGTCATAGTCCGTTTTTGTCTCAAACGCATGAATCTGTTTCATCATCGCTATATCCCCCATCCTTAAAAAAGCCTATTTTATTTTAACATATATTGGATAAACATAAAAAAACCACCTGACCCAGGTGGTTCGATAAATCATTCGTTTGCTATTAACACGACGACGTTACCGAATTTTTGTCCGGAGTCAACGTAACGATGGGCTTCGACGATCTCATCAAGGGAATAGATATGGTCGATAACGGCTTTAAATCGTCCCGCTTCAAACAGTTCATTCAAATAGTGTAGATCCTCTTTCCGTTCTCTCGCGACACCCTGCCCCGCGACGGATGCAAAGGCACCGTTTTGTTTGACGTGCCGTTTCGCTTGCGTCTTATTGATCTTTCCGGACGCATCGAAGACGGCATCGTACTTCAGCAACAATCCATCGTAGCCGTCCTTTGTATAATCGATGACGTGATCGGCACCGAGCGCTTTGACCCTTTCCGTGTTTCGTCCACTACAGATAGCCGTCACCTGCAGCCCTTTTGCTTTGGCGATCTGAACGGCAGCCGTCCCGACAGCGCCCGACGCACCGTAAATCAAGATCGTCTTCATCTGATCGATTTGGAGTTTTCGGAAGAAATGGAGCGACGTCGTACCACCGAACGGGAGACAGACCGCTTCCGTGTACGATGCGTGCTGCGGCATTTTTGCAATGCAACGTTTCTCAGACACGCACGCATATTCGGCGTATCCACCGAAGCCAAATCCGGTCAAGGCATGGACACGGTCTCCGACTTGAAACTGCTTGACGTCTCGACCGACTTCGACGACTTCACCGGCAAGAACAACGCCAAGAATTGGTTGTCTCGGTCGCTTAAAGCCAACAGCTAGGCGCATCGGAAGCTTCCCCAATAGCGGAACATCGAGCGAACGCATGCGACGATCTCCGGAATGGACGGCAGATGCATATACTTTAATCAGTAGATCGTTTGATTTTGGAACCGGGCGTGGTACCTCTGTGATGTGCAAGACGTCAGGGGATCCGTAGCGGGTACAGATGGCTGCCTTCATCGTAATGCCTCCTCATATCGAGATGATGGTATTCCCTTAATCATACGCCGATTTCGATCCGAATTCCTGTTGTTTTGGAGTAAGAAAGTTTTTTTAATTCGCATCAATCAGCATCACAACTGGTAAAATTTATATAATAATAAGATTTCATCTAACCCTATTAACTGACGAAAGCAGGTGCCTGGTTCATGCCGACACGTCGGTGGCTTTTCGCTTTTATTCTATTCCTTAGTTTGCCGCTTAGTGCCTGTACACACGAGAACGATACACATATCGTCGAGAAAGTTACAGGGGATACGTTATTCGTCGCTCCAAGTGAACAACATCCAGACGAGCAGTATGCATTAACAGAGATTCGCGTCACAACGGACACGATCGTGTATGGCAAAACGGATAACACGTCTGCCATTCAAACGGGTGATACGATTCAAGTGACGTTTGCAAAGGACTCGATTGTCGCGACCGAGATCCGTCGAACGAAAAACTAAGAAAGAGGGGTTCTCCATGATAGTCCAAGTACTTCGCCATCTACGCAATATTTTCATGATTACCACTGCGATTTTTGGTTCATCCTATTTTTTTCAAAAGAACATCGGCAATGATCTCATTGGTTTCCTGTTCATCGGAATCATAGGTGCGATTGGTTTTTTCATTACCCTCGGACTACTCTGGTATCTCAAACGAAAAGAAACGCACAGTTTTTAATAAGTTTGTCAAAGGAGACACAATCATGATGGCACGTACGAAAAAATCACACCTTATTCAGTTGAAAGTACTCTTCGCGCTTCTGATCACGCTTTCGATGATTGGTGCTATTTTCGCACCTCATTCTGTCGATGCAGTGACTAAGGAGTATACATCTTACAAAAAGCTAAAACTCGGCATGACCGCGACAGACGTCGCAAAGTCGCTTTACGGAAAATCGTTTAAGAAATACATAAAGAAAGAACACGGCGTCACGACACTCAATCACAAGGTAGTATTGAGTGAGATCAAAGACGACTATGCTTTATACGCTTTCTCATTTTATCCGTACGATGAAAAAAACGATCATTGGTCTTTACAGCGCATGCACCTGATCTTCAAAACGAAACAAGAAGGTCACACGTTATATCTTGCGCAAAAGGAATACACCCCTAAAACGCCTTCGAAAAAGCGACTCTTACCAGGAAAGAAATTTAAACCAGGCATGACGATGGCTGAATTCGATCATATTCTTTCAGGTAAAGGGCTAGGTGTCATGACGGCTCACCGCACAGAAGATTACTCTAAGATCGGAAAAGCCTACAATGACAGTACAGTCGAATATCCAGAAAAACAGACATCGCTCTTTTACTCGTATCGGAATCCAACGGGTGATGAATGGATGATCGTTGAATTTAAATATGATTTCGATCAAAAGAGATATATCGCTCAAAAATAACGAGTATTCATCTTCGGATGAATACTTTTTTACTTTTAATTGAAATTGATTGAATCTTTTTACAGTAATATTCGTAAAAATCTGTATACACGAAAGGAGCTCGACACACATGTATGATTTGTTATTGGCCGTTGGTATTTGTCTCGTTGCCTATTGGTTCTACTATGTCTTCTTACTCGGATTCAAAAAAGGAAATATCGTCATGACGTTTAACGAGCGGTTCATCCATCATGAAGACCATATTCAAGCTGTTAAGCGAAGATTAAAGGATGACGGTCGCCACTTCGAGTATCTTGGAGATCGAAAATTCATCGTCGATGGAAAACCGTACCTGTTCATGGAACGGACGGTTCCGGGGGACTTTGGTCCCTTGCAACAGACGATTCTAAAAGGTCAACGTAAAGCGTTCTAACCAAAACACCGCTCCTTCTGTCAATGACAGAGGGAGCGGTGCTTATTTGATTAAGCATTATTCAGGTGTATGTGCATACAATTCATCCATGACGCGTCGAATCGCGGGCAATGAATGCTCTAAATCAATCCAGGTTTTAAAATAATACTCGAAAAAGACACCTTGGTTCCGCATCCGTTCTAATGTATTAATCGGATCTCCCTCGGTGACCCAATCTAGGTTCTCAAAATTTGTATAACTATCCGTACACGATACGTCCTCCTCGTGAATGCCTGACTCTAAATAATCATTCGAACAGGTCTCATTTTGTACATCGATTTGTCGATAAAAATCACGAATTCCTTCCTTTGGACGATTGATATGGTAGGACTCACCCGTTTGATAACTCTCCTGGTAGTACCATTCCCACAAGATGACCCATTTCCAGACCAACCCATCGATTAGATAATGGCCGATTGCCCGGTCCATCCGGCAAAAGTTAAATCGAAACGTCCGTTCACCAAAGTTTGTCTTCAGATCAAGGACGACTTTGATATCATTGGTTTCCGGCGGATGACCGAAAAATAAGATGCCATGCTCGAATCCTTGTGCAAACTCCTCGATTGACTGGCGTCTGCCGGCTTTATCCTCAAAACTGACTGTAATCGAATCGAACTGAACGATTGATTGCTCCATCTTTTTTCCCCACCTTGTATATGTATTCAAAAAAGTGAGCCTCGAGCGAGACTCACTTTTGTTCGTCATGACGAGACGACTTCTCCACCCGTCAAATCAATATGTCCTTCTCCCCATGCGCACATCGCGTCAAGAATCGGCTTCAGCGACCAGCCGTACTCGGATAACGAGTAGATGACTTTCGGTGGGACTTGTTCAAAGACCGTCCGGATGATGACGCCGTCTTCTTCTAACTCGCGCAATTGTTGCGTCAGCATTTTTTGCGTAATCGTCGGCATTAGCTTGCGGAGCTCACTCGTCCGACGCTCGCCTTTGATCAAATGACACATGATGACGACCTTCCACTTTCCACCGATGACTTCAAGTGTTGCTTCGACCGGGATATTGTATGGCATATATGTTCCATCCTTTCGTGATTCCGTTAAGGGCATAGGTACTTTTTAGTGCCTATCGTACTTGAAAGTGCGTACTTCCCAAGCAGATTAGCTGGCTATATGATAGCAATTGTCAACGGAAAGTACAACCTCCTTTTAGACCTTGCATCTAAATGAAGGAGTAGGGTACTTTTTAGTGCCTATCGCACTTTAAAGTACGTACTTCCCGAAATGAAACACCCCGGTTATGCTGGGTTCATGTCAATCGGATCATGTTCGGTCGGGCCCACTGAACACGATCCTTACTGAAATCATTTTTAGGAGGAATCCCTATGAATCAATTAAAATCACGGATCCAGGAGGAACAGGTCCCAAGAAACGGCGGACTTGCCCTACTTGCCTTAGCCATCAGCGCCTTTGGGATCGGTACGACGGAATTCGTTCCCGTCGGACTGCTCGCAGCGATCGCTGGTGACTTAAATATCGGCATCACACTCGCTGGTCTCATCATTTCTGGTTACGCGATCGGTGTCGCCGTCGGTGCACCCATCCTGACGGCACTAACGAACCGAATGAATCGGAAAACGTTACTGATGGCATTGATGGTCGTCTTCATTGCTGGTAACCTCGTTTCCGCGATTTCACCGACGTTTGAATTGTTGATCGCTGCTCGTTTCATCACTGCTTTCTCGCACGGTGTCTTCTTCTCAATCGGTGCGACGATTGCCGTCCAGCTCGTACCGGAGCATAAAAAAGCGAGTGCCATCGCCTTGATGTTCACAGGTCTGACAGTCGCAACGGTCACAGGTGTACCACTCGGGACATTCATCGGTCAATCATTCGGCTGGCGCGCGACGTTCTTCGCGGTTGCTGCACTCGGAATCATCGCAATCATCGCAAGTTTCTTCTTGATTCCAAAAGACTTGAAACAATCACCACCTGCTAAGTTCTCCGACATGTTCAAATTGTTGACGAACGGACGCTTGATGCTCGGCTTCTTGATCACTGCCCTCGGTTACGGTGGAACGTTCGTCGCCTTTACGTACTTGACACCGATCATGCAGGACGTCACGAAAATCAGTCCGAGCTTAATCAGTATCATTCTGCTCGTCTACGGAATCGCGGTTGCGATCGGAAACACGGTCGGCGGAAAACTCGCGAACGGTAATCCGATTAAAGCGTTGTTCTATATGTTCATCATCCATGCCATCGTCATGATCGCCCTCTCGTTCATGATTCCGTTCAAGGTCGCCGGTATCATCGGCATCATCTTAATGGGACTCCTTGCGTTCATGAATGTCCCTGGACTACAGCTCTATATCGTCCAGTTGGCTGAAAAATATGTCCCAGCAGCAGTCGATGTTGCATCTGCCTTGAATATCGCAGCCTTCAACATCGGAATCGCACTCGGAGCAACGATTGGTGGTCTCGTCACCGATACGATCGGTCTCGTCCACACGCCATGGGTCGGCGGAATCATGGTTATCCTTGCCGTCATCTTGACGGGTGTCTCGCGTCGTCTCGAACATCAATAAGGAGGACCACTATGTTTAACGATCATAAAAGTTATCAGCGGATGTACCGGGAGGGCGAGCTCACGCTCGGTCTCCACGTCCCGCTCGAGAATTTCAAGATGCGAACGCCGACGCTTGCCAATCAAGTCGAGCTCGCACAAAAAGCAGAGAACTATGGTTTTACGACACTCTGGTTACGCGACGTCTTATTAAAGGATCCTTATTTTCTTGATCCGGCTGTCGGACAGATTCATGACATGCTGATATACGGGACGCATCTCCTTAGCCAAACGAAACACATCGCCCTCGGAACGTCAGCACTCGTCCTGCCGCTCCGTCATCCGTTACGCTCTGCGAAGGAAGTCGCGACGATTGATGCGTTGTTCCCGGAACGTTTGATTCTCGGTGTCTCGTCCGGTGACCGGCAAGCCGACTTCAATGGACTTGGTGTCGATCATCCAAGTCGTGGTGCTCAGTTCAAGGAAGCACTGCAAGTGATGGAACAAGCCTTATACGAAGACTATCCGCAAATCGATTCGACGTATGGGGAAGTCCGTGGTGCGACACTCGTGCCACGACCAAAGAAACGAATCCCGACGATGATCACGGGTTTCGCACAGCAGGATATGGACTGGCTCGCAGAAAACGGCGACGGCTGGATGTATTATCCGCAAGGACCGTTCGAACAAGCACGTGCCATCGAGCAATGGCGTGCTGCGAGTCAAGCAGCCGGTAACACAACGTTTCGCCCGTTTTCGATGCCGATGCATCTTGATTTATCCGCGGATCCGAACGAGGAAGCGACACCGATTCGACTCGGTTTTCGGATCGGTCGCAATCGACTGATCGAGTTGCTGGAATTGTATCGTGAGCTTGGCGTCAATCATTTATTCTTCGCGCTATTCGACGGTGAGCGATCAGCAGAAGACGTCATCGATGAACTCGGAACGTACGTCTTACCGCATTTCCCTCCCTTATCATGATGACTTATATAATTAAAAGTAACATGCATGAAACCCAGTCCCTTCTCGGAACTGGGTTTCATGTCGTTTCATCGCACATCACTTCGAATACATTCTTCCACTTTCGGGGATTGTTTTTTAACCAATTGCACATTCCGAACATTTATTTCTTTACTTTTGAGTTCTCGTGACCTTATAATAAATTCAAGATAACAATTACCTTAAAGGAGGAAGCGCTGTTGACACTACTCATTGCTTTTCTAGCCATCGTTTTCATCATGCTCGCTCTTGACCTTGGAGTCTTCCATCGTAAGGCACATGAAGTTTCGCTTCGGGAGGCCTGGACGTGGACGTTCGTCTGGATCGCGATTGCGATTGCCTTCGGGGGCTGGCTCTACTTCGATCAAGGTAGCTCCGCTGCAATCGAATATACGAGCGTTTATTTCATCGAGAAGGCTCTCGCGATTGATAACGTCTTCGTCTTCTCACTCGTCTTCGCATACTTCGCGATTCCATTGAAGTATCAGCACAAAGTCTTATTCTGGGGTATTCTTGGTGCAATCTTCTTCCGCGTCATCTTCATCGTCGCTGGTGTTTCGTTGCTTGAGAACTTCGCTTGGGTCTACTACATCTTCGGAGCGTTCCTCGTCTACACTGGTTGGATGATGTACAAAAACATCGGTCAAGAGACGTCGCTCGAAGAGAACAAAACGATTCGTTGGTTAGAGAAACGTTTACCGATCACGCAAGACATCTCGTCTGGTAAGTTCGCGAAACGGATTGATGGGAAGTTGTTCTTCACGCCACTCTTAATCGCGCTCGTCTTCATCGAGATCTCGGATATCGTCTTCGCCGTCGACTCGGTCGCAGCAAGCTTCGCGTACTCGCGTGACCCGTTCATCATTTTCTATGCGAACATCATGGCGATCCTTGGACTCCGTAGTCTCTACTTCGTCCTCGCGAACTTGATTGATCGTTTCTACTACTTGAAACACGGTCTTAGCTTCATGCTTGTCTTCATCGGAGCGAAAATGATCTTCAGTGACGTCTACAAAATGCCAATCTGGATGTCACTCGGTACGATCGTCCTCGTGATCCTGATCAGCGTCTTCTACAGCTTCTACAAGACGAAGCCAGGAAAATAATCAATTGTAATGCAACAGGGAGTGGATCCGTTGATCCACTCCCTGTTTGTATTAGCCGACCTGTTCGAGCCGACCTTGATTGATCCGGTAGACAGAGTCACAAAGTGCGTCGATGTCCTGTTGATTGTGACTCGTCAAGATGATCGTCTTCCCTTCTTTTTTGAACGACAACAAAAGTTCCCGCAGACGCAAGACACTATCGTGATCGAGTGCATTGAATGCCTCATCCAAGATCAAAATGTCCTGCTGTTCCATGATAGCTTGCGCGATTGCGAGCTTTTGTTTCATTCCGAGCGAATATTGTTTGACCTTCTGACGATTTCCAGGCTGTAAGCCGACGGTCCGCATCGCTTGTTCGATGTCGGCATCTGTGATCACTTTACGGATCGCTGCGAGTTGCTTTAAGTTATCAAACCCTGATTTATGAGCGATATAACCCGGTCGATCAATGATGACGCCGACGTTTTCCGGAAAGCGTCGTGTCGGACCGAGCTGTTCATTCCGGACGGTGATCGTTCCCGCGTCCGGATGGATGAAGTCGCAAATCATCATGAATAAGACGGATTTTCCTGAACCGTTCGGTCCCGTAATGCCGACGATGTCTCCTTTTTGAATCGTCAAATCGACGTCTGCGAATAACGGATTACCTTGATACCCTTTCGTGACCTGCTCGAGCTTGATCATTTCCATGATACGTCCTCCTTATATTCGTATGCTTTTTTGAAACAGAACATATAACCAGACAAGTGAAAGCCCAACATAGATCAACAAAACGATCAAGAGATGTGTCAGACTAAACGACTGCAACTGGGCGAATCCATTCAATCCGGACGGAAAGATGCCATACTGATTGAAATTGGGCAGTAAGAAAACCGATAAGACGCCGAACAAACCGAGCATCGCGTATCCATCTGGGAATTGCCACAGCAAGATGAAGCTGAAGAGTGAATAAAGCATTAATTGTAACATCGAGATGCCAATCAGTTGCAGCAACAACTGCATCGTTGAAATCGATAAAAGGCTTGTCGAAAGCGATAGCGATACGCCTTGCAGCATTCCGATTACCATCGTTCCGAGGATCAGAAGTGAGAGAGCAAGTAGATAAAAACGCCCTTCCCTTACGAAGACATGTAGTGCCCATTTCTCGAGTCGTTGGTAACGCATCCATGTGTATGGTCCGATTGCCGTCATTTGATCCTGCAGACGCAATTGACTTAAGTAAGCGAGTCCGAAGAAAAGGATCAGATGCGACACGAGTTGGAGAAACGAACTGTCCTCCGCACTGACACCGTAAAACACGACGACGAACAGATCACCAATCGTTTGCAGCTCAGTTGACGCTCGACTACTACTGAGGAAGATGTACAGACTAGCAAGCATCGCATAGACTAGATATGGCAATAATTCTTTTATCGAAGTCAGTAGCTGACGGAGCAATTGAATCCATTGGACCGATAAATAAATCAGTGCGATCACGAGACTGAGGATAACGAGTGCCATCAAAGGATGCATTATATTGGATACAGCCCCGACAGAGAAATACACAGCGGGTGAAAAGAACTCTCCTACTCCAAACGATGATTTAAAACTAAAGATACACCAAAACACTACCCCTGCCGCCTGTAGCAACAAGCCATTACGTTTTTCATGCAACAGAAACACAAGACACATCAATCCATGTAGGACAATGCTCACAAGCAGCCACAGAATCAGTTGTAAGAAAATCACTGACAGGGGTGAGCGGAAAGTCGTAACGAGATGATGACTGATGTTACCACTCGTTGCGAGTTGACTGTATGGACTCCACTGCAACGTAAACGATTGATCGCTAGCACTAAGAAGACTCAGCAACAAGACGAATCCGAACAGTGACAGGACAGCGCGTACATACCGTTTTGTCGAGTAGTACAGCCAGTACCGAAATGAGCCGACCCGAATCAAAATCGTCGGTTCATACTGCTGTTCAATCGTTCGAAACGAGAGGAACAGCAGTAACGGCATCAGGAAAAAGAGGATTAGGTACATATCATTTTGAATCGCAAATGTGATGTCCCACGTGTTGACGTCTTTGCCGAATTCTTGTGCCTCGGACAGAACTTCTTGTCGTCTATACCATGCGACGTAGCTGATCACGAGGATGAATAGACTGTTAAGTACAATCGAAATGTTTCGTGTCCTCTTCATGATTGGAAGATCCACTCCGGTTTCGGTCGAATCATCGTTAGATAGAGCGTGATGTTAACGACGATCAAAATAGCAAACGGCACGAACACCGTCCAAAGCGGTTGTTCCGTGATATTGAACGGAAAGACCGTACTGATGGGCGAGAACTGTGGTGCTTGCATGATACCCGCGACGAAATTAAAGACATGATAAGCGACGAACGGTAACGAAATTGCGAGGTAGACTTGTTCGAGCGCCAAAATCAACAGATAAGCAAGCGTCGCATACACGGCTCCGTTGAGTCCAATCCAAGCAGCATAGAGGACGGCATAGAGTAACGGATGAATGTCCGCCAAGAACGAAAATGCATTTGAGGTCTCATATGTCTTTTCGCTGAGAGACCAATAGTCAACGAGACCGATGACTGGTTCGACATAATGAATGAGGACGAACGTCACGATTGTCATTAAAAAGAACACGAGTCCTGTCAGCATCGCATTGACGAAACCGACCGCAAGCAGATAATCCTTTAGACTCGCACGTGTTCGGACATATGTCAGATAGTTATCCTTGTATTCAGCGATGAAGATTGGCAAGAAGATCAAGACCGCAAGTACCGGAAACAGCATCGGGATCGTTCCTGATAGCGTCTCCTCGAACACTTCGATCGGTAAGAAGAACTGATAGCCTTCATAAATGAAACTGAATTGAAGCACCGGTAACCCGAGAATGATCAGAAGATAGAACACGCATCGTTTCACCGTGAACGCTTGCGACCAAACGAGCTTGATTTGCTGCGACATATGACCCCTCCTATTTTCGTAATGCCCAAAACCAATAACCCAGGACGTTAAAGAACACGACTGAGACGATACTTAATAGATGCAATCGTCCTGCATGATAGAGCTTGATGATGCTCCAAATGACGGATGTCACGAGATAAATCGTCATGCCGATCAACGCGAACACCGCACCGAATTTCGTAACATCGAAACTTTCTGTCGTCGTCAGGTGCTGTTCGTCAATCAGATACATGCCGTGTGAAATGAACAACTCCGGTAACCAAATCGATTTATGAATGGTGAAATCACGTGAAGACGCCGCGTCTTGTCCGGAAATCGATACTAGCAATAGATGATCTTCTAAAATACGTTCATACGCTTCAATCGAGCGTTCATTACCATTAAAGGCATCCGCATAGGCGAGTGACTGATGCTGGCTCAACATCATCGTGCCGATAAAGCATAGTATCGTTGCAGTAGCTATACTAATCCCGATTCGGAGCAACCACGAAGCGAACGTCCGCTCTTTTCGATAGACCCACGTCAAGAGCTGATCGACATGTTCCTTGCTACCGTAGCGATACATGGCAAGCTTCGTCGCTTCTTCTTCAGAATAACCTTGAATCATCAAGTCTCGCATCGATTGTTCGAGATGGCTACGCGTCTCTTCCATGACGTCAATGATTTCCGGATCCGTCACATCCGCATCTTGATACAAGTCGCGGACGAAATGATCGAGTTTATTCAAGCGCACCGTCTCCCTCTTCAAGAAACTTCGGGAGTAGTTGCTTCAGAAAACGCCATTCGCGTCGTTTTTTCGCAAGAAGGATTTCTCCTTCAGTCGTCAGCGTATAATATTTACGTCGCCCGCCGCCCGCTGCTTCGTCACTCCAATAGGATGTGACGAACCCTTTTTTCTCAAGTCGTTTGAGTGACAAATAGAGTGTCGCCTCTTTCAGTTCGAACTGCTCGTCTGACGTTTGCCGGATCGTCTTCGCGATTTCATACCCGTATCGATCTTGTTCGTTCAGCAACGACAAAATGATCGTGTCGACATGCCCCTTTAATAACTCTTTATCAATCTCGATCCCGTCCAACCCCTTCCTAATTCTGGATGTATCAGTACCTTAACGATAAACTGAATTACTCTGTAATGCAAAGTACTTTTTACAACTTATGAGAATGAATCAACGAAAAAGCACGCTCCTGTTTAAGAGCGTGCCCAGTCGGTTTAGTTCAATAAGTCGTTTACTTTCTTCGAATCTTCGATAAAAGGCTTCGTGAATGCCTTCAGTGCTTTCTCATTATCGTACGACGTAAAGTCTTTTCCATACCAATCGCGAAGCTGTTGTTTCGTAAAGTGATACGAAGCATCCTCGATCGTCATGTTGACGTGGTCGACATTCGGAATCAATGTGAACAGTGCTGTTGCATTGTAGATTGCCGTACGATGACTTTTTTGTTCGACCTGTCCTTCTTCGAATCCAGCATAACGTAACGTGAGTTGATACGGTTTATCCTTCGTCGACAGTTCTATCTTCTTTAACTGATCGCCATGGGGTAGCTGTTGGACGATGTCTCGTACGTTACTGTTATCCCCTAGATATGTACCTTGTTGATCAAATACATCGGTTTGTGTTGCCGCTGTTCCGCAACCTCCGAGTATCAGCATGCCGCTCACTAGAGCAATTGCGCCGATTCTCTTTCTCATCATACTCTCTCCTTTTAGTAGACCGATTATACCTAATAAACGTAATCAAACAAAGAAAAGTTTCAAAATAAAGGAAATCAACGCTTACGTGAACTCGATGCTCTTTGTTTTGAGGAGAGTAAACTGTACAAAATACTTACACCTGCAACAATTAAAAGCTTTATAACACTAAAACGAGTGAACCTTAAAAAGCGTATCCTTTAATCTTTTGAGCTAACGTTGCTTCCAGAATCCAATCGATCGTATATCCGATGCTGAAAGATAAAAGCAAACTGAGAAATAAATAAGTGATGATAGCACTAAAAATAAATCTTTTGATGATCATGATATCCCTCTCTTTTTCAAAATGGAATAAAATAACTATTCGTTCATATAATAAGTAGATCCTTTAAGAAATATCAAAAACAATAAGTCATTTCCCTATATAATGTTAATTACTATGTTACTCTATTATTATTCGAAAGTTCGAAAATCCAGCTATACCTATTCACGGAGGTCTTTGATGCTACAACTGTCTAACTTACTTATTCTACTTTTCTTATTCGTCTTACTGACATGCGGAATCGTTTTCGCTTTATTTTGGATCATCAAAAAAATCAAATCGTAATCACGACAACCCGGTCTCTCAGACGAGAGAAGCCGGGTTGTTTGTTTCATAAAGTTGTCGGATACGATGCACGATTTCGTTTGCCGTTTCCGGTACAGGTGGCATCCAAAGACCCGTCACAGGACCGTAGACGACAGGATTGATTGCCACTTCGTATCCACCATACGGATGTTCTTCCGCTGTCGGCAAATAACCAATGTAACCGTTCGTATAGCCTCCGAAGAATGCGAGTTCCGTTTGACGCATCTGTTGAATCTGTAACGCTGTTTCACAGAACGGTTCCATCGGGATGCCTGAGAACGAACCTTCGTTTAGTTCGAACAATTGAACTTCGAGCGGGATGGTGAGTGTTGTTCCCGATTGCTCTTGAACGTACGCCGACCAGCACGATGCGCTGACACCCCATGTCTGTTCAGCGTAAGTTGCCATGTCTTGTAATTCGTTCGTATCCAGTACTTCTGTTAAACGCATCGGATAGATCACCGACTGAATCCGGTGGTGCGTTAACGGTTGATACGACACTTCTGGAATCGTCGTCAAGACGTGTCCACTTAAAGCAAACGCCATCTTCTGTAGACTTGCTAGGTCACCGCGATATTTCGCATTGATGTTCCCCGTCGCCCCTTGGATGATCACGACTGGACAGCCGAGTGCCTGTTCGAGTATCGTTCGAGCGACACCCGGATAATCACCGGATAAGACGACACTGTCTGATTTCAAGACGTTCGGATGCGCTGTACAGAAAACGAAGGCTCCGACGAGACACGCATCATCGGCACGTCGAACCAACAGTGTTCCGATTCGGTCATCCGTCACTCCCAGCGGATCCGTTCCCATCACCGCGTGACCATTCCTTTTCTCCCGTCGGTTGACACCGAGTTTCCCAGACGTCACACCCCAACCAATCTCGACCGACTGCATCGCTTCGCTTGCTTTGACGGCAGAAACGATCGCTTGTTGCGTCAAGATCGTTTTATAGGCGACGGTCAACGGTTCGTTTCCCGCTGTCGCTGGACCTGAATGTGTATGCGTATAAACGACGGTAATCTGTTCCTTCGACACTTCTAGCTGGTCCACGATGCCTTCGCGGATGGTATCGGTATCTGCGACGAGCAAACCGATGTTATCGATGCTGACAAAAACCGATGTCGTCTGCTCACTCTCGAAGATGCTCGCTGTGACATATAGCGGATCGTGTATGCTTGCGACACCGACTTCTCGGTGATAACCGATGAAGGCGGCACCGAGCGGCGGATTGATTTCTTCCCGATGTATTCCAAAACGACTCATGTCTAACGTTCCCCCTTGAGTAACACACTATTTCTTCCATATACTAACATTAACTACAGTAGAGGAGGACATGAAGATGTCGATTCGTTGGAAGGAAGAGATGATTCAGTTCGAGACGTTCCGTGAAGCCGAAGTTTGGGCGGACTCGATCACGAATGAGATCCATGGTCGTTCAATTACCGGTTATTGCACCCCTGACTTTAAAGTCGCGACGATTCTTGCTTTTTATCTGGCGGAAAACCCAGACTATCGCGTACGTTCGGCAACGGTTCACCTCGATGAAGAGATCTATTATCAAGTCTGGGTCGAGATACTCGATTCACCCTGACTTCATGAATTGGTCCAGGACGATTTCCTGAAAGGCACGTGTCACGGGTGAGCCCCACTTCGACTGTTTCGTAAGCAGATGGGCATACATCGGTTCGAATGTCTCATCATGATGAATGACTTTCAACGCACCAGACTCCACTTCCTCCGCTACAGTCACATACGGTAACACAGCAAAACCAAGACCGTTCATCACCATCTTCTTGATCGCCCCGATACTCCACAATTCTTGCGTCTGAAACGAGATGTCTTGGTTTCTGACGCACGCCTCAAACATCGTTCGGTAACTACACCCTTCTTCATTCGTCAGATAGACGTATGCGTCTGCGGAAGATCGAATCGCGTCAAAATGATCCGGCATCGTCGGATGACCAATGATGACGATCTTTTCTTCTCTCAAAACGTCATGCGTACAACGTTCAGCGGAAAACATCGGATACAGCATCAAGGCGACATCGACCCGTCCATGTAAGAGTTCGTCTTGATTTTCCTTACATGTTCCATTCGATAAGATGATGTTGACATTCGGATATGCTGTCATGAACGTCTGTAAGACGGAACCAAGACGAGAAATCGTCAGTGACTCTGGCGCTGCGACTTTCAAGACGCCTTCAAAGGGATCCTGTTGTTGAATCGACTTGATTTTCTCGTGTGTCGCTAGTAAGTCTTCAGCAAGCGGGATGATTTCCTGACCTAGCGGTGTAAGCTGAAGCGTACGATTGGCATAGAAAAACAAAGCACCGCCTACTTCTTGTTCAAGCAATTGCATATGGGACGTGATCGTCGATTGCGTGTATCCAAGGTCACTCGCTGCTGCCGTATAACTCCTCGTCTCAATGATCTTCAAGAAGCTGACTAAATGGCGAATTTCCATTCTGATACTCTCCTTTCATCATCCATCGAAAAAAATGATGACATGATTTTTTATTTCAATTTTATTTATCGATTTTGTCATCTTACACTAGAATTCAAGTATTCGATAGAATGAAAAAGGAGTTTTCTTATGAATGTTGTTGCTTTTTTGTCTTATGTCATCATTACGTCCATCACACCTGGACCAAGTAATCTGTTAGTCATGCATGAATCGAGCCACTTTGGTTTTCGTGGTGCTTGGCGATTTAATACCGGTATCTTACTGGGGTTCATGATGCTCGGGTTGGTCAGCGCATTAGGGACGACAGTTTTACAAGCGACCATACCTATGATTGAACCGATTCTTCAGTGGTTCGGTGCCGCATACCTCGTCTACCTTGCCTATAAGATTGGTTTCCCGAAACAGACGGCAAGTCAGATCGATACCGTGCCAGCGACATTTTTATCCGGTCTGTTGTTCCAACTCATCAACGTCAAGAGTATCCTCTTTTTCTTAACTGCTTTATCGACGTTCATTCTGCCGCATAGCACGTCTACTGTAGAAATCGTTCAATACACATCGTATGCCATCATTCTCGGTTGGATCGCCTTATTGCTTTGGGCAGGAAGCGGCTCCCTGTTTCGTTCGTTATTTCAAAGATACGATGTCGCGTTTCGCGTCATTATGTGTGGTTTACTCCTTTATTCAGCTGTGACGATTTTTCAGTGAGATGCAGAAAAAGGACAACACACCTCAATTGTGAGGCCTGTTGTCCTTTGTTAATGCGATCATCGCTTCCACTGCCGCGTTCATCCGCTCTTGTAAGCCGATCTTATTTAAGACGACGAGTCCTTCCGTGAAGACGAAGAGCAACGCTGTTTGCTGTTCGACATCTTCCCCCTCTGTTGGTACATAGATCTGTTTAATCCAATCGTCGAACGATTCTCCAATCGTCCGCGTGATCGACGTATACGGTTCTCCCTGACTCGTTGCGAGGTGGGTGATCTCGAACCAAAGATTCAAATATGGCTTGATTCGTGGCTCATCGATTGCTTGTCGCAAAAAATGGACGAATGCCGTGAACTCGAGTTTTAAATCCGGTTGCTGCAGTAAATCGATCAGTTCTTGGCTGATTGCAGTCAACACGGCGGTCTCGATGTCTTGTTTATCCTTGAAATAATGCATCAGCATCCGGTCACTCGTCCCGGCAGCGGTCGCCATCTTCTTGAGACTCATCTCCTTAATGCTTGATGCTAACGTCGCTTGTGCGATGTGATGCGTATAGTCCTGTCGCTTCTGTTCAAACTTATCCATATCCGATCGACTCCTTCCCTTTCCATCATACTCGATTTTAAGAAACGGACACCATGCAAAAAAGCATCCACAAAGGATGCTTCATTTTAAAAATTGATTGATGATCTTCTTAAAAGCAAGATCCAGTCGGACGTTCTCGTCTTTCGTCAGCTGTTTCGCTTCTTCAAAGACAGCTGCTGCTTCCTCGAATTTATTCTCGTAAATCAAGATCGTCACTTTCCCACGTTCGGGTCCGACGCGCTCACTCGACGTCTCACGTTCTCGTACCATCGCTTCAGCTGCGCGATCCACGCGCTCTATTCGGTCTTGCTTACTGATTTTTTTCTTGATCAGTTTTCGTTCGAGTTCTTGTACATATGGAAGTGATTTAATCAACGTCAATACCGGATCAATCGGTCCATATTGGGCGACGAACGCTTCCATTTGCTGTCGCTCGTAATCGATGACTTCTTGATAGAGTGGTTTGCTTTCCTTCGCTAATGCCTGCTCGACCTTAACGAGTCGTTTGACTTCTTTTTTCATTTCGGCCATTCGTTTATCGAACGCTTTTTTCTCAGACGATGTATCGACTGCTTTTAGATCAACTCGCATCGCTCTGATTTTTCTTGACTCCTTCACGTTATCTGAATCGTATTTTTCTACTTTCGGATTATACTGCTCGACCGCAGTCCGATATGCTTCATTTTGATAATAAGAAGGAATTTTGATTGGGGATTTGGAGCTAAGATCCGATAAGATGTTGCCGTACTTCGTGATGACCTTCAATTGATCGGCACGGTATTTTTTATAATCGAATGCTTTTTTCGTCTGGACCACTTTTGCTTCGACAAGACTGCTTCCACTTCCGATACTCGCTCCACTCATCAATACTGCTACAGCCGCACTACATGCGAAGATTGTTCGAAATCGCTTTACCTTCATATATTCGCCCCATCCCTTCTCGTCATCCTACGTATCTTTTTCCGTATTATACCAAATTGAACAGCATCACATTTTGTTATTTGACGTATCAGGGTAATAACTTTCCTTCTACGTATCCTCGATTGACGTTCGATTGTAGTACATGCTACATTTATTTGTAGTAAACACTACACTTATAAGGAGGATCCTTCATGAAAGAATCTCAAGCTTCATTTGTAGACACCATCCCGAAACCTTTATTGCTCGTCATTACGATCGCTTTCGCTGTTTTAACCGCGTTTTCGATAATTGACTTTGGTGTACTTGGCATCTTTGCAGAAGCGACACAAAACACGGCGACGCTCCAGATTTTCGTCGACCTGATTCTCTGCGCCCTCTTCATCATCGTTTGGCTCCGCCATGATACACGTCGTGCCGGACGAAGCTTTCCGCTTTGGGCGATCATCACCCTCGCGATTGGTGCGTTCGGACCTCTACTCTATTTGTTGACTCGAAAATCATGACGTTCTGACACGTGCCGCATCTTCGGTACGTGTTTTTCTTAAGACAAACTTAAGAAAGCGACTCCGTCTATCAACAGAATTCGACCGTATCCTAAGAGGTAGATTACAGCTTAAAGGAGTTTTTACCTCATGAAGAAAGCCATCTTTGATACGATCGTCCACTTAAATGCTCGACCCGTTGTTGCGAACACACTAAAACGGTTTGCGATGAGTCGCTTTAGTAAACCGCTCATCCGACCTTTTATTCGCACCTATCACATTCAGACGGATCAAGCGCTGAAGTCCGTTGATTCGTTTACCTCGCTGCACGATTGTTTCGTACGCGAGTTACGTCCCGGTATGCGACCAATCGCAACCGCGCCGGATGCCTTCGTCAGTCCGAGTGACGCCGTACTTTCCATCGTCCCAGCATTAACGCAAGATAGTCGGTTTACAATCAAAGGACAGGACTATACCGTTACTGAGCTGATCGGCTCGAGCGAACGCGCCCAGGATTACGCGAACGGTGTCGCCTTGATTTTCTATTTGAGTCCGACCGACTATCACCGTGTCCATTCGCCAATCACGGGCGAAATCACGACGAGTTATACACTAGGGCGAGAATCAGCACCCGTCAATGACATGGGGCTACGATTTAGCAAACGTCCGCTGACACGCAACTATCGTCGGGTCACGCGTCTGCAAGTCGATCACCGAACGATCGAGCACGTCATGGTCGGTGCGCTGAACGTCAATACGATCGTTCAGACACATCAAGGACGCCTGCTGGAGCGTGGTGCAGAGTTCGGCTACTTCTCATTCGGTTCGACCGTCATCCTCGTCTTGCCACCGGACACCGTCGAACTCGCACCAGGCATCGAACGTCGCGTCAAGATGGGGGAGCAGATTGGACGCTGGATCCCATAAAAATGGATTCCCTTTTTGTTAAGATTCCTGACTAAGAAAAACATTTGAATTTGCTAGACTAAAGGAAACCACTGTTCAATGGGATGGTAACCGTGAAGAGCAGTTGACGTTAACGTGTATCGAAATGCAATAACTTACAAAACGGGAAAGAGGTTATATCATGAAAAAAGTCGTTTTATTATGCGCTTTCTCGATTATGACGGTATGGATATTAGTTGGTTGCAATAATGAAGAGATAATGCAAAGTACTAGTGAAAAACCGACGGCATTCGAAGTTTTGAGCGAAGATTCTAAAGCAGACATTTTTCAATTCAATGATACGATCTACCAATCAGATGTAGCATGGGCAGAAAAAACCGAAGTCACTCAGAAGGAAAAAGTCGGAGAAATTAAAAGAAGAAGTTCGGATAGAGACGATTTTGATAATGGGACTGCTACGAAACTCTCTAAGGGTACCGCCCTATACTCTACTAAAGAAAGAAATGAGATTCTGATAGTCAGCTTCAACGGGAAATTAAAAAAGTACGTTGCTTTAGGAGAAGGTTAATTTGTCTATAAGAAAAGGCATCCTCAGCTGGGATGCCTTTTCTGATTTAGATCACGACGATAATAGCCGCATCTGATCAGCCGTTAACGACTTTTTCAGCTACTTCTTTATTCATCGACTGACGATTGATTGAGAAACGCTCGCCTTCTTTCAAGCGTTTGCGATATTCCGCTGTAGCTGTGAACAGAACATCTGTCGAAGAGTTGAGTCCTGTTTCAAATGAATCTTGCAACACTCCAATGATGAAACCAACGGCAACGACTTGCATCGCGACATCGTTCGGAATTCCGAATAAGCTACATGCAAGTGGAATCAAGAGAAGTGATCCGCCAGCGACACCTGACGCTCCACATGCACAGACCGCAGCGAGTACACTCAAGATGATGGCTGTCGGAATATCGACTTGAATCCCGAGCGTATTGACGGCAGCAAGTGTCAGAACCGTAATCGTAATCGCCGCCCCCGCCATGTTGATCGTGGCACCGAGCGGAATCGAGATGCCGTATGTCTCTTTATCGAGACCGAGCTTCTTACACAATTCCATGTTGACTGGGATGTTCGCTGCCGAACTACGTGTGAAGAATGCCGTGATGCCACTTTCACGTAGACATTTAAAGACGAGCGGATATGGATTTTGACGGACGTTGATGAATACGATCAATGGATTAACAATGAGTGCGACGATAAGCATCGTACCAATCAATACGCCCAATAATCCTACATACTTACCGAGAGAACCAAGTCCATTCTCTGTGACTGAACCGATGACGAGACCCATGATTCCGAGGGGTGCCAGTTTGATGATCCAGCCGACCATCTTAGCGATACCATCTGAGAAATTCGAGATGAACGTTTTTGTCGTGTCGGAAGCATTTTTTAATGCGAGTCCTAAGACGATCGCCCATGTCAGGATTCCGATGTAGTTCGCTTGAATGAGCGCATTGACAGGGTTGTCGACCATGTTCAAGACAAGTTTCTTAAGGACTTCGATGGCGTTCCCAGGAGCTGACAGCTTCTCTGCGCCTTCTGACAGTGTAATCGTGACCGGGAACAAGAAACTGACGACGACCGCAATCGCACCCGCTAAAAATGTACCGAGCAGATATAAGAAGACGATGGATTTCATGTTCGTTTGCTGACCTTTTTTGTGTTGCACAATCGAAGCCATAACTAGGAAAAAGACCAAAATCGGCGCGACTGCCTTTAGTGAGGAAACAAATAATGTTCCAAAGATGGTCAAAGAACTCGCTACTTCAGGAATCGTGACGGCTAAAACAATCCCTACGATTAAGCCAATCGCGATTTGTTTCACTAAACTGATTTGGTTCCACATCTTCAACAATTTCATACGTTCCCCTCCAGGCTTACAAAAAATAAGTTATTTAGAATTCGAAAAACGATGACTTCTCTCTTCTACTCAAAAGGATGAATAGTCTAGTCATTCACTTTTCTAAAAATTCTCGCAGTTTGTTGTGTTCTATTTTTGCATAAATCGTGTGAAATAAAAACTAGTTTTTTGCAAGAAATATGATTCCTTTTCCTGTATGTTAAGTGAGCATACGGATGCAATCGATTGCATAATTACAAAAAAAGTAGAAGAAGATACGTTTCTTCTACTACTTCATTATGTAAACTAAATGGATTCATCGACGTTAATTGATTTTCATTCTCTCTTCAGAAGTCTTCTCGAATTTAGTATTGACAGGTATCGTTAACGCTCTAAGTGTCGGATGAATTAAGAAATAGCCGGCAAAGCCAAAATAGCCGATACCAGAAATCAATAAGATTGCTGTACTAGAAGACCATTCTCCGAAAATGCCTCCCGCAAAATATCCAAGCGGACTTAACGACCCTAACAGTGAAGAGAGAAACGAAAAACCTGTTCCTAAATAATCCGACGGAAGATTGACTTGGATGAGCGTATACAGATATATGCTGTTCACCCCAATTCCAATCCAAGCGATTCCAAATAAAACGATGGGTAGCACCCCAGCATCTTTTACTAAAAACGCACCAATCCAAAACAGACCGGATAAGAGCGCTGCAATCGGCATGACACGATTGAGGGCAAATGTTTCTAAACGACTTGACACCAATGTTCCGATCATCGTTCCAAGTGAAATTGCTGCTAACCAAAACCCGTACTCTGCTGATGTCTCAGAAATGATTGGTAACACCGCAAGTCCCATCGTCGCAAGAAAATTCATCCCGATGATGCCATAAATGATGGTCAGTAATTTCTTCTGTTGCTTGACAACATAAAATCCTTCATTGAAGTCTCGCTTATACTGTTGCCAAAAGTTTCGTAAGGAAATGGGTTGTTCTTTTTTCGAAGATGGGACTTTGAGAACTAACAAAAATAAGAACCCAATTCCTAGTAATACGATACTATTCGCAGCGAATACGATTCCGATGCCGACAAACAAAATCACGATGCCTGCTAACGCATCAGCAATCAAATCAAGCGTTTGATAAGAAAAGGCGAACACCGAATTGACCTTCGTCAACTGATCTTTTGATGCCAGCCGCTCGATGAGTGTATTTTCGGTTGGATACGAGATTTCCGCTAATGTTAACGCTAAAAACAGTATGACGAACAGCAATGGAATCCAGAGTGTCTCGTTTAAATAAAGCAAGGTGATGATTCCGACCAAAACGGCTTGCCCGACGCCTGAGAAAAAGAGGATTTTCTTTTTCGAATAGCGATCAATGATGGGACCGTACAAAAATTGAAGCGTCACAGGTAACACAGCAATCGTACTCGTTAATCCGACCAGGAATGGCGAATTCGTCGTCGTCTTCACGAACCAAACGATGGCAATCATATAAAAACTGTCTGATATGTTCATCAGAATTCTACCAAGTAACAAGATGACTAGTTGCTTGTTCAATCGCCTTCCCCTCTCTCCAATAGTTAAATTTTATTGAACTTTATTGTAGAGTAAAGGACTGGAAGAAAAATGTAAAGCGATAAGTTCAATTTAATTTAACTAAACCCTTAAAAAAATGCTTCTTCGTAAATAGAGCCTTTACGAAAAAGCACGTTTACTACTATGTAGATGATGTCCTTGCGTCGTACATAAAAACGATTCCTTCTTTGATCTATTCCGATTCAACACGATATCGCCTCTAATCCTTCTATCGTCCGCTTGAATTTCGGATGATTCTCGAATCAAACGTTGAAATTCTGAAATCAGCGTTCTAAAACGGTTCATCACGAATTTTCACTTCTCAAGAGATCGTTGTTTTATTGCGTTTGACGATCAAAAGAACGATCACGAACAGAAACTCAAGGACCGTAAAGATGCCGACGAAGAAAAAGACGACTAACACCTGACTGATCCCATCGACTGCGATCGTGTAAAACCACAGTAATGAAATGCCCGTCGTATAAAGAAGATTGATGATCGTTCCGCTAATCAAGCTCGCTTTCAAACTTTTCTTACTCCGCGCCTGACTCACGATGATGACGATGGCTCCGATCACCCAGACGATGAGTATGAGTTCAAGGATAGTCTTATCGTTCCACTGTACTTCCATGTCTCTTTTTCCTCTTTTCAATGTTTTGTTGTTTCGCTTCTATAACACGGTAATCTATTCTTCATTCCAATTCTGTTTTCCTTTTATTTCCTCATACAAAAAGCATGTATTCGACTTACGCGTCAAATACATGCTTCCCTAGTTCCTTATTTAATTGATCCGTTTGCCATCCCATCAATGATATGGCGCTGGAAAAAGAGATACACGACGAGGATCGATACGATGCCGACCACATACGACGCGAACGAAGGACCAAAATCACTAAAATACTGCCCCTGATAGTTGAATTGGAACAAAGGTAGGGTCCAAGTTGACTCATCGCGATTCAGCAGAAGCAACGGTAAGAGGAAATCGTTCCAAATCCAGAGTGCATTCAAGATCAACACAGTCGCGTGCATTGGTTTCATCATCGGGAAGATGATCTTGAAGTACGTATTGAACTTCCCGCTCCCGTCAATCGCTGCCGCTTCATCGAGTTCTTTCGGAATGACGGTTTTTACATATCCTGCGTAAAGGAACAGCGATTGTGGCACCGCGTACGTCAAATACAACAGGATCAAGCCGAATTTACTAGATAATCCGAGTCCTGACATCATCGAAGTGATCGGAATCATGATGACTTGAAACGGAACGAAAATCCCGATGATTAAAAAGATGTAGATGCCTTGAAACACACGACTTCGATCCATCGTACGTGCCAACGCAAAAGCTGCCATCGGTACAATCAGGATGATCAACGCAATCGCTGAAGTCGTGATGAGCATCGAGTTTGCGAAGTACTGGACGACACCATCATCCCATAAACGCTGAAAGTTATTGAACGTGAATGGATCTGGCCACTCAAAGAATCCGCCGGTGATTTGACGTGTTTCTTTGAAGGAATTCAAAATCGTCAGATACATCGGTAGAGCAATCAATACGAGTCCGATGGATAAAAATAGATAGGTCGGAATATGAATACGATCTTTTTTCATGATGCCCTCCTTAAACTTCGAACCGTTTGGACGAATTGATTTGAATGACCGAAACGATCGCGATGATGATGAACAGTACGATCGCAATCGCACTGGCATAACCGAACTGGTTATTTTTGAACGCATAGTTGTAGACGAGTAGTCCGAGGGATGTCGTCGAGCCACTTGGTCCTCCACCCGTTAACGCGTAGATTAAATCAAACGCAGTCAAACCCGCCTTCATGGCAAGGATCAAGACGATGCTGATCGCTGGCGATAGGAAAGGTAGTTCAATTTTTTTAAATGTCTGCCATGCATTTGCTCCGTCAATGGACGCCGCTTCACGAATCTCGTTCGGAATGCTTTGGAGATTCGCTAAGAAGATGACGACCGGAATCGCGACCCCTTGCCAAAGCGCAACGAAGAGTAGACCCCAGAAGGCAGTTCCTTCGTTTGCGATCAAGCTTTGCGACAGCCATTCAATCTGTAAGTATTCACCGAGCGGTACGAGACCGTAGTTGAAGAACTGCTTAAAAATCAAGCCGAGCGTGACGGTGCTGATGACAGCAGGAAAGAAGTAGGCTGTCCGAAACAGCCCGACTCCTTTGATCTTACGGTTCAATAATTTAGCAATCGCGATGCCGAGTACGATTTGACCAGCGACGAGACCAATCGTAAAGAGTAATGTAAAGCCGATGCTATCCCGGAAACGTGTGTCTGATAAAATCAAGATATAATTATCAATTCCGATGAAGTGATAGGAGCTAGTCAGCCCTGTCCAGTCGGTGAAGCTGAAGATGACACCTTGAACCAAGGGAATGAAGAAAAATATGATTTGAAGTAAGAGCGGCACGATGATGAAGAGATAGGGCCAGTAGCGGTTGACGAATCCTTTTTCTTTCATGGAGGCAACTCCCTTTCGATTATTTCATTTCATTGAAGAACGTGTTGAGATCATTCGAAAGCTTCTTCTTATCCCCTTTGTTCATATAATCCACCGTCAAATGCCAAAACTCTTCTTCCGACGGCCACTCGGAATGCAACCAGATGATTTGTTTATCCGAGAAGACGAGATCCGAGACGGCTTTTGTTTCTTTGAAGGATCCGTCTGCTTTCACGGCTTTGACGGACGTTGGCGAGCCATCCTTATCATAGTATTTCTGCATGACGTCCCCTTCCGTTAAGTACGACAAGAACTTCTTCGAAGCTGCCTGCTCTTTTTTCGATCCTGAAGCTGAGACGGATAACGCCAAGTCGGCTGCTCCGACTGTCATCTCTTCTCCCGCTTGTTTTCCTGGGTACGCGAACATGCTGACTTCAAAATCAGGCTGTTGGTCCCGAATGACTGGAAGTGCCCAGATGCCGTTCGGGAAGATCAACGCGTCTTGATTCGCAAATACAGCGACCGCATCGCTGTACGAAGCACCGTTTGCATTCTTTTGCGTATTTCCGCTGACGAGACTCAGTTCGTTCGCGACCGCTTCAAAGTTCGGATCTCCGACTTTGATGCCATTTTTCGGACTGTTCTTGAGTGCATCTTGTGTTTGTTCGAATCCACCTGTGACCGTCGCCCAGGCAAGTTGATGATATCCGTTCACTGTCCACGAGTCTTCTGTCGTCAATGCGCTCGCAAATGGTGTCTCGCCCGCGTCTTTGATTTTTGCGACGACTTCCTTCATCTCATCCCACGTTTTAGATGGCTGTAGACCGAGCTCATCGAATTTCGTCTTATTGTAGAAGAAGCCCCAAGCATTCGAGTTCAGCGGTAACGAGTAGACTTTTCCATCAACAGCATACGACTCGGCAGCACCGTCCTTGAGATTTCCTAAAAACGACTCCTTCGATAAATCAACGAACTTCCCGTCTGCTGCCCACCCTTTGAAATCCGCGTTTTGTGGATAGGTATGAACGATTTCCGGAACGTCACCACCAGCAATCCGCGTTTTTAAAACGGTACCGGCATTGCTGACGCTCGTCAGCTTCACATCGATGTCGGGATTCTTCTTCTCGAAATCTTTGATGATTTGATCTAACGTCGCTTTCATCTCGACTTTTTGTGAAAAGAACTCAATTTCGGTCTGATTCGAATTCGCTCCCATCGTACAGCCTGCTCCAAACAATAATGAAGACGAGAGAATGCCTGCCATTCCTAATTTCATCGACTTATTCATCATGATTGCCTCCTGAATATTCTTGTATTTTTTTCAAGACATATAACCGGCTGTCAAAATCTCCGTTGACGGTTGGTGGCACATACAACCCGATATACATGAGCTCATCTCCGCCGTAACGAGTTCCTTCTAATTCGTAGATCGCTTGAGGATCGAGACCGCTCAATTTCAGTGTCCGAATCGGTGCAGCAGCTTCACTCAAGACGGTGACATCATAGACGATGATCTCGTCTTGCTCCTGTGAGATGAACATCCAAGCTGGATGATTGCTTGTGAACGCACTCTCCAACCGATAAAACGTTCCGTATTGCAGCGTACGCCGATGTGTTTTGTAAAACGCGATTTGCTGTTTGACGATCGCCTTCTCCTGTTCCGATAACCGTGTCGCATCGAGTTCATATCCGAATACACCCGCCATCGCAACGTGACCTCGCATTTCAAGACTCGTCTTGCGATGCGTTTGATGGTTCGGGACCGCAGAGACGTGGGCGCCCATCGACGAGATCGGATAGACCATGCTCGTTCCGTGCTGAATCTTCAGTCGCGCGACGGCGTCCGTGTTGTCACTCGTCCATGTTTGCGGCATGTAATACAACATCCCGGGATCAAAACGACCGCCGCCGCCGGAACAACTCTCGAACAGGATATGCGGATAACGCGCAGTCAAGAACTCCAGTACTTCATAGAGTCCGAGCACATAGCGATGCAGCAGTTCGCCTTGCAACTCGCTTGGTAACGCGGTCGAAAAAACTTCCGTGACGTTCCGGTTGAAGTCCCATTTGATGTAATCAATCTCGACTGCGTCAAGCACAGCTGTCAGCTGTTCGATGATATTGTCTCGCACCTCTTTTCGGCTGAAATCCAGGACGTATTGGTCTCGTCCTTTGGATCGTCCACGACCTGGAATATGGATCGTCCAGTCCGGATGATCTCTGAAAAGTTGGCTGTTCCTTGAAATCATTTCCGGTTCGAACCATAACCCGAATTGCATCCCTTGAGCATGGGCATGATCCGCGAGATGTTTCAGACCGTTCGGTATTTTTTCTTGATATTCGAACCAATCTCCGAGTGAGGAATAATCGTCATCTCGTCGTCCGAACCAGCCGTCATCTAGCACGAACAATTCGATGCCAAGAGCCGCGCTCTCCTCCATGATTTGCTTGATTTTCGTTTCATCAAAGTCAAAGTACGTCGCTTCCCAGTTATTGATCAGAACCGGACGATCAGCGTCACGGAAGTTTCCGCGCGCCAAGCGCTCGCGATACAGTGCGTGAAAGGCTTGTGACATCTGCATCATGCCGTGTTGGCTGTAGGAGATGTTGACTTCGGGCGCTTGAAAACACTCGCCTGGATTCAGTTGCCACTGGAAACCGAATGGATTGATCCCGAGTTGAATCCGCGTCTGTCCATAGGGATCCTTCTCGACCGTCATTTGATGACTCCCGCTATAGACCAAGCTGAACCCGACGACTTCCCCGCTGTACTCCGTCGCCTCCGGTGAGACGATCGCAAGAAACGGATTCATTTGGTGGCTACTCGAACCACGTTTACTGTCAAACACTTTAATGCCTCGTGTAATCGTCTCTCGTTCCATCATCCGCTCACGCCCCCACGTACCATTCAACGTCAGACATTCTAATTCTTGAGACGGGAGATCCAGTGACAGACTCATCAGTTTTTGGATGTCATGTGTTTTCGTACCGACGTTATGCAACTGGACGGATCGCGATAAGATCGGTCGATCTCGAAAGACGGTATATGCTAGACGCAACTCGAGTTCTTCCTTTGCATCTTCTAATATCAAAACGAGTGTCTGCGCCTCTTCCTCCATTTCGATATAGGTGGCGGGAAGACCATCCAGCTTCGGTTTTCCGTTGATTCGCTCATATGAGCGATAGCGAAAGTCTGTTACATCTGACCCATCTTCGTGTTTGATCTGTTGCGCTGGTGAACGATAATCCCCCGTCCCATAACCGGGATACTCTTGCAGTAGCGTATCGAGCGAGAACAATCGATCCGTAGCATCCGGAAAGTTAGGTGAAAACGATCGATCAATCCGTGGGTATTTTCGTGCTCCATGATACGTTTTGATGGGTTGACCGAAATACTCCTGGGCGACGACCTGTCCTTCTTCGATCCGAAGGATATAGCTGTAATGACGATTTGTTAAGTGAAATATACCTTCTGTTTCGTTAACATGAATCAGTTCCAAAACCCAACCCCCTCAATTGATGACGCTTTCATTTTGAGGCAAAATAAAAAAGCGTTTACTAAACATATCTATAACTTAAAGTTTAGTAAACACTTTGTCAACACTATTTTCAATTTTTAGGAGATACACTTTCTCGTTTGATCAGTTGCGCGGGAATCATGAGACGGATGGGCAGATGACGTTCGCCACGAATTCGTTCCAAAGCCATTTTGATAGCGAACTTTCCTAATTCTTCTGTTTCAACCTTCACCGTCGTTAAGGAAGGTGTTAAAAATTCAGCGATTTCGATATCATCAAAGCTCGAGATGGAGATGTCTTCCGGTATCTGATGACCGTTTCGCTGGAATGCCCGGTACACACCGACTGCCATCGGATCACTGGCAACGAGTACCGCGGTGACATCCTGATGTTCAGCCAGCTGCTCCCCTAGACGAAGTCCTTCGAGTGTCTTCCATTCCCCAAGCAGACCGTGTATATGCTCAGACAATTCTTTTTGTTTCATCCAAGAGACGTACGTCTGATAGCGATCCTCTTCTTCACTCATGAACGACTCACCGTTCTGATTCATGATGACACGATGACCACCGATGAACGCGATCTGTCGATGACCGAGCTCATAAAAGTGCTCGAGACTCGCAATCGTCGCACTTTTAAAATCAGAATAGACGGCATCAAACCGTGCATCTGCTTGGGAATCGTCAATCACGATGATGTTCGGATTTTTTTGATATAAGACTTCTAGCATGTCTGGCGCAACGGTACCTAGTACTAAAATCGCACCTAGATGATTCAATCCTTCGAGGTCCGTCTTTTTCTCAGATAGACGAATAATTTTGTTGACACTTACTTTTTGGCGTTCCGCTTCACTTTCGATGCCGCGACGAATTGCCCTGAAATAAGGATCATCGATTTCTTGTATTTCGTTGACCGTCGTCACTAAGCCGACGGTCGCAATCCGCTGGTTATACGATTTTTTTTGCCGCGGACTATAGTTCAGTTGTTTTGCCGTTTGCAATACCTTATCTCTGGTTTCTGGACTGACTGATAACTTTTCATCCGCATTCAACACACGCGAAACCGTCGCAATCGACACACCAGCTAATTTTGCCACCTCTCGAATACTTGCCATGTTTCCTCACTCCTCTGAACAGTAGTAAAATGTGAACTCATTTTACTAAACAAATAGACTTGTTTCAACACAAAGAAAAAAGCAGGCGAATCTCTGCCTGCTTTCGTTCATCCAACGATTCTTTTTAATCGTGTTCAATCATCTAAACGATCGAGATCGATGTCTTTCATTTTCCTAACCCGAATACTTTCCTCCTGACCGATTTGATCGGTCTCTTTCAAGCGGTGCTGAACGACGAGCAGCACTAGTACGATCGCAGAAATCACAGAAATCGTCGCATAGTACGGTTGCGCGACGCGCTCGAACTCTAACGCTGATAGCACCTGTAAGATCGTCAATCCCGCGAGCATCCCGTGGAAATACCGTTGATAGCTGCGCGGCATTCCTGGCTGCCCGAATGTCTCATACCAGACGTATAAGCCGAGTCCGAACGCAAGTCCGTTCAGGATCGGCGAAGGAAGAAGGAAGAGCAGAATGCCGAGACCGAGCATCAACCAGGCGTATCGGATCGCAGGCTTAAAGAAAGCAGGATCGAGCTGCGCTTCCTCTTCCTCGATGACGGGCGTTGCTTTCTCCGCTTCAGTCAACGGTCGAAAACCAAGGGCTTCTTTCGCTTCCGCTAACTCAAGCATTCGTTTCTTCATCCCGAAATAAAACGGAAAACGTTCTTTGACGACCTCCCCTTCATCCGTTTGACCATCGGCTTGTTCTTGCACGGATACCTGATACAGCGTGCGCCCCATCCGGTAACTGACCCAGTAGTCGGTCGCTTGACCATTGTCGCGCTTGAGTTCAATCACCTTCGTTTGTTGATTCGTCATGATATGTGATTCCTTTCGTCGCAAGTTCCTGTAATTGCTCTGACGCATACAACAGGAGAATGAATCCTGAGATGAGACAGACCGCTCCGTTAATCGAGAGATTGATTGGTGATAAATAGTTTTTTGATGAGCCCGCTAACGCGAATAAGAAGAGTCCACCAGACCAAAAATAGAAGCGAGCACGTGCTGATTTTCCTTCGAAATCACGCGGCCAGAACAGAGTCAGAACAACGAATGTCACATATCCTGGAATCGGTAAGCTACCTGTCAGCGTCAGTAATCCACTGAACATGATCAATAAAGCGCTAAAAATACGCAACTTTATGATTCGTCGGTCGGCTCGAAAATCCATCGCTTCAGACAGAGCAAAAGGTGACCGGATGTATCCATTGTCTAATTTTTCACGAACCCACGTTTTTTTCTGACGATACGCGAGGAACGGATTTTTGAAAACAATCCGCTTCGTTGCGGACTCTTCATTCGTTTCCATCATATCCTCGCTATCGATTGCCTGCTCTTTTCGGGCAACTCCTTCCCGGCAAAATAAAGTGCGCCCCTCTTGGTGAAAGACGATGTGATGAACACGATCGCCGATTTGTTTTACTAATTGAATCATGATTTGTGCTCCTTTTATCTTACCTTCTACATTTTTATAGGTCTCACCATGCTGCGCTGACTACGTATAGTATGAACAGTCCACCTAAGACACAGACATAACCATAATGTCTGACGGTCAACGAACAAAATAAGATGACGCCAATTGACAAAATGATACTGAGTACGAATGAATCCACCGTGTCGACGCTATCCCCGTGTCCCGCTAGCGGTGTCTTTTTCGCATGCTTTGAGCGGATAAAATAGATGCCTAACGTCAACAAGAATATCCCGACACCAAGACCAAGAAACGGTACCACCATCGACGTCTCCTCCGACATATGTATTCTTTGAATATGTTTGTTACATGAAGTTATTATACAACTATTAATTACGATATTTTTCTTTATTAAGTTTCATTGAAATTTTTCCTATGTCTAGTCTGCATTTATGATGTTTGGCGTATGATTTTTTCTCTCATATCTCGATTTTTCACAAAAGGAGTGCAGAACTATGTACGCTTCCATCGCACCAGTCTGCACTCCTATTTCGCATGATGTATCTACTTTTCTTATTTAAGATTTTTTTCCGAAAAATAGGGTCATGGACCTGTACCACAAGAGACCGCATACTTTTCTTCACTCACCTTCTTCGAATAACAGACAAAAGGAGTTCCGCCTGTTTCACTTTTCCAATGGTACCAAAACATATGGTAACGCTCCGCTTGTGGATCTTGTTCCGTAATGATTGCAAAGTAACTTTGATAGAAATATCCTTCTTTATAGAGTTCATGTCTTAAAGCACCTCTCGGCGAAGCATCCGTAAACAGAACCGGTGATAGGATTGGCATGAGTAGTACGATGATGGCTAGCGTTCCGAAACAGATCAGGACTATTTTCTTTCTATTCTTTTTCTTAGAATTCGATTTACCCATCTTTTTCAACCTTTCCTTTTTTGGTTTTTTTTGTTATATAGTAACATTATCTATACAACAGAAAGAGGTTTTGATATTGAAGAAAACTATTTTATTATCACTCTCTTTAGGTGTACTTCTATCTTCTGGTTTTTTGATCAGTAACGCAATAGCGACTTCTAATATTTCACAGGAAAAATCTGAAAGCGCGATTTCAAAGGAGCAAGCCTACACTTTTTTCACGAACGTCCTGGAGCAACAAAAAGCGGATTTTTTAAACAATACGCCGTTAGCACACACCAATCAATCGAGATTATCTTCACGCGACGAGGCTGTATTAATTTTTCTATCTAGTACAAAAGTGGATAAACAACAGCTACATTCATTTAGTTATAAGATTTCTAACGTAAAAGTGTACTCTGAAAATCAACGAAATTATGCTGAAGCTTATGTAACACGAACTTTCAACTTCGGAAGTGGGCTTGAAACGGGTTTAGGTGATACATTAGTGCTTGAAATCCAATCAAGTCCAGATGATTTAAATGGATCATCTCCCACCATTTCCTCGAGTAAATCAACGAGTGAAGTAAATGAGAAGGTCTCTGTTGATGAATTTTTAGAGAAGTATGAAGCAGAGGCAACAAAATAAAATCACGTACAGCTACGTCTAAGAAAAACTACATTGGATATTTTGCTAACGTCCTGCTTTACAACACGAGTAATGCTCAGTACTAGTTAATATAGTCATACGAGTTCACTTCTTTTGAATAAAGTACAACTTATGCTATATTTCGTTTTGGTAATTCTTTTAACGAAGGAATCAGTCTTTGTATTTTAATTTTATGGATGAAGGAGTTATCGTGTTGAGTAAATTTAGCATCCCTGTCGAAGCTGCTTTAAAAGTAATCGGCGGGAAATGGAAAGTCGTCATCTTGTGCCACTTGTTTAAAGATAAGTACCGGACGAGTGAGTTAAAACGTCTCATGCCGAATGTCTCTCAAAAAATGCTGGTCCAGCAATTAAGAGAATTAGAACAGGACGGTGTCATTCGACGGGTCCTCTATCACCAAGCTCCACCTAAGGTCGAATATGAGTTAACGGACTATGGACGATCGTTAAAATCGACCATGGATGTCTTATGTGACTGGGGAGAGCAGCATCTCCAAAATGAACACTTGAAGAATAGCTGTTAATGTTTCCGTACTTCCCTAAACAGCCCTGCATTTTCGAATGCAGGGCTGTTTGCTGTTTGATTTTTTTTTACTTCCCTCGTCCCTGTGATTTAGGAAAAGTCACTTTTTGGTGACTATGGAACTTTAAAGTGCCGTCTTCTTATTTCTGATTGCTCCCGATATGATGATGTCACACAGACAGCATGATTTTTTTGCTGTAATTTTGATAAAGGAGCTAGATGAATATGAAAATCTCTACAGTACGGTTAAACAATGGCGTGGACATGCCACAAGTCGGATATGGCGTATTTCGTGTCGAGGACGGTGCGGATCTCGAGCAAGCGGTCGTGACTGCAATTCGTGAAGGCTATCGCAGCATCGATACTGCAGCCATCTATGGTAACGAGCAGAGTGTCGGCAGAGGCATTGCGAAAGCTATCGAAGAAGGACTCGTAACACGCGAAGAACTATTCGTGACATCAAAAGTCTGGAATGCACATGGATCATATGAAGAAACTCTTGCTGCTTACGCAGAATCCTTAGAAAAAATGCAGTTAGAGTACCTCGATCTCTACTTGATCCATTGGCCGGGGAAAGCCAAGTATCAAGCTCCTTGGAAAGCACTTGAAGAATTGGTTCAAACGGACAAGGTCCGCGCGATTGGTGTAAGTAATTTTCAAATCCACCATCTCGAAGACTTACTGCAACATGCATCCATCATACCTGTCGTCAATCAAATCGAACTCCATCCGAAGCTAACTCAGTCAGAGTTACGTCAATTCTGTAGCGAACATGGGATTCAAATTGAAGCCTGGTCACCGCTTATGAATGCGGAACTTCTAGAAAATGAGATCGTTCAGGAACTCGCTACACAATACAAGAAATCAGCTGCTCAAATCATTTTACGATGGGATATTCAGCAGGATATCATCACGATTCCTAAGTCCATGACGCCTTCACGGATGCAAGAAAATTTACGCATTACTGATTTCGAAATCCTTCCAGATGATATGGAACGATTAAACCAATTGAATGAAAATCTTCGGAGTGGACCGGATCCAGATACGTTTGACTTTTAATCAACATGGACACTTTATCAAATCTGAAAAGGAGCTTACCGATGTCGATCGAAGACTTGCTACAACAAACACAACAGGAAGAACATACTTTACGTTTTAAGCGATTCTCACACGATGATATCTTTCCGTTAGGATTGACCTTGATTCAAGAAGCACAGAAAAACAACGTATCCATCGCCATTGATATTACAGTCAATGGTACGTCGATGTTCCATTATAAGATGCCAGGTAAGACCCGCATCAACGGCGAATGGATCGAACGAAAAAAACGAGTCGTCGACTATCACCTTCACAGTTCTTACTTGATGCAATTACAAGCTGCACGTAGCGAGATGACGTATAACGAGGAACACCGACTAGACTCAAGCTTTGCTGCTTTCGGTGGTTCTTTCCCGATCATACTGGATGGCGGACTAATTGTTGGAATGATCACAGTTTCGGGGTTAACTCCTGAAGAAGATCATACGATCGTAGTAAATGCATTGCGTACTTATCTAAACGAACGGGAGGTGCTCTGATGCCATTACTTTCTCTAAATACTTGGCCAGCGATGTCACGTGATACGAAACGAAAACTCATCCATCAACTGACGAATATAACGGTCGAGACACTGAACATGATTCCTGACAAGATTCAAGTCTTGATTCACGAACAAGAACCAGAAAACTTTGGAAAAGCGGGTGCCATGGCATCCGCTTTTCCAAAGTTTTCTTCCGAGAGTCGCATAACGAATTGGCAGACACGAGCGTCTTATGCAACGGACCTCACTCCTGTCGCAGGAATGGCTATCTTGACGATCGATGTGTGGGATACGTTCAATCAAAAAACAAAAGATACTTGGGTGAATAAGTTAACTGAAGTTCTCTCGCTTTTCATCCATGCACCGGGAGATAAGATATTGATTCTTATTCGAGAAATGCCCCCAGGAAATTGGGCGCAAAACGGTGTCACAGGTATCCACGAAGATTTTTTAACGAAGAGCAGAAGAGTTGAGTGATCCACATTCATAAAGCTGTAGATGTAAGTAAAAAAGTCACCGTACTAGGTGGCTTTTTTACTTACATGAAGGTCGAAGAGATAGCCATCCTGTCTAAGACCAGTAGTAATAGTTCTTGTCACTTCACTTAGTATGTATATAGAAACATAACACATGTATTTCCGACTCTAAAATTACATATTTTGACTATAAAGAGACAGAATGTTATCTTAATTACAGCGATTATTTATTTTTTAAATAATCTTCCAGGATATTTATGTATGTGTTGAAGGGATGATCATATGTTGAAAAGAATACTTGTACCTTTTTTATGTGTTCCTTTAGTCGTTTTAACCGCTTGTTCGGAAGAAAGTCAAAGCGAAAAATTTAAATCGGAGTCCATTGAACTCAACAATGACAGTGAAGTGAATATCGTTCCTCTTTACTCCCCCTATCAAAAATACTTAAAAGCTTCACTAAAAGATAATGATATTGAAGTGAGTAAACAAAATTACATAAAATATGTTCTAAACGATATCGATAAAACGGGTGAAAAAGAAGATTTTGATACTACTTCTTTAAAAGGTTTCTTCATGATGCAATCGACTGCTTATCAGCAAGCACTGCTTGATCGAATCGATGCTCTGGAAGAACGACAAGACGAGATTAAAAAAATCATCACAAAAAACTACACTGCTGCGCATAAAGTCCTTCCAAAGAAAAAGAGTACGATTTTCATCGTACCGATCAACTCGGAATATACGATGATGACCGAACCGATGGGTGGAGTAGCAGCAGGAACGTACAAAGATGCGGTCGTGCTCTATCTGGCGGAAGATTTCGATAAGGATGCTCTCGCCTATACCGTTGCACATGAATACCATCATTTAATCCTTCAAGATAGACCAGAATATCAGATGAATAAATTACTCGATTCGGTCATTGTTGAGGGAAAAGCAGATGCTTTTGCTGATCGAGTCTTAAAAAATGTGAAGGCCCCGTGGGATGAACCCATGGATGATACGACGATCAAACATGTCGCAAAGTTGATTCAAACTGGTGAAGCTACTTACGAGGACCTTGTAGGCGGTAGTCCTCAAAAAGACATCCCCCGGTGGAGTAACTACAATTTAGGACACGATATCCTAGACCATTATTTTAAATTACATCCAGATTCTAAAATAGAGGAATGGTCCTTTAAAGGTGAAGCTGATCTTTTGAAAGGATACAAATACCAAAAGTTACTTCAATAATCATAAAACAAAGCTCTTTCTTTATGTACTTGAGCTCCCCTACATGTATGAGACAAAAATAAAACACCATCGAAATAGTACACTTTTAAAATATACTAATTTCGATGGTGTTTTACACTACTACTACTGAATTAAAGGTCTACAAAAATCCTGCAAAAATGAAGCTAAGTTACCTTGATTCTTTTGACCCATTGACCAAGGAAAGCCAATCATCAATCTACTTGGAAAGCACCAAAAGAATAATATTGATTGAATAACGTCCGTGCAATCAGTGCAAGTAACAATTAAAGTGTTGTCAAATGATAAATATGATGAGATGAGGGAATCGATATGGATGGTAAAACTGAGCAATTTACTAAAGCAATATACGAAACGGTTGTAACCGAGAGTATTCGTTCTTATAAGGTCATGTTTAACAACATAGAAATGAGTTCAGATATGGATGACTTCTCAAGACAGATAATTAGCTTATATCAAAGTTTAAGTGATGATAATCAGAAAATATTAATGAAATTGATTGAACAAACTATAATTGATGACGTATCACACATTTTCGGCATTATTGACGGGACTTCACCACTTACTAACTGTAAAATCGAGCCTTCATTACTACTAGATTCTGAGCAGGCTGATGAATTTTTACAAGAAATGTTTATTTCCTATATTGAAGAAGAAAATCTATTTCCTTGATATAAGATTTTACTTCGATAATACAATTCGATAATATAAATGGTAGAACGTAATAGCATTTGTCACTCTTAATGTTTCCAGAGTACGGTTTAAAGCATGAAAGCTACACTCATCTAGTATAAAAGATAGAAGCACACATCTCTTTTACGATGTGTGCTTCTTTGCAATCATCACTAGATTACGCAAGTGAATAGATTAGTTAGAAACATCATCAGACCAATGAATAGCAATCTCATCAAAAGAAGTTGTACTCTCCTCAATTCCTTCCATATCACTCGTATCTAATACTTGAATGTCCTCATGCGATAAGGTAATAGCTTGAGATGGATTCTCTATTTTCAGGTGATATAGTGTTTCTAGGAGCGCCAGCTGTTGTTCTGTGAGCTCGTAGTACTCTTCCCAATATGCCAGTCCAGCTTCGTAACCCGATGCCTGTATTTCTAATAGACTTGATCCCCGATCCATCATTTCTTCGTATTGATGACTAGAAAAAATTAGACGATCATCTCCCCACAAGACAGTAGTGACGACCGGGAAAACGACTCCTTCAATATCATCTAATAGATATTGAAAAGTATCATCTATAGCCGTTTTTTGTACTTTTTCTGGTGCTTCGATTAGCAAGTCATTCGCTTCTACAGTCTCTTCAAAAAAATCTTCGTTTCGAAAGCCCGCCACAAAAAAATCCGGTCCAAATGATACTGTTCCTCTACAGCCTTGACCATCATTCGTACTGTAATGATCACCATCCCACGAATGCTCATAAGCAAAATCGGGGTTGTTTGCGACAAAGATAGCATGAGCGATTGAAGCGAGTATACATCCCTGCCATATGGTTTGACGATTCCATCCTGAATCCATGATTTGATTCTTATTCATTCATACCTCCTGTTTTTAAAACAGTTATGGAAATTCTTCTAATTCACTTGAGGAGTTCAAGCATCCACTAGATGATTTACTGTCATTGTGCGATATATCAAGACTTTAGTTAAACTTCTTTCTAAGCTTCTGATGATCGTTATTCTCGTTTTTTTGGAGTTCTTTCACCCAATCACGGATATCTTCCTCACAGTGCAGATATACGGTAGGGCTATTAAGTAAGTCCATGCCATACACTGTAGTTAAACCTTGAAAAACTAAAATATCGTAATCTGTAGTCTCCCATCCTTCTTTATTTTCTAAAACCATCATCCATTTATAAGCCCAATCAGACACTTCTTCTCTAGAAAGTTTATTTTCTAAAACCAATTCTAATTTCGATATGATGTCAGGTATACGAGGCGTCTTCATTTGATCCTCCATTATTCTCTAAACCTCTAGGATTTTCTATCAGATCGTGTATGATCGATGTTCTATCTTTCAAATAGCTATCAATAATCATCTACACGAGTGGTTTACGGTTAAAATCTACTAACTCATCTGTCTCGAACAAAAGATCTTCGAATCGATCTGCTCCATACTTTTCAATATATTTCTCCTCAGATTCAAAAATCGGTACGAACCAGACTGGCAATACGGTATCTGGCTCATTCCCAACATTAGAATCTGTTTCAAATAGGAAGAAGGATTCATCAAAGTACACAGGACTTGTAACATAAACAGAGGAGAACTGATACTTTTCAAATATTCCTTCAGGGAGTGGATAATATTCTGCTGCAATAAATGAATGTCCTGTTCTCATAGCGTACTCAGCCAATTGCCAGAGTAAATAAATGATCTCGTCCTGAACGTCTGGTTGTTCCGCTGACATCATTATTTCTTGATGCATCAGTGAATCATCTTCCGTTTGGAGTGGATGAAAAAGTAATCCAAGGGATGCAATCGTATAGGTTTCCTTAAATGGTGCATCTTTGAATTTCAAGATTTGGACGTTCTTTTGTTCAAGTTCCTCGATTGGAAATGCTTCCGTGAATTCTCCGCAATGCTGTTCTAAATGATCAAGATAATTCATTAAATCAACCTCCGTTTGAGTATCGTTTTAATACTTCTAAACCAATCTGTGATCCCAACATAAATAGTCATTTCAAATTGTCATTGATTTCTTTTAATCGTTCTTCGTATTTGTAAACAGCAGCTATATCCCCACTTGAACCATATGGATTTACGACTGCTTTAGCCTCTTTTTCATCCACAAAAATTTTCTCTCCCCATAAGCCTTTCGTGATGAAATACTCTTCATCATTCGATTCTAAAGTGTCAAATAACAACGGAGTTGAAAATGTTCCTTCTTCTCGATGGCGTCTTCCAAGTACAATCCATTCCCGATTTTTTATACCATAGTAACCCGTTCTAATGACTATACAAGGTTCAGGATTTTTTTTATCTAACTCATGAAGTGAAAGAATTCTTTCTGTTCTAAGATTATAGTATTGGATGTAATCCATAGACTCTAGTTTTCCAGTCTCATGGTTCTCATCTTTAGAGATTCTCATTTCTGCATATCCATACCCTCCAAGTCGAGGTAAAGGAATCGCATAGACAACTCCTGATGATAAATTCCATCGCGAAGGTTTCTTTTTCATACGAATCGAGACGCTTGAAATCACTTGTTGTTCATCTTTCCGTGTACTCAATAAGCTATTTAGTCCATGTTCGAGCAGGTAACACCACTCTTCAACAGAAAATTCGTGATCCATCTTCTTTTCGAATTCTTGAAGTGTATTTCTCAATTGATTTACATACAGTTCTAATTGCTCTTTATTCTCCAATGGTTTGTTCCTCATCATCTTATAATGTGTTTCTAAAGTCATTCAACTCTTTCAATTGATCTTCGAATTCGTATACAGCTGCTCGATCACCCCACGTTCCTGAGGGATTGATTACCGCTCGTGCCTTTTCCTCTTCCACAAACACTCTTTCTCCATAAATACCTCGAGTAATGTAGTAGTATTCTTCATCAGAATCTAAGCTAGGTATACTACCAAATAGTAATGGCGTCTCAAACGTTTCTTCCCGATGCCTTTTTCCGATCGTTTTCCATTCCCCTTCTCTTATTCCCTGTTGTCCTGTATCCATGATGATACAAGTCTCAGGCTTTTTTTGATCTAACTCGTAAAGGGAAAGAATCGTTTCTGTTCTAAGGTTGTAGTATTGAACGTATTTCATAGAATTTATTTCTCCACTCTCAAAGTTTTTATCTTTTGAGACTCTCATTTCTGCATATCCGTATCCTCCTAGTCGGGGTAACGGAATCGCATAGACAATTCCTGATGATAGGTTCCAACGTACAGGCTTTTTTTGGGTTCGAATGGAAAGGGTAGAAATATCCTTTTCCTCATCTTCTCGTGTACTCAAAAGGCTATCCAATGCATGCTCCAGCAGGTACCGCCATTCCTCAATCAAAAATTCGTGACCCTCTCTCTTTTCGAATTCTTGAAGTGTACTTCTCAATTGATTTACATACAATTCTAATTGCTCTTTATTTTTCAATGTTTTGTATCCCCGTTAACTTATTATGAATTCTTAAAATCATTCATTATTTTTAATCGTTCTTCATATTTGTATACAGCAGATAAATCACCACAGGTTGCAGAAGGATTTATCACCTCTCGTGCCTTTTCTTCTTCCACAAACATTCTTTCTCCATTGATACCTCGAGTAACATAGTAGTTTTCCCCATCAGAATTTAAACTAGGTACACTACCAAATAGTAATGGCGTCTCAAACGTTTCTTCCCGATGCCGTTTTCCAAGTACGATCCATTCTCCTTCTGTAATCCCGTAATACCCCGTATCTATGATGATACAAGTCTCAGGATTCTTTTGGTCTAACTCCTGGAGTGAAAAAATCGAGTCTGTCTTGAGATTATAATATTGGATGTAACCCATAGGCTCTATCTTTCCAGTCTCATGATTCTCATCTTGCGAAATTCTCATCTCTGCATATCCGTATCCTCCAAGTCGAGGTAACGGAATGGCATAGACAACTCCTGATGATAGCTTCCAACGAGTAGGCCTTTTTTTCGTTCGAATGGAGAGCTTTGAAATCATTTGCTGTGTGTCTTCACGTGTGCTCAAAAGACTATTTAATCCGTTCTCCAGAAGGTACCGCCATTCCTCAATCGAAAATTTGCGTTCCATCTTCTTTTCGAATTCATAAAGTGTATTTCTTAATTGATTTACATGCTGCTCTAATTGTTCGGTCGATTCCATCGTTTTTTATCCTCCTGATCCATTACTCTAAACATTGTTACTTGATTAGCAGCATCTTTACTTTTAATTGCTCCGTTCATATTCAAAAATCGCCCACGGAAGCCATAAGACTGCTTCTGTCGCCTCGCCTAATTCATTACAATAATCTGAGTAACGATCCGCTTCTTCGAACGTATGGATCAAACCATGGCTGTTTAGTAAAGTGTTGAAATGATGATAAAAATCGCGTTCCAGTCCGTTACACAATTACGAATGAAATAATCCCGAATCAAATCCTAACACTTCATACCCGATTTTTTTGGCACCGTCCGTATCAGGGCTGAGATGTTGTGATACCATTTTTTCTACTCCATAAGGCTCTGAATTTTTACTACTAAAAGCCGCTACATCTTCCAGAAAATCTACTTTAAACTGTTCAGGCAAACCGAGGCTGATGATGCGTATGTCAGGAAGTTGATTCAAAAAACGATCTACGAACGTTTGCGCAACATTTAAGTTAGAGAACACTTGAGGAAACAACACATCTCCTGTCTTCCGCTGTTCTTCTATCCATTGTTCAAGTAACTGAAAGGTGGTAAGTGAGAGACCGAGTTGTTCCATATAATGGTCTTTCTTTACTTCCACGTTTCCCCATAAGATACTGATGTCAGGATAGTGTGTACAGATGCATTCACTTACGGATAGAACGGACTCAGGAACAACAGCCTTGTCCATGTATTCTTTTCGAGGAGTTGGCAGAATAAGATAATATCCCGCAGATAGGTAGCTCATAAATTGGCTCCTTGTCATGTAAAATGAATTCAATGAGTGTATGTAATGGATTTGATTCGCTAAATTGAGTAGAAAGGAAATGAAAATATGGATAAAGAACAAGAAAGAGTGCTCGTCCAATCATTTTTTGTCAAGCGCGTTCAAGAGCGCGTTCTACATGAATTGTTCACGCCAAAAAAACGAGATATGGCGCTTCAGCGGTTAGATCACCGGTATTTAAGCATGCTGAAGAATGATTATTTGATTGAAATCAAACCACCTAATTCATGGCCAGACGATATGTATGATTTGTTGAAACAATATGGTGCACCGGATACGTGCTATTGTCTATCAGAAAACGAGCTGATTAGCGGGAAAACGTTACCTCTCCGAGAGGCACTCGAACACGCCATCGGCTTTGGATTCGCCTCGATCATTTCTTGTATTCCAGGCGAATTGGCGTATTTCGAAGCGGAGCAATCTTTCGGTCCACCACCTCGCTATTTGTTGAAGAAACCAAGCAATCGGTAATCATCATCCTTGCATGCTTGGTTTCTAACAACTACGTCACGTGGTTGTACTCCAAAATTTTCTGAATGCATATCATCATCCTCATGTTCCTCTTAGTCTGCTTCGTATATTCCCTCTCTGAAGTCATACACTTGACTCCATATCTTAATTTTTGTGCCATTGATCGTCACCGTATCCTTCGTCCACTTCACTTCTTTTATTTCGCGACAAGGATACTCCCAGTACATTCTACGCTTTTCTCCGTCCTCATTCTCCATAATACCAAGCATCGCATAATCCACCGTCGCGCCACCATTCGCGCGGTAAAAGCGAATCGTATACGCCTGATCGGGCGAGCTACTTTTCGAGATATACTCTTCTTTTGGTACAACATTGATATCAACCAAGAAAAATAGTCGGTAGATCGTCCACACGACATATATCGAAAAACTTACACCTGCTATGATTCCCGTGATCTTCAGCTTTTTTCTCACTTTTCAAAACTCCAATTTTTACATATATTCTTTAATATTCAATCGTTTAGTCGCCCCAAAAACAAACCAACGCATTCTGATAGACGGACGCGATGCACATCCGCTTCAATAATTCTAAAAATTCATGTAGTTCCATGATTCGTTTATCTGACTGATGCATCATCCACGCTTCCTTAGGTGTGCAATAGCGTTGAATAAGCAGCTCGCAAATTCCAATCAACTCGTTCACTTCTCTTGCTAAGAACAACTTATCGCCGTAAGGATCGAGATCAATCAAGAGGTCACAGCGATTGGAGGTACTTGCGAATTCTTCTCTTAAAAAGCGTTGGACGTTACTCGGAAATGGTAGAATCTCTTTTTCGTTTTCTGGCACTTCTTTTAAACTCGTACTAATCCCAAACATGATCGTCCTCCCTTATATCACCCGTCCGGATGTCATTCATAATAGTCAATGCCATCTCCTTTAGGAAGAAACGATTTTACCTTCTCTTCAGTATCAAAACAGGCTTCATTTGAAAACAGATAATAGCCCATGAAATCATGCTCCATTGTGATGAACGACATCTCTTCCGTCGCATGGATGACGGGAACGATACGTTCTTTTTTGAAAAACCACCCTTTGACTATTTTCCGTTCAAACGTCAGGAGATTCGTAAACGATAGGAAATAAAAATCGTTTACTGCCGCATACCAATACGTTTCGTCCAGCAGACGCTCAAGTTCGCTCGCATCGTTCACTTGAACGCTATAAAAAAGACTGCTCTTATCTGGTTGAATCTTTGTGTAGAACAGATTTTCCTTCTGAAAAAACGGTTCCACTTCTTCATTGGTAAAACCACCACCGAACGTGACGAATATTGGAAAGCGATTCAGACGCGTCAAAAAATGCTTCAGTACTTCATTGGAGTCATGTTGATAGTCTCGGTTCTCGTCATTCGGAAGACATCCCATCGAATAAATCGACTTAATAGCACCCGGTGGATCAATATCGAGATAGCGGTCTTTGATCACTTTTGCATGATTCGTATGTTCTTCGAGATCGATGTATAACATGAAAATCCCTCCACGTATTCTGCTTGATCCATCTACATCATCCAACTAAATCGAGTTGCTGGTTTCATCAATAGAATTCAATGGTACCGTCGTCAGGAAAGATGGCTTTCACCTTGTCCTCGGTATTAAAACAGGGTTCATTCGAAAACAGATAATAGCCCATGAAATCATGTTCCATCGTGATGAACGACATCTCTTTCGTCACATGAATGACGGGAACGATACGTTCTTTTTTGAAAAACCATCCTTTGACCATTCTCCGCTCAAACGTCAGGAGATTCGTAAACGATATAAAGAAGTCTTCGTTCACTGCCCCATACCAATAGGTCTCATCTAGCAACAACTCAAGTTCGGTCGCGTCATGCACCTGAACGCTATAGTATAGGTTCTTGTTTGGTCGAACCTTTTTATACGATAGATTATGCTTTTGAAAGTACGGCTCGACCTCCTCATCCGTAAATCCTCCACCGAACGTGACGAAAATCGGGAACCGATTGAGACGCGTCAAAAATTGTTTCAAGACTCGATTTGAATCGCCTTGATAGTCACTTTCAGTGTCATCCGGTAGACAACCCATCGAATAGATGAAGTCGATACGTTCTGGTCGATCAACGTACAAGTATCTGTCTTTGAACACTTGTGCATGATCCACATGCTTCTCGAAATAGACATCCAACACGTTCCCTCTCCCCTCATAATCTCTCCATTACCGCTCGATTTCATCCTCTGGAAACAGTGCTTCTATTTTTTCTAATGCATCGAAATCTGTTTCATTCGAGAAGATCAGAATATTCTCGAAATCAAACCCGATTTTAAAAAATGTCGTTGGTTTCGTCATATCGATTACTGGTACTACTCTCTCTTTTTTGATCAACCACCGTCTTACTCTCCTCGTTTCAAACTTCAATAAATCTGTGAAAGCAATCAAATAGTAGCCATTGTAGTTAGCCATTGTAATTGACTGCGTGAGTACCTGAAATAAGTCTTCTGGGCAATTCACTTCGACGGTCATATATCTTTCACGCTTAGTGATTAGGATCTCTGTATACGGTAATTGTTTGTGCTTAACCGTAGACAGCAAATCTTCTTTTTCTAAATCAGTCAGTTCATGAAATCCAAAAGAGAGATAGATTGGAAAACGATTTAACCGCGAGAATAATTGGGTTAACACTATTTCGTAAGAGATGACTTCACCTTCCTTTGAATCATCGTTATAATACTCGAAAGAAAAAATGGATGTGATTCGGTCTTGTCCTTTTAGTGTCAGATGATATTCCTTGATCGTCTTCACATGATTTTGCTGTTCTTCGATGTAAATGTGCACGTTAATCCCCTCACTTTCTCTGGATTGTCACGGTCTTCATCAGGATTCTCTATCAACGGGTGTTACACTATAAGTATGCTCTCTTCTAACGTTCGACAACGAGACATACATAACTCAACTTAGAGGTGATTCCAATGAAAAAACTTCTGCCTTGCGCCATCTGTGGAGAACGCCACGATGAACTCCCGACTGAATATGAAACACTCGGACCGGTCTACTACGAACAAATGTCTGAGAAAGAGCAAGAAACGAAAAGCGAGATGCATGATACGTGGTGTGTCTTAGAACTGGACGGTCCACATTATTTCGTGAAGGGCATTCTTGAACTCCCGATTGCTGGACAAGACGAACCCTTCTGGTGGATTACATGGGTGAGCCTGAGCCCTGAAAACTTCGCTCGCTTCATCGAGAAGAAACGTCCTCGCATCGAGGAGCCGATGTTCGGCTGGTTTTCAAGCGATCTACCAGCTTACCCGGATACCGTCAACTTAAAAGTGATGGTCCATGATGAAGGAACCGGTCAACTTCCTTTCTTTGAACTCGAGCCGACGGATCATCCTTTGTCGATCGAATTCTATTCTGAGATGACGCTTTCCCAGGTCCATGCCATCGCAGATATCGTCTATGCACAAGAGTAAATCACCTATAATGCCGCTGATCCACAGCGGTTTTTATTATGTCTCACGTGTTTACGATCATTCATCTGTTCTACTGATATTCCCAAAATGAGCAATCTTTCCATTCGTACAAAAGTGATCGAGCATGCCAAATCGATCCGCTGCATCGCGGGTCACGATGAAGTTATAGGCCGTCATTAACGAGAATTCAGACATGAAGTCCTCAAGCGTTTGCTTCGTGGGACGTGCATCTTTCGAAAATAATCCTGACGTCACTTCCTTTCGATTCAGCAAATGCAATACATGTTCTTCCAACACCGCTTGCCAATTGGAATCGTGCAACGTCATCACGTGAATCGAATCATCATTTTCTAAAACATCCCGACCACAAAAGACGACTTCAAGCGGAAACGTGGCATTCGGTAAAACTGCATCGAAAAAGTTCTCATACTCTGTTCCAACGTCATCAAGCTCCTCATACGCGACTCCATACATCGAGACACAATCGTTCGTGACTCGGACGATTCCTTGTCCTTGTTTTTGGATAATGAGCGTCACTTCTGCTGTAGTCGCCATTTCCTGCTGTTCGATGACAAGAGGTTTGAGAAATCTTTCAAGCTGTGAGTCGTCGGTCATAATCATGTGAGATCGGACCGTCCAATCTGAAAAATCGTCGATGTGTAGATTCTGTTTGAGAGATCGGTCCAATAACTTTACTTCAACCGGATACGAATGCTGACTCACTTGAAGACGGACGAGGTCTTGCCAATCGTCGCGTGGTAGCAGTTCCCGGAACACATCGATCCAGTCGTCTCGTTCAACCAGCATCCTATTCTTATTTTTCATCTTTCATACGACCTTCTAGTTTGCTACAAAGATAGCCCACGATATGTTCATGCGTCGTCCGTTCTTCAAGATCATCATTGTCGACTAATTCATTGATTGTCTCCGAGATGACCTGCCATAATGCGGTTCCGTGATACTCGTCGTATGGTGTTCTCACTTCCGGTCCTCCTTTTATCCTCTTCGGATTTCATTCGAAAAACTCTCCGTTCTTTGAAACGCAGAGATCATGTCTTCTCCAAACAACGTGATGCTACCCTCCCACGGGTGACCGAGGTACCCCCAGCGAAAATCACGAGCGATGAAAAAGGAGTAATCGCCATCTGGAACTGCTGGAATCATCCAGTCTCCTTCTTCATTTCGAAGAAACGGGCGCCTTGGGTCGATCCAGTATCCTTGATGATTCCAATCGAGTGCCATCACGCGTTCTCCTTCAACGGTCAGCTCGGTCAGAATACGCTTTAGCGTTTGCTCGATCTCTTCGCGTTTCTCGTAATCCACTTCGTATGTAATGAACGGACTCGGGGCATGGTATGAGGGGAAAACTGTCGTACTGGGTGCGAATTGAAATTGTTGATCAATGACGTGCCATATCTTCTCGTCCTCCGCTTGCGTCATCGGAATCCAGCTCCATGATTTACCTTCACCAATCAAATCGAACGTCGCTCCTTCAGGGTATAGAACGGTGTACGCTGCTCCTTCTTGTACTGCAATTTTTGGTTCGTCTTGTACATCGCGTGCTTTCGTCTCTTCAAAAATTAGTGCAATGGCTGCCTCGACATCAAGGACATGGTAAAAGATATTCGTCGTACCGCTACCGATATCTCCCCCTTCGCAGTAGCCGTTCCCCGTATGAAGCAAACCATCATTGATTACTTCTTCCATCATGTGACGTCGCTCGAGCGCTGTTTCTTTCTGATCCTTTTCATAAGAAAACTGGACTACCAGTTCCGTATAATCGGTCTCGTTCAGCTCGCGATAGCCTTGACGTTCAAACTTCTCGATCAGCTGCAAAATCTGTACACCTAATCGTTTGAAGCGCGAGACGCGCATTTGCTTTACGTTTTCTGCTTTCACCCACGCTCCAACGATTCCTTGATGTTGAACGATGAGGCGTCCCTCTGTATAGATTGTTTGGTAGAGCGTATCCGAGCCGTTTTGTTTTGTCAGTTGGATCATGAGTGGTTTCCGCTCCCTCCATCACAATGCGTTCAAGTCACGATCTTCTATGTAGCCTAAAAACGTATCTTGCAATGCACCATCTGTCTCTACGGTATCGACCGGATCTCCTGCTTCGTCAACTCGGACAAGTGCCAGTTTCGCTTCAAGCGCAGATCCATTTAGTCCTGAACTCCCATCGATGATACTAAATACATGGGAAACCGTATCGATGATCGTCTGTTCAATCATCTGTCTCATTCGTTTTTGATCCGCTTCGCTCGACTGTTGGTAAAACGCGATGCAGGCCGTATAGTCATTGACGTTTGGATCGACTTCTTCTTCATAGATGTCCTTATAATCTGCCATACCGTCCTGAACGACCGTCCGATGGACCGCTTGAACAAACTCTTCCATCTCTTGGTTCATGATTTTTCTCTCCTTTTATCAACACTTCGTAGTTCATATCTCTCATCTTGAACGCTTACCGATTACATCTATTCGTCTGAACAGTGTCTTATTCTGCCCATACCGACAAACGGGTGCGAGGATCATTGTCATCTGTCACCCATTCGATTCCGGTATATCCACGTCTCATGGCGTTCTCATAAAATGCTTCAGATACGTGCTGCTCCTTGCAATAGATATCGACGTACATGCAGTCATATACCAAAATCGCGATTTGACAATTGCTTTCCTGAAACCACTCATAACTTGTTCCCACTTCTTCAGTCTGACCACGTTGAAATGCAAATAATTCAGCAAAGATCAGGTAATTGCTTGGTCCCCTTAGCCATTTCGCTAATTCATGTCCTGTCGTTTTCTGATCGATTAAAAACTCTTCTAAACTGTCATACCATTCCCCGTCCATGGCTTGGATCGGAAAATCAAAATTACGAAGAAACCAATCATACGCTTTCATCTCGATCGCACTTAGTATATCGAGCAAGACACGTCCCGGTTCATTCGGAATTTCAAACGATACGCCACGCAGACTCATCGAATTCCTTCTTTCTACATTGTTATAAGAGGGCTGCCGTATAAAAACACTGTAGTTCCTGTTCTTCACTCGAACTTCCCCACGTGCAGACGGCATAACCTTGTGCGGTTAGTGTCGTGACCATCTCGACGACTGGCAAACCCCCACTCTCTGTTAAGCCGATGTCGACCACCTGATCAAGTAACTCCTGACAGTGTGACGGTCGATCATGATTTGCACAAATAATGGTATACATAGCTGGTGAGTCACTAATCATCTCGATGGCTGTTTTGAGCTGTTCGATGCCAAATTCAGCAATCCCAACGTAGTACGGTTCTTTCCCCACTTGAACCGGTACTTCTATTCGAGAGATGAAGCCCTCGAGCATTTCTTCTCGTTCGAGTAGACGCCACAGCTTGTAATAATCAAAGATTCTTTTGGACTGAAACTCATTTCCGACACACACTACTACATAAAAGCGATACGTGCTCAGCGCATGCTTTTTCGCTAGCTTGTCACGGAACATCTCACTACTGATTTGTTTGAATTGGACGATGTCTTCTGGAAACAAAAGCATCTCACCGACTGCACATAGACAGCGAATTGATGAACTCGCATCCGCAAGCCATGGAAAGATGCGTGTCGCATCGCTATGCTCTTCAAGATACGTTTTCATGAAGTATCTCCTTTTTCATTCCCATTGACACGTTACGCTTTGATTGGTTTCAAATCGTAGATGTACGAGTTCATTTGTTTTGAGATTAGACAGTTTCAGCGAACTTTGAGCTTCATTCGTATAAGGCAATTCGAATCTGACACCTTCGATTTTCTTCAGTAAAAAATATGCCCAGTGGCGATTGTATTCATTCTCGGACAGGACATCCCATAACGCATCCTCACAATGATCCGCCTCGTAGAAATATAATTTCATGACCGTGTTCTCCGCTATCACGGATAACCCTGAGAATACGGGAGGATTCGGAATTCGCGGTTTTTGAATGACCAAGGTGTAGCCCTCTTTCAGAAGGCGATCTAATTGTTCGCGGCTATCCGGAATCTCCTCTTCGATGACGGAAGCCGGCAGTTCTCTGATGCGGATTGGCAACCCCACCTCATATTCAAAAGGATCTTCGAGTGCGAGTAAGTCTTCACGAGAATAGATTATTTTCATGAGATCATCCTCACATTCTTTTATGGAGTGCTTTCAGATTACACGCGTGCCATGCATCACGGACGATATCTTGGAAAGTCGTTGCCTGACGTTTGAGTTTTAACGTTCTATAATCAAAGCAATAGACAGCTTCGTCTGGACGCTCTTTCAATACCGCATAGTATTCGTCCTGTCTAAACGACGACCCAAAAAAGAAATACTTGTCACGGATCGCATCGAACTCGGTTAACGCGTATTCATCGAGACTGTCTGAGAGATTGCCTTGGATCTCATGCGATAACCCATTCCAACTCGTCAACGGAATACCGTTTAAGTTCAACTCTTCGGAAAAACGCATACCGTTACAGACTCTCAAAATCTCTTTATACCACTCCGGAATCGCAAAATGATTGGTCTCGAATGCTTGGAGGCGGGCTTCTGGACAAGGACTCTCCACGGACACTCGGTAGCTTTGAATTTTTGGTAAGCGATCATACAAACAAAGCTCGTGACTTACCTTTTGCCCCTTGATTGGAATACTGTATTTTAGTTTTTTGTGGTCTTTTCCATAGAATCTCTCCATGGAAGCTAGTACATTCGCCAGAAACCTATCATCAGCTCCTGATGGATGTCTTTCTTTTTTGATGATTGGCATTTCAACGTCTTCTAGTGACACGTCTTCCTGGTCATCGTGTTCTTCAAAAGCCTCATGTTCTCCGAGGACGATCGCAATCCCTGTCACGTTACCGTCTTCTCGTCGGACAAGGACTTCATAGTGTCCGTCCCCCATTAACTGAACGGCGACACCGAACGGAAACAGGAAGATTTCATCTTCCATCATTTCATCTGAGATTGCGATATAGAACGGGTCGATTTCTTCGTCGAACTCTAGCGTATTTCGAATCTCCCAATCAATGACTTCCCGTCTCCCGTAATCCGCTGTGTTCATGACGACGAGCTGCGCTGAATCGACGACGACTAGATCGGATAACGGCTCGAAATCGGATGGATCCATCTTCGTTTCTTCATTCATTGTTAGGTAAAGCAAATTGATTGATTCGAACTCATCTTCGTCATAGAAGACCGTCCAATTCGAACCTTGTTCAACTGGAATTGTCACGTTGTATTCTACATCCGGCTCAAGAAAAGCAGGATCCGAGACAATCAAATTCCCTTTGTGACTTGTAAACGCGCCTAGTTTTTTCATGTTAAATACCTCTTTCTTAAATATAACGGAGAGGACATTTCTAACTTGCTAATGCCATTGGATTAATCAAACTCAATCCTTTGATTCTTGTTGCATCCGCCATTCCATGAATCCGGTGGTTCGCTCTTGCCGGAAACGAATCCAATCCGTTAAGGTTTGATTCATCTTCTGCCATTCGTTAATACATTCCGATTTCAAAAGCGCATCTTCGAGTTGCTCGATTAACAACCAAGCCTCTGTTAAGGTTGCTGCATCCTCTTTTATTTCTCCTAAATACAAGTCTTCATCGAGATGGTGGAAAGAATACCAAAGTCCATACAAGTGATGATCAATCATTCTCTCGATCGCTAACTGCTCCCGTCTTCCCCCACGTGTAATCGCCTCTTGTAAATAGATGAAGCGGTCATCTTCATCAAAGAAAAGACCATACCAACGATACGGTCGGACGTCATCCGGCATCTCTTTCATCCACTTCTTCAAAGTCGGTTTTAGAAGACGTTCTTTTAACGGATGAATCAAGAGGAACGAAGCGTCTGTCTCTCCTTCACAGGTAGATAATAACCAACTCACAAACGACCGCTGTCGCTCGAAGTTCCACGTATTCGCTTCTTCAATGAATCTATCCATATGTACTAACCACTCTTTGCGTAAGCCACGATTTTTGGCAAGAAGAGCGGTGTGAAGACGTGGTAGATCAGAAACGATAGGGTCTTGTAATAACTTATCTAGAAGCGACATGTTTCATCTCCTTTTAAAAATGTCATTGCTCCACTTTCATTTGTTGTCTCGTTTTTCGAAGATGAAACCATAATAGTATTCCCGTGCCTATCGAAAGAACCGGGAAAAGATACGGGATGTACGATTCCTGCTGATGAATCACGTGCATGAAAAAGTAACTAATGAAGCAGACAATTCGAAGCCATGTAGGAAGATAACCTTTACCGATAAAAGCTAAAAACATCAAGGGAATACCCATTCCAAATACTACAATTGGTAAGACAGAGAACGGTGTCACGAACTGAAACAGACCAAGTCCCACCAGAAGATAGGCGAACCAGGACGTCCGTCGTCGAAACTTCTCGCGTTCCTTTCGTCCAGGTTGTATCCCGTAAATATCATTCTGCTTGTATCCTTCCGCTTGTTTCTCGGCAATTAGTTCCTCCATCCGTCGTTTCGCTTGACGCCTCGTCGAGTACTGTTTTTCCTTCTCATCGCTGACATCTTGATCAAGCTTCCATTGCTCGGTGACACCGTGATAGGTCTGAATTGTTCGACCATCACGATACAAGTACCAAAAGTACGTAATGCCATCCACCTGTTTACTGAGTGTCTGAATCATGTTAACCCTCCAGATCTGCTAGGACATCTTCTGGATCCAGCTCAAGTCCGACGAGCTCCGGTCCCCAATCCAAGCCACAATACAGTCCGTCGTTAATCATGCTCGGTAACCAGCCATTCATGTACAAATCCAGGTCTAAGCGAATCAGATGATAGTTCGCCCATTCCTTCGTCTGCAGTGCTTTTGCCGCCGCTTCCGTCGAAAAGAATAATAGGACGTCTGTTTCCTCTTGATTCGACGGACAGTACGCCCAGCCCGACTGTTCCAACTTCGATAGACCATAGACAGCTCTCGTTTCAAGAACCGTCTCTAAGAAAAGTTCTGCTTGTTCCGCGCTCTGTTCCTTTTTTATAAACATTTTAAGTGTCGGTGCTATCGGAAACAGCTCTTGTTCCTCATGATCCCATAAGACGATTGTCTCTTTGTCCGGGAGCTGATATCCGAGTTCGTCACCTGTTCCGTCCGCCGCAATCCGCAAGAACCCTTCTGGATACTCTTCTGTATCTGTCAAATTGACACGAACAAGGTCATCCCATGTCTGCTTGATATAATGCTCGTCCTTGATCGGATGAAACTCCCATTCGCCAACGCTGAATTTGTTTTCGTGCTTGTATCTATTTCGTAGTTCTTTCGGAAGCTCGAAGCCGAGTACTGCCTCTACTTCTTGTAGTCTCTCTTCCTTAACGCCAGGTAATCCACTTTGATATGTCATTCTGTATGACTCCTTTGATCTTAAATTAAATTATTTGTAGGTATTTAGTGCATAATCAATCTGAATAATCCGTTGGTAAAATCGCTTTTAGCTGATCGACGGTTTGAAAGGCATCTCCATTCGAAAACCACATGAAACCGAGCGCATCATGCGATGGAAGGATAAACGGCAATCTATCACGTGCATCAATTACATGCGTGTATTTCGCTTCTTTAAAAATCCATTTTCCAGAGGTTTTTAATTCAAATGTGGGTCGAGCGAACGTGATGAGGAACGTTTCACTATAAGCAGCTCGAAAGAAGGATTTTTTTAAGACGAAACACAGATCATTCGCATTCAACACTTCGATACAACAATAAAAACTGGTACGTCGCTGATCGCCTTCGTACCGGAGATGTTCGTGGCAAACGAATGGTCGCAATTTTAAACGCTCTAAGAGGTCCATTTCATCTTCTCGAATCTCATCAAAATTAGTCGTGATATATAAAGGAAAATGATTGAAGCGAACCAGCGTGTCATATAATACTGCCTCCGTCAATTCACTGGTAAAACTGCCTACTGTATGGTCATAACACATGATTTCGTAGATAGTTTGCAATGGACCAAGCACGTTGATTTCGGATGTCTGAAGCATACGTTGGATACTCTTCGACTGAAAAGAATATTCGTCGATTGTCAGCTCGTTCATACTGTTCCTCCTAACTGTGTCGTCATCGTTCAATTTTTCCGGTTAAAATTCTTTCCTGTGGGATAAAGTCCGGTCAAACGTCTGCCGTAATGAACTTTTGCCTGCCCCATTCGGATTTTCTTCAGATTAAACTGGTCCTTGAAATAATCAATGACGGGTTCAACGATATAAGACGGCTCCAAGATATGAAGGACGAATTCGATCGCTTCTGGACCATATTCATCTTCAACAAAATACCCATTTCCGATTTCAAAAAGAAATTCATTGAGGTCTTCTTCAATGCTCGAACGACGCTCAAAGATGACGTCATACTCTGTATCCTGACAAAAGATCTCGACGACAACTTCGTGGTAATCCGCTTCTTGGACGACCGAGTATCCGTCCTTTTCTTTTTCAGCTACGAGTTCTCGGATATAGGCATCTAGATTAAAAAAGCGCGAGAACTTTTGCTCGCTCATTGGTTCTTTCAATCTCTCTCCCATGATGCCGTGAAACGTGTAGAGTGTCCGTCCATTCTTTTCGAACAGCCAAAAATGATTCTGATCGTTCATTGGTTTGATGAGTTGCATGAAGTTCCCTCCACTCTTATAGATCTGCGAACAATTCGCCATTCAGCTGGCGAATCACCGTATCGTTCGGTAACTGTTGTCGTAGTCGTTTCGCCCAGTCCGTCCGAAGATCATAAGCGAAGTGTTCTTCGTTCGATAGCAGATAAAGCATTGTTCCATCATGGCCGACAATCACGACGGTCGTATCTTCCGGATAAACGAACCGATCTTCTAAGACACGTGTTTTTCGGTACGTCGTTTCGACCTCTTGTTGAATCGACAAGCGATTGGAATACGAAAACATGAACAGTTCGTTCATCGACGCAACTCTATAAGCGTGTTCAAGGATGAGTTCGAGCATCCTAGCATTTTCAATCTTTACCGTGAAAAAATGACTCTCACTTGTCGATGTTCGTTTTCCACGTAACCAACCGTTCGTTTGTTTCTGTCTAGACAAGACATGTGAAGTGAACGACATATGATGTTGCGAGAAAAAAGCCCTGTTGTCTTTGTCTTCCTCTTCAAAAGCAAAAAAGGTCGCGTAGATCGGAAAACGATTTTGATGATTTAGAAAATCAAACAGGAAAGTTTCATTTTGATCTGTATCGCCTTGTTCTCCCGATTCAACACTCATGTGATACGCTTTCGCTAGCGGTCCATTTAGTACTAATGGTCGTTGGATATCGTCTTCAAAAAGGGCGTCGGTAATTTCGCATTCGCAAACGAATACCTCCCTGTTAAAAATCGATTCTTCAATTTCTTCATTGTCTCCCACGAGCGGATGTCGTTTTAAATTAAGCAGCTGCATCTCAGTTTCATATAACATCTCATTAAATTCCTCAGTACCGTATTTTTCGATGTAAGCGACTTCCGAAGCAAAGATGGGTACGAACCAGACTGGTAACACCGTCTCCGGTTCCCCGAATGCCGCGTTCCCTTTATAGACTTGAAATGATTCTTCAAAGTAGAACGGTGTCGTCACGTATAGGGCAGCGAAGCCGTACTTTGATAACAACCCATCTGGCATCGGTAAGTACTCGCCTAAATCATAAGCGTGTCCAGTCTTTAATGCTTCCAGCGTCAAGCGATAGATCAATTCAATTAAATCCGATTCGGCCTCTTGTTGCATGACAGATAGCATCACTTCTTGATGGACAACGGCACCGTTCTCGAATTGCAATGGGTGGTGCAATAATCCAAGTGATGTCACGGTATTCGCATTCGCAAACGGTGCATTTTGAAACTGTAACAATTGAATCGCATGACCTTGTAATTCTTCCATCTCAAGATGACCTGTATTTTCACCACAATGGGCTTCTAAGTGTTCTATGTAATTCATATTTTTATATCCTCATTTCATGACATCAAAAAATGTCATTTTCAATAAATATCTTCTACCATATATTATATATTTCATAATACAATTTTGGGATTTTTTATTTTTTCCTAATACGAGTATCGTGACATCTGAAAACGACAAAAAATGACTCCGGTTCAATACCGAAGCCATCTCATAGCAATGTAAAAAGATAAAGCGACTTTTTAAAATGTTCATCCGTTAGGCTTCACTCACATGTACCGTTTTCGTTTGTAGGACTTTCCTTCGATCCATGTCCAAATCCGAATTGATAGGTAAACATCAATTATGCCAATGATTAACGCAACGACAATCATGAGAACACCATTATTACCAGAAACGAATAGAGGGTGTAAAATTGTAAAAGTAATACTCAAAAGAATTGGCAATGTGATACCCATCCATACAGAATTAAACAATAGTGCCTTCCACATCCACATCATCCTTTTATGTGTAATAGTTGGTCTAAGTGTAGCATCTAGTGAGCAGAAGAATAGAATTGCATGTTAAGAGCGACTCTATGTCGCAATCACTTGATAAAAAATAATGCTTTCTTTAAGCCTTTATTTTTTGTTGCTTAACCAAAACAGAGTCATCATTCTTCCGATAAATTTTGGTTCGTAATCTATCTCCCACTGTGTTTATGATGATGTCGATCGTATTCTCATTTTCCCAATACAATTCATATCCATATAAAGAGATAGGGTTCAATATACTTCTTAACGGTATAATGACCGATTGCGGTAATTCAAATATACATCCATCATATAGGCTTTTCCGAGACTTCATATCAGTAATCATTAGAAACAAATTTAGATTTACAGGTGTCAATTTTGCTTTTAGAGTAGCTCTCATTGTTTTCGTTTTGTTATTTTTCCTGCCTATGTTCTGTACGAATATAAAGTTCTGTTCATACACATAATTTTCTATTTTATTTAATTCATCATCGGTTATACATTCTCGGAATATTGAATGTCTAATTCCTTCTAATAAAGTACTCAACGTTTCTTTTAAAAAATCTAAATTCTTTTTTGACTTTAATTCCTCCATCTTAGTTTCTTTAAAATAATATTCGCGTCCTTCACCATTTTCACTTCTGATTTTTAGTTTTTCTTCTTCTGTTAAACTTTCATAAAAAATAACATAAAGCGAACTGTATTTCGGAAATTGTACCTTTAATTTTTTCAACATCCTTTGAAACATAAAGATCAATGGTTCATTTTTTGGATCAAAATAGTTAATATCCAACTTATTATTTGCATTTTTCTCAATATATAACACTTCGAGTTCTAACATGATTTTCACCTCTCTTAAAAGCTGTAATGATATGGTGGTTTCAACTTATATCTTAAGGCACTTTTTACTGATCTAGACGAAAAATATGCCTCAATTGGATTGAACGGATGTATAAGTACGGGTATTTCCATTTAAATTTTTTCTTCAAGATCTCTATATATCAAAATCCAATTCAGTTGATATATTCCATTTTGATTACAATTCAAAATTAACACGTTTATATGTAAGCGTTATCATTATACTGTAAACGATACTAATTCTTTGTTTAGGAGTTGAATCGAATGGATACGATCATCAGTCATTATTCGAAATTCAAATGTCCGCGTTGTCGCGAGAAATTCAAAGATGAGATCCTTATTGAAGATTTACATAGTGTATCGTACGAGGAGCGACGTTTAGGTGTTGAAATCCAGTATGATTTCTCTTCGGAAGTCGCTTGTCCGAACTGCCACCATCAATGGCTCATCGAAGGAAACGTCTGGGAGTATCCTGAAGGCGTCATCGATGCGATTGAACTATAATATGCCTATTGGCACTTCCTTATTTCTCAAGTACGTTACATATGAAGGGTTGCCTTAATGTACACTATCGGTAATACAAAACGTGTACTTCGGAGGTGTTCGTACTTGAAAATAAAACTTTTATCTTTCCTACTTTTTTCGATCGTCTGCCTAGCAGGATGTAGCGATTACGATCAAGATGGAAATACGACGAGTGAGAAAGCAAAACAGAAATATGACGCAGCCATCAATCAAGTCTTCAAATCTGAAAATCAGTACTTGAAGCAGCAACAGGTCGATCGACAACTAAAGCGAAATTCTGGAGAAACGGGCGTCATCGTCTATGAGGATCAAAATCTCATTGAAATCTATTACGACCAATCATCTGGAGGAGAAAGAGCCATTTATCAGAAAAAAGGATCTACTTACGCGCGGAAGACGTATACGAAACAAATCAGCCGTAAAATCGATGACTCTGAAAAAAAATATCTTGAGAACATTGGAATCAAGTAATTTCAATTTTTTATGACCGCGTTTAAATGGTCGATGACTCCCTTCTTTAGATTGGGTCATCGTCCTTTTTTGTATTTTCTCACTTTTCTTACGCTTGAGAGCATCCATTTTGTGGTACAGTTCAAATGGTATTTTTTAAAATATTTTCTTTAAGGTGGGAATTACTGTTGGGAAAAATTGTTTCAATCATCATTCCTGTATACAATAAAGCGACGTATCTCTCGACGTGTATCGCGTCGATTCAGGCACTCACGCTTGACCATTCAACGATGGAAGCGATTTTCGTTGATGACGGTTCGACCGACGAGTCGTTATCGATTCTCCAAACGGCTGCAGAAACGATGGATTTCATTCGCATCATTGAACTCCCCGAAAATACGGGAAGTCCTGCCCATCCGCGAAACGTCGGAATTGAAGAGGCGACAGGTAGATACGTCACGTTCTTAGATGCTGATGACCGCCTCGATCCGGTTGGATTCCCTCAGCTCGTCGCACAAGCCGCTTCGAACGATGCCGATATCGCATTCGGTCAAACGATCAAACATACCGACACGTCGATTCAAAAAGTCGGGCGGTTCGCATCGTTCACGACTGCCAATCAGCTCGTGCCGTATGAAATCGATAAAGTATTTCGCGCGGTTGGACCGCCGGGGAAAATCCTGAAGCGCTCCGTCTTGATCGAGCATAACATCCGGTTCAGCCCGATGCAGTTCGGTGAAGATAAACTTTTCTTCTTCGAAGCTATCTCCAAATGTCAGACGGCTTCAATGAATCCGGCACCTGTCTATCACGTCAACCGATTTGCGATGAATGATTCGTTAGTCGGACAGACGAGCATCTTCGAGAAGACGACTTTTAATTTACAGGTGCTTGAGAAAACGCTTGAACTGGATATTCCGACAGTCGCCAAGACCCATGCCTTGAGCCGTCTGATCGAGATGGATTTCCTCTCCCGTCTGTTCAACAACAAACGGTTCCTCGAGCATCCGCAACAGCAGACCTTCTTTGATTTATTCGGTGAAATGATCACCATCTTTGAACGTCATGGCGCAGATCCAGCCGATTTCATTTTCGATGACATCTTCCAAAAGCAGTACGCTTTGCTGCAGCAACAAGATTATGACAGCTTCGTCACCTTCATCACGCTACTCGTCCAAAAACATAAAGCCCGGCGCTATGTATCGGAGAACCGTCTTTATTTCCGGATGCCGGAATCACTACACCATCTCGGACCTGTCCTTGAGCCGTTCTTTGCCACGTATGCAGGCACGCGTCTCGTTGATGGTGTCTTCTATGAAGTCGTACAATTATTCAAAGACGACACAGCTTCGGTCGATCAAGTTCTCTTAATCGCGCCTAACGATGAAGCAACGGAAACCGCCGTTCCGTTCCATATCGAAGGGACTGAATTATTCATTTCGACGGAGGCACTCGAACGACATTCATATCCATTCCAATTGATGCTGATCCATGACGACTATCATCCGTTCCTCGTCCGGATGACGTTACCGAGTAGTGTCAATGGGATGCATCTGCATTACCAGCAACTTAAAGTCGAATTTCGTCCAGCGGAATCCAGATCACCTGTACAGAAAATCGACGCGACGAAGTATCATATCGATGCACCGACGCAAGTCGTTGTACTCGAGAAGGCTTTCTTGTATGACGATTTGGAATTCGAGCATAAGCAGACAGCACTTGAAGTCGGGCAATTGCTGGCGATTTCCGATCTTCAGTTGACACTGGCCGGCACACCACGACTCGTCACGGTTGATGGTGCTTACGTCACGGCAAACAAAAAATACGTCCATCTTCCGCCTATGATTGATGACGAGACGTATCTGACTGATCTTCCGACAACAGTCCGGATTTTAAAGACTTGTAAACAGTATGCTGATCGTGACTTTAAAAACGAACTACCGACAAAAAATACACCGGGTACGGTTCTTTCGATTGAGAAGATCGTTTTGTCATCGAAAGGCACCCCACGCTTGAAAACGGCTCAGGATACGTACATCACAGCCAATCTTTCATTCGTTCAACCCATTCATGAAGCTTAACGATATGCCTAGGGACATCTTCATTTCATCCCTAGGTTCCTTATTATTCCAACATTGTATGCTATAGTATGGGCAAGGTTCACCAAAGAGATTCACATTTCATGACGCTCATTAAAATTGTAAGCGCTATATAAGGAGATGCCCTATGAAACGAGATTTGTTTTTTACATTGAATACGTTAGCGACCCAACGTGGCGGTTTATCAAAAGCAGTCATTAAACGAGCGAACGCGATCATCGCGGCTGATCCGGAGCGAAACGTGACGCTCGTGACGTTAGGGATTCAACCGAATCTTGAAACGATTCGTCAAGAGATGGTCGAGGCACGGTTGCTTGATCCTCGCATCCAAGTCGTCAACGTCATCAATTTTTTAGCACGTCGCCAGGCAGACAAACGGTCCGTCGTCTCTTCGAAAGCCGAATTGATTCCACGCTGGGAAAAACGGTATACGTTGTTCCTCGATGCGAGTCGCGGCGAAAAAGATTCGTATCGGTTGTTCGACAATGGTACATACGTCCAATACGCCCGGTTTGACGCGAATGATCAGCTCAGCTTCATCGATTATTTTTCAGAGAATCGTCATCGCCTGCGCCGCGAAGAATATCTGGATAACGGCCAGTTGGTGCAGACGATCCAGTATTCGTTTACGTCGAACAAGCCGGTCTCTCGCTCCTTCTTCCATAGTGACGGGACGTGTTATTTAACGATTTGGCATAAAATCAATTCAGCGGACTGGAGTCATCTGTTTTATTTCGAAGCCGGTCAGGAAAAACAGTTCAATGATCCGGCGACCTTTAATACGTTCGTCTTGAATAAGCTGTTAGGTCAGCATGAGGCGGTCTTGATCTCGTCGGAATACCGGGATCGTCTTGCCAACCTACCGAAAAAGAATTTAGACGCGGTCATCTTGGATATCAAGCATCCGAATATCAAAAAAATCGCCTTCGGACACAGCAATCACTTCGTCTCCCCCTTCAACGAGACGGCAACGGTCAGCGGTGTCTGGGATACGTTATTCGGTCGCATCGACGAGTGGGATCGAGTCATCACGGCAACCCCTCGGCAACAAGCACATATGACCGATCAGTTCGGTCATCCGGAGACGTTCCATGCGATTCCTCACGGTGTCGGTGCGGTGCCGGAAGCGGATTACATGGTCCTTCCTGAACCTGATCCGAATCGGTTCATCGTTGTCTCGCGCATCCAAATCAAAAAGGATGTCGCCGCCAGTATCCGTATCATGCGAAAGATCGTCGACCAGCATCCGAATGCTTTCCTTGATTTCTATGGCTTCGGTTACAACGATCAGCTCGAAAAGGATCTCCACGCTTTGATCAAGGAACTGTCACTGACGAAACAGATCCGATTCAACGGATTCATCACGAACATTCAAGACGCCTACCATGGTGCCATCGCGACGATCTTCACGTCGCAATCCGAAGGGTTCGGGATGGCGATCCTTGAGAGTATGGGGCACGGTGTTCCGGTCATCGCCTATGACATCTGTTATGGTCCGCGTGAAATCATCGCGCACGGGACGACCGGTTATATCGTTCCACCCGGTGACACGTCAGCTTTTGCAGAAGCAGCAATCCGCTTGATGGAGCAGCCCGTTCTACGCCGTCAAATGGGGGAAGCCGCCCTGCACTCGATCAACCGGTTTTCTGATGAGCTCTTTACGACAAACTGGTTAACGCTTTTAAGTGAGCTTGACTAATCGGTTATTGACCTTCTCCTCTGTGAGAAGGTTTTTTTCGTCTACCCACCAAAGTCCGTATTGTTTTTCAAAATTTGGGATGTTTTAGCTATTGATTGTGATAGAATGCTAATGGAAGATAACGCTTTCATAAAATATCACTTAGTAGGAGGTCCCTTGATTCCATGCTGTTTAAATCTGTTCTCCGGGTGCTCCAATTCGGGCACACTGTACTTCCGAAGAAACCAAAGAAACTTAAACGATCGGCGTTAAAAGAGTCGTTACAGATTCAATCCTCGCCGACAGACTATACGCTATCCGGTCAATTAAACGATCCGTTGCTGACGATCACGTCCTTACTCATTCGCGATCGATTGCAAGAGACGATCCTTGAAGTGCCGAACCAACAGCACGATCATCGCTTCTCTTTCCAACTGCCGCATACGCTCGTCTCTCAGCTGAGTCAACATGCTGCTCAGATGCAGGATGCGGACGTTCCGACAGTCGAAGAGGATGGTCTCGCTGAGATCGAGTCTGTCGAAGCCGATCAAGATACTGCCTATCCGATCGGTCGTTTTTCACTCTGGCTGACGTTTACGAAAAAAGTCGAACACCTCACACCAGAACAATTACACAAATGGGAGTCTGACGGCTTACCGAGTCATGCTACGCTCGATGCATCCGTCTTCACCCGTGAGATTTTGTTAGGACGTTTCCTTGACACGCAGATTCCCGCGCCGGTCGCGCCATTGATGGATGAGACGTCCAACGAATTCGTCCAGTTGTATACGGATTTAAAAGGCAACCTGCGTCTATTGTTGAATAAAGAACCGCAGATGAAGCCGAAGATTCAGATTGATGCGGTCCGCAATGAGACGAAAGCGACGACAATCATCAGCGGGAAAGCCTTTACCCGTCACGCGTTCATCAAGACGGGACGATTGCTCCTCGTGCACCGGGAAAGTGGCAATCAAGTCCCGGTCCCGATTGATTGGTTGTACCAAAATGAAACAAGTGCGAAAAAATTCGGATTGTATCGTTATCACTACACGGCGACGATCCACTGGTCGCAACTCTATCAAGCAGCTCAATTACAAGAAGGGGTTTATGACGCCTTCGTCGCACTCGACTTCTATCACCGGTCGGAACCAAAATTACACCGTCTCGGTCGCGCCCGGTACATCACGCGTCAACTGACACCGGAAGCGTTAGGGAAAGATGATACGTCGACAATGCACATCATTCCGTACTACACGGTCGGTCACCGGAATCTATCGTTTGAGATGACCGAGTTTACGAATGAAAATTACGCCTATCTGAATCACCTGATGACGTTCGCCCCGCTCTACCGGCTATTTGCCGAGAAGAACACGTGGCTCGTCGGAGAACGTCCCTATAAAGCGCAGGACAACGGATATCACTTCTTCAAATACATGCGCGAAACCTATCCGGAGCGACCGGTCTATTACGTCATCGATCCGACGTCGAACGAATACGCACAAGTCGCTCCGCTCGGAAACGTCTTGCCGATCAAATCGAAGGAACACATCTATCACTCGTTGATGGCGAAGAAGGTCATCGGGACACATCATGCGGAATACTTGTATCCGCTCCGGTCCGAACCGTTCAAACGGAAGATGCGGGCGGATCGTGTCTTCATCCAACACGGGGTTCTCGGAACGAAGAACATGAATGACCAGTACGGCAAGTTTGCAGCTGCCTTCGATACGGATCTGTTCCTCGTCAGTTCCGAGCGTGAGAAACGACTCGTCACACAAGACATGGGCTACGCTGAGCGAGAGGTCAAAATCACCGGTTTGTCTCGTTTTGATGCCCTTTTGAACGACGACGTCCCAGTCAAACGTCAGATGCTCGTCATTCCGACGTGGCGCTCGTGGTTACAGACGCCACTCCAGTTCTTCGAATCGGAATATTATCAGCAGTACCAAGCGTTCCTATCGAGTGAGCGTCTGCATGCATACGCAAAACAACATCGTCTCGAGATCGTCCTTTGCCTGCACCCGAACATGCAGCAATATTCGAGTCACTTCGAGAACTTACCGATCACGGTCATCCATCAAGGAGAACGTGATGTCCAAGGGTTGTTAAAAGAGAGTCTCTTGCTCGTCACCGACTACTCGAGTGTCGCCTTTGACTTCAGTTTCTTGAAGCGACCGGTCCATTACCTGCAATTCGACCCGAAACGCTTCATCGGTCCGCTCGGTTCGTATCTCGATCTCGAAAACGAATTACCGGGGCGGATCTCAAAGACGATCGATGACTTGTTCGAGGATCTCGATGCGACGGCACGTCGTGATTTTGAGATGGATGACGAATACAAACTCCGCGCTGACGTCTTCTTGACGAAAACGGATACGACCTATTCCGATCAGGTCTATCAAACGATCGCGAACTATACGAAACAGACGAGTCTTTTAGAGAAGATTCAGACGAACGAAGCGGCGAACATCCTCTTTAAGGTCTATCGTCGGAGCCGGTTCTACTTCCCGACGATGAAGGCAGGATACCGACTCATGCAACGCGTCTTACCGGTCGACCCGAAACTTGTCGTCTTCGAAAGCGGTCTCGGTAAACATTACGCGGACAGCCCGCGTTACATTTACGAAGAACTGAAGAAGCAAGCACTCGGCTATAAAGTCGTCTGGATCTATAACAAAAAGCTCTATCTGAGTGATCCGAATGCAAAAGTCGTCAAACGCCTGTCTCCCGCCTACTTCTATTACATGGCAACGGCGAAATTTTGGGTCAACAATCAGAACTTCCCGCACTACATGACGCGGCGGAAAGAGACGACGTACATCCAGACGTGGCACGGCACGCCGTTGAAGAAGATGTTGTTTGACTTAGATGAGATCCATGGTCGGGATGAAGGCTACGTCGAACGAGTGACGAATTCGATCGCGCAATGGAGCGTCCTCTTGTCTCCGAGTCCTTATGCGACGAACATCTTTAGAAGTGCATTCCAGTATAGCGGTCCTGTCGTCGAATCTGGTTATCCGCGAAATGACCTCTTCTTTACAGCAAATGATGAGGCAACGATCGATCGGATTCGGACGCAGTTGCAACTGCCGGAAGGCAAAAAAGTCATCTTGTATGCACCGACCTTCCGCGATCATCAATCGCTCGGGAAAGGGAAGTTCTACTTCGACTACCCGTTTGATTTCGACCGTGTCGCGGAAGCGTTAGGCGATGAGTACGTCTTCTTGATTCGGACGCACGTGCTCGTCACGAAAAAACCGAAGATTCCAGTACAGCACCGGGAACAATTCATCGACGTGACGTCCTATCCGGATATTCAGGAATTGTATTTGATCACGGATCTGCTGATCACGGACTATTCCTCTGTCTTCTTCGACTTCGCGAACATGAATCGACCGATGATGTTCTATGCGTATGACCTTGATCTCTATCGGGACACGCTACGCGGATTCTATCTCGATTACTACAACGATCTTCCGGGACCGATCTTAGAGACAGAAGAGGCTTTGCTTCACGCCTTATCGGACATTCCGCGTCTGACGAAAATGTATCAAGCGCAACTCGATACGTTCCGTGCGACGTACGGTCCGATGGAGGACGGTTTTGCCGCTTCCCGTGTCGTCGATGCGTACTTCGGAACAAATCCACAGGTTCGCACTGAAGCACTCGAATTACGTGAGCAACCGGATGGCAGTTATTCCGTTTAATGCTTCAATCTGTTGAATAAACGCTCCCTCTCAAAACAGACGGTTTCATTCTTTCAACCGTTAATTTTGAAGGGAGTTTTTCTGTGTTTTCGTTCAGCCCTTCTGTATGGTTCATATGTTAAGTAATGCTAAGAATAGGAAAACGGCTTGAGTCCTTTTGAATTCTGGACTCAAGCCGTTTCATTGTGCTACTTATTCGTTTGACGAAAAAGTCGAGCATTTACGTAGTCGATCGGATGATATTAGCTATTGACCTCAATGGTGTCTTGAATAATGTAGTAGAGAAAATCGGAGAACGATTTGAATGCATCACGATCATCATAGTCTTCTTCCGGTACGTTCACTTCTCGATACACTACTTTAGGCTCACCATTCACTACATTTTTGAAATCAAGACACGCATAAAATTCCTCAAGATCATCAAAATAGACAGCTACTAGATGTTTTGAAAGAGCATGCTCAAATTCTGTTGGATGATACAATTCGAGATTCGTTTTTACTAATTCATCATTGAACATCGTAAAAAACTGGTTGTCTCCAAAGATACCCCCTCCGAATTCTTTCATGAATGTCACGTAACTTTCAGGTAAGGTGACGTTTAACTCTTTTTCAATTACCTCGACTTCAGCGTCCGATAACCCTTCTCCAAACTCAGATAACTCCGGATGTGCATGGATCAATGCTTTTGCTTCGGAATAAACATCCTTGTGTCCCGTCTTGATTGCACTCACTTTTTTGATTGGAGTAGAGGATTCGTCCTCTGTATCCTCTAAATACGTTGACACGGCACTATCACACACTTCAAATAATCTTTCCGTGAAGGAATCTGCATAGTAAGGTTCGTCATCACTTGGGTAAAAACATACTTTTGCCTCTTGATCATTGTAGGTCAAGGCTTGTAAGTCTAGACAAATGAGCGATGAACTAAAGTCTTCCATTTGTATTCCGATTAAATGTGAAGGAACTTCACTTTGAGATTTGCTACGGAGTTCCTTGTTATATTTTTCAAGTCTAAATACAAGATCTAACTGGTTGTTTGATGGACTGATTCCCCAGATCTCTTCATCATGCGTAGCCAGATAACTGAACTTTTTTAGAAATTCTTTGTACATTGGCGGAAACGTGACCTGAAGACGATGTTCGACTTCAAGAATCTCATTTTCCGTTGACCCATTCCCCACTATGAAAGCTTGTGGGTATTTTTCGATTAGTTTTAAGCACCGATTAAACTTTGCCTTAATATTTGCCATGGTTTCTTCCATTGCCTCCTCGTTAAGCTTCACGACACGCTCTAAATTTCTATTGGTTCGTGTTAGCTGTTGTACTCGCTAATTTGTCCGCGAGCACTTCGTCTAGCTTTTTCTTGAACATCGGAGCAAAGCTTTCCGCATACGTATTCGTCATATGGCTGTTGTCACGATAGATGACGACATTGCCGATGACAGGGCGATACTCGCCTTTGACGTGGAAGTAACGCGTCAAATCCAGCTTATGGAGCGACTGATTCGTTTTTTCGAACTGTTTCCAGTACGCCTCATCCGTTTGGTTCGGTTCCGTATTCATCTGTTTCGTCGTATCCGCGATGCTTGTCGTCTCGAGCGCCTCGAGTACGTTGAAGTCATACCGTGGATTATCCCGGAGTGCTAGACCGTCGATCCCATACTCGTCTTTGACGAACTGCATCTGGTCGACCATTTGTTGATGAATGCTGTCTTTTGAAGCATCCGCTGCAGTCACGTGCGAGATGATCAAATCAACATCGGCATCCTTCAAATAGTTCAAGACGTTCTGGTTCCAGATCCCTTTTAAGGAATCCGGTTCATAGCCGGTCGAAAAACGTGTTCCTGACCGCGTCAGATTGAGTAAACGGATGTCCGTTCCTTTGATTGCTTCATGCAATGCACCGAACCATTGCTCCGAGTGCGAGCTTCCGACGAGCGCAATCGTCGCTTTATAATCCTTCGTTTTTCCGTATTCACCGACTTTCGCTTCCGTCTTTTGCAGTCCTTGGTTGCTACCATCCGTATGGACGAGCGGTAAGTCATTGAAGACGTTCGCATAAGACGGGAAAGGATCTTGCTTCGGTACAGGCATTGTCTGTTCGATCGCTAAAGCACCCGGATACTTATTCTTGCTGACAGCTTGTTTCAGCTCTTGCTCTTCCAGATAAGCGAGTCCGAGTAAGGATCCAATCAACAAAACGTTGACCGTCAACAGCGCACCTAGCTTCTTGAACGCTGTCCGATTGACAGTCGAAGTGCGAATCGGTTTTTCAACCCATTCCGTCATCAAGTAGGATAAACCGATCGATGCAACGATAATCAGTGTACCGACGAGCAGACCTGGCGTTTGTTGAACATTGTAGCGATAGAACTCAAGCAACACCCAGTGCCAAAGGTAAATCCCGAACGCGATCCCGCCGAGTTTGACCATCGGCTTTGATCCGAGGAATCGTTTTAATCCGAATCGTGTCTCCTGCGTTCCTGATAACACGATCATCAAGGCGCACGTCATCGGCCAGAGTGCGATATAGCCAGGGAACATTTGCGAGACATTAAACAGAACACCAGTCGTCAGCAAGCCAAGCAGACCGACCCAGCCGATGATCGTAGCTATCCACTTCGGAACACGAATCGCCGACAAGTTCACACATAATAGACTACCTAAGGCGAATTCCCAGACCCGCGTCGGCGTAATGAAATACGCCCACGGCTGATTCACTTCTGTCAGGTAGATCGAATACGCGAGTGACGTGACGAACAAAAAGCCAAGCAGACCGTTCAGGACGGCTTTAATCGACCGAATCTGATACGTGTTCATCATCCATAAGATGAACGAGAACAAGACGAACCAAATCATATAAAACTGCCACTGGATCGATAGTGCCCAAAAATGTTCGACGGGTGACTTCATCTGGGTCGCGTCTAAGTAATCCGTACTTGAGACGGCGAGTTGCCAGTTTTGATAAAAGAACATCGAGGCGACGACTTCACGAATTGTTTTCCCGAGAATCGATGCCGGTAATAAAAATGTGCTTAGTACTAACACGACGCCTAAGATGAACAAAACGGATGGCAAGAGTCGTTTCAGCAACTTTGTCACGTACGGCAGAAATTTGAACTCCCCTGTCCGGTTGATTGTCGAGATGATCGATGTCGTGATCAAAAAACCCGAGATGACGAAGAAGACATCGACACCTCCTGAGACACGATTGAACCAAATATGATAGATTGCGACGAGTAAGGCAGCTACCGTGCGTAACCCTTCGATTTCCGGGCGAAACCGGCTTTCAATATCAATCCGCTTCTGACCCGGTTGACCAGATACTTTCCATTCCTGCATGCTTCTATGTCCCTCCATCTACTTCTACACCTACGAATCCTGACGATTGCAGCGCATTTCTTGTACAGTTCGGTATGTACTCACCATTTTAAGAAAACGTTTCCATTCACTATGATAGAACATATTTCAAAAAATACAATGCTACTGAACTATATTGCCGCAAGAAACTTGGAAAATATGTAAAAGAAGTGCACTGATGAAAGATTACGTTAGAAACCGGTATAAGTAGTCGGCAAAAATCCGTTGCATGACTTTTGGTGTGTTCTCGATATAGATCCGCATCTGTTCGACGTTTGCTTCGACAGCATTTTCTTCCTTCTCTTCGGTCGGAAAATCGGAGATACCTTTGATGATAATACATTCGACTGCATTTTTCTGACAGATGTACGCGATAGCCCCCGCTTCCGTATCAGCAATCGTCAATCCGTTATCCCGCAGTTCGATATAGTCTCGCCACATGACGACAGCACGGTCTGCCGTTCCGATCGTTCCAGGATGAAAATCGTTGCCATACTTCGACACGTCGAGATCGACGACGAACGAGGGTTTGATGAGTGGTTCAATCTCTTTGACCGTGCAATCATATTGAACCGCACGATCCGGAACGATGATGTCGAGTACGTCGTACCTCGGCTCGATTCCGGCACACGTTCCGGCAACGATGACCTTCGTCAATGAGAAACGGAGGATCATATATTGATTCGCTCCGATGCCATTTACTTTTCGAACGCCTGTGCTGTAAAACAAGAGCGTTTTCCCATTCACCTCGCGCGTGAAATATTCACCATACGGATAAGTGATTCTTTCTTCAGGTGAGACATGAAAATACGCAAGTGTTGCGTCGAACTCCCATGTGGTGGCGATGCTGATTCCGATCATGACTTATTCCTCCTTTATTGCATTCGCTAGAAACCACTCTATTTTTTAAACTATTTGATTTAACAAAAAATCTTATCAGTTATATTGCTTGTATTTAAACAAAATCACATTTATATTAGTACCTAGTACTAATATCTAGTTTTAAATTTTATAGAAATATTTTTTACAAGGAGGAACAATTCTTGAATGCATCTTATGCCCGAATTACAGCAATCGGCTCTTACGTTCCAAATCAAATCATGACGAACCATGATTTAGAGAAACTAGTAGAAACAAATGATGAATGGATAGTTCAACGAACAGGCATCAAAGAACGAAGAATCGCGGCTCAGACTGAATCGACAAGTGATCTTGCATATCAAGCGGCCATGAATTTAAAACTGCGTTACAATAAAGAATTTCAAGATGTCGATATGATCATCATCTGTACGATGTCACCCGATTTTAAGACACCAAGTACCGCATCATTGGTTCAAGCAAAACTCGGTATCAAACATGCCGGTACAATTGACCTGAACGCTGCTTGTGCGGGATTTACATACGGATTACACTTGGCGAACGGATTAATTTCATCTGGTCTTCATAAAAAAATTCTCGTTATCGGTGCAGAAACACTTTCTAAAATTACTGACTACACGGATCGAAATACATGCATTTTGTTTGGAGACGGAAGCGGAGCTGTTCTTGTGGAACGTGATGAAGTCCAGTCTGACTTTATTTCCTTCTACTTGAACTCGGAAGGAGAAAAAGGATCAAGTCTATATTGCTCAAACCTGTCAAATCAATTGTTCGAAAATCCTATTATTCACAATAACAAAATCGTTCAAAATGGACGAGAAGTATACAAATGGGCAGTCAGCACGGTTCCTCATGGGATGAAATATGTACTGGCTCAAGCATCGATGACTTTAGATCAAATCGATTGGTTCATTCCACATAGTGCAAACCTTCGCATGATTCAATCAATCTGCGATAAAAGTGGGGTTCCCTTTGATAAAACGCTTTTCAGCCTAGTCAATTATGGCAACACTTCTTCAGCGACCATCCCCTTATCTTTAGATAAAGGTATATCTGAGGGGAAAATCAAAGCGGGAGATATGCTCCTGTTATATGGGTTCGGTGGCGGTTTGACACAAGCAGGATTACTAATGAAATGGAGTCTGTGATTCATACAAGGAAGAAGTACAGATGCATCGTACTTCCTCCTTGTTTTTAATTCTGATGATGGATAAGCATAGCGACATCCAGCCATTCATATGCTTCATCTTCAACCGTAACATTCCCAAAACGACTCTGACGATGACCTATGTATTTGCCGCCAAGTCGTTTGTAAAATGCACGCCCTGGCTCATTCTTTTTCATTACCCAAACCATCATCGAGGAGACCTCTGCTTTCAGGAAATGCACGCTGACAGTCTCCATCAACTTTTTGCCGATTCCTAAACCGTGTGCTTCGGGTAATATATAGAGGGCAGACAACTCTCCTTTCCGTACTCCAGCATTAGCATGAATTTGAGCTGCTGCGAATCCGATTATAATTCCCTTTTCATTCAATACCACATATAGGAATGTATCTTGTGAGAAATCGTTCAAAAACTGTATCCATTTTTGTTCTGCCCGTTGAACAGTGAGTTGTTCTAAATATACATCGGGTACTAAACCGGTGTATGTCGTCCTCCACGTATCAACGTAAATCTTTGCTATTACCTTCATGTCTTTGGATGTTGCTAAACGTATTTTCAAAATTTTTACCCCCTACCTGACGGATTGCATTAGCAGCTCATACTACTAACACATTTTCTCATTAAATTACCTTAGTCCCAAACTCGTACCCGCTCAACATCTGCTGTTCTTAAGTAATCGAGTAACTGTCCTGTATGCACTGCTTCGTGATAAGCAATTCGTAACAACATATCACCGAGCGAACGCACATAACCTGATTCCGAACGATCAATCTGAACGATCGCTAAATCTGATTCCGTTAGTTGCTCGACATATGCCATGAATTCCTCATGATAGACTGCCGCAAAGTCTAGTTCAGCTTGCACTGATACGAAGTCGCGCCCTTCAAACGGGGACTCATACGACGGTAGACTGCCTCGATTCTGTAACGCTAAGAAATAATAATACTCGCTGTCTAACACATGACGGATCATCTCAAAACACGTCATGGCGTTCTCATCCGGTTTCCAGTTCAATTTATCTTCAGGAATCGACTGCCAGACTTTGATGCTTCTTCTTCTCACTTCGTTTAAATTCCATACCGTCCAATCGATTGCGTTCATGATGCGACCTTCCTTTCAATGACGAATAAGTGTTCTCTTATCTCTATTTTGACAAAGCAATTTGAAAATCCTTTAAAATTTAAAAACAGGAAGCATCCGCAGATGTTTCCTGTCTTGTCGTCCACCGTTCAGTTATTCTCTTCCTCAGATAACGCATCAATCTCTTTTTGGCGCAAGATCTCCGCAATCTGATGGTGTTCGTTATCAAGTGCCGCATCACGCGCTGTCCGTCCATCTTCATTTCGATGCAGTGGATCGGCTCCATAAGAGAGTAATAACCGGACGACCCGTTCATAGCCGTAAGCACTCGCTAATGCGAGGACTGCCGTATCGCCATCCGCGACGTTTTCCGCTTCGATGTCAGCTCCTGCCTTTAGAAGCACTTTGACCGCTTTCGGATGATTATTTCCGACTGCGAGATACAGCGGTGTGAATCCGTCTAGTCCGACAGCATCGACTTCTGCTCCTGCCTCCAGTAATAGCTGGACTTTTTTCGACTTACCTTCCTGCGCCGCATAATGTAGCGGTGTCACACCTTCCCCGTCATCGGTCCGTTGATGTAACAACTCGACGTTCTGCGCTAGTTTCCGTAAGACTTTTTTATTGCCGCCCCGGCCCGCTACTAAATGAAGCGCTGAGAATCCGTGTTCATCTAAATCAAGATGAGCGCCTCGCTTGATCAAAAGTAACGCAATGTCGGTCTTTTGATCATAAAGCGCAATATGCAACGGTGACATCCCGTCCTGATTCGGAAGGTTGACATCCGCGCCATGATCGAGCAACAATTCGACGATCCGTAGGTACCCTTCCTGAATCGCCCAATGAAGCGCCGCAAATCCTTCTTCATCCAGTTCGTTCAGATCGTCACCACGTTCGATGCAGCGCATTACTTGTTTTCGTTTGCCCAAAAAAGCAGCATCTTGGATGGATCGTTTCGTCATGTCCGTTCGCCCCTCACCTGTTCCATTGTCCTCCTCATTTTACAACAAGAACCTGTTATAATGCGCGAAAACCATCCTACTTGAGGATGGTTTCGACGATTATTCAGCAGGGTTAGACTCATCGCTTATCAGTCGTTCGACCAAAAACACGAATACAATAGCTGATAGGATTCCAATTACACCTGGTAAGACCGAAACGATGGGGTCATTGAAAAAGGATGTTGGAATGAGAAATTTGAGGATCCACCTCACACTATTGAGAACGGCAAGGGATATTAATAAAATTAAGAAGACCGTCGATTTCTCGACACCTGCAAAAAATGGACGTCCTGCGCTATTCGTTTTCTTTATACCTAGCCAAGATAACATTTTCATCCTCTCCATTCTGAAACAATCAAAATCTTTTTCTATTCAAAACAAGATCTAATTACTATTCTGTAACTTTATTGCCACGTCGATAAGTTTAAATCAAACAAAATTGCTACCGCTTGCTGTCGCTCATTTAAAAATAAGAATTGATAATTACGTGTATCCAAAAATAATGGTTTCGTTTTACTTGATATTGGTGCATTTAAGTATAACTTTTGATGGATATGCATCACCTGATTCGAATCTAATTGAAAGTTAACCTTTACGACTTCAGGAGATTTTTTCAAAACAAACTTACTCAGTACATCTTGATTCATATTTGCAGCAAAACTAAACGTCGGTTGATGTTTCAGGTGTTTGAATACTGTATACAGCCTTTTCGATAATTTCATCTTCATTAGCAAATCTACTTGATCGCCATTCGAAAACGTTATGTTTAATGCTGATCTCGAGACCTCTTTGCCATTGATTTCAGTTACAACCTCATCCAGTGACTCAGACTTTTGCTTCAGATTTTTAGCTATACCGACTGCTCGTTCATTCTTCAAGTGAGATGTTATTCCGATTAACATACAAATTACTAAAAGACTAAGTAGTAACACATATCTTTTTTTACGTAACAATGTCATGTCTCCTATAGTTTATATGTTTGTATAACTATCTTATTTACTACATTAGCCTAACATTTTTACTTCTCATCATGATTACCATCTCAACGAATCAAGTAAAAGAAATTATCAAATAAATAGCCATTCCATCTCTTTTATCAGAGGAAGTCCATAATTGCGAAATGAACTGACCAGAAAAAACCACCCTGCATCATGTCAGGGTGGTTCGTCATTTAAATATCTAGTGTCTTGATGAAAGCTTTCAGCTCGTCACGCATCTCTGCATCTTTCAACGCATATTCGATCGTCGTCTTAACGAAACCGAGTTTCTCTCCGACGTCATAACGGTTACCCTCGAAATCATACGCATAGACTTGGCTATCCGCATTCAAGCGTTCAATCGCATCTGTCAATTGAATCTCACCGCCCGCACCTTCTCCTTGATTCGCTAGATAATCAAAGATATCCGGTGTCAGTACGTAACGGCCCATGATTGCGAGGTTCGATGGTGCTGTGCCTGGAGCCGGTTTTTCAACGAATTTCTTCACGTCATACAGTCGTCCGTTTTGTGAAACAGGATCGATGATGCCGTAACGATGCGTATCTTCCGGACGGACTTCTTGTACACCGATGACCGATTTCTCCGTCTGTTCGTAGACGTCCATCAATTGTTTGATTGCCGGATCATCCGACTCGACGATATCGTCCCCGAGTAAAACTGCAAACGGTTCGTTCCCGATGAATTGTTTCGCCGTCAAAATGGCATGACCGAGACCCTTTTGTTCTTTTTGGCGGACATAGAAGATGTTCGCGAGGTTCGTCGAGAATTGAACCTTCTCGAGTAATTCGGTCTTCCCAGAGTTCTCGAGCGTAATTTCGAGTTCTTTTTGGTTATCAAAATGATCTTCGATCGCCCGTTTGTGTTTACCTGTGACGATGATGATATCTTCGATGCCGGCTTTTGCCGCTTCTTCGACGATATACTGGATCGTCGGTTTATCGAGAATCGGTAACATCTCTTTTGGCATTGCTTTTGTCGCAGGCAAGAAACGTGTCCCGAGTCCTGCTGCTGGAATAATGGCTTTCGTAATTTTCTTCATAACGTTCATCCTCTTCATCGTTCAAGTAGTAGGTTTAGTTGCTTAATTCTTCTAGTAATCGTCCGTAGTTCTTTACAGCCGTCTCGAGGTAAAGCGATGGCTTCGTCTCGACGCGCGCGAGTGGTCGTTCGACGAGTTGCACCATCGCGGCAGCAAAAGCTTCCATGTCGTTCGCTGGAACGAGGTAGCCGTTCTCGCCGTGGGCAATGATTTCGCGTGGTCCGTATTTGACGTCATAAGAGATGACCGGACAGCCGACATTGATACTTTCCATGACCGTCAGTCCAAATCCTTCAAATTCACTCGTCAACAGTGATGCTTTCGATTCCCGGAAGACTTCTGCCGGATTCGACGTGAAACCGTGGATTTCGATATCATCCTGTAAGCCGAGCTCCTCGATCAAACTCTCCATCATCGTCAGTTGCCCTTGTTCGTCCATGCCATAGAGTACAAGCTTCGTCGCGTGACCCGAGTGTTTGAAGATCGCATAACTCTTGATCAAATGATCCATCTGCTTTTGCAGACCGAATCGACCGATGAAACAGAATTGATCCTTGACCTGTTCGCGTCGTTGCGTTTGTTCTGGGACGATAAAGTGCGGAATGATGGAAATCTTCTCTTCCGGGATGTTATACCTCTCCAAAATGTCTTCTTTTTGGTGATTCGTCAGACTGATGAAACGTGTCACTTTATCAGATTCCGAGAACATCGTCGTATATGATCCTTTGACGGTCGAACCATCCAAGTGTGAGTTGTGGATGACCATGACTCGTTTGACATCTGCTTTGATGTTGAGAATCGAGCGGTCCAGTAAACGCGCATCGACGAACAAGACATCACCGTCTTTAAACAATCGATTGAAGTAATACTCAAATAAGTCCTTCTCTTTTTTGAACGCTTTGTACATTCTGCCGTTCCGGTATAACTGAATCAAGATAAGCTTCGGGCGCGCCATTTCATTGTAGAACTTCTTACAATAGACATTGCCTTCCGAATCATACAACTCTTCCATCATCTTTCCATGATGGACCGGCGAATAAATTGTCTTTCGGTGCAATTGGCCGTAGACGTTATATTCCCAGCGCTCGACTTTTTTACGGGAAGCGTTCGTCATGAAATCCTCGAATTCAACGACTTGCGTTTCAGGGTAAAATTTACGGTAGAGGACATACTCATCTTCCTCATCATAATAACGAACGGCGTCACTGACTTTTTTCTCGACGCTTTTTAATCCTTCGATTTCGCGCGCTGTTTCTTTGATGATCGGTTTGTTACGAAAGCGAGTCGTTGGAATACTTAACAATTTGTAATCTGATAGCCAATCGTAGATATTTTCAAATTGTACTTTCGGACCGACCTTCTCTTCTGTTCGGAACAATTCGTAGACTTCCATGTAGTTGGCATTGTAGTTCGTCGTAACGATTGTTGAACCGGCGCCAAGTTCTTGTTCCATGAGCGCGATTCGACTCAATAACGACTTCGTTCTACCACCGTGTTTTGGTGGTAATGTCGATGTTACCGTATACAGCATCTGTCATTACTCCCCTTCACCCTTCAAGATTGATCCCTGTTTTTTTCTGTGAGTTCAACCTCTATATATAGCCGACTTTGCTTTTTCATAAACCTCTTGCGATACTAGTCGCATTTACCAATACAGTTTCTATTTATCTCCTTTTTTACGAACAAAGTCAATCGGTTTTGCATAATATCCAATCATTGTCATGGTTCTGCAACTAATGATCTGTCGAAGATGCGGTAACGTCTGTCTTTTCCCAATATCCTTTAGCCAGAATACTATACTGTATTGGTTTCCAATCAATCTACATCTTTGCAGAAATCGGAAGATATTGTATGGTAAGTGATGTAGTTTAAGAACGACTGAATCAGAGTATGAAAGGAAGCCATGCACCAATGAAAATCACTTGTCGTGATCATACGTTTTTGATCGAGAATCTTCCGCACCAAAGCCTACAGTTATCGATCAATGAACAACTGATACCACTCCAAAAAATAGAGACAGCCTTTGTGCTATCGATTGATACATTGCTCGATATCTTCAAAAAAAAGAATCATCCTGTTAAATTCGTCGATGAATCCGGTAAACCGATTTCGTTCAAACATCTTTCGGAACCACTGGACATCGCACCGAATAGCTACATCAAACAAGGGAAACATTCCTATTTCATTTTCATCGACCAAGACGACGAGCTCAGTCTGATCTATAACAAAAAACCGTCCATCATGAATTTTTATGATCAAGACGTCCTATTTGAGGGCATCACTCGTCAAGACGACGTCCTTCTATTGAAGTTTTCGTTTCACTCAAAGTATTTCGAAGTGAAACAGCCACATTGCTTCATTAAAATCAGACATCAGGAACAAAAAATCGCTCTGCCGATTAATCGCTTCAGCGTCACACCAGTTGATGCTCGTCGCTTCAAGACAGAAGTCGAAGCCGTGATCGAACCAAAACTCGTCGAGCAGTTACTCGGTGACCGGTATAACTACGACGCGTTCAATGCGAACATCTATGACCTCATGTTCGGATTTACGATTCGTGAGATGCCGATCTCTGGTTTCACACCGCGGATTCGTCACTTCAAAAATCACCCGGGACTCTTGAACGATGAGCACTGGTTATCGTTAAATGATCAACATGACGTGTTGGTCCGCCCCTATTCAACCGTGTCGGAACGACTTGCGATGCGTCTAATACCGGTGCCGGTCGAGACCGTCGAGTATTACGCGGACCCTCAACCGTTACTTGGACTGGATCCAAATAAGAAGACAATTATCTGTTTTGAATATCCGGATAAAGCACAAGATAATGGGATGATTTTCTTCAAGTATCTCGTTGACCAGCATCAGAAGCGCTTCAATATCTTCTACATCATCAGTCGGTCGAGTCCGGACCTCAAAAATCTTGTCGGATATGAGAACCATATCGTGTTCTACAAGTCACCAGAGAACATCGAGGTCGTCCAAGCAGCAGACATTCTCTGCCATACGCATTCTTCAAGTTATGCATTACCGTTCGCTACCTATCACACGGAAGCATTGATGCAAACGAAACAAAAGCTGTTCTTGCAACACGGTGTCATCGGATCAAAAGATGTTAGTCACATTTATGGGAAAAAGATGCCGCATCCATTTACCGACTTATTCGTCGTCTCCTCGGAGCGGGAAAAACAACTCATCGCCCGCGATTACGGTTTTCATCCTGACGAAATCATCGTGACGGGTCTCGCCCGATTCGATCACCTGATCACGGAACGATCACGTTGGCTCAAGCGATACAAGAACCGGAAAAAGCTACTGATCATGCCGACGTGGCGACCGAAACTCGATACGTATTCAGACGAACAGTTCATGGAAAGCGACTATTACCGGGAGTTTCAAGCGTTGATCACGGACGAACGATTAAAAAGCTTAGTGATGGACAACAAAATTGAAGTCTCGTTCTATCTTCATCGCAACTTCCAAAAATTCAGCCACTTGTTCCTCTCGGACTTCGTCGATGTCATCAGTCAGGATGCGTTCACAGTCAAGGAGCTACTTGAAAATCATCATGTGTTGATCACAGATTATTCGAGTGTCGGTCTCGATTTTTCCTTGATGCACAAAAAGGTCATCTACTACCGCCCACCTATCTTAGTTGGCGAAGATAACGTCGGCGAATCGACGGATTTGTTACCAGGAGACGTCATCGAAACAAGAGACGCCTTGATGGAGTCACTACGCGAATCGAAGATGCCTAAAAAGTTCAAACGTCACCTCAGTCACATCTATGCGTTTGACGATACAAAAGCAAGTAAACGGATTTTCGAAGCGATGCAACACCATTTTCAGCTATAACAAATGGAGCTGACTCAAAAAAGAATGACGCGTCTTTTCACGCCCTTTCCTCAGGCGAGACACAAGCCAGTTTTCCTGCTTCATTTAAGCAGGAAAACGGGTCTTGTTTGTCTCTGACAGCGCATAATGCGCTTTTTCCTGTAGGAGTGGCGTGTGACGCGTCATTTTCACGAGAAAAGGGTGGCAGATCATCATTCTGCCACCCTTTTCTTTGTAGAGACCAACTTTTGAGTCAGCTCTTTTTTTCATCGACGAAATTCCAACGAGATCCCGTCCGCAATCTGTGAGGACTGCTTTAACAGCTCCCGCTTGACTGGATCAATCCAGTAATACTGAACACGTTCACCAAACGCAACGTGAACGCAAAGTGTCTCTAGGTGTTCGCCTGACTCGGTCATCAATAGATCGTACCGCAGAGGTTGCACCTGAACCGGCACCTCACGTCCGGAAACGGCACTAAAGCCGCTAAACGAGAGCGTCGAATCGACAGCCAGTGGTAATACTCGCAACAAAAATTCGATTGAAAACAGATCAACACTTTTCGTACGGATGGGCAAGACAGATTGCTCATTTCCTCGCGTGATCACGACTTCATCCGTTCGATACAACGCATGAACGGTTTGAACACCTTCTTGGTACTCGACGAATTCGAGCGGCGCATAACTTTCTGCATCCATCGTCAAACGAATCGTTCGATTGCCAATTTTTTCTGACACTAATTCTTGCTCCCGTACAAGGATGGATTGATGTGATGTTTTTTCTAACCGAATCGTTTCGTAAGTCTGTCCAATCTGAACCGATTCTCCTTTTTCTATCCAGTAAACCTGTTTTTCGTTTTTTCCCTCGATGAGGGGATAGGTCATCCCTTTTACATTCATATCTCATTCTCCCTTCCTAAGATTCCGGTGACAGCCAACCGATGAACCGCTGCTTGTCGGACTTGCTCCAGCGTTTTCGCTGTCGTATCAATCGGATGTACCGGAAACCGTTCAAACCAGTTTTCTTCAAGTTTCCAAAGCGATTCGTGTTGTGCGAAAGATTGGCGCGTTCTTGTCTGATCGGCGTCGCGCCGCTCTCGTAAGAGATGGTCTGGTGCCCGTAAATAAAGAATCAGGTCTGATCGGCATCTTCTTAATGCCTCTAGTTCTGTCTTTAAACGGAATTCCATATCCCAGTCATACCCATGTACCTGTGGATAATGAAGCGTATAAAATTCAAGATCTTCCGGACCACGATCTAATATGATGTGTCCGTCGGGAAAATGGCGAAACCGTTCGAGTTCCGCTTGAATGAACAAGCGCTGATTCTCAACGAATCCGTCTTCGGTACGGATGTCTAATTCGAGCTCCTTTCTTTTTTGAACGATCGGATACGGATTTTCATAATAGACATGCAACTCCGGGTAAGCGTCTTCGAGCGCTTGCGCAAGCGTCGTCTTCCCGGATGCCATAGCCCATTGGATCGAGATGATGGTTCTCATGAATGGCGTTCCTCCTACCTGTATATACTTAAGTATTAAAAAAATATGAGCTGAGGTCTGGATGACTGATCAATTCCTTTAACCGACTTTGTTCAGCATCCGGGATTTGCTCAAGCGTCCTAAGAATGACCATGAGTCGTAACCAGTCTGCAAGATTCGATAGCTGGATTGACGAAACAGCTTGATAGCGGTCGAGGTATTCGCGACAGACGTATCGTCGTACCTCGTCCGGCACTGCTATTTCACCTGCTATTCGCAGCAAGAGCAACGTCCGCGCGACATCCGCGATCGGTGGCCCTGTCGTCGCATCATGCCAATCAATGACGACGAACGTTTTATCCGCTGTCACGAGGATATTCTGGAAATGGTAGTCCCCGTGGAGCAATCCTTGTTGTTGCGGAATGTGAAGCGTCTCTAACAATCGTTCCGCCTTCAAGCGTAACGCAGGTGATAGATGACGCATTTTTTGATGGGTGACATCGTGCCATCCAGGTGCTACACGAGATTGATGCTGATGAATCCGTTGATGTAATGTCGCGAAGGCATTAAGAAAATCCGTTATTCGGGAGGGATCAAACCACTCTAACATTTCGTTGCCGTCGATCTGCTGCATCTCAATGAACGGCGAATCTTCTAATGCAACAGCATATACGTTTGGCGTCGGGATAACCGTCCGCTCGAGTTCTTCGAGCATACGAAATTCCTGTACGATTCGTTGTTTTTCAATCGATTCATGGAAGTATTTGCGTACTCGTTCGTCAGAGATTGTCATCACGGTTGCGGTAGAACCTTTATTTACGTTAGTCATCGCCATATTTCTCCTATCACTTATTTCGTTAGGTCGTTTCTCAAATCATCCAGCCAATCCTTCTAATAAACGCATCACTTTTCCATCTTTTATCGTCTTCTTGATGCTTCAGGCTGAAACGCGTCCCAGTGCAACAAAAAATCTTGAATGAAAAGTTCATTCAAGATTTTTGTTTTTACTCTTTGCTTCAAATAGAGACGTGATGTGCTGTCCGTTGTTTTTGAACATACTCCATCAAGATCGGTCGTTCCGGTGGATTGAGGTTTTCTGGTAGCTGATCGATAACGAAAAAGCGTAATTCTGCGACTTCTGACGGATCCCGAACCACTTCACCCGTATAAGCTGTACACAGAAATGCCGAGATCACATTATAGACTTCATCCCCATGCGGATACTTATAGTAAAAAGCATCACCCGAATAGACGTTCAATAATTCGAGATGCTCCACTTCAAGACCGGTCTCTTCCCTTAATTCACGTTTTGCTGTTTCTACGAGCGTCTCACCGATCTCAAGCGCTCCACCAGCGAGTCCCCAGCAACCATTATCTTGCCGAAGTTGTAATAAGACTTCTTGTTTATCGTTGACGACGATGACACACGCCCCTGCCATGACGAGTGGTCGTGTGCCGACGAGTTTGCGTAATTCTGTGATATATCCCATGTCATTCAGTCCTTTTCCATTTAAATCACTTTCGTTCGGACGCGCACCCGTTTGAGTCCCGTCAATAGAAGACATAACAAGATGATGCCCGAAACAAAAAGTACGTACGTATGAATCGTAAAGAGAGAACGGAAATCGATCAGTGCCACATTCTGCTGCACCTCAATCCAACTACTTAGTATGATTCCACTGATTGCAAGTAAGATGAGTACGCCGACCTGTCGACGTGTCAACGTAACATACGTCAAAACGCGCATGCCTTCTCGGATGACGAACGGTAGGAGAACGAGGAGTGCTGCGACCGGTAAGATGACCGGGTCACCGCCTTGCTGAATCGGCATCGACCGGGTCAAATAGCCAAACAGAAAAAAGAAACCACATACGAACAACAATAATCCGAACGCGATACTCGCATTCACCGCTTTATTCATCTTACTTCCCTCACTTTTTAGAATAATGAATTATGAAGAAACGGCACTTTGATGCCATACGCCCGCTGCGTCAAGCCGAACCCGATGTCTGCCGTCGAGTTCCATCTCGATCGGACTGACCTTCGCCGTCTTCGGTGAGAACAACCATGTCCGTCCTTCCGGGACGAGCAAGATATGCGTTCCATCCGCGACCGGTCCGAGGAAGTTGAGTGACGCGCCGTTGAGCGGACGTTCCCGTCGCTCGAGAACGCCGATTTCTGCTAACTGCTCACCCACTTCAAGCACGTCTTTCACCGTCAGACTCATCTCACCGATTCCGAGGATGTCGGATACATCAAACGTCGGTTCCGCTTTAGATGGATTGATTTGATGCCGCGCGATCAGCTCCAAGACATTCTCATCCGGGTCATAAAAATAGCAGGAATGCGAGTCCGTGAAGTCAAAATAAATCTCGTCCTGTCCATCTTCGATCAAGAGTGGTGTCCGTTCTACGAGCCACGCTTTACCTTGTTGGAAGACGTTTTCCGGAATGTTGAACGCCATATGGTATTGCGTATCAACATCGTCCGTCTGTCGATATGTCAGTTGATCGGTACCGATCTGCATCGTAAACGACTCGTTCGTTTCCGAGACGAGCGGGAATCCGATCTGGTTTATGTAAAAAGCCTTCATCGCCGGTAGATGGCGTGTCACAAGAATGGTTTTTGAAATGTTCAAGCTGATGACCTTCCTTCATTTGCAGTAAAATTTATCAAAAAGCGATATGCTTTATTTTACCACTAATGGTAAAATCATGACGAATGGAAAGTCTGATTTTTCAGATATATTTATGCCTGAGAGGATGTTTTGATGAAATTATTAATCGCCCAACCGAAACGCGAGACCGGGCTCGAGCAATTCGAACGTGAAATCGCCGCTTATCCTGAAGTCGACCTGATTGTCTACCCGGAAGGCTATTGTACGGTCGCAGAACTCGAACGCGTGCAACATCTTGCCAAGCAGTTCGAAACAGCAATCGTCCTCGGTTACAAAGATGAAGCGAATCTCGATTGCGCTGTCATCATCGATGCGACCGGGACGATTCTCCTTGATCGCGCAAAAACACCAGAAGCTGGACCACTTTATACACCATCAACAGCAAACGACGGGTCGTTCCGCTATGGATACGTCCTCTGCCGTGAAATCTTCTTAGGAAAAGACGGACTACGCGAGGAATCCGGACTTGATCTCATCTTCAATCCGATTGGCGTCGGCATGTTCAGCGAGGATCAGTACGTTGAGTGGTCCGGTGAAGCGCGTATCATCAGTCAGGCGCAACGAGCACTCATGATCGGAACGAGTCATGCCGATGGTTCGTACCGCAACTGTGGTTTTTCGATTCCGATTGCCTTCATCTATGACGAGACCGGTGAACCGTTGCTGTTGTCTCATAACGATACCCGGACACGTCTGTTTGATACGGTCACGCGTCACGTCGAAGTCGTCGGTACACCCTCTTTATCGTAAACGAACACACGCTTCTTCTGACTGGAAGAAGCGTGCCATTCCTTCAGGAGGTGCTCTTATGTCTCAAACAGGTCGTGCGTCATTCTTTTGGAAACGATACTTCTATGTCTTCTTTCCTTTGTTCATCTTCGGCGTTAGTCACGAATCATACCTGGTCGATAATCCGTTAGCTAACCTTGAGGACATCGGCGAGTTCGTCTTCTTCTTTTGCCTTTATCTGTTTAATTTTGCCGTTCTTGCCGCTCTTTTGACTAATCTGTGGTGGTTCTTCCTTCCGAAAAAACCCGCTCATGCCGAAACCGATTTTTGATAAGAAACAAGTGTCGCCCGTTCGTTGAGCGGTTGACTGACACCGGTCAATCGATAGCCCATCTTCTCATAGAAATAACAGTTACGTGTCTCTTCACGAATCGTCCGCAGTTCCCATGTCGTTGCAGTCGGATAAGCTGCTTCAACGAGCTGTAATGCGCGTTGGGCGATCCCTTCACCATGACGGGCTGGATCTAAGAACATCGGACTGATCGCGTAGCGCCTCGCTGCTTTCGCAACGACACAAATCCCGCCGACGACGACATCGTCGACGATGATTTGATGAAACGTACTACTCGGATGTGTGATCCGGTGAATGACACGATCGATCGATTCGTTCGCCGGATTCGTTGCAAAATCCTGATACCGCTCGAGCGTCTCTGAAAACGCCTCGAGTTGAAGCGTGTGAAGCTTCGGAGCGTCTGTAAGAGACGCTACCTTTAATTGAATATCCACTGAACCTCTTCCTCTCTTACCGGAACCATTCCCAAAATTGCGTGCCTTGCGCGACGATCAAGTAGTCGAGCCATCGCTCGAAGCCAAACGGCATTGCGTCTTCTTCCCATTCCTCGAAATTAAGAAATTCCCCACTCCAGATCCGATATCCTGCCGGGCGATTCATCTCGTAGACGATCCACTCCCCGTCTGGTCCTGCGCCAATCGCTAAGAAGTTTTCGGGACATTCCCAAATCTCGCTATACGTCAGGCAATCCTCGATCGAAAAGAGTTCGAATCCATCGTTGTAGGATAACGTTTCGTGCTGAAACAGCTTCGCCCCGTTATGTTGACGCAAGAACGCCTGATAGTCGTCTGCCGTCCACGCAGGTAACAGCGCGAGCTGTTCGTCCGTCGCCCCTCGGTTAAAGATGAAACGTTCTCGGGCAACATATCCTTCTTCTTTTTGGACCTCTAACAAACCGTCGACGAGTCGACCTTTTAATGCTTCTAATGCAATCATGCTCTTCTCCTTAACAATATTCTTTCGTTGGTGTGAACGAGACACCGACATCGTGTCCGCCTAGCTGAACATCCCCTGCTCCCTGTAGCGGTTCAGTTCGCACGGAGGATAAAGCAAGGTGTTTGAATAACAAAGGCTCAAAGGTCTCGACGATTGGTTGGAACGTCGTATCGACCGATAAGACGAGATCGATTCGGGCGTCCCGCGATAACGCTTTTGCCTTTCGTTCCGACTGGATATAGCGGACGAGCTCCCGCATCCAGCGTTCCTGCTCCAGTGCTTCCGTGATCCGCGTATCGAGCGTCACGGTGAGTCCACCATTCGTCGCAGCAGCAAAACCCGTCTTGACGATTGGTTCGACGATGACGTCCGCTTGACGCACCTCGACTTCATCGCCTGATGTGGTCCGGTAGATTAATCTTCCTGTCTCAAGCAAGTCGGAAGTCTCCTGTGCAGACAATTGTTGTAGCCATTGGTGGATCGCGTTCGCTTGCTGTGCGAATTTCGCTCCGGCTGCGCGGAAGTTCAGTTTAAGACGGAACCGTGTCGTCGCTTGCGTCGTCGGAACGATTTGGACGTCTTTTACATTCAGTTCCTCTTGGATGATTGCCGTATAGTCCGACCACGAAAAGGTTTCACTCGATTGGACGCCTAAGCTAGCAAGCGGTTGTTTGACTTTTAAAGCGTGCGTATTACGTACTTGTCGTCCTAACTCGACGACAGAGACAACCTGTGCCATTTCGTATTCCAGATCAGGTCGGAGCATCGATTGATCGGCAACCGGATAATCCGCTACATGTACGCTCATTCCTGTTAATCGCTGATAGACATCATCAGCAAGGTACGGCGTGAACGGAGCGAGTAGTCGTGCCGTCGTCGAAAGTGCGAAGTGAAGCGTCTTGTACGCGGCTTGTTTCTCTTGCGACCAGTCAGCTTGCCAGAAACGTTCCCGAGAACGGCGGATGTACCAGTTACTGATCTCATCGACGAGTTGCGCAAGACTCCGTGCTGCTTGAGTCAATTGATAATCGTCCATCGCATCCGTCACGTCTTGCGTCGTCTGATGGACACGCGAGAGCAACCATTCGTCGAGACGCGTCCGTTTTTGCGGACGTGAGCCATCAAATCCGTCTAGCTTGGCATACGTCAGATAGAACTGGACGGCATGATCCAGTGTATCGACTAGTTTTGATTTTGCTTCTTGGACGATCCGCTCAGCAAACCGTTTCGCACTCCACGGACTGCTGTCGACGAGTAGCGCCCAGCGTAAGCTATCAGAACCATATGCTTCGATTAAAGCCACCGGGTCGAGGGCATTTCCACGACTCTTCGACATCTTCTGCCCGTTCTCATCGAGGACGTGCCCGAGTGCGAGGACGCGCTTATAAGCAGGCTGTCCCGTGAAGAGTGTCGAGATCGCTTGCAAGCTGTAGAACCAGCCCCGCGTCTGATCGATGCCTTCGATGACGACATCGGCTGGATAGCGGTTAAGCGTCTGCGTCCGTGACGGATAATGCTGTTGCGCGAACGGCATCGCTCCGCTATCAAACCAGACATCGATGACTTCTGGTGTCCGGTGCATCACTCCCTGACACGTCGGACACGAGACCGATAACGCATCGACGTATGGTTTATGCAACTCGACGGATTCCGTCGATGTCGTCGTCCGGTGCAACAACTCAGCCTTGTTTTTCGGAACGAACGTCGTATCACACGCTTCACACTCCCAGACGTTCAGTGGGGTGCCCCAGTAGCGATTGCGACTGATGTTCCAGTCGACGAGTTGCTCAAGGAACTTCCCGAACCGCCCTTCCTTGACGTGATCGGGATACCACGTCACAGACGCATTGTTCGCAAGGAGTTGTTCCTTGACGGCCGTCGTCTCGATGAACCAGTTGTCTTGTGCGTAATAGAGCAGTGGCGAGTCACATCGCCAACAATGCGGATAGCTGTGCGTATAGCGTTTTTTCGCAAACAAGCGTCCCCGTTCAGCGAGCAGCTGGATGATCGCGACGTCTGACTCCTTGACGAATCGACCAACGAGTGGTGGAACGGCGTCCGTGTAACATCCAGCAGCATCGACGACATTAACGAATGACAGACCGTTTTCCCGGACGACCCGGTAATCTTCTTCCCCGTACGCTGGAGCAAGATGGACAAGTCCGGTTCCGCTCGTCGCTTGGACGAAGGACGCCCCGACGACCGTGTGACCGTTCTCTGGCGTCACGAAATCAAACGGTGGTTCATAACACAAGCCGACGAGTTCCGCACCGAGCTGTTCGGATACGACCTCGACGGATTCTGAGAACAGTTCAGCGACTAACGCTTTTGCGACAATGAATTGCTCTCCTTCAAACGCTACCGTGACATACGTCAATTCCGGATGAACCGCCACCGCGACGTTTGCCGGTAACGTCCACGGTGTCGTCGTCCATGCAAGTAGAAACGTCTGCTCCATGCCGACGATCGGGAGTTTGACCGTCGCCGATAAGTCCGTCACGTCCTGATAGCCTTGCGCGACTTCATGGGAACTAAGTGACGTCTGACAGCTCGGACAATACGGTGATACACGATGTCCCTTCGTCAACCAGCCTTTGTCATGGATCGTCCCGAGGATGTGCCAGACGCTTTCGATATACTCGTCCTCCATCGTCACGTAAGGGTCATCCATGTCGACCCAGTAGCCGAGTTTTTCCGTGAAGGAACGCCACTGTGTTTCATAGGAGAAGACACTTTCCTTACAGCGTGCGATGAATGCTTCAACACCATAGTCTTCGATCGCTTGTTTGCCGGAGATGCCGAGTTGTTTCTCGACCCCGAGTTCGACCGGTAGTCCATGTGTATCCCAGCCGGCTTTTCGTTCGACCCGGAATCCTTGCATCGTCTTATAGCGGGCGACGGTATCCTTGACGGTTCGTCCGAGTGCATGACCGACGTGGGGTAAACCGTTCGCAGTCGGCGGTCCTTCGTAGAATACGAATTCCGCTTCCGTGCGTTGCTCGATCGATCGTGCGAAGACCTGATCTTGTTTCCATCTGTTTCGGACACGCGCTTCGCGTTGTTGTACGGTTTCTGCTTGGTTTTGTGACGTCATCTCTTGTTCGCTCCTTTGTCGGTAACTAAGAGAATACAAAAAAGTCCGCCCCCTTTGTCAGGGACGGACTTCACCGCGATACCACCCATATTCCGCCGAGAATGCTTATTCTCGACAGCACTTAGTTGCACACTATCATGTGCATTCCATGTAACGGTGGACACCCGGTCACGCTTACTGAATGGTTCAGCGTGACTTCTCAGAGAGGATCTTCATGATTGATCTGGCTACCGGTTCTCAGCAATCCCGGTTTTCTGTAGGGCAGAGGGACAATCATTACTCTTTCTCGTCAACGAAATGATATGCTCTTGTTGTGGAGAATCTTACCATATGACTTAAAGACTGCACAACAGCTTTTTACATTTTCTTGCAAAGGAGATTTTTGAATGTTACATACTTTCCCAACGCTTAAAACGAACCGTCTCGTCTTACGCGAAGTGTTACCCGAAGATGCTACAAGTGTCCTCGCCTATTTATCAGACGAACACGTCGTCAAACAGATGGGGCTCGCTCCGTTCCAATCAGAAGCAGACGCGCTTGAAGAGATTGACTGGTACGCCTCGATTCGTCGCGAAGGCTCGGGTATCCGGTTCGGGATTGCGTTGCAAGAAGACGATGTCATCATCGGCAGTTGCGGTTTCTTGAATCAAGCAACACGTCATCAGCGGGCAGAACTCGGGTTTGAGTTGAATTCTGCCTATCAGGGACAAGGCATCGCGAAGGAAGCAGCGCTTGCAGTCATCACATATGGGTTTGAAGAGCTCTCTTTAAATCGTATTGAAGCACTCGTCTTACCAGAGAATTCCGCTTCACAACGATTGCTTGAACGGCTTGGTTTTCAACGCGAAGGGTTGCTTCGTCAATATGAGAAAACACGTGGTCAGTTTGACGATCTGTATATGTACTCGATTTTGCAGAGTGATTGGTCTGTCTAAAATCTCACTTTAGGTTCTTCGACTCTAACTTTTTGATCCGTCGGTAGACTTCTTCTACTTCTGTTTGCGCAAACCAGGCATCGGGATGCTTTTCAAACATCAATAAATTGATATACCATTCGATGTTATCAGGATCTAATTCGACTGCTTTTTTTGCATGGAATAAAGCGATTACGCAAGCTCCCTCGAGATGGCAAAGTGGATGTAACATCAATGAAGACGTCAAATCATGTATCTCGCTTGATTCATGGTGTTGGAGTAAATAATTCATAAAGGCATATATCGTGAGATGAAACGTATCAAACCCTGCACTCAGGATCATGTTGGATTGCTCTTCTTTTGTTAACTCTAAAAATAATTTCGCTGCTTTCTCGAAATCCATCTCGGCAATATGTTTCCTTAATCGGTACTCTAATTCCGTCACGGTGATTCCCTTCCTCCATAAAAAATCGCTGTTAATTGGCACTTGCACTATTACCCGAGTCGTCTCTCCCAGTAATGTATCTAACATCCGTTGCAGAAGATCGACTGCCATTTCTTTTCATCGATAGGATCGTGCCTTTAGGAATTCAATGATCGGCAACAGTGTCAGTCCGATCGCGAACAAGACGATCAATAACAGATTCGTTGATCCATGTAAAAAGTAATCGAGACAAATAAATCCAAAAATCAGGACGATCAGAATTTTGTAGCTAACGAGCCCACTCTCCGTCGTAATCTTTTCTCCAAGTTCATCATTCGGTGTCGGTCGACTGTCTTCTCCTGAACGCGCCCACGTAAAATACGAGAAGAACATGATCAACAAAATCGCCAATTGAACAATCGAGAAGAACGTTACGTTGTTTTCGATGATCATACTAATGATGGTAAGACTCGCCACTATCACGAGCGTCACTAAAAATAAAACCGTTTTTTTCTTAGACATCCCATTCCTCCTGTTCTGAAATGAACAGATGATCGACTTGTGTCTGCAAGACTTTGGCGATATTAAACGCTAATTGTAAAGTCGGATCATACTTGTTGTTTTCAATCGCATTGATCGTCTGCCGACTGACCTGACAACGGTCAGCCAGTTCTTGTTGCGATAATTTTGCCGCTAGACGTCGCTCCTTGATGTGGTTTCTCACGTTCATACCTCCACGACGTGTCAAATTCTTTTTACATCTCTACTGTAATGAACTTCCATCCTCATGTCAAAAACATTTGACATGAGGATCATTAAAAAACACGTTCTGATGCTCAGAACGTGTCGTATATGATAGCTCAACCTCGTGGTGGAAATGGATCGTGTCCGTAGGAATCTTTTTCGCGAATCTGCCCTTCTTTGTTATGAATGACGAGCTCTGTCTTCTGACTTTTCGCAATGCGACGCCCTTCTGCAATCGCTTCTTTCTGTGTAGCGAATCGTTTGGTTGCTCGAGTCGCACCGGCAGCTTTCACTTGATAGCCACCTTTTGGATGCGGCGTGACATGTTGCTCTCGTTTCATCACGTGACCTCCATTTCCTTAATCTATTTCATCTTCATGACACTATTTTAAAGTGCGGTTGCCTCTTCACTTGAATTTTCTACTAGCCTTTCGGGAGATGCAGTATACTAAAAGAAACGTTTGTTGCCTCGAAAGGAGTTGATATCGTGAATCATTTCGTCTGGCAAGTTCGGTTTTTACGCTTTATCGTCTTCGGTATCATCTTCAGTCTGTTCGGTTTAGCTGGTCTTGGTATCCCACTTGTCTGGCATGGTATCACGAAAAACTTGTTACTCGAGCGACCTGGCTACAGTGTTCTATTGACCGCATACCTTATCTTCTTCCCGACTCTTTTGATTTTATTCCATGCGCTCCGCATCCTTCGATATATGTCGATGGCTCCTCCGGCTTTTCCGCTCATCACAGCTTCCATTCAATCGATGAAATTGTCTTTTTATATCGTCGCCATTTTAACGGCATGTCTCTTTCCTGTCTTTTTCTATATTGGTCAGATTGACGACGCGCCTGGTCTGATTATCATCGGAATCGGTTTGATTCTTGCTCCGTTGACAATCGGAACGCTACTTGCCTGTATCCAACAATTATTATTACGCTATGTGTTGCCTATGAAATCCTAACGTGAACGACCGAAAAACAAGTGCTCATGATTGTTTTTGTCATTCTAGCCGTTGCTTTTCCTACCTATACACTTTGTTCAATCTCGCTCCTAAGAGCGGGATTTTTTAGTTCGCGTCACATTGATGGCTATCCTGATGTCCCTGTTTCAACAGAATCTTCGATTGGCAACGTAGACATGTCATCAATCGAAATGTGGTTTTTTTTGTGCTGACCGCGTGTCTTCGTAATTCATTTTCATATACATGTCTTGCCTCGATTCGATGATCGACTTCACTTTCCATCTCAATCCCTCTTCCCTCAACTTGTATTTTTTTTCTATCTACTATGTGCCCTGAATCATTCTTAATAAATCCTTTTTTAAGAAAAAACGGTTTTTCTTACGACCTTTTATAAAAAAATCGTCAAAAGGTCCTGTTTAATATGTATTTTAACGACCGATAAATGAATTACAGATAGAAAATATGAGTTGAAAGGACGGTTGCATGTGAAAAACACAACCAAGAACCATTCCATCCGAACACGTCTTTTAGTAATGATTAGTTTGATTTTGATTGCCTTTTTTGTTTTTAGTAGTCTGGCCTTATACTTCAATACAAAACAAACTGCAGTCTCAACGCTGAAAGCGACCGCCGAAAAGGACGCGCTTCGCATCAGCAAAACATTCGACACAGTGGCTTATAGCGAATTCCTACAATCGCCTGTCGCGTCCGAGCAGTATGAAACCCTACGGAATCAACTTGATACCTTACGTAAACAAAACTGACTCTTGTATACATACACAGCACGCATCGACCAAAACAAGGTTCGTTTGCTGATTGACGGTCTTCCGAAGAAAGATGCCGCAAAGATTAATGAACCGGCGAGTGGCGCAAAAGTCGCTGATATGAAGGACGTATTAAATGGTGGAGCACACGCGACGGACATCATTGATGATCCTGTATATGGACAGTATATGAGTGTCTACGTTCCGTTAAAGGATGCGTCTGGTCAAATCATCGGAATTCTTGGCGTCGACATCGCTGCGAAAGAAATCGATGCCCTCACAACAGAAATATTAAAACAAAATGCACCGATTTTCATTGGACTTTTACTTCTTCTGTTAACGATCACACTCGTCTTGCTCTACATCGTACTCGGTCGAAAATTACGTCCGCTCGAGACGTTACAGAAAGTCGCTGCCTTGATTGCCGAGGGACGACTGGATCAGGCAAAACAGACGTTGACCGATTTGACGATTGCTTCGAGAGACGAAATCTATGCGCTTGCGATCTCGATTCGTGATATGAACGAGATGTTACGGACGATGATCGTTGATATCAAACAGACAGCCACTCTCGTCTCGACAACGAGTCAATCGATTGATCAAAGTACATCAGAAGTACTCGACGGTTCCGAACAAATCGCTCATACGATGTCGGAAATCGCGACCGGAACAGAAAGTCAGACGCAAGTCACGCTTTCGTTGAATGACGAGATGAATCGGTTCGCAGCATTGATCGAGACGACGAATCAGTCTGGTGTCGAAATTCAAGGAACGACGGAGCAGATGGCAACACTGACACGAGTCGGACGGGATCAAATGTCCGCTTCTGTCGAACAGATGCGCCACATTCATCAGCACGTCACGCAGTCTGCTGAACAGATTGATTTACTGAAACAGCAATCATCGGATATCCAAACGCTCGTCGGTATCATCCGCGGTATCTCCGAACAGACGAATCTACTCGCCCTTAATGCCGCGATTGAAGCGGCACGAGCTGGTGAACAAGGAAAAGGATTCGCTGTCGTCGCGACCGAGGTCAAGAATCTCTCAAGCCACGTCGCTAGCAGTGTCAGTGAGATCGCAACAATCGTCACGTCGATTGAAGCCAGTGCGCAGCAGATGCAACATAGCTTCAAGACGACGGTCGAAGCAACTGCAGCCGGTGAACAGATCGTTCTCGATACAGATACGACGTTCGAACGGTTGACGGATCAAGTCACGCACGTCTCGTCAGCAACACAGCAGATGACCCAACAGATGGAAGACGTCTTGCAGGCAGAACGGTTCATTCGTAATGCCTTGACGGAAATTGCCGCTGTCGCGGAAGAACATACGGCAAGTAACGAGGAAGTCGCCGCTGCATCTGAACAGATGATCGCGACGATCACGACGTTGCATACACTTGTCGGTGATTTAAACACACGAACGGAACACTTAGAACAAGAAGCCCGTCGCTTCGAGATTTAATCTTTCATTTGTCATTTCTAGGTTCTCACTCTATACTGGTGTGAACTTACATATGAAGGAGTCGAACCAGATGTCCCATTATGATGTCATCATCGTCGGTGCCGGTTCCATGGGGATGGCAGCCGGCTACTATCTTTCACGAACCGATCAAAAAATCCTATTGTTAGATGCCCACAATCCACCGCATGATCAGGCGAGCCATCACGGGGAGACTCGGATCATTCGCCATGCCTACGGTGAAGGTGAAGCCTACGTACCACTGGCATTAGCCGCGCAACGCTTATGGTATGAGTTAGAACAGATCAGCGGCCGAAGTCTATTCCTGAACACGGGAGTCTTAAACGCTGGTCACCGTTCGTCCCGTTCGATGCAAACGATCATCAGGAGTGCAGCGCAATACGATTTGCCGCTCGAGGTCCTGACGGCTGAGGAAGTTAGAACCCGCTGGTCCGGCTTAACGATGCCCAACGATTATATCTGCTGTTTTGAACCGACGTCTGGTGTATTGAAGTGCGAGGATTGTATTGAAGCGTATCGCGATCTTGCTGTCGCGAACGGCGTCGACATTCGGACGAATGCGAAAGTGACGACGCTCACTGCCCACGCCACTGGCGTTGACGTGACCGTCGGATCAGACACCTATTCGGCTGACGCGTTGATCGTCGCAGCTGGTGCCTGGTCTGGTCCGTTACTGGAACAGACTGGACTCTCCTTACCGCTGCGACCGGTCCGCAAGACGTTCGCCTGGTTCGAAGCAGCGGAAGAGGTATTTAACGACGCGGTGTTCCCTGCCTTCGCCTTTGATACACCCGCCGGTTATTATTACGGTTTTCCAAGCATCGCTCAAACCGGCCTGAAAATCGGACGCCACGACGGTGGGATTCCCGTTGATCCGAATCAACCACGCCGTCCATTCGGTCAAGAGACGGGTGATCTGGCTGATTTACGACAGTTCACGAATACGTTCATGCCCTCAATCGATACTTTAGCTCACGGCAAAACGTGTCTCTATACGATGACGCCAGATGAGGACTTCATCATCGATTTGCATCCGGACTATCCGCACATCGCGATCGCCGCCGGCTTCTCCGGTCACGGGTTCAAGTTCAGCAGCTTAGTCGGAAAAGTACTCAGTGAATTGATCATGCAACGATCGACGACTGAACCGATCGGACCGTTCGCGATTAAACGTTTTGCGAAATAAGGCTTATGAAACGATAAAGACCGGCAACGAAAAATCGTTGTCGGTCTTCTGTATCAACGGAATGATGTCACACCGATTCATTCGATTCTTGTTGATTTTTTGCAACTAACTTTTCACGCTGTTTTTTCTCATCTTCAGTCCACCAGCCGTGGATCAGTAAGACGAGTCCAAGAATCAACGCACTCATCGGGAAATATGTTAAGTAATACTCACCAAGGTTTTCTCCTAGAAATTCTGGAGATAATTCAATATACGCTCGGAACATCTGAACGATGAAGAATAAGAAAAAACTTGTAATGAGTGCATATGTACCGTAGCGATAACTTGTATTTTTCATATGAAGGCTCCTTTCTAAAACATACTCTAATGTAAATCATTCAAGGAATACATCAAATTCCCTCTTTTTACATTATCATTTTTAAGAATGTTTCCAAAAGCATGATAAGATAGTTTTAGAATCGATTGAACGAAGGAGTGGAACACGTCGTGAACTTTAACTTATTCAAAAATCATGTCCGGTTTAAGATTGCACTCGAATTGATTGATCGCGAAGACGGCTTATCAATCATGCAACTGAATCAACGTTTAACGGATGTACCGCAGTCGACCTTATACCGGCAAGTCAATGCGATGATGGACGATCAGTTGTTGAAAATCGTCGCCGTCCAGCGCGTCGGAAAAGTCGAGGAAAAAATCTATGCCTTGAACACGAGCGGTTATCAAATCAGCGAAGCAGACTGGAACAGTGCGACGTACGATGAAAAAGTGAACTTCGTCTCGTTCTACTTCATGTATGTCTTGCAGCAGTACCAGACGTACTTCGAACAGACCGTTCAAACGCAAGGTCAGGACCACTCGACGTTCTCGATCGCGAAATTGCAACTGACGGATGAAACCTTCAATGATTTTCAACAGGACATGCGAACATTGCTCGAAAAATATCATCACCTAGAGACAGAAGACCAGGCAACTGAACGGACCGTCTCACTCGTCATCTTGCCCTAAACACGCTCCGTTTCTAGAAGAGTATTTTCACCAAACTGAAACGAGACAACATTGTGAGGGAGAGAAAATAGACCCCATGAAACGGATCAAAGAAGATCTTGATGCAATTGTACTGGATACGTTAAACATAAAAGCAGAACAGATTCTAAAGATTGGTGAAGGAGCTTGGCACACTGTATATAAGTTAAAAAGAGTAGATGATCAAGACCTTGTAATTCGCATAAAAAAGAATGAGGCTTATGGGGAGTTGCAACAGATTGATGAACAAGAGCTGACTACAGAGTATGAGTCTACGAAAGCTTACTATTTACATGCCAATACAAGTGACCAAAATGTCTGTCCTGACTTTTATCAGTATTTTATTGAAGATGACACAGTATTTACAGTAGAAACGTTCATGGGTCGTGGAACAGATTTATTGTTACTCGATCAGAATAAAGCCCATTCTTACGGTACGAAATTAGGACAAATTTTTCATCGTATACACAACCAGAAAACCTCTATTGTTGGTTTCGGGGAACTGCACTGGCAAGTGGAAACTTTACAAGGTAGTGATTTAAGAAACGAGGATGAATTATGGCTGGAAGAAAATGAACACGTCTTAACCGCCTTAAATGCTCTCATTCACTCTAATCTTTGCTTTGATAAAGAAAAAGTCAGTCAGCATATTCATGCTTTAATTGAAAATAGACGAACTCAGGTTCAAAAGATCTCGCTCGTGAATCAAGATGTAACACCAGAAAATTTAATTTTAAGTGATAAACACATTGCAATCATTGACCCGTTTCCAAGATTGGACTTTGATTTGAAATATGCAGCTTACTTTGTTTTTTGTTACAATTTTTTGTTACCAGCCTTCTCAAATGCTCCACGATACATAAATCAAGCATATCAAGAAAAAAGTTATGTTCTTAACAAAATAGCTGATGGATTCATAAGCGGATATTGCTCTAACGTGGTTGGAGACGAACTCACCACTCAAACTCGACGGATACTGGATGATTATACATTATGGGTATTGCAAGAAGCTTATGAGCACTACGACATTCTAAATCATCCTCATCTCAATCTTAAAACAACGCAACAGATGGGGAATCGAGAAATGATAACTGTTCGGTTACATCTATGTCTCGAAGAATTAGAAAAACGGTGTACGGAATCAGAGTAGAGGCTGACGCAAACTCTAGTCTCGACAAAGATAAAAAGAATGACGCTTTACACGCCACTCCTACAGGAAAAGCGCATTTTTGCGCTGTCAGAGACAAACAAGACCCGCTTTCCTGCTTGAATGAAGCAGGAAAACTGGCTTGTGTCTCGCCTGAGGAAAGGGCGTGAGAAAGCGAATCATTCTTTTTTTGAGTCAACTTCTTTATGTATCCCACTTAGTTTCGTCATACGGAAACGAGAGATGACGTATCCAGTGACTCACTTTCGATCACGATCGCTGTTAAACCCGTATCCGTCTTCGTTTCGTGCCATTCTCCTTGTTTCCAAAACACGGCTTCCCCACACTGAACATTTATGTAGTCATCCGTTTCCCCTCTTACAAAGCCCTCACCCTCTACAATTAATAGAAGTTGCGGCACGACAGCCTGGTGATAACCGACCACGCCATCCTTCTCTAAATGGATGCATCCGATATGCGTCACTTTTTCCGTCTGCATGATCCGTGACATCACAAAGTTCGAATCAAATTTCGTGATCTTCTTACCAACCTCTTTTTTGAATTGATAAATCTGCATATAAGCCTCCTTAAAATCATGATTCGTTTGATAGTTCGTTTTTCATTTAAACTATTTGATTCAAATCGCATTTGGAAAATTTTGATAAGAGAAGTTTATCATAGCTCTAACTGATTGAGAACTAACGATGATTCGTCTATGGCATTGACTTTTCTATTTTCATTATTGATAATGGTAATAGAAAAGGAGGGTTTTTTATGAACACAGATTTCTCTGCCTTATCACAAATCAACTGGGAACAATTCCTGCCCCTATTATTGATTTACATCTCCATCAACCTGATTCTACTCAGCTGCGCCTGTATCGATTGGTTTAGACGGAAGGACCGGATCGCGACACCGACTACTTGGTTATTGATTATTCTCCTCGTCCAGCCGATTGGCTCGATTCTCTACTTCGTCCTCGGAAGGAGGATGACAGCATGATTCAGATTTCTCATCTCCAGCTTTCACTTCAACGACGTCTTATCTTAGACGATATTTCCTTTACGATTCACGAACATGAATGTCTTGGACTGATTGGTCCGAATGGTGCCGGAAAGACGACACTCCTGAAATGTCTGAGCGGCATGATCGAGAGTGACCGTGGTTCGATCACGATGTCTTCGCGCTCCATCCGTCAACAGCAGCAATCGATCGGCTACTTATCACAACAGACCGACTTTAAGCCTTGGATGACGTGCGAACAATCATTACGTTTTTTCGGTCGCTTGTCAGGTCTCGATCGCGCAACGTTAAATAAGCGGATTCCGGACGTTCTAAATGAAGTTGGACTCCACGATCAACAAACAGAAGTCATCGAACGCTTGTCCGGCGGGATGCGCCAACGTCTCGGAATCGCCCAAGCCATCTTACATGAACCGATATTTTTGATTCTCGACGAACCGGCTTCCGCCCTTGATCCGAGTGGTCGACATGATATCAATCAATTGATCCTCCGCTTAAAGAAACGGATGACGATCATCGTCTCAACGCACCTCTTAGAAGACGCAAAGACGTGTTGCGATCGCTTCCTCGTCATTAAACACGGAAAATTGTTAGGTCCACTCGACAATCAACGCAACGTGGATCAATATCGGATTCAAGTCGAGACGCTTACAGCTGCCCCGTCTTTTTCTGCGACACTATTTCCACGAGTCGAGATTGATCGAATCAACCCGTGCTGCTATCAGTTCTCCGCGCAGCAGCCGCTTGATCTCTCGCAGTTAGCGACTACTCTGATTCAGCTAGGATGGTCGATTGCTTCGATTGCCTATCAACCGATCAGACTCGAGGAACGGTTCCTCGACATGGTGGCAGACGTATGAGGACCTTTTATACGCTGACATGGACCGAGTGGTTGGAAGCATGGAAAGAATGGAAGATCGTTTGGTTACCGCTGTTCTTCATTGCCCTCGGGGTGACACAACCATTACTGTTGATGTACATGGATGTCTTGCTCGCACACGTCGGAAATGCAGACGGAATCATCGTTGATCCGAATCGTCCTACTCCGCAACCGCTTGACGTCTTCAGCGCAACGATCCACGGACAGTTCAATCAGCTCGGCTTGATTGTCCTGATCATGAGCTTCATGGGATTGCTTGCTTCAGACCGACAAACTGGCATGCAGGATTTCATTCTGACGCGTCCCGTCTCGCGAAATATCTATCTGCTGTCGAAATGGTTCAGTCACGGGATGATTAGTCTATTCGGGATTCTGATCGGCGCACTCACGTCCTATAGTTTGACCGTCTATTGGTTCGGATCTCTCTCACCGATGCTTGCACTTCGCATCATTCTCGATTTTAGTCTTTGGACGTTATTCGTCGTCAGTCTGACACTTCTGATCAGCACCTTTTTGCAACGCGCCGTTCCGATCGGCATCCTGTCGCTCGTCGTTTCCTTGCTACTCGTCGCACTTCCTTCGCTAATGCCAGACATTCTATTCTTTATGCCTGGTGCGCTACTGTCGCTTCCATCGCACACGTCGTTTTTTTCTTCGTCCCATCTAATCGGTGTCGCTTCTTGTCTCATTTGGATTCTTCTCACACTCGGCTGGTCAGCACTTCGGTTCCGAAAAACGGCTTATTGATCCACCGCTACAACACAAAAAGGATAACGGAGCCGTTCAGCCGTCCGTTATCCTTTGTTTGCTTGTGTCTTTCGAATCGTTCGTTGCCTTGGATGCACGGCAAGTTTTGCTTGGCGCATCTGTTCGACGGCAGGATCCGTCGCAGCATCGAACGCAACTAAACTCGGGTAGTGCCCGACGAGACGTCCCTGCTCTAAGATCGCGAAGCTGTCGCAAAGTTGCTCGGCAGCTTTAATGTCATGGGTGATGAAGACATATGTTAGACCGTGTAGCCGCTTCAAGTCAGCTAGCAATGCAAGAATCAATCGTTTGTTGACCATGTCGAGGCTACTGACTGCTTCGTCTAAAACGATCAGACGTGGTTCAGCAGCAATCGCTCGCGCAATCGCGATTCGCTGCAGTTGCCCGCCACTGAACTGCGCCGGATATTTTGTCAGATCCGTCGCCTTGAGCCCGACTTGTTCGATAAGCGTGACGAGACGCTGTTGCCGTGCTTCACCCTTTAAACGAATGAAGTTATCAAGCGGTTCGGCGATGATATCGGCAGCCGTCAGCTTCGGATTGACCGCAGCGAAGGAATCCTGAAAGACGACTTGGACGTCACCTTGAAATGGTCGTTTTGTCGCATGCCGGTCGATACCGTTGAACCAGATCGTACCGCTTGACGGGCGTTCGAGTCCGAGCAACAATCGTCCGAGCGTACTTTTCCCGGCACCACTCGACCCGAGCAATCCGAGACAGCGTCCCGCTTCAAGCGTCAACGACACATCATGTAAGACGGTCTGTGCTGGTCGAAACCGGCGTTTATAGACGTGTGAGACTTGATCGATCTGTAGTAAACTCATCCGAACGCCTCCCTTCCTAGATGCTGTGCAAGAAGTGACTGTGTATACGGATGTTGCGGTCGATCAAACAATTCAAAAACATCTGCTTGCTCAACGATCCGTCCTTGCTGCATGACGAGGACATCGTCTGCAAGTTCAGCGATCACACCTAGATCATGCGAGATGAGTAACATCGCCGTTCCGTAAGTTGCCCGCATCCGTTCGAGTAATTCAAGAACCGTCTTCTGATTGAAGACATCGAGTGCCGTCGTCGGTTCGTCGGCAATCAAGACGCTTGGGCGCAGGGCAACGGCTAAGGCGATCATGATCCGTTGCAACATCCCCCCACTCAGTTCGAATGGATAAGCTTTGAGCAATCGGGCGGCATCCGTCAGATTGACTTCTTCGAGTGCCGTCATCGCTTGTTGTTTCGCTTCACGTTTCGAACAACGTGAATGGGTCTGAATCGTCTCGATCAACTGGTGCCCGATCGAATAGACCGGTGTGAAGGCACTCATCGGATTTTGCATGATGAACGCAATCTCACCGCCTCGAATCGTTCGGACGGTTCGTTCGGATAGAGACATGATTGATCTGCCATTCAGTTGGATGTCACCGGTGACGTCTGTCGTCTGCGGATTGAGCAGACGCATCAAAGCGAGACTCGTCACCGTCTTCCCACAACCACTCTCTCCGACAAGACCGAGGATCCGACCAGGTTGAATCGAGAATGATACCTCTTCAATCAGTGTCACTTGTTGTTTCGTACGGACGGTCAGACCGTCGACAGCTAAGATCGGTTCGATACGGGCACCTCCTCTCATTTCATCGTTTTTGACACACCGAATCGTTCTGCTAACTGTTCTCCTACTAGGTTAAAGCTGATGATGACGAGCATGATCGCAAGTCCCGGATAAATCATCAATTCCGGATTCGTCCGGATGTACGATTTTCCTTCGTGAATCATCGCCCCCCACTCGGCTGTCGGTGACTGGACACCAAGACCGAGGAACGACATCGCCGAGATATCCATGATCGCCCAGCCCATCTCAAGCGTCCCGATGACGAGCAGCGGTGGTAAGATGTTCGGCAGAATATGCGTCCGAATGATCTTCCACGAAGACGAACCGTTGACACGAGCAGCGGCGATGAACGCTTCCGTCTTCAACGTCATGACCATTCCGCGGAACATCCGCGCGTAGTAGACCCACTGGACGAGCATCAAGGCGATGATGACTTGCTTGAGACCTGGACCGAAGATACCGACGAGACCGAGGACGAGAATCAGACTCGGAAATGCCATCACACCGTCACACAGGCGCATCAAGAGTTGATCGATCCAGCTACCACGATAGCCGGCTAGTGTTCCGACGAACAGTCCGATCGCAAGTGAGGCGATGAAAATCAACACGGCGCAACCGAGTGAGATCCGCGCGCCGTAAATCAAGCGCGATAAGAGACAGCGTCCGAGCTGGTCCGTTCCGAGCGGATAGGCTGACGACGGACCATGAAGCTTTTGCGTCAAGTCGACGAGGTTCGGATCATGCGGCGCGATCCATGGTGCGAACAAAGCAATGCCTGCCATCCCGATTAAGACGAATGCACAAAGATAAAGAAGCGGTGTATACCGCGACCGGATCATTGTTGCTGGAAGTGGAGTATTCATACCGTCCCTCCTTTTTTCGCTAGGCGTGGATCGAGCACGGCTTGAATGATGTCGACGAGCAAACTGCTACCGATGAAGACGAGTGCCGCGAGAAAGACGTAGCCTTGGATGACCGGCATATCCCGATCAAAGATTGCTTCAATGAAGTAGCGACCGAATCCTGGCCACGAGAAGACGGTCTCGACGATGATCGTTCCCGTCAGCAACTTCCCAAGGTTCATCCCAAGACCCGTGATCATCGGCGGAATCGCCATCCGAAGGACGTGTTTCCCAAGAATCCGTCCTTCCTTCAATCCGCGTGTCCGGGCAAATAAGACATACGGTTCATTCAACGCTTCGATCACACTACCGCGCAGCAATCGCGTATACAGGGCGATCAACGGAAAGGCGAGTGTCAATGCCGGTAAGATCAAGTGCATCACACTTCCCGTCCCACCGACCGGAAACCAATCCAGCTGGACGGCAAAGAAGAAGATAAATAGATATCCGAGCCAAAACGACGGGATTGAAGCCCCGATGAAGGCGATTGCCCGACTGAGATGATCAAAGAATCCATTCTTCTTGATCCCGGCAAGGAACCCGAGCGGGATACTGATGACGAGTGCGAGCAGTAGACTTGTCACTGCCAGCTCGACCGTTGGTGGTAAGCGGAGCAAGACATCTTCTAGGACCGGTTTTCCGGAAAGATACGATGAGCCGAAATCGAGCTGCGCCAGGCGGATGACGGCATCGAAGTATTGTTGATAGAACGGTTGATCGAGTCCGAATTCTGCTCGTTTGGCAGCGAGTAGTTCATCCGTCGGTTGGATATGAGCAGCGGACAGATAGGCCTGTGCCGGATCAACCGGTGACAAATGAATCAACCCTGTCAGAATCAAGACCGCCAGTAACAAAATCGGGATGACGGATAATATGCGTTTGACGAGGAAGACCCCCATGTCATCCCTCCTTTACTTAATGCCGATCCGGGCAAATGGACTCTCATCCCGGTTCGCCGGGAACTGGAAGTTCGTCACGTCCGACTGATAGACCGCCATCTTCTTCAAGTACGAGATCGGAATCAATGCCCCTTGATCTTGGAGAGATGGCAGAATGTCGGCGTACATCTTCTGACGCTTCGTCTCGTCTGTCGTCTTCAAGACATCTTTAATCTCTTGCAACAGTTGTTCTTTATTCGGATAAGCCGAAATCGCTTCTTTGAAGCCGAAGCCATCCGTATCAATCAGGTTCACGAACGTATGCGGATCATACGGTGCACCGAAGTTGCTGTAGAAGTTGATGTCAAATCGGTTGTCCTTGAAGCGCTGGACTTGATCCGGTAATTCGACAGCTTCCGTCTTCAGCTCGACGCCGATTTTCGACCATTCCGACTGGAGTGTTTCGGCCATCGCCTTTTGGACCTGCTCGGCCGCATCATACATCATTCCGATTTGCAGCGGTTGACCATCCTTGACGCGGATCGTTTCACCTTTCGGCAGTTTCCAACCTGCTTCATCTAGGAGACGATTCGCTTCCTTGACGTCATAATCTCGTTGCTTCACTTTCAGGTTCGACGTGTACGGCATGTTCGGTGGCAACAGGTAGTCAGCTGGTGCTTCTATTCCCGACGTGATCCCTTCGACGAGAGCGGCTTTATCAAACCCGTGCTGGAGCGCCTGGCGGACGCGTTCGTCAGACAGACGCTTATTTTTCGTATTCAAGACGAGAAGACGCGTCGCGACTGGTTCGGACATTTCTGTCTTGTAGGATTTATCCGTCTTCAACTGGTTGAAGGCATCGATGCTGATCGCCCCTTCACCGTAAATCAGATCAACTTGTCCTTTTTCGAGTGCTAAGACACGTGTCTCCGCATCCGGGATGATGTCGACCTTAATGTGATCGATGTTCGGCTTCGGACCCCAATAGTTCTTGTTGACCTTAAACGTCGCATACTGATCCGGTTTGTATTCGTCGAGCATCCATGGACCTGTCCCGACTTCCTTTTTGACACCCTTCGACGTATCGCCGTTTTCAGGGAATCCCGCTTCTCCGAGGAAACGGACCGGGCGGACGACCGCGAGTTCCTGAATCGTCGGGTAATAGGCTTCGGATAATGTCAGGCGGAACGTCTTCGCATCGACAGCTTCTGTCTTCTCAATTTTCGTGATGAAGCCAAGCCAGCTATGTAAGGCTTTTTGTTTGAGGATCGCGTCAAAGTTCTTTTTGACGATCGCTGCGTCGAACGTCGAACCGTCCGAGAACTTGACGCCGTCACGGAGCGTGAACGTATACGTTTTTCCGTCCGGAGAGATCTTCCAAGACGAGGCTAAATATGGCTCGAGCTTTCCACCTTCTCCGTAGTGGACGAGTGGCTCATAGATCATCGACTGTGCGAACAGTTGTGATGGGTTGTAGACGTGCGGGTTCATCGTTCCGACGTCGCGTGGCCACGCGAGCGTCAATGTATCTTTATCTTTTCGCTCTCCTGTCGACTCGCCCGGGTTCGAGCAGCCGATCAATAATGATGTCAAAGACAGGATCGAGACAGTAGAAATCAGTAATTTTTTACGGTTAACGTTCATGGTAGGCAGAACTCCCAACTTGTATTGATAATCATTTTCAATTGTAAGAGGGAAAGGTAAGGATTGTCAATGGATAATCTAGATGTTAACTGGACGTAAAGGCGCTTTTTGACAGGATTTCCACGCTTAACTGAGTAACATTCTGTGTACGCCTCTTGTTTGTCAATAATTGTAATCAACTGTGTTAAGCGGTATCCTAGTTTGTATGTTGCGTTTCTTCTCTAACGAAATCATTTGCACGGAAAGGATGATATGATGTCACGACTGGTTTCCTCCATCTCGCTTGTGTTGCTCAGTCTGCTCTTAGTGCTCCCTTTACTGATGCTCGATGGACTGATTTTCTACGTCGGAGATGTGTCCTACGACTCGTTCGTTGGTTGTCTGGTGTTTCTCGTATGTTTCTATCTCGCTAGCCTGGTCGTCAGCATCGTATTCGACGGGATGATGCGTGCGCTCGGTGGACTGTTTAAGCGTCGCCTCTCGAACATACTGTTTGCTGTCGTGAACGGTTCCGTCAGTTTGAGCGTCTTACTTTGGATGGACCTCTACGTTGCGTCGATCACGATTTCTCTCGCGACAAAAGTCGTGCTGGTATCTGTACATACGGTATTGTTTTACCTGATTCATCAATCGAGCGATTCGACTGTTCCGTCTTCTGAAGACAACGTACAACATGATCCAATCGTCCAAGACGCCATCCGCTTGTTAGAAGATACCGATCCTGTGTCCTGCGTTGAACAGTTATGCCTCAAATACCCCGAGCTTCCGAAAAAGGACATCATTCGGATCGTTTATCGACTTAATGGCAACTAAAAAGACCTGATCGTTTCTGAAGGGATTCAGAAGCGTCAGGTCTTTTAGTGTAACTAGAAATGAAACGCACAACTTTTTATAACGAAATAAGATGCAATGGAACCCGTTTAGCTGAATAGAGAAACAATCCAACTGATCAAAATACCGACGAACGCAAAGTCAGAATCCCCGAATGTCGTCCCTTCGAATCCGAGATTGCCGAGCAGTGGTAAGAGGAATGCCGGTAAAAAGCTAATCAGAATACCATTTGCAAATGAGCCAAGTATTGCACCTCGTCTTCCACCAGTCGCATTACCGAATACGCCAGCAGCAGCACCCGTGAAGAAGTGTGGTACTAATCCAGGCACGATGATTGATAATCCGAGTAAAGGTAAGAAGAACATTGAAATCAATCCAGCGACAAAACTGGATAGGAAGCCGATGATGACCGCGTTTGGTGCGAATGGGAAAACTGTCGGGCAATCTAGCGCCGGTTTGGCATTTGGAACTAGTTTATCCGCAATTCCTTTAAACGCTGGTACGATTTCAGAAATTAACATCCGAACACCGGCAAGTACGATATAGACTCCTGCTGCGAACGTAATGGCTTGAATGATGGAGAAGACGATATAGTTCGAACCACTCGATAATTCTTTTTCAATAAATCCTGGTCCAGCAAACAGAGCAACGACAACAAAAAGTAATGTCATCGTCAAAGAAACGGCAACGGATGTATCTCTTAAGAAGCCTAGTTGTTTGGGCACCTTAATTTGCTCAGTTGAGTGTTCTTTATTTCCTGCATATTTACCAATCGTTCCAGAAATAAAGTATCCAAGGGAACCAAAGTGGCCGACTGCAAAGTCATCAGAACCAGTGATTTGTCGAACGAAAGGTTGCAAGAGAGCTGGAAAAAGAACCATACATAATCCCAGTAGAACCGAACCTACAACAACTAATAGAACGCCACTCAATCCGGAAACTGAAAGTATTGCCGCAAGTAAACTCGCCATGAATAACGTATGATGTCCAGTCAAGAAGATGTACTTGAATGGTGTAAATCGAGCCAAAACAATGTTCATGACCATTCCGAACACCATGATCATTGCCGTCTCTACACCAAATGCATCTTGAGCAACTGCTACGATTGCTTCGTTATTTGGAATGATTCCCCGAATGCTGAATGCGTGATCGAACATTTTACTAAAGATTTCGAGTGCTGCGATGATAACACCGGCTCCTGCTCCAATAATGATAAAGCCCATGATTGTCTTCAGTGTCCCCGAAACAACTGTCGCAATATCCTTTTTTTGCAACAGTAATCCAACAAGAGCAAATATACCGAGCAAAATTGCTGGTGTCCCTAAAATATCTCGCATAAGTAAATCAAGCAAGGTCAGTCCCCCCTTCTGTTATGTGTTGTTAGTTAAAGTCTCGTACTAAGTTGTGCCTTAATGTCTTCGATATTCATGACATTTTCAAGAGCAACAATGTCACGAGTGCCGTTGTCGAGCGAAATAATGATGTCTTTTGCACCTAAATAAATATCAGCCGGTTCCGTTTGTGCAGTCGAGAGATCCGTATGAGAAACATCTGCTTGTTTCCCCATTTGTTCAAGTGCCTTTTTAACGTTAAGTTCCATGATGAAACTTGATCCAAGTCCGTTTCCACATACCACTAAAATTTTCTTCATGATTTAGTCCTCCTCAGAATATGGTTCAATGATTGTTTCGATATCTGTTACAGAGTTTGCTTCTAGTAAACGTGTGACATCTGCTTGATTTCCTAAAAGATTCGTCAGTTGGCTTAGCGCTTTTAGATGCGTTGTTTGATCAATGGCTGCAAGAACAAAAAACAGACGTACTTCTTTATCTTGAGGAAATAAAACAGGTTCTTCTAACTTCAAAATACTCATTCCTAGTTGAAGTACACCGTCTTCCGGTCGTGCGTGTGGAATCGCCACATCTGGCATTAAGACAATATATGGACCATGAGACTCAACGTTTTGAATCATCGTTTCGATATACGCTGGTTGAATTTTCTTTTCAAGTAGTAAAGGACTTGCTGCCACTCGAATGGCATCCATCCATGATTCCACCCGTTGGTGTATCTGTATTTGGTTTGTTGTGATTAAATCATTTAGCACCGGTTGCCCTCCTTGTAGCAGTTTTGGTTGTCTTGGATATAACAGCTGATTTAATTCCTGTCGTAACGCTGATTCACTTTGGATTGTTGCATGTTGTTTGATGACAGCAATCAAATCCTCCAATTGAATTTCATCTGATTGGTTTCGTTTTAGAAAACGCTGCTCCACCGACCGTCTTAATGTAATTTGCTCAAAACGTGTCGGCAAGGTAGGTACAAGCATGACATCTGCCTGCAAATGAATACTCTCTTCTAACGGAACTGTCGTAAAAATCACATCGATAATTTCCACGAATTGACCCACTTCACGTTGTGACACCGGTGGTAAAAATACAATCTCAGGAAATTGATTTTTTAGAATGTAATCAAGCATATGCGATACACTAATCCCACTTGGACAGACAACAATTGCTTTTAACTTTTTATCCAATTGCTCTCCTTGCTGATTTAGATGTGTGGCAAAGTGAAGCGTATAATACATGATTTCGACATCTGGTATGTCTTGATTCATCAACTTGCGGAATGGTTCTAACGCTTTCGATACAAGAACATGTAATACTTGGTGTTCTTCCATGACATACCGCTTTAATTCCGATGATGATTCCAAACCTGAATAGAGGCGCTGCATCGTAGCTTTCGAGTGAAGTACTAACTTTTCACAAAGAGCCTCTTTTTCGATAATGAAAGTGCAAGAAATCGTCTCAAAATGAGTAATCACCTCATGCATGATTTTGAAAAGACGAGCATGAAGATCTTTTTGAATTTCCTCTTCCACCTTCGGACCACTTTGGATAAGGAGATCTAACGTATCAACAAATAATGTCCGTTCTTCGAAATAAGAAATGAGAGTTGAATCAATGTTCTTCACGAACAGCGGTTCTTCACTGGGTACAACTTCCTTGATAGCTATTGATCGACCTAACATCAAAAAATAAGATAGTTTCTCTCGATGCTCTTCTACAAATTGGAATTGTTGTTCTGCTTCATATGATTCAATGTGTTGTTTCGCTTTAATTAAACGCTCTGACCAATCATCAATGATCATAGACATCAAATCGTTTTTCGTAGAAAGTCGAATTAATCGCTCAATCGCTCGGTACATATACAAATAAATCGTTTGTAGATGCCCATAGAAGTGATATCCATCTTTTCGAGAATAATTGAGTGTAATCCCAAATTGAACCGCGTCTTTTTTCACAGCGTTTAAACTTTCTTGCACTGTAAACTTCGATACATTTAACAACTGCTGATAATGAACGGAAGATACAAAATCTTTTTCCACCATCGTATAGAATGTGATCAACAACTCACGTTCTTCTTCCGAAAAGATTAATTCAGCTTTCTCTAATTTCTCTCCAATCCCCTTATCAGATGGAATCGTCAAAATCGGTCCATTCACATCAATCAACGGTAATTGATGATATCCAAGCCATTCTTGAATACGTTCGATTTCATACTCTAAAGTTCGTTTAGAATACGGTAAGATTGTTAATAAAAATGGAATTTGTACGATTTCTTCATGAAGCATCACATGAAGGATTCGTTTACTTTTTTCGTTCAATAACATAAGTGGAGGCCTCCTACGCATTCAGTATAAAACGAAAACACCATCTTTTTGTAAGCGTTTACGATTGATGTTTGTTCTTGCTATTAACAAAAAACTGTCTCTAATTCTTGAGAACAAAAAAAACACTCATTCGTCACATGAGTGTTTTACAAGCGATTTAATTTTTATTTGTATTTTACCATAATAAGCCAAACAACCTGTTCTATACCGAATAAATATTCTTCAGATTGATAGTCTTCACTCTTTTACTAACTCATAAAACTGATACGTATTCTTCCCAGACGACTTAGCGGCATATAGCGCAACATCCGCCTGTTGTAATAAGGCTTGCAACTCTGGACGAAACGCAGTGTCATACAACACGATCCCGATACTCGTCGACACCCGGTAGTCCGTTTCCCACTCACTTAACGCAGTGACGATCCGCTTTGCGAGTCGTTCCCACCCTGCCCTTGAATCCGAATGACCGAAATGAAGAATGAATTCATCACCGCCTAAGCGTACGGCTATCGCGTCGTCTTGTTGGCGGACGAACTGTCGTAAGCGTTGTGCGACTTCTTGCAGGACGATGTCCCCCGTCTCGTGTCCATAGACATCGTTGACCTGCTTAAAGCCATCGAGATCAAGGAAGAAGACAGCTCCTGTCTGCCCGGGATGCTCCTCGAACTGCTTCGTTAAGTACCGCCGATTGTGCAGTCCTGTCAACGCATCCTTCCAAGCATGACGCTCAAGCTCCAAGTAGTACAAGAAGAGTCGAACGATTCGTTGCAATAGCTGAACATTCTTCTGTTCATACAAGCTGACCCGATTATTGATCGCACATAATGTGCCGAACGTCTCCCCGCTCGTCAAGACGATTGGAATACCCAAGTAAGACCGGACGTGAGCCTCCTCCAGACCCTTTCGCCAGTCGCCGAGTTGTTCCGCGTTCGGAATATCTTCGAGGACGACCGGCTGTCTCGCCTCGAAATCAATCAGCTTACACAACGATTGGTTCAATTCAATCTGCATGCCTTCCACCATCGGGATATCTGCTTTGTCGTTCGCAATCTTCAACATCCGTTGTTGTCCTGCTTCGATCGCTGATAAATACAGCATCTGGTCCGGTAGAATCTCTTTTGCAAAATCGAGGACATCATCCGCCAATTCATCAAAATTTTGATACATCTTCAAGTCTTCAAATGCTTGATTCATACAGCACCTCATTTCGAAGTCATCTTCTGCAGCGTATCTGATTTGAAAAACGAAAAGGTTACATTTATTACCACTTTCTCTTTTGACTATCGTTTAAACCTGTTTTTGTAAAAAGCGTTCGATGGTCCTATTTCTAGTCCTAAATGAGAAAGATTATCATTTTTTTATTTTCGTATAGTTTATAGAAGTAAAAAATTCAGACAGCCAATTGACTGGAAATTAGCGTTGCGTCTTCCAAATTCATTTGCTATGATTCTCGGTGAACATGACAATGATAATCATTATCACTTATTGAGAACAGATTAATCACGTAGATATACATAATCCATCTGCTACTCAATCCTTGATTTATGCGTTATCAAATTAAACAAAAGGAGCTGAATCATCATGGGGAAATGGAAAACACCACTCGTCGTGAGTTCGCTTGCTGTTTTACTCGCAGCATGCGGGAACGCAGGAGAAGCAGACACGAAGAAGAACGCGGAGGCACCGAAGACGGTCAAAATCAAGGACGCACACGGAACGGTCAACGTCCCAGTTGATCCGAAGAAAGTCGTCGCACTCGATAACCGAACGTTCGAAACACTTGCTGCATGGGACGTCGAACTTGCAGCAGCACCAGTCGGACTACTCCCGGCTGAGTCACCATACGCAAAAGACAAGGATATCGTCGACGTCGGCATGCACTTCGAACCGAACCTCGAAGCGATTGCTGGTGTTAATCCAGACGTCGTCATCGTCGGCCAGCGTTTCGCTGATCATTACGAAGACATCAAAAAACTCGTCCCGAACGCCGCTGTCATCGACCTTGACATCGCTTTACCGGAAGACTCTGGTACGCCAGGTGAGTTACTCGTCAAAGGACTTGAAGATACGACTGAGACACTCGGACAAATCTTCGATAAAAAACAAGAAGCTGACCAGCTCGTGACAACGCTTGAGCAATCGATCAAAGACGTTAAAAAATCGTATAACGGACAGGACAGCGTCATGTCGGTCATCGTCTCGGGCGGCGATATCGGATTCTCGGCTCCGATGAGTGGACGTGTCTTCGGACCGATGTATGATCTGTTCGACTGGAAACCAGCACTCGAAGTCAAACAAAAATCGGGCAACGACCAAGGTGATGAAGTCTCGGTCGAAGCGATTGCTCAAAGTAACCCGGACTGGTTACTCGTCCTTGACCGCGACGCACCACTTGGAAACGCTGAAGGTGCCGTACCGGCGCAAGACGTCATCGACCGCGCGCCTGCCCTGCAGAAAACAAAAGCAATCAAAGACGACAATATCGTCTACGCACCAAAAGATACGTACTTGAATGAATCGATCCAGACTTACTCGGAATTCTTCAACGATATCGCGAAAGCACTTGCGAAGTAATGGCACACGCACAGCAACAAATGAATGGAAGAGTTGAGCCACCCGCTCGACCTTCCTTTTCTGTCGTTTGGACGAAGCCGTTCGTCTTGACCTTATGTCTCGTCTTAGCGCTCGCAGCGGCTTCCCTCTTCACGGGCGTCTACGAACTACGTAGTGCTGCGAACGATTTCGATATGTTCTGGATCACGCGAGTTCCGCGAACGCTTGCCTTGATGCTGACGGGTGCTGCGATGGCAATGGCAGGACTCGTCATGCAACTGATCACGCAAAATCGGCTCGTTGAACCGACGACGACGGGAACGATCGAATGGGCGGGACTCGGACTGTTAGCCGTTTACTTACTCGTTCCGGCACCGTCCTTGTTGATGCGGATGACCGGAGCCATCGTGTTTGCGTTCATCGGGACGATGGTCTTCTTCTGGTTTCTCCGTTCGGTCCGACTGCGTTCATCGTTGATCGTCCCGATCATCGGTCTGATGCTCGGAGCCGTCATCTCCGCGATTTCGACGTTTCTCGGACTATTTTTCCGTGCCAGCCAAGCGATCGAAGGCTGGTTCGTCGGTTCGTTCGCGTCCGTCCAGATCGGTCGCTACGAATACCTCTGGATCATCATCGGTGTCACAGTCTGTATCTTCTTTCTTGCGAGTCGCTTGACGCTCGTCGGACTCGGCGAAGACGTCGCGACGAGTCTTGGCGTCAACTACAATCGACTGATGCTGATCGCGACCGGGCTGATCGCCCTATCAGTCGGTGTCGTCGCGACCGTCATCGGCAATCTGCCCTTCCTCGGCTTGATCGTTCCGAACATCGTCTCGATGTTTCGCGGTGACGATCTCCGTAGTAATCTGCCGTGGGTCTGTCTGATTGGGATGGCGACGATTCTAATCAGTGATTTGATTTCACGCACGATCATCCGTCCGTTTGAACTACCGGTCTCCTTGATTCTCGGAACGGTCGGGGCAGCCGTCTTCATCATCATTCTGTTACGTCGACGGAAGACTGGAGGTGTCAGATGAGTACCGCGATTAGACAACAGAAACATACACGAATTCAACCGAGCGTTACACGTGAAACCAATCGCCGGGCGTCTGCGTTTCAGTCGAAACGACTCGAGCGCCGCTACTGGATTCTCCTCATCCTGTTCCTCAGCGGCGGAGTGCTCAGTACGATTGGTCTCTTGCTCTACAATAATCCGGTTCCGTTTGATTCTCCGTCCTTTTGGCCGGTCGTCGAACGCCGGATCACGGCAGTCATCACGATGGCGATTGCAGCAATTTGCCAAAGTCTTGCGACCGTCGCCTTTCATTCGGTCACGAGTAACCGGATCATCACACCGTCCCTGCTTGGTTTTGACGCTCTCTACTCGACGATCCAGACATCGATGATCTTCTTCTTCGGTGCGGGAGCACTCGTCGGCTTTACCGGCACGAGCGCCTTTTTGACACAGGTCGCGATCATGCTCGCGATGAGCCTCTTATTATACGGATGGCTCTTATCCGGAAAATACGCGAACCTGCAGCTGATGTTGCTCGTCGGAATCATTCTCGGCACTGGTCTGAACTCGCTGTCGTCGTTCATGCGAAAGATGCTCGCACCGTCCGAGTTCGATATCTTACAAGCACGATTATTCGGTTCGGTTACGAATGCCGACGCGGCTTACTTCCCGATCGTCATTCCGGTCGTCCTCATCGTCGGTCTGTTGCTCTTCTTCTCGTCAAGACGACTCAACGTCGTCGCGCTTGGAAAAGAGGTCGCGACATCGTTCGGCGTCAATCATCGTGGCAGTGTCATCTACTTCTTGATTCTGATTTCACTCCTGATGTCGATGTCGACGGCATTGATTGGACCGTTGACGTTCTTCGGCTTTTTAGTCGCGACACTTAGTTATCAGGTCGCTGCGACGTATGATCACAAATACGTCTTCCCGATGGCATTCGCGATTGGTTTCTTCGTTTTGACGACTGCCTATTTCTTCATGTATCACATTTTCAACACGCCAAGCGTCGTCTCCGTCATCATCGAACTGTTCGGCGGTCTGATTTTCCTTGTCGTGTTGCTTAGAAAGAGGTCCCTATGATATCACTCGAACGCGTTAAAAAATCGTATACGGATGAGGTCCGGATCGGTCCAATCGACTTAACGATTCCAAAAGGTGGATTCACGGCGTTGATTGGTCCAAACGGTGCCGGGAAGTCGACGACATTAATGATGATCGGTCGTTTGCTTGATCTCGATGCCGGGCAGATTGAAGTCGCTGGCATGGATGTCACGAGTAGCAAATCGAAAGACTTAGCGAAGATCATCACCATCCTGCGGCAGGAAAATCATTTCGTAACCCGGCTGACAGTCCGGCAGCTCGTCGGCTTCGGACGTTTCCCCTACTCAAAAGGTCGCTTGACGGCTGACGATGAGACGATCATCTCGAAATACATCGATTTTCTCGAGTTGACGTCGCTTGAGAACCGCTACCTCGATGAATTATCGGGCGGACAGCGGCAACGGGCATATGTCGCGATGGTACTCTGTCAGGAAACGGAATACATTCTACTCGACGAACCCCTCAATAACCTTGATATCGCCCGCTCGGTCCAAATGATGGGTTATCTACGACACGTCGCCGATACGTTTGGACGGACGATCATCACCGTCTTGCACGACATCAATTTTGCTGCGAAATATGCCGATCACATCTGTGCGATGAAGGACGGACAAATTGCCGCTTTCGGAACGGTCGCCGAAGTCATGGATGAAGCGCTGTTATCCGAGATCTTCGAGACCCATCTTGAGATCATCGAAGGTCCATACGGTCCGATTGCCGTCTATTGATACTTTATATAGAAATGAGGAATGAATGATGCAGATCGATTGGCTACCCCTAGAACAGGTAACGCAAGAAGGCGAACACACTTACACGTTTCATTTGCAACGTCCGGATGGTTTCGTTTGGGAGGAAGGCGCCCATACGCATATGGCGCTAGAAGGGTTTAATGCAGGTGAAAAACCGAACCGTAGTCTGATTCGGCATATGTCGATCTCGACGCTCCCTCATGAAGAAACGATCGGCATCACGACACGGATCAAACCGGAATGTTCCGTCTTTAAGGAGACACTTCGGCAGCTGAAACTAGGTGAGAAGATTGCTTTGTTTAAGACGCATTCGAACATTCCACTACGTCGGGAAAATCGTACGGTGTACTTACTGTCAGCAGGCGTTGGTCTGGCAACGTTTCGACCAATCATCCTGCAACATCAGGCTGACAGAAGTGGCATTCCGCACATGTACTCGTTGAATGTCGACTCGGCGCGCACTGAACTATTCAAAACTCAGCTTCCTTCGCACGAGCAGTTTAGCCCCGCTTATGTCGAGAGTCGCTCCGCTTACTACGATGCTGTCAAAGCGATGACAGAGGATAAGGAAGGGTTGTTCTACATCGTTGGCAGTGATGAATTTCTCCGAGACACGATTGACGTGTTGCAGGCTGCTAACATTCCGGCAGCACAGATCATGATTGATAAACGCCAGGACCAGCGAGATACGTTTTTTGCATAAGGTATCAATGATTAGACTTCAGCATTGACTGGAGTCTTTTTGTTTTCTCAAAATAAAGAATTGGTATGTGATCTGTAAATATTTGTTATGATAAGTGCATCAACTGACTTTTGGAGGGTTGCTTATGAATTTTGTATTTGATCTCGACGGCACAATCTGTTTTAAAGGAAAACCGATGTCTCAAGACATCGTACAGGCGCTTCATGCAGTCGAGGACGACGGACACCGTGTGATTTTTGCTTCAGCACGTCCTATCCGTGACATGCTACCCGTCATTCATCCTTCTTTCCACGACCATATCTTAATCGGCGGAAACGGATCGTTGGTCGCATCGGAACAAACAATCGTTCAGTCCAAATCGTTCGACGATCGTGAGCTTTCCCTTATTACGGGATTACTCGACAAGCATAAAGCCACATATTTAATCGATAGTGACTGGAATTATACATATAACGGACCGCAAGACCATCCTATCCTGAACAATTTAGATCCGGCTAAGACGGCACAAAATGTTCCGCTATCTCACCATGATCGAATCATAAAAATCCTCATTTTGAGTGCCAACAATTTGAAATCCTTAGAAAACGAGCTACTTCGAATGGATGTCGTTGTTCATTATCATGGATCGGAACAAGTATTGGATATCAGTCCAACCAGCATCAATAAACGGACTGCTTTACAAAGTCTTGGTATCGAGAACGAGGGATACATTGCTTTTGGGAATGACGCGAATGATATCGAGCTATTCAAAGGAGCACAGTATGCGGTCATGATTGGAAGCCATAAATCACTCCGTTTTTACGCAGATCACACCATTGACTCCACCAGTCCTTTAGAATCTCACATAGTCGAACAAATCAGGCATCTAAGCCAAAAATACGTCTATTCCACGTCGTATTCCTAAATAACGCCTGGTGAAATTTTCGGATCAATAGTTACTCATCCAAAGAGGAATACGATGGGTAAGAATAATCCGCTCATCAAGAGCATTCCTACTAGGACAGCGATACTCGATTTGAAAACCGACAGCGTTTGTTCTTCTAGTGGCTTAAATCGTTTTACGGGAATGAGCATGGTCAATGAAGCAACGACTAATGCAAGCGGCTCAAGAATCGTTCGGCTCACTGAAAAGAAAATATCGATCATTAAAAAGACATGTAATACAAAGAAAAATCCCAATAAGCGAATGATCATTGCTTTATTCATATGTACTCCTTCATGGTTACTATATATTTGATTTGTTTCATGAAACAGAATGCACTTTAATTATAGCGCTCCACAGAATAATTTTGGAAACGCATTCAAATAACTGGTGATTTAGTATCGTTGTAAGTCATACTGACAGTAGATATTAGAAAAGGAGTGTTGAAGATGGAATACAAAAAAGGACTCGAAGGCGTCATTGCCGCTGAAACACAAATCGGTTTAGTAGATGGAACGTTAGGTCACCTTATCTATCGCGGACACTGGGCAAAGGAACTCGCATTATCCTATTCATTCGAAGAAGTGGCGTATTTCATCTGGAATGGTGAATTCCCGACTGAATCGGAACTTTTGACATTCAAAGAACAGATGACGAGTTATCGCGAACTTCCTTCTTACGTTAAAACGATTCTCGATACATTGCCGAACGAGATGGATGTCATGAGTACGATGCGAACAGCAATCTCGGCACTTGGTACACCCGCTTTCGCTTGGCCACCGACAATTGATCAAGCGATGCACGTAACAGCACTCTTACCAACAATCATTGCCTATAAATATCAAAAAAATCAAGGTGCTGACTTCATCGAACCGAATCCGGAACTCGATCATGTCGCGAATTACATCTATATGATCAAAGGACAATTACCGAGTGACGTCGAGATCAAAGCATTGACGGCGTATCTGATCTTAACGATTGAACACGGTATGAATGCTTCGACGTTTGCTTCCCGTGTCGTCGTCTCGACGGAATCGGAAATAATTTCTGGCGTCTGTGCTGCGATTGGTTCCATGAAAGGACCGCTTCATGGTGGCGCCCCGTCAGAAGTCATTGAGATGATTGATGAAATCGGAACGATCGATAACATCGAACCTTGGATCCGGAACAAATTAGAAAAAGGCGAAAAACTGATGGGCTTTGGTCATCGTGTCTATAAAACTCGCGATCCGCGTTCAGAAGCCTTGAAAGTCGTCTCAAAGGATCTCGCACAAGAGAGCGATTGGTTCAACCTAATTACACAAATGGAGCAAACAGCAATCGATTTACTCGAGGAATACAAACCGGGTAGAAAACTGTATACGAATGTTGAATTCTTCGCGGCAGCCGTCTTAAAAGGACTCGACATTCCGAAAGAACTGTTCACACCGACGTTCACCTCTAGCCGTATCATCGGCTGGACGGCACACATCCTCGAACAATCGCAAGACAACCGGATCTTCAGACCTCAATCGTCATATACAGGACAGATGCCGGAACAAGCAGCTAAGTTTTGATTAATCTCTAGTTACGATCAAAAAATGGACCGATGCCTGACATCGGTCCATTTGCTATGGCGTTTTATTTAACGATAGTTTCTAATGAGAAATCTAGTACTTCCACTTCACACCCTGCCGCTTCTACATCCGGACTACACGCATACGGTCCAATCTTCAAATCGGTCACGTCATGTAAGTGTGCGATCCGGAGTTGCTCTTTGTGCTCTCCTGTTACGTGATACAACGTGACATCTTGATTGAGATAGTGGAGTTCAAAGACAAGCGGTGCATCAAACAGCGTATTGTCGACATCCCGGCACGACCAGTCCGAGTACCCGAAGCTCGTCACGACGGCACCCAGATGCGATGGACCATCCGGAATGAACTCAGCCGAGATCTTCACCCAGTGATCGTCGTTCACATAAAGCAAAATCCCCGCCTGATCATATGTCGCATTCGGGTTTAATTTTACTTCGATTCGGCACTTGAACTCCCCTTCCGGAGCATCCTGCAACAGTGCATGCCCCGTCAGACGGTTGAACTGATAATGGGTATTGCGCCAAAAATCCGTATCCGGATCCGTCATGAAACGTAACGGTGTTTCCTGTTCGATACGTGTCGGTGGGTTTAACCAACTTGTATTCTTCATCGAATTCTCCCCTTTTTAATCATTGATGATTGATTGAATCTTTATTTTAGTGACGCATCGATCCCTTTTACCATACCGTTCACTAGCTTTTTTTGATAACTGTCAGATGCTAATTTTTGATCTTCTGTTGGATTTGACATGAAGCCCATTTCAATCAACACAACAGGAGTCTTCGACCAATTGAAACCCGTCAGATCTTTTCGTGGAACAAGTCCAGTTCCGTAACTCTTTTTCGCCTTCGTCGATTCAATCAAGTGCTTCAACATGATGGTTGCTTGTTTTTTACTCGTCTTATTGATCGCCTTCGTCACTTGATCATCTGGATATAAGACGGAGATTCCTTCTACCTTTCGATCCGTGCTTCCGTCTGCATGAATCCGAACGGTTAAGGCAGCTTTCTTCGCATTACAATATTTTGCACGCTCTGCATTACTGATGTTGACATCGTGTGTCGTTCGCGTCATATGTACCCGATATCCCTTTTTCACTAATGCAGCTTTTAATTTCAATCCGACTTGTAAATTCAGTTTATACTCTGGAATTTTCGTCTTTACTCCGCTCGTCCCCGCGCTCACTTTCACTTTCATGACCTTCGAACGTGGAGCGACCGGTTCTTTTGCTAAGTTTTGCTTTTTTTGATGACCTGGATCAATACAAATCGTTTCCTTCTTTGACGTCGATTTCGCCTGTCCATCGAGTGGCATCGCACTTCCAATCAATAAACCTAACATGATGAGTAAACCAATCCGTTTCACTTTTCATCACACTCCATACCATCCATTTTGCAAAACTTATTAACGTCCTCTTAGCTTCCGTAACTTTCGATAGCCACGAATGAGCATATCGAGCATACAATCCCTCCTATTTTCTATGAACCCTTAGACTACTTGACGAAGTCGTTGCATATCCTTATTCAATGCTGATCGTTTCAAACGTCTGTTCCGTATTAAGTATTGCACATCTGACCGGTTATCGTACATAAGTTGGATATGGAAATAATTGATATATTCAAGAATTGCGAATACATATAATAACAAGGCAAGTTGTATTCCGGAGACAGGAAGCTCAGATCGGAAACGCATCCAATCGATTCCGAACGCACACGCTGTCAGGACGATCAAAGCCAGATTGATGACACGACAGTGACGTAATCGTCGGACGACGGGTAACGGGGTGAATGACGTTCCTTCCTTCTTCAGACGCTTTGACTTGCTGTACCAATACCAAGCTCCTTGAATCAACAACAGCTCAAACAAAAACAGTGACATCCAAAAGGCACTGAGTTCAAATAACTGCAGTCGTGGAAAGACACGATTACCAAACCAACTCAGCGGTAAAATCGTGACGACCGTGAACAATTCTCCTCGGTACAGATAGGCGAGTCGTTCCGCAACGAGCTGCTTCATGGCGTCACCCATTCGATCCGGAACTTACTTCCTGGACCAAGCCGTGCGATCAATGGTTGATCAGCCTCAATCACGCGTCCGAGGACGTTGACTCGCTCATCCGCAGGTAGATTACGTTTCGTAATTTGAACCTCGCCCGCGTATCGTCCGTATTTTTCATTATCGATCGTGATCGTTCCAAGCGGACGGGCAGACGAATCTTGCAGTGTTAGATCGATCGTCGACGGCTTCATCCGCGACTCGACGGATCGAATGACATCCCGCGCTGGATCAAACCGATTCGTTTCCGTCTCCCGTTGTGCTTGCTGTCCGTTCGCGAGTGCCCGCAGTACGATGATTCCGTCTTGCTCTGCTTCGAATTGCCGAATCGTCGCCTCCGTCAATCGTGGATCCCCAACAAGAATTCGATCAACGGTCGCTTTTAAGTCGATGTAACTGGCAAACGGTGCCGCATGCCGGTGTTCTTCAAGTGTCGGTAACGTCTCAAACAACGGTCCACGGAGTATTCCGTCACCCGGTATGAACGCTTGAACTCGTAATCCTTGCGCCTGCAACCAGGCATTCTTTGCATCAAACCACGTCCGGTCGAGTCCTGTTTCCGGTCGCGGATAAAAATTATGCCACGCTTCCGTTCGATCGATTCGCAGCCCGTGTGCCTGCATCTCCGTCAATTCATCTGCTGTTAACGTACTGGCGTTCAGTGCGACCATCATCTGATTGGATAACGTCGCGATTTGCTGCGGACTGATGCCGTAATCAAGACGGAGTCCGGTTACACCCCAGTCCGTTAACGTCGCTGCCGTCTCCCATGTCTTGCCAAGCGTCGCGAGCGACGCTGGTGCGATGTCCGCCACGAGTTCGAATCCGAGCTCACGTGCTAAGCGACCGAGTGCTTGCAAGCGTTCGACGTACAGTGAAGAATCGTCCTCGGGAATATGTAGCGATGTAAAGAGCGACGTAAAGCCAACAGCGCGCATCCGCTGTAGCCACTCGCTCGTCTCGTCTGTGATCGGTTCACTTAAATAGATTGATAATCCTTTCATCGACTCACTCCTTCCCTTCTCTACTTAGAGAAAAAGCAGCTGATTCCTTCTTTTGGGAAGGATTCAACTGCTTTTCAATACCTTAAATACCGTCTGCCATTTCTTCTTTAAAGCCGAACCAATACGTGAACAGGAATCCTGCCGCGTACGAGATGACGAGACCACCGATGTACGTCAAGTACATTCCGTTGTCGATCAACGGTGTCAATGATAAACCGGATACGCCGACTCCAAGCGCCGTCGTCTTCATCGTTGCTTGGAAGGCACCACCGACTGCTGCGCCGAGACATGCCGTTACGAACGGACGACCGAGCGGTAACGTGACACCGTACAATAACGGTTCACCGATTCCGAGGAATCCGACCGGAATCGCACCTTTAATGATGTTACGCAGGCGCGGATTGCGCGTCTTGACGAAAATCGCCATTGCCGCCCCGACTTGACCCGCTCCTGCCATTGCAAGAATCGGTAAGAGTGGCGTATTGCCAATCGTATTCAAGAACTCGAGATGGATCGGTGTCAGTCCATGATGGAGACCGACCATGACGAGTGGTAAGAAGAAGCCGGCCAGTACTGCCCCGGCAAGTGGTCCACCGACCTCAAGTACGGCATTGATTGCTTTCATGATTCCGTCTGACAGCAGTCCAGCAACCGGCATGATTGCATGGAGCGAGGCGAATCCGACGATCAGCACCGTCAACAGTGGCGTAAAGATGATATCAATCGATGCGAGCATGAAGCGACGGATATGCTTCTCAAGATATGTCATCAACCAAGCCGCGAAGATGACTCCAAACAAGCCGCCCCTGCCCGCAACGAGTGGTTCCCCGTAAATCGTGATGTCCGCAAGTACCGGGTTGAATAAAATCCCACCAGCGATTGCTCCGAGCACCGGCGTCCCACCGAATTCCTTCGCCGTATTCCACCCGACAAGGATTGCGAGATATAAAAAGACCGTCCCACCGATCAGTAGTAAAATCTGCATCCATGTCTGCGTTTCGTCGACACCCGCATTCTTCGCGAAGTTCGCACCCCCGTTGATGATACCGGAAGCAACAAGACCCGGAATGAGCGGGATGAAGATATTCCCGATCCGGCGTAAGAAGCGCTTGAACGGTGACTGTTGTTTCGCTTTCACTTTTTGCCGCTCGACAGCTGCTCGTTCTTCTGGTGTTAAATTCGGATCCACGGATTCTTCCCCGATCGCGAGTCCTGTTTCGCGACTTAAGTGGTCGGCTACCCGATTGACCGTTCCCGGACCGACGACGATTTGTAACGTCTCGTCATCGATGACCCCCATGACCCCATCAATCCGCTTTAACGCATCGATATCTGCTTGCGTCGGATCCTTTAACGATAAACGAACCCGCGTCATACAGTGCGCGAGCTGCCGGAGATTATCTTTTCCACCGACGTGTTCGAGTATCGCGTGTGCCAGCACTTCTTCCTTCTTCATCGTGTTTCCCCCTTAGAGTGCGTCCCGGACGAATCCGTTTGCTTGCTGTAATCGTTCGACGGCTTCCGTGTACGGAACATTTGCAAGAATCATGACGATCGCCGTCTTGACGTGCCCGTGTGCCTCCCCGAAGACACGCTCCGCCGTTATGGCATCGACTCCTGTCGCCTCACGGATCATCCGCTTCGCCCGGATCTCTAGTTTTTCGTTCGTCGACTGAACGTCGACCATCAGATTTTGATAGACCTTACCGACACCAATCATCGCCGCTGTCGAAATCATGTTCAAGACGAGCTTTTGCGCCGTTCCAGCCTTTAATCGAGTTGACCCCGTCAAGACTTCCGGACCCGTTTCGACTTCAATCGCATAGCGTGCGTGCCCACTGATGACCGCATCCGTGTTGCAAGAAATCGCAGCTGTCACCGCTCCAATTTCCTTCGCGTAGTCAAGCCCGCCGATGACATACGGTGTCCGACCGCTTGCAGCGATCCCGATGACCGTATCACGTGCTTCTAGCTGGAGCCCTTTCAAATCGTCGACGGCAAGCGTCCGACTATCCTCTGCTCCCTCGACCGCTTTGATTAACGCGCGTTCGCCACCAGCAATCAAACCGACGACCATGTCTGGTGAGACCCCGAACGTCGGCACACATTCTGCCGCGTCAAGAATCCCGAGTCGTCCGCTCGTACCAGCACCGATGTAAATCAAGCGTCCTCCGTTTTTGAATGATGCAATGACGTGTTTGACGACTTCCGCGATGACAGGAATTTGTTCCCGAATGACCGTCGCGACCGTTTGATCCTCAGCGTTCATCACCCGTAAGACATCTTCGACTGTCATCTCATCGAGTTGCATCGTCCGTTCATTCCGACGTTCCGTTGCTAATTGATCTAACATCTGCTTCACCCTTTCTCTTCCCTCCCTTTATTATACAATTAAGAAATTTAAATTCAATATTTTTTATTTAAATTTGAAATTAAATTTCGGTATATAAAAATAAGGTTTTGTCCTTCTTTTTCAGGATCGGTCTCTTGATTTCCTGCTTGTCGTAATTTCCTCATCCGCAAAGTCCAGTAACGCAGACATTCGCTCCCGACCAATCGTCGCGACGAGTAACGGGATGCGTGGTCCGTAGGATTGATTGATCGTCAGTTGATAGAGTAGCGTCGCATAGTGTTTCTGCAGGCGAAGCGTCTCCTTTTTTTCAGCTTGCCGTGTCAAACGGTAGAAGGCAGAGAGGATGTCTTCATCCGTTCGGAGAGCAACGACGAATTGTTGGATCCAGTCCTGTTCCGTTCCCGTCAGTTGCGCATGTAGTTCATAATTCGGAACAGAACTGATATGAAGTTCCCGCTCCGGACACCATTGCGTAACGAAAGTACGAGCACGGTCAATCTGTTGAGGCGGAACGCTCGCGCAAAACACATTTTCAATCAAATCAGGGTCAAAACCAACCATCGGACCAATCATCGTCAACTGCGTAAATGAAACGAGATGAGCAGTTCCACGATGACTCCAACGTAGACTTTGCTGAATGTCTTCGGATTGACGCGATGAGTGTGCGACAAATCGCTCGAACTCACTGTAATTGCGTAACACATCTTCATCTAGCCCGATATGAAAGGCGTGATTCGGACGATGTTTCGCAAATAAGAACAGAAGAATGCTCGGTGGATAGACGGCGAGTAGATCTTGCGGAGTCAAGACACCACCGCTTGAACTCGACATTTTTTTCGACTCCCCTTTTAGACGAATGAATTCATACGGGAGATAGAGCGGTGCCGGCTGTTGGAAAATTTCTTGCGCAATCCGGGACGAAACCGTGTAACTTCCGTTTGCTGCAGAATGATCCTTTCCACCCGGCTCGAAATCGACGCCTTCATGTGCCCATCGCATCGCCCAGTCGACTTTCCAGTTCAATTTCATCCGATGTTCCGTCCGCATATCGACCGTTGCCATATGACCACATCGACAGCTGTAATGGTACGTGGCTTCAGCTTCATCGAACGAATCGATGGTAGTCGCGTCGGTTCCACAAGCAGCACAATAGACGGTCGCCGGGTAAAACGCTGCTCGCTCAGCATCGGATCCTGCCGCTGTCTTATGGTCGATCAAGATGTCATAAATCGCGTGACGATGGCGAAACGCGTGGATGATTTGTTCAGCATAAGTGCCAGACGTATAGGCTTCATGTTGATAACGGTAGTCTGGTGTGATCTCGAACGCTGCCAGCATCGTTTCGAATTGCTGTTCAAAGTACGTCGCGTAACTCATGTCGGATCGATCCGGTGCCGGAACGGCGTTATAAGGCATCCCGATGTATCGAGTAAATGCTTGATCGACATCCGCGGGTACTTTGCGGAAGCGATCGTAATCGTCCCATGAAAACAAGAAGCGGACATCTTTGCCGAGATCTTGCAGCGCACGCGCAACGAAGTACGTCGTGACGACTTCCCGGAAATTGCCGATATGAACGGGACCTGATGGACTGATCCCGGCAGCACAGACGTATGTCTCTTTATCTGGCTGACGCTCGATGATGGTTCTTGCAGTGTGTTCTGCCCAATGCATGATGATTCCTCCAGTAGTAGACAAAAAGCTGATTTTCGCCCGTTAGTTGCCTAAAGGACGAGAATCAGCTTCCCGTGGTACCACCTTTGTTCGTCCGCCTGTCACCAGACGAACCTTCACATGTACAATCATACATGCTCTCGATAATGGGAGAACCCATCGTAGCATCATCCATATCGGAATCCGTACGAAGCTCGGAGGCTTTTTTCAGAGAGAAACCCGGTCATCCGCTCTCACCATCTCGGACTCGCTTGGCACCGTCAATTTCTTCCTACTCTTCTCGTCATCGCCTTGACTATGTAATTTTGATTAGCATACAGATTCATCCAGTTCATTGTCAATTCTTTTTTGAAAGATGAGGGGATACAAGATAAAACTTTATTTTGAGTTTCGATGGTGAAAATCATCGAATTCGAACATTGATTGTATCATTCCCACCCTGGAAGTGGTCGTGGTTGCTCTTCAACGAAAGCACGATATCCATCGAAGCGTAGTCCTTGACGTTGCGGATTATGGTTACGAATCAACGGGTCACCTGTCTCGTCCTCGTTCTGCCAAAACCGATGTTCCGTTTGAAAGACCATGATCGACGAATACTGGAATCGCTCTGCCATTAGATATTCTCGAACCGATTGCATCACTTGTTCAAAGCGCGAATCCGAGTCGTAGCTACTGCCAAGACGTTCTTGTTCTTGTTTCCCTTCGAAAATCTTAACTGAGAAATACGCATCCCTCTTCGCAATCGGATACTCGATTTCAACGCGAACCGAGTCGACGAAGCGAATCGGTCGTGGTTTGTTCACTTCCTCTTCAGAATTGTGATTCTCTACATAATAAGCATCTGTTGCAATCGAGAAGTCCTTGAACTCCCAGAACATATCGCCTTGCGCAATAATCGCATATTCGAGGAACGTGCCGAAGTTCTGTCCAATCGGATCAGTCTCCTCTGTCGACAACTCATGAAACATCCAGTGCATATACGGTGTCTCATCTGTCTTTGCATCTTCCGTCTGGATCAAGACGTATCCTTCGTTCATTTCGCCAATCATCAAGAAGTGATCATAGTCTTCATGGATCAGGTCGTCCTCTTTAGCCTGGATTGTCATTTCAATGACTTTTTCAAGTGGATAGAGTTCGATACCAAGACCTTGGATCATGAACAACTCCGCTCCGTCATGTAAACGAAGGAATGTCTTATATTCACTTGGTAACGTTAGTTTGAACTGTTTTTCAAATGACTGAATCGCCTGTTCCGTCACCGGATCATTTAAATTGAATTGAGCGATTCCTGTATCGTATCGCCGCTGAATGAAGGTCGACCCGTGATTGATTTTTTGTGATAAGACGTCAAGTACCGCTTCGATTTGGTTCATTTCTTTCATGGGTCCCATCCTTTTCATTTTCGTATTCGTGAATGATACGACTTCACCCTATACACCATACCATTTTTTCAATTATTTGGTGTATTCTATCCAACTCGTTCTATGGTATTCTCGTTCTAATATCATTTTAAAAAATTGCATTCGAAGAGGTGACCCATGTCTAAATCATCATCGATGTTGCTCATATTACTTGCTGCGATCTTTTGGGGCACGACAGGGACCTCACAAGCCTTTGCGCCGGAAGATGCACATCCGATTGCGATTGGTGCCGTTCGTCTGGCTGTCGGTGGACTGTTCTTACTCTGTCTCGTTCTCTTCAAAGGAACGCTGACGTTACGCGACTGGCCGTTGCGAACGATTTTACTCGCTGCCGTCAGCATGGCGGCTTACCAGCCACTGTTCTTCTCAGCTGTTTTGATGACCGGTGTCGCCGTCGGTACTGTCGTTGCGATTGGGAGCGCGCCGATCTTTTCCGGCTGTATCGAGTGGCTGTTCCTAAAGAAACGTCCAGCGTTGCTGTGGTGGGCATCGACCGGACTATCGATCACCGGTTGTCTGTTGCTATTGAACAATCAAGGAACGGTTGCGATTGATCCAATCGGAATCGTCCTTGCACTCGGTGCCGGACTATCGTTTGCCGGGTATACGTTCGTCAGTCGAAACCTCGTCAAGACACACGCACCGCTGTCAGTCGTTGCCGTCATTTTCACGACGAGCGCCTTGCTGTTGTCACCTCTGCTCTTCTTATTCGATCTCTCCTGGTTGTTCACGTCACGTGGTGCCGGAATCAGCCTCCATCTCGGCGTCGTTGCGACCGGAATCGCTTACTGGTTATTCGCGAAAGGACTATCGAACGTACCATCGTCGACTGCCGTCACGCTCTCGCTCGGTGAGCCGCTGACTGCCGCCTTGCTTGGTGTGTTCGTCCTCGGTGAAGAATTAAGTGGTACGGCCTGGTTCGGAATCTCGTTATTGTTACTCGGAATCGCCTTATTGATCGGTTCGTCTCGCCTAGCAGCGCGCCAAACCGTTTTGACAGAAGAACGACAAACTCGGACTGGAGGCTAAATCATGCAAGAAATCACGCTTGAGAAACTACAATTTCGCGAAGATTATCACATCGGACTCAATCAGTTCTTGATGGATGTCGCAAATGGTAACCGATTGATCTTTCATTTTCGTGGGCATACGGAGGAGACGATGGTCATCGTCGGCGACTACAGCTGCAATTACTTCCGATTGACCTTCGAGGCGGATGCGATTCTGCTTCGTTCACCGGACCTCTATGAACTAAAAGAAGATGTCGAGATCAACCCGATTCCACTTCTGACGCTGACCGATTCAAAGCTGCTGACATTCGCACGTGAAATGATGAATCTCGATCCTACAAAAGACTGGGTTCATTACTGGCTTCGTGCGTTCGAGCAGGATTTTCATGTCTTGTCCCCCCGTCCACCGGTTCTGACCGATCTCGGGCATAAGCGCAGCGATGCGATTGTCAAGCATTCCTTTGATTCGTTCATCGTTGAATGACATAAAAAAAGCCCTACCTCGCCAAAGGTAGGGTATTCGTTCGTCCCGCCCAACGACTCGCGCCGGACGGTTACTATGATTATAGATACAAGGATAAGGTTTTCTCAACCGACTGGACGGAATCGACCGGACTGAACCGCTGTACGACACGTCCTTGGCGATCGATTAAAAACTTCGTATAGTTCCATTTGATCTTTGACGACAGTAGACCCGACCGTTCGCGTTTTAGGAATGTATAAAGCGGATGTTCATTTGGTCCATTGACATTTATCTTCTGAAACATCGGAAACGTCACGCCATAGTTCAGCTGACAGAACTGCATCGTCTCTTCCTGACTCGCGAACTCCTGCTGATTGAATTGATCGCACGGAAAGCCAAGCACCGTGACTCCTTGCTCGTCATATTTATCGTACAATGCCTGTAGTTCGCCAAGTTGTTTGACGAGCCCACATTTGCTTGCCGTGTTGACGATCACGAGGACACGCCCCGCATAGTCACCTAATGAAACAGTCTCGCCCGCTGCATTTTGTACGGTTGCATCGTATACGGTTTGCATGTTTCCCAGCTCCTTTGCCCCGAGTATAAGACAAAACGCGCACCCTGTCGTTTTCAGGCATGCGCGTAATGCTTTACCAGATCGTCTCTTCTTTGTCGCTCAGTTTGATGACGAACGGTAGGATCAAGACGAACAAGAGACTGACATAACCGAGCGATAAGTAATGTTGCGAGTCTTTTGAAATGTATTGCTTCACGCCGCAGTTCGGACATGCTTTCCCATGTTTCGCAAATCCAACAGCGAGCACTTCTTTCGTTTTGAACTTATATTGGCAATTCGTACAACGTACCATCTGATCATCTCCTTCTTCCTTATCTACTGGTGGATTCAGGAAAAAGTTTCATGAAATCGAAGGTAATCGACATCTTACCTCATCGATTCTTCTCGGCCGCTCAACCGAATCAGAAACGGCAAGAACAGGACGAACAAGAGACTGATATTCCCGAGTAAAAGATAAAATTGTGACTTCCGGGACATGTATTGTTTCACGCCACAGTTCGGACACGTCTTGCCTTCCCCATGTATCGCAACACTGACAGCGAGCACTTCTTTTGTGCTGAACTTATACTGACAATTCGTACAGCGTGCCATGATATCATCTCCTTTTCTGTTATCTACTTGATAATCCAGGAAAAGGTTCCGTCGAGTGAACGGGTTGTAAACGCATCTTCAAAAATTCATAGCTTCCACCATTCGTCGCCTGTTGGAACCGTTCGACGGGAAGGAAGCCACTTTTCGTATACAAGCGAATCGCCCGCTCGTTGAATGCCGCGACAGCTAATTCAATTTGTTTAGGTGCATATCGGTCCATGATGAACGCAAGACCGGCTTCTAAAAATGCCACTCCATTTCCTCGGCCCGTCAAGTCTGGTCGCATGCCAAGCCCGACGTCAACGACGTCTGCGTTTGGTTCAAATACATAATAACCAATCAATTCTTCCCGATCCAACACAGCAAAATAATGTTCCGTCCGCTTTGCTGGATCGAGAAATTCTGCTAAATCTTCTTCGTCATTCGGCATATCATAAAATGCAAACGCCCCGTCATATTGCCACTCGTAGGCAATCTGTTCCGCCTGTCGTTGCGTCAGCGGTGAAAATGTATAGCTCATCAGGATTCAGCTCCTCTTCGATTCCTCAACGAGATCGATTCTTTCGGTAGTCTAACAGTAGCGGCAATACATTTAATCCGATCGAGATGAACGTCAATACCCACAGTGCCCGCTCCATGCCCGGTACGACGTCCTGTAACGCTGCCCAATCCTCCCGCGCCACGAATTCCGCAACGAGTCGGTATTCAGCGCACAAAGTCAGTGCCGTAAAACTCAGTCCGAGTACCATCAGGAAACGATAGTCCTTACCGATCAAATAAAAGATGATATTCAGTGCCGTAAATCCAATCGCCAGTAAACCCAGTATGATCCACATCGTATCGTCTCCTCTCACCTCTCCTTTTTACTATATTTGGAATCCATTACTCGGTATATCCGCCTAGAGTTGGATTTTCCGACGAATGGATTCATACGAATGATAAAGGATATCATTTGTGAATGAGTGTTTCGAGCGCTATACTCTTACTTTCGCATCCACTGCTTAGGAGAAGATTACGAATGGAATCACTGAAGGAGTCATATGTAAAGCTTGACGAGTACGTCGTCGTCAAAAAAGATGGTGGTCATGTACCACACGAGGAATTTCTCGTCGAATTCACCAGCTGGCTAGAGACAAAAGGTCGTGGCTAGACAGGACTTTCTACTCAAGTCGATCAAGACGGCAACGCCATCGACAACATCAAATAACTACATATCGCAAAAAGACCGGTCGAAGAAGCATTCCTTTGATCGGTCTTTCGATTGCTAATCCATGAAATTGATTCGTACTCCGATGATTTGTTTATCTCGATTTTTCTTTACTTTCAGATCATAGATGCCGTCTCCATATCCAGACTCGGTCATGATACCCGCTTGAAACAAATGGACGTCCTGTTGACCGAAAAAGAGTTCCTCGGCTAGTTCCCCCTCACGAAACGCAACATCATCACCAATCAGTACAAATCCCGAATCAATCGTAATCTTATGTGAGCGCGTCCATCTTCCCGTCGGCTGATCGACACCTTCGTATACTGAAAGCAAACGAACCGTTCCATCTGAATCATATGTGACGGAAGCCGTCCACGTTCCGGACTTTACTTGCTCCAAGACAATCGATGCTACATCTTTTTCATTCGAATCCGTCACGAACAGTCGATGACTACTAACACTAAAAGTACCCAGGGTAATCTTTTTATTAGCCCGGTCACGTAACATTTCGGATTCTACCCATTCGTTGAGAGAAGAGGCACAATATTTTTCAAGTCCTCTTTTAGGATGCCACGTGAAGACGAGCTCTTGTAAAAAGCGACGTCGAATCCGGTAGCATAACCGTCTTCCATCTAAATGTTCACCAAAGCAAATCATATCCTCCGGTAAACCATCTGGACGATTTGCGTAACAGTGGATGATATCTTCGACTTCAGAATGACTCGATTCAGTTGGTATCGAATAGAGTTGCCAGTCATGAAAGGCTGCACCATTTGATTCCTGCATGAGTGAAATGTAATCCATCGGGAATTTTAAACCGAGGATTTTTTCTGCACGCTTTAGTTCGATTAGTGATACACCCGGGCGTTTAGACGATGGATTGATCTGTTTGATGGCTGGTTTCATGCAGCACCTCCGATGACTGAATAATGTATCATTGACTATTCATTTAATTCACATTGATTTGATTATAAATAATATTATTTATCACAGTGAGTCTCAGATGCATGCTTCCCTTAATAATGGCTTTAAATACCTACATACATATATCTTTAAAATATAAAACAATAATAAGTTCCTTCCACTTAAAATAATTGGTAAAATAAATAATAATTAGAAAAAAATGTTAAAAATCAATGATGCGTTATTTTAGTATTAGAGTATTTACTATGATTTTAAGCTTGGAAATTAAAATTACCAAAGGAGGATATATAATAAACAAGGATTATTTTCAAGAGAAACTAGAAGAACATAAACGCAAGGAACGGGCAAAGCTAAATCAGCGACGAATGAACGGCATCCTGCTCGCGATCGTCTTTATCATCTTTGGTGTTGCAATCTCAAATCAGGATGACAATCAAACGGTAGAAGATCCACCGAGTGAACGAGTCGAAGCGGAAAGTGCTAAGGATGACGGCGTGAAAATCGAAAATATCGGGCAACCGGTGAAGCTAAACAACCTGAAGATTACCGTCGAAGGGAGTGAGGAACGGACGTACTTGGAAGGTGCTGACGAGACACAAGGCAAGATCGTCCTCGTACAGGTAACCGTCCAGAACGACGATAATGAAGCACGCACGATCGATGACTCGATGTTCCAACTCACAGCAGGTGGCAAAACGTACGAAGCTGATACAACTCTTTCACGCCATGCGAACGATGGATCTTCGCTCTTCTTCGACAAGATTAACCCTGGACTCTCGTTGACTGCGAATATTGCATATGAAGTACCACAAAACTTGTCCGGATATGATGTCCTTGCTGATAGTGGAATTGGAACCGAAGCTGGCGAACAAATTTTGATCGAGCTAAACTAATTGGCTTCAAGTTACAATTAGAACTTATATACGCAATATAAGGAATCAATATGACTACAATCAGTAACAATAAGAAAAAGAAAAAGGAGTTATGATCAAGCCCTCTTCAACTCGGTACAGGAAGATATGGGATATTTATTTGACTCTGTTTTTTCTAGAAAGCGAAAAAAAGCCGCTCAACCGAGCGGTTCATGACATTTTGGCGAAAAAAATAAAAAAGTGGGAATTAAGTGGGAACTGACTCCCACTCACCTCTCACAAATCGCTTAAGCCTGCGGACGTTTCCGACGCAAACCATAATACTGATAAAATTGAACTTCGATATTCCCGTTATAAAGCTTCCGGCGCTTCGTCGCTGGGCGACCGTACGCTTTTTCGAACTCAACATACGACGTGATCATGTAGACGCTGTAGTATGGGAATTCTTTATACGCCGTACCAATCTTGCGGTACAACTGATGGACTTCACGTGCGTCTTCCAAACGTTCCCCGTACGGTGGGTTTCCGATGATGACACCGAAGTCTTCCTTCGGTTTGAAGTCTGCTGCGTCGCGTTGCATGACGTTGATTGCATCGCGGACGTCTGCGAGTTCTGCGTTTGTTTTCGCGAGCTTGACCATCTCTGGATCGACATCGCTTGCGTAGATCTTCAGTGGTTTGTCCCACTCCGCTTTTTCGTTCGCTTCCTTGATCGCATCGAACCACGCCTTCTTCGGAATGCATTTCCATTCCTGTGAGACGAACTCGCGGTTGATCCCTGGTGCGATATTACGCCCGATCATCGCTGCTTCAATCGCAAGCGTACCTGAACCGGTAAAGACGTCGTAGAGCGGCATGTCCGGCTTCCAGTTCGTCAGCATCAACATCGCTGCTGCCATCGTTTCTTTGAGTGGAGCGGCTGAGTGGAATTCACGGTAGCCGCGTTTGTGTAACGCGTCGCCAGACGTATCGATCGTTAATGTTGCGATGTCTTTTAACAAAGCAACTTCAATCGGATAGCTCGCACCCGTCTTCGGTAACCATTCCGTCCCTTTGTTGTACTGTTCTTGCATGTGCGAGACGATTGCTTTTTCGGTGATTTTCTGACAGTCACGGATCGAGAACAGCTTCGACTTGACCGAACGACCGTTGACGATGAAGTTCGCATCCCACGGCATCAATTCGTGCCACGGAAGTGCCTTGACTTGATCGAACAATTTTTCGAATGTCGTCGCGCGGAACTCGGCAACGACGAGTTTGATCCGGTCCGCTGTCCGAAGCCACATGTTCAAACGGGGAATGTCCTCCATCTCACAATCGATGTAGACCTTTCCATCCTCGACCGTACATTCGTATCCTAACGCACGGACTTCTTTTGCGACGAGCGCTTCGATTCCCATCGCCGCTGTCGCGATGACTAAGCGTTTTGCCATATCGCGTTCACTCCTTTATCGTTTCTTCCACTGGATCGTTTCATTGCAATAAAAAAAGAGCCCAGGGTGGACCTGGACTCTCGTTCAACTTAAAAATAACAGCCTATGTGGTCCTGTAAGCCATGTTCTGTTCCTTAGTGTTCCAAACGGTTTGACCCTCACACGCAGGCGACAATCATCTATCTCCGTATTTGCATACGCTCTCCTTCGCGTTCAATTCCGCTCCGGAAATTCCCCTACCAAATTTGGGTTTCTCGCTCGTGGGGTTTACCTCGTTCCACCTTCATGGTTTCCCATGAAGCTCCGTCACTGTGGCACCTTCAAGAAGTTTCGGCCATATCCGAAGACTTAGGCGTTCCTTCTGCCGTCAGCTTGACGCTGCCTACACTTATCTTTTTGTGTAGCACGATCACTACAGCCATCGCAGGCTGTGCGAGCATGGACTTTCCTCAAAGCACCGAAATGCCCCGCGATTGTCCGAACCAACATAGTCACTGCTTATGAGTGTAGCGTAGATGCCGCTTTCCTGCAAGAGGCAATTCTCGTTTTATAAACGAAAAAGTTGCGTCCCTGCCTCATTTCACGGTATAGTACAAGAGTTCAGAAGGGGGCATGCAGTATGAAAAAACGACGCTCTGGTACGAACCGGCGAACGGTTCGCAAGTTGACATTCTTGATCGAAATCGATGAGATCAAGGCACTTCATCTGCGAAACGGCATCTTCGCCTTCTATCGTCAAGGAGAGCTCATCCACGCGTTCGAGCCGTTCAACGTCAAGGCGCCCGATGCACTCTCAAAACGTAGCTATCATTTCGATCAACACGATATCTTGCTTATGAATGAACGTTTCCCTGAGCAAATCCCGTTGTATGATGAAGCAATGACGTTACGCTCTTGGGCCGACCAGGTCGCTTATGGTTTATACCAATTGATCGATTCCAGTCGCCTGTCATTCGTCCATGAGGATGACACAGGATACAAGATGGAAGCGATGATCACGTGGACTGGAGAGGCATTGACACCTCCGACGCTCGTCTATAAAAAAGGAAAAGACCCGAAGTAATCTCCGGGTCTTGTACAGCGTTTCTCACTAAGTGGGAGGCGCTTTTTTTATTTGACGGTCAGCAAGCGTTCGACGGTCCGCGTATGGCGTCCGCCTGTCGTCGTAAAGACGAGCTTGTAAGACCCCTTGTCTTTCAACTTATACGTAAACTTATGGGTTCCATTTCTTAAATTCGATTGCGTGAACGTTTTGACGACCTTCCCGTCCTTATAGAGACTTGTCGTCGTCTTCGCACTCGCGTACTCATCGAAATAGAATGAAAACAGCTGATTCGGCTTGACCGTTGACGGCAACGAGATCTTTGAGATCGGTGCCGGTAACGTCGCCAAGATTCCGGCGTTCAAGCGACCCGTCCCGTAATGCGACTTCGTATCGCCTGATTTTTTCGTCGCTGCGGCATATAACTTACTGCGCATCGTCGTATTCGAGACGAACGGATTCTTCGATTTCGCGAGTGCCAGTACACCGCTGACGACTGGTGTCGCCATCGACGTTCCGTCCAAGTAGCCGTATTTATTCCCGACGATCGTCGAGTAAACCCCTTCACCCGGCGCCATGATGTTGAGTCCTTTACCGTAGTTCGAGAACGTCGAGGCACGACCGAGCGTCCCGACTGATCCGACGGCAACGACTTGACTCATTGAGCCTGGGAAAAGGACTTTCCCCTTCCCGTCGTTCCCGGCTGCGCCGACAACGAGGATGTTTTTCGCCTCTGCTTTTTTGATCGCGGACTCCATATACGGATCGTATTCATATTGTCCGAGCGACAGATTGATGACATCTGCCCCTTGCTCGATGGCATACAGAATACCGTCGCCGATATCGATCGACCCGGCATATTCTCCGTCAAAGACGTCCGCCCCAATCAGTTTGACACCCGAAGCGACACCGACGATTCCTTGACCGTCTTCACGCGCCCCGACGATCCCCGCGACATGTGTCCCGTGATCATCTGGTTTGCGAATCCCGGAAATCGTCGTCGTTTTATAGATGACATCCTTGAACTCACGGTGTTTCGTATCGATCGCGTCATCGATGATCGCAACGCGAACGTCCGATTTCCCACGGCTGTACTTCCAGTAAGCCGGAATTCGTGACTGATCGAGGTACGTTTGCTGGAATTGGGCAGAATCCGTCGCTTTTTTGACGTCCGTGATCGGAATCAAATCGGCGTCGATATCTTCTTCCTCGAGGTGCGCAAGGGGCTCGACGAGTGAGAATCCTTTTTGTTTCAGGGCACGGATCTCGGTCAGACCTTGATTCGCCAACCATTCTTGTTTTTGTTGTTCTGTAAAGGTTGGGTCGTATTGTACGTATTGAGACTGCGCGAAAGCAGACGTTGGCATGGCGACGATTGTCGCTAGCGTGAGTAGTGCAAGTTGCTTTTTCATGGGAACCCTGCCCTTCTCTGTTTACGCGCCGACCGAAGAATCGTTTGGACTAAAGCGGAACCGTACCGTCCGGTTCTTCGCTGACTTCAAAAGGAATGATCTTTCCGATCGTCACGTAAGCATAATAGCGTGCAAGGACCGCACGCCAACGCGTTGCATCGATACCCGTCAAATCTTCACCTAACGGGGAACCGTCGAACGTCTCGAACTGTTGGCAAAAGAACGCTTCTTCATCTTCATGCCACGTTACTTCTTCGCCGATGAACCCGGTCGAAAAGCGGACGAAGTCCGCAATCGAGGGTCCAATCACTTCTGCCGGCAAGCGTTCGCTCATCCGTCCGACCAGTTCATACCGGTCACGTTGTGCTTGTTCCGCTTCTTCAATCGAATGACACAGGAGCACTTCACGATTTATTTCTACTAACACGACATAGTCACCACTCGGTAAATTGACGTGAATCATCCCTACACCCCTTGGATTGGATTCGTGCGGCTTCTAGGTGTCATTTTTTCTTCGATAATTTATAATGTCCATTTTCGATCAAATGTTAATTCAATCGGCTCGTTATCTTTCGACTTTAACATAACGACCCGTGTCGTTTCAATTTGATCGACGAGATCCGCTTGACGAAGAGACTGAATTTCCTTCGATGAACCGGCTTCAATCCGTTCTCTGTACGGGGCAAGCAACTCTTGTTGATTGCTTGCGAGTGCGTACCAGGCAAGACGAGCGAACGGTTCATCCTTTGCTGTCTCGAGCGCATAGCTCTCGAAAATATCTGGAAGATAACTGCTAAATTGATCGAGCGCGTCAATCCGTTCTGCGACATCTAAAATCGTCAACCAGCTCGGGAGCGACAGTAAGGATTCACTTGACCACCAGTCGAGTAAATCAACATGTTCTTTAAGTAATTGCTGCGCTTCTGGTCGATCGATCATATGTTGTAGGGTCTGGATGAGTTCGTTCCAAGCAAGTGACCAGTATTCCTCTGACGGATTAGCTGAGAGGAAGAATTGACGATACACCGTCAGTAGTTCCGAAACGTCCGTTAATGGTTCGACTTCCAATCGTTGATTAAAACGACTAACTGCTTTTGTAAAATAACTTGGTTCAAGCGTCAATGCCATATAGAGTAATTTCGGTGCATTTTTAATTTCGCCTTGATCGACCGTCTCAAATAATTCTTGGATCCATTCTGGTTGTGGTTGTGTCATAATCCTTTTCCTCCGTTTAGTAAATTTGTTTACTATACCCGAAAAAAGATTAGTTGAATCATGCCCGACCTAAATTGCTCCGATTCGTTGGGCGGTTTCCTCCGAACATAAGACAATCAGCGTGCCATTTTTCGGAATCGTTTCGTCGAGACGTTGGTTCAAATCAAGCCGCTTCCCGTCAGATAAAATCGTCACCCCTTCTTCTAGCAAAGCATGAAACGCATCGCGGTATGTCGCCCATTCCGGTCGTGTCGGAATCGAGAACATTCCCTCACCATCCTTCGTTAATAGATTCGTCACGACTTTCGTTACGCCAGGATGATGGGACGCGAGGATCGCCATCCGGGCAATCGTCTCGTCACCGAGCAATACCTCATCGACCTTGACCTGTTCAAAGCTATCGAGGTGTTCTTCAAGCATCATCTCGACGATCGTGTAGATGTTCGGATTCGCCCGTTCGATGCTTGAAGCGATCAACAGTGTTCGTCCATCAGCATGGACCGGTGGAATCGAATGGTCAGCGAGGACGATCGCACGGACCGCCTTTTCGATGTGTGCTCGCTCAAGCGTCGACGTCAGCGCCGGATCACCACAGACGTAATGGAACCGGGGGTGACTGAATGGCTCTCGCTCTAGGTCGTCGACGAGGACGACATCCGTATGTTCGAGCAATGACTCGATGACGTGCTTCGAACGCCGACTGTAACCGAAGACGACCGTATGCCCTGTTTCCTTCACTTGTAACAACCCTCTTTCCTTTTGATTACGAATCAACTGGACACCGTCGACCAGTTTTGAGATCAATCCACCGACGATTCCGATCCCGAAGATGAAAACGAAAATCGTCAGAATCCGACCGGTATCCGAGTTCGGGAAGAAGTCACCGTATCCGACCGTGACGACGGTCGTCATCGTCCAGTAGACGGCGCGGAAGTAGGACCCGAACGTCTCCGGCTCAAGCGCATACATGATGCCCGCGACACCGAAGACGAAAATTAAGGACGCATACCCGAGCGTCCGCATCCGTAGAAACGAGACTTTTCGTAAAAAACGTAACCAGACCATGTTTTTTTCATTCCTTTCGAACAATCCGGTCTCTTCCCCTGTCAATAAGGGCGAAGGAGGTGATACACATGACACAAGCAGAAGAGATTAAGACGAGTCTCGTCATCGTCTTCGAGCGTAAAGACAAGGTGACAGCGAACGGTGATGCCGTCGTCGCTCGCCGCCGCTACAACGGCTTACGTTCGAATCTTCCAGCAGACGTCGTCGCTTCGATCGGGCAATCGATCGGTAGCTTACTCGACGGACGCTACGCGCTGACGGAAATCAGCCGTGACTATGCTTTACTGAAGGCATAACCCATCCTCTACATTTCATGAAAGGAGTGACCATTGATGGAACATACAATCGTCCTGACGTTCGATACGGTGACGAAAAAACCGTATCGCTTGCGCATCGCTGGTGCGAAGGAGAATGCGACCGTGGCGGAGATCAAAGCAATCGGTGACTTGTTCGTCGCCCATGACCCGTTCATGAACGGTGTCACACGTCTCGCGTCCGCCGAATTACAAAACAGTTCGGAATCGGCATTCGTCTTGTAAGCTTTTTCAGTCCATCGTCACGGGATTACGTGACGATGGCTTTTTTTTGGTATACTAGAAACATCAACCAGCTGAAAGGAAGTCAATTTATGGCCAAACGCCCACTCACTCCTCGCGAATGCGAACTCGTCGTCTGTAGTCTCTACGTAATGGAACTCATCCCGTTCGAAGGCATCATGGAACGTCTCGAATCCATTACGCTCCGAGACATCATCGGCCCCGTCGCACGTGGTGAATCGACGCGGGAGCAAGCTGCTGACGCGCTTGACCAGTACATCAAGGTCCGACGTCGCCGGTTCCGCAACGTCCCACCGGAACATCTTTGGTCGCTTGACGACCGGATTGAACAAGAGGCACTGCGGATGATCCGCAAGCGTTCGCCGCTCTCGGCAGGAGAAAAGCTCCAGCCGAAAGCCATTCCTCATGAAATGGGGGATACGGTCGAGATGAAAGTGACCGAAATTCAGGATCGCAACAACAAAGTGACCTTGATCGGGAAAGTCGGTAATGTCACGGCGAAGCTCCCGGTCGCGAACCGTCAAGCTTATAAGGGCAATAAGACGATCTCCGCCTGGATCACGGGTGTCGAGAAAAAACCTGCCTTACTTCATCTGTCGACATCCGACTACGGCAAACATCAGCCGTCAGAAGACGTCAAGGCAGCGTATGCGACTGCCGTCGCCGCGTTACGTCGCTATTTCGAGACGAACGAGCTCCCGACGACCGAAGAAGTCGATCTCGCAAAATCACTGTTTCAACGGATGATCCGCCGCGATCAGAACGATTGGTTCACGGTATACGTCGCGATGGGTCGCCCGCAACTCGATCACGTCCGGCGCTGGGTCAAGGTCATTCAGATGCTCGCCCGCTCCCTGCGCGGGGACGAGGAAGCAACACAACAACTCGCTTCGCAGGAAGATCGTTTTTTCAAGGATGCCTTATTGCGTGCCTGTAAAGCAACAGAGAAAAACTTCACGTCTTGATGCTTTCGCCTCACGACGTATCGATTCCTAGTCAAAACGAAAAAAAGAACGCTTCGCACCGGATAACTTTTTCCGATGCGAAGCGTTTTTTTAGGCAGACTGACGCGAGACCAGTTTGTAACAACCCCAGCCGAACAAGAGAATTGTCCCGATGCTACTGGCGATGACGACTACTGGTAAAATAATCGGTTGCCCAAACACCGGTACAGCGAGGTAATCCCTAAACAATACGAACACCATCAATGAATGCCCTTGTGTCAGGAGAAGAAGTGAGCGAATCGTTTCGCTCGCCATGATGCCTCCAAAGAACTTTTCAAGTATGAACGGACCAATCAACCAGATCGATGCGAGTATCAGAACAGCAAGGACATGCCGGACGAGTAACGAGAAAAACGTGAACGTCATGACTAACGAGATGCCGACCAGCCACTGCATCAAAATAGCGAGCAGATACAGTTGCCCGAATGTCAACGGATATGGAGAATCATGATAGTTAAACTGAATCGGTAACTCCCAGCCGCTCGACTGACGGAAAAATAAGAGCCACTGCACGATATTGTAAACGAGGATGATGCCAGTGACGAGCAGGATCGAGAGTGCTAATTTTGCCGTCAGGACGTCTTTGCGACCATGCTTTGAGCTATAGAGCAGTTGCAACATCCCGGTCTGCGCTTCGCGCGAAAAACTCGTCGCGGTTACTAACGTCAAGACGATCGCCAGCAACGCAAATCCTCCGACACCGAGAAATACGATGAATTGATCAAGCGTCCGGTAGTTGCCAACGTGTTGATAATCGATTTTCGCAAGCAACGACGCTTCTTGTTCGAGTTTTCGTTTTTTGATGTCAGATGTCGCAGAGCGCGCTTCTTGACGCAATTCGTCGACACGTTGCGATTGCGACTGATGCCGGCCGTCTGCCTTCAAAATCTGCAAATAAATGTCGTGTTCACGCTGTTCTGCTTTCGTGATCCCATTCTTCGTTACACGCTTTACCCCTTCTGTTGCCAGTTGCACGAAGTCCCTCGTCAATTTCCCTTCGAACGGTGCATTCGTCCGTTCCGTTCCAGGCAAGCCCATCCGACTAAATGAAAAAATCAGACCGACGATAAACACAAGGCACAGGAGAACCCACACCATCTTTTGTTGCTTTACCTTTTGCCATTCCACCTTCAATAAGTCGCGGCTCATGTCAGCTCCCTCCTTTTGACAGATCGCATCATGAATACGTAAAGGGTGACGATCAGTACAATCCAAACGAGCATCACAAAAATCGGTAAGACGAACGGTATATCTGTCTGGAACAGTTCACGCGTCAGCACGCCGCGGCTTGGGAAAAAGAAGATCAACACTTGCACGAACTCCGGGAAGAAAACGTCCGGAATGACGTAACCATATGTCAATGGTAAACCGATCAAAATCGTCACGTAAACGAAGGCGTGACTGTACTGTTTCGCGAATAACGAGGCACATAAAATAGCTGTCGCTAGCGTCACAAAGGCAAGTTCCTGATAAATGAACGTACACAGTACATATCCACCAATCGATAACGGATACGGTGCTGTAGCAAGTCTGTCCATCGCTTGCATCGGTGCCGACCAATCGATCGGTCCGAGTTGATAACGGACGACTAAAATCGTCGCAAGATACGTTAATACATGGATGATCGTCACGTACATAACGGCAGCCATCCATTTCGCACGTAATAAGAGATGTCGTCCATTCCGCGACGTCAACTGGTACTGTTCGACTCCGGTCATGCGTTCACGTGTATAACTGATTGTCACGAGCAGGAGTCCGATCAACGGGAACAGGAGTCCGGATTGATTGACGAACGTCGCTACGATTTCCGCCGGATCGTGATAGCGAATCGATGCGACGTTGATACGATTGACGAGCTTTTGCTCGAACGTATCGCTTTTTAAAACGTCGAGGCGTTGCTGCCGCTGAATTTGCGCTTCTTCCATATGTAAGATTTGAGCATAGATTTCATTCTTGTAAAATATGTCGTCTTCTCCCATTCGTGTATCTGGATCATTGATGATGTTGCCATCTGCCTCAATCCTCTGAAAGACGTCTTTCGTCGCTGGTCCTTCGAACGAAGGATAGCGGGACTTGACGACATGATCAATCGGTTCCACTAATGTCGGTAAGAAAAAGATTCCCATACCGATCAACAGCAACCAGACGATTAGCGATTTGTATAATTTATATGATTCGAATCGTAACATCGACATCACGCGCCACGCATCCGTTCATCTAAGTGATAAAGGTATAAATCTTCTAGTTGCGGCTCTTCCTGAACCGCATCTGGATGCGGTCGATCGGATGAGATGATCCGGACGCGGTTTTTACCAGACCGTGTTTGGTGAATCGCACCCATTTGGTACGTCTCCTGCAAGACGAGTAATGTCTCGTCCGATACATCGACGGACCAGATCGAGGTCGCGATCTCATCGAGCAAGGTATAGGGATTGGCTTGGCGGATGATCTTCCCTTGCTGCATCAGGATGATTTCCTTTGCGATCGACCCAACGTCCGAGACGATATGTGTCGACAGTAAGACGATTCGTTTTCGCGCAAACGTCGCGATGACGTTTCGAAAATGAATTCGTTCTTTTGGATCAAGCCCTGCCGTCGGTTCATCGATGATCAAAAAGTCCGGGTCGTTCAACAGTAGTTGCGCGATTCCGATCCGTCGTTTCATTCCACCTGAGAAGCGGCGAAGTTTCTGATTTTTTTGTTCTAGCAAATTCACATCGATCAAGGCTTGCTCAACGCGAGAGGTGATGACGGATTTAGGAACGCCCTTGACCGTTGCCAAGTACGTTAAAAACTGTGTTGCCGTGAAATCACCGTAAAGCGGTGTCTCTTGCGGCAAATACCCGATTCGTTCGCGGTACGTCTCTTCTAGCGGTGAGACGACGTGACCATCGACTCGAATCCCCCCTTGCGATGGATGTAACAGTCCAGCAAGAATCTTCATCAACGTCGTCTTCCCTGCTCCATTTTCACCAAACAAGGCATACACTCCGGCTTCCAGCGTCAACGTGATATCCTGCAACGCTTGTTTTCGATTCGGATAGATTTTTGATAACTGTTCGATTTCTAGTTTCATATCATTTTATCCTTTCAAAAAGACGTCATCCGGTTTCGGTATGACGTCTCCGTTTCATTGAACTGCAAAATCGTAGATACTCGTTCCTTTTTTCTGATTCGCATCCTTGATTTCCCCTTGGTACATCAGTTGTTCATTTTTTAAATCGATCACGGATACTTGGAATCCTTCGTTCGTCTCGGATGAGAGATAGAGCTTCATTTCGTCCGTCGAATCCAACCAATCAATCTTTTTCAAAACAAGCGGACTGCTTACACTATGCTCGGATACTCGTTTCGTTTCCAAGTCGAACATCGACCATTCGATTCGTTTCGTCTCCCCTTCCGGCAGACGGAATCCGATTAAATAACGACCGTTCGCATAGGGTGTAAACCCGATTTGTTGCTGATTTAACTCCTTGATGGACCGAACGACCTTCCCGTCATCGAGAAAATAAGATAGTTTTGTGTTCTCTTCATCGCTGTCAGACGGTTGTTCCGTGTAGACGACTTCATTTTGGTGAATCGCTAAAAATTGACGAGCGTTTTTAGGCGCTACTGGTTTTTGAAGAATGATTTCTTCGACCCGATCGCCTGCTAAATCAAGCACAAGGAGTTTCGTTTCCATGGGCTGATCGACACGATCAAGTTGGATGTAGACCTTCATCGCCTGCTTATCAACGACACTGGCTTGTAAGTCCATCCCCGTCTCAAGTTTCGTATCGTACTGAAATGTTTTCTCGAACATTTCCTCGGTCTTGAACGTAAACATCTTAAATCGTAATTTATTGTGTTTGATCTGAATCGCATACTCTGATTGTCCATCTCCACTCACATTCGTTTCCATTTGTGTCGTGAATTCGTAATATTTGTCTGGCAAATCCGCCATGCTATCTTCACGAAATAGTTGTCCGACGTAAGAGTTTGACTGTTTTTCGATGTCTCCATTTGCATTGGCATCATAAATCGTCGAACGCATTCCTTTAGTCTGTAAACGTAAATTAAAATTTTCTACTTGCGAAGATTTCCCACTGATGGTCTCGAGGGAAAAGTCTGCGCTTTTGATTGACAGTGTATAGCCGATGTAGCTTCCGATTGTTATGAAAATGATCAATCCATAGATCAGGAGTTGTCGATATCGCTTCATGAAGTCTCCTCCTTAAACGGATAGTCTCGTCTGGACTAGCCGCAGATTTTTGTATGACACGTATAACGTTAATAGTACGACGTATCCGAAATAAAATTGCATATGCAGTTGACTCAGGTTGCTTGAAATAGCTGACAATGCTAAGCCTAAAATGATATAACCACCAATCAGCGCAATCCCGTGTAATCCGACGATCAAGAACGCTTTTCCTCTTCGAAACGACCGCTCAAGTAATACTGTCATGAAGACGAACGAGATGACGATGAATGTCATTAGTAAAATGAATAAAATGTCAGTTGGGTACATCGTATAGAACAACTTCATGTAGAAGGAGTATTCGTTGATGCTGGCTGTGACCTGTTGAGCATCTGGCAATAGCCATAAGTAAAGATTGCGACTAAGTAACAACAACACCCACTGAATTCCGATCAAACTCGTAACGACAAGTAAAAGTGCCGTCATTTTCGATGCAACAATCGCCCGACGTGATCCCGGTAACAATAGTAGTCGGTAGATGTATTTCGTCTCGCCCACCCAGTCGCGATACCAAATCCAGAACGCGAACAAGAGAATCATCCCCATCGTTAAAACAATGATTGAATCGTAAAAATCCGTTGCCTGTGCGAAGGTCAACGCACCACCTGCTTGTGCAATTGCGTCCATTTCTGAAATCTGATCGATACGCATCGTTTTCTCGATCGTGCTTTGATAATCGTAAATCTGATAGAGCAGTGACGCGATTTCCGCGACGATCAATCCTGAAATCAACAACATCAGTAGTTTCGTACTTCGTTTCAGTTCTTCATTTGTTAATAACAACCAGCGTTTCATCCTTGATATACCTCCCGCATCCGGTCCTGGACCGATTGATGATGACGGCCGCGCAGCTCATCCGTCTCTTTGACTTCGACGATCTTCCCGTCCCGTAAGAACAACACTCGGTCAATCACCTGCTCGACCTCGGCAATTTCGTGAGTCGTCATCAGGATGCTCCGTCCTTCCATGAACTCACTTGAGAAAATCCAGGCAATCTGTTCCTTCATGAAGAGATCGATTCCTGCGAGCGGTTCGTCGAGTAATATGTACGGTCGATCGAGGGCGAATCCTAAGACGAGATTGAACTTCGCCTTGTTCCCTTTTGATAAGTTCGCCATTTTATCCGTCGTAAACAGCTGGAACGTCTGCAGCAACCGTTCCGCTGTCTCTTGATTCCAATCTGGATAATGATCCGCCATATACGCGAGCGCTTGTCCGATCGTCATGTAGCTCGGCATCGTCTGGAGATCAGGCACGAACGCGATCTGGTCGCGCGACGCTTTACCGTCGACCGTCACCGTCCCGGCATCTACCGGAATCAGACCGAGTATCGCTTTTAAAATCGTTGACTTCCCTTCCCCGTTCAAGCCGATCAGACATGTCACTTCGTTTAGACCGACAGAGAACGTCACGTCACGCAAGACGTGCTTCTTTCGTCCGTATCGCTTTTGTAGCCCCTTCACTTCAAGCACTAGACTTTCCCTCCTTCATTATCACCATTGTATTAAGACAATAGTACATCTGTTAACTGTATGGTACATGCCATACAGTCTAGCGTCAACCTGTTTTTTCCTGCTATCATCCAGAAAATGAAAAGGAGCCGGACAAAAATGTCCGACTCCGCGAGTATTTCGACTTCGTTTCTACTTTTTATGACCGGAAGAAAGGAGAGCGATTTGTTCACTCGAAATCACTTCCCAGGAAAACGATTCGAGATGAACAAAAAAAGAGAGGACGCCCTAATGGACGACCTCTCTGAACACGTGACTGGTGTTTCAATAAATATCAATCGTTGACTCCAGTGCCCGGCATGTCCGACGCACGGTCGGTAAGAAGTCGGTCCGTTTTGCGACACCGCCTTCAATCTGGACATGCTGAATGCCTTTCGTCCGCTGCATCGCTGTTAAGACGGTGACCAGCTCGATGAACCAATTCGAGATCAGTTCGACGACCTGTTCGTCAAAAGCGGCAGCGCCATACACATCATACCCGTTCTCGCAGAGATGGTTCGGGAAGCGGGCTTTAAACCGATGAATCAAAGTGTCCGTCGTCGGAATCAAAAATTCGTCGTAGATGACACGTTGTTCGGCATCAAGCGTTTGTTCTGTCACACCATCCATCATTAAATGTGGCTGATTGCCGATATTCAATGTCCAACTCGTCTTCTTTCGCTCGCCAGTGGAAGTGATCGTTCGCATGGTTTCATCCATCTCCTTTTGATGTGTAAGCGTTTACCCTCTCATTCTACCTGTCATTTGACCTGTTCTGCAACCGTCAACTTGACCAATTTAAACGATGACTTCGCTTGACATTCAGTCTACCAAATTCAACGCTTTTTGACGATGTCAGGAATTAACATCGTCCTTGTAAACGTAGACGGCGACGAGGTCAATCAAGACATGGATGATGATTAGCGGCCAGAGCGTTTCGAGCGCTAGATACAAGTAGCCGAATCCCGCTCCGATCAGTCCTGTCACGAGAATCGCGAACCACCCTTGATAGCGATGGGCAATCCCGAACAGGATGGCACCGATCCAGACGAAGCTGACTTCAGAAAACGGTAAAAATAATCCAAGCGTATGGAAGAGAAACCCGCGATAGATCAACTCTTCCGTCACCCCTGCCATTAGCGCGACCATTTGGAATCCGGTCCGCTCCTCTTTCGTTCGCGGCAGAATCAGTCGCTCCGCTTCACTTTGATAGAGCGGCAACAAACGTTTGCGAAACGCTGGAACGGTCGCTGTCAAAAGCAAGATGATACAAAGAAAGACGATCAGTCCGATCGTCGCGTACCAGACTGGTCCACTTGGGACAAAAAACGTCAAGCCGATTTCCGGCAATAGCGTACCGCTAATCAGCGTTCCACCGACGAGCAACAGACATAAGATTCCGCTCGACTGGACCATCGAGGGGTAGAATTCCTTGCGGGGGACGATCGTCAAATCGACCGGACGGACCGCTGCGATGATCGAAAGGACAACGAGCAACCCGAGTAATAAACCATTTACGAAGAGATACATGACTTCGACTCCTTTTTTGATTCCACACTCCCGTCACAGAAAGTGCTATTAGACCCTACTAAAATATGATACCATTCAGTGGAATCCTATATAGAGGAGAGAACAACATGCGAAAAGTTTTTCGAATCAGCATCTTGTTCGTACTGTTCGCCCTCATCGTCAGTAGCTTCATCTACTGGCAAAATCGGGAACGTGTTCAAAATGAAATGTATCGTACGTATTATGGACAGCATGGCGTACCTGCCGAGAACATCGACATCTACGAACAAGCCGCGGCACGTTACGGCATCGACTGGAAGTTGCTCGCCTCCATCCATCGCGTCGAGACGATCTTCTCAAACTCGTCAGCGATGCAATCGTCCGTTGGCGCCATCGGTCCGTTCCAATTCATGCCGAAAACATGGGTCGGTTGGGGATACGAAGGTGGCACGTCGCTCGGTGACATCGAGCATGACGGCATCGACGTGACAGATCCGGAAGCCATCGAGAAATATGGTGGTCTCGGAGTGGACGCGGACGGCGACGGGAAAGCCGATCCGACGAGTCTCGTCGACAGCGCCCACACGGCAGCGAAATACCTGAAACAACACGATGTCGAAGAGACATCCGACCGAGACACGCTCGCGACAGCACTGTTTGAATACAATCGCAGTGAACAATATGTTTCTGACGTGCTCGCCCAATATGATCGTTACCAGCAACACGTCGAGGCGATCGATGCGAACGATCTCGACCTCAAGAAGAAGACACTCGCATTCTTCCTTCGCATCAGCTCACGTTTGACCAATTAAAAGGAGGCACCACCCATGACACCAGCCGATTCTTCCGAACTCTTGATTGAGGAATCGTCGATCCGCGTCCAGACGACGTTTGATCGAGACAAGACGAAACGCTATTTACGCAGCTACATCTTTGACGACATCCCAGAAGGGACGCACGTCGCCGCTTTAATCTACACACCACGGACGACGGACGCCTTTCTCTCTGGAACGACGACACAACGTGCGTACAATTTGATGAAGAAGTATGTCAGTGATCCTGTTAAACAATATGACATCATCAGTTTGATGCCGGACCTGCTCGTCAGCGAGGATCTGCCGTTCGCGCAAGCGAGCTTCGATGAGACGAACTATGAATTCGTCGCGAAGACACTTGCTGAGGTCAAAGCGAAAAATGGCGTCGTCCTCTGTGGCTGGGGATCGCCTGGTCGACTGATGCACCACCTGCCGGCTTACGAGGATCTATTCAATGAATATGCCGACATCTTGTACTGCTCCGGCATCACGAACAAAGGTGAACCGAACCATCTGCGCTTGACGATGGACGATAGCCCGATGATCACGTACAACGACATGAAACAAAAAGCGAAAAAGTTGCGTCGTAAATGACACAATGGACCCTTCCATAACGGATAGGGTCTTTTTTTGAAACTTTTTCCATCAGCTTCGCGTATAATCAAGGTCTACATACTACATAGCAAGGAAGGTCATACGATGCCATTTTGGGATAAAGAGTTACAAGAAGAAACGATGATTTCAGTCAAAGAAACAGACATTCAACGAATCGAGCAAGCCGTTAACGGTCGACTCCCCGTCCGTTACCTCGAACAAATCCAGGAACAAAACGGTGGTGCCCCAGAAGCTATGGCCGTGATGGTCGAGTTCAAGAATACATGGTCGGACGCAGAAAGCAAATTGCACCTCCCACTCCGCTCCATGACGTCATTGACATTCGAACGGTATCTGGACGAATTGTCGGTCCTCAGGGAATGGGATGTCGAAGGAAACGTCATGATGTTCGCGGAAGGAGAAGGGAGCTATTTTTGGTACTTCCACTTCACGGAAGCTGCTGAGCCGACTGTCTGGTGCCTCGATATTTCGGATGAGACGACCCATTTCGTCGCGGCGACATATGACGAGTGGTTAACGAAGCTGAGTAGCGATGTTCCGGAAGTCGTCATGCCGGATGTCGTATTTCTGACGTTACCTGAAATCAAGGACATTCTCCGTGGAGATGACGAAAACGAAAAACTTCTCGCCTACTCCCACTGGATGATTCTCGATGAAGAACAGGAAGAACTCATCGAAGCGTTCATGACACTGATCGAACGAAACGACCAGCCTGATTTCCTCGACTCCTATGCGTATTACCTCATGGAAGTCTTGACGAACAACCCGGAGTTGTTAGAACAGAAACGAGATGACGTCACGACCTTGATCCTCAGTAAAGGTGACGATCTCGATGCAGAAGACTTGCTATCTTGGATGGATGAAGAGATAGACGAAGAGTTCTGACCTCAACCATAAAGCCAGTATTCCTCGTCCATACGGATGACGAATACTGGCTTTTTCGCATGCCTATCCAATCATTTAAGACAACATCAACTCAAGCAGGCAGTCGACGAGATCCTTCTCGAGTTCGAGTGCTTGCAACTGGTGCATCATGTTGACCGGGTCGAGCTTTTGTGACAGCAGACGGTACAAACGATCCTTCAAATCATAGCTGATTTCCGCTTGGTCGAGAAATGCATACAACCGGTCCATCTTATTCTCGTTCGTCGAGATCTCAACTTGGAGCGACAACGTGATCGTATCGGTCACTTCACCCAGTTCAACGCGAAGGGACTGCGTCGCATGATCATAGACGCCGGTGACACTCTCTCCGTCGCGCTGAACGTATCCTTCACGGACTCCACGTAAGATCAACGTAATCGAGCGGTTTTCGGGTAACAAGTCACGGTGTCCGGTTGGTGCCGCGATCGTCAACTCACGTGCTTCCCAGTCGAGCGCAAACGTCGTCTCAACGTTGACACCATCGCGGTGCGCGACACCCGTGCTATCGTCTTCGAACAACGTAAACCGGTTCGATGCTCCCGGGAAGACGACGACTTCGAGATCGTCCGGATTATGCAGGGCATTCGACTGTTCGAGATGACGACCGAGTGGAACAATCGCACCGGCTTTTGCGAGTACGCCTTGGTCTTCGAGATAACGGAACAGACGGATCTGCTTGCCGCCGCGGTATCGGTGCCCATTAAAGAAATCGAACCATTCCCCTTCCGGCAACCACGCTGTCGTCGCCGTCATGTGCAGTTTCCGGTGCATTGGTGTGACCATCGGCGCGACGATCAATTCCGTTCCGAAGTAGAACTGATTCGGAACGTTGTATGCTTGATCGTCTTCCGGATGCTCATAATACATCGGTGAGACGAGTGGCAAGCCGTCAAAGTGATTACGGGCATTCATCGTGTAGATGTACGGCACGAGCTGGTGCCGAAGTCGTAAATATTTCTTCATGACGTTCGACGCATCGGTCGAATAACGCCATGGTTCTTTCCCGTTGAAGATGCTCATCGTACTGTGCAGGCGCATGATCGGACTAAAGACACCGTACTGGAGCCAACGTGTCGATAACTCGTCATCTTTCTCCCCGCGTTGGTGACCCCCGATGTCATGGCTCCACCATCCATAACCGATGTTCGACGCCGTCGCCGTGAAATACGGCTGGAATTGGAGCGATGCCCAAGAGATGATCGTATCGCCTGAGAAACCAACCGGATAACGATGACTTCCGGGTCCCGCGTAACGCGAGAAGATCAACGGTCGATTACCATCGCGGGCAATATCAAGCGCGTGATAATGATTGAGCATCCAGAGCGGATCAAGCCCCTTCATCTTCGAGTTCGCGCCCTGCTGCCAGTCGATCCACCAGAAGTCGACGCCATCTGCCTCGTGCGGATGATGCAGCTTCGTAAAGTAGTTCTCGATGAACGTCCGGTCCGAGAAATCAAACGGGATCCGGACATCCGATTCGGGATCGACGCCCATCGCGACCGCCATCGCCTCGTAGGCTTCTTCAAACCCACGCACACCGTCCGCCGGGTGCAAGTTGAGCGTGACCATCCGGTCGTCGTCCTTCAACCATTGCAAGAATCCGCGTGGATCCGGGAATAGATCACGGTTCCACGTGTAGCCTGTCCAGCCACTTCCGTAGCGTTCCGGGATATCGGTGACGTGCCAGTCCATGTCGATGACACTGACCGAGAACGGAATGTCTTCCGTCTTGAAGCGTGTCATCAAATCCTTGTATTCCTTCTCACTATAACGCCAGTAGCGACTCCACCAGTTGCCGAGTACCTGACGTGGTAACATCGGCGTCGGTCCTGTCAGGTGGTAGAAGTCACGCAGTGCCTGTTTGTAGTCGTGACCGTATCCGAAGTAATAGATGTCATGCGTCCCGGAGCGTCGCGGTTCGACGAAGTGGTCTTCCGTCAGGACGAAGGCGTTCGAGTCGTCAATCGCCGCGTAACCTTGCCGGGAGAGAATCCCTTCTTCAAGTGGGATGACGCCGTCCGCATGGTCAAGCGTCCGTGCCGTTCCTTTTAACGTCCGGAGCGGTCCGCCGAACGTATAGCGGCTGTAGTAGGTACTGAAGTTCCCTAAGACATCGATATAGAGTGTGTTCGCAGCGAACGGTCCCTTCGTATAATGCAGATGGACGTGCTCGGTGATGATTTGCAATTCTTCCTCGTTTTCGACGATGCGGTAAGCAGGTACCGGAAAATCACGATTGAAGACCGTTTGGGTCGGTCGATCCTCGAACTGTCCATCCGCCGCGTACTCAAGTCGGATCATCCGACTCGTCAAGACCGTGAAACGGTAGACATCTCCTTGGATGATGGCGTCTGGTCGTGCTTGTGGTTTCATGTCGCGCGTGTAGAAATGGGATTCATCAATTGTTCGCATACGGGTTCGGGACTTGCGCCCCTTTCACTTCCTTCCAGGCTAAGTAGTGTGCAACCGATTACACATCTAGTGTATAAGAGTTCATGTTCCCACTTCAAGGAAGAATGAATCAAAAAAACGTCCCGCACCTGAAAATCGATGCGGGACGTTGCGTCATAATAGTGGTGAAATCAAGCGCGAGAGCGACTCAAAAATGCGGAAGCGAAGCGGACGTTTGACGTAATCGTTCGATGATAACTGAATCGACACATCGAAATCAGCGATGAAGTCACGCTCGAGCTGTTCCGTACTTTCTGTGTCGTACAAGAACGCCATCAGTTCATAGTTGAGGACAAAACTGCGAATATCCATATTCGCAGTTCCGACGGCACCAATCTTCCCGTCGACGAGAAACAGTTTCGCATGGATGAAGTGACGGTTATACGTATAAATCTTGACGCCGTCCTTCAAGAGTGGTCCGAAGTAAGACCGGGTCCCGTAATAAGACGTAAAACTATCGCCTTTACCCGGTGTCAGGATGCGAACGTCGAGTCCGGCACGTGCCGCGAGTCGGAGTAGCGTCATCGTCTCATTGTCCGGAATCAAGTACGGTGTCGCAATCCAGATCGAACGTTGCGCTGCGATGATCGCGGCAATCAACGCATTGCGAATCGCCGGGTCCTTTGAGGTCGGTCCGCTCGTGACGATTTGAATCGCCCCGTCTGACGCCACATCATGTTTCGGGAAGTACTGGTGGATTGACTCATCCCCCGCAAACGTCTCCCATGTGTCATCCGATTCGATTTGGGCATAGATCCAGTCGTCGAGGAACGTCGCTTGTAATTCTTTGACGGCACGTCCTTCGAGCCGCAAATGCGTATCACGCCAAAACCCGAACTTCTTACTCTTGCCGTCGTACTCATCCCCGACGTTCAATCCGCCGGTGAAGCCAACTTTTCCATCAACGACGACGATTTTCCGGTGATTGCGGAAGTTCGCCGTGAAGATGAACAAGGGACTCGAGATTGGATCATAGGCTGCGATATGCGCTCCAGCATCGCGTAGCGGGCGCAGGAAGTTCTCACCGAGCATATAGCTTCCAAGTCCGTCATACATGAACCGCACCGTTACTCCGGCTTCGAGTCGCTCGATCAACGCTTCACGGATTGCCTTGCCTGTCTCATCGTTCCGATAAATGTAGTACTGGATGTGGACATGATGCTGTGCTTGACGAATCGCCTCCAAAATCGCTGGGAACGTCTCTTCCCCGTTCGTCAGGATGTCACTTGCTGTATGAACGTCCACCCCGCCGCCACCGAAGTTACGAATCGTGTTCGCAAGCTTCAAGTGATTCGGTGGCAACTCACTGACAGCAAGCGACCGAACTGGACGAATCGCTTGCTTGAGCAATTTCCGTTCGTCATGCGAACGACGATTCCGACGGCGACGCCGTGGATTCCGACCGAACATCAACCAGATGATGACTCCGAGAATTGGTAAGAAAATCAGAACGAGGAACCAAGCGATCGTTGATTCTGCCGTCCGGTTTTCGATGAAAATGATCATGATGACGGCGAGCGGCACGACCGTCGCTGAAATCGTTAAGACATAAAATAAATAGCCGAGTTGATATAGTCCCCAAATGATGCCACCGGCGACTAAAAATACGAGTGCGAATTGTAAAATCCGGTTGCGCACAGATTTTCCTCCTTCAATTAACATACCTTCACTAGTATTCTTTCCCCATTCACTATGAAAATATAACAAAAAAGAGAAACCGCAGATACGGTTTCTCGAAAGATTGACCTCTTATAAAAATGTTTCTTCGTACATCTCGCGACCAGGAATTGGATCATTCAATGACGCCCAGTCCGTTTCGTCTGCTTGGACGAGACACGCATCGAATAGCGCTTCGAGCTTCTCTTGTTCTAGTCCTATGCCGATCAAGACGAGTTCGGTCCGTCGATCCTCATCTGATGCAAAACGACCAGCGTATTCCATGTTCGACGCATATCCTGCCTGATGGAACAGCAATGCCATCTCGGGACGTGTCGCAAGGAACAAGAATCCCTTCGCCCGAACGACTTCTTGCGGCCAGTCTTCGATCAAGGCAAGCAAACGCTCCGGGTGGAACGGCACGTCGCGCTTGTAGACGAACGAGCTGATCCCATACTCTTCCGTTTCCGGAATATGTTCTTCCGCATTCAACTCACGGATCCAACCAGCACTAGATGCCGCTTGTTCAAAATCAAATAGATCAACATCTAAGATGTCTGCCGGATCGACTTGACCATACGTCGTCTCGATCAAACGGGCAACTGGATTTAATGCCTTTAGATAACCGATGACGGTATGGCGCTCTTCCGGTGTCAGGCGATCGACTTTATTCAAGACGATGATGTCCGCGAACTCGACTTGATCGACGAGTAGATCGACGACTTCGCGCACGTCTGTTTCATCGACTGCCTGTTTCCGTTCAATCAACGATTCACCGGATTCAAAGTCCTTCAGGAAGCGATACCCATCGATGACCGTGACCATCGCATTGATTTTCGTGACTTGTGATAAGTCGATGGCACTGTCCGGATCTTCGTACGTGAAAGTCTGGGCGACCGGAATTGGTTCCGAGATACCACTCGACTCGATGACGATACCGTCAATATCGCCTTGGTCGACGAGGCGTTTGACTTCAAGTAATAAATCGTCACGTAACGTGCAGCAAATGCACCCGTTCGAAAGTGTGACGAACGACTCTTCCGTCCGCGAGAATCCGCCTTGCTCAATCAATGCCGCGTCAATGTTGACCTCACTCATGTCGTTGACGATGATCGCGAGGCGGCGCCCTTCGCGATTATGTAGTAAATGGTTCAATAGTGTCGTTTTACCGGATCCAAGATATCCAGATAAAACGGTGATCGATATCGGTTGCATCATCATTCATCTCCTAAAACGTAATCGTTACGTTTTATAGATTAACCGACTTTTTACCTGACGTCAATCGTAATGATTTCGATTTATTTTGTTCCCTAAAAAAGCCGATAAGCATCGACTAAAGGAGTAGACCGGGCTGACTCCAAAAAAATGACGCATCTTCTCACGCCCTTTCCTCAGGCGAGACACAAGCCAGTTTTCCTGCTTCCTTCAAGCAGGAAAGCGGGTCTTGTTTGTCTCTGACAGCGCATAATGCGCTTTTTCCTGTAGGAGTGGCGTGTGACGCGTCATTCTTTGTAGATACTGGCTTTAAAGTCAGCTCCGTCAGATATTCCGAAGCACAAGAAAAGAAACTTTTTTCGCTCGGAATCTCTTCTTAGGGAAATACAAGCAGGAGCGACCCTGCAACGAAGTGAAGCGGCGCGATGCTTGTCCCAGGAAAACGATTCGAGTGAAACGAAAAAGCGTAACCTTACTACTGACTTTGAATCGGTAAATCCCATGTCACCCCGATCAAATCCGTGATCCGTTCCGCTGCCTCATGCGAAAAACCAGCAATCGTGTAATGGTTCGTATCCGCAATCACATGATACATCCCATTCGGTAAACTGTCGGCGAACGCAGCGTGAGCCGAATTGATTTGTTCGGTCAATGCCGGATTCAACCAACTTTCCGGCATACCGCCTGCCCAGTTCGAAGCAGACAGGACGAGGACCGGCTGTGTCACGTCTTCAAGCAACGAAAGAATCAGCTGATTGTTCTCCTCGACCGTTTGCCATTCGTCGAGCGTCCCCCGCCAATGTCCAGGTGCCGCAAAATGCCGCCACATCGGTAATTGATCGGCTTCCGGTAAGACACTGAACATCTTTTTGCCGAGACGATCAGGAATCATCCAGGCGATCGGTCGGACGTGACTAAGGAAATAGAGGAATCGATTCCACTCCTCTTGTGTTCGTTCGTACCAGTTCGGTAATGCTGCATCGACATCGGGATGCGACGGATCGAGCAAGACGATGCCGCGTGTCTCGTCTGCAAACAATCGTCCACTCGCGAGTGAGATATAGGCTCCGAGCGAGTGCCCGATGAAGACATACGGTCCTTCGACACGAAGCATCCGTAAGACGTCCGCGAGCTCATCTGCTTGATGCGTAAAGAGTCGTTTGTTTTTACCACGACTCGACCGTCCATATCCGAGACGCGAATATTCAAAGACCCGTCCCCGTTTCAATAATTCAGTCCGTAACCAGCCCCACTGGTGTCGATTCGACATCATCCCGTGATCGAGGACGAATGTGACGTCCCCACTTCCTGTCAGCCGGGTATCAAAGCGACCGGCTGATGTTTCAACGATATATTCCATACACTACCCCTACTTCCATTCATTCAAATAACAAGATCTCTAGCTCGTATCCAAGGATGTTCAAATAATCAAACAGCTGAGACCGATGATGATAGAGATGCACGGCTGCTTCGATTGCCCAGCCGTTCATCGAGTCGGTAACGCCCCAGTACGTCGGACGCGTCGTAAATCCGGTCGTGACTTTCTTCTGATAGATAGAAAACGCACGATTGATTCGTTCATTTAACTGATCGCGCGGGACCGGTTCCGCATAAAACGCCTGCATCGCTTCATCCGTCGCCCCTTCTGCGATCATCAAATCGGCTTCAAGTAACACAGCGAGATGGACAGCGACTTCACCGACGGTCCGTTTCCCGGGGATTGGTCGCGCGTCCCAGTCCTGCTCCTCGATCTTCTCAAACAACGCTTTCGACGTCTTCACACCAACGCCGACATGGCGGATGAGGGCATGTTCCCAGTCAGTCATGCGCATTCCCCCAAGCGATCGCACGTTGTTCGAGTTCCTTGACGAACGCATCCTTGCCGGCGATATAGGCTTCGATCTCAAGCGGATATGTCGTTGCTAATTGTTCCTTTAATGCCCCGTAAGCAGCGGCTTCTTCTGGATGGGTACGTAAGTAATCCCGAAAGACGAGATGACGCTTTATTTCTGGATTTCCCGCCGCATAGAGATGGATGTGATGCGTCCGTTCGTCGCCGCCTTTTCGATAATAGCGGCGTCCCGGCATCCCGAACTCACCCTTCGCCTCGTAACCGAGCGCTTCCATCTGTGCGTCGAACTGCTCGATTCCCTCGAGCGTATCGACGACGGGTAAGATATCGATGATCGGTTTTGCTGCGAGTCCCGGAACTGATGTACTCCCCATATGATGGATCTGCTTAAGACGTGCTCCGAACACCTCTCGTAAACGGTCCGCTTCTCGCGTATATGCACTCGCCCATTCTGATTGATACGGTAACACATTGACTTGTCGCATGGTCGTTTCCCCCTCTCAATTCAGTATGCCAGTTTTTGGGGTAAAACAAAACGACCATCCATTTTGGAGGTCGTTGATGTTAGAGAGTCGTTAATCCGTTAAATAATCATACAGTTTCGCAGGTCCACCAAGTCGAAGATCAGCGATGATATGCTGGGCATCGACGACCTTCCGAACAGGGAAGTCAGCGAGTGGTGCCATGACATGTTCGAATAACTGAAGTCGCGCCGGTCCACGATATGCTTCTTTAATCTCAAGATCCGTGATTTGACTCCGCGTCAGTTCGGAGATAATCAACTCGCCTTGATAACCGCGATGTTGTTTGAGCATGAATTGCGGCGCACCGATGATTGATTGTGCTTCTTCAACTGCCATCGGAATATACTTGTATCCCATCGTCGCTTGAACGACACGGAGTGAATGGTAGTCAAGCGTTCCAACGAGTACATCATTATCGAGATAAAGCCGGGGTGAACCATACTTCTTCGGAAACGCAGCCACTTCACGACCAGAGGCGATTGCCGGCTGATTGTTGACATACATCGAGAGGTAAAACTCACCGACCTCGCCTTGATACCGAACCGGAATGACTTGCCCGCACTCGAGATAACTCCCAAGACCTGTGCTATCCGGCATGTTGATGATCTCAAACTTGATCTGATTACTCAGCACCTCGAGCGGTTCCGGAACGACTGCTTGTAACGCTTCGATGTCCGTCTCATAGATGATGTTCAAGTATTCCCGATTCCGAAAGAAGATATCGACCGCCGGAAAGACCGGTGCATTGATCGGTGTCGCGACGATATTTTTTACATCTTCCTGTCTCATCTGAATCCCTCCTTTATGCGTTTAACAATGCGGCAAAGCGTGCGACACTTGTTTCAAAATCTGGAACCGTCTTCGCTACTTGCGCTTCTTCGACGATTTCTTGAATGAGTGAGTTGAACGGCGTTTTGATATCATACGTGTTGCCGTACATCGTGACGATCCCATTGATGAAACGAATTTCGGTCGGTTGCCCTTTTTGTAAGTCCTGCAACATGCTCGCTTCTAAGTCACGCGACCCGTGCATCAATTGTGGCACGGTGATCAGTTTTTCATCGATATCGTCTAGTGTTGCGTAGGCTGCCGGCTCAAACGTACTCATCGGCGCGAATGTGATGCCGTGGGCGTGACCGACTTCAACGACTTCCTGCATCGTATGAATTGCTGCCCGTAACAAGACCGGATGATCAAGAACGTCGCCGTACGTACCGTTACACGCAGCGGATAACCCACTGAACGTACTATTGATGACGAGTTTTGACCATTTCGTTCCCGGTAGATTATCAGAGATTTCCGTCCCACCGATGTGATCAAGGATTTCCTTCAAGTGAATGATCCGGTCCGTCTTCTTACCGTACAGTTCACCGATTTGCATCGCATACGTCTTGAAGTGCTCGTAATCCGATGTCAGACGTGACTCGCCTGGTCCGACGTATGTCGCTCCGAACTCGACGGATCCCGCGATGATACGTTCGCGTGGAATCTGTTGTTGAATGAATTCTTCCGGTACACCGTTTTGCAAGGAGACGAGAATACCGTCTTCCTTCAAGATCGTCCGGACTTTCGCCAGGACCGGTTCATTGTAGACCTGCTTCGTTAGCAACAATACGATATCGTACATCTCCGTGATGTCATCCGGATGCATCGCATGGACGGCTTGCGTCAAATCTGGTCCAATGACATGCGCGCCTGTTGTGTTTAGCGCTTCGATATGTGCGCGATTCGTATCAATCAAATCGACATCCTCATACTGTTGACTTAAATAAGCTCCCATGATGGTTCCTAGTGATCCTGCTCCGTAAATTCCGATTTTCATTTCTATCACCTCTAGTATTTACGATATACTGGTTTCATCATAAACAGAAATATATATATTTATATATTTTAATAACCTGTAGATTATGTCAGGAGGATATCATGGAACTCTTACATTTGAATTATTTTCGTCACGTCGCGGAGGAATTGAACGTGACGCGTGCTGCCGAACGATTATTCATCAGTCAGCCTGCCCTCAGTGCGACGATCAAAAAACTGGAGCGTGAATTGAACACGACGTTGTTTCATCGAAAAGGCAGAACGATCAGCTTGACCGATAATGGACGACTTCTACTGCAGTCAGTCGAAAAAATTGAACACGAGCTGACACGGGTCCAGGAACGCATGGCGCGAAATGATGCCTCTACCGAAACGCCACTCAGCCTTGCCAGTTCGCATGGTCGCTTCATCCAATTGATTCTACGAGAATTTCTCCTGCCGCAGACGGCACCCTTGTTCAATTCGGACATCCTCTCGAATCGCGACATTTTAAGCGGCTTGCTCCATCAAGAATTCCATTTCTCGATCAGCTTCATGGAACTCAAGCATCCGCTCATTACGAGCGAACCGATCGTGGAAGAGGATATCGTCATCACCTATCCTGCTTCTTATTCAGAGAAAGAAGCGATTACGACGCTCTATACGGATGCAACGGAGACTGCCTTTTTGTTTCCCTCCCACAATAAGGACTACAACCGCTTCATCCAATTGAAGATGGCGGAACTAAACATCTATGCCGATACCTCGCACTATATTGATGACGTCTCACTGCAACTCGCCTTACGCCAGCAACGGTATTTCAGCTTCGTTCCCGTCTCCGTCTGTCGCGAGATGGGACTTCCCTTCATCACAGACGATGTGTTTACCATTACGTCACGACTCTACATGTCGCACGCGACGAATCAATTAACAGTCGAGCAAGCAACCATCTACGAACGCATTAAACGATTTCTGCTCTCACAACGCACATATCTAACCACATGAAAACGGATGCCTGCATATGCAGACATCCGTGTGACATATTACTTCGTGATGAAGTAGCGTGACTGATCGAGATGATCTTTCGCTGTATAGATGTTGAGTTTGTACGAGCCGTTCGTCAATGCCTTACGCATCTTCAAGACATAGTTCCCGTGCTGATCCGCCACGTCTTGAGCGATCAATTGATAACCAGATTCTGTTTTTTGGTAGAGTCGGACAATTTGTCGTTTTTCGACTTTACCTGTCAACGTCTTTTTGCCTGACCATTTTTTGACCGGATACGTGTTCTTGATCGTGAACGACGCCTTTTTCGTGATCTTATTCGAGATGTCTGTCGACTTGACCGTGTACGTACCTGTCGTTAGACCGTTCTTGACCGCAATCTTGAAGCCGCTTGCCGTCGTTTTCGCTTTCGCGATCTTCGTTGATCCTTTATAGAGCGTCACGTCAAGACCTTCAGTTGCTTTGCCGCGGAGGACCGTTGAACCGTAGACTGCTGACTTTTTATCGATCGCTGGTGTCGCAACGACGCCTGTTCCGACTGTGACGTTCGTTTCTGTCTTCATGAAGCTAAGTTCAGAGACGATCGTCAACTTGTCACGCAATTTGAGCGGACGTGTTCCGACTTCGTATTGACCCGCTTCGTTTGCTGTTGCTGTTCCAAGAACTTTTTCGCCAAGTTTGACTGTGACTTTCGCACCTGGAACGGCTTGACCAGTAACGACTTTTGCACCCGGTTTAACTGCTTTTGCCGAGACCGTGAAGTCTTTCATCGGAACGTTCATATTGAATTTAAGGAACGTACCTGTCTCACCTGGACGTGTTTCACCTGTGTTCGTGATGCCTTCATACCGCTTGACGTACGGTGCAGCTGCAGCCGCTGAATCAAAGCTGACCGTCGTCGGTTTGCTTGCGACGAGTGACCAGTTGTCATCGGCTTTATAATCAACCGGTTGTTTCGCTTTGATGAAGTCCGAGATGACATTACGTGTTTCGTAGGCTGATTTGTAGACGATATTCTTTCCGCCACCAAGACCTGGGAACGTCGCACTGCCTGCGCGGTAGTTGTTCGTCGCAACAAGGAATTCTTGATCGTCTGCGATCGCTTTGCCTTGATACTTGATATTTTGGACGCGATTTGCGTCTTTATTGACAACGACACCGTTAAAGTCGAACTTCGCTGGTTTCGTGATATCGATTTCATACGTCAATCCATCGAGGATATCGAAGTTGTAGCTACGGAAATCTTTGTTCAACAAGTTCGTTTGCTCACCGCCGACTTGGTTGAACTGACCGGCTGACATTTCGAGCCAGTCTTTGACGTCAGCACCTGTTACTTTGACGACTTCGAGTGTATTCGGATAAACATAGAGATCGGCGACGTTCTTGAGTGCGATTGGTCCTTTTTTGATCAATGTATAATCGGATGCGTTGACTTGGTTACGACCACCTGTCTTGAATGGTGCACCTGCTGACAACAACGGGAGATCTTTATATTTCGCGAGATCGGCATTTTCTTTGAGTTGTTTCTCGACATACCATTTCTGAGCGTTCGTTACGAACTGAACTGAATCATCGTCTTGCGCGAGAGCGAAGAAACTTTGGATGTCGTCATTAATCGTTCCGACTTCTTGACGAATGTACGCGAGTGTTCCTTCATGTGCTTTTTCAATCAACTTGACGGCACCGGCATCTGCTGTCGTGTCTTTCGTCACGTCCGCTAGTTTCGCACCTGACGTATCAACGACCCATTTCCCGTCGACTTGCTTCAACTCAAGATCGATGACACCGACGTTCTTTCCTTGTGTGTTCGCCATGACGACTGGTTTACCATTGATTAGACCTTTTTCTTTATCAACATTCGGCAATTTATTGAACGCTGAATCGACTGCCGGGAACTTTCCGTGCTGATGACCTGTCATCAAGACATCGATGTCTGCAACTTTTGTCAATGCGTAGCCGACATTCTCATCGCCGTCTTTTTGATCCGTCGTATCCCCGATACCTGTGTGTGCGAGTGCAACGACGACGTCTGCGCCAGCATCTTTTAATTTTTTCGCTGTTGCTTTAGCAGTCGGGATGATATCTTCAGCCGTGACTTTCCCCGTCAGGTTCCCCGCATCCCATGCCATGATTTGTGGCGTGACGACTCCGAACACACCCACCTTGACTGTTTTCATGTCACCGTTCTGGTCCTTGACTTGACGTTCGATGATTTGATAGTCTTTTCCATCTTTGTTGTAGTCCGCGACGATCGGCTTTTTCGTGACGGCATCCAATACGTTCGAGTTGACGAACTTGATTGAACCGCTCGAAGCACTCATCGCTGACTTGAGGAAATCAAGACCGAAGTTGAATTCATGGTTTCCGAGCGTGACCGCATCATAACCGAGGTATTCCATCAATTCGTACATCGGATGTTTGCCTTTGTTTCCTTTGTCGTACTGGTTCTTGACGTAATCGCCAAACGGCGTTCCTTGAAGTGTATCTCCGTTATCGAATAAGAAACTGTTCGTAACGCCCACTTCAGTTTGTTGCTGTTTAATGACCGTAGCCGCTTTGACGAGACCAATCGTTTCGTCCTGCGCATCCTTGAAGTAATCGTAGTTCATTGAGTTCGTATGTAAATCCGTTGTTTCTAGGAAGCGTAACTTGACGACACTGTTGTCGGCAGCAAGTGTCTTGACTTGAACGACTGGTACGAGCATCGGTGCGATCAATGTCGACGCGATGACGAGTTTCGTTGCTTTTTTCATATGGATTTTCCCCCCAGGATGTTTTGACTGCTTCATTAATTTAGCATGGTTCGATTATAGCTAATAGTCCTTTCAAATAGGTCGGACATCCGTCTTATTTAACTTACTTAACTAATTCCAAATACTGGCTTAACATTGTTGATTTTACCTTTACAAACCAAGTTTACATGGTAAAAAAAGGAGATGATGCAAATGAGATGAACCACGCAAAAAAACGATACATTTCAGGACATGAACCTGAAAACGTATCGTTTATGCTTGATGTAGAACGTAACTGTTCCTTCTCGACTCCTACAGGCAAAGAAAGCATGTTTTTCGCTTTCGTCAGGGTCAGGTGAGACCCGGTCGTAGTTTAGGATACGTGACTTACCTCTCGCCTGTGGAAAGCGAGCATGACAGCAACGTTCTTTAAACCGCTTTGTCTGGCTTCCGTCGGACGACATAACCAAGAATTCCACCAAGTAACGCAAGCCCTGCGGCGTATAGTACTGTCCAGCCTGCCGTCTGTTGAGCGAACTCGAATAAGACGTCACTGCGCCATTTCATTGCGAACTGAACGTACGAAGCTTGACTGACGATGAAGCTGATGACACCGATCGCGATCGCAAAGACGAACGGATCGATGATCGATTTGAAGCTTCGGATACTACAGACGAAGTAGATCGCAAACGTTACAAGCAACAACACCCAATACGCACTCTCACTGGAGACATTCGGTGGCGTCGCTCCTGCCGATTCCGCATCAATCACTTGAATCGTCTGCCGCGCGACGCCGTAATCAACAGGATTGAGCTTCAATTGTGTTGCTGACAAATCAGGACGTTCTCCACCGAGTAACGTCAACAATTGTTCTGTCACCCGGTCCGTGTCGATCCCATCGACGACTTTTTGGATCGAGTCATTGAGCTGATCCGTTGAGGTCTCCCCGTTCAACATCGAGACGGGGATTTCCGCATTCGCTCCAAGGACGTCTGCTTGATACACGACTTGACCGCCGTGGATCCAGTCGTACATCCCGCCACTTCCGGCGTTCAGACTCGCGACGGTGAGTGCCGTCCGTAGTGAAGAATCGCCGTCATATTCCGCTTCGTCCTGTACCGTAAAGACGAGTTGAAGCGTACTTGCGAGCATCAAAATCAGTAAGCTGGCACGTCCAGCAGCTGTCAGACCGGATAACTTTTGCGGGAAGAACGCCATCCAACCAAGCAAACTGACGACGAGAAGCGGTAAGATGCCACTCATCGCATAGCCGTCTTGTAACGAGAGGAATGGCACGTCGTTTCCGCGTCCGGCAAGGACGAACCAGATGATCCCGACGGTTAAGAAGAAACTAACCAATCGAATCGTCCACCCAAGACGACTTGCCTTAATCCGTAATACTAAAAATAACAGGACAATCAAACCGATGCCAAAAACGGAATAGAGTAACGTGCCGTAAGAGACATCAAACGTAAGTGGTGCAAGAACTTGCTTTAAGTCAATCCCAAACAACGATAAGACGTCGCCGGCAGAACTCGCATCGAGCACCTGATTGATGATCCCTTCCCGGACCGCGCTCGGCATCGTGATCGATAGCCCACCGACGAACAGAAGTATCAATGACACCGTGATGTCTGCATCTTTCCAGGAGACGTCCGCCTGTTGCATCTGCGTCACAAGATCCTGATAGTCTGAGGATGAGGTGATTTGTGAAGTCAAAAATGCCATCACACCATAGATGACACCGAAAAAGATGAGACCGATGAGGACGCCAAACAGGACATCCCAGACGGAAAACCGTCGTTGTTTCCTTTCTTGCCTTGACTCCATCCCATTTCCTCCTTTTAATGTCTGATGTTTGAATATTCCTGCTACAGCGAAACCAAAAACATCAATTTCATTCAACAGCCATTATATCCCACCTTTTCTCTGACTGTCTCCACTGATTTCCAAAATAAAAACCGACTTCTCACAGTGAGAAGCCGGTTGAACGATCAGGTGCCATGGTATTTTTTTCTCTATTAGATGCCTTCGTATGCTTGTTCCATGATCGTCCGTAACTCAGCGACAAGCGGCATCTTCGGATTCGCCGTCGTACATTGATCCTCGAAGGCATCGACTGCCATCTTATCGAGTTTTGCCTCGAAGTCTGCTTTTTGAATGCCTTGCGCCTTGAATGACATCTTGATGTTGAGACGTTGTCCAAGATCAGCAACGGCTTGGATGAGGGATTCGACCCCTTGCTCCGTCGTTGCTGCCGGAAGACCGAGGTAGCGTGCGATGTCGGCATACCGTTCATCCGCAACGAATGATTCGTATTTCGGGAATGCTGCTAGTTTCGTTGGACGTGATGCGTTATAGCGAATGACGTGTGGCATCAGGATCGCGTTCGTCCGTCCGTGTGGCGTATGGAACTCGCCACCGATTTTGTGCGCGATCGAGTGGTTGATGCCGAGGAAGGCGTTCGCGAATGCCATCCCTGCCATCGTTGACGCATTGTGCACTTTTTCGCGTGCTTCAGCGTCTGATCCGTTAGCATATGCTCGTGGCAAGTAGTCGAAGATCATCTTGATTGCTTTGAGTGCCAGTCCATCCGTGTAGTCGTTCGCAAGCACCGAGACGTATGCTTCTGTCGCATGCGTCAAGACATCCATTCCGGTATCAGCAGTGATTGAAGCTGGGACGGTCATGACGAATTCTGGATCAACGATTGCGACGTCTGGTGTCAATGCATAGTCAGCAATCGGGTATTTGACGTTTTTCTCTTTATCCGTGATGACGGTAAACGGTGTTACTTCTGAACCCGTACCAGAAGTCGTCGGAATCGCGACGAACTTCGCTTGACGACCGAGTGTCGGGAATTGATACGCCCGTTTGCGGATATCGAGGAATTTTTGACGTAAGTTTGAGAACGTTTCGTTCGGTTGTTCATAGAAGAGCCACATTCCTTTTGCAGCATCCATCGCTGAACCACCACCGAGGGCGATAATCAAGTCAGGCTTGAAATCACGCATCGCTTGAGCACCTGTCTGAACAGTCGTCACCGATGGATCTGGTTCGACTTGGTCGAAGATCCGGTAACTGACGGACTGTGGTAAGTTTTGAATTACTTTATCGGCATACCCGAACTGTACCATCGTTGGATCCGTCACGATCATGACACGTGAGACGTCAGTCATCGACCGCAAGTACTGAACGGAGTTCTTTTCGAAGTAGATTTTTTCAGGGACCTTGAACCATTGCATGTTCACGCGTCGTCTCGCCACCTTTTTGACGTTGAGTAAGTGCTTCGCTGTCACGTTTTCAGAAACAGAGTTTTTCCCGTATGATCCACAACCGAGTGTCAGTGATGGTGTCAACTCGTTGTACAGATCACCGATTCCGCCATGAGCAGATGGGCTGTTGACGAGGATCCGGCAGGCTTTCATGCGGAGTCCGAACGCTGTCATCAAGTCATCGTTCGTCGTATGAATGACGGCTGTATGACCGAGACCACCGATTTCAAGCATCTGTTCGGCAATCGTAAACGCTTCTTCGGTTGAAGCGACGCGGTACGCACCGAGGACGGGACTGAGTTTTTCATGAGACAGTGGTTCTGCTGCTCCGACGTGCTCGAGTTCCGCGACGAGCATGACCGTTGTTTCCGGAACATCGATTCCGGCTTTTTCTGCGATCCATGTCGCAGGTTTCCCGACGATGTCCGCGTTGACGGCACACGTATCGGTTTTGATGACGAGTGATTCGAGGCGTTGTTTTTCTTCCGGTGTACAGAAGTAACAACCGAGTGCTTCCATTTCCGCACGAACCGTCGCATAAATCTCTTGGTCGACGATGACGGCTTGCTCAGACGCACAAATCATCCCGTTATCAAACGTTTTTGAAAGAACAAGATCGCTGACTGCCCGTTTGACTTTCGCAGACTGTTCGATGTAACACGGAACGTTCCCTGGTCCAACACCAAGTGCCGGTTTACCTGTTGAATACGCCGATTTGACCATTCCTGCTCCACCTGTCGCAAGGACCATGGCGATTTTTTCATGGTTCATCAAGACTTTCGTTGCTTCAAGTGATGGTTCTTCGACCCATTGAATACAGTCTTTCGGTGCCCCTGCTTTGATGGCTGCGTCGCGGAGTGTTTTCGCTGCTTCAACGGAACAACGTTGTGCCGATGGGTGGAACGCGAAGACGATCGGGTTGCGCGTCTTGATCGCAATCAATGCTTTGAACATCGTCGTTGATGTCGGGTTCGTGACCGGTGTGACACCACAGACGACACCGACCGGTTCAGCGATATATGTGATGCCGTTTTGGACATCTTCTTCTAAAATCCCGACCGTTTTTTCATGACGTAGACTGTTGTAGATGTATTCTGTCGCAAACATGTTTTTAATCATCTTATCTTCAAAGACACCGCGTCCCGTCTCTTCTGACGCGAGACGAGCGAGTTCGACGTGCCGTTCAAGTCCGGCAAGTGCCATATCCCGGACGATCGTGTCGATTTTTTCTTGATCGAATGTCAGTAATTCTTGTAATGCGCGTTGCCCTTTTTCAACGATTTGTCCAACTGCTTGTTCGACCGGCGTTGCCGTCGATTTTGTTTTTTCTTTCACAGCCATGAGTGGTTTCCTCCCTGTCGTGGAACGAATCTGAGTTTGATTTGCTAACCATTATGTCAGGAATGCCAAGCTGTTTTTCAATAGTTTGTGCTTTCCTTCACAAATCAATCATAACCCCTTTTTCCTGTTTTGTGCATGACCATCCTGTGAATTCCATCACACCTTTGATAGCGTTTACAACTGTTGTGAATTCCTCTTTTTCATCGTTTTGCTTCATGTACATAGATGTGTGCGATTTGTCACACCTCGCATTTTCGTGACTTGATAGCCGTTTCATCATCTTGTATTCTGATATGGGGTACATATTAAGAGCTACCACTAAAGGAGGACACTTGAATGTCAGTTGTACAGGAAATGCTAGCCTTCAACGAGCGATTCGTCGCCGAAAAACAGTATGAACAGTTCGTCTCGGATAAGTTCCCAGACAAAAAGGTCGTCATCCTGACGTGTATGGATGCCCGCTTGACGGAGCTCCTCCCACACGCACTTGGTCTTAAGAACGGGGATGCGAAGATCATCAAAAATGCCGGTGCTATCCTATCGCACCCATTCGGTTCCGTCATGCGCTCGATTCTCGTCGCGTTGTATGCTCTTGGTGCTGAAGAAGTCGTCGTCATCGGTCACCACGACTGCGGCATGAGCACGATTGATCCTAACCACATGATCAACGAGATGAAGGATCGGGGCATCGACCAACAGATTCTTCACACGCTCGAAGTATCTGGCGTTGATTTGAATCAATGGTTGCGTGGTTTCACGTCAGTTCAAGAAAGCGTCGCTCACTCGGTCAGCCTCGTGAAGAACCACCCATTACTACCACCTGGGACGAACGTTCACGGACTCGTCATCGATCCAGGGACTGGTAAGCTCGACGTCGTCGATTGCTGATCACTCTCTATAGAAGAAACGCAAATAGATTCGGATATTCTACTCCGTCTTAATTTAAAAATAACGTGCCATATTTTCTCGTAACGGAGAAGGATGGCACGTTTTTTGTATGAGTCATTTTCAGTGATCAAAACGCTTCTCACTTCATGCTTCGGGGTATAACAGAATGTAACTTCTTGTGGAGAGCTAAAAAGCGTATCATTCATCTTTTGATTACGAGGTCAGACTTTTACTCTTGACAGCATTCCAACATGGCTGTAAGATACTTTAGTATAGTACAGTGATAACAAAAGAAAGTGTGGTTTTACTGAATGATAAACGCCGTATTGTTTGCCGTCTTTTTACTATTTATTTTAGCGATCTTCCGCGTCCACATCGTGCTCGCGATGGTCATCAGTGCGTTTGCCGGTGGTCTTGTCGGTGGTCTTGACCTGACTGCGACGACAAAAGCATTCTCCGGTGGTCTTGGTGACGGAGCAGAAATCGCCCTTAGCTACGCGATGCTCGGTGCATTTGCCGTCGCCCTCTCGAAAACAGGTTTACCGGATGCACTTGCTCACTCTTTGATTGCGCGTTCGCGTGGTAACGCAAGTGCCGCTTCCGTCAAAAAATTAAAAGGATTCATCTTGTTCGCGATTCTCTTGCTTGCGATCAGTTCACAAAACGTGTTGCCGATCCACATCGCATTCATTCCAATCATCATTCCGCCGTTGCTCGGTCTCTTTTCTCAGCTTAAGATCGATCGACGCCGGATAGCGATCATCATGACGTTCGGTCTTGTGACACCGTACATGTTCTTACCGGTTGGATTCGGAGACATTTACCTCAATCAGATTTTGCTGAAGAACCTGAAGGCAAATGGTCTCGATACTGCTGGAGCTTCCGTCATCGAAGCAATGGCGATTCCAGCACTCGGAATGGTCGTTGGTCTCTTGATCGGTTTGTACACCTACCGGAAAGAGCGGACGTATGAGATTCGCGACATCGCACCGGACGATTATGAAATTCCGGTCATCACGAAAACGAAGCTTGTCTTAAGTGGAGTCGTCGTCATCGCGACCTTGATCGTACAACTACAGACCGGATCAATGATTCTCGCTGCGACGACGGGGTTGATTCTCTTCTTGCTGCTTCGTCTCGTTCGCTTCAGTGAAGCCGATGACGTCATTACACGCGGTATGCGCATGATGTCATTCATCGGTTTCGTCATGATTTCAGCGAACGGTTTCTCAAACGTCTTGCGTAAGACGGGCGATATCGAGCCACTCGTCGAGAATTCGAAAGCGTTGATGGGCGATTCACAACTCGTTGCCGCCTTCGTCATGCTCTTGATTGGTCTTCTCGTCACGATGGGGATCGGCTCGAGTTTCTCGACCGTTCCGATCATCGCTGCCATCTTCGTTCCACTTTGTATCCAGTACGGATTCAGCTTAGAAGCGACGATTGCCATCATCGGAACATCCGGTGCTCTCGGTGACGCGGGTAGCCCGGCGTCTGACTCGACACTCGGACCAACGAGTGGTTTGAATGCTGATGGTCAGCACGATCACATGCGAGAAACGGTCATTCCGACGTTCCTGCACTACAACATTCCATTACTCATCTTCGGTACGATCGCTGCGGTCGTATTGTAAAAACAAGGCGGATTCGCTGTCATCGCGAATCCGTCTTTTGAATTGTCTCCGTTTTTTTCCTTTTCATTTCGTCCTCGGTTCTCTAAAATAAAGGAATGAACTGATACAAAGGAGTTGTCTAACGTGTTATCTCAAGTCGTCAACCAGATTTTGCTTTCGCTTGCCGATCTCGGATATTTCGGCATCGCCCTCGGGTTGATGATTGAAATCATACCGAGTGAAATCGTCCTCTCTTACGGTGGATTCATGATTTCCCAAGGAACGATCGGCTGGCCGCTCGCCATCGTCGCTGCCGTCATCGGTGGATTATTCTCGCAATTATTCTTATATTGGTTCGCTCGCTACGGCGGTCGTCCCCTTATTCTGAAATATGGAAAGTATGTTTTGATCTCAGAGCATCACTTGGATTTAGCCGAGCGTTGGTTCTTAAAGTACGGACAAGGCGTCATCTTTGGCGCCCGTTTCATCCCGGTCGTCCGTCATGCCATCTCGATTCCGGCAGGTCTTGCTAAGATGGATCAATCGAAGTTTTCTCTTTATACGGTGCTTGCGATCATTCCATGGTCGATCTTATTCCTCTATCTTGGTGAAACGCTCGGAACGAACTGGCGCTCGATCAAGGAAGTCGCTGCACCGTATACGAACGGTGTCTTAATCGCTGCTGTCGTCTTGATCATCTTCTACGTCATCTACAAACGCCGTCAACGAACGGTTTGAACGACTAGCAGTCTGTCTGACGACGGACTGTTTTTTTAAACAAACAGGAGGTCCTGCCATGCTCACATCCCCGCTTGCCCATTTTCCACTCCGTCGTTTGACTGCATCCTACCGGTCGGGTCGTTCTGTCGCGACTGGGATCACCGTCGACGGACATATTTTGATCGTCGAAGAAACCCTCGACGAAGCACGCAATGAACACGTCCTTTCCATTCATCAATTGAAGGATGATTGGCGTAAGACGACGATCGTTAAAAAAAGCGAAATTGATTTTTCGCTCGTCGATCGATTTCCGGATGGACGTTTGTTACTCGTCGCTTCCCGTTGCGATGATGACGTAGACGGAACGTGGTTGCCGAATGCCTTTATTTATGATGTTCAGGGAAATCTAGTCAATCAATTTTGTTTAGATGATGGGATTCAAAACATGCAAATCGATGAACGAGGGTGGATTTGGGTCAGTTATTTTGACGAAGGTGTCTATGCTGACGCCGTAACCAGTTCAAATGGTGCCTTTGGTCTCGTCGCTTTTGACGATACGGGCGAAGTAAAATATAAAAACCGTCAATACCCGATTGATGATTGTTACGCCTTAAACGTCTGTTCATCAAAAGAAGTCTGGTTCTTCTACTACTCTGATTACCGTTTCATTCGTATCGATCAAGAGGAAGATCTCGTCTGTGAGGCACCTACGATCGCCTTTTCTCAGTTCGCTCGGTACGACGATTTTCTGCTTGCCGCAAATTCTGATGAAGCACATTTACTCGAACGGAAAGGTACGCTCTTTGAAAGTGTTCGTTCGATTCGATTCATGACAGAACAGGGAAATACCCTGTCAGGTGACCTTACAATGCGTAATGACTTGATCGTACTAGCGACCTCGGAACACCTATATTTCGGGAGACTCGGTCAGCGACTTGTCTCTCTCTTAGCAGGCAAATGAAAGCCATTACACAGTTGTTTCATAATCTTTTTACTTTTGAAAACCTCTAACCCAAATTTTCAAAAAGACTAGCGAGTTCTATCTGAGGATAGTATACTCAGCGTTATAGTTATTCGGACAAATTGTCTGAACATTATGACGTCACAGAATTTTTTTGGGGGAAATGATGAGTTCGAATTTGAAACGAGATTTAACAGCACGACAGGTACAAATGATTGCACTCGGAGGAACGATCGGGGTCGGTCTTTTCCTTGGAGCATCTAGTACGATTGCTTGGACGGGACCATCTGTCTTACTCGCGTACATGCTAGCAGGAGTCTTTATCTTTTTTATCATGCGGGCACTTGGTGAGATGGTCTACACCCATCCTCACAGTGGTTCGTACGCAAAGTTCGCAAACGACTATATCCATCCAGCAGCTGGCTTCTTGACAGCAAGCAGTAATATCTTCAACTGGGTCGTCGTCGGGATGAGTGAAGTCATCGCTGTCGGAACCTATTTACGCTTCTGGTGGCCGGAGCTACCGACTTGGATTCCAGGCGTCGTCGTCATCATTCTCTTGACGCTTGCGAACCTTGCTTCCGTCAAGATGTTCGGTGAACTCGAGTTTTGGTTCGCCTCAATCAAGGTAATAACGATTCTTCTAATGATCGTCGCTGGACTTGGAATCATCTTCTTTGGTTTAGGGAATGACGGAAACCCGGTCGGCTTCTCGAATCTTTGGGCGAACGGTGGATTCTTCACGAATGGTTTCACCGGCTTCTTCTTTGCGCTCTCGATCGTTTTCGCCTCTTACATCGGTGTTGAGTTGATCGGCGTGACAGCTGGAGAAACGAAAGATCCAGAAAAGAACATCACGAAGGCGATCAATGGTGTCGTCTGGCGAATCTTGATTTTCTACGTCGGATCCATCTTCATCATCGTCACGGTGTATCCATGGAATGAGTTGTCGGATCTCGGCAGTCCGTTCGTTGCGACATTCGCCAAGGTCGGTGTCACGATTGCTGCCGGGATCATCAACTTCGTCGTCATCACGGCCGCTTTATCCGGTTGTAACTCCGGGATCTTCAGCGCAAGCCGGATGATCTATGCATTGGCTGAAAAAGGACAAGTGCCGTCCTTCTTCTTGAAAGTCAATAAACGCGGCATTCCATTCTACACGGTCTTCGCGATTTCAATCGGGATTTTCTTCGGTGTCATTCTCGATATCACCTTGCCACTCATTCTCGGGAAGGATACGAACATCTTCGTGTATGTCTACAGTGCTTCGGTACTACCAGGGATGGTACCGTGGTTCGCGATTTTAATCAGTCATATCCGGTATCGTAAACTCGAAAGTGAACGGACAGCCTCACATCCGTTCAAGATGCCCGGTGCGCCGGTGACGAACTATCTGTCGATCGTCGCGCTGGTGACAGTGCTAGTCGGGATGTTGTTCAACGATGAGACACGCGTCTCGATCTTAATCGGAGTCGCTTTCTTGATCTTAAGTACGGTCTATTACATCGTAAAAGTACCGAAAGTCGAAAAATAAACGTCTGTCTCTCCTCTCATGACCGCATGAGAGGAGTTTTTTGATGGAGATTATTTTCTATATTGACATTGAATAATATTCATGATAGATATTTTTTCGCGAACGCTTAAACCCTTAAGACGTCGTAACATTCTTGATTTCAATGCGTAAAGCCGTATTTCATCTACTATTTTTCTAATAAATAGATAAATTTTCAGAATAAATAGTCTTTTTATCCGAAGTGTATTTTTATGTTTTGAGTTCGTTTGAGCGGGAATATTCTCACCATACACATAATATTTCATGTGTAGAACAATCACGTTAAAACATTTTAACGACAGAAAGGAGAGATGTAACATGAACGGATTCAATCGTTTCCTACTCGTCCTGATCGGCATTCTCGGTTTAGTCAGCGTCGGTCTTCTTGTACTTGGCGTCTATGATGTTCCACGACTCAGTCATTTGATTGAACAGTGGCAAGATCAACAATGGTATAGCTACACGATTTTATCACTTGGTGGCTTCCTAGCATTCGTATTTGTCATTCTATTATTCACTGGACTACTCAGTCGTTCAAAAGGACAACGTCTCCTGATTCAAACGGGTGACGGGAATATCACGATCTCTAAGCAAACGATCGAACGAACGGCACTCGAGTCGATTCGCGGTATCAACGGCGTACGTTCGCCACGCGTCAACGCAGACATTCACTCGAAAAAAGAAACCATCGCGCTTGAAGTCGACTGTTCCGTCTTCGGTCAAGAAGGCTTGCCGACAATCGGAAAAGACATTCAAGAACGCGCCAAGAACGCGGTCGAATCGTTGCTCGAACTACCTGTCACAAAAACACGCGTCCGGATCAGTGACACGAAGACAAAAACGTCTGAACGCGTCGTCTAAGATACGAGAGGAGGAAGATCATGAAAACGAGCGAAGCACTTCGTCCGTATCGCTACCGTCTACTCGGCGGACTAGTCGGACTGATCCTCGCCACCTTGTTCTTGACGATCGGTTTTGGACCGACGTTGTTGATCATCGTATTCGCAACAATCGGTTACTTGATCGGTCAGTGGCGGGATAACGCGCTCGATGTCGAAGGATGGATTCAGTTCTTTCAACGGGATTGAGCATACAGAAAATAAAAAATCATTCAACTTACACTAAAAGGAGAGATTTCTCATGGCTAACGAAATCAACACTAAACAAAACGAAAACGAAGTAGTACACGAAAATAAACTCACATTCGAAGATCAAGTCATTAAGAAAATCGCCGGTATCGCATCAAATGATGTCAAAGGCATCCTCTCAATGAGTGGTGGCTTCATGAGTGGATTGACAGATCGTTTCCGGAGCACGGAAGATATCACAAAAGGCATCGACGCGGAAGTCGGCGAACGACAAGTCGCACTCGACTTAAAAGTCATCGTCGAGTACGGCAAAAACATCCCGTCCATCTTCCAAGACGCTGTAACGAAAATCAAAAAATCAGTCCATGATATGACAGGACTCGATGTCATCGAAATCAACATGCATGTCGAAGATGTCATGACACGTTCTGAGTTCGACGCAAAAAGTAAATCGTCGAAAGAAGAGGAAGAAAAACGCGATTTGAAATAAGACAGTCAACTAGATAGCCGCATAAAATGGACCCGCTTAAAAACGGGTCCATTTTTTTACTTTTTCAATGCCCCGCGTGCGTTCAACGCAGCAAAGATCACCATCGCAATACTGAGAACAGCAGCGACGATCAAACCTTGCCAGTAGACCGACCAATCAATTTCCGGACGAGTCAGTACACTACGCATCCCTTCCATGATATAGGTCGTCGGATTGATTGTCGCGGCAATCTTGAGCCATTCGGCTTCAATCAAGTCTTTCGGCACGAATGTCGTCGACAGGAAAATCAACGGGAAGAACAAAAGTGTTCCGGCTTGCGCGGCTTGGGCGTTCCGTGTCTTCAAAGCGACACCGACCGAGTAACCGGCAAAGGCGAGACCGAAGCCAAGCGCGAGTAAGATCGTCAAGAAAAAGCCACTGACACCGACTGGAATCGATAGACCAAGCAAGAATGCCATTCCGAAGATGAGTAATGTTTGAACGAATAATTGCAGCATCCCGGCAAGCATCGGTCCGAGGACGATTGCGGTCCGGGAGACCGGTGTCAATAAGAGTCGAGCGAAATAACCACTCTCGATGTCCTTGACGAGTGCTTGCCCCGCTCCCCCTGCTCCGCCGACAGCACCCGAGACGATCGAAACAGGCAAAATGAAGTTCAAATAATCGACGCCGTCGAACTGCGGTAAATTCGAGATTCCGGACAAACCACTCGTGTAGACGAGCAGGAAGAAGACACTGATGATCAAGTTCGGAATGAAGGAAAACGGATTACGTAACGTGACGAGGAGACTCCGACGCATCAAAAACCACGTTTCACGTATCATGTCACGATTCCTCCTTATAAGCTTGTCCCGTCAAACGAATGAAGACATCATCAAGCGACGGTTGTTTGACGACCAGTGACGTAGCGACCATTTTTCGTTCATCAAGAAAACGGACGACCGCGCGCAATGTCTCCGTTCCCCGCGAAGGAATGACGAGGCGATCTTTTTCCTGACGACCGGCAAACGTCTCTAAGACGATCCGTTCGTTCTCTTTTTCAGCTAGCGTCAATTCGATCCGCTCTTCTCCATTTGCTGCTTTCAGCTCAGCTGCCGTTCCTTCCGCAATCAATTGTCCCTCATTGATGATCGCGATTCGGTCGGCTAGCTGATCGGCTTCTTCCAAGTACTGTGTCGTCAAAAAGATCGTTGTTCCGAACTCTTCGTTTAATCGTCGGACCTCGTTCCAGATTTGTACACGGCTCGCGGGGTCGAGTCCTGTCGTTGGTTCGTCAAGGAACAAAACAGTCGGTTGATGGACGAGCGTCAATGCCAGATCAAGCCGTCGTTTCATCCCGCCGGAGTAAGTACCCGATCTGCGCTGACCGTCTTGATCGAGTCCGACGAGCTGCAACAATTCCTCTGCCCGTGTTTTTGCTTCCGTCTGACTTAATCCAAATAATTTCCCTTGTAGGACGAGTAATTCAAGCCCAGTCAAATCCTCATCGATGCCGGTATCTTGTAAGGCGACCCCAATCTGCAATCGGACCTGTTTTTCCTGTTTGACGACATCAAATTCCTGAATCGTCGCTCGACCACCGGAAATTGGAATCAACGTCGTCAGCATCTGGACGGTCGTCGACTTTCCAGCCCCGTTCGGTCCTAGAAAAGCAAAGATCTCTCCTGCCTCTACATCGAACGAGATGCCTTTGACGACATCTTTCCCGTCATACGTCTTCGTCAAATTCTCGACATGAATCATCTTCATTCCTTCTTTCCCTGAATTCAAAGTCATGTCCAAGATTTTCCCGTTTTTTCTGTTCTCGAATCAAAAAAACTTTTATACAGATGGCGTAACGTACAATCATTCCACACGAACTATTCAGCGATTTTTGCATATAAAAACGCGCTCTCAAAAGAGAACGCGAGATTAAAACATATACCTATTTCATACCTGAAATATTGTATCCTTCGATGATGTACTTTTGGAAAATCATGAAGATGATGATAATCGGGATGACCATGAAAGTAGCTCCAGCCATTTGCAATCCGTAATTCCCACCATGTTGCCCCTGCAGTAACGCTAAGCCAACAGATAGAGTGTACAATGATTCGTCATTCGCGATGATGAGTGGCCATAAGAAACTATTCCATGCTCCAATGAATGTTAAAATTCCCTGTACCGCCAGAATGGGTTTTGACATCGGAAGAACGATTGAGAAGAAAATACGCCATTCACTTGCTCCATCTAGTCGAGATGCCTCTAGCAGCTCATCTGGAATCGTCGTCATGAATTGGCGAAATAGGAACACGCCGAACGCACCAACTAATCCAGGTAAAACGATTCCTGTCATCGTATTCGTTAACCCCATTTGATTAAGCATTAAATAGACTGGAATCATTGTTACTTGACCTGGGATCATCATTGTAGCGAGTACTCCAATGAATAGTAACTTACTCCCTTTAAAACGAAATTTGGCAAATCCATAACCAGCCATCGCCGTTAAGAGTAGACCGAAAAACGATGCTAATACAATCAAAAGTGTATTTTTCAAATAGGTCAAAAAGTTTAGGTTCACGAATAAATTAACGTAATGCTCAAAAGTTAGCTCTTTTGGCCAAATCGTTAGCGGAAGTGCTAAAATTTCTGCATCCGTTTTTACTGAAGAAAGAACCATCCAAAAAAACGGTAAGAGAAAACAAAGACCTAGTAACGTCAATACCGTTGCAAGACCCCATTGAAAAGTAGCCTTCTGTCTTCTTTTCTCCGGACGTGCGATTGGTGAAAATCGAGCTTCCTTGCCTGTTACAATCACAGGTTTTTCTTTCGGAATCATCGAATCGTCCCCCCTTCCTTAGTATGGATTATCATTTTTTTGAACACGGAACTGGATCAATGTGACGGTAATGATTAAAACGAATAGGACAACGGATCCAGCAGCAGCATATCCGAAGTTACTCAGTTGGAAACCGTTTTGATAAATGAACAGCGCCAATGACGTCGTTGAATTCAACGGTCCACCTTCCGTCATAATGAACGGTTCCTCAAAAAATTGAATCCATCCAATCAATGTCGTCACCGTAACGAAGAAAATGGCATATCGTAAGAGAGGAATCGTGATCTTAAACATTTGTTGAAACGTACTGGCTCCGTCGAGTGCAGCTGCTTCATAATACGTTCTTGGAATCCCCTGTAATGCCGCAAGGAAGATAATCATGTTGATTCCGACAGCCCGCCATAAGGCTAATAGGATCAATGATAATTTTGCAACAAGTGGATCTTGCAACCATGGAACATCCGGTAGATGAATTGCATTCAGGATAAAATTAAAGAGCCCGTATTGGGGATTGAATAAGAATCCCCAAACGACGGCAACAGCAACAACGTTCGTAATCGACGGCATATAAAAGACGACACGAAACCATTCAAATACTTTTCCACGACCAAAGTTAATCGCAATGGCAATGGAGAGCGAAAGTGTAATGACAAGTGGTACACCCAAAATGACATAAAAAACCGTGTTCGTTAATGCCTTTAAGAAAACCTCATCTTTAAAAATTTCAAGATAGTTTGAAGTACCGATCCATTCGATGTTTGCATAGTTCGCGATTCCCGCTAAATCCATGTTCGTAAAACTCATCACTACGGCGACGAAAAGCGGCGTAATCGAAAACAGAAACAGTAAAATGATGGTAGGTGCAATGAACAGATAAGGCGCCTGATGGTTGAGCAACCGTCTCATTCAGAGGACTCCTTCCTTTAAGCTTCCGCTTCGATTATTTTAAGATGGTTTCTGCTTTCTTTTGGAACACTTCCACTTCTTTGTCGACCGCTGCATCGCCACGGTACATTTTCTCGAAACTCTGTAAGTAGGTTTGTGATACTTTCTCCCACGATGAGATGAGAGGCATTGGTTGAGCAGCTTTCATTTGTTCACCAAACGTCTTAAGTTTCTCGTCATTTTGAAGTGTATCGTTTTTCCATGCTTCTTTTGTTGAAGGGAGCGACTTCGTCATCTCCATCCATGCTGTTTGTGTTTCTGGTTCACTCATATACGCGATGAATTTCGCTGCTTGATCTTTTTTAGAACTACTTTCAAAGATACTCAGGTTCGCTCCACCTAGGAATGAAATATTATTTTCTTTTTTTGGAAGAACTGCAGTCCCCCATTGTGATTCAATACCCGGCATCTGTTCATTAATCAGATTGATCATCCATGGTCCACTAATGAACATTGGAACATTCGGATCCTTTGCACCAAATGCTTGTACGATATCCATTCCTAAATCAATCGGAGCATACTTTTGTTTGAAATAACTCGTTAAATATTCAGCACTTTCAATGAATTCCGGCTGATTAAATAACGGTTTGTTATCTTGAGTCAATAAGTCCGATCCATTTTGGCGTGCAAACATGAAGTTCAACATTTGATCGTTCGTATCCAAAGTAATCCCGTACATATTTTCGCCTGGACGTTTCGCAAGCTTAGCTGAAGCATCCTCGAGTTCTTCCCATGTCTCTGGCGCTTTTTTATACCCGACATCAGATAACGCATCTTTGCGATAGTAGAGAACTCGAGTATCGGTATACCAAGGCGCACCATAAACGCCATCTTTTAATTCGACTGTTTCATAAGATCCCTCATAAAAATTATCTTTTGCAAGAGATGGGTATTTCTCCACATATTTTTTCATGTCTGAAAGAGCACCAGCTTCAACGAATTCTGGCATCCAAGATGTACCCATTTGAACGACATCTGGTCCGTTCTTCGAAGCGACTGCCGTTAACAATTTATCATGTGCCGTATCCCATGGTATCGCCTGAACCTTCACTTTGACACCTTTGTTTGCTTTTTCATATTCTTTTACGAGCTTCGGTAATGCCTTTCCTTCTTCACCCATTGCCCATACCGTTAATGTCTTGTCATCTTCTCCAGATCCTGATGAACAAGCTGCTAATGTTGATACCGACAATGCGCCGACCGCAAGTGCTAGTCCGAGTTTTTTCATGGTTCCATTCCTCCATCTCGTATTAATCGAAACGTTTCGATTGTTTTCTAAAAAAATAATGTTTATACAAAGGTTTTTCCTTAAAGCAACAGGTTAAACGTTTCTATAAACATTATAAGCATACATGTATGCGCTTACAACCTATTTTTTTTTATTTCTTTTGGAGGACCGATCCTGCGACGATGAACTTTGAGTCAATCTTCGCATTCGTTCGCTCTTGTTTATCAATCAATTGAAGTAAGGCGCGAGCAGCGGACTTTCCCCAATCTAACTTCGAATAACTGACGCTTGCGATTTTCGGTTGTGTATAATTCGTAACCTCAAGCTTATCAAATCCCGTCAGTGATATATCGAGACCAATCCGAAATGATGTATTTTGTAAGACATCGTATACGCCAAGAGCCATATCATCATTCAAACAAACGATGGCATCCCCATCTTTCAACTCTTCAAGGATTTCACTTGCAGCACGGATACCAGAACGTTTCGTAAATCCACCTTCCCATATACGAACCGCAACACCTGCTAAGTCTGCCTGTTCTAGGACAACAGCACGACGTTCGAAAGCATCATGGTTTTCTTCCGGTCCATCGACGAGATGAATACAGTGTGGTTTTGTAGCGATTATCGTTCGCATCGCTTGTTGCATACCCATCTCATTATCAAGTAGCACACAACTAATATTCGGATGATCCATGTTTCGATCAAGAATCGTCAGCGGATGTCCCCGATCAGCAAATCCAAGAATTTGTTCTTGGGTGAAACGATGACCTAAAATTATCCCGCCATCGACGATCCGTTCTGTCATGAGGCGATGGGATTCCGGTCCATTACAGACGATCAGCTCATATCCCGTTTCTGACAACTCATGATTAATTCCTTTTAATAATTCGCCGTAAAACGATCCTGAATAATCTCCTAGAAAGGCACCGATGATATGCGTCTTGCGAGTCTTCAGCGTTCTAGCAGCAGCATTTGGAATGTAATTCAACTCTTCCGCGATTTTCATTATACGTTGACGTGTTTTTTCCGTCACTTTCGTACTCCCATTCAACGCATAGGAAACGGTCGAAATCGAGACGCCTGCTGCCTTTGCAATATCCTTAATTCCTGTCATTTCACTTCACTTCCTTCTTCAAAAAGTATAGCATAGGACCGCCGCGTAAGGACCGAGTTCCTCTTCACAGTAGTCCCCTACACCTATTAATGTCTTACCCATCTTTATTCGATGTCGAATTGAGTGATTCGACAAATTAACTAAAATACGAAGGGACTGTTCGCCATGAATTCGATCAAATGCGATCATCGTCGATGGCGTCTCCTGCCACCTCATTTCTCCATCCAATAAGGCAGGCTCTGTCTTGCGTATCGAAAGTAAACGTCGATACACCTGAAGGAGACTATCATCATCCAGTTGTTGATCGTGGACGTTACGATCAGCATCGGTCATTGCCTGTAACCAAGCTGATCCTGTCGAGAATCCCCCCTCTTTCGTCCACATCATCGGAAGACGTGCATGATCACGACCCTTCAGCTGAACGGACTGTATCGCTCCACCTTGCTGTAAATAATGGAGGGTTTCGATATCCTGGTAATCAGATTGCTGAATGATTCCGTTCGTCATCCCGATCTCGTCTCCTTGATAAATGAAAGGGGTTCCTCGTAATGTCAACTGGAGCAATGCCAGCATTTTTGCTGCTCTTATATCATCGTCGTACCATCTAGAGAGAACGCGAGGCTGATCATGATTGTTCCAAAATAAGCTATTCCAGCCGTCTTCTTTCATCTCATCTTGCCATTTTTTAATCGTCATTTTTAGTTCTGCTGGATCAAACGATTGGAGGTGCCATTTACTTTTACCCGCCACCTCGTCAAGAGCGCACGTCTCAAAGTTAAACACCACATCAAGTAATCTCTCTTCTTGAAGTTGACGAATTTCGGATGGAGATAGACCTCCTGCTTCGCCGACTAAAAGAAGATTTGAACGATCAACGGGTGCCAACATCTCTCGTAATCCCTCCTGTACACGTTCGAAATTTAGCCAGCGGTGCGGATGAATTTGTTTTCCGATTAAATCGATGACATCAAAACGGAATCCACGAACTCCTTTTTCAATCCAAAACGATAGAATACGTGCAAATTCTTTTGCCACTATCGGCTGATTCCAATTAAGATCCGGTTGTTCCTTCGCAAAAGAGTGGAAATAGTATTGCTGACGTATACTCGAGTACGTCCAAGCAGAACCCCCAAAAAAAGATTCCACTTCTGTCGGTTCGTCACGCCAAATATACATGTCTCCGTATGGACCGTCTGGATCATGTTCAGATGCGATGAACCATTTATGGCAGGATGAGGTATGATTCGCGACTATATCCATCATGATCGTGATATCATGCCGACTCGCTTCGTCAATCAGGGCTTCCATCTCGTCCATAGAACCGTAGAGGGGATCAATTGAAGTATAATCCGCTACGTCATACCCGTGATCATAACCAGGCGACGTGTACACTGGGCATAACCAAATCATGTCCACCCCTAACCTCTGCAGATAATCCAATCGTTTCCGAATACCGTTCAGATCTCCGACTCCGTCTCCATTCGTATCTTGAAAACTTTTCGGATATAGATGATAGACTACTTGATGCCGATGACTTTTTATCATGTCATTCACTCCATTTCTCATATGCTAAAGGACAGGACGACTTCCGCGAAGTCATCCTGTCCTACTTTAGAGCGGAAGCTCGATTTGCAGTTCGTTTCCACTTGGAAGTATCGTGTTTAACGCCTCACGTTGCAATAGATAACCACCTTGACGATAACGATTGGATTGATTTGAAAGATTGAGCAGTTCTCCATTCCATAAAATGCGTCTTTGTTCACCCCGTGTGATTCGAATACGACAAGGGATATCGAATAGGTCCATCTGGATAGTTCCGGTTATGACTGGATCAAGAACTAGTCCATCTGAACGCTCTCGAATCCCTAAGACGTTCGTCATTAATTGATTCAGCCAAATACCTGGTCCACTCGAGTAAATTCGCCATCCCCCTTTAACCGGAATCTTACCTTCTTTCAATTCGTTCCAACGTTCTTGCGCTTCGTAACGCGTCGTAAACGCAGCATCCGAGCTACTGAAATACGCATTTCTCTGACGGTGGACTGCTTTCGGCACTTTTAGATCCACAGGATTAATGACGTCAAATGCTTCCGTTATGCTCTTTTCATCAGCTCCGATTTTCGCCAGTGCTTCAATGTAACGAATATGGGCATGCACGTACTGCAGCCCAATTTCACGACCGACATTAGCAGCTTGTTCTGCCCGCATGAAATGACGACTCACACCACCACGATATTGTGCTGGTCGGTCCATCAAACGCACACCATCCGGGAACTTTAAATGTTCTTCAATGATCTTTAAGTTTTGCATAGCTTGTTCTGGTGTAACGAGTTCTCCGATGATACTACGGGTCAGCGGTAACAAACGATATTTCATTGGTAGTCCATCATCTGTGGGATGAATCATTGGATGATATCCATCTTCTTCGACTCGTAAAAATCCAGGGATGACCCCGTCCAGAATCATGTCTGACTGGAAGGATTGTTCGATGGTAGTAGCTAGTTCCGCTAATCGCATGCTTAATGACGATTGTGGTAACTCGTTTGCTAACGTACGGAATGTTTGAAATGTCAACGCTACCGTCCAAGTACTGATTAATTTTTTCTTTAACGCATCATCTGCTGGTTGTAACGTATCGTCCCAATCTCCTCCGCCGTATGCGGAAAAGACACTGTTCGGTACGAAATCCTTTTCAATCCGTGCACACGCTCGTTCCACATGATGCATGAGCGATTGTTTTAGTGTTTCCTGACCGGTCTCGGTTCGATATGGAAGCAGTTCATCGAGACATGCCCAATCGTGTGTTCGCTGAAGATAATCTGCGCATGCCTTCAGTGGCCAGACAATCACATCACCATGGCTATCCTCCTGCTGGATACCAGCATATTCATCAAACATGAACCATTGTGGCCAATGTCCTGCCTCGAATTGATGTGAAAAAATCTGAAGCAGTAATGCGCGAGCTTCTTCAAAATGACCGAACGCCAGTAAAAATTCCATCGGACCTTGCGATACGTCGCGTGTTCCCCATGCAGCACCACCGTATTGCTCTAAGCCGTGCGGTGATTGGTAATGAATCCGCATGTTTTGGATGTACCAGTCTACTTGAAACTGTAGAGCATTCGCGTCCTGCCAGACGTCTTCAAATTTGAGGTTTTTTCGATAAGCAGCCTTCCATTGATTGAAGGACTTCCGTTCTTCGTCAGCATTGAATTCACACTGCATTCCTGCACCCATTCTCATAACAAGATGATCGGTCGCTCCGACAGATAACCATACCAAATCGTCTACGATTGGCTGAGTTAACCATTCAGATGTGGAGCCCGTTGAAAAAGGCTGATCCATTTCAAGCGTGTATGTCAAATCAGGTAGAATACGTTTGCTCAATGATTCTTTAGTTGCCGTAAAATGAAGGCGTGCTCCTACCCGTTCCATTTGAAACGGCACATCATATTCTTGTGTGTGCATCGTCACTTGCTGACTGATTTTCATCGCACGCGGATATCGCGTCTTAACCGTCGTCTCAAGCACAGGTCGCTCAGCACCAATTGACGTGCGGACTTCAATCGTCTCGTCATCTAAGAAGTAGTACCAGATTACTTCGTTCCATCCCATTTCAAAAATCGAAGGTAACGCTAATAATTGATAGGCTTCCTTTTGCTCGATGTATATGCGTTGCCCAGATGTTTTAGGGATGTTCAAAGGATTTCTGACGTTCGACATCCACTTGTTGTAATTCGTATTCCCATATACGATGTGCGAATTAAAGACACCATTCATATGGACTGTTGTCGCCAATTTCTTTTCTGTTGGCGCTAAACTTCCCGCATTTAATAAGATGCTTGCATGACTACGTTCAACAAGAAGTTCCTTTTCTTTTAGAACAACATGATGACCATTAGGTGTAAAGAAGGACAACAACTGTGTTCCTTCCCATTCTTCAAGCAACCGTTCCGGATACAAACCGTCGAGTTGTTGTTTCGTCGCTGTATTCCCGACAATCGTCTTTGGTGTTTGTAAAAAAGCCGTACGGTGATGTCCCTTCCGTTCCTCCTCACGCTCATATAAAGGTATAAATTGATCAATCGATTGTTCATCAAGTGCTTCTTCCATCGAAGGAATGAACCGTAGCTCAAATTGGAAAGATAGCTCTCCAGCTGATTCTTTGACAGCTGTTCGAATCGTCGGTAATGCGAACTCATACTGATTTATTCGAGAGGGTAAGTGTGCATTTAATCCCTCTGCTACATTCGTTTGCCGAAATGACGCACCATACACATCGAAACCATCCGTCGCAAACTCTTCGATTCGATCATGCGAAAGAATCGCAACGCTCGGAAAGCCTGTCGACTGTCGCTGGTTTTGTCGAGCCAATATCCCATGCTCGATCGCGAAGTAGTCAATGTACTGTGCCATATATGCTTCATTCGTACGTACACCGGCTTCGTCAGCCAGTCCTAAATCCTGTGTATAGGTTACGTCAAATTCTCCTTCCCCAATGAGTGAGACTTTAAAATGCATTCCAGTCGTGTGAAGACTTGCGACGACCTCGTATCCGAATGTTTCGTAGTCACCTTTCCAGCTGATCGTACGCTCAGATATTGCTAGTTTACTAGGCGAATGGATACCAAGTAACGGTAAGGCCACACTGGAACCATGACGAACATATACATTCATCAAGGATTCATCAAACGGATGATGAATCAATTGATTGATCATGATACCTTGGTAACGGATTTGACGAATGTCGCCGCCTTCAGTCAGTGTCACACTAAATTCATCGTGTCGTAGATGTGGAATGGTCGTTAATGTGTTCATCAAATTGCCCCTTTTCAACAGTCTGTTTCAACCAAAATTTTTCATGTAATGCACATGTACTATCCGTACCAACATAGAGAATGAATTCACCAGCATCCGCTTTAACCGAACCGTCCGGATGTTGATACATCAACATCGAAGCATCGATACGGAATGTCACTTCTCGACTGGAACCGGCTTTCACAAGAACGCGTTCATATCCTTTTAATTGACGTAAGGGACGTGACACATCAGCAACCGGGTCTTGCACATACCATTGAACGATTTCTTCCGCTTCTAATGTGCCTTCGTTCGTAACAATAACGGATGCTTCCCATGCAGTTCCCTCCGGCTGCTCATATAGCCTTAACTGCGTATAGTTAAAATGGCTATAACTTAATCCAAAACCAAATGGAAATAACGCTTCATTTGGAGCGTCCAGGTATTTGCTTGTATAGCGTGGATCAGCGCCTTCGATCGTCATTGGTCGACCCGTCGGTAAGGCATCGTAACGTAATGGCAACTGACCGACATGATACGGAAATGAAATCGTTAGTTTTCCAGAAGGAATCACATGACCATACAGTAAACGGTGAATCGCTCGTCCTGACTCTGTTCCCGGATACCATGCTTCAAGCACTGCATCGGAATGATTAACGACATCTCTAAGATCGAGTGGTCGCCCGTTGAATAGCAAGGTCACGATCGGTTTTCCAAGTGTCGCAAGTCTTGCCAATCCATCGCGTTGTGTTTTCGGCAAACGGATATCCGTTCGACTTCCAGCTTCTCCACTCATCCAAGACGCTTCACCTAAAGCTATAAGAATCACATCTGCTTGCGCCGCTACTTCCATCGCCCAATCCCAGTCAATTTCCGTATCAATCGTTGATCCTTCTGCAAAAACATAATCAATGTTCGCTTCATCAAACGCCTCTCGAATGGAAACCGCTTCTTCACGTTTTCCGTTGCCTGCCCATGGACCAAGTACGTCCGTTGAAGCAGCAAACGGTCCAATCAACGCGATCCGCTGATCGTCTGCTAATGGCAGCACTTGATCATTTTTCAGTAAGACACAACTTTTTTCAGCTAAACGCCGTGCCGTATTCCGATGACCTTCAGATAAGTGGACTCTTTTCTCAAGTTCGGGATCAATGCCACGATAAGGATCTTCAAACAACCCAAGATCTTGCTTTAACATAAGTATTCTGCGTACTGCTTCGTCTAATAAGTCCATCGAAACGACTTGATCATCGATCTGTTGTTCCAAATGATTTAAGTAAGCACCTGACATCATATCGATATCGACGCCCGCTTTGATTCCTTTTTCTCCAGCTTCAGCAAGAGAACCCGCGACACCATGCTGGATTAATTCCTTAATAGAAGACCAATCCGAAATCGTGACCCCGTCAAACTCCCACTCTTTTCGAAGAATTTGGCGTAACAGATACGTACTAGCTGTTGCGGGAACACCATCAACGACGTTGAAGCTTGTCATGATGAGTCGGGCACCCGCTTCGATTGCCCGTAGATAAGCCGGTAAATAAAACTCTCGTAATTCACGATCCGACATATCAACCGTATTGTAATCACGACCACCTTCAGCGGCACCGTAAGCCGCAAAATGCTTGACGCAAGCTGCTAAAGAATCAGCTTGTTTTAAATCCTTTGATTGATAACCACGTACGAAGGCTGCCGCATATTCTCCATTGAGCCAAACATCCTCACCTGTCGATTCCATGACACGCCCCCAGCGCGCATCACGTACAAGATCCACCATTGGCGAAAAAGTAACATGCAGTCCCGAAGCTGTTGCTTCGATAGCAGATTGACGTGCCATCATTTCCACTTCGTCACTATCCCACATAGAAGCAAGCGCCAACGGAACTGGATAAATCGTTCGATGACCATGAACGATATCCGCCATGAACAATAGTGGAATTCCTAATCGATTATGTTTTAAATAATTTTGCTGAATGCGAAATGCCTGTTCTGCTTGATGAATTCCAATGACAGATCCTAATTCATAACGGTTATCCTCTGTCAGACCACTTTCCTCCATTAGTTGAGCCACTGGTCCAGTCACAGTATCAGATGTCTGTGGATCATAGACAGAAGGAAGAATTTGAACGAGCTGTCCGATTTTTTCCTGTAGCGTCATTTGCTGTAGTAAAGCTTCAACGTTCATCTATCAGCACCTCTTATCCCTTAAATTTATCGAAACGTTTCACTTGTTAATCAAAATTATAAGCGCTTTCATAAAAATCTTCAACCTTTCTTTCGAAACGTTTCGATAAAATGAATAAAAGTAAGAACTCTTCCTTTTCAGAAAAGAGTTCTTACTTTGTTTAGATTCTTTATGACCAAATATAAATGCCATATACGACACCAACAGACGCTACAAGCGTCGTACCGATTGACACCAGCATCATCGTTAATCCGATTCCTGTTAATCGAACGACTCGGGCTAACGCGAGACTAAATGAGAGCACTGCACCACTTGTAAATATAAGCGCCCCTCCGAATAACAACGTAGGATTAATCCATGACTCTCCGATGACAATCCATGTGTAAGTGATACCAGCAAAAAGAACGGTCATGATGAGCCATTGTCTCGCTGACACGTTTTTCAACATATTGATTCCTCCTAATTTGCTTCTATCTACTTGTTCGCCCTTTCCCACTAGATTCCTGTTACGAAAAAATCGTGCCTCCTGCTGTCAGGAGACACGATCCACTTAAGACGCCACTTGCCATTTTTCTTTTAATTGCTCCATCTCTTCTTGACCTTCGTGCGATTGCATCCACAGATTGAAGACATCAACAACGTCCCCTTCCGACTCTCGAACGAGGTAACTCTTCTCCGCCGGAATCCATTTTTCTTGAATTCTTGGTGCTGCGAGTCGCTTGTCGAGCGCTTCATAATGAATCGCCTCGACCGTATCGGTGATCATAACATCGACTTCGCCCGATGCAACCGCGTGCGGGATGTCGAGATTTTGTTCATACATGACGATGTTCGCCTTCGTGAACGTCTTACGGACGAACTGTTCATTCGTTCCCCCTGGATTTAGACCAATCGTCACGTCTGGACGATTGATTTGTTCGATCGAAGCAAGGCGTTTAGCATCTTCTTTACGGACGAGCGGTGTCTTTTGGAACGACAGATAACTCGACGTGAAGTCGCCGATGATCTCGCGCTCGATGTTTTTCGTCACACCCCCGACGACCATATCGAATTTCCCGCTAGCAAGATCAGCAGATAGCGTCGGCCATGTTGTCGGGACGAATTCGACATCGATACCGGTCGTCTTCGCGAAAGAACGGATCACTTCGATATCGAATCCTTCGTACTCGTTCGTCTTCCGGTTCAAGTACGTGAATGGTTTGTAATCCCCAGTCGTTCCGACGACGATTTTTTTCGTCGCAAAGACATTCTTCGCTTGTACACGTCGTGGTTGCTCCGATTGCCATAGCGTCAGTAAGCTCGCAAACAGGACGCCACCTCCGACGACGATCCATCCCCATTTACTCATGTGCTCCCGCTCCTTTCGCTCCGACCGTCTCACGAGTCGAGACGATGTTCCATTTTTTCTTTAGTTGTTCAACCTGTTCTTGCCCTTCTGCACTTTCAATCCAGACTCGGAAAACGTCTCCAAGCTGTTTTTGGTCCGGTTTCATCAAATACGCCATCTCAGCTGGTTCCCATGCCTCTGTCAGTTTCGGCACCGCAAGATCGAGTTCTGTCGCGTAATGCAACGCCTCGATGTCGTCCGTCACCATGACATCGACTTGTCCACTTTGAACGGCTTTTGGAATATCCAAGTTGTTCTCAAAGACGGTCACATCTGCCTTCGGAAAATGCTTCTTCACGAACGCTTCGTTCGTTCCACCCGGATTGACACCGATTTTGACTGCTGGATCATTGATTGCAGCGAGCGAATTCAAGCGTTCGACATCTTTCTTCTTTACGAGCGGTGCTTTTTGAAAGGAGAAATACGACGATGTAAAATCTCCGACGACCTCGCGCTCGACTTTCTTCGTGATGCCACCGACAGCGATATCAAACTTTCCTGATTTCGTATCCTCCGATAATGTCGGCCATGTCGTCTTGACGAACGTCACGTCAAGATTTGCTGCTTTTGCGAACGCTTGGATGACATCGATATCAAAGCCTTGATAACGATTCCGTTCCTCGTTCCAGTATGTAAAGGGCTTATAATCCCCCGTCGTTCCGACGACCAGCTTTTGGTCTTCGAAGATGTCATGTGCTTCGGCATCCGTCTGTTGATTCCAGATCATCCAAGCGGCAACGCCTGTCAAAACAAGCCCTGCCAGTAGCCATGGTTTCTTTCTCATCGTATCTCTCCTTTCTATTTCGTCGTTGCCCATTCACCGAATATTGCTACAATTTAACCCAAATGATTTTCGGTGTGGGTAATAGTCATTATCCTACCACACTTACACGTGATTTCAAGATAATTTGACGATTTTATGCATAAAAGCGTTAAAAAGATGTTTTGATGACGGTTACAGTTCTACAAGTCGTCTCTCTTTACAGAATCCCCTCGTCTTTTCCATACTGAAACAGAATCATCAAATCGTGAAATGGAGGAATGGAACATGAGTCAGATTTTCATCATTGGTGCAAATGGTAAAGTAGGTCGTCACGCTGCTCGCTTACTGCAGGATTCGGAGCACGATGTCAAAGTAGGATTACGTTCCAAGGACCAGTTCAGTGATTTTGAGAAATTAGGTTATACCCCGGTCCATCTCGATCTGGAAGCGGACGTCGCGACGATCACCGATGCATTACAAGGATCAGATGTCGTCATCTTTACGGCAGGATCCGGCGGTCACACGGGTGCGGACAAGACGATGCTGATCGACTTCGACGGTGCCGTCAAATCGATCGAAGCAGCGGAAGCAATCAATGCAAAACAGTTCATCATGGTCAGTGCCTTGAATGCCGATTCGCCGGAAACATGGTCCGACAGCATGAAACCGTATTACATTGCAAAACGCTACGCGGATCGTGTCCTGAAGGAATCGTCACTTAATTACACGATTCTTCGCCCAGGCGGACTATCAGATGAAGCCGGCACAGGAAACGTCACGACGGATCCTTCCGAACAAGCAACCAAAAAAATTCCGCGCGAGGATGTCGCACGCGTCATTCTGGCAGCAATCGGTCATGACAAGGCGTCGAAGCAAGTCGTCACACTACTCGAAGGTGACACACCGATCAACGAGTTATTCTAATACAAAAGCTCACGTCTCGATTTCCGAGACGTGAGCTTTTTTGATCAAATTAATCATTCGTATAATTGGCGATACATCACGAGCATCGTCTCACCAATGACGGGTAACGACGCCGGAATGTCGATCCAGCGCTGACTATCTTGATCAAAATACAGCCCTTCTGTACGCATCTTCTCTTTTGTGTTGATCTCATCGAACTCGAGAAACATATCCAGCTCATCATCCGCCTTTTGAAAGTCGTCCCACGGTCCGGGACCAAAATAAAAGAGTAGTCCTTCCGCATCGTAGCCAGCAAGCTCGTTCAATGCCCATTCCAAATGTGCTTCAGACTTGACAGATGTCCTGACAGAATCGGCTAGTGTTTGATGAATTCCAAATGCGTTTCCACTAAGCAAGTGACGTTGCTGATCCCATTCCCAGATGTTTTTCCAGCGTTGTACGAAAATATTAAACCGATATGCTTGTGTTGCTTCATCTCGTTCTCGCACATCATAAGACCAGGAAATCTTCTCTCCACTGATCCACATACTTACGTGAAAATTCCCCTCACGCGCTTCATCATCTTGTAAAGAAGACCAACCTGATAGCTGTTGCTCTAGATACGTGAACAACGGAAGTCGGTCTCCCGCTTTTTCTTCAAATTCAAATTCAAATCGCTCGATACGGTTCAAAACATCTTCCCCCCTGCCTCACTCAATCACAAAGTCGATTCCAATCGGTCCTTCAACCGGCATCTCGTGAAGCAACTCATACTTTTGATTCGTAATGAGCAGTTTCCCTTTATCCGGGTGTTCAGGATCAAATTCGATGAAGTATGATTTTTTCGTCTTGGGATGAATATATAAGTACTTGTACCATTTGTCTGCTTTCCAAAATTTCGGTTTGATTTTCTGGACCGAGAACGATTGACCGAACGACCATTTGACTAGGATATGGCGGTCCCGATTTTGATTATCATGAGAAAATTGTTGAACGACTTGAATCCCTTGTGTTGCATCAATCATTCGAATCGGATCGGTACTATCAAAATTCGTATTCTGAAGAAACGGATAATATTGCTCGGTTTGTTCACCTGCCTCATTGATCCGAATCATCCAGCCATCCGTACTAGCGAAGTATGCCGTATCATCTTTTCCATAAAGTGCTGAGTATGCATATGGTTCATCTCTTTTCCGATATACGACTGGTTTTTCAGTCCGCTTATCCAAAAAAATCATCGCTGCTTTTTCTTCTTGTTCATGATCGCTACCAATACTGGCATACGCTAAATGATGCTTTAATTCAATCATCATCGAGTTTCCTGGTTCGAATCGCGCAGGCGTCTCATAGTTTTCTTTCGTATCAAAATTAGAAAAGGTGTGCGAGAATCCTGTTCCTTGAGACGAGCGCTGCGTCCCGGTTTTATATGAATTCAACGTCTTGAACCATGTATTCGGACCAAAGTGTTTGATCGATTCCATCATGGGATCATGCTTGAAATACGTCACATTATGTTGAACAAACCGTCGTTTCGTAAAATCGAATGTATGGAAGTGATTCGGATATCCTGCGGAAGAGGCATACAACACATTCGGCGTACTCAGTTTTTGCACAAGCGTCATGTTCGTGATTGCAGGATCATGGACCTGACGTTCGTTTAATACCTGTCCTTTCATGTTGATCGTGACAATCGAACTATAAGCAAGTTCAGGATCATTCGTTTTCCCTTGTCCCTGTCCTGGATAGACCAACATCACGGTGTCTTGTTGAGGACTAAAATCGATGGCTGTAATCGAAGAACGTGGTATGACAGTTGCGTTTGCGCGATCCTGTTGCACTTTCATCCAGGTCGCTAAAAGGATACTTCCACTGACAAAAAACACTAGACTAAAAAAGATCCGCTTTTTACGGATAGACTTATCCATTCGATTCATGACTCCTTGACTTGTTTATTTAAACAGTTATTTCTACCTAGTTATACACTGTTTGATCGATGTATTACGTCTTTCTTACAACACTGTTAGACGAATTGACCAACTTTACAACATCCTCCTGAACTCTAACCACTAAAAAAATCCTCACGTTTCATTTAGAGACGTGAGGATTTTTGAAATCAGGTTATATTATTTTAATCTTGCTCCGCAATGGCACGCAATCCACGTAACGTTTGAATTTTACGTTCGTGGCGTTGCATCACGAATGAGAGACCCGTCACGATTGCGAGATTGAACCAGATCATCGTGTCGGTAATCGGATTAAACAAATTAATGAGTACTGCAATGATATTAACCAAAAAAACGACTTTGTAGAGTTGCAAAATCCGGTGTTCGTGATGGATCTGTGAATCAAAGTCCGAGTACAAATGAAATGGTTCATCCGAGGTCCGTTTTCTTAAGAAGACCCAGCGGAACGATGTATCCACGACTTCGATGTCCATCTCTTCCAAAAACGCAAAGTAATCCTGCGACTTCGGATGCTTTGGCATGTTTTCTAATAACTCAATTCGATACGTGTACATACCAGGTTCACCTTTTATGAATACATAACGTCCAAGTCGAAACTGCTGTAAGTACCAGCCGTTGTTTGCCATCTCGTTTAACCACACTTCTTCTTTCACATAATCAGCGTAAAAGCGATAGACCGTTTTACTGCTCACCTTGATCCACTCCCATCGTTTCTTGTCCATGTCGCACGAGTTCTTTTAATCGATCTAGCTCTACCTGTAATCTCTCCCGCCCCTGATTCGTCATGATGTACTCTTTCTTTCGCCCTGCTTCTTGCTCGATCGCTTCAATCCACCCTTTATCGACCAGACTGCTGAGTGCGCCGTACAACGTACCAGCAGCTAACTTGACCCGGTTGTTGCTCAATTCCTGGACGAATTGCATGATGCCATAGCCATGACGGGGTCGTTGAAGTGACAGTAAAATATAATAGACGGCTTCTGTTAATGCTGTCTCCTGGACTGTTCTTGCCATTTTCCCACTTCCTTATTACGCCTTCCGTTATATCGTCTCCCGATATACTAAAAATATCCTATTCCATGTAAAATGACAAGAAAAAAAAATACCTAGAGAATCTCTAGATATTTTTGATGTAGTACTTTATTTTACAATCATGACAGGGCTTTTCACGCGTTTTGCAATTTTATGACTCACACTTCCAAGCACCATCTCTTGCAAACTATTTAAACCCCTGCTGCCGATAATCGTCACATCAACTTTCTGTTTGTTCGCATGGTCAACGATTGCCGGACCCGGATCTCCTTTTAGAATCGTCACATAGTAGGAAACATTCGCTTCCTCCAGTTTTTCTTCAACCGCTGATAGTTTTTTTCGTCGGGCAACTTCGAGCGCTTCTTTTCCTTCTGTATGCAGTACATCATCTTTCACCTTCGAATAATCAGCGACGAAGACGACTTCAATTTTGCTTCTCTCACTCAGTCGAGCAACTTTGATCGCTTCTTCGGTCGCACGGACCGAATGTTCTGAACCATCAACCGCTAATAGAATATGTTCGTACATATCGTTCACTCCCTTGTATTTAATGAATAGGCATCTTCGCGGTCGGATCGTTATGAATCGCAAGGCGATCGATTAGCTTTTTACTTTCAGGATTCAATCCACTAATTTCAACATGATTTTGATTCGCCATCAGACGAATCATCACTTTGTCGATCGCCCCTACTCCAGAATCATCCCAAATTTGAGTCGACCCAAAATCAATCAAAATCTTTTCGTTTTGAATTTCGTAATCAAAGGAGGCAATGAAATGGTCAACCGATGCGAAAAATAATGGACCTTTCACGCTGTAGACGATTCTTGCCGGCTTCGTTTGTTGCGTGACCTTAATTTTTGATACTTTCGCAACAAAGAACAACGCGCTTAGAATGACGCCTGCGATAACACCGACGGACAAATCATGCGTAGCAACAACGATGAAGACGGTCGCAAGCATGACAAACGCATCTGCTTTTGGCGCTTTCTTGATATACGTAAAGGATGACCAATCAAATGTTCCGATTGATACCATGATCATGATACCGACAAGGACAGGCATCGGAATTTGAACGACTAGATCACCGAGGACAATAATCAAGAACATTAAAAAGATACCGGCGACGAGCGTTGATAATCGACCACGTCCTCCTGACTTTATATTGATGACCGATTGTCCGATCATCGCGCATCCCGCCATACCACCGAAGAATCCAGTGATGACGTTCGCGATCCCTTGCCCACGTGCTTCACGATTTTTCTCACTTTCAGTACCTGTCATGTCGTCGACGATCGTTGCTGTCAATAGTGACTCCAATAATCCAACGATCGCGAGTGCCAATGCATACGGGAAGATGATTCGTAAGGTCTCAAAATTCAAAGGAACATTTGGTAAGAAAAAGGACGGTAAAGAACGTTGAATTGCTCCTAAATCTCCGACTGTTCGCAAATCAGCATTCATGTTGATAGCTACTACTGTTAAGACGACGATGGCAATCAATGGAGCCGGAATCGCCTTGAAGAAACGCGGCACGACATAGACGATCAACAATGTAATGGCAACGAATACATAGGTCATCGTCGAGATTCCGATGAAATGTGGGACTTGAGCCATAAAAATCAAAATTGCTAATGCATTGACGAATCCGATCATCACTGCTCTTGGAATGAAACGCATGACTTTTGCTACTTTCAATACGCCAAAAATCATTTGAATGACACCGGTCAATATTGTCGCTGCTAATAAATACTCGACGCCATGTTCTTTGACAAGTGGCACCATCAGAAGCGCCATCGCTCCTGTCGCAGCTGAAATCATCCCCGGTCGTCCACCTACGAATGCGATAATGACGGCTATACAAAACGATGCATACAATCCCACCATTGGATCAACCCCGGCAATGATTGAAAATGCGATTGCTTCAGGAATCAGAGCAAGCGCCACAACGATTCCCGCTAACATGTCACCTCTAATATTTGAGAACCACTGTTCTCTTAAACTATCTTTCACTCTCATTTTCCACCTTTCCTAGCTGTATTTTTTATATTGATTTAACCATCCATCTTTGGATGAAAGATCGTCTGTGTCTATCGACAGTCTAGCACCACCGTTCCCAAAAAGGAACGTTTTTAGTTTGAATTTTTATATTTCTTTATAAAAAAAAGCGTGAGAACGCTGAAATTCAGCAGTTCTCACGCTATATCATGTGTGATTATGATAGACACTTTTTGATATGTTGATAGTTCTTGTTCCCACCTGATAAGTTGCATACATCCGTAAATCCAAGATTTTTCAAGACATTTTGCGCAGCATTCCCGGTTACCCCTTTATTACAGTAGACAATCGTCGGTAACGTCGGATCCAATTCCTTCGCGCGTGTCCGCAGTTCACCAAGCGGAATATGGATCGCTCCATCAACATGATTTTTTTCAAATTGTGCTTTCGAGCGTGTATCGATGATTTGGAACGACTTCCCATTCGCGACTTGGTCAATTAATTCGTTCGGTGTCATCAAACGCGCTGTTTTTTTGATGGCATTATCGAGTGCCATTCCCGTATAGAGAACGGGATCCTTCGTCGTCGCGAACGGTGGCGCGTAAGCTAAGTCGAGATGGAATAAGTCTTCCGCTTTCGCCTTAAAGGTAATCGCTGTCGCTAGGACATCAATCCGTTTATCGACACCTTGCGGACCTACGATCTGGGCTCCGAGAACTCGCCCTGTTGCCCGATCGGCAATCGCTTTGATCGTCATCTCTTTCCCGCCCATGTATTCCGGACGATCTGGTTTGATGTTATGCAAGACTTCGATGTCATAGCCTGACTCACGCGCTTCTTTTTCCGTCAACCCCGTTTGAGCGACAGTCAAATCGAACGCCTTAAAGATTCCTGTCCCTAAAATACCACGGTGCTCCGCTTCTTCTCCGGTAATGACCATACCGGCAATCCGTCCCATCTTGTTCGCTGTTGAACCAAGCGGACGATAAAGTGCTTCACCCGTGATGACGGAGAAACTCTCTGCGACATCGCCGACTGCATAGACATCGGCTACATTCGTCTGCATCTTACGGTTGACTGCGATCGCCCCTGTTTTACCGAGCTCCACACCAATCTGTTTCGCAAGATCGGTGTTCGGCTTGACGCCAACAGATAAAATGACAAGATCCGTCTCGATCGTTTTTCCACTCTCAAGCGCGACCTCAGAAATACGTTCTTCTCCGTTGAACGCTGTCACGGATTCGCCAAGCAAAAGGGATACCCCTTTATCTTTCAAATGATCCGCTACACGTTCTGCCATATCGCGATCAAGTGGCGGCATGACTTGCGGTAAGCGTTCGACGAGCGTGACTTGAATACCGCGATACGTCAATTGCTCTGCCATCTCGAGTCCGATGAATCCTCCGCCGACGATCGTTGCCGTTTTCGGATCATGGGCATCAATGTAGGACCGGATCGCGTCGGCATTGCGGACATTTCGAACCGTAAAGGCATTCTCATGCTCGATTCCCGGAAGTGGTGGAACGATACTTGAAGCACCGGTTGCCAGTACTAACGTATCATATGTGTCCGTGAATCGATCCCCTGTCTTAAGATTGACGATGGTAGCTGTTTTTGTCGCATGATCAATCGATTCAACTTCGTGTTGTGTATGAATATCGATGTTATACCGTTTTTTAAAGAAAGCGGCATCTCGCGGTGTCAATTCATCAATGTCAGCGATTTCGCCACCAACGAAGTAGGGAATCCCACAACCTGAGTAAGAGATGTCCTGATCCCGATCATAAATCGTGATTTGCAACTCTTCACTATTTCGACGTGCTTTTGCTCCTACTGATGTTCCCGCGGCCACTGAGCCAATAATCAATAATTTCATAACTGTTTCCTCCTAGAAATCAATAAAGTATCAAGCTGATATACAAGCCAAGTAATGTGATCGCAAGTGTCGGGATCGTCAGAATCGTTCCGATCTTAAAGTATTGACCCCAACCAATCTTCACGCCTTTCGTCCGAAGCACGTGCAACCAAAGCAATGTCGCTAGACTTCCGATCGGTGTGATCTTCGGTCCAAGATCAGATCCGATGACATTCGCATAGATGAGCGCCTCTCGAATCGTTCCGGTTGCCTGACTTAAATCAATCGCGAGCGCATCAATCATAACGGTCGGCATATTATTCATGATCGACGACAAGATGGCAGCCAAGAAGCCCATGCCAAAAGTTGCGGCTGCTAAATTCGTCGCAAAGCCATCAATGATGTCAGCGAGAACTTGTGTCAACCCGGCATTTTGAAGTCCGTAGACGACGATGTACATGCCAAGTGAGAAGAAGACGATCGCCCACGGTGCACCACCGATGACCTTTTTCGTCGGTACGCTCGGTGAACGACGTGCCATCAATAAGAAGAACAAAGCGATGATACCAGCGACAAGACTGACTGGAATGCCGATGACGTCACTCGTGAAGTATCCGACGACCAGCAAGATGAGGACGAACCAAGATAACTTGAACATCCGTTGGTCCTTGATCGCTGTCGCGGGTGCGACGAGTTGCCCGACATCGTAATTCTTTGGGATACTCTTTCGGAAATAGAGATACAAGACGATCAGACTGCCTACGACAGAAAAGAGATTGACGAATACCATCCGTGACGCATACTCCGTAAATCCGATGTTAAAGAAGTCTGCTGAGACGATATTGACGAGGTTCGAGACGACGAACGGTAAACTTGCTGTATCGGCAATGAATCCGGAAGCGAATACGTAGGCTAACACGACATAATCCGGAAGTTTCAAGTGACGAACCATCGCGAGGACGATCGGTGTCAGAATCAAGGCTGCCCCATCGTTCGCAAATAAAGCCGCAACGACAGCACCGAGCAATGTCATATATACGAATAGTTTGACACCACCACCTCGTGCGATGCGTGCCATGTGGAGTGCCGCCCATTCGAAGAATCCAATCTCATCAAGAATCAATGAGATAATGATCAGAGCGATGAACGTAAAGGTGGCATTCCAGATGATGCCCCAGACAGTTGAAACATCATCGAGATTGACGACTCCCGTCAATAGCGCAACGAGCGCCATCCCCATCGCTGAGTAACCGATGCCGAGTCCTTTCGGTTGTTTGATGATTAAGAATAAGGTGATCAGAAAAATTCCGATCGCTAGTAAATGTGTACCGGTCAATGCGTTCACTTCATTTCTGTATTAAATTTCGTTTTTACCGATTAACAATTTGATGCTCCAAGAAGAACGATTTGCTGTCCTTCAGGTGTTTCTTCCAACACAAGCGTAATATTTTCACTGACGCTCTCCAAATCACGATCAATCGCAAATAATAAGCCATCAAAGTCTTTCACTTGATCACCGTCTTCACCTATACCGAATCCAAGTCCGAAACTCGGTCCACAACATCCTTGTCCGGCTTGATATAAACGGATGCCAGGTGCTTGTTCATGCTCGACTTGTTCTTTTAAGTACGTAACTGCTTCGGGTGTAATGTGCATAGTGTTCATCCTTTCGAAAGTGTGAGTAATTGTTCGTATCCTGAGACCGGTCGGGGTTGCCATGCGACGACAGCCAACTGTCGACTTAGACGAACGACTTCTTCCAACCAAACACGTTCTGATTCTGCTTTATGACTTAAAATCGGATCACGTGTAGCCGTTGCAGCGAACGATTGATTGATAATCCATGCCATTGGTTCAATTCCGGCGCGTCGTAAGTCCTCTTGTAACCGATTGGCCTCAAAAACGGGTGTTGCCTCTGCAAGTGTCGTAATGATGACATGTGTTTTCTTTTCGTCTCGTAGTTGCGGTAGCAATGTTTTGATTGATTCTGGTACTTCACCTGTCGCCCGTTCCATTTCTTGATGGTAACTTTCTGTTGCATCAAGTAATAGCAACGTATGACCCGTCGGTGCCGTATCAATGATGACGTAACGATCCTTTGCTTGCGCAACGGTATCGGCAAAGGCACGAAAGACCGCAATTTCTTCCGTACAAGGAGACTTCAAATCTTCCTCTAATAAAGCATGCGCTTCCTCTGTTAGGTTACCTGCCGCTGCATACACTTGTTCCCTATAACGATTGATTTCGATCTTTGGATCAATTTTACTGATCTCAAGACGTGGATTTTGGTTTGTTTCAATTGTTAATTCAAGATGGGCAGCAGGATCTGTTGTCGTCAAAAGAACATCGTGTCCACGTTCTGACAAGGAAATTGCAAGCATGGATGCCATTGTCGTTTTCCCTACCCCGCCTTTCCCCATCGTCATAACGACGCCGGGACCGGCAACTTCTAGTTGTTCGACCAGATGAGATAAAGAGGGTAGATCGAGTTGCTTACGTTCTACTGTTAGATCTGGATAATTTGTTTCTTTCAACCAGTTACGAAGCTGATCGACTCCAATCAAACTCGAAGTGGCATAAGGTAAGCTAAACACTGGAACATCATGTAAAAAGATTGCTGGCAATGTATCAAGCGCCTCTTTTTGTCGACGTAAGAAAGCTTGATAATACATATCTGGACTGACTGTCATTGGCAATATACCATTGACGACTAAACGTGCGTTTTGAATGCCGATGGCTTTTAGTTCCTTATATGCGTGAGCCGCTTCCATCAGCGTCACGGGTTCCGCCCGAGCGACTAATATTAACGTTGTCTCCGCCGGATTTTCCAATAGTGTCATTGCTTGTTCATACTGCGATTTTTTTTCATTTAAACCCGCAAGTGGACCAAGACACGATGTACCCGTCGTATTTTCATCCAAATAAACATTCCATGCATTCGGCAAACTGAGTAAACGTAATGTATGTCCCGTCGGTGCCGTATCAAAGATGATATGGTCATATGTTTTTTCAGCTTCAGGCGCCGCCAGTAATCCTGTAAATTGATCAAAAGCCGCAATTTCGACAGTGCAGGCACCAGATAATTGTTCTTCCATGGAACGTATTGCGTTATCCGGTAAAATTCCCCGATAAGGACCAACGACCGTTTCTTTGTATGCTTCAGCTGCTTGTTCCGGATCAAAATTCGCAACGTGTAAGTGATCGACACCAGGAACAGCGGTCGGTTCTTCTGTTAGCTTCATTTTGAAGACATCCTGTAGATTACTCGCCGGATCTGTCGAGACAAGCAACACTTCTTTTCCGGTATCTGCAAGTTCGACCGCGAGAAGCGAGGCAGTCGACGTCTTTCCAACTCCACCTTTGCCAGTCAAAAACAAATATCGCGTCAAATGCAGTCCTTCTAACGTTAGCGGTTCCATTCTCGTCACGTCCTTACTTTAATGTCAGGCGAATTTTTGGTTTCCGTTCATCTTCGACAGCGAATCTTTTTTCATCTAATCCCGTTAATTTTGCGAATTCCGCATTAGATAGGTAACCACGGCGACGAACGATGGCACCATCCACGAGAGTGATCGGTAAGATATCAACACCCTCCGCAATGGCCTCTTTGATGAGATTATTCGTAACGAACGCCGTTGGCTCATTTGCTAAGTTGAATCGTTCTATCGGATAACCTTCTTGTTTTAAAGCGTGGACCACCATCGATATCCGTGTTAATTCAGGATCAATCGACGGTCCACATAAACCGGTCGGACAACACATCGCCGGATCATAGATTTCAATCTTTTTCATTTTCATCATAATCTACTCCTCTATATAACTAAATGGTTATAAAATATATAACGTTTTCGTTATATAATCCACAAGGGAGGTTTCCCTTTTTTTTAACGCGGCTAATTCAGCAATTTTTTGCTGGAATCGACGGCAACTCCATCGCATTCAAAATAGTCAATAGTAAATCATATTGAGGATGGTTCGGGTTGATTCGAAAATGTATCCATTGTCGTTCACGTCGCTCTAAAATGAGTTGTGATTGACGTAATAACTTCAAATGGCGACTGATTGCGGGTTGTGAGATATCAAACATCTCGACGAAATCACAGACACAATGTTCACGGACGTACAGCCTTCGTAAAATTTCAAGACGTGTTCCGTCGCTAAGTAGCTTTAAGAATTGACTCATCTCTTCAACACGATTTGTGGTTTCAATCACGAAAATACCCTCCTTTCGTATCAGACAGTCGTTTCCTCTTTTGCAAATCGTTCGATCCGTTTCTTGATTTGTTCACAGACACGTTGGAAGACGCTCCATTTCTCCTCTTCTGATCCTGTCGCACGTGCTGGATCATCAAACCCCCAGTGCTCATGACGGACATTCGGTGAGAGGACAGGACAATTATCACGGGCATCACCACACAATGTGACAACAATCGTCGCCCGCTTTAGTAATTCTCGATCGATCAGGTCGGAAGTTTGTTTGGAAATATCAACGCCCTGTTCTTGCATGACACGAACTGCCTTTGGATTTAATCCATGTTGTTCAATACCTGCTGAATAGACATCCCAATCCTTCAGGTATTGTTTAGCCCAACCTTCAGCGATCTGACTACGACATGAATTCCCTGTACATAAAAAATAAATTATCGGCTTTGACATATTAGGATGCCCCCTTTTTCATATAACCACAATATTATATAACAATTCGGTTATGCAACCCCTTTTTAGAAACTTTTTATCAAGCTCACAGATAATAAGACGTTCTCCCTCACTTTTTGCTGTGGAATAAAAAAAAGATCGTCCGCTACATTGGTGGACGATCTTGTAGTCACATTACTTTTCTCTTTTAGAAATTAACTGTTTTCAACTAACCGATTACTTTTTACCCGTACCTCTTTCCAATAGAGAAAAAGGAACGTCAACATGAAGCTACTTACACAAAGCAGTGATAAATGAAGCACCTGTGGTCCTACTGAACCATCCATGAACAGCAGACGGCTGAAACCGGAGACTGCATTCGGAACGGGCAGGAACGTTCCAAGCGATTGATAAAACGGTGCCAGCATCTTCGCCGGCACGATGTTTCCGGCAGTCATCAACTGGAACGGAATCAATGCGACGTTGACAAGCGGCGCAATCGGTCCAAATATCGCAAAGTTCATCTGCGTGACAGCGATACAGGTCGCAACAACGAGGAGTTCGAACGCCCACAGTTTGATGAACGGTGTCGTGATGTCCGTTAATACATGTGCCATGGAAACGAGCAGTAATGGAACGACCAGAAGGACGATCCCGTGCAACAGTTGGCGACTCCAAAATAGTGACCAGATCGAATGACGCTTACTTAAGATCGTGCTGACGAGATTGAATTGAATCCCCATCGTCATCGTCGCGATATAGATGACGAACCCGAGGACGAGTGGCAGCATCGACAAGGCAAAATCTGAGACGGCATGCTCCGTGACGATCGATGTCGTGAACGCCGGCTCATCATTCAACTGTTTGCCGATCGTTTCCGTTGCCCGCTCGAGAATTGCATTCGCGAATTCGGCATTCGTCTGGCTGACGTGTGCCGTCAGTTGACGAGAGGCATCATCCTTTTGTAGGACGAGATCGACTTCATTGGCATCGAGTGCTTCCAACCCTTTTGCTTCGGTCGCGAGTGCTTGGACAGTGAACGGTGCTTCCTTTAGTGATGTGACGAACGGGTCGTTCACTTCGCCAACGACACCGACGTTCAATTGATCGAGCCGTTCCGTCGTTCCTTCGTAACCAGTCATCCAGACGACGAGGAACAAGAGCGGGACGACAATCGCGAAGACGAGCCCCACTTTCGTTTGTGTCATTGACCAGACATCTTTCCATGCTTTCATATTACAATCTCCTTTTATATGCATTACTCATAATATCATGTGCAACTATATGTCCGAAGGAAAACCATTCACGTCACATTCCGGTGAATGGTCTCAAGTGTTTCCTTTAATTGCTCGATTTGCTCTCGCGATAGTCCACGGAACGCTTCGAGTTGTAGCTGATCGAGCTCTGGTCCGAGGCGATCGACGATGTCGCGTCCTTCTCGTGTCATCAAGAGCAGAACCGCTCGTCGATCCCGGGGGTCCGGCGTCCGAACGATCAGTTCTTTTTTACCGAGCTTATCCAGAATCTTACCAATCGTCGTTTGATCACGTTCTGTCACGAGTGCCAGCTGCTTTTGCGAAACACCATCTTGTTTAGCGAGTTCGCTCAGGACAGAAAACTGCTCTGGTGTCAGACCGAACGCTTCCATCCGTTTAGCAGCAGCACGTTTGAACGCATAATAACTACGGGATAATTGCATGCCCAGCGACCATTCCGATTCTTTCATCCCATCATCTCCATATAGTTGCACTACTTATTATTTATCCACTATACCTGAAGAAGAACAAGTCCGTCAACGGTCTCATTTTGCCTGGCGTTGGCGAATCCCTTCGATATGCGCTTGTTGCGTGGCACGATCGACTTGTGAATGAACCCCGAGTTTCCCTGCAATCGTATCAACTTGACTCGGTGTCAATGGTTTTCCTGTCGCGAGTTGCTCGATCGTCTTGCGAAGGACATTTCGTTTCAAGACACGGACATGCGCTGAATCGACGGTGATCTTTTTCAGTTCACAGCGTTCGCTGAAAACGATCAAGGAGTGAAAGAGCGCGGGATCCGTTCCTTCTAAGAAGCGTTGCATGCTTTTGAGATGCCCTTCATTTTGTTTGATCGGATTATAGAACCGTTGCTTGAAGCGATTCTGGAACTGCTGCGTCCACTGACGGTCCTGCTCGCGTCCGAAAATCCACCCGCTGTAGTTTTTCGATTCGAGTACATAGATGCCACTTTCATGAATGAACGTCACATCGATCTCCGTCGTTCCTTCTCCACGCGCACGTGGTAAGTATGTATTAAAGACATAAGTGCCGTATCCGGAAACTTGATCGAGTTGACGTGTCGTCAAGTATTCGCCCCATTTCCCTTTATCACGAACGATCCGTAAAAACGGTTCGCGCGTTAAACGATAATAACGACTACTGTGATACGAACTGCGTTTTACGAAGAAAAACAGACCAAACGTTCCGAAGAAGAACAGTACCATGATCAGTCCGATTTGAATCAAGAGCGGTAAAAATGTCACTAACACATTATCCACTAGATTTATCTCCTTTCCATATTAACCCTTTATTTTCCACTATATCAGCATAATCAATTTCTACATCATTTTCCACTATTTGTTATGGTGACTATCCTATGGTACGGTGAAACAAAGGAAGGTGTTCTCCATGGATTCTGTCGTCACGTTCGCACCACTAATCGTCTTATTCTTCATCTGGATGTCCTTATCTCAAAAAGCAGACGAAGCGAAACGCCGCCAACAAACGATTCTGAAGAAGCTACAACGGATCGAAGAGCACCTCGGTCTGAATGAGGTGTCACTAGAAGAAGCAGCGTTACAAGTCGAACTGGTTCAGTTGCTTCATGAAGGAAAGACGGTTGAAGCTGTCAAACGCGTTCGAGAGACGCTCGGATCGTCCTTACTCGAAGCAAAACAATACGTCGATCAACTAAAAAGCGAGCACGGAATATGATCAAAAAGACCATCGGCGATATATGCTGAATGGTCTTTTTATTACTTACTTTTTACGCAATCTTTTTCAAATGATTGAATCCTTAGTTCCTCAAGGGAAGAAGTGAGACATATCAAAATCTCTTAAAAACGATTCTTAGAAAATACATAATCAAGATGTCGAAACGATTTCTTTTACTTTCACACTAATCTTCGTGATGAACTCCTCTTCCTCTAGAGACGCAATGGAATGAAGTAGATACTCCTCATACACATCTCCGTCTATTTCAAAGTTTTGCTTTACTAATGAATCCATAAGCTGTGTATAAGCCGTATCGATATTGTCAAAAGTCCCTTTGAAATAGAGGACAGCGTATAATCCGGCCGGTTTTTTCTTCGAATGACTTGTTTCTATGCGACAAAACAAATGATGTAGATCACCTTCCTCCTGCAAGAATTTCTCTTTCTCATAAACGATTCCATGTGCAGCTGTACTTTTCACACCAAGTTCTTTTAAAAATACACTAGAGTGCTGATACAACTCTTCCATAGACAAGGACCAATCTAGTTTTTCCTCACTCAGTACAATCGATTCTTCAGCTAACTTTTTAAAATGCACTTCTCCGAACGAAATCCCTTGCATTTCATCTGTCAGTTCTACGACACGATGTAAAAAAAGCTGAATATCCTGCATTTTTTTTACTTCAAGCGCGACTTGTTCACTTTGTTTTAATGCCAGTTGTCGTAACGAACGTATCGTCGGTGTTTCAAAATATGTTTTTAATTCTTTAATCGGTACTTCTACTTGTCGTAATGAATGGATCGCCATAAATTGATCGAATTGCTCAAACGTATAGTAGCGATACCCGTTCGTATGAGTACCAGCCGGTTTAAATAAATTGATTTTATCGTAATACAAAAGTGTGTCTTTGTTGATATCAAGAAGTTTTGCAAATTCACCGGTTGTAAATTTTTTTTGCAAATAATTTTTCATCTTTCCTTTTTTGCCCCCTTTACCCTGGAGTGACTCCATAGTTTATGCTCTTTTTGTGAGAGTAACACATCCCTGCACAAACGACCATCGTGTACTCTGACTAAAAATTATTTTGAATGAGTCGCTTAGGGATTCAAATCCGCTCATTCATGTCAGGAAAGGAAGACTTCATATTATGTCGAAAACTGCTATCCCCGCAATCTTAACGATTAGTAACTTCGTCTGTGGAACGTTGTCTATCTTTGCCGTACTCGAGGAGAACTTTAGTACAGCAATTGGATTTATTTTATTCGGGTTATTGTTTGATCTGTTTGACGGTAGGATCGCTAGAAAACTAGGAACTGTATCCGAATTCGGAAAAGAACTCGATTCTTTTTCAGATTTAGTAATGTTCGGAATTGCTCCAGCGCTTTTTACTTATCATGTTTTACTAAGTGATTTTGGACAAATCGCTCTTTTCCTCGCTGTGTCATACAATGTCTGTGCATTACTTCGCTTAGCACGATTTAATACGACGCAAAGTGAGTTACCGACTTTTATCGGGTCACCCGTACCCGCGGCTGCTGTCAGTCTACTCATATCTACGATTTTCCTATCACCTATGTTCGTCGCCGTAATCATGTGCCTGCTTTCTTATTTAATGATCAGTCATGTGAAGATTCCACATGCTAAAAAAATCAGCACAGAAAAAGAACAAACAATATGATGGCTTTATTTGAAGCTATGATTACAGACTATGGATATGTCGCTATTTTTCTCGTACTGGCCTTAGGTCTATTCAGCCTTCCGATTCCAGATGAATTGATGATTTTACTCGTTGGTTATTTCACAAAAATTGGTTTTCTTCGTTATGATTTAACGTTTGTCGTCGTATGTATTGGGTCATTCGTCGGAATGATATTTAGTTATTTCATTGGACAACGAGCAGGTCGTCCTTTACTTGATTGGCTGGGACGTTGGATGAGCGCTCCTCGAAAATGGAGTAGTAAAGCTGAAACGTGGATTGGGAAGTATGGAGCAGTAGCGCTTGTCGTGAGTTATTTCGTACCGGGAATGCGTCATTTCGCTGGTTACTTCTGCGGGATGTCGCATATGTCGATAAAAACGTATTCGTTCTATACCAGTATTAGTATTGGCATATGGAGTTTAATATTTTTAACCATTGGACGCTTTTTTTAATTTTTTAGGATGAGGTGAAAACAACATGGATTCAAAAATTGAGCTATTACCCGTAACAACAGAAGACTTACCAAAATTTAAAAAGGCATTACAAGATGCCTTTATGAAAGGTTGGCAAGATAGCTGTCAATATGAAGACTTAACAGAAATGGGACCTATTCCTTCAGAGGAAGACATACAGCATTCGTTGTGTGCGAAGGGCGCTACTATTCTTCATATCGTCCTAGATGGTGAAATAGTCGGAGGTGTGGTGCTACGGATTGATGAAAAAACACAGCATAATGAAGTCGATTTTATATATATAAGTGCAGATGGAAAAGGGATTGGCATGAAAGCATGGAAAGCAATTGAAGCCACCTTTCCACAAACAAAAGTATGGGAGTTGCATACCCCATACTTTGAAAAACGTAATATTCATTTCTATGTGAATAAGTGCGGTTTCCACATCGTCGAATTCAATCATAAAGGGAACCCTGGCCCGAATGTAGAGGGCGAAGTGCCCACGTCCGATGAAGAATACGAATTCTTTCGTTTTGAAAAAGTAATGTCATCCTCAAAAACAAATTAACGATAAAAAAAACAGACGACGGATTCTCCGTCGTCTGTTGCTGTTAATCCCGTGCCGCAAGACGGTACAGGAGATCGAGTAATTCGATATAGAGCCAGATGATCGTCACGATCAATCCGAATGCTGCAACCCACTCCATCGATTTCGGAGCACCCGCACGAACTTGTTGCGAGATAAAATCGAAGTCCATCACGAGTGACAGGGATGCCACGATGACGATGACGAACTGAATACCAATCGCAAGCGGTGAGCTACCTGTCATGAATGGGAGGTCGACACCAAATAACGAGAGAATCAAGTTGACTGCATACAAGACGAAGATCGAGAGAATCGCTGCTGTTACCGCAGAACGGAAACGTTGCGTCACTTTTATCATGCCTGTCGAGTAGACGAACCACATCGCGAACGCAACGACGAAAGTCGCAACCACTGCTTTTCCGACGATACCTGGGTACATGCTTTCAAAGACGAGCGACAATGCTCCGACGGCGACACCTTCTGCCAACGCATATACCGGTGAAAGGACCGGTGCTGTTGCTGGTTTGAATGTGATGATCAAGGCAAGAATCAGACCGATGACGAATCCACCGATTAATGCCGGGAATAGGAACGCTTGGTTTTCTGCGAGGAAGAACCAACTTCCCCCTGCTGCTGCCGTGACGAGAGCGAGCATCAAGAAAATCTTGCTCATCGTCCCGCTTTTTGTCATTGGTCGTTCTCCGACACGTGCCGTATCGAATCCGCGACGCAATGCCGGGTTTACTTTAAAACGTGAAGCCATTGCTTTCACTCCTTTTTATGATTCTGTTTTCTACTACGAAGGTTTCCCGAAAAAGTTTCAAAATAACCATTGATCGAGCGCTTTTAATTGCAACATGACGACTGGGATCGAGGCTTTGGCATCGATGCGGTAAGATTTCGCTTGTCCGATCAGACCGGACGTGACGAAATCGGCACTTTCTAACGCTTCGCCAATCGGTCCAAACGCGTCACTATCGATTTGACGATGTCGGTAATGAATGAATCGTTCCGTCGTTCCTTCTTTGACTTTACAACCATCCTCGACGTCCGGACGATTCAACCCGTATTCCGCGTAATGCCAGACGGTCGTCGTATCCCAAGGAGAACCGATATGCAGAATTTGACCGTCCGCCTCGATGAAGCGTTCAATCGGTGAACCGGGACCGAAGCCATTTTCTAATGTATGATCGGCAACGAATGTCGCCGCATCTTTCCCCCAGGCGGTCACGGACCACATCGGATGGTTGCTTCGAACGACACCCGGATACGTCCGGAAGACTTCCGGGACGCGACCGATGCCGCGTGTAACCGTTTTTGCCGGTTCATATGCCGGCATTTCCCGGCGGATCGTTTCCCACCATTCTTCAGGCACAGCCGGTTGGCTCCAGTTCTTCGGATCCGAATTATCGGTACTTTGCGCCGGCATCATGATTAACCCTTCCGTCGTGACGACTTCCTGTAAGGCCTCAATCAATGCTTGTACACCGCCGGGAATCCAGCCGATTTGTTTGAGAGACGAATGGACGAACAGCTTCATGCCGGGAGCCACACCTAATTCGCGTAACGCCTCTTTGATTTGTGATTTCGTGACCATGTTTCGTGTTTCCATCGATCTTATCTCCTTACTCGACGACTAGTGCAATCGTCGACCCCGTTTTTCCTTGTTTGACTTCGATTTTTGCGTCAACTCGTGACTTCAGTTCCTGGACGTGACTGATGATTCCGACCATGCGACCGCTCGCTTGAATCGAGAGCAACGTCTCGATCGCTTGTTCGAGTGATTCCGGGTCAAGTGTTCCAAATCCTTCATCGATGAACATCGTTTCAAGTGACACGCCACCACTTGCTTCTTGAACGACTTCCGACAATCCGAGCGCAAGCGCAAGGGATGCTTTGAAGCTTTCGCCACCGGATAACGTCTTGACGTGACGTGTTTGCGACGTGTACGCGTCAAAGACATTTAAATCAAGCCCGTATTTCTTGAGTCCTTTTCCCGCCTCCGTTTTCCGTTCAAGCTGGAAACGACCAGAGGTCATCTCGTGCAGATGCCGGTTTGCGGCGAACAAGATCTCATCGAAGTATGCCGTCTGGACGTACGTCTCGAACGTCATCCGTTGCGAATTCTCCCCGACACCAACGCGAGCGAGTTCGCCGATGACTCCGTATCTCGCATCCTCGTCCTCGATTTGGCGTTGCAAGTTTTCCCAAGCCGCGATCAATTGATTGATGTGTGCGCGTTCCTTCTCAAGCCCGACACGTCGGTCGGTCCGCTCCGTCAGTTCGAGCGACGACGTCTTCACATCCATCCGCAACTGTTCGAGATCCGGACGCACTTGACCTTCTGTCTTCAAACGGGCTTGTTCCTGTTTCAGCTTCAATTCCTGCCGCGCTAGACGGTCTTGTTCCAAACGTTCTTGGAGATGACGGAGTTCGTCACGAGAACGTCTCGCATCGCGGAAGGCTTCAATCGTCGGAAACGCTTCTTCTGCCAGGACTGCGTGTAATTCGTTTTCGCGGTTCGTTAATCGGTCGTTTTGTTCAGCAGATGCCTCAGTCAATTGACGGAATCGTCCTTGGTGTTCCGCGAAGTCACGATCGAGCTGTTCCTTCTCGCGTAGCTGGCGTTGTTTGTCTTGTTTGAACTGCTCAATACGTGTTTCTGCCTGTTGTTGTTCCTCACGGAGTGCTGGTAGCGATTTCGCGGACTCTCCTGATTGACTTAGGCGACCAGACAAGTGTGCCAATTCCGATTCGATGACGGTCCGGTCTTTGATCATTGCATCGATCTTCAGTTGTAGCTGGTCCATGGATTGCTCGAGTTGTTGCAGACGAGTCTCAAGACGCGCTTTTTCCGTCTGCGCTGCCGCTAATCGGGCTTCCGTCTGTTCGACTTCCTGAAGCTGTGCTGAAACATCCGCATGAGATGACTCGTTTTCACTCGTCTTTTGCATTTCGGTCGTCAGTTGCTGCAGACGTTCGGCAACCGTCCGGTACGAGGCTTGCAATTCTTGATGCGCTTGTTGGGCTTCAAGGAACCGCTGTTGTGCTACATCGACGGATCGTTCCTTTGCGACGGCGACAGCATGCTGTGGATGCGATGTACTGCCGCAAACCGGACAAGCCGTCCCGTCCGTCAATCCTTTGGCAAGTTCAGCAGCCAGTTGTTCCCGTTCGTATCTACGCGCTTCTTCATACTGGCGCGCCGCTGCCTCTTTTTGATCCCGGACGCTCGTGCCGCGGACGATCAGCTGTTGCCGTTCTGCTTCCAATTTGTCATGTTCCACCATCTTTGTCGCTAGCTGTTGCAGGATGAAGCGCCGTTCTTGCACCTGTAAGCGCTCTGCTCCGACGTTTTGCAATGGATGCAGTTGTTCTTGAACGTTCTTTCGCTCCGTCCGTGCTTGTTCGAGTTGCTTCCGTAATGACTCTGGGTCCAGAAGCTTCAAACGTTCTACTAGTTGTTGCTGTTGTTGCCGTAAAGCCGTTTCTGCTTCCAACCGTTCGCGCTCTTCTTGAATCTTTTCGAGACGACGACTGAGTTGCTCAATCTGTGGTTCCTCCGCTAGCAATCGATCCACTTTTGCTTGGACGACCTCTTGTTGCTCTTTCAAGCGGGTGATTTGCTGTTCGGTTTCCTGTTTTCGATGCGTGAGTTGCGTCAATTGTTCTTGATCCTGTTGCCACTGGTCATAGATTGGCCCGACGATTTGAGCGCGTTCAGCCGCCATTGCTTCTTCTTGCATCTGTTTGATTTCCGGTAAGCGATCCACTAGCAACTGTTCGGTCTGTTGAAGTCGCTCCTGCTCTTGGAAAACCGCTTCGAGTTGCTCGCCTTGTTGCAACTGCGTCGTTTTCTTCTCAACGATCGCACGGATCTCTACTTCAGCTTGACGGGCAGCCGTTAACCATTCGTTCCGTTCCGTCGTCAACGCCTCCATCCGTAACCGGATGTCGCCTTCCGTCAGTTCACTCCAGTTCGCTTGCAATGGTAATTCCTCAAGTTTGGCCCATTGTTTTGTCTTTGTTTCCTTGATGCGTGCCGCAAGATCGAGCGCTTGTCGATGCAAACATTGCTGGAACTCACCGTAATGTTCCGTCTTGAACAGTTGCTTGAGAATCTGGAGTTTGTCTTTTGACTCTGCCATCAACAGTTCGCGGAACTTATTTTGCGGCAACAGGAGAATTTGTGAAAACTGTTTATGGTCGAGCTGGATCAGCTCTTGAACCCGTTGTTTGATTTCCGGAATCTTGACCGCGAGCGGTTTCCACGTCGTTCCGTCGAACCGAGCGAGCTCCGCTTCATGCGAGTAACCGGTTTTATTGACCGGATGCGGTTGACTTGGTTGGCGGATGATCCGGTACCGTTCCCCTTTCAGCGTAAACTCCAGTTCAACTTCCGTCTTTTGCTCGGGCACGGCAAAATGACTTCGCAGTTCGCTCATTTCCCGCTCACCACCAGACGTCTCGCCATACAGGGCGAACGTCAATGCGTCAAAGATCGTCGTTTTTCCTGCTCCGGTATTCCCGGAAATGACGAACATCGTCCGTCCGGCAAGTGCCGTGAAATCAATCGTCTCTTCACCAGCAAATGGTCCAAAGGCGCGTAATGTCAGTCGTTCTGGGCGCATGTCGCTTCCTCCTTCAGGACGGCTTGCATCGCTTCCGTCGGTTTCTTCTCACGGACTGCTTCATAAAACTCACTGAATAGATCCGCAACGGATGCATCCTTGACTTGCTCCCGAGACGCCTTGACCGCCCGCGTACTCTCTCGAATGAATCCGATTCGCTCGAGGTGCAAGATGTTCGGGTAGATTTTTTTCAGCTTGCCCATCGGATCCATCAAGGCTTCACCATCCGTTAGATTGATCTTTAAGTAATCATCCGTGTCTTGTGTCGCGACGAACGCCGGGTCTGTCAGCTCAGCGAGACTTCCCGTCAATTCCCGCAAATCACGTTTCGGTGCAAGTGGTTCGAACCGGCGATCGAACGTACCCGCATCGTTCAACGTCAACACATCGACCCCTTTGACGTGATGGGCTTCCGAGAATGAATATTTCAAGAGCGATCCACTGTAACGAACCGTCTCGGATTGAATCGCAAGCGGATTATGCAAATGACCGAGTGCCGTATACGTAAACGGTGCAAATTGGCTCGCACTGACCTGCCCTGCTGTTCCGACGGACAATTGCCGCTCCGAATCCGTCTCGAGTCCACCAATCACAAAGGCATGACCGACGAGGACACTCGGTCCGTCCGGAATACATCCGGCAAGGATCGTCCGCATCGCATCATCATGTGTCTTGATCGTTTCGTCCTTGTGTACGTACCGAACGGTCGCAGGATCCGCAAATGGCACCGGATAAAATGACACCCCTTTAATCGTGACCGGAGTAATGACCGGCGTTAGTTTTCCGACGAGATGCAGACCAGCCCGTTGGAGTAACGTCGTTCCGAAACTTAACCGTTCGGCCGAATCGTGATTTCCGCTGATCGCAACGACCGGGATGTCTCGATCGAGAATCAAGGCAGCGAGCGTCTCGTCAAGCAGTTCGACGGCTTCCGTTGGTGGTACAGCGCGGTCGTACAAGTCACCTGCAATGACGATCACATCCGGTTGTTCGCGGTCGACGAGTGTCAAAAAATCCGCTAAGACCGCCCGCTGGTTCTCGAGCATCGACTCGCCATGAACGATTTTGCCGAGATGCCAATCGGCAGTATGTATCCATTTCATCTTCATCACACTCACTTTTTGAATATAGTAGCTTAAGTGTAGCATGCAAGCGGTCGTTCTGCGACGAACATCCGTTTGGAACACAAAAAGCAGAAGTTTTCGTGTTGCACATCAATCCAATGATACGTAATGACGAAAAAAAGTGTAATTCTTCTCGACTAAGAGAAAAACTACACATTAGTTTCAATAGAAAATAGATAGAACGTTTACTTTTTATCTACAGTCTGTTTTAGTTTTCTTTTCCCATCTGTAACAATCAAAGTAATACCTATGATACATTCCAAAAGAATGATCCACCAAGTAAGGCTCGGAATCATGTCAATCGCATCACCTCCGACACTTTTGTACACCTCTAGCTCTCTAAGAAATAAAAACTCAGCTAAGTAAATAGATAGCCATAGCTTAGTCAAAGCTACTAATACAAAACAAAATCCCATCTTACGCAATTAAAACCCTCCTATTACTAAATAACTTAAAATTGTTTAAATTTGGTATCACATCGCTATTTTTAATTATAGAAATGAGTTAATCAATAGTATTTACTTTACCATTTAATTTTTTTATGAATCAATATTATGGCTAATATAGAAAATTTTATTAGTTTTTGAGGTCTGTATACTTTAAAGAACTGTTAAAATACAATATATACTTCTCATTTGAAAGCTAGGAGGGAAAAATATGAAACGACTTATACTGTTGATCGTATTATGTACTACTTTATCAGCCTGTAACGTAAACGATTCTAAACTCAGTTTTAGTGAACTAAAAATAGTACCTAACGCTATCCAATCGAAGATCAATCCCGCTAATACCTTGCAATTGATCAATACGAAAGACAAAGTCGCTTATGTTGTTTATCAGTCAAAGAAAACAGTTGCTACTGATCTTGAGGAACAAGGAGATACGCTAAAGATTAAATTGAATGAATCTAAAACTCATAGGAAAACGAAGCAGCATGTCTACAAGTTAACATTAGATCCTGAACATAAAATCATCGATGTTTACGTGAACAGTAAATCTACCGCATTTGATAATGTAACTAACTGATAAATCTAGATATAACAAGTAGAAACAACATACATACTAAAACCCCTCATTTCTTTTGTGAAACGAAAGGGTAACACAAAAAGCAGAAGGCGAATGCCTCCTGCTTTTTCACTCTTACGACGAACGTATTATTTCGTCCGTTGTTTTCTAAAGCGTTGAACGGAACGAATCACAGAAACCGATCCGCCGATGATCGCACCGACGCCGACGACGATGCCTGTTTTAAATTTTTTGCCCGATTGTTCTGATTTATGCGTTGCTTGATTGTGTTCAAAAAGTTGTTGGAGGGGCGACGACGTCTCGACTTCGAGAATTTTCGATGCATCCTGATGCACGTCTTCTCTACGTTCGACACTACAAGGTGACAGATAGAATGGGTTCAAGTTCGTCCGGTACCGATCCGGATTCCAGTTGGCTTGCTGAACAACTGCTTGGGCGTCTTCCGTCTGTGCTTGATCCTTGATTGGATCGAATTCTTGTTTCATCTGAATCACTCCTCTTCACGTTCAAAACCTGTAGACCGATTTACGTCTGAAGTCTTATTTACCTGTTTTTCAAACGTTTAAAACATATATATTTAAAATTAGTTTTACTGTTTTGTGAACGTTAGCCGAAATAGGCATGATAGAGCCGTTTCGCTTTGACGAGATCCGCCTCACCATGAATCAGAACACGTCCATCTCGGAAAGCGACCATCCGATGTTCGTCCGTCGTAAACGCCAGCAAATATGGATTATGGGCGGAAATCGCAGCGACCGGCTGGAGACGTTGTTTCAACTGTTCCAGATCCCGCTGTCCGTCTCCGCGGATTTGAATGGCATCCCGACCGCACAGTGCCGTGAAATGAACCGTTTGATCCGATAAGTAAGGATAGGACGGTTCGATGCCGCACGACGGGCACTCCGTTTGCTTCAGTGACTGGACGTTAATTTGTTGAAACGTATTCGACCAGACATCAAACGCAAGCAAGCGCGTCCGCATGGCGTCCGTCTTTCCGCTCAACCACTTCAATGCTTCTGTCACCTGCAAGGAAGCGACCATCTGTACAGCTGGTCCGATGATTCCCGCCGTATCACACGTCTCCTGATCACGCGGTAATTGATCGAGTAGACAATGCAGACACGGCGTCTCCCCGGGACGGACGGTAAACGTGATCCCATAACTGCCGACGCAGCCACCATAAATCCACGGAATCGAACGCATCAACGCCATGTCGTTCATCAGCAAACGAATATCGAAATTGTCCGTCGCGTCGATGATCAGATCGATATCATCGAGAAGCCACGTCAGGGCTGCCCGGTCGACGTCTACTACATGCGCTTCGATCGTCACCGTCGAATTAATCGCTTCAAGCCGTGCTTTTGCGGCAATCGCTTTTGGTACGATATGACGCGCATCCTCCTCGGTATAAAGCTGTTGTCGTTGTAGATTACTCCACTCGACATAATCGCGGTCGACGATTCGGACGACACCGACACCGGCGCGGACGAGTTGCTCTGCCGACGCCGTTCCGAGCGCTCCCATGCCGATGATCAGCACCTTCGCTGATGCCAAGCGTGCTTGTCCCGCTTCCCCGATCGGTTGAAATCGAGTTTGCCGTGAGTAACGGTTCATCGAATCAATCCACTCGTTGGACTACTCGCGACCGCATACTGTTTCTTCTCGATACGTCCCGCTTCGTATCCGAAGCGCCCTGCTTCGACAGCTAGTCGCATGGCGTGCGCCATCTTGACCGGATCTTGAGCATGGGCAACAGCGGAGTTCAATAAGACACCATCCGCTCCTAGTTCCATCGCATAGGCGACGTCGGTCGGTGAGCCGATCCCGGCGTCGACGATGACCGGGACCGTCGTCTGCTCGATGATGAATCGTAGATGAAGTGGGTTGAGAATGCCTTGCCCGGAACCGATCGGTGACGCTGCCGGCATGATGGCGTGACAACCGAGTTCCTCGAGTCGCCGTGCAAGGACGACATCGTCCGACGTATACGGTAAGACGATGAAACCTTCTTTGAGTAATTCTTCAGAAGCCCGTAACGTCTCGATCGGATCAGGTAGTAACGTCTTGTCGCAACCGATCACTTCGACCTTAACCATGTCGCACATACCGGATGCCCGCGCAAGCTTCGCAAGCCGAACAGCTTCCTCCGCCGTCTTCGCACCGGCCGTGTTCGGCAGTAAATCGTACTTCGCTAAATCAAGCGACTCCAAAAAATTCGCTTGTTGTTTGTCAAAGATGTCGAGCCGACGGACGGCGAACGTCAAGATTTGTGAAGCAGACGCATCGATTGCTTCTTGCTGTACGGTAGCATCCGTATATTTCCCTGTTCCGAGTAATAATCGTGATTCAAATGTCTTTTCTTCAATTTTCAGCATGTTTATCCTCCTCCTACGAAATGAACGATTTCAAATGTGTCATTGTCCCGAACGACTGTCTGACCATACGCCATGCGATCGATGATTTGTCGATTCTGTTCGACGATGACGAGCTTTTCCCCTAAGCCGAGTTGCGTGAGCATGTCCTCGATCGTTTTAATCTGTTCGATCGTGTGGTCATTGCCGTTAATCGTAATGTTCATCGGACTTCCTCCTTCTGAATCAACCGTAATGTATTTACCAAGACTTCCGCTGTCGTCGGTGCGAGTAAGATGCCATGCCGATGATGCCCCGTCGCTAGGAAGATCCGACGGGATGAATCGGCGACTCCGATATATGGCAAGCCGGACACCGTTTGTGGTCGTACACCGGACCAGACTTCTTCGATGACCGCGTCACGAATCGGTGGATACAGTCGTTTTGCTGCTTGAAGCAGTGACGTGATCCCAGCGACACTGACACCGACCGTCTCGTCGTACGGCAGTTCTGTCGCACCGATCAAAATTCGTCCGTCTGCTTTTGGCACAAGGTAGACAGCGTCGTCAAACAGGATCGAGCGTAACGGCTGACCCGCGAGACGGACGGCGAGACATTCCCCTTTGACCCCATATGTGGCGATCGAAATACCGACTGTATCGAGCAAGGCTTGCGACCCGCGTCCGGCAGCGACCGTCACCGTTCGTCCGGCCCACGTTCCTGCGTTCGACTCGATCCTGACGAAGTCATCGCTCTCTTCGATGCGTGTGACTTCCACCTGTTCTTCAATCGATATGCCACGTGCGTGTAAGGCATACATCAATGCAGTCGTCAGTCGTCGTGGATCGATTTGACCGACAGCCGGAAACAGATGCTCGCGCCCTTTACGTTTTAACAAAAACGGTTGTTCCCGGTACCCACAATCGATGCCTGTCTCTCGCTCGAGACGACGTGCAAGCAACGGATACAGACGACGACTACGTGCGGCAAGTGCATGCAATTCCGCTCTCAGCTCGATGTCTGTCGCAAGCATCCCGGCAGCCGCTCGGCTTGTCCCTTGTCCGCATGTTCCACGTTCTAAGACGACGACGGATTCATTCTGACAGGCGAGACCGTAAGCAAGCGTCAAACCGATGACTCCACCACCGATGATGATGTGATTCGTCATACCCGTACCCCCTGGTAACGCTTGACGGCGGCGAGCGGATCCGCTTGACCGAGAATACCCGATAAGACAGCGATTCCGGTTGCACCGGTCGCTGCGATTTCAGGCATGCGTTCTGGTGTAATCCCACCAATTGCAATGACTGGTTTCGTCGTGAAGGTTACGACTTGCTTCAAGGCGTCAATCCCTCGTGGTGGCATGTCCGGCTTCGACGCTGTTGGATAAATATGACCGTACAGCAGTCGGTCGGCTCCTTCCGCTTCTGCTGCTAGTGCCTCTGCTAGTGAATGAACGGATTTCCCGATGACGAGGTCCGGAAAATGACGTCGCACATCGCGGACACGCAAGGAACGGCGCGTCAACTGCACACCGATGCCGGCGACATGGGCGACATCGACCCGGTCATGAACGGTTAACTGATCAAGCGAATAACCATGCGCAAGGAGTGCGTCAATCAGATCAAGTAATTCTGCTGCTGACAAGTTCGGTTCACGTAGATGTAGCTGATCCGTATAAGGTTGAAGCGATTGAAAAGTCTTTATTTCGTCAATCGGATGGATGGATCCCGTCGAAATCAGATGTAGACGCATCATGTTCTTCCTTTCCATACGAAAAAGGACCACTCCCGATGTTGAAGGGAGTGGTCCGAAAATGCGCTGAAGCGCTAAGGATATCTAGGATTTCGAGCCACTTCCCTCCGCTAGTACGAACTAGATCAGGTTCAAAGGGTCCGGATACTTCCGTCTCAGTCTGCTGGGAGACTCCCCTAGTGTCTTTTCGTGTTTAATTGGCTTGCCCCATTAGTCTAGCATGAGTCGCTTTGCTTCGCTAGTCCTAGTTGAGGCTTCCACTTGCTGAATCAGCTCCGATTTCGTCGGTCGCTGTTGCTCTTGGCTGTCGGCATACGTCTGCTTCAGCTTCAGGATGCGCATTACTTTGGCATCGAGCATCTCCGGCGTCAGCGTTTTTTCTTTGACGGCTTGCATCACTTCAGCATGGACCTTTGTGTAAGCACCTGCCTCTGAAAACATCGCCATATCAGCTCCATTGACGAGCGACTGACGTGCCGCTTCTGCGAGACCATATTGTTTCGTGATCGCCCCCATGACGAGATCATCCGTGATGATGACACCGTTGAATCCGAGTTGTTGACGCAAGAGGTCAGTCAAGATCGGCTTTGAGAGCGAGGACGGATTCATATCGTCATACGCGGGATAGAGAATATGGGCGACCATCACCATCTCGGCGCCCTCTTGAATCGCTTCTTGGAACGGTAACAGCTCCGTCCGCTTCAATTCTTCCTTTGATGCCGTCACTTTCGGTAGCCCGACATGGGAATCGACACTCGTATTGCCGTGACCGGGAAAATGTTTGACGACCGGAATCGTTCCCGTCTCCTGCATCCCGTGCATCAGGGCCGTACCAAGCGTCGCGACGGTATTCGGATCAGCACTTAACGCACGGTCGCCGATGATCGGATTGTTCGGATTACTGTTGACGTCAAGGACCGGCGCGAAGTCCATGTTGAAGCCATAAAAACGTGACAAATGTCCGAGCGTACGTCCGACGTCTTCCATTTTCACTTCATCTGCTCCTTGCGCCATCCGTTGACTCGTCGGTAGACGTAATCGTTGATCCGGTACCCGGCTGACGCGTCCGCCTTCTTCATCAATCCCGACGAACGCATACGGTTTTTGGTTCGTCTCTTGAATCGCACGCGTGAACGTCAAGAGTTGCTCTTCCGACGTAATGTTTCCGCCGAGCAATAAGACCCCGCCAATCGCATGCGTCTGTAACAATTTCCGGTCAGCTGCTGAAAGTTCCGTGCCGGCGACTCCGATGTAGAGCAGTTGATCGATCTTTTCTGACGTCGACATCGCTTTAAGTTGCTGCTTTAATCGTGCTTGTTGTCGTTCCTCTTTCGTTGGTTCAGGTTTCGGTTTCTTTTCTTCTGTTGGTTGCTTCGCTTCCGGTTGTGATGATTTCGTTGGTTCCGTCGTCTCCTGCGCACACCCTGCAAGCAACAGACAACCGATCAGTACGGTTTTCTTCACAAAGGATCCTCGCTTCGCACACCATTAATCGAATAATAGACGGAAATCTCAGCGTTCAGGGATTGCGAGACCGAACAATATTTATCCTTTGATAACGAGATGGCACGACGGACCTTATCTTCCGGGAGATCACCTTCGAGCCGGTAATGAATCGAGATCGACGTAAAGCGCCGCGGATGATCCTCTGCCCGTTCTCCTTCGATATCCATTTCGAAATGGGTGATCGTCAAGCGCATCTTCTCTAAAATCGAGACGATATCAATTCCAGTACAGCCGGCAACGGCATGTAGCAAGAGTTCGGTCGGTCGTGGTGCTTGGTTTTCACCACCGTTTTCGGGTGCTGCGTCCATCGCAAGATGATGCCCTGATTCCGTCTGTCCACTAAACCCCATCTGTTTGTTCCATGTCACTGTCGCTTGCATCGTTTCCACTCCTTTATAAGTAGTCTTCTTCTGTAGTATACGCAAAAAACAGCAAGCCTGGAAATTCACACGCTATTTCGAATAATGGTTCTTTTCCCGAAATCTCGCTTTGCGATACCCGACGAAATCGTTTCATGCTATCCTGTTACTCATAGTTTCGCGCGTAAGCGCTAGAATTGAGGAATCATCCATGTCACCTACTACTCGTTTAAGTCGACACGATTGGCTCTTGATTGCTACGTTGTCGCTCCTGACATTCGTTCTCGGAACAAGCGAATTCGTCATCGTCGGGATCCTCGCTGAAATCTCCTCAGCCCTTGATATCACGATCGCAACAGCCGGTACGCTCGTCTCGGCATTTGCCATCTCCTTTGCGATTGGTACGCCGATCGTCATGTCGATGACCGGTCATCTGGAACGGCGTCGCCTGATCCTACGTCTCTTACTAGCCTGGGTCTTACTGAATCTTGCCAGTAGTTTTGCACCAAGTTACGAAGTATTGCTCGCAACCCGCATTCTGACAGCCATCCTGACTGGTGTCTTGATCTCACTCGCAATGGTCGTCGCAAGTGACGGTGTACCTGTCGCGAAGCGCGGTGTTGCCGTCTCGTTCATTTTCGGTGGTTTCACACTCGCGAACGTCCTCGGTGTCCCGATTGGAACGTTCATTGGTCAACACGCTGGCTTCGAAGCCACGTTCTGGCTGACGACGGTCATGGGAATAATCGCGTTCCTCGCTGTTTTAAAGATCGTTCCGGTCCAGCAATCGACGGGTTCTGGTTCGATTAAGGAACAGCTCGGATTGCTCGCCAACCCACGGATCCTGATCGCCTTCTTCATTCCGTCATTTGGGTTTGGGGCAACCTACGTCGTCTACACGTACCTCGTACCAATTCTGCAAACAGAACTTGGGATTGCGAAAACGTGGATCAGTCCGATCTTGCTCGCTTACGGCGTCGTCTCGATCTTCAGTAACATCCTTGCCGGAAAGATTGCTAGCAAAAATCCGATGGGACGCTTACGGTTCGTCTTCGTCGTGCAAGCAGTCGTTCTTGCTGCGTTATACTTCACGACAGCATCCTTTCCGCTTGGTCTGTTCAACATCGCCTTGATGTCGTTGATGTCGATTTTACTGACGACTTCGACACAGATCTACTTGATCGACCTTGCTGAAAAGTTCAATCCGGAAGCAAAAGGACTCGCTGCTTCATTGATGCCGGTTGCGAGTAACGTCGGGATTGCTTTTGGTTCGGCACTCGGTGGCATCGTCTATGCAAAAGGTCCGATGATGAACACGGCACTCGTCGGTGGACTGGTTGCGCTCGTTGCTGCTTTATTGACTGCAATCAGTCATCGCCTCGATCAACGCTCATGAAACCGCTACCTTACCCTTTTTTGTAACAGGTCGATGACGGTTCGATGACGTTATGATGATAGTCCCCATCTCGCTGATGATTTTTCAGTATGATGGGGACTATGTTGTAGTAGAGGAGTGTCTGAAAGTGAAAGCATTACACATCATCGGTCTCGGTCTGTTGACGATCATCCGACTCTGGCTCGGAATCCAGTGGTTCATCGCTGGAATCGGTAAGTACATCAATGGCTTTGATGCACGGCCGTTTCTTGAAGGAGCACTCGCGAAGTCAACTGGCGAAGACGCACTCGTCAGTTCGTGGTACGCGACGTGGATTGAGCAACTTGCCTTACCGAACGTCGGGCTGATCAACGCCTTGATTCCGTTCGCGGAACTCGTCGTCGGGATCCTGTTGATTCTTAGTCTGTTGACGGTTCCTGCACTGGTCGTCGGAAGCATCATGAATCTCAATTACTTACTCGCTGGGACGATTGCGTTGAACCCAGTGTTCTTAGCAACTTCAATCGCCTTACTGGCTGCAGGACGCTTTGCGTATCAAATCGGCATCGATCACTGGATCATCCGTTGGTATCGCTCGTCGCAGCAACCGCATCCCCTGGATCGGATTCCCGTCTAACGAAAATAACTCTCCCGCACGCGGGAGAGTTATTTTTTTTGCTGCTCGAGAATCGTCTGCTGTGTCGGAACCCCACCGACTGAGACTGTCCGCTCGAGGAACAGATAAGGTTTACCATCGACTTCAAAGTGACGGTCACCGAGATAACGTGCCGAGTGCCCATCCGTTGCGAGCTTTTGTTCGATGGCTGCAACATGTTCGTCGAGTGAATAAAACCGATCGTCGAACGTCATTGTGATGTTTTTCTTACGGTACCCGAGTAAGAAATTGTAGTAGAACCAATACATGGCACCTGCAAAGACGACAAAAATCAAGAATTGCATGTGAGTTCCCCCTTTGTATAGTCTTTATACGTTGGAAGAAAACGGAAGGTTTCAAATTAGGAGTGGAAAGTGGTTACTTTTATTAATTTGTAATAATTTGTTCAAGCATAAGTTTATTCTTCGATCCCTTATTTTTAATTTCTGTTTCAAATACTGTTTCGGCTGTTAATGGATTGACGACAATCGCTTTGACTGCTCCATTTTCCATCCGATATGCAATATATATATGGTCGTTTTCTGCATTAACAACTGAGTATGAAATAACTTCGTTTTTAGCAAACGATTTTAATTTTATCGTTTTAACGAACTGTCGATCAGACTCAATATCATAGATGTGCCATCTTAACTGTACTTGCTCAGAAGATTCATCCGACTCTTCAATTCCTACCAAATATCTTCCTTCTTTCATGATATAAGTACCGTTAGGAAAGTCTGCAAATCGATTTAGTTGTTTTGTTTTCTGTCCATCTTTTACAACGATTTTTACTTCCATTGTATCTGAATCTTTTAATTGGTGCATTTGTTCCACAATCATTTTTCCGTCATTAAAAGATCGAATAACATCGCCTTTCTCTAAACGACTTGGCAACTTAATTTTTGATACTGTCTCATCATTTAAATCTATACTAAAGATATTTTCTCTCACTGATTCTCGGTTAGGAATATACGATTCAATTAGCAGCATATTACCCATTCGTTGAAACGGAGAGAAACGAATGGATCGATTTTGTTGAATTTCAGAAATATCAAATGTTTTCCGAGTCAACTTTTTCGTCGATACATCCCAATATTGAAGTTCGATTTCCCCATCACCTGTAGCACGTAAGCCATACGTCACTAAATCTTGAGTGTACAAATGGGTATCGTGTTTAAAAATAAATTGACGAAATTCACGAGGAGACTCTTCCCATCTATTTTCGTCTTGAAAAATATAAAATAGGATAGATTTATCAATCCTCTGTACGTTACCTTCAATATCAATAGAATATCCGTTCGGATTACGACTCCACTCATTTAAAATAAGTCTCATGTTTTGAACAGCATCTTGCTTCGGATTACCTTTTATTGTTTCAACTACAAAATTAGTTTTATCTACTGATAACACTTGTCCTACATAGATTCCTATAGATACGATACTGACTATTCCCAGAATCAAAAAATATTTTATTGAACGCATAGTGTCCTCCTTAAACAGCAACTTTCCATTTTAGTAAACGTAGACTTCTCCAAATTACATAAGCAAAATAGAGGACAAATAAACTCACTAATAAAATAGTTTTCTCCAGATTTAATAATAAGTCTGTTCGTTCTAAGAAATATAAACTAGAAAACGTATAGGCAATTACAAAAAGAATTTCGATTCCAATTCGAATAAATCCACTCCATTTTCGATACGACCGTTCAATTAATACAAGTAAAAAAATTAAACTAACAATGAGAAAAGAAACTGAAAGAATGACTAACAAATTCGTCAGATTCATTGAGTAAATTTCGCCTAGAGTGCTTCCAAGCGTCCCAGTTCCCTCTTTTCCCATATACTCATCTTGAATGACCCATCTAAAAATAGATCGACTACCTTGAATTAAGAGCCATTGAATACCAAGGAAACTCATGATGATAAGAAATACAGATGTTAGTTTTGAAAAGAAAATACTTGCTCGATTCCCTGGAAGCATCAGCAAACGGTACATATATTTCGTCTCACCGAACCAATCCCGATACCATATTTGAATTGAATATATGATGACTAACGCCATTCCAATTAATATGACGTAACTAAACCATGAGGTTGCATCAGGAAAAGATAGTTTACCGATTTGATCAAACGTTTCATATAGAGTCACTGTATTAGACTTCATATAATCTTCGATTCTGCGCTCATGTAGTTTGACTTTTACAACGACCGACACCAGCTCAATCGCAGCCATTACAAGGACCGCAATTACATATATCTTAAAACTCCGCTTAATTTCTTCGTTCGTCAATTGTATGTATTGTTTCATCGCAAATAGACCTCCCGCATCCGGTCCTGAACCGATTTCCCGTACAGTTCTCGCATCTCTTCTGTCTCATGTTCATCGATGATCCGACCGTCCTGTAAGAAGACGACTCGATCGATCAAATGCTCGATTTCCTGAATTTCGTGTGTCGTCATCAGGATGCCGCGTCCTTCCATGAAGTGACTCGAGAATAGTCCTGCAATCTGTTCCTTCGTAAACAGATCGATCCCAGCGAATGGTTCATCGAGTAGTAAGTACGGACGATCGAGCGCAAATCCGAGGATCAAGCTAACCTTCGCCTGATTCCCTTTTGATAAGTCCGTGATCTTATCTGTCGAGAGTAGCTGGAAGATCCGAATCAGCTCATCCGCTGTCGCTTGGTTCCAGTCGGAATAATAATCCGCCATGTACGTCAGCGCATCACCAACCGTCATGTAACCGGGCATCGTCTGGATATCTGGAACGAAGGCAATCTTGTTTCGGTTGATCTCGCCATCGACGAGAACTGTTCCCGCGTTGACTGGGACGAGACCTGCGATTGCCTTCAGGATCGTTGATTTCCCCTCACCGTTCAAACCGATCAGACACGTCAATTGATCCATCGGAACAGAAAACGAGACGCCTTGAAGAACTGGTTTTTTCCCGTATTTCTTTTGTAAGCCATGGACTTCAAGCATCGATCTTCCTCCGTTCTGTTTCCTGATACACCGTCTCGATCTTCGAGACGACCTCATCGAGTGGAATTTGAATTGCCTTGACGGCATCGATGAATTCAGAGACGGCTTCTTCTAGCATCTCAGCACGTACTTTTTGGACGACTTGTGGATCGCGTGTAATCTTACTCGGGACATTCCGTTCTGTCGTAATCAATTGCTGCTCCTCCATCTCTTTGTATGCTTTTTGTGCGGTATTCGGATTGATTCCGAGCTGTGCGGCGATTTCGCGGCGGGACGGGATCTCTTGCCCGCTTTGCAATTCCTCGGTCGCGATTCGTTGTTTGAACCAACGGACGACCTGCAGATACACCGGGCTTCTTTGGTCGAACTGCATCGGTAGACCTCCCTTTCCTGTTTAATGTATTAAAACAATAATACACTTCTCTTCTGTATCATACTCACCATACAGTTTGACTGTCAAGATAGTTTGTCTTCTTTATCACGAAAAAACCACCATCCAATTTTGGATAGTGGTCACTTCACTCATTAATAGGGATTCGGATCCTCCTGCGGTGTATCCGGAATCTCGGTCGGTTCTGGAAACGTATCCGGTTCCGGCTGACGGACCGGGTCTTCCTGTGGCGTATCTGGCACCTCACTCGGTGGTGTCTGCGGTATCTCGTCCGGTTGATGATCCGGTTCGCGTTCTGGCACTTCATTCGGATTTTTCTTCATCTTGATCTCCCCCTTAAGACGTGATGTAATCGCCGCCATTGATATGAATCGTCTGACCCGTGATGTAACTTGAATCGCGAGAAGCCAGATAGACATAAGCCGGTGCATTTTCCGACGGTTGTCCCCGGCGTTTCATTAATGTATCTTCCCCATGCGACTCGACTTTCTCCTTCGAGAACGTCGCCGGAATGAGTGGCGTCCAAATCGGACCGGGTGCGACGGCATTAACGCGGATTCCCTTCTCAATCAAGCTCGAGGCGAGTGAACGTGTTAATGTCGTAATTGCCCCTTTTGTCGCTGAGTAATCGATCAACGTCGGTGCCCCACGATAAGCCGTCACCGATGAGGTATTGATGATTGCATCTTCTTTATGCAGATGCGGAAGCGCCGCTTGAATCAAATAGAACATCGAAAAGACATTCGTCTCGAACGTTTCCTTCAATTGATCTGGTGTAATCGAAAGAAAATCATCCTGCGGGAATTGTTTCCCGGCATTATTGACGACAATGTTCAATTGACCGAATTCTGCAATGACCGTATCGATGATCTCTTGTGCATTTTCCGGTTGACTGACATCTTTTGCGATTTTTAAGGCTTTGACCCCGTAGCCTTCAATCAACGATTTCGTCTTTTCCGCGTCTTTCCCCTCATTTAAGTAAACGATCGCGACGTTTGCCCCTTCTTTCGCATAAGCGACAGCAACGGCACGACCGATTCCACTATCCCCGCCCGTGATCAGCGCGACCTTCCCCGTCAGTTTTCCTGAACCGACATAGTCCGGATCATCGTAAATCGGTTCTGGTTTCATGGCGTACTCGACACCGGGTTGTTGTTCCTGCGTCTGCCCTCGTGCTTCTTGATGCATCGCTTCGAACTGTTCTTCTCTCATGAACGATCAGCTCCCTTATCACTGTTGGAATGAACTACATGATTAACCATTCCCTTGCGATACATCTATAAACGTTTTTCTGGAAAAGTCAGATGTCATTCGTCAACAGTGTTGGGAATACATTCGTTTGGAGCATGTTTGATAGTTCGCTTGGATACAATGTATACTGATCCAGTTTGTTGAACGGAACGAAGCGATACGTCAACCCTTCACCTTCTGGACCGTAAAAATCCTCTGTTAATAAAGGCAGCGGTTTTTTGCAAACGACTTCATAAAACATTCCTAGTTCATGAAACTCGTGATCAGCGTACTTAAAGAAATTTTCATGCAGGAAACGGAAGACCGGTGGCTCAATCAACTGACCTAGTTCTTCTAATATTTCACGTTCAATCGCTTTGGCACCACTTTCACCGAACTGGACGCGTCCTCCCGGTAATGACCAAAAATCATCTTCTCCTTGGCGATGAATCAACAGATGTCCATCTTGAATCAACAGCGCTACTGCGCGAATATTAAGCTTTTTTTGATTTACTGTAAACGTCAAATCCATTCCATTACCTACTCTCATCTTATTAGACTCCCATACTTTCTCATCATTTCCCACGATTGCGTTTTGTCATCAAATTCATCTCGTTGTAACACGGATTCATCTTGATTTTAAGGGATTTTGAGATTGAATATGTATTCAATATTACAACAATTGTTATTAGAATATATTTAAGCAATCAAATTGAAACACAACCGTCTGATGTTTGAATGCTATACTCTCGTTAGTCAAATGACCGCATCACTCACTTCAACACACACTAAACGCATCCACTTCTATAGATGTCATTCCGACGACAACACTAGATATTCAACTTAGGAGGAACATTCATGAAACGAACAATCACGACGTTAGCAATGAGCGCCCTCGTTGTTTCAGGTTTTGCAGCTACGGGTACAGGTAAGGTTGAAGCCGCTTCTGGCTCATCGTATAAAGTTAAAATCAAAGCAGACGGACTCCGCGTCCGGACTGGTCCATCGTTAAAACACCGCATCGTCGACGGCGTCAATGCGGGTCAAACATTCAAATACCTTGGTCGGACAGGAAACTGGACGAAGATCATGCATAAAGGCGAAAAACGCTTCGTTTATTCTGGTTACGTCAAGAAGTATAGCGCTTCTAGTAAATCAGCGAAAAAAGCATCATTCTCTTCGTCTACTGGATTCATGCGTCCAACAAGCGGATCAATCACACAAGGATACGGAAATGCTAGCGGGAAATACGGCTACACGTTCCATAACGGAATCGATTTCGGAGCACCTACTGGAACACCAGTTAAAGCAGCCGCTGCCGGAAAAGTCATCAAGTCGTCATATCAGGGAGCTTATGGTAACCATGTCATGGTCGAACATAAAGTGAACGGTATTTCGTACACAACGGTGTATGCTCACTTAAGCAAACGTTCTGTCTTCGTCGGTCAATCGATCCCGAAAGGCGCGAACATTGGAGCTGTCGGGAGCACTGGTAACTCTTCGGGATCACACTTACACTTCGAAATCCACCGTGGAAACTATGTCTACAGCGGTTCTTCAGCAGCAAGCAGTGTCAACCCACTCGCTTTCTTATAAGCATTTCCAGGTACCTCATCTGAGGTACCTTTTTTGATTTTCAGTGGGCATTTCATCTTATCCAATTCCATCCAATCTTGTCAAAGAATTTTATGGATTATTGGAAAAAGAATAAAATTAAGTCCGTTTAATATAATTTATTGAAATAATATCGAAATGTGAATGTAACATTTAAACAAATTCGTAAATGTTATACTCATCTATGAAATTTACATAACGGTTTAGTCATACAGATTACATATTCAGGAGGAATGAATCATGCATGGTTTTTGGAAAGGTGTCTCGGCGACAGCAATCGCTGTTGCAAGTTTTGCATCGTTTGCCATCCCGCGTGCGGATGCTGCAACGACGTTCTATAAGGTGAAGGTCATGGAGGACGGCTTACGCGCTCGGACGGGTCCTTCGACATCTTACGGTACGGTCACGAGCTTTGAAAAAGGTGACACATACAAGTATCTCGGACGGACAGGGAACTGGACGAAAATCCTCTATGGTTCAAAAAAAGTCTACGTCTCTTCTACATATGTTAAGAAATATTCTGTAACACGTATCTATAAGATTAAAATCAACGTCGACAATCTTCGCGTTCGTAGCAGCAACTCGACGAGCAGTGCAGTCGTCGGAAGTGTCGATAAAGGCGAAACATTCCGCTACCTCGGTCGTACAGGTGACTGGATCAAGTTCCTATACGGTGGCGACAAACGATTCGTTCACGCTGACTACGTCTCGAAATATGCTGTCTTGACACTGACAAACAGCAGTGGTGCATCAAAAGTCTCGACGTCGACGTCAAAAAGCTTCGCGACACCAACGAGTGGTCCGATCACGCAAGGATATGGTAAGGCAAGCGGTGCTTACGGCTATACGTTCCATAACGGTATCGATTATGGCGCAGCAAAAGGTACTCCAGTCTATGCGACAGCAAGCGGTAAGGTCATTACGTCTCAGTTCAAAGGCGCATACGGCAACTACGTCATGGTCTCACACACTGTCAACGGATCGCCGTTCATCAGTCTGTATGCACATATGAATAGCCGCTCCGTCTCGGTCGGTCAAACCGTCGCCCAAGGTCAAAAAGTCGGTACAGTCGGCGAGACAGGTAACGCTTTCGGAACACACTTACATTTTGAACTCCATAAGGGATCGTACGTCTACAGCGCAACATCAGCTGGTAGCAGCGTCAATCCACTCGATTACCTCTAAAAAAAGGCCCGACCCCATGACTCATCAATGACGTCATATGGTCGGGCCTTTTTTTATCCTTTTAGACGGAAGCAAGTGAAGTCTGCTCCTCTTCAATCGTCGAGACGATCGCACGTGCTGCGGCTTGTCCCCCGTAAATCGACCGAGCGAACGGTCCGACCGTCAAGTCAGCGAGGCTGCCTGTCGCGAATAAGTTCTCTCCCCATTCAAAGGTTTCTTCATCTAATAACGGTGTCCGGCAAGGAGACAATGGCAGATTCAACTCTTGCTGTACCGCTTCAAGCCAAGATCCTTCGACGACCATCGGACGGATACCCGTTGCGCAAATAATCGATTCAGCGGTGATGATGCGACCATCTGTCAGCTTCACTCCGCTTCCGATTTCCTGCTCGACTTCACCGATCTCATGAGTGATGATTCCTTCCCGAATCAGATGACGAACACGTTGAATCAAGTCCTGTGTTGCCGTTCCGGGGCGACGCTCCTGTACGATCAATGCTCGTTTTTCACTAGCCGACAAGGACTTGAATGGTGTCAATCCTTTTGGTCCCATGAACTTCCGATCGGCATCGAACGCACTTTTTTCGAGCGGACGTCGTGAAAGGAGAGTCACCTGCCCGGGATAGCGCTCGGCACATTGAATCGTATGATGCAAGGCACTGATTCCACCTCCAATGATGACGACCGGTGGTGTATCGTGCTTCGATAAGAAAACGTGACGCGCCGATTTCGCCCACTCTGGCATGACGTGATGCTCCGATTGTCCGAGGGCGAGAACGACACGGTTTGCTCGTAACTCACCTTCGTCTGTCGAGACGATCCACGTTCCGCTCTCTCGTCTTAGTCCTGTGATTTCCCCTTGGACCCAGCTCGCCTCCACTTCATTTCGTTGCGCCAATTGAAGGGCATGGTCGTTGAATAATTCCAAGGATGGTCGCCCGTATGTATCCTTGAAGGCTTGATGTGTATAATCCTGTTCTTCCGCATGATGCCTGAGACTCGTCGGATTCGTCGAAGTGTGGTGCACCCGAGTTGAACGTAGGTAAGGCATGCCGATCCGTTCGGTTTGTTTACGCCAGTTCATCAATGGTTGCCGATGACGGTCGATGATCCGTATCATCTCCCGATCGATTCCTTTTTCACGTAAGGCATTGAATACCGTCATTCCATGAATTCCTCCGCCAACAATCACCCATTCATATCGATCCGTCATCACAAAAACTCCTTTATCTGAATTAAATCGTAATCATTACGTTTTATAACGATAGCGTGTTTTTAAGAAGAATTCAAGCGTCATTCGACGAAAGCCCATAAAAAATCCGCTCCTCTCGGTAGAGGAAGCGGATTTAAACGCATCAATCAGGAAGAAGCATGTTTCGCTAGATACGCTTTCGAATAGCGGTCAGCTGCGATGATCGCATCCGCGACTTCGTCCGCCGTGACGTTGAAACCGCTGTGGATCGTCTCGCCTTCAGCAGTCGCTGCCTCGCCGACCTTGACGATGTCTTCACGCGACGCATCTTTTAGCTTGACGTCTTCGAGCGTCACCGGTAAGCCAAGATCCGTGTAGAGCGCGATGTACCGCTCGATTTCTTCTTGTGGATGTTCTTCGAGCGCCAGTTGAACGAGTGTACCAAAGGCAACTTTCTCACCGTGCGTTAAGTGGTGAATCTCACCGTCAAGCGCTGTGAACCCGTTATGGATCGCATGCGCTGCAGCTAGCCCACCACTCTCGAAACCGAGTCCACTTAAGAGCGTATTCGCCTCGACGACGGCTTCAAGTGCCGGTGTGACGACTTGCGCTTGAACGGATTCATACGCCAAGCGACCATGCTCGAACAAGACTTCCTCACACCGTTTGGCGATCGCTTGTGCCGCAATCGTCGGTCGTCCCCCTGCCATCGTTTGTCCACCAAAAGCGACGACACTCCGTACCTCAACCCACGTCGCAAGCGCATCGGCGATTCCGGACGCGAAGAAGCGCGCTGGTGCTTGGGCGATCAATTTTGTATCGACGAGAACGAGATCGGGATTCTTCTTATAGAAGCGATAACTTTCGAAAATCCCTTCGTCGGAATAGATGACGGACAGGGCACTCGTCGGTGCGTCGGTCGAAGCAAGCGTCGGAACGATGACGACGGAGACGTTCAGCTCATCCGAGACGGCTTTTGCCGTATCAAGCGTCTTTCCGCCTCCCACACCCATGACGAACCGGACATCTGCTGCTTTTGCTTGCTCAGCGATTCGTTTCACTTCATGCCGTGAGGCTTCACCACTAAAGTCCGCTTTCTCGATGCCGACATTTTCGCCGGACAACGAATGCTCAACACGTTCCTTGACGATTTTCCAAACGACATCATCCGCGATGACGAGCGCTTTTTCACCGAACGGGCTCACATATGTACCGAGCCGGTCAATGACATCCTTTCCTTGGACATACTTTGAGGGACTAATGAAGACACGTTCTGACATGTTTCAACATCCTTTCTGTAAGGGACACGATGGTCAATGACATACAATAGAGGAATTGCCTTTTCTGCTGACGTTTAAACCCCATCAAGTCGAATCATCTTGACAAAACGGGTACTCTTTCAAGAGCTTGTGTGATGAGACTCCGATCTTCTCTTAATCGCTCGTCCGGATCAGGACCGAACCATTCGAGGCTTGCCGTCAAGTGATCGAGATGAGCCGATACGTCTTCAAAGAACCGGTGATAATCGACGATACCTTCGAATAATGGAACCATCCCTTCCCGTGATCCGCTTGCCGCATAGACATTTGCTGGTTCAAAGACTGAAAATTGTTCAACATTCGCCACTGTTTTTAAATGAAGGTGATCCACACACGATGCAAGTCTGAAGTATGCTTCGACGGGATCTGCCTTTGATTCGATGACATGCAAGACGTCAAAGTTGATCCGACATGCCGGATGGTTGATCGCTTGTAGCAAACGAACCGTTGCCTCTACCGTATCTGTTGCAGTGTTCGGATGAAATTCAAGTAATAATCGCTGTCCTGCAGGATCAAGGACACGGCAAATCCCGTTCAATCGATAAACGAGTTGATCCCATTTGGCATCGGATAAGGTATGGCTCGCCTCATTACCAGCAAAGATGCGGATACGCTCAGTTCCGATTCGTGTCGCTAATTGCGAGAGTCGTTTTGTCTCCGCAAGTAGTTCTGACATCGGTGCGTTTAAATTTAAATAATGACTCAACATACTGACGTTCAGATGGGACGACTTCAGCCGATCGACTTCTTCTGTTCTTAAATGTTCAGCATGAACTCCCCAAATATCAATGGCGTCAAAGTGTTCTTCTGAAGCAAAATCGATCAAATCATTAAATGAACGCAGATGATGCCGATAGCTGATCGTACAGAGTGCGAGTTTCATGTTCAATTCCCTCCTGTCGTTGATACGCATGGAACGTGTCGACGAGTTGCCGTTTGATTGCACTCTCCCGTGCCCATTGTTCTTCGATCAATCGTTCGATTTCTAAGTACACTTCCGGTTGACGCGTTACAGCGTATTTGACAGCCCGATGCTGGATGACAGAGTATTGATTGACTAATGTTTCAACCTCATCCGTCCATTCTTCAAAATCAGATGTCTGCAAGTCGCGTCCAATCGCTTCATATAAATAAGCAAATGCATGCTCATAGGCATATTTTCGAATGGCAATCACAGGTAACTGCTTTAAGGCATTCGGTAGTCCCTCAGGTTGTTCACGATAGTGATGCACAACACGTTTGACCGCCTCAGTCAATGGATGATGTACGTTTAGACAACTCATGAAATAAGCACTTACCGTCGTCGCGTCTGGTATTCGAACATCCGTATTTCGAAAGGCAAAACCACCAGCGACAGCAGGATGGCGTACCGCTTCCAGAATACGCTCGCGTGCAACATCACCTTCATACCGAAAATCAGGATCAAGCATGTGCCATATTTCCGGATCTTCTGTCGCCTCTAACATGACGTAGTGGGGAAACACATCATGGTGAAATTTATTTTCGCGCTCAGGTAGACTAGCTAAATCCAACATGACGATCACTGACTCGTCCTTATTTTTCTGTTCGATCCGTTGAATCAGCTGAGCGATATTTTCTTCTTTTGACTGTTTGTGATCGTACCATTCTTCGACTGGGATTCCGTAAAGACGTTCATACCAAACAAGCATCTCCTGATGGTTGATTTTTTCATCATGATGCGAGAGGACATAATCGGCTGACAAGGAAAACGAAGAGTCCCACACGCCAAAGTAATAGGGACGATGGTCCGCGGCCGATCGTTTAATCGTCTCGCAGACGCAACTGACGAGACAGTGCACTTTAATCATGTATGGCCTCCTGTAAAACAGACATCAACTCTTCTACTCGCATTTTGGGAAGGACTGACATTTGCTCATCGGGAATCACTAATCCGTGTTCCAATTCAAGGTGAAGCAACAGATGAATCAAACGCATCGAATCCAGTCCTAGATCATCTCGTAGAGAGTCTGTTGTCGAGACAGCGACAGATGATGACCATTCGAGCTGTTCGCTCAGTATATCTTCGAATTGCGCAATCGTTAAACGGGACATGCTTGTTCCCCCAATCGTTTTCTACTCACTTTCCCATTCGCAGACAGTTCGATTTGCTCAACGAGTTGCCACTCCGTCGGTCGTTGATGTGGTGCGAGATGCTTCATGCAATGCTGTTTCAGTTCTTCCTCTGATGCCGTCGTCACGAGTTGAGCGCAGACGCGCTCTCCTTGAAACGAATCCATTCGTTTAAAGACGACGACAGCCTCGACGGTCGGAAGCTGATACAAGACATCTTCGACTTCCCCGGGATAGACGGATAAGCCAGACACATTGATCATCTCATCGAGTCGGCTAAGAAAGTGCAGCCCGTCTTCAACGTACATTAAATCCTTCGTACCAATCCGTACGCCTTGTTGCGAAACGACTAATTCTGCTGGTTTTCCCTTCGTTCCAGTTTCAATCTCAAGATGCTCTAGTGGAAATCCGATCGCTTGCGGACTCGGCGGATTCGGATGAAGTGCGATACAGCCGATTTCTGAACAGCCATATTGTTGAAGCAAATGATGTGTCTTACGTTCAATCGAACGGAACCACTTTTCTGGTAATGTCATCCCGGAAATCATCACTGCGTGAACTGATTCCGGGAACAAACTCATCGCATACGCCAGTCCCGGTGCCGTATAGATGATAGCGTCCGGATGCAAACGATGGATTGCTAGCACATGACGTGGCGAGAAGTCTTGTAGGATGACTGGTGTCGCTCCGCGTCTTAAAGTCGCGAACACTCCACACAGTAATCCGAATGAGTGCGTCGTCGGACAAGCAACGATCGTCGCTTTCGTCGTCAGCGGAAAACTGTTCGTATAGGCATTCAGTTCCGTCTCGATCGACTCCCATGTCCGGTGAATGATTTTGGGTTGTCCCGTCGTACCGGAACTGAATTGAATCAATCCATCCGCACGTTTTTCCGCTTCCGGAAGCGGAATGATGGTCTCTTGATAAATCAAATAGCCACATCCGGCTTGTATCGCTAATCGTTTAGCACCGGAAACAGGCGTATCCGGATGAATGGGAAGGATTGTTCCATTCATTCGTCGCATCGCAAGACAGAGGGCTAACCACGCTTTTGTATCTGACGTACAGATGGCTACGGTCTTCCCTTCCGTTATGAACGATTGCTTCACCAGTTCATGTATCGTCAATTCTTCTTCTGTCACCCATTCTTTCTCAATCCATAGCATGATCGTCTTCCTCTCCTCGTTGAACTAGTGAATTTTTTACATCGATTTGATTCGTCAAACCAAACCGTGGTGCCAGTAAGGCTTCTGCCGTTACTCTTTGTTCGTACCATCCGATTCGTTCTAGTCGGTCTCGATCAATCGGCAACCCCTCGATCGTCTGATGCATCCAATCAAAGAACGTCGCTTCATTCAAGTTCTCCGTCAGTTCAAGTTGATACGCTAGTTCCGTCAAATGATAGACGAATAATGTATCGTACAGCAGCTCGCGTAAGGCAAGCGGGTGTGACATTTCATAATAGGTATTGAGCGGTGCATCAAAATCAGGATGTAGCCTCTTAAAATCGGGTACATCCGATGGATCATCGAGCAACTCGGTGACGAACTCGACGCTATCATGAAAATCGCGGAGAATGATCCGTTCCGGCCATCCATCCCGTAAGACAAGTAACGTATTTTGTGCGTGAGCTTCCACACCGATTCCTTTCTCGGTCACAAGTCGGATGACTGGTTCGAGATAGACGCCGAAGAATCGACGGAGCCACCGTTCATGACCATATCGTTCCAACCACGGACCTAGAAAATGTCTTCCGTCGACCTCGATTTGAGCAAGTGCCGTCAAAGGCATGACTTGCTCGCCCGGTTGAGCATACGTCAAGACATTTTCTCGAAAGACACAGCCGACCCGACCCGCAAGTGGACCGCTCGAAACGACAGATGAAGCAAATTCAGATAACAGCGTCACCGGCAATTCACTCGCCTGTTTTTTCAACCAATCCGATACCGCAGGAGCTGCCACGACATTCGGAACGGAAAAAGTCCGAACGGCTGACGTTTGCTTCAAGTCTAGCGGCAATTTGATATGCGGTAGTTCGGGGTGACCTGGACAAAAAACGGTTCGAATCGACTGCGTCGCTTGTACGAAGACACCACCTTCTCCTAAGTCGACACCTCCGACTTGTGCCACTTCCTGTTGGATACGTGACCACTGCCACGGATGGACCGGAAGAATCTGATAATCGGTTTGATTGAGCTCTTCCAGTTTGACTAAAAACATATGTAGAAGCGATTCTCCAAGAATCAGTGGAATAGGTAAGATTCCATTCCCTTGAACGAGCGTAGAAGGTAAGGCAATCCAATGTAACTGGAAGCGATTGCCCGCTTCAGGTCCATATGCCTCGTGATCAGCTCGCGAAAAACCAATCCTTGATTTATAACAAGGATGATAGGGATGCCCTTCGATGATGGTCTGTTCCAACTCTTCATAATCCAAGCCTGCTCGGTGGATTGGTAGACGATGTTGCTGCGACAAGTCATCAAAATCATGTGTACGTCGCAACTCTTCCTGAAAGTCGTCCGAGATCGGCAACTGCGTCAAAAGATGCTCAAACCAGTCGTTGACGCCAGATGACTTCGATGAGCGTAACGTCTTGATGTCGAGCCGAATCCGGTCGAACGGACCGCGTTTGCCCTCGACTGTCACTTCACTATCTTTTATGTGGAATGTAAAACGATGCTTCATTCCGACAATCATTTCAGTAAAAGGAAGAATCCGTTCGAATAACAAACTCTCAAGAAGTTGTTTGCAGATACGTGTTTTGCTGTCGTAAAGCATAGTTGTCCTCCCGTAACGGATTATCCAACTCGACGAAACAAACTCGTTCTCCCTCGACTTCGAGTTCATCGAGTCCTTGTAGGCGTGTTAGTAAATTCGCCTTATATGGAAGTGTCGGCGATTCTAACAACATCAAAAGCCAAGCTCTGCCTCGCCCTTCTAGACTTTCAACTCGTACCTGACACCATTCGTGCAGTAACGCGATAGCAACTTCTTCGTTCAATAATGTATCTGCTGCCAATCGGTCGATGACACTCGCCAGATGGTTCCAAATCATGTAGTACGTCAAACGCTCAGCAATGACTTCTTCTGGGTAGAACAACGTCGTATGCTTCAATTCCGGTTCCAGCAGGATGAAGGAATCTCGATTCGTGTCTGCTAAGTAATAGCCTTGATTATCCCGGACGTGATATTGAACCGGCCATCCGTCTTCGAATGTGATGAGACTATTTTGCTGATGTGCCTCGAGACCGATTCCTTGTTCTTCATACAGTGTAACGATCGCTCCTAACGTCAACTCTAAGTACTGTTTCCACCACCGAGTGACGTGTTCCGGTTCGATTAATCCTGACTGCCGAATGAGCCGCAGCAGGAGAGATTCCGAATTCGGTAATGCCGGTTGGACGAGTGCTGCAACATTTACCGCGTGGGGTGCAGGGTCTCGCAGGATGACTTCGAATCCGGTCTCTTCTTTAGTCCGGATCGCTAAATACGCAGGATCGTGAATGAGGTCAAACGTATCAGGAAGAGACAGATGACAAAACAATCGATGCATCAAATAACCGGCCTCTAATTCGTGCCGCTTGTTGACGCGTCTTGAGTTCGTCACTTGGACAGGTATGGATAACTTCAACATATGACTTCGGTCGAGTGCTTCGACGGTCCGTATCGACGAAGTCGCGTTATAGAGTGGTCCAGTTGCGCCATGATAACGGAGAATACTTTGCTCGATCCATTGCTTGATTGTCGGCTGACGTAACAAATACTCGGCTTGAAGCGGATGAATTGGAATGACTCGCTCTTGCGCCGTCGCTTGGATTGAGTTATCCAGTTGATTTTTCATCAGCTGAGTAATCGTCTCGTTGCTACCTGAACGTTCTTCGAGCAATGTCTCATGTACTGTGAAATAGTGAAGTTGAAACGGCTGACGGAATTCAGGCGCATACGCTTTTTGTTGCCAGTCGGTCATACCGACTCTACTTTTCGGGGTCGGATGGAACCAATGACCACACCACAAGCGTTGTTCATAATCGATGAACGTCTGTTGCTCTTGTGCGTTCAGTTGTTCCTCCAAAATCAATTGCACAGTCCGGTGACTGTCAAGAACGCGAAAGAGTAAGTCCGTTTGATCCGGATGTTGATCTTGAAGCTTGATGCAACAGGTGATGATACAAGACATGGCTGAAACTTCCCGCCATCCGTTCTTTGTCTCTTCACGGATCATTCCAATCTCGTGGCGTCCGATGATGGAACGACGTTTGATTTCAATGAGATATGGCTTCATCCAATAAAAAGAGGATGTCTCGGATGCATCAAACGGTCTCTCGTTGACCCATTCGCCCGGGTTCACTTCTCTGATGTAGCTGTTCATGAACGATTGAAGCGTCACCTCGGTCGCTAATCGCTCGATTTGTTCTTCGCATGTTCGCACGCTCTGTTCCTCCCCTTATTGAAAATCATTCTCATTCCATATCAATAGAAAAACGGGTTTCCCCGTTTTTGATGGTGCGTATACGCACTTATTTTAAGTAAAACGTTTTCAAGTTTCTTCAATCCGTTTTCACAATCGATTAAATGCCAGAAGTCACATATCGTCGTGAGATTTAACACAAATCAAACAAACGATCCTCCCTAACATTCGTACGACAAGGTGACGACTTTTTAGGTTCATTTATCAGCCTTCTCTGCCTCATTGTGAACTCCATCTGTAATGATAATCATTATCAATGACGAATGACATGGATTTTCTTTTCATTCTTCATGGACAAACAAAACAGTTACTATCGCTGATATATGTATGCAATTGACGTAACATATGCATCCTCCCAAGTGGTCCCCACGGATCCCAATCTACACTGTCTGGGTGAAATATACGCCCCGTCCTAACGGCACGAAGCGTTTTCCACTCCTTCGTTCCTCGAATTCGTTCCACATCTGCAGGTTGACTCCACAGTATGAACAGACCATCCGGATCTAACTGCTGTAATGTTTCTAGGCTGATCGTCATGTAGACGGTATGCGGAAGTCCTTCCACTGCTCGTAGACCGATTTCATTGAACAGAAAATCCAACATCGTATGCCCTGTTCGTCCGTACAGTCTGATTTCTGAGTCTCTGATCCAGATGACTGCCCATGTCACATTCCGATTGAATTCGAATTGTTGCTTCACAACTGATTCAAACGTCTCGACTTCGTTGATGATATCAGTCGCTTGCTCAAGCATATCGGTTGCCGTAGCAACAGCATACAAGTAATCCTTCCAGCAAGTTTGTTTCGAAATATCGATGATCGGACAAGAGGTCAACATAGGTGGTAGTTCACCTCGTATCGGTGTCCGTAAAACGAGATCAAGATTTGATGTCTCAAACCATTCCGGTAAAATCGTTGCTGACGCGTCGTATAGTCGCGTACCTTCGATTTCACTTAAATAGTCTGGCACCCCGTTCGAACGATATTGTGTCGGAAAAGACGGTGCGATGACCGGTTGAATGCCAAGTGCCAATAAGTGATCTTGTAACAACGCTTGACTCCAGATTCCGACCCGTGGAATCAACCGTTTTCGGTACTGACTTGGTGATAGTCCCTCACGTTTTTTAAAGAGACGGCTGAAATAAAATTCATCATTGATTGATACACGTTCTGCGATCTCGGCAATCGTCCAATCTGGATGTGCAATCATCCACTCCTTCGCCCGTTGCATCCGCAATTGATGAAGCAGTTCCTTTGGTGATTGATCGTAGTACTTTTTGAATTGGCGGGAAAACGTCGGCAGTGACATGTTCAACTCACTTGCCAAGTCACTGACTGTTCTTGATCTCCCGAGTTCTTCTAACCACTGGGACGTCACTTCCTCAAACGTCTGCTCATGACGACGTTCACTTAATTGCTCCAGCAGTTGATACAGAGAGCGATGCTGTCTAAGAGAACCGGTCATTGTTTCTGGACACCCTTGCATTCGTTCTAAACACTCCACTAGTTCATTCGTTGGTTGTCGGAAGATTGGAAATGCCGTCAGGTCAACCTCTAACTGATACAAGAGACAATGTCCCTCCTGAACGATGAAACGTTCACCTGATTTCTTGACGAAACAGGCTTCTCCCGCCTCTAGACGTTTTCTTTCCGTGTAGGTAATACCAGCCCCTTGTATGACGACGATCAAACTCGGACGTAACGCCAATTGTCCTCCTGTTTGTAACGCATGTTTTCTCACGCGAAATGTATGTAGTGCTTCTGTCATTTTCAACTCACTCCTAAAAAACATTTGCTATCAGATGCTTTTTCCGTATATCAGCTTTGAATGTTTTCAACTGGATGAACATCACCTATCACCCCTTCTAATTGATAATGAATATCATTTTCGTTAACACTATAGCATCATGCTACCGCTTTTTGTCAACAACTGTTGTTAGACTATGTTTCATCGTTACAACAAAAAATCCCTTCACCCAGTGTAATCTGAGTGAAAGGATTTAATTTAAGCCACACGCGACGACGAGTGTGTCTGTGCTGTTTTCTTACCAACGACTGCTCCGATCACTCCGCCAATAATGGCTGGAACGACCCATCCGAGACTGACGGAAGCAAACGGTAATACCACGTCGAACACGTTTGTGACAGCTGAAACGTTGATCTTCGCTGTCTTTAATCCATCAAATAAGCTGACAACGAATGTCATCCACAGCGCCCCTTGATAAACGGCAGGTTTGCCTTTAAAGAGTGGATGCAAGAATGTCAGGAAGATGAGACAGATCGCCAGTGGATAAAGCGTCATCAAGACTGGTTTTGAGACAGCAAGTAATTGATTCAGACCGATGTTCGCGACGAGTGCGCTGAAGACCGATAGACCAATCGTCCATTTGACGTACGAGATTTTTGGCACGAGTGCCGAGAAGAACGCGGCACAGGCCGTAATCAACCCAACACTTGTCGTCATACAGGCGACTGTGATCATCAGACCGAGTAAGATCGCACCGTATTCACCAAAGTAATGATCCGACACAGCCGACAAGATCTCTGCTCCGTTCGCTAGTTGTCCGATTTCCGAGACACTCGAAGCACCCATGAAGGCAAGCGCCGAGTATGTGATTGCAAGCAAGGCTGCTGCGATCAATGACGCTTTCGTACAAATCAAGAGTAACTGTCGCTTCGATGTGACACCTTTTTCCTTGATCGCTGCGATGATGATGATTCCGAAGACGAAAGCACCAAGTGCATCGAGCGTCATATATCCTTCCTGGAAACCGTTAAAGAAAGCATTCGACTGATATGTCTTCAAAGGATTCTGAAAACTTCCGATCGGATGGAGGACAGCGACGACGATCAACAGACCGATGAACGTGATCTTAATCGGTGTCAGTACTTTCCCGACGACATCGACGATTTTCGTCGGATTCAATGATAAGAGACACGCAACCGTGTAGAACAAGACCGTGAAGATGAGCAACGGCCAGTGGCTCGTCGATTCACTGAAGAAAGGCTTGATTCCGATCTCATACGAGACCGTTCCGGCACGAGGAATCGCGAAGAAGGGACCGATCGCAAGATACAAAATGACCGAGAACCCGATTCCGAACGCAGGATGAACGCGTGACGCCATCGCTTGTAAATCGCGTTCCCCTGAAAACGCGAATGCAAGAATCGCAAGCAATGGTAGACCGACACCGGTGACGAGGAATCCGGCATTGGCGACCCAGACATGCTCCCCTGCGAGCTGTCCGAGCATCGGCGGAAAGATGAGATTTCCTGCCCCGAAAAATAAGGCGAAGAGCATCATGCCGATGACGATGATAAATGATGTTGGAACAGTTTTAGACATAATAAACCCCCACTGATGATGATCGACTTCATCTCGCTCCCTAAGCAGATGAAGTACTTCGTTCGAAAGGATAACATACGTTTAAGAGCTCGTGCTAGGAGTTTATCTGGAGAATATTCTGAAAATTGCGCAGAAAGTTTGGTGGAGCTACGGTCCATAGAATTTGTTACGTTTGTGCATCGAAGCATGAAACCGAATTCATAAGTTCATATGACGTAGTAGAACTTCACTTCTTGTCCCAAAAAAGATATTATAATCTAAAATCTTTACAATAATGATTTTTATCAATCGACTTAATTAGTATGTAAAATATCAAGTCTTCTTTGTCAGCAACACTTATATTGAATAGAGAAAGGAGGAGATAAATATTGCTTGAACAATTAAATCAATTGATGCACTATATCGATGAACATTTGACAGAAGAACTATCACCTGAAGATGTGACTCGATTGACAGGGCTATCCGATTATCATTTTCGAAGAATGTTTTCTTATATGTCTGGGATCACATTAACAGATTATATTAAACAACGACGTTTATCAGAAGCGAATCGCGACTTGATTCAAGGCACTTCTGTAACTACGGTCGCCTTCCAGTATGGTTTTCGTTCTGTAGAAGGGTTTTCAAGAGCTTTTCGTAACTGGTCAGGCTATTTACCATCATTTGCCATAAAAAATAAAATTCAAAAAACCTTTCCTCCTTTCACATTTTATTTAGAGATTAAAGGAGGAACTTCAATGGAATTTAAAATCGAGGAAAAAAGTTCATTTTTTATAACAGGTGTTTCTAAACGTGTACCAATACAATTTGAAGGAGTTAATGAATCCATTCTAGAGCTTGCCCAATCCATCACAACGGATCAACGAGAAAAAATGAAAGCAATGGCTGATTTTTATCCTCACCATATATTGAATGTATCTTATGATCATGAGGAACATTTTCAGGAAGAAACCGGTTCACTAACCCATATGTTAGGATATGCTACATCACAAAAATTGAGGGATTCTGATATCGGACTCGAACAACTGTATGTTGATGCTTCGACATGGGTCATTTTCCCGAATCGTGGACCTTTCCCGGCGACTTTACAAGAAACAATGGCTCGTTCATACTCCGAATGGTTACCTTCCTCTGGTTATGAATTGGTTGACTTGCCTGCCATATCCTTTACGATTCATGGTAATGACCCAGAGCAGGTATACAGTGAAGTATGGGTGGCAGTTTCAAAAAAAAATAGCGAAAATTAAGTCTAACACTATATCTAACACTATAATTGTTGGTAAACGAAAAAGCTGTCTTCTCAGTAAACGAAGACAGCTCAAATCTTATATACTCTCTTAAGTCATGAAAAACAAAAGGAGTGTTTTCATTTCTCTGAATTGATCCTATTTTAATTATCCTCTTACAGATTTTACAATTGTCGCAACCCCTTGACCGCCACCGACGCATAACGTCGCAAGACCATGCATCTCACCCGTCCGCTCGAGTTCATGGATCAGCGTAACGAGAATCCGCGCACCACTCGCACCAATCGGATGACCGAGCGCGATTGCGCCACCGTTGCGGTTGAGCTTCTCGTGCGGGAACTGTAGCTCCGCATCGACCGCGAGAGATTGTGCCGCGAATGCTTCGTTCGCTTCGATGACATCGATCTCCTCAAGCGTCAGTCCCGCTTTATCGAGTGCCTTTTGGACCGCTTGGACGGGACCGATTCCCATGATGCTCGGATCGACACCGGACGTTCCATTTGAGACGATCTCAACGAGTGGTGTCACACCGAGTTCTTTTGCCTTTGTCGCGGACATGATGACAAGTGCGGCAGCCCCGTCATTGATGCCAGATGCATTGCCTGCCGTAACCGTTCCGTCCTTTTTGAATGCCGGGCGCAAACGACTAAGTGTTTCGACAGATGTTCCGGCACGTGGAAACTCATCTTGATCAAAACGGATCGGGTCGCCTTTTCGTTGTGGAATTAACACTGGCGTGATTTCCGAGACGAACCGTTCTTCCGCTAATGCCGTCTGCGCTTTTTGCTGACTCGTCGCAGCGAACTGATCCTGGGCTTCGCGGGAGAGTTCATAGGCGTCGGCTAAATTCTCTGCCGTGATTCCCATGTGATAGTCATTAAACGCACACTCAAGTCCATCCTGGATGATCGTATCGACGAGCGGTTGGTCACCCATCTTCAGTCCAGACCGTGCGCCCGATAAGACATACGGCGCTTGGCTCATGTTCTCCATCCCACCGGCAACGATGACATCGGCTTCGCCCGACTTGATCGCCTGATACGCGAGATGGACGGCTGAGAGACCGGATCCGCAGACCTTGTTAACGGTCATCGCTGGACATGTCTCCGGTAATCCGGCAGCGAGTGCCGCCTGCCGTGCTGGATTTTGACCAAGTCCTGCTGAGAGGACGTTACCGAAAAAGACTTCGTCGACGTGATCTCCTGCGACACCAGCTTTTTCAAGTGCTGCGCGGATGACTGTCGCTCCAAGTTCCGTTGCTTTGACGTCTTTCAAACTCCCATTGAAATTCCCGATCGCCGTGCGCGTCGCACTGACGATGACGACTGCTTCACTCATCTGCTCCATCTCCTTATTGAATCGTATATCCTCCATCGAGTACGTTCGCTTGTCCCGTGATGCCTTTTGCTTTGCGGCTCGCGAGGAACAATGCATAATCCGCGATTTCCTCGACGGCGAGCAACCGTTTTTGTGGAACGAGCGGATAGATGACTTCCTCGAGTACCTTCTCAAGCTCGACGTGACGCGTCTTCGCCAAGTCTTCCATCTGATTCCGGACAAGTGGTGTATCGACGTACCCCGGGCAAATCGCGTTGACGGTGATTCCGTGTTCTGCTCCTTCAAGGGCTGCGACTTTCGTCAGACCGAGCAATCCATGCTTCGCCGAGTTATACGCCGCTTTCCCAGCAAAACCGATTAAACCATTGATCGATGCCATGTTAAGAATCCGTCCGTAGCCTTGTTCCTTCATGATTGGAAAGGCATGTTTGATAGCGATGAACGGCGCCGTCAACATGATCTTGATCATCAATTCGAACTTCTCTGTTGGAAACTCTTCAATTGGTGAGACGTGTTGAAGACCCGCGTTATTGATCAAGACGTCGAGTCGACCAAACTGTTCGACCGTCTGCTTCAAGACGGCTTCGACCTGTGCTTCATCAGTGACGTTGAGCGTCATGCCAACCGCTTCATGACCGTCTGCGCGAATCGCTGCCGCAGCCTCTTCTGCTGCTTCTGCGCGAACGTCCGTTACGACGACCTTTGCTCCTGCCGCAGCAAACGCCTTTGAGATTTCAAGACCAATTCCGCTTCCTGCACCTGTGACGAGTACGATATCTCCTTGAACCATCTGCTTCACTCCCCTACCGTCACGCGCTCGAGTTCCGGACTGACCGTGAATCGTGCTTCCGTGACTTGTTTGACGTCTTCGACCGTATGACCATTCAGCGTCTCGATCAAGACCATTCCGTCCGGTGTGAAATCAAAGACGGCCCGGTCCGTAATCAAACGGTTGACGACGGCGCGTCCTGTCAACGGCAAGGTACACGCCTGTTTGACTTTCGATTCGCCGTGTTTGTTGACATGCTCCATGATGATGACGACGCGTTTTGCTCCGTTGACGAGGTCCATCGCTCCGCCCATGCCTTTGACCATCTTTCCCGGAATCATCCAGTTCGCGAGGTCACCGTTTTGATCGACTTCCATCCCACCGAGGATCGCGAGGTCGATGTGCCCACCGCGAATCATCGCGAACGATTCGGCACTGTCGAAGTAAGATGCTCCAGATTGTGCCGTGACCGTTTCTTTACCGGCGTTGATTTCGTCGGCATCGACTTCATGATCAAGCGGATACGGTCCGATGCCAAGCAGTCCGTTTTCGGATTGCAGCATGACATGCATATCGTCCGGAATCGCATTGGCGATCAATGTCGGAATCCCAATCCCGAGGTTAACGTACATCCCGTCTTCAACTTCCTGAAGTGCGCGTTCAATGATGATCTCTCGTGTCGTTTTCATATCCGTCTCCTCCTCAAGCTTCCCGGACAGTCCGGCGTTCGATGCGTTTTTCATAATCCGTTCCGACGACGATGCGCTGAACGTAGACAGCAGGTGTATGAATCTCATTCGGGTCGAGTTCACCGACTTCGACCAGTTCTTCGACTTCAACGATCGTTACTTTTCCGGCTGTCGCGACAATCGGGTTAAAGTTGCGTGACGTCTTCCGGAAGACGAGGTTCCCGAGTCGATCTGCTTTCCATGCCTTGACGATCGCAAAATCGCCGACGATTCCTTCTTCGAGCAGATACGTCTTCCCGTCGAACTCCTTTTGTTCCTTCCCTTCAGCAATCGGTGTGCCGACGCCTGTTGGTGTATAGAAACCGGGAATGCCAGCTCCACCGGCACGGATACGTTCCGCAAGCGTACCTTGTGGGACGAGATCGACTTCGATCTCGCCACTGAGGTATTGTTGCTCGAACGTCTTGTTTTCCCCGACATACGACGAAACCATCTTCTTGATTTGTCGTGTCTGCAAGAGGAGACCGAGACCGAAGTCATCGACACCACAGTTATTACTGACGACCGTCAAATCCTTGACGCCCTTCTCTTGCAACGCGGTAATTGATTTTTCCGGGATTCCGCAGAGTCCGAAGCCCCCTACGACTAGCGTCGCCCCGTCAAAGATGTCTGCTGTCGCTTCCGCGAATGATCCGTATACTTTCCCCTGCTTCATCTGATGATGCCCCCTTTAAAAATCCTTAGTATAAACCAGTCAAGCTATACAATCCGATCATCAAGAAGACCGTCACTGTCTTGAGGATCGTAATCATGAAGATGTCCTTATACGACTGACGATGCGTCAGCCCCGTGACGGCAAGTAACGTGATGACGGCACCGTTATGCGGTAATGTATCCATCCCGCCGGACGCCATCGAGATGACGCGGTGCATGACTTCCGGTGGCACGCCACCTGATGTGATCGCTTGCGTATATTTATCCGACATCGCACTTAACGCGATTCCCATTCCGCCCGATGCGGAACCGGTGACACCGGCAAGCGTCGTCGTCGTGACGGCTCCGTTGACGAGCGGATTCGTGAACGTCTCTGAAATCCCGCTTGAGACGGACTTGAATCCTGGTAACGCTGCGATGACGCCTCCGAAACCATACTCAGCACCTGTATTCATGACCGCTAGAAGCGCGCCACCGATACTGACGTTCAAACCAGCTTGGAAGTTCGTCTTGATCTTCGGGAAGTCATACAGCATCGCTGCGAGAATTCCGATCAATAACGCCATTTGGACGGACCAGATTGCAAGAACGGCCGGCGTCTCGATTTTTCCAAATGCCTCTAGACCAATTGCTGAAAAATCGAATCCTTCTGGATACCATTTCGGAATCGAGAGTGTGAAGACTTTGTTCATGACGGCAACGAGGACGAGTGGAACGAAGGCAAGGACTTGCCGATAGACCGGTTGACGATCCGTCTCAAGTGTCATTTCCGGTTCGTTCTTCAACTCCATCTGCGGTGCGGCACTTGCCGCCGTTGCTTCAAATCCAGCGTAGCCTTCCCCTGCTTGATGGGCTTTTTTCTTACGTGACTCGAGATACCACATGCCGACGACTAGGATGAACAATCCACCGACTGTTCCCATGATTGGTGCAGCGTAGATATCCGTTTTGAAGAACGTCGTTGGGATGACGTTTTGAATCTGAGGTGTTCCTGGTAACGCATCCATCGTGAACGTGAATGCACCAAGGGCGATCGTTCCCGGGATGAGGCGTTTCGGGATGTTCGCTTCGCGGAACAAGTTCGCTGCGAACGGATAAACAGCGAAGACGACGACGAACAGGCTGACACCGCTATATGTAAGAATGGCGCCGAGTAAGACGATGGCAAGAATAGCGCGTTTCGCACCGATCATGCGGATGATCGTCTTCGCGATCGACTCCGCGATACCAGACATCTCAACGACTTTTCCGAAAATCGCTCCGAGGAGGAAGACCGGGAAGTACGCCTTGATGAAGCCGACCATCTTTTCCATGAAGATATTCGAGAAGAAGGGTAACACCCAATCCGGGTTCGTCAGTAGGACGGCGAACAAGGCACAGATTGGCGCAAATAGGATGACCGAAAAACCACGATAGGCAACGAACATCAATAAGGATAAGGCAAGAAGAATGATGACAAGTTCCATAAGTAGATCTCCTTCGATTTTAGTAAGCGCTTTCATATCGCTTCTTCATCATTTAACAACGCAGTGTCGAGGAGGTCAATTAAATTCCGTCAAACTATAAGTACAGCTTATAGAAATCATAAGTTCACATTATAGACACAATTGCATCAGATAGATTATTTTTTCAAGGAACAGGAGTTAGTCCTTTTATGGCGTATGTCTTTTAAGTAACGTACTTTTTATTTGAAAGGATGGACAATTCATGAAAAGCATCCTTTTTGACGTCTTGCATAACGTGACGCTATTAATGGCTGGTTTCTATCTGCTAGGAAAATTATCACCGCTCCCGATCACCCGTGACTCCCCACGTCCGACGCGCGTGTTGTATGGTCTTGCCCTAAGTGTCATCTCTTTATTACTCATGCAGATGACGATTGAAGCAGCACCTGGCGTCATGGTTGATTTGCGTCATATTCCGGTCGTCGTCGCTGCCTACTTTGGTGGCGCCATCCCGACAACGATCGTGACGATCGCGATCATCATCTATCGTTTCAGTTTAGGAACGAATCTAGCAGCCTTCACCGCATTCGGTTTCATCGTCGCCGTTGCCTTAGGAACAAGCTTAATCGTTCGCGAGATGCCACCCTATGCAAAACGAACATTCACACTCGTGACAATCTATGCGACGGCTTTACACGCTCTTGTCTTATGGATTGTCTTACCGAAACAGATTCTTCTAATTGAAGTGATGGCAGTCGTCATTCCTGCTTCTTTCGTCAGTAGTTGGCTCGCCCTAGTGATCATCCGTGATATTCGGTTGACCAAACAATCATTACGGATGCTTCGGCAAAAAGCGCAACTCGACTTTTTGACAGGATTAAATAATTCACGCGCCTTCAACGAATACTATACGGATGTCAAACAGCGATTGATCCTAAACAAACAGTCGGTCGTGTTGTTGACGATCGATATTGATCATTTTAAACAGGTCAACGATACGTATGGACATGAGGCTGGCGACGAGGTGCTACGGCAGTTCGCCAATCGACTGCGTGATGGAGTGTCAGAAAGCGGGTATTTATCCCGTAACGGCGGCGAGGAATTTTCGGTCCTGTTTGAGGGTGTTCTGCTTGCTGAAGTCCTGCCTTTAGCAGAACAATTACGTGAACGGATCGCTTCTAGTACGTTCCGACTAGCGACGACAGAGCTATCGCTCACGGCATCGTTTGGTTTAGCCGCGTACGATGAGACGACACTGCAAATCGACGATCTTCTACTGGATGCGGATGCTGCCCTCTATCAGGCAAAGCAACAAGGACGGAATCAAGTCGTCCTGTTTTCTCCTAATGCAGAATCTGCCGTCAGCTTTCAAGAATAACGATGGACGCCACCTCTGAAATCCGCTACCTTTAAAGAAGAGGTAGGTGATTGGCATGAAGTTAGCAAAAGGTCCCTATATCCTGATCGGCCTCATTTTAGGTCTCTTGTTCGGATTCATTGGTGACAACTTCTATTTGTATGTATCAGCAGGTATTCTCGTCGGAGCACTGCTTGAATTGTATGTTGCATACGAACAACGCAAAAAAAATAAAAAATCATGATGGAGGTACCAGCATGACATTCAGTGATCTATTCCTTTCAACGCTCTCGTATATCGGTGTCGCGACCGTACTCCTTGCAATCGGTGTCGTCCTGTTCGAGGTGACGACGAAATCAAAGGAGCTCGAACTAATCCGTAACGGAAAGAAAGCAGCCGTCTACGCCTTCGGTGGACGAATTCTTGGTCTTGCCATCGTCCTCTATTCGAGTATCTCGAACTCCGTCAGCATTCTCGATATGGTGTTATGGGGTGCACTCGCGATCGTCTTACAAATCGTCTTGTTCTATCTTGCAGATTTATTGATTCCACGTTTGAGCATGACGAAAGAGATTGATGCGAATAACGAAGCAGTCGGCTTGCTGCTCCTTTTCTTATCGATTTCGATCGGTTTGATCATTGCAGGATCGCTTACATATTAAAACACATGAAAACAGCCCTGGATCATTAGGATCTAGGGCTGTTTAGATTGAGGATAACTCCTATTTTGTATTTTAAAGGAGGAGTTTTTGTATACGCTAAAAACTAAAAAAACAGTATTCCAAGTCTTCGTGCATTATGAGAACAACGGAAATTTAAGTAATCAAGTCTTTTCATTATGAATCCAATATACTTTATCCCAAAATTAAAAAATATGAAAATTAGGATGTTTATCAAGATCGACTTATTTTTATCATAATCATTTTTAAAGGGATTTTGAATCATTAATACGTAAGAAATGGTTTACCATGAATAATACAAACTTTCTATCTTTTTTCTTAAAAAAACATACTTATCTTTTTTTACAAAAACAGGATATTATTTTCTGTTCTTTCATTTAAAATAATACATGTGAATTTACTATTTATTTATATTTAATTTAAGGAGAAGATGCATTTGAAAAAAATTATACTTTTGCTTTTGACCTTTTGTTCCCTTGCTATACATGTAGATGCTACATCACCTTACTATACAGTTCCAAAGCAACAAAGTATAACCTCTGGAATTTACCAAAATGGTAAATTAGTTTATGCAGCGAAAAATGAATCTCCTACTTATCCGTATACCATCACTAATGTTGTATCCGCTGGTAATAATCTTTTCTATACAGAAAGTGAAAAAAATCATTTTATCGACTCTGTTTGTATGTTAGCTTTTGAAAAATATGAACTTCGATTCCGCTCTAAAAACGGAGTCATTTCCACTGTAAAAGGGGCAAATATCAATGGACGAAGAGGACACATTGGAAGCGATGGAAAATACGTCTACTTTGTCTCGAATAAAAGCAACAGTAAAGGGGATTTGGTCCGTGTTTCTTCAACCGGAAAAGAACGAAAAATTCTCGTAACTGATGTTCAGGACTTTTGGATGTCCGATAAAGAAATCTTTTATGTCAAAAACAGATCTTTCTATAAAATGAACGTTAAAAGTTATCGCTCTACTATCTTGGAAATTGGTAAAGGAAAACTTCTCACGCCTTCAAACTGTGATAAATTAAACTATATCCATTATGATGAAGGAATCGCCTTTTTAAGCGCAGTCACTACTTATCGTCATCGATTTGATCTTTACGACTATGTAACAGGACAAACCAAAGCAATGGTTTACAAAACAAACGATCATGTGTTCAAAAATAAAAATATCACTACCATCACGATAGAGGCTATTGATTTCTTAAACGGTAACTATATAGTCTCAGAGAATAATTCATTGTTTTTACGAGATGTTAATGGAAAGACCTTAAAAAAGATAGTAACTCTGTCTAATAATCTCTATGATCCTTATCTTTTTTTCGAAGAGACTTACTTAAAATCAATTAATTTACAACTAGGTAAGCTCACTTATTTACAGGGTAAAAAGTTATATACTAAATCTTTTTAAATATTTCTACTGTATAAGGCTCCTGTACTTTTAAGATATATCTGAAGGCTTTTACTAAATCGATTTTAGTTCAAAGACAAATCACTATTCCATTCTTTTTAAGTTAAGAGGAGATAAAATTTAACTTTAAGTCAATAAACATATAAATAAAGTGTCTTGTTACGAGCTTGAAACGTTTCGAAGATGATTGTTGTTTTTGACTTTACATATGAAAAGCAACCTATCATTTTCATGGAAGTATACTTATAAAATTTCAACAGCGACTCTATATAAAAAGACCATTCAACTTTCTGAATGGTCTTTTTATATAGATAATGATTTAATCAAATAGTTACGTTGATTCTTGTTCTACAGTCGTAAATGTGTTATCCCATTCCAGTAATTTATTGAACTCAGACATCTTAAAATCCTTTGGAAGATTCGTTACATCAATCCATACCCATGAACGAAATGCTGTAGCCTTCTCGTCATCTGCTCCCATCACAATCACCTTTCCAGCCTTCATCGATCCGCCTTTCATTTTCGTCACTAATTTTGCCAAGTCTTTTTTCACTGTGTGTCGCGCTTCCTTATGTACGTTCACCATGATCTGCACATGCCGCATCGATTCTTCGCTCAATTCGGTATATCGCAATACATTATTTAGCTTTACGTCATCTATGAATAATTCCGGTGGAGAGTTCACCTCGACCCTAATAAAATTGTTTCCGTACACCTCTGTTGCTTCGTTCGTGACTGCTTTACGAATATCACGTGACCAAATTTCTTCCCGATATGTATCGTACAATTCATAATCATTATGATACGTTGCATAGAACGAGACATCGTCCTTCTTATCCGGTTCGTTCGTATGAAAAATTGCCCCATATTCGCTTCTAGTCGCATCGTAACGAGTGTACTCTAGGTCAAATTTCGTTTTATACTCTCGCTCTAAATCTACTTCCAATCGTTTTCCGATTTCTTTTTCTTTGATCGGATTGCCATTCATGATTAAAACGAATGAACCAACGATAACAACGAAACAAGCGATGATCACAATCCAGCCAAACTTCAACCACATACGCCTCACTTTTCTTGACCAACTATACATACATTTGCCTCCTGCTGAACATTTTTAATTTTCTATGGATTGCGTTTATTTTTTACTACGCTCACAACTAAACGGCTAAAGTCCGTTCAAATCCGGACTTTAGCCGTTTTAATTACTCATAGTTGACTGCCACTATTTCTCAAGCTCTTCTAGCTCTGTCCGCGAACGCGGAAAACCATTCGCTTGCCACTCCGACCGATAGATCGAATCCAGTTTCGTCAATCCGACCTCATCCGGGTCTTTCGTAGCATCTGGACTCGGATCCTGATCGAGATGCGCTAAATAATCACGTAACGCATCGGTCTGTGTGCCCTGTTCCCGCTTCCTGAACAACAGTAGACTCGCACCGGCAATGACACCTGCTCCGAATAAATACCGTTTTTTCAAGCCCATATGGTTTCCTTCTTTCTTCCCTTAAACCAATCCACCGCCGTCACGCAGTCGTGGATGCGCGATGCGTTTGACCTTGCCCTCTTCGACCGTCAGGACATGATCTGGCTGTCGCTCGAAGTAACCCGTATCGAGTACACCCGACCAGCTCTTCACTTCTTTTGCAAATACTCGGACGTCCGAGATGGCTGATACATCAACGTCAAGAATCACGTGACATCCATCTGTAACGAAGGGACGATCGTCTTTCACGCGTAGCGTTGCTGAGACATGCTTATCACGTAACCGTTGTCGCACATACGGTAAGGCAAACGGATCCAGTTCGACAGGTAACGGTCCGCTTAAATGATGGACGAACTTCGAGGAATCGGTCAGATAGAGCAATTCCCGACTCATCAGTGCGACGATTTTCTCGCGAAATAGTGCACCGCCACCACCTTTGATCGTTTGAAATCGTCCGTCAATCTGATCGATCCCATCGATCGTCAAATCGATTTCCATTCCCTCTTCCAAGTCGATCAACGGAATGTATAACTGTTCCGCGAGTCGGACCGTCGCAAGTGACGTTGCCACGCCTTGAATCTGTAGTCCCGCCTGCACAAGTGGACCAAGCGCCTCGATGAACCGTTCCGTCGTCGAACCCGTCCCAAGACCCACTATCATCCCATCTTTCACGTAAGTTAGTGCTGCCTCAGCGACTAATTGTTTCTCCTGTTCATACATCCGCATCCCTCCCTACATTTCTGTTCCCGTTTCGATTCGTCTTCAATCGACGGAGAGAGAGGATTCCGTTAACGTCAGGTACTGCTCAATTGCCTGGACGAGCGGTTGTTGAGCTTCCATCCAAAACGCGACAGATGTCGGATCAGCGTCGAGATGACGTGTAACGATCTCATCGATTGTCGCTTGACCGGAATCATGCATGACGGCTTCAAAGACTGTCGAAAAATGTCTCGGATTCGCTTGAACCGTCTGATACAGGCTATTGCTGAGTAGATAACCGATCGTGTAGGGAATGTTGTAGAACGCAAGATTCGGATTGAACAAGTGACTGATGTACATCCATTTATAGCGCGCCGGTTCAGGCAATACCGGACCATAGGCTAACCGTTCTTCCTCTTGCAGGAGTTCACTTAACCGTTCGGCACTGACCGTCCCTTGCTGACGTTCCGCATAAAAACGTTGCTCGAACCGGAACATGCCGGGAACGATGCTGGCATATTTCAGCCCTTCCCGGATCTTGACCTCTAGGAGAGCGAGCACTTCCTCCCGCTCCGTCGTCTCTTTGATGGCAGCATCGAGGACGAGATTCTCCATGAACGTCGAAGCCGTCTCCGCGATGCTCGTTCCTTTGACTTGATTTAAATACGGTTCGTCTTGCAGTAAATAATTATGATAAGCATGACCGAATTCATGAGCGAGCGTCGCGACGTCCGGATAACTATCACGGTACGTCATGAAAATTCGACTCTCTTTTGCAATCGGGAATGCGGCACAGAATCCACCTTCCGCTTTTCCAGGACGATTCTCTGCATCGACCCATCCCTCACTAAACACGTTTTCCGCGAAGGCGCCGAGCTGCGGATTCAATCGTTTGAATTGTGTCGTGACGATTGTCTCTGCCATCTCAAACGGAACGTGACGCGCGGAGCGATAGGTGTTCGTCTCAAAATCATGCCATTCTCCCGTCACCCGCTCCGCCTGGGCAATCTTCCGAGCGTAATAGGCGTGAAAGAGGTCGCGGTGTTGATCGAGTGCTTCCATCATCGCTTTTAGGCTCGCTTCCGAGATCCGGTTCTGCTCAAGCAACTCGGTCAACGGTTGCTCCCAGTTCCGCATCTTGTAGGATTGCAGTCTGAAGCCAGCAATCCGGTTCAGAATCGTCGCAAACAAGTCAGCTTCTTTTGCACAAGCGGTGTCAACTGCTGTCGCTGCCGCTAAACGAGCCGAACGGTCAGGTGCGAACATCGCTTCGTGTAGCCCTTGACCAATCGTGACCTGCTTTTTGTCCAAGTCGACGCGCAATGCCATGAAGCGCTGTTTGTAGAGCTGCCCCCAGCCTTGGAACCCGTCCACACCGAGATCCTGCAACAATTGTTCCTGAACTAGTGGTGCACGACGGGACTGGATGTCACGGCGTTCGTTCAAGAAAAAGGCGTATGGTGAACCCGTGACGAGCTCCTCCCACTCTTCTTGTGACAGTGCGGCGATCTTCGTATCGAGTGCTGCTGCCTCACTGCGCACCATCGCTTGCACGATTTCGATCTCTTCGAGCAATGGATGGACTTCTGAGCGCGTGACATCTTCAGCGTACAGACAATAAATGAAGTCGCTCCATTCCTCGACGTCGCGCGCGACTTGCTGATAACGTTCGACCTGTTCTGCCACATTAGTCGGACGTTTTGTCAACGCCGCTTGTATCGTAGTAATTCCTGCTTTGACGTCATCTATCGTGTAGAGTGTCTCTAACTGCCATCGTGTGTGTTTCATGTTTTTCCCCCTATGCGTGATCTATTCGTTCTTTCATTCGTGAGGACACTCGACTTCTCCTGTATTTTCCATCAGACACAAAAAAACTCCTTCAGCCATTGACTGAAGGAGGACATCCTCACAAGACGAAGAAGTAGACACATAGGAAATGCGCTAGGCTACCCAGTAGTACGAAGATATGGAAGATTTCATGGAATCCAAGATGTTTGAACGATAAAATACGTGGCTTCAGCCCATAGATGATGCCACCGATCGTATAGAAGATACCACCAAGGAACAACAATCCGATGCCGAGCGGTGATAAGACTTGCGCGAGTGGTGTGATCGCAAATACCATGATCCAGCCCATTCCGATGTAGAGCGTCGTTGATAACCAACGCGGACTGTTGAACCAAACCAATTTAAAGGTGATTCCAGAGACTGCAATCAACATGACAATGCTGAACAAGACCCAACCGGTCGGACCGTTCAGACTGACGAGACAAAACGGTGCGTAAGACCCGGCGATCAACAGATAAATCATCGAATGATCCAACCGACGCCAGATCGCGATCGCCCGGTCGCTCGCAAGCACCATATGATACGTTGCCGAAACAGCATAAAGCGCCATCATACTGACACCAAAAATAATCGCTGCAACGATCGCAAGTGATGCCCCCCGTTCTAACGATGCCTTGATGACAAGTGCCAGTAACCCGACAAAAGCAAAGACAGCCCCTCCAAGATGCGTTAATCCATTAATCGGTTCTCTCATATAAGCTTTCACTTTCGTTCCTCCTCTGATATGTAGTTTTGAATACTACATGGCGTTATATACGTATTCTATCATATGATGGAGAAGTAGAAAGTCCTATTTTAGCGATTTTGGAGGTTTTTTTATGACACATTCTGACGACACGAGACACGATCGTCAATTACAGCTCGAAGATATCCCGAATATCGATCTCTATATGGATCAAGTCATCCAACTGTTCGAGCGGACATTCGAGGAAACGACACGAAGTGCAGACGAGACGATTTTGACGAAGACGATGATCAACAATTATGCCAAAAAGAAATTATTCTTTCCGGTCACGAATAAAAAGTATACGAAGGAACACTTGATTCTGATCAGCTTGATTTATCAATTGAAAAGTTCGTTTTCGATTAATGATATCAAGACGATTCTCTCGCCCTTGAACGCAGGGATCGAACAGGACCAACTCGATCTTGAAGGGTTTTATCGTAATTACCTCGAACTGACGGAACGAAATACAGCGCGCTTCGTAACGGAACAAGACGCTCTGACCGCCTCGACGACCGATCCACTGGAACAGATTCTCGCTATGGCTCACATGAGTAACTTGTACCGGCGCGCAGCAGAACAATTGATTGACACCCAACTGAAAAAATAAGAGAACGCTTTCACTGCGTGATACACTAGAAGAAAAGGCAGAGGAGGAACAGTCATGGAGATCGCGACGACTTTCTTGCGACAGCTGGATCACATTGGACCAGAATTCAGAACCTATCAGGATGGCATTCTGATCGAACTGGCATTCGACCGGACGATTGGAACGGAGCAGGTTTCCGCAAGTGTGTTGCTTGAGACAGCAGACGATTTGAAAATACGGTTGCGTACACAAACGACCCAGGCATTATTACTTGCTTCGAAGATTCATGCCTTTGACGCCCACACACCGAGTCGGATTGCTGAGATGATGTCGATTCATGGCTATTTAAAATCGCATCGCTTGTCGCATCCCTTGAATGCCTACTCTACTGCCCTGTTCATCAGCCGTCTAACTCCACAGGACGCGGTACTCGAACGAACGGTACAATTATATACACGCCTCAAAAAACAACATCGGTTCATCGTGTCACCGCTATTGATCTCTTTCGTCTACTTTCACGCTACGACACGCGGTGAGTTAGACGAACTCGCCTCGCGTATCGAGATGGTTTATCAACGACTCAAACGACGATTCGGACGCGCTCAACAGACGTATGTCGTCGCCTTGATATTCGCTTTATTGCCTGAAGACGATTGGGATCGCTATATCGCACAAGTGGAGTCATCCCGTAAGATACATCGTAAACACCATGTTCCGCTGTCGTTCCACGGCATGCTTGCGTTACTCGGTGACCCAAACGTTCACGCTTCGTCACTCGAACGGATGGCAGAGGCGTTACGCTCCGATTTACATTTTAAGTACCGGAAAGACTTAGTCTATTTGACAGCGATCCGATTGTATTTAAGTCAACAAACGATCTTGCAACAACTCTTTCCATCTTCGATTCTCCCACCGGACGGCGCCGACGCGCTTCCGTTCTTACTCTTCCCTGTTGATTTGACCGATACGTCCCATGCGACGGACGGCGGGATCGACGGTGGATTTGATGGTGGTGGTGACGGCGGTGGGGGTGGCGAGTAACATTCGAGAACACTACACTAAAAAGGGCAATCGACGCGTGGCATTACTGCCGAACGTCGATTACCCTTATTTTTAGTCATTCTTTATCTTGTTGGTTGTCTTCATCAGACGGCTGGACATCCCCATCTTCATCTGAAGCATGGGACAAATCGGGAGCCTCTTCACTTGAAGCTTCTTCACTTGATTTGTCTGCTTCTTGATCTGGATGCTTCGATTCTTTTTCATCCTTCGATTTTTCCGGAACCTCCGCATGGTTCTGCGGATCACGCCCCGCAATCTCATCCTTCGTCATTCGGTTACCTGAAGTAATTGGATCCGTTTCTTTATCGTGTTGATCAGCCATTTGGCATCCCCCTTAAAATATACTTGTTCCACCTTTTAAGGTATTCCCGACTGAAGAACGGTTAAACCTCAGCACGTCCTCGCATGATGTCTTCGACGAGCAGTTGATCGATGGGCTGAGGATGATGGACCTCGTATCCTTGCACATACAATAACTCATCTAACGTTTGAATGTGTTGCAGCTGTGACGGTGTTTCGACTTCCTGAATCACGAGCGCGATGTTCAACGTCGACGTCAAGGAGTGGACAGAGCGAATCATCGAGCGCTCCAACTGATTTTGAACGAGTCGACGTGTAAAAATCGGATCGAGTTTGACCGCTTGAACAGGTAAGCGTAACAACGAATTGAGCGACGCATAATGACTGCCGAAATGATCGACGGTCAGACGATAGCCTGCTTGGCGTAACTGTTCCAAGCGTTTGATGGCAAAACGACGACGTGTTTGCAGTACTTCCTCACGAATTTCAAGAATGAGACGCTCATTCGGGAAGTAAGACTCTTCTGTTAGTCGAATTAACTCGGAAAATAGTTGATCCGACTCGAACTGATTTGCCGATAGATTGACGGCGACGGAAATCTTACGACCAAACGTTTCTTCTAACCGGCGTTGATCCAAGATTGCCTGACAGATCGTAAATCGACCAATGTCCGGAAAAATCTCCATCTTCTCAGCAATCGGAATGAAATCCGTCGGACTGACGAAGCCAAGCACTGGGTGGTTCCAGCGCAAAAGTGCTTCAACCGCGACATAATGTTCTTGTTTCGCATCGACGATCCATTGGTAATAAAGTTCGAACTGCCCCCGTTCCAGTGCATGCGACAGCTCTGATTCAAGGACCGATGCAAACGGGTGCTGTTCCGCATGCCGGTTTGGATTGACGAACGAGGTCCGTCGTTTTCCGTCGTGTTTGACTTGTTGCATCAAAGCTTCCGCTGCATAAATCTGCGTCTGACGACTCGCCATGTCACCCGTCAAAAGACTGACACCAGACGATGCCGTCACGTGAATCGGTTCGTCCGCGACACCAACGATTGGTTGCTCGATCGCTTCCGTGACGATGCGGGCATAGTCTATTGCATGCTGTTCGAATTCTTGCTCTTGCTCAAGTTCTGCCAATACGACGAACTCATTACCATCCATCCGTCCGACGACATGATTCGGTAACGGTACATATTTTAGACGACTTGCAATTTCACGCAACACTTCATTCCCTATCCGGTAACCGTGCGTAGCATTGATCGCATGAAAACGGTCGAGGTTCAAGACCATCAAGAAAGCTGGATGAATCGTCACACTCGAAATTAAACGATTCATATAGCGTTCGTTATAGACATCTGTCAAAGCGTCTTTGATGACATACGTTTCAACGTTGATTGATTTACTAATGATGTCAGCGTAATGTTCCACAAGTGCAATATCCTGCTCCTTGAAGTCGAATGGTTGATCGTCGAAGGCACACAACGTCCCGATCTTCTCATTCTCAGCATTCTTGATTGCCACTCCCATGAAACTTCCGTTCCCCAGTGCTTTCGTGACCGGATGATTGACCGTCAATGGATCGTTGAGCAATTCACTGATTGAAACCTTTCCATCCGTTTCATCGACGACCAGCTTACAGAGAACGTGTTGGAAGACATGGGTCGAGCCTTCTTCGATCAACCGTCGCTCTTGATTGATCGCCTTGACGACAAAGTTGCTATATGAATCATTTAATGCAAAAAACAACGTGTTGACGCCAATCCGTTCACTCAGTTTTTCAAGAATCTCTTCGACGAGCGGATGCAATGCTTCATAACGAATGTGTGAATTATTCACCGTGTCTTCCTCCTTTCTCAGTCGATTGTCGGTCATGCGTCGAGCGGGAGTTGAATGATGAAGGTACTGCCCTCTCCTTCCGTTGATTGGACGGAAATCGCTCCACCATGATCAAGCACGATCATGCGACAAATCGCGAGTCCTAAGCCGGTTCCACCGATTTTACGTGTATCCGAGTTATCTGCTCGGTAAAACTTATCAAAGATATAAGGGAGGGCTTTCTCTGGTATACCGAGCCCTTCGTCCGAAATCTCAATCCGTAATTGATCCGACTGGTTTGACCCTTTGATCCGGATTGCGCCACCTTCAGGTGAATATTTAATCGCGTTCATGATCAAGTTCGTGAACAGCTGTTTCATCTTTTCACTGCTTGCTGAAATCGTATAGGTGCCTGGATCGAACTGGACACTGATGCGATGCGCGCGACTCGCGAGATCAAACATCGGTTTCATCTCGAACATCAATTGTTTCACATCAAGCGGTTCTTTTTGCGTCCCATGCGTCGAATCTTCTCCTTTTTGAATTTCCAAGATGTCATTGATCAATTCCGCCAAACGAACGGTTTCTGAATGAATCGTCTGCAAATATCGCTTTTGGCGCTTCGGATCCACTTCTCGTTTCATCAATAATTCCGTGAAGCCCATGATGGAAGAGAGCGGTGTCCGCAACTCGTGCGACACGATCGAGACGAATTCTGCCTGCTTGAGATCAAGTTCCTTATCTTTCGTCACGTCCCGTAAGACGAGCATCATGCCCCACTCGACGTTTGCGATCGCAATCCGCTCGGCGTAAGCACTGAGTAGCAAGTTCCCCCGAAACGCTGATAGTTCGATCGTTTCTCCCGGAATATCTCCATTCATCAGTTGACCGATGTAGTCATGGAGTGCGTCTGGCTGATCGACATGTTCAAACAGCGACGTCGCCCGTTCGTAGGCGTGGCGGAATCCTTGCGCTTGATTGACGAGCTTCGGTGGAAACATGTTCAACAAAGCTTGGTTCGCATAGATCTGTTCCCCACTACTCTCGATGTATAGGACAGCTTCCCGAATCGAGTCCAGTAGCTGATACGTCTTGATCTTTTCATGCTCCATCTGATGGAATAACAGATGGCGCTCAAGCGTCATTCCGAGTTTTCGTGATAGATCAAGTAAGTCCCCGACTTGCTCTAGATTGAACTGAGGAAAAGCATGACGAATATAAAGTAACCCGACGACTTGTCCATTACTTGGAGATTGGACGGGAATCGCCGATTCGAACTGATCGCCAATCGGTAATTGAACCGATTTACGCATGACGAACGCCCGACGTAAGACCGAATATTGATCAAGATCTTTTTCAATCAGCTCCATCTCGTCGATGCCTTGCGCGACGAAATGATTCAACTGTTCACGACGGTACAAGAGGATGGCACCTTCTTTTACATCGAGCAGTTGCAACAGGATCGTCAGGACGGTCTCACAGGCCGCTTCGACATTTTGCGTCGCTAACGCTTCCATGATTTCATTGCGTTGCTTCAATTTCAGTTCGACTTCTAGTAAATTCTGTTGTAATCGATTGATTTCACGTTGATCGAGTGATGTGAGTCGTGCCTCAGCTGATGCTGGAACCGTTCCTTGGCGCAATCGGTAAGGACGGTCCTTCGAGTGGTCGCGTAAGATTCGTTTCAACGTGTATCCTCCTTTCAAAATTCATTCCTGTTACAAATTATAGCATGGTCCCTATTTGATCGACAGTTCGAGTACTGTCTTCCTTATATGCTGCTTTGCAATAATGCACGAAATGCCTCTTCAAAGGCCCGGTCCGCATCGCGCGTCCGTTTTTTCGGTCCTTTCGTCCGTCCACCCGCTCGTCGGATTTGTTGTCCGACATGGCGTGTATGAAGCAATAGATCGATATTCTCGTTCGTAAACTGACGACCATTTTGGTCCATCGCGAAGCCTCCTCGCGCTAAGACGAGTGCTGCTAAACCGTAGTCTTGGGTCACGACGAGATCGCCACGTTTCATCCGATTGACGATCGCGTAATCGACGGCATCTGGTCCTTGTCCGACCGTGATCGTCGTCGCCCCCTCCCGCATCATCTGGTGTGCTGTATCACAAACTAAAAAGACGTCACGTCCCTGTCGGTGTCGAACGACGAGATCGACAACGGGACATCCGTCTGCATCTACGAAAATAGACATCTGAATCCTCCCTTGTTGTTTCCACTATCAGTGTCACAAACCAAAAGATTTCTTGTCAAGTCGCGTTTCCCATTTGACCGTTTCTTCGTTCTTTCGGACAATGGAAAAGAGAGGATGTGTTGAAATGAACGCTGCGACGTTCCAATCTTTTTACCTGTTATTGAAAAAAACGAAACCCCCGGTCGGATTATTATCCGCTGCCGTTTCCGTCTCCGTCATCCAAGCGCTGGCTGCACTCGCCATTCCTTGGTTCTTAAAGACGTTGATTGATGGTTTTACAGTCGATCGACTGACTCCGCAGCTGATCAGTTTGTTCGTGATTGTCTTCGTCGTCCAAGTCGTCGCGAACGCCTTGTCCATCTATTGGTTACAGATCGTCGGTCAACGAATCGTCGCTAATTTGCGGACGCTCTTATGGAAACACCTGTTGACCTTATCGATTCCGTTCTATGATGAGACGAAATCTGGTGAGCTCGTCTCTCGGCTCAATAGTGACGCTACGACACTCCAGCAATTGCTGTCGGAGCAACTCGTCCGCCTGCTGACATCGCTCGTCTCGATCATCGGAGCAATCACGATCCTGTTCTTCCTCGACTGGCAGATGACACTCGTCATGGTCATCGCTGTACCCGTGACGTTACTAATCATCATTCCACTCGTGCGGAAGCTTCATAAGATATCCCGTGAGACTCAGAAGGAACTCGCAGGATTATCCGGTTTTTTTGCCGAGATGCTCGGCGAAGTCCGACTCGTCAAATCGCAAGCGACAGAACCCTATGAGTTGGACCGTGGGAAAACTCGCATTGAGAATCTTTATGGCTATGGCGTCAAGGAAGGACGAATTCAAGCCCTCTTGTTGCCAATATTCAACGTCACCTTAACGACGATGTTGATCTTGATCATTGGCTTTGGTGCCTACCGCGTCGCGACGAACCAGATTACGGCGGGTGAACTCGTCGCCTTCTCACTCTATTTGTTCCAAATCATGACGCCACTCGTGACGATGACTGAATTCATCACGAAGTTACAGAAGGCTCGCGGGGCGACAGAGCGAATCATCGAGCTTCTCGATGAGACACCGGAAGCACCTGGAGCGCTTGTTGCGCCGCATCCGTTTACGGATGTCACGGTCGATCACCTGTCATTCGGATACAATGAGACGCCCATCCTCCAGGATGTCAGCTTTACGTTACCACGCGGCAAGACGACAGCGATCGTTGGTCCGAGTGGATCCGGGAAGACGACATTATTCGCGATACTTGAGCGATTCTATCAACCGACGTCCGGTCAGATCCGACTCGGAGATCAATCTATCGCTGATTTGACGTTATCGTCTTGGCGCCAAGCGATCGGTTATGTTGCGCAAGACTCACCTGTTTTATCGGGAACGATCCGTGACAATCTCATCTACGGTCTTGCAGAAGACGTCAGTGAAGACAAAATCCGTGAGGCTGCACGAATGGCGAATGCCGATACGTTCATTGAACGTTTTCCGGAGGGGTATGCAACTGAAATCGGAGAACGGGGTGTCAAGTTGTCCGGTGGTCAACGCCAACGGATCGCGATCGCACGTGCACTCCTCCGAGATCCGGAAATTCTATTACTGGATGAAGCCACGTCAAGCCTCGACTCCGAGTCCGAGCGGGTCGTTCAGGAAGCACTCGAGCGATTGATGGTCGGACGGACGACGTTCGTCATCGCCCATCGTCTCGCGACGGTCCGTCATGCCGATCAAATCATCGTCCTTGAAGATGGTCGGATTTCCGGCATCGGGACACATGATCGTCTTGTCGTCGACAATCCATTGTATAATAAGCTCGTAACGCAACAATTCATCGGCACGGAACGTGCAAGGGGGAATCACGTATGAAGACAGTCGGTTTCATCGGATTAGGTGTCATGGGACAAGGCATGGTCCGCAATCTGCGCAAGGCAGGTTTTACAGTCAAAGGATATAATCGCACGAAAGAAAAAGGAATTGTCCTTGAAGCAGATGGTGTCGAGATCGTCGATACGATTCAAGACGTCGTCACGGATGTCGACGTCGTCATCTCGATCGTCGGTTATCCGCAAGACGTTGAGCAGATCTACTTTGAAGACGGAATCCTCGATCATGCGGCACCAGGAACGATTCTGATTGACATGACGACATCCAGTCCGGCTCTTGCAGAACGAATCGCGAAGGAAGCGGCAGCACGCGGTCTTCAGGCACTTGACGCACCTGTCACAGGCGGTGACCTCGGCGCGAAGAACGGAACACTCGCCATTCTCGTCGGTGGGGAAGAAGCGGCTTTCGCACAAGCGAAGCCCTTATTCGAAGCGATGGGAAAATCGATTTCACTCTTCGGTGGTCCTGGTAAAGGACAATCGGCGAAACTCGCGAACCAAATCGCGATTGCCGGCTCGATGATCGGAACAGCGGAGATGCTGTTGTTCGTCACGCGGTCCGGGATTGACCCGACGCAATTCATCGAGACGATCAAATCTGGTTCTGCCGGTAGCTGGAGTCTTGAGAACTTGATTCCGCGCGTCATCGCTGAAAACTACTCACCTGGTTTCTTCGTCAAACACTTCATAAAGGATATGCGCCTTGCCCTTGAGCGAGGAGCTGAGATGGGCATCGCGACACCTGGTCTCGCACTGACGAAGGATTTATATGAACAACTTGCTGAGCTGGGTCACGCCGATTCCGGTACACAAGCGCTTTATCTGTTGCTCGCCGAACGTTCACGCGCTTCGGTAGAATAAGCAAAAGCCTGTACGCTACGTCTACTGACGTAATGTACAGGCTTTTTTCGTTCATCCCTCGACGGATGATTGACGTGTTGGTTTCAAGCGTTCATAGAAGTGTGCCATCGTCGTATCGAAATATGGCGTCAAGAAGATGACACCCACAGTACTAAGTAGTGCGAGGATACCCCAGCCGATGAAACTCAAGTAAAGCATGATCAATTCACGCTTATGCCCTTTCATCATCCGACGGCTCTCGCCAAGTACTTGCCAAAACGACAATTCTGGTCGGTCGACCAAAATGTACGGGACGAGGCGATACGCTAGATAAAAGTACAATGCCGGTAAAATCAAAAATGATCCGACATACACCAATACCGTCACGATTGCATACGCAGCAATCGTCCGGAAAGCACGTCGAAACGAAGAAAACCCTTCGAATAACGTTCCGATACCGGCAGACTCCCCGCGTGTGAAGCGTAAGTAAGCAATCGTTCGTCCAACCGTCACCGGAGCAAGCACGATCGTTACGACCATGTTCAGTCCGATGAAACGGACCATGCTGTCGATGTCATCTTGGTCAAAGGACATCCGGCTTGCTGCAAGCGCAAAGATAAGGAAGTAGATGATCGAGATGCTTAGCCCGACCAACCAACGTCCTTTTAGTGTACCAAGGGCGTCTTGTTTTAATTGTTTAGGGTTCATGTCGTACTCCTTCATTTCCACTATTTCCATCTTTGATTCTAGCGTAGTCCCGTTGAAAAACCTAGTTATCCCGCTCTGCTTTTCAAACGCGTCACGGAATCGTCGAAAATCCGTCACGAACACATACAAAAAAATCCATTTCTCTCATCTCATAAGATTTGAAAAATGGATTCGTGCGGTATAGGATTAGCGCAGAAGTCGCGTCAATGCCTCAACACGTTCTTTTTGAATGATACCGTCTTGTAAGACAGCGGAACCCACATGTAGTTCCGATGCCTTCGTCGCCTCAAGAAGTGCTTCCGCATTCTCAAGCGTAATCCCGGAACCTGGTAAGATAATCAAGTCCGGATGGTCCTCGATCAAGCGAGCGATTGTCTCTTTTCCTTCTAACGCCGTCGCTTGACCACCCGACGTCAAGATCCGGTCGACTTCTGGAAAATCAGCGAGCACTTCTGCCGCTTCGAGAATATCGCGACTACTGTCGATTGCTCGGTGGAACGTCAATGACAGTTCCCCTTTATGTTTGATGATGCGACCAAGGAAGCCTTCGTCGACGCGACCGTCTGCGGTCAATGAGCCGACGACGATCCCGGCAGCACCGAGTTCTCGGATCAAGTCGATATCCGTGATGATCGTTTCTTCGTCTGATTTCGAATAGACGAACGACTTACTATGTGGTCGAACGAGGACGTGAACTGGAATCTCGACCGTCGAGACGACTTGACGAATCAGTCCATAGCTCGGCGTCAACCCACCTTCGGATAATGCGGAAACGAGCTCGATTCGGTCCGCTCCGGCTTGTTCTGCTGCGACCGCTTCTTCTACGGTCGATGCGATGATTTCTAACATGATACATCCCTCCCGCATCAGTGTATCATGAGACGACCATCCAGTTCACGCGTTCGTTGAACAGTTTCATCTCCCACGATGGTGGATAGGAGGCTGGACTGAGGACGATCTTCGCACGTCGGAACTCTGCCACCTTATATTTACGATTGCCCTGGAATTCATCATTCGCCAAAAAGGCATAAACGTCTTTCGTACAACTGATGACGGCTTTTTGAATCAGCGAGGATTCAATATCATCGCTGACAAAGCCACGCTCGATTTCGGCACCGTCAAACGATAGAAAACAGGCATCAAAAGCGTAGGCATCGAGCGCCTGCAAGACTTCGACTCCGACCGTCTGCCCATAGGCATCGACCGTCCCACCAAGTAACCGAATTTCACCTTTGAACGGTCCCGTCTTGCGGCACTGCTCCAAGTGACTAGCGACCACTAGTGAGTTCGTGACGATCGTCGCGTTCCCCGTTAAATACGGCAACAGATGCTCGACCGGCTCGCCTCGACCAAGAAAGATACAGGAATAATCGCTGAGCCATCCTTTCGCATAACGCGCTAAACGGCGAGACAACTGATCCGTCCGACGCGAGATCGGTGTTTCTCGTTTTCCTCCTTGATAGATGGCACCGCCATAGACGCGCTTCAACTGCCGTTCCCGTTCGAGCTCCTCTAAGTAGCGTCGTACCGTTTCTCCCGAGACATCGAGACGTTCGATCAAATCCTTCGTCATGACTTTCCCTTCCTCTTCCAGCCATTCCATGATGCGTGATTTCCGCTCTTCTCCTAACAACGACACGTGCGCTTCCCCCTTCACAGACAAGTTCTAGTTCTAGTGTATCGAACATCTGTAAAGGTCTTGTAAATCCGATGTAAATAAACGTGTAGTTCCTATGAAATGTCGTTGAATTCGTCCGTTATCCGACTTTTTCCACAAACAAAAGACGCATCCGCATCTCAATGAACGAGATGTAGATGCGTCTTAATGACTCATTCAGACGGTTTCTTTGCAAAGAGTGGAATCTTAGACTCTGTTCCTTGGCGAATCCGTTGGATGTTCTCACGGTGCTTGAAGATGACGAACAAGGCAAGAACCGTAAAGAACGTCGGAACGATCCAGTCGTTCGTCAAGACTCCAATCGTGATGGAAACAACGATTCCAACACTTGCCGCCACGATTGAACTAAGCGACACCATCCGGCTCAGACGGAGTGTCGTCAAAAAGGAGACGAGCAGGAAGATGAACAGAACAGGGCTCGTCACGAGCAACATCCCTCCGGACGTCGCAACTGCCTTTCCGCCTTTGAACTTCGCGAAGATCGGATAGATATGACCGATGACAGCTGCTAGTCCAGCAAACAACGGATGTATGTCTGCTCCCATCAAAATGGGAACGAGGCTTGCGACGGCTCCTTTTCCGAAATCACCGATCAAGACGATGATTCCCGCCTTTTTTCCCAAGACACGGAACGTATTCGTCGTTCCGAGATTCCCGCTACCATGTTGGCGAATATCCATCCCGTGTCCCCACTTCCCGACGAGAAGTGCGAACGGTATCGAACCAAGCAGATAGCCAAGAACTAAAATCCCTATGATTTCAATCATAGTCAACCTCCAACCTCTTAGTGACCGACTTTCATATATTCCTCAAGAGTCTGTCCGTTATTTTTAATTTGTGTCGCGGCATCGACACCGACATAACGAATGTGCCATGGCTCATACGTATAGCCTGTCCGTGATTGGAAGCCACGATCGTAGCGCACGATGAAACCATATTTAGCTGCGTTATTCGCAATCCATTTTCCTTCTTTCGTATCACCAAGGGCAGCCGTCAACCCGTTACCAACGCTTGGTGCCGAAATATCAAAAGCAAGACCTGTTTGGTGTTCACTGTTACCAGGGCGCGCTGAATATTGATCAGCAGCTGCCTTGCCATCACGTGCGACATAATTATTATACAATACTTTTTGACGTTCGCCTGAACGGAATCCACTAACTGCGTTCAATGTCACGCCTTCTTTTTTAGCAGCGGCAAACATCTTCTCCATCTGTTTCGCAGCTGGCGCCCGCATGTAGCTCTGCTCAAGTACACCTGAGTATGAGAAGCTGACGTCTGGGACGACGAGATCCGATGGTTTGTAGTCGATTGGCAAGCTGTATTTCTTATTGACGACGACGAGATTACCAAGTGATAGATCTGCTTTGGCATCTGCTGATTTATCGACGTCTGGTGTCTCATCTTCTGGTTTCGACGGTTTCTCTTGTTCTGGATCCTGAGATGAACTATCCGGTTTATCCGTCGATTCGTCTTTTTTGTCCTCTGTTTTGTTCTCTGAAGCTGGTGTATCGTCTTTTTGTTCTTCTTCTTTTTTCGTCTCATCTGAAGATTCTTGATCTTCTTGCGTTGCCGCATCAGACGAATTGTCTTCTTGTTTTGCTTCTTCTGACGTATCGTCTTTTGCTGTTTCGTCTGTTTTGTTTGTTTCTTCTTTGTTCGTGTCTTTTGCTGTGTCTTCTTTTTTCGTTTCGTCGTTTGATTGTTTTGTCTCATCTGATTTCTGTTCCGTTTTCGTTGTATCATCCGCTTGTTGATCCCCAGGATTACATCCTGCAAGGAGAAGCGCTAACGTACTGACGGTTACGATTTTTTTCATGAGTAAGACCCCTCTTCTTTTTATGCTTCTCTATGTTACCGCTAATCGTTCCATCCGTCGAGTCTACTTCCGACAGATGGAGTAAGTCCCTACCTTACTTCAGCTTCTTTATTTTCGCAAATGATCCTGACTTTGTCATCGGTCGTTAGTACCAAGTGCTAATTTTTACTGTTCAGACTGAAAAAAAGAAAAAAAGCGGAATCGATTCAAAAATCGATCCCGCTTTTGATGTATCTCTTCACGCTTCCGTTAAGAGTGCTGCGTCCGTCTCGCTCATCTTCTCATAAATTTCGTGCCAGTTCGGGAACACCTTCGGCAAGCGAATCGGTCGGAAGTTTTCCTTCTTGACGACGACATGTGTCGTCTTCGCAGATACCGCAAGCTTCCCGTCCGGATGTTTGACCGTATAGCCATAAATCGTCCGTAGTCCATCGTAATGATCAATCCAGACTGTGACGACCGCTGTATCACCGTACGTCAACGAGCGTTTGTAATCGAGATTGACATTCGTGACCGGGGAGACATACCCCGCATCTTCCATTTCCTTATAGTCAAGACCTAAGGACTGGATCAATTCCGTCCGTGCGAGTTCCAAATAGACGAGATAATTCGAATGATAGACGATGCCCATCATGTCCGTCTCGGCGTAGCGGACAGGTATTTCAATCGTGTGCATGTAGCTTCCCCCTTAAAAATCCTCTTTTTCAAGATAGGACCATTCTGAACCGGATAAGCTAACTTTGTCAATTAATCGCATCGACTGCTTCGCGATCGCCTGTTCGACGATCGTGATCGCCGCCCGTGCGTTTCCGTTTGGAACGACATCAATCTTCTCGGTAAGCGTCAATCGTGCGTCCTCCGTCAGCTCGTATCCGAACCGCGCTGCGTATCCTTCAATGATTTGAATCAACTCGTCTGGCGAGTAATTCGGGAAGTGGAATGACCGTTTGAAGCGTGATTTCAATCCTGGGTTACTCGCAAGCAAAGCGTTCATCTGTTGCTCGTAACCCGCAAGGACGACGACGAGATTATCTTGATGTTTCGTCATCTCATCCACGAGCGTATCAATCGCTTCCTTCCCGAAGTCGTTCGCTCCACCGTTTAACGCATACGCTTCATCGATGAATAAGACACCACCCAGCGCATCGCGAATTGCGTCTCGCGTCTTTTGCGCCGTTTGTCCGACGTAACCAGAGACAAGATCCGCCCGGCTGACGACTTTCAAGTGTCCCCGTTTTAAATAACCGCATTGTCGTAAGACATCGGCATAGAGCTGCGCGACGGTCGTCTTTCCGGTTCCGCTATTGCCGCTAAAGACCGCATGTAGTTCGACCGGTAAGACTTTATAACCAGCTTCCCGGCGACGTTTTTGCATCGACAACAGAGCTTCAATCTGTTTGAGTTCATCTTTAAGATCAGACAATCCGACGAGCGAAGCGATCCGCTCCTCAACGGTTGCATCCGGTTCTTGCACCATCTCGAAGTCTTCTTGTTCAAGTAAGGCAAAGTCTTCGTGACTGGCACTCTCTCCAAGGCTTGATCCCTTCTTGAAGATCGCATCAAGCACGATATTACGGACGGCGCGTCCATTTCCGAAACTGGCGTCAACCCGTTCTCGTTCCAGACGACCGAGCAACGCCCGCTCTGCTTGTTCCGTCAAGACGTAATCGTTCGCAGTCGCGATCGACCGTCCGATGGCGAGCAGCTCCTGATCCGTATAGTCGGCGAGTAGATAATGATTTGATTCCGGGAAACGGCTCCGGAGTCCAGGATTCGCCTTCAGGAAATCACGCATCTCTTCTGGGTATCCAGCAAGCACGACCGCAAATCGCCCTGCATATTCCCCACTCGTCATCGCTGCGACGAGCGTATCAATCGCGGCCTGACCATAATCGTTCCCACTTTGTCCGGCACGTTTTAAGGCATAGGCTTCATCGATGAAGAGCACCCCTCCGACGGATTCGCGGACTTTACTCATGACCTGTTCTTCCGTCTGACCGACGAACGCACCGACGAGTGACGAACGATCCGTCTCGACGACTTCCGGTCGTTCGAGAAGTCCGAGCTCGTGATAGATCTTTGCCATCAGACGGGCAAGGGTTGTTTTCCCGGTTCCGGGATTACCCATGAAGATCATGTGTAGCGATGGTTGATCGCTTGAACGGTAGCCATCTTCCGATCGCTTCTGTTGATACTTCAAGAAGCGATACATATGATGGACCCGTTGTTTGATGTCTTCGAGACCAATCATCGCGTCAAGTTCCTCGAGTGCTGAGCGTTCGACTTGTTTGCTTTCGACGGGGAGCAAAGCGACGACACGTTTGAGATCCTGGATCGTCGTCGCTTTCAGTTCCGTCATCTCGCGAAACGCTTCCCGGGAATAGAAACGCTCTTGCAAGCTATCGACGAATGTCTGCGCTGTCTGTTCAAGCGTGGCACTCGAACGCAGTAATGCCGTTCCAGCTTCGAACAGTTCCGTCCAGCGTCCGGCATCCAACCGACGCAGTCGTTCCGTCAGTTCGACGATTTGTTCCGTCTCCTCGACGATTTGACTTGCTTGGAGAATCAGTTCTTTCGTCGCTGATCGTTTGGCGTTCGCATTGTCCGTCTCGCGAATCGTCGGAAACGTATGCGCGACAAGGCGCTGATACGTACTTTGTAATTGTTGTTCCGTCAACAATTGCTCAAGACGAGCTGGCAATCGACCATGCTGACGGATTTCTTGCATCCAACTCTCAGCTAAGGCATCCAGTCGTCCCGTCATGATATAGCGATGTTCGACGAGTAACGCCAAGATGCGGACGAGTGCTTCCGTTTCTCCAAGCAACCGGCTACTTTGAGCATACCGTAAGGCGAGCACCTCCTCGACCTTCGCGCCCTCTTCCCACGCTTTGATTTGATTGAACATCTCCTCTTTCGAGAATGCTTCCATGTTGAACCTCCTGCGTCTCGAAAAAACCGACTTTGTCCGCTACCGTTTCGTAGCGTCATCGCCGGTCGTTTCTTGTTTATTTTGCTTTTAACCAATCCGGATCGAACGTATCGATCGTTTCAAAACTCTTCATCTTGACAGAGTAGAACAATTTACCGTTATTGCGTGACTCCGCACCGAGTACTTTCGAACGGTCGGAAGCGACATAATATGTTGCTTGTTCTTGGTTATTTTCTTTATCGAAAATCGATGGATATTGTTTGATCCATTCTTCTGGTACCGTGCTGGACGGTTCTTTTTTCACATACACGTCCGCTGCCATTCCGGCGATGTCCGCTTCTCCCTCGACTTGTCCAAAGTCACCTTTGTTGATGAAAGCGAGGATCTGTTCGTTGAAGCCACGTGAGAGGAATGGGCGCGGCGCACTGACACTCTTGCCCGCTTTCGTCTCATTGACTAACTTCCCTGTCGCATCATACTCACGGAACATCGTCCCGTTCCAGATCGCAAGCGATCCTTTTGACGGACCATCTACGACTTCTGTCCGAAAATGACCTTTGTCATTAAAGACGACTTCATACGTGCGTGATTCAAGTTCATCTTTTTTCGTCGCGAGCTTCTTCTCAACATATTGGATGCGTGTCATCGTATAAAACGGTTTGACCGTCGCGGCTTTTTCATCGCTTGCGGTCTGCGTCTTGTTCAAGAGATAAAAATTGTAGGCAAGGAGGATCGCCATTGCCACGATTGCTACTGCAATCCACGTGCTCGTTCGTTTCGTCATGCCATGTACACCTTCCTAGCTCAAGTCTCTATTCCTTATCATCGTATCGGTTTTATAAGGAGAATACAAAGGGTTTGTCCGAGATTTCACGATTTCTGACTAAATTCGTCAGACTTTTGAACAAATCAGAAAAACGGTCAGGACGACAAAAAAGGCGAACCAAATGAATTCGGTCCACCCTTGATTACGTTTATGCTTCCTTCGGCGTCAGCGAGACGATCATCGACTCATCGACCAAGTAATAGCTATGATGCGGCATTTCACGCAAATAGCCATCCTGAAACAACATCGCACAGTCGACTTGGAACGTTTTGCTATACGGTTTCAACGGGAGTTTCTTCACCCGATCAAAATAGCGATCAACGGCAACTTGGACATGATCCATCTCATAGACGAGTTCCCGGTCTTTTGCCTCCATGATGGTGAATGTCTCACGCGACATGTAAAACACTTGTGTCGAACGAACCTTTAAATACGGCTCCAACTGCTTTAAGTCGATGCGTTGCTCATTATCTAGCAGCACTGTACGATTCGTCCCTTTCGGTAGTTCGGATTCAAAGGCATGCGTCGCTTGTTTGACTTCATCAAGCGTCACGTCACGCATCGGCAACGGCTGGTCGTCCTCCTTCGGTTGAAACCACTTCTTGAATCGGTTCACCTTTTTCCTCCTCTCGTCAAAAAAAGGTGGGGTTTCCCCCACCTTTGATTAGACAACTTATGCTTGTTGGAGACGCTCACGAAGGACCATTGGAAGGATCCCGCCGTGACGGTAGTAATCGATGTCGACTTCTGAATCGAAACGAGCAATCGCTTCGAATTCAGTGACTTTTCCATCTGCCGCTGTCGCTGTGACTTTAACGATGTCACGTGGACGAACAGACTCATCAATTGCGATGCTGATCGCTTCTTCACCTGTTAAACCAAGTGTTTCAGCTGTCGTGCCTGCCACGTATTGTAGTGGAAGAACACCCATCATGACGAGGTTTGAACGGTGAATCCGCTCGAAGCTTTCCGCGATGACGGCTTTGACGCCGAGCAAGTTCGTTCCTTTTGCTGCCCAGTCACGTGAAGAACCCATACCATAGTCTTTACCAGCAAGGATGACGAGACCCGTGCCATCTTCTTTGTACTTCATCGCAGCATCGTACATCGCCATCGTTTCGCCTGTTGGCCAGTACGTCGTGAAGCCACCTTCTGTACCTGGTGCGACTTGGTTACGGATGCGGATGTTCGCGAACGTTCCGCGCATCATGATTTCGTGGTTACCACGACGTGAACCGTATGAGTTGAAGTCTTTTGGTGCAACCCCTTTGTTGACGAGGTATTGACCGGCTGGTGTCGTTTTCGAGAATGAACCAGCTGGTGAGATGTGGTCCGTCGTGACCGAATCAGCGAACTTACCGAAGACACGGAGTCCGTTGAGTGCTTCGACTTGACCAGCTTCCTTCGCCAAGTTCTCGAAGAACGGTGGGTTTTGGATGTACGTCGACTCACCGTCGAAGTCGTACTGATCCCCTGTTGGCACGTCAAGATTGTTCCAACGTTCGTTTCCTGTGAAGACTGAATCGTATTCTGCACGGAAGCTTTCTGGTGTGACGACCGTATTGATGATCGTTTGGATCTCATCACGTGATGGCCAGATGTCAGCGAAGAAGACTTCTTGTCCGTCTTTGCCTGTTCCGAGTGACGCGTTCATGATATCGACGTCGACTGTTCCTGCAAGGGCATACGCGACGACGAGTGGCGGTGAAGCCAAGTAGTTCGCTTTGACGAGCGGGTGGACACGACCTTCGAAGTTACGGTTACCGGAGAGGACAGACGAAACGAGTAAGTCTGAACCGAGGATCGCGTCTTCGACAGCGCGGTCGAGTGGACCGGAGTTCCCGATACATGTCGTACAGCCGTAACCGACCGTGTTGAAGCCGAGTTCATCAAGGTACGTTTGGAGTCCTGATTTCTCGAGGTAATCCGTAACGACCTTCGATCCTGGCGCAAGTGATGTCTTGACGTATTTTGGAACCGAAAGACCGAGTTCGATCGCTTTTTTCGCGACGAGTCCCGCACCGATCATGACGTATGGGTTTGATGTGTTCGTACAGCTCGTGATCGCAGCGATTGCCACGTCACCCGTACGCATTTCAACTGCTTCGTCTTCGAACTGAACGACAGCGACTTTGTTCGCTTCTTCTTCGGCTAAGCCGAATCCAGCGTTTCCTTGTGGAGCCGTCAACGCTTTTTTGAATGATGTATGAACATCCGTCAAATCGATCCGGTCTTGTGGACGTTTTGGTCCAGCAAGGGCAGGAACGATCGTCGAAAGATCGAGTTCGACTGTTTTCGTGAATGTTGGATCTTCGTTTTGTGGCGTGTAGAACAAACCGTTTGCTTTCGAGTAGTTCTCGACTTTTTCGATCAATTCTTCATCGCGACCTGTCAGACGAAGGTACGTCAATGTTTCTGTGTCGACTGGGAAGAATCCACATGTTGCACCATATTCTGGCGCCATGTTCGCGATTGTTGCCCGGTCAGATAATGACATCAAGTGGAGTGATGGACCGAAGAACTCGACGAATTTACCGACGACGTTCTCTTGACGGAGCATTTCCGTTACACGAAGGGCAACGTCTGTTGCTGTCGTTCCTGGGTGCATCTCACCTGTAATGCGTACACCGATGACTTCTGGTACTGGGAAGAACGATGGCTGTCCGAGCATGCCCGCTTCCGCTTCGATCCCACCGACTCCCCAACCGAGGACGCCAAGACCGTTGATCATCGTCGTGTGTGAGTCCGTTCCGACGAGTGTATCCGGGTACACATCAACTGTACCGTCTGCTGTTTCCTTTTCAAGGACGACAGATGCCAAGTACTCGAGGTTAACTTGGTGGACGATCCCTGTTGCTGGTGGTACGGCACGGTAGTTATCGAATGCCGATGTCGCCCAGCGAAGTAATTTGTAACGCTCTTCGTTACGTTCGAATTCGAGATCCATGTTTTCTGCAAGTGCTCCAGCAAAACCGTAAGCATCGACTTGAACCGAGTGGTCAACGACGAGGTCGACTGGTACTTCTGGGTTGATGACCGATGGGTCTCCACCGAGATCTTGCATGGCTTTACGAAGTGACGCGAGGTCAACGACCGTTGGAACACCTGTGAAATCCTGAAGGATAACGCGTGACGGTTTGAACGGAACATCGACATCGTTCGAAACTTGAGCTGTTCCCCATTTCGCCAAGTTCTCGACGTGTTCACGTGTGATCGAACGACCATCTTGTTGACGAAGTACTGACTCGAGTAGGACACGAATCGAGTATGGAAGACGTTTGACTTCCGTCAATCCGAGTTCTTCCAATTTTTCAAGACTATAGTACTGATAATTCTTACCGTTTGCTTCAAACGAACGGCGTGCGCCAAAGACATCTTGCGACACATCTGTTTGCTTCATGGTGATTCCCCCTTTAAGTGTTCACGACATCAAGCCCCTGATACCGCTTACTTGTACAGTTCTATCATAGTATAATATGGATTCCGTTACAATTTGAAAGAACAAAAGACTTTCGATAAGTTTTACTTATTGCCGATATTAGAAAATTATTCTGTTGTCCTGTTTTTCTCATATTTCCAGTCTCGCGTTTCCATTTAGAATGTTCAGGGTACTTAAAAAGTGTAGTACGATATCCGATTCTTGTGGAGGCGTTTATTATGGCGAAATATAAAAGCGATGCAACGCACGTCATTACGACAATCATTTTCAGTGATTTAGAAAAAGCAAAAACAGGCTTTGCGATGATTAAGGATCTCGAGGCAATCAAGGAAATCGAGATGGATCAGATGGTTCTCGCAAAACGTGACGAAGCAGAGGGCTTCTCTTTCATCGATGCCATCGACTTCACGCAACAGGACCAATCCTTCAAAGGCTCATTGATCGGCATGGCAATCGGTGTCGTCGGTGGCCCGTTCGGTATGCTCGTCGGCTCCGTTGCTGGTTACTTGATCGGTGCGAACCGGGATGAGAAGAACGAGCGGGAATCGTTTGATTTATTCAACCGGACGCTGAATCAGATCAATCCTGACCATTACGGTGTCATCTTGATCAGTGAAGTCAACGAAGATTCAGAAGCCGTCAATGCGATCGCCGCTGAACTCGGAGCGACGATTCGCCGGACAGGTGAGACATTACCGGATGGTGCAGTCTAATCAAATCAGAGTTGTCTTCTTTACGTTCTCGTTTTAGGCGGGAACGTTTTTTAATTCCTGGATCACCTGTTTTGCTGCTTCCTGTGTCGTGTCAGAATCTACTTTGTTTAATGAATTTTGTTGTACGGATATGAGGATGTTTTTGTAGCTAATGATAATGAGCTCGCCGTAACCACCGTTTGATTGATACTGAACCAGATCATTGCCTATGTATCGATCCGTATACGCAAAATGAATCGCTAACTGCGTATCTTGTTTCTGGTTTTCAAAATAAAGTGTCTCCTGTGTCGACGGTGTGTCAATCGTTCCGTCAACCGTTAACCAACGTCTCTTACCAAAACTCAATGATTGGTCGACAGCCGTGAAGTCTGCACCGATCGTACTTCCCTTCAACTGAAACTGATCCATCTTCAAGTGTTCATTCATATGCTTGAACAGCTTTTCATACTGAACTGGATTTAAGATGGGGTGTTTCGTCTGATTCGTCTTCTGATTCGTATGCGTAGTAGTTTTGACTTCTACTTTTTTCTGTTCCGTCATAACCGCCTCATCCGTGCATCCAGCGATTAAAAACACACTTGAAAACAGAATCAGCATAGTCCCCTTATAGTTCATAGAACATCCTCCCCCATTGTTGATACCCTTCCATCATTTCGCCTTAAAGTTGTACAGCGGTTTAATGATCTCGACGACATCGACCGTTTCTTTCGTGTTACGGATGATTTCGTCCATCGGTTTATAGACGAACGGCGACTCGTCACGTGTCGATGCGACGACTGAACTTGACCAGACATCGGTCATCGTCTTTTCGAACGCATCCAGTTCCACTGTTTTGAATGCTTTTGACCGCGACATGATACGACCTGCTCCATGTGGCGCGGAATAGTTCCAATCGGGATTGCCTTTTCCGACGACGATTAAGGAGCCGTCACGCATGTTCATCGGAATGATTGCCCGCTCGCCGGCTTTTGCAGAGATGGCACCTTTTCTTAGAATCATTGCGTCAAGATCGATATAGTTGTGGATCGTATCGAATTGATCCGCTACCGTCCATCCCATCGCCTCGAAAATGACCTCGGTCATCGCCTGACGGTTCAATGCTGCGTATCGTTGGGCAATCTTAAGATCATGGAGGTAACGCTCCATCGCTTCGCCGGAAACAGATGCTAAATCTTTGTTAAACGTAGACCGTTTTTCCTTCAATTGCTGTAAGGTGGCTTGAATCTCCGACTCGCGCCCTTGTTGCTTCAATTCGGCGATGACTCGGTCCGCGTCAAATTGGAAGCGTGCCGTTTCCGCTTCTGCTTGATAATGTTCGGCAATCGTCTTCCCAAGATTGCGACTACCAGAATGAATGACGAGATAGCGCTGTCCTGCTGCATCCTGGTTCAGTTCGATGAAATGATTCCCTCCACCAAGCGTACCGATTGATAATCGTGCCCGTGTCTCGTTAAACGGTGCAAGCACTTGATCAAACGGTACCTGTTCGGACAATGGATGAGCTTGCTGACGTACCGACATGCCACTTGGAACAAGACGCTGAATCGTCGCGTCAAGTTTCGCATAATCGATTGGTTCTTGTTCAGCAAGTCGTGTACATAACATGCCGCAACCGATATCGACACCGACGAGGTTCGGTACGACCTCGTCCGTCACATGCATCGTCGTTCCGATGACAGATCCTTTTCCAGCATGACAATCCGGCATGATCCGGACGCGACTGTCTGTCGCAAATTGTTCCTCTAACATAGCTGTGACTTGCTTAATCGTCAGGTCGTCGACGTTATCCGTGAAAATCTTTGCTTCCCCATACGTGCCTTGAATTGTTTTCATACGATCGTTCCTTTCTTTCCTATCCATTTAATTATTCTGCTGTTTCTTTCATGATTTCAATGAATTGTTTTGTCAGTGTCGTCGGTCCCGTCTCTGTCAACCAGACGAAGGCTGTCGTACTCGCGGCACCGGATAGGTATGTCTGGTGCAGCCCTGTCATATCCAGTTCCCGCAACGTACTCTCCGGCAAAACGGTCACCGCCTGTCCACTGCGTACGAGTCCAATCAGCGTCAAGACATCGGAACACGTCTCTTGCGATACGACACCGAGCCGTTGACTTAACGTCTGAAAGACACCGAGTCCTTCCTGACTCGGAATGATGAGATCCGCAGTCGGATGATCGGGGTGCCAGACTTGATGAAACGGTTCTTCTTCCATCCATTCAATCGAAATCCCTTGCGCATCAATCGGCAGACGGACGAACGCCGCATCAAGCGACCGCTCTTTCAACCGTTCGATGAGCGCACTCGATTCTCCTTGGTGAACTTGTAAGATGATGCCGGGATGTCGTCGTTTCATCTGCTCGATCCAGTCGACAAGCCGACTAGCTGATAACGTGTTGACACCAATCCGCAAAATCCCTGTTCGCCCGGCTTCGATGTCGCTCACTTCCATCCGTGTCTCCTGCTCGAACTGCAGCAACGAAACCGCTCGTTCATATAAGCGGTTGCCGCTCGATGTAATCCGGATCCCGCGTCCTGCCCGCTCAATCAGACGAACGCCTAGCTCTTCTTCCATCCGCCGGATTTGCTGCGTCAATGCAGGTTGTGCCATCCGTAAGCGCTCCGCTGCTCGCGTGACGGATTGTTCCTCGACGACCGCACAAAAATAGCGGTACTGGCGTAAATCCATATTCATCATCTCTTTCATATGTTTTCATGTATAAAGATATATGAATCATAACATCAATCATATGCTATGATGCAGGAATATCTGAAGTTTAAGAAAGGAGCTTTTTCATGAAACAAACGACTTCTACCTTCCAGTGGATCGTCTTTTTACTCGCGAACACGATCGCCTTACCAATCGTCGTCGCCAGTCTGTTCGACCTCTCTTCAGTCGAGACAGCTGCCCTTGTCCAACGGTCGTTCTTTGTAGGCGGGATTGCCTGTTTCCTACACGGAGCCTTCGGCCACCGGCTTCCGATCGTATCGGGACCTGCCGGATCATGGGTCAGCATCTTCGTCGTCATCGCCGCACTACCAGTCGATTCAAAAACAGCATTTACGATCGCGATGGCAGCCGTCGTCATTGCCGGCGTCGTTCTCATCATCCTCGGTTTGACAGGATGGACGAAATACTTATTACCCGTCTTCACACCGCTCGTCAGCGGAACGTTTTTGCTCTTATTATGTATTCAATTAACAGGCGTCATGCTCGGTGCCGTTCTTGCCGTCGAGGCAACACGTCTCGCCGGAATCATCACGTTCTTGCTCGTACTCGGACTCAGCCAATTCGGACCGAGTCGCTTACGCCCGTTTGCCTTGATGATCGGAATCATCGTCGGTTGGCTCGTCAGCCGTCCGTCGCTTCCTGCGTCGTCTAGTTTGTTCGCACCACCACAAGCGTTACCGTTCGGATGGCCGCAGTTTGACGGCAGTGCATTCCTTGTCGCGATTCCGTTCGCGATCTTGCTTGTCGTCAATTTGATTGCCGCTTTAAGCGCCGTCGAAGCGACGCTTCAAAAACAAGGACGTCTGCACCAAGGGTTATCCATCGAAGGCGTCATTCATTTACTCGCTGCTACATTCTCGACGCTGGTGCCGGTGCCGTTACCGATCACGAGCGGGTTCATCGCGCAAACGGGAAGCCGAAAACGTCGCCCGTTCTTGATTGCCTCACTCGTCATCGCGTTGATCGGTTTCTTCCCAAGTTTGATCGGGATCATCGCGACATTACCGCGTAGCGTTGCGAGTGCCGCGTTGCTTGCGACATTGCCGCACATGTTCCTGATTGCCTGGCAGTCTGCTGAAAGTAACATGGAGAATAGCCGTCGCCGCCATGCGTTTGCGATCAGTGCTGTCATCGGCATCAGTATCTTGTTGCAATCAACCGTCATCGCGGAAGTCCTGCCTTTGACGCTTCGTCCGTTCCTCAGTAACGGATTACTCGTCGGAACGATGCTTGTGCTCGGTTTCGAAATCATCGAAAAAGTGCGTTCTCGTCGCGCAAAACAAGCGGATCGATTGGCGAGCTAAATTGTATTGTACGACCGGACGATGTCATCATCCTCGCTTTCCTGTAAGAGTCAAGGATGAACATCTCGTCTGTTTATTCACCTAAAAAAGTAGCCTTTTCGATGTGATTCGAAAAGGCTACTTTTTTCTCATTTCATTCAATTAAAATCAAAAAGCTATCTTACTCAACGCACTTCCCGCCACCATTTTCGTGTCGTACTCTCGGGTGTCACACTTTCCCCGATCATTGGTGTCAGAACCGGAATCTCATCGTGTTTCGCTTCCTTGAGCAACCGTTCGACCGGCTCGAACCATGCATGAAACGCGAGGATGAAGGCAGACCAGTGAATTGGCATCAGGACGCGACCTTTGACGTCACGATGTGCTTGAACCGTTTGTTCCGGTAACATGTGCGAATTGGACCACCGGACATCATACTGCCCACATTCCATCATAGTCAGGTCAAACGGACCATATTGTTCGCCGATTGCTTTAAAGTGTGGACCATATCCACTATCGCCACTAAAGAAGACCTTTTGCGAGCCTTCGATGACCCATGACGCCCATAGCGTTGAAAATTGATCAAGACCATTTCGCCCTGAATAATGGCGCGAAGGAGCCGCTGTCAGTTTGATGCCACCGACTTGCGTCGATTCATGCCAGTCGAGTTCCGTGATTCGCTCAGCCGAGACACCCCATCCACGGAGACGACTACCGACCCCGAGTGGCACGATGAAGCGACCGACTCGATTTTTCAAGGCGAGGACGGATGGATAATCGAGATGATCATAATGATCATGCGAATAGACGACGACATCAATCAACGGTAGACGTTCGAGATCAACCTTCTGCGTCGTTTGAAAACGTCCTCCGCCCAGTTTCGGGAACGGTGATGGTGCGCGCCCGAGCATCGGGTCAAAGAAAATCGTTTGCCCATCGAGTTCGAGTAAAAATGCCGAATGTCCGAACCATGTGACACGTGGTGCTTCATCGTCTTGTCGCCGCTGATACGGAAGCGTCGGTAACGCTTTGACAGGACGCAGATTCGGAATGTTTCGTCCGTAATCCTTTAAAATGCTTTTCATCGAGTCCCATTCCATCTTCAACTGGAAATCCATCTCATTTTTGAACTTCCCGTCGACAAAACGATCTGATCGTTCGAAACTCCGCCGCTCTGCACGGCTTGGTCGTTTCCCGAACACCGGGTATCGGTTGATGAACCAAGCACTTGCAAGACCAATTCCTGCTAAAGCTGTCACTATTTTTTTCATGTCATATCACCTCTTCGATGCTCTCAGTATAGCACCTCGATTCCCCACACATCTCGCTTTGCGACTCCGGATGCGAGAAAAAAAGTGAAGTCCACCGCAAGCGGCGCCTTCACTTCTAGGTATTAGTCGAGATCGTCTGCTTTCCACTTCGCCCGGTCGCTCTTCTCACCGTCCCCGCGGTGATTGGATTCATAGGCGTTGTTCCCTGGATTTTCGACCTTGTTATCATCGTGCCGATGGTCATGATCATGATCGTGGTCATGGTGATGATGGTGCTCATGGTCATGGTCGTGATCTCGATTCTTGACGAACAATGCAAGACCGCCACGCTCGACTTCTGCGTAATGCCGTTCTGCCTCATCGTCCGAATGTCCGACACGTTTTAATGTCTCGCGGAGCGGTGGTTCTTTAGAAAATTTTGATTTGACCTGATCAATCCAACTCGCACCCGATGCTTCGTCTGCCGCGTCATCTCGACCGACGACAGAAAAATCCGAATCATGATGCCCCTGTTGTTTCAATTCCTCGATTTTTCGTTCCAGACTCGATTGATCCTGATAGATTCCAACAAACCGTTTCGCCATCACATGACACCTTCCTTTTTCATATGAATTCAAACTCGCTCTGTTTTTACCCTTGTTCGCTTGCCATCAAACGAGATTTCAGGAACGAAAAAACGGACCACTTCGAAAAGTAGTCCGTCAAAGCTTAGAGTTGTTGCGGTGAATCGACCAATGTGATCGTTCCTTCGTTTTTCTGAACGAACCGCTCGTAGACGAAATCATTCGCGAATAACAACACGGCATTCTCCCAACGGTCGTAGACGAGAACCGTCCGAGAATCCGTCAATTGTTTGACGGCAGCGACTTCTGCTGGCTTGATCCATTTTGCGACTTGGAAGTTCGCGGCATCCTTCAAGATGTCAACGCCATATTCACCTTTGAGCCGGTGCTCGAAGACTTCGAATTGGAGTTGTCCGATCGCTCCAAGGATGATTTCGTTGTATTCCGTTTTGTAGACCTGGATCGCACCTTCTTGCGCGAGCTGTTCGACACCTTTTTGGAACTGTTTCGACTTTAAGGCGTTTTTCGTGTAGACCTTCAAGAAGAGTTCTGGTGCGAACGTTGGTAGTGCCTCATATTGTAATGATGGATCACCGTTCGTGATCGTATCACCGATTTGATAGTTGCCTGAATCGTACAACCCGATGACGTCTCCTGCGAACGCTTCATTGACTGTTTCCCGCTCATCCGCCATGAATTGTGTCGATTGAGATAACTTCATCTTCTTGCCTGTCCGTGTCAAGACGACGTCCATTCCACGATCAAATTTACCCGTACAAATACGGACGAACGCAATCCGGTCACGGTGATTCGGGTTCATGTTCGCTTGAATCTTGAAGACGAAACCGCTGAAGAAGTCTTGTGCCGGTTCGACTTTCCCTTTGTTCGACTCACGAGGTGTCGGTGAAGGGGACAGGTTCAAGTAATGTTCAAGAAGTGGTGTGACACCAAAATCGACGAGGGCTGATCCGAAGAAGACCGGAGTCAGTTCACCTTTTGCGATCAATTCTTCATCGTATTCGTTACCTGCGCCGTCGAGTAAGTCAACTTCATCCATCAACGTCTCGTACATTTCCGAGTTGATCGTCGTCGCGAGTTCTTCGTTCGCGAGACCTTTCTCACCGAGTTCGATCGACTTACGATCGTTCTTGAAACAATGGAATTGTCCTTTGACACGGTCATAGACTCCTTCGAACTGTTGCCCTGAACCAGCTGGCCACGTCACAGCTACAGACGGGATGCCGAGGACTTCTTCGAGTTCTTCCATCAATTCGAGTGGGTCACGCGCTTGACGGTCCATCTTGTTGATGAACGTAAAGATCGGAATCCCGCGCATCCGACAGACTTGGAACAGTTTCTTCGTTTGTGACTCGATCCCTTTCGCCGCATCGATGACCATGATCGCTGAGTCAACCGCTGTCAGGATTCGGTACGTATCTTCACCGAAGTCCGAGTGACCTGGTGTATCCATGATCGAGACGATCTTTTTGTTGTATTCGAATTGCATGACCGAAGACGTAACAGAGATTCCGCGTTGTTTTTCGATTTCCATCCAGTCCGATTTCGCAAATTTCGAGTTTTTCCGTGCCTTGACAGAACCTGCCTCACGGATTGCCCCTCCGTGCAGGAGGAATTTTTCAGTTAATGTCGTCTTACCCGCATCCGGGTGGGAGATGATGCCGAAAATCCGACGCTTTTCGACTTCCGTTTGTAGAATGTTTGTCATGTATGGTAGTTCCTTTCAACGATATATTCAAAAGTCCGATCAATCTTTTTCGCAACTAGTCTATCATACCGAATTTTCAAGGTCTCGTCCATTTCACTTCATTGACTCAATTTTCAGATTTAAAGTTGACAATTCATCACGATCTTCTTTACGATGACTAGGAAGTTTACTATTACAGAAGGAGGAGACGTACAATGGTATTCCATCAAGCCCGGACATCTGTCCACACTGTCTTTGTATCGGCTACAACTGTACGTCACCCAATCGTTTAATTTTTAATTAAGCAGGGTGTGCGTATGCGTATACGTACATGCTGCCCTCTTATATTAGGACGGGTATGCCCATATTTGTGCGTATCCGTCTTTTCTATTGTCTAAAAACGGAATATAAGGGGTTTTCACTATGTTTAACGCACTCAAACAGCTTGATCGCAACATCTGGATCCGGTTCGTCGGGGAAACGATCACGGGGATCATGATGTTCATGATTGCACCATTTTTAGTTCTTTATTATGCGGATCGACTCGATTCCTACTTTTTGGTCGGTGTCATCATGGCGACCGGACCGATCATGTCGCTCGTCGGCGCCGTTCTCGGTGGTCACTTCGCCGATAAATTCGGTCGAAAACCACTGATGGTCCTCTCGATCATCGGTGACGTCATTGCTTTAATCGGTTTTTCGTTCGCTGATTCATTCGGACCGCTTCTCGCGTTGAACGCGTTGCTCGGTTTATCCAGTTCACTGTTCCATCCAGCGGCAAGCGCGATGGTCGCTGACGTCACGCCACCAGAACGCCTGAACGAATCGTTCGGTCTGCTGCGGATGGGACATAACGTCGGGGCCGCATTCGGTCCACTTCTCGGAAGTGCCGTCTTGTTCGTCGACCGTTCACTCATCTTCTACTCTGCCGCTTTCGTCTTTTTCCTGTACGGAATCGTTCTCTACTTCTTCATCGAAGAGACGAAGCCAGACTATATCGAAAAGACGGACGAAGTCAAAGTATCACCGCTCACTGTATTGCGGAAGGATCATGTCTTTTTAATCTTCATCGGGGCGGGTGTCTTCATCTCGATGGGATTTGCCCTCGTCGAGAGTATGTTACCGGTCTTCTTGAAGGAAGCACTACCGGGATTACCGACAAAACAAAATCCGTTCCCTTATCTGATGGCTCTGAACGGAATCATGGTCGTCTTGTTCCAGTTCCCGATCGCTGCTCGCTTGTCTGGCAAAGCATTCGGAAAAGTCATGTTGCTCGGGGCCTCGATTTTCGGAATCGGCATGATTTTCCTCGCATTCGTGCCGTCTTACCTGTTCTCACTCGGAACGAGTTATGTCGTGCTCGTGACGGTATTGCTTGCGATTTATGCGTTCTATACGCTCGGTGAGATGATCATGTCCCCTGTGCAGATGACGTTCATCGCTTTGATTGCACCAGAACATCTCCGCGGAACGTACAACGGTGCTGCGAGTCTCCAGTGGTTGATTGGCGGCGTCACCGCACCGCTTCTCGGATCGTTATTCCTTGATACTGGAAAAGGTGACTTTGCGCTCGGATTCGTCGGACTGCTCTGCTGTGTATCAGGTGGGGTCTATCTCGCACTAGACCGGTCGATCCAACGCGCGAAACGCTTAACGAAATCCGCCTAAAAAAAAAGCGATGTGTCATGCTCCGACTTTTGTCAGAGCGTTACACATCGCTTTTCTCGTTAAGAAGGTAATTGATTTGCCGCTACGAACGGACCGAACAGGACCGGTAACGGATCAAGTCGTTGCTGGATTTCTTCAATGAAATTCGTCGATCCACTGACGAAGACGATCGGATCATTTACCGTGATCATCGTCAAGAATTCGTGCATCTGTTGTTCCCATCCTTCTTGACGAATGTGATGAACGACCATCCCTTTCGTCGTCAAGGATACGACATTCGCTAACATTCGTTCTGCCAGTTCCTCAGCTGAGACATGTAACAATGTCGTTTTTCGACCGGTCAGGAGTGCATGCCGAGCTTCGTCGATGACGGCTCCAAGATGATGCTCTTCTGCAATCAACAAGATATCTTGTTGGCGCCAGTTTTCAGCACGGCGGTATTTACAAAAATGCCGACACGTATCGACGAGTTGATGGTGAACAATTGCCCATGCTTGAAGTAAAGGTGCATCTTCTTTAAGGTCATATTCGATTTGAATAGCTTGAAGAATTTCACGACTGATGATGTCAGGGTACGTCAACAGAAACGATTTCGTCTGATCGATTTCATTCAGTAAAATCAATTTAAACAGTTCACTCGATTCATGCTGGTTTGTAATCTGATTCAATAATTGACTCAGGCGTAAAATCCGTAATGCGCGAGTTCCGTCCTGAGCTCCCGCTTCTCGAAGCGCGCGCAATTCTTCTTCGTACGTCGCCTCGAGCGAGTCATAGAAGCGCGTCGCGATCCGCAATCCCTTTTGCTCCATCGATGGACCGAGCTGTTGCAAAAGGTGTAATGCCTGATCGAAATGCATAATTTAACCTACCTTTCACCGTCCATTATGCGTGAATCCACTCTCAAAAACAATCTCTAAAATGCATCTTATTTTTTGCACATTGAAAGTTGTAAATGCTTGCGTCCCCCCCTAGTATGTGTGGTAAGTAGGTGATGAAAATGCGCATGACACGTTATACGGATTACGCGATTCGGTCTCTGCTGTTCGCAGCAGCTCATCCCGATCGTTTAGTCCGAATCCAGGAAGTAGCGGATTGTTACGACATTTCTAAGAATCATTTGATGAAAGTAGTCTATCGTTTAGGACAGAGTGGTCTGATTGAATCTGTCCGTGGTCGTGGAGGTGGTTTTCGATTAGCGAGCCCTCCGGATGCAATTCATATCGGTGACGTCGTACAACTTTTTGAACCAACCGTTCATTTTCTCGATCCGCAAGAAGGCATTCACGAGATTCCTTCGCTCAATCCAGCACGTGATGCTTTCGATGATGCCATTGCGGCGTTCCATCAAGTACTCAATGGTTACACAGTACATGATTTGCTACATCCGACAGCTGAAACTCATCCACAAATACTTGAAATGATTCCGAACCGCGATTGAGCGGGTTCGGAATCTTTTTTTATTCCGTCCTCGCTCAATTGCGATTTCTCAAAACGCTCGTGGTATACTTATATAAGAAAGGAGGGGTACAGATGAACCCTCAAGAAGAACTCCATCTCTTATATCTTCGCTTAAAGGAAGAAGAACCCTCCGTTGCACGCGGTGAGGCCTTATGGGCCATCTTTGAGGAAACAGCTGATGATTCACTCCGCTTCCTCTCCTTATGGACATTTTCACAAAATCAATTTGATTTAGGACACTTCCGATCGTTTCTTGTGTCCTTCACGCTCTTGATGGAATGGATCCGAAAAGATGAGATGACACTAACTCCAAAACAAGAACTTGATTTGTACTGGAACTACAAGTCCTACTTGATCTATATGGCAGAACAAGAAGACGTGACGGTCTCGCTTCTCGAAGAAGATCTTGATCGCTTCATCGATTTCTGTGACGCGCATGGCTTTATTCGGACGCGCGACTATATCAGCTTCATGGTCTATAGCAAACTCGGTGACGAGGAACAAGCCGATCATTATCTCTCGGAATGGGTTGACGCGCCAAGTGACGAACTTAGTGATTGCCCATCCTGTGAAGCATTTAGCCGGATGACGTATGCGATTGAACGTGGCTTCGAAGATCGTGCCTTGCTACTTTATGCAGCACTTCGGCATGAACGCGGTTGTTCACGGATGCCGGATCAGGCACATCCATATATCCTACCGTTGTTCCTTAGTCGCAAAAAAGAACGCTTTGACTGGAGTGAACGCTTAATCGAAGAAGTTAAGCGTGGCGAAACCTTGTTCACAGGTGGCGACGAGCCGTACCACCTATATGCGAAGATGTATTACGATACGAACTATACCTGGTCGATGGAAGAGAAAAAACAATTGATTCCATTCTTGACCGACCGTGGATATCTCCAGTTCCTACTCGCTCACTATGCGTTCGCCCATCGTCAATCTCTTGGTGAGGAAGCGTCGTATCTCGCAGCGCTTCGGACGAATCTATACGAGATCGCACAATCTCTCGATCGCCGGATTGAAGGTGTCTTCTACTTGAACCTCGTCGAACGTGAACTGAAACGGATCACCCAGTTCGTTGCCTGAATTTAATTCGTAAAGGAAGTGTCTTCATGTTAGATCATGTCCAGCTCGCTATGCCAAAAAACGAAGAAGATCGCGCCCGTGCATTTTATGCCGGGCTTTTACATATGAAGGAAGTCGAAAAACCGGCTGGTGTTCAAGCCAGTGGTGGTGTCTGGTTCGAAGATCATGGTGCAGCACTTCATCTCGGCATCGAGGAGCCATTCTCCCCTGCTAAAAAAGCGCATCCTGGATTAACCGTCGCTGCGTTCGAAGCTTTGAGCGATGTTCTTCAAGCTGCCGGTTATCCGGTTGAGCATGACACACGCCTTGCGCCACGTCGTCGTTTCTTCACAGCCGATCCCTTCGGTAACCGTTTAGAGATCATCGCTGCCCACCTGCCGACGTTAACGCCAAAGAAGTTGGTAGATGGTTCTCATGTCCGTTTAGTCGCACCCGCTTCAAGTCTCTCAACGGTCGAGATGAAGATCATCGATGGTGCGATCCAAACCCTCGAATCACTCGGATTACGTGTCTCGATCAGTCAACATGCGCGTGCTGTCAATCCGTTTGGTTCCAGTGATCCTGAGTTACGGGTTGCAGACCTCCATGCCGCGTTCGCTGATCCGAACGTTGATGCGATTCTGTGTGTTCGCGGTGGATTCAGTACGAATGAACTCGTCGACTTACTCGACTACGAATTGATTCGGACACATCCGAAAATCCTTTGTGGCTTCTCCGATATCACAGCACTCAGTCACGCCATTCTAACGAATACCGGCTTAGTGACGTACTCGGGACCAATGTTACGGGCTTTCCGTGATCGCGACGCCTATACGATCGATTACTTCAAGCAAGTGTTGTTTGGAACGGATCCCGTTACGATCAAGCCTTCGGTCCATTGGCGTGATACCGATCGCGGACATGTCATTACGTTACCGAACAAAGGACCGATTCTTTTATCCTCTGGGCAAGCAAGTGGTCGTCTGCTCGGTGGGAATCTTTGTACGTTGAATCTCCTGCAAGGCACACCGCACTTCCCTGATTTACGGGATACGATTTTATTCCTTGAAGACGATTACGAAGTCCATCCAGCGACGTTCGCCCGTGATTTCGCCTCTTTGATGGCGCAACCGGGTGCCGAAACGATTCGCGGGATCGTCTTCGGACGCTTCCAACTCGCAACGAAGATGACGGAAGAGCATCTGCGGTATCTGATTTCGCTCTATCCAGTCTTAGAGCACGTACCAGTTCTTGCGAATGTCGATTTTGGACATACGAGTCCTTTGTTCACGTTCCCGATCGGTGGACAGGTTGAATTACATGACGAGGTCATCCGACTATATATTTCTTGAATATCAAAAGAAGGAGACGCGGCAATCCGCATCTCCTTCTTTTTTAATAGTCGAGCAATCTCGAAGCGTCGATTTGACGTTTCGACCCATCCGCGAACATCTCAAGTGTTGCGAAAATCTGGTCATTTGCCCATTCATAGTGAAGTAACGTGAAGTCTTCGAGTGTCGAGACCGTTTTGAACGTTTTCCCGACCGTAAACGCACGCTTCCGGCTCGCATCTTCTGCCGGAACGGTGACGAAGATAACCGTGATCTCTTCGCCCTTCGTATCATAATAGAATTCAACGATCCGACCGTCCGCTGTTTCAGGTAAAACACCTTTACGGGGCTGTCCGGTCTCGTCCAATTGTACGTATGGTTGCAGCATTCTTTCGCCTCACTTTCTCCGTCATTCATCATAGCACGTCCACCTGATTTATGCTAATCTATATTTGATGTGAAAGGGGGATGAGTCGCGCATGGAATGGTTCATGAACGGGATTCTGCTCTGGGGCTTTATCATGATCACACTCATGGCAATTGGCGGGTTTTTCATGTTCCGGAAGTTCCTCAAGAAGTTACCGAAAGAAGACGGTAAATCGATGATGGACTGGGAAGATGAGTACATCGACCAAACACGACATCTTTGGACGGATGAGACGATGGAATTATTGAACGCTCTCGTCATGCCGGTTCCATCGGCATTTCGTGATGTCGCACGCCGCAAGATTGCCGGGCGGATCGGACAGTTCGCACTGGAGGAACAAGCGACAGAGATGACATCTGAACTGGTCGTCAAAGGATATATTTCCGCTACGCCAAAACGCGATCATAAATTCTTGAAAAAAGCACTGACGGAGCACGCCATCGACTGGCGAGACTACGCATTATACTTCCAAAATTGAAGGATGCACGAAAAACCGCCGAAGTCGCCTTCAGCGGTTTTTTTAGTGAGGTAAGTGCGCAACCGGCACGGTGCCCGACTTGACTCGTTTGTATTTCATATACATCGCGAAGCGCCACGGTGCAATCATTCCGAAGGCAACGAGATAAAAAATCCCACCCGTTTCGAAGATATCGATCTGCCCGCCGATGAAGAACTTCGCAACCGTCCGAATGAATAAGATACCGAATAAGACGATGAAAAAAGCTTTCGAACGTTGCAAATAAATCTGCCCTTCTGCTTCATAAAAATTGGATGTCTTGATCAAAAAGATGCTGAAGATGGCTCCAATGAGCAATGCTTCTGCCACTTCCGTCCATGTCAGACGGGATGCTGGGTATAAAAACTGTAGCATCCCCGTCGACATCGCAAAGGGCGGGATCAAGATTTTTTTAGCATTCGTCGGTTTTGCTGATGCCTTCACACGAATGAAGCTGATCAGCAATCCCATGACGAGCGCTACCCCAGTTGATATCCAAATCATCCGATCACTTCCTTGATTAAAATCCAGTGAATCCGACGATGTCACTCATCCATGCTGCGAATTTACTTAAGCCATCAAAATACAGCATGACTCCGAACACCATCATCAAGGCTCCCCCGAATTTCGTTAATTTCAGACTATACTGCACGAACAAGCGCGAACGACCGACGAAGAACGCCATCAATAAGAACGGAATCGAGAAGCCAAGGACATACGCGAGCATGTAGAACATGCCTTGACTCGGATTGGTCGCAGCTAATCCGATGACGCCTGCGAGAATCGGACCTGTACACGGTGTCCAACCGGCTGCAAACCCGATTCCGACGAGTACCGTCCCGACGTACCCCCCTTTTCGTTCCCCGAGATTCAGTTTCTTTTCACGCATCAAGAATGTTGGTTGCCATAATCCGACGAGAACAATCCCAAATACGAAGATGACGAGTGCCCCAACCATCCGTAACGTATCCCGATATGTGATAAAGACATCTGCGAATAACGATGTCGATAACCCGAGCACAACGAATACCATCGCAAAACCAACGAGGAACGCTAACGTATGAAACAAGGATCGCTTTTCTCGTACGCCCCGTTCTTTTAAATCCGTTACCGACACGCCTGTGATGTATGAGAGAAACACAGGATACAGTGGTAGCGTACACGGAGAGACGAAAGATAATAATCCTGCTCCAAACGCTAACCATAACGAGAGCTCCATCATGAGCATCCCCTTTCCTTTACTACTATAGAAGAAGTTCCTCCTCTATTTTGCCAAACTCATCTGCATTTAGCACCTATTATCTCACAGAAAGTTGCAAAAGATTCGTGTCCGCCAAAATTACAAAAAAATTACATTTCGTCGATTTTACTGAAATCTCGTTGCGCCTCGTAAATGGACTTGCTAGAATATGGATACGACACCAATGTAAGGGAGACTGCTATGACGACACAACAACTATTGACGTTAGCCATCGAAGCCAAACGTAGCGAACTATATCATCAAGCTGACCAGTCCAGCTTCACCTCCCCGCGTGTTCTACAACTTAGTCATGAACTCGATGTCCTGCTTTTAGAATATTCACGCATCGTCCAAAACTATACCATTCACGGTTCGAATGAACCGCTTTTATCTTAATGCACGATCTGGTCAGCATTCGAGTGCGAATGCTGACTTTTTTATGGTTTCTTATTTCTGATGGAGGTGCTTTATGTCCGCTCTTACATTCATTGCTAGTTCTCGTCCTCTCTATATACCTGACGATCTCCCCCAATTATACGTACATGAAGTCGAAGCGATTGAATACGTATCATTGAAGCGAGGAAGGTTCACGATGCCTTACCTGTACACGATCGAAGGTGCTGATCAGTGGGAGTTCATGATTTACTTACAGCGTTATATGGAAGAAGGAGATGTCCTCGAGTTGCTTTATATTGAAAATCAAAATGACAGCATGCATGACCATCTACCATCCGCCCCCTTACTAGAGCCGATTGAAATCAATATTCGACAGCGAACGTACCAAACGATTCACGGCACGTTTCAGCTTTCCGCTAACGATTGGATGCAGGAATTGTTCCATCGTTCTTACCTGACAGCGTTCGGCGTGACGACGATCGTCAAGTATTGATCTGCGTATCCTCCATTTCACTTTTTCATCACTAGACGATAGAAGGATGACATAGTTTCTATTTTTAAGACTTTTTTCTGTTGAATTGTGCGAATCTTTCAGCAAAAGTAATCCAAAAGACCTACAAACATCCGTTTTTCATAATCAGTATGTCCTATCGATGACAAAAACCGACCTTTTGCAATCTCGTTGTCACAATAGCCCGGTTTGTAACTCGAATGACATTGACCTGTAAACGCACAGGTCAGTTTTGCCGTGTAAAGTAGGAACAGTAAACACAGCATATGTCAGGAGGACATCAATAATGAAAAAAGCAGTTTTCGCTGCCGGTCTTGCAGCAACAGCTCTATCAGTAGGATTTGCCCAAGAGACAGAGGCTGCCTCAGAAACGGTAACAGTAAATACACCAGTACTCAACGTACGCACAGCACCTACAACTGCATCAGCAGACGTAGGCAATGTATATAAAGGTCAAACATTAAATGTCGAAGGACGTTCTGGCGCATGGATCCAAACACACATTAACGGTCAAAAACGTTATGTCCATGGCGCGTATACGTCTGCAGCAGGCTCATTCGACTTTAAAAAAGCGACAGTTACTACGGCAGTACTAAACGTCCGCACACAACCAACGACAAGCTCGAAAGATGTCGGTAACCTCTACAAAGGCGAAAAAGTCAACGTAGAAGGTAAAGTCGGTGCATGGATCAAAACAACAATCGATGGTAAAACACGCTACGTACACAGCGACTATACTTCACTCGCTGGCGTATCGAAAGCACCAGCAGCACAAGCACAACCAGCTGCTAAACCAGCTGCGAAGCCAGCACCAAAAGCAGCTGCTAAACCAGCAACTGCAACAAAACAATCGACACCTGCAAAATCAGGTACGAAAGTGACAATGAACGTCACTGCTTACACGAACGACCCGTCTAACAACGGTAGCCAACTCTACAACGGTCGTGCGTTGACAGCAAGCGGTTATGACGTTACAAATACGATCACGTACAATGGTATGCGTATCGTAGCAGCTTCTTCACAATACCCAATCGGTACACGTATGCACATCGAAGGCATTGGTGAAGCAATCGTACTCGACCGTGGTGGCGCAATCCAAGGTAACAAACTTGACCTTCTCGTTGGTTCACAACAAGAAGCACTTAACTGGGGACGCCAAAACGTCACAGTCACAGTCTACTAATCCGAACAAACAACCTGCCGGGCGAGGCCGCCTGGCAGGCTTTTTTTATATCTTTTTTTAAGAGACCGTGACATGACCGGATTGCAACTGATACATCTTCTTATACAGACCATCTTGTGCGATTAATTCTTGGTGATTTCCTTGCTCGATTACTTCCCCTTGATGCAACACAAGAATCAAATCTGCATCTTGAATCGTCGATAGACGGTGGGCAATGGCAATCGTCGTCCGCCCTTGACGCATCCGTTCAAGTGCGACTTGAACTTTCTCCTCTGTCTCCGTATCAATCGAACTTGTCGCTTCATCGAGGATCAGGATTTTCGGATCCCGCGCCATCGTGCGTGCGAAGGAAATCAACTGACGTTCCCCAGCTGAGAACGTCGCCCCCCGTTCCGCAACGGGACTGTCATATTGCTGGTCCAGTTGATTGATGAATCCGTCTGCTTGTACGAATTTGGCAGCCGCTTCGACTCGATCAAAGGAAATCGAACTATCGAATAATCGAATGTTATCAGCGACCGTTCCCGTGAACAAGAATGAATCCTGCAACACGAGTCCGACGTGTTGCCGTAGTTCTTCTTCCGATAACTGCTCAAGCGGTTGACCATCAATCAAGATCCGACCCGATTGGTACGCGTAAAAGCGCATCAAGATATTGATGATCGAACTTTTTCCACTTCCCGTATGACCAACGAGGGCAATCGTCTGTCCTTTTTTCGCCTCGAACGAAATCCCTTTCAAGACATCTTTCTCTCCGTCATAACTAAAGCGCACGTCTTCAAAGACGATATGTCCTTCCGATACTCGTGCATCCCCTTCGAGTTGTTTCGTTGGTTCTGGCTCATCCGTATCGAGGACCTTGAATACACGGTCTGCTGAGACGACAGCTTGTTGGAACTCGGACAACCGTTGCATGATTTGCTGAACCGGTTGGAAAATCCGCTCCATGTAGCTGATGAAGGCATATACGACACCAACTTGGACCGTTTGTGAGAACGATAGGACACCGAAATACGTTACGAGTGTCGCAATTGAAATGGCGAGTAACAATTCAATGATTGGTCGCAGTAACCAACTATCAAGCTTCAAGTTCTTATAACGTCCATTCTGGTGGGCAACGTTCGTCTCCTCGAATTCTGCCATCAAGCGTTTTTCTTGGCGGAATTGTTGAATGATCGCCATCCCGTTAATGGATTCGTTCAGTTGGGCATTGATTTTCGATAGTAAATCGCGGACTTCCGCGTAATACTTCGTCGAATACTTTCGGTAAATCCAAATGATGAAATAAAACAATGGTAACAACAGTAATGCAATCGTCGCGAGTCGCGGCTCTAGTAGATAGAGGAAGATATATGTTCCAATCAACTGGACACCACTTTGTACGAATGTCGACAAGACACCGATGTAGAGCTCCTTGATTGCTTCCGTATCGTTCGTGATCCGGGACACGAGCACTCCGGCAGGCGTCCGGTCAAAATAGGCAAGCCGTAGGTGCATGACATGACGGAACACATCAATGCGTAAGCGTTGAATGACTTGCAAGGCAATCTTTTGGAATTCGAACGCCTGTAAGTAATCGACGATGATCCCTGTCGTATGCAGTAACAAGTACGCTGTAAATAAGAGTGCGACTTCCTGTACTGGATACGTACCCGGTGCGACGTATTCATCAATGAAAATCTTGACGAGATACGGTCCCCCGAGTTTTGCTGCTGTCGTAATGAACAGCAGGATGAAGGCAATGCTGACCTGCTTTTTGAACGGTTTGACGAAATCAAGCAATCGCTTCAGGACGGCTTTTTCATTGATATCATGATTCATTCGGAACGCCCTCCTTGTTCGACAAGTGATTCTAGTTGCTGGCGATCGTACGTCTCTTTATACCAACCGTCATGAGCGAGTAATTGCTCATGTGTGCCTCGTTCGATGATCCGACCGTCTTCAAGGACGATGATCTCATCGGTATGCGACACAGCCGATAACCGGTGGGCGACGATGATTTGCGCTTGATCGTGATCCGCCGTCCGGAAGTGGTGGATGATCGCTTCCTCGGTCTTGGCATCGACCGCAGACAAGGCATCATCGAGCACTAAAATCGGACAGTCCGCTAGTAACGCCCGTGCAATCGAAATCCGTTGTTTTTGACCGCCGGATAACGTCACCCCACGCTCCCCGACCATCGTCGCGTACCCTTCCTTAAAGCCGAGAATGTCCTCATGGACTGCTGCAATACGTGCCGCTTCCATGATGTCTTCCATTGATGCATCCGGTTTTGCAAAGGCAATATTATCAGCAATCGACGCCGAGAATAAGAAATGATCCTGTGGAACGATCGCTACTTGACGACGGACGGTGTCACGCGTCAATTGTTTGATGTCTCGTCCACCAATCGTGATGGCGCCTTGTTTGACGTCGTATTCGCGAGACAATAAGCGAACGAACGTCGATTTCCCGGCACCAGTCTTTCCGACGATTCCGAGCGATTTACCGGGCTTCAATGTCACATCGATGTCTTGTAAGACCGGTTGCGTATCATAAATAAAACGCTCAATCCCAACGTGGAGTTCTGGTGATGAAACACGCGTCGCTGCTTCCTTCGCGTCTTTAATTTCCGGTTCGATCGCAAGCATCCGCTCGATCCGATCGTAAGAAGCACGACCACGTTCGACGATGTTGAACAACCAACCGAATGCGAGCATCGGCCACGTCAATAAACCAAGATATGTAGTGAATGAGACGATGTCACCGATTCGGATCTCACCTTGTTGTAACAGGTACGCACCGTATCCGACAGCGATGATGTACGATAGACCAACTAATCCAAAAATCGTCGGGTCAAACAGCGCGTCGATTTTTGCGACACGACGGTTTTTTTGGACGACGTCATCCGATAGATCCGTGAACGTCTGCACATCAGATTCAACTTCCCCTGTTGCTTTTAAGACGCGGACACCACTAATGCTTTCCGCGACCTTATCATTCAAATCGGAGAAGGCTTCCTGCGCGTCATGAAAACGCGAATGTAACATTTTCCCGTAGCGTGACGTCAAGTAGACCATCAGCGGCATCGGTAGAAGTGATACAAGCGTCAATTTCCAACTGATCGTCGTGACCATCGTGATGATGACGAAGCTCCCCATCGTCACCGAGTCGACGAGCGTTAGAATACCGGCACCCGCTGTCATCGATACCGCTTGTACGTCGTTTGTCGCATGCGCCATCAAATCTCCGCTCCGATATTTCTTATAGAACGATTGATCCAAATCTGAAAAATGACCATACAGTTGACTGCGTAACAATCGACCGAGACGAATCGATGCCCCAAAGATATGAAAACGCCAAAAATATCGAATGAAATACGTCGCGACCCCGATGAGCAACAATGTACCTGCGAGACGAATCAAATCATTCTTCGTCAAGCTCCCCTCACTTAGACCATTGACTGTCGTCCCGATGATCTTCGGTGGAATGAGTTCTAATGCTGCTACAAAAATCAAGCAGACGACCCCAAGACTATATGCTTTCCATTCTCGTCGGAAAAACCAACTGAGTTTCCTGAAGACTCCCATTCAAGTCTCCCCCCTTTTTTAAATCCTATGATTATTTGAAATAGTCTCACATTTTAGATTAGTTCTCTTTCTAAAAAATAGCAAATAAAAAGGAGACCATTTGGTCCCCTTTCGTACAGCTTATTTTTTAGGTGATTTCATTGAACCACTCATTGAACGCATCACTTGGTTGACTTTCTTTTGTGATGGCTTTTGACCCATTTGCATCATCAATGTCTTAATCATATCTTCGTTGATTGGTGGGTTTTGCTCCAAGTAGTTCATCATGTATCGACGAGCGATATAGAAACCAAGGGCGACACCTGCTACCAAGCAAAGAAGGGCAATTAAAATCCAAATCCATGTAGCCAAGTTGCTTCCTCCTCTAACTTAAAACGTCGCTTTTTACTATACTATAATTCCAATTGTTTGCATAGATGATAATAGATGAAAAACGAGCCCGACGTAAGATCGGACCCGTTTTTCCGGAAATGATTATCCGAGTTGCTTGACTGTCGCTAAAACGTTCTCAACAGACATGCCGTATTCTTTCAAGAGGAAGTCTCCAGGAGCAGATGCGCCGAAACGATCGATTCCGATGACTTGTCCTTCTGTTCCTACATATTTGTACCAACCGAGTGAAGCCCCTGCTTCGATTGCTACACGTTTCGTGATGTGTTTCGGAAGAACTGATTCTTTGTACTCTGCTGACTGTGCTTCGAATACTTCCCATGATGGAAGCGAAACGACAGCTACTGATTCACCAAGTTCTTTTTGTGCTTCAACAAGAAGGTGCACTTCTGAACCCGTACCGAGCAAGAGTGTATCAGCTTTCGTGACGTCACCAGCGATGACATAACCACCTTTTTCAGCGCCTTCCGTCGTCGTGCCTTCAAGTTCAGGAAGACCTTGACGTGTCAAGACGAGAAGTGTTGGTTTGTCTTTTGCTTGTACCGCTGTTTTCCATGCTGCGATTGTCTCTTTTCCGTCTGCTGGGCGGTAGATCGTGACGTTCGGCATTGCACGGAAGCTCATCAAGTGTTCGACTGGCTCGTGTGTTGGACCATCTTCACCGACAGCAATCGAGTCGTGTGTCAGAACGAAGATTGATGGAAGTCCCATTAATGCTGCTAAACGAACAGCTGGACGGAGGTAATCCGAGAAGACGAAGAATGTCGCACCGTAAGGAATGACGCCGCCGTGAAGTGCCATACCGTTGACAGCTGCTGCCATTGCGAATTCACGTACACCGAACCAGATGTTACGACCGCTTGGGTCGATATCGAAGTCTGCTTCGCCTTTGAGCATCGTGTTGTTCGATCCTGCAAGGTCAGCTGAACCACCGAACAATGTCGGAACGTTCTTCGCAAGACCGTTCAAGACTTCACCACTCGTTTGACGTGTCGCTTTTTTCGATGACAAGTCGTACGTCGGAAGATCTGCTTCCCAGTTGCTTGGCAATTCGTTTGCGATTGCGCGAACGAGTTCAGCATGCAATTCTGGGTGCGCTGCTTCGTATTGTTTCATCGTCTCGTTCCAAGCGTCTTCTGCAGAAGCACCGCGTTGGACGATCCGCTCGTCAAACAATGATTTGACTTCTTCAGGAACGTAGAACTCTTCGTGATCCCAAATGTAGCTAGCTTTCGTCAACTTGATTTCTGCTTCACCGAGTGGTGCACCGTGAGAAGCCGACTTCCCTGATTTGTTCGGTGAACCGAAACCGATGACTGTCTTGACTTCGATCAATGTCGGTTTTGTCGTCTCTGCTTGTGCCGCCGCGATTGCTTTCGAAATCGAATCGATATCCGTTCCGTCTTCTACGCGAATGACTTGCCAGTTGTACGCTTCGAAGCGCTTCTGGACGTTTTCAGAGAATGATTTATCAAGATCGCCGTCAAGTGAGATATCGTTTGAATCGTACAATACGACCAATTTACCAAGACCAAGGTGACCTGCGAGTGAAGCCGCCTCAGCTGAGACACCTTCCATTAAGTCTCCATCTCCACAAATTCCGTATGTGAAGTGATCGACGACGTTGAGATCGTCACGGTTGTATTTTGCTTCAAGATGACGTTCTGCCATCGCCATACCAACTGCCATTGCGATCCCTTGACCAAGTGGACCTGTTGTCGCATCTACACCAGCCGTGTGACGGTATTCCGGGTGACCTGGTGTTTTTGATCCCCATTGACGGAATGATTTAAGATCATCCATTGATAGATCATATCCCGATAGGTGGAGGAGTGAGTAGAGAAGCATCGAACCGTGTCCGGCTGAAAGTACAAAACGGTCGCGGTTGAACCATTCTGGATTTTTAGGGTTGTGGTTCATATGATCCGCCCAAAGCGAGAATGCCATCGGCGCTGCTCCCATTGGCATACCTGGGTGACCCGAGTTCGCCTTTTGTACGGCATCAATCGATAAGGTACGAATCGTATTAATTGCTAATTGTTCTACTGTCGTCATGTTCGTCAAAACAATCATCCTCTCTCTTTTTCACAAATTCCTACTCATTTTAGCACACTCTTAAATGTGATACAACTTTTCTAAATAGTATGTCACATTAAAATGAATGCGCTATCTATAGCCGTTCTATCGACTCATACAGGATGCATGAATTGATGAAAGATCGTTATTAAGATGTATTGCTATCGTACAATGTTTCCTATCTAACCAATCTAACAAAAAAAGAGATCCACCGATTGGGGACCTCTTCCTTACTATAGAAGAAATAAACGATTATTGTTTATTCCGTTCTTCTTCTTGTGCTTGTTTCAATTTCTCTGGTGTTACGTCCGTTCCTTCTTCATCGACGATTTTCATGCCCATGAGTTGGTTTTTGAACGATCCACGGAATGCTGCGAGATACGCTGCACGTAACTCTTTTTGCTCTGCGGTTTCGGCTTCTGATAACGGCTCGACTTTTGATTTATTCGCTAATGCATTGATTCGATCTAATTGCTCTTGTGATAACATGGAATCCCTCTTTCTGTACGACTCAAACTTGAGTTATTCAATTGTATCCTTACTTTAAAATAGGCTATAAAAAAAAGCAAGTTAACCGCGTCAGTCGACGGGTAACTTGCTTTTCATTCCGGGCTAGGTGTCAGTTCGCGGTATTCAAGATATCGACGATTGACCGTTGCCTTTGAAATATCATGTCCCATCCCGCGAAGCGTAATGGCGATATCTGAAAACGTCAGTCCGAGTTCACGGAGGCGTACGATTTCTTCGATCGGTACGTCCTTTCGACTACGCCCAGCGTTCTCTCCTTGGCGATTCAGATTTCGTTCCGGACGAAAGCCTTGTTCGACAGCTCGCCGCATGCCGCGCGCGATTTTTGCATTATGCAGTTTCCGTTGATATTCTTCCACCAGTGAGACGATCTCAAGGACCATCGCTTCTGCATCAGCAAGCTGGTATTCTCCATCAGAATCAAGTGTCATCAACCGAACACCGTGCTTCTTAAACGTGTGCAAAATAGCGATTTTCGCATTCCCTCGACCAATCCGTGTGTCATCCGTCACGAGTACCGCATCTACCGCATCACGTGTCACATGGTCAAGAACCGTCAGCATCCCTTCCCGATCGACGTCATATCCACTCTCTTTTTCAGAGACGACATCCACGACATCAAAACCCTTTTGAGACGCGACCTTCGAAAGCTCCATCCGTTGGCGTTCGATCGAACTATCTTGTGCTTCTTTTTCGGTCGACACCCGACAATAAATCACGACCTTCATCGTACCTCACATCCCTGTTCGTTCTTTCACAACTTTTCCATTTTGTCATTGTTGTGCGATTGGTACAACGATTTTGCTTTTTGAGATGACGTGTTTTGTCTCGACATCATTATTTTTAATCAACCAGTTGACGTATTCTTCATCTGACATCGAACCGTCATTGTAGACTTCAGCAATTTGTTCGACTGTGGCGTTCTCATCGACAGTAACGGAAGCAGTCATTAGTTGCGCCACTTTTTCATCCGGGCGCGGTGTGAGTAAAAAGATCACGAAGGCAATACTTAAGGCATAGAAGAGAATTGAAAAAGCATGAGTACGAATCGTATGAATCATCATGAATCCCTCCAAATATGAAATGAATGAGTTAGAATAAATGTTCGCGGAACAATTGTTCGCATAACTCATAATAAACACAGAACCCGTGTTCGGTCAACACAAAATGTCGAACAATTGTTTGTACGCTCATTTGTTCTATGTTATAGTGAATCTAGAAACATATATTCTTACATTTCAAACTTCAATCCAGAAAGAGGTGGCAATTCGTATGCGGAAAATGTCTAAGCGCCAACAAGAGATTCTCGACTACATCGTCTCTGAAGTGAAACTGAAGGGGTATCCACCATCAGTTCGTGAAATCGGAGAAGCAGTCGGACTCGCGTCTAGCTCGACGGTACACGGTCATTTGGATCGACTCGAGAAACGGGGAATGATTCGCCGTGACCCGACGAAACCACGTGCGATTGAGATATTGCTTGATAAGCCTGAAGAAATCACGGAAGCCATCGTCCATGTTCCCGTCATCGGGAAAGTCACAGCGGGTCTTCCGATTACAGCGATTGAAAATATCGAAGAACAGTTCCCGCTCCCTGCACATTATGTAGGAAACGAAACGGTCTTCATGTTGACGATCGATGGTGAATCGATGATTAATGCAGGTATTCTTGACGGCGATCGTGTCATCGTGCGCCAACAAAACACAGCAGAAAACGGAGAAATCGTCGTAGCTATGACCGAAGATAGCGAAGCGACGGTGAAACGGTTCTTCTTAGAAGATCAACAGGTACGTTTACAACCAGAAAATGACTCGATGGATCCGATGTATTTCGATAATGTCTCCATTCTTGGTAAGGTAATCGGCGTGTATCGGACGATTCATTGACGGAGGGACCAGTTACGACTGGTCTTTTTTCATGCCTTCAGGAAATGTACATGATACCGTCAATACCGTCGCACTGACGGGTTACGTTGCGTATTCGGTCGCAACGCAACAAACCGATTGGTTACCAACCGCCATCGGTATCGCTGTCGGTACCCTTTGGTTGTCACCCGACCTCGATTTAAAGTCAGAACCTTATTATCGCTTTGGACCATTTCGAGTCTTGTGGATGCCGTATGTCAAGATCATGCCTCACCGATCGATCTGGTCGCATGGACTGATCATCGGAGACATCATTCGGCTTCTTTATAGTGCTGCGATTCTGATTCCGCTACTATTTTTAAGTCTATATTTTCAGGTTCTTGATTCTGCTACGATTGATTCGTGGTTCGCTTCCCTGCCAGCTTTTGTTATTGGCATCATCGTAGCCAGCACGATTCATATCCTACTAGATTATTCCAGCAGTTGGTTTCGACCTAAAAAAAGAAAAAAACGTCGTCGGTAACACCTCTTTTGCTTGCTTGCAGGCAGTAAGAGGTGTTTTCTTATCCACTTTTACGTATCTTTAAACATCAAAATAAAAAATTTCCATTCCTATATTTCAATTATATGTATTGAAAACGTTCTCAAATCGGAGTAATTTAAAGTAGAAAGGCCATTATCTGCTTTAATCCAAAGGGAGGGTTTTTGCATGAATAACTTTGTATTGGAAATGATCGGTACGATGATCCTCATCCTGCTCGGGGATGGAGTCGTCGCCGGTGTCGTCTTGAAAAAGACGAAATCGGAAAACAGCGGATGGATCGTCATCACGTTCGCTTGGGGTCTTGCCGTCATGACAGGAGCATTCGTAGCTGCTGAAAGTGGAGCACACTTGAACCCCGCATTGACGATCGCACTTGCTTTGAACTCTGACCTACCGTGGGCAGACGTTCCGATCTACATTGCCGGACAACTTGTCGGAGCTTTCATCGGCGCCATTCTCGTTTGGCTTCATTACATGAAACATTTTGAAGCGACTGATGATCAAGCTGCAAAACTCGGTGTGTTCGCAACAGGTCCAGCGATTCGTCATACGCCGTCGAACTTGATTTCTGAGATCATCGGGACATTCGTTCTCGTCTTCGGTATCTTGGCACTCGGTTTAACGACGTTCGGAGACGGCTTAAAACCACTCATCGTCGGTTTACTCGTCGTCGTCATCGGTCTATCGCTCGGTGGTACAACAGGGTATGCCATCAACCCGGCTCGTGACCTTGGACCGCGTATTGCGCACGCTATCCTACCAATTCCGAATAAAGGTTCATCTGACTGGGGCTATTCATGGATTCCTGTCGTTGGTCCAATCATCGGTGGAGCGATTGCCGTGTTCATCTATCAATTAATCTACTAAGATCACGTCTCACTAACACATACCGCTCAAGGGGGATTTCGAAATGGAAAACAAGTATATCCTAGCACTCGACCAAGGTACGACAAGCTCACGTGCGATCATCTTCGATCACGATGGGAAAATCGTCAACTCGGCACAACGGGAATTCAAACAGTACTTCCCGCAACCAGGCTGGGTCGAACATGATGCAAACGAAATCTGGGGTTCGATTCTTGCTGTCATGGCTGAAGCACTCGGTACAGCAGATATCAAACCTGAGCAAATCGCTGGAATCGGCATCACGAACCAACGTGAAACGACAGTCGTCTGGAACAAAGAAACAGGCAGACCCGTCTATCACGCACTCGTTTGGCAATCGCGTCAAACGTCTGGTATCTGTGATGACTTAAAAGAACAAGGATTGAACCAGAAATTCCGCGATAAGACAGGACTTTTGATTGATGCCTACTTCTCTGGGACGAAAGTCAAATGGATCCTCGATAATGTCGAAGGTGCGCGTGAACAGGCGGAAAACGGTGAATTGCTCTTCGGTACGATCGATACGTGGCTCGTTTGGAAACTGTCTGGTGGAAAAACGCACATCACGGACTACACGAACGCTTCACGGACGTTGATGTACAATATCTACGAACAAAAATGGGATGAAGAGTTACTCGATATCCTCAGTGTTCCTGCTTCCATGTTGCCAGAAGTTCGTCAGTCGAGTGAAGTCTACGACAAAACGGTACCGTATCATTTCTTCGGTTACGAAGTGCCCATCGCTGGTATTGCGGGTGACCAACAAGCCGCACTCTTCGGTCAAACGTGCTTTGAAGCAGGTGAAGGGAAAAACACATACGGAACAGGTTGCTTCATGCTCATGAATACGGGTGAGAAAGCTGTTTCTTCTGATCACGGTCTTTTGACAACGATCGCTTGGGGCGTCGATGGAAAAGTGGAATATGCGCTGGAAGGTTCAATCTTCGTCGCTGGTTCTGCGATCCAGTGGCTCCGTGATGGACTCCGGATGCTGAAAAATGCGAAAGATTCAGAAGGTTACGCAACGAAAGTCGACTCAACAGACGGTGTTTATGTCGTTCCTGCCTTCGTTGGTCTCGGTGCGCCATACTGGGATTCAGATGTTCGTGGCGCAATCTTCGGGTTAACACGAGGAACAGATAAAGAGCATTTCGTTCGGGCAACGCTTGAATCACTCGCTTATCAAACACGCGATGTATTGACAGCGATGGAACAAGATTCTGGTATCGAACTGAAGACACTTCGTGTCGACGGTGGTGCAGTAGCGAATAACTTCTTGATGCAGTTCCAATCGGACATCCTCGGCGTTCCTGTCGATCGTCCAGAAATTAACGAAACGACAGCACTCGGTGCAGCCTACCTGGCTGGATTAGCTGTTGGTTACTGGAAAGATAAAGCGGAGATCAAAAAACAATGGAAACTGGATCACCAGTTCAAACCAGAGATGAAAGAAGACGATCGTGAACAACGCTATGCTGGATGGCAAAAAGCGGTGGAAGCGACTATGGTCTTCAAACCATCGAAATAAAACAATTAACCCGGTCCCTTTTGCAGAGGGACCGGGTTTTCACTGTCTTATAAAAACTACAATAAAGTCATTTTAAAAGTCATTTTTCTAACACCAAACTCAAAAGTGTCGCCTCAGCACATACATCATAATTCTTTGTGCTACTCTTTCGCATAGAGGAGTTCACATGTATTCCTTTCCATATATAATGTGGATCACTCATTTTTCTCTAGCATGATCATGTCGATCGCCTGTATTCCGTTCTCCCAGATTTCCTCTGGATACGACCGAAAAAAATCTTTTTTTATATCATATAGCCGGAAACCAAGCTTTTGGTAGAAAGCTAAATTATCAATACTCGAATTAGCCGTTCCTACGATGAAATGATGATACTCTTGTTCCATATATTGTTCGAGCGTTAATGAGATGATCCTCTTTCCTAACCCTTGACCCTGTTGTTCTTTTTTGATGGCGACGTTTTTTATTTCCATTGTATCTTGATTAATTTTGGTCATAGCAATAACACCCACTACATGCCCAGATGAATCTTCGAGATAATACAGGTCACCGTTAGGTAAATATTCATAAATCTTATCGATAGATTCATCAGCCAGTAATAATAAGGGGATGAATGTCTGCTTTTTGGTTTCAGTGTCTGCTTTCCTTAACGTATAACTCAAGAACTCACCTCATTCTTTACATTCTTTTACTGTCCTATTTATGTACATGCATTATGATAACAATTTTCATAGCACCATTTCATTCAGATATGAAAGAATCCCCATTGCATTGAAGCAAAGGGGATTTGATCCTTATTTGCTAAACTCTTTTTTCAATCCGTCTTCAATCTCATCAACGGATTTCGACTGTCCGCTAAGAACAGCTGCTAAAAACGCGCCTTCGACGAGTGGTGCGTCGATAAACCGAACCGTCCGTTCGCCACTGTATAGTTCAAGGGCCAGTTCCGTGTTCATCGTCGCAGAACCGATATCCGTTAAAACGACTCCATCATCGTCCAGTGTATTCAGTGTTTCTTCGATTCGCGTCGCGTCCGTTCCAATGCTACCGTCCTCAAGACCTGCTGCTATTAAGACTGGCGTATCCGGTGCCATCTCTGCTAACAGTTCCTTTAGTCCAGTCGCAAGCTTTTCACTATGGGAAACGAGTACAAGATTAACCATGAAGCACCTCCGCGATTTCGCCGAGTAACAACGCACTCGATAGACTACCTGGGTCCTGGACGCCTTCCGTCGCTTCACCGAAGTAAGACGCACGCCCTTTCGTTGCGATGCGCGCTTTCGTATCAGCAAGCGCTTGATCGATTGCCGCTTTCAAATCCCCTTCTTGCGAGAGCGCCTCTTGAAACGGTGTCCAAATATCGACCATCGTCTTTTGACCGAATTCCGATTTCCCACGCGATTTGATGCCTTCCGTCGCTTCATGGAAAGCATCCGCGAGTTCTGCACCTTCAACTTCTGTTTTCCCTTTGAACGCACCAGCGAACTTAACGAATGCCGTGCCGTACAAAGGACCGGATGCCCCACCGACCGTCTTGATCAGCGTCATCCCGACCTCTTTCGATAAAGCTCCTAAGTCCTCATACTCGCCGTGTTCTTCTAACGTCTTTTGGACTGCTTGGAAGCCACGTGACATATTGATCCCGTGGTCCCCGTCCCCGATTTCCCGGTCAAGGTCCGTCAATTCATCCTTGTGCTGTTCAATCTGTTCCGCTGCTTTGATGAGCGCGCTTCGTAACTGTTCCGTCGTCAACTTCATCTTTGTACACCCCGTTTATCTAAATTAGAATCCAATCGCTTTCGTTTCTGCATCGAGATACCCAAGCAGTTCATCATCCACTGGTAAGAGCGTGATTGAGAATCCGTGCATCTCGAGCGACGTCATATAGTTTCCAACGAACGAACGGGCAATCTCGTAACCGTGTGCCTGAAGTTCTTCCGCGACGTATTTATACGTGATATACAGTTCGGATTCTGGCGTTCCACCCATCCCATTCACCATGACGGCGACTTTTTTGTCTGGTACCTCTTTCGTCAGACGATCGAGCAACTCTTTGACGATCGCATCAACGGAAGCGACCGCTTTTCGTTCAAGTCCTTTTTCACCATGGATGCCGATTCCGATTTCCATCTCGTCGTCATGCAACTCAAAGCCTGGTTTGCCACTCTCTGGCATGTAACATGGTGAGAGTGCCATTCCGATCGAACGAACGCCCTGGATGACTTTTTCCGCAACTGCTTTGACTTCACTCAGTGATTTCCCTTCTGCAGCCGCAGCTCCGGCAATCTTATGGACGAAGACCGTTCCCGCAACCCCACGACGATCCTCTTCCTTTTTGATCGCGATGTCATCATTGACGACGACCGTGTCGACTTCGATGTCCTCGAGTTCAGCGAGTTCCTTTGCCATATCGAAGTTCATGACATCACCCGAGTAGTTCTTGACGACGAGTAAGACACCTTTTCCACCATGAGCTGCCTTGATGCCTTCGAGCACCATGTCCGGTGTCGGTGACGTGAAGACTTCCCCACAAACAGCCGCAGCAAGCATACCATCCCCAACGAATCCAGCATGTGCGGGTTCATGCCCACTTCCCCCACCAGAAACGAGTCCGACTTTTCCATCAAGCGGCACTTTCCGTGCGACGACATTAACACCTTCGACCTTTTTATACAAATCAGGGTGAGCTAGTACGAGTCCGTCGACCATGTCTGAAACGAACCGGTTTGAATCTTTCATTAATTTGTGCATGAAAAACGCTCCTTTACCTAACTGATTTTGCCGTACCACTTAGTCTTTACCACCAAATCAAGTCGAATATGTCGAAAAAAATGATGAAAATATTGACCAGTTGGTGACGTTATTCCGCATGAGTGCTATGCTCTTAAAAAAGAGGAGGAATCGAATGTCATCAGCCTTTCAAGCAGGTGTCCGTGCCTGTCTACCCACTGTCCTCGGATATATCGGCATCGGCTTCTCAGCTGGGATCGTCGGTCGTGCCTCCGGCTTATCCCCTCTTGAAGTCGGATTCATGTCCGTCTTCATCTATGCCGGCGCCGCTCAGTTTATCATCACGAGTCTCTTACTATTAAATAGTCCTGCTTCTGCCATCATTCTGACGACGTTCATCGTCAATCTCAGGCACTTGTTAATGAGTCTGACGCTTGCGCCACATGTTGAGACACGTCATCTCCGCGACCGCCTCGGTACCGGAACGCTACTAACGGATGAGTCGTTCGCTGTCGCGATGAACACTGCGCAAAAAGGGAAGCTCTCCCCGTCCTTCATGCATGGCTTGAATCTGACTGCTTACTTCAGCTGGATCGTCGCAACCGTTCTCGGCGCCCTTGTCGGCAGCTGGTTTCCTGATCCTGAGCGCTTCGGTCTCGATTTTGCCCTGACAGCGATGTTCATCGGCTTATTGTACTTACAGTTTGAAGGGGAACGTTCCCGTATTGCCGTGAATAGTTGCCTTTTACTGATTGTCTTACTATTGCTTTACATAACCATGCGCTACTTTTCTCCAGAAGTCGCCGTTCTTTGCGCGACGCTCGGTGGCGCAAGTATAGGAGTCGTGATCACACGATGGAAATCCGCCCAGAATTAATTGCTCTTTTTTTAGCTTGTGGACTCGTCACATGGATTCCACGCGTCTTACCGTTTCTCGTCCTTCATGGACTGACGTTACCGCGCCTCGTAACAGAATGGCTCTCGTTCATTCCGGTCTGCCTGCTTGGAGCCCTCTTTTTTCAGAATCTCCTCATCGCTCAAGATGAGGCGTTTCCGACGGTTTCGACGCTTCATGTCTTCGCTGCCCTCCCGACCATGGCGGTCGCGATTTTCAGTAAAAGTTTATCCTGGACGGTCGTGACTGGTGTTATCACGATGGCGTTTCTACGATTGTATCTATAAGCAAGTCATTCATCTTTAGCCTATTTCGATGCATCTCTTGTGTTATCCTTATAATAGAAATAAATGGATAGTGAAGGAGGTCCTGATATGCCAAATAAGCAGTTCATACCCTATTTGATATTGCTGTGCGCCATTTTTCTAATCGCGAGTCAAATGGATCTACCTTATATGCTAAAACAAGGACTGGTCGTGCTGTACGTCGTCGCCTATTTCGGTACGATGATTGTTTCTCGCAAAATGAAGGTCAGGGATCATAAACAATGACTCGAAAAAATCCCCTCTGGTCTTAAGAGACTAGAGGAGATTTTTGTGTTCACGTATTTGCTTGTACGTCCTGATAATCCGATTGATGTTCAAACTCTTTTTTCGCAAACGGACATAACGGTAACAGCTTGACGTTTGCTTCTCGTGCCCAGTTGACGATCTCGGCAACGAGTTGTTCCCCAATCTGTTGATTGCGGTGCGCGGGATCGACGTATGTGTGATCAATGATCCACATGCCGTTGTTCGTGTCGCTATAAGTGATTTCCCCAATCACTTCACCTTCCTGATGGACTTCGATTTTACGTTCCGCTCGTTTCAGCTCCATTTGCTTCCCTCCGTTCGTAAGATAAGGCGCCGCTCGGACAACCGTCGACGACCCGCATGACGTCTTCGACCGGCGCCCCGTCCGCTTCAATCCACGGACGCCGCTTGACATCAAAGACAGTTGGTAGACTTTGTACACAATGACCAGAGTGAATGCAGACTTCCGAATCAAAATAGACCGTAATCTCTTTGCCTTCATATCCTTTTTTCATGATGTATCGTCTCCCTTTCTTTGTACTCTTGTATCTTTCCACATCCTTGACTCAATCCCTGTCGACGCTATGAAAAAAGCACTTCCGGACAGAAGTCCAGAAGTGCTTGAGTTGGATTAGAACAAGACCATGTACTGATCGCGTTCCCATTCCGTGACTTGCGTCCGGAACATATCCCATTCGATTTCTTTCAATTCAACGAAGTGTTCTGCGATGTGATCGCCGAGAGCGTGCATGACGACGTCATCCGCTTTCAAGACTTCGAGTGCGTGGCTGAGTGTTGATGGAAGATCATCAATTCCGTTTGCAACACGTTCCGGTTTGTCCATGACGTAGATGTTACGGTCGATTGGAGCCGGTGCTTTCAAGTTGTTCTTGATTCCGTCAAGACCTGAAGCGAGCAATGTCGCAAGCGCAAGGTACGGGTTCGCTGCTGGGTCGACTGAACGAACTTCGATCCGAGTCGAGAGTCCACGTGCTGCAGGAACACGGACGAGTGGTGAACGGTTACGTGCTGACCATGCGACGTAGCAAGGTGCTTCGTAGCCAGGAACAAGACGTTTGTATGAGTTGACTGTCGGGTTACAAACCGCCGTGAACGCACGAGCGTGTTTGAGGATACCTGCCGTGAAGGCACGTGCATCATCCGACAATTGCATGTCTTCGTTGCCTTCATCGAAGAAGACATTCTCGTTGCCTTTGAAGAGCGACATGTTCGCGTGCATTCCTGATCCATTGACACCGAAGAGTGGTTTTGGCATGAATGTCGCGTGCAAGTTGTGCTTCGCAGCGATCGTCTTGACGACGAGTTTGAACGTTTGGATGTTATCCGCTGTCGTGATCGCATCCGCATATTTGAAGTCGATTTCGTGTTGACCTGGAGCAACTTCATGGTGTGATGCTTCGATTTCAAAGCCCATGTTCTCGAGCTCGATGACGATCTCTTTACGGCAGTTTTCGCCGAGGTCGACTGGTGCGAGGTCGAAGTATCCACCTTGGTCGTTCAATTCAAGTGTCGGACGACCTTTTTCATCTTTCTTGAAGAGGAAGAATTCTGGCTCTGGTCCAACGTTGAATGATGAGAAACCGAGCTCTTCCATCTCTTTAAGTACCCGTTTGAGCTGACCACGTGGGTCTCCTGCGAACGGCGTGCCATCCGGATTGTGGATGTCACAGATTAAACGTGCAACTTTCCCTGTTCCATCTTCTGTCCATGGGAAGACGACCCATGTGTTCAAGTCTGGGAAGAGATACATATCTGATTCTTCGATCCGGACGAATCCTTCGATCGATGAACCATCGAACATCATTTTGTTATCAAGTGCTTTTTCCAATTGGCTTACTGGAATCTCAACGTTCTTGATCGTTCCGAGGATATCTGTGAACTGTAAGCGAATAAAGCGTACATCCTCAGCTTTAGCGATTTTCAAAATGTCTTCTCGTGTAATGTTGCGACGTGTCATGTGACAAATCCCCTCTCCGATTCGTTTTTATATGGTTACAGGTCCTTACTTGAAGAAACGCCCGAGCTCACCTTGGATGAGCGACGTCTTTCCATGTCGTCCTGCTTCCTTCAATTCATTTTTCAGGAGTTTATACAATTCGCCGTCAGATAGTTCCGGGCGCGTCTCGACGACGCTCTCCGCAACGCGTTCGCGTTTGACGAGATCGTTTTCAAAAATCAATTTGATCCCTGCGATATTCAGTCCCTGATCCAGGTATTCCTTGATCGACAACAAGCGATCGACATCGTTGAACGAATAGAGGCGACGCTTCGTCTCTGTCCGCTCCGGTTTGATCAGTCCTTGTTCTTCGTAGTATCGGATCTGGCGGGCAGATAACGCGGTCAACTCTTGAACGACTCCGATGGGAAATAGTGGCTTGGACTGGCGTGATGAGTCTGCCATGTGGTTCCTCCTTTTTCCTTACTCCATGAGAATAAACCTCTGTCAGGCAACTTGTCAAGCGATGTAAGAAAAGTTAACACAACTTTTTTAATCACTTTACATGAAGTCGTTCAGAGGTCTTTTCACGAGATATTCTAGTATTAAACGTTTTTTTCTGGAATTAATTGTTTTTCCATCAAGTGATTGACGGCTGAGATGATGGCAATCTTAACGTGGCTATACGTCAAACCACCTTGGACGTACGCGGTATAGGGCGCACGGATCGGACCATCCGCTGACAACTCAATCGATGATCCTTGTACGAATGTTCCTGCTGCCATGATGACATCGTCCGCATATCCCGGCATATAATCCGGAATCGGTAACGCATGTGCATTGACGGGTGAAGCAGCTTGAATCGCTTGACAGAAGGCAATCATCGGCTCCGGCGCATGGAACGAAACCGATTGAATCAAATCCGTCCGTTCTGCCGTATGATGCGGTGCCGTATCAAAGCCGAACTGACCGAGCATGCTCGACGTGAACATCGCGCCCATCAACGCTTGGCTCACCGTATGTGGTGCCATATAGAAACCTTGATACATATCCGGAAGTGCCGATAACGATGGACCGGCTTCGGCGCCAATCCCTGGCGTCGTCATCCGGAACGATGCCCGTTCGATCAAGTCCGTTCGACCGACGAGATAACCGCCAGTCTTCGCAAGACCACCACCCGGATTCTTAATCAACGACCCTGCCATCAAGTCTGCCCCGACGTGCGTCGGTTCGATTGTCTCGACGAATTCACCGTAGCAGTTATCGACGAAGATCAGTACGTGCGGATGGACAGCTTTGATGGTGGCGATCGCTTCTCCGATCTCGTTGACCGGCAGACTACGTCGCGTCGCATAGCCTTTTGAACGCTGAATCCCGACGACCTTCGTCTGCGGTGTGATCCGTTCGAGAACGGCCGGTACGTCGATCGTCTCGGCGTTTTTCATCTCGACGACATCATACTGGACGCCCAGTTCCTTTAATGAACCGCGTCCGTCACCACGAATTCCGACGATCTCTTCAAGCGTATCGTATGGTTTTCCTGTGATATAGAGCAATTCGTCTCCTGGCAATAACAAACCGAACAACGCGATACCGATCGCATGGGTTCCGCTAATGATTTGCGGACGACAAAGACCGGCTTCCGCACCGAAGACATCGGCATAGATCCGTTCGAGCGTATCGCGTCCTTCATCGTTGTAGCCGTAACCTGTTGACGGCATGAAGTGAAAATCACTGACCTTGTGACGTCGGAACGCATCGAGGACACGGAATTGATTGTATTCCGCGACCTCTTGCGCTTTCTTGACGTACGGGGCGATTTGTTCCTCCGCCCGGTCAATGAGCGGACGGAGCGTTTCGTAATGGGTTAATTCTGAAAACATGTTTACACCTCGTATTGTTTCAATGTCGCGTATAGACGCGTATCTTTACGCAAGTAACCTTTTAGAATGACGGAACCATCTTCTTCGAACGATTCCTTCAAATTCATCATGACTTCTTTCGCCGGATTGTAATGGGCAAATCCGTCAACTGGAATGCGAATCTCGAGATACTCGAGGATTTCGCTGATCGAACGTTCGATCTCTTCGATCAAGCGCTCGATATCCTGCGGGTCAAGCGCAGAAATCAGCAGTTTTCCACCTGTGAACAAGCGGTTCAATTGATCCTTCTTGTTGTAGACTTCCAGTTGCGGAATGTCACCGGCACCGAGTTCATCGAGGACATCGTTCGTCGTCTGCATCTGATTCAAGTAATGCTCACTCGACGCATCAACGACATGGAGGATCAAGTCGGCTTCCAGCACTTCCTCGAGTGTCGAACGAAACGCCGCGATCAACTTCGTCGGGAGATCTTGAATGAAACCGACCGTATCCGTCAGGAGGATTTGACCACCTTCCGGCAAATCGACTTGACGTGTCAACGGATCAAGCGTCGCGAACAACTCATCCTTCTCGTATGTGTCGGCTTGTGTCAACCGGTTGAAGATCGTTGATTTGCCGGCATTCGTATAACCGACGAGCGCGATTTGGAATGTCTGGTTCTCTTTGCGACGTTCCCGGTAACGGGCACGGTGCGCGACGGATGTCTCGAGTTGTTTCGAGATCTCATCGACCCGACGCCGGATATGACGGCGGTCCGTCTCGAGTTTCGATTCACCTGGTCCACGCGTCCCGATTCCGCCACCAAGACGTGACAGTTGTGTTCCCTGCCCGGCAAGACGTGGTAAGAGATAACTCATCTGTGCCAGTTCGACCTGCAATTTCCCTTCGCGTGACTGGGCTCGACCAGCGAAGATATCGAGGATCAACTGCGTCCGGTCAATCAATTTGATGGCTTCCGGGTCCGACAAGGCGATCCGGATATTCTTCATCTGACCGGGCGTGACCTCGGCATTGAATATGATTAAATCAGGTTCAAGTTCGTCTGCTAAAGCAACGAGTTCTTCAACCTTTCCTTTTCCGATGAACGTACGGCGATCAATCGCTTGTCGTTTTTGATCCAGACGACCGACGACGACACCATGCGCAGTCGTTACGAGTGCTTCGAGCTCCGCGACCGATTCTTCATAGACATGGTCCGGGACACCGGGGAGCTGGCAACCAACGACGATGACGCGTTCTGACATAATATCATTCCTTTCACGAGTAAAGACGTACTGCGCCCTTTATCATACCACAGGCACCGGTTCGTCTGAACTTTTTTGGACAGGAAACATCCGTTCGGTTTATGATGGAAGAAAGATTACGATAAGGGGAGGAAAACCATGGCACGCGAACAGTCGTATACGCTTCCAGAGTTCATTGAACGCTATTTGTTTTATCTAACGACAAGTGGACGGCAACTTTCGACCGTCCGCCGCTATCGCTATGATTTAATCGAAGTCCATCGCTACATGACCGATGTCGACCAACCACTCGAGACGATCGACGATTTCAAGGCGATTTCGATCGAGACGTGGAAGACGTTCATCAATGAATACTTGATCGAAGAGAAACTCTACCAGCAAGCAACGGTTGCCCGGATCGTCACCGTCATCAATCAAGTCAATTATCAGATTCGACAAACGAAGGCGAAGCTGATTGAATACGCACAACCGACGCACGAATTGACGGCAAAACACGTCGCTTCCTTCAAGGAATATGAACAATTGGTCCGGACGAATCAATCCGATCGCGGCTTGACGGAACATCAATTGAAGGCACGTCCGTATTTGATCGATCGAAACGAATTGATTCTCCGTCTGTTTTATCGTTACGGTCTACGTGTCCATCACATCATTGGTTTGAAGATGCACGATCTCAATTTCGCTCAGCAAGAGATGACCGTTCATGACCGACTCGGCAACCGTTACCTGCTTCACCTCGAGCGGGAAGATCAAGACATCATGTTGCGTTACTTGAAGACGATTCCGGAGCCGGTCCGCCCCCGTTATAACAGTACCGACCCCTTTTTCGTCGCCTTCGACTTCGCTCGGATGACATTCCGCTGGGTCTACAGCAAAAATGCACCGAAGCAACTATCGATCGTCATGATCACGAAGATGATGCGTCAGCTGAATGAACGGTCCGATAACAAGCGGATCTTGACGCCGTCGATGTTACGCAACAGTTTCATCTTAAAAACGTATCAGGACGAGATGACGAAGGAAGAACGTCTGCAGAAGACATGCCTCTATAAGGATGTCTCGCTCCGACGTTATGAAGAGGCGGTCGAGGAACTGACACCGTTGTTGTAAAAAAATCATTAGGCTTGGATGTGACATAGATGACGATTCGAATGACTTATGATCAAGAAGCAGAAATGGGATATCTATATCTCTTCCCAGAAACATTTACTCCCGCGATTGAAGAAACTGACGAGCTAGAAGAAAATGAATTCCTCAACGTAGACGTTGATCAAGAGGGACGCATCGTCGGAATCGAATTTTTCAATGAAGAAGCGAATGTGATCCGCGCCGTCCATTCACAAGCATTCTTATACGCAGAACATACAGATCGTTTCTCGCTCCGATTGCAAAACACGATTCCGAAAAGTTCGTGTCACCTCCAAGGAGTTACGTTCTACTTTGCTGAAACCGATCATACCGGATTCATCGGACTTGATATCCTTGACTTAGAACGATATCTTGTCGACGTTCTTCGTACGCTTGCTCAGCCAGCGTATAAATAATGAAGTGAACAAAAAAAGACGACCCCCCGGTCGTCTTTTTTACTTAGCGAGAGACTTCTTGTGTCTCTTCTTGCTCATATAACGTCACGTTGCGCGCTGGTGCGAACGTCGAGATCGCGTGCTTGTAGATCAACTGCTGTTTGCCTTCGGACTCCAAGATGACCGTGAAGTTATCGAATGACTTGATCAGCCCCCGTAATTGATACCCGCTGATTAAGAAAACCGTTGTCGGGACTGCATCTTTCCGTAATTGATTTAAAAAGACGTCCTGAATGTTGTATGTCGCTTTCATGATTCCCCGTGCCCCCTCTTTTTATCTGTTTCTGTCTTCGGGCAACTCTTATTTAACCGCTTTCAGAAACTCTACAGTTCTATCATAGATAATTTTGAACGTTTCTTCAAATGAAAACTTTCCCATATCCACCCAAACGCCATCAAATTGGTGACGGAACCACGTCAATTGACGTTTAGCGAAGCGTCGCGTGTTCCGTTTCAGCATATCGACGGCAGGATCGAGTGGTGCCCCGTCAAGGACCGGTAACATCTCTTTATAACCAATCGCTTGCAACGCCTTCGTCTGACGGTACCCGGCAGCATCAAGACGCGCCACTTCCTCAAGAAGCCCACTTTCGACCATCATATCTACTCGCTGATCGATCCGATCATACAAGCGATCCCGGTCTTCCATGTGTAGGACGAACAGTAGACTCTCGTAAAGTGCAGGCTTACTACCGGTCGTTTGTGTCTGACCCGTCCGCGCGACCTCGATTGCCCGCACGACCCGCTGAATGTTATTCGGATGAATCGCTTCGGCACGCACCGGATCAAGTTCCTTCAACTGATCATGTAGCGCGTTCGCTCCATGTGTCGCTGCATACGCTTCGAGTTCAGCTCGTAAGGCTGGATCTTCTGCCTGCTCGGTGAACTGATAATCATATAAAATCGAACGGATATAAAGCCCTGTTCCACCGACGATGATCGGTAACTTCCCCCGACTTGCGATCTCATCGATCGTCGCTCGGGCAACCGTCTGGAAACGCGCTACACTCATCTCATCATCCGGTGTAACGAGATCAAGCAGATGATGCGGCACTCCTTCCATCTCTTCGGTCGTCACTTTTGCCGATCCGATATCCATCCCTTGATAGACTTGGACCGAATCTCCGGATAACACCTCTCCGTTTAGTCGTTTGGCTAGTTCAATGCCCGTCTTCGTTTTTCCGACTGCCGTCGGTCCGACGATGACGATGACTGGTTGTTTCTTCATTTTTCTTCACCCATTCTCTATCTTTTCATTCTGATTCGAGTGTACCACAGCCACTTACTCGGATTAAAAAAATCAACAAAAAAACCGCCCTCCTTGGACGGTTCATGTTTGCTCGTCTTATACGCGACGGATGAAATCGTCATAGATGGCACTAAAGATGCACCACCCACAAATGACGACGCCTGTCAGCATGATGCCCCAATCTGCCATGGTCGTTCCTCCTCTAGTCATCGTTATTCTCTCTTTTGACGGTTTGAACGGTTTGTAAACCCTTTCGAGCAGGTTTGACACCAATTCTTGGAATCAGTATGATAAAAGTACGATTGGTACGTAGCGCGGAGGCTGACCTGCATCGGCTTCCTATTAGAGGCACTGCCTCTCGATTCCATGTCTTGTGCTTGCACGAGACGACATAGGGAGAATTCGTTCTTCCAAGCGACAGGTCCGGCATCATGCCCGGGCCTGTTCTGCGTACCAGTATATTATTTCGAAAGGAGCCGATTGTCGTGCGTATTCAAATCATTGGTGGATCAGGCACCGGAAAAAGTACACTGGGCGCCTTCATCGGGCAAGCTGAACAGATTCCCTGGATTGATACAGACCATTATCTTTGGAAAGATACGACGTTCACTGAAAAGCGAGACGTCTCCGAGCGATTTTCCATGTATGAAGCAGATCTTATGTCTTACAACGATTACATCGTCTCCGGTTCTGTCTTCGCCTGGCATCCGGACGGTTTCATCAATCGGGACTTGCTTGTCTTCCTGTCGCTCGACGAATCGGTTCGGATGGAACGTCTCATCGCACGCGAAGCAGCACGATACCCAGATTTTACAGGCTCCAATGAATTCCTTGACTGGTGCCGGACGTATCACACGGCGACGGATCCCACGATGATCGGTACATTTGCGGAACACCAGTATCAGATGGATCAATCGATTTCCCCGATTCTCATAGTAGATGCTTCGTTGCCGACACAATTTCAGTATCAAAAAATAATCGAGACATACGATCGATTGTCGCTTTAGAAAAAAACAGCCTCATCTGTTCAAGCGAGCTAATTGTTTCTCGATACTGAGGTATCCATTTTTTAAATTTAAGGCAGTACACGTAAGCATTACTTACATTAAAAAAATCTCCCAGTCCATGAGATCGGAGGCGAGGAACAAAAGATTACCCGAAGTTCAATCACTTGTGTATGAATGAGAACTTTTGTCTATTCGATGGGCATCCATATTTCGATAAGATCATCCGCTCCGCCCTGCCCATGGATATAGCGTTCAAAGTCGACCGCATCCCGTAGCGTTACACCTGGAACACGTACCAACTGTTCATACGTAGATGAAATCATCGAGATCCCTCCATCGACTATGGCAACGATATAATTCCCTTTCGTTAGTTCGACACGGCACGTATCTTCCTCCGCTAACAAATCCGTCATCCCAGCGACATAACCGTTTTCCTGTGTGAGACAGACGCCATAGGACTCATCCGTCGTCAGATTTGGTTGAAGCTTCGTCCACAAATGTGGAATTTCTTCTAAAGTTCCTGCATATCCGTAGACTGGAATTGCTTCATTCAATGTTTCATATCGAACTTTCATGTCGTTCCCTCCTGATTGCATTAGTCTAATCTGTTTCTCGATTCGATGAAGCTGTTCAATTTCTGATTGAACTTCATCTAATCTTGTTTCAAGTAACATTTCGACCGGTAGACCGGACTGAATTTGTTCTAAACTGAGTCCAATCTGACGCAAGCGTTTGATTTCGCTCAAACGTCGGATATCTTCCATCCCGTACATCCGATATTGATTACCGGACCGTATGGGGTGGACCAACCCACGTTCTTCATAAAATTTGATCGCTTTTACCGACAAACCGGTTACATGTGCGACTCTTCCAATTGGAATCATCTTTTCCCCACCTCCTCCTTTCACTGTACAGTCGTACCTGAGAGGCAGGTCAAGCCTTACTTTTCTGGAACTTGAATACCGACATATATAGTGGTTGTCGTCTTGCATCGATCCCCCTCTACTTCATAGAGAACAATACCCGGTTTAACTCTGCCGAAATAAGTTCCGTAATTTTTAGCTCGATGAACCGCTCGACGTCGTTTGTTCTACATCACGGACCACGTCAATTCGGTCTTTTGGTTTGACAAAGATCCGTTGAAGATCATTTACTTCCGGTAGTTCAAAATAGGCACATCTCTTTTGACTGCCTCTCCTCATGTCAATTTTCATAAAAAAAGACCCACTTTCGTGAGTCTTAGAGTCTTAATACATATCTTTTTGTGTGAAGTTCCAGAACGCAACGATTAGCGCTGCGACTGTCCAACAGCCAAGGACAGCGAGTGAGAACGGAAGCGTCATCCCCTCGATTGGTGGCGCTTGTCCATCGAGGTAATTGATCAGTCCGAAGTTGACGTTGACGAGATATTTCGAGCTCGTCCAACTTGAACCGAGCGTCGTCAGTAACGTACCGGAAATCAAGACTGCCATCATGATCCCGATCCCTGTCGCTGTGTTTTTAACGAGAACAGAGACCATCAAGGCGATCGTTCCGACGACAGCTGTGACGATCCACGCTAGACCGACTGCCATCAAGAGGTACTCCCACATCGGTAACGTATGCACGAACTCGGTCGAGAACGTACCGCTCGGTGAGGCTTGGAACCCGGTCAAGATCGGTGCGGTCCATCCGTCATAGCCGAGGACGATCCCGGATATCGCATAACAGACGGCGACGGTCAATGCCATCAGCATCGACGTATAGAGTAACACCGTCAACCATTTCGCCATCAGGATCTTCCAGCGCCGGACTGGTCGCGACAGTAATGTCTTGATCGTTCCGTCATTTTGCTCCCCACTGACGATATCCGCCATGATGACAATGATGAACAGCGGTAAGATCAGCGTCAATCCTTGCGAGAAGAAGATTCGGATGAACGTCGGGGCTCCCGGATAGTTCGGGTTGATGTCATTATCAAGATAGTATTGATTCTGTTTTAGGTCAAACTCAAGGAACTGACGGAACTCATCTTGAATACTGCTAGAAGCAAGACGGTTCTGCGTGTCGACGATGTCTTGTTGTAACTCAACCCGCCAATCGAGCGTTCCCTGCTTTTTGATTTGTTCCTGGATGTCTCGGTACTGTGCGTACGTAAACATCGAGACGAGGACGACGAGAATGATCGCAACGACAGCAAAACGACGTTTTGAAGCAATTTTCGTCACTTCATTTCGTACGAGACCGATCATGTTCGGATTACGCAATGTGATCGCCTCCCGTTAACGTGATAAACAGATCTTCGAGCGTTTGGACTTTCCGTTCAATCGTCCAGACTTCGACACCTGCTTCGAGCAGCTGCTTATTGAGCGCTGGTGTCTTGCTTGCATCCATCAAAGTATGAACCGTATTGGCATCGACGACTTCGGACACTTGGACTTGATCCGATGCTGATAAAATCTCATTTGCTTTAAAGGCATCATCGACACGCCAGTCAACGCCTGGTGCGAGCGACTCGACCAGTTCCTTGACCGTTCCGACTTGAACGATTTTGCCATAACTCATGATCGCAACTCGATCGGCAAGCATTTCGATCTCAGCCAAGATATGACTCGAGACGAGGACCGACAGTCCCGTTTCCTCGACGAGCCGGCGGATGAATTGACGTAAATCCCGAATCCCCATCGGATCGAGACCATTCGTCGGTTCGTCGAGAATCAAGACGCTTGGTCGTCCGAGTAATGCTTGTGCGATGCCGAGACGCTGCCGCATCCCGAGCGAGTATGTCCGGACTTGATCATCAACACGCGCCGTCAAATCGACGAGATCGATGACTTCCTGAATCCGGGCATCATCGACATTCGGTAACATCCGGGCAAAGACTTGTAGATTTTCGCGACCCGTCAAATACTTATACAACTCTGGATTTTCAACGATCGAGCCAATCCGCTCCATCGCTTGGACGAACTGTTTGCGGACGTCGAAGTCACAGACCGTGATTTTACCGGACGTCGGTTTGATCAAGCCGACAAGCATCCGGATCGTCGTCGTTTTTCCTGCCCCGTTCGGTCCAAGGAAGCCAAAGACTTCACCTGGTTGGATCTCAAACGAGATATTATCAATGATCGTCTTTTTTCCGATCACCTTTGTTACACCTTCTAATTTCACTGTTGGTTTCACGTCTCTCACCTCTTATTGTCTATTCTAGCGGAATAATGAATCATTTGACTTGTCAGAACACTTCATTTCCGCACATTCTTTCAACTTTTGCTACAATCAGGTTAGAACCTAGAAGGAGGAACGTTCATGAAGCGATTACGCTGGCCCCTGTTTTTAACCGTCTCACTCGTTTTGACGGCAATCTTTGGATACGGCTTCGTCAGTGCCTATAGTGACGTCGTCAACCCACCAAAACGTGCCGTCCTGACACCTACGAAGGAAGAGCCTGTCAAAAAAGGCGGGACGTACGTCGCGCTTGGTGATTCCTTGACACGTGGTGTCGGAGCATCAAACGGCAATAGTTACGCCGCGATCGTCGGACGCGATCTTGTCAAAGATAACACTGTCGAGCGCTTCCAGAATCTTGCCGTCAGTGGTGCCCGGACGGAAGATTTACTGAAACAACTAGAACAAAAAGAAGTCTTACGTTCAATCAAACAAGCAAAAGTCATCTCGGTGACGATTGGCGGAAATGACTTATTCAACCGTGGTGAAGGCGTCGCGAACTTCAATGCGAAGAAGACAGCCGAAACCGTCACGACGGCACAAGCGAACTTGAAAAAGACGTTCAGTATCCTACGAGAACAAAATCCGGATGCTGTCATTTTCTACGTCGGGCTCTATAATCCTTTCCGCGCGACGGAAAACGGTGAAGCATTCGATGCCATCGTACAAGATTGGAACGCAAAATCACGGACGCTCGGTATCGAGTACGACGTCGAGATCATCGACACATTCAATCTCGTGCGTGACGTCAAACGCGATTTGTCGAGTGACCAATTCCACCCGAACGATTCTACCTACGAAGAGATTGCAAAAGCTTCCTTACTTGCTGTCAACAAACGTTTCTAACAATAAAAGCCGCCATTTAGGCGGCTTTTTGTTCCGATTCATTTCAGACGTTTCGCAAGAGAGACGAGCCCCCATTGGAGCGGCAACCGTGTCCAAAGCAACCAAGACGGAAGACGTTTCCCATTAATCGGCTTTGGATTGACTGCCATGTTGACGTTTGCGGGTAAGACAGCATATAAGAAGGCAGGAAGAGTCTTACGAACGAGGTGCACCCCTTTTCCTGTCAACAACATGACACCGTAAGCGATTTCGATGACCCCTGTCACTTGGACAAAGAAGCGCTTGAACGGAATGAACGACGGCATGATGCTGACGAACCCTTTTTCATTGCGGAAATGACCAACTCCCGCAAACAGTAATCCTGCTCCATAGACTAGACGCAATAGCATTATGTTCCACACTCTCTTTCTGTTAATGAAATATATGTTCGAGACAGCTTCAGTGTATCGAAATGACCTGATTATCTCAACTTTTAGAAATTGTCGTCGAATTATGGGGAATGATGAGTCATTTCGGAATGTCTCCCGTAATCAGAGAAGAGGTTGCTTCATTTGCTATGATGAAGTCAGAAATCATACAGAGAGGAATGATGACTTATGGCTGGAAAAACGAAAGCACTTTTACCTGGATTGACTGGAGGCATCATCGGCGCGGTCTTGACGGCTACGGTTGCCTTTCCGATCCTACTCGATCAAGAACAACAGGTCGCTGATACACCACTTTCAAATGGTATGCCAAAACAAGTCTCAACGACGACGAATGATCCGGTGACGAACGCAGTCGCCACGGCTCAAAAATCAGTCGTGACCGTAACGAACTATCAAACGGGCAACTCAATGTCGCAACAAGAAGCAGCGGCTGGTTCAGGGTCCGGTGTCATCTATAAGAAAGAGGACGGCAAAGCATACATCATTACGAACCATCACGTCGTCGACGGGGCATCAAAACTCGATGTAACGTTGAATGACGGCAAGACGCTCTCGGCTAAACTGCTTGGTAGCGACGAAACCTATGACTTAGCAGTGCTTGAAGTTGACGCAAGCGATGTTCCGGGCGTCATCACACTTGGGAAATCAGCGGACTTAAAAGCCGGACAAACGGTCCTTGCAATCGGTAACCCGCTCGGTGAGTTCCAAAACTCCGTCACACGCGGAATCGTCAGTTCGAAAGACCGGACCGTACCGGTCGATACGAACAGTGATGGACAAGACGATTTCAATACGACAGTCATTCAAACGGACGCTGCCATCAACCCAGGGAACTCGGGTGGTGCCTTGATCAATGAACAAGGACAACTCGTCGGAATCAACTCGATGAAAATCGCTGAGTCTGGTGTCGAAGGTGTCGGCTTCAGTATCCCGATCGATGATGCATTACCAATCCTCAAACAGCTTGAAACAAACGGTAAAGTCGAGCATCCGACGCTCGGTGTGTCCTTACAAGACGTCGCGGCGTTCCCTGCCGGTTATCTTAAAGATCAAGTCAAACTACCAGACAGTCAAAAAACAGGTGTCGTCGTCATGTCAGTCGAACCGAACAGTCCAGCTGCTGCGGCTAAACTGAAAACAGGTGATGTCATCACGAAAATCAATGACTCCGAAATCAAAGCATTCGTTGACATCAAAACGGCACTGATCAAATCAGATGGACCGCTCTCCTTGACGATCATCCGTGATGGGAAAACGATGACGGTCGAAACCAAAACAACGACGACCGACCAGCTGTAAAGCTTCAGCCTGACGTTTCGTCCGCCTTCCTTTTCGGGTATTGTTTTAGAACAATATCGAATTGGGAGGCTTTTTCTATGTATGACTTAATCGGCATTGGCATTGGTCCGATGAATTTAGGATTGAGCGCACTTGCGCATCCGACAGATTTAAAGACGTTATTTTTTGACGAAAGCGAACAATTTTCCTGGCATCCCGGCATGATGATCCAGGACTCGATGATGCAGACGAGCTTCATCTCCGATCTCGTCACACTCGCCGATCCGACAAGTTCGTTTTCCTATCTCAATTACTTACGATCGATTCACCGTCTCCACACGTTTTACTTCTATGAAAAACTTCTGATTTCAAGACAAGGTTACAACGATTACTTACGTTGGGTCGCAACACAACTTGAAGATCTCCGCTTTTCGACACGTGTCATCGACGTGCAAGACACCGGTGATAGTTTTGAAGTCCTCGTCGAAGATGTCTCGACCGGTAAACGCGAAACGTTCGAAGCACGAAACGTCGTCATCGGCACTGGTTCAAAACCCGCCATCCCAGATACGTTTGACGAACGCGTCATCCACAATACGCAATATGTCATGAACAAGGCAGATTTACTTCAGCGCAACAAAATCAGCATCGTCGGCTCCGGTCAAAGTGCCGCCGAGATTTTCCTTGATCTCTTGACGACGCCTGCTCCAGAGCGTCCTGAACTCGAGTGGATCGCGCGTTCGACACTGTTTGAGACACTTGAGACCGGCAAACTCGGAGAAGAAATTTTTTCACCGAGCTACGTCACGTATTTCAACCAACTTCCACTCGAAGTACGACAAGAGTCGGTCAAGAAGTTTGCCCGCTCTCAGAACGGTATCAGTCCGGAGACACTTCAATCAATCTATGCCCATCTCTATGATTTGACGGAAGAGGAACAACGACAGGTCGCGATCCGCGCGAATCTCGAAGTAAAAGAAATCACCTATGATGAGCGGTTCACGATTGCGATGCAACATCAAGAACTTGAGGACGAGCGCTCGTCTGTAACAGATGCCGTCATTGCGGCAACTGGTTTTTCGCCATCCCTTCCGAGCTTCATCGACCGACTTGATATTGTATTCGAAGCACCGAATGCCTGGAAAGTCGATGCCGACTACCAAATCGTGCGTTCGGTCGAGACAGCCCATCATCTTTACGCAACTGCTAATTTAGAGCTGTCACACGGTCCGGCTGCGGATAATCTCGGGATGTCCGTCTCGCGGAACCAGTTGATCTTGAACGCTGTCGCCGGTACGGAACTGTATCCGGTCGAACGACATGCGACGTTTACGACGTTCGATTGAGTCACTAAACCAAACGAACGAGGAATGGCGCGCGCCACTCCTCGTTCGTTTTTCGTTTTACGGTTTTTTCGTCAACTCTAGTGCAGCCAGCAATAGCAACGTGGCTTGAACTCGTGTCACACCTGTTTTAGCGAGCAACAAATGAAAGGCAATCAACCAGTTGACCTCGTCTGAAAATCGATTCCGTGCCCGCTCCCGGTCGACGATCCGGGTCACGTAAATCCAGTCGACACGTTCCATTGTAGGCAGTAACGCAAGAATCGGCATTAAACGATCCCAGATGATGATTTCTCTTCGCTCTAACAGTTCCCGCCACGCAATGATTCGTTCCTGTTGCGCTGAAGGATCTGGATGCGCCGCTAAGATTTGCGCCGTAATGACACGTTCACTCGTCCGTTCCATATATTGCGCGAGCCATTCTTCCGATGTATCGACACGCTCTAAAAATTCCTCTGGTAATGGCTGCTGTTCAAGCAAGGTCGATGTCACGACGTACTGTTTCGCGGCATTCAAATGAGGTCGTGTCGCATGTAATCGTTCCATATAAGGGAACGCATCAATTCCTTGTCGACGGTTCAGCACTTCGTTGAGTGCAAAAAATGGGCGAACTCCTTTATCACGAATCAAGCGATGTTTAATCTTCTTTTCCGCAACGATGATTTCTTCGATGAGAACATCGGGATCTGTGCTATTTAATTGAACATGGGCAACGAGCAACGGTGTATAGCGGCTCCGAAGTGCTGAAAAACGCGACGTCTTATGTTTGATCGTCCGCATCAGCCGTTCGTAGACAGTTTGTTCAAAAACGGTATCATGAATCGTGTAGGACAGTGCAAAAAAACGATGGAAATCATGTGACGATTCCTCCCGCAAGACGGGATAACTCTCATCATAGTTCTCACAGAATTGACCGTACATCCTTCCACCTCGCCTTCTTTTCTATAAATCGTTTTCCCTAAAATTGGCTTGTACAACCTTATTTTTAGACGAACAAAAAAAGGCGACAGAACATGTCCGTCGCCTCTCATTCTTTCAATTCGATTCAAACTCGTTGTCTCTCTAACAGACGGGAGAAGTAACCACCTTGATCCATTAGTTCATCATGTGAGCCTTCTTCGACGATGCCGTCCTTCGTGACGACAAAAATCTTATCGGCATTTCGAATCGTTGCTAAACGGTGGGCGATAACGAGCGTCGTCCGGTTCTCAGACAGCTCGGCAAGCGACTCTTGAATCAGTGCTTCCGTTTCTGTATCAAGCGCAGACGTCGCTTCATCAAGAATCAGAATCGGCGGGTTCTTGAGGAACATCCGCGCAATCGCGAGTCGTTGCTTTTGCCCACCCGACAATTTGAGTCCCCGTTCGCCGATTTGTGTCGCGTAGCCATCAGGTAGATCCGCGACCATCGGACCGAGATGGGCACGTTCTGCCGCTTGCACGATGTCTTCTTGCGTCGCATTCAGATCACCGTAGGCGATGTTTTCAGCAATCGTTCCTGAGAATAAAAAGACATCCTGCTGGACGATCCCGATTTGTTGTCGCAGAGACTCCTTCGTCATCTGCCGAATATCGATTCCGTCAATCGTGATTGCGCCATCTAGAACATCGTAAAAACGTGGAATCAATGAACAGATCGTCGTCTTCCCTGCCCCTGATGTTCCGACGAACGCAACGGTCTGACCCGGTTCGACCGTCAGATTGATATTCTCTAGAATGAGACGATCGGCTTCATAACCGAACGCGACATCCTTGAATGTGATGCCACCGTTCAACCGATCAACGACGAGTGCGTCTGGCGCATCCGGAATTGATGCATCCTCATCAATCATCGAGAGGAAGCGTTTGAAGCCAGCCATCCCTTTTGGATACATCTCAAGTAATGCGGTGATTTTGTCGATCGGCTTCAGCAGGATGTTCATATAAAGAATGAATCCAACGAGCTCTCCGGCCGTTAAAGCTTCGCGATACGTCAAGTACGCACCGACGACTAAGACGGCGAGCGTCATCAAACGGGTCGTCAAGTAAATGCCGGATAGACTCTTACTCATGACCTTGTACGCATTGATTTTCGACTGCCGGAACGTCGCGTTGTCTTTTTCAAAACGCTTGATTTCGTAAGCTTCGTTTGTGAATGACTGAACGACACGGACACCAGAGACACTGTCCTCGACGCGTGAATTGACTTCCGCGATGTTACCATACATCCGGTCCCACGATTTATTCATCCGGACGTTCGCATAGCTGATCAGCCAGATCAGGAATGGTACAGCGATGATTGTCACGAGCGCGAGTGGTACGTTGATCGTCAACATGATCGAGAATGCACCAAGCAATGTCATGACGGCAATGAAGGCATCTTCCGGACCGTGATGGGCAAGTTCCCCGATATCAAACAAATCATTCGTGATCCGACTCATGATATGCCCCGTCTTCGTATTGTCGAAGAAACGGAACGACTGTTTCTGCACATGGCTGAACAGTTGACGACGCATATCGGTCTCGATATTGATCCCGAGCTTATGCCCAAAATAGTTGACGACGAACTGCATCAACGTACTGATGATGTAGAGCGCTAATAGTCCGACGCTGACGAGGATGATCCAGTTCATCTCACCGTTTGGCAACAAGGAGTCGATGAACCACTGGACAGCGAGTGGAAAAGCAAGTTCTAAAACCCCGACGAATAAAGCAGATATGAAATCGAGCCAGAATAATCGTTTGTGCGGGATATAATACTGATAAAAACGGCGTAACATGTGTAGCCTCCTTCCGAGTACTTCTAGTGTACTTGAACTTTTTTGAAAATACTCATTCTACCTATTCGTTTTTTTGAAAAACGGTATTACAGTTTTCCAGACAAAAATTATATTTTTAAATCAGGGGAATCAGCGCTTTTTATGACAAAATGGTAACAACGATTTTTACCTATCTATTGGAAGGAGCTATGTCACGTGAAAAAGACTGTTCTCGCCCTCACGACGCTCGCTTTGATCGGTACCACGGTTCCGGTTTCAGCCGCGTCAACGACACTGACTTTGACGGATAACGTCAACATTCGCACGGCTGCCTCGACTTCCGCGAAGGTCATCACGACGCTAAAAAAAGGTACGAAGCTGACAGCTGTCAAGAAAGTCAACAGCTGGTATGAAATCCGCTATCAGTCGAAACCAGCATTCATCACTTCAGCATATGTCAAAGCGACGACGGAAAAGGCTCCAACAACTACGACTTACATAACGAACACCGATGCCGTCAACATTCGCCAAAAAGCAACAACGAGTTCGAAATCACTCGGAAAACTGGCAAAGAACACAATCGTATCTGTTAAGAAAAAAACAGGAGATTGGTACCAAATCACGTATAAAAAGCAAACGGCTTATGTCCATGCGACGTTAGTCAGCAAAAAGACCTCGAACGTCACGACGGATTCAAAACCACCCGCAACGACTCCCGTCAAAAAAGTCGTTAAAGCGGTTGATCGATCGAAAGTCTACACGGTCAATGCGAAGGAAGGCTTGAACGCACGGACTGCTGCAGCGACGAACGCAAAAATCTACAAGACATTACCGCATCAGACGGTGCTCGATGTCACAGGTGCGGTTGATTCGTGGTACCAAGTCAAGCTTGACGGAAAAGAAGCATATGTCGCTTCGACCTATGTCAAAGCTTCAACAAAAGCATCACCACCAACAACACCAACGACGCCCGGAGTCTCTTTGACGCCAGTTGATGCCTCGAAGACGTATCGCGTCAATGCCCCAACCGGTCTGAATGTCCGTACGTTGCCTTCGACGTCGTCTAAAGTCTTCACACAAGTCGGACACGGTTCGACAGTCAATGTCACAGGTGAAACGACAGGTAAAGATAGCGGCTGGTACCAGATCAAGATCGGAACGGGTCTCTACTATGTCGCGAAGAGTTACATCACGACGGGATCCGTCACGACGACGCCTCCGGTCACTCCAACAACACCTCCTGTGACAACCGTTCCTGGTTCAACATTGATGGAACGTGCGATCTCGATTGGTCAACAATATCTCGGTACACCATACGTCTGGGGATCAAGCAGCCCCGTTAATGGTGGATTCGACTGCTCTGGATTCGTTAACTATACGTTGAATGCCGCTGGCTATGCAGTCGGACGAACGAACGTCAACGGCTACTGGAACGATGATCGGTACCTCGGAGCGAAGTTATCAAAATTACGTCAACCGAAGCGCGGCGATATCATCTTCTTCGAAAACACATATGCTGCTGGTCCGACGCATATCGGGATCATGCTGAACAACGATCAGTTCATTCATGCCAACACACCGGCACTCGGCATCAGCCGTGTATCGGAACGTTACTGGACACAAAAACTATTAGGATTTAAATCACTTTAATCATCTCCTTATCCATCCCTCGGGGTGGATATTTTTTTGTCTTAACACCTCTCTTTAGGATATACTGGATATGGAAAGGATGTGTCCGCATGTCTTACAAAACACTTTATGTCCGACTTCTCTTTCTTGCCTTATTGATTTTTGGTGGCTCGATGCTCTTGCATTATATCCAGACGGGAGACGTCTATATCGGTCACTTGATCGTTTCCGTCCTTGCATGCGTCTTATTGATTTTCAGAAGAACGACATCCTCACACGAACAGGCATGAAGCGCACTCGCTTCATGCCTGTTTTTTCGTCATTGAACATTAATCAATGCTTTTATCTCTCGCTCAAGATCGTCTTTGAGTCGTTCACTTTGAAGGTCATCCTTCAATCGCAAGACATCCTCCAGTCGTTCCTGACCAACCCCGTGCCGCATCGCCAGTACGAGCGTCTGTAACATCATCGCTTGGTCGAACCCACTCGCCGCAAGCCAGGCATCTTGCATCTCCCATATCTTATCGACGCTCTGCTGAAGCGTCTGATTCGGTAATTCGATGCCATTGACAAGGAGATGGACTTCGAGTTGTCCGATGTAATGCTTCGCGTCATCGATCGCCACAGTGACGAGTTTTTCCCACGCCATTTGCATGCCGTCCGTATCGTTTTCAAAAATCGCGATGAGTCCTTTCGTCAAATCGACTTCGATTCGTCCGACGGCAGTCGTTTCACTAAATGCAAAAAACTGCTCCAGTCGATCAAACTCTTGTCGTGATTGTTCGATTTCCCCTTCTAGATATAAAAACAATCCGAGGAAACGTTGAAACGAAATGACATGATAATAGACATCTTGCTCCCGCATATACTGAACCCCTTCACGCAATAAGGCGATCGCTTCTGTGTAGTGATCATCGAACAAACTTGCTCGGAGCGCACGCAGGATTTGAAGCTTTAAATAGGTTTTCGGTGCAAGTGGAATCTCACGAGGTATATCCATTGCTTCGATCAGTTCATACGCTTCCTTCGTCCGTTTAAGATTAAATAAGAAATAGACTTTTGCGATCTGAACGAGCAACTGTTCATCTTGACGACCGAGCTGTTGAAAAACCCGCTCTGCTTTCTCGAAATAAATCAAACCGAGCTCTGGATCTGTCATTCGAAGGGCATCCCCATATTCCTGAAAGGTCTGTCCTTGCCAGTAAGAGTTTGTCTCTGGCACTAAATACGGGCGCAGAATTTCCTGAACTTTTTCATCCGAATGATACGGGGTATCCCGCGAACGGATTGTTTCGAGGAGTTCCCGCATCTGAACATCCCGCGGATCGAGCATTAATTCTTCGACTGTCACCTGTAATCGCCTAGCAATCGCCTGTAATGCGGGTACAGACGGTGTCGCTTTCCCGTTCTCGACCATACTGAGCATTGACTTCGTGATGATACCAGTCGCAACATCCGTTTGCGTCATTTTTTTCTGTTTTCGGATCTGTTTGATACGTTCCCCTAACACACTGGTCACTCCTTTTATCACAAAAGTTAAATTTTATTGAACTTTACCTTTACATTTTTCTTCCACTCCTTTATTCTACACTAAAGTTCAATAAAATTTAACTATGAAGGAGTGAACAGGATGTCATTTAATTTAAAGCGTGTCTTATTCGGAAAGTTTTGTTCATTATTCGCAGCTAGTCTCTTTACGTTCGTCGCCGGATTAACCGTCTTACGGGAAACATCGTCTGGTTTTCAGTTTGCGCTCGTCCTGCTTGCAGGATCAGTGCCACGGATTTTGCTCTCACCGGTTGCTGGTGTCCTCGCTGATCGTTGGAACCGGAAACGAATCATCGTCATGACCGAAAGCTTAAGTGCACTCGTCTTGTTTGGACTTTTGTTCTATTCGCTACTAGCCCCTCTACATACCGTTCATTACATCGTTGCTAGTGTCCTCTTGACGAGCCTGTCGACGTTCCTGTCCGTTACCTTATCAAGCTCGTTACCGCGACTCGTAGAAGAAGAGGAGTTACAACGCGGGAACGCACTCTTCTCGACGATTCAATCGACCTCAACGATCACTGCTCCACTCGTTGCGGGATTGCTCATCGCCACTGTCTCCATCACGCAATTCTTGATCTTACCGTTTCTCTTGTTTGCCTCTGCTGCCTGGTGGAATAGCCGCCTCCGATTTCTTGCAGTGGATACCTCTCCTCTGGCTACTACAGATACTCCGTCTTTCGTCTCGGCGTTTAAAGAAGGCTACCGCTATCTGTTCCGTCAACCAGTCTTGACGACACTCGTCCTGATGGCGATCGTCCTGAACTTCTTTTTTGTCGCTTTCGAAATCTTGTTACCGATCATCTTGCTCGATCGACTGCAATTCACACCATTTCGGTTTGGAATGGTCGAGTCCGCACTAGGTGCCGGTCTTCTTGTCGCTTCGTTGCTTCTTGCTTTACCTCGCTTTACGGTGAAACGTTCGTTACGCACGATATTCGAGTCGCTCTTTTTAATCGCCTCTTGTTATGCGCTTCCTGCACTTGCTCTACTCGGCTATGTTCCATCTGCTCTACTACTACCTTTTTTCATGATTCTATTATTCATCGACGGCATGCTCGTCTTACGGATGAACATTCCACTACAGCTCATCGTTCAAAAACAGACCGATCCGGCTTACCTCGGACGTGTCATCGGTGTGCTGGAATCGATTGCAATGGCGATGATGCCGATCGGTACCCTATTGTTTGGTTTACTCAGTGATCATGTATCTATCATCGTGCTACTTGGAGTCGGTACAGTCGGCTTATTCGGTGCAGCATCATTCGGATTCCTCCGACTTCGTAAAGACATCTTATCCGAGAGCATTCCTGTAGCAGAAGCAAAAAACACGTCCTCCCTCACTTCGTGAGAAAGGACGTGCGTATCGGTCAGACCGTCGCTTTGACGGCATCCATGATTAATTTCAATGATTGTTGTTTTGCTTCCTTGTCAGCGATCATCGAAGCGATCATTACTTCGTCTGTGCCATAGGAATCAGCGAGCTCTTGCAATTGTTTTGCAACGGATTCCGGGTTACCAACGATCATCCGCTTCCGGTTTTCAGCGATCCGGAATTGGTCTTGGAACGTATACGGATACGCCGCTGCCTCTTCTGGAGTTGGCGTTCCTGTCGACGAGACCCCTTTTTCAAGTAGGAGGAGTGACAGATCCAGGCTTGAAGCTAACCGTTCTGCTTCTTCCGTCGTTTCAGCACACGTCACGAAGATCGAGACGAGCGTTTGTGGTGTCTCATTGAACGACGTCGCCATGAAGTTATGACGGTAGTAGTCCATCACTTCTTGTCCACCTTGTCCATTGATGAAGTGAGCAAAGGCAAATCCGAATCCGCGTTGTGCGGCGTTCAAGGCACTACCACCACTTGATCCAAGCAACCAGCCTTCTGGTGTCGTATCGACTTCTGGTGTTGCGACGAGTCCCGCGAACCGGTGTCCGGCAGGCGCTCCGTCTTTCAAGTAATCGACGAGATCATCGAGTTGTTCGCCGTAATCGGCTCCACCAAAACGTGGCGACGATCCTTCTTGCAACGCACGTGTAGCAAGCGGCATACCGCCCGGTGCCCGACCGAGGCCAAGGTCGATCCGGTTTGGTGCAAGCCCTTCAAGGACACGGAAGTTCTCTGCGACTTTATAGGCACTGTAATGCGGCAACATAACACCCCCTGAACCGAGGCGAATCTGTTTCGTCACTGCCGCCATGTAGGCGATCAAGACTTCCGGGCTTGAACCAGCCAGTGTTTTAGCGAAGTGGTGCTCAGATACCCACAAGCGATGATAGCCGAGTTCGTCCGCGATTTTCGCGAGCTCGACCGTTTCGTGTAAGGCATCAGATGGGGATTGTCCTTTAGAGACCGGGGATTGGTCTAAAATACTAAGTTTCATGTATGTCTCTCCTTTTTCTTTCGAATGCGTACCTACACTGTACGCCTCCTCGTTGTACGGTGCAACGAAACTGCTTCTTTCTGTCATGGGGACGTTTTCATTTTGAAATTCAGGGAACAATGCCTAAGTGAGCATAAAAATCTAACGAATGAGGTGGAGTTACATGTCAACCCATACTACAAATCAAGAAGCAGTCGAAACGGTCAAGAAACTGATTGATAAAATCGAAACAGCGATGCTGACGACGATTTCAACAGAAGGGCTCGTATCGCGTCCGATGCAAACGCAGGATATCGAATTTGATGGCGACCTCTGGTTCCTCACTTCAAAAGAAACAGACAAGTATCAAGAACTACTTAAGAATCCGAGTGTTAACGTCGCGTACGTCGACAAATCATACGTCTCGATCCGTGGGACAGCAGAACTCGTCGAAGACATCGAACGAAAAAAAGAGCTCTGGAGCCCACGCTACGAAGCATACCTTGGAACGACATACGAAGATCCGAAAGTCGTCTTGATCAAGGTCAACACGGAAGCTGCTGAATACTGGGAAACGGGAAACACGACGAAGTCCGTCAAACAAGTCTTGAAGAAAGTCGTCGGCAAAGACGATGAGAACGAAATCAATAAAACAGTCGACTTGTCTTGACGAGTTAAACCCGCGCAGCTTGCGTGGGTTTTTTCGTATGAAGATAGTCGTTTTTCTCAAAATGATGTAACATAATAAAGTGAACTAATACGTAACTTAACTAAAAGGAGTACAATCATGGGAGAATTTTTTACATTATTACGCCGGGGAAACCGGTCGGCGCTGACGGCAGGCATCGTTAACTCCGTCATCGCTATCATCAAGGCAATTGCCTACGTCCTGACGGGAAATGTCGCGATGTTCGCGGAGATGATGCATACGCTCGGGGACGCTGCCAACCAATTTTTTGTCTTCATCGGTTCTGCCCTCAGTAAAAAGGCACCGACGAAACGATTCCCGAACGGCTTCGGTCGTCTCGTCAATCTCGTCTTGCTCGGTGCCATCCTCTTCGTCGGTATCATGGCGTACGAGACAATTCATGAAGGGATCGCACACATCATCGAACCGACGGAATCAACTGGCTTTTGGATCACGTTGTCTGTCTTGTTCGTCGGTGTCGTCTTAGAGAGTGGCGTTTTCGTGAAAGCGATGCAAGAGATCGCACACGATGCGAAGTTAGACTCGAAAGGACCACGCTTGATTCTTGACAGCTTCCGCTCACTCAAACAAGCAAAACCCGCCACACGCCTTGTGTTTCTGGAAGATTTGGTCGCAACGGCCGGTGGCATCGTCGCAATGATTGCCGTCATCATCTCGCATGTAACACCGTTTCATCAGGCAGAAGGAATTGCTTCGATCCTCATCGGACTGATGATGTTTTACGTCGTCGGGAATGTCTTCCTGCAAAACGCAGCTGGTGCACTAGGTGAAGCCGATGAGACGATGGCAGCACGTCTCGGTGGACTAATCATGAAGGACCCTGACGTCAAGGACATCAGTAAACTCGAAGTCATTAAGGAAGGCGATCATTTCCACGTCGAAGTCGAGATTGAAGTCGACCCGACGTTGACAATCGCACAAGCGGACGACATCAAGGACCGTCTCGAACTCCAGATTCGCCTGCAACAAGGTATCATCGATGTGACGATTGGATTTGATGAAGACGATAAGATTCAACAGTATGTCGTTGCTACGGACGAAACATGACACCATTCACGCAAGATGTCCTGATTATCATTCGTTCGATCCCTGCTGGTCGGGTCATGACGTACGGGCAAGTCGCTCGACTCGCCGGTCATCCGCGTAGCGCCCGACAAGTAGCGCGGATTCTTCACAGTATGAGTAAGACGGAACGTCTACCGTGGCACCGCGTGCTTGCTGCTGGCGGAAAACTATCGCTTGAAGGCGATGAACAGCGACTGGCACTTGAAGCAGAGGGGGTCGAGTTCCTGACCGCCCGTCAACTCGATTTATCGCGTTATCAAGTCAAAAGTGAATAGATACAACAAGAGAGGGATGACCGGTTCGCAGACCAGTCATCCCTCTCTTTTTATCGTCATGAATCACGCTTTCGACGTACTCGAAGCTACAGCGATTTGCCGACGTACTTCTGCTTCTAATTGTGGTTCCGGTGGTTGCCAGCCTTCCGGTTTCATGACCTTTTGGTCCGATTCCCGGAAGATTGGTTTTCCGTCCGGTCCAAGCTTCGCCATGTTCGCACGCTGGACGATCTCGAACAATGGAGCCGGATCAAGCCCGATCTCAACGAAGCTTCCCATGATGAAGTAGAGGGCGTCCGTCAAGGCATCCCCTTGTCCGACGAGCCGTTCGACATCTGTTTCGGGTTGTTTCATCTGAAGCGATTTTTCGACCGCTGTATCAAGTCCTGACTTGAAACGTTCGATCGCTTCGAGAAATTCTGCTTCACTCGTCGCCGATTGATGTAGGAACTCAACGACCGCTTCTTCTGCCGTCCAGGTCGAGCGTTTGATTCCACGATCGACCGTCATAGGTGTTGGCGTCGTTGCGCCAGGGTGTGAAAACACACGGTGGAATTCCTTTACGTCTTGATAATAATTTGTCATAACCGATCATCCCCTTTTACCGAATGTCTCCATTCTAACAGGTTCAGAACCGGAGTTCGACTCATTGATGAACGACGTCGAGTAAGGCCATCCCACGCGTGATCAATTCATCTCGCTGCTCAGATGTCGCTTTTAAGCGCTCGAGATCTGCAATCAGACGTGGTTGATCGACTTCATCCGCTAACTCAAGTAATTCAAGACGGAGTAACCAAGCGTCCGGTAACTGGACGAGTGTCTGATCGATCAGTTGCGGTAACCGTTCTCGTCCGGCACGACCTTCGCGAATCTCGCGGACGACTTCGAAGATCGGATCAGCCGCTGTCAACGGACGTTCGATTCGTTCGAACTCGACCGTTTCCGGAATCGGCTTCAGTGCTTCAACTTCCGTTCCCGGGAATGCTGACGTGATGTCACCGACGATCAATTCCATCCGGTCCATCGTCATCGTTTTCCCGTCGTTTGCAAGCGTCGCTGCTTCTAAGACGACGAGCGCCCGATTTCCATTGACGTTTTGAATCGCTGTGATGTCTCCTGTGACATGAACATTTCCTTCCGCCCAGTCGAGACGTTCACCGACTTTGACTTGCATCAATACTTCGTTCAATTCCTTGCCGTGAAGGAGTGTAAAGCCTTCCGGATGATCTGCAAGTCCTTGACCTGTCAACACTTCACCGTTCGCAGCAAGCGCTGTCGGTCCAGTTAGTTTGACGAGATGCAGCGAATCGTGAATCTCTTGCGTTTCAGGAACACCGACAAGCGAGAGACCACTGTCGAAGACGAGCGTCGATAGGTTACCTGATTCGACCGCTTTCGTCAGTCCGTGGATACCACCGCGGATGTAAGACATCGACTGTGCGAATTCTTCGAGTGCATCGCGGAGCTGTTCGAACGATTCACAGACGAAGAGTTCTTTTTGCATGCTCGTCACGTCATGTTTCGTCGCAAGTGCTTTCTCAAGCGAGAATGGATGTTTAACGACCGCGTCCGTCAAACAGTGGCGACTTTCACCGACGGATGATAAAAGACCTGCCCCGTAGATTTGTGGGTTGTCGATATCACCAATCAGACCGAATTCAACCGTCCACCAGAACAGACGTGAGATTTCGTTCGCTTCCGAAATCCCTTTGACGTGTGTCCGTGTCTCCGCGAGTTCGACTTCAGCTTGCTCGATATCGGCTGGCGTCGAGAACGGGCTCTCTTTGACGATCGTCAATTTCTTTAGTGCCTTGAACACGTCATGCTCGGCTTTATGGTTAAAGGCATGTGCTCCGATCTCACCGAAGCGTCGAACGAATTCCGCGTAGACCGGATTCATCAAGATTGGCGCATGCCCTGCTGCTTCATGCAAGATATCTGGCGCTGGTGTGTAAAGGATGTTATCGACCTTCCGAATGTCGGTCGCAATCGGCAAGAGACCGTGCCCTTGAAAATCGAAGAAGGCGACACCAGGAATGAGACCATCAACAGCGACTGTTCCCCAGCCACCACGGCTTAGGTTCGCTGTCATTTCACGTACATCTGGAATCCGTTCCGGGCTGATGCCCGATGCAGCAAGCCCTTCGAGGTATGCCGGATGTGCTGTATCTTGTAATGTATTTAAATTCAGTCGCATGACGTATCTCCAAACGGCATGATCCGTTGGTGTGTAGTCTTCGTAGTGCTGTGGTGCGACGTGTGGACGTAAATGACTTGGAATGATTGGTGTAGACATATGAGTTCCCCCTTGAATGAATGATAGATAACAAAAAAGCCCCTGCCGAACATATTGTTCGACAGGGGCGACGAAAGCCGCGGTACCACCCTGATTACCCAGTCATCGACTGAGTCACTCATGATCGGGATAACGGTTTGCTCCGCTCGCTTACGCAAGAAGCTCAGAAACTGTAATTCAACACCATCTGTGTACACGTTCGCAGCGCCACGTGCTCTCTGAAACAGGGAGATGGTCTTTACTTCGGTTTCATCATCGCTTAATCTTTCGTTCTGTTATGCTGTTATACTGTTATGCTTTTAGCAAGTAAAGTATCGTTAATGAGGACTATACGCTTACTTTTTACTTTCGTCAATGGCTTTTTTACGTTTAAATCGATTAAATGTTTTATCGCGGACTGATTTTTGTTCGATCGTCAGTGATGTGATATGACGACGAAGCGCACCGTTGAGCCGTTTTTCGAATGCTTCAAGCTCTTGGATCCACTCATTCATCGAGACGACGATCGGTAAGATTTCCATGATGACTTCTTCCTCGAGTTCATCGCGGTCAAGGAAAGAGTGCTTGACGAAGGCGATGTTCTCTTTGACGAGATCCTCCATCGCGAGTGGTTCTTCCGTCAACAAGAGATCATATGTCAGCAAGACCTTCTCTTGTCGCTGTGCGATATGCATCAAGTGATAAAACAATTCACTCCGAAGATCGTCCGCAATCGAGTCAAGGGCCTTCTCTCGCTCTCTGAATCGCTCTGCCGTCGCGACACCACGTTCGAGGCACGATTGCATATGTTTGAGAATCAACAGGTTCCGTAAGAGCGAGGCGTGCTTCTGACGCGTTCCTCGAATCTCTTCCTTGTGTAGGTTGAACAAGTTTTGTGTCTCAAGGAGCGAATTTGACATTTTATCAATCGCTGCCCGGTATGGAGCAACTTTTCCTTCGAAGGCAATCGCTCGCGTGACGACGAGCAGCTTTTCGAAGAGTTTCGTCGCTTTTTGATAGTAGACATTGCCATAGCGCGGCGGGAAGATCAGCGCATTGATGCCAAGCGCACAGCCGATCCCGAGCATGACGAGCAAGTAACGGATCAAGACGACTTGCCAAAGTGGCTCGGTCGCTGTCGCCACACTTTCGAGAATGACGATGATCATCAAAACGACGTGTGGAATCGTCCGCCCGAAACCAAAGGCTAGCAAGATCGAGATCGCTGCCATGATGACGATTCCGATCGCGAGCGGATTCGCTGGATTATCCCCTAAAATCCAAAGTGCGAGTAAAGTCAAAAAGGCACCAATCAAGTTGGCTTCTGCTTCCTCGAGAAATTGTTTCCATGTCTGATAGACCGAAGGCAGGAGTGTCGTCGCTGCCGAGATTGCAGGCAGGATCGGGCTGAGGTTGAACAGATTACTGATCAACAGCGCCAAGATGACCGCAAGACCTGTCTTGATGGTCCGTGGTCCGATTTGTAAGGATTGTCCACCCATGTCCATCCCTCCTTCTTATTCAGTATGCCCTCTATTCTTCACCGTTAGCCGTCAAAATTCAACAAAAAATCCCCTCCGCTTGAAAACGGAGAGGATTTAGATGAATTATGATGCTTTCGTACCTGTTCCTTCTGTCATTTCCGCTTTCGCGACCGATTGGTCAACAAGCGGTTTTTTAAGGAAGGATAGGATTGCCGCACCGACGAGTGAACCGATGAGGATCGCACCCGCGTAACCGACGATCGCCATGACCGTACCTGATGGACCATCAAGTAACGGGAAGACGAAGATACCGCCGTGTGGTGCCGGGAGCAAGACGCCGAAGACGATCGTCAACGCACCAGCGATCGCTGAACCAATGACACTTGACGGAATGACACGGAGTGGATCGGCTGCTGCGAATGGAATCGCACCTTCTGTGACGAACGATGCACCCATTGCGTAAGCAGCGATACCTGCTTCACGTTCTTGCGGCGTGAATTTCTTACGTGCGAACAATGTTGATGAGAAGGCCACGATGAGTGGTGGAACCATCCCACCTGCCATGACGGCTGCCATGACTTCCGTGTTACCTGCTGTAAGAGCAGCTGTACCGAATACATACGCTGTTTTGTTGATTGGACCACCCATGTCGATTGCCATCATACCTGCGACGAGCATACCGAGGAGGATTGCGTTCCCACCACTGAGTCCGTTCAGTGAATCCGTGAGCCATGTCATGAACTTCGCGATCGGCTCATTGATGACGAGTAACATGATCATCCCTGTGATGAATGAACCAAACAGTGGATAGAGCAAGACTGGTTTGATTCCTTCAAGAGCTGCCGGGAGACCTTTGAAGACTTTAACGAGTAAGAGCACAACGTAACCAGCAAGGAAACCGGCAATCAATCCACCGAGGAAACCAGCATTACCGTTGCTTGCAAGGAAACCAGCGATCAGACCAGGAGCAAGACCTGGTTTATCAGCGATCGACATCGCGATGAATCCGGCGAGAATCGGAATCAAGAGACCAAACGCTGCTTTCCCGATTGTCATCAACTGAGCTGCAAACTCATTGTATGACGGATCTTTCGGGTCAGCGGAGTTGATTCCCCAGAAGAAGCTGATCGCAATCAAGAGACCACCAGCGACGACGAGTGGCAACATCGCGGATACCCCACTCATCAAGTGTTTGTAGAATCCACCACGCGCTGGTTTTGAGCTTTCGCTTGAACCGCTCGCTTTATAGACAGGTGCGTCTTGTTTGACGGCACGGTTGATCAATTCTTGTGGTTTACGAATCCCTTGCGCTACCGGTACTTCAACGACGTGTTTCCCGTTGAAGCGATCCATCTCAACTGCTTTATCCGCAGCGACGATGATCGCTGTCGCATCGTTGATGTCTTGTTGTGTCAAACCGTTCTTGACACCTGTCGATCCGTTCGTTTCGACTTTAATACGAACACCCATCTCTTCCGCTTTTTGACGAAGCGCATCAGCTGCCATATACGTGTGCGCGATTCCTGTTGGACAAGCTGTGACAGCGAGGATGTACGGTGCGTCTTGGTCAACGTTGTCGCTTGAGACGTCAACTGGACCTTCTTCTTCACGTTCCTTCGCTTCGATTGCTGCGATGACTTCGTCTTTCGTTTTAGCCGCAAGGATCGTATCGCGGAAGTTCATATCCATCAAATAAACGGATAGTTTCGAAAGTGTTTCAAGGTGCGCATTATCAGCGTTCTCACCCGCTGCGATCATGAAGAACAACCGACTTGGTTGACCATCGAGTGCTTCGTAGTCAACACCTGCCGAACGACCGAAAGCGATCGCTGGTGTTTTGACTGCTGCTGTTTTTGCGTGTGGAATGGCAATGCCTTCCCCTAAACCTGTCGTACTTTGCGCTTCCCGTGCGAGAATCGCTTCTTTATATGCCGAGCGATCGTTCAGTTTTCCTGCCCGATCGAGGACGTTGACGAGTTCGTCGATGACAGCGGCTTTAGATGACGCTTGTAAATCGAGCTGAATCGTATCACGTGTCAAGAGATCAGTAATTTTCATGAGTAGTCACACTCCTTTTAGGATTGAATGAGTTCAACGACGTTGACGTCTACGAGGAGACGATCGATATCTTCCTTTGTACAAAGACCAAAGGAATAAGCAGACGCGCTACCAGTCGTCACCGCATAACGGAACGCTTCTTCTGGTGATTTACCGAGCGCGTGGCTGGCGACGAATCCAGCGACGAGTGAATCTCCGGCACCGACGGAATTGACGAGCTTCCCTGCCGGTGTGTTTGCCGTATAGGCACCTTGACGATTGACAAGTAGTGCTCCGTCTCCTGCAAATGAGATGACGACGTTCTCGGCACCACGCTCGACGAGCTGCTGGGCGTATGGAACGGCCATCTCCTTCGACGTAATCTCGACGTCGAAGATTTCACCGAGTTCATGGTGATTCGGCTTGATTAAAAATGGACCGAGCGGTAAGACTTCAAGCATCGCTTCCTTCGTCGTATCGACAGCGAAGCGGACGTTCCGTTCATTCAGGATCGTCGCGATATGACGATAGAGATCATGCGGCAGACTGCTTGGGATACTACCTGCGAAGACGACGATGTCACCGGCTTGCATCGTCTTGAATCGGGATAATAAATGCTCCAGCTCTTCCGGTTGAATCTTCGGTCCCGCTGCATTCAACTCAGATTCTTGATCGGCGCGAATCTTTACGTTGATCCGCGTCTCATCTTGAATCGGTGTGAAGTCCGTCAACACGCCTCGTTTCTCGAGTTCCGTCCGGATGAATTGTCCGGTACTTCCTCCAAGGAATCCGAGTGCTTGTGTTTCCACCTCATAGTTTTTTAGGACGAGAGAGACGTTGATCCCTTTCCCTCCGGCCACTTTTTCCGCCTGTTCGACACGATTGACTTGTCCTGCCTCAAATACCGGTAACGTGACATAATAGTCGATTGATGGGTTGAGTGTCAGTGTATAAATCATTTCGCGTTCACCACCTCTGTGTATTGACTGTATTTCGCTTCTTGCTCACTGGATGTCGTCGTGATGATCGTCGCCGCTTGCAAGGACGCCACACGACTGAAACTGATCGCATCCAGCTTCGTCTCATCGACGAGTACATACGATTGTTTTGCTAATTCGATCGCTGTCTTCTTTACGAGTGCCTCTTCCGGATCTGGTGTCGTGAAGCCTTGTGCCGGATGAACACCGTTCATCCCAAGGAACGCGACATCAAAATGGTAAATCAACATTCCTTCACGTGCGTTGTAACCGACGAGTGCTTGCGTTGAATGCTTGAGTTGCCCTCCGACGACGAACGTCGGGATACGGTGATAGAGTAACGTGTTCGCTAGAGGAAGACTGTTCGTTACGACCGTAATCGCCTTCTCTTCGAGATACGGAACGATGGCAAGCGTCGTCGTTCCGGCATCGAGATAGACATACATCCCGTCTTCGATCAGATCGGCAGCCGCTCGCGCGATCCGTTCCTTCTCTTCGACGTGTTGGTCACTCTTCTCGAAATAACTCGGTTCTTCAATTTGCAAATGGTTCGCTGTCGCGCCCCCGTGCACCCGACGCAGATGACCTGCTGTCTCGAGTTGTGATAAATCCCGACGAATCGTGGATTCACTCGCACCGGTTTGTTCGACGATCTTTTGCATCTTGACGACTTCTTCTCGGGCTAAAAGCTCAAGGATGAGTTGATGGCGTTTTTTGGTTAACATAAGGTTTCCCTCCGCATCTTTAATATAAAGCGTTTACATCTAAAAATCAATCAAAAACGTTCAAAATTTATATAAATTCTTTATAAAACGTTCAAAATACGACTTTTTTCGACATGAAACCGTTCTTATAGTTTCATTATACATCAAAAACGGTCATTTTATGACTGTTTTATTGGTTAGAATCAATCATTTTTTAAATTTTTGATGATTTTCACAAAATAAAAAACCACTTTCCAAAGCAACTTGGAAAGTGGTGAATGAAAATCGGTCATTTCAGTCATCTTCGTTCACTGGACTTCATTTTGCAAGCGACCGATTCCTTCAATCGATACTTCGACGACATCCCCTGTCTGAAGGTAGACCGGTGGTTTCATGCCGTGACCCACACCAGCCGGAGTGCCTGTCGCAATGATGTCCCCTGCTTCAAGTGTCATCCCGCGTGACACTTCAACTAAAATCGTTACGACATCACGCAACATCAAGGCCGTTGATCCCGATTGACGGAGTTCCCCGTTCACACGCGTCTCGACGAGGGCGTCACGCGGATCAAAGCTGTCCGCTGAGACGATGACCGGTCCGAACGGACAGAACCCATCGAGTGATTTGCCACGGAAGAACTGGACGTGTTCTTTTTGTAAGTCCCGCGCTGTCACATCATTGACGATACTGTAGCCAAACACGTGATCAAGTGCATTCTCAGGTGTCAGATCACGCCCCGTCGTGCCGATGATGATGGCGAGTTCACCTTCATAATCCAGTTGCTGTGTCAAATCCGCATGCCGCTCAATCGATTCGAACGGACCAACGATCGATGTCGGTGCTTTCGTGAACAAGACGAATTTCCCCGCTCCCGCCGTATCCATCTCCTTGATATGATCGGCGTAGTTCTTGCCGACACAGATGACGTTTCGTGCCGGAATATACGGTGCCAGTTTTCGAACATCCCCTTTAAGTTGTTGCGCGATATCTAAATCAAGATCAACATCGAACTCACGTGAAATCACTTCAAACAATGAATCCGTATAGACTTGTGCCGTCACATCATATGTAGAGCCATCCCGTTCAACCCCGATCCCTACTTTTCCTTCTTGCTCAAATCGAAACCATTTCATCTTAACTGCCCCCTTTTGTTTTTAGTATAGCGAAACCAATCAACGGACGCACTTCTCATCGTCAATCTGAAGGAAACAAAAAAAGCGGTCGACATCGTGTCGACCGCTTCTTCCTATCCTCTTCCTTTTTCCTCATGCGATTCGCTGCGCTAATCGATCGACGAGCGCTTGCGACTCTTCGTTCAATCCAACGAGTTCAACTTTTTTGCCAAGTCGTTCGTATTTCAAGACGACGTTTTCGATTGCTTCGATAGCGGAATCATCAAACAAGTGACACGCTGAGAAATCGAGCGTGATGACAGACGATGGATCAGTTTCGAGCTGGAACTGTTCTGCAAATGCTGTCGTCGATGCGAAGAACAACGGTCCACGAATCGTATAACGGACTCGATCTGTTTGCTCCTTGCGCTCGACTTGAATACGAGAAATTTTTGACGCAAATAATAACGCAGCAAGCAAGATTCCGACAAGAACGCCCATTGATAAATCGTTCGTCAATACGGTGACGAGAACGGTTGCGAGCATGACAGCAGAATCACTCTTCGGTGACGTCTTGAGCATCTTGAATGATCCCCAGTCAAACGTCGCATACGAGACGAAGAACATGACGCCGACGAGTGCTCCCATTGGAATCGTCATCAATAGATCGTTCATCGTAAACATCAACAGCATCAGGAACACACCCGCTGTCAACGTCGACAATCGACCACGCCCACCGGACGTGACATTGATGACCGATTGACCGATCATCGCACAGCCCGGCATGCCACCGAACATACCAGCGATGATGTTCGCAATTCCTTGTCCGCGTGATTCTATTGCTTTGTTTGACGTCGTATCCGTCATCTCATCGACGATTCGTGCTGTCAGCAACGATTCGATCAACCCGACGAATGCAAGTGACAATGCATACGGGAAGATGATTTGGAGCGTCTCAAGCGAGAACGGAACATCCGGCAAGAAGAAGCTTGGTAACGCCGCTTCGATTTGCCCCATGTCCCCGATGACTCGTGTATCGAGTGAGAAGACGACCGTCAACACTGTCATGATCGTGATCGCAACGAGTGGTGCCGGGATCGCTTTCGTCACGCGTGGGAATAACAAGATGATGGCGAGTGATGCGGCGACCATTGCGTACATGATCCAGTTCTGTCCTTCGAATTGCGGCAGTTGTGCCGAGAAAATCAAAATCGCTAAAGCATTGACGAATCCGACCATGACGGATCGAGGAATGAACCGTAATAACTTAGCAATTCCTAAAAATCCGAACGCGATTTGTAGAATTCCGGCAAGGATACCGGCAGCTAGTAAATAATCGACACCATGGTCCTTGACGAGCTGGACGACGACGAGTGCCATCGCACCGGTCGCAGCTGAAATCATTCCGGGACGACCGCCGGCAATCGAGATGACGATCGCAATGATGACGGAAGCGTATAAACCGACCATCGGATTAACGCCAGCGATCAGCGAAAACGCGATTGCTTCCGGAACGAGTGCCAAGGCAACGACGATTCCGGATAGCAAATCCGCTTTTGGTTGCAGGAACCACTCTTTTTTCCATTGAGTAAACATATGATGATTGAGACCCCTTTTCTAACATGAATGGTCTCAGTGTAATCCGATTAGTTTCAAAAAGCAACCTTTTTAGGAAGTTTTGGTCCGCACACGGGCAATCTCATCGACCATCGCCTTATAGGTCGCCATGATTTCCTGACCCGCAAAGACCGGATCTTCGTCCATCGTCTCGAGTGCACGGCGTAGAAGATGAATTTTCGGTTTCTTCCGTTCGAGTAGTTCTTCATAGATGAAATCAAGAACCTCTTCATGGGCTTCCTTCGATTCATCGGAAATCGATGACAAGGTAATCAAGCGCTTCATATGCGCACTCGTCTTCTCGAACAAATCCTTCCGAATGACGACTTCATCTTGTGGACGATCGAGCCAAACGGATAGGAAACGCGGGGGAATCAACTGTTCTTCTGTCCGACTGACGTCTTCGACGAGATGCGTCAATCGATTGAATACGTAACGGACGACCCGTTCCGGTTGTGTGTTCGGTTCGGATTGACGGAAGAAGTACATCGCATATTGCAACATCCCTGTATAAATGACCGCTAAATCTAGAAGATACGGTTCCTTCGTCTGACCGAATAAATCACGTAATCGTTCGAACGTCCATTCGATCTCGAGAAGACGGTTATTCTCCATGAACGTCTTCAGTTCTTTTTCATTCGAAGCAATCGCCTCTTCGAACAACGTATACAATTTATATTTTTGCATCAGTTCCAAGTAACAGTTACCTTGTTGGATGAACGTCTCATAATCCGAAACATCTCGTCCGACGAGAATTTCTTTGCGTGCCGTCCGCATCTTTTCAAAGACGGTATTAAATACATCAATGAATAATTCATTTTTAGAGGAGAAGTAGTTATAGAACGTTCCCTTGGAAACGTTACTGTGCTCAAGAATGTCCTGGATGGACGTCGATTGATAACCTTTTTCGACGAATAGCTGATAGGCAGCATCTAGTAGTTGTTTCTTTTTTGGATTCATGGTCTTGTCCTTTTCTGTTCAAATGATTGCAATGGTTTAACAATCACTTATTTTAGTGTATGAAGCAAATAATTTGAATTCATTCGACTTAGCCTGGTAAGATAGCCAAGTTAGTCATAGAATTCAAGTCTAACATTTTAGACTCGTAGTACAAAAGGAGCATAACGAAATGCAATCAAGCAAGCAATCATCACGACTTTATTTAATTTTAACTGTCCTTATGGCAGGTGCGTTCGTTGCGGTCCTGAACTCAACGTTACTTAATATCGCCTTACCGTCGATCATGGGATCCTTCGGTATTCAGGCAAGCACCGCCCAGTGGTTGACGACGGGCTATATGCTCGTCAACGGAATCATGATTCCGACGTCAGCCTTCCTTGTCCAGAAGTTCTCGACACGTCAACTGTTCTTGACGGCGATGACGCTGTTCTCACTCGGTACAATCATCGCTGGACAAGCACACGTCTTCCCGCTTCTACTCGGTGCGCGGATGATGCAGGCATCTGGTTCTGCGATCATGATGCCACTATTAATGAACGTTCTTTTGACCGGTTTCCCGATCGAGAAACGCGGACAAGCAATGGGCATCTTCGGACTTGTCATCACGTTCGCCCCAGCCATCGGACCTACATTGTCCGGCTGGATTCTTGAACATTATGAATGGCGGATGTTGTTCCATCTCGTTACACCGATCGCATTACTCGTACTGTTCACGGGTGCCTTCTTATTGAAGAAAGAGACGGTTCGTAGCACACTCAAACTCGATTTATTTTCACTCGTTCTCTCAAGCTTTGGTTTCGGTGGTTTGCTGTATGGATTTAGTTCCGCTGGTTCTGCCGGATGGGGATCTTGGACGGTCATCGGATCATTGATCATCGGTGTGATTAGTCTGACTTCCTTTATTATACGTCAATTCATGCTCGAAGAACCGATGCTTGAGTTCGGGATTTTCCGTTATCCGATGTTCGCCTTATCGCAAGGAATTTCGATGGTCTTGAACATGTCGATGTTCTCCGCAATGATCTTGATGCCGATCTATATCCAGACGATTCGCGGTATCTCACCGTTTCACTCCGGTCTCTTGATGTTACCGGGTGCGATCGTCATGGCGATCATGTCACCAATCACAGGTCGTCTGTTCGATCGATTCGGTGCTCGGATCCTTGCGATCATCGGCTTATCACTGACGGTCTTAACGACGTTCTCGTTTAGTCAGCTAGCTGCGGATACGTCATACGCGTTCCTCGTCATCATGTATACGCTACGTTTCCTTGGAATCTCGATGGTCATGATGCCCGTCATGACGAACGGATTGAACCATATTCCGCAACACTTGACGCCACACGGTACGGCATTGAACAATACGTTGTCACAAGTATCGGGTGCGATCGGTTCAGGTCTGCTCGTGACGATCATGACGTCGCGGACGAAACATCACGTTCCGGAACTCGCTTCACAACCTGAAGCCGCTAATCCGGAATGGTTGCAAATGCAGGCGATGATCGAAGGAATCAACGATACGTTCTTCATCGCAACGTTACTTGCACTCGCGGCACTGATTTTATCGTTTTTCATCAAAAAACGACGGACGACGACACTCGCAGTCGTCGAATCCGTCGATCAAGAACAAAAATATGCATGATCTGATTCTCCCCTGTCTGATGAGACGGGGGAGTTTTTGTTTTTGTGTAACACTCTTTTTTGCAGTTGCTGTCGATCATAAATTCGTTGATTCGTGCTGCCCCGAAAACGTGTCGTTCGGTCGAGTTTCGACAGGATGAACGGACCATCGATGAGTCCGTCTAGTCGCAGTATTAGTGGATGCCACCGTCGACGCTGTAAGATTTCCTCTAGTACATAGCCAGTATATAAAATGACGTCATAATCTGGTCCAAGTTGTTCGAGAAGTTGCACAAGTGCTGCCGCTTGAAGCATCGGCTCGCCGCCGGATAATGTCAAACGACGATTTCCGATCGCCTGAATCCGTTCCACTGTTTCTTTAATCGTCCAATCCACTCCACCTGCCGGATCCCAGGAGGACGGATTATGACAGCCGACACAGTGGTGTGGACAACCGGCAAGAAACAGGACCGTTCGCAAACCGGGTCCATCAACGACAGAATCAGGATGAAGGGAAAGAACGCGTAACATCGTGCTTCACCCGATTCTGCTCTTCAGCCCGTTTGGCTTCATTCCAGCGGTCCAGCGTACCGACGAGATATCCTGTAATCCGTCGAATCCGTTCGATGGACTTACTCCCGCAAACCGGACACTGATCCTCAATCGTCTGCTCCGTTCGACAATCAAGACAACGATCGACGGGATGATTGATTGACCCATAGCCGATTCCAGCTTCCGCCATCAAACGAACGATGTCTTCAATCGCTTGTGGATTTCCGGCAAGGGCGCCATCTGTCTCGACATAGGTGATATGTCCACCATTACATAATGCATGAAACGGTGCTTCGAGTTGAATCTTTTCACGGATCGTTACGGGCGCATCGACAGGGATATGAAAGGAATTCGTGTAATACGGCTGATCGGTCACTCCTTTGATTTCACCGAAGTCACTAGCATCACGACGTGTGAACTTACCCGACAACCCTTCAGCTGGAGTTGCCAGCAAACTAAAGTTCAATCCCGTCATCTCGCCATAGTTGTCGACGACCGTTCGCATCGCTTGAATCAAGGCAAGACCAATCCGGTGCGCCAGTTCGGAATACCCATGATGACTCCCCGTCAGGACGGTCAAACATTCCGCGAGACCGATGAAGCCGATCGCTAACGTCCCATGCTTGAGGACTGGACCCACCTGATCCGTACTTTTTAGCGTCTCACCGTCTTTCCAGACATGTTGATATAAAAATGGAAACGCGTCAGCCGTTCGACTTGCCTGGAACTCATAACGCGCGATGAGTTGCCGGCATGCAAGTCTTGTCGTCTCTTGGACAGCTTCGAACATTTGATCGACGGTTTTACTTTGGAGTGCCAAACGGACGAGATTGATGCTCGTAAACGATAAGTTCCCTCGTCCTGTGACGGACGGGATATCTCCACGATCTTCAAACACACGGGTCCGGCATCCCATGTACGCGACTTCGGCTCCCCCCGGTTGCTCCTGACGGTTGAATGATGCATCAAGAAACGCAAAGTTCGGAAACAGTCGTTTTCCTGTCACGCGGGTGGCAAGTTGAAACAAATCGTAGTTCGGGTCTGTCGGTGACAGGTTGATGCCTTGTTTGACTTTAAAGATTTGAATTGGAAAGATCGGCGTCTCCCCTCTTCCTAATCCACGTTCCGTCGCCGTCAGCAAGGCGCGCTGGAAGAGCCGACCTGCCTGCGTCGTATTCGTTCCATAATTGACGGATAAAAACGGTACCTGTCCCCCACCGCGTGAATGCATCGAATTCGTATTATGGATGAACGCTTCGCACGCCTGAAACGTCTTTTCATACGTCTCCTGCCATGCGCGCCGCTCCCGCTTGCGTCGCTTCCAATGCGGCACGAGGTCATTTAGTTTGGTCCATTCGCGTTGGTAGGTCTTTTCGACGAATGGTGCTACATCATCGTCAAAGGTTGCGAAGGCTTGTCCGCCATGCTGCATGTTTTGATTCGCCTGGACGATGATTGCTGCAAGGGCGAGGGCGGAACGGATATCTTGCGCTGGTCGGATTGAACCGTGTGTCGTCTGAAATCCGTTTGAGAGTAGCTGACCGAGCGGAATCTGGGCACAAGTCGTCGTACCCGTCACGTAGTAATCGGCGTCGTGGATATACAAGATGTTGTCGTCAAGCGCCTGCAAGACATCTGCTTCGAGGTGTTGTCGCATCATCTGTCGCGCTGCTTCTCCAGCAATCCGCTGTAATTTCGCAAGCGGTGTTTTGCCATCAATGTTTGCATTCTCTTGTTCGATATCTTGCGGTGGTGTGAGTAACGCTTCTAAGCTCTCCATGATTCTTCTTCCTCTCACGCTTTTTTGTAATCACTATAGCGAGAGTACAGAAACGTTCGCAATCCCTGCACAATTTACGATTTTTTCAACTGTTTCAGCCGTTCTGTCATCAATCTGTCCGATTTATCGTTCAAATGTCTGCATCTTACTCGTTTTAGCCAAACGCATGAATTTGGACGAATCTCACACGTGAAACGACAAAAAAGAAGAGGCGCATGATATCGCCTCTTCTTCGTCTCTTCATTCTGCTTCGAGTAACGCGTCTGTCGCACTCGGCAATTTGACCCGGAAGACCGTTCCTTCTCCAAGGATCGATTCGACTTCGATATTGCCATCATGTGCGCGAACGATTTCCTTACAGATCGATAATCCAAGACCTGTCCCGCCAATCTTTCGGCTGTCTGAGTTGTCGACCCGGTAAAACTTACTGAATAAATGCGGCATCGAATGGCTTGGAATCCCGATCCCGAAATCACGAACGCTGAGTTCGATCTGATTGTGCTGGTGGGTCATCGTCACGACGACATCCCCGCCGTCCGGTGAGTACTTCACCGCGTTATTCAAGAGATTACCGAGTAACTGTTTCATGCTGTTCGCATCTGCCTCGACCATGAAGTCCTGTTCATCATTCAAATCAAGCTGCAGACTGTGTTGCTCCGTCGCTGCTTGATAGAACTGAATTTGTTCCTTGACGATTTCTTTCAGGTCAAAGATTTGTTTGTCATACTCTTGCTTTCCTGACTCCATCCGCTGAACGTTCAAGAAGTCACTGACGAGATCGGTCAGACGTTTTGATTCATCGTGAATCGTCTGCAAGTATCGCTTGTTCCGCTCAGGATCCAAATCCCGTTTCAACATGAGCTCTGTAAAGCCATAAATTGAAGAGAGCGGTGTTCGAAGTTCATGAGAGACCGTTGAGACGAGTTCCGACTTCACGCGGTCGACTTCTGTCTCAGCCGTGACGTCACGAAAGACGAGAATCGTTCCTTTTGAATGTCCCCCGTGCGCAATGGCTTCGGCATAGACTTGAATGAAGTATTCCCCTTGGTCGATCGACAAGGAGAACATGCCCTCCGGAATCTCACCCGATAAGACTTCTTCGAAGTATGCTTCAAACGCTTCCTTTTGGTCCATCTGCTCGAACATCGTTTCCGGTCGGACTTCGAGGAAGGTCATCGAATCGTTGTCTTCTTCGACTTGTAACGACTGGAAGATATCGAATAACGCCTGATTTCCTAAGATCGTCTTCTCTTCGTGTTTGATGTAGAGAATCGCTTCCCGAACGGAATTCAACAGTTGTGCCGTCTCTTTTCGTTCGTATTCCATCTGTTCGTAGAGTGACATTCGCATCAATGAGATCGCGATTTGTTTCGAGAACGATTCCAGTTCCGCTAGATCCTGTTGGTTGAATGGTGCGTCAAACCGTGCTAGATAGAGACAGGCAATCAATTCTTCTTTTGCCGGATCCATGATTGGAATGACACCTTCATAGACGTGATACGGATACTTGATGAGATCGTCGTTCGCGACCTTTTTTGAAGAATGTGCGGTTTCCTTTGAAATCATGACTCGCTTTAGTAGTAACGACTCCGTCTTCAGACTCTCTTGTTGTTCTTCTGTCATTTCTTTTGGAACGACTTGCGCGATTTCATTATTCTTGATCAATAACAATGCCCCGAACTCTGTCTTCGTCAACCGGACAATCGTACTGATGACAGACGAGTAATCGAATAAACTCTCCTTTGAAGCAAGCGTTTCGATCAGTTCATTCCGATCCTGCAAATGGAGTTCATTCGTCCGCGTCACTTCAAGAGCACGCTCAAGCTCATTCTGTTTTTGCTTCAATACTTCCTGATTGTGTTCCATTTCTTGATTCTTTGTTGACAATTCCGCATGTTGGGATGAGATCGACCGTGCCATCTGGTAAAACGATGCCGTCAATTGACCGACTTCATTATGGCTGTCGACATCATGTTCGAGCGAAATCGACTTGCCTTCTGCAAGGCGACGACTCTTGACGTTTAATTCGCGGAGTTGTGACGTCACCCGATGTATCAACGGACGGACGATGAACAATAGACAAAATAAAAAAATCATCAAGTTCAAGAACCAGAACCATTGTGTCTTTTGTAACTGGTCAAGTACTTGCTCCTTCGTCCGACCGTCTGCATTATCCACGTATAAATAACTGGCAACCGATGTGATGACACTTAGTGCAAAGACACTATAAAAAATCGCCATCAACTGTCTGCCCAATTTCTCAGTCATCCAGTGTTTCATGTTCATAAATCCTCCTAGCAGTAAGTTGCCCTTCGTTCAAGATTGTTTCCTCCTCATCTATTATCATCTAATGATTCCCGGAAACATCTCTCTTGAATCCTTTACGGTCGGGCAGGCGAGAGTCCGATCCCGGTCACGAGAGCAATCGCATCAATGACTTGCCCTTTCGTCAGATCATCCGTCTCGATCTGTTGACTGAACAGCGGATCGGATAATTGCCGTAGTCGTTGTTCCGCTTGTTGACCGCCCCACGAGTTTGGACGCTCAAAGCGGCTGATCAGGCGGCGTTTGACAGTCGTCTCCTTCGCCATCAGGGCGATATGACGGACATCATGTCCAGTCTCGCGTAACGTTCCGATAATTTCCTGAAAGTACGCTGGATTCGTCAAGGTCATCGGTACGATGATCCGCGCATCTTCCGTATCGAGCTGTTCGAGGAGCTGTCGATTAAACGTGCGCCACAACGGCTCATCCTGAAAATCGTCTTTGTTTTCCGGCAGTTGTGCCCGTAAGAAATAGCCTGTCTCTTCCGGGTCAAAAATGTATGATCCGCTCCAACGCTTTTGTAACCCTTTTGCTGCTGTCGTCTTCCCGACGCCAAACGTACCGTTAATCCAAATGATCATCCTCTTCTCCTCCACCCTGTTTTCTGTTGTACTATACTGCAAAAGTGGTCGACAAGTTTCAATCGGTTACAAAAAAACACTCCGTTGAAAAAACAGAGTGTTTAGCCATATAACCATGTGATTAAAAACGGTGCGAGAATGCTGGCACAGACAGCCGTCAAGACCATCGTCAACAGACCTACCGCCCCTTCGCGCTGATCAAGACTCATCGATTTCGTCGCGCCCATGACGTGGGCAATCGATGCCAAGCCTACTCCACGGCTGACGAAGTGCCGAATTTTCAAGCCCGTCATTAATTTTGGTCCGACGATTGATCCCGTCAATCCGGTCAATAAAACGAAGGCAGCCGTCAACGTCGTCGTCCCGCCTGCTTTTTGTGAGATCGCTAAGGCAACGGGTAACGTGACCGATTTCGGTAACAAGGCAAGGTTCGTCGTCCGCTCGAGATGAAGCAGCAGACCGAGTAACAAATCTGAACTCATCGCAATACAGGTTCCAAGCAACACACCGAGTCCGATTTCCGGTAAAAAACGGCGGACGTGATGCCGGACCCGATAGAGTGGAATCGCAAATGCCGTGATCGCTGGACCGAGCATCTTCGACAAGTATTGTCCCCCTTGCATGTATTCTGCATGTGAGACGCCGCTATAGACGAGAATCACGATCAGGCCAGCCGTCACCGTCAGGATCGGTAACGTCCAGACACGAGGATGACGTTGATAAAGGAACATCGCGCCACTGAATAAAAGAATGGTTAGGATGATCCAGAACAGTGTCTCACTCATGTGGGTTCACCGCCTCTTTCCGGTGTGCCAAGCGATCGACGATATACGCTGATCCGACTAACGTCAGCAGGCTGCTGACGACAACGATCAACACGACTTGAAGACCAGATGTTCGAAGGAATGCCGTATAATCCATGATTCCGGACAGTGCTGGGACAAAAAATAACGGCATGACGAACAGTAGAAAGGTTCCGCCCCGTTCAACAGCGACGAGAGGAAGCAGTCGACTTTTTAACGTCACGTACAGCAGAATCAAGCCGATGATGTTACCAGGTAATGGTAACTGGAAAGTTTCGCTCACCCAGTCCCCACTGAGTGAAAAACAAAAAATAAGTGCGATTTGAGCAATGATTTGAATGATACGCATAACGCGTGACAACATGATAAAGGTCCCCTTGTTAACAGTTTCGGGTCTTATTATCCGCCTCTTTCCTTCAACAATCAATGAAATCTAGTTAATCAACTGAAGTAACCGTTCTCATGAAAATTCTCACCTTTTTTTGTATTAGCACAAACAAAAACCAGTCAGTCGTGTATCAGTACAAAAAATGATTCGAGACGAACAAAAAGGAAACTGACTTTTGAATCAGCTCCCTTTTTAATCTGAGACGACACCTGAATGGAATCGTCTCCTCATCTTGATCACATGACCCGTTTGAATAACTTCTCAAGTTCATACGTCGTCCATTCGATGATGACCGGACGTCCGTGCGGACACGTGAACGGCATTTCCGTTTTCGCTAGATCGTCAATCAACCGGCGCATCATCTCATCGTTCAACGGATGATTCGCCTTGATCGATTTCTTACACGCCATCATGATGGCGGCATCTTCCCGATACGTCTCGAGATCGATTTTTCGCTTCATCAATGCTTCATCGAGTAATTCCTGAATCGTCTCTTCCTGCCGATGTGACGGGAACCACGTCGGAACTTCTCGGACGATGAAGCTTTGTGGACCGAATGCTTCGAACTCGATGCCAACGTCTTTTAGCAACGGAAGGACTTCCTCCATCCGTTTCATGTCATCCGACGAGATTTCAAACGTATACGGTAAGAGCAATTGCTGTCGTTGTTCCGGTGGTCGACCGAACATGACCTTATACGTCTCGTATTTGATCCGTTCCTGTGCTGCATGTTGATCAATCATATACATCCCGTCTTCCCCGGCACAGACGATATAGGATGAATGGAGTTGACCGATGACGTCGAGATGCGGAAAGCGCGGACGCGCGGGTGGCTCCTCAATCGGTTCAGTAAACTCCTGCTTGACTGGTGCGATGGGCTCGAACAGATCATCCTCGTTGCTAAACGGTAATGATTGCACTTCAGATGGTCGATCGTCCTCTTGCGGCTTTTTCGGAATCGGATAATTCCAGACCGCTCGCGATGACGTCTCTTCGACTGGTTCCGCGACGTAAGAAAAATCGAGTTTTTCTTGGCTACTCGGATCTTTTTTTGGTTTCGGTGGCGTCACTTTCGGAATCAGTGTCTCCCGGCTGAGCGTCATCTTGATCGTCTCCTGAATCAACTGGCAGAGCTCCATCTCTTTTGAAAGACGGACTTCTCGTTTCGCCGGGTGAACGTTGACATCGATCAGGAGTGGATCCATCGTCACCTCGATGACTGCAATCGGATACCGCCCGATCGGCAAGAGTGTATGGTAACCGTTCAAGACCGCTTGCGTCAGGGCGAAGTTTTTGACCGAACGTCCATTGAGAATCAACGTAATGTAATTCTTCGAGGCACGGGTCACTTCCGGTTTGACGAGATGACACGTCAATTGATAATCGGCATTCGCGCCCTTGGCGACCAACGTTCCTTGAATCGTTTGATGACCGTAGACACTCGCCAGCGCTTGCCGGACGTCTCCTGATCCGTTCGTCTGGATCAACGTCTTTCCTTCATGGGTAGCCCGAAGTTTGACGTCTGGATGAGCAAACGCCATCCGGTTCAGCACGTCCGTGATCGCAGCTAGTTCCGTATGCGTCGTCTTCAAATACTTCAGCCGTGCTGGTGTGTTGAAGAAGAGATGCTCGACCGTCAATTCCGTTCCCCGGTTCATTGCTGCTGGTGTCCGTTCAACGACCGTCCCGTACTCAAGCGTCACTTGAATCCCTTCCGCGTCCTCACGTTTCGTCTTCAACGTCACTTTACTGACGGACGCGATCGAGGCAAGTGCCTCTCCGCGAAAACCAAGTGTCTTGATTCGGAATAAGTCATGCTCATCCTTAATCTTACTCGTCGCGTGACGGACGAAAGCCAGTTCAGCGTCATCCGGGTAAAACCCGTGTCCGTTGTCGCGGATCGTCATCCGTTTCATTCCAGCTTCTTCGAGTTCGACATCGATTTGTGTCGCACCGGCATCAAGTGCGTTCTCGACCAGTTCCTTGACGACCGATGCTGGTCGTTCGACGACTTCTCCCGCCGCGATCCGGTTCGCTAAACTATCGGATAATTCACGAATGATTCCCACTGCATTCTCCTCACTTTCTCGCTTCGGCTTGTAGGCGGTACAGCGTATTCAATGCCTCGAGTGGCGTCATGTTGATCAAATCAAGACTCGCCATCGTCTCACGCAGCGGATCCGCTTCTGAGAACAGACTGAGTTGATCAACCGGCTCCTCCTGAACAGGAGCTTTGACAGGTGCTGCGACCGGAACAGGCTCTGCCTGCTCGAACTCAGACAAGAGGACTTGCGCCCGCTCAATCAAGCTGTCTGGTAAATCAGCTAACCGCGCGACGTGGATCCCGTACGATTGGTCGGCTTTTCCGTCGCGTACTTCATGCAAGAAGACGACACGCCCATCTTGTTCAACGGCACGGACGTGAACGTTCGCTAATCGATCAATCGATTCTTCGAGCACCGTCAGTTCATGATAATGGGTCGAAAATAGCGTCTTCGCCCCAACGTGCCGGGCGATGTGTTCAACGATCGCTTGTGCGAGTGCCATCCCGTCGTACGTCGAGGTCCCGCGACCGATTTCATCTAGCAGGATCAACGACCGGTCCGTTGCACGCGTCAACGCTTCTTGTGTCTCGACCATCTCGACCATGAATGTCGACTGTCCACTGACGAGGTCATCTGCCGCCCCGATTCGCGTGAAGATTTGATCGAAGATCGGCAGTTCCGCTTGAGCAGCTGGTACGAACGAGCCGATTTGATGCAATAAGGCGATCAAGGCGAACTGTCGCATATAGGTCGATTTACCGGACATGTTCGGTCCAGTGATCAACAGCATCTCGCGTCCTTCGTTTAAGGTGATCCCATTCGCGACGTATTCACCGCGCGGTAAGACTGTTTCGATGACCGGGTGACGTCCTTGCTGAATATCAACCGTTCGCCCCGTCGTCGTGATTGGTCGGACATAGTCGTGCGTCTCGGCAATCTCAGCCAGTGCGACGAGGACGTCGAGCTCCGCGATCCGGCGACTGACCCGTTGTAAGCTTTCGATGTGTCCTTTGACTTCATCGCGCACTCCACAGAAGAGATCGTACTCGAGCGTGACACTCTTCTCTTCCGCACCAAGGATCAAAGCTTCTTTTTCCTTCAGTTCCGGTGTGATATAACGCTCAGCATTGGCAAGTGTCTGCTTCCGTTCATACCGTCCTTCCGGCAACAGCTTGGCATTGGCACGTGAGACCTCGATGTAATAACCGAAGACGCGATTGTAGCCGATCTTCAACGTCTTGATACCGGTTGCTGCCCGTTCACTGGCTTCAAGTGTCGCAAGCCATGTCTTGCCGTCTTTTGAGGCGACGAGTAACTCGTCGAGGTCTGGGGAATAACCAGCCTTAATCATTCCGCCCTCTTTCGTTGAGATCGGTGGGGCTTCGACGAAAGCACGATCGAGTAGATCGCTCAACTCATCGTGCGGATCAAGTCCGAGACTGAGTTGACCGAGACGTTCACTCATCATCTCCTCAAGCGCTGATTGAATGCGGGGAATCAATCGCAACGTCGACTTCAATTGAACGAGGTCGCGCGCAGACGCTGTTCCATACCCGACTTTCGCGACAAGTCGCTCGAGATCATAGACTTCGCGTAACGTATCTTTTAGTTGTTGACGCTCGAAATAGTGTTGCAACAATTCCTCGACAGCGTCGAGCCGTTCCGTGATGACACGTTCCGATAACAACGGTTTTTCTAACCAGCGTTTCAGCATCCGTCCGCCCATCGCTGTACCTGTCACGTCAAGTAAACCAAGCAACGAACCTTTCTTGTCTCCTGTCCGTGCCGACCGGACGAGCTCAAGATTCTTGACCGTATTCGGTTCAAGTTGCATGAAATCGCTCGCCTCATAAACGACAGCGGGTTGTAGATGTGTCAACGCTCGTTTTTGTGTATCGTGCATGTAGGCATAGAGGACCGCAAAGGCTTCCGCTTGAGCTGTATCAATCGCACGATCACCGTGCGGATGCGTCTCGCGCCGTGAACTGCGTGTCAGCGGAATCCGTAAGTGTGCGAGCGCCGTCTCATGTTCCTCTGTCGTGACGATGATTTCCCGTGGCAAAATGATGCTCAGTTCTTTGACTACACCGTCGAGTGTCGCAACGCTTGTCAAGGCACTCTCACCTGTTGAGACATCACCGCGAGCAATCCCAAAACGACCGTCCTGTTCGACGACCGCGACTAAGTACCGATTCTCTTTTTCCGTCAACGCGGACATCAACGTTCCCGGTGTGATGACTTGGATGACTTCGCGTTTGACGAGTCCTTTCGTCAACTTCGGATCCTCGACTTGATCACAAAGCGCCACTTTATAACCACGCTCGATCAACTGTTCGATGTAGCCGTTCGCTGCGTGATGGGGCACGCCACACATCGGAATCGGATGTTCCGCGTTCTTGCCGTTTTTCGCCGTCAGCGTCAACTCCAGCTCATGGGCGACTTTCTTGGCATCCTCAAAGAATAATTCGTAAAAATCACCGAGTCGATAAAACAAAAAGGCATCCGGATAATCCGCCTTGATTGAGAAGTATTGTTTCATCATCGGAGTGTTGTGTACTGCTTCCATTCTTCCACCTCATTCGTAGAAAAAGCCGACGGATGTCCGTCGGCTTTTCGTTCATTTCGTGATTAGTAGCCGCAACCGCCGCTTTTGTTTTCTGCTTCCATGCCGCTACCTGTCTTACCAGCGAGAACATCTCCGTCCGTCGCTTCGATGATTTGATCCGTAATCCCGTTCGAAATCGTCACCGTGATGTATTGGAGAAGTCCGTTGACTTCTTCTTGTGTTTCTTGGAACTGTTGGACGACAGGCATCTCATCGAGCTCAGCGAACAATTTATCGAGCTTCGCTTCGACACGTGCGAGTGCTTCTGTTTTGCCGTAATGTTGGCAGTTGACTGCCTCTTTTTGAAGGAACTTGATTTGTTTCATCATCTTTTGGACTTTTTCATTTCCATTGATGTTGGCTTCTGCCGCTTTAAATCGTTCTACTTCCGGTGTCTCTGAAATCATTTTAGCGATTTCATTGGCTTTTTCGATGATTTGTTCATCTGTATACATCCACATTCGTCCCCTCTATCGTTAGCGAACACGTCGCTTCCCTTAGCATTCTGAACGATTCCTCGTTCTGTCGCATTCATTATACCGTTCTCGCGATAGAGTGACAAGAATAGTTCCTTATTCAATCGAACGCCATAATAGATAGGCGGCGTGACTGCGGACAGGGGCAAATTCCTCTGCCAGTCGCGTCGCTTCTTCCACCGTCGGTCGGTAACCGAGTAACCGTTCGAAAGCCCGTAATATCCCGATGTCTGATGCCGGAAAAAGGTCCGGACGACCGTACCCGAACATCAGGACGTTTTGGACCGTCCATGGTCCGACGCCTTTCAGTGCAATCAACGTCTCGGCGATTTCTGCATCGTCGGCTGACGTCAATGCATCATAATCAATCGCTGCTGTCGCTACACCAAGCAGATAATCGACTTTACGTCCTGATAGTTGCAGAGCAAGCAAGTCCTCGCGACGCGCCGTTGCTAATTGACGCGGTGTCGGCGGAAGAATGATTCCGTCCTTGACCGTTCCGAATGTTCGAAAGACACGTTCCGTCAACGTATGGGCAAATGACAGATTGATTTGTTGATGAATGATCGAGCGAATCAAGGCCGTGAACGGTGAATGATCAAGCACGAGTCGTTCGTCACCGAACTGTTCGACGATCGCGTGTAACGACGTCGCCTTGAGACGCTGCGCAGGATTCGGCTCATTGAGTCGAAAGCGTCGATTGAGTTGCGTCAGCACCGCTGTTTGCGGTCCTGAACCGTCAATCCGTAACGTGTAACCATCGATGGCTTCCATCGTCGTGATGTATGCCTGATCGTTGATGAAGATCGGAACGACGAGTCGCCCATCCTGTTCGATTTGTAACGGGTCTCCCGTCAAACGAGACACGACTCCTTTAAAATCAAATGCTTCCGACAACGTCACATCATATGTCCACCGGCTCATCCGACGAACACCTTGATTGCACCGAGAATCAAACCGATGATGAATCCACACAATGCCCCGTTGACCCGAATCCATTGCAAGTCACTGCCGACCTTATCCTCGATCATATGAATCAGTGTCTCCGTATCGAACCGGTTTAAGTTCTCGCGGACGAGTCCACCGATTTTTTGATGATTTTGTTCGACGAAACGAACGAGTTGCTCCTTCATCCATTGATCACTGCTATCTTTGAACGTCGGATGCTGTTCCCAGTCGTCTAAAGCGCGCGAAAGCATTGGCATCGCCCGTTCCGTCCAGAAGGCATCTGACGTCAAGTAGCGTTCGAGTTCGATCAAACCAGCATCATACGCGCGTTCAATGACCGGAACGAAGTCAAACCGGTCGACCTCGCTTGCCTTCCAAGCATCGATTTTCGCTAGACGCTCTTCATCAATCGATAACTGTGCCAGATTACGACGCAAATGATCAAGAATCGCTAAACGATTCGGGTGATGGACGTGTCGCATATCTTGAATGACCGTCAACAAGACACCTTGAATGACTAGACTGAGTTTTTCTTCTGAATAGACTTTTTGGACGGTTCGCGCCGTCACCCGCAAGAACGTATTCTTTTCTTGATCGATCATCGCCGTATAAGCAAGGCGCCCAATCTGATCGCGGATGACGGGGTCTTCGAGCAGACGTTGCCCATAATCGAGTAACTGGTCCATCAGCCACTCGTCGAGACGACGTTCATCGTTCAATTGCATCGCTCGGACAGCTAGCCGTTTTGACGGATACGCTTTGATCGTCTCCGTCACCCGTGTATTCGCAAACTCAAGAATCGCCTCTTTCGGTAGTTTCCGAATTAAACCAATCAACAGCTCGGTGACGGTCGCTCGAAAAGCAGGTAGAACGAGAATCGAACGTAAGATTTTGATGACACGATCTGCGAGCGTCATATGCTGGAGTTTCGCGACGATACTCTCTTTATTGAGCAAGTCCGTCTCGAGCATATGAACGATTGATTCGATGACCCGTTCCCGATTTTTCGGCAACAGGTTCGTATGGGGAATCTTTAAGCCGAGCGGATGGCGAAACAATGCCGTGATCGCGAACCAGTCGGCAATCCCACCGACGAGTCCGGCTTCAAAACCACTCTGGAGCCAAAAGACCCACGCATTTTCTTTAAATGGCAATGAGACGACGAATCCGACCGCCATGAAAATCAACGAGACGGTCGCAAGCCGCCGTGTCGATGTTTTAGGTTGTTCAAGTGATGACACATCGTTTCCTCCTTCAACTGAGTCACTTATCTACCTTACGAACGGGACAAGGATTAGGTTTCGACACGAAAGAGCCCCAGTCATCGACTGGGACTCCCTATGTACTTAAAACGTGTATTCACCAAAACGGTCGCCATCCCATGTCGCGGTTGCCGTTGAGACAAAATAGACCAGTCCGTTGCCGAATGTATTTTCCATTAATGAAACGAGTTGTTGACCATTCGTCTGCTCGACGAACGCTAATCGGACTTCTTCTTTCCCTTGATAAATCCGTTCGTAGACACTTAAACCGCGTGCATTGAGAAACGTACGCGCCGACTCGAATTGAATCGGACCGACTTCAGGTCGTCGTTCCTGAATGAACGACTGACATTTTTGTTCGAATGTCTCCATGGTTCTTCACTCCTTCTCTCTTTCTGTTCATGGATATCATGTTCCCGACTCTTCCTCATCATAATCCTCAAATGTGAAAAAAGCGACAGATGCGTCGCTTCTTTCATCATTTTACGACGATTTCTCATAATCTGACGTCAAACTGTCGGGCAACATGAATCGCAGACGTCGTCGCCCCAATCGTCCCGGCACCCGGAAAGATCGTGTCCCCGATTGCAAAGAAGTGATCGATGCCCGTACGGAACGGCGCTGCGAACAAGAGACTTGTACTCGGACGTTGCGGATATCCCCCGACTCCACCATCCGGACGGAACGTATAGCGTACCCACGCACCGGGTCCACCCGGATGGCGTTCGATCGCCTGTTGCACGAAGCCAGGAAACTGTTGTTCAAGAATAGCTTCGAAGATCGCCGACATCACCTCGACCTGTTCGTCGTAGCGTTTCCGGTCCGTCTTATCAAACGTACCAATCGGAACATGACATGACATCGTCAGCGTCCGCTGACCGGCTGGTGCACGTAACCGGTCGTCCGGACGGGAGAGGGAGATGAAGGCATGACCTGAAGGTAAGGACGGATCATGAACTTGCCGGAATGCTTCGTCAGACAAAATGATCGACTCCGGAATCGCCGCATAATACGTAAACGTCGCCCATTGCTGTAGCTTTTCTTGTCGCTGATACGTCCGTCGTAACGTTCGTCGCATATCCGAACTGACGACTTCCCTGATGCCTTCAAGCGGAACTGCGCAGATGACAGCATCAGCAAGCATCAAGCGTCCGCGACGATCCTCGATCAAGAAACCATCCGGTGTCTTTCGAATCGACGTGACTTTTCGCCCAAGGAGACAGGTTGCCCCGCTCGCCTCGGCTATCTCTTTCAATTGCTCGGCCAGTCGGTATAATCCACCCGGGACATAATAAGCACCTTCATGGTAAATCGATAAGGCGACGGCTCCTAGTAAAGCTGACGCCTCCTGTCCTGTCTGCATGCTGTCGAGTAAGATCCCGTCGATCACTTGTGCGAACAGCGTATCCGCTAGTCGATGTTTGCGTAACAGATGACCAATCGTCAGCGGAAAATATGGTAAGAGGACGACACTTCTCGTGTGACGGACTAACCGCCGGACGTCGGCTAAATCTTGAAGTGGCAATGCCGGCAGTTCTGCCATCAGTGGTCGAATCGCCTCGTGTATCTGCTCGATTTCAGCAAAGAATGCCCGAATCGACGATGCTTGCTCCGGAAAATGTGACGTCAATTCGGTTAGAAACACATCGCGATTTTGATAATAATGAATCAATCGTCCTTCGATGCGAATCGTCATGACGACGTCGAGTGGCTTGACCTGGTGCGTCACTCCGAGATGATCGAGCACACGGGCATGAATGCCACCCGGTTCAAATCCCATCCCAAGGGTCGCTCCAACTGGATACGTCAAGTCCCGGCGCGTGAACTTCCCGGCTGATCCTCCCCATTCACGGCTTCCCTCAAGTACCGTGACGGCATGTCCTTCTTGTGCAATCAATGCCGCAGCCGTTAGACCGGCAATTCCTCCGCCGACGATGACGACCTGTTTCATGATGGTTCCTCCTCCGTGACTCGATTTTCTTTAAACAGGAAATTGCGGATTTCGCGGAAGACCGGCTCCCGGCGATGAATCGTGAAGTGATCATACTTATAGGATTTCGTCTGGATGTTATCCGTGTAGTTCTCGAGTGCAAACGAACTCTTCAACGAAATCAGATTGAAGTCGCCTCCTTTGGCACCAAACGAATAGACGAGTACGTCGCGTGGCCACGTCTCAAGCCGTTGGGTCAGATTGTTCATCGCTGGAGAACCTTTCGCAAGATCACGTATGGCAGGACTGTTCGTATTCGTGCCGAGTGGCGCAAGTGTCAAGCCGAGCTTCGCGTAATCCGAACCAGCGATCGGTGAGTCGAGCGTCACGACTTTTCGGACGTGATACGGCATCTCCTCTTGGACCGTGTAGGCGACGACATCGACACCACCCATGCTGTGCCCAACGAGCTGAATATCGGCAAAGGTCGCTTTTTGTTTCGCATCGTAAGCTGCAATCGCCGCATTCAACCACTTTTGCTGATCGACAAGGCTTGCCTCATCATCTGCGAAGACGATTCGGACAAGTGGGTAGCCGGTCGATGATGGTTTGACGCTACAGGTCGCTTTCCCGGAACGGGTCACGTCACATCGACCGCCATCATCGGCGACTTTTTTATTCGTGAAGTTTTGAATCATCGGCACGAACGTCCGCTCCGTCCCGAATAACCCGTGGACGAGGAACGTCGGCACGATTTCACTCTTCCCTTGTGTGACGATTTGACGCGTTGGTGGCGGCGCACTCGACGTATCTTCCGCGAACACCCACCACGCGCCTCCCCCGACAATCAAACAGACGAGGAGCGAGATACTGATCGTCTTCAACTGTTGCCGGCGCAAGCGACGGACACGGTGAAAGACCCAGTAAAGGAATAATCCGACACCGATTAATAACACGATACCGGTAATGATCCAACCTGTCGGATTCGGTACATACGCAATCAACTGTAGCTGGTTGGCTTTCGTTCCGTATAATTTCCATGACACATCATGGTAATTCGACCAGTCGATCTTTTCTCCATTTTGGAGACCAATGACTTTTGGACCGTGGAGCTTGATCTCAATATCGGCTTGACGGATATACCGATCGGCGAGTTTCTTGACTTGTCCTGTCGGTTGATAGCCTTTGATATTCAAACGATCGATACTGAGATCGATGTTCGTATCAAGTCGATACGTATCAAACCAAAAACCATCCGATTTTTTCATGTCGAACTTCGTATCGGGTGGAATGAGAATTCCGCCAATCCCAGTCTTCCATTCGTCCTTGATCGATGTCATGTCCTTGAAGTTCGCGAATGTCTTCTGCATCCGAATCCCTTCGTAGTCATCCTTCGTCTTGAACGCCTTCGCTGCATAGCCGTTCTTTTCTGCCTGTTTGACATAACTATTCCAATTCGGATTTAGGTTCAGTAAACGCGCAACCGGATGTTCCTTCGCGGCATATGTCGTCTTTAAGGTAATACTCTGATCGGTATGGATCGTCGCATCGTACTGGATGCGAATACAACCCCCAAGGAGCAGCGTCAGCATCAAAAATGAGAGCAAAATCCCTTTCTTCTTCGTACTCATCAGGTCACATCCTTTCCTCATCTGTTATTCCCTATCTCGCAAAAGTAAAAACGGTCGACGTTGATTCTTTCGTCATGACGCACTTCAGGCAGCGGATCGCTGATCCGCTGCCTGAAAGTATGCGGACGCATTTCGTCCGTGATCGATATCAACCGATCAAGTTTAATTCACGACCGACTTTTTCGAAAGCTGCAAGCGCCGTCGTTAAATCTTCACGCGTATGTTCCGCCGTCACGATCGTCCGGACACGTGCTTTTCCTTTTGCAACCGTCGGGAAGGCGATGCCTTGAGCAAAGACACCTTCTTGACGTAAGCGGTCCGACAACTCGTGGCAACGTGCTTCATCCCCAACGATGACAGGTGTGATCGGCGTCGTCGACGTTCCGATGTCGAATCCAAGATCCCGGAGTCCTTGTTTAAAGAATTCCGTGTTTTCCCACAGACGATCGAAGAGTTCCGTCTCTTCCTCCATGACACGGAGCGCTTCCCGGTTCGCTTCGACGACTGCTGGTGGATGTGATGTCGAGAACAAGAACGGACGTCCTTTATGGATCAGGTAATCTTTGACGTGCTGTTCACACGCGACGTATCCCCCGAGGACACCGATGGCTTTTGAGAGCGTACCGACTTGCAGGGCAACACGTCCGTCAAGACCGAAGTGATTGACCGTACCGCGTCCCGCTCTCCCAAGCACACCTGACGCATGGGCATCATCGACCATGACGAGTGCGTCATATCGCTCGGCTAATTCAACGATTTCCGGAAGTGGTGCGATGTTTCCGTCCATCGAGAAGACACCGTCCGTGACGATAAGGCGCGTCCGCGCGTCTTGCGTTTCTTGTAAGGCCGCTTCAAGATCCGCCAAGTCGACGTGTTTATAGATCCGGCGTTTCGCTTTCGTCAGACGAATCCCATCGATGATCGAAGCGTGGTTCAACTCATCCGAAATGACGACGTCTTCCGGACCGAGCAGTGCCGATAAGACACCGAGATTCGTTGCGAATCCCGACTGGAAGACGAGTGCTGCTTCCGTATGTTTGAATGTCGCAAGTTCCCGTTCGAATGCTTGGTGCATCTCGAGTGTTCCGGCAATCGTCCGAACGGATCCTGTTCCAGCACCGAACGTGCGCGCTGCTTCCGCAGCTTGTTCAGCGAGACGTGGATGTGCTGCGAGTCCGAGGTAGTTGTTCGACGACAGTTGAATGAGTTCCTTCCCGTCGATCGTCACGCGGTTATGTTGCGCGCTCTCAAGTGCTACGAGGTTGCGGAACGTGCCCGCCTGTTTCATCTCTTCTAGTTCTGTCCGTAAGTGTTCAAATCCCATTAATTCGTCCCCCTTGGTTGTAATACGACTTTCCCGCATTTCCCTTGACGCATCAATTCAAATCCTTCTTCGAACCGCTCAAGCGGCAACGTGTGTGTGATCAACGGTCGGACATCGACTTTTCCGCTCGATAAGAAAGCAGAAACCTGGCTCCATGTCTCGTACATCTTCCGACCGGTGATCCCTTGGACCCGGACACCTTTAAAGACGACGTGGTTCGTCAAATCGATTTCGACCGGTTTGATCGGCAGACTGAGGATGTTGACGTCTCCACCTGCTGTCACCATCTCGAATGCTTGACGAATCGCAACCGGATGACCACTCATCTCACAGACGACATCAATCCCGTCGCCGTCCGTCATGCGTTCAATTCGCTCTAACACATCGTCATGACGTGAATCAATGACGACATCCGCCCCCATCGTACGCGCGAGTTCAAGACGATACGGATTGACGTCGATTGCGACGACTTCCGCCGCACCAGCTGCTTTAGCGACGGAGACCGCCATCAGACCGATCGGACCACAACCGACGATCGCGACCGTTTTCGCACTGACATCACTCGCAAGAACCGTATGGACAGCATTGCCCATCGGCTCTTGGATCGAGGCAATCCCTGCTGGCATATCTTCCGGGTTGACCCAGAGGTTTTCTTCCGGCATGACGACGTATTCTGCAAAACAGCCTTGTGTATCGACACCGATGATCTTCGTATTCTTACAGATGTGATATTGCCCACGAAGACACTGTTTACATTGATGACAGACGATATGTGTCTCCGCCGAGACACGGTCACCGAGTTTCAAGCGTTTCGTGCCTTCTCCGAGCTCGACGACTTCGCCCGAGAACTCGTGACCGAAGACATACGGCGGATTGACACGCGAGGCTGCCCACGCGTCCCACTCATAGATATGCACGTCCGTCCCACAGATCGATGTTGCCTCGACTCGAATCAAGACTTCTCCACGACTCGGTACGGGTACCGGTACTTCTTTGAGTGCCGCACCGAACCCGCGCTCTTCTTTGACGAGTGCACGCATCGTTTTCGTCGTTGTCGTCTCTTCTACCGTCGTTACTAATTTCGTCATCTTTCCCCGACTCCTTCGCGGAAGTTCACGTTTATTTATATGTGGCGAACTTCCAAATGTTTAGCATCCCCAAAAAAACCAAACACATCTTTCCTCTATCTTACATGAATTCCGCTGCCAGTTTACCGAATGTTTCTTCGTTTAGCTCAAGATCCGCGTACGCGAGACCAGATTCTTGATACCCATCGATTTGTGACTGGTAATCAGGACGTGTTTCATCCTGATAGATCAATCCCATGACGAGTCCGTCGTGAGCATGAACGGTCTGTTTCGCAAGATCCAAGTTCGACGGATCGTATCCTTCGATATCGGACAGCTTCGTCAAGTTCTGTTTGAACCAATCGTACGTATTGACCTTGTTGAACGTGACACATGGACTGAAGACGTTGATGAAGGCAAATCCTTTATGTGCCGTCGCTTGCTCGATCAATTGCGTCAAGCCCTTCAAATCATTCGAGAAGCTTTGAGCAACGAACGTCGCACCAGCCGTCAAGGCGAGTTCAACGGGTGAAACACTCTTTTCGATCGACCCTTTTGGCGTCGATTTCGTCTTGAATCCAGGTGCAGAAGTGGGTGATGTCTGTCCCTTCGTCAAGCCGTAAATCTGATTGTCCATGACGATGTACGTCATGTCGACATTGCGCTTGAATGCATGGATCGTATGTCCCATGCCGATTGCAAATCCATCACCGTCGCCACCAGACGCGATGACCGTCAATTCGCGGTTCGCCATCTTGACACCTTGGGCGATCGGAAGGGACCGTCCATGAACGCCGTGGAAGCCATACGTATTGATATAACCGGAAATCCGACCAGAACAGCCAATCCCGGAAATCAATGCCAACTCTTCTGGTTCGAGACCGACGTTCGCGACAGCACGCTGAATCGCTGCTTGAATCGAGAAGTCTCCACACCCTGGACACCAGTTTGGTTTGACATCGTTTCTAAAATCTTTAAAGGTTGCCATGATATACCCCTCCTACGACCTGCTCGACGACCTCTGCTGGGTAGAACGGGTCGCCATTGAATTTCAGGATATGCTCGATCTTCGATGCATGTCCACAGTTCATCTGGATCAGCTTCGCTAGTTGTCCCGTTGCATTGTACTCGACGACGATGACTCGTTTTGCCCGCTCTAAGTGCGGCGTGACGAGCTCACTTGGGAACGGATGGACTTGACGGATATGCAAGTGATCAACCTTGATTCCTTGTGCTTCGAGTCGTGGCATGATCTCTTCGATCGTTCCACGTGTCGAGTTGAAACCGACGAATAAGATATCCGGTTCTGCATGATGCTCCGTTACGAGAACGGCATCCTGTAAGCGGAACGTGTTCAGCTTCCGAAGTCGCTTCGTCATCTGATCGACTCGGTTCTTCGTCGCTTCCGACGGACGCCCTTCCTCATTGTGTTCAACACCCGTTACATGATGAATCCCGTGCTTGACGCCTGGAATGACACGTGGGCTGATCCCATCTTCCGTCACTTCGTAGCGTTTGAAGTACGCTTTTCCTTCAAGTTCCGGTAAGTCTTCCTGAATCAACTTCCCGCGACGGATCTCAACGCGTGACATATCCGGTGGCTCAACCGATTGTTTTCCGAGCGACAGCATCAAATCCGTCAATAGAATGACAGGACATTGGTATTCCTCTGCGATATTGAATGCCTCTGCTGCATCGTAGAACGCTTCCTCGACCGTTGACGGTGCCAAAACGACCTTCGGAATTTCACCATGCGTGCTGTAGATCATCGCCATCAAGTCAGACTGTTCCTGTTTCGTCGGTAGACCGGTTGACGGACCACCTCGTTGTGTATCGACGATGACGAGCGGTGTTTCCGTCATCCCGGATAACCCGATCGCTTCCGCCATCAATGACAATCCTGGACCAGCAGATGCTGTCAAAGCACGGACACCTGCGTAGTTCGCCCCGATCGCCATCGTGACTGCCGCCAATTCGTCTTCCGTCTGGACGACCGTTCCGCCGAACTGCGGCAGTTTCTTGATTAAGTATTCCATGATCTCAGATGATGGTGTGATCGGGTAAGCTGCCATCAGACGCGCTCCACCGGCGATTGCACCAAGCGCGATCGCATCGTTTCCGATCATGAACATCCGTTGTTTTCCGTCAGCCGGTTCCAAGACGAACCGCTCGCCCTCTCCTGCAAGTGCTTCGAACGCTGCTGCACCCTCACGAATCGCCGCTAAGTTTTTCTCGACCATGTCTGGACCTTTTCGACCGAAAATCTGTTCGACGACGGCTTGGAAACGCTCTGGTGCAATGCCGAGAATCGCACTCGATGCACCGATCGCGACCATATTCTTCATCAATGCCGTACCGAGATCAGCTGCGATTTCCGTAAATGGAATCGCATACAAGGAAGCGCGTGCTTCGTCTGGATTCGTCGGATTGAATTTCGCATCCGCGATGATGATGGCACCTTGACGCAATTCATGGAAGTTAACATCGATCGTCTCTTGATCGAATGCGACTAAAATATCGAGATCATCGGAAATCGTCCGGACTTCCTGTGTCGCGACACGAATCTTATTGTTCGTATGTCCTCCCTTGATACGTGACGAAAAGTGACGGTAACCATACAGGTAATAGCCGAGTCGATTCAAGGCAATCGCAAAGATTTCGCCTGTTGATTCGATCCCTTCTCCCTGCTGACCGCCAACTTTCCATGATAACTGATTATACATCGACGTTCGCTCCTTCTCTGTCCCCTGAAATGATAGTTCTCTCTATCCTCCCTCATGATACCGATTTACCGGAAGTAGTACAATGCTCCCTCGGTGGAAAGGTGAGAAAATTTCGCGGACGTAGCAAAAAGACCATCTACTCCAGTCGAGTAAATGGTCTACTTGCAAATAGGACCTATGTCCAATTCGTCATCGTGGTTCGATGATGAGTTTGATGGCGGTTCTCTCTTCCCCATCAATCAAAATGTCTGTGAAGGCTGGGATACAAATCAAGTCGATGCCAGAAGGCGCCACGAATCCGCGTGCGATGGCGACGGCTTTGACAGACTGATTGAGCGCTCCCGCACCAATGGCCTGAATCTCGACGGAACCTCTCTCTCGAATGACACCCGCGAGTGCACCTGCTACCGCGTTTGGATTCGACTTAGCTGATACTTTCAGGACGTCCATGCGTGTACCTCCCCATCCAGAAATGGCAATCAGTCGAAGAATACTGACTGATCCGTCAGATGAATCCGTTCAATCTTCGTTGCTTTTTTGGTTGTGTCATCGATATGAATCAAGACTCCATTAAGTTGTTCCCGTCCTTCGGCAACTTCAAACCGTGTTGGGAGCTGTGTCTTGAATTTTCGTAGGACATCTTCCTGGCGCATTCCGAGTACGCCGTTCAGCGGTCCTGTCATCCCGACATCCGTGATGTAAGCCGTTCCTCCGTCAAGGACACGCTCATCTGCTGTCTGGACGTGCGTATGTGTGCCGACGACAGCTTGTACTCGACCGTCGAGGTGATAGCCCATCGCAATTTTCTCACTCGTTGCTTCCGCATGAACATCAACGAAGATGGCATCGACTTTTCCTTCGACTTCCGCAATCAGTGCATCGACGGTACGGAACGGGTCACCGAGTGGTGGTAAGAAGACCGTTCCCTGGACGTTGATGACGGCAATCTTTTTATTACCTGCTTTGACAATCATCATCCCACGACCTGGCGTCCCTTCCGGATAGTTTGCCGGACGGACGATTCGATCCGCGTCGTCGATCCAGTCAAAGATGTCGCGGTTATCAAACGTATGGTTCCCCATCGTGATCCCGTGGAATCCGAGTTCAAGGAATTGATGATAGATCGACTTCGTGATGCCGCGTCCGTGTGCTGCGTTTTCGCCGTTGACGAGCATGACGTTCGGGTTGTACTTCGCTTTCAAGCGTGCTGTGAATTGTTGTAGGATATGTCGACCGGGTGCACCGACGACGTCTCCGATGAATAAAATCTTCATTGCTGTTCCTCCGTTCATTAAAAAAAGTGGCGGTCGCCCGCCACTCCACTTATTTCGCGTATTCGACTGCTCGTGTTTCCCGAATGACCGTGACCTTGATGTGTCCCGGATAATCGAGTTCTTCTTCGATTTTTTTCCGGATGTCACTCGCCATCTTGTGAGCCAGTACGTCATCGACGACGTCAGGTCGAACGATGATACGGACTTCACGACCCGCTTGGATCGCAAATGATTTTTCGACACCGTCGAACGATTCCGAGATTTCCTCGAGGCGTTCGAGACGGCGGATATAACTTTCGAGTGTCTCTTGACGTGCACCTGGGCGAGCAGCAGATAATGCATCCGCAGCTGCGACCAAGACGGAAATGACAGATGTCGCTTCCGTATCTCCGTGGTGGGATGCGATCGCGTTGATGACAGTTGGATGCTCTTTGTACTTCGTACCGAGCTCGACACCAATCTCAACGTGACTGCCTTCGACTTCGTGGTCGATCGCTTTCCCGATATCATGCAGAAGACCCGCACGCTTCGCAAGCGTGACATCTTCTCCAAGTTCAGCTGCCATCATACCTGCAAGGTGAGCAACCTCAAGTGAGTGATACAGGACGTTCTGTCCGTAACTCGTACGGTACTTCAAGCGACCGAGAATTTTGACAAGGTCCGGATGAATGCCGTGGATCCCGACATCATACGTCGCTTCTTCCCCGATTTCTCGAATCCGCTCGTCGACTTCACGACGGGATTTGTCGACCATCTCTTCAATACGGGCCGGGTGAATCCGACCATCCTGAACCAATTTCTCGAGCGCCATTTTAGCGACTTCGCGACGAATTGGGTCAAAACCAGACAAAATGACGGCTTCCGGCGTATCATCGATGATCAAGTCGATCCCAGTCAAGGTCTCGAGCGTACGGATGTTGCGGCCTTCCCGTCCGATGATCCGACCTTTCATCTCATCGTTCGGTAAGTTGACGACCGATACAGTCGTCTCTGCGATATGTTCAGCGGCGAACCGTTGAATCGCAAGTGACAAGATGTTACGTGCTTTCTTGTCGGCTTCTTCTTTTGCTTTTTGTTCGATTTCTTTTTGAAGAATGGCTGCGTCATGTAAAGCAGCCTGTTTCGTCTCATCCATGATGATCGTTCTTGCCTCGTCTTGCGATAAATTCGCGACGCGGACAAGCTCTTGACGTCCCTGTTCATACAGGTCCTCTACTTTGCGCTCTAGTTCTTCAGCTTGATGCTTCCGTTTCGCGATCTCTGCATCACGTGTATTGATTTGATCTTCCTTACGGTCGATAGCGTCAACACGGCGATCGAGTGTCTCTTCTTTCTGGAGCAACCGGGCTTCTTGTTTCGCTAGCTCTTGGCGACGTTCACGCAATTCTTTTTCCACTTCGTTACGAAGTTTGAATGCTTCATCTTTCGCTTCGAGTACTGCTTCTTTTTTCGTTGCCTCAGCCGATTCACGCGCACGTTCGACGATTTTGTTCGCTTCCGTTTCTGCGCCTTGAATTTTCGCTTCTGCAATCGATTTCCGCAAGAAGTAGCCTACGATGAATGCGATCAGCAAAGTGAGGAGAAGTATGACAATCCAAGTCAGTGTACTCATGGGTTCACCTCCCCTTTGCAAGGTGTTTCTTAGTTCATTTCGGTATTTCATCGAAGCTGTCTAAAAAACGTACATCTATATTGTAAGGATAGCACTCGTTCATTGTCAACGAACGGACAGGAAAGAATTCCACTGTTTTCCTCTTTTACACTAAAAAAAGAGAGGATTCGCATGCGAATCCTCTCTAAAACGATTTATTCAGCAAATAGATCTTCTGGTTGTTCTGCTTCAAAATCAACTGGCTCTTCGCGATCGACGAGACCGTGGTGTTCACGAATCAAACGTTCGACCTCTGCTGCGACTTCCGGATGCTCGACCATGTATTGCTTCGCGTTCTCACGTCCTTGACCGAGACGCTCTGAGTTGTACGAGTACCATGCACCACTTTTTTGAACGATATCGAGGTCTGTTCCGATGTCGATCAACTCACCGACTTTCGAAATCCCGAGACCATACATGATGTCGACTTCCGCTTGTTTGAACGGAGGCGCGATCTTGTTTTTGACGACCTTAATCTTCGTTTTGTTACCGACGACGTCCGTACCGTTTTTCAACGCTTCCGCACGACGCACTTCTAAACGAACAGACGAGTAGAATTTGAGTGCGCGACCACCTGGAGTTGTTTCCGGGTTACCGAACATGACACCGATTTTTTCACGGATTTGGTTGATGAAGATGACGATCGTCTTCGATTTATTCGTTGCACCAGACAACTTACGAAGCGCTTGGCTCATCAAACGTGCTTGAAGACCGACGTGTGAGTCACCCATCTCGCCTTCGATCTCTGCTTTTGGTACGAGTGCCGCAACGGAGTCGACGACAAGAATATCGACCGCACCAGAACGAACGAGTGCTTCCGCGATTTCAAGTGCTTGTTCCCCAGTGTCCGGTTGTGACAAGAGGAGCTCATCGATATTGACACCGAGTTTGTTTGCATATGCTGGATCAAGCGCGTGCTCCGCATCGATGAACGCTGCTTGTCCGCCTTGTTTCTGAACTTCTGCGATTGCATGAAGCGCAACCGTCGTTTTACCTGACGATTCAGGTCCGTATACTTCGATGACCCGTCCACGTGGGTATCCACCTGCACCTAGGGCAATATCTAATGTAATCGATCCAGAAGAGATTACTGATACCTTCTGATCCGCATTTTCTCCGAGTTTCATGATAGAACCTTTACCGAACTGTTTCTCTATCTGGCGTAGCGCCATCTCAAGTGCTGCTTTACGATCACTCACGTAGCAGGCCTCCTTTTAATTATCTTACTGAGATTATTGTACTTCTTTTGAGACCGAATGACAAGCATTTTGCGAACATTTATTCGCATACTTGCACTTTGATCATTTTTCTCACTCTGATGCTTTTTCGAGATGTTTCAGTAGAAGGAAATAGGTATCCTTGACGGCGCGCAGTCGAATCATTCCTCTGTCGAACGATGGATATTGCCATTCGACGATCCGTGTTCCATGTGCGTCCGCAACAGCACAATAGACCGTTCCGACCGCTTTTCCGCTGTTGCTCGTCGGACCTGCTTCCCCCGTTAAGGCGACGGCGATATCGGATTGATACAGTTCCCGTGCCCCTTCAGCCATCGCGATCGCAACCTCTTTACTGACAGCAGTATGCTCTTGTAATAAATCCTCTGGTACCGATAACACGGCTTGCTTCGCTGCATCATCATAAACGACGGCGCTCCCACGCAACACTTGACTCGCACCGCTGACATCAACGAGACCACTCGCGACGGCTCCTCCCGTCAGTGATTCGGCGAGCGAAAGTGTCAATCCTGCTTCTTGATACCGTTTTAGAACGACTTCCGGCAGACTCGTCTCGCCATATCCATAAAAGTACATGCCGACTTCAGCAAGGACGTGTTGTTCGAGTTCATCGAGCATACGATCGGCTTCCTGTTGATCGAGAGCTTTAGCCGTCAAGCGCAACCGAACTTCAGCGAGCTCCGCATACGGTGCGACCGATGGATTTGTTGCTTCCTTGATCAACGTTTCAAGACGGTCGTTTAAAGCCGACTCCCCGATTCCGAAGAATCGTAATGTCCGAGAACGGATCGTTTCTTGACCGAACAGATGACTGAAGTGATCTTTGAGGATTTGCTTCATCTCGCGTGGCACACCGGGTAAGACGATATATTGGTGATGCTCCGTCTGAACCGACATACCAGGAGCAAGTCCTGCATCATTGCGTAAAACCGTCGCACCATCGATGATTAATGCTTGTTTCCGTTCGTTAATCGTCATCTCTCGTTGACGTGTCTTTAAAAACCCTTCGATACGCTCGTACGCCGCTTGATCGAGAACGAGATCACGTCCGAGGAGATCAGCGAGCACCTCTTTCGTCAAATCGTCTTCCGTCGGTCCAAGACCTCCTGTGATGACAAGGAGATCTGCCCGCTGTTGTGCCTGACGGAATGTTTCTTGCATCCGTTCGCGATTGTCACCGACGACTGTATGATAATGAACGTCAATTCCGGCACTCGCTAACCATTCGGAAAGGTACTGTGCATTCGTGTTCGCGATTTCCCCAAGGAGGAGTTCGCTTCCGACTGCGATGATTTCTGCTTTCATGTTGATTCCTCACCTTCTTGAAGTATAAGAAAAGACTGTTCGGTATGACGAACAGTCTAAATTGATCCATCTTACATGGATTTCGTAATTAACTTAATGTTTTTCGAGAAATATTCAACGCCTGAGTAGATCGTCAAGATCAAAGCAAGCCACATCGTAATATCTGCGAACGGAATGTTCCACATCGCAAAGATGATATCGTGCAACAAGTATGCCGTAATTGATGTCAGCTGGACCCATGTCTTGGCTTTGCCAGAGTTTCCGGCAGCAAGGACGATCCCTTCGTCAGATGCGACGAGACGAAGACCCGTGACTGCGAACTCTCGACAGAGAATGATGACGACGATCCATGCTGCGACGAATCCAAGTTCCACCAAGTAGACGAGAGCAGCTGCAACTAACATCTTGTCGGCAAGTGGATCCATGAATTTTCCAAAGTTCGTCACTAATTTTTGTTTGCGAGCGATATAACCATCGAGCCAGTCCGTCAGTGAAGCAACAAGGAAGATGATAGCTGCAACGAAGTGTGAGACGGGAAGCTCAGCTCCCAGTACATCCCACTGTCCCCAGTTCGGATCAATCGCAAGTACGATGACGAACACGGGAATTAATAAAACGCGTAATACTGTCAATTGATTCGGTAAGTTCATGTAACGCCCTCCTCCTTCATTTCGTATGTAAATGACATGCCATCTAAAAGAAGGCACGCCGAATTACGGCGTGGCTACTTTCTTTAGATAGATGTTTTGGACGAGAAGCGAACGGTTCAGTTTCAGTTCTTGGTCATTGACGACGATTTTATCAATCCCTTTAATCGAACCGATCCGGATGCGGATCAAGTCCGTCTTCGCGTCCTTCACGACGATCGGATTCGGATCCGATGCGTTGATGTGGTCTGGCGCGAGTGCTTCTCCTTCAAGTGATGTATCACGTACACCAACGAATGGCGACGGAGAGGCATCTTTCTTGATTTGAATCGAGACACTCATCGTATCTTTCGTTGCGACTTCATACGTGACATCTTGACCAGATGTCGACTTCGCAGCAAGTGCCTCTTTTTTAGGTTCTTCTTTTGTTTCTTCCTGTTTCGCCGGTTCTTCTTTCGGCTCTTCTTCCGTCTTCGCAGGCGCATCCGTCTCTTTACTTGGTGCATCCCCTTGATCGATCGTGACATCATTTTGCTTCGGTGCGGACGTCTTCGCCTCTTCGTTACCGTCAAGGAACGTCTGCAGACCATAATACAAGGCAGCGCCGATCGCAAAGATTAGAACGATGATGATGATGTTCGGAATCCAGCGTTTTGCAACGCTTTTCTTCGGAGCACTGGATTTCGAATACGTCGCGCGCCGTGACAGTTCAACGACCGGTTGTGCTTCCGGTTCCGGAAGATCACGTTTATAGGTCGTAAACACTTCATCGACGTCAAGACCGAGTGCTTCCGCATATGTCTTGATGAAGGCCCGGGCGTAAAAGGCTCCCGGCAATTGATCATAATTACCTTCTTCGATCGCGACGATGTAACGCTTTTGAATCTTCGTCGTCGTTTGAATTTGTTCGAGAGAGACACCAAGTGCCTCCCGTTGTTCTTTTAAGTAGGTTCCGAGCTCGGTCATCGGTAACACACCTTCCATTTTTCATACTTATTCAAAGTTGAACCAATCATTTCCACCATGGGAACGAGGCAGTTCAGTCACAATGATTTCTTCAGTCGTGTTGCGTAATTCAATGATGTAATCAAAATCATCCCACGTATACTCACTTGATTTGACGAACGCATCCGGATGTTCGACGATTTTCGTCGCCGGTAGACGCATGACTTCACGCAGGATTTGCCAGTGTCGTTCATCGAAATTTCGTTGTGACACTAACGCATCGATGATGTAGACATAATCACCCGTCCGCTCGTCGTCGAACAACGATGTTCGAACCGTCTGTTTAATCAACGTCGACGATAGGAACAGCCATTTCTTATTCGCACTGACGCTCGCTGCGACGATTGACTCCGTCTTGCCGACTCGTGGCATGCCGCGGACACCAATCAACAAGTGCCCATCCTGTTTACATAGCTCTGCCATGAAATCGACGAGAATCCCTAAGTCTTCCCGGACGAAACGGAACGTCTTTCGTTCATCACTGCTTTGATCGATATAGCGCCCGTGACGAATCGCGATTCGGTCACGTAGTTTTGGTTTTCGTAGTTTGATGACCTCTATGGTTGACATCGTCTTGAGAATAGCGGCGAGTCGTGGAATTTGATCCGGTTGTTTCGTTTGGAGCAACATACCGCGTCGTTGATGATCGACACCATTGATCGTCACGATCGAAATATGTAACATTCCCATCAACGAAGCAATGTCCCCGAGTATACCGGGACGGTTGACCTTTAATTCATATTCGAGATACCATTGCTCGAACTCACTCACGCGCCCATCCTCCTCTATCAATACGATTATCCATTCCTCATGTTAAATGATTTTTTGAAAAATGAAAAGCATTCCTGAACTGAAATTCCATCACCTACATCCACGCGCCATCTATTTTAAGGATGGCTCCGGACACATAACTTGATTCAGGTTGTACTAAGTAACGGATGGCAGAAGCCACTTCTTCTACTTTCCCGAATCGACCGGCTGGGATTTCAGCGATCGCTTGTTCCTTTTCATCTTCCGAGAAAATCGCGTTCATCGGCGTATCGATCCACCCCGGCGTGATCGCGTTGATGCGTCCGTGCATCGGTCCAAGTTCCTTACTGTATGCCTTGACGAATCCGAGCTGTGCCGCCTTGCACGTCGAATAGACGACCTCACCCGCGACACCTTGTTCCCCTAATACACTACTGATGACGACGATCGCAAGCTTCGACGTGAACGGTTTCGTCCGTGTTACGGTTTGGCTGATACGCATCAACGCCTCGACATGGATTTTCCAAAGTTCGTGCATTGATGTTGCCGATTGATCGAGCAACAGACCGCTATAACTCGTTCCGGCACAATGGACGAAGGCATCAACGACAGGTAATGCCGCACAAAATGCCTGCAAGTCCTCCTCGTCTGCTAAGTTCGCAGTCAGGATGTGGTGCTCGCCTTGCCACTCCTCTATCATCCGTTCTAAAACCGCTTGCTGTCGATACGTCTGAAGCACCAATTCATGTCCGGCGGCAGCGAGTTGTTTTGCTGCCGCAAGACCAATGGCGCCACTCGCACCGGTGATGAGGATTCGCATCACGCGTACGGTTTGACGATTGAGATCGCCCGGTTTTCAATGGCGAACAACTCGTCGAAACGGGCTTCAATCTCTTCTTTCGTAATCGAAGCAATCAACGTTGGAAGCGTGAACAGATTCGTACCGGCAAGTGCGTGACGCGAGAACTGATTCGCGATGAATTCCGGTGAATTCAAGGCACGGAGGAACTTCCCTTGCATCATGTTCCGCTTGCGTGTGACTTCGTCTTCCGTAAAGTCAGGACGTGTTTGCAGGAGCGTCTCATACGCTTGGATGAACTTGTCTGGATCTTCTGTCTCCATTCCAAACGTCGCAAAGGCGAACTCTTCCTCACTCGAGTAATCAAAGCTGAACGTATCGTCAATCAGACCGTCTTCATACAGTTCCAAATACGTCGATGATGTCTGATCGAACAAGAGATGTAACAGCAGTTCACTCGTTAACTCACGGCGGACTTGTGCCTCACCGCGAAGCGATTCGTCCTTGTAACCGATCAATACCTTAGGTGTCTTAACGTCGAGCTCGAGTTCAAAGCGTGGACGATGTACGCCATGCGGCTCTTGACCGTAATCTCGTTCGATTGCCGGGCGATCCGTATAGTCCTTCTTCGCCTGGTTCGCCTTGATCAATGCCAGTGTCTCTTCCGGGTCGATGTTTCCGACGACGAACAACACCATGTTCGATGGATGATAGAACGTACGGTAGCACGTGTACAAATCATCGGCTGTGATTTGATTGATCGATTCCGGTGTTCCCGCGATATCGATCCGGACTGGATGCGATGCATACATCGATTCGATCAGACCGAAGAACAGACGCCATCCCGGATTATCTTGGTACATCTGGATTTCTTGCGTGATGATCCCCTTCTCTTTTTCAACACTCTCCGGCGTGAAGTAGGGATCTTGTACGAAATCGATCAATGTCTCAAGGTTTTGTTCGATCAGCGACGTCGCTGAGAACAAGTACGCTGTCCGCGAGAACGAGGTAAAGGCATTCGCAGAGGCACCGAGACGACCAAACTCTTGGAAGACGTCCCCTTTTTCGGATTCGAACATCTTATGCTCGAGGAAATGGGCGATGCCGTCCGGTACCGTGATCCATTCCTCCCCTTTTTTGAATCGTTGATCAATCGAACCATAACGTGTCGTAAACGTCGCATACGTCTTTTCGTATCCTTTTTTTTGCAACAAATAGACGGATAAGCCGTTATCAAGCTGCTCGTGGTATACCGTTTCGTCTGTATCGTGATAAGTCAGTTGTTCCATCATGCTTCACCTCGCAATAGATATACGGCATCAAGATCGATTGCCGCTGCTAATCGAACGACGTCTTCACGTGTCGCCGTTTCAATGATATGAATCTCATCCTCCAGTGTCAGTCCACGCATCTTCGAACCATTCAACCAACCAATCAATTGACCTGGCTGATCAAGGATTTGACGGCGCGCATTGATCAACATCGCCTTCGTCTGTGTCAATTCTTCATCCGTGAACTGTCCTGCTTTCAAATCAACGAGTTGTTCCAAGATGATTTTCTCAGCACGTTCCGCTTCTTTCGTGTCGACCCCTGCATAAACATAGAGTGCACTGTTCAATGCCGCGTATCGTGAAGCCGCATAATACGCGAGACTCTCTTTTTCACGGACATTCATGAACAGTTTTGAATGCGGGAAGCCACCGAACAGACCATTGACGATTTGCATCCGAATCGAGTCAGCAGATGTCGGATCGACCGCTACCCGGTAACCAAGGTGCAATTTACCTTGTTTGATCGGTTGCGTTTCACTCGACCGTTTCACGCCATTGACTGCTTTTTGTGCCGGAATGTAATGACTGATTTTTTCAGAATGCGATGGCAAGAATGATAGAGCGTCTTCCATTTCCTCCTTCGTTACATGTCCGACGACGAAGACATCAATCCGGTCGTCTTCAATCATCGAACGGTATGTATCACGCAAGGATGACGGGGTGATCTGTTCGAGTTCTTCGAGTGTTCCAAGAGATGGCAACGCGACGGCTTCACCTGGTGCCATCAATTCGAGAAGACGTTGCTGTGCGTAGCGCATTTTATCGTCATATAGTGAACTGATCCGTAAGGCATGCAATCGTTTTTCTTGTTTGACGAACTGTTCACGGAAGCCACCTTCCGTCAAATCTGGATACAGCACCATTTGCTCGAGCAATTCGAGTGCTTCTTTTAACAACGACGGATGATGGACGAGTTCTCCCCGGACGACATCGAGTTGGAATGAGATGACATGCTCTTCTCCGAACTTCGACGCGTCCGCATAAAGTCCCGCATCATATAGTGTTTCAAGCGGCTCACGTAAAGCTTTCATCGACGGATAAGCGGCTGTCGATTTTTCCATGATGTACGGTAGGATTGCACGGCTTGTCAGCGTCTTCGCTTCTAACGGTGCTGAAAATGTGACGAGAATCGTCGTCGTCTTGAATTTGTCGGTCGGAACGAGATGGTAGCTCGTTCCTTCCTTTTTCCATGTGCTAAATGACTGACTCATTGCTCTCCATCCTTTCGTTTGAATACATGCGCACTGCGGACATATTCAATATCTGCTTTTTGTTTGACGGCATTCTCGTAACGGGCTGCTGTAAAGAAGAAGTCACTGAGTCGGTTGATGAACGGTAACAAATGAGCCGCTTGAGGAACATCGATCATCGAACGTTCAACGCGACGACAGACCGTCCGTGCCACGTGTAACGTTGCAGCTGCTTCCGTTCCACCAGGCAAGATGAACTTATCGAGCGGCGGTGATAACTCCGTTAACGTGTCAATCCAACTTTCTAAATCAACCGTCGCTTCTTGACTCAAACGTGACGGACGCGGTTCGACATACATTAAGTCACTACCACAATCGAATAAGGCGTGCTGGATCACTGTCAGTTGTTCCCGCACCTCGATTGATGATGCTTTCGTCCGGGCAAGTCCGACGAAACTGTTCAATTCGTCGAGTTCTCCCATCAAGCTGATCAAACGATCATTTTTTTTGACTCTCCCACCAACGAGAGATGTTTCTCCTTCATCACCAGACTTCGTGTAAATTTTCATTTTTCATTCACTCCTATAGCGAAAGGAAGCGACTCATAATGTTCGCTTCCCTTGTTTTTTCGGTAATCGGATCCGGAAGGTCGCTCCCTCTCCCAAGCGGCTGTCGACTTCGACTTCACCACCATGAGCTCGGACGACATTCGCCACGATCGCAAGACCGATTCCTGTACCCGTCTTGCCACGTGTCCGCGCTTTATCCGCTTTATAAAAACGGTCAAAGACGAACGGTAGATCTTCTTCTGGGATTCCGTCACCCGAATCAATGACGGATAATGTAATGTTTTCCCTATCTTCATCAATCTTAATCTTGATTTCACCGTTCTCCGTATAACGCAGGGCGTTACCGAGGAGGTTCGTCAAGACTTGCTCCATCTGATCAGGGTCTGCTTCAAACGCGATGTTCGGACCAGAAACCGAGAACGTGACCTGTTTATCGCGTCCCATCTGTTTGAACTTCTTGATCACCCGCTTTGCAAAAGGTATTGCTTCGACGGATTCAATCCGTAACTCCTGATATCCCGCCTCCATTCGCGCAAGATCAAGAAGATCGTTAACAAGTCTCGACAGTCTTTGGGACTCGTCGTAGATGATCGATGCGAATTCCTTCGTCGCCTCGTCACTTTCGGTCATGCCATCGACAATCGCTTCTGAGTACCCTTGCAACATGACGAGTGGTGTCCGCAGTTCATGACTGACGTTCGCGACGAAATCAGCGCGCATCTTCTCGAGCTGCTGCGCTTCCGTCATATCACGCAGGACGGCGACCGCTCCGATCTGTTCTTCTTGTTCGAGTAACGGACTGACGATGATGATGTAGAAGCGTCCCTCTCGTTCAAAGGAGACCGTCATCTCCGTCTCTTCACGCATGACCGTCTGGAATAACTCAATCAGTTCATCCGGTACGGGAGAACCCGCCAAAAAGGCTTCAGCCGGTGGATTCGTTGCAAGGAGCTCACCTGATTTCGAGAACGTCAACACGCCGTCTGCCATACAGCGCAGAATCGAGGAGAGTAAATGCCGCTCCTTATCGAGATCCGTGACGTATTGATTGAGCTGACTACTCATTTCATTGAACGCAAGCGCTAAGTCACCGATTTCATCCCGTGAACGTTGCGTCAGGCTCTGATCGAACTTTCCTTCACCTGCCTCAACGACAGCTTGACGAATCGTTCGCAGTGGTGCCGTGATTCGTGTCGAGAGGAAGAAGGCAAAGACGGTCGTTCCGATGATCGCTAGCAGGACACAGAGTTGAATGATTTGACGTGCACCCTCATTCGCCTGTTCGATGTTCGTCAATTGCTCGATCAAGTAGATCGTTCCGTTGCCACTATCCGTAATGAGCGGTGCCCGATACGCGAGTGCTGCTTTTCCATCGAAGGTCTCATAGTTGCCGATCGCCGTCTCGCCTTCTTCACCATCAATTGCTTTCCAGTTCTGACGTTCGAGTTCCTTGATGATCCGGTTCGCCTTCGCTTGTGAGATATTCGCTTCGACGGAATCATCCTGCGTCTTTGCGATCAGTGTCGCGCCATAGATATCCGTGATTTCGACCGCAGTACTCGACCCTTCCTCGATGCCGGAGTGCGCCTGAAAGACGGTCTCGACTTGTTGACCGAGCTTTGCTAGGTGCCCCCGTTCCTGTTCGATATGGAACGAGTTGAAAAATTCAAGTAACAAGATCGTCAAGGCGATCAAGACGACCGAAACGAGTAACAGAATCGTTCCCCATAGTTTGATGACAACGCTTTGCAACCATTTCATCGTCAGGTCGGACTATTCTCGAACTTGTATCCGACACCCCAGACCGTCGTGATCATTTGAGCGGCGTTCGGAGACAAACGATTCAGCTTTTCACGAAGACGTTTGACGTGTGTATCGACCGTCCGTAGATCTCCGAAAAATTCATAGTTCCAGACTTCCTTGAGTAATTGTTCCCGCGAGAATACCTTGTCCGTTTGTTTTGCTAAGAAATACAGAAGTTCGTATTCTTTTGGTGTTAAATTAACTTCTTGCGATTCGACCGTCACGCGGTGCGCATCATTGTCGATCGTCAAGTGTGGGAAGACGATGACATCTTTTGTTTTCGCATCCGTGTGGAGGAATTTCGTCGCACTTGCCCGGCGAAGGATCGCTTTGACACGCAAGACGACTTCGCGTGGACTGAATGGTTTGACGATATAATCATCTGCCCCCATCTCAAACCCATGGACGCGGTTCGTCTCTTCGCCTTTTGCCGTCAACATGACGATCGGCGTCGCTTTCGTTTTCCGCAGTTCTTCACAGACTTGCATCCCGTCCATCTTCGGCATCATCAAGTCGAGGAGAATGACATCGTATTCTGTCTCAAGCGCCATTTCAAGCGCCGTCTCTCCATTGTCTGCTTCCTCGATCGTGAAATTTTCCCGCTCCAGATACATCTTCAACAGGCGACGAATCCGTTCTTCATCGTCGACGACTAAAATACGTGCTTCTTCTGACATGCTGTCTCCTCCTATGAACTAAACTCTACTCCTCTATCCTACTACTCTTTTAGTATACTATGAAACGAAAAGAATGGCTTGCTCTGGCTGATTTCTCCGAAAAGGCACACTTCGGTCAGACGCACACGAAAAAGCAGCGGACCGTTTCCAGGTCCGCTGCTTGCTTTTTTCTTATGCGTACGAGTGTAATCCTGCTACGACAAGGTTAACGAAGACAAGATTGAACATGATGACGGCAAATCCGCCGACACATAACCAAGCTGATTTTTTACCAATCCAACCACGCTGGATGCGCATATGGAGATAAAAGACGTAAAAGAGCATCGTAATGAGTGCCCACACCTCTTTTGGATCCCAGCCCCAGTATCGGCTCCATGCCATTTGCGCCCAGATCATCGCGAAGATCAGACCGCCCAGGATGAAGATTGGAAGACCAATCGCAACAGAACGATAGCTGATCTCATCTGCTGTCTCAAGATCAATCTTACGCGCAATCGGCTTCAAGCTCTCAGCAAGACGCTTGCGAAGAATGACGAAGCGAAGCAAGACGTATAAGACGACGCCACCAATGATCGACCATAAGACCGTATTGACTTTGTTCGCGTTCAAGAAGTTCGGTAATTCGATGACGGCACCTGAACCCGATAAGACTTTTCCGCCTTCAGGACCTGTCAAGACTGGCATGGCATAGTCATGCGTCATCGTTGCACCGTTTTTCGCAACGTATTCGATCGTCGACGCAGAACCTGTTGCTTTGAACAACAGCCCAACTAAGATGTAACCGACGACACATGCGAGTGAGAACATGACGACTTCGAGCCACGTCCGTGTTTTCGATTCCTTACTGAAATCCGTCGCGTGAATCAGATACAGTAATCCCGTCGCGAAGCTGACGGCAAGAATCCCTTCGCCGAGCGCTGCCGTCGTGACGTGGATTTTGAGCCAAACACTTTGTAGTGCTGGGATCAACGGTTGGACTTCATCCGGGAACATCGACGCATAGGCGATGACGAGCAATGCAACTGGCATCGCAACCAAACCGAGGACATTGTTTTTGTAGATGGCATAAACGATCAAGAAACCAAGTACCATCATCATGCCGAAGAATGTCGTGTATTCATATAAGTTCGAAACTGGAACGTGCCCAGCTCCAGCCCAGCGCGTGAAGAAATACCCGAGCTGCGCGAGGAAACCGATGATCGCGAGCGTAAAGGCGATTTTACCAGAACGCGTCGGTCCTTTTTTACCACTCGTCGCTACAGCGAAGAATCCTGTACTGACGAGGTAGACGATGAACGATGTAAGGAGCAGGTTACTGCTCAACTGAAGCAAATTCATTTAGCTTCCCCCTCTTCCCGCAACTTTTGTCGATCCTCAAGTTCTGGTAGACCGACTTCCGTCAACGCGAGATTAGCTTCTTTTTGAAGCCCCAATGCATTTTTGTTCGTAAATCCAGCAATCTGGATCCGACCGTTCTTCTCTTTGAGCCAGAGACGACGGTGTGGCCAGTACATTCCGATCAATAGACCTGCCATGAAGATGATACCACCTGCAAACAGGAACGGTAGCGTCAGATCTTTTTTAATCCGGACACCCGAGATGTTCGAGAGTTCTGTACCCGCGAATGCCATTTTGTACTGGTTCTCATCTCCACCGACGTTAAGTTTGATCCCAATCAAACTCCGTTCACCTTTCGGATGTTCCGGTGACTTGATACTAAAGACGAAGGCTGGATTGACCGGACGTCCCGAGTTCGTCGTTGGCTGACCATCTTTGACGACGAAGTCCGGAAGGAAGTCCTTCAGTTCGACTTCATACCCATCTTTTAAAGCATATGTTTCTTTCGGATCACGCAAGTCGACTTTGATCGTATCGACGACTTTGTCCGTCTTCTGGTTGACGATATTAAACGACATCGTCTTGAATTCCGGATCTGCCGCGTACTGTTCCTGGAAGACTTGATAATCATCGAATTCGAATGGGCGGTTGACTGCCGTCTCACCTGACTTGATTTCTTCAAGATCCGGTTTGAAATCGGACGTTTCGCCGACTTTCTTGTACAGCGTCATCTTCGTATCATAGTTCTTCGGTACGTTTCCGCCTGCTGCTTCAAGTGATTTCTTGAACTTCTCATCGACCTTCTCAGGATCATAGAACTCGATGTTGAACGCTTCATTTTTCAAGTAGTACTGATTGTCCGTCGCCTCGATCGGCAACGTCTCCCCTTCGCGGAGCCAAAGCAATTCATCTTCGTGCATCCCTGGTACGACTCGAAGCATCGCACCACCGAAGAATAAGACGAGTCCGATATGATTGATGTATGGACCCCATCGTCCGAAACGTTGCTTTTCCGCTAAGAGTGCCCCGTCTTGTCGACGGACTTTATAGCCTTTTTTCTCAAGCAACGGTGCGATCGCATCGATTTTTTTAACATCGCCAGTCGCTTCCGCGCCAAATCGCTGACCGTTCATGAAACGGTCCGACTGGATGACCGGTTGTTTCTTCAGTGCTCTGTAGAGCGGGAAGAATCGGTCAATCGACACGATGATGATCGAGAGTAATAAAAGCGTGATCAATCCGATATACCACCATGATTCAAATAGATTGTGGAATCCTAACGTATAGTAGATGTCACCTGCCGTGCCGTATTCTTTTTGATAAAACTCTTCCGGTGGTGTTGCCTGTGGAATATACATCTCTTGCGGGAAGATCGTTCCGACCCCACTCGCGATGATGATCAAGGCAATCAACCATAACCCGACCTTGACGGACGAGAAGAACGTCCATGCCCGGTCGATCCAAGATGGATTCTTACGTTTCGATCGAAGCTCCGCTTCTTCGTAACGCATGTCCAGTTGTTTGAAATCTTCTTGCTCCTGCATCCTTAAATCCCCCTTCGATGCGTTACTCGTTCGCCTTCTTCACCATCTCTTCGAGCTTCGCTTGATCAATCTCACCTTCGTATTTCTCGACGACTTCACCTTTTTTATTGATGATGAACGTCACAGGTAAGTTGTAGATCCCGTAAGCCTTCTCGACCGAACTGTTCGTATCCATAAGAATCGGATAGTCCGTTCCGCCAATATCCTTGATGAAGCTTGAGACACGAACTGGTGTTTCACCGACATTGACCGCTACGAAATTGACGCCTTGGTCTTGCATCATCTGATAGTTGTCATTGATCAATGGCATCTCTTTCTTACATGGTTCACAGAATGTTCCCCAGAAATTGAGTAAAAGTCCTTTTCCTTTGTACTCGTCCATCGAGTGCTGTTTCTCACCATATAAATCGACGAGTGCGAAACCAGGGGCATCATCGCCTGCCATGACACGACCGTTTTTATCACGTGTCGCTTGATCGACGAATTGCATGATGACGACTGCTCCGGCGAACAAGACAATCGTCATGATCATCAGACGCCAGAAGGAGCGTTTCTTCTTTTTTTGCTGGGCCGCCGCTAAGCGTTCTTCCGGATTTTGTTTCGTTTTTTTCATATTTTACCGCCTCCACCCATATTGTACTTGAAATCGCTTTACCGTTGACAAAATGTGAAATTCGTTAATCGTTTTGTCACAAAAAAAGAAAACTCAACCCGGAGGATGAGCTTCTCGCTTTACAAATTAACGTTTTTTTGTGTTCTTACGTCTTTTCGTAGGTGGAGCGGCTGGATCCGCTAGCTCACGCAATTGATTGACTTCTTTTTTTGAAAGTTCACGCCACTCGCCAGAAGTAAGACCTGCCAGTGTCAAGAAACCGAACTGTTCACGTTTTAACTTCAAGACTTCCGAACCGAGTGTCTCGACCATTTGACGGACTTGGCGGTTATGTCCCTCGTAGATGACCATTTCAAGAATCGCTGTGTTTTTCTTCTTATCGATATCGCGCATCTCGACACGTGCTTTACCTGTCTTGAAACCATCCGGTAAGACGACACCTTTTTCAAGACCTTTGACGTGGAAGTATTCTGGTACACCTTTGATTTTGACGATGTAGCGCTTCGGTACCTTATATTTCGGGTGAAGCAAGAGGTTCGAGAATTCACCGTCATTCGTCATTAAAAGAAGACCGCTCGTATTGTAGTCGAGTCGACCGACTGGGAAGACACGGTGTCCGGGTGGTACGAGATCAACGACCGTCTTACGTCCTTTATCGTCCTCAACCGTCGAGACGACACCTGTTGGTTTATAGAGCATGTAGTAGACGTGTTCTTCCCGCTCGAGCTTCACGCCGTCTACTTCGACTTCGGCACGTGCTCCGACTTTCGTCCCAAGCTCCGTAATGACTTTTCCATTGACCTTGACGCGACCTGCTGTGATCAATTCCTCTGCTTTACGCCGCGAAGCGACACCTGCTTGTGCGATGATTTTTTGTAACCGTTCCATTAATTCACTCTCTCCTCTAATGAAGGATCATTCCGGAAGAAGAGATCTCCATCCGATTCGAACGTTTCTTCGAACTCGAGTGGCGGCAACTCTTCAATACTGTTCAGACCAAAATGGTCCAGGAAATGATCCGTCGTTTTATACAATTTTGCGCGACCGACGCCTTTAGCGCGTCCCGCCTCTTCAATCAAACCTTTTGCACTTAACGTATGGATGACACGCTCCGTCTTCACACCACGAACGACTTCGATGTCAGCACGTGTGACGGGTTGCTTGTATGCGATGATGACGAGTGTCTCCATCGCTGCTCGAGACAAGGAATCTTCTGCGAGCGAACCGGCATATGCCTGAATATATGGCGACATCTCTTTTCGTGTCACCATCTTAAAGACACCACCCGACTCCACGATTTGCAACACACGCTGCTCTGCTTCGAATGTCGTTTGAAGAGCCAGCAACTGTTCACGTGCTGCCGCTTCACTGATCTCTAGCGCTTGACTGAGACCACGCGGATCGATCCCATCGTCTCCGACGACGAATAACAGGCTCTCAATGATTTGTTCATACGCCAATCTGACTCTCCTCCTTCACCATGCTCCGCAATAGGATATCATCGGTCATCTGTTCACAATCAATGACCCGTTGCTTCACGAGCTCAAGAACAGCGAGGAAGCTGACGACTAGTTCTTCGACCGTCGGTTGCTCCGCAAAAAAACCGAAGAATGTCGTACGCTCACGGGTCGCGACGTACCGGGCAACAGACTCCATCTGTTGCTCGAGTGAACGTTCTTCCCGTTTGACCGTCTTCGAACGGCGTACCTTCCAGGCTTCCCGTTGGCGCATTTTTTCGTAAGCACGTAATAAATCACTCAGTGATAACGTACCGTTATACTCTTGTGCATCCGTGTCGAGATAACGCATCAAATCCTCTGGTTGTTTCGAGAACAGCTCAAGGCGTGCCTCTTCCTTTTCTTTCAGGACGAGTGCTGCTTCCTTGTACGCTTTATACTCGATCAACTGTTGAATCAGACCTTCTCGCGTCGGTTCTTCCTCGAAATCGGGAATCTCATCGTATTCCGTCTGTTCGATCGGCAAGAGTTGTTTGCTTTTCAGTTGCAACAGCGTCGCTGCCATGACAAGATATTCACTAGCAACATCTAGTTCAAGATGCTGCATCGCACGGATATAGGACACATATTGATCCGTCACCATGGAAACGGATATATCATAAATATCGATTTCTAATTTACCAACCAAGTGTAACAGCAAGTCCAGCGGGCCTTCAAACGCATCCATCTTTACACTGTATGATTCCATGATTCTCCCTGCCCATCAACGTTTTTTGCCCCTTAGTATACCATACAACTGGTGGGTTCGACTATGTTATATTCCAAGGAAGAGGTGATTCCATGAATCCGATTGAACGATTCGTATTTGAATTCAACATCCGGCACGATTACTTCGAGTGCCATGAAATCTTAGAGGAAGTCTGGCAAGAAGGACAACGCCAGGACGAGGCGCTTGTCGGTCTGATCCAGCTGGCCGTCGCCCGCTATCATCACCGCCGCGGCAATACGACTGGGGCACAGCGGACATATGCGAAAGCATTCGATAAAATCGAACGCCACCGGGCAACACTGATTGCGTCCGGGATCGACGTCTCATATTTGCTCGATCATCGCGACCATTTTACGGATAAAGTCTATCGGCACATCCCGTTACCTGTCTTCCCGGACGTCATCCGAACCGTCGCACTTGAAGCGACAGCACCTGATCTCGACTATGTGACGCATAAACACCGTTTGCGCGATCGTACGGATGTCGTCACGGCACGACAAGAAGCGCTACAAAACCGAAGAGACCGGTCCATCTAAGCCATGGACCGGTCTTTTTATTGATTTTTCCATTTGTCGACGAGGCGTTGCGTCTCTTCGGTCGCACCCGTAATATCCGTTCGAAGAAGTTTGGCTGCTTCATCGAGTAGGAGATACGACATCCGTTCTCCACGGAACGATGGTGATAATGCGATATGTTTCAATTCAGCATGGCCATCCATTAATTGAAACCCGATGACACCAACGAAATCCTCATCTTGTTTGTACAAATACAAGCGTTGGTCTTCTTCCTGTTCATAGGCTTGAACCGTTTCAAGCAAATACTTCGGATCCTTCACTTCGCACGAAAAGGCGATCAGCCCCATCGCGGTCCGTTCATTCAACTTCTTATATTTTACTAGCATGTGATTCTACACCTTCCTAATTTCAACAACTCTCAGGAGTATGAACGACTGAGACTCATTCATTCTACACCTTCTCACACAGAATTACTGCATTTTTTTCATAATCCATGAAAATGCAGGAGTCCGTCTCGTGACGTCCCCTGCATCTGAATCACGCTTGTTCTTCCATCACTTGGATGAAGGCACGCATGTAGTCCGGTAGATCGGGCGGACGACGACTCGAGACGATATGTCCGTCGACGACGACTGCTTCATCATGCCAAATTGCACCCGCATTCGTCATGTCATCCTTGATTCCTGGCGTACTCGTGACGTTGACACCTTTTAAGATGCCGGCAGAGATCAGCACCCAACCAGCGTGGCAGATTTGACCGATCGGTTGTTTGTTCTGGTCAAAATGACGCACCATGTTCAGAACAGAGTCAAAGCGGCGTAATAGATCGGGCGACCAACCACCTGGAACAAGAATCGCATCGTATTCTGCTGGATTGATCTCATCGAACGTCTTATTCGATTTGATTGGGACACCGTACTTCCCGATATATGTTTCATCCGCTTTCTCACCGACGATGTCGACGATTGCGCCTTCTTCACGTAAGCGATGGACTGGATACCATAATTCTAAATCCTCGAAGTCATTGCTGACGACTTGGATGATTCGTTTTCCTTCTAAACGCATGACAAACACTCCTTTTCGAGTTGAGTTCCCTTACTGATTGTACCCGGTTCTGAAAAAAGAAAAACTCCTCTTCGAACGTTCGAAGAGGAGCAAGAACTTATGCTTCGACGCGGATTTCTTTGATGCCAGCGCCTTGCTTCATTTTTTGTGCATGTTCGAGACCTGAAGTCACTTGTCCGAAGACCGTGTGTACGCCGTCGAGGTGCGGTTGTGGCTCGTGTACGATGAAGAATTGGCTTGATCCTGTGTTACGACCAGCGTGTGCCATCGAGAGTGAACCCGCCTTGTGTTTGTGTGGGTATGATGTTGACGTTTCACAAGGAATCGTTTTTCCTGAACCGCCTGTACCGTTTCCGATTGGGCATCCGCCTTGTGAGACGAAGCCTGGGATGACACGGTGGAAGTTCAATCCATCGTAGAAGTTCGAGTTCGCAAGGTTTTCGAAGTTTTCAGTCGTGATCGGTGCTTCATTGTTGAACAATTCGAATTCGATTTTATTTCCATCTTCTAATAAGATATGACCAGTTTTTTGCATGTTTGACCAACCTTTCGTGCTTTTCAGCAGGAGATTCGTCACGATTCAAGATCGTGATTCCATGGTACAGTGTACCAAATTTCAAGGCGTCGTGCAGACCTTTTTACTCGACGGCTGCCTCTAACACATCGAGTGTCACCGAATCCGTGGCTTCGACACGAATCCGCACCCCATTCGCGAGTGTCGTGACGGGATCAGTATGCCCGAAGTCCGCATCGAGAATGATCGGGAAATCATAGCCCCGCGTCGCGCGCAGAATGATGTCCTTGAGCGGGAAGTCCGGGTCAAAATCGACTTTGCGCGGGAAACGTCCGACGACGAGTGCCGCAATCTTGTCATACGCACCCATGTGTCGCAATTGCGTGAAATACCGGTCAATCGTTTCTGGTGTCTCACTTTCGTCATCCTCAAGCATCAAAACGACACCGTCAAACGATGGCAAGTATGGAGTTCCAGCAAGCAGTAAAAGTGTTCCCGTGTTCCCCGTCAGAATCGGACCTTCTGCGACACCGGTCTTAACGATTGTGTACCCTGCGTTCACTTGATGTTCTCGTCTTCGGTCGTCCGCGACATCCCAGCGTAAAACCTCATCTGTCCACTCCTCAGACGCTTCGATCCGACCGATCGGCTCCGTCTGCATGAACGTACGTTTGAACGATTCTTCTGTATACGGATCAAGACCATCGAATTGACCGAACTGCGTCAGCAGTGCGGGTCCGACGAACGTCGTCAATCCTGTCTGCTGATAGATCCCAGCAAACAGTGCCGTGATATCGCTGTAACCTACGAAGATCTTCGGATTGTTCCGGATCAATTCATAATCGAGTTCGTCGAGTAGCTGGTGTGAATTAAACCCACCGATGGTCGAGATGATTGCCTTGATTGACGGATCTGCGAACGCCATATGTAAATCTTGCAGCCGTTCCCCGATCGTTCCTGCCGTATGACTATGAACAGCCGTTGCGTTCGGCATTAAGACGACCTCGAAGCCCATTTTTTCAAGTGTTGCGATACCGCGGGCGAGACGACGCGGTACGTATGCTGCGACAGCAGACGCCGGCGAGACGATGGCAATCTTATCCCCTTTTTGTAAGCGTGGTGGTTTCATGAGAGTTCCCCCTTTTTCATTACAAGTATTTCCAGTATAACAAATCGAAGAGGAACCGCGTACTCTCATTTTTTCCATCCATCTTACAGCTTCACGAAGAGCGAATCTCCGTTCTCAAGCAATTCTCCTTTTTCCGAAACATAATAGACCTTGACTGTCATATGTTGAAGAATCTTTTGTTCGCGCAACGACTTTGCCCACGCTGTGACCTGCGCTTTATCCTGTTCGTGTCGCTTGCGTGGAACGTCCACTAAGAGCGTCGGAGCGACTTCCTTCCGTAAATAAGCCTTTGAATCAAAACGCGCGTCACCTAGCTGCTGTATTTTATCGTTGTCATAAAGTACGGTCACGCTCAATTGATTGTTCAGTTGTTCGAGAGTCGGCGACGAGATCCGTCGCTCTAACCGATCTTCCCAAAGTGACGCATGATACGAGTCAACGAACCTCCCCGACTCCTCTTGTTGATAGACGAAAAACTCAGTATTCGTTTTTTCGTCTATCGCGCGTGCGGCATATTCAAATGGAAAATTGCCCATGTTGTCGTAAAGACTACCGGTCACCTTCGCTTCCGGAAGATGCTGTTCTAAGTAAGTTTTTGCTTTCCGCTGTACTTCAGTCTCTTTCGTTCCATCCGAGTTCATATCCTGTGTAAAAGCGAAAGTCATCAATAAGGCACTACCTCCGATGACTCCAACTAGACTGGCAATCCCGATTATCCAACGTTTCATATGCTCCCCTCCCATATTTTTACACTTACAATTTTATCATAAAAAAAGAGTAGCGGACGACGTCCACTACTCAAGTATTGCTGATTGGATTGCTTACTGGATAACAGCGTGAACGAGCGGGCGTTCTGCCGGTTTCGTTTCACTGATATGGTACGCGTGATCCATTTTTTCGATTGCTTGATCGAGTGTTTCTTTGTTTGAACGAAGTGTTGCGATGACATCGCCGACTTCGACACGGTCGCCGACTTTCTTGTGCAACGTAACGCTTGCTGCGTGATCGATCTCATCTGCTTTCGTCGCGCGTCCTGCACCGAGGATCATTGCTGCAACACCGACTTCGTCAGCGATGATTTCAGAGACATAACCTGCTTTTGAAGCGACGAATGTTTTTTCGTATTTCGTTTCAAGTGCTTTTGTCATGTCGTCAACGAGAGACGCGTCGCCACCTTGAGCTGCGATGAACTTTTTAAAGACGTCAAGTGCTGCTCCGTTACCGAGACGTGTTTCGAGATCCGCATATGCTTCGTCAAACGTCGGGTAGAAATCACCGAGGACTGCCATGTGTGATGCAATCGTTAAGGCGATGACTTTCAAGTCACGGACATCTTTCCCTTGAAGGACTTCAATCGCTTCCTTGACTTCGTTTGCGTTTCCGATTTCAAAGCCGAGCGGCTGATCCATGTCCGTAATGACAGCAACCGTCTTACGGTTGACACTCTTACCGATCGAAACCATCTCTGTCGCAAGTGCTTTTGCATCTTCGAATGATTTCATGAAGGCACCAGAACCCGTCTTGACGTCGAGTACGATGCTGTCTGCTCCTGCTGCAATCTTCTTCGACATGATCGAACTTGCGATCAATGGGATCGAGTTGACCGTCGCCGTGACGTCACGAAGGGCGTAGAGTTTTTTGTCTGCAGGAGTTAGGTTACCCGTTTGACCGATGATTGCCATCTTAATGTCGTTGACTTGTGAGACGAACGCTTCTTCTGAAAGCTCGACGTCAAAACCAGGGAACGCTTCGAGTTTGTCGATAGTTCCACCTGTATGACCGAGTCCACGACCGCTCATCTTCGCAACCGGAATACCGATTGACGCAACGAGTGGTGCGACGATCAGACTGATCTTGTCACCAACACCGCCTGTCGAGTGTTTATCGACTTTTTTCCCGTGGATACGTGAAAGGTCGATCACGTCGCCCGAGTTGACCATCGCCATCGTCAAATCAGCGATTTCACGATCTGACATTCCTTGATAGAAAATCGCCATCGACATCGCTGACATTTGGTAATCTGGAATCTCACCATTCGTGAATCCTTCTACCATTGCTTGAATATCAGCTGTTGCGAGTTCGCCACCGTCTCGTTTTGTTGCAATCAAATCTACCATACGCATAATCTAGTTCCTCCTCAGGAGTGGTTTGTGAGTTTTATAAACAGTCGTTACATTTTTTTGATCGAACCGCGAACGAGTGATAGGAAGTGTGCCCGGACACGTTCTGTCGTTTCGATGACTTCATCATGATGTAACGGTTGGTCGAGAATACCTGCTGCCATGTTCGAGACACATGAGATCCCAAGGACTCGCATATCGGAATGACGGGCAACGATGACTTCTGGGACCGTCGACATACCGACGACGTCGCCACCGAGCATCCGTGCCATCTTGACTTCTGCTGGCGTCTCATACGTTGGACCAGTGTTTCCGAAGTAGACACCTTGACGGACACGAATTCCGAGTTCATCTGCTGTTTCTTGTGCAAGACGAAGTAATTCCGCATCATACGGCTTCGACATATCCGGGAAACGTGGTCCCATCTCATCGACGTTCTTCCCGATCAATGGGTTCGTACCGAAGAAGTTGATGTGATCTGTGATCAACATCAAATCACCTGGTTCGAACGCTTCGTTACAAGCACCCGCTGCGTTCGTGACGATCAATGTCTCAACACCGATCGCTTTCATGACACGGACTGGGAATGTGACCATGTCCATCGAGTATCCTTCGTAGAAGTGGAATCGTCCTTGCATCGCAACGACTTGTTTCCCTTCAAGTGTTCCGAAGACAAGTTGTCCTGCGTGTCCTTCGACCGTTGATACCGGGAAGTTCGGGATTTCATGATATGGAATCGCGATCGGGTTTTCGATCTCATCCGCGAGGACACCCAGTCCTGAACCGAGAATCAATCCGATCTCCGGTTTTGCCTGCATCTTGCTTTCTAAAAACGAACGTGTTTCATTCCAGTTGACTGTCATCTGAATCGCTCCCTCGAATTATAGTTCTGTTAAAAAGCTTGTTCCATGTGCCGGCATCTTGACGGCGAAGTTTTCTGCGACCGTCGCTCCAAGATCAGCGAACGTTTCACGGATACCGAGCGGTTTTGCAACACCATTTTTATGGTAGGCAAGCAATGGTACGTATTCCCGTGTATGGTCAGTCCCAGCATGAACCGGATCGTTTCCGTGGTCAGCCGTGATGATCAAGAGATCGTCTTCGTTTAAGCGAGCAAACACTTCCGGAAGACGCGCATCGAACTCTTCGAGTGCTTGTCCGTAGCCTTGCGGATCACGACGGTGTCCGAACAACGCATCGAAATCGACAAGGTTTAAGAAGCAAAGTCCGTTGAAATCACGATCGAGTTGTTTCACGAGCTGATCCATCCCGTCCATGTTCGACTTCGTCCGGATTGCATCCGTGACGCCTTCTCCATCGTAGATATCAGCAATCTTACCGAGCGAGATGACATCGAGTCCTGCCGTCTCGAGTTCGTTCATGACCGTCCGGTCGAATGGTTTAAGCGCATAGTCGTGACGGTTCGCTGTCCGGACCCACGCTCCTGCTTCACCAAGGAATGGACGTGCGATGATACGACCGAGCATGTACGGGTCATCCCGTGTGATATCACGTGCGTATTCACAAATCCGGTACAATTCTTCTAATGGCACGACTTCTTCGTGTGCTGCGATTTGAAGGACAGAGTCTGCCGACGTATAGACGATCAAGGCGCCTGTCTCGACATGTTCTTGTCCGAGTTCGTCGAGAATTTCCGTACCAGAAGCCGGTTTGTTCCCAATGATCTTCCGACCCGAGAACTCTTCTAGGCGATGAATCAAATCATCCGGGAATTTTTCGAAGACACGGAATGGTGTATCGATCCGGAGTCCCATGATCTCCCAATGCCCTGTCATCGTATCTTTCCCTGCAGATACTTCTTGCATTTTTCCATATGCTGCAAGCGGTGCTTCTTCAGCTGAGATACCTTCGATCGGTTCGATATGCGAGAGACCGAGTTTTGCCATGTTCGGCATGTTGAGTCCGTTGCGTTCACGCGCGATGTGACCGAGCGTATGCGAACCAAGATCTCCGAACTGTTCAGCGTCCGGTGCTTCTCCGATTCCTACGGAGTCCATGACGATCAAAAATACACGTTTAAATGATTGTGCCATTTGCTGTTCCTCCTATATACGAGCTGTAGTTGTGCGATTCCCGTTACGATTTTTCCCGGAAAGGGACTAGACAAAACGCATCATTTGTCTGAAGTCAGACCTTTAAAAGATAGAACCATCATGCCCGTGGATGATGTTTCTTATACACGTCGTGGAGTCGTGCTTTGTTAACGTGTGTATACATTTGTGTCGTCGACAAATCAGCGTGTCCTAGCATTTCTTGTACGACGCGTAAATCGGCACCATTTTCAAGTAGATGGGTCGCGAACGAATGGCGCAGGACGTGCGGTGTGATCTCTTTTTCAATACCCGCTTCCTTTGCCCGTCGCTTGATCATCTTCCAAAACCCTTGCCGTGACAAACGATCACCGCGACTGTTCAAGAAGACATCGTCCGTCTGTTGACCGCCGAGACTATTGCGCGCGAGGTCAAGATATGTCCTGACACTTTCAATCGATGTCGTACTCATCGGGATGATCCGGGATTTGTTCCCTTTCCCAAGACACGACAGATACCCGAGTTCGAGTTGCAAATCGTTCAACTTCAGTTGGAGCAGTTCGCTGACGCGCATGCCTGTTCCATAGAGAAGCTCAAGCATTGCTGCATCTCGTCGTGTAAGCGGATCGACACCGACGACCGAATCAAGCAAGCGTTCGACGTCCGTTTGACTCCAGACGACGGGCAACTTTTTCTCCGGTTTCGGTAAATCAAGATGACGAGACGGATCATGTGTTACCAGTCTCTCTTCGACCAAATATTGATGGAACGAACGGATCGAGCTCGTCGCCCGGCGAACCGTCGATCGTGACTTTCGTGCTTCAAGCAATCGTTCAATATGGTCGACGATATGATGTCGGTGAACCTGTTCGAACGAGGAAACTTCCGCTGTTTCAAGCGTCTGTAAGTATTGATTTAAATCATTTCGATACGCAGCTGCCGTATTCGCGGACATTTGCCGTTCAATCACTAAATAATTGATAAATGCTTCCAGTTGTTCACGCACTGAACTCATCCTCTTCGTTTACGAAATCGCTTACTTTCCCATCATATCAAAGGTGTAAACCGTTGTGAAGAGGTCTGACCTATAAAAATTGAAAAAGAAAAACCATCCGAAATTTCGTCGGACGGTCAGACTGTTTGTGTTTGCGATTGTTCCAACGCTTCCCGAGCATGACGCTCTTGGCAGACACGGCAGACGCCATGGAATGTCAGGCGGTGATCCTTGATTTTAAAGTGGAATCGGGACACGATTTCTTTCTCTACTTCTTCTAGCATATCGTCTAAAATCTCTTCGACGGATCCGCATTCGATACAGACGAGATGGTGATGCGAATGACTCGCACCTTCTTGTCGTAAATCAAACCGGGATACGCCATCTCCGAAGTTGACCTTATCGACGACTTCAAGCTCCGTCAATAATTCGAGCGTCCGGTAAACCGTCGCAAGTCCGATGTCGGAGTTCTTTTCTTTTACAAGGAGAAAGACATTTTCGGCACTGAGGTGATCCGACTCGTGTTCGAGCAGGACACGCACAGTCGCTTCACGTTGGGGAGTCAGCTTATATCCTTTACCGCTTAGCTGTTTTTTGATGCGTTCTACACGACTTTCCATCATAACGCCCCCTTTGTTCGAACTGATGCTATTATCATAGCTGATAATCAGTCTTTTTTCAAATTAAAATGATTATCAACTGAAAATCATTTAAATGAGAATCATTTTAAAGTACGAATTTGCCAATGCTGGATCGCCATGATCGTTTTCGCGTCAACGATCGTTCCGTTTGCAACGAGTTCGAGTGCTTCTTCGAGCTTCAATGTCTTATTCTCAAGGAACTCATCCTCATCGAGTTGACGATCACCGGCAGTCAGACCGACTGCTTCATAAATATGTACACGCTCGCTACAGAAACCAGGCGCACCGTAAAAATCAAAGACATGTCGTAACTCTTTCGCGACGTATCCTGTTTCTTCCTTTAACTCGCGTCCGGCACAATCGAGTGGATCTTCACCCTTCTCGAGTTTTCCTGCTGGGATCTCGATTGATAGACTCTCGAACGCCTTCCGGTACTGTTCCACGACGATCAAATCACCTTGTTCATCAAAAGCAATGATCGCGACGGCACCATTATGATAGACCAATTCACGGACCGAGGTATTGCCGTTCGGTAACGTGACGACATGTTTCTCGACGTCAAAGACTTTTCCTTCATAGATCACTTCACGTTCAATCGTTTTTTCTTCCATCGGATGTGTTCCCCTCTTCTATCTTAGTTTACGTTCTCTGTCATGATTAGTATGCCGTTTCCGACGTATTGCCGCAAGACTTCGAAATCGTCTTTTTCATCAGATATGATACACTAGAATGCAGAAGTTCCAAACTTATAGTTCATCTAAGAAAAGAGGGAATTGAACATGTCATTAGGATTAGGTACGATGACGATCTTAAAGCGCGGCCAGGAGGAAGCAACAGCAATCCTGCGGACGGCACTTGATGCTGGAATCACGCACTTCGATACAGCGGACGTCTATGCGAACGGAGCGGTCGAATCCATCATCGGTCAAACCTTCTCACAAGAGGATCGCAGTCGATTGTTCCTCGCCTCAAAAGGTGGGAATCGGATGAACGCGACCGGAACCGGTTGGACATGGGATCCGAGTTATGACTATCTGAAGCAAGCTTGTCTTGAAAGTTTGAATCGTCTTGAAACACCTTATCTCGACCTGTATTACGTCCACGGCGGCACGATCGATGATGACATCGATGCGTCGATCCGCGCAATGGAAGATTTAAAAGCAGAGGGGAAGATCAAGGAATATGGTCTGTCGTCACTGCGCCCGAATGTCATCGAATATTGGCTCGAGCATAGTAATTTCTCTTACTTGATGACGCCTTATTCGTTGCTCGATCGCCGCATCGAAGAGTTGTTGCCACGCTTAAAAGAGAAAAACATCCAAGTCGTTGCCCGTGGTCCACTGGCAAAAGGACTCTTGACACATGAGAGTGCTTCACGCCTGCAGTCGGTTGATCGGTTCGAACAATTCGATAAGGAAACGCTTGAGGCGAGTCTACAAAAACTTCAAGATTTCCCGCTTCCTGCGCTTGCGTTGCAAGCCATCGATCAACAGGTCGACATCGTCCTTCCTGGTGCGTCGAGCGTGTCACAGCTTCAGGCAAACGTCCAAGCGATGAAAGAGTCGATCTCACAAGCTCAAATCGACCAGGCACTTGCTACACTACCGGTTCATCACTATACGGAACACCGGTGAGGTTTAACTCTTCATATCTCCGGGAAACTCCTTCTTTGTAACGTTCATACAGAGGAGGAGTTTTATTATGGCTCGTATTTTAATCGTATCAACAAGTGCAGATGACATGAATGGTCACAAAACAGGATTATGGTTCGAAGAGTTCGCAGCACCATACAACCTGTTTAAGGATGCAGGACATGACGTGACGGTCACTTCGATCAAAGGTGGCGACGTCCCGATCGATAAAGCATCGATCGTCAAAGAAATCTTGCCGAAATTCCAAGATGCACGCCGTGCGTTGCACGACACGAAAGCACTCTCGGAAGTCGATCCAGCATCATTTGATGCCGTTTACTTCCCAGGTGGTCACGGTGCAGTCGTCGACTTCCCGAATAACCCACAAGTGGCTGGTGCCATTGAAGCTGTCATCAAAAAAGATGGCGTCGTCGCATCAGTCTGTCACGGTCCAGCGGCCTTCGCGCACGTCATGATCGATGGCAAACCTTTCGTTTCAGGTCGTCAAATCAACGGCTTCACAGACGAAGAAGAAAAATCGACAGGTCTCGAAGATAAAGTACCATTCTTGCTTGAGACGACACTTCGTGGCGAAGGCGCTACTTTCCTCACATCGGATGCCGGTAAGGAATTCGCCGTCATCGATGGCAACGTCGTTACAGGACAAAACCCGGCTTCAAGTGAAGCGGTCGCAAAACTAGTTCTTGCGAAACTTGCGACACAAGCTTAATACGATATCTTTATACAAAATGGAGCAAACGACATAACGTCGTCTGCTCCATTTTTTTGGCGTGAATTACAATCGGTGAAGTGAATCCAATCGTTCGAGATCAGCTTCTGTCTCACGTGTTTTTTGTTCGAGTCGCTTTAACTCGTCCTCGAGTTGTTGCTGTTGTGCCTGTAGCGCAGATCGTTCTTCCTCCGTATAGGAACGTGCTACTTCTTTTTCTTTGAGATACCACCATTTTTTGACCTTTTTAGGTGGTGGTCCGAGTTCAATCTGTTGCTCGTGTTGTTTGACCTCATCTATTTGTTCAGCATGCGCCAATTGAAGCTGCTTCAATTCCGCCTCATAAGTGGCTTGTCTCGCTTCAAGAATTGGTGTGAGGTACGCGAGGATATGCGCAGTAAAGTCTCGCTTGACGACCCGTCGTAACACATCTCGCCGAAGGGAAGCTTCCGAATGACCTGAGGCATTCTCCCAAACGATTGAATCCGCTCGTTCTAGAATCTCCTCTTCTTCTGCTTCTCCGAGCCAACGTAATTTCAGCAATAATGGTTCAAGGAGTGCCTCTTCTACATACGCCGTAAATTGCGAATACGAGATCGCTTCTCGTATCAGCGGTTCTTCATGTAAGCGAAATAATGCTTCCGCCTCTTCCTCAATCCAGTCTTCATAGTCATTAAAGTACATCGATTCTCTCCTTACTAAATCCTATTACAAAATAAAACTGGCTCGAATCCGCCATCTACATGACAGTCGAGCCAATATTGTTAGACGTTCGCTTCGTTCTTTTTGATTTCAGCGATTGCCCAGTCACACCAATCCAAGTAATTCAACATCATACGCAAGCCGTACTCACTCGTCAAGGTCTCCCCTAGTGTCGCACCGTTCTCAAGGTGGTCGTGACGCCAACTATGCATCATCTCGACGGCAAATTGATGGTGCCGCTTCGACTCTTCCAAATAAGCAACGGCTTCCTCTGGTGGGAGCAGATGCAAGAGCGACACCCGCATCAAGTTCTCATCCTTCATCTTCGGTTTGAATTCATTCGGTGTCCGTAACCATTCAACGAGCTCTGTCCGTCCTTTATCGGTGATGGAATAGACTTTCTTGTCCGGCAAGTCTTCTTGGACGATATGGACACTCGTCACGAGCTCTGCCTCTTCCATTTTCAACAACTCTCGGTATATTTGAGTATGATGTGCGGTCCAGAAGTGGATCATCTGTTTTTTGAAAGTCGCGCTTAAATCGTAACCGGTCGCTTCCCCTTGGGTCAGCAGCCCGAGTAGTGCAAATCGTAATGCCACTGGCTGCACCTTCTTTCCTTCTTTTGTATATATACTTAATTATCTCAAATATATCTTAATTTCGCTACTCTTGCGTCGAACGAATGTACGATTAAAAAAAAGACCTGCGAGCGAAATCACATTCGATCGTAGGTCTTCATGCGTTATTGCTTTTCCATTCGTTCTATTTACGTAATTGCTCGATTCCTTGTCGGACATGTTTCCAGTAAGAAGAAGGATGCGGAACGAATTGACGACGATCGAACCATTCGCCTGTCGTGTCCTGAATGCGCTCGATGGACATGTCCGCGATTCTTTCAAACTGCTCGATTGAAAAAGCAATCAATCGCTTCACTTCTGTTTCCTGGAGGACGTATGCGTCTATCGCTTGATCACTTCGAGCAAGAAAGACATGGCATCGCTCACAGTCCCAGAGCGACGCATCCCGAAACTCCTCTTCCTGGATGCCAAGCGGTATCAATTGATCAAAGGTACATGTCAAACCAATCTCTTCCTCGAGTTCCCGGACACCATCCTCGACTGTCTCATCCGCAAGCAAGTGACCCGCTGCCGTGATATCAAGCATTCCTGGAAAGTCCTTCTTTTGTTCAGACCGTTGCTGGAGCAACACGACGTCCCGCTTTGGATCATAGACGAAACAATGAAACGTTTCATGCCACAAGCCGTTTGCGTGGACTTCTGATCGTGGACGAGGTCCGAGCAGGTTGCCCGCTCGATCCACGGTCATAATCATCTCTTGTTCACTCATCGCAACACCTTCGAAGCTTGATGGAATCGCTCCCCGACCGTATAGAGTTCAGCAATCAAGAAAACAATTGCGATCCAAATGATGGCGCTTGGGAACAGGATCATCGCTGTTAGGAATAAGAACCCTTCCGTCCGCTCGACGAGTCCCGGTTGATATTGAAAAGACTTGTAGCCGTAATTTTCACTGACTGCTCCGATTGCAAGGAACATCGTCATCCCAATGACGAATGATGCGACGAGCAACAGAATAACGACCTGTGTTTCCGGAAACCGAAGCGCAAGACCAATCAATACTGACAGCTCGACGATCCGGTCGAGAACAAGGTCAAGAATCGTGCCGATTGGAGTCGTCTTTTCTTTTCGTGCCATCGTTCCATCGATGACATCAAGCATGCCCGAGATCCACAACAAGACAATCGCCGTTCCCATCATGTCGTTATAGACGAAAAAGCCCGTCGCACCACCGATGATGCCGGAGATAATCGTCACCTGTGTCGCCGATAATCCAATTTTCTTAAATAAGGTCGCCCCTTGATCAAATAGGGGTTGAACGATTTTACGCGCACGCGTATCTAACATGTCACCCCTCCTTTCTAACGATATAGCCTTCTTTCTCATGAATCGTCTCGTCTGAAGAGAGCACGAGTCGTTCTCCGGATGCTCGTTCGACTTCGTAGAATCGAACACCGTATTGAATGAGTTCTTTCGTAATCGTAACACGTTCATCCGTTTCCTTCGTCGGTCTTGAGACCAAGTTGACTGCCGTCAACGGATGCCATGTTTCTTCAATTTGAATGCCTTCGCCAAAAAACGGGCTGGTCTGGCTCAGCGTAATCGGTGTACCATGATCGACGATTCGCCCCTGTTCTAAGACATAGACGATATCCGCCATCGCCATTGCCTCTTCCCGATCGTGTGTGACAAGGAGTGTCGTGACACCTTGTTCCTCGGTCAACTTCCGAATCAATGTCCGTAGTTCCCGTCGTCTCGGTACATCTAGACTCGAGAACGGTTCATCGAGCAACAAGAAGTCCGGTTGACTTGCCAGCGCACGAGCTAAACTCGCCCGCTGCTGTTCGCCCCCTGACAATTCGTGAACAGCACTTTTTCCTCTTCCCTCGAGTCCGACGCGATGTAACCAGGATTCGAGCTCGATCGGTGTTAATTGTTTGGCGCCGAGACGGATGTTCTGTTCGACGTTCAAATGTGGGAACAACAGCGACCGTTGAAACATCATCGTCACACCTCGCTGATTTGGTGAAAGGACAGTCACATCTCGGTCGCCGAACTGAATCACTCCACTCGTCACACGTTCGAGACCTGCAATCAGGCGGAGAAGCGTCGTTTTCCCACTACCACTCGGTCCGACTAAAGCCACACATTGTCCAGATGCGATATTTAAATCGATATCAGACAATACATGCTTCGTTCCAAATCGTTTATTGACTTGTTGTATCGTGACTTCCATTTAAACGCCTCCGTACGATTCGTATCCAACTAGAAAAAATAACGGCTTGTCCAGCATAAAAGAGAATGGGCAACCCGATCAACCACAGCGTCGCTAGACGCGCCGCCCCTTGCGAATTACCAGAATACGCCGGGAATACTTCGAGTGATATCATGCGGACGATCCCACCACCAATCAACGCAACTAGTGCATACTGACTGATCGTGATCACCGTGACGAGTAGCGTCACGGATTGTAACGTCGACCGAAGCATCGGTCCCGTCAAATAGAACCAACGCTTGAACCGGTTCCCCTCAATCAAGACCATCTGTTCAAGCATCCGTTCTCCGAGCGCCTGAAATCCGTTCGTGTACAAGCGAACTGTATACGGCAAGGTCGGCAGAAGCAACACGAGCAGGACACCGAAAAATCGATCTGCCAAACCAAGACGGATCCATGTCAAATAGAGACCGAATGATAGCAATAACACGGGAACGAACAGCGGCAAACTAATCAAGAACTCTGCTATACGAATCCGTTTCCCCGTTTGAAAGGCAATCGCTTTTCCTGCCATGTACCCGAAGAGATGATTTAACAATACGACGGCACAAATCATCGCGACGGTCGTGCCGAGCGTCGCTTCTAGGCGCGGATTCCAACTCCACTCTCCTGGAATCAAACCGATTAAAGGAACGATGAACAGGAGTACAACGAATACAGTCACACTGATTTTTTTCATCATTCGCTTCGCCCCCTACTGATCTTCGTTGCCAGTGGGCGTGTCAAACCAGTCATAAGCAATAGCAGGAGGAAGAGTCCTCCCGTCAAGACGACACTCATTGCAAAAGCGAGTGGTTGCTCCGATAAATCGCCTTGTGTATACAAATCGAATGCATAGACGCCAAGTAATTTTGGATAGGTCACGCCGAGCAGTGCTGGAATCTCATATGCGAACAGGATGAAGGCAAGCAAGATAAATGCTGCCTCAAGCATCGGAACGAGCAGGAAAACACCCCGCGCATGCCAGAATCGGCGCACTGGTGATAAACCGAGCATCATACCGAGTTCTTGATAACGCGAATCAAGGCGCCGGACCACCGGTAAGAGATAAAAAAACACGAACGGAATTTCTTTATACAGATACGTCAAGATGACACTAAAATAATTCCCTTCATGCGGTCCGATGACAGGCACATCACTCAAATAGAGAATCGCGAGGTATGCTGCTCCTAGATGAGGGATGAATAAAGGAATCGCAAGTAACGCAGCTAGTCGTGTTCTGCTCAAGAGCCTTGCGAGCACCACACCAATGATCAGCGCGAGCACCGTACTGACGATGGCCACGTAACTGCTGACGGCTAGACTCTCTAAAAAGACCTCATCCGTCAGTAGCTCGCGGTAATCAGCAGATGTCGTCATCGAGATACTGACCCATAACCCGTATAAGACCATCCCTGCCATCAAGAGTGCAGCATGATACGCGTTACCGCGCCACACGAGACGGCCATTCCTTACGGATCATCTCGAAAATGGATGGGTCGAGCTCCGTCCGGACCTTTCCTTTGAAGACGCTTGGCTTTGGTGTCGACGGCGCAGCCGGTACATCAGCGAATTGCTTTTGTTCTGACGAATTCAGTGTCGATAAATCAAGACTCGTTCCGTCACCCCAATACGTCGCATCGTATTTTTTCAACTGTGCTTCTGGTGATAACAACGTATTGATCGCAACGAGTGCGCCCTTCGGATTCGGTGCGTTGAACGGTACGGAAAGGAAATGCGTTGACGCGATTGATCCATCCTTCAAGACGATCGGACGTGTTTGTTTCGGAAACGTTCCTGACGTTACTTCTTGTTCAGCCCGTCGTTCGTTGAAGCCCATCGTGAAATCAACGTCTCCCTTCGCGTATAACTGATCGAGTTGGGCAAGTGTCTTTGGATAGGTCTTCCCTTTTTTCCAGAGATACGGTTTGATGTCGTTCAAATAAGCCCATGTCTTCTTGAAGTCTGCTTTCGGGTCTTTTAAGGTTTCATTCGATTCGACACCATACATGACATGGCGGACGAAGGCATTCCCCGTAAAGTCCGTCACTTCCGGATAAGTGAAACGTCCTGGATTTTCCTTGACCCATGACTTCAGTGCTTTCAAGTCGGTCGGTAGCGACTTCACGTCAGCTGCGTCATAGTGCAACGTATATTGAACTTTCCCCCATGCGGCTTCAAGTCCGTCTGTTTTCGTACCACTATCTGAACTCTGTGCGGCAGCATCAACATATTTCATGTTCGGGAGGACTTTTGTGATTTCTCCATACAGTAAATCATCTTTTTTAGCATTTAAAAAATTATCGCCATTGATCCAGACGACATCGATGACACCTTTTTCCTTACCTGCCTGTTTCTCAGCACGCAGTTTTTGAATGATATCCGCCGTCTCGATCGGGACCCGTTCTAACGTGATGTTGTGTTCCTTCTTCAGACGCGGTGCTACGTATTCATCGATGTAGGCATTGATGCCGTCATCGCCGCCCCACATATACATCCGAACCGTTGACTTTTCCGCTTCTTTTTCGATCGTCTGATAAGAAGTCCCTAAGACATTCTTCGGTTCCGGTGTCGCATCCGGTGTTCCACAGCCTGCGAGCAGCGTACCTAGGGCAAGAAAGCTGATTACCTTTGTTTTCATTTGTCGTTCTCCTCCGTCATCACTTTTTATCGAAGCCCGGTTTTCCTAACCACTCGATCAACCGTGGCATCACGCCGTACCCTTTTGCCGATAGCTCCATCCACCATGGTGCATTGACTTCACGTTTACGCCGCTCTATTGCTCGGACGACAGTCGAAGCTAGTCGTTCTTTCGATAGGACGATAGAAGCGACATTTTGCTCATACTTCCGGTCGACATCCGCACGGACAAAAAATTCTGTCGCGATCGGTCCTGGATTGACCGTCATGACGTGGATGCCTTTTGGACGTAACTCCAGACGTAACGCGTTCGAAAACTGCAACATCGCTGCTTTCGTCATGCAATAGATCGTTGATTTCGGTGTCGGCAACTTCCCCGCCTGACTGGCCACGTTGACGATCATGCCACCTTCTTTGAGTAATGGCAGACATGCCTTCGTTAAGCGAACGGGACTTAAGACGTTGATTCGGTGCATCGACTCAATCGTTTCAATCGAGGTATCGTCTAAGAAGCTGAATTCCCCGAAACCTGCGTTATTAATCAAAATATCAATCCGTCCATAACGATTTGCGAGTGTTTTTGCAAGAATTTCAGGCGCCTTTTCCAAATCGTAGACCAGGTAGTCTGCCTGGAGTTCAGATGCTAACGTTTGTAATCGATCCTCGCGTCGTGCAATTAAAATCAAGTTTGCGCCTTCTTTATGCAGAGTGCGCGCCAGTGCTTCCCCGAGTCCACTTGAAGCACCCGTGATGACAATCGTCCGGTTGATGAGCTGCATTAGACTTCCTCCGCTTTTGAATAGTAGAGGATACCTGATCGTTTCTCGACCGTGATCGCACCGCGGGCGACGAGTGTATCGAGGCGTGCTTTCATCTCACTCATGACAAGAGGGAATGATTTTTTTAATCGGTTTCCATACGTCACTTGTGCTAATTCGAATAACGTATGTTCTCCCGTAAAATACTTCAAGAGCTGATCACCACGTGCTTTGCGTTGCATCAATCGTTCTTCGACGAGTACCGCAACATCTCGAATCGGAGCACCATGTCCAGTGTAGGCGATTCGAATCTGCTCACTTTGTAATTTTTCTAAGGAGTCAAGATACGCAAGAACAGGACGTTTTACGAGCACATCATCACCTGGTTGCGGTTGTTCGAGCAATGGATTCGGCTCGACCCGGTCGAGCAGGTGATCGGCCGCGAACAATACACCATCGTCACTTAGAATTCCGATTTGGTCACTTGCATGCCCCGGTAGTTCGATGACACGGTATCGCCCAGACGGCGTAATCGCGTCGCCTTCTTTTAATGTGAAATCAAGTTGACCTTTTCCAAGCCATTTCAAGGCAGATTGATAGCTTGGTAACATCTCTTGAATCGCTACCGGAACGCCAAACGATGTCGCCAATCGACGCAAGAATGCGTCCCCGTTGTTCAAGAAGGTCTCGTCCTGTTCCAAGTATGGGCGTAATCGCGCATGTCCATAGACGGGAATGCCTTTCTCTGAAAAGCGATGTGCCATCCCAGCATGATCCGCATGGTGATGTGTCACGATGACACGATCTAAATCCTCGACCTGAAGTTCATGTCGTGCAAGCGTCCGTTGCATCGTTTGCCATGCTTCAAGCGTATCCGGTCCACAATCAATGAGGATGTTTTCCCCTTCCGTTCGTAGTACATAGCAGTTCACGTCTCCAACCGGAAATGGTGTCGGAATCGGAATCGGGATGATTTCGTCTGATACAGTCATACCTACACGCCTCTTTTCTCTCGTCCATTTTCTTTCATTATAGAGAGAATGAAGCTATAGCGCCAAACTTTGTGCGTCAAAGGATGACATTTGTTTTCTAGCTTACGTTACGGCGTGAGAAATGGATGCACAAAAAACCGACCTTTCCGCAGATTGAAAGGTCGGTCAGAAACTTATTTTAAGTTGAGGACTGTTAATTTGTCGCGTGTCATCGAAGCTAAGCTACGTCCGACGCCTTGAACGCCGAGACCCGATGATTTCACACCGATGAATGGGAAGTGGTCAGGACCACGTTCCGTCCGACCATTGATTTGAACAGAACCTGTTTCAAGCGCATCCGCTACTGCAAACGCAGCATCGATATTCTCTGTGAAGACACTTGCTTGAAGACCGTATTCTGATTCGTTTGAGTATGCGATCATTTCGTCGACTGAGTTGACACGGATGATTGGAAGAACTGGTCCGAACGGCTCTTCCCAAGCAACGCGCATGTCGCGTGTCACGTTGTCAAGAAGTGTTGGTTCGATCAAGTTCGCCGTACGTCCGCCACCTGAGACGAGCGTTGCGCCTTTGTCTGTTGCGTCCGTGATCAAGCCTTCGACGAAGTCCGCTGATTTCGTGTCGATGAGCGGCACGACGACACTGTCTTGTTCAGGTGAACCGACTGTCAATTTCGCGATTCGTGTCTTGAGTTCTTCAATGAGTGCATCCGCTTGATGATCAAGAACGAAAACGCGTTTGATTGCTGTACAACGTTGACCTGAGTAAGAGAACGCCCCACTGATGATATGGTCTGCCGCAAGTGACAGATTCGCATCTTCAAGAACGAGCGCTGGGTCTTTTCCACCAAGTTCAAGGACAAGTGGAATCATTGCCGATTGACGCGACAAATGTTGTCCTGTGCCTGTACCACCAGTAAATGTGATCATGTTGATACCCGGGTGAGCCGTCAAGTAATCACCGATGACCGATCCACGACCTGTGACGATGTTGACGAGTCCAGCTGGAAGACCTGCTGCGACAAGTGCCTCGACCATCAAGATACCGCTGATCGAACCTTGTGTTGCCGGTTTGAAGACGACGGCGTTTCCTGTCATGAGGGCAGGTGCAAGTTTTGCTGCTGCCAAGTTGACTGGGTAGTTGAACGGTGAAATCGCAAGCACGACGCCGAGTGGTGCTTTTTTGATGACCGCGATTTTTTTCGCGCTACCACCAGGGAATGAATCCCCTTGCATCATCTGACCGTCGAAACGGAGACCTTCTTCCGCTGTGTATCGAATGATTTCAGCTGTTCGTTTGACCTCTTTGACGCCATCTGCACGTCCTTTACCGACTTCGCGCATAATGACTTCACCGATTTCGTCCGCACGTTTTTCGAGTTCCGTTGCCCAAGCGTGAAGCAATTCAGCCCGTTTGTTCGCTGGTTGTTTTGCCCACTCTGCTTGTGCCGCTTTCGCTGAAGCGATGGCACGATCGACTTCCGGTTTTGTCATCGCTTGGACGCGACCGACAAGATCCTCTTTATATGGTGAAGAGATTTCAATCGTCTCTTTTGATTCACTTTCATGCCATTGTCCATCTAGTAAAAATGTGTAGGTTGTTGCTGTAGTCATTCCACTCTACCTCCATTTATTTTTATCTCTCTCATTTCAGTGTGTGGCTGCATAGCTTATTGTAATCAATTGGTCTGACAAATGCCAAACTTTTTGCTTAACATATTATGAAAGCGATTACAACACTTTTTTTGTCAATTCAGAACTAGAATTTTTAGCGTAGCATGCCGATAACTAGTCAGAAGTGAAGTGAAGGTAATGGAAAGGGGCACAACCATATGTATAATCAGCACGATATTTTATTAGAAGCCGGCACGAACGAACTCGAGATCGTCATCTTCCATTGCGGACCATACACGTTTGGAATCAACGTCATGAAGGTTCGGGAAATCATCGTTCCGCTCCCGATGACACCACTCCCAGGTACACCGGACGCTGTTAAAGGATTGATTGAACTGCGTGGCGAAGTCATGACAGTCATCGATTTGCCGACGGTCATTGGTGTTCCACACGATGAAGCAACCGAGGATCGATTGATCATCTGTGAATTTAATGGGGAAAAAAGCGTCCTGCGTGTCGATTCCGTGACGGAAATCCGTCGTATCTCATGGGAACAGATCGATACACCAAACGAACTCGCTCGTGGCATTGAGGGATTAACGAACGGTGTCGTCAAAACGGGCGACAAAATGATCATCTTGCTCGACTACGAAAAAATCGCACTTGAGCTCTCACGCAAGGATATCTTCGCCCGCGAAGAAGGGCGTCGCGTCCAGTCCCGTGACCGGTCCGACAAAGTCATCTGGATCGCCGAAGACTCGGAAATGCTCCGGACGTTGATCATCGAAACACTCGAGGAAGCCGGTTACCATGGTCTGAAATGGTTCATCAATGGTAAGGAAGCTTTTGATGCGTTTGAGAACGGAAGCAACTGTGACCTCCTGATCACCGATATCGAGATGCCGAAGATGGATGGACTACACTTGACGAAACGACTCCGTGAAGATGATCGTTATGCGGAATTGCCAATCATCGTCTTCTCTTCCTTGATTTCCGACGATTTACGCCATAAAGGTGAGTCGGTTGGTGTCAATGCACAAATCACGAAACCGGAAATCGGTCGTTTGATCGAAACGGTCGATTCATACGTCTTATAAGAAAAAAAGCCGACAGCATGTCGGCTTTTTTGATCTATTCGATTGCTCAACGCAGCGCGTCAAGATTTTTTCCAGTAAACACATCGAGCCAGACGACACGGAATTCCACCATGCATTGCTCAATCCGATCGACGATTTCTTGTGTTCCGGTCATTGAACCAGATTCTGCTTCTTTTTCAAGCAGTTCGAAATCATCAGCTAAATCATCAGCGGCAACGGAATAGGAAGCACCTTTTAGCAAGTGAGCGAGCTTTTCAGTTTGCTCAGCATCTTGCTTGGCGACGGCATCTTTTAGTTCAGGAAACTTTCGATCGAACTGCGCGATATACGTTTCTCCGATTTTTTGAAGGAACGCGTGATCCCCACCCGCGATCGATTGAAGTTCTTCGAGCTTCTTAGCATTAAAAAAAGGCATGTCTTCCCCTCCTCTGTTTTCATCTTATCACTAATCTTCGTAAAAAAAAATCGGAGAATCATTTACACGCCATCGTTTCTATTTCTATAATGAGACAGTGAAGAGCAGGAGGGATAGACAATATGTTGACGATTTATCGAAGCGATGTCACCGGGGCAGTCAACGAGATACAGGAGTTCACGAAGGGTTCCTGGATCCATCTTGTCAATCCGACAAAGGACGAAGCCGACCAAGTCATCGCTGCTACGAATATTCCAGAGGATTTCATTTATGACCCTTTGGACGTGGAAGAAAAACCACGTTTTGAAAAAGATGAAGAAGGTCTACTGATGATCGTCGACGTTCCCTACATCGAAGAAGAATCATCAGGACGCCGTTATAATACGATTCCGCTCGGTATCATCGTGACATCCCGTCATTTCATTACCGTTTGTTCGCAACAGCTCGATGTCCTGACGTTATTCTCGAGTGGTAAGTTGCGAGGATTCCGGACGAATTACCGATCGCGCTTCGTATTCCAGATTCTCTATAAAGTCAGTTCCTCGTATTTACGTTTCTTGCGTCAAATCGATCGTCGTATGGACGAACTTGAGGAAGAACTTCAACGTTCGATGCGAAATCAAGAAATCTTTCAATTGATGAACCTTCAAAAATCATTGGTCTATTTCATGACGTCCTTGAAATCGAACGATGGTGTGCTCGACCGAATCATTAAGACTCCGAGTCTTGAGAAACATGAAGATGATGAAGATTTACTGGAAGACGTCTTCGTCGAACACCGACAAGCGATGGAGATGGCTCAAATCTATAAAGACATCATCAGTTCGACGATGGATACGTTTGGTTCTGTCATCTCGAACAACGTCAACTTCGTCATGAAGTTCCTTGCCTCGATTACGATTGTCATCTCGATTCCGACGATGATTTCCGGGATGTTCGGGATGAACGTCCACGTTCCATGGGAAGGAGAAGTCATCGGATTCTGGATTGTTTTCGGTATGATGATCTTCTTCTCTGGTCTTGCCGCCTTCATCTTATGGCGGAGAAGGTTCTTTTAGTTCAAGTAGATTCAGAGCTTGTATGACTCAAAAAAGACTCAGCGACGGTGCTTCCTTCGCTGAGTCTTTTCATTTACAGGTTAATTGATTTCGACCGTCACGAGACATAAGTCATCCGCTTCATCGCTCTGATCCGGTTGAATCAACTGATGGATGTTCGGTCCTTGTTGTTCGATCAGATTCTGGATGGCGTGGATTCCTTCATCAATGCCTTTACTGTAGAGTTCCATGAAACCATCCGTGTACAAGTAAACACATCCTGGTGAGACGATGTCGATCGTCTTGCTCGAATACGTCGAGTCTTCGAACATACCGACAGGAAGTCCCGTATTCTCAAGCGGAATGATTTGATCATTCATGCGTAACAAACCAGGTGGGTGCCCTGCGTTCGCATAGCTGAGCTTCATCTCATCTAGGTCGATGTAGAGGTAAACGGCAGTGAAATAGATTTCTGTCTCGTCTCCCGGGAACAATCGACTCATCTGCTGATTCAATTCTTCAAGTACTTGTGCTGGATCACCAATCCGGTGCACGAGTTCGAACAAAATCGAACTCATTCCCATCGTGATCAGCGCAGAAGAGACACCGTGTCCCATGACGTCAAACAAGATGATGCCGTATTTATTTTGAGAGATGCGGTACCAGGCGTACATATCTCCTGCTAATTTCTTAGAAGGGATATACGTCGCCATGATGCGGATCTCATCGTCTTCGATATTCGCACTGAGCACACTCTGTTGCAGTTTTTGCGCCAAATCAAAGTCTTCCTGTAATACTTTTTCATATCGTTTTCGCGCATCGATTGCTTGCTTCAGACCAATCGCGTTACGAACTCGCGCGAGCAATTCCGTTTTACGGATCGGTTTCGTCGTATAATCCGATGCTCCTGCATTCAGTCCATCAACGATATCTTCTTCGTTTGATCGCCCGGAAACGATCAGAATCGGTAATTCATCAAGACCAAACCGTTTTCGAATCAAACGTGTCGCCTCGATTCCGCTGATTCCTGGCATTTCGACGTCGAGGAGAACGACGTCCAACTGTTCGATGAATAACGGATCCTCCATCAATTCGATTGCTTCTTCCCCACTCATCGCCTTGACGACGTCATAGCCTTCATTTTCTAACAATCGCTCTAGGAGCATTAAATTCGTTAACTCATCATCTACGACCAAAATACTCATACGCCGTCACCTCGTTCCGTTTAACATGTTTATCTGACATCAGTTTAGCACACAACCTACAATTTCGTTTAGACGGAAGCTGCGTTTTCCGTCATACTAGAAAGTGAACGAAAGGAGGAGTGGACTATGTGGTTATATGTCGTCTCCATTCTCATCATCGTATTCGTCTTGGTCGCCTCGATCATCGTCATTTCGAAAGGATATGGCTACAAAGGCAACAAAGATGATATCGAAATCGATTATGATGAAATCAACCGAAAACTTCGTCACGAAAATGATGATGATTCATCCAACAAATGAACCTCTTAGACCATCATATCACGATGGTCTTTTTTATATTCATTTCAAATACATGTTATTTTTAAATGTTTTTTATTCACTCACAAGGGTATATCCATATCATGGTTAAATATTATCTCAAGGGAGTGTTCATCATGGAACCGAAGCTTCAACATGATCCACACGCAGCACACGCAGAACATCCGAATCGCCAGTTCGATCAGGAAGAATCATCAGGTCGTCAAATCAATCTCGTCACAGGGATGTTGCTCGGTGCCCTTGTCGGCGGTCTATTGACGCTACTTAGTTCTTCGTCTCGCCAAAATACGAAACAGAGTTTACGGGGAGCGAAAGATTCCGTCTCTACCCTCGCTTCTTCTATTAAGGAAGACCCGTCAGGTAAAGCATCACAAGTCATCAATCAAGTGAAGAGTGCTTCAAGCATCATTCAAGAAGTCGCATCTGACGTTCAAAATGTCTATGACAAAGTGAACACAGAGCTTGAAACGGTGAAATCAGATGCCTCGACGGTGAAAGAGACAGTAAATGAGACGAAAGGTGACTTGAATGCAATCAGCAATAAAGTCGTCGAAGCGAAGGATGTCGCACTCGGCAAAGAAGAACCACCTGCTGAGCATGATGCTTCCGACAAACAAGCAAATGATTCTCAATCTTCTGAGGAAAAACATAAAGGTGAAGGCATCTAATCATTCAATGCACTTCTTCTTTCTCCCCGACATGTTCAGCATGTCGGGGTTTTTAGCGTAGGAATTGAACAACGATCGCAACGCGTTCGCGCATTCCAAATCGAAGGACTCCTGAAAGTGGCGTTTCAGCCGGAATCGCATCCGTCTGTAAACCAAGTTGTTTCGCCTCTTGTCGCGCACGGTACAGATGAAAGTCTGACGTGACGATCGAGACGCGACGAACGTCCTTTGGCAACAACGCTTTTGAAAATTGTAGATTTTCCGTCGTTGATGTCGAGTCGGCTTCAAGGATCAACCGCTCTTCAGCAATCCCAGATGCCACCATCCCGCGACGCATCGCCTCTGCTTCTGAAATATCTTCATCTGGACCTTGTCCACCGCTCAAGATGAAGCGGACTTCTGAATGTTGTTTCCCATATGCCGCAGCTGCCTGAATCCGGTTATGTAGGATTTGCGACGGTTTTTCTCCTTTGACACCCGCACCGAGGACGATGACATACGGTGACGTCCCATCAGCGAGTGGCCGTTCCCCTTTATTGACGAAAATACCGACACTGTACCAGAAGGCGACACAAGCGACTAGTCCCCCACCGACCATCCATTTGATGTTTCGTTTGTTAAACGTGCGTTTGATCATACCGTACGACCTCTCTACTAAAAAATGGCTTACTGTAGGCAATACGAATGGTTCTCCAAAAAAGTTTCAGCATAACAGGTTCGGACTCAATGAAAAAAGGCTGACTCAAAAAAGAATGACGCGTCTTTTCACGCCCTTTCCTCAGGCGAGACACAAGCCCGTTTTCCTGCTTTATTCAAGCAGGAAAGCGGGTCTTATTTGTCTCTGTCAGCGCAAAGATGCGCTTTTCCTTGTAGGAGTTGCGTGAAACGCGTCATTCTTTTTGTTACAAGATAGGGGTGGCAGATCATCATTCTGCCACCCCTATCTTTGTAGAGACTGACTGTTGAGTCAGCCCCTTTCCTATTCACTGACTCGTCATCAATTCCCCCAAATTGATGTTACGTATTCCGGATGATCGATGAATGGATTCCGGTTTTTTTGCCACTTCTCGAAGATGACATCGTTGCGACGTTTCTCGAAGCTATCAACTGGGTCGAGCTTATTCCATGCTTTCAGCGTCGACAATTTGCCATGTAACGGGTTCGTACCATTATTGACGTTTTCAGAAGCTTCGAGATCGATTTCTCCGCCACCTTCATAACGAACCGCCATGTAGAAGATCATCCGCGCGATGTCACCTTTGACACGGTTCGGTGGTTCCCACGAATCACTATCGCGGTAGCAATCACATCCACTGTACTTCGTACCACCATTGTCGAAGTCAAGATTCCCACGTGCGCTGTTGACGACGACATCTTCCGGACGCAAGTGATGCAAGTCTGTTCCAGGACCGTTCGTCGTGCCAAAGTCACCGTGCGACTTTGCCCAGACATGTTCACGATTCCACTGACCGACATTCCCACCGTTACTGCTCTTTGAAATCGATTTCCCCGTGTATAACTCGATGACGTTATTCGCATTGTTTGGATCTTGATCCGTTTCTTTCAGTGCTGTCCATACCGTGTCGTATGACACTTGTGTATGATTATCGATGATATCGTGCAGCGATGCCTTCAACGCTGCCCCTGTCTTCCCCGCTGCTGGTAAATAGTACGCATCGATCGTCGATTGTGACGTGACCATCTGCGGACCAGCTGAAACTTGTTTTGGATCAACTGTTTTTGCTGTGACCGGTGTAAAGACGATTGACCCGAGCGCAAGTGTTGCAGCAAGCGCACCTGTGACCTTTGACTTCCAGTTCATGTGTGTTCCCCCTTAAATGGTATGTATGAGAGCGGATGTTACACGCTCATTTTCACACCGAATCCATTCCTGGTGGAAGATGGACGATAGACCTGCTTTTTTGAAGATGAGTCGTCGTTCAGAATATTCATTGAAAGGCAACGGTTAGATGGTCCTGATTTTTTTCATTCATGACGTCAATCTCATCAAAATAGTTCTTCAGAAGAAATATTCTAGGGTCAAAAGTCACGAACAAAAGAGACATACAAATAAGAATCCGGGACGATATTCCTCCTGTCTGAAGCTTCCCTATAATAAATAATGCAAGCGCTTTCGCAAATCATAAGGAGGTCTTTACGTGAAACAAAAAAGATGGATTTTAGCAACCGTCGCATCCGCTGCTTTTTTAGCGCCACTTGCGCAACCGATTGCAGTCGGCGCAACGGCAGACAACGGAACGATGATGCAGTATTTCGAATGGTATGTGCCAAATGACGGTAACCACTGGAACCGTCTCGGGAGTGACGCAACAAAGCTCGATCAGCTCGGGATCACATCGGTCTGGATTCCCCCTGCTTACAAAGGTACCTCGCAAAATGATGTCGGGTACGGCGCCTATGATTTGTACGATTTAGGTGAGTTCAACCAAAAAGGAACGGTCCGTACGAAATACGGCACAAAGGCGCAATTAAAAACGGCGATCGGACAATTGCATACCGCCGGAATCGATGTCTATGGTGATGTCGTCATGAACCATAAAGGTGGCGCCGATTTCACGGAAGCCGTCACGGCAGTCGAAGTCAACCCGGGTAACCGTAATCAAGAAGTCTCTGGCGATTATCAAATCCAGGCATGGACGGGTTTCAATTTTGCAGCACGAAATAACCTCTACTCGAACTTCAAGTGGAAATGGTACCACTTCGACGGCACGGACTGGGATCAATCACGTTCTAAGAGTGCCATCTACAAGTTCCGCGGTACCGGTAAAGCGTGGGATACGGATGTCTCAACTGAAAATGGCAACTACGATTACTTGATGTATGCGGATCTCGACTTCGATCATCCAGAAGTCCAGCAAGAAATGAAGAACTGGGGTAAATGGTACGTCAACGAACTTGGTCTTGATGGGTTCCGTCTCGATGCCGTCAAGCATATCAAACACGGTTACTTAGCGGACTGGCTCGCGAACGTTCGTCAGACGACGGGCAAACCCTTGTTTACAGTCGCAGAGTACTGGCAGAACGATCTCGGCACGTTGCAAAACTACTTAAGTCGGACAAATTATCAACAATCCGTCTTTGATGCACCGCTTCATTATAAGTTCGAACAGGCAAGTAAAGGCGGCGGGTACTATGACATGCGGACGATCTTTGACGGTACTCTCGTCAAGAGCAATCCAGTCCAAGCCGTCACACTCGTAGAGAACCATGATTCGCAGCCTGGACAATCGCTTGAATCAACGGTTCAGTCATGGTTCAAACCGCTTGCTTACGCGATGATTCTGACACGTGAACAAGGCTATCCGTCGGTCTTCTATGGTGACTACTATGGTACAAAAGGTACGTCGAATCGCGAAATTCCAGCACTCGCTTCGAAGATTGATCCGTTACTTAAAGCACGAAAGGACTTCGCGTTCGGGAAACAAAATGATTACCTCGATAACCAAGACATCATCGGTTGGACACGTGAAGGTGTCTCAGACCGTGCGAAATCAGGTCTTGCGACGATTCTGTCAGATGGTCCTGGCGGTAGCAAGTGGATGTACGTCGGGCTTCAGAACAAAGGAGAAGTTTGGACAGACATCACTGGAAACAACACGAAGTCGGTCACGATCAATCAAGATGGCTACGGTCAATTCTTCGTCAACGGTGGTTCGGTCTCCGTCTATCGTCAACAATAAGCAATCAAAAGAGGCTGACTCAAAAAAAGAATGACGCGTCTTTTCACGCCCTTTCCTCAGGCGAGACACAAGCCAGTTTTCCTGCTTCATTTAAGCAGGAAAGCGGGTCTTGTTCGTCTCTGACAGCGCATAAATGCGCTTGTTCCTGTAGGAGTGGCGTGTGACGCGTCATTCTTTTTGTTACGAGATAAGGATGGCAGATTATCATTCTGCCACCCTTATCTTTGTAGAGACTGACTTTTGAGTCAGCCCCTTCTTCATCATTCAGCGAGACCGACACTCGATTTGATATGATCTTCTGTCTCGATTGCCTGTAAGAGGAAATGCGCCACATCTGCGCGATTGATCTGTTTCGCATCTTCCGGTACACCTGTATCTGCTTGACGATAAAGTCCCGTCAACGGACCGTTCAGTAAACGGAGTGGTCGAGCTACCGTATAGTTCAAATCCGCTTGTTGCAAAAGCGCGATCGCTTGGCGGTGATCCTTCAGTGGATTTTTCAGAATCCGCTGAGCGAGCATCCCTTGTACACCCGGTAATTCATCATCAACACCGGCAGACGCAACATAACCGATCCGGTCTACCCCCTGTTTTTTCATCGCTGTCACGATCCGGACGATACTCCGTTCTAAAAAGCCGCTGTATGCAAGACTTTCTGTGCCAAGAGCCGTCAGGACAGCCTCTTGCCCGGCAACAGCAGTCGTCACCGCTTCTTGATCGAGCACGTCGCCTTTAACGACGTGTAACCGTTCGTCACGTAGTGTCAGTTTTTCCGGACTGCGGACAAATGCTGTGACCTCATGCCCGTGATCAATCGCTTGCTTGACCAGTTCTTGCCCCGTTTGACCCGTCGCTCCAAAAATAATCAATTTCATACAAAACACCCTTTCTCTTTCAAGAACCACTGATTCCATCATACCCTCACCACTTGAAAATGAATCGTCTCACCTTGTCTTTATTTTCAGAAAATTGTTTTTATTTGTTAAGCGTGTATGCTAAAATCTTCCTAAGTACATATGGATATTTTTTCCTTAAAAACAGGAAGGAGGATCGCTTGTGTTACGGCAACGCTTTATCATGTCGCTTGGTGTCATTCTGATTGGTCTGTTCTTGTTTCAAACCGTCACGACGTACGTTTATACACATTACATCATGCCGGATCCTTTTAAGAAGCCTTCGATCTCACAAAGTGAAGCAAACGGTGAAATTACTTTTAAAGAAGGTCATTTACATTCTAACAAAAAAGGCAAAATGCCTTTTGAACCGATCGATCCACGACCTGGTCCAAAAGAGCTCTGGAAATCTTTTAAAGCGGATGTATCTAACTCTGACTCCCCCCTTTCTTATCTGCAATACATCATTTTAATCAGCTTGTTTAGTTTCATGGTCTGGAAACTCGTTCAGTCGCGCCGCGTGAAAAAACGGCGCATTCCTACAGGAGACGTAACGGATGACGTTCCATTCGCTCAATCGATCTTTCATCCTACTTCTTTAAGAAAATCGCCTTACCTGTATGCATCGTATTCGTCTTCACGTGTCCGTGATCTTGTCATTCGTTTTGAGCAACATTTACCACGCAGTCAGCAACGTCGTCCGAACGAAACGCTTGAAGACTGGTTACGTCGGATTGAGGTCTCTGTCGATTTTCAGTTGTATCGGAATATTCGCTACGGTGATATGTCGGAAACAATCGTCACGAACGATGAGATTCTACGTTTCGAACAACAATTAGCACGCTACTCAACCATTTGACCTTGGAGGGATTTCCTATGAAACTACAACAATTAAAAGACCAACTCAATTCCATCTATCTCGGTAAACCGGACGTCATCGACCTTTGTCTGACAGCACTCATCGCAGAAGGACATATTCTACTAGAAGACGTACCGGGAACAGGGAAAACGATGCTCGCCAAGGCGCTCGCTCAAAGCTTTGAAAGTGCCTTCTCGCGGATTCAGTTTACGGCGGACCTTCTCCCGTCAGACGTCATCGGTTCGGACTTCTTCAACTTAAAGACGCAGGAGTTCGAGAATAAACGCGGTCCATTGTTTGCGAACGTCGTCTTGATCGATGAGATCAACCGTGCCGTTCCGCGGACACAATCGGCCTTGCTCGAAGCGATGGAGGAACGTCAAGTCTCGATTGGTGGAACGACCTATCAGATGCCAGCCCCGTTCTTCGTCATCGCGACACAAAATCCGATCGAATCAGCAGGAACGTTCCCGCTACCAGACGCACAACTCGACCGGTTCATGGTCGCGATCGAAGTCGGTTATCCGGATTTCGAGAACGAACGCCGCTTATTGTCTGAGATTCTGACGAATGTCCGCCGGTCAGCTGTCGGCATCGCGTCAGGTGGCGACTTGATTTCTTGGCAGGAAGAGGCACGCCGCGTCCATGCATCGCAAGACGTGCTTGATTATCTATTACACATCGTTCAAGCGACACGAAACCATGAACTCATTGAAGTCGGTGTCAGTCCGCGTGGAGCGATTGCATTACTTCGCGCCTCGCAAAGCTACGCTTTCTTGAATCAACGCGACTTCATCATCCCGGAAGATATCAAATATCTTGCAAAACACGTCCTATCCCATCGCCTGACACTGACACTCGAAGGTGGAATCAAGACGACGAAAGCGGCTGTTTTGACGCATATTCTGGACGACGTGCCGGTTCCGGTCGAGATGGGGTGACGAATCATGCAGATTGAACGTTCCGTCCCGTTTTGGCTTGAACGCCGACTTTTTCCACTGTACGTCACGATGACGTTCATCTTCCTCTTCATTCCGCGTCTTTCCGTCCTCGGATTTCTGTTCGCAGCTTTGGCGACGATTCATTTCGTCGTCGGGCGAACAGAAAAGCAGTTACGACGGGACGTCGCCATCGAATGGAAGCACTATGAATCATTGATGTTCAACCAGGAACAGACGACACTCCATTTACAAGTCTTCGGTGTCGAATCCTTGAGTCAGCTTGGGCTCGAAGCGACCCTTCGTTTGCACACGGATGGCGGAGTCATCTTTCCGGAGATGGATCCACTTCACCCGGCGACGTTTCATGCAGTGATTGACTCTGAAGACGCAGTGACGATCCCGATTCAGACGGTTCGTCGTGGACCAGCCGAATTCGATGAGATCATCTTGACGATTCGTCTGCCGTGGAAGATGGGCGTTTATCTCTTCACGTTCGATACGTATCCGTCGTTTACAGTCTTGCCGTCCTTGACGGCGCAAGCGACGCCGTTGCTATTACAACGTTTACGGATTGGCGACCGACCGGACCGTTACTCACCGCTCAAGAACAAACTCGTTCAGCTTGGTGCAAAACCTTATACGGCGGAACCGTCAAAAGAAATCGATTGGTATGCGACGGCGAAGACCGGTCGCCTGCAGGCGAAAGTATTCGAAACGAGCAATCAGGATACGTTTACGATTGCCTTGAACTTATCTGCCCCGAGCGGTTACGGACTCCACCAACAATTTGAGACGTTCATCGAACAAGCGGCATTCCTGATCAGTGAATTAATCAAGGAGGGCTGTAAGATTGAACTGTTCTTGAATCGACTCGACGTAGCAAACCGGATGACACATCTCTCGTTACAAGAAGGACAACCGCAATTAAAACATGTCTTGATGACCCTTTCGACGGTCTCGACGCGTGATTCGTTCATCGCGACACAACAGTTCGAACGCTATGTACTGCGCCGGAAACATATGAACAGTCAGTTGATCCAAATTGGCAATGACCGGATCCTCGCCATCGGCTGAGGATCCAAAGAAAGGAGTTTTTCGCCTCATGGTGTTTATCGCCCGAAAATCAATTCAGCTTATCGTGGCATTTTTTGTCTTGATTGCGATCAGCGCCCTTCCGGCGCTTGTCGCGCAAATGAAATTCAACCCAGCAAGCTACTGGGAAGGTCTGAAGCAACAATTTGCTCAATTAACGAAACTTGATGAGATTACCTATTTCAACGTAACCGCTCAAAAGGAATTCTTGTTGCTTCCTACCATCAGTCCATTCATTAAAGAGACGTTGATCATCTTTACGACAGCTATGCTGGTCTCCGCTGTGTGTGCGATTTTTTATGCTTATTTGTTTTATCGGAGTGGTCGCAAAACACGCATGATGCTGAAACAAACGACTCGGACGCTTGAGATGGTTCCGGATCTGTTCTGGATCATTCTTTCGCAATTCCTTGTCCTCTATCTGTTTAAAACGACCGGGTATGACAAAATCGAAATTGCGGGATCCTATGCTGAGTACATTCGTTTTTTACCGATTCTTACGCTAACGTTGACAACACTATTCTTCTTCATCAAATGGTTAACGACGCAAGTACTCGAACAGGAAGCTGCTCCTTTCCTTGAACTCGCACGGGCTAAAGGCATTCGTCCTGCCGCTCTTTTCTGGAAACATTTGATTCCGACAATGATCTATCGGTTTTATCTGTTTTTCCGAGCGAACATCATTACGGTCTTATCGAGTCTCGTGATCATTGAATACACGTTCGAAGTGCAAGGTATGTTCCGGTTCGTCTTTTATAATGGACAAATGCCGATTTTGATGGTCATCTTGTTCTTAATCTATCTGCCGATTTTCATCATTGATTTGTTGGCAGAATGGCTTATTCCTAACGCCTGGAAAGGGGGGATTTGATGCGTCGTACTTTGATGCGAGATCCTGTCTTCTGGCTATGTTTAGTTTTACTCACTGGTTTACTGCTCCTTAGTTTTGGAAATACGATCTTCCGTGATGGTCAAGTCGATCAAATCTCGAACCGGTATGCTGAAGACGGTACGTTCCTTGCGACGTCACCACTAAAACCGTCAAGTGATCAATGGCTCGGTACAGACCGCTCTGGCTATGACCTCTTTCAATTGATGATTGAAGGATTTAAATGGACAGCCGGTATTTGTATGATTGTTGCGCTCGGTCGAATGTTTCTTTCGCTAGTGATTGCGATTCCGCTAGCTTTTAGAAGTGCTCGCGTCAATCGATACTTAAAACTTATTCTTGATGGATTTTTAGTTTTACCGCTCTCTCTTGTCGCGTTGCTCATTTTGCTTCCATCACTTACGTTCTTTGATTCGACTGCTATCCCACCGTTGTTCGACCGTGTATCGTTCGAGTTGATCGTCTTGATTTTGCTTGGTCTCCCCTCTTTATCGCTTTATCTGATTGCTGAGACCCGTCAGTTACTTAGTCAAGAGTTCATGATTGTCGCCCAGACGCTTGGTGGCAGTCCGTGGCATCGGTTCAGACGCCACATTTGGCCACATCTTGTTCCAACGTTGACAATCGTTTTTATGCAACAGTTCATCCAAACGTTGATGTTACTCGTTCACTTATCACTTTTCAAAATTTTCTTCGCTGGAACGGTTAATTTACATGTAGGAACTGCCCCAACGATTTTTGAGTGGTCCTCGATGTTCGGTTATTACTATAACCAGTTTTCAGCGACGTCTTGGCTCAATCATATGTTCCTTGTTCCACTGATTGGGCTAGCATTAGTCGTCTTGTTCAGCAATCTATTCATGAGTCGACTCGAACGGGCTTTCCGCTTCCGCCAGCAACTAAAACCAATCAAGCTATCGGCATCTCGTGCTCAAGACGAAGCCGCTGCGACGTCGATGGTCGATCCCTTTACACTCGTTGCCCGGAACTCCCGTCACGATTCTGATTGACAATCCATTTTTTTCCTCTTACACTAGAAAAAAACATGAAATGAGGGCGTCCAATGTAAGTCATTCTGAATTCTCACTCCTAACTAAATACGTACGATATGGAGGTCATTCAGAATGAACCGGTTTACGCTTTTATTGGTCAGTCAATGGATTGCGAATGCGGGAGATGCGCTCTATATCGTCTCCCTGATCGCGATGATCTATCAAACGACAGGGCAAGCGAGTCTCGCTGCCCTGTTTCCTGTTCTCGTCACAGCAGGCATGACAGGAAGCGGCTTCTTATTCGCCCAAGTCGCTCAACGTGTTCCCCATGCCTCGTTGTTGTTCGGCAGTCAACTCCTCAAGACGATTCTCTTAGGCATCATCTGGGGACTTGATTTACCACTGCCACTTATCCTCGCACTCGTTGGATGTATCGCTTTCTTCGACGGATTTGCTCGTCCGATCGAAAGTGCCTTCATCCCTCGACTGTGTCAGGATGTCCAAAAGGCTAACAGCCTCGTACAAGGTTCGAATCAAGTGATTCAGCTCATCATGTGGCCGCTCGGCGCCATTCTGGTCAGCTGGTTATCGCCGCTTTCCGTCTTGTCCGTCTCGGCCGGTCTGTTTTTAGGTGCGAGTCTCATCAGCTATCTGTTCTATCGAAGCGTCCGCTCTCTACCCGATCCTTCGATGGAAGAAGAAGACGTCTCCTTCCGGTCGAGTATTCGCTACACGCGATCGCATTCTTTCGCGAAAGCCAACACGTATCTCGTCGGAATCGATGCGTTCGTCAGTACGGCGTGGATTTCTGCTCTGTTCCTCGTCTACATCGATACACATTTCCAGCTATCGGAACGCTGGTGGGGCATTCTAAATGCCTTCTATCTGCTGAGCATGATCGCCGGCAGTTACATGATGTTACGTCGTCGTGGAACGCGTTCGTTGCTTTATCGTAGTATCGGCTTTTCGATTACTGCGACCCTCTTGTTTGCTTTCGCTCCAATCGTCACACTTGCCGTGATCGCTTGTCTGATCCAAGGGTTTGCAAGTCAAGTCCGGGCGATTGAGCTGAATACGTTGTTGCAGACGACGACACCACTCGAACGTTTACCGTATGTCTATAGCGTGCAACAAACCGTGTATGCACTCTGCTTCTGTCTCGGTAGTCTGCTGTTCGGATGGCTTGCCGATGTGTTTGCGATCGAGCTTGTCTATGCGCTCGCAGGACTCCTCTCCTTGTTGATGTGGCAACCAGCTCGCCAGGTATTGGCACGTTCTTCTCAGGAGCAACGACACGTGTCGTAATAAATGACAGTCAAAAGAGGCTGACTTTTGAGTCAGCCCCTTTTTTTGATTCAGTTCTGACGCGTTCGCGTCACACTATACAATAGAAGCAACATAAGTGAGACGAGACCGAGCGCGGCATAGGTCATCTGAAGCGAAAAGACACGTTCGACGAAGACGAACAGCGTACCGGTTCCAAGCACAGCTAAACGTTCAATGACTGAGATCAGCGACGTAAACGTTGCACGTCCATTTGGCGGCGCAACTTCTTGGATGATAGTGGTCACATAAGGCTCAGCCCAGCCATAGCACAAGTACAGCGTCCCGAGTAACCCGATACTGACGAGCGGAGAGGCAACCGACAATCCGGCAAGACACACGATATAGATCATCGCCCATCCGACCGGAGATCGGAACCGAGATAATGACGCGCCGGTCGCCTGCATGATTTGAAATAACACGAAAACGAATCCGAAATGGACCATCGGTATCGTTTGATCCCGTAGATAAAGTTGCCAAAACTCATCGACGAAATCAATCGTCGCCCCGTATAACAAGACAATACAAAGAATTCGGACGTAGACGCGTCGAAACGAAAAACCGTTTAGCAATGTCTTTAATGAAATCGTCTCTCCGTCTTGTTCTCGCGATGCTTCCTTTAAGAAAAACGTCAGCAGTACTGTTCCGAGCAATACCCACCAGGACACGTGATAGTGCCAAATCAAGTCTACCGATCGCACGGCGTAACTCCCGACAAGTGCTGCGAGTCCTGATGTCAATAAACCACCGATTGAAATCACTCGCCAGACCGTCTCGAATCGCTCTTCCATCCTATGCATTCGCAATGTTTCATAGACGTGGGCTTCAAGCGCTCCACTAAGTGCTGCGCCACCGATGCCGGCAAGGACCATCGCCAAGAGGAAGGCAGGTAATGAGTAGGCTTCAAGCAACACCGTAAACGATAACCACTCACATACGAAACCAGCCAGAATGAACGGCTTTCTGCCCCATCGATCGGATAACAAACCGAACGGGACCTCACCAATCAACATGACCCAAGCAAAGACGATTTCTGCGATGACGACTTCGGCAATGCTCATTCCCCGGTCTTCCCAGTAAAAGCGCTCAATCACATAAGCTGGAATGAACGAACTACTAGCTTCGATCAGGATCCAAAGCATGAGTGATCGTCGGACTTAACAAGGCCATCTGCTTCGCCGCATCTCCTCACTTCCTTTCTGTTTGATAGTAGTTAATTCCCGTTTTGCAGATGAAACCAACAAAAAAACGCCCTTTGATTAAAAAATCAAAGAACGCTTTTGACATTAACATTCATCTGCCGATTCCGTGACCGGTACGACGGACTGGACGATCGGTAGTTCGACGATGAACGCGGACCCGACACCTTCTGTTGATTCGACATGAATCATCCCTTCGTGCGAACGAACGATTTCCTGACAAATCGCAAGACCAAGACCGGTACCGCCGATTTTTCGACTATCCGAATTATCGACTCGATAAAACTTACTAAACAGTTGTGGTAACGCGTGACGGGGAATGCCGATTCCCTCATCTTCGATCTTCAGCTGGACACGATCTTCGACTTGACGCATCGTGATCGTGATTTGACCACCATCCGGTGAATACTTGATCGCATTGTTGATCAGGTTCGTGAACAGCTGACGCATTTTTTGTTCGTCAGCATGAATCCGACCCGTCGTCGTTTCTTCAAAATCAAGGACTAGCTCGTGATCTTTTGCCGAAGCCGTATGGAACTCGACCGTTTCCTGAATGACTTTCGTCAAATCAAGCGGTTTGAAGTCATACTGCTGCTGACTCGATTCCATGCGCTGGACATCGAGGAAGTCGTTGACGAGATTCGTCAACCGTTCGGTTTCTGCATGAATCGTCTCGAGATACCGTTGACGTTTTGATTCCTGGACGTCGCGCGCGAGCATCAATTCCGTGTAGCCGTAAATCGAGGCAAGCGGTGTCCGCAACTCATGCGAGACGGTCGAGACGAATTCCGATTTCATCCGGTCGATCGCTGTCTCTGCCGTCACGTCACGTAAGACGAGCATCGTACCGCGGAAACAACCACCGTAATGAATTTCCTCTGCATACAGCGTGACGAATCGCTCTTCCTTGTTCAAGGACAACGCCAAGCTCTCCGTCGGAATTTCCTGACTGCAGACATGATCCATGTAGGTTAAGAACGCCTCATGTTGATCAACCTGCACTGCCAACTCTTCGATTTTGACGTCGAGCGTCATCAATCCTTCTTCCGCCACTTGATCGTGCGCCGGATGATGGAATAAAGCGAGCAATGGTTTATTGGCAAAAATCGTCTCTCCTTCGATATAGATGACCGCTTCCCGAATCGAATGGAGAAGTTTTGAGGTCTTTTCCCGTTCTCGTTCGACTTCTTCAAAGACACGCATCCGGAGCAAGGAGAGTGCCAATTGACGGGAGAACGACCAGATTTCATTTGTCTGGTCTTCCGTGAAAGCATCCCGGTAACGGACGAGATAAATGCTTGCAATCATCGTGTTCGTCGCTGGATCCATCACCGGTACGACGATTTCGTACATCGTGTATGGATACGGGAGCGGATGATGACTCGCGACTTGTTTCGTCGAGCGAACAGCGCGTTTGTTTTGACGTGTGCGTTCGAGTAATGACGTCGAAGCATGTAATAACTGGTGCTCCTGAGCTGCCGTCATCCCGTACGAGACGAGATCCGTATAGCGGTCTTGCTCTAAGAAGACGATTGCTCCGAGCTCCGCATCGGTGATCGTAATCAATTTTTCGATGATCGCTGGATACGCCGTCAACGTTTCACGAGAAGCGAGCGTTTCCGTCAACTCATTGCGATAACGCAAATGGGTCTCGTTGCGCAACGTGATGTCGAGTGCTTCTTCGAGTTCTTCCTGTTGCGATTGAAGCTCTTCTTGCTGGGCAATTAATTCTTCTTGTTGACTTTGAAGTTCGTCGTTACTCGCGACAAGCTGGTGCTTTTGCCCGGAAATGGCGGCTGCCATCTGGTTGAACGTCGTCGTCAACTCACCAATCTCATCTTGACGATTCGTGATGACGATCGGTGTCGCATCCTCACCTTTAGCGAGTCGTCCACTTTCCCGGTTCAACTGACGCAACTGACGCGTCAAGCGGCGGACGAATGGTCGGACGAAAACGAGAGTAATCAATAAGAGGATTGCAATATTGACTGCTCCGAGAATTTGCGACGAGTTGACTTGTTTACCAAGCTGCTCTTGCGCCGCCATCTCTTGATCGTTTAAGGAATTACGATATTTTGTGAAGACCGTCTCCATATCAACGATACTTGAACTCATATCAGCCGCACTCTTCGTCTTGATGTTGAACTTCCGCTGTGGATCGAGTGGTTTTGATTTCGTGACCTTTCCAAGCGTCGGCATCTTCAAGAACGGTTCCGTCACTTTGCCGTCTTTTTTCGCCGCGACATAATTGACGAGGCTCGGCATGACGCGTTGGGTATACGCTGTATAGAGTTCCCGTGCGTCCGTTGCATACTGCCGTTCTTCTTTGAAGCGTGCATTGCGCTCGAACCATGTCGTTTGTTGATTGATGCCATTTTTCTTTGCTTCGATTTCTTTTAACATCTCTTCGTCACCAAGCAAGACGAAGCCACGCATCTCGTACTGCATGCTTTGCCATGATTCGTACAAATCCGTCGCCCGTGTCCGATGTTCGTTTAACATCTTTAACTCTTGGCGTGATTCATCCACCTGTTGTTTCGTATATAGGTAGACACCACCTGTCGTTAGCAGCAGTGTCAGAAAAATCACATAAAACGCAGACATGATTTGCCGTCCAATCGTTCGATTCAGCCATGTTTTCATTAAAGGAATTCAACTCCTTTCCCTTTATCTTTCTCCAGCAATAAAGGTATTCCCGTCCATTCATTGTAAACTTTTTTCAATCGATACACAGCATTCTGCTCAAAAAGATTTCAATTTCATACAACTTTAATCTAAATCGTTGTATATGACAATTAGATGTCACGATTCAACCGTTTTCAACAAAAAAAGAGCCCCTGAGGACCCTTTTTCAATGATGATGGTGATGGCTATGACTATGACTCCGGACCGGCTGTTCGTCCGCTAAATGATCCGCATCCAAAATGCCGAGCCGTAAGTACTGAGCGACGACTTGTTTTTTCGTCGTTTCGGAAATCTGATCTGTTCCTTGGACGAGCCTTAAGATGCCAGTCGCAATCCGAAACGGTTCGAGATTCGTCTTTTCGACTGGAAAACTTGTCAACGTTTCTAAGTAAGCGACGTAATTCAGTGCATCCGATTCCGTTGGACTGACGAGACGCGACGCATGCTCGCGCAGTTGTTGCGTCAATGAATTCGTCGAAATTCCCTTTGAGGCTGCAGAGATGACTCCAAACAGAATGAACCCGATGATGAGAACAAAAAATCCGACCATGAAAATCGGCATGCCCGAGAAGAAGCCGTCGCCTCCCAGTTCGCCTTCCATGAATGCTACTGTGAACATAGTGAACCCTCCAAATGAATAAAATGATGACGATCACTTATCCTACGTCATCCTCTTCAAGAAAGTTTCACCTAGTTAGGTAGTTTTTGTAAGTCAGCTTGGAACCAGTCTTCAACGAAGAAGCGTTCCGTCTCCGTCTCGATTTGATATGAATACAACACTTCGAAGTCGCCTTCCGTCAGCATCGGTAACGTCAATTCGCGTACGAGTTGGCGTAACTCTTCCGTCAGCTCAGCTTCGTAGCGGATGAATCCATCTTCCCGGTGCTCGACTTCCGTCAAGTACGGAAGCAGGATATGCTTGCCGAATGATTGTGGATCATCGATCACTTCCGCTGTCACACCAAACAGTTCTTCTGCTTCTTCGACCAGTCCTTCTGCCGACTGTACCTCAATATGGTCCGGAAACCAGACCGTCAAGCGGCGCCCTTCCTGTAACAGTCGTTCAAAGACAGGACGAAATGATTGATTTTGAATCAGTTCGTATTGCATCAGTCTTCCCCTTTCGTGAATTCGAATTTTAATTGATCGCGTTCGAGATAGAGCATCGCCTTAAACTGGCGCGCATTCTTTTTCATCTCGAGTGGCTTTGTTTTTTGACCCGCTAGTACTTTTTTGACTTCCGTTTGCGTCAGTCGGGCACCAAGGATCGTTTTCGGTAACGTAAAGCCACAGTTGTTCTTTTGATAGCCACTGCAGCCATAGAACTTCCCACGATCAAGCACTGCTGATTGACACAGTGGGCACGGACCGACCGGACGATTCGTTGCACCCCGCGGGGACTTGCTTTTGACTTGTGTCGGATCAACGGCGAGTTGTTCAATTCGTTGTTTGGCATCGACGACGAGATGCTCCGACAATTTTTTCGCCTGTTCAATGAACTGGGCAGCAGATGCCTCCCCTTTGCCGATTTGCTCGAGACGGCTCTCCCACTTCGCTGTCATCTCTGGCGAAGCAAGAATACTCCCCGTCACGGCATCGATCAAGATCCGACCTTTTGGCGTCGGATGAATCTCTTTTTTGACGAGTTTGATGTATTCCCGCCGTTTTAGTCCGTCGATGATCCCGGCACGGGTCGCTTCCGTCCCAAGTCCCTCGACTTCCTTCATGATCGCTTGCAGCTCATCTTCGAGTAACTTACCGGCTGTTTTCATACCGAGGATGAGCGTCCCTTCCGTATAGCGTTTCGGCGGCTCCGTTTGTTTCTCAAGCAGACGACAGCCTTTGATCGGCATCTCTTGTCCTTGTTCGACGGCTGGTAATTCGACTTCCTTTGACTCGATTTGTAAGACCTGTTTAAAGCCCGGATCAATCGTCCGACTGCCGCGCGTCAAAAAACGGTCCATCTCACGCGTCGTCACGATTTCCGTCTTCTCCGAGACAGCGTCCGGTGCAAAGGCAGCAAGAAAACGGCGAACGATTAAGTCATAGACTTGCGCATCTCGTCCGGAGAGCTTCGCGACGGCACCCGCTTCTTCTGTTGGAATGATCGCATAGTGATCGCTGACCTTTGCCGGATTGACGTAGCGCTTATCGTTAACCGGATTGTTCGTCAGGACATCCTTAATTGGACTATATTCCGCTTGCTTCAGTAACCGATCAAGAATGACCGGGAACTGTCCTGCCTCCTCTTTCGTCACGAAGGAAGAGTCCGTTCGTGGATAACTGATCCAACCACGGATATAGAGTTTTTGCGCGATATCGAGCGTCTCTTTTGCACCGAGACCAAACCGTCGGCTCGCTTCTGTTTGTAAGAGTGACAAACTGAACCAAAACGGTGGTCGTTCCGTCTGCCGCTTTTTCTCGATTGATGCGACGACTCCGGTTCCTTTTGTCCGATCCACGATCGCTTGTGCCTGGTCCCGGTCACTCAGCTTCGTCTGTTTCTTCGCATTGATGTATTTTCCTTTGTATCGCGTAAAATCCGCCTCGACTTCGTAGTACGTCTCCGGTCGGAAGTTCTCGATCTGTTTTTCCCGTTCGACGATCAGTGCAAGCGTCGGTGTCTGGACCCGTCCGAGGGAAAAGACGTCGGCGATGCCCTTCTTCTTCAGTAACGTCGTATACGCACGGGACGCATTCATCCCGATCAACCAATCGGCGCAAGCGCGACTCATCGCCTCATGAAAAATGTTCTCCGTTTCCTTACCATCGAGCAGGTTCGCAAACCCATGATCGACCGCTTGAGGCGTCAGACTCGAAATCCAGAGTCTTTGCAGTGGTTTCGCGTTGTTCGCGAGACGTAAGATCAATCGGACGATTGCCTCTCCCTCTCGCTCGGCATCCGATGCTATAATGATGGAAGTCGTCGTCCGCTCATTCAATAATTTCTTGATGACCTGGTATGGTTTACTCTTGCCTTTTGCCAGTCGGTAATCAAATCGTTCCGGGATGATCGGCAGATGATCGTAGTTCCATCGTTTCCATTTGGCGTCATAATGCGCCGGCTCCTGCAGTTCACATAAGTGTCCGACCGCATAGGCGAGTTTTGCTCCTTGCGGAAACCGGTCACATGGTTTGATTTCAATGTAGCCGTCCCGCTTCACGGACGGATACGGAGCTGCCAGTTTTTCCGCTTGTTTTGGTTTTTCAGCAATGATCAATTGCACACGCTTCACCCTCATTTCCTTACTTCAGACATGTGGAGGTACCCATGCCCTATTTTACGTTATTCATGGCTTTATTCTTTATTTCAACATCGGCAATCTTCGTCAAGTGGGCGGAGACACCGATCGAGGCTGTCGCCTTTTACCGCATGTTGTTTTCGACCTTGTTGTTGCTCCCACTCATTCGATTGAAGGAACTGTTGCAACTCAGTTCGTCGACGATCCGGCATATGCTATTAAGTGGCATTTTGCTCGCCGGGCATTTTTGGCTGTGGTTCCTCTCTCTTGATTATACGACAGTTGCGAGCTCGACGCTCTTCGTGACCGCGAGTCCGATTTTTGTCCTGGCCGGTAACGCGTTATTCTTCAAACAACACCCGTCGCGCAAGGCACTCCTGTTCGTTGCTGTCGCCCTATTTGGTGGCGGTCTCGTCGCTTACGGAGATATCGCCGTCGGCATGCGTGCCTTGATCGGGGACGGTCTTGCCTTGCTCGCAACGATTTTAGTCGCTGGTTACTGGTTGCTCGGTCAACATGTTCGCACGAGCGTCTCGACGAACCTCTATTCGTTCGGTGTCTACGCTGTCGCGTCGCTCGTCTTGCTTTTGTTATCGTTGATTCAATCGACGAATCTCGTCGCTGCGTTCCAACAAGATTGGTGGCTGTATATTCTTCTTGCCGTCTTCCCGACGTTACTCGGTCACAATTTATTCAACTGGGCGCTCGCTCGTGTCAGTGCCAGCATCGTCAGCATCACGATTCTTGGTGAAGCGGTTTGGGGGATGATCTTCGGATACTATCTGTTCGATGAGAAGCTGACATGGATTCAAATCACCGGTGCCGCTTTACTATTGATCGGAATCGGATTGTTCCTCCGACGCAACGAACGCGATATTCGCGAACAACTCGCCCAGCGTGAGAGTGCCACTAGTCAATCTTCCTAATGACAAGAGGCTGACTCAAAAGTCAGTCTCTACAAAGATAAGGGTGGCAGAATGATGATCTGCCACCCTTATCTCGTAACAAAAAGAATGACGCGTCACACGCCACTCCTACAGGAACAAGCGCATTTATGCGCTGTCAGAGACGAACAAGACCCGCTTTCCTGCTTCAACGAAGCAGAAAAACTGGCTTGTGTCTCGCCTGAGGAAAGGGCGTGAAAAGACGCGTCATTCTTTTTTTGAGTCAGCCCCTTCATTACGATCGTGGATCGTCAGGTCGAACTTTCGGTAAACGCCATGTCATCGCAAACGCGAGAATGGCACAAACGACTCCACCGATGAAGACGTAACGTAATCCATGTGATAACGCGATTTCTGCCGCATACTGCACATCCTGTCCGAACGTTTTTGCCGTACTCGATTGGAAGAATGGATCAATCGCGTACCCTGAAAGCGTGTCCGACGCTGCAAACGAACGAAGGATGGATAGGTTGAAGATCGTACCGAAGATCGCAACACCGAGCGTCTGCCCCGTCGTACTCAAGAACGAGTTGACGGCCGTCGCTGAGCCACGAAGTGACCAATCGACGGAAGTCTGCAAGACGACCATGAAGACGGGTTGTGAGAGACCAAAACCAATTCCGATCAGCGAAACGGCAAGATAGATGAAAACATCACTTGATTCGCGCGTGATCAACGATAAAATCACTGTACCGACGATCAGCAGTCCCATTCCTGTCATCGTCCGATACCGGGGTGAGGCGACACCAATCGTCCGTCCACCGATAATGGCGGTCAGCGTCCAAAAAAGCGACAGTGGCATCAACATGAAACCAGCTTCGGTCGGACTCTTGCCGAGTACCCCTTGGGCAAAAATCGGAATATACGCTGACATCGAGACCAGCACCCAGGCGGAAAAGAAGACCGCTAAGTTGATCACGAGAATGACCGGATGGCGAATGACTGCTGGTGGTAAGAGTGGATCGCTCGCCTTTTTCTCGACCCGATAGAACGTGAACAATAAAACGAAACTAATGAAAAAGCTGGCTAGAATGATTGGACGCAAGAACGTCTCCGACTCACTTCCCGATAATAAGCCGTAAAGAAACGCACTCATCCCGAGCGCAAACAATAACGCACCCCGGTAATCGATTTTCCGCTCCGTTTCACGGACCGTCTCTTTGTAGTAAACGACGATCATGAAGAACGACAATAAGGCAAACGGTACGTTTAGTAAGAAAATATACCGCCACGAAAGCGATTCGACGAGGAATCCACCGACAAGTGGTCCAGCGACACCTGAGATTCCCCAGACGGCGCTGAGCACTCCTTGGATTTTCCCCCGCTCCTCATATGTATACAAATCCCCAATGATCGTCATCGCGATCGGCAATACAGCTCCTGCCCCGATTCCTTGGACGGCGCGGAAAACGATCAACATCTCCATCGATTGAGCGAGTCCACAGGCTAACGAAGCGACGGTGAAGACGCCGATCCCGAATAACAGAACCCGTTTTCGACCATATAAATCTGCCATCTTTCCGTAAATCGGTGTTGATACCGCCATGAACAACAAGAACCCAGCAAAGATCCAACTGACTAATTTCGCCCCGTTCAATTCACTCGCCATGACAGGTGTTGCTGTTGCAACGATCGTCCCCTCGATCGCGGCTAAAAACGTCGCGAGCAACAAGGCGACGGTTACTTTTTTCCTCATTCGTTCCACTTCCCCTCTACTGTTCTATCATACTGGTTGAACCAGTGATAAGAAAAGTAAATGCTTACGAAACAGGATTCGCGGGAACGGTATGGAATGGTATACACTAGACTCAGATTCACGATTTCGAATGGAGGAATGTCCTATGTTACGAAAAACGGCACTGATTACCGGTGCATCGGGTGGAATCGGACTAGATCTCGCTGTCCTCGCGGCGCGAGATGGCTTCGATTGTGTACTCGTTGCCCGCAATGAGAAGAAATTGAAGGAGCTTCAACAGGTCCTTGAAAAACGCTATCAGATCAAAGTCTATGTATTCGCTGCTGATTTATCACTGAGCGACAGTGTTGATCGTCTCGTGCAGTACTTAGAGGAACAAGAATTGACGGTCGATCTATTGTTCAATAATGCCGGCTTCGCCACGTCGGGACGCTTTGCGGAAATCGATCCAACAGAAGACATTAACTCGATCCAGGTCAACGTCGTCGCCTTGACGGATTTGACGAAACGTCTCTTACCAGGAATGGTTGAACGTGGCTTCGGACGCATCCTGAATGTCGCGTCGGTCGCTGCCTTCATGCCAGGGCCTTACATGAGTGTCTACTACGCAACGAAAGCCTATGTCCTGTCGTTCTCGGAAGCACTTGCGACAGAAGTAGACGGCTCGGGTGTCAGTGTGACTTGTCTCTGCCCGGGACCGACCGATACGAACTTCTTCGATCGGGCGAACATCACGCTACCGTTTAAGAGTATGCCGTCACACCTCGTCGCATTCGCCGGGTACCGTGGCATGCTCAAAGGACGCCGCGTCGTCGTTCCAGGTGCGAGCAACCGCGCCATGGTTTCCTTGTCTCGTCTCTTGCCACGCCGTCTCCTGACAGAAGTGACAGGTCGAATTCAAGATCCTGCTCGCCAACAAGAATCATCGACAGAAGAAGAACTCCTGTACGCGAATTCATGAAAAAAACGGAAGGACCAGATAGCTGGTTCTTCCGTTTTTGTATTTATGCCTCGTGATGACGAAAACGCCGCGTCGCATAACGTTTGACGCGATCAAAGGTCGTCGTATAGCGATACAGATAACGAATGACGAGCGCACCCGTGATCGAGACGATGTAGCCCGTCGATAAGACGAGTAACCAGGAGACAATCGCGAGGAACCATGAACTCTCGAATCGTAAATGTTGCCAAAGTAATCCTTCTGATGAGGTAATGAGCATGGCGCTTGGGAAGATGGCGGCAGCAAGTAAGTAACAAGCAGCATAACGTCCTCTAATCGTACCTTTCATCAACAGAATACTGCCAAACACTAAGCCGACACTCGAGACGATGAGCAATATGACGACATAAGCAAGCGAAATCGACGATCCCAGCATATGCCTTCCCTCCTGTTCGGTATGTTACTATTCTGTACCCCTCTTTTCATCGAATGAATGCATAATTCGTAAAAAAATCGGAAACAATATCCAAATGAATATCGCGTTACTGAATCCGTGAAGCATATCAAACGTTCCCCCGGCTACAAGCAGTGTCAAAAAAGCTTGCCACGAGAATCCGGTCAATACCAAGAACCCGAGATTGCTCACCCATCCGTATAAGAAACCAGCTAGAAATCCATATCCAGTCAATACGATCCGGTAACGAAGAAACGGAACGAATCCTAAACTGGCAATCGTTGCATACGCCAGCGCCTGAAAGAGGACGAACGGACCGCTTCCGAGAAATAAGCTCGTTAACACAACGACAAGCATCCCAGAAATAGCTCCGACGATCGGATGGATGAATACGGCTAATAATAAGACGAGTGCCGTTGCCGGCTGGACGTTCGGCAAACTAGAGAACAACAATCGTCCGACGATTGCCGCTGCCGTGATGATGGCGATGAACCGTAATCGTTGATCCGTCATCTGAAGTCTCTCGAACATGACTAAAAACAGACAAACGATTAGAACCGTTGCGACGATCATACGAACAACCGACTTTCTTGTAAAAAATGCTTCGTCGGTCCATCGAAAGCAACTTCTCCGTGCACGAGATAAATGATCCGCTGTGCTGCCCGAATGAGAACTGGATCATGCGTCGCCATGACGATCAGATTCGTCGGATTCTGCTTCCACGATGCGACGAAAGCCATTCGTGCGCTGTCATCAAGTCCAGCCGTCGGTTCATCAAAGTAATAGCTGTCTTTACTCCAATCGATACCGTCCAAGAGATGTTTTTTTTGCGTCGTAAAACTACCGCTTCGATCGTCTAATGGCGCAAGCATCGGATGCGCTGGTACATAATGCGTCTCCCCCGACCGCCGGACTTTTCCGTATAGCGGTCGCTCGACACCGAGCGCGAGCCGTAGTAACGTCGATTTCCCACTACCATTCGCACCGACGATCGCAATGCGTTCACCTTGATGAAACGACAATTTTTCTGTCACGAGTGCATAGCGTGTCTGTAACGGATAACGGTGTTGGACGTTTTCGATCCGATTCAGGATACAACCTGTCAGTTCAGTGGCGCGACTCGTGATGGACAAGTCGGATTGTATCGTCATCGAGCAATGGATCTGACAACCAAACCGTCGTTCGATTTCTTCAAGCAATCCCATTAATCGCTTTCGCCTGACATGATCAAGAAAGAGAAACGGTTCCGACAAGAACAGGGTCTTTGGTGACGAAGACAACGCATGACCGAGACCGACAAGCTGTTGTTCTCCGGAAGAGAGCTCACTGGACTCCGCTTCAAAAAAAGCTTCTAGCCCAAGCAAGGTCGCGAGTTCTCCTGCCCGAAACAAGGAACCCGTCGCCAGAAGATCTCGGACACGTCCATGAAGCAACCGCTCGGGTGTCAAGACCGGTTGTTCATGTTCGCCCGCCTGTTGACGTAGTCGCTCTTCGCGATCGGTGTCGGTATACATGATAGGCATCCCGGATTCCCCCTTTTGTAAATAATAGCGCTATAGGCAAAATCATCGCCGGAATGATCGCCCATGGTGTCAGACAAAGAGCCAGTCCTGCCGCAAGCAATAAGCCTGTCTGAACATCACGTCGCGTGATCGGTCTTAAGCGAGACGGCACCGCTTCGATCGGTACGATATGATAGGCGGCCATCCGCTCCAGTCGAACAGCAAGCGACGTATCCGGATGACTCATCTTGACTTCGGGCCAAGTGCGTAAGAAAGACGGAATCAGCGCCAGCACCATACCCGTCAATCGTGTCAGTCGAGGTAAGAAACGAAACAACGGTCCCATCTGATCGAGTCGAACCAACGTAAAAATCCATTGACTCGACGTGATGAATAGCGTCACTTGGACCGTCGTTTCATAAATCGCAACTGTGTCGATGCTTGCACCATAAAGAAGCGGAACACACATCATGACGGCATAAAGAGCCGGGAGGACTAAATAGCGAAACACAGTCCGTTCTTGAACGAACAAAAACAAGAGCAGATGATAGACGACGATCACTGATTGATCATGTGTGAGGACGAACGGGATCGTAATCATCCCGATGAAAAAGAGAGCGACGTTCACTGGGTGAAGTCGCTCCCGTTCTGGTTTACTCAAAATAAGCCATTGCATCTTTTTCAAATCGCCATTCGAGACGATCTCCTTTTTTCAGTTCATAACTTCCGGCCCCGACTTCGCCTGGTTTGCCGTTGACCCCGAAGACCCAGCCACTACCTGCTCCAGCTGATTTCTCTCGAATCCCATCGACTGCCGTGACATATGCCATCTCACCTTTACCTGTTTTGACGACGTCGAGCGTCGTATCTTCCAGTGCATCCAGTGCTGTATCTTTTTCGTTCAAGCATACGTCTTTATTAAACAACGTCTTATCCTTGACGTGATCCACGACCGATACCTTGACTTCCGCCTCACAAGACGCTGTTTGTTGTTCCTCTTTTGCTTCCGCGCAACCGGCAAGTAACACGATACTTGCAGCAAATAGCCATTTTTTCATCGTACGACTCCTTTTCGCCTTGATGTCTCAAAGCTGTAATTGTATAACAGAATGGTTTTATTTCGTAAGGATTGACCGTCAGAACGGTAATACGTCAGACGGACCGCATTCGCTAAGACATCGTCCCCTGTATTGACGTACGGAATCAATTTCCCTTCGTCATCAATCAAGAAGACCGTTGCATCCTGTAGACTAAACGTTTCATAGAGCCCATCGAGATCCATCTCGACATAGGGTGTTTTGGAATCATGTAAAATCTCATGAATCGAAAGCTTTCGCAACGTCTCAAACGATTGATTCGCATCAATCAGTTTCTGGTAATACGACGTCAACGATTTTGTCGTCAACTCTTCACGTGGTCGATAGGAAATCGTTCCTGTCAGCTCCTGATAACTCACATCGTAACGAATGAAACGTTTCGGTGTTTCGACGAGCATCTCAAACGATGCGTTCCTGAGATTCCCGCCCCGATCGAACATCAACTGACTTTGTTCCATCCGCAGCCCCTCTTCACCGACACGTCGTTCGATTTGAGAAAGGAAATTGTCGAATGAGTCATCCGTGATCGTCACGCGACCAATCTGTTGTGTCTCTTCCCGCAACATCCCACCATCAAACGGACCGAGAAATAGTTGGAACAGGAAGAATAAGAACCCAAAGAGTGCCATATACCGTTTATAACGCGAGTTCTTTTTCGGATGCAGGACAATCAGGAAAATGATGATGCCGAGCGGTAACTGAATATCATAGACTGGAAATGACACGGCCCCGAGACACGCATAAAAAACGAACTTCATGTACAAGTATTTTTCTTTTTCCGTCCGACGTTCGAGCAAAAAACCTAATCCGCTAGCAGCCAGTAAAAAGAGTGCCCATAGAATGAGAAAGTCCATCTTCTATCCTTTGACCGGGACGACCCGGTGATCAAACATAAGATGGCTGTTCGCGAATACTTCTCGTGCCTCTTGTTCCAGTACTTCTTCTTGATCGACATAACGAGCGGATACGTGCGTCAATAGAAGCTTTTTCGCCTGTGCCGTTTCTGCAATGACAGCTGCCTGTCGAGCGGTCGAGTGACCGAAGCGTCCCGCATGTTCGACTTCTCGATCGGCAAACGTTGCTTCATGGACTAATACATCGACGTCTCGCGCAAGTTCGACCGAGGCCGCGCACGGCATCGTATCACCAAGAACTGCTAGCTTAACACCCGGTTTTGGTGACTCTAAAAAGTCGGACGACGTATAGACTGTTCCTTCGAATTCAAAGGTTTCTTCCAGTGTGATTCGGCGATAGAGCGGACCGGATGGCACTCCAAGTGCCTTCAGTGCATCAACACGCAAGGCACCTCTTTCCTCAGGACCTTCGAGTCGATACCCGAACGCTAAGAAACGATGCTCAAGCGACCGCGCCGTCACGCGAAATCCGTCCTGTTCATAGGTTTGACCGTCTTCGACTTCAACGATCCGGAGTGGATAACGTAGATATGTTCCTGTGATGCGTAATGTCGCGTCCATCCATTCTTTGATCCCGGTCGGTCCATAGATCGTTAGCGGTGTCGTTCCTTCTAGCGCTGCTCTTGTGCTAATGAAGCCTGGTAAACCAAAGATATGATCCCCATGTAAATGGGTAATGAAGATCGCGTTGACTTTTCGTGGTTTGATTGGGCTGTGTAAGATTTGATGTTGCGTCGCTTCTCCACAATCGAATAACCATGTCATTTTGGGGTGTAACAAGGCAATCGATGTGACGTTTCGTTGTTTCGACGGCATACCGGCTCCTGTCCCTAAAAAATAAAATTCCATCTTTTTCCCCTTTTCGTAAAATTAGCATTTTTTATACACAAAATACACCTTTCTTCTGTTGAAGCATGGTAAACTGTACCTATTCAGATTTGGAAGGTGGTTTTTTCCATGACTAAGATTGAACGGACCTATGCCCGCATCGTCCGGGAAGCCCGCAAACTGAACGAGAGTTATCGGCAAAAATACGGAAAGTCGATTCAAATCGATGAAATCGCTTCGACCTTATTATGTACAGAAGAACTCGTTCTAGAGTCTATGGAATATGTTGATCGTCCTCAAGTAGTTTAATCGTACAATGATAAAGAGTGTACCGCAATGTTGCGGTACACTCTTTTTTGTGTTTCATCAGCTTATTTGTTCGTGATGTAATCAACTAGCGTCACGCAAAGTTCCGCTGTTTTGACGAGTTCTTCGATTGGCATCTTCTCATTCGTCGTGTGGATATCTTCATATCCGACAGCCAAGTTGACCGTTGGGATACCAAAACCAGCAATGACGTTGGCATCTGATCCACCACCAGAATGTAGGAGGCGTGGCGTGCGTCCGAGTTGTGTGATCGCTGCTTTCGCGACTTCGACGACTTGATCTCCATCCTCGAACTTGAAGCCCGGGTACATGACTTTGACTTCAACTTCAGCACGACCACCAAGCTCTGCTGCTGCTTCTTCAAACGCCGCTTTCATCTTCTCTGTCTGTGCCTCCATCTTCGGAGCGACGAGTGACCGTGCTTCCGCGAAGATTTCTACATAATCACAAACGATGTTCGTTGATGGACCGCCACCGCTGAACCGTCCGATGTTCGCTGTCGTCTCTTCATCAATCCGACCGAGCGGCATTTTCGCGATCGCTTTCGAAGCAATCGTAATCGCCGAGACACCTTTTTCCGGTGCTACACCAGCGTGAGCTGTTTTCCCGAAAATCTTCGCATTGACTTTTGCTTGTGTTGGGGCAGCCGTGATGATGTCTCCGACTTTTCCATCTGAATCAAGTGCAAAACCATAATCGGCATCGATTTTTGATGGATCAAGCACCATCGCACCGACGAGTCCAGATTCTTCACCGACTGTGATGACGAACTGAATTTTCCCGTGAGGTTGTTTCGTTTCATTCAATACATGCACGAGTTCGATCAGAGATGCGAGACCTGTTTTATCATCTGCCCCAAGAATCGTTGTGCCGTCCGTCTTGACGTAACCGTCCTCGATGATCGGTTTAATGCCTTGACCCGGGAATACCGTATCCATATGGGAAGTGAAATAAATTTTATCGACGCCGTCTTTTGTTGCCGGAAGCGTGACGATTAAATTGTTTCCTTTATGTTCCGTCTTGGATGAAGCGTCATCCTCGAACACCTCACATCCGAGATCCTCGAACGTTTTTTTCAAATGGGCACAAATGCGTGCCTCCTCTTTTGATTCCGAATCGATCTGGACAAGTTCTAAAAACGTATCTAATACACGTTGTTCATTGACCATGACAAAACCCTCCTCCTAATATGTTTCAATCCACTAGCGCTTTTTTAGTATACCATCCCCATCGTCATTTGCACTTCTGAAAGGTTGTTTGTACAATGGCAGTAATCAGTCGATACGAGAGAGGAGTCAATGACGATATGGCAAAACCATCGAAACAACAACGCATCATCAAATGGACGACGATCGGGATTTTAGCAATCTTCCTGATCGGTACGTTCGCCTCGACGATGTTTTATTTCTTTTGATTGACGTAGCGTTGTTTTAAACGTAAATATTGCTCCGCTTCTTGTAGCATGTGCAGTAAGGCAGAGCGGACCTCGAACTCTTCCCGCGTGACGGGTAAGGCAGAGGCACGGAAACGTGTCAATAATGCCTCTAGTTCTGAAATGTACACCATTGCGTCGGCTTCAGGTCGGACATTGTCACCAATCGTCCGAAAGAAGTCGGCGACTTTTTTTCCTTCTTCGACGACGAGGACGAGTTCCTCGGCATGATGGACGATACCGCGCAGTAACTCGAATTGTTGTTCGCGCATCCGGAAGTAGGCATAATCCTCATCATCGTTCCGACGACCGATTGCGTTTCCCATCCGTTTTAAGGCGGCATCCTTTCCTTCACGTAACAGACGTTCTGTCTCGTCAAGCGTCAACGCATGATGATTGACCCGCCCTGTCTCGATCGCAGCGGCGACTTCGAAGAATAAGGCAGCAATTCGTTGATCGATCTTTTCTCGGCGGTCGTCAATCAACAAATCGAGACTTGGCATGTACATGTTGACAAGCAATCCGACACCGACACCGATTCCGAGCAATAAGGATTCATTTAACAGGATGTGCGCGTTGAGCTGACGTTCCGTATACAAATGTGTCAGAATGACGACACTCGTGATGAAACCGTCCTGAAGTCGGAGGCGTTGAACGGAGGGAAGGAATAAAATGAAATAGATCAATAACGTCACCGGACGATAGCCGATGACCTCGAATAGAATGAATCCGAGCACGATGGCAAGTAATGATGCCATGATGCGTTCGTAAGAAGATCGAAACGTCTTCTTTCGTGTCGACTGGATGCTCAAGATGGCGATGATGGCAGCGAAGACGTAATAGTCGAGCTTGAGCTGTTCTGCGATCCACATCGCGAGCGCAGCAGCGACCGCTGTCTTCAGCGTGCGATAACCGATTTGCAACAGGTTCACCCCCTTTTGTTTTTCTTTGTTAGACTACCTACGTTGGACACGAATGTCCATTGCTTTTTAAAGGACGTGATTTACTTTGACGACACGCACTATCCGCCCCGGTCGCCCCGTGCGCCGGACCGGTTCGATAAAAGGATTGCTTTTTTTCTTCCTCATCGGAGTTCTCTTGTTCTTTTGGCTCCGCGAGGAACCGAAAACCGTCTTAACCCCACCAGCGCCTTATTCAGCTGAGCGCTATGAAAAAGGCAAAATCATGGAACAAGAGTTCCAGACGTTCACCGAAGCGAAGGAGTACGCGGGACAGCGCGGCGCGGTGAAACGCGCTTCAGACGACCGCTACGTCTACCTCGGTGGACCAGGTACTGGGATCGTCGACGATCGTGGTATTCTATCGATTCATCGTGACCCTGAGTTAAAGAAACGGCTCACTTACGTCGCTTCCGGCACACGTGTCCAGTTGCTTGAGTTCGGTGAACAGACGAGTCGTGTCAGCATCGCCGGCGTGACGGGGCATGTCCCAACGGACCGCTTACGTCCGTTCCCGGCAGAACGTGTCTCGAATGCATCGTATTATCAGACGAAGGGCAATCGTCTCCTTCACTACATCGTCGCAGACAGCGGACTTGGTGGACTGATCGTTGCCGGCGAAGCGACGAAAACGACTCCTCGGACGAGCAAATATGTCGAATCGAAGACATTAACGCGTGATTTGACGAAACCGACGCGTCTCAGTGCCAAACAACTCGATGCGTTCATCAAGGAGCAAGCACCGGACAGCCCCTTGATCGGTAAAGGGAAAGTCTTTAAGTCCGTTGAAAAGAAATACCGTGTCAACGCGGCCTATCTGCTTGCACATGCGATTCACGAATCCGATTATGGACGGTCTGAGATTGCCCGCGAGAAAAATAACTTGTTCGGCGTCAATGCGACCGATTCCGCGCCGGGAGAGGATGCGACCGTCTATAAATCCTTGACGGACTCGATCGAGCAAACCGGTCGATTCATCGCAAAGGATTATCTCGATCGGGATGGACGTTATTTCCGTGGGGCGTACCTTGGAAACAAACAAAAAGGCATGAACGTCTTTTACGCGTCAGACCCCTTCTGGAGTGAAAAAATCGCTGGTATCATGGTGAAAATGAACGCTTTCTAAATCCGAGATATGATACACTATAGGGCGAGACAACAATCATTGAGGAGTGAACACGTCATGGAAAAAGTTTTAGTATTTGGTCACAAAAATCCTGATACCGATACGATCACATCGGCAATCGCTTATGCAGAATTAAAGAAAGCACTCGGTGTCAATGCCGAAGCCATCCGCCTCGGTGAAATGAATGATGAAACGTTATTCGCACTCGATACGTTCAAAGTGACAGCACCACGTTTAGTGACAGAAGTCGCGACAGAAGCGTCACACGTCATTTTAGTCGACCACAACGAACGTCAACAAAGTGCGAACGATATCGACGCTGTTACCGTAACAGAAGTCATCGACCATCACCGGATCGCAAACTTTGAGACATCGGATCCTGTTTACTACCGGGCAGAACCGGTCGGCTGTACAGCAACGATCCTTAACAAACTCTACAAAGAGCATGGTGTTGCCATCAAACCAGAAATCGCTGGGTTGATGTTATCAGCGATCATTTCTGACTCGCTCCTGTTCAAATCGCCGACTTGCACGGAGCAAGATATCATCGCAGCACGTGAACTCGCAGAAATCGCTGGTGTCGATGCGAACGTCTACGGTCTTGAGATGCTCAAAGCTGGAGCTGATCTCTCGAAAAAATCCGTTCCTGAATTGATCTCACTTGATGCAAAAGAATTCACGATGGGAACACTCAAAGTCGAAATCGCTCAAGTCAACACGGTCGATACAGCTGAAGTCTTACTTCGCCAAGAAGAACTCGAAACAGCAATCAACGAAGTCATCCTTGCAAAAGGACTTGATCTGTTCGTCTTCATCGTCACGGATATCTTGACAAACAACTCTGTTGGACTCGTCCTCGGGAAAGAAGCGAATCTCGTTGAGCGTGCTTACGGTCTTGAAGCGACGAACAACCTTGTTTACCTCGAAGGTGTCGTTTCACGTAAGAAACAAGTCGTTCCTGTCTTAACAGATACAGCTCTTGCAACACAATAAGTCAGAAAAAGAAGGAGTTCGCTCCTTCTTTTTTGAATAAAGAATATGAATGGCTGTTCATTCATTACATAAAGGAGGAAGCAATATGACACAAACGATCATGGTGACGGGTGGAACGAACGGAATGGGGAAAGCGATGGCGCTCACCTTAAAGGAAGCCGGCTGGAACGTCGTTGTTACAGGACGCGACGCGGAACGCTTGCGACTCATGGATGAAGCATTGGGTCAGATTCAAGGTGAACATCTGACGATTCAGATGGATGTCCGTGATGCTGACGCTTGTCTGGCTGCTGTCAATCAAGCACGCGAACGGTTCGGTCGTCTTGAGGCATTGATCAACAATGCTGCCGGGAACTTCATCTGTCCGACCGACGAGTTATCACCAAATGGATGGAAGACGGTCATCGATATCGTCCTCAATGGGACATTCAACTGCTGTCACGCTCTTGTCAAAGGATGGCAGGAAGATCAAGTCGTTGGCGGACAAATCGTCAACATCGTTGCGTCTTATGCGTGGCAGGCCGGCGCTGGTGTCGCTCCGAGTGCTGCTGCGAAAGCCGGTGTCCTGAACTTGACGCGGACGCTTGCCGTCGAATGGGGCTATAAATATCAAGCCCGTGTCAACGCGATCAGTCCAGGTCCGATCGAACGGACAGGTGGTGCTGACAAACTTGCTTTATCACCGGAACACGCGGAACGAATTCGTCGCAACGTCCCGCTCGGTCGATTCGGTACGCCGGAAGAGATCGCAACACTTGCAACGTGGATGGTGTCAGATCAAGCCCGCTACTTGAACGGAGAATGTATCGCTCTTGACGGTGGTCATTGGTTAAATAAACAACCATTCTAATGATTGAGATGTAATGACTTAAGAAGTCGGTCTCCACAAAGATAAGAATGATGCGTTTCACGCCACTCCGACAGGATCTTGTATCTTGCCTGAGGAAAGGGCGTGAAAAGACGCGTCATTCTTTTTTTAGTCAGCCCCTTGCATGCGTCGCGAACTTTTTTTCTTTCTTTTCGCTATGTTTATGAATTATCTAGAACAGGTAGAAAGGACAAGAAGGAGGCGATCGTATGTGGGAAGCGTTCGGTTGGGGAGCGCTAGCAGGTGGGGCCGTTGTCATCGGTGCCCTATTCGGGCTGTACTTACCCTTAAAGCAACGCCTGATTGGTTATATCATGTCGTTTGGGACTGGCATCTTGATTGGAGCAGCGACGTTCGAGTTACTCGATGAAGCATTAAAGAAGTCAACGACACTCGTCGTCGCGATCTCCTTCATCGTCGGCGCACTCGTATTTACGGGCTTTGACTTATTCATTTCGTCACGCGGTGCGAGTAAACGGAAACGCTCATCTGGCGGGAACGAAGGCACGGGAACAGCGATTTTCTTCGGGACGATTCTTGATGCCATCCCGGAATCAATCATGATCGGTGCCAGTCTGTTATCCGGAAATGTCAGCGCGGCACTCGTCGCGGCGATTTTTGTCAGCAACATCCCGGAAGGTTTATCGAGTACGACCGGTTTGCGAAAAGATGGATTCTCGAAGAACAAAGTATTGCTGATGTGGGGAGTCGTCTGGTTGATCTCCGCCCTCGCCTCACTCGCCGGCTACACGATTCTCGCAGAACTACCGGACATGCAATTCGCCATGATCGGTGGCTTCGCAAGCGGTGGAATCATCGCAATGCTCGCTTCGACGATGATGCCGGAAGCCCACGAGGAAGGTGGCGCGATCGTTGGTCTGTTCGCAGCACTTGGGTTAATTACTGCTATCATCCTTAGTTAAATACAACATAAGGCGCGTTGTCTGGAAAATGAACCGGACAACGCGCCTTATGTGTTTAAAACGATTCAAATATCACCAGTTCCTCCCGTAGCACCCTCCCATTCCTGCTTAAAACGATTGACGAACTCTTCCATATAGCGATGCCGCTCCTCTGCTAAATGAAGTGCTGTTTTCGTATTCATTAAATCTTTTAGTCGGAATAACTTCTCTTCAAAATGATTCAGGGCACTCGTCTCTCCCTTTCGGTCACCTGGCTCTCGTGGCGCTAGTCCAGGCACATGCATCGGCTCCCCGAATCGACCAGCGAACTGAAACGTTCGGGCAATTCCAATCGCACCGATGGCATCGAGGCGATCGGCATCCTGGACGATTTGCCCTTCTACCGTCCGCATCGGTGGACGTGTGCCGTCTTTAAACGAAAGACTCATGATGATGTCTAGAATCTGTTCTTGTTCTTCCTCTGTCACCTTTCCTTGCAAAAAGGATGCGACCGTCTCTGCCGTTCCTCCGAGTTTGCTATCTGCTACGTCATGAAGTAAGGCCGCCAGTTCGATGATTTTGACGTTCCCGCCTTCCTGTTTTGCAATATGTAAGGCTAAGCGGCGAACTCGTTCGATGTGAGCATAATCATGACCTGAAAAGTCCGTCGCGTGAAACGACCGGACGAACGCTTCCGTTTCTTGAATCATTGTCGTCCCCTCCATTCCGGTTCGAGTAATCCGTACAGTAACATATCATGTCGCTCTCCGTCTCGTCGTAAAAAGGCTCGGTATCTTCCTTCCTGAACGAACCCGAGTCGTTCGTACAGTTGAACCGCACGTGTATTATACTCAAAGACCGTCAATTGAATCCGGTACAGATTCAGTTCGAAGAAGGCGTATTCGAGGATTGTCTGTAGCGCATCCGTTGCATACCCTTGCCCTTCACAATCCGGATCGATGCCGATCATCAGCCATGCCGTTCCATGTGTCGGTAAAATATCTTCTAATGCGACCACCCCAATCATCCGTTCATCTTCGAAGTTACGAATCGCAAACCGAAACGTCTCCGGAGCATCCGTCGCCATCATCTGTTCAATCTTTTCCTTCGATAAGTGACGATATGGCGTCGCACTGAAATGGCGAGCAAACGTTGCATCGTCAAGCAACCGTTGCATCACTTCGGTATCTTCCGATTGAAAACGCGTCAGACGAGTATGATGACCTTCAAGCAATTTTTTCATTCTTATCCCCCCTCTATACAAAAAACCGAAAAACGCTAACCCTCTTCAGAGTTAGCGTGCTGTGCTCATAAAACTTTTTCGAGGAACTTTTTCGCCCGGTCCGTCTTCGGATTGTCAAAGAGTTCGACCGGTGAACCTTCTTCCATCAGAATCCCCTCGTCGAGGAACAAGACACGATCTGCAACCTCTTTTGCAAAGCCCATCTCGTGTGTCACGATGACCATCGTCATCCCACTTTCCGCCAGTTGCTTCATGACGTCAAGGACTTCATTGACCATCTCCGGGTCAAGCGCTGACGTCGGTTCATCAAACAACATGACGTTCGGTTCCATCGCGAGTGCACGTGCGATCGCGACCCGTTGTTTTTGTCCACCTGACAACTGGTTCGGATAATTATCGCGTTTTTCGGCTAAACCAACGCGATCTAGTAGCGTCTCTGCCCGCTTGACTGCCTCGTCTTTTGAGATACCAAGGACGTTGATCGGTGCGTACGTCAAGTTATCAAGAACAGACTTATGTGGGAACAAGTTAAATTGTTGGAACACCATTCCGATGTTCTGACGTGCTTTCGAGATGTTCGCTTTTGGTTTCGTCAGTTCAAAACCATCGACGATGATCGTTCCACTCGTTGGTTGTTCAAGTAAGTTGATACAACGTAGAAATGTTGATTTACCGGATCCCGACGGTCCAATGACAGCGACGACTTCACCGCGTGTAACTGTCGTCGAGATACCTTTTAATACTTCTAATTTTCCGAATTGCTTATGCAAATCGGTGACTTGGATCATAGGTTCCATCTGATTACCCACTCTTTCTCATAGCTTTTTCGACTTGTTGGCCTATCAAGCTCAATCCCATGACGAGAACAAAATATACGAATCCGGCAAACAACAACGGTTCGAAATAAATCGCCTTTTCTCCTCCAACGATTTGTGCTCGACGCATGACATCGAGAACACCGACCGTCGAGACGAGTGCCGATTCCTTCGTCAACGTGATCAATTCGTTCATGATCGCTGGAAGGATATTTTTAAAGGCTTGCGGCAAAATGATCGAACGGAGTTGTTTGAAATACGAAATACCAAGCGCATCTGCAGCTTCCCACTGCCCACGATCAACGGCTTGAATCCCGGCCCGAATGATTTCCGAGATGTACGCTCCGGAGTTCAAGGAGAAGGCGATGATTGCCGATTGGTATCCTGTCGTGACATACCCTGTCAACTGTGGTAATCCGAAGTGGACGATCGCCAGTTGCAAGATCAATGGGGTTCCCCGGAAAATCGCCGTATACGTATGACCAATGAAACGGATGAAACGGCTCTTCGTGATTTTCAGTGCCGCGACGACGATTCCGATCAGCATCCCGGCAATGGCCGCCACGATGACGACTTGGAAAAGGACCGGAATCCCCTCAAGAATATATGGAATTGAATCTTGAATCTTTGTAAAGTCTATCATAATCAATCTCCTAACGTCGCACAAAAGGGATGAGGTTACCCCCACCCCCATGCACTTGACTTATTTTGCTTCTTTTTGGAACCATTCTTCTGCCAATTTATCGATTTCACCACTGTCAATCATCTTCTTCAACTCTTTGTTGAAATCGTCACGCATCTTGTCACCTTTTTTGAAGGCGATCGCTGATCCAGCTGGACCATCTTCTTCAATCTGGTACGTTTTCAGGGATGCATCTTGATCCATGTATTTGACGGCAACTGCATCCTCGATGATGAGGGCATCGATCCGACCTGTATTCAATTCTTGAATGATTTCTGGGATTTTGTTTAAAGGAACCGCTTCGCTATCTTTGAAGCGATCTTTTGCGAGTCCCTCTTGGATGGATCCAAGCTGGACACCGATTTTTTTGCCTTTGAGTTCGTCTTCCGAACTGATGGCTTTATCCTTCGTCATGACCAAGTTTTTTGATTCGAAGTAGATGTCCGTGAAGTCAGCGTTTTTCTTCCGCTCTTCTGTCGGTGTCATGCCCGCCATGACGAAGTCGACACGACCTGAGCTGAGGGCACCAAGTAGGCTACCGAATTCCATGTCTTCGATTTTTAAGTCATATCCGAGATTTTTCGTGACTTCTTTGGCGATCGCAACGTCGAACCCGACGATGTCCTCTCCTTTTTTCGTATCGATGTATTCAAATGGGAAGTAATCCGCTGACGTTCCCATCGTCAATACTTTATCGCTTTTGCTTGATCCACCTGTTGATTCTTCCGACGCGCCACATGCTGCCATCGTGACTGCCAGAATGCCTGCCATTGCCGTTGCTAATAATTTTTTCATTCGAGTTTTCCCCTTCCAACGCTCAATTGTCAGAACTTTAACAATAGTATGACTTATGTGTATGTCCAATTCAATACCGAAAAGCCTGACCTGTTCTATTGCTTTTAGGATATACGAATATTTATTCACTGTAAAGCATAAATATATAAATTTTTTTGACTTTCTATTCATAAATCATGCATAAATGACTTTTTATACAATTTTGCAAACGCTTTCAATTTTAAAATTTATTATTTTAATCTCATGAATGTGCAAAAAAAGACTCCTTTATCAGGAGCCTTCTTTGCTTATGCGTAGATTTCAATCAATGATTCAAGTTTCTCGACGACCTCTTCCGCCGTGAACGATTCGATGTCGAAGCGCTCGACCATCGAGAGGATGTTTCCATCTTGCATTAATGCAAATGATGGAGATGAAGGTGGGTAACCTTCGAAGTATTCCCGCGCACGGTCTGTCGCTTCGCGATCTTGTCCAGCGAATACCGTGACGAAATGATCGGGCTTGATACCCTCTTTCCGATTAACGTACGCTGCAGCAGGACGGGCGATCCCGCCAGCACATCCACACACCGAATTGACAAGGACAAGTGTTAGCCCTTCGCGTTTCATTGCTTCATCCACGCTCTCTGGCGTCGTTAATTCTTCAAATCCAGCAGCTTGCGCTTCTTTGCGGGCTGTTTGGACGACATCTTCAAAATACATTTGGAAATCCATCGTATTGCCTCCTTTGATTCGTTCTCCTTCTTATTGTACGAGTTTCGGTGAAATCTGTCCAAGTCTGCCGCTTAATTCAGTTTCTAAAAATGGTCGGGCATGCAACAGATCGCGGAAAGCGATGTAGCGGTCGATTTTCTCTTCCGTTGGTCGCTTATTTTGTTTGTATGCTCGAATCAAGATGTTCTTCGGTGTGTGCTCAAGATCGATGAATTCGAGAAGTTGGGCTTCATATCCGACCAGTGTTAGCAACTCGGCACGAATCGAATCTGTCGCCAGTGATGCAAATTTTTCTTTGATCAGTCCGTGCTGGAGCATGACATCGAGTGGCGAACAGTCCAGTTGACGGTTCAATTCCTTTTGACAGCACGGTACGCTCAGGATGACTGATGCATTCCAGTCGACAGCTCGTGCGAGTGCGACGTCCGTTGCGACATCACAAGCGTGAAGTGTCACCATCAGGTCGACTTCCGTCTCCCCTGTGTAATCATGAACGTCCCCGACGCGGAATGTCAGATCGGTATAATCCAGATCACGCGCAATTTGCGTACATTCTTCGATGACTTCTTTCTTTAAATCAAGACCTGTCACTTCGAGGTCGAATCCTTTGACGACTTTTAGATAATGATAGAGAGCGAACGTCAAATACGACTTCCCGCATCCGAAGTCCAAAATCCGGAGTTTTTTTCCTTTTGGCAAGGCAGCAATGCTATCCTCAACGAATTCAAGAAAGCGATTGATTTGTTTAAACTTATCATACTTCTGTTTTTTGACTTGACCCGCTTCCGTCATGACGCCTAAGCGAATCAGAAACGGAACCGGCACACCGTCTTCTAATAGATAGGTTTTTTTCCGGTCATGCGACAAGAGAGCTTTCATCGGCTCCTTTTTGGATGTCTTGATCGCGACTTTCATCTTTTTCGAGAGCTGGAATTGCCATTCTTCTTCTTCAAAACGGAATAAGAATTGACGGAATTCCGTGAACCAGTCATCGAGTCGTCCGACGAAATCGTCAATTAAAATATTTTCATGCTTCATAACGCGTTCAAATTGAAACTCTACCTGCATCATCACCGTATCTCTTAATAGAATCGGTTTTACCTTGATTCGTCGGAGATCATTTGATTTTTGACGCGGATTACTTATCGTTGCATGGATCAGTGTTCCTTGCGTGATTTGCGAGGCAAGACTCGCTTTTAATTCATGTAGTTCCACTAGTCGTCCCGTCCTTTTCTGATGTTCTTTCGAAACTGTAGCAAATTCGTACCTGTTCGACAAGTTTACACGCTTTATCATTCGTACGTAATCAAAAGGAGGAATTCATCATGTTCAAAAAAATTCTCTCACAAATCGGAATCGGTGCCGCAACGGTCGATACACGCTTGACGGATGACCGCTGTGAACCAGGCGGTCAAATTCACGGTGTCGTCCATATCAAGGGCGGAAACGTCGATCAAGAAATTGATCGAATTTATCTTGAATTCAACACGCAGTACAAACAAGAAGTCAATGATAGCACGACGTTTACGACCTTCACGCTCGACCGATTTGCCTTAAATGAAGCGAAGTTCACGATTGAAGCGGGTGTCGAGCGGGAAATTCCCTTTACATTACGCGTACCGCTGAATACACCACTCTCCGTCAGTCAATCGAAATCGTGGATCGAGACGGGACTCGACATCGCTCAAGCCGTCGATCCATCGGACCGTGACGCTGTCATCGTCGAAGCAAACCGCTACCAAGCAACAGTCTTAGATGCGATGGAGTCACTTGGCTTCCGATTGAAAAAAGCCGACACGGAAAAATTACCTGGACGATTCCGGAAAGATTTACCGATTGCTCAGGAGCTTGAATATTCAGCTCGCAATACACACTACGCTCATAAACTGGATGAGATTGAAATCATCATGCTTCAAGACGGGTCTGGGATTGATTTAATCGTCCAAGTCGATCGTCGTGCGCACAGTCTCGGATCATTGTTCAGTGAAATGGCTGGTGCGGATGAGTCGATGATCAAACTGCGTCTGTCCAATAGTGAACTGCAGGATCAATCGTTCGTCGAACGTCAGCTGACAAGCATCGTGGAACGCTATAGCTGATCAATCGATCGACTTTACTTGAAAGTGATTCCTCTTCAGGGGGAGTCACTTTTTTTCATTCAAGTCAGTTTGTCTAAAAACATCTTTGAAATTTATTTCAGTTTGAAATCGTTTACAAATAAAATATTGTTTTAAAACAAACACCTTGCTATACTGTCCGTATTGAAAAGAATTCCAGTCACGGTTTGACTAAAGGAGGACGTACATCATGAAAAAAATCGGACAGTTCACGTTAACAGCCGGACTCGCAGCAGTACTCGTCTCAAGTAGTTTACCTGTCATGGCAGAGGCAGGATCTTCAGCCGATCGGATCAGTCACAAAATCGACACGATGACACTCGAACAAAAAATCGGGCAGATGATCATGCCGGACTTCCGGCAGTGGAATGGCAGCAATCACACGTCGCTTGCCCCAGAAGTCGCGAATATCATCGATCGCTATGATTTAGGCGGCGTCATCTTGTTTGCTGAGAACGTCAGCGAAACCGAACAGACGACGAAACTCGTTCATGATCTGCAAGAAGTCGTCAAACAAGACGCTAGCAACGATATTCCGCTCTTCGTCACGATCGACCAAGAAGGTGGAATCGTTACTCGGCTCGGAACAGGGACGAACTTACCTGGCAACATGGCGTTAGGTGCGACCCGCAGTAGCACATATGCCAATGATGCCGGTCATATCATCGGTTCGGAACTGCGTGCGCTCGGCATCAATGTCAACTTCGGTCCGGATCTTGATGTCAACAGCAATCCTGGAAATCCCGTCATCGGTGTCCGCTCGTTCTCGAGTGATCCGGAGCTCGTCGGCACACTCGGTTCCGCTCTAATGAAGGGAATTCAGTCTGAAGGTGTCGCGGCGACCGCCAAACACTTCCCGGGTCACGGCGATACGGCGACCGATTCCCACTATGGATTACCGGTCGTTGACCGGTCCCTGCAGGAGCTAGAACAAGTCGAGCTCGTACCGTTCAAGCGAGCTATTGCTGAAGACATCGATATGATCATGACAGGACACATCGGGATGCCGCAAATCGAACCTGAAGTCGTCACGTCGACAAATGGTACCTTCCCTTTACCTGCGACGTTATCGGATGATGTCATCACGGGCGTACTGCGCGAAAAACTTGGCTACGATGGCATCGTCATCACAGACGCGTTGAACATGCAGGCAATCGCCGACAACTTCACGGAATCAGAAGCCGTCTTAAAGACGTTTGACGCCGGTGTCGATATCGCGCTCATGCCGACGATTCTTCGTTCCGAACAAGATGTCGAAAAGCTCGATCAGATTTTCAAAGATGTGATTGCAGCGGTTAAAGACGGTCGTCTTTCAGAGGAACGAATTGATCAATCGGTCGAGCGAATCCTGACCCTGAAAGCAGAACGCGGAATTTGGAACGGTACGACTGACACGACATCCCTAGCTGAAAAAATCGCGCAATCGAACCAAATCGTCGGTAGTCCCGAGCATAAAGCAAAAGAACGTGCGATGACGGAAGCCGCGGTCACACTCGTGAAAAATGATCAGCGGACCTTACCATTCAAACCGAAAAAGAATGCCAACGTTCTTGTGATCGCTCCTGCGGCGGATCAAACGGACAGCATGAAAAAAACGATCGCTTCCCTACCGAAGAATCGGAACTGGCACGTGACGACAGCGAATTACTCGGCTACTACGCTATCGCTCGACCAAAACCCGACATTACGGGCGCAACTCGATGCAGCAGATTACATCATCGTCGGTTCCAACGTCAACACGAGTACTAAACTACTACCTACTGCACCAGAACAAGCAATTCCAGCTTCGATCTTCCGCTATGCGAAACAAACGGATACACCATCCGTCCTGCTCAGTCTCCGTAACCCAAACGATGTCGCCGTTCAACCGGACGCACCGGCACACGTCCTCGTCTATGGCTTCAAAGGCGACCCGAACGGTCCAGACTCCGAAGCAGGCAATCTAAAATCAGCGGGACCGAACCTGCCTGCAGGTATCCGAGCAATCTTCGGAACGTTCAAACCGCAAGGCACTTTACCGGTTGATGTGCCGGTCTTTCAGAACGGTGTCTTTACCGATCAACTGCATCTCGAATTCGGTGACGGCTTTAAAAACTGGAAAAAATGATGACGTGATACATTAAAAGACCGAAGCTCCTTAAAGGATGCCTCGGTCTTTTAATGATTGATACGGATATTCAGCTTCTTCTTTCGCACGATGGTAGACGCGGTATAACCAATAAGTCAGCAGTGCATAGACGACGATGACAAGAACAGCAGAAATATAGCTTCCCATGCTATACGCTACCTTAAAGTTTCGAGTCGATGCGGATATACCGGATAACACGATCAACGTTGGGATGATAAGTCCTACAAATCTTACTTTGACTTTACCAAGCATTCGTTGCATAGCATATGCCGCGAGGATCACGAGTGCGATGACTACGATTTCCATTCCAATCCCTACTTTCACTAGATGGTATTCCTAATTCTACCATCTACTGGTTTAAGAAGATACCGGGCGTGCTGGAATCGTTTCGTAGACCGACGTGAACGTCTCTTCCGTCCACCCCATGTGCCAGAAGAGTAACTCATAGTAACAACTTGTCACGAAATGACGTTTCATCCGCTCGCGTTCCGTTGGGCTCGCTTGCTCCGCCAGCGCATCAAGCCGTGCAATCTGTTCAAAGACGACCTTTTCAAACCATTCCGAGCTATACGTGTCGATCCATTGCTGATAGATTTTTTCTTCCGGTGTACACGTCAGTAATTGTTGCCCGACTTCATAATACAACCAGTAACATGGCAAGATGGCAGCAATCGTCTCACCGAGCGTTCCTTCACTCGCATGATGCATGTGCGAAACGTACGCATATGCTGTCGGTGCCGGTTCAAATGCTTCAAGGTCTGCTGCCGTAATACCGAGCGGCTCAAAAAATGATTGATGTAAGCTCAGCTCTGCCTCATAAGTCGAAGTCGCATGTTCGGCAAGTGTCGCGATCGTCGCGAAGTCGTCTGCTTTTGACGCTGCCTTCGCTTGAATCTTCGCAAAGTGTTTTAAGTAATAGGCATCCTGCATGACGTAATGCCGAAATTTCGAGAGTGGTAACGTCCCCTCCCCGATTCCTTGTACGAACGGGTGCGTAAAACTACTATCCCAATACGCTTGTGCCGCTTGTTTGATTTCTTGTGTGAATGTCATGATCTCATCCTCCTCGTTTAGTTATGAAACGAAAAAACACCACCCCGAAACACACGGGCATGGCGCAAGAAGAACAAGACTTGACGCCACTTCCCTCCGTAAGTACGAACTTAATCAGGTTCAAAGGGTCCGAACGTCTTCGTTCGTCTCAGTCAGCCTACTGACTCCCCTAGTGGTCATTATTCGATTCCCATTCACTATAGCATGCTGAAAACGGAAGTCAAGTTGTCCTTTTTTCGCTATACTATGGAGTGTCAGAAGACGGATACCGTCTCCATCTGCAGACCGATTCCGAACAGACATCGTTACCGTACACTAAATTTAGTACCTGATACTATAATTCATTCTGTTACTTACAATTGGAGGATTTCATTATGCATACACCAACAAAAATCATGGCATCAGCCGTTATCGCTTCTGCTTTATTACTCCCAACAGCCGCATCCGCCGAACAAGTCGTCGATAAGACGATCGTCACACTCGGGGAGTCGCTCGGCGCAAAAGATAAAGCATGGGTGCTTTCACGTCTCAATGCACCGGAAGGGATCACACCGATCATCGCAACTTCTGCTGACGAGGAAAAATATCTCGGGAAAAACATCCCACAGTCGCAAAAAGGCGGCAATATGTATTCGTCGGCTAAAATCGAACTGACGGAAAAAGGAGATGGACTCTCCGTCTCGACGGAAAACATCACATGGGTGACGAAGGATATGTATCTCAACGCTCTCGTCACAGCGGGTGTCAAAGATGCCGATATCACGATCACTTCTCCCTACAAGGTGACCGGGACATCGGCACTGACAGGAATCATGAAAGCGTACGATCAAACTTCCGCTGAGACTGGAATTAAGTTAAGTGACGAACGCAAGGATTTAGCACAGCAAGAATTATCGGTCACATCAGACGTCGGAAAAACGGTCGGCACGGATAAAGTCGCAGACTTAATGAATGAGATCAAGGCTGAGATCGCCAATCAAAAACCGGAAACCAAAGTCGAGATCGAAAACCTGATCGTCCAAGTCATTCAAAACAACAATATCCAGTTGTCTGACGCACAAATGGACCGGTTGACGAATCTATTCAATCAAATGGAGCAAGCGAACATCAACTGGGGACAAATCGAAAGTGGACTTAAAAATGCGGGACAAGACATCCATGCCTTCGCGACTTCAGAAGAAACGAAAGGGTTTTTTGCTAAACTATTCGATGGACTCAGTGACTTCTTCAGCTCGATTGCTGGCGTGTTCAAATAATTCAGACTTCCGTAACTGACAAAAAAATAGTAAACTAGATGTATCTGAAACGAAAGGTGGTGTGAAAAGATGGACTTTGCCGCGTGCAAACACTGGTTGATGGAACAATTGTATCTGTTGCGCGCGATTTTTCATGGAATGGCGTTCTAAGGCACCCGTCTGTCCTTTTTTAAGAACTTCATGAATGAAAAATACTGCAAAGCGCATCTTTCACACGTTAGGGAGAGTGCTATTTGCGCTCTCCTTTTTTGATGCGCGCGAAAGGATCAATTGATTATGATGATTTGCGACATTCAACACCTGACCAAACAATTCGGAGGCGAAACGATCTTAACGGATGTTTCCCTCTTCTTAAACGAACACGACCGTGTCGGTCTAATTGGACGAAACGGGAGTGGTAAAACGACATTACTCCGCTTGCTTGCTCGCCTTGAGCAACCGGACGGTGGTGTCATCTATCAAAAGAACGGTTTGACGATCGGCTACTTGGAACAACTTCCTGTATATAGTGAAACGATGACCGGACTCGACGTCCTTTGGACAGCGTTTGCAGAGACTCTTGCGATCCGTTCCCGGATGCAACAGTTGGAGCAAATGATGGCGACAGCACCAGATGATCTCGATGCACTACTCGTACGGTATGCGGAAGCGACGAATGCATTCGAACAAAAGGACGGCTATCTACTCGACTCGAAAATCGAACGCATGGTGAACGGATTACATCTCCTTCCGTTACTCACTCGTCCTTTCCACCAGTTGAGCGGTGGTGAACAGACGAAGATTTGTCTCGGTCGCATGTTACTCATGGAACCAAATCTGCTTATTCTTGACGAACCGACGAACCATCTCGATTTAGCTGCCGTTGAATGGCTGGAGCAGTTCTTACGGGACTACACAGGAACCATCCTGCTCGTCTCTCACGACCGGGTCTTCTTAGACGCCGTCGTCACTTCGATCGTTGAACTCGAAGACGGTGAACTGACAACCTATATAGGGAACTACAGCGCGTTCGTCGTCGAGAGAGAACGCCGTCTGCTCGAGCAGTTCCATGCGTATCAAGAGCAACAGAAAAAAATAAAGAAAATGAAGGAAGCGATTCGTCGACTCCGGCAATGGGCAAACGAAGCGTCTCCACCGAGTGAGAAATTATTCCGTAAAGCAAAATCGATGGAACGGGCACTCGAGCGGATCGAACGGATTAAACGACCACAACTCGAAGCCAAAACCGCTGATGTCTCCTTCTCTTCCACTGATCACTCGAGCCAAGTCGTCTTTCGCGCTGAAGAACTCTCGTTTGCTTACGGAACCCGTCACATTTTTGATGAAGTCTCGTTCGAGATCATGGCACAGGATCGGATCGCGATCGTCGGAACGAATGGGAGCGGGAAATCGACGTTGCTCTCACTGCTGCTTGACGAATTATCACCAGACGCAGGCACACTCACGCGTGGACCATCGAATCGGATCGGTTACTTGTCCCAGCATGCCCATTTCGAGGAGGACGCGCGGTTAATCGACTGGTTTAGAGACCGGATTGCCGTTCCAGAAGCGGAAGCCCGCCATATCCTAGCCCGGTTCCTGTTCTTTGGACCAACTGTCTTTCGGTCCATTTTGTCACTGAGCGGAGGCGAACGTGTGCGATTGCAATTCGCCGTCCTCGTTCATTCGTCGATCAATGTATTAATTCTCGACGAGCCGACGAATCATCTCGATATTGAATCAAGAGAGACATTGGAAGAAGCACTCGAGAATTTTTCTGGTACATTGATTGCCGTCTCACACGACCGCTATTTCTTGAATCGTCTTTTTCCGCAGATCCTTTGGCTTGAAAATGGTCTGACGCGTTATCATGGTACGTATACGTATGCCCAACAGAAGCGTACCGAGTTCGCTGCGTCGTCTCCACTTCACGTAACCCTACAAAAACCAAAACGCTTATCACAATACGAGTTAGAAATGCAGATCGAGCGGCTTGAACAGAAATTAGCAAAACGTGAAAAATCGACCGATACCGTTTCTAAAAGCATCCAACAGCAACTCGATGACCTATACGAACAATTGCTACAGTATGGATGATTTAGCTTTACTTGCCTGTCACTCTCGATACCGAGAGTGGCAGTTTTTTCGTTCACCTACAATGTTTTTAACTCCTAACATTTAGCTAACTTTATTAAGTTTTAAAATTTTATTTTATTTTGTTGTTGCTTATTGTCTGAAAATTCGTATAATTTAGCGTATAGCTTTTATTATTCTTTGGGAGGAATACACCATCATGAACGCCATTCAGCAAGTCATTCAAGGAAGTGTCGATTACGCCAACAATATTTTATGGTCGTATGTATTAATCGCTGTATTGATCGGCGGCGGGATCTACTTCACGATCCGAACTGGCTTCATCCAATTCACTTACTTAAAAGAGATGTTCCGCGTCACGCTCGATAAAAGTGAACAAACAACAGACGATAAAGGAGAAAGCATCACTTCTCTCCAGTCATTCTTCATCGGTGCGGCGACACGGATCGGTACGGGTAACCTTGCCGGTGTCACGATTGCCGTCACACTCGGCGGACCAGGTGCCGTCTTCTGGATGTGGATGGTCGCTCTCTTAGGGGGCGCGACGGCTCTCATCGAAAGTACACTGGCTCAAGTCTATAAAGTACGCGATACGAAATCGAACGCATACCGTGGTGGTCCTGCCTACTACATCGAAAAAGGCTTGAAGAACCGAGCTCTCGGAATCGTCTTTGCAATCTTGATTGCTGTGACGTTCGGCCTTATCTTCAACTCCGTTCAATCAAACACGATTGCCGCTGCCTTTGACAATGCGTTCGGTATCAACACAGCTGTCGTCGGCGCAGCACTCGTCGTCTTGACGGGACTCGTCATCTTTGGTGGTGTCCACCGTGTCGCGAAGTTCTCTGCAATCATCGTTCCTATCATGGCAGGTCTCTACTTGATTGCTGCTCTTTATGTCGTCGTTACGAACCTGACGGAACTTCCTGGTGTGTTCGCAATGATTTTCAAAAGTGCCTTCGGAATCGAGCAAGCATTCGGTGGCTCGGTCGGTGCTGCAATCTCACTCGGTGTCAAACGCGGATTGTTCTCAAACGAAGCGGGAATGGGGTCTGCTCCGAACGCTGCGGCGGCGGCTGAAGTCTCTCACCCAGCAAAACAAGGTTTCTTACAAACACTTGGTGTATTCCTTGATACGTTGATCGTCTGTACAGCGACAGCAACGATTATTCTCCTCAGTGATAGTTATGCTGCTGGAAATGGCGAAGGAATCGGCATGTTGCAAAACGCGCTCTCCGAAGAATTTGGTGCAATTGCCCCACCATTCATCGCACTCAGCGTCTTCTTGTTTGCTTTTAGTTCGATCGTTGGTAGTTACTACTACGGTGAGACGAACATCGAGTTCATCAAACAAAGTCCAGCAGCCGTCTTCGGTTTCCGGATTGCGACAATGGGCTTCGTCTTCATCGGATCTGTTCTCAGCCTCGGTATGGTATGGAGTTTTGCCGATCTCTTCATGGCAGGCATGACATTAATCAATATGACAGCGATCCTCCTCTTGAGCGGCATCGCTCTCAAAGTCATCAAAGATTATCAGGAACAACGGAAACAGGGACTCGATCCTGTCTTCTCAGCAAAAGCACTCGGGATTGAAAATACGGAGTGTTGGGACGTTGAAGAAGAAGCTCGTCCTGCTGCTGGTGAAGTGCCGCCATCACAATAATTTAACTCTGAGTTCAAACTTCAACACCGAGGAAGCCATGCGCCTACTCGGTGTTTTTATTTGTAAAAAAGAATTTGGATTATGTTTTCATCGGACAGGGAAAAAGTCAACAGATTGTCCCGAAGGAGGAATTCATCTTGTCTCAAGCCATGTTGATCATCAACCCGTCTTCTGGTAAAGAACTCGGAAAAAAACACGCGACGCTCGCTGAAGAGACGCTTGCTACTCGCTTTGAAACCGTCGACGTTCGGTTCACGGAAAAAGAACACGATGCGACGGAATTTGCGCGTCATGCTGCCCAGTCTAATTACGATGCTGTCATCGCCATGGGAGGTGACGGAACGGTCAATGAAGTCATCACCGGAATTGCCGAACAACCGCATCGCCCAACACTCGGGATCGTGCCACTCGGAACGGTCAATGACTTATCGCGCGCATTACACATTCCGACGGATCCCGAAGAGGCGATTCAGATTCTAGCTGACGCCCCTGCCCGACCGCTCGATATCGGTAAATATGATGACCATTACTTCATGAACGTCATCGCTGTTGGTCTGATTGCAGAAGCCGTCGAGGAGGTCAGTGTCGAACAAAAAACGTCACTCGGATCGGTCGCTTATTTCATTGAAGGTCTAAAAGCCTTCAAGGATCATAGCCCCTATCCGATTGAAATTGATTCTGCTGAGAAACAATTTGATGGAGAAGCACACTTGTTGATTATCGCCTTGACGAATTCCGTCGGAGGGTTCGAATCCTTTGCAGAAGACGCAAAAGTCGATGATGGACTGTTGCATGGGTTCATCATTACGAAGCTTGGATTCTTTGATGCGCTCCAAGCATTACCCAAACTCATCACGGGGGGATTATCAAAAGCCGATCAAATCGAACACTTCACGACGACACGTGTCGAAATTCGCTCGAAAGAAGAATTGCCGATTAATGCCGATGGGGATACAGCAGGTCATGTTCCTGTGACTGTCGAAGTGCTCCCGCAACATTTAACCGTGTTTTCACCCTCTTCTGCTGAATAACAGTATAGGTTCATCGAAAAAAGAACTGACTCTTCGTCAGTTCTTTTTTACTTATTAATCCATTACAATATATGTTAACAAAGCGTAATTTTGAAACATATTTGAAATATTTTCGTGTTATTGACGATGCTATAATCATCTCAGGCGAAAAATCATTCTTTAAAATAAATAAATATACATAAATTCTTACAATTTTGTAATGATCCGTTCTGTCGCTTCAGATTTTTAAGGAGGAAAAACACTCAATGAAACGTTTACTTACAACAATGACAATGACAGCTTTGGTAGTTTCAGGTTTTGCAACAACGAGTGCTTCGAAAGTTGAAGCTGCAACGACATATAAGGTAAAGGTCACAGCAGACGGGCTTCGTGTCCGTACAGGTCCATCAACAGCTTATAAAATCGTCGGTAGCGTCAATACAGGACAGACATTCAATTATCTCGGTGTTTCCGGTTCATGGACAAAAATTTCATACGGTGGCGCATCACGCTACGTTTCTTCTACATACGTAAAAAAATACAGCACAACGACTTCGTCAAAAGCAACGACTGGCTTCTCGCGTCCAGCAAGCGGTCCAATCACGCAAGGATATGGTGCTGCAAGTGGCGTTTACGGTTATACGTTCCATAACGGCATCGATATCGGTGCTCCAACAGGCACACCTGTCTATGCATCGGCTGCTGGTAAAGTCATCACATCCCGTTATTACGGCGCATACGGAAATCACGTCATGATGACGCATACCGTCAATGGCATTCAATATACGACGGTGTATGCACACTTAAACAGTCGCTCTGTCTCAGTCGGACAAACGATTGCTAAAGGATCGAAAATCGGTACGATTGGTGCGACAGGTAACGCATTCGGTGCGCACCTCCACTTCGAAATGCATCGCGGTCCTTACGTCTACAGCGGAACGTCTGCTGCAAACAGTGTCAATCCACTCAATTACTTCAACTAAGCTTGATTCACCGGACTTCTCCCCATGAGAAGTCCGGTTTTGTGTTTCAGATGAAATCTCCTGACAGGAGTGGTACGGTATGATTATGAGTCTAATCCACAACGGAGGCGAAACACATGAAACGAACGATCCCCTTTCTTTTATCAGCGACGTTTGGTGTGACGTTACTTGCCGGATGTCAAGATCAGCCGACACCCGAAGAACGTCTTGATGCCTACATCAAACTTTGGGAAAAACAAGATTACGATAAGATGTATACGTACGCGAGTACGGCTACTAAAAAGGAATACGGAAAAAAAGAATTCATCGACCGGACAAAACAGTTGTCGAAATCGCTTGATATCAAAAAGTTATCCGTCGAACGGAAGAAAGCAAAGGAAGCAACGGATGACGAAAAAGCGTCCCTTCCCGTACGAATCTCCTTCGATACGGTTGCAGGATCTGTCGCTTATGATAAACAAGTCCCGTTAACATTCGAGAAACAAGGAGAAACAGAAAACTGGTTCATTGACTGGGACTCTTCGTTTGTTCTAAAAGACTTTAAGAAAGAAGACAAGGTTCAGTTAGAAACCGTAGAAGGCAAACGTGGTGATTTACTCGACGCGAACGATAAACCGCTCGCGACCTCCGGTAAAGGGTATGCTGTCGGCGCCACTGCAGGACAACTTAAAGATGTCGACCAAGTTGCCGAGTTGCTCGACCGCCCGACCTCATCGGTCGAAGATTCCTTAAAAGCAAGTTGGGTCAAGGATGGACAATTCGTTCCGCTCAAAACACTGACCGACGAAGCAACGGTTGAAAAATTGCGTGACATTCCTGGAATCAGCGTCAAAGAGACAGAAGTCCGAACGTATCCACTTGGTAAAGCAGCCTCTCATTTAATTGGATATATCGGTTCGGCAACAGCAGACGAGATTAAAGAATCGAAAAATAAAATCCAAGCTGGCGAACAAGTCGGGAAACGGGGTCTTGAACAAGTCCTTGATGATCGGTTACGCGGTAAAGCCGGTGCCTCGATCATTCTACAAAAGAAAGACGGATCAAGCGTTACCGTTGCTGAAACGAAACCGACGGATGGTGAGGATATTCCGTTGACGATTGATGCTACGCTCCAGAAAAAGACGTACGACACGATGCAGGAGGATCCAGGAACGGCATCGGCAATCGATCCGCGGACTGGTGAGACACGTGTCTTACTCAGCTCCCCTGGCTTTGATCCTTCTGAATTCATGTCAGGGATCTCGCAAGCGCGACTCGATGAATTGACGCAGGATCCGGATCAACCATTGTTGAACCGATTCACGAGTGCTTTCGCACCCGGTTCGACCCAAAAACCCCTAACGGCCGCGGTTGGTTTAAAGAGTGGAACACTCGACCCGGAAAAAGCCTATACAATCAATGGACTGAAAAATAAGATCGATGGTTTTAACGTCACGCGGATTCACGAGACGCCAGCACCCGTTAATCTGCACAATGCGCTCGTTTATTCAGACAACATCTATTTCGCCCGCTCAACACTCGAACAGGTCGGAACGAAGGCGTTCACGTCTGGACTTGAAGCACTCGGATACGGAGAGAAACTACCGTTTGCGTATCCGTTACGCGCTTCTCAAATCTCAAACGACGGGACGATCGCTTCAGATGGACAGCTGATGGATACGTCCTACGGACAAGGACAGATGCTGACGAACATTCTCCATCTAGCGTCGATGTATGAAATTTTCCTGACAGATGGAACAATCTATCGCCCGACCCTTTTACAAGAGGAAAAAACGAAGCAAGTCTTCAAAAAGGATCTGCTGGATGCAAAAGACGCGAAGATGATCCGCGATGATCTTTATGACGTCGTCCATAACGGTTACACGCTCCCAGCTGACATCAAGGAAGTCGATGTTGCCGGTAAGACCGGTACGGCAGAATTGAAAAAAGCAGGCGAAACCGATGGAAAAGAAAATGGCTTCTTCGTCGGTTACGACAACGACAAAAAAGATCTTCTCGTTGCCATCATGATCGAATCGGTCGAAAAAGAAGATCGTGGCAGTCCGTATGTATCGGGACTCGTCGCCGAAGTACTCAAACAAAATCGATGATTGGAGTGATTGCTTGATGATCCGCACGAGCCGTATTTCAGACCTTCCTGCCCTATTTTCCTTGACGGCAGAGACGTTCGAGCATCATAAGCGGTTATCGTCTCATTTTCATCCGGATGTTTTGACGCCATACACGCTCGAGTCCTTAAGACAAACGCTTGATTCAGAACAACACCTCTGTCTGACGGCACTCAACGGAGACGACATCACCGGTTACTTGTTTGGCAAATGGACGGCGCCAGCAGCCAATCGATTCACGCCAGTCCGGATCTTGAACATCACTGACGTCGGTGTCACCTCATCCCATCGTTCATTCGGAATTGGTCGCCAGTTGATGCAGGCGGCAGAAGAACTCGCGCTCGAGCGAAAGGTCGATGCTGTTCGCTTAAACGTCTGGGCGGTCAACGATCGTGCCGCCACGTTTTATGAGGAACTCGGATTCGAACCACTGTATACGAACTTGCAGAAGTCGCTCGTTCAACAGTGACATCTATACGAAAAAGAAGCTGACTCAAAAAAAAGAATGACGCGTCTTTTCACGCCCTTTCCTCAGGCGAGACACAAGCCAGCTTCCCTGCTTCATTTAAGCAGGAAAGCTGGTCTTGTTCGTCTCTAACAGCGCATAAATGCGCCTGTTCCTGTAAGAGTGGTGTGTGACGCGTCATTCTTTTTGTTACGAGATAAGGGTGGCAGATCATCATTCTGCCACCCTTATCTTTGTATAGACTGACTTTTGAGTCAGGTCCTTTTTATTAATGCGACGGCGTCGCCGCAAGACGTGCTGCCATCAACTGTTGAATTGTTTCTCGATCGTTCTGATGCAGTAAATCGACGATTTTACTGCCGACGATGACCCCCGAGACTGGGCGGCTCAATTGTTTGACGTGTTCCGGTGTACTGATCCCGAACCCGGCAAGGACTGGTACTGGACTATTTTCTGCGACGTTCGCTAAGTGGTCTTCAAGCGCCGTATCAAACGTCGTCTGTCCACCTGTCGTTCCGTTGACCGTGACCGCATAGAGGAATCCTTCACTTTTATCGGCAATCTTTTGAATCCGCTCCATCGGACTCGTCAAGGAGACGAGCTGGACGAGCGCGATGTCCGATTTGTCCTCTTGCTCGAAAAACTGTTCGCTCTGCTCAAGCGGCAAATCAGGAATGATCAGTCCATCGACCCCGACTTTGCGACATGTCGCTAGAAACGCCGTTAATCCGTAGCGGAAAATCGGATTTAAGTACGTCATCAAGACGACAGGAACATCGACGGTCTGACGAGCAACGCGAACTGCCTCGAGGACATCCTTCAGTCCAACGTTCGCTTCTAGCGCCCGGAGTCCCGCTTCTTGAATGACCGGACCGTCAGCGACAGGATCCGAAAACGGAACACCGACTTCAATCGCTGTCGCTCCGGATTCAGCGAGAAACGACAGGATTTCCGGGAGTTGATCGATTCCTCCATCTCCCCCCATGACGTACGGAATGAAGGCTTTCTCCCCTTTGCTCGTAACGGTACGAATGGCTGTTTCTAATCGCATCACGCTTCCCCCTTTAGTGCGTTTCTGACAGTGACGACGTCTTTATCGCCCCGTCCTGATAAGCAGATGACGAGAATCTCTTCCTTGTCCATCTCTGCCGCGAGTTGAGTCGCGTAGGCAATCGCGTGTGCCGACTCAAGTGCCGGGATGATTCCCTCCTTGCGGCTCAACAACTGGAGTGCTTCGAGTGCTTGTTCATCGGTCACCGCTTCATATTGGACGCGACCGATATCTTTTAGCAAGCTATGCTCCGGTCCGACACCCGGGTAATCGAGTCCAGCTGAGATCGAGTGCGCTTCTTGTACTTGACCATGCGCATCCTGTAAGAGATACATCATCGAGCCGTGCAAGACACCGACCTCTCCTTTTGTCATCGTCGCTGCGTGTTTCTCTGTGTCGATTCCGCTGCCCGCCGCTTCAATGCCATACAATTTTACATCTGTATCATCGATGAACGGGTGGAACATCCCGATCGCATTACTACCGCCGCCGACACAAGCGACGATCGCCTCTGGTAGACGCCCCTCTTTTTCGATGATTTGGCGTCGTGTCTCTTTTCCGATGACCGCTTGGAAATCACGGACGAGTTGCGGGAATGGGTGTGGTCCGAGAACAGAACCCATCAAGTAATGCGTGTCTTCGACGTGTTTGACCCAGTAGCGGAGTGCTTCATTGACGGCATCTTTGAGTGTCCGACTGCCTTGTGTGACTGGGATGACGGTTGCTCCAAGTAACTCCATCCGGAAGACGTTCAATTCTTGACGGCGCACGTCCTCTTCTCCCATGAAGATGACACACTCGAGATCGAGTAAGGCACAGACCGTCGCTGTCGCGACACCGTGTTGTCCTGCCCCTGTCTCAGCAACGATTTTTCGTTTCCCCATCCGTTCAGCCAATAACGCTTGACCGATCGTATTGTTGATTTTATGGGCACCGGTATGGTTCAAGTCTTCTCGTTTCAAGTAGATCTTTGCGCCACCGATCGTTTGCGTCAAATGTTCGGCAAAATAAAGTGGTGTTTCACGTCCGACGTATTCTTTCAATAATTCGTCCATCCGCGCTTGAAACGCTGGATCTTCTTTTACGGTTGCGTAAGCTTCTTCGAGTTCGATCACTGCGTGCATCAATGTTTCCGGGATGTAGCGTCCTCCGTATTTACCGTATTGTCCTAGTGTATCCGGTTGTGCGTAGCTCATACTTCTCTCTCCTTTACGGCATCTGCGAATGCCTGCATTTTGATGGGATCTTTCCGTCCATCCGTCTCGATGCCACTTGAGACATCGACGGCGAACGAGTGATATCGTTTGATTGCTTCTCCGACGTTTCCTGCTGTCAAGCCACCGGCAATGAACAGTGGTCGATCGGCTTGAATGTCTCGTGACCAGTCGAATGTCTCGCCACTTCCAGCAACCGGTGCGTCAACGAGCAAATAATCCGTCTGTTGCTCTACTTGTCCGATGTCCGTCACCGGAATCGCTTGAATGACGGGAACTGGTAACTCTCCGTTCGGAATGACACCATGAATTTGGACGAGATCTAGCGCGACTTGTTCGACCGCGTCGGTCACCTGCTGGTAAGTCGGGGAGACGAAGACACCGACGACTTGGACCGTTTTTGGAATGTCGCGTCTGAGACGAGCCGCCTCTTCCAGCGTGACCTGTCGTTTACTTTTAGCAAAGATAAAGCCGATGTAGTCCGCTAAGCGAACTGCCGCTTCGACATGTTCTCTTTCCCGGAGACCACAGAACTTAATCCGTGTCATACGCGAACGCCACTCACTTCTCGGATGAAGACTTGCGGATCGTCTGCCCGCATCAACGTCTCGCCGACGAGGATCCCGTCTGCACCGGCAGCGTGTAATCGCTGTGCTTCCTCGACCGTCTTGATGCCACTCTCACTGATATACCGGACGTCCGGTTGTTTTTGTTCGAGTAATCCGACCGATGTCTGTAAATCAACTTCGAACTTTTTCAAGTTCCGGTTGTTGATGCCAATGATTTGCGCACCAATCGCCTCTGCTCGGCGTAACTCCTCTTCGTCATGGACTTCGACCAAGACCTCAAGTCCTTCTGCGTAAGCATACGCATACAAGTCAGCAAGCGTCTCCTGCTCGAGAGCGGCGACGATTAAGAGAATCAACCGTGCCCCATGTGCTTTTGCCCGGTCGATTTGAATCCGATCAATCATGAAATCCTTACAAAGCACCGGGATGTCGACTGCTGCAGCGACTGCCGCTAAATCGTCCATCGACCCTTTGAAGTACGTCTCGTCCGTCAAGACGGAGATGACGGTCGCCCCACTCGCTTCATATTGTTTTGCCTGAGCGACGACATCGACGTCGAGTGCGATTGCCCCTTTTGATGGCGACGCTCGTTTGATTTCCGCGATGACGGATAAATCCGCTCCCGCTAGTCGTTGCTTAATCGACGGCTTCAATGCCTCCCGACTGATCCGTTCGACCCCGTTTAATTTTAATTGCAGGACTTCTGCTCGTTTCGTTTCGATGATGCGATCTAAGATATTCATCCGATTGCTTCCTCCCGTGTCATTTGTCGTAATTGGTTCAATCGTTCCATCGCCCGTCCTGAGTCGATGCTATCTGCTGCTAAGGCGATTCCTTCTTCGATCGTCTTCGCCCGATTTGCTGCAAAGAGAGCAATTCCCGCATTGAGTAGAACCGTGTCGCGATAAGCACCATGCTCTCCACCAAGAACACGGAGTAAAATCGCCGCATTCTCTTGTGCACTACCTCCGCGAATTGCTTCAAGCGGTGCGGTCTTCAGTCCGACTTCCTCCGGGTGAAGACTGAAGCGGATCAGCTCGCCTTCGTCGAGTAAGACGAGTTGGTTCGTTCCGGCAAGGGATGCTTCATCCATTCCATTCGCACCGTGTAAGACGATTGCCCGCTTCCGTCCGAGTCGGTGCAATGTCAACGCCATCGTCTCAAGCATATCCTCCCGGTAAATTCCTAATAGTTGTGTCTTGAGCGGAACCGGGTTCGTCAATGGACCGATCAAGTTAAAGATCGTTGGAATCCGCAGATCGCGTCGGACCTTCATGATTTGCTTGACGCGTGGGTGCATCCGTTGCGCAAACAAGAAGGCGATTCCGTTCGACTCGAGCTGTTCTGCTAAACGTTCCGGTGTCGCATCGAGCGAAACCCCGAGTGCTTCGAGCACATCAGCGCTGCCCGTTTTACTCGAGACACTCCGATTCCCGTGCTTCGCGACTTTCATGCCGGCACCTGCCAGAACGAAGGCGGCTGTCGTACTGATGTTGAACGATTGTGAGCCGTCGCCTCCAGTGCCGCAGTTATCCATGAAATCGCCGGTGACCGGAATGTCGAGGGCGACCTCGCGCATGATCGAAGCGAGACCGGCTAATTCTTCTGCAGTCTCCCCTTTTGCTTTCAATGCGACGAGAAAAGCGGCAATTTCGCTATCGGTAACGTCTTCCGCAAATAGTTCGCGTGCTGCCTGTTGCATTTCTTCATATCGTAAATGTTTTGCTTCTGCTAATTTCAATAACGTCTCTTTCATCGTTCGTCACTCCTTTGTCAATTCAATGAATCGTTTAATCATCTGCTGTCCTTGTGGTGTTCCGACAGATTCAGGATGGAACTGGATTCCGAAGGTCGGATGCGTCCGGTGCTCGAGTGCCATGATCGTCCGGTCATCCGTTTCTGCTGTGATGACGAGCTCCGTCGGTAAGTCGTTGCGAGCGACGATCAGCGAATGATAGCGCATGACCTCTAACGTTTCCGTCATGTCGTCGAAGAGTTGTCCCGATTGTCGGATCATCGATGTCTTTCCGTGCATGATGATCGGTGCTTCGACGACGCGTCCTCCGAATGCTTCGCCGATTGCCTGATGTCCGAGACAGACACCGAGAATTGGTACTTGACCCGATAATTGACGAATGAGATCGATGCAGATGCCAGCGTCAGCCGGGCGACCGGGACCGGGTGAGAGGATGATGCCGTCTGGTTTCATCTCGCGTAGTTCTTCGATGCTGACCGCATCGTTTCGAATGACGTGAACGTCAGTATAAACGGATGCGTATTGGTATAGGTTATAGGTAAAAGAATCATAATTATCAATTAGGACGATCATTTCCAAACCTCCAGTAGTGATTTCGCTTTGTGTAACGTCTCCTGGTACTCGAGGCGTGGAATCGAGTCGTAGACGATGCCAGCTCCTGCTTGAACAGAAGCGACACCATCCTTGATCACCATCGTCCGGATCGCGAGGGCAAAATCCATATTCCCTCGAACATCGAAATAGCCGACAGCCCCGGCATATACTTCTCGTTTCACCTGCTCGTACTGGTCGATCAACTGCATCGCTCGGATTTTCGGAGCTCCCGTGACCGTCCCTGCCGGTAGACAAGAGACGAGTGCGTCTGCTCCAGTCTTCCCGTCTGCTAGCGTACCTTCAACGACCGAGACGAGATGCATAACGTTCTTGAATCGTTCGATTTGCATGAAGCGCGTCACCTCGACGGTACCAATCTGGCAAATCCGTCCTAAGTCGTTGCGTCCAAGATCGACAAGCATTCGATGTTCGGCTCGTTCCTTCTCGTCGTGCAGCAACTCTTCTGCTAACCGTCCATCTTCCTCTTTCGTCTTCCCCCGGCGCCGGGTGCCGGCAATCGGATTCGTCGTCACTCGATTCCCTTTGACTTGGACCAAACTTTCCGGGGAGGCCCCGAGTACGATTGCTTCGCCTAAGTCGATATAAAAGAGATAGGGACTCGGATTATCCTTACGAAGCTTCCGATAAAATTGGAACGGATCACCTGAGAACGTCGCATCAAGTCGTTGCGAGAGAACCAGTTGGAAGACGTCGCCTTGGCGGATGTGTCTCTTCGCTTGTTCGACGAGTCCTTCAAACGTCTCTTGATCCATTAACGGTTCATAGACGACATCCCGGAGTGGACGCTCGATGTCCGTTCGCTCCCGTGGTTGCTCAAGTTGCGCTTTCCGTTCTGCTAAACGTTGACGTAATTCATCACGATCGGTGATGCCACCGAGCGACGTCTGAATCAAATGAACACGATGTTCGAGATGATCGAACAGGATGATTTGGTCGTATACAGCGAGTAGCGCGTCCGGTAGTTGGCGCGTTCGCTCAGGAACCGCTCCGAGTGTTTCATAGGCGCGCATCATGTCGTAACCGACATATCCGATCCCACCCGCTAAAAACGGAAGGTCTTCTTCGACGCCAACCCGGAGGATCATCTGTTGCATCAGTCGTACTGGATCACCCGTTTCCTGCGTCAATCGACCTGTCGTCAACTGTTCCCGCGTCACGGTTTGCCCCTCTGCCCGAATCATCTCCACCGGATCGACACCGATGATCGAATACCGTCCTTGATCCGTATGCGCAGAACTTTCAAGTAAACATTTCTGTGTTCCGCTCAGTTGTTGAAAAATCATGATCGGCGTCATCTCGTCGCCGTTTAGTTCAAGTTGTTCGATGATAAGTGTGTCTGTCTGAACCATCCCTGTTCGCCTCCTGGAATATAAAAAAGTCCCCCACACAGCGTATGCTGCATGGAGGACGATTATCTCGCGGTGCCACCTCTCGATTGGAACGGTTCGACCGTTCCCACTCTGTCTGATGCGTCTAATAAGAGACATCATAGCCTACGATAACGGGGGCATCCGTCGCGACCTACTTCTTCGTTCAGCCACGCTCTCATGAGACCATTCACGAAACCTCGCCGTACGGAAGTCGCACCATTCTTCCGCTCTCTGAAACGCCGATGTTGTCTCGCTACTTAACTCACTCTACGATTTGTTCGATTCGATTGTATACGAAAAGGGTCTTCTCGCCCATTCATGTAGAACATGAAGGACGGGAAGACCCGCGGTACCACCTTCGTTGACGATGCTGACACCGTCCCCTTTGAAACGAACCGGACCGTTGTCCTGATTCGTCGACCCCGATAACGGGAGGAACCCGTCAGAGCCTACTACCCATTGAAGGGATTCGGTCTGAAGCTCAGAAGGCCATTCGCTTGTTGCCCGATACTGATTCGCACCACCCATCAGCTCTCTTGAATCGTTTCACAAGTTACTTCTCTTCGTCTTTGCTATCGTGTGTTGAATTGATTCTTATATTACGATGCTTCTTCTTCCCTGTCAACTGGAAAAACTCAGTACAAGGAAAGTTGGTTCGGATCAATCGATTCGAGCGCTTGTTTGACAGTTTGTAGGAACTGTCCGGCAACGAGTCCGTCGAGCACCCGGTGGTCGATCGACATACAGAGGTTGACCATGTCGCGTGCTGCAAACATGCCGTTCACCCAAACTGGACGTTTGACGATTGATTCAACGGATAGAATCGCCGCCTGCGGGAAGTTAAGGATCGGTGCTGATTGGATTGAACCGAATGAGCCCGTATTGTTGACCGTAAACGTCCCGCCTTGCATCTCTGCAGACGACAACGTGCCGGCTTGTGCCCGTTTCCCGAAGTCATCAATCGCGCGTGCGATCCCCTTGATGCTTAGTTCATCCGCATTCTTGACGACTGGTACGAACAGAGCGTCCTGCGTCGCGACAGCAAGTGATAGGTTGATCGCTTTCTTTTGAATGATCTTATCTCCCGCCCATGTCGAGTTCATGATTGGATGTTTCTTCAATCCTTCGACTGTCGCCTTCATGAAGAATGGTAAGAACGTCAATTTGACCCCTTCTTGTTTGAAGAACGCATCTTTATGACGATTACGTGCTTCGACCAAGTTCGTTACATCGACTTCGATCATCAACCAAGCATGTGGCGCTTCGTGTTTCGCGCGAACCATGTTCGAAGCGATCGCTTGACGCACACCGGCAGTCGGAATCTCGATGTCGCCCGTTTCCGTCGGTTGTGGTGCACTGACCGGACGTTTTGGTGCGGGTGGTGCTTCTGCCGGAGGCGCTACCGGAGCCGCTTGCGCTTCCGGTTTTGGTTCCGTTGCTTGTGGTGTCGGGATCGATCCAGACTCAATCAATTTCAAGAGATCTTTCCGGGTAATCCGGCCGCCCGCTCCTGTACCCGTCACTTGTTCAAGATCAATGCCGTGTTCGCCTGATAATTTCAAGACCGCTGGTGAATAGCGTTTTTTCATCGATGTATCAGCCGACGTCGTTTCTTCGACAGCCGGTACTTCTTGTTCGGTCGCCGCGACTTCCGTTGATCCGCCGCTGACTTGCATCGTGACGATCGCGTCACCGACTTGCAACGTATCGCCTTCTTCTGCAAGCAGTTTTTCAATCACACCATCAAACGAAGATGGGACTTCTGCCGTTACCTTATCGGTAATGACTTCTGCAATCGGATCATATTTTTTGACAGTATCGCCCGGTTTGACAAGCCACATCGAAATCGTTCCTTCAGTAACACTTTCCCCGAGTTGTGGCATCGTAAGTGTTTCAGTCTTCATTGGTCAGTTCCCCCTTAGTATGCGTGTAACGTCCGGATTTTGTCTTCAATTTTCTCACTTGAGATGTTGAAGAACTTCTCCATCGTCGGAGCGTATGGCATCGCTGGTACGTCTGGACCACAGAGTCGTTCGATTGGTGCATCGAGATCGAACAATGCTTCTTCTGCAATGATCGCCGACACTTCACTCATGACGCTACCTTCTTTATTGTCTTCTGTGACGAGCAAGACTTTCCCCGTCTTTTTCGCTGCTTCGACGACTGCTTCGCGGTCGATTGGATACACCGTCCGCAAGTCAAGGATGTGGACATCGATTCCGTCTTTTTCAAGGCGTGTTGCTGCCTCAAGTGCCATATGAACACATAGCCCATAAGTGATGATCGTCACGTCTTCGCCCTCACGCTTGACGTCTGCTTTACCGATTTCGACCGTATAGTCGCCTTCAGGAACATCCCCTTTTAACAGACGATAGCCTCGTTTGTGCTCAAAGAACAAGACCGGATCATTCGAACGAATCGCTGCCTTTAGCAATCCTTTTGCGTCATATGGATTCGATGGGATGACAATTTTCAGACCAGGCGTCGAGTTGAACATCGCTTCGACCGACTGAGAATGATAAAGTGCCCCGTGAATACCGCCGCCGAACGGTGCGCGGATGACGATCGGACACGTCCAGTCATTGTTCGAACGGTACCGAATCTTCGCTGCTTCACTGACGATTTGGTTGACCGCTGGCATGATGAAGTCAGCGAATTGCATTTCAGCAATCGGACGCATGCCGTACATCGCAGCTCCAATTCCGACACCGGCAATCGCACTCTCAGCGAGTGGTGCATCGATGACACGTTCTTCTCCGAATTGTTCGAGCAATCCTTGTGTCGCCCGGAAAACACCACCACGGACACCGACGTCTTCGCCGAGGATGAAGACGGACTCGTCGCGTTCCATCTCTTCTTTGATTGCACTATTGATCGCTTCGATTAAACTTAACGTCGTCATTTTGTTTCCTCCTCGTCGTACACGTAACGTAATGCATTTTCTGGCGCATCGTAAGCTGCTGCTTCCGCATAAGCCGTTGCTTCGTCGACTTCTTTCTCCATCGCTTGTTCGATTTCAGTCGCTGATTCTTCCGTCAGGACGCCCATTTCAATCAAACGCGCACGGAAGAGTTTGATCCCGTCACGTGCTTTTAAGGCATCGAGTTCTTCAGCAGAACGGTACGATTTATCGTCATCATCGGATGAGTGTGGCACGAGGCGTTCGACTTCAACTTCGATCAAGGTCGGACCTTCTCCCCGTAATCCGCGCTCGCGTGCTTCCTTGACGACTTTGTAGACAGCGAGTGGGTCAATGCCGTCCACCGTATAGCCTGGCATACCATAGCCGATCGCCCGATCAGCAACGTGTTTCGCCGACAGCTGTTTCGAGAGAGGTGTCGAAATCGCGTATTTATTGTTTTCACAGAACAAGATGACCGGGAGTTTATGAATTCCGGCGAAGTTCGCCCCTTCATGGAAGTCTCCTTGGTTTGAAGAGCCCTCTCCGAACGAGACGTAAGCAACGAGTGGTTCCTTACGCATCTTCGCAGCAAGTGCGATCCCGACAGCATGTGGGACTTGTGTCGTGACCGGACTTGAACCCGTGACGATATTCAAGGCACGTGAACCATAGTGTCCTGGCATTTGACGACCACCTGAGTTCGGATCTTCTGCCTTTGCGAATGCCGACAGCATGATATCGCGTGACGTTTGACCGAAGTGTAAGACGACGCCTAAATCACGGTAATACGGCAAAATGTAGTCCGTTCCTTTTTCAAGGGCGAACGCTGCACCGACTTGAGCCGCTTCTTGTCCTTGACATGAGACGAGGAAGGGAATTTTACCCGCTCGGTTCAACTTCCACATCCGTTCGTCGATCTTCCGCGCACGGACCATCGTTTCGAACATCTGAATCGCGTCCTGTTCCGTTAATCCGAGTTCTACTAATTCTTTGAATTCTATTTTTTCCATCCGTAATTCCTCCTTAGGCGTGAACCGCGAGTCCGTCGACTGCAAGTGCTGCTTCACCGAATGCTTCTGACAAGGCCGGGTGCGGATGCACGAGCTGTCCGACTTCCCATGCCGTTGCATTGAGTACGAGCGCTAATCCACCTTCACTGATCAGTTCCGTTGCTTTTGGTCCGACGATGTGAACGCCGACAAGATCATCTGTCTTCGCATCGGAGACGAGCTTGATGAAGCCTGCCGCCTCTCCTTCGATCCGCGCTTTCCCTAATCCGTTGAACGAGAAGCTTCCGACCTTAACGTCCATTCCGGCACGTTTCGCTTCGTCTTCCGTCAAACCGACCGATGCCGCTTCCGGTACGCTGTAGATACAACGTGGTACGAACGCATATTCAAGTGGTGTCGTCGTTCCGTGGACGATCGCCTCGACCGCTTTGACACCTTCTGCTGACGCGACGTGCGCCAGTTGTAAGCGACCGATGACATCTCCGATCGCATAGATATGTTGATCCTTCGTCCGGAAATGGTCATCTACTTGGATGAAGCCATTTTCGACGACGATATTCGTGTTTTCGATCCCGATGCCTTCGACGTTCGCCATTCGACCGATCGCGACGAGCAACTTATCCGCTTCAAGCGTCGTTTGTTCTCCGTTACGGTCGATCGCGATCGAGACACCGTCTTCTGACATCCGGAACGTTTCACTTTGTGCAGCTGCGCCGGTATGAATCTTGACGCCCCGCTTTTTCAATTGACGGGCGACTTCACGACTGACTGCCGCATCTTCCGTCGGTAAAATCCGGTCGCTGAATTCGACGACCGTTACTGCGACGTCAAAATCCGTCAACATCGATGCCCATTCGACACCGATGACGCCGCCACCGATGATGACGATCGACTTTGGCAAATCTGCCATATCGAGTGCATCATCCGAGCTGAGGACATACTCTGAATCAAAAGCGAGTCCGTTCAATGGACGTGGACGCGACCCTGTCGCGACGATCAATTGACGCGGAAGGATCAACTCGCCTTCGCCTTCTTCCGGCTCAACGCTGATCGTTCCCGGCATCGGTGAAAAGATACTTGGTCCAAGAATCGAACCCCGACCATGAAAGACTTCAATCTTTCCTTTTTTCATCAGATGCTGAATGCCTGCCTCTAATCCATCTACGATCTCTTGTTTACGTTGTTTGACCTGTTCGAATCGTAAAAACGATTCCGGTACGTCCACGCCATATGTAGCAGCGTGTTTGACCGTCTGATAGACTGCTGCTGATTTCAAAAAGGCTTTAGATGGGATACAGCCACGATGTAAGCATGTCCCGCCTAATTTTCCTTGTTCCACGATTGCTACCGACTTCCCGGCTTGTGCCGCACGAATCGCGGCGACATATCCACCGGGTCCGCCACCTAGGACAACGACGTCGAATTCTCTAGCCATGTTGGTTCGCCTCCATATTCCTTAACTTCTTCTTCCCCACGTAAGACACGCAACACTCCTTCTGCGAGCGCCTGCAACTCATCTTCACCAGGACTACGTACGACTTGACCGAGGTGGACGATGCGTTCTTCGATCGCACGCGTCAATCGATCACTATAGGCAAGTCCGCCTGTTAGGATGATCGCGTCGATCTGCCCGAACAAGACGGCACTTTGACCAGCGATCTCTTTTGCGATCCGGTACGCCATCGCGTCATATAACAATGCCGCTTTTTCATCGCCTTCTTCAATCCGGCGCTCGATCTCGATCGCGTCAAACGTTCCCAAGTGCGCGACAAGTCCGCCTGACCCAACGACCAGACGCTTCATCTCTTCAAGTTTATACTTGGTACTATAACATAGTTCTACTAGTTGACCAACAGGTAGCGATCCGCTTCGTTCTGGCGAAAACGGTCCTTCTCCATCGAGTCCGTTATTGACATCGATGACACGCCCCTCTTGGTGCGCACCGACCGTAATCCCGCCGCCCATGTGTGCGATGATCAGGCGCAGTTCCTCATAGGGACGTCCGATTTCCTTCGCGTACCGCTTCGCGACAGCTTTTTGATTCAAAGCATGGAAAATACTCTTTCGTTCAAGTTCAGGTAAGCCTGTAATCCGCGCAATCGGCTCGAGTTCGTCAACGACGACTGGATCAACGATGAACGATGGGATGTCGAGTGTCCGAGCAATCTCATCCGCGAGGAGTCCACCGAGGTTCGAGGCATGGACGCCAAAAATACCGCTGAGTAAGTCTTCTCGCATTTCCCGGTTAACGGTGTACGTACCGCTGACGAGTGGTCGGAGCAGTCCTCCGCGTCCTACGACTGCAGTAAGCGCTTTCAAATCAATCTGTTCTTCAGCTAACACTTCGAGTAACACATGACGACGCATCTCCAGCTGCGCTGGAAGCGGTCCTCCGACCGCCTCCGCTGGATGGCGTAACGTCTTCGTGAACACCTGATTCGCCCCTTCGAAGATACCAATCTTCGTCGACGTCGAACCGGGATTGATCGTTAAAATACGTTCGCTCATGGATATCCTCCTCTGATCAGCCGCGTGACCCTAGAATGTTTTTATCACGACGCAGGAACTGGCTGCGGGCACTACGCATCGTCGCAATGCGCTCTTCTGCCATTTTCTCAGCCGCACGGTATGTCGGTAAATGATCGCGTTTTGCGATTTCGAACACTTTCGTGACCGCATCATAGACAAGTTCAACTTTTTTCATAGCACGATCACGGTTGTATCCGTCGAGTTCATCAGCAACGTTGATGACACCACCGGCATTGATGACGAAGTCTGGTACGTATAAAATATCGCGTTCTTCAAGCATGTCACCGTGACGGTCTTCTTTGAGTTGGTTATTTGCCGCACCAGCGATGATCTTGACTTTCAATTGGGGAATCGTCTCGTCGTTTAATGTCGCACCGAGGGCACATGGTGCGAAGATATCTGCTTCGACACTGTAGATGTCTTCTGGTGCGACGATCAAGGCACCGAATGCTTCTTCTGCACGTTGAAGTGCTTCTTGGTTGATGTCCGTGACGATCAGCTTCGCCCCTTCTTCATGCAAGTGACGGCACAGATTGAAGGCAACGTTACCGACACCTTGGATCGCAATCGTTTTTCCACCAAGTGAATCTGTTCCGTACACTTCTTTTGCCGCTGCTTTCATCCCACGATAGACACCGTATGCCGTAACCGGTGATGGGTTACCACTTGATCCGAATGCTGGGCTGACACCAGTAACGAAATCTGTCTCCATGTGGATGTAATCCATGTCTGCAACTGTCGTATTGACATCTTCTGCTGTGATGTAACGACCGTTCAGTGACTGGACGTAACGTCCGAATGCCCGGAAGAGTGCTTCTGACTTTTGTGTCTTCGCATCGCCGATGATGACCGCTTTACCACCACCAAGGTTTAATCCAGCGGCTGCGTTCTTATATGTCATCCCTTTTGATAAACGAAGCGCATCAATCAATGCCTCTTCGTCTGATGCATAGTTCCACATGCGAAGTCCACCGAGTGCCGGTCCGAGTGTCGTGTCATGAATCGCGATGATTGCTTTTAGTCCTGATACTTTATCGTGGCAAAAAACGACTTGTTCGTAATCTTCCATCTCCATTGTTTCAAAGATGCTGAAGCGTGATTCTACGTTTGTTTCGACCATTTTAAGTTCCTCCTCAAATTGTTTGTTTTACTTTTTTCGTCTGTTGGGCATTTAATAGCGCAAAGGCTAGTGAGTACATTTTTGCTTCTGCTGTATCGGCACGGCTAGTCAAAACGACTGGCGCCCGCGCTCCGACGAGAATCGCCGCAACCGAGGCATGTGCGAAATACATGAGTGATTTGTAGATGACGTTTCCGACTTCGATTTGCGGAACGACGAGTAAATCCGCCTGACCTGCTACATCTCCCGTCAATCCTTTTTGCTGGGCAGCGACGAGATTTACGGCATTGTCGAGTGCGAGTGGTCCGTCTACAAGGCAATCCTTGATTTGACCACGTCGGTTCATCTGTGTCAAAAGTGCGGCATCAATCGTCGCCTGCATCGTCGGATTGACGACTTCGACAGCTGCTAAGACTGCGACTTTCGGTAAGCCGTATCCGAGAGCACGTAAGGCGGAGACACCGTTTTCGATGATCTTCACTTTGTCTTCTAGTGTCGGTTGGATGTGAATCGCTGCATCGGTTAATCCGATCGCTGATTCACGCCCCGGTACTTCGAACAAGGCGACATGCGACAAGACATTCCCTGAACGCAAACCCGTTTCTTTGTTCAAGACAGCTTTCATGAACGTAGCTGTCGGAACAAGACCTTTCATCAAGACGCTCGCATCCCCCTTGCGAACGGCATGAGCAGCACGTTCTGCCGCTTCTTGCGATGTAGAAGTATGAGTGATCACGAACTGTGACTCTCGTAATGCTCGTTTTTGAATCATCTGCTGAATCCGTGTCGCATCCCCGAACAAATGAAAACGCGCTAAATCGTTCTCAATTGCTAATGCGACAGCATCCATCACTTCTTCGTCATCCGCAGCTGCAATCGCAACGACGGAATCTTCGAGTCGAGCTGCCTGCTCGACCATTTCACTGAATCTCACCGTATTCCCCCCTCACCTGTCATACATAAATAGTAATAGCAATTTTCGTGCCAATTCAAAAGAGACGGTAGGTTAAGCAAGAACGTCTTTAATTTTGCACGCTTTTGCATTTTTTGCAATATATTGCACGCAAAAATTTGCGCTTCATGAATAGATGTTAAATCGTTCCACTTTGTAATAAAGTGCCCGAAGAGAAATTCCGAGTTGTTTCGCCGCTTCTGTTTTGTTGCCATTAAAGGCAGTAAGCGCTTCCCGAATCAACCGTTCTTCGACGTGTGACATCTCGTCCGATAGATGCTTGATTTCCTTTTTCTGTCTCGTCGTGACTTTCGTTGTTTGTGGCACGACAAGCTGAAGATGACCTTTTCGCAAGACGGTTTCTGTTTTATCCGTAAAAATCAACGCGCGTCCGATGACATTTTCAAGCTCGCGGACATTTCCTTTCCACGGTTGCTTCTTCATTGCTTCAAGTACATCATCTGAGATCCGTCCGACCGATCGTCCATAACTTTGATTCAATTTACGGAGTAAGTGTAAGGTCAATGGTGCGATATCATCCGGTCGCTCACGTAGTGCCGGTATGTGAATCGGTAAACGATTGATCCGGTAGTAGAGATCTTCTCGGAACTCATTCATAATGATCTTTTGCTCTAGATTCGCATTCGTCGCCGCGATAATCCGGACATCGACTGGAATCGCTTTCGTCCCACCGACGCGAACGACTTCATTTTCCTGTAACACCCGTAATAGTTTGGCCTGGACGTCGAGTGGTAGTTCGCCAATCTCATCTAAGAATAGCGAACCTCCATGTGCTTCTTCGAAATATCCCCGCTTCCCACCACGTCGCGCTCCTGAGAACGCGCCTTCCTCGTAGCCGAATAGTTCACTTTCGAGTAACGTCGGTGCGATTGCCGCACAGTTGACGCGGACGAATTGTTCATATTTACGTTCGCTCGCTGCATGGATCGCATGTGCAAACAGTTCCTTGCCGGTTCCGGATTCACCGCGAATCAAGACGTTGACGGGCATCGTTGCCGCAAGCTTTGCTTGATCGACGACGAAGCGCATCGCTTCACTCTCAGCGATGATATCGTCAAAAGTATATTTGGCTTCGAGCGTCCGGATTTTTTGTCGCGCTGCCTTCAATTCTTTGGCGAGTGCCTTCATTTCTGAAATATCCCGAATGACCCCAACGGAACCGCGGACTTGTCCATCGACGATGACGGGTGCCGCATTGACGATGATATCACGTTGATCTTGCCCGATCTTCATGCGAACATCCCGCACGTTCTCGCCCGTATTCAATACTTTCAAATGAACGGATTCCTGCATTCCGATATCGGCACTTGCCGGTTTTCCGACGACGTCTCGCTCCGTGAAACCAGTCATACGCGTATATGCTGGATTGATCAGCATCGTCTGTCCGTCTTGATCGGCGACGGAAATCGCCTCGCTCGTACAATGAATGATTGCTTCGAGCATTTTCTCTTTTTCAGTCAATCGCTCAAGCAACACTCTGACGAATTCACCCGGTAAGACCGCCGCTCCCGGAAAATCATGAATCAATTGCTCAAGTACGCCAGTTTCTCCTGTAGCGTCAATGATGAAATCGACATCAGCTCCTTCAAAAGCTGACCAATTCGTTTCGATCCGAATGTCCGCACGCCGTGCAAGCGCCACCCCAGGCGCCTCCATGTTTGGATCGACGAGACCGATGACCGTTAATAATGGTGAACGTTGAAACGCATGTAGGACTTCTGTTCCCCCTTGACCAGCCCCGACGACGAGTAGATGATGCATATGAATTCCCCCTTTGAAACTGCTTACATTTCTATCGTACTCGGAATAAAATAGGGAAGCAAACCCGATTCGCAGAACGATCGATTTTTTGATACAATACGCTTGGAAAGGAGTGGCGTCCTATGCGTATCATTGGTTTGCTCTCATTATTAATCCCCGGCATCATCGGCGCGATTGGTATTAAGCTCATGCGTGATAGTGTTTTTCTAATTGCGCAAGTGCCGTTTAAATACTTAGGCGATGCGGCTTACGTATATGTACTGCAAGGTCTCGTTGGTTTGGTTCTTGCGATGGGTGGCATTGGATTTGTCGCAGGATATGTCTTTTATCGCGATCGAAAACGTGGAAAAGTCTCCGACCGCTATCAAAAAAAATGAACACAGAAAAAGGTCCCCATCTCTTGAACTCATTTCAAGCGCGGGACCTTTTACTCGTATAAAATTGGTTTCACTTACGGATGAACTCCTCTCATAGTTAGAACTATTCGTGTACTCCAAAACCTTAGGTGTTCCTCTTAATGAAGAGGTAGAAAGAAATCAGATCTGGCTATCGGGCTAACGATAGAATGGTGTTTCAGTTCCATCATCTGACTGTACTCGGGACCTAGGTGGAGCGTAATGTCATCCGCTTGAAGCAGTCAAACATTCGGTTGCTAACAATCACTGCTAGACAACACTCCTTTTCACGAACTGTACTTTTCATTTTAGACGATCCGTTACCTTCCACTTTTCCCTAGCTTCGAAATCATGGAAGCTCCCATTCATTCGAGATTTCCCATCTAGAATGAACAAGATACCTTGGTACGACTTCTACCAAGAGAATGTCGTCCGGCATTCTTGAGCCATTTACAGTTGGCGTTCTGAGATGATGTTCATCAACAGGATTTCCGGAGTCCTTGTCGACTCGACGTTCATCTGACGTCTTGCCAAATCATTTGGTACCTTTATTATAACAAACATTTCAGTTTATGCAATATTTATTTGCAAGCGCTTTTATATATTTTTAGCTTTGCGGTATGCTATAAGCAGAACGTAATCGAAAGGAGATCTTTCATGCGAAAAATCATCGTATTCGAACATCTATCGTTAGACGGTGTCGTTCAAGCACCGAGCGGAAAGAATGAGGATGTGAGCAACGACTTCGAACAGGGTGGATGGACTGCTCCATTTCAGCATCCCGAGATCGGTCAGGTCATCCGTGGATGGATGCAAGAGGATTGCGCCCTGTTACTCGGTCGCGCGACTTACGAGCAATGGTCGAGTTACTGGCCACTCCATGCAGATATCTGGCCAGTTGCCGATCGTGCCATGAAGTATGTTGCTACGCGTCATACACCACCTATTCGTTGGCAGCCGACGACATATTTGAATCAACCGACTTCTGAACTAACACGCTTGAAACAACAGGACGGACCACCGCTTCACGTCTGGGGGAGTAGTCAACTCGTTCATACGCTTTATCAAGCTGATCTGATCGATGAACTTCGATTGATCCACTATCCAGTCATCGTCGGTTCTGGTAAACGTCTATTTCCCGACAACGGAATGACGCCCCTCACTTGGAACGTCACGAAACGACACACGTTCGATAACGGCGTGTTGATCGCTTACTATGAGCGGGATCGGAACTAAAAACACACCGTCTATCATTCAGACGGTGTGTTTCCTTTAACCAGATTGTTCTTGATTCATATGACTTGAAACATACGAGATGAATTCCGAGTTCTTCGGACTTTTCTCTTGTTCGATTCGACCATTGAAGAGCTCGTGCTGTTGCATTCCTTCGTTCCAAGCTGACTTGATGGCGTGACGCATCGCTCGTTCGACGCGAGATGCCGTCGTTTGATGTTTTTTCGCAATCGTCGGATAGAGTTCCTTTGTGATCAATCCAAGTAAATCTTCCCGTTCTAGCACCATTAAGACAGCGTCCTTTAAATACGTGAAGCCTTTAATATGCGGAGCAATCCCCACTTCTCGCAGTGTCGTACCGACTCTTAAGTCAATTGTTTCGACGATCGGTGCTTGTCCTTGATGCGTCACGAGACGAATTTTTTGAACGAGCTGATCCATGCTGAACGGTTTAAGTAAGAAGTACGATGCTCCGAGAGTGACCGCCTGTTGTGAGACCTCATCCTTACCGAAAGCACTCAACATGATGACAGCAGGGTTCTTCTTTTTCTTCATCAATTCTTCGAGAACACCAAGCCCATCTAAATGAGGCATGATGATATCGAGAAGCAATACATCCACTTCATGTTCTTTCATACGTTCGAGACAACTCTCGCCATTGTAGGCGACGCAAACGACTTCCATGTCTTCTTGCGCAGAGATATGCTGGCGAATCAGTTCGACCATTTCGCGATTATCATCTGCTATCCCGACTTTAATCAATCCTTACACCCCATTTTTAAGCGATTCTTTCATCGTCTTCGCCTGATCCATCAATTCCTCGGCATGGCGTAACGTCAAATCCGTCATATGTGCACCGGAAATCATCCGTCCTAGTTCGTTTCCTCGATCTGACTGAGACAAGACGTTGACCTGTGTCGTCGTACGATCCGTCTCCTCGATTTTCCGAATATAGAGATGTTGATCGGCCATCGAAGCGACTTGCGGTAAGTGCGTAATACAAAGCACTTGTCCGTCTACCGATAATCGATAGATTTTTTCAGCCATCGCTTGTGCGACACGACCCGATACTCCTGTATCGACTTCATCGAAAATGATCGAAGCAACTCCGACCGAGCGCGAGAAGATTGACTTCAATCCGAGCATGATACGAGATAACTCCCCGCCCGATGCGACTTTTCCGAGCGACTTGAATGGCTCTCCCGCATTCGTCATGATGAAGAACTCCACTTGGTCGATTCCGTTCTTGCGTAGCATCGGTGTCTTCCCGTCTTGAAGAAAACGAATTTCAAACCGTGCTTTTTCCATGTAGAGCTCACGCAACTCCAGATGAATCGCTTCGCTTAATTGAACGGCCGCTTTTCGACGCTGTTGCGACAGACGCCCACCTATCTCAAACAATTCGCCTTCGAGCTGTTCGACTTCGGCTTTTAAGCGTTCAATCCGTTCATCTCGATTCGTCATCGTATCGAGTTCAACACGAATCTTCTCCCCATACGCGATGACTTCCTCGATCGTCGCCCCGTATTTTCGTTTCAGTTGTTGAAAGACGGATAAACGTTGTTCGATCTCATCGAGTCGATTGGAATCGAACTCAAGTGTTTCGAGTTGATCTCGAATCGCATACCCGACTTCTTCGAGTCCATAAAAAGCGCTTGCGATCGCGTCACTCTGCTGCGAAAACTGTTCGTCGATGCTTGATGCTTGTTGTAATTCACGCATCGCGTCTCCAACAGAGTCGATGCCGCGCATCTCATCATGCAAAGCATCGTACGCTGTCTTTAACGACGCATATAGCTTCTCGAAATTCGCGAGACGATTTCGTTCGACGAGCAACTCGTCTTCCTCATGTGCTCGAAGTTTTGCGCCTTCAATCTCTTCCGTCTGGAACGATAGTAGATCAATCCGTTGAGCGAGTTCTTGCTCACTTTGCGCGAGCGATTGCAGCGCCGTCCGTTTTTCTTCATACGCTTGATAACCGGATTGATAGGCTTGAAGGAGCGGTGCAATCGTCTCTTGCGCGAAGTCATCGAGAATCGCTTGATGATACGTACTGTCCATTAAATGCTGATGTTCATGTTGCCCGTGCATGTCGACGAGGACACGCCCGAACTCCCGTAAGATCGTCAGTGTGACCAGCTTATTGTTGACGCGACAGACACTTTTCCCGGTCGCGAACAGATCACGTCGTAAGATGATCAATCCATCTTCGATATCGATACCATACTCTTCTGCGAGATCATAGACGAGATGGTCGTCTTCAATCAGAAACAATCCTTCTAGCTCCGCTCGATCTTCCCCGTATCGAACGAATTCCGCGGATCCACGTCCACCAATCAATAATCCGATCGCGTCGAGAACGATCGATTTACCGGCACCTGTTTCCCCAGTCAAGACGGTCATTCCTTTTTTAAAGTCGATCTGTAGCTCGTCAATGATCGCAAATTGTTTGATCGATAATTCAGCTAGCATCCTGTCAACTCCTTACAGCATTTCTAAAATTCGTTCCGTCACTTCTTTCGCTTGTTCCTCACTTCGTGCGATCAATAGGATCGTATCGTCCCCACACACCGTGCCAAGCAGTTCGTTCCAGCTCAAATGGTCCAGTAAGACAGCGACTGCATTCGCATTTCCCGGCAGGACATGCATGACAATCAGATTTTGAGCAGAATCAATCGAGATGAAGCTGTCCCCGAGCAGACGCCGCAATTTCCCGAGTGGGTTGAAGCGTTGGTCGGCAGGTAAGCTGTATTTATAACGTCCATCATTCAACGGGACCTTAACGAGGTGAAGTTCCTTGATATCTCGTGATACCGTTGCCTGTGTCACCTTATATCCTGCATTCCGTAATTCCTCTACCAATTCATCTTGGGTTTCTACTTCCGACTGGGTGATGATCTCCCGAATCTTAATCAACCGTTGCCCCTTTGTCATCCCTGCACCTCACAGTATTCTTCGATGTTACTATTGTAATCCAATAAATCATTAAAAGTCCACGTTTGCCATTTTATTATACGGTTTTCGTCGCTCCGAACAATAAGGAAGACGGACCCATGAACCGGATCCGTCCTCGTTTTCATCTGTTCGTTTAAAGACTAGCATGTGCTTGCTTGACTGTCTCTGTCGCATGGACAGATGGATCAAGTCCTGGTTGACCAAGGCGCGCATGCAATAAGAACTCGATGTTCCCCTCTCCACCGGTAATCGGCGAATAGTCGAGCTGTTTCACATAGAACCCTTGTTGAATGAAGAATTCAACCATCTCATCGAGGACGCGGACATGAATCCGTTCATCCCGCACGATGCCTTTTTTACCGATATCATCACGCCCCGCTTCGAATTGCGGTTTGACGAGCGCCATGACATCTCCTCCTTCGACGAGGATCGTCTTCAGGGGTGGAAGCATCAACCGTAACGAGATGAATGAGACATCAATCGTCGCAAACTGTGGCGCAACAGGGAACATATCTGGTGTTGCGTGCCGAAAGTTCGTTTTCTCCATCACCGTCACACGATCATCCGAACGAAGCTTCCAGTCCAGCTGATTGGAACCGACATCAAGCGCATACATATGCGCTGCTCCATTTTGTAAGGAGCAATCGGTAAAGCCACCCGTTGACGATCCGATATCGAGACCTGTTTTACCAGCGACATCGAAATCGAATACTTGAAGTGCCTTTTCCATCTTGAAGCCTCCACGACCGACATAAGGCATCAACTGACCTTTAACATGCAGGTCGATGTCCGACTTGACCTTCTCACCAGCCTTCTCTAATCGTTCCGTACCACTAAAGACCAGTCCAGCCATGATCGATCGCTTTGCTTTTTCACGCGTTTCAAACAAACCGCGCTCGACGAGAAGAACGTCGAGGCGGATTTTTTTTACATTTTCCATGAATCGTCACACACTCTGTTTCTTTCCTTGATTGACGAAAGCGCGTACTTCTTCTGCGATTTGTCCAGGTAATAATCCGATTTCTTCCAGTAATTCGTTCACACCGCCATGCTCGATATACCAATCCGGAATACCAAAGCGTTTGACGCGTGGGAATGCTTCCTGCTCGTTCGCATGCTCAAGGACAGCTGATCCGAATCCACCTTTTAAGACGGCTTCTTCGAGCGTCACGAGTGGAATGCCTTCTGCGTAAAGGGCATTCAGCATCTTCTCATCAAGCGGTTTGATCGTCCGAGCATTGATGACACGAACCGACAGTTCGTCTGCTAGGAAATCCGCGATTTTGAGCGCATCTTGTACTTGTGGTCCAAACGCAAGGATCGCGACGTCCGTTCCTTCACGTTCGACTTCCCATGTATCAAGCGAAATTTCATGCAGTGTCTCGTCCATTGGTACACCGATACCTTCTCCACGTGGGAAACGAACGGCGATTGGTCCTTCATATTTGACGGCCGAATAGAGCAAGTGTTGCAGTTCGTTCTCATCCTTCGCCATGACGATCCGGATGTTCGGTACGTGACGCATGAAGGCAATATCGAAGACGCCTTGGTGTGTTTCACCATCTGCGCCAACGAGACCTGATCGGTCAATCGTAAACGTCACATCTAGATTTTGACGCGCCACGTCGTGAACGAGCTGATCGTATGCACGTTGGAAGAAGGTCGAGTAGATCGATACGACAGGTTTCATGCCTTGCGTCGCTTGACCAGCTGCGAACGTCACAGCATGTTGTTCTGCAATTCCGACGTCAAACATCCGCTCTGGGAATTCTTTTTCAAAACAATCGAGTTTTGAACCGACGCTCATCGCTGGCGTGATCAACGTCAGCTTTTCATCATCGCGTGCCATCTTCGTCAAAGTATCCGCTACCGTAAAGGAGTAACTAGGTGCTTTTGATTTTCCTTTAATGACTTCGCCAGACTCCATCTTGTATGGTCCAAGACCATGCCATGTGCCGACGCCATCGAACTCTGCCGGACGATAGCCTTTCCCTTTTTTCGTGATGACATGAAGCAGGACAGGACCTTCTTCTTTTTTCACGTAATTGAGCTGTTCGATTAAATCATCAAGATCGTGCCCATCGACTGGACCATAATAGTTGAAGCCGAGCTCTTCGAAGAACATGCCAGGAACAAGTGCGCCTTTAACAGCTTCCTTCAACTTCTCGCTTCCTTTTTCAAGACGTCCGCCAATGACCGGAATCTTTTTGATCAACGTTTCAAGCTCGTCTTGGGCAAAACGCACTTTACGTGACGAACGAATTCGTCCAAGCATTTGATGCATCGCCCCAACGTTTGGTGCAATCGACATCTCGTTATCGTTCAAGATGACGATGACGTTTTGTTGTTCTGCTCCAATATGATTCAATGCTTCGAGTGCCATCCCACCTGTCAACGCACCATCACCGATGATTGCGACTGCACGATCACTCTTACCGCTCAGTTCATTCGAGACAGCAATCCCCATTGCTGCTGACAAGGACGTCGAGCTGTGTCCTGTCTCCCAGACGTCATGCACACTCTCATTACGTTTCGGGAACCCACAGAGTCCTTTGTGTTGACGGAGCGTATCAAACTGGCTCGCGCGTCCTGTCAAAATCTTATGCACGTATGCTTGGTGCCCGACATCCCAGACGAACTTGTCATTCGGACTGTCGAATTCACGATGCAACGCAAGTGTCAACTCAACGACACCGAGGTTCGGTGCCAAGTGTCCACCTGTCGTCGCTAATTCTTCAATCAAAAAGCGTCGAATATCGCCTGCGAGTACTTCGAGTTCGGAGACCGACATACGCTTTAAAAATGACGGATCCTGTATTTCTGTCAATTTCATACCTTACCGCCTCTTTTCCTTACAATCTTATAGGGTTTGTACCCTACATTGTACTAGAACAATCTATCGAGCGCCATTATCAGCATAGAAAAAGACGACGCAGATGCGTCGTCCTGCTTAATGGTCGCGCTTGACCACGAAGTCGAGCAGTTCCTTAAGTGTCGTCGCTTCGACTGATAATGCATCAATCGCTTGTTCCGCTGCTTCCACCTGAGCTGTCAGTGCGCGTTTCGCTCCTTCAAGACCCAGTAATTTTGGATACGTTGCTTTTTCGTTCCCTTCGTCGCTACCAACCGGTTTGCCGATTTTTTCAGCATCTCCCGTCACGTCCAAGATGTCATCTTGGATTTGGAATGCGATTCCGAGATGGCGACCGTATTGCTTCAAGTGCTCAAGATCCGTCGAGCTGACCGAGGCAAGCAAACCACCCGCTTCGACTGCAAAGACGAGGAGTGCTCCTGTTTTCCGACGGTGAATCGACTCAAGCTCCGCTACGTCATTGATGCCGCCACGCTCACCGAGCATATCGTCGAGCTGACCACCGACCATACCCGTAGCACCAGCCGCTGCTGCTAACCGTTCGACAAGTGCAAGCTTCACTTCTGGCGAAGCTGGTGTCTCAAGAAGACAGCTGAAGGCGTTCGTGAGCAAGGCATCTCCTGCTAAAATCGCTGTCGCTTCATCAAAAGCGATATGATTCGTCGGACGCCCTCGACGCAGATCATCATCATCCATTGCGGGAAGGTCATCGTGAATCAGTGAGTATGTATGAATCATCTCAAGTGCCGCAGCAGTCGCGTCACCTTTTGAACGATCGATGGAAAAAGCATCGAGTACCGCATAAATCAAGGCTGGGCGAATTCGTTTCCCACCCGCATCGAGTGAATACCGCATCGAATCGCGTAAACGATCCGGTGCGTCGAGTCGCTCCATGAACTCTTCCATTTTGTTTTCGACTTGTGTCTTCCACTCATTCAAAGCAATCATTGCGCTCCTCCTTTTTCCCGAAGCGTACCATCTTGCTCTAGGATTTGATCGAGTTTTTTCTCAGCAACGGATAACTTTCCTTGGCAAAGAGCCGTCAGTTTGACGCCTTCTTCATATAGAGCCATCGCTTGTTCAAGAGGAGCTTCGCCCTCTTCGAGTAACGTGACGATTTCTTCTAATCGTTCCAGTGCTTCTTCAAAAGATTGTTCCGTCTCCATTCTTACTCCCCATCCTCTCGTTTAGCACGAATCGTTCCATCATGGAATCGGATATCGAACGAAGACGCTGTCAATGCCTTCGCGGAACGGACGATTTGTCCATCCTGTTCGACATACGTATAGCCGCGCATCAGAACATGCGTCGGACTGACGGAGTCGAGTCGCGCGAGCACATGACGCACCTGTTGTTGCTTCGATTGTAAAAGTCGACGAACGATTTCGAGTCGACGTCGTGATTGTTCAATCGTCGCCCGTTGTTGCACGAAGCGATCCCGCATCGGCACACGCATTAAGCGTGTGTCAAGACGCTCCACCTGTTGCTGGTGTTGCGCTACTACTTGCTTGATCTCCTTTTGGAGTGACATCTCTGCTCGGTCCAATTGTTCCTGCTTCAGTCCGAGTAGGACGCGTGGTGATTTCAGACCGTAGCTCGCAGCAAGCCGTGTCACTTGCTCCTGTTTACTTTTGAGGAGTTGTGCATACGTTCGTTCTAAACGTCGCTCTACATCCTGCACACGTCGAGTGAGTGCCTCTGCTTCCGGAGTGACGAGTTCTGCCGCTGCCGTTGGTGTAGCAGCACGAACGTCGGCGACGAAATCACTGATCGTAAAATCCGTTTCGTGACCGACAGCAGAGACGATCGGAATGCGTGATTCAAACACGGCTGTCACGACAGACATCTCATTGAATGCCCACAGCTCCTCAATCGAACCACCACCACGACCAATAATCAACACATCACAGGCATCATGCTCATTCATCAGCTGAATGGCACGACTGATTTGTGGTGCCGCGTCCGCTCCCTGTACAAGGACCGGGGCGAAGACGATGGCCGCTTGCGGATAACGGCGCCGGAGTGTCGTTGCGATATCATGAAGCGCTGCTCCTTTTGGCGACGTGATGATCCCGATTCGCTCGGGAAAAGCTGGCAACGATTGTTTGATGGCTGGATCAAACCAGCCACGCTCTTCAAGATCCACCTTCAAGCGTGAGAACGCCTCATATAACGCTCCTACACCGTCTTCCGTCATCCGTTCGACATAGAGTTGCATCTCCCCAGAAGAGACGTAAACGGATAAGCGCGCGGTGACGACGACTCGCATCCCATCGCGAACGTCTGCTTTGACTCGACTCGCATCCCGGGCAAACATGACGGCTTTCATCCGTGACTGCTCGTCCTTCAACGTAAAATAAAGGTGACCGGAAGAGTGTCGTTTAAAGTTCGACACTTCTCCCACCACCTGGACTTGTTGCAGAAGGGCGTCGCCTTCTAGTTCACGTTTGACATAGTGGACTAAATCGGAAACGTGAAGAGGTTCGCTCATCGCGCAGCCTCGATCGTGTTATGCAGTAGCATCGTGATCGTCATCGGACCAACGCCACCCGGAACAGGTGTAATCATCGATGCAACGTCTTGTACCGTATCAAACTCGACATCACCGACGAGTTTGCCATCGACACGGTTGACACCAACGTCAATGACGACAGCATCCGGTTTCACCATATCCGCCGTAATCAGCTTCGGTACGCCGACTGCGACGATCAAGATATCCGCTTGACGCGTCATCGCACCGAGATCTTTTGTCTTGGAATGACAATAGGAAACGGTAGCCGATTCATTCAAGAACAACATACCAACGGGTTTACCGACGATTTGGCTACGACCGACGACAACGACGTGTTGACCAGCAATCGGTACGTTCATCTCTTTGACGAGATGAAGAATGCCGTTTGGTGTACACGGTAAAAATGTCGGTTCACCAATCATCATTTTCCCGACAGAGACAGGATGAAAACCATCGACGTCCTTTTCAGGAGAAATCGCAAAAATGACCTTACTCTCATCAATGTGGTCAGGCAACGGCAATTGGACGAGAATCCCATGGACACTCGCATCAACGTTCAGACGGTCGATCAAGTGAAGAAGCTCTGATTCCGTTGTTTCTGCCGGAAGTCGGATTAACTCCGAATCCATGCCGATTTCCTTCGCCGCCTTTTCTTTACCACGTACATAGGACTGACTAGCAGGATCTTCGCCAATCAGGATGACAGTCAATTGCGGTTGAATCCGCTGTTCTTTCAGACGTGCGACTTCTTCTTTCAGCTTCATACGATATGAATGGGCTACCTGTTTTCCATCGATTACTACTGCCATGATTTGTCCACTCCCCCAAAAAGTTCGATTCACTCTTCTGTCTGTTTGTCTCTATTCGTCGGTTTTACAAGTTTATGAATTTTCTTTAACGACGCCTTGTGCGACCTTACCGAGAACACCGTTCACGATTTTTGTCGCTTCTTCGTCAGCGAACGCCTTCGTCAATTCAATCGCTTCGTTGATCGTCACTCGAACCGGAATGTTCGTTTCGAACAATAATTCGTAGACGGCTAAGCGAAGAATCGTCCGCTCGATGTTTCCGAGTCGTTCGAATGACCAGTTGACCAGTGCTTCTCGGATGTGTTGGTCAATCGTTGCTTTGTTCGTTTCGACGCCGTTCACCAATTGCTCGACGAATGTGTCATATTCCTTACCTTCTACCGCGAATTCAATGGCCTCTTGTGCAGTCAGATCCGAAAGCTCCATTTGGAACAAAGATTGGACTGCGAGTTCGCGTGCCATGTGTCGTTTCATCATGATTTTGCGTGCTCCTTTTTTTGTCGTTCTCAATCAGTTAGTTTAGCACATTCCTCTTTTAAAAAACATAGAGAACGCCAAAAAAAGACGGGAGTTCGTCGCACAAACTCCCGTCCCGATTCAGTTAACGATCGTACCTTTTAGCTCACGCTCTGCGAATTTCGTCGTGAACGTCCCACGCCGGAATACCGGGTGACTGAGAACACGTTCGTGGAACGGGATCGTCGTCTTGACACCTTCGATCCAAAATTCAGCCAGTGCACGTTCCATCTTCGCACATGCTTCTTCCCGTGTTTCCGCATGGACGATCAACTTCGCGACCATCGAGTCATAGTACGGTGGAATCATGTACCCCGGATAGACTGCGCTATCGATACGTACGCCCATTCCGCCTGGTGTCACGTATTGTGTGACGCGTCCAGCAGACGGACGGAAATCATGATCTGGATCCTCGGCATTGATTCGGCATTCGATCGAATGACCGTGGAACTTGATATCCTTTTGTTTGACGGCAAGCGGATGATCGAGCGCGACTTGCAATTGTGCTTGAACGAGGTCGAATCCAGTGATCATCTCCGTTACCGGGTGTTCGACTTGAATGCGCGTGTTCATCTCCATGAAGAAGAACTCTTCCGTCTCTTCGACGAAGATGAATTCGATCGTTCCAGCTCCCGTGTATTGAATCGCTTTTGCGGCTTTTACGGCAGCCTCGCCCATTTTTAATCGTGTCGCTTCACTGACCGCAGGTGATGGCGCTTCCTCGATCAGTTTCTGCATCCGGCGCTGGACGGTACAATCCCGTTCACCGAGGTGAATGACATTCCCGTGACGGTCAGCGAGGACCTGTACCTCGACATGGCGGAATTCTTCGATGAAACGTTCTAAATAGACATCCCCGTTTCCGAAAGCTTGTTTTGCTTCACGGCGTGTCTCACTTAGCCCGTTGATCAGCTCTTCTTCCGAACGAGCGACCCGAATCCCTTTACCTCCACCACCTGCTGTTGCTTTGATGATGACCGGATAACCAATTTCTTGCGCCAGTGCGACCGCTTCTTCGTCCGTGACCGTTCCATCTGAACCAGGCACGACAGGCACGCCACACTCGATCATCGTTTTCTTCGCAACGTCCTTGATCCCCATCTGACGGATCGCATCCGACGTCGGACCAACGAACTTGATCCCGCACGCTTCACACATCTCAGCAAAATCAACGTTTTCTGCTAGGAAACCGTAACCCGGATGGATCATCGTCACTTGACGGTTCGTTGCGATCGCAAGGATATTCGTAACGTTTAAGTAGGATGAAGCAGAACTCGCCTCACCGATGCAGTACGCCTCATCGGCTAAACGAACGTGTAAGGCTTCCTTATCCGCCGTCGAGTAGACAGCAACGGTCTGTATTCCAAGTTCCTTTGCCGCTCGAATGATACGGACGGCGATTTCTCCACGGTTGGCAATCAATAATTTTTCCATGCTGTTCACCCCCGTTTACGGACGGATCCGGAAGAGTGGTTGACCGAATTCAACGAGATCTCCATCGGCGACAAGAATCTCGACGACCGTTCCAGATACTTCCGAGTTTAAGTTATTGAAGAGTTTCATTGCTTCAAGGACACAAACGATCTGACCCACTTCAATCTGATCACCGACTTTGACGTATGCCGGTTTATCTGGATTCGGACGCGAATAGAACGTTCCGACCATCAAGGCATTGATCGTGACCGTATCATCCGCAGTCGCCTCTTCCTCGACTGGTGCTGCCGCTTGCTTCACAGGAGCAGGCGCCGACACTGGAGCAGCAGGTGCTTGATGCGAGACCGTCACTGTTTCTCCTTGTTTCTTCAACTTTAATTTATACGTATCCGTCTCGAGTGAGAGTTCATTTACACTCGACTGATCGAGCATTTCGAGTACTTGTTTCAACTGATCGATTTTCATCTGTCATTCTTCCCCCATCTATGCTGTATTCACAATTATTATACCAGGTGCTAATGCCTACTCAAATACTTATATTAACTGGTCATACCATTGGATGCAAGTCAAGCTGAATGAAAAAAGACGTCTCTCGACCTGATAGAAGGTGAGAGACGTCTTGTCGTTTCAATATTATCCGTTGTAACGACCTGTGAAATCACCTGTACGTGTATCAACCGTTACTTTTTCGCCTGCTTCGATGAAGAGTGGTACTTGAATGATATGACCTGTCTCCACTGTCGCATTTTTCTTGACGTTCGAAGCCGTATCACCCTTAACGCCAGGCTCTGCTTCAACGATCGTCATGACGACTGTGTTCGGTAATTCAAGACCGAGGATTTCGCCGTTGTAAACCGCGATTTGAACTTCCATGTTTTCAAGCAAGTATGGAAGAGCTGCTTCGACTTGCGCCGTCGTCAATTCCAATTGCTCATACGATTCTGTGTCCATGAAGACGTAAGTCTCGCCCATTGGGTAAAGGTATTGCATCTTGTTACGCTCGATGTGTGCACGCTCGACACGCTCACCACCACGGAATGTCATCTCTTGGATGTTTCCGTTACGGATGTTACGCATTTTCGTCCGAACGAAAGCTGCCCCTTTACCTGGTTTAACATGTTGGAATTCAAGTACTTGCCAAATCATACCGTCTGAAGTCTTAATCGTTAATCCTGTTTTTAAATCGTTTACTGATACCATGAATGGTTCCTCCTAAAATGTCCCGTCACTCTGAATTAGAGAGTGATCAGTTCTTTTGGTGAAGACGAAAGAATTTCTCGACCTGTTTCCGTGATCAAGACGTCATCTTCAATCCGGCATCCGCCAACTTGCGGCACGTAGATACCTGGTTCGACCGTAACGATCATGCCTGGTTCAAGTTTCGTCTCAGAGCGGAACGACAAGCCAGGTCCTTCATGTACTTCTAGACCAATACCGTGTCCCGTCGAGTGACCGAAGTACTCACCGTAACCTGCTTCTTTGATGATATCACGTGTCAACGCGTCCGCTTCGATCCCAGTGATGCCTGGTTTTAAGCCGTCGACACCCGCTAGTTGCGCTTGTAAGACCGTATCGTAGATTTTCTGCAACTCGGCATTGATCGGACCGACTGCGACAGTCCGTGTGATATCTGAAACATAACCGTTCAAGAGCGCTCCGAAATCAAGCGTGACGAGTTCACCTGTCGCAATGACCTTCGAGCTGGCAACACCGTGCGGCAAGGCAGAACGATAGCCCGATGCCACGATCGTATCGAAAGAAGAAGACGTCGCTCCATGCTTACGCATGAAGAATTCTAGTTCATTTGATACTTCAAGTTCCGTTCGTCCTGGTTGAATGTACGTCAAGATGTGTTGGAAGGTCGCGTCTGCGAGCTCCACCGCTTCCTTAATCATCTTAATCTCTGACGAATCCTTAATCAAGCGTAGGTTTTCAATGATTCCTGTCGTCGGAACAAGCTCGATTGCCGAAGCTTGATCGTATGCTTCAAAAGCACCGAGTGTCATCGCATCCTTTTCGACACCAACCGCGCGAACACGCGCTCCTGCCATCAATTCGCCCATCGTCTCTGGAATCGACCGTTCGATTTGGACGATCTCCATTCCTTTAACTTGGTCTGCCGCTTGCTCCGTGTAACGGAAATCCGTCACGAAGTACGCTTGCTCTTCTGTTACGAGACATGCACCACTTGAGCCCGTGAAGCCGGAAATGTAACGAATATTCTCTGCCTTCGTGACGAGTAATCCTGGAAGGTCCCGTTCCTTTAAAGCTGTTTGTAACGCCTCGATCCGTTGTTTCATGATTGATTTCCCCCTTGTTCCGATTGTTGTAAAGCTTGGAGTGCCTCCGTTGCCAGACGATATCCCGTCATGCCAAGTCCAGCGATGACACCTTGGCAGACGGGTGCGATCATCGAATGATGCCGGAAGGATTCACGTGCATGGACATTCGATAGATGGACCTCGATGACGGGCGCTTCGATTGCAGCAATCGCGTCACGTAACGCGATACTCGTATGCGTGTAGGCAGCCGCATTGAAGACGATGCCGTCCGCTCCCCGTTCCTCGTGAAGAACATCAATCAGTCGTCCTTCATGGTTCGATTGTTCAAACCGAAACTGAATGTTCGGAAAATATGTGCGAAGATCGTGTTCTAAGTCGGCTAATGTCGCCGTTCCATATGTATCCGGTTCGCGTGTTCCGAGTAAATTCAAGTTTGGTCCGTTTAATATCAAGACACGCAAAAAAACACCTCCTCAAATTCCTTTTCATTGTATCATAACCCGATTTCCGACTCCTAAAGATTACCTCGTTTTGACGAGTCGAACATAGTTTTTTTGTCGTAAATCAAGTACACTGACGATACACCTAATTTTAATGAAGACGGGATGCGTTCTATTATGAAAACGACTAATCCGCCGGTCGGTGGTCAAGCCATCGTCGAAGGCGTCATGTTCCAAAATGCGACCCATGCGGTCTCAGCGATTCGTCGAAATGATGAATCGATCGAGACGTTCGCCCAACAAAAGCCGGTTCGACCACGAATCGCTAAAGGTAAAAAAATCCCACTTCTGCGTGGCTTGTTTGCTTTAATGGAGTCCTCAGCGAATGGCGCCAGTCATATGAACTTCGCAAGTGACCGATACGGTGTCAAACCTGGTGAAGAAGAGCCGGAAGAAACGACTGCCAGCCCCTTGACGAAATGGCTCGGCGTTGCTGTAGTCGGGATCCTATCATTCTTTTTCGGTAAATTACTCTTTACGTTACTACCTGCTTTCCTTGCATCATTATTCGATGTGATCCCTGCTTTATCGGGACATGTCATTCAAAATGTCATCGAAGCAACAATCAAATTAACGCTTTTGTTCAGTTACCTCTACGTGATTTCATTGACTCCGCTCGTCAAACGACTCTTTCAATATCACGGTGCAGAGCATAAGGTCATCAACTGCGTCGAATCAGGACGCCCACTCACGGTCGAAAACGTTCGCGTCAGCAGTCGTCTTCATTACCGTTGCGGCTCGAGTTTCTTGATCTTCACCGTCATCGTCGGATTTTTCGTCTATCTGATCGTGCCAACGGATCCGCTTTGGTTGCGTCTCGTCTGCCGGATCGCCTTATTACCGGTCGTCATCGGTCTTTCATTTGAAGTGTTACAGCTGACGAATAAAGCGCAGCACATCAAAGGACTTCGCGTCATCGCCTTGCCTGGCCTATGGTTACAATACTTGACGACGAAAGAACCGGACGATGCACAGATCGAGGTTGCGATTTATGCGTTTGAAGCATTGGAAAAACAGGAACATAACCTACATGAGAATGCACTGGGTTAATCGATAACAGGGGTGATATTATGATCAGACAACGCATTGGTTCTACATTTGCACTCGTCGTGTTACTGTTCGCTTTTGTCGGCTTCGGATATAAACTCGTCAATAATCCAAGTAGTCTGTTTTCACAATTGCTGTTCTTCGGGATTACCGCCGGGATCATCTTCTTGCTCTTTAAGTTCCTGACTCGTAATCGAAGCGTCGGAACGGGCGCAAATGCTCAGTACCGAAAATCCGTCGCTCAATCAAAAAAAATGCATGGCTCTTCGAATTCTGTTCGCCGGACAGACTTTAAGAAAAAACCGGTCAAATCCTCAAAAGCGCCGGCATCGAATAAAGTCAGACCGTTGCGCGATCGTTCAAAAGCGCCTCATCTGACAGTTATCGAAGGAAAAAAAGGCAAAAAGAAAAAACGTGCTTTTTAATTTCAGAAGTACATTAAAAAGGAGATTCGTCATGCGACGAACCTCCTTTTTTCGTGTTCAATCCGTTTCGACCCAACCGATATACGGTAGATTGCGATATTCCTCCGCACAATCGATTCCGTACCCAACAACGAAGTAATCCGGAATCTCGAAACCGACATAGTCTGCGTCGAGTTTTACTTCACGACGTGCCGGTTTATCAAGCAATGTACATACTTTGAGAACTCCGGGTTGATGCAATTTCATGTGATCACATAAGAAATGGAGCGTCCGCCCTGTGTCGATGATATCTTCGATGACGACGACATATTTCCCTTGAACATCAAGATCGAGATCTTTCTTCAACTGAACACGCCCGGAAGAGACGGTCTTTGTTCCGTAAGAAGAGCACGCGACTGTATCAATTTGAACGCTTCCTTTGATTTCGCGCATCAAATCCGCAGCAAAGACCATCGACCCTTTCAACACGACGACGAGAACGATTTGACGCCCAGCCGCATCCACTTCGATCTGTTGTGCTAATTCACGAACCTTTTCTTTCAGTTGTGACTCCGACACTAATTTTTCTTTAATCGTGATTTCCATGACAAGGTGCGAACACCCGCCACCCCCTTCGTCCATTTTCAGGCTCAGTATAGCATATCTAACTTAAAATGCGCACTTTATCATAAAAATGTAATGGATCGTTCGTGTTTGAGAACTTTTTTAGCAAGGAACTATAAAAAAACAAGCCTCAATCCTCTGGATGGGCTTGTTGATAGCGATGCAGTTCCTCTTTCAAACCAGGACGTTCCGCAAAGAACTGAATCATTCCGTTAATCTTATCCAACGCTTCGATACTAATATGATGCTCGATTCCTTCGACATCCTTATAAATCAGTTCTTCATCCACACCAACGAGACGAAGAAAATCTTCAAGTAAGGCGTGTCGTTCCACGAGACGCTTTCCGATTTTGCGTCCTTTAGGTGTCAGCATGAGACCCCGATACTTTTCGTAAACAAGGTACGTCTCCCGGTCGAGTTTTTGAACCATCTTCGTTACCGATGACGGGTGAACTCCTAACGACTCCGCTATATCCGATACGCGGGCATATCCCTTATCTTCAATCAGTTTATAAATTTGTTCCAAATAATCTTCCATACTCGGAGTTGGCACGACATCACCTTCCCATTTCATTCATTAGCGTTTCCAGTTCCACTCATCACTACGGTATTTCTCGGCAAGACGCTCAATCTCCTGCCACTGCTCACTCGTGAACGTCAACGGAACGAACGACAAATCAAGCGCCTCTTCGAAGCCTTTCGTGAACGCTTCTCGTACCTCGTCAAATGCGACAGCGCGACCTGCTAGCTCATTTAAAGCGACAGCTTTTCCTGAAAAACGCGCTTTCATTCGCTCGCGCATCGACTCATCATCATACAAGAAACAATCAAACAATTCACCTTCATCGACAGAGAGTGGGACCGAACCGTGCTGTAAGACAACGCCTTGATGGCGGACTTGTGCACTTCCTGCGACTTTCCGTTTTCCGACAGCGAGTTCATAATACGATGCTGCATCAAAACAGACGGCTGATTTCGGCTTCCGTAATTCTTCTTTTTCCTCTTCCGTCAACGGAACGGAAAATTCGACCGGAATGCCGAGGTGATGGTATCCTTTGCGAATCCCTTCCGTCAACATCCGATAACTTTCGATGACCGTGCGTGGTAAACCTTCTGTATCTTCCGGGATGACGACACTGTATGTCAACTCGTCTGCATGCAAGACAGCGCGCCCTCCTGTCATCCGACGCACGATCGGAATCCCGAGTTCTGCAATCCGCTCTCGATCGATATCACGGGTTGCCCGTTGAAAATGACCAACGCTTAATCCACGTGGTTCCCATGAGTAAAAACGAAGCGTCGGTGCGATCTCCCCCCGCCCGACGAACTGAATCAATGCTTCATCGATTGCCATGTTCATTGCCGGCTCCATCGCCGGCGTCGTCAACACTTGCCACTCTCTGTTCACTTGAGCACCCCCAAAACGTTTCCGTCTTAGTGTATCAAACCCATTCTCGGTCGCGCAATCACGAGTCGATTGCCGAAATCGATTTCGTTGACTATAATGAAACAGAGGTTAAACGAACGAAGGGGTTGGAAGTCGAATATGGAAACTGGAACTATCATTACGATCGTATTATGGGTCGCGCTGATCGCCTACATCGCTTGGCGTTTCATGCCGGTCAAAGGCATCACGAAATTGTCGCAAGAAGAATTCCGTGCGAACTACCGTAAAGCACAAATCGTCGATGTTCGCGAAACACAGGAATTCAAAGGTGGACACATCGTCGGTGCCCGTAACATCCCGGTCAGCCAAATGAAGATGCGCTCGAAGGAATTACGAAAAGACATGCCGATTTACTTGTATTGTCAAGGTAGCATGCGTTCTTCACAGGCTGCAAAAGTCTTGAAAAAAGCAGGCTATACGAATCTGTATCAGTTAAAAGGCGGATTCAAGCAGTGGTCAGGAAAAATCAAACGGAGCTAATGCTTCGTTCATCGCAAAAAGAGGATCTCTCCTTCGTCGGAGAGGTCCTCTTTTTTATGAAACAGCTTATGCGTGTACTTCTTGTTTTGGTTCGTAGCGTAAGACTGGTTTTCGAGCAGCAAGTGTCTCGTCCATCCGTTTGACGACCGTCGTGTGTGGTGCGTTCAAGACGACATCCGGTGTCTCTTCGACCTCTTTTGCAATCTGGAGCATCGCATCACAGAAGGCATCGAGTGTTTCTTTCGACTCTGTTTCCGTCGGTTCGATCATGATACACTCCTCGACGTTCAACGGGAAGTAGATCGTTGGTGGATGGTATCCAAAGTCAAGCAGACGTTTAGCGATGTCAAGCGTCCGGACACCTAGTGCTTTTTGACGTTTACCCGACAAGACGAATTCGTGCTTGCAATAGACGTCGTATGGCGCGTCATACGCACCTTTGAGACGAGCCAACATATAGTTCGCATTCAAGACCGCTTCTTTCGAGACGCGAGCAAGACCTGCTCCACCCATCGTCCGAATATAGCTATAGGCACGAACATTGATGCCGAAGTTACCGTAGAATGGTTTGACACGACCGATTGCTTCCGGACGATCGTAGTCGAGGACATAACGCTCTTCCTCTTTGCGGACGATTGGTTTCGGTAAATACGGAATCAAATCTTGTTTGACCCCTACTGGACCCGATCCTGGTCCGCCGCCACCGTGCGGTCCTGTGAACGTCTTATGCAAGTTCAAGTGGACGACATCAAAGCCCATGTCCCCTGGTCGAGCGATGCCCATGATCGCATTCGAGTTCGCACCATCGTAGTACAGTTTTCCGCCTGCCTCATGAACCGCTTTGGCGATTTCGACGATATCCGACTCAAATAAACCGAGCGTGTTTGGATTCGTCAACATGAGTGCCGCTGTATCGTCACCGACTTTTTTCTTTAAGTCCGCTAAATCAACGAGACCACGTTCATCCGATAAGACCGTCACGGTATCAAATCCAGCGACAGATGCCGATGCGGGGTTCGTTCCGTGTGCCGAGTCCGGTACGAGGACTTTCGTCCGTTTAAAGTCACCACGTGCATGATGGTAGGCCTTAATCAACATCAAGCCTGTCCATTCACCGTGTGCTCCCGCCGCCGGCTGAAGCGTCACTTCATCCATTCCTGTGATGACTGCGAGTTTTTCTTGCAGATCATACATCAAACTGAGTGCCCCTTGGACACTTTCGACTGGTTGAAGCGGGTGAATGTGTGCAAACCCAGGGAGGCGTGCCATATCTTCATTGATTTTCGGATTGTATTTCATCGTACATGATCCGAGTGGATAGAATCCAGAATCCACACCATGGTTACGGTTCGAGAGTGCCGTATAGTGACGGACGAGATCCAGTTCAGATACTTCCGGTAGCGCCACGTCTTCCTTCCGTAACATCGAGGTCGGTAACAATTCTTCTACTGCCACCTCATCGACAGTCGGTAACGGTAAGCTATAGGCGATACGACCCGGTTTAGAAATTTCAAAGATCAATGTTTGCTCATTCATGTGTGAGTCCCCCTAACGCTGTCACGAATTGATCCAACTCTTCATTCGTCCGTAATTCCGTTGCACAAACAAGCATTTCATTTTGACGTGCCGCGTCATACGATCCTAACGGTAAACCGCCGATGATTCCGTGATCGAGCAATTGTTGACTCGCACGTGTCGCGTCGATTGGTAGCATAACGACGAATTCATTGAAGCTCGGTCCATCGTCAACGATCGTAAAGCCAGCCTGTTTCAGCTTTTGTTTTAAGGCATGTGCCATTTGCAAGTTGCGTGTCGCGAGTTCCCGGATACCCCGTTTTCCGAGTGCACTCATCGCGATCGAAGCAGCGAGTGCATTTAACGCTTGGTTCGAACAGATGTTAGATGTCGCCTTGTCACGGCGAATGTGTTGTTCACGTGCTTGTAACGTCAGAACGAAACCGCGTTTCCCATTCTCATCGACGGTCTGTCCAACGAGACGTCCCGGAATCTTACGCATCAACGCTTTTGTCGTCGTGAAATAACCACATGTCGGTCCACCAAAGCTTTGTGGAATTCCGAACGGTTGGCAATCTCCGATCGTAATGTCAGCGCCAAGTTTACCTGGCGCTTCTAAGATACCGAGTGCCAGTGGATTCGCAGAGACGATGAAGAGCGCACCACGTGCATGTGTCGCATCGGCCAATGCTTGTAGTTCTTCGACACGACCGTAGAAGTTCGGATACTGCACGATGACACAGGCGACGTCTTCGATGGCATCGAGTTGATCGATCCGTGTGACACCTTGCTCAAGCGCCAACGTCTCGACGTTTAGTCCTGGACCGTTCGCATACGTCCGAACGACATCGTGTGCCTCCGGGTGAACGCCGTCTGAAAGAACGATCGTCTTTTTCTTCGTATGGGCACAAGCAAGCATAGCCGCTTCCGCTAACGCCGTGATACCGTCATACATCGACGAGTTCGCGACATCCATCCCTGTCAATTCACAAATCATCGATTGGAATTCAAAAATCGCTTGTAGTTCACCTTGCGAAATCTCTGGCTGATACGGTGTATAGGCAGTGTAAAACTCTGAGCGCAGTAACATATGATTGACGACAGCAGGTGCATAGTGATCATAGATGCCTGCGCCAAGGAACGATGGATATTGTTTCGTATTCATGTTTTGGTCGGCAAGCTTCGATAGCGTCCGAATCAAGTCCGTTTCCGGAAGTGGCACACCGACTTCTTCCAATGTACCGTTATCACGGACGGATGCCGGGATATCAGCGAGTAAATCTTCGATCGATGCTGCACCGATCGTCTGTAACATCGCCTGCTCATCTTCTGCTGTCATTGGTAAATAACGAAAATCCATAGAAATATCCCCCTTATTTCGTGCGACGATAAAACGGTGTCGCTGTTCGTTTCGCTGCTAAACGTTTTCCGCGTACTTCCACTTCAAATTGCTCTTGTTCCGCTACTTCTGCAGGAACGAGTGCCCAAGCAATCGCTTTTCCGACTGTCGGCGGCAACGTACCTGTCGTCACCACACCAACGACTTCCCCGTCATGCCAAACCGGTGCATCTTGACGCGCAATCCCTTTATCGAGTAATTCAAGACCGATCAAGCGTCGCGGTGCTCCTTGTTCTTTCTGTTGCAACAAGACTTCCGAACCGACGAACGGTTTGACTTGTGGTTTGACCGCAAAGCCCATTCCCGCTTCGATTGGTGAAATCGTTGCTGATAATTCATGTCCATAAAGTGGAAGACATGCCTCAAAACGTAATGTGTCACGTGCCCCGAGCCCGCATGGTACGACACCTTGCTCAAGCAGTGCTTGCCAGACAGCAGGTGCGTCACCAGCTGCCATGTAGAGTTCGAACCCATCTTCCCCTGTGTACCCACTGCGTGAGACGATCATTTCCACTCCTGCAACCGTCCCCCGTTGGAACTTGAAAAATCCGATCTCTGATAAGACAAGTGGTGTCATGCCGGAAAGGATGGCTTCCGCACGTGGTCCTTGGACCGCAATTTGACCATATTGTTCCGATTGATTCTCAAGCGTGACGTCTCCTGTTAGATAGTGACGTAAATGTTGTTCGTCTTTTTCAATGTTCGAAGCATTGACGACGAGAAGATAGTCCGTTTCTGCCAAACGATAGACGAGTAAATCATCCACTGTCCCACCGTCTTCTTGGCATAAGACGTTATATTGCGCTTGCCCCACCGCAATCTTCGAAATATCGTTCGATAATGTAGCTTGTAAAAACGTCAGAGCATCCGGTCCGCTGACGAACAGTTCTCCCATGTGCGAGACATCGAACATGCCGACGTTCTCCCTTACTGCAACGTGTTCTTCTTTAATCGAGGAAAACAAAACTGGCATTTCAAATCCCGCAAAATCCACCATCTTACCGGTTTGCGAAACCGTCTCGAATAACGGTGTTCTTTTCAATGTCGTTTGACTCATACAAATCCCCCTATTTACGAACGTTTTCGCTCTCTCTTCTCTTTAATGTTCCATTTTCAAATCCATCTTACCAATTAAAATCATAATTATCTAGTATTATTCGGAAAAAGGAACATACGAAAAAGAGAGAAAGGACCCTGTCCCTTCTCTCCTATTGTTTCATATTCTTCCCATGAAAGCCATTTCAAAATTGTTTGATTCCGGCAGTTCGTTTGATTTCCTCCTGGAGTCGACGACCTTCCGTCACCAATTGGCTCGCTCCTTGCTTCACACGATTTCCTTCTTCAGTGATTCGATTGATATTCCCTTTGATTTGATCGATTCGCTGCGTCGTATGATCAATGTTCGTCTGCAAGGTTTGCTGACGAATCGTAAAGCGCTCCATCAGTTGTTTTAACTGCCGAATATCCTGAGACAGCTTCTTTTTGTAAAGACTGAATCCGAACAACACGAGTCCTATGATAGCCAATAAAATAATACCTAACGTAATCCAAATCATGACTTCTCCTCCAATACAGTTTCAATCGCACGCGTTAATTCTTCGATTGATGCCGTTCCTTCAAGTCGGACAGTAGCTACTCCAGCATATAAGGAATAGCGACGTTCAAACAATCGTCTCACTTGTTCCCGTTCTGTCACGAGTGGACGATTCGGATCAGCGGCGATACGTTCCCAAATCAAATCAAAGGGTGTATCGATCCAGACGACTGTTCCGGACTCCTGCATGTACAGTCGGTTCTCTTCCCGTTCGACGATCCCGCCACCCGTGACAACCACTTCCGCATTGCTACTCTTCAACAATTCGCTTTCATGTGTACGAAACCCTGCTTCGCCATGCTCAGCGAAAAAAGCGGTAATCGTTTGTCCATGTTCCTGTTCGAACCGTTCATCCAGTTCGTCGACCTCGTATTGTGAACCCAATCGATGTCCGACGGCTGTTTTACCAGTTCCCATAAACCCAATCAAATAAACCTTACTCATGTGTGACGACCGCCTCGATTCTTTGACCATTCTCTAATCTCGCTTCCATTTTAAAGCCTTTATCGGTCGCTGTACAGCTGACTTGTCCGATTGGGTAGCGGAGGGTCTCGTCCTTCGTACAATCTGCTTTCGCCGCTCGGATGAGAGACTCGAGTTGAAGGGCTTCTTGCTCTAACTGATGATGCCGCATCTCTTCGTCAATCTGCTGACAAGAAATCAAGAGCACGACTCCCATTCCTAAAAGTAACAGTAACGTTTGAATCAAGATGAATCCTTCCTGACGCATCGGAAGGAACGTCTGCTGTCGTTCAACTGAATCGAGAGAATCTCGGCATCCCCTGTCACGGTATAGTGTTTGACGTCGCGGGCGTATGTCAGTTCACCTCCCTGTTCTTTCTTGAGACGTAGTTGATCTTGCACACGGACGAGACGCCACTTTTCAGCCGTCTCTCCCGGATTGACGTCCATTCCACGAATCTCGTCTCCGACGCGCTCACACATCGTACTACGCCACATCAGTCGTTCCACGGTATGAAAGAACAATTCTTCATTCATTCGGTTGACTTCCGGCGGACGAACGAGTGGGGTCAATGTCAAGATTGCCAGCAGAAGAAGTGGGCTCAGCCATAGGACGAATGACAGTTCGAGAAGGGTCATTCCGGATTCCGCTCGCAAGACACATCGTTTCATTGCACCACGCTCCTTGTTTCAGGACATAGGACGCTGTTCGGTTTTCAACTTGATCCGTCGCCATCTGCTCAAGCTGTTCCGTCTCTTGTTCCCATTTCATTTGTTTCGTCCGTAACTCGAGATAAGGATCGATCGCTAACGTCATGAAGATACCGATCGCAACGATAGAGAGCATCACTTCAAGCAAAGAGAAGCCCGCTTGGCGTTCGTTCTGCATACTTCTCACCTCACTTTACGGATTGCCATTTGATAGTTCCCAAGTAAGAATTTGATTTCATATTCGGCTGTTGCCGAACGGCAAGACCAGGTCGCTGCATAGATCGAGTGATAGCTTTTAAAATAGATGATGCGATTCGAGGGCGGAACGGTACACGTATGACCATTTTGGAATGTTCGTTGCCATAACAACCGGTCATCCGCAAGGACAAGGTATCCCGTACCGTCCCCTCGAAATCGAAACTGCATCAATGCTTGATCTTGCTTTGAGTACTGCATCAGTCGAAGTGTCTGAATATCTTGTTCCATCAGACGAACCTCTTGTTCAAGCGGAATCCAGTCCGGTCGTTTTTCAAACAGTGCCGGCAACAAAAAAACAAGTAAACAAGCAATGATTGTCAGCACCGCCGTCATCTCAAATAAGGTAAATCCTTGTTCACTTCGTAAGTTCGCCAGTCTTCGGATCATACGTATACGTCTCCTGATCACAGACGAGGGCATTCGGTTTATCAGTTGTACCGCGATTGATTGTCTGGAGCGATTCCGGGTACTTTTTCTCTTTCGCGTAATACAAATTAACCTCTGACCGAATGACTCGAATGTTCGCCTCACAACTGACACCTTTCGCCTGGTCCTTTCCACTTGTCATCGTTGGAATCAAAACGAGCAGTAACAACGAAATGATCAATAAGACGGCTGCCATCTCAAGTAAGGTGAATCCATCCTGTCGCTTTAAGAATTGTTTCATCGTATCGTCTCCTCTATTTAGAATGGAAGCTGCTGTATCGCTAGCTGAATCGGATAATACAAGATGAGAAACAACGTTCCCGTCATGATCGTCAATCCACCGTACAAAATCGGCTCGATCCATAACAACTTTTTCTCTAGTTCCTCTTCCATCGACTCATGCAAGAGTGTCGCTTGTTCAAGCAACAACGGACCAAGATCGCCACTTTCCCGCGCCAAATGGACGATTCCAATCGTCTCGGCTTCGATGATTTCATCTTCGCCAAGCGCTTCTGCAAGTGGTTCCCCTGCCTGTTGTTTAGCATGTAGACGAGCATAGAGGTGTCCTTTTTTATTCGCTTGTCCTTGCTCTAGATGACGAAAGGTCTCTTCAAGCGAGAAGCCAGCATCGATGAACGATCCTACTTCGATCGTGAATAAATAGCTGTAGTAGAGACGAATCAAACGCTGTAGCGGTTTCAGTCGTAAAATACGGTTTAACGGAAAAAAGCGAAAAAAGAGGTAACTGGAGGTTAACAAAATAACGGGAATACTTGCGAGCAGATATTTCGCAGAGGGGTGAAGAAGGAGATGAAGAAATGAGGGGAGAGTCTTCGGGTCCGACATCTCGAGGAGAGACGGAAATACGTAGAGGGCGTAAAAGAAGAACAGGAGGAATAGACTGGTCGCTAGAACAAGCGGATACCGGATCATCTTCCAAAACTTCGATCGCATTTCTGTTTCGAGGTCGAGCAGTTTCACGATTTGGCGAAGGACGAGCAACGGTCGTTCTGTCCTTTCTCCAACAAAAAGAAGTCGTTTTAAAGTATTCGTTAACGCAAGCGGTTCAAGCGATGCTGAAAAGGAGTCTCCTTTTTCAAGACAGCGTTCCATTTCTCCGACTACTTCGGAGAACGGCTGACGCTCGAATCGTTTTAAAATGAGTAACGTCTCTTTCGTAGAAATGCCTTTTGATAACAAGCGATGATATCGTTTTAAGAACCGACTTTGATCGCGGCTTGTAAGTTTCTGACGGTACAGCGGACATCCTCTCCTTTTCGCTCGAGATGAATGATGCGTTGACAGACAGCCAGTTCTGACTCTTCGATACCTAAACTGCACAATCGCAATCGCGCCTCATCAATACTTCCAGCGTGTAACGTAAACAACACGACGTGACCACTAAGTGCGGCATTCATCGTCAAACGTGCTGCCTCTCTCGTCCGCACCTCACCAAAAGCAATCCAATCCGGATCCGCTCGCAATATTTCTTCAAAACATCGCGTAGCAGTGAACCCTGCTTTTTCATTTAGTTCCAGTTGCAAGACGTTTGGTACCGTACACTCCACCGGATCTTCAATCGAGATGATTCGTTTTTCTTCCATCGCACTCATCAAGGAATATAACATCGTCGTCTTTCCTGCGCCTGTCGATCCAGAAATGACGATACACCCGTGTCGTTGTTCAGCTAACCAAGCGAAGTCCAATTGATCGTGTAACGTTCGTAAAGCCGTTTCTTGAGAGACCGTCGAACGATAAAATCGCCACGACATTGCATCTCCTTGTCGACTCGGTAACAACGAGACGCGCATTCCCTTTTTCCCGTGCGGATACAAACCACTTTGCGGAATCCGCTCATTTTGTTCCTTTAAGTTCGCCTCATAGCGAACATGACTGACAAGCGTTCGATAACGCGTCAATTCCACCTCTTCTTGTTCACACAGACCGTCACCCGTTCGACAAATGATCCGGACGCAAGCTTCATTCGGTACGAAATGAACGTCTGTTGCACCAAGTGATTCGAATCGTTCCATGAGTTGTGTCGTCCATTCCTTCATTTCTCTTCACCTCCCTACCGCAAACAATACACAAAAAAAAGAAGCCGACCAAACCGGCTTCTTTACGATACGTGTGCGATTGTACGATGTTTACGCTTCGCCAATGTCTCAAGACCTGGTTTATCGTATCCGATAACAAGTTGTTTTCCATCAGTGATGATTGGGCGGCGTAATAATTTCGGATTGTCACTCATGAGGCGTAATAACTCACTGAGTTTCATGTCTTCAATATCAATGCCGAGATCTTTGAAGGCTTGACTGCGTGTTGCGAGCAAACTTTCAATCCCATCCGTCGATAATTTCAACAGTTCCATGAGTTCATCAACTGTTGGAGCATTTCTGAACAGATGACGTTCCTCTACATCAACATGTTCCTCTTTTAACCATGATTTCGTTTTACGACATGATGTACAGCTTGGGTATGTGAAAAAGACTAACTCATTCGTCATTTTTGCTCCTCCTCTCAAAGTGTGGGGTTTCATTACAGTTACTATAGCACGCCATTTTAACTTTGTACACCTTTTGTACAACTATTGTACAACTTTTTTTGAAACTTCATCTTTTGTTCACAGTTATTCCTTAACAATCACTAGAACAGGATGGACGGATGATTGTTTGCTTGGTAAAATAAGTACGTATATTGACTATCTGTCGGATTTAGGGGGTTATAGGAATGGGGAGAATGTACCGCGTACTCGGTTTCTGGACTGGTATCATCGCAGTCATGGCATTTATCGGCGCATTGGGTGGCGATGCAAGCTCAAGTGAGCATACGGATTCATTTTTAGTCATGGGCTTCGTCTTCTTAGCACAAACTGTCTTTTTTGCAGCGCTTGGTTACTTGCGCTTAACTGAAAAAACGTATGTCTATATCTTTGGAGCTTACTTAACTGTATTTTTCATCGTCTTTACGTACTGGTCAAACTTCCAGATGTAATGAAAAAAACTCGTCATCCTTTTGGATGGCGAGTTTTTTTAGTCAGAGGAATGGATTCGATTTCATTTCTTGACGAATCGTCGTACTCGGACCATGTCCTGGATAGATCGTCGTATCTGCCGGTAGTTCCGCGATGAGTCGATCCAGTGAACGCATCAATACGTCTTGATCCCCACCATGAAGATCCGTCCGTCCGACGCCTTGCTGGAACAAGAGATCTCCACCGAACGCGATCCGCTCTCCTTTGAAGTAGAACGTCACACTTCCTGGTGAATGCCCTGGCGTCTCAAGAACATGCATCGAAAAGCTACCGACCGTCAGCCGTCCTGGTTGCAACAAATGGTCTGCTGGTTTCATCCGCATCGGCGGCATTCCGAATTTTGCCGAACCATTCCATTCTGGATTACCGAGCCATCCTGCTTCTTCCGTATGCACGTAGACAGGCGCTTCCGTGAAGCGTCGTAACATATCGACACCTCCGATATGGTCAAAATGCGCATGCGTCAACAAAATCGCTTTTAAAGTCGCTCCCCGACTTTCAATCTCATCGAAAAACCGCATATCTTCTGTACCTGGATCAATGACAAGACATTCCTTGTCTTTAAATAATAAATAACCATTTTCAGATGCCATACCGGAAGTGATCATTACGATTTCCATTCTATAAAACCCCTTTACAATAGACTCTTCTCCTACTATACACGAAATTGTCGAAAGTTCCTGCAACGCCCTCTCGACTTTATCCCGCGAGTCGGATAAACTAAAAAGTGAGATTTAAGTGAAATCTTCGTGAAATTCATAACGTGATTGTTTAAGGGGGAGTACGTCATGCATTTGGATCAACCAATCGGTTGGCTTTTCTTCTTCGTCGCACTCGTCGGCGTTTGGGCCGTCGTTCGTTCACTTAAGAAACGCCAAATGTTTCCACTCGTATTCGCAGGTCTGACTGTCGTCTTATTCGGCTGGTTCGGGATTGCGACATTGATTTACGGCGGTATTCCATCGTAATCAAGATACGCTAAAAAGAGAGATGCCTCGCGCATCTCTCTTTTTATTTGCCTTTCTACAAAAAAAACGAATCCACTCGAAAGTAGATTCGTTTTCTTTATCTTATTTTGAAGTTTGAAGGAAACGGAGCAAGTCACCATAGATGACTTTATCCGAAAGTCCTAACTCCTTCTCGGATTGTTTCGTAGATTGTTTACACATCTCCGCTAACTCTCCATCTTTTACTTCTTCACCCGTCTGACGATCATAACATGTTTCCTGCGTATAGACCGTTTTGTCTGTTATGACGGAACCATCGCGGAACAGCGCATAATCCTTGTGCTGTTTCGAGAAGAGATCGGTACCGAACAATACTTCATTCTTGAAGTCTTGTCCTAACAGATGAAGCAATGTCGGTTTAATGTCGATTTGGCTCGCGACGTCTTCATGTTTGACACCTTTCGTTTGACCCGGTAAATGGATCACGAATGGTACACGTTGCAATTGTGCAACATCATACGGCGTCAACTCATCTTTGTTCATGAGTTCTGCCATCGCAGCATTGTGGTTCGTCGAGATACCATAGTGGTCACCATAGACCATGAAGATCGTATCATCCCACGTACCATCTTTTTTCAGACCCTCGATGAATTTACCAAGTGCCATATCTTGATACGCTAGTGCCTGAACGTAGTGGTTCAGCGTCGTAGAACTTGTCTCAAGCGGTGGTACAAGTTCATCTTCTGGTTTTGGCATCTCAAATGGATAGTGGTTCGTCAATGTGATGAACTTCGAATAGAACGGACGTGGTAAATCTTTCAACATCGGCAATGACTGTTCAAAGAATTTATCATCGAGCAAGCCCCACTCCGTCAAATCTGCTGGATCACCTAAGTCATAATCCGTCTCTGAGAAGAAACGATCGACGCCAAAGCTATTGTAGACGATGTCTCGGTTCCAGAACGATTTGTTGTTTGCATGGAAAACAGCTGAATAATAGCCATCTTCTTTCAACATTTCAGGAGTTGCCCGGAATTCGTTTTCTCCGTTCGTAAAGAATGCTGCACCGCGTCCAAGTGGATAGATCGAGTTTTCGAGAATGAACTCAGCATCTGCCGTTTTCCCTTGTCCTGTGTTGTGATAGAAGTTATCCCATGAATGCGATTCCTTGATCAACTTATTCAGGTTCGGTGTAATCTCTTGTCCGTTTGGTGCCTTTAATCCAACTGCAAAGGATTGTGCCGACTCAAAGGAAACGACGATGACGTTCTTTCCTTTGTACTTTCCGAACATAGCTGGGTTCGGTTCAGCATGTTTTGAATCAATGAAGCTTTGAACTTCCGACAGTTCAGAACTGTCCGCGAGTGCTTTTTGCGCAGATGTCTTCGACTGAATGAGTGCGTCATACATATGGAAGTTAAATGTTCCGATGTTTTTAACGAGCAGTTCTCGGTCAAAGGCACGTGTGAGCAATTCTGGACGTTCTGTCTCAGCGAGCGTCAAGTTTCCAAGGAAAACGACAACTGCTGCAACGAATGCGAGAATCGCGCGTCCACGTGACGCAACGTTTTTTGACATGTCCATTTTCCGTAAGAAGAACGGTAAGATGATCAAGTCACCGACGATCAATAAATCGGACCAATTCAAGAGTGACCCGAGCGATGCAGAAACGGTCTCTGCATTCGATGTTTGGAACAATACCGGCAACGTCAGATAGTCATTAAAGAAGCGGAAGAAAATGATGTCCGCATATAAAATGAGTGTCGCGACGAACAATGTACCGTAGATGAACCATTTTTGAACATTTCCCCGGAAGAAGAAGCTGAACCCGAACATGAAGAGCGCTGAACTAATTGGGTTAATTAGTAGAATGAATGCTTGCGCAGAGTTTGTTACGGGAACGTTGAAGAAAAGTGTATACGCTAAATACGTTTTTAACCAAATCAATAAGGTCGCAATCCAAAAGAGCTTGTGCTCTTTATAGGTGCTGCGAACGCCTTGACCCATCTTTAGGCGCATTCGCGACCAGATGTTTGCGTCTTGCTGCATAAAAACCTGCCTCCTAATTTACATGTGCTTTCTGCTTTCAGTTCACACAACTTACATCATAATTTACATATACCCATATCACGTGAAAATTTTACGCTTAGTTTTACAAAAATGCAACTGGAATCCGGAAGATACTTAACAATCACATAATTACTGTACGTTTGTAAACAAAAAAAAGATTCGCCGAAGCGAACCTTCTACTGAAATTGAATATTATCATTTTTTGAGAAACATCTGCTTCGCAAGCCATGCACAGCCGATGACTCCGGCATCGTTTCCAAGTTCGGCAATCTTGAACGTCGTCGATCCGAAAACACGTGGTAAAGCGAAGCGTTCGAACTGTTTACGCAGTGGTGCAAGCAATGTCTCTCCTGCTTTTGACACACCACCACCGATGACGATGATTTCCGGGTTAATACTGTTCGCTAAGTTGGAGATGGCAAGACCGAGGTGGAACGTCACTTCTTCTACGACTTCCGTTGCGATCCGGTCTCCTTTCTCATACGCTTCGAATACGTCTTTCGCCGTTACTGCCTTGATGTCGTTGAGTAACGTTTCCTTCCCTTTACGCTTCTCAAGACCAAGACGGGCGATCCCTGTTGCTGACGCAATCGTCTCAAGACATCCTTTGCGACCACATCCACATAGAACGCCACCTTCAGGCAACATCGTGATATGACCGATTTCTCCAGCCATTCCGACTGTACCATGCACGATTTGTCCGTTCGTGATCAGACCACCACCGACGCCCGTACCGAGTGTGACAGCAAGGAGTTCTGTTGCCCCACTACCGGCACCTTTCCACATCTCACCGATTGCCGCTGCGTTCGCATCATTTTCAAGCACAGCCGGTAAACCCGTCAAACGTTCGAATTCACCGATCAGTTCAAAGTTATTCCAACCGATATTGACTGCTTTCTCAACGACACCTGTATTAAAATCAATGAATCCCGGCGCACCGATGCCCGCTCCGACGAAATCTTCTGGTCGTTTATTGCTCTCTTGACACTTCTCAAAGAAAGATTTTGCAATATCTCCAGGAATTTGTACGCCATCATTCAAAACGACCGTCTCGATTTCCCACTTTTCTACGATGATCCCTTGCAAATCCAAAATTGCCATCTTGACTGTCGTTCCGCCGATATCAATGCCGAGTAACCATTTCATTGCTTCGTCTCCCCTATACTCATATAATGTCTGCTTCATCATTTTACCGGACATAACCCATTTGCGCAAAGGGTTGCACAATCTTAAATGTTATCGGATTGTGAACGCTTTAATTCATGTCGTAAGATTAGTTTCGCTGAATCGTACTGACGTTGTTCCAAAACGCCCGCTTCTTGTAATTCATCGAGTTCAAGCATCATCATCGCGATATCGGACGCTCGATCCCCAAGATAGATGAATGTCCCGTATGTCTTGAGTAACTGCTGTACGTCATACAGTGTCTTCATCGACCATCGGCTCCTTTACATAGGCATGTAGCAAATCATATGTCGCTTGTAACGACGTCTCATGCGTACGTTCGTACGAATGACTCGATTCGATTCCCGGACCGAACAATCCGTGCCGGACGTCGTGGCCCGCACTTACTGCTGCCGAGGCATCCGAGCTATAGAACGGATAGATATCAACTTTATATGGAATGCTATTACGTTGTGCTAAGCGTGTTAACTGGTGGCGTAAAGCTAAGTCATACGGACCAGAACCATCTTTGGCACAAATGGAGACTGTGAATTCATCGGAGTGTTGCCCCTCTCCTAGTGCTCCCATGTCGACCGCGATGTATTCTGCGACTTCTTCCGTGAATCCAGCATTTCCACCGAATCCGACTTCTTCGTAATTTGAAATCAGGATCTGGACCGTGTGTGGTAGTTCGATTGTTTTCCATTCCTTGATCAATTCAAGCAACAAAGCAACAGATGCTTTATCATCGAGATGGCGCGACTTCACGAATCCTGTTTCCGTATAGAGGAATCGCGGATCAAACGTTACGATGTCTCCTACTTCAATCCCCGAGACGCGCGTCTCTTCTGCTGTCGTCGAACGGATATCGAGCCGTACTTCGATATTATCAGCGGATCGTTCCGTTTTGTTCGTCTCGCGCGAAGTATGAACACTCGAATGGTGGAACACGATCGTACCTGAAATCGTTTGACCGTCCATCTTGTGAATGAGACAGTTCTCACCTTCGATCGCTGTCCAAGCATATCCCCCCAGTTGTGATAAACGAAGTCGTCCTGTTGGTAAAATTTCTTTCACCATCGCTCCTAGTGTGTCGACGTGTGCCGTCAGTAACCGCGTACGCGTTGAAGCACCAGGTAGTGTCGCTAAAATCGCTCCTTTTTCAAGCTTTCGATACGTGATCCCTTCTGCTACCAATCGCTTTTCTACATATGTAATAGCTTCTTTTGTCGAACCTGTTGGACTCGGAATCGAGACAAGCTCTTCAATCGTACGTATGACTTCTTTCATGTTCATTCGCTCCCTTTCAATCGGACTACGACGTGACATCCGCTTTGTTCTCATGATAACAAATATTCATTCTTTGCCGATACTGATATCCTACGGATACGATGCGAAAAAGCTGTAGCGCTTTTTTGCTACAGCTTCTTTCCACACCATCTCAAGAACTTAGACGTACTTCTTCATCCAAATATCATCACGATATGTGCCATCTTCTAATTTTACGGAATCTGGATCTTCGGCATATACTTCAAAACCGAGCGACTCATAAAGATTTTGTGCGGCTTCGTTTCCTGATAAAACGGCAAGAATGACTTGCTCGACGTCCGGTAACTTCTTCGCTTCCTCGATTAAGGCTTCCATTAAAGCGCGACCAGTACCTCCGCGATATTCAGGTGATACGTATACTCCAGAAATCATCGCTTTATGCGATTCACGTGACAATTCATATGGTTTGACCTGACCAAACCCAAACAATGTATCACCGTCGAACATACCAAGCCAAACCTCATCGGAGTCGGGTTCTCCCTCAAGTCCTTCTTGTACTTCGCGGAGCGGGGTTTGCTGTTCATCATCAAACGAATGACCGAATGCATCTGGATGATTTTTTAATCCCTCAAGGCGTAGATTCCAGTATTGTTCTGCATCCTCTTTAGTTAGTTTTCGAAAAGTATACATGACTGTCGGTTCTCTCCTTTTTGGGTATCATGACGTACAAAAAAATGACGTAAAAATGCTTCTATCTCTTACTTAACCCTTTTCTAGTAAAATAAAACCTAGATTTTTTTCTTTTTACTACCGGACGAATAGATGTGATTTTTTATGTATTCGTTCACTACATCAAAAAAACTCAAGTGTGGACAATGTGAAGCAAGTCCGACACTTGAGTTTTTTGCTACTTTATTTCGTGATACCTTCATCATGATGCGTACGCTTATCCTTGCAAGACGGGTTCAAGCGTCTGACGTAATACATCAGCAGAATGATGGAATTTCTTCAACTCTTCTTCCGTCAATGAGACTTCAATGATTTCACGCACACCTTGACGATTGATGATGGCGGGAACTCCAATATGGATACCGGAAATTCCGTACTGCCCATCGACATGCGCACCGACCGTCAATAGACAGTTCTCATTTCCGAGGATGGCACGAACGATCCGAACGAGTCCAAGCCCAATCGCATAGTAGGTTGCCCCTTTGCGCTCGATGATATGATAAGCAGCATCTCGGACATTGATGTAGATTTGATCAAGATCTGCTTGAGAATAACGATCGTCTTCAGCAAGTAGTTCATCAATCGTTTTTCCATAAATACGGCTGTTACTCCAGGCTGCGAATTCCGTGTCACCATGTTCGCCAAGAATATAGGCATGGGCATTTCGGGAATCAATGTGAAAGTATTCTCCGAGCATTTGACGCAGGCGCGCTGTATCAAGCACCGTTCCTGATCCAAATACGCGGGATTTCGGAAGACCAGAATATTTCCAGGCAAGATGCGCCATGATATCAACCGGATTAGAAGCCACGACGATGATACCATCAAAACCGGAATCCATGATTTGACGAATCATTTCTTTCATGATCAACGCATTCTTTGCAACGAGATCGAGTCTTGTCTCACCTGGTTTTTGTGGAGCGCCTGCCGTGATGACGACGACTTCCGCTTCTCGGCAGTCCGCGTAGTCTCCAGCCCATATGCGCATCGGTGAAGAGCTAAATGGTGTTCCGTGGTTTAAGTCCATTGCCTCGCCCTCTGCTTTGGCTTTGTTGACATCAATGATGACAAGTTCTTCACAAAGTCCAGCTGTTGACATCTGATAGGCAAAGCTTGAACCGACTGCACCAGCTCCAATGAGGGCTACTCGTGTCACTTTCGCATGTAATTCCATATCGTTATGTCCACCCTTCCATTCGTCCTAAGAGTTTGTTAACTATCTCACAAGTAAATTGTAACATCTTTCACATTCTTTGTATCATGTGAAATTAATCACATTTGTCCATTTTGTGTCATTGATATCCTAACATAAGGAATTACATACTCACATACTTTCCAGTTACCAAAATCGAACGATGATAAACCCGATTCCGCTTGCCAAACCACTCGTTAAGACATTGACAGCGTCATTCCCTAAAAATCGAATGCCTGAAACGTAAGCTGTCGGTTGACCATGGTGCTCTCGCTTTTCCGTGTATTCCCCACAAACCGTACATCGGTAAACGCGTTGCCCTACCGCTCCAAATAGTGTATCCAGTAGGCTCCCGAGTACACCGATGCTTGTTACGAGTAAGACGTGTCTTAAAGAAAGAGAAAATATCCAATGCGCTGCTACAGCGATGAACGCAGCTCCTGCGATCGTACCGATCGTTCCAATCAGCGACATCGCTCCACTCGTTCCTGCTGGTACCCGTCGTAACGTTTTGAGAGACCACGGATCACGTCTTGAGAGCGGTCCGATTTCAGATGCCCACGTATCAGCATTCGATGCTGCGATGACGAATAGAAATAACAAGAGATACGCAAAATCCTTCGTCATAGCATACGCTAAGGCAGCAACGAACGCTACCCCTCCATTCGCAAGGACTTGCCATCCGTCACGCGCGCCGTCTTTCTCAACGATGGAGTCGACCGATTGTTTTCTGGACCTTCCGACCTTCGATAACAGACTCGAGCTACCAAAGAAGAGTAAGAGTACTACTAATCCTTGCCAACCGAATCCGAATGAGACACCACTACCGACGAGCAGGGTCATGATAGCACCACTTGTCGTCAATAAACGAAAAGATCGTCCGGTCCAAGCAAGCAATAGACAAAACAAAATGGTCGCGCTCAACATCGGATGACCTCTAATTCAGTGACGATCAAGTCAACGGGGATATCAAAGGCTTCCACTTCGAAATCTGGAAGAAGTTGTTCAGAAAAGGCAATCGATACTTTACATCCTGCATATGGCACGAGTGCACGATCGTAATAGCCTCCTCCCCATCCTAAACGATAGCCGTCCCGACGATAGGCGCGACCTGGAACGAGGCAAAGCTCTGCTTGATCAAGTGAGGCGCGACGTGCTGAAGCGATCGGTTCAGCAATCCCCATCTGATTTGCTTGCAGTTGATCTTCTGGTCCATGTTCATAAAAGACCATCTCGTCTCCGACTACTTTTGGTATCAAGACCGTCTTGCCCTCTTGCCACGCTTGTTCAATCAGCATTCTTGTATCACATTCATTTCGAAAAGCTAACGTGATCGCGACACAGGTCGCTTGTTGCCATTCAGGTAGTAACAAGACATGTTCGTGAATCAATCGTTCCTTTTCCGCACGGTTCTCCATCACATCTAGTCGTTCTTTGATCAGACGGCGTACTTCTTGTTTATTCATAGTTGTCTTCCTTTCCACAAAAAAAGCCATCACACGAAGTGACGGCTTCCATCTCAATTATTTCACTTCACGGTGAAGTGTGTGCTTACGGAGACGTGGGTTGTATTTCTTCAACTCAAGACGCTCTGGGTTGTTACGCTTGTTCTTTTTAGTGATATAAGTACGGTCACCAGTTTCAGTGCAAGCTAATGTGATTTTAACGCGCATGGGATTCCCTCCTATCTAGCTCTCGATGTATCAAGTGATTTTGCTTTACATAAGGTTAAGCATACTCAAGTATCGTACCAAGAAAGGAAAGGAATTGCAACTGTTCATCCGTTCTTTTTCGGATTCGTCACGTGTTGATATGGTTTTTCAAGGTTCTCTTCAAAACGCAGCGGCTTCTTTTCGACGTGATACTCTTGTTCCACCCCATGACGTGACTCTTCTCGTTCTAGATAAACGACCGCTGATTGGCGCAACGCATCTCCTTCAAGTCGTTTTAAGGCAACGACCAGACCGCCTGAACGATCAGGTGAACGCTCACTTTCGACATCGTAGACGTTACTGACGAGTGGCAATTCTTTGATCTTAGCGATGGCTTGGGCAGCTGATGCAGTCTCCATGTTGAAGTTGTGGATGACTGCGAAATCAACGATCTTACTCAAGGCTTGCGCTTGACGTAAGAAGGCTAAGTTTAGTGCCGCCAATTGGTTATAGGTCTGAACGAGCGGTAGACCCGTCACTTGCACTCCGTAAACGTGAACACCTTCTTCAAATCGATACGCTTCCGGATGTTCCGTAACGACATAGACATTCTCACCAGTAGCAGCGAGCCGTCGAGCGAGCTCCGAAGCTGGCCGGTCTGACGCATCATATTGTCGGACGAACAATAAGATGGCGTCTGTATTCCAAGATTTCTCACGCTTCACTGCCACATAGTAATCATGTGCTGTCAAAAAGACATCTGGTTCAATATCTGAATCTTGAAGAAAAGGATATTCGCGATATCGATCATCCAACCATTCCACCGTCAGCTCCTCCGCATCCAGTCGACGCTCGGTTTCTTCAAAACGTAAGATGTGCTCACGGAAACGATTCGCAGCATATTGCGCTGTCGTCTGTCCATCGAGGATGAATGGCCAGTCGCTCGAGACAGCAAGGAGGTATTCTCGAATGAGTTGACGCTTCGCTTTGACAGTCAATGCATCTTGATGACGATTTCGAGCTACGACACCTGCTAGTCTCTTCTCAAGCTGATGGAGATGACGAATCATCCAGTCATTCCGTTCGTTGATCCAGACTTCCGCGTAGCCTTTTCGTCCCCACGTTCCCATCGCGACGTGTGCCGTGTCGATGTCTTGGAAGTGACGTTCGAGGAAGATCGCCGGTGAAATCGACTCAATTCCTTGGTCTTCTAAACGTTCCATCGCTTTACCGAGGAAGTCGGGACCTTCAAACCACCAGTGACCGAACAATTCGGCATCAAATGGTGCTGTGACAAGGAACGGTGGGAAGTCTTGTCCTTGATGCGCATCCAAATGTTCACCGAGTGCTTGTGCGAAGTCTGCTGCATGCTCACTCGTCCGTTGCCATGCCCAATCACGGACGTAATAGTCTTTTTGATCCGTTTCTCCTGTTACGCGATGCAATTTCAATCCTGTATCATAACGTAAGCCTTCCGGGTGCATGAACTCAGCGATTTGATCCCACTCCCGATCGTACGCAAGATCACGATAAAACTCGCGGTAATCCGGATGACCCGGGTATCCGATGACAGAGCTCCAAATCTTCCCGGAAATGATTTGATCACGCGGGAACAGTGCCACACCGTGCGGAGAATAGACAGGTGCTCCGATTCCATGTTTCGATGACGGATCCGCGTTTAAAATTGAATGTTCGTCAACGAATGTATAACGAATGCCCTCTTCGTACAAAATACGATCAAGTCCTGGCGTATACGCACACTCCGGCATCCAAAGACCAGATGGACGGAATCCGTAATGACGTTCGAAACAGTTCAATCCCGTCTGAATTTCAGAACGTGCCGCTTGTTCAGACAACATGTGCGGACTGAATCCGTGTGTCGCCGTACACGTAATCAAATCGAGATAACCTTGCTCTTTGTAATGACGGAATGCCCGGTTCAAATCTTTTTCCCAGTGAAGGAACGTATTCAATAAATCTTGATAGCGGTCTTGATAGAATAGAAGCGCATCTCGTTCCTTTTGAGCAAGCTCTCGCTCTAGTTCCTGGCGAATCAAACGTAACGTATCTTCGATATGCTCGATATACCGCTCTTGAATCAATGGGTCGGCAAGCATCTCGATGACGGGTGGTGAAATGCTGACCGTCCAGCCGAGCGGACGTGACAAGCGATCGACCTCCCACAATAATGGGATGTAGGTTTCTGAAATCGCTTCATACATCCACCGTTCTTCTAAGCGATGTGCCTCTTCATGACGGATATATGGTAAATGTGCATGTAAGACGAGTGAAAAATATCCTTTTCGCATAGCTTCTCTTCCTTTCCCTCTCTCTAATTCCATTATCGGACGCGATCGAAATAGGAATAAGGACGTAATACTTCGACCCATTCCGGTTGTTCGACCTCTCCGTATTGCCAATGATGCACGACTTCCGCGAACCGTCCGTCCGTGACTGGTTCGTCACGTGGCGTTTCGACTGGTTTTGAACGCAGTACTGGAACAAAGTCCCCGTCGATTGTTTGAATGCCCCATTCAATAATGTATGTAGTATTCGGGGCGACTGGTCGAACGAACCAAGCATTCGTCATTTCTGGCAGCTCGAATTGATACGTCCGATTTGCCTGTCCTTGTTCGTATTCAACAAGCGTGATATCAATGATGCGTAATTCTTTACGGAACGAATCAAACGTCGTGTGATAGTGCGTTTCTAGCAACTGTTTCGACAGTTCAGATAATTCCCAGTAGACGTATAAAGCTGTCGGTGACTGAACGATGGCGTGGAGGATGTCATCCTCGTAATGTGTCGCCATTCCAAACGCGTCGCGTTCTAGCGAAGGTACCACTTGCACAGACGGTACGACGTCTAATACCGGTGCAGTCGACTTTTTCGTCTGCTTGACCGTTTTTGATTTTACTTTCGGCGCTGCTACAGAAGGTTGTTCTGTTAACGATTTACGATATTTAGTCCAAGCATATTTGATTTTCCCTTCAGTCGTATCCAATTGAGCTGCGATTTGTTTTGTTGTCAGCCCTTGTTCTTTCATTTTAATGATTTGCTCAAGCATTCCCAATCACCTCTCTGTCATTATTCACTTCTTTCCTATTCTACAAACGTGTTTCGAATCCCTTTACAAAAAAAGTAGGCAGAGGAAATTCCTCCTGCCTACTTGATTCATCCGTTTAAATCATAATGTTTTCCTTTTTCGAGATAGATAAGATGCTCCCCGACGTTCGTCAAGTGATCACCCATCCGCTCGATGTAGCGGCAAATGTTCGTGAATTGCATGACTTCATCGACAACGATCGGCTGAAGCGACATATGACGCATATACTGGCGAAGTGCCTTATATGTCGTCTCATCAATGACGTTATCGAGATCAGACAAGGCTTTTGCTTTCTCGACATCTCCGTCACGATAGGCGACGATCGCAGTTTCCGTCATATCCAGTAATGTCTCGAATGCTTCCTTCAACAAAGAGATATCGATGACATACGGGAATGTTTCGACACGAAGAACCGCTTTTGAGATATTCCCCGCGTAATCTGCAATCCGTTCGAGATCCGACGAAATTTTCATCGCGGTGATGATTCGTCGTAAATCTGTCGCAACGGGTTGTTGCTTCGCGATTAATAAAATCGCATCATCGTTGATTTCAAGTTCAAGATCATCGAGTTCATTATCGTTTTCGATGACACCACGCGCGATGTCTTGATCATATTTTTCGAGTGCTTCTGCCGTTGTTGCGATCTGTTGCATTGTCTTACGAGCGAGTAAAAAGACCTTTTGATCGAGTATTGCAAGATTTTCTCCAAAAATCGTACGGTTCGCTGCCATTCGTCTCGTCTCCCCTTCTTATCCGAATCGTCCTGAAATGTAATCTTCCGTCCGTTTGTCACTCGGATTTCCAAAGATCCGGTCTGTTTGATCGAACTCGACGACTTCACCATTCAAGAAGAACGCTGTTTTGTCCGAAACACGTGCAGCCTGTTGCATGTTGTGTGTCACGATGATGATCGAGTAGTCTGATTTCAACTCTTGGACGAGTTCTTCTACTTTTAATGTAGAAATCGGGTCAAGTGCCGATGTCGGCTCATCCATCAAGATGACATCTGGCTCGATTGCAAGGCAACGCGCGATACAAAGACGTTGTTGCTGACCACCAGAAAGACCATAAGCATTTTCGTTCAAACGATCTTTGACTTCATCCCAGATCGCCGCACGGCGTAAACTGCGTTCGACGATCTCGTCGAGGATTTTTTTGTTTTTGACACCGTGGACACGGGGACCATAAGCGATGTTGTCATAAATTGATTTTGGGAATGGATTCGGTTGTTGGAAGACCATTCCGACCGATGTCCGTAATTCTTCGACACCGTATTCTTTATCAAAGATATTGCGTCCGTGATACTCGATTGCACCATTCGTCCGTACGATCGGAACGAGTTCGACCATTCGATTCAATGTTTTGATGAATGTCGATTTCCCGCATCCAGACGGTCCAATGATTGCCGTGACTTCATTTTTCTTAATGTCGAGATTAACATCTTTCAGCGCATGATCGTCACCGTACCATAAGTTTAAGTCTTTGACGTTATAGACGCTCTCACGTGCTGCTACTGGTTGATTCATACGCTCTGTCCCTTCTGTAACGACTGATTTCGTATTCAGCTTCGTATCCATCATCTGTCTTCCTCCTTAAAAGAAATCCCTTCTATCTATCTCGTTCGATTAGTAGCGTTTTGAGAATCGGTTCCGAATCCAGATTGCAAGTGAATTCATCGTCAAGAGGATGACCATTAAGACGATGATTCCTGCCGCTGCAAGTCCTTGGAAGTCCGCTTGTGGACGACTTGTCCAGTTGTAGATTTGAATCGGTAATGCTGTGAATTCTGAGAAAATGCTTTCAGGCGCACGAGCAATGAAAATCGCAGCTCCGACCATGATGAGTGGTGCTGTCTCACCAATTGCTCGAGATACAGCCAAGATGATCCCAGTAATGACACCCGGAAGTGACGCCGGAAGAACGACTTTGAACGTCGTTTGCCATTTCGAAGCACCGAGTGCAAGTGATGCATGACGCATCGCTTGTGGAACGGCACGGATTGCCTCTTGAGACGAGACGATGACGACCGGAAGACTCATCAACGCTAGTGTCAATGCTCCTGCAATCAATGTTGAACCGAAGCCCATGTTACGTACGAAGAACGTCAAACCAAGTAAACCGAAGACGATTGACGGAACACCAGCAAGGTTTGAGATGTTGACTTCGATGAATGAAGTCATCCGACTCTTCTTCGCATATTCTTCTAGATAAATCGCTGCCCCGACACCAATGATGAAAATCATCGGGATGATCAAGAGCATTAAGAAGATGGAGCCCATTAACGCCGGATAAATCCCGGCACGTTCCGAACGACGTGATGGTGCATTTTGTAGAAACTCAAGTGATAACCATGACGCACCGTCACGGATGACGCCGAACAGGAGAATACCTAAGACGACGAGACCAAAGAACAGTCCAGCAAGGAAAATGACTTTTGTGACGTTGTTGACGACGAGTCGCTGGCTAATGGATTTCTTCACCGCGACCGGATCAATGAATTTCTTTGAGACAGGTTGCTTTTCTGGTAAGGCCATCTTAGTACTCCTCTCTGAAGCGGCGTGTGATCCAGTTCGCAAGTAAGTTCATCACTAATGTGAAGACGAACAAGAGTGTACCAACCGCATAGATACTGTAATATTCGACAGTTCCAAATCCAGCATCACCTAAGGCGACCTGAACGATATACGCTGTCATCGTTTGGACTGGCTCGAGTGGATCGATAGCAGCTGTCGGATTCGAACCACCAGCGATCGTTACGATCATCGTCTCACCGATTGCACGTGACATACCGAGTACGATCGATGCAATGATACCTGATAATGCAGCTGGAACGACGACTTTCAATGCAACTTCAAGACGTGTCGAACCGAGTGCAAGCGCACCATCGCGAATTTTTTTCGGAACGGAGCTCATCGCATCCTCAGAAATCGAAGCGATCATTGGAATGATCATGATCCCGACGACGATCCCTGGACTGAGCGCATTGTAAATTTGAATACCTGGAATCAACTTGACAAGCAATGGTGTAACGAACGTCAATGCGAAGAATCCGAAGACGATCGTTGGAACACCTGCTAACACCTCAAGAATTGGTTTTAAGATACGGCGTGCGCGGTCTGACGCGTACTCACTTAAATAAATCGCTGATGTGAGACCGATCGGCACGGCAACTAGCATCGCAATCACGGTAATCTCAAGCGTACCGACGACAAGTGGCCAAATTCCATACTCTGGTTGTGAGTTGAGTGGATACCAGCTCGTACTGCCGAAGAATTCCTTGAACGGAACAACTTCGAAGAAGTGTTCTGTTTCAATGACTAACGTGAGAATGATGCCGATGGTCGTAACGACCGAGACAAACGCACAAAGGAATAACACGATCGGCATGACGCGTTCCATGACGTTTTTCATACTATATTTTTGCTGTCGGTTCTGTTGAATCAGCTCGCGAACCGATTTATTTTGTGTTGAACTCATCCTTCTTCACTCCCTACTCCTTCTTGACATGAGAACGGGACCCAACCGGTACAGACTTCCCCGGTTGGGCCATCCTCATGACTCGATGATTTATTTCATTGCATCTTCAATTGCTTTTGCGTTTTCATCGTAACGATCTTGCGGCATTTTGATGTATCCAACTTCTTCAGCAAGATCACCAGCGTTTTCGTTCGTGAACTGAACGAAATCAGCGACTTGTTTTTTGTCTTTCATCGATTTGTTATTGATATACGTGTAGATTTCACGTGACAGTGGATAAGAAAGATCTTTGATCGTTTCTGGTGTTGGATCAACTGCATCTTTTCCTTCAGCAGAAAGTGGTACTTCCTTCAACTTATCTTTATTCTCTGCGTAGTACGCATATCCGAAGTATCCGATTGCGCCTTTCGTTCCTTCAACACCTTTGACGAGAACGTTATCGTCTTCTGATAATTGAACATCTTTACGCATATCTTTTTTCTCAAGTACTTCCTCAGAGAAGAAGTCGAATGTTCCTGAGTCTTTACCTGGGCTGAAGAATTTCAATGGTTCAGCCGGATAAGAAGAATCGACATCTTTCCAAGTCTTGATGTTCGGATCGAGCCAGATTTTCTCGAGTTGCTCCATTGAGAGTTCTTTTACCCATGTATTTTCTTTGCTGACTGCGACAGTCAAACCGTCATATGCGAGTGCCATTTTTGTGAATTCAATGTTGTTCTTTTTCGCTTCAGCTGCTTCTTCTTCTTTAATTTCACGCGACGCGTTTGAAAGATCTGTTTCCCCAACGACGAAGCGTTTGAATCCGCCACCTGTACCAGAGACACCGACTGTGACATCTACGTCAGGTTGTTCCATCGAATATTCTTCACCGACAGCTTCCATGATCGGGAAGACAGTAGAAGAACCGTCGATTGCGATTTTTCCTTTTAAATCAGATGAACTAGCAGAACCGCCTTTATCGTTACCACATGCTGCCCCCACTACTGCGATTGATGCTACCGTTGTGATGAGTGCTGTTTTTTTCATCCAAGACATGATTAATTTTCCTCCTCGAAAGTATGTCGCTGACGATGCTACGACTTTTTATCCGTTTTCCTTACAAGACTTATACTACGGATGAACTATTAAAACGAAATGAATCCAACGTAAAAGAATTGTAAAGGCGTGTTTTTTAGTGTTTACAATTCGAAATCCATTAGAAAAAAAGGTCAATGCAAACAAAAAAACGAGAGTGATTGCTCACTCTCGTTTTCCATCTAGTTAATTTGGCTTAGTTTGCCACGGGATATCTTTGACATTAAAGTACGCTTTAACAAGATCGTGACCAATTTTTGAGTTGACGGTTTCTTGTTCCATATAAGGAAGGAACACGGCCCATGCCATCTCTGGATTATCATACGGTGCCCAGCCAACGAGGTTCGAGTTCAATGAACGAACCGGTTGACCACTTCCGTCACGTAAGGCGATTCCATCGTCACCATAGACACTAACCTGCGCTGTACCTGTTTTCGCAGCTGCATCAATACCGGTTTGTGCGATGATTTTTGCTGTACCACGCTCTCCTTTGACAACGCGATGTAATCCTTCACGAACATGATCAATGTTATCTTGACTGACTTCAATTCGATTCAAATAATTCGTCTTAAAGCTATAATCCACTTGTTTTGTTCCTTTTTCAATCGAATTCGACGCGAGAACTTCTTTTAAGAAGTGCGGCTGAACACGATAGCCACCGTTGGCAAGCGTTGAAATATACTGTGCGACTTGTAGCGGCGTAAAGGCATCATACTGTCCGATGACTCGGTCCATGAGTAGCGTGACACGGTCAGGTGTTCCTTGAACACCTTTTGCTTCGTACGGTAAATCCACACCCGTTGTTACTCCAAGCCCGAACTGACTATAGTAATTCTGCATGATCGCAGCTGCTCCGTCCACACTCGCTCCGGCAATACCGTTACTTGGGTACTTCGCCATCCGCATCGCAATGTTGAACATATAAACGTTTGATGAACGCTCAAGTGCCGTTAAATCCGTGATTGCTCCCATGTTGACGTACGATGCTTTTTTCGTACCCCCGATTGTAATCGGAGCATCATTGATGACTTCGTTTTGACGGATAACGCCCTCCTCGAGCCCCATCGCAACCGTTGCACCTTTGATCGTCGAACCGATTTGAAGCGACGTTAAGACGTTATTGATTGCGACATCCGAAAACTTACCGGTTGCTGGATCCAACTTTTGACCAGACATCGCAAGAATCTCACCTGTCTGTGGATTCATGACGACGGCGTAACCTTCTTTTAGATAACGACTACCCATGCCACGTCCCATTTTAATGGCTTGTTGCATGATTTGGTCGACTTGTTTGTTGTATTCCGCATCCACGGTCAGAACGAGATCTTTACCGGACTCGCCTTCCTCGCGTTTTGGATCACCGACCGGCTCTCCATTGAACGTCTCATACACATCGTATGCGGGTTTCCCGCGCAGTAGATCTTCATACTGTTGTTCAAGGAATGATGTTCCGACACGGTCATTCAAGCTGTAGCCTTTTGCTTTGAACTCCGCTTGTTGTTCTGCTGGAATCTTCGAATACTTCCCGAAGATATTCCGAAGTGTTCCTTCATATGGATAAGAACGCTCGTAGAACGGTTCCACCGATACACCTTTTAAATCTTCTAGATTTTCATCGATGATTGCCATCTCTTTTGCGGAAGCACCGAGTTTGACGAGTTGTGGATCAAGCGCGTAACCGACTTCCATGTTGTGTTTGATCGCAATGACTTCCATTGTTTGATCGTCATAATCAATATCGTCTTTCGTAATCGCATCTAATCGGATTTGATCCTGTTCTGCGATTGATAGTTTACTTTGTGCTTCTGCTGAAGGATATTTCTGTTTGACGGCTTCTTGATAACGACGATCAGACTCTTTCGTGTTCGTCGCGATCCAGAAATCCTTAATATCACGTTCTGTGACTTTCCAATCTTTTTTCGGTAGATCAATGATTGCTGCAAGACGTTGTGCAATCTCAATGCGTTCATCGACTTTCGTCGTTTGTGCTCGACGGTAGACGATTGAGTATTTAGAAATCGTATCAACCAAAAGACGACCATCCCGGTCATAAATCTTTCCGCGTGGCACTTCATATTTTGATGCGATCATTTCTGTTTTTTGAACTTCCCGCGAAATTTTCTCACCATTGACGATTTGCACGACTCCTAAACGGAAAATCAAAATCGCAAACAATAAAAAAACGACGAAGAACATTAAATTCAGACGAAGCGGCAGATGATTACGCCGTCTTCCTCGTACGGTAATTCGTTTAGCCATGGCGTACTCCCCTATCGTTCAAAAGTCATCTTGTTTCATTATATAGAAGGAAACTTTCCATAACAACCTATCCCATCATTTTCCGCATTAAAAAAAGCGTATCGTTCACAATTGAACGATACGCTAGTTTTCACATTACTTCGCGTCAGCGTAAAGCTTCGCTACGTGATCCCAATCAACGACGTTGAAGAACGCATTGATGTAATCAGGACGACGGTTTTGGTAGTTGAGATAGTATGCGTGTTCCCAAACATCAAGACCGAGGATTGGTGTTTTGCCTTCCATGACTGGTGTATCTTGGTTTGGTGTCGAAACGACCGCCAATTTTCCACCGTCAACGATTAACCAAGCCCAACCTGAACCAAAACGAGTTGTTGCTGCTTTTGCGAATGCATCTTTGAATGCATCAAATGATCCGAATGATTCATCGATTGCTGTCGCGAGTTCGCCTGTTGGAGCAGCGCCATCGTTCTTCTTCAACAGTTTCCAGAAGAATGAGTGGTTCCAGTGACCGCCACCGTTGTTACGGACTGCAGTTTGAATGTTTGCTGGGAGAGCATCCAAGTTTTGAAGAAGTTCTTCAAGTGACTTTCCTTCATGTTCTGTACCCTCAAGCGCCGCATTCACGTTCGTGACATACGTGTTGTGGTGTTTCGTGTGGTGAATCTCCATCGTACGAGCATCGATATGTGGCTCAAGCGCATCATAAGCGTAGCCGAGTTCTGGTAATTCAAATTTTGACATGTTCATGTCCCCCTTTGTGCTATTTTCGAAAACTTCAATACCCTTTAAGACTAGCAAAAGAACCTGTGTTGACGCAAGTCAAGACCCTCGGATTTACTCGACTTCTCGTGGAGCAAAAACTGAGACACCACCACCTGGAACTGGGAAGACACCAAATCCTTCATCGTCGATCACAACAGGGTGATCTTGATGATTCGTATAGTCGAACCATTCTTGGCCTGCCCGTTCTTCACCGACGAACATCCGTTTTTCACACATATCGGCATTCGACAATAAGACCGCACAGCCAGAGTTCTCAATTTCCTCAACTCCACGGCGAACCCAACCGACACAATGTGGATCATCGAGATAATCTTCTTGCTCACCATATGCTTTGTGATAACGTGCATAGAGTAATGCATCGATCATTTCTTTTTTCCCTTCTACCGGATGTGGTCCTTGCACTCCATAATAGTCACCGTAGAAGACACATGGGTAACCGTCTTTACGAAGTAAAATCGCCGCGTAAGCATGTTGTTTGAACCAGTCATCCACCCACGACTCAAGTGATTCTCCCGGTTGGGAATCGTGATTGTCGACGAACGTGACGGCATTCGTCGGGTGTGATTCGACAAGGGTATCTGCAAATAACGATGTCATATCAAAGTCCTGTCCCTGCTTCGAAGCTTCATGGAACTTATAATGAAGCGGAACATCGAACAAATCGATCGTATAGTCGACGCTATCGAGGAAATGACGACAATCATCGAGATCTGATTTCCAGAACTCGCCGACCATATAGAAGTCACCTTCACTTTTTTCAATCATCGATTTTGCGAATTCATGAACGAATTCATAATTGATATGTTTGATGGCGTCGAGTCGGAAACCTTGGCAATCAATTGTTTCTTGGAACCAATGTCCCCAGCGGATCATTTCTTCGCGGACTTCCGGATGATTATAATCGATGTTCGCGAACATCAAATAGTCATAGTTTCCGAATTCATCATCGACTTGATCATTCCAATCTTTATTTTTACCGGAAATTTTAAAGACACCCGTCTTTTCTTCACGGGCATCAAAATCCGTTCCATTGAAAAATTCATGTGTCCAGATGAAATCTGAATATTTTCCGTTACGTCCTGGGAATGTAAACTTCGTCCAGGCTTCGATTTCAAACTCTTCTGAAATTTCTTTCGAACGATCTTCCGGATGGACTTCGACGACATTGATCGTCTCAAGTTCATCAGCTGCTGCTTTATGGTTCATGACGACATCAGCGTAAACAGCGATATCGTTCTCACGAGCGACCTGGATCGCTTCGACGAGTTCATCTTTCGTACCGTATTTCGTACGGACCGTTCCTTTTTGATCAAATTCGCCTAAATCATAGACGTCATAGATGCCATATCCTGTATCTTCATCCGATTGACCTTTTGACGCCGGTGGAATCCACACGGACGTGATGCCGGCAGCACGTAATTCAGGCGCCCGCTCTTTCAAGCGTTGCCAGTGCTTCCCATCATTCTCTACATGCCACTCAAAAAACTGCATCATCGTATGGTTACGTTCCATCTCTCTTCGCTCTCCCTTAGTTACTATAGTATGAATATTATTACAATATCTTTACTATTCCCCGGAGGAACAAAAATAAACGCTCCTCGTTTTCAACGAAGAGCGTTCTACTGAATGGACCCTGCAGGGCTCGAACCTGCGACCGGACGGTTATGAGCCGTCAGCTCTAACCAGCTGAGCTAAGGGTCCTTAAGTAATAGTAGCGGCGGAGGGAGTCGAACCCACGACCTCACGGGTATGAACCGTACGCTCTAGCCAGCTGAGCTACACCGCCATGATGTATGTTTCTTACTCTTACTAGATTACGAGATGTGGCGAAACTTGTCAATATGCTATTTCAAAAAAATAAACAGCTGATTTCATTTTTTGAAATCAGCTGTATTAGATAAATCGTATTTCACTTAGTTCGTTAAAGCCGTCCGCTGTTCAAGGACGAGATCCGTGATGTTGACAGCGTGATCGCCAATTCGTTCGAGGTTCGACAAGAGATCGACGAAGATCATCCCTGCTTGTCCCGTACATTCGCCAGCGTTAACACGAAGGACGTGATGCTTACGGAATGACCGTTCGAGTGCATCGAGTTTGCCTTCGAGCTCCAGAACCTTGCGAGCTCGTGTGACATCATCCTCTTCGACAGCACGAACGGCACAATCGACGATTTCTTGTGTCAAGGCGTACATGTCATCAAGCTCTTGCTTCGCTGATGATGTGAACTGAATCCGGTTGACGATTTGGAAGTCAACCAATTCGACGATGTTTTCGACGTGGTCACCAATCCGTTCAAAATCATTGACGGCATGCATCAGTAACGAGTGCTCATTTGATTCACGCTCTGATAAATCATGTGCCGCTACTTTAACGAGATAACTCGTGACTTCTGTATTTAAATGGTTGATCGCATATTCAATCTGTTGTGATTCCGATACATCTTTCTTATCATGCGATTGCGTGTAACGGTGTGCTTTTGCAAGTGCGTCTTTCGAGAATTCTCCCATTCGCAATACTTCGAGCTTCGCTTGGTTTAATGCCAGTGCCGAAGATTGGTTCAAGATGTTTTGATCCAGATGACGCGGTTTTGAATCAATCGTCGTATCCGTACCCGGTACGATTTTTTGTACAAGCCATGCGATTTGCGCAATGAACCAACATTGAATCAACGTATTGACGACATTGAATGTCCCGTGTGCAAAGGCGATTTGCATTTTTGGACCTAAATCAAGCGCGCCTGTGATCCAAGTAATGAAGCTTGAGAAGATTGGTAATGCAATCAGGAACAATGCTGTTCCGATGATATTGAAGATGACGTGTGCTGCTGCTGTCCGTTTAGCTGCAATCGACGCACCAAGTGCTGCAAGTACTGCCGTAATCGTCGTTCCGATGTTATCACCGAACAAGACCGGAAGTGCCGCTTTGATATCGATCATGCCACCAGCGTACAACTCTTGTAAGATACCGATCGTTGCTGACGATGACTGGACAAGAACGGTAAAGATCGTTCCGACGAATACACCAAGCAATGGATTATCCGACATCGATACCGTCAACTCCCGGAACCAGACGCTTGACTCGAGTGGAGCCATTCCGTCGCCCATCAATGTCAAACCATAGAACAATGCACCGAAGCCGAAGAAAATCTGTCCGATGTATTGAACCCGTTCTTTATTGAAGAAGAAGATCAAGAAAGCACCAATTGCGATCGCTGGAAGCGCGGCTTCCTTGACGTTAAAGCCGATGATGAAGGCAGTAATCGTTGTTCCGATGTTAGCCCCCATGACGACTCCGATCGCCTGTCGTAAATTCATCAGACCTGCACTAACGAGTCCGACGACGATGACGGTCGTCCCTGACGACGACTGTATCAAAATCGTGACGACGATACCTGCTAGGATACCTAACAATGGATTTGTCGTATATTTATCAAGGATATAACGTAATCGGTCTCCTGCTGTTTTTTGGAGCCCATCTCCCATATACTTAATACCGAATAGGAAAATCCCGAGTCCACCGATGAAGGTGAAAATCATTTCCTGCAAATCATAGTTCATCTTGCCAGCTCCTTTATTTCATGTGGATTGATGTGTTTGTAAAGTTTATTTTCTCAACTTCCCCATTATGTAAAGGTCCGGTGAACTTGTAAATAGTTTTTGCGACATCCGTTTGTTAAGGTTTTATTAATCTGTACCATTACACAAAAACCCTTTATTACTAATCAAAATTAAACAATTAAAATCTGTTTTAAAACAGTAGAAAGAGTGATTCACTTGTCATTTTTACGTCAACTGATTAATTACTTACAAACTTCCTTAATTCCAAATCGTCTGTTTTTACGTCTTCGTTTGGCAGATGTTTCCCTTTATTTTTGTGGATTAGCTTGGATTTCACTTTGGACGACGATCATTGATTCCTTCTTTTTACAAAAAAGCATCCCGATCGTTGCCTGGTTCATCCTTCATTTCATCTTTATCGCAATCGCTGTATTACTTTACGTGTTGTTCATGGCGTATCTAACGAAGGGATTCGTTCGATTGTTACTTCCCCGTCCGTGGGCATATCGCCAAACGTTTCCTTATACGGTTGCAACGAATCTCTGGTCTTTCCCACTCGGTATGCTTCTATACCAACTCGATTACCCTCGCTTCGGAATCGGGATACTCGTAATCGGACACTTCGTCTACACATTAGTACCATTATGGATTGCCCGTTCCTCAAAGCCACGCGCTTCACGTAAACCTCAATGAGTATTAAAATCAGGCGTCCGACGGATTGACGGACGCCCTTCTTTCATTAAACAATTGTAAATGTTCAATTTTCGTTCTTGTTTCTCGATTTTTAGGGAATAGTTCGATATGATAGAAAAGGTAAACATAAACAATATGGCGGTATGCCACAAAAGGAGATTTTCGATATGCCGAAAATGGTCCATCGCTCTAAGACTCGTCCCGTTCGTGTAGGGGACCTTGTCATTGGTGGAAATAATGAAGTCATCATCCAAAGTATGACGACAACTAAAACACACGACGTCGAAGCGACAGTCGCTGAAATCCTACGTCTTGAAGAAGCTGGTTGCCAAATCGTCCGCGTCGCTTGTCCGGAAGAACGTGATGCGCTCGCACTTGCAGAAATCAAAAGCCGAATCAACATTCCGCTTGTCGTAGACATCCACTTCAACTATAAACTTGCGCTTATGGCAATCGAAGCTGGCGTCGATAAAATCCGGATCAACCCGGGTAACATCGGTCGTCGCGAAAAGGTAGAAGCCGTCGTTACAGCAGCAAAAGCGAAAAACATTCCGATTCGTATCGGAGTAAACGCTGGTTCACTTGAAAAGCATATTCTTGAAAAATATGGCTATCCAACTGCTCGTGGTATGGTCGAAAGTGCTTTGCACCACATTAAGATCCTCGAAGATCTCGACTTCCATGACATCATCGTCTCGCTTAAAGCATCAGACGTACAGTTGGCGCTTGAAGCGTATCAACTCGCTTCTGAATCGTTCGACTACCCACTTCACGTCGGGATTACGGAATCCGGTCCACTTCGTTCTGGTTCATTAAAATCAGCAGCTGGACTTGGCGCGATTTTGTCACGCGGAATCGGAAACACAGTTCGTGTATCTCTCTCAGCGGACCCTGTCGAAGAAGTAAAGGTTGCAAAAGAAGTCTTGAAGTCATTCGGTCTCGCAGCGAACGCGGCGACATTGATCTCATGTCCTACATGTGGTCGGATCGAAATCGATTTGATGTCGATTGCCGCAGAAATCGAAGACTATATCGAAAACATCCAAGCGAACATCAAAGTCGCGGTTCTCGGATGTGCGGTCAATGGCCCTGGTGAAGCACGTGAAGCTGATATCGGTATCGCTGGTGCACGCAACGAAGGATTGTTGTTCCGTCACGGAGAAATCATCCGTAAAGTACCGGAAGCAACGATGGTCGAAGAATTGAAAAAAGAGATTGATGCGATCGTTCTCGAAAAACAGGCTGAAAAAGAAGCCGAAAAAGCAAACCACGCATAAGTTGAAGACTCCTCGCTCGCGAGGAGTCTTTTTTCGTATCTCGATTTCGACTATGTTATACTAAGTGAAGAAAAATTTTTAGAACGTGGGTGACTGTAAATGAAAATTGGAATCGACATCGATGGAACAATCACACATCCATCCTCTTGCTTCACTTACATGAATAAATATCTCGGAACGTCGATTGACTTCAATCAGGCTTCAGAGTATGAATTGCATACGTATACCGATATGAATCAAATCGAATTTTGGGACTACATGGTGAACTCTGGTCACGAGACAGGCATTTATCGTGAATCCATCCCTCAAGAACATGTTCGCCACCACTTATGGAATTTGCGGAAGCAATATGATCTCCATTACGTGACAGCACGATCAGAGCTCGTTCGTCCCGTAACAGAAGAGTGGATCAAACAACACGAACTTCCTCTTGATTCCTTGATCATGACGGGATCACACGACAAAGTACAAGTCGTCCGTGATTTATCACTCGATTTATTCATGGAAGATCGATTAGAGAATGCTGTGCAGATCGCAGAAGACACATCCATTCCTGTAATCTTGTTCGACGCACCTTATAACCGTAAAGCCGTACCGAATAATGTCATTCGTGTCGCTTCATGGAATGAGGCCGTTTTAGAGATTCAAAAATTTGCACCGATTCGTTAAAACAGCCGATTAGGCTGTTTTTTCCATTTTTATGTCATTACATGACTTGATATCGTACAATGACTATAGATTGAAACTTTGATATAGGAAGGGCTTCATGATGCTTGCGACAGTGAATATCTTTTTTATTAATATCTGTATTATTTTTCTCGTTTCTACGTTCACTTTTTATCTACTTCGTGATCGTTTGCCAATTCAACCTGACTCAAAAATATCAACTCGTCTCTATTTCGGACTTTCCAATGGTATAACCGGCATTCTACTTATGCATAATGCAATCGATTTAAATGGAGCACTGATTGATTTACGATTATTACCTCTCGCTTTATCTGCCTTGTTTGGCGGTAATGTCAGTATTGCCGTGACAGGACTGATGCTCTTGATTTATCGATTCGTGATTGATAATGGTGATTCACTAAATGCTCTGTTTAGTTCCGTTATCACACTACTTGGATTTTTAGTACTTTCTTTTATTTGTCGTCGATTCATCAAACGACAAGGGTACTTCTTTTCTGCCATCGTCACGGTCGGTTCGCTACTTGTACTCTCGCGATTAATTATGAGTAACTCCCCGGCGGATGCCTGGGGAACGATTTATATTCCGTATTTCATTTTAACGATTGGCGGAGCTCTTTTGTTTTATCGCTTATCTTCGCTCCTTCAGCAGCATTTTGTTCTTTATTCCTATCAATCCTACCTTGCTTCGACCGATCAATTGACGCGACTCGCGAATCGCCATGTCATTTTAGAAAAAGTCACGACGCTCGAAAAGAGTAAGGCTTCCTGGGGTGTCATCTTGTTTGACTTGGATCACTTCAAGAATGTGAACGATACACATGGTCACGCTATCGGAGACGCTGTCTTGCGTCACTTTTCGATTTTATTGAACGAGCATTGTCCGGCACCAGTGACAGTTGGTCGATACGGTGGTGAAGAATTCATCGTCATCGTTCCAGACATTGAACTGCATCCTCCTGTCGTCCTAGCTGAAACAATCGTAACCGCCGTTCAGCAAACACCGTTCGTCATGCAAGATCATGCCGTATCCATTACGGTGTCCGCAGGAATTGCTTACGCTCATCAACAACCAGCTGAAACAGTATTCAAGCAAGCGGATAGCGCTTTGTACGAAGCAAAAGCGCAAGGACGAAATCAGTATCGCCTGTATCAATCGGAATGAATACTAAAAAAGCCACTTCTCCTCCGAGCGATTCGGACTGAAGTGGCTTTTGTTGGTCAACGGACCGTTCCTTCATTCGTTTTTTGCAGTAGACATATGATTTCTTCAAGTGGTACCGGTTTAGCAAAGAAATAACCTTGGAATAGACGAATGCCGATTTCCTTAGCAATGCGTACTTCTTCTCCCGTCTCAACTCCTTCGACGATACATTCGACATGCATCGACTGGCTCAATTGAAAAATAGACTCGAGGATGGATTGTCGTTTCTCCGATTCACCGATTTGTTCGATGAATTGCTTCGGAATCTTCAATTGACGTAACGGTAACAAACGCTCGAGAACATGATAGGATGCATGACCGGTTCCGAAATCATCAAGTGACAATGGGAAATCGAGCGTTTTGATTCGTTTGAGCGCTCGATGAATCGATTGACTTTCAAAATCAAGTGACTGACTCTCTGTGATTTCAATTTTAATCTGTTGTGGTTTTAAGGCATACTTCAGTAGCGTTCGTTCGATGAACGGCATAAACGATTCACTCGTCAACTGGCGCGGTGATACGTTGACAGACAATGTAAACTCGTCTGGAACAAGATCGACCAATGCTTTGCGTGTCTTACAGCTTTCCTCAAAAATCCATTCTCCTAGACGAATGATCAAATCACTTTTTTCAGCAATCGGAATGAACACGGATGGTCGATCAGCTCCCTGTAACGGGGTCTTCCATCGAACTAATGCCTCAAGACCAATGAATTGCTCTGATTGAACATCGTATTGTAATTGATAAACCAGATGAAAATCCGTTTCGATATTAGCTTGGGCTAGAGATTGTGCCGCTTTGACTCGTAGTTTTTGATCCTTACGCCATTCTTGGTCAATACACATCACACGTTCGTTTTGTTGCGCCGCTTCTTGTAAGGCAGTCAATAATTGCTGCACCCGACGCTTTCGATTGCTGGTCGCCCCTTCGCCATTATCAATGACGATGGATATGTTGACATAGACATGATGCCCCTCGATTTCGTATGGTACGGAGATTGCTTGACTCAATTCTTCCATCGCTTCCTTACATGCCACCTCGTCCGGCTTTTCCATGACGATCAATAATGTTCCTGCTTCAATCCGAGCAAACGCTTGGTAAGGAGGTAGTTGTCTCTTGAGTCGCTCGATACAGGCACGTAGTACTTGTGACTGAATATCTTCTCCGAAATACCGCGCCAACTCATAGTAGTTTTCTAAATGAATTCCGACGAAAATGAGCTGTTGTTCGGGTCTTGGGAAATCAATTTCGTTTAACCCTTGGCGATTCAAGACACCTGTTTCCTCATCACGTCGCGCTGTATCGTGTAGTTGTATCGCAAGGTCATTTAACCGATTTAAATTACGGATATGCAAGTGATTGATGACAAGCGCAATCGATACGCCAATCACAATCATGCCAATCCGTCCATAATGGTCCGTCGGATCAATTTCTACCGTCACGGTATCGGCATTCCACATGACATACAAACTAGTTGCGACAGCAACCATGATGGCGTACCACATCATGATGCGTTGATACGAGATTAAAGCGATCATCAAAAACAAAAAGCAACTTGCCCAAACGGTAACTGCCGCGTAAGGTAAAAAACTAATCGATGTAATCGGAACGACGAGCAACATCAAGGACAATAAGTGCGTTTGCAAAACGATTTCCATCTTGCGACGGCTAATATAAAAAATAAATAGACCCATGACGATTAAAAATGAAATGATGACAGAACGACTCAAATACGCATTCTTAATTGTCTCTTCTGTCGTCGTATAAATGATCAAAGCTCCAACGAACATCATGAATAAGGCAAAATTTCCGATCCACCATTGTTGTTTCCGAACGATATCCTCCATGCTTTCCCCCTCCTTTCCGTCAGATTTTCCGTATAAAGGTTTCGACATCGCTTGATGATACTCCTGTTAAATGGAATGTGTCAATTCCTTCCTAAAAAGAAAAGTCTTCCCTCATACGTATCGTGGAAGACTTTCTTTCAAATTGATGTTTTTATTGTTCGACTCTACCTAACTCCTCGATGACATCCGTCGCTAACAAACTGCTCGGATGCATGTGTCGTTCAACTTGCCGAGAAGCACGTGCATACCACTCCGCTCCTTGCGCTAACGTTTGTTCGATGTCGCCTGTTGGATGTTGTGCAAGAAGGCTGGTTAATATGCCAAACAGAGTATCCCCACTTCCTCCTTTGGCGAGACCACTTGATGCACCAGAGATGACGAATCCGCCTCCATCCGGTTTCGCGATTAAGATGACATGGGACTTCAAGACGACAGTCACTTGATGCAAGATGGCATAGTCAGTTGCCTGACCAAAAAGATCATCTTGAATACTTGCGACACTCTGGTTCGTCATCCGGGCGAATTCACCGATATGCGGTGTGACGATGATTGGTGCGGTTCGTTCTGGATAACTTTCTTTCACTAGAGCTGCAGCATCTAATACAACCGGCACATCACTCTCAAGTAGATGGTCCACCCATGTTTCGACTGCCTCTTGCGATAATCCAGGACCGATTCCAACTGCTGAGATGGAGGGGAGCATCTCCTGAATTGCTGGTAACGTCTGATCAATGACCATCGCTTCCGGCGCTTGGGCGATGATTCCATGTTTCGCAAGTGCCGTCGTCGCAACTTGTAGTTTACCGACTCCTGTTCGTAAGGCTGCCCGTGTCGCGAGTTGGATGGAGCCCGGCATCGTCTCACTTCCACCAATCAATAGCGCCGTCCCGTACGTTCCTTTATGCCCGTATGGTTCCCGCTTGAATAAGGCGGTCACATCCTTAGGTGATACGCGCCATTCACCAAAAGTCGGCAATCCGATATCAATTGTTTCTGATTCGCCATAAAACGGGGCTGTTCGTATTAAAAAAGCAGATCGTTTCATTGCATGTAATTGGAAGGTCACGTCTGCTCGAATCGCTGTCTCCTTAAATTCCGTTGCGTGATCCGTCGGTACACCGCTTGGAACATCTACTGCATAGATACGTGCCCCTTGTCGCTTTTGTTCCGATACGAATTCACACTGCGCTTCGAACACTTGATTCATCCGCTTTGAATCAAATCCCGTTCCATATAAGGCATCTAAAATGACATCATATTGACCACACGGTTGTTCGGTCACAAGTCCAAACGCTTCTGCATAATGAACATGAACGATGGATGTATCCGAACGATTCTCTCCAAATGGCGCAAATAGTGTGACATCAAATCCGTCGCGTATCAATTCGCGACCAATGACATATCCATCCCCACCATTATTGCCTGTTCCACATAAAATCAAGATTCGCTCCGTCTTCCTATGACGCTCCTTGATACGTGTTGCGATGTGACTTCCGGCTCGTTCCATCAGCACTTCAAGTGGCAGTCCGGATGTCCGCGCCCACTCATCGATTTGTCGCGCTTCTTGTGTATCATAAATCATCTTCTCATCACCTCTGTTCGACTATTCCCGTTTTGAACAGGACTAGTCTTTTAAAACGAAAAAAGAGGACGCCCGACCAGGCATCCTCTTTCATTTAAGATGTCATTCGTTGACAATTCGCACAGCGCCCATAAATTTCGAACTTATGATCCTCGACTTCAAAACCAGTCTCTTGGACTGGAGAAATCCATTCCATCGGACAGACATTCAACGTCTCCGTTTTACCACAAATTCGGCAAATCAAATGATGATGATGGTGTCCTGAAGCACAAGCTGCTCGATATTTCATCTCTCCATCCAATTCTGTTATTTCTAGAAGATCGATTTCCGAAAAATCATTTAAGTTTCGATAGATTGTATCATAACTTAACGAAGGATGAGACGTCCGAAGAGCTTCTGCTACTTCCCGCGCACTGACATAACGGTTCACTTCAAAAAGATACGATAGCAAATCGAGACGCTTCGGTGTCATTTTAAATCCGGAAGCCTTCATTCGTTCACGCGCTTGTTCGATGTTCGTCTTCATGTGTTTTCCCTCCTATCCAAAAACGTTCCAACAGCATCACGATGATCAGCTCAAGTACCGCAAGCAAGACGATCATTCCACCTGGTGCCAAATCGAACTGATAGGCCAGGATGAGTCCGAGTACTGTCGCAACTTCACCAAATATGATAGCTAAAAAGATTGTCGCCTTAAAACTCTTCGCAATTCGAAGTGCTGCCGCAACCGGTAACGTGATTAAGCTTGAGACAAGCAAAATCCCAACGATTCGCATACTGATCGCAATGACAAGTGCAACGACGATCATAAAGAGAATATGCACTAAGCGAAGGCGAATCCCGGAAACGCGCGCCTGCTCCTCGTCAAAGGAAAGGAACAACAATTCCTTATAAAAAGCAAAGACGAAGATGACGACGACGACCGTCACGATTAGAATCGTATATACATCCGTCAAGGCGACAGCCGAGACCGTTCCAAACAAGAAGGAGACGAGATCCATTGAAAAGCCGTTCGCGAGACTGATGAATGTTGCCCCAAGCCCCATTCCCGTCGCCATGATGATCGGGATTGCGAGTTCTTGGAAGTGCTTGTACTTCGCACGCAACCAATCGATCGTCAGTGCCGCGATGACCGATGTCACGATTCCTAAATACAGTGGATTTAAGTCCGCTAATTGTGCGACCATTCCAGAAATCAATAGACTGAGCGCAATTCCGGCCAGCGTGACGTGTGATAGTGCATCTGCAATCAGACTCATCCGCCGGACAACAACGAACGAACCGATCAATGGTGCCGTGAATCCGATCAGAATAGCAGCCACCAAAGCGTACTGTAAAAACTTTAACGTCATGAACGCTTCAATCATTGGACACTCTTCCCTTCATGAACGAGAACACGTCCCGGAACCGGATAGAGGGAGCGAATCGTCTGTTCATCCAGTTCCCAGTATTCTTTGATGCCACAGTTACACCCTAAACGTCCATCGACCAGATGGATCACATCCGTGACAAGTTTACTGACGAAGTGGATATCATGCGTGACAAGAACGAATGTCCGGCGCTTATCTCGACGAAGTTCTTCTAATATTTCATAAAATTCTTTGACGTATCGCTGATCGACACCGACAGTTGGTTCATCTAAGATCATTAAATCCGGATCATTGACGAGCGCACGTGCGATGAAGACACGTTGTTGTTGACCACCGGATAGGTCGCCGACTTTTGAATCGCGTCGCTCCCACATGCCGACCGTTTCGAGGGCCGTTCGTACTTTGTCTCGATCGTCTCGAGACAAGCGACGAAAGAGTCCTTTTTTGGCGTACAGTCCCATCTCAACGACTTCTGCGACAGTTACCGGAAAACCGGAGTTGAACGATGCCGCTTTTTGCGAAACATAGCTGATTCGCCACCATTCATTGAATTGTGATTGCGATTGCCCAAATAAACGAATTGTTCCTTTCGGTTGCAATAACCCTAATATACATTTGATCAGCGTCGATTTTCCGGATCCATTTTCTCCGACGATGGCTAAAAATTGTCCTTGCTCGACCTGAAACGAGACTTGATTCAACACCCGACGATCCGGGTAATCATAGCTGACTTGATCAATCTCGATGATTGGTGTTTCCATTTATTTTTCACTCCTTCCGTTTTCGTAAAACGGAATAATTACGCCTTAATCAACTGTCTTATTATAGCGCCCGCCAATTATTGGTGCAACTCTAGCAACTTCCTATCCTCCTTGGAAAACATTCAAGGTACAATAAAGACAGAAGCTAGCTGTTTCCGGCTTGTTCAGAGAGGGAATTCTTTTAGTGCACGCATCGCAGAGAGGAGTCGGAGTCATTTGAAACAAGAACTTGCAGTCATCGATATCGGTTCCAACTCGATTCGTTATGTTATCTTCCATCCGATCGCTTCTGGTCGCTATATCGAGAAGATTAATATTAAAGTCGTCGCCCGATTATCTGCTCACATCAACGAGGATGGAGCACTCGATGATGAAGGCATCGCCTTACTCGAAGAAACGTTACATCGTTTTTATGAAGTTGGTGTCACCCATGAAGTCGAAGAAACGATCTGTGTCGCGACAGCAGCCATCCGTAATGCAACGAACCGAGATGCCATCGTTGAATCCGTTACAGAAAACACGCCTTTTTCCATTCAGGTTCTGACAGATGAACAAGAAGCATACTATGGCTATTTTGCCATCATCAATTCGACCTTCCTGACTGATGGCTTTTCTGTCGATATCGGTGGTGGTTCCATGGAAGTCACCTTGATTGAAAATCGCGAAATGGTGGCGTATCACAGCTTTCCATTTGGTGCCGTCACCTTGACACGGCAATTCGTTTCGGACGAGACACTAAGTGCCAGCGATAAGAAGAAATTGGTGAAATTCCTAAGGGAACAATTCGAATCGATTCCATGGCTGAGTGATAAAAAGCTTCCTTTAATCGGTGTCGGTGGTTCTGCCCGAAATTTCGTTCGGATCCATCAGTCGAATCAGGACTATCCCCTTCGAAGTATTCACCAATATCAAATCAAAGCGAAAGAACTCGCGAAGATGGTCGACGATCTCGAAGGAAAGTCGGCGAAACAACTATCGAAAATCGAAGGACTCTCAAAAGATCGAATTGATATCTTCCTGCCGGCATTGATTGCGATTCAAGAGTTAGCCCATCACATCGAAGCGGAAGAATTCGTCATGAGTAATCTCGGTCTTCGCGAAGGTCTTGTTTACGAGTTCGATGTGCAGGACGAAGCATACCGTCGGATTGAAAACGTACGTGAGCAAAGTCTCTATCAGCTCGAAAGCGACTATAAGGTCAATCGAGATCGTGCGTCATATATTGGAACACTCGCCAAATCGATGTACCGACAGCTCGTCACGCTCGACTTGATTTCAGAACGCGCGTCTGATCTACGACTGCTCGATTCAGCAAGTCGCTTATTTTATTGTGGACAATACATTAATCCAGATACACGATCGGACCAGACGTTCTACCTGTTGACGAATACCGAATTGAATGGCATGACGCACAAGGATCGCGTTGCTCTCTCGCTCGTCAGTTCCTATTCTTCTGCCAAACGGATGAATCAGCTTGCGAAACCTTTCAAGGACTGGTTTACGGAAAAATCGCTGGATCGCTTCGACCTACTTGGATCTCTCCTCAAATTAAGTCATGCGCTCGACGTGACGGAGCGAAAAGCTGTCGATCATTTGGAACTGTTCCTTGAAAAGGATCAACTCCAATTCGTCCTCGATACAGGGGATCATGATTATGGATTCGAAGTCGAAAAAGCAGAAAAACAAAAGAAACACCTGGAACGAATCATTGATTGTACGATTACCTTCGAAACGAAAGGAGATCTTCCTTCATGAAGCTCGACATACCTGAACATTTCAATAATCGTGAGCTCAGCTGGCTCCAGTTCAACAAACGTGTGCTGGATGAAGCGTTTGACACACGCAATCCGCTAATGGAACGTTTTAAGTTTCTCGGTATCTTTAGTTCCAATCTAGACGAGTTCTATATGGTACGAGTCGGTGGTTTAAAGGATGAAGTACTCGCCGGGTTCAATAAACCAGAAAATAAACAACAGATGACACCCAAACAACAGTTACGTGCGATCGCAGCGAAAACAAAAGAGTTAGTCGATCGGCAATACGAAGCATTTCAAGCAATCAATCAGACGTTATCCGATGAAGGCATTACATTCTTGAAATACGACGCTCTGACTTCGGAACAAACGACCTATGTAAAATCCTTTTTCCGTGAACAAGTCTTTCCGGTACTCACGCCCGTTGCCGTCGATGCCTATCGTCCGTTCCCGATGCTCTCGTCAAAGTCACTCAACATTGCGACGGTGCTTGAGGCAGAAGACGGGACAAAACGAAATTTGGCGCTCGTACAAGTACCTGCTGTCTTGCCACGATTCGTCGATTTACCGGTAGAAGATGACGAGACGACGGCTGTCATCTTACTCGAAGACGTCATCATCGCCTTCATCGATAGTCTATTCAAAGGTTATCGTGTGTTGTCTGCCATGCCGTTTCGGATTACGCGTAATGCCGACCTTCCGTTTCATGAGGAAGGTACCCATGATTTATTAAAGCTGATTGAGAAAGAATTAAAAAAACGGCGTTGGGGAGTCGCCATTCGACTCGAAGTTCAAAAAGCTGCCATCAATACCGAACTGCTCAACATGTTACGCGATGTACTGGATTTACAGGAACGCGACATCTTTGCCGTGGACGGTCCGATTGATTTGACGTTCTCCTTTGCCTTCTACAGTCAAATCGGTATTGAATATGATCATTTGATTTATCAGACGATCATGCCAGTTGACCCACCGGCACTCGATAGTTCAAAAAATCTGTTCAATCAATTACTCGATCGCGATTACCTCTTGCATCATCCGTATCATACGTTTGATCCTATCGTCCGGTTCATCGTCCAAGCGGCGAATGATCCGAACGTCCTTGCCATCAAACAAACACTTTATCGCGTATCTGGTGATTCTCCGATCATCAAGGCCTTAAAAACGGCAGCGGAGAACGGGAAACAGGTCACCGTTCTCGTTGAACTGAAGGCTCGATTCGACGAGGCGAAGAACATCGAGTGGGCGAAGCAACTAGAAAAGGTCGGCGCCCATGTCATTTACGGATATAGTGATTTAAAGACCCACTCGAAGATCACGCTCGTCGTCCGACTCCACGAAGGCAAGATTCAGCGTTTCGTCCATCTTGGTACCGGCAATTATAATGATTCGACGGCGAAACTATACACGGACGTCGGATTATTGACCGCTCGGGAAGAGATCGCCGAAGATGCGACGAACTTCTTCAATTGGTTATCCGGATACGGGGAACAGCCAGAATGGAACGTCATTCAAACTTCACCGAACGCAATGCTTGAGAAGTTCCTGTCATTGATTGATGAAGAGATTCATCATCATAAAAAGCACGGAAATGGTCGAATCGTTGCTAAGATGAATAGTCTAACGGAAAAAGACATCATTTTACGGCTTTACAAGGCATCGCGCGCCGGTGTCCAAGTCGAACTCATCGTTCGGGGCGTCTGTTGTCTGCGTCCTGGCATTCCAGATGTTTCGGAGAACATTCGCGTCATCTCGATTGTCGATCGTTACTTGGAGCATTCACGCATCTTCTACTTCCATCACAACGGTCAGGATTTGATGTATGGGTCAAGCGCGGACTGGATGACACGCAACATGCGAAAACGGATTGAAATCTTGTTCCCGATCATGGACGAAGAACATAAGGAGTATTTAAAGGATTGCCTCGCCCTCGCCCTGGCTGATAATGTGAAGTCGCGTGAGCAGGCAGCGGATGGATCTTATCATTACGTGAAGGACGGAAAACAGAGCTGTGAATCCCAGTTGCTGATTCAAGACTATACGAGCGGCAAACTCAAACAAAAACCTAGTTTTACAACTCCATTAACACAAAAGTGGATCACGATCGAAAAGAAAGAGGACAAAGTCATTCTTGATCAAAATGCCACCTGACGTTTAATACGTACTTTACCTCAAAGGCTGATTTACAGCAGAAAGGACGAAATGTATGCTTCAGCAAATCTTATTATCCCTTCTCGCCGGCGTCATCTGCGGCGTCGTGTTTACCGCACTGAAACTGCCGATTCCTGCTCCACCTGTTTTTCCAGCCGTCGTCGGAATCTTCGGTGTTTTCCTTGGGATGAAAATCTATCTATTTTTAGTAGAACGCTTTTTCTAATCTAAATGAAAACAGTTCTCTTTGCTGCCAGCGCAGAAAAGAGAACTGTTTTTTTGATTCTTTTTAAAGTTTTAATGATTAAATGTCGATCGTGGGAGCTCTGCTTGAATAGGAAAAGATTTTACTCACTCTCTTCCGTTGCTGCTGCCGTATCCACCGCATGAAGCATCTGTTGATGTAACCATCGGTGACAGGTCGGGCAAACCGTCTGATATCCTTCTGGTGTCAAATGCCATTCCAGTAACGACTGCCTAGACTCCTCACAATGCATACATTGACGCGCGACTTGTTCCAGATGATTTCGCTCCTTGAAGCGCTCGATTCGACGTTGTTTAGATTGTTCGAGTGTCAGTACATCCGTTTCGAAATACCCATACTGCCATGAATCAAGCAGACGCGTGCGAAACACGCCTTCGACCGGTCCAGTTTTAAGACCAAGTTGATCGAGTGGTCGTCCAAGTAAGGGATGACGTAAATCCACACTGATGAGATCAAGGCACACATATGACCCTTCTGAGTCGTCAGCATTCGTCAACCAAAATGGATCTTCTGGACGTGTCGTATACTCGGTGAACAAGGCTTCAGCATACGCCATGATACCGTCAGTCGTCGCAAGAAACACCTCTTCTCCCTCTACCAGTTCTGCCGGCAAATAAAACGGTTCCTTTGTTTCATAGTAGTGGACAACAGCTTGTCGTATCGCAAAACTAGTCTCATCAACGACGAGTATATGACACATCACAGACACCCCTTTATGAGTTATTCGACCGGTGCTCCTAGAATCGGTAGACGCCAGTCTGCATCAAACGCACCCGAACGTAACATATCGATTTCTTGTTTATACGGTGCCACTTTTTTCTTTGGATCGAGACCGATGTATGGCGTCTCTAAGATTTTCGGTAAATGTGCCAGGGCAGGATGATGCACGACACGATGTAAGGCATCAAATCCAATCTCACCGAAACCAATATTTTCATGACGGTCCTTTCGAGCACCACGGATATTCTTGGAGTCATTCACATGAATGACTCCAAGACGATCCAGTCCGACGATTCGATCGAATCGTTCAAGAACACCATCTAAGTCATGTACGATATCGTATCCCGCATCATGCACGTGACATGTATCGAGACAGACGGACAGACGATCATGATGTGTGACGCCTTCGATGATTTGAGCAAGTTCCTCGAAGGTTTTTCCGATTTCCGATCCTTTTCCAGCCATCGTCTCAAGCGCGATCTTGACCTGTTCGTCACCTGTCAGTACTTCATTGAGTCCTTCGACGATCCGTTTGATTCCGACCTCTTCTCCAGCACCGACGTGCGCACCAGGATGTAATACGATATGTTGCGCCTTTTCAAGCGCTTCTGCTCGTTTAATTTCTGCTGCTAAAAACGAAACGGCGAGTTCGAATGTCTCGGGTTTCGTCGTATTCCCCAAGTTGATGATATACGGCGCATGCACGACGATTTCCTCTATTCCATTAGCACTCATATGTTGCAATGCTTCTTGAATCCGTAACTCTTCCATCGGCTTACGGCGTGTATTTTGAGGTGCTCCTGTATAGACCATCATTGTCGTTGCACCATAAGATGCCGCTTCCTCACTTGCACCTAACAGCATTTTTTTCCCCGAAACGGAGACGTGTGAACCTATTTTCATGTTCTTTTCCACCTTTCTCTTTTTACAGTGTACCAAATCTTGAAAACGACAAGACACCCGAAAAATGTTTTTTCATTTCACGGGTGTCATCAATGGAGTTATTTTGATTTGCGTGCGTTTTCTTTACGTTGCGCGCGACCGACACCACGTTGTTCTTTGATGCGTTCACGTTTTGCTGTTTCTTTCAGCTTGTATTGATGTTTCTTCTTATAACCTGGTTTAACACGTTTTTTCGCTTTTGCTGCTTCACCCGAAAGGCGACTATGCGCTGTCTTCGAGACGGCAGTCTTCATGTGCGGCTTCGCACGGCGACGTTCTTTGACTTCGACGATTTGACTACCTTTGACATCGACGTTCGTGAATTGAATGCCACGGTCCTCTAAGCGATTGATCATACCGTTCTCGTGATCTTCAAACAATGTGTACGCCAATCCATCTTGATCGACACGACCTGTCCGACCTACACGGTGGACGTAGAAGTCTAAATCTTTTGGAATACCATGGTTGATGACGTGCGAGACACCTGAAATATCAATTCCGCGTGCAGCAAGATCCGTCACGATGACGTATTGATACTTCGCATCGTTGATTTCTTTGATGGCTTGCTTACGACGACGAGCCGGAAGGTCTCCGTGAAGAGAACCAACGTTCAATCCTGCTTCTAAGAACAAAGCTTCGACTTCGATTGCTTCTGCTTTTGTATTCGTAAAGATCAAACAGATATACGGATTCAACGCTTTCGCGACTTTCAACGTCAATTGCGAGCGCTCACGGTGCTTGACCGGAATCGTATGGTGAACGATTTTCTTCGCTGTCTGTTGTTTTGGATCCACATGCGCATAACGCGGGTTATTCATATATTTTTTCAAGAACGGTTGCAATTTCTCAGGAATCGTTGCTGAGAAGACCATCATCTGAAGCTGTTCTGGAAGAGCTTGCGCAATCCGGTCAACTTCTGGCAAGAAGCCCATGTCGAGCATTTGATCCGCTTCATCGATGATATAATGCTTCACGAAATGCGGCTTCAATGCTTGTTCCTTGAATAAATCTAGAATACGTCCCGGTGTTCCGATGACGATTTGTGGTGAGACTTTCACACGACCGATTTGACGTTCGCGATCCATTCCACCTGTAATGAGACTCGTCTTGATGAAGTCTGGTTCCTTCACGAGTAACGATTTCAGTTCTTCATGAATTTGCCAAGCAAGTTCGCGCGTTGGAGCAACGATGATCGCTTGTAATTCTTGAAGCTTTGGATCGACGTTTTGAACGATCGGAAGAAGGAACGATAATGTTTTTCCTGTGCCGGTTTGTGATTGACCGATGATATCGCGTCCCTTTACTGCAGCTGGGATGATCCGCGACTGAATGTCGGTCGGTTTTGTGATGCGGGCGTCATCGAGTGCTTCGATGACGAACGGGTGTAATTGATAATGGCTGAATCCATTCATGAATTGACACCGTCCTTTCCTTATTTGCTGAGGCTTCTGCCTCTCGATTAGTTCAACATGGTTATGGGTCTACTACCGTCATACAGATAGGAGTACGTATAAAAACGAGTTGGAATCTTTTTGTTTTTCGTATGAAGCTTCAATGCACTGAAGGCGACTTTCATCATCTCATCAGCACTCTGGACGACCGTCGCATCCATCGATTTCATGTCAACAGCTTCTAATATAGCACGATTCCCGTCTATGCCGACAATTATTTTTCCTTTGATGCCTGCTTTTTTCAATGCTTCGAGGACACCTAGCGCGATATCGTCATTGTGACAATAGACGGCATCAAACGGAATTCCCGACTCAATCACCTGCGTCATGACCTGTTCTGAAGTGACGGGGTCGTAATCTCCATTCACGGATTCGACGATTTGAAGTTCCGGCTCACGCTCAAGACCAGTCAAAAATCCCCGGTGTCGTTCATTCGTCGTGTTGACGTTTGCCGTACCTGCGACTTCAATGATATTAGCGGTGGCTCGTCCCGTCTGCTTGATGCGTTCATGTTTGATGAACGAGGCAAGTTGTTCCCCGATCAATTGGTTATTCGAGGTGATCGAACTGACGACTGCTTCGGAGCGAATCAATCGATCGATCGCGAAGACCGGAATCCCAGCACGGGCTGCCTCTTCTAACGTACTAGCGATATAGACATCATCCAGCGTCGTCACGAAGATTGCATCCACCTTCATTCGAATGAACTCTTGAATCTGCTCACGTTCATTGATGCGTGAGTTATGAGACGTCGCGACGACTGCTTCATATTTATTCAGTTTGGCTTGTGTCTTGAACGCATCGACAAGTCGTTGCGCAAATTCATGTTTATCATTGACGATCGTGAAGCCGACGAGATGACGACGTGGACTCGGATCCGGATTGACGAATAAATTGGAAATGAACAAAACGGATGAAATCCAAACAATTAGGACGAATAACCAGGCCTTATTGAATTTCATTCCGTTTGCTCCTTTCGAGGTAAGTGGACTTGAATCGTCGTACCGACCCCTGGCTTACTATCAAAGATCATCTTTCCTTTATGATCACGAACGATTTGTTTCGACATGAAGAGTCCAAGTCCATTGCCATCGACTTTTGATGTCTTAAACGCTTGACCGACATGATCAATTTGATTTCCATCCATCCCTACCCCATTATCCTGAACAATGAATACGACTTCTTCTGGATAAACGTGGACATGCAGATGACAGATTCCATCCGGTCCTTTAAACGCGACAGCTTGAAGAGCATTACGGACACAGTTTGCTAAAATCTGCAAAATCCCCTCTTCCGATGCATAAATCTTTGGCATGAAGGACGGTGTATAAATTTTGCAGTCCGCTTCGTAATGATGAGCTTCCGCTTCTAAGATATATGTCAGCTTCTTCATTAAATCATTCATATCGATCGTCGTTTTTTGAAGCGCATTGTTTTCGCCTTTCGATAAATCAAGCATCGTTTGAATCATGCCATTCGCTCGATCCAGTTCCGATAAGGCGAGAATCAGCATTTCTGGATCACGATCCTTTTCTGCTGCTAACAACTGTAACGTCATCTTGACTGGCGTTAGTGGATTGCGGATTTCGTGGGCAATTCCTGCTGCTAATTGACCCAATGAGGCTAGTTTTTCTTGATGTAACATCGTTTGTTGTTGACTCAACTGCTCAAGGCGCGCATTTTCCATCCGTTGAGCGTACTCGTTATAGGCTGCAACGAGTGTCTTGACTTCGTTTGATCCGGCACGCTCGAGAACAATCGGTTTGGGTGAGGTGCTTTTTTCGATTTTATGGACAAGTTCAAGCATCGGTGCCGTCAATTGTTTTGACATCAAATAGCCGACGATCAGACTGAGGACGAGCGTCAAGGCAGCGATGATCAAATACTGTTGTCGTGTCGTGTAGACCGGTTCATAAAAGACGCTTCGTGGCGTTCGAACGAGAATCTTCCAATCCGTCACCTTCAAATCTTTCGCAAAGTAATACATATCTTGGTTCGTACTAAAAATTTCGGAAGGTTCTACCGACTGAAAAGCACGATCAATGACACTTTTTGATAATAAGCGCTCTTCATCCGGTACCAGATTACTGGATGTGGCTAATAATTCTTTTTTGCTATTGAACAGGTAGGCGATCGTCTGATCGTCAAATGATTCAAGCGAATTCCGAAAGACGATCGAGTTCATGACACTTAATCCACCACCAAAGACACCGACGCGTTTATTACCGTCTCGAACCGGAACGAACATATAGGTGACAGCATCTGACTCCATCGTATACAGCTTACTCATATGAAAGTCCGTACTCGTCAACGTTTGCAAGAATTCATCATCTTTCAGGATCGTACTGTTTTCTATACGTCGATCCTCACTTGAGAACCAAGTGACTTGCTTCGTCTGTCGATCAAAGTAGAAGAAACTCTTAAATCCTGTATCAATGTCTAATAGATTCGATTCTTCAATTTTTTGTTTCAGCTTTTCGGGGTTTTTGACATTCAACTGCAAGCTCATGATCTCTTCATGCAGATTCCCAATATTGTCGCGAATCGCATTTCCTGAGACCTCGACACTCTTCTCGCTTTGTTTCTCTGTTTGTTGCTCGACCCGGGAAATCGTGACCCGGTCCGCAGTGAAGGCAAGCGCTGAAATGACAAGACAAATCAGGATGAATAAGACAGCGGTGATTTGAAAAAAATACGACCGCATCATTTTCTTAGACTCCATCCCTTCGCCTCCCTTTTGAATAATTGACAACTTCATTAGTATAGCATGTTCTGTAGATGAAACAGACTCCTCTATTTTCATTCAGCTTCAATCAATGGTACACTCTAACTAATCATTCTTTTTCACAAAGGGAGAATCCATAACTATGCTAGTAAAAAAAATCAGCCCCCGCGGCTATTGTTACGGTGTCGTCGATGCAATGAAACTTGCACAACAAGCGGCATTGAATAAAGACTTGCCACGTCCGATCCATATTTTAGGAATGATCGTCCACAATGCTCACGTGACACGTGAGTTCGAAAATATGGGGGTCATCACTGTCGATGGTCCCGATCGCCTTGAAGCGTTAGAGACGATTCAAGAGGGCACTGTCATCTTTACTGCACACGGCATTTCACCTGCAGTTTATGCGCGTGCTGCTGAGAAGAACTTACACGTCGTCGATGCAACATGTCCTGACGTGACGCGTACGCACGATTTGATTCGACAAGTCGTCGCGGATGATTATGAAGTCATCTACGTCGGCAAACACGGACACCCGGAACCTGAAGGTGCAGTCGGTGTAGCACCAGAGCATGTGCACCTCATCGAAAAAGTCGAAGATATCGATGAACTCCCGTCTCAGCTTGCCCACAAAAAAATCATCGTCACGAATCAGACGACGATGAGCCAATGGGATGTCCAAGCTTTGATGGAACACGTTCGTAAAAAGTATCCGCATGTAGAAGTACACAATGAAATCTGTAACGCAACACAAGTCCGGCAAGAAGCGGTGGCTGATCAAGCAGGAGACTGCGATCTCGTCATCGTCGTCGGGGACCCGCGTTCGAACAACTCGAACCGTTTGGCACAAGTATCCTTCGATATCGCTGGCACTCCAGCGCATCGGATTGGTGATCTAACGGAACTTGACTTAACTTGGCTCGAAGGTGTCACGCAAGTTGGTGTCACATCAGGTGCATCAACGCCAACACCGATCACGAAAAAGGTCATCGATTTCCTACAACAATATGATCCTGCTGATATCAGTACGCATGACAAGACACCGTTCCTTGAATTACGACGCATCTTGCCTAAAGTCAAAGTACTTTAATCATTACAATCGATACAGCAAAACCGAGTCGCGATCGTCATTCGCGACTCGGTTTTTTTATTACTAAATACGACGGTAGCATCGACGTATTCCATTCGATTCATCATAAAAACTGAAACGGATTCGTATTCGCTGTTGAAATCAGCAGTTCGACGTCGATTTTTTTCTGTTCGAATCGACGCTTCAATTCGTTGACGACGCCTTCCTTCATGACCGACTCTACATGATGTCCTGGATCGACGACTGCTAGTCCAAGTGCCATCGCATCATGCGCAACATGAAAATAGAGATCGCCTGTCACAAGGACATCCGCTCCCGCAAATGCTGCAGTCGAGACGTACTTATTGCCGTCACCACCAAGGACCGCAACTTTTTGGATGTGGCGTGATTCGTCTCCTACGAATCGTAAGTTTTGTACACCAAACGCATTGCGAACATGCTCTGCAAATTCACGCAACGTCATTGCTTCCGGTAACCGACCAATCCGACCAAGACCAAGTGATGTTGCTGGGCGTTCTTGACGAATGAGATCATAGGCGACTTCCTCATATGGATGAGCCTGTTTCATCGCTCGAATGACTTGTTTCTGATTCAGTTCCGTGACGATCGTCTCGATTCGGACTTCTGAAACGCGTTCGAGTCGCCCTGCTTCACCAATATACGGGGTAGCTTCGGTCAACGGTCGGAATTGACCCGTTCCATCGACGTGGAATTGACAATCACTGTAGTCCCCTTCTTTTCCTGCTCCCGCTTGTGCAAGGGCTGTTGAAACGCGCTCTACAGCCTCAGTCGGTACGAAGACACTTAGTTTATATTGCGTGTTTTCAAACGTCGGTGCTAGTACTTCACAAGACTCAAGACCAAGCGCATCTGCCATCCAGTCATTGACCCCGCCTGGTGTCACGTCAAGGTTCGTATGCGCAGCATACACCGCAATATCGTGTTTGATACATTTTGTGACGATCCGTCCTGTTGCAGAACGATCCGTCACATTTGCTAACTTACTAAAAATCGGTGGATGATGCGCGATGATGAGATCGACCTTCTTTTCAATCGCTTCATCCACGACAGACTCCAAGACATCAAGTGTTACGAGAACACGTTTGACGTCCTTGTTCAATGTTCCGATTTGTAGACCAATCGGATCACCTTCGAGTGCGAATTTTTTCGGAGCAAATGCTTCAAACTGCTCAATGACATGGTTCCCATTCGCCATTAGTTTGTCACCTCTTCCATCTTTTGAATCAACCGTTCGATGGCTTCGATTTTTTCAGATAAAACCTCCGTTGCTTGTCCTTGTTTCATCTGAGCTAGGATATACTCCCGCTTTTGTTTTTCGATCTGCCATTTTTCGATGAATTCTGGTGCACGTTCCCGCATTAACTGTGGTCCAAAGAACAATTCCCACTGACGTGTTGTTTCGTCCTCTGAGTACAGTGTTTCATCTCCACGTTCTGCAACAAGAATTTCATAGATCTTCCCGTTCTCCTCGACGATGGCTTCAGACAATAACGCATATGAATTCGTCAACAACCACTTCCGGACATCGACTGCATCGACATTCGGTTGAAGAATCAAGCGTTCCGCTCCCGACAACCGATCTTTCCCTTCTTCAAGGATTGAGGCAATCAGAGTTCCTCCCATTCCCGCAATCGTGATCGCCGTTGCTTCGCCCGGCTTTAAAACCGATAGACCACTTCCAAGGCGAACATCGATTTGGGACTCGAGCCCAACCAGTGCAACTTGTCCTTTTGCTGCTTCCATCGGTCCTTCGTTTACCTCTCCCGCAATCGCGCGTTCGATTTTATATTGTTGGATACAAAAACATGGTACGAATGCATGATCTGATCCAATATCTGCGAGGATTGCTCCTTGTGGAATATACGACACGACTTTTTGGAGTCGTTGATCCAATACGACGTTCATTTGCATCATCTTCATCCTTCCTATTTTCCGAAAAACTCTCTTTTAAAAATAGCGGATTTACGCTAAAAAAGATACCATACACCACAAAAAAACATCCATCTCGTGACGAGATAGATGCCTTTGTTCTTATTTCTTAGCAGCTAACCATTTGGCTAGAACAGCTGCTTCTTCGTCATTCGCAAGACCGCCAGGCATTTGCCCTTTACCGTTCATTGCGATGTCTTTAATTTCATCTTCTTTCAGCTTCGCGCCGATCTTTGTTAAGTTCGGACCTGTTCCGCCTTCTAAGTTTCCACCGTGACATCCTGTACATCCTTTAGATGCAAACAAGTCTTCTGGCTTCATTTCTGCAGTTGACGGCCCTTTGCGAGCTTCCTTCACCTGATCGACCCCAAAGTAAGACAATGAAATCATAGCGATGATGGCGATGACTGCGATCGCCGCGAACGGTACTAATGGATTACGCATTTGGATTCCCCCCATATTCTATACCCAACCAAGTTGGTGACTGAATGGTATTCCCCGTTACTATTCTACTGTAAAAAAAACAGGGAAGGAAGAAAAAAACGAAACTTTTTTCTTCCTTCCCACTAAAATTTCATATATTCTTCACACTTTGAATTAATCGAGGAAATCTTTCAAGCGTTTTGAACGACTCGGATGACGTAACTTCCGAAGTGCTTTTGCTTCGATTTGACGAATCCGCTCACGTGTAACGCCAAATACTTTTCCGACTTCTTCAAGTGTCCGTGTCCGACCATCGTCAAGACCAAAACGAAGACGGAGGACGTTTTCTTCACGATCCGTCAGTGTATCTAACACATCTTCGAGTTGTTCTTTCAAGAGTTCGTATGCCGCAGCATCTTGTGGTGCTGTCGCATCTTGGTCCTCGATGAAATCTCCGAGATGTGAATCATCCTCTTCCCCGATTGGTGTTTCAAGAGAAACCGGTTCTTGCGCAATTTTCAGGATTTCACGGACTTTTTCCGGCGTGATTTCCATCTCTTTCGAAATTTCTTCCGGTGATGGTTCACGTCCAAGATCTTGCAAGAGTTGACGCTGGACACGAATCAATTTATTGATCGTTTCAACCATGTGAACCGGAATTCGGATTGTCCGCGCTTGGTCAGCAATCGCACGTGTGATTGCTTGGCGAATCCACCATGTTGCATACGTCGAGAATTTGTATCCCTTCGTATAGTCGAATTTCTCGACCGCCTTGATCAGACCCATGTTTCCTTCTTGAATCAAATCAAGGAACAACATGCCACGTCCGACATACCGTTTAGCAATCGAAACGACGAGACGTAAGTTTGCTTCCGCCAATCGTTTTTTTGCTTCTTCATCGTTTTGCTCGATTCGTTTTGCGAGTTCGACTTCGTCTTCCGCATTCAACAAATCGACACGACCGATTTCTTTTAGATACATCCGGACAGGGTCATTGATCTTGACACCAGGAGGAACAGACAAATCGTTTAGATCCGCCTCTTCTTTTTCGTCCCCTGTACCGTCATTGTTGACCTTGATACCTTCTGTTTCAAGCAATTGAAGGAATTCCTCGAATTGCTGAGCATCCATTGATTCGAACGAACTTAGTTTGTCTTCGATCTTTTGGTGTGACAATTCACCATTTTTATGTCCGAGCGCGATGAGTTCCTCTTTCGCGAGACGGAGTAATTCAGCTTCTGATCTTGCTTTTTCTGCCATCGAACCATACACTCCTTCCACATCATGCAGCAGGTCATCGATCTTTTAAACGACGCTTTCGTTTAATGATCGCCTGCATCAGCTCCGCTTGGGTACGGATATCTGTTTGTTGATTCAATCGTGATTTTTCTTCTTCGAGCAATCGACGTTGCTGTTCATTTTGGACGTCACGAATGTAATGACTGAGTAAGTCAGGATCATATTCAGGTATCAGCATGAACTCTAGATCCGCTACGATTCGTTGCAAGGAAGCATCATGGAGCATCGTCAAAAAACGATCTGGACTTCCTTGCGTACCTGCTCCGTAAAATTCATATAGCTTGCCGGCAATCAATTGGTGTGCCGGATCATTGAATTGGACACCTAGTTGCTCTCGCACTTCTAGACATACTTCTTCGGAACGGATCATGTAGGCAAGCAAGAAGCGTTCTGCCTTCTTCCAGTTCACGAACGTTCGGTCAGGAGGTGCTGTCGGTAGAGCAGCTGGGCGATCGGAAACGATTTGTTCTCTCTTCGGTTGTTGCACGGTTGGACGCACTTGTGCGATCAAGGAGTCTTTCGAGAGTTTGAATTCCTCAGAAAGTTTTCCTAAATAAATGTCCCGTAACAACGGATTGGATGTTCGACCAATCTCTTCAAGCATAGTTTCAATATATCGAACGCGTTCTCCTTCTAATCGCAAGTTTTTTCCTTGTCGAAAATAAAAAGATTTGAATTCAAGACTTGAAACCCGTTCTTGTTCGATCCAGTGTAAAAACGTCTCTTCGCCCTGAGTCCCAATGAAGGAATCCGGGTCTTCGCCATCCGGTAAACGGATGACGGAACAGTCGACGGCAACGGCTTCAAGCAACTGTAGGGCTTTTAACGTCGCAGCGCGTCCTGCCTTGTCTCCGTCATAACAAATAATGACTTCATCGACGATACGTGCTAGGTTTTGGGCATGAACCGGTGTTAAGGCTGTTCCTAAAGAAGCTACCGTATAAGGTATACCCGCTTGAGCGACACGCACAACATCAAGATTCCCTTCAACGAGGACGACTTGTTTGATTTTGCGCATCGCCCCTCGTGCTTGAGCGAATCCGAATAACAGTTCACTTTTATTGAACAAAGGTGTTTCCGCTGTATTGACATACTTCGGATCACGACCATCAATCGAACGTCCACTAAATCCGACGATCGTGCCATCACGATCGGAGATAGGGAATACGACTCGACCGTTGAATCGATCTCGATAATCGCCATCGCGTCCGATTGAAATCAATCCCGCTTCGACCATCTCATCTAAATCAAACCCACGTCGTGCCAAGGAATCCACTGTAAAACGATCTTGATCCGGCGCATACCCGAGTCGGAACTCACGCATCGCACCTTCACGGATACCGCGATTCTCTAAATAGATTCGTCCTGCGTCGCCTGCTTCCGTTTGAATCAACACCTCATGATACAACTCGGTGACGATCCGATGTGCTTCGCGCATCCGGAACTTCTTTTCCTGTTCGGGTGTCGATTCTGATTGTTCGAATCGGTCCGGCTCCAGTTCCGGAAGTGTGACATCACTTCGATCCGCTAATTTAGAGACGGCTTCCTTGAAACTCATTCCTTCTGTTTCCATGACGAAAGTGATCGCGTTTCCACCTGCACCACATCCAAAACAGTAGTACATCCCTTTATCAGGAGAAACAGAAAAGGAAGGTGATTTCTCAGAATGAAACGGGCAAAGCCCTGAATATCGATTCCCTTGTTTTTTTAATTCTACACGTTCTGAAATCAATTCGACGATGTCCGTTGCTTGGCGGACCTGATCGACGATTTCATCAGGAATTCGCTTCATTCCGTCCTCTCCCCTTTCCTTGAGAACTTATCCTTACATGACCATACCCGCAATGAAACGGAACGATGACTCGTTCCGTTTCATTAGAAAAAGGGCATTATCTCATTTATCAGCTAAACAAGTATACTATGTTCCTGACTGCTTGACTAGTCATGCGCCTTCCCGGAAATTCCGGTCAAAATCAGGTTCGCCGTTTCCTCGACTGCTTTATTCGTCACGTCGATGACTTGGCAACCGATTCGTTCGTATAAATTCCGTGCGTATTCGAGTTCCCGGTTGATTCGGTCCATCTGCGCGTACGCTGCTTCTGGTTTGAGTCCTAATGAACGCAGGCGTTCCATTCGGATGTCGATCAACTTTTCCGGTGAGATGAGTAGTCCAAAACATTTTTCTTTTGGAATATCGAATAGCTCTGTCGGCGGGATCGATTCAGGTACGAGTGGTACGTTCGCTACTTTATATCGTTTCAAAGCCAGATACTGCGAAAGCGGTGTCTTAGATGTACGCGACACCCCAATCAAGACGATGTCCGCACGTTTAATTCCTTTTGGATCACGTCCATCGTCATACTTAACAGCAAATTCGACCGCTTCGATTTTTCGGAAATATTCCTCATCTAAGCGATAGATTAATCCTGGCTCTTCCTTCGGTTGCATCTGCAAGCGATCTTCCATCGTATCAAGCAATGGACCAAGTAGATCAATCGCTTTTACACCGTGGGCACGCGCTGTGTCTGCAAGCAGACGACGATGGGTCGCATGAACGATCGTAAAAGCGATCGTCGCTTGTTCTTCTTTCGCATGAAGAACCAAGTCATAAATGACTTGATCATCATCGACGAACGGAATGCGGACCGTTTCGATGGCTTGTTCCGGGAATTGGATTGCAGCTGCGCGGACGACGAGTTCACACGTCTCTCCGACAGAGTCACTCACGACATAAATCCGTTGACGCATCAGGAACCCTCCTTAAATTTCTTCATCACGTGCTAAAGCGACCAACACTTTCGTCATGTTCGTCTTCGTCATTCGACCAACGACTTTCAAGACGCCGTTCTCCTCTTCGACGACTGGCATTGAATCAATCTGTTTTTCGATCAGTTTCATACCGGCACCAATCAACGTCTCCGATTTTTCACAGACCGTCAAATTCGGCATCCGTGTCATGATGATGTTGACCGGTAACGAGTCTAATTCTTGATTACCGATTGCCGCACGTAGAAAATCCTTACGTGACAACACACCGACTAACGCATGGTCCTTACTGACGACGAACAGCGAACCAACATCTTCAAGGAATAAGTGAACGATCGCATCGTATACGGTCATCCCTTCATGAATGACCTTTGCCGAAGACATGAATTCGCCGACGGTCAAGGTGTCGAGTTTCTCATGAAGCATGGACGCATTTTTCTTTCCAACGTACATATAGCCGACACGTGGACGCGCTTCTAGCATGCCGGTCATCGTTAAAATCGACAAATCGGGTCGTAATGTCGCCCGTGTCAGGGAGAGCGCTGCAGCAATCTGCTCTCCCGTGATCGGACCATTCTCTTTGACGATTTGGAGTATCTTTTTTTGCCGTTCATTTAACTTCATCGGCTCATCCGTCCTTTTTCTTTACGCTAAAGTAAGTGCATTGAACCGGGCGACTGATTCGATGGCTTGCGCAAATCGTTTCATTTCGCTAAGACGGTTCGTACGGACCGTTTCGTCGTCCGTCATGATCATCGTACCGTCGAAGTATGCTGTAATCGACGGAACGGTTGCCTCAAGTGCCTCAAGCGCTCGCTCATAATCAAGTGACGCGATAGCTTGATCGACCTCTGGTAAGGTTTTCTCAATCGCCTCATGCAGCGCGCGTTCCGCATCATTTTCAAAGAGCGCTGGATTAACAGTTGTGACGTCTTCTGCTTTTTTCGAGATGTTTAAGACACGACTGAGTTGTTCGACTGTTTTCTTGAACGATTCTTTTTTCGTCGCACTTTCAAGCATCGCAGCACGCTGCTCATTCGCTTCGACTGTCAACGTATGATCAAGAGCGGCTTCGACGACATCATGACGGAAGTTCATTTCCGATAGACGGTATTTCAAGCGTTGTGCAAAGAAGTCTTGTAATGCAACTTGAACTTCTTCGGCATCCTTCGCATAAAGACCTGCTGCCACCTGTTCTGAAACGACGAAGGCAATCAATTCAGTCAATGTCAGATTCAACTTTCGATCTGATAAAATCTGAACAATCCCTTGTGCTTGACGACGCAATGCATACGGATCCGCTGATCCACTCGGAATCATACCGACACCAAAGAATCCAGCGACGCTATCCATCTTATCGAGAATCGCATAGAGTGTTCCTGTCGGTGTCTCCGGACTTGCATCACCCGCGAAGCGTGGCATGTAATGTTCACGAATCGCAGCCGCGACTTCCGGATCCTCATTCTTCATGTTCGCATAACGCTCACCCATCAGACCTTGTAATTCTGTGAATTCATAGACCATTTGACTGACGAGGTCGAATTTATAGATCTCTCCTGCACGTTCGACACGTGTTTTGTCTGCACCGACACGATCTGCAAGTGCGAGTGCCATCTGACGGACGCGACGGACTTTTTCGCCTGTCGTTCCTAATTTTTCATGGAAGACGATTTTATCAAGTCGTTTCGCCTGTTCATCGATATCTGCTTTTTTATCTTCTTCATAGAAGAACTGCGCATCTGCTAAACGGGCACGGATGACTTTTTCGTTTCCGCGTGCGACGTTTTCAAGATGTGTTGCGTTTCCGTTTCGTACCGTCACGAAATAATGGAGCAACGCCCCGTCACGTTTGACCGGGAAGTAACGTTGGTGTTCCTTCATCGTCGTGATCAAGACTTCTTCTGGTAACTCAAGATACGCTTCATCAAATGCACCGAACAAGGCTGTCGGATACTCGACGAGGTTCGTGACTTCTTCAAGTAAAGACGCATCGATCGGCACTTCGAATTGTTCGCGTGCCGCAAGCGCTGCAATTTGTTCTTCGATCAATTGACGACGTGCTTCGTAACTGACGATGACATTTTCTCCTGCGAGCGCTTCAACATAAGCGTTCGGACGTAGGATCGTGATGTCCTGCCCGAGGAAACGATGTCCACGCGATGTCCGACCTGTTTCGACGGATGCGACTTCAAACGGGATGACTTGATCGTCAAGCAGGGCAATCAACCAACGAATTGGACGCATATAACGTAACGATTGTGTGCTCCAACGCATGTTTTTCGGGAATGTCATCGCTTCGACGACTTGTTTTAGTCCAGGAAGTAAATCAGCTGTCGCTTGTCCGACTTCCTTACGTGTCGCATAAAGGTATTCGACTCCTTTTTCTTCTCCAAGGAAGAGATCGTCCGTCGTTAACCCTTTACCACGCGCGAATCCTTCGGCTGCTTTCGTCCAGTTACCGTCTTCATCCATCGCGATTCGTTTTGCTGGTCCTTTTAATGTCTCTTCGAGGTCGCTTTGACGTGCTGCGAGACCTTTGACGTAAACTGCAAGACGGCGTGGTGTCGAGAAGGATTGGACGCTCGCGAACTCAATCCGTGCTTCTTCAAGAAAACGCGTCACGCGCTCCTTGAGTTGTGTTTCGGATTGAAGAACGAATCGAGCCGGCATCTCTTCTAAACCAATTTCAAGTAATAATTCATGCATGTGACTCACCTGCTTTCGACTTGATCAATGGGAAGCCAAGACGTTCCCGTTCTTCGATGAAACTTTGCGCACAACGACGCGACATGTTCCGGACACGATGGATGAATCCTGTGCGTTCCGTGACGGAAATCGCCCCTTTCGCGTCGAGAAGGTTAAAGGTATGTGAACATTTCAAGATGTAATCATACGCTGGGAAAACGAGGTTCTCGTCCAAGGCACGATTCGCTTCTTTTTCATATTGATCGAACAACGTGAAAAGTAATGCGACATCTGACGTTTCAAACGTATACTTCGAATGTTCGAACTCCGGTTGATAGAAGATATCACCGTATTTGAAGCCATCTGTCCAAACGAGATCAAAGACACTCTCGACGTCTTGGATGTACGACGCGAGACGCTCGATTCCGTACGTGATCTCTACTGCGATCGGATTACACTCGATTCCACCGACTTGTTGGAAGTACGTGAATTGTGTGATTTCCATCCCGTTCAGCCATACTTCCCAGCCGAGACCTGCAGCACCGAACGTCGGGTTCTCCCAGTTATCCTCTACGAAACGAATATCATGTTCGAGTGGGTTGATACCAAGCAACTCGAGACTTTGTAAGTACAATTCCTGAATGTTGTCAGGTGATGGTTTCATGATGACTTGGAATTGATGGTGTTGATACAGACGGTTCGGGTTTTCCCCGTAACGACCGTCAGCCGGACGGCGTGATGGTTCTGTATAACAAACGTTCCATGGTTCTGGTCCGAGACTCCGTAAGAACGTCATCGGATTCATCGTACCGGCTCCTTTTTCTACGTCGTATGCTTGCATCGTCAAGCAGCCTTGTTCTGCCCAAAATTTTTGTAATGTCAAGATCATGTCTTGTACTGTCATCTTCACGACTTTCACCTCCGAAATGATTAAGGAACGCAAAAAACGCCCCTATGTACAACAATCGTTGCACATAGGGACGAGACGAGCCCGCGGTTCCACCCTACTTGCATGCATCGCATGCCACTCTTTTTGACAAAGAACACTCCGAAACGCCATTCGCGCCCCTCTCACTCCCAGCTCACACCACCCTGGAATCGCTTGATTGAGAAAAAGACGGTACTCCTTTTCGTCATCGTGTTCATTTAGTTGCTTCTACCGCATTTATTCTACCGAACCCGCTTGTTGCTGTCAATCGTTGCCGAAATCAATCAACTGGTCGAGGACACGTTTTGAACGTAGACGTAACCCGCTGTAGCGTTCCATATAAGCATCCATGATTTGACGCAATAGACGCTTCGTTTCCGGCTTCACCGTCACGGTACCAATCCGCGAGAAATCATAGACAGAAAACACATAGAGCATCTTCGCGACTGCCTCTGACATAAAGACAGCATGTTCATCCTCATGGCGATGCCGGCGACAGAGTAGACCACCGTGGTGTAACGAAAAAGCAAACGGTGCTTCAGCACTCCCGCAAATCGTACAGCCATTCAAGTGCGGCGCAATCCCTAGATGACGCAACAGGCGCAACTCGATGATGAAAGAGACGACGTCGGGATCAAGTCCTTCATCCATCGCCTCCAGTCCTTCGACGAACAAATCATAGAGTGCCGGTTGCGGCACTCGTTCATCAAGCGCTTTATCTGCCAGCTCCAGTAGATACATCGCATACGCCATCAAGACGACATCTTGCCGGATATGCGCGTGGCTCGTGATGACGTCTGCTGATTTCAACTGACCGAGACCACGTGACCGTGGATAGATATAGACGGCTCGAACGAAAGGCTGGCTTGCCGCGTTGAAACGACTACCCGGCTTCTTCGCTCCTCGCGCCATGACGGCGAGCTTGCCGTATTCACGTGTCAGTAGCGTGACGATCTTATTCGATTCACCGTATACGACCGTTCGTAGTACAAGCCCTTCCGCCTTATCGATCATCGCTTAATACTCGTCATCGCGGAAGCCAAGTTCACGCAATTGACCGGCCTTGTTACGCCAATCCTTTTGGACTTTGACCCACAAGTTCAGGTAAACTTTCGTTCCGAGTAACATCTCGATGTCCGTTCGTGCTTCAGAGCCGATTTCTTTTAGAAGTGCTCCGCGTTTACCGATGATGATTCCTTTTTGGGAATCGCGCTCGATCAAGATCGTCGCATGGACATCGACCATGTTTCCATTCTCACGCGTCTTGATTTGATCAATCGCGACTGCGATCGAGTGTGGTACTTCGTCGCGTGTCTTCTGCAAGACTTTCTCACGAATCATCTCTGAGATGATAAAACGCTCCGGGTGGTCAGTGACTTGATCCGCCGGGTAATACATCGGTCCTTCTGGTAAGATCTTCGCGATTTCTTCAAGTAACGGTCCGACGTTGTTACCTTGAAGCGCAGAGATCGGAACGACTGCCGCAAACTCGAGCTCATTTTTATATGACTCGATGATTGGCGGAATATCATTCGGATGAATCAAATCGACCTTATTCATGACGAGAATGATGGGTGTATCGAGTTCCTTCAATTTTTCAATGATGAAATCGTCACCTTTTCCTTTTGGTTCTGTCACGTTGACCATGAACAAAATCGCATCAACTTCACGCAATGCGTTCGTTGCGACCTTCATCATGAAGTCACCGAGTTTATGTTTTGGTTTATGAATCCCTGGTGTATCGATGAAAATCGTCTGAACGTCTTCTGTCGTATAGACACCTTGGATCTTATTTCGCGTCGTTTGTGGCTTATCAGACATGATGGCAATCTTTTGTCCGATGACACGGTTGAGGAATGTCGATTTTCCGACGTTCGGGCGTCCGATGATCGAGACAAAGCCCGATTTGAATCCTTCTTTAAACATGTAAATCCCCTTTCGTGAATGCTCCTGGTAAGAGGGCGCCCACTGTTGTTTCTGTGACGTCCCCTTTAAGGTTCGTCAAATAGATTGGCATATCCGCGTCACACATCTCTGATAACACTTGGCGGCATTGTCCACATGGTGCGACCGGTCCTTCCGTATCCGCAACGACAGCCATCGCTGCATACTCGCGCGCATCCTGTGCCCACGCAGAGAAGATTGCTGTCCGTTCTGCACAGTTACAAAGACCATATGCAGCGTTTTCAATATTGCAACCATGGAAGACTTGTCCGTCTTTTGTTAGTAGAGCAGCACCGACTTGGAATTTCGAATATGGAACATACGCTTTTTCGCGTGCACGTTTAGCTTGTTCGAGTAATTGTTCTGTTTTCATGTGAATATCCCCTTCTTAGGAACGGTATTGGCCAAAAAGGCCGGATTCTTATTGTACCAAATATGGGATGAAGATGCATAGTGCAATTGCAATAGATGTAAGCGCCAACACTAAAACAGCTCCACTTGCAATATCCTTGACTGCTTTTGCCAGCGGATGCCATTCCTGTGTCACGAGATCAACGACGCGTTCAAACGCTGTATTGAACATCTCGGCACTGATGACGATCCCGACCGTCAAGAAGAGGATCGCTCGTTCGACAGACGTCAATGGTAATAAAAAGGCGACAAGTAACACGATGGCACCAACTGCCACGTGAACCTTCATATGCCGTTCTTCTCGAATCGATTGGCGCAATCCGTTCATGGCATGCCGAAACGGTTGCCACCAGCTTTTCACAATGTGCCCCGATATAACTCGAAGTGATGCAGGATTTCCTCCTGTCGCTTCGTCATGACTTCCTCATCTGCTTTTTCAATGTGATCATATCCGAGTAAATGGAGGAAACCATGGACAGCGAGGAAACCGAGCTCTCGCTCGAAATGATTGCCATACTCTGCCGCTTGTTCGCGACACCGTTCCACGGAAATGATCAAATCACCGAGGACGATTGGTTCGTCTTCGAGCAATCCAAAATCGATTTCATCTTCACCGAGTTCTTCCATCGCAAAGGAAATGACGTCCGTTGCCTGATCCTTTCCACGCCATTCACGATTGATCTCTTGAATCTCATCGTTTGAAACGAAAGTCACGGACAACTCACTATTTGAATCGACTTCTTCCTGTTCCGCCGTGTAAATCAAAATCGATTCGACAAGCTGTCGTTGTTCTTCCGTTAGACGATTATTTTCGTCTGTCATATAAATATTCATGTCGTTGCCTCTTTCTTTAATTCTGGATACTCGATTCGTTCATGGAACAAACCGGATAAGGTATGACACGCACTTTCACCGACGCGATAAATCTCGCGTGTCGTAATGTCACATTCCGCAAATTGATCATCCATCATCTTTTCACGAATGATTTTCGCGACCAAGTCCCGAATTCCTTCTTCTGAAGGGGCTTTCATCGAACGAACGGCCGCTTCAATCGAGTCAACGATCATGATGACCGCCGCTTCACGGGTTTGTGGTTTCGGACCCGTGTAACGGAACGTCTCCTCATCGACCTCCCCTTGTTCTGCTGCCTTGACATAAAAGTATCGCAGCAGAGAGGTTCCATGATGCTGGCGGCAAATATCGACGATGGCTGCAGGCAGCTTTGCGTCTTCGAGTAATTCAACACCATCCTCGGTATGTGCCAAAATGACACGCGCCGACTCTTCTGGTGTCAATCGATCATGTGGATTACGTCCATGCTGGTTCTCAATGAAATAAAGCGGTCGTCGCGTTTTTCCTAAATCATGATAGTAGGCGCCGACTCGTGCAAGCAAGCCATCTGCTCCGATTGCTTCACAGGCTGTTTCTGCTAAGTTCGCGACCATCATGCTGTGATGGTATGTTCCCGGTGCTTCAACTAATAATTTTTTGAGTAACGGATGCGTCGGGTTCAACAGTTCGAGTAGACGGGTCGGTGCTAAAATACCGAACGTCATTTCAAGAAACGGCAATAGTCCAATTGCTAGGACGGCACTCAATATACCACTCGCAATCGCAAAACCGATTAAAATCAGCGTTTCTCGCAGTTCGAACGTACCACTTCGTAACAGGACGAATGCTAAGAAAATCGCGATGTTTGCTCCGGCAATCGAAATACTGCTCATGAAAATACGACGACGCGACAAACTAGATTGTAGGAAAAATGTTGCGACTAACCCACCAACCAACAAATAGATTGCGATATTGAAGCTGAAGTTTTGATTCGCACTATAGAAGAACGTTCCCGCTAGCGCCGTAAAAAGAGAGCTTGATAAGGCAATCCGTTCGTTCAATAAATTGCGCAGGACGAGCGCAGCAAAAGCGGTCGGCGTGAGTAAGTAAAATGCTGGATTGATGTCGTCTGCTAAGAACGCCATACCATACATGACGAGTAATTGTAGACTGACGACGAGATAGACAAGCCCGAATAAACGAATCCGCCCCATTTGAGCGTATCGCAGTTTCGAACGGTGAATGAAGCCAAATAAAAAGGCAGTCATCAACGCACTGATCAGCATCGCACCGAGTAACGGTTTCAACGACTGTCGATCAGAAATCAATCCGACGAGTTGTAGCTGACGATAGGCATCTTGTGAAATCACTTCGCCTCGTTTGACGATCACTTCACCTTCTGAAATGATAACCGGTTCGACTTTATCACTCGTCTGTTTACGGAGCTGTTCCGTTTTTTCCGGATCATAGACGTAGTTCGTCACGATCAGTTGATCGGTCAACGCTTTAGCGACTGCTTTTAGTGAAAAGGAGAGTGGCGAACGTTCGATATCCGTCCGTGCATTCTCACGTGCTTCCGCTACTTCACCACCATCGGACGAGATGCGTTGACGCATCGCTTCTTCAATCGCTGTAATGACGACGTCACGTGTCGTATTCCGCAGTGCTGTCGTCGACGTCACAAGCAAGCGTAACTCATCATCCTTCAACAGTGTCGCTGCCTCTGTTCCACGCAGACGCTGTTTGATTTTACCGATCTCATTTGTTTTTTTAATACCGGACAAACTCGCAAAAAGTTGTTCGACTTTATCAATTTGCTGTGCTGCATACTCTTGTTTGATCGTATACTGACTCTCGATTGCAGCAACCGAATTTTCCTTGATTTGATTTGTTGCGACCCGGTCCTCCATCGTCAAGGGTGACCGGATATCTTCTTCTGCAATTGAGAATGGTTCTGCGGACAAGGCTTCTGGTCGAACGCTGACATACATCATCGTCGATACGATGAGATAGAATATTACTGTCAAAAGACCGACCCAGACCCCAACCTTGCGCATATCATCTCCCCCTTTTTCCTCTATTTCCGTAACGGCTTAGGTCAAATCCTGACTATAAGCATCAACGATTTTTCGGACAAGTGGGTGACGTACGACATCAGCTGAGCCAAAGTGCTCAAAATGAATCCCTTTGACATTGCCGAGCAAATGTAACGCTTCTTGTAGACCAGACGTTTTTCCACGCGGAAGATCGACTTGTGTTAAATCGCCCGTAACAATCATCTTCGAATGGAATCCGAGACGCGTCAGGAACATCTTCATTTGTTCCCGTGTCGTATTTTGCGCTTCATCGAGAATGACAAAAGCATGTTCAAGCGTCCGTCCTCGCATGTAAGCAAGCGGTGCGATTTCGATGACACCACGTTCAAGCAGACGAGCCGTATGTTCGACACCAAGCACGTCATGTAGCGCATCGTACAGAGGACGTAGATAGGGATCGACTTTTTCTTTAAGATCCCCTGGAAGGAATCCTAGATTTTCTCCTGCTTCTACTGCCGGACGCGTCAGGACGAGTCGTTTGACGTGACCTTCTTTTAACGCTTTTGCTGCCATCACGACAGCAAGATACGTTTTTCCGGTTCCCGCTGGCCCAATACCAAATGTCAAATCACAGCGGTCGATTCCCCGAACGTAACGTGCTTGACCGAGTGTCTTTGCACGAAGTGGTTTTCCTTTATGATTCGTATGAATGACCGTATCGTAAAGTTCTAGCAGTTCATCCACACGATCTTGACGTGCAAGTTGAATGGCGCTCGTCGCGTCACGTTCCGTTAAAACAGCTCCGCGATTCACAAGTTGTTTCAAGACGCCTACGACCTGTCCTGCTAAGATCACAGACTGCTCCTGTTCGGATTGTGCCAACAGCTCATCTCCTCGATGGGTCAGCTGAACGTCAAGTTCTGCTTCCATCGTACGTAAGACTGCATCATTCGGACCGACGAATGCTTGAATCTGTTCTGAATTCGAAAATGCAAATGGGATTCTTTCGTTGAATATCACGTTGTGAATGGCCTCCTAGTCATGGATAACAAGTTGTCATCGCTTCATATCTAATCTCTTCCACTTTAGCACTTCCGCCGAAAAGATGGAAAGAAAAACCCGTTCCCACCTTTTAGGAAATAAAAAGAGTCGATCCTACGCGTTTCGTAGGATCGACTCACTAGACAAATATTAGCGTTTGCGCTTGGAAACAGACGCACCAAGAACTTCACTCCAAACGATGGCACGTCGCATTTCATCTTGTGAAATCGTCGTTGCTGATGCTGAACGACTAGACGATCCAATGGCACCATTTGCTACGCTATCTTTGATTTCGCCAATCGTCGATGAGGACATCCCTTTTTTCGAATGTTGCTTTTGACGTTGGTCCAAACGTTGTTGCAATTCCGTTCGTTCATGAACTGGTCGCGCTTTCGTTTGCGTTACCCCCGGTTGTTTCTTCGCGGGTGCTTTTTTACGAACGACAGGTGGAGGTACCGTCTCTTGTCGCATCGTATCGACCTGTTCGGTCATTTGCTTCACATATTCACCGAACTCCTTTGAAGGAGTTCGGTTCGTCTGCTTCGGTTTTTTATCTGCTGCTTTTGAGATGACGGAGATGACACCGAATGCGATCATCAATCCGACCCATATGATATCCATACCGTCTCACCCTTTATTGTGAGTCATTTGGTGATGATTGCCCACCGATTGCTTGGCGCATTTTCGTATCTGCTGTCACGTTCAAGTAGTTCGCATAATCCATGACACCAAAGTTACCGTCACGCATCGCTTCAGCGATAGCAAGCGGCACTTCCGCTTCAGCAGCGACAACCTTCGCACGCATCTCTTCAACACGTGATTTCATCTCTTGTTCACTTGCGATCGCCATTGCGCGACGTTCTTCGGCTTTCGCTTGCGCAATGTTCTTATCTGCTTCTGCTTGATCCGTCTGCAGAACCGCACCGATATTCTTACCGATATCAATATCTGCAATATCAATCGAGAGAATCTCGAACGCCGTACCCGAATCGAGTCCTTTTGCAAGAACCGTCCGTGAGATCATCTCTGGATTCTCAAGTACTTCTTTTTGGTCATTACACGAACCAATTGTTGAGATGACACCCTCACCAACACGTGCGATGACCGTTTCTTCCCCAGCACCACCGACGAGACGATCGATGTTCGCACGTACCGTGATCCGGGCTTTCGCTTTCACTTCAATCCCGTTCATCGCCACACCGGCAATGAATGGTGTTTCGATGACTTTCGGGTTAACCGACATTTGAACAGCTTCCAAAACGTTACGACCAGCAAGATCAATCGCCGCTGCGCGTTCGAAGCTCAACTCGATATTCGCACGGTGTGCTGCAATCAAGGCATTGACGACGCGGTCAACGTTACCACCAGCAAGGAAGTGACTTTCCAGTTGGTTCGTATTCAAGTTCAATCCCGCTTTAACCGCCTTGATCAACGGATTGACGATCTTAGACGGTGTTACTCGACGAAGACGCATCCCAACTAATGTAAAGATCGATACGCGCACTCCCGCTGCGAGCGAGCTAATCCAAAGTGGAATCGGAACGAGCGTGAAGAAGATGGCGAGGAAAATTAAAATTCCTCCGGATATGAGTAATACAGTCAATAATTCAGGTGTCATGTGTGGGACTCCTCCTTCGTATGTTGGACTCTAACAATGACGCGTCCATGCGTCACTTCTTTTACGACGATCGTTTCCCCCGCTTGAATGAAGGTCCCTTCCGTAACCGCATCGATTCGATTTCCGTCGATTTCAATTGTTCCTGACGGACGGAGAGGTGTCAGACTGACTCCTTCTTGTCCTAACAGTTGCACTTTGTCTTGATGAGAAAGATAGCCTTTTTCAGACGATGTGGAATCTGTCAAAATCAAACCTCTCCATAATAAGGATTGATTCGATTTAATTCTGCGATATGCCCAGTATCCGGCCGCAAGTGATAGAAATACAGCAAGTCCAACCGCTATGCCTACTTGACCAACTGTAGCACCTGCCATGATCAGACTAGCAAGGACAGCGCCGATTCCGAGGACTCCAAAGATTCCGAACCCTGTGACGAATATTTCGACCAGTAACATGAGGACCCCGATCATGAAGACCGCCAAAATCATCCCTAAGCTAAACGTCATGCGTACGTTCACCCCTTTTCATTCGTGTCAGAAGCTGCTTCTTTTGCACTTTGATTCGTTACTATAATTATATACGCTTTCAAAACAAAAAGGTTTCATGACTATTCTGAATTCATTAAGAAACTTTTAATTGTGACAAGAACGACAAAAAAGGTGCCCCGAAGGACACCTTTTTCATGTATTAAGCGAGCCGTTGTTTGACGAGTCGATTAATTAACGCACCGTCTGCCTTGCCTTTAAGCTGTGGCATGACGATACCCATTACTTTCCCCATATCTGAAGGAGCAGAGGCACCCGTCTGCGCAATAGCTGCGTCGACGATTTCCTGTACTTCTTCCTCGGAAAGCTGTTTTGGCATATAAGCTTCGAGCACGACAATCTCTGCTTGAATTTTCTCGACGAGATCGTGACGACCAGCGCTTTCGAATTCTCGGAGGGAGTCGTTGCGCTGCTTCATTTCACGTGAAAGAATCGTTAATTCTTCCTCGTCTGTCAATTCTTGCTTACCGAGTTTGATCGTTTCATTTTGCAACGATGATTTCACCATCCGAATCGTCGTAAGACGATCTTTTTCACGTAGACGCATGGCTTCTTTCATATCCGCTGTCAAACGCTCCTGAAGACTCATGAGGATACACCCTCTCTAACGTTAGAACTTCTTACGCTTACGCGCAGCCTCCGATTTAAGCTTACGTTTTACACTTGGCTTTTCGTAGTGTTTACGTTTACGAACTTCTGCAAGCGTACCATCTTTTGAAACACCACGTTTGAAGCGACGAAGTGCGTCTTCAAGTGATTCATTTTTACGTACACGAGTTTCCACTAGTTTTCCCTCCCTCCGATATTACCGACTAAAGGAAACGTGTCAGACACGTCATACAACATTATAGTAGGAATATACAATTTGGTCAACAGTTGATTCTAGCGACTTTTCTGTACCCTACGCTGTTCCTTTTTGTTCTTATCTATCCTCTCATGGTTGCATCCGTTTGACAACAAAATCTAGTCATTCCTGCATCAAAATCCAGAAACTTTTTTGTAAGCGTTATCATGTATTTTTTAAAATGTTTTGTCAAAAAGGGTGATGATGTGTCAAAATATAGACAATTATCAAATAAAGGAGTGTGACATCACTTATGAAAGAAGCAAAGCGCATCATTTGGGGATTGATTCTCGGGGTGATTCTCGGAATCGTCCTCGCTTCCTTACCGGACAAGTCGATTTATGAGGGATTGAATAAATATGCTTTACAACCCATCGGAACGATCTTCCTGAACTTAATTAAGATGCTCGTCGTACCGATCGTCTTCTTCTCAATCGCCCTTGGCGTCATGGGACTTGGAAATCCAAAAGAGCTTGGTCGTGTTGGTGGTAAAGCCATCACTTACTTCATGACGACGACAGCTGTCGCAATTGTCATTGCTCTCGGTTTGTCATTACTGATCAAACCGGGTACGTTTGGTAACTTCGAGACGCAAGGTCTGGAATATGATAACGGAAATCTACCAGATACGAGCATAATCAACACAATCGTTGGTATGTTCCCGACGAACCCGATCACGTCGATGGCGGAAGGAAATATGCTACAAATCATCGTCTTCAGTGTCTTTATCGGTTTTGGGATCACGTTCCTCGGTCAAAAAGTCTCGACACTACGGACGTTCATCGAGCAGGGTAATGATTTAATGACGTACTTGATCACGCTCGTCATGAAAATGGCACCGCTCGGAGCATTTGCTTTGATCGCATCAGCCGTCGGTTCTCAAGGGTGGGATTCGCTAAAAGCAATGGGACTTTATATGGGTGTCGTCATCTTGTCACTATTCGTCCATTCCGTATTGACGTATGGTTCGACTGTTTCACTTCTTGGGAAGATGAACCCGTTCTTCTTCTTTAAGAAGTTCGCACCTGTCATGCTGTTTGCTTTCTCGACGTCTTCGTCGAACGCAACACTTCCTGTTGCGATGCAAACGGCTCAAAAAGAGTTGAAGGTTCCGCGTTCCGTCTCAAGTTTCGTCCAACCTCTTGGTGCGACGATCAATATGGATGGAACAGCGATCATGCAAGGTGTCGCGACTGTCTTCATCGCGCAAGTCTACGCTGTAGATTTGACGCCAGGTCAACTTGCGACTGTCGTCCTGACAGCTGTTCTTGCATCAGTCGGTACAGCCGGTGTACCGGGTGTCGGTCTCGTCATGCTGACGATGGTTCTCCAGTCGGTCAATCTACCGGTCGAAGGGATTGCATTGATCATCGGTGTCGATCGTCTTCTTGATATGATGCGGACAGCCGTCAACATTACTGGTGACGCAGCATGTGCCGTCATCGTCTCGAAATCGGAAGAAGGTAATCTGAAAGAAGAAGAGAACGAAGAAACGGATGAGCGTTACGCTTGATTGCACGTTTCTCGACTGACGAAAAGGACGTTCCGCCAACTGCGGAACGTCCTTTTTTATCTGTTCACTTATTTTGATAAGACGAATGAGCTAAGTCCTTCGACACGAACCGTACCTGATACTTTACGGATTGCTTTGGTTCCTGCTTGTTTACCATCTACAAGCAACTTCCATTTTCCTGTCGGTAGCTTCATATCGACTGCTGTTCGATTCGCATTATGAATGACGTAGAGATCATCCTTTTGTTGTGGCGCAGCATCATCTAGTCGATAAGCGATGACTTGTGCCGGTGCTGTTTCAAACGTCAGGTAACGACGAATGTCTTTTGCTGTTGCTAAATGAAGTACTGGATTCTTTTTGCGTAACTCGATCAATCCTGTCATATAATCAACGTCTTGTTGACGGTCCATCTTCCGTTTCCAATCGAGCTGATTGACAGAATCCGGTGATTTATATGAATTATGGTCGCCGCCCTTCGTCCGCATGAAGTCCTGTCCTGCATGGATGAACGTCGTTCCTTGTGACGTCAACAAGATGCTTGAAGCCAAACGATGCATCTTTGTCTTCGTTGCGTCATTGTCTTGCGGATTCGTCAGGTTCAACTTATCCCAGAGCGTATGGTTGTCATGTGCTTCAACGTAAGTGATGGCTTGATCTGGTTCTTGCGTAAATCCTTGAATCTCTTTGTCATAAGCAATTTCTCCGACGATTCCGCGTTTGATGCGCGTTTCAAGACCCGTTGTTCCGTTAATGAAACCAGCATCTGAATCGATGAAGACGCTACCTTTGAGCGCATCGCGTAGATTGTCATTGAAATGTCCGATTCCTGGCATTTGTTTTGTATTCGTTTGGTTTGCCTTATCCGTCTCCGGAAGTGGTGTTCCAAGGCTCCACCCTTCTCCGAATACAAGAATCGACGGATCAATTCGTTTTGTCGCCTGTTTGACAGCATTCATCGTCTTGACGTCGTGAATGCCCATTAAGTCAAAGCGGAATCCGTCCCAGTGGTATTCTTTCGCCCAATATGAGACAGAGTCAACGATCAATTTGTGCATCATTTGACGCTCAGATGCTGTATCGTTTCCGACACCAGTTCCGTTCGCTAAATCGCCGCCTTCTGTATAACGGTAGTAATAACCAGGGACGATTTTATCAAGGTTTGATGCCTTTGCGTCAAACATGTGGTTGTAAACGACGTCCATGACAGCACGAAGTCCATTGTCATGTAGTCCTTGAATCATCTGCTTCATTTCTGTGATTCGGACTTTTGGATCATAGGGGTTTGTCGCATACGATCCTTCTGGTGCGTTATAGTTCTTCGGATCATAACCCCAGTTATACGATTTAAGCGGGTTCGTCTCATCGACGGACGCTGTGTTGAAATCATAGACTGGAATGAACTGAACGTGCGTGATGCCAAGTTCCTTCAGATGATCAAGCCCCGTCTTCGTCTTCGTTTTCTTACCATCCTTCGTCAAACGCGTACCTGGCTCGATGACGCCAAGGTACTTCCCTTTTTGTTTGATGCCTGAATCGTAACCTGAATTCGTCACATCAAACATCGATAAATCACGGACGTGTGATTCATAGATGATCGCGTCTGTCGCATGGCGAAGTGGCATTTTCCCATTCGTCCAGCGTTTTGGATCCGTCTCGCGTAAGTCGACGACGACACCTTGGTCGCCATTGACGGCGACTGCTGTCGCATACGGATCAACAGCACGCGTTGATTCTTTGGCGTGTTTGACTTCGTATGTGTATCCGACACCGTCAAGATCGCCCTTGACTGTTACTTGATACACACCACGATCCGTTCGTTCCATCTTGATTTCGCGCGTGATATCTTTTGTCGTAGCAGCTTCTTGTTTTGGTAAGCGATACAATTCGAGCTCGACGGCTTGTGCTGTCGGTGCCCAGACTTTAAACGTCGTCTTCGATTTTTGATAGTCGACACCGAGTTTTCCATCGTAGGCATACTTTTGGTCGAATGCTTTCGAACGGAGCACTTTACCTGCTTCAAGAATTGCTTCTCCAAAAACAGGATGAGATGCTCGGACGACTTTTGCTAAATCGATATCTGAAGTGACTTCGACTTTTACCGTTTTGGCATCGATTGCTGACACGACTGGATTCGTCACGCCTTCAAACGTAAATGCCTTTAAGTCTTCTTCCGTCAGCGGTGCATTCGTTTTTAATGTCATCGTCCGGAAGTCATCTGCTAAAAAGCTTGTGATTTTAGGTGTGCGATCAATTTCCGGTTTGCTGTAGTATACCGTCTGATCCCCTTCAATCAACCAGATGTCTTTCGCCCCTGCATAAAAGAAACGATCAGCTCCGTCTTTTTCCGACCAACCCTCAAGATGAGGAATGACGCCTGCAAGACGTGCTTTCGTTGGGTTATCGAGCGTTACCTTGGCAATGGCACCGAACTCATCCTGCTGATCGAACTCGAAACGCTTGCCATCTTGCTCTTCCGGCCAAGACCAGACACCGTACTTGTCGTAATCATTGTCATACCGGTAATAGTGGATGTTCGTATCAATTTTTTCGACATCTGCTCCATTGCTTGGATTGACTGTCGAGATGTCCTTGCTTCCCGACTCGATCCAAATTTCAGCAACACCATTTTTAATCATGTCTTTCGTAATGAAGCGATCATTCTCAGATCCCCCATCCTTGTTCCAATTGTCATCTCGAACGATGAAGCCGATTTTTTCCGGCTGATCAACTGGAAATTCATAAGCTGCGATTTTTCCGTAAGCATCCTCACCGTTAAAAGCGTGGGCTTTATTCGGAAAATAATCCGGCCCATTTGCCCATAACCATAGATTCCAATCCTTTGTGGCATTCGGGTCTTCCTTGTAGTGAATGATGACCAATGTCGACTTCCCTTTTTCCAGTGCTTGACCGGATAAAGAGAGTCCACTAAATATCAGTGCAAACGTTAGCGCAACGATACAGACGAATTTCATGCGTTTCATACGGTAGCCATCTCCTTTTGGTATGTAATCGTTTTCATTTTGCATCCGTTTACAAGTCCTGTCAAAGCCTATTTCATCGATTTGATCGAAAATAAGACTTTTGAACCAAGCACTTTTTTCAAAAAGAATGATGCGTTACTTAAGAGAAAGATAGGAAAAAGCGCCTCCACAATCATTTGCTAGAGACGCTCAACCTTGTTTATTTGATGGTAATACTAATTATGACTTACGATCGTGCGAGAAGTTTAGCGATCGTCTGCTTCGTCTGTTCCATTGATTCGTCCGATGCAAAGAAATACCAGACACCATCACTTGCGATATATCCTTCTCCCTCGATTTTCAGCGGCTTCAATTGTTCGAACCCACGCTGATTCTCCTGTGCTAGCTGCGCTGCGACATCAAGTCCGATATTCGTCGTAAAGTTGTTTTTCATGACATCCGTGATCTTTTCGAGTTGCGTCAACAACTGTGGTCCAGCAAGCTTCATTCCGACTGCTTCTAGCACTTGACGCTGACGAATTTGTCGACCCATATCGCCGAGTGGATCTTGCTTTCGCATCCGAGCATAACCACTCGCTTCAAGACCCGTCAGATGAATTTTCCCTTTCTCATACTCCTTTTGAAGACGACGGTCGTTCCAACTAAAGGCAGATGGATTGTCGACCGTGACACCCCCAACAGCATCGACCAACTCAATCAATCCATCCATGTTGATTTTCGCATAATAAGGAATATCGGTCTCAAACGTCTGCTCCACCGTTTCGACTGTCTCTTTCACCCCCCCATAGGCATAGGTATGATTGATTTTAGTCTTTTCGCCAGACGGCACGGTTACCTGCATATCTCTTGGAATGGACAGGGAAGTCGCTTGTCTTGTTTTTGGATTGAATGAAAGAAGCATGATGGCATCGGCACGTCCCTTATCATTTTTCCGTTCATCCACGCCCAGTAACAAGACATTGACCGGCTTCATCGATTCGAGTGGCTTCGGCCGCTCTCCATCTAACGGTGTTAAAAATGCGTCTGCCGTTTGCTTCACTTTTAAAAAAGCTAAACCAGCTGATGTACTAGCAATCAGAACGAACCCTAGTAGGAGCGCACTCAATACGCGCCAAACAAGGCGTGGTTTTCTTTTCGCCATTCGGGATCTCATGTCATGAACTCCTTCATAGTGTGTTTTCATACGTCTTCATCAATCCAGCAATGTTCGAGTTATGCAGGAACAGCACGGAGTCGACTTGTTTTTGTTTAGCGAACTGCGACACATCGAATGATTTTGGGACGTAACGAACGTCGACGACTTCGAGATTGGCACTTTTAGCAAGGAACGGTAAGACTGGATTCGCGAATGAATCCTTTAAGACGAGAATCGTTGGTCGATCATTCTTCGTCTGCTCCTTCATCGACATGATGCCATGATTCCCGCGCAAGAATACTTCATACCGATCGACGTAATCTCCCTCTTGCTGAACGAAAGATTCATCAATGACCGGGCGATCGCATGCCCCGTCGTAACAGACATCGATCCCTTTAAAGAATGCTGGTCCATAATAAGCTAACTGATCACCGGACGTCGCGTACGCAAGCGTCGTCTTTCGCGCTAATGAACCATAATAGGCATGCTCATCCTCTTTACGATCTGCTTTTGATGGTGTGACCGGTTGCAATCCCATCCCCTTCGTAATCGTCTGGTATGCTGACGCTGCTCCGTCGATATTCCAGTGATGGTCCGTCTTGAAGTAGTCCGTTAGTTTTAATTGATCAAGTGACAAATTCGTCATCCCCGCAGCCTTGAAGTCACGAATCATTCCTGCGTAACGTGTCCGTGCATTCGAAGCAACATACGATGGGATCAACTGATCGCGTTCAGCAATGACCGTCTTCGATGGAGCTAGCGCCATATAGACGGGTCGATCGACTTCTTGCACGAATTGCTGAAACGCGTTTGGAATCTGGACTTGAGTCGAGGCACTCGGTTCGATCATATAGCCATTTTTAGCTGTATAGATTCCATTACGAAAAGGCTGTCTGAAGACATCCTTCGATAGTAGTGCCTGCATCTCAACGAACGTCCCTCGCAAAAGTAGTTGGTCCGTGAAATACGTCTCCATCTTCAGCATGTCTTTTCCAGTCGCGATTCCTTCGATCGTCGGATTGACCGATTGTGCGAGTGTACGATTTTCTAGCTGAGAACGCACACGGTCTTCTCGGACGATCGTACCAATACCAATCGTTAACAAGATGAGTAAAAAACTGATCGTCGTCACCCACATCATGATCCGTTCAAAAGAAGTCGTCCGTTTTTGTCCCTGCTTATTTTCTGTTTCAAGTGGCTGTGCCATCAGTAGACCTCCTTTTTAGAAGCGGAAATAGATGAATGGATTAAACGTACTTGCAACAAGTGCTGATGTCGCCAAAAATAGTAGCAACATCGCATATCCATACTGCATCGTCGTACCAATTCTTCCGAGTGACACGACTAATCGCTCTCCGATGATTTTCGGAATCGGTGTCGCTGCGATACACGCGACAAGCAATAGAACACCATTTTGGACAAGCTGATAGCTCGCGCGTTCATCCCAGATCACATCTGGTACGAACATCGCTTGAATGTACGTAACGGCTTCTGGGAACGTCTCGGAACGGAAGAATACCCAACCGACCAACACGAGTACGAGTGTCCAAACGGTCGAGAAGACTGGCGTTTTCTCCAACCATTTCCCGAGAAATGCTTTCTCGAGCATGATCCAGATTCCGTAATACGCTCCCCACGCGACGAACGTCCAACTCGCACCATGCCAAAGACCCGTCAGCATCCAGACAATTGCTAAGTTGCGATACTGTAACCACGGTGAGACACGATTTCCACCAAGCGGGATGTAGACATAATCCCGGAACCACGATCCGAGCGAAATATGCCAACGACGCCAAAATTCAGAAACGGACTTTGAAATGTAGGGATAGTTAAAATTCTCAAGAAAATGAAATCCAAACATCAAAGCTAGTCCAATCGCCATATCACTATATCCTGAAAAATCGAAATAGATTTGTAAGGCGTAGGCGATAATGCCAATCCAAGCAAGCCCCATCGAGAGATCTTTCATATTGAAGATGGCATCCGCGACTTGACCACATCCATTGGCAAGAATCAGTTTTTTAGCTAAGCCGATCGTAAACCGACGAACCCCTCGGGCAAAATCGGAAACTGTCTCTTCTCGTGATTCGATTTGGCTCGCAATCGTGTTATAGCGAACGATCGGACCCGCGACGAGTTGGGGAAAGAACGCGATATAAAGGGCGAGGTCAAGCGGATTCTTTTGCACCGCTTCCTTCCCTTTGTAGATGTCGATGACATAACTCATCGCATGGAACGTATAGAACGAGATACCGAGTGGCAAGACGACCTCTGGTACGAACCATCCTAATCCGAATGTCTCGTTGACTGAACGAACAAAAAATCCGCTGTACTTGAACCAGCCGAGTAACCCCAGATTGACTGCGATCATACTGAACATGATCCACTTGACGCCGATTCGGTGTCGATACAGATCGACGAACAAGGCGAAGAAGTAGTTGATCGTGACGCTCAGTAGCATCAGCAATGCAAAACGCGGTTCTCCGAATGCATAAAAGAATAGACTCGTCACTAATAGCCAGCCATTTCGGAAGCTGCGTGGGAGTAGGTAATAGACGATCAATACAGTCGGTAAGAACAGAAATAAGAATATCGTCGAACTAAATAGCATACGTCGCTTCCTCCCCTGCCGTGACATGTTGCACAATCTGAATGTCCCGGAGATGGACCCGGAAGCTCCCCTCTTGCAAGAACTTCCATGCCACCTTGAAATACTTCGCTCCTGGTACTCGTTTCATCTGTACATGAACGACTGTCTCATTCGTCAATGTGACGGTCTCCGTTTCCGATCCCATTCGTTTTTTCTGCCCATATTGCATCTTGAATAACTGAACGACACATGGTGCATCGACTTCGAAATGACAGGTCACCTCGATGATGTCTCCTGTAATCGTGGCGTCTGACCGGTATAACTTTGAAGGCGGATGTTGAAATCCTTGATCAAACAACTGAATGTACAATTTGTCATCTGCCGTCGCTTCTTGAAAATCAAAATAGATACCATCTGTAGCATCCTCAAGCAAGATTTTTTCCTGCGTTCCGAATGGAAAGAACTGATAAATCGCTAGAGGAATACGTTGACTCATACAGGTACCTCACTCATGATGGCATCGACGATTCGCTCTGCTGCCTGTCCATCGCCATAAGGATTCGCCGCTTGTGCCATCGATTGATAGAACACCTGATCCGTCAACAATTGATGACTCATCGTATAAATCATCTCTGGGTTCGTCCCGACGAGCTTCAACGTTCCAGCTTCGACCCCCTCTGGACGTTCTGTCGTCTCCCGTAAGACAAGAACAGGCACGCCGAGCGAAGGTGCTTCCTCTTGAATCCCACCTGAGTCAGTCAGAATGAAGGATGCCCGAGCCGCAAGATTATGGAAGTCAAATACATCAAGTGGTTCGATCAATTGAATCCGCGGATGATGCTCCAAGCGAGCTGCCGCCTCTAGTACGACCGGATTCGGATGAACCGGATAGACGATTTCGATTTCTGGATGTTCATTCGCTAGTCGCTCGATTGCATCAAAAATCGTTGCCAGTTGTAAATGATTCTCACGGCGATGAACCGTCAAAAGAACGAGTTTTCGTCCCGACTTCTCTAGGCGCGATAGGACAGGATGTGTATATGTCGGTGATACAGTCGTCTTCAACGCATCGATGACCGTATTACCGGTTACGATGATTGGCGTCTGCTTGTTCTCAGCACGTAAGTTCATTGCGGCCTGTTCAGTCGGTGCAAAATGATAATCCGCCAACACACCTGTCAATTGACGATTCATCTCTTCAGGGAACGGCGCATACTTTTCATATGTCCGTAATCCTGCTTCCACATGACCGACTGGAATCTGTTGATAGAACGCCGCTAAAGAAGCAGCGAACGTCGTCGTCGTATCCCCATGGACAAGGACGAGATCCGGCTGTTCCTTTTCGAGGACGCGACGCATCGCGTTTAAAATACGCGCCGTCATTTCCTCTAACGTCTGACGCGGACGCATCAAATCCAAGTCATGGTCCGGAGTGATCTCGAACAGTTCAAGGACCTGATCGAGCATCTCTCGGTGCTGTGCTGTAACAACGACGATTGGTTCGACGTCCTGACGATTTTCAAGTGCTTTGACGACCGGCGCCATTTTGATCGCCTCTGGTCGTGTTCCGAATACAAGCATGACACGTTTCATTTACTTCATCCCCTATCTCATTTCATGACGATTGTTCAATCGTCTCGCCCATCATTTGCTGATCCACGGAACCGATCCGTTCCGTTCGTTTCTTAGCTACGTAATGGGAGGCTTGCTTTTTTGATAACTGTTTGTACCAATATAGATATTTATTGTATTCAGCCAACGTTTCGTTCGTCGGACCAAATAGACGTACTTCCCCGTATTCCAACCAAAGGATTTTTGTACAGAAACTCTTTACCTGGCTGAGCGAATGACTGACGAAAAAAATCGTTTTCCCTTGATCGCGGAATTCACGCATCTTATCGAGGCACTTTTCGGTAAACGTTTGGTCTCCGACTGAGAGTGCTTCGTCGATGATCAAGATATCTGGATTAATATGAATCGAGATCGCAAAACCAATTCGAGCTCGCATGCCGCTCGAATATGTCTTGACCGGCTGATCGATAAACTCCCCGATATCAGCGAACTCTAGAATTTCTGGAGCAATCGTCTCGATTTGTCGTTTCGTCAAGCCCATCATTAGCCCTTTTAATTCAATGTTATCTCGCCCTGTCAGTTGACTATTCAATCCACTAGAGATGGCAATCAATGCTGACTTTCCACCCAATGTGACCCGACCGTACGTCGGTGGTGTCACGTTAGCAAGCAGATGCGATAGTGTCGATTTTCCACTTCCGTTGATGCCAACGACACCGACGATTTCTCCCTCTTCCACAGAAAAGGAGACGTTCTTTAGAGCATAGAACGATTTTCCATTCACCTTACCGAACAACACTTCCTTTAGCTTGTCGATCGGTCGGGCATAGAGCATGTACCGTTTCGATACATTCTCAAACACGACATGACCCATCGTTCTCCCTCCTATACGTAATCGATGAAATAGCGTCGGAATCGAATGTGAATCGATGCTCCAACAAGTAAGATTGCGAGCGTCATACACCAGAAGTACACGCCGTACCACATATGATCGAGCAGATAGCCGGTTCCGATGAGTGCGGACCGATACCCCTCAATCAAATAAACGAGTGGGTTTAGCATCAACAACATCTTGAATAACGAGTGATCTGGCGGAATCCACATGATTGGCGTCAAATACATCAGCATGCGGATCGCAGATGTCACCATGTTTTGTACATCTCGAATCATCGTCGCAAGTGCGGATAACAATAAGGAGACCGCATATAGGAATACGACGCCTGCCGGTACGATATAAAGGAGTTCAAGCGTATGCCATCCCGGGAAATAACCGAAGGCACACCCTAAAATGATCGTCAAAGCAATCATCGCGAGATGACGGTAGAATTGTGCCAAAATGACATACGCTGGAATCGTACTCAATGGAAAGTGCATCTTCGAGACGAGAGCGACCCGACCATAAATCGACCGGGAACCACTTGGAATCGTACTACCGATGAAGAACCAAGCAATCAATCCGCTGACGAGCCAAAAGACGAACGGAATTCCATCGACTGGATGACCACCACGAATCCCGAAGCCGAATACGACCCAGTAGACACCGATTTGGAGAAGTGGCGTCATGATCTCCCAAAACCAACCAAGGTATTGCATGCTGTATTGACTCTTTGTTTCATAAAGCGAGAGCCGAAAGATCAGATATAGATGATCCTTCAACTCTCCCCCAATCGTTCGTAACGCGTTCATATCGCTTTCGCATCCACTTCCGTCACGCGGTGCGTATGCAAATTACCGAAGTTCAGGACTTTGACAGCGTCGAGCTCATTGACGATCCCTTTCGTATCAAAGAGTAACGGTGTCCGCATGTAGTTTGCGAGACGACGTGAATCGAATTGTTTGAATTCATCGTGGTCGACTAAGACAAGCGCTAGGTCGGCGCCTTGAATCGCCTCCAGCTCATCGACGAGTTCGAAACGTGTCGAAATCGAGCGTTCGACGTGCGGATCACAGACAGCGACGTCAAGTCCACGGTCGAGTAATTGTTCAATGACTTCGACAGCTGGACTCTCGCGCATGTCGTCGACGTTTCCTTTATACGTGACACCAAAGACGGCGATTTTTGGACGGACACGCGAACCGACGAGACGAGCTGCTTGTTCGGCAACGAATTGTGGCATCTGAACGTTCGTTTGTCGTGCCGTATGAATGATGCGAGCAAGCGATGGGGCTTTTGCGACGATGAAGTACGGATCCACTGCGAGACAGTGACCACCCACTCCCGGTCCCGGATGATGCAAGTTCACCCGTGGGTGCATGTTCGCCATCTCAATCACATCTAAGACGTTGATCTCTAGCTGATGACATACTTGCGTCAATTCATTTGCGAGAGCAATGTTGACATCGCGGAACGTATTCTCCATCAACTTCGACATTTCGGCTGTCTTCGCATCTGTCCGGACGATTTCACCTTGAACGAATGTTTCGTAAACGGCAGCACCTGCCTCCGCACACGCTGGCGTCAATCCACCAACGATTCGGTTATTATGGATAAGTTCATGTAAGATTTGTCCTGGCAAGACACGCTCGGGACAATGGACGACATAAATGTCCTCACCGATCGTAAATCCAGCTGCTTCGATTAAGGGACGGACATGATCATCCATCGTTCGTGGCGCAATCGTCGATTCGACGATGACGACGTTCCCTTTTTCAAGGAAGGGTAGCATGTTATTAATCGCTGAAATGACATATTTCAAATCACACGATTTATACGTATCGTTTAAGTTAGGAGTTGGAACGGCGATTAAAAAGACATCTGCTCGTTCTGGCGTAAGTGTCGCTCGGAATTTTCCGTTCGCGACGACTCGTTTGATGACATCCTCGAGTCCTGGTTCTTCAATATGAATCGTTCCCGTGTTCAGAAGATTGACGATTTGTGGATCGATGTCGACACCTACGACTTCCGTGCCATGATCCGCGAACATCGCAGAAGAAGGTAATCCAATATATCCTAGTCCGATTGTGCAAAGTTTCATTTTGTCATTCCTCCATCGAGTTAGTCATACTAGCCAACGAACGGTCTGTGGCTTGGCTGTAACTAGACCATAACGACATTTCCTTTGCTTTCCAATGCTTCTAACCATCTCTTAAACCATTCTTCACAGACCTTACATTTCCAGTGTTTTCTATCGTTTTTGTAAATCTTATGAAGCTTTCGCGAATCCTCCGTGTCTATTCGAATGAAACAAAACGACTCGTCAGGAATCCGCCTTCATTGCACGTGGATTTCCCTTCGAGTCGTTGACTATTTTTCTTATTTTGCGCCAGATTCCATGAAAATCGAGTCATAGACAGCAAGAAGTCGACCTTTTTCTTGCTCCCAGTTGTATTGTCTCCTTGCTACGCTTGCTCGTTCCTGCATCGCCCGTCGCAAGTTCTCATCCTTCACTAGACGATTGACCGCCTCGGCGATACTCTGCGGTGATTCGACATCGACGATTAATCCAACTCCTTCTGTTTCGACGACACGACGGATTTCTGGTAAGTCGGCCGCGATGACAGGAATCAACGCCGCCATGTATTCGAATAGTTTATTCGAAGAAGCGGAATAATGATTGAAGCAAACGTTCTGGAGGACTTGAAAGCCGACCGTCGCCGCTGCCGTGTAACTGGGTAGTTCAGCAAGTGGAACCTTATCAATGAAGCGGATACGAGACTTTTCCGATGATTGCGTAGCCAGTTGCATCAGTTTCCCCTTTAACTTTCCATCTCCAACGAAAATAAGTGTTCCTCGATCGATGAACGGCATCGCTTCAATGAGTCTCTCCAGTCCACGTCCTTCCTGGATCCCGCCTTGATACAACAAAATCGGCTCGTCTGGTACGAGTGCTAACTCTTCGCGTAACGGTCGCGGTTGCGGAACAATCGGTTCGTAAAACGGATAATTGTGCAAGACGGATGGTCGGGTTCCATATAATTTTTGATGATAATCTGCACGCGTGTCATTTTCAACGATTGTCTGGTCGACGAATCGAAGCAACCAGCGTTCTAATTTCCCTTGCATGCTTCCGTATCCTGTCCGATCGGTCTGGACTTCATGCGAGTCATAGACGATTTGGGCACCACGCGCCGCCCCAATCGCTTGTGGTAACGTATTGACATCGTTCGCATGCATGACGTCATAATCATGCTTCCGGGCAGTACGTGTCATACGAAGAATGCCGAAACTGTTATATAGGGCGTAACGGATGAATCGACTTCGCATGAGTAAAAAGAGCACGAGCATCACGGGAATAAGCCATGGCGCAAGAAGCGCACCCATCAATCCGATAACAAGGGTCCGTTTTTTCCGTTTGCGAAAGAACGAGAGCCACCTCGCAAAAGGTGGCGTCCGGTCGATTCGAATGACGCGAAACCCAGACATCGGGTATTCGACTTCTGGAAGTGTGCCGTCATTTAAGCAGTATAGGTCCACGCGGTGTCCTGCTTCGACGAGTGCCGTACATTCACGTAAGACACGGGCGTCATTCGTAAACGGATTCCAAACAAACATTCCAATGCGCTTCATTCTGCGACCGCCTTTCGTGACTGCGTTTGTTCGATGGCTTCAAACAAGCGCTGTTCATTTTGTTCCCAATCGAAATGGCGTTGGACGTAATCCACACCCGCCCGTCCCATCGCTGCACGTTTCTCTGGATTTCGTGATAACTCGAGAATATGATCGACAATCTCCTCTTTTTTCCGCTGGACAGACACATAACCGGCTCCTGCTTCTTCGATGACATGCGCCGCATGACCGGATACCGCACCGACGATGGCACAGCCCATCGCCATGTAGTCGATGATTTTGCCTGGTGTCACTGTATCGAACGCTGTACTCTCGACGAGTGTCGCAAAGGCGATGTCACTCTTCGCGAGTTGTTTCAACGCATCCCAGCGTGGCATCGCGTCAAGAAACTCGATATTCGTCAATCCACGTTCCTTGACGAGTCGTTCGAACGTTTGCTTGTGATAGCCGTAACCGACGACTTGAAAGCAGATATCCTGCTCTTGTTGAAGTTCTTGTGCGACGTCAAGCAACAAGAATACATCTTGTGCGAGTCCGATATTCCCTGTATATACGACGCGCACTTGTTCCGATACTTTTCGGCGTTTGATCAACCACTCATTTTCCTCGATGGAGTTCGGGATGTAATGAATTTTTTCCGGTGCAATGCCCCGCCCTTCAATATACGATCGAAACCCCTCACTGTTGATAACCAATTGATCTGCCTGACGATACATCCACTTTTCAAGCCAGTAGAGCGGAGTCAATAAGAGACGTGATTTCGTGATTCCGACGCCAATCAACGATTCCGGCCATAAATCACGTACATCGAGAATCAAAGGAGCCTTTTTGACATGTTTCGCGACGACCCCGACGAGCCCCATGAAGATGGATGGCGTCGTCGCATAGATGTAGGCATAGGATTTCGGGTCATGTCGCACCTCTTTTACCGCGAGTACGAATTGTTCCACGAACAGGCGAAGACGCCGCCATAAATTATTCGTCGCCCGGACGTCACGCGGTTGGATACGGGTTACATGTGCCGTATCGAGGCTCGGTTCATCCCAGAACATCGAGTCCGTATAAAGTTCTGCCGTCGGATAGAGCGGTTCTGACGTCAACACATGGACGTCACTTCCCGCTTGTTCCATCCGCTTGAAGATATTCTTCATTCGGTTTGCCGCACTCCCGATTTCCGGATAGAAATTTTGACAAATCATCAAGACGTTCATCGACGACTCCGGCGCTGCTTGAGTTGACGTCGGAACTTCCAGTAGCGGACGACGATTTTTCCGAGCTTTGATCGCGCGAGTGAGCGGTATTTTGATTTCCATGATGCATTCGCCTCCAGCAATTCCAGATTTGCCACCAATGATCCTTCGAATCGATCAAGCAGTACGGCATATTGTTCTTCGAGCATCTTATATTGTTCACGCTGTTCCTGTAGTTGCTGTTCATGACGTAGCAATTCGACTTGAGCGTGTTCCAATTGGTCCGTTTGTTCCCCTAACCGCTGAACTTTTCGTTCTAGATTCTGTTGCTTGCGTTTTAAATCAATGATCGTTGCGAGATGCAATCGTTCCACCTCTTCAAAGGCGTCTTCAAGCCATTCGACTTCCGCCGGTAGAATCGATCGACCGGATTGAGGTTCCGGATAGACTTGAATCGTGATCCCAAGCCACTTGTCAATCCGCTCGATCGTCTCGATCTTACCGAAGGGTGTCAACTGTTCAAGCAGTCGGTTTAAATAATACGTCCGTTTGTGATCCGCATAATCGTTCACTCCAAATGGGACTGTGATGACGAGTCGTCCTTCTGGTGCGATGAACGAGACGGCACGGGCGATAAAGCGCTCTGGCTCCCCGATATGTTCCAGTACTTCCGTCATCAAGACTGTATCGAATTGAATGTCAGGTGTGTACGTCATGACATTTGCTTCATGTAATTCCACTTTTTCTTTTACGGATGCCGGTTCTTCAAGTAACGCTTGTTTGGCCTCGATGATCGCTTCTGGTAACACATCGATCCCGATGACATGTTTCCCTTCGCGTCCGAGCAAAATCGGGACGACTCCACCCGAACAACCAATATCTAAAATGTGCTCTCCTTTTGCTTGTCGAACGATCCAGTGAACACGCGCGCGGACTTTTTTACCGAATCCACCGCCTAACTGATCGTAGTAGGCAGCTCGGATTTGATCCTTGGGGCGTGCTGTTTTCATCGATGCCGTCATTTTTGCACCTCCTCGAGTAGTAAGTGTTGAAGTCGATCCGTCTCCTGTCGATCTGCAAGCTCCATGAATCGACGAATCAACGGGTTCGTCAACGTGATTGGTTCATAGAATCCGATGATCGTGCGTAGTAATGCGACACTCGGTGCAAAGTCCTTATCACTGCAGTAGCGTAACTTGACAAGATACCAATGCTCAAAGAAATGCTCGAATCGAGTTTCCTTGTATTCCTCTAGCACTCCATAACGAGCGAATTTCTCGGCTCGTGCCCGCTCTCGGACGACACTTCGTTCAAAGAACTTCACCGTCAATGCATTCACGGTTGACCCTGCAACGGCTGCGTAATAATAATGGATGACTCGATTGACGAGTAAGACACGGTTCGCGCGAAGCATCAATTCTTGGAAGAACAAGGAGTCCTGACCGACCGCACCGACGACTTGTTCCAATTGATGTTCAAGCAGGAAGGTACGACGGACGACGAGTGCTTGAATGCTTTGTACCGCAAACCGATGTTTCAATAGAAAAGCTTTCGGATCCTCACAAACCGTTCGTCCTTGTTTACGAATCGTTGGCAAGGCGATGATACTCGTCTTCTCGGCAAGCTTTTTCATATGCCCTGCCACAAAATCAAGTGATGGATCTTTTTCTAGTTCTTGAAGCAAAAAGGCATATCGATCACTGAGTACCTCGTTATCCGGATCAAGGAACGTCACATAGTCAGCTCGTGCCATCTCGACTCCTTTGTTACGCGGACGTGAAGCACTACCGCTTCCGCCTGTCTCGAAGAAATAAGTTCTGACATTTCCATAGCGTCGCGCGAGACGCTCTACGGCTTGACGTGTCGCTATGTCCGTCGATCCATCATCTACGAGTAAAATCTCCGACTCCATGAATCGATCCATCCGCGTTAGACTGGCGAAACATTTATACGTGAGGTGTTTCCCATTGTTATAGATCGGAACGACGACCGACAGTTGCGGGGTCTGATTCGTCGGAACTACCGTCTGCTCGTTCCACTCAAATTGATCGATCAACAGTGTTTTTCCGTTCAGTTCATCTGCCTGGAACATGTCATATCCGATAGCTGACCGCCAAACAATCGCACCGTTTCGGCTACCGCTCATCTCTTGTACATGATACGGATGCTCGCTTCCCTTTCGGACGATGCTGGCATCGCTATATTTAAAGCCATTCACGAGGTCCTCTAAATAATATTCGCCATAAGATTCCTGTCCATCCATCCAAGCAACGAGATCCGCTTGATCATAGGTTTGCTCCGTCAACGTATCCGCTGAGACGATTTCGTCTGGTGTGAGACTTTGGCGATCAATCACGTCACGAATGGCTTCCCCATCCTGGGCGACGACGATGAGTAAGCGATGTTTCCGTGTTTCAGGTACTCGTCCAATGAACGCTAGGATCTGATCCATCCGTTCGAAGACCGTATGCTCCGTCATGACGGCACGAAGTCCTTCTGCCCGTAACCGTTCGATTTCATCCTGTGACGTACGTTCCACGATTGCCGTCGCCTCCTGTGCGTCATGCACAGTGAAGATATTCGGAAACTCGTTGTTGACGGCGATACTGTAATTCGACAAGATCAAATTCCCGAGTGCTTGCGATTCATAAACGCGACGAGCACACATCGTTTTACTGTATTTGATGCTATTCAGGTTCAAGACCCAGTCGTAACATTTACTGACTTGTTGTAAAGCATCGTAAGGAATCGCTGGTGCGACCCGTGATTGATAGCGCTCCGGAAACTGATAGGCTGGTAAGTCGAGATGATAATTCCGGTCCACGATATCGAGTTCGTGCGAGGATTGCATCACCCCATCAAACAACATCTCCGTATCTTTAACACGCTCCGGATATTTCGCCATCCAGCTACCGGCAAATAAAACACCTTTCTTTCGGCTACGTGTCGCTCCGATCGGATTGTGAATCAATGGATTGACACCAAACGGCATCGCCATGATCCGATCATGACCACATAAGACGCGGTATTCAGGAATCATCGCCTCATCTGAAGTCAGGACATAATCGGCAGCTTGCGCCACGTCTTGAAACCGTTCATGATTGCTCGGATCTTCCGTCGATTGAAAGACGACTGGAATTCCTTTGGCTTTGACTTCCTGCATCATCGAAAGCAGTCGTTGGCGTTTCTTTGAATTCGGTGTGGCGACACCTTTCCAATCGTCTCCTCGTAACCCCTTCCATGAGGAAACGACTAAAAAGAGATCAATCTCACGCTCGAAGACTTCTTCGAATGTATGCGCATTGACGTAGTGGAGATGAACGGCATCTTCATAATAGGCATACATGAATTCCGAGCAGACGATTGCCATCTCGATTGGTCGCTTTTCATAGTAACGCGTCGTCGTCCGGACCGGAATCTCCGAGACATCCAATTGATTCAGCAGTGATGCTTGGCTATTTTGTCGATAACGTGTCGTCGTGTTATTAGAAGTTCGAACCGTCGGCAGTCGCAAGACGTCTAACTGACGGAGTTTTTCGAGTGCATCTTTACTTGCGGTCGTCGCGCTCGTAAGCCGTTTTTTCTCTTCGCGGACCCAGTTCAGTTGTTGCATGATTTGTCGTTTCCATTTTTGATCACTCACACGTAAACACCCTTCCTCTTTTCAACTCTTTCTTAGTCTACGGAAGCAGTTCAAAGGCTACTTGAAGGACTTGCAAGGTTTTTGTAAAGACTTAGTGAAGCTTTTTTGGATTTTCCTTACATTCCAGTTCAGTCAACCTGTATTTCCTAGGAAATCGACCAGTTTCGCTTTCTTGTCCGTGGAAGTCATTCACATGTTTTCAAAAACGAATCCTATGCACTCTCATTGTTTTGGATTTAAAAAACGGGGAAACATTACTACGTACTGATAAAAGGAGATGACTGGACATGTTAAACGAAAAAAATCATGATTTACCAGATGAAAAGGCAGACGTTGGTCTTCACCCGGATCCTGATCCAGCTGAGACATCAGATCCCGGAATCAAGCCTGCGGAAACACAGCATCCGGATCCTGATCCAGAAGAGCTCGAGCGCGATCGAAAAAATTCGTGAATCTCACGCCATAGAAAAAGAGGTTGCGGAAATGATTCCGCAACCTCTTTTGGCATGTTCACTTAACTTTTACTAGTAGTTTCCCTGTGTTCGAACCATCGAACAAGCCAAGGAACGCATCTGGTACACGATCGAATCCTTCAAAGATCGTCTCTTCGTATTGCAACTTCCCTTCACTAACCCATTGACCAAGTTGCTCAGCTGCCTCTTTAAAACGTTTTCCATAGTCGCCCACTAAGAAACCTTGCATGCGCGCGCGCGCGATGATTAATTTCGATTGAACACGTGGACCAATGTCCTGTTGTGCGTTATATCCAGAAATGGCACCGCAGACTGGTACCCGCGCGAATGGATTGAGTCGATCAAGGACTGCATCACCAATCTCTCCGCCGACGTTTTCAAAATAGACATCGATCCCGTCTGGACATGTCCGGTCCAATGCCTCTCGGATGTCTTCCGTTTTATAGTTGATGACTTCGTCAAAACCAAGATCTGCTTTTAAGTGTTGTAGCTTTTCGTCACTTCCTGCGATTCCGACGACACGTGCTCCTTTGATTTTAGCGATTTGACCAACGATTGATCCAACAGCCCCTGCTGCTGCCGATACGACGACCGTTTCCCCTGGTTGTGGATTCCCGATATCAAGCAATCCGAAATACGCTGTCATCCCTGTCATTCCGAGAACACCGAGTGCTGTTGAAATAGGTGCGATCTGCTCATCGATTTTACGAACGGTTTTCGCATCGACGACTGCTTTTGTTGCCCAATCGAGCATCCCGACGACGACATCACCAGACTTGAGCCCTTCACTTTTAGACTCGATGACACGCGCTACGACACCTCCGTGAATCGGTTCATCAATCTCAAATGGTTGCGAATAAGAACGCGCATCGTTCATACGACCCCGCATATATGGATCGACCGAGATATAGAGTGACTCCAGTGCGACTTGTCCTTCCTTCAGCTCTGCTAACTCAAATGATTCATAGCGGAATGTTTCCCCTGTTGGCTTTCCGTTTGGTCGTGCTGCTAATACGATACGTTGTTCTGACATGATTCATGACCTCCTCATTCAATGTACTTCTTCACTGTAACAATTCCGTTTCTGAAAGACGAATCCTTTGCTCGTTTGGAATTTTCTAACTTTTTCTTGACGTCCTTCTGTTCTTGCCGTAAGATAAAACACAATTCATAACTTTTATACTGTTATGCATAAAAGCGTTACATAAGGAGAGGACTTGTATGGATTCATCTATTTTGCGTAAGCCGCGTCAATTCGCCGTTCATGTTTTAAACGGACTCAGTATCGGAATTCTCGTTGCCCTTATTCCAGGAGCACTACTCGGGGAACTCGCTAAGGCATTGTTGCCATACGTATCCGGAGCCCAGCATGTTTTAGATGCCACCACACTCGCGATGCGTCTTTTGCCGATGGTGATTGGTGTTGCCGTAGCCATGCAATTTAAAGTGACTCCGATTGCGACCACGTCGATTGGTCTTGCGACGGTCGTTGGATCAGGCGTTGCAACTCGTGCAGATGCGACCTTCGTTTTCGTCGGCACGGGCGACGTCATCAATGCTGGTCTGACGGCAGCTGTTGCGACGGCAATCGTCTTATTGATCGGTGAACGTTTCAAGACGTATACGGTGCTTGTCATGCCAACGATTTTGATTGTCGGTGCCGGTGGGATTGGTGTGTTAACGTATCCATTCGTGACACGGATCACGACAGCGATCGGACATGTCATCTCAGACTTTACGGCACTTCAACCCGTCTTAATGGGTATTCTGATTGCGATTACTTTTTCCGTACTTATCGTTTCTCCGCTTTCAACGGTCGGCATTGCGACAGCCATCAGTTTATCCGGTGTTGCCGCCGGAGCTGCGAATCTAGGCGTCTGTGCCGCTGGATTCGGTCTTGCGATTGCCGGGTGGCAAGCGAATTCACGCGGAACGTCGATTGCTCATTTTCTTGGTTCTCCTAAAATCCAGATGGCGAACTTCATACGTAATCCATTGATGATCCTACCTGTCATGTGTAGTGCTGCTATCCTTGGCGCACTAGCAGGAATGCTCGGCGTCCAAGGTACGCCGTTTAGTGCCGGCTTCGGGATGTCTGGTCTAATCGGTCCGATCAATGCGTTACATCTGATGTCAGGGGGCTGGACATTGTTCAACATGACATTCGTTCTCGGATTATTCATCGTCTTGCCCGTCATTCTTTGTCTGTTGTTCCATCTGCTCTTCCGGAGATTCCGTCCATGGATGAGTGCAGAGCCATACCGACTGGATTTTGAGTAAGTTCATCGTTAGCGTTCTTTCATCACAAAAAAAGCCAAGCCGACCGTCTAAAAAATCGACGGATCGAACTTGGCTTTTTTGTGCATTTATTTGATCACTGTCAGTAAGTCAAGCGGTGTCTCGATGACATGGTCCGCCGAATCCCACTCGGATTGTGTCCCAAAACCATACTGGCATAAGACGACCGGCATGTTTTGCTTACGGGCCGCTTCAACATCGGAAGACCGATCCCCGATCATCCAGTAGGACTCTTCCCCAAACTCCTCACGGTGTGCTCGCAAGATATCCGCTTTTTCTTTCCCGTTGACGGATTCTAAGCATTTCGGACTCGTGAAGAATGAACGAATTCTCTGGCTATCCAGCACAAGGTTTAGATAGTGGTTGCCACAATTACTCGCTGTTGAAATGGTATGTCCTGCGGAAACTAGCGCTTCTAATAAAGATCGAATTCCGTCGAACAAGACGTTCTGTTCTGCCATCGTCGCTTCTAGATGACCATGTCTTTTTTTACGAATCAACCGAATATCCTCTTCTGAGGCTTCCGGAATCGCCTTACGCCAAAAGGCACTTCCCGCCAAACCATAGCTCGCTTGTACACTCGATTGAGAAGGTTTTGGAAGATGCGGCATGTCCTCCATCGCTCGATGGATTGCTTCTGTCATCTGTTCCGTTGAATCAATCAATGTACCGTCAATATCGAATAAGATAATTGCCATGTTCCCACTCCTTTTAGATCTCCTCTTAGATCTCTTTTTTTGCTTTTCTCTTTTTTTGAATCAAGTAGCCAACCGTAATCAACACGCCTAAACCAATCCAAACTATTGGATGATTGAGGTGGTGCAATTTTCGCCATTCATGTCCGACGGCTTTCCCGCCCCAAATGAAAATCGCCGACCAAAGGAAAAAGGAAATCGTCGTCACGACGGTAAACGTCCAGCGTGAAACACCAGTCAGACCGGCACCAATCGCAAATCCGATGCGCCACATCGGAGACAGAAGAAGGATATAGCGTCCCTTTGTCTCCATTTGTGTCTGAAACTGAAGCATTTTTGTTTCCGAAATCCGAAACCATTTGAATAAACGATTCAATAACCGTTCACTCCCGAACTGACCAATCGTAAAGAAGAGGTTCTGACTAATGACGAAGCTCACTACAGCGAGGAACAACATAAATAAAAGATTCGCCTGTGCGGTATGCACGAGATATCCGGCATACGCGAGCGGTACTTCGCTCGGTATGAATGGAAACATGAGCGTCATCATAATCCCGATATAACCGTATGATTCCATCCACTGGTGTCCCATCTTCGCCCCCCTCTCTCTTTACCAACTATTTCTAGTGTATCGAACTTTCAAGAAGGCGTACAGGAAACGGCTCTCCGTAGACAAAGAAGAGCGACTTCTCATAGTGAAGTCGCTCGGATCATTATTTGATTAATACGCATCCTCACTTTGTACTGGTTGCGTACGACGCTTTTGTTGTTCATCTTGCCAGTCACTGAAACGTGTCAACTCTTCAAAGACTGTTTTCGTGACGAAAAGGATGACGGCGATATCGTCTGCGAAACCAAATCCGAGTACGAAATCAGGTACGAGATCAATCGGTGACACGAGGTAAATCAACGCTCCGATTACTTTTAAAATCGTCGTACGACGAATGTTGCGATATTCACCTGACTGGTACGCGCGAATCATATCGACGAACAACGTCAACGGCGAGAAGACGACGGACAAACGAGAGTTCCCGTTCACTTTAGCAGTTGCTCGTTGTAACAGCGAGTTCGTCTTTTTCGGACGATCGATATAATCTTTTGCATCTTCGGCATATTGATTTTGTTGTTTTTCTAATTGTTGATTTGAGAATTTCATTCCTGTTTTCCCCCATTCTAAAGTAACTTCAACGCTTTTCTATTTCCCTGTTCCTACGTATGATAATCCTGTCAGGTTTCAGGATATGATGGAACGGTAAAAAAGGGAGAGAAGCGTTACAGAAAGGATGATTTTATGAATCATGTTAATCAAACCGTCATCATTACGGGAGCGGCGAATGGAATTGGTGCAGAACTCGCCCGCACCTACGCTACGCATGGCGCAAATGTCGTTCTTGCTGACATCGATCAAATGACAGGAGACGAACTAGTTCAACAAATTGAAGAAGATGGTGGAACGGCTTACTTCTATCACCTCGATATCCAACATGAAAAAGACGTTCAACTGTTGATCGAAAAAGCGATTGAACATACGGGTCGCATCGACATCGTCATCAACAACGCCGGTATCATGATCCGAAAACCCTTACTCGAATTGTCGCTTGAGGAATGGGATCGGGTTCATCATACGAACCTGCGTAGCATCTTTCTAACGACTAAGGCCGCTACACCCTATTTGAAACAAAGTAAAAGTGGTGGTCGGATCGTCAACCTCGCTTCGACCCGCGCCTTCATGTCGGAACCGCATACAGAATCTTATGCGTCGACGAAAGGTGGCATTTTTGCCCTGACCCATGCACTTGCTGTCTCACTCGGAGAAGACGGAATTCTCGTCAACGCGATTGCTCCGGGTTGGATCGAAACCGGTGACTACCAAGAATTATCACCCGAAGACCACAGTCAGCATCCAGCCGGTCGCGTCGGAAAACCAAGTGATGTCGCACGTGCTGCTCTTTATCTAACGCATCCAGATAACGACTTCTTGACGGGAGAAACACTGGTCCTAGACGGCGGGATGACACGAAAAATGATTTACGAAGAATGATTCATGAAGAGTGCCTGATTTAGGCACTCTATTATTATTTTCATTTTACAAAAACTATACTTATACCTTTCTCAATTCTTCTTAAACCTTCTCTTGATATGATGTTACAAAAATATATCTTCTGACATCATTCGGAAATCAATTGATTACACGATAAACTTCCCCTTCATATCAACGATTTGCCCTTATCCGAATCTTAATCAATCATTATTTTCATAAATTCTTCATACTTTTCGCTAGCTTCTCTTGCATTTTTTTAAAAGAATTGTAAAGTTGATTTTCCGATTTTCTTGTTAGAGTGGGAAAGGTAACACTTCATACAAGGGAAAGGAATGACGCTTAGTTTATGAAACGACCTTTCGGAAAGTCAATTGGGCTATCGCTCATGACACTCACTTTACTCGCAAGTCCGCTCATGACGACAACTCCCGTCGACGCGGCAAGTTCATATAAAGAAAAGCAACAACAAAACCAGCAACAACAATCGAAGCAACGTGAGGCGTTGTCTCAAAAGAATAACCAGTTATCTAAAGCACAACAACAAGTCTACGCACTGGATCAACAGATTAATGGGCTGACATTACAAGTCGTCGAGAATCAAAAGAAAATCGACGAGAACACGAAACAGATTGCTCGATTAGAAGATAAAATCGAGAAGCTACAAAAGAAAATCAAGAAACAAGAAAAAATGCTCGGTGATCGTCTGGCGGTCCGTCAGTCGAAAGCCGATAACGCTCCGCTGCTTGAGGCCGTATTCGGCGCAAAAGATGTCGGTGATATGATTAGCCGCTTCAATGCCTTCAATACAATCGCGGAAAGCGATGCTTCTTTGTTAAAAGATTACGAATCAAACAAAAAAGAACTGGCAGCTGCGAAAGAAGAACTAAAGCAGACACGCCAAGACTTGATTGAAGATCGTAATGTTTTAAAAAAGAAACAACGTGAACTGAAACAAGAAAAACAAAAGCGCACAGCACTTTTGAAGCGTCTGACGTCGCAAAAGAAAAAAATTGAATCCAATATCCTAAGCCTGAAAGAGGCATCGGCCCAACTGAAGGCACAGGAAGCAGCTGAAAAAGCAGCAGCACGAGCAGCAAAGGCAGCTGCCGCAAAAGCTGCGAAACAATCGGCAGCACCAGCATCTGTTAGCAAGGCCAGCACGAAAGTCATCTCAAAAGCAAAAGGTAAATTCATCAAACCTGCTCAAGGCTCTGTTTCGCAAGGAATGGGTGCAGCAAGCGGAAGCAATGGTTATGCGTACCACAATGGAACCGACTTCGCTGGTCCACTCAACTCGCCAATCGTTGCATCTGCAAGCGGGACAGTCATCTTAGCAAGTTCAGGTGGTCCTTACGGCAACCACGTCTATATCTCTCATAATATCGACGGGAAAACGTATACGACCGTTTATGCCCATATGAATGCCTTGAACGTTAAACAGGGACAACAAGTCAAACAAGGACAGCAAATCGGTGTTCTCGGAAGCACCGGTAACTCAACTGGTCCACACTTGCATTTTGAAATCCACGATGGTGGGTACCAGTATGATGCGAATGGACGGACGAATGAGCTCGACCCAGAAAGCTTCTTCTAAGTCGATTCAAGAAAAAGTGCACTTCTTCTCTTCCCGAGAAGGAGTGCACTTTTTGCTGTGTTCATTAAATTTTGAATTGATGTGTCTGACTGTCAAGCGACGTCGTCGTCGACTCGAGTTCTTGCATCAATTGATGAATCTGTTCAAACGAGGCCTGTTGATCACGCATCGAAGCAGCGATCTCTTCATTTCCAGCTGCAAGTTCTTCCATGACACCACTGACTGTACTGACTTGACCAACGACATGGCGGGCTTGTTGCTTCGAATGAACGAGTTGTTTCGTCACGTAATCGAGGGTTTCCGTCACACTCGCTACCTTTTGACGTGTTTCACCGAAAGCTTGTTGAACATGCGTAAAGTTCTCGACCTGATTCGTCTGCTCCCGCTCCGCTTGCACGAGTGCTTCTTGTAAAACAGCACCGTCCTGACGAATCGAACGGACAAGCGAGAAGATCGAGCGCGTCGCTTCGTGTGTCTCATCTGCTAACTTTTTAACTTCACTTGCCACGACGGCAAATCCTCGACCAGCTTCTCCAGCCCGTGCCGCCTCGATTGCCGCATTGAGTGACAATAAGTTCGTCTGCGCGGAGACTCCCGCGACAAGTTGTGCCATCTGTTCAATTTGTTGCGTCTGTTCTAAGAAACCTTCCAGTTTCTGACCGAGTTCGCGATTTTGTTCTGTTGACGCGCGAAGTGACCGTGCTTGCTGTTCCATGACGGAACTACTTTGAACCATCACGTGATCGGCCGCCTGTCCTTCTGCATAAGCCGTTTGTGCACGTTGTTCACTCTCTTCAAAGAGCTGTTGCATATCGGACATCGTACTGACTGTCGTCTGGATATCGTCCGACACTGTTTGTGTCCCACTTGCCATCTCATTGATCGCATGGGTCATGTTTCCCGATACTTCAACGATGTTCGCGTTCTCTGTCGTCGCTTCCGTACTCATCTGACGAATCGTGTTCGACGAACGACTAATCGTTCCGATGACCTCATGCAATGTTCCTTGCATCTGCGCAACCGCTGTCTCGAGTCGACCAATCTCATCTTTTCGACCGGATACGACTAATTCCTGCGATAAGTCTCCGTCCGAAATCTGTTCTGCCGTCCGGACGACACGGCTGATCGGTCGCGTGATGCTACGTGCGAAGTACCAGTTGTATAACGCAAGACCAATCAGGAGAATGAATGTAGCGATCAAGACAGTCCGCGTCAGATTTAATGTCTCGTCTTTTGCTTCACGTTGTAAGACATCATAAAACTCTCCATTTTTCGTATGTAACGTGTAGAGATCACTGAGGACACCCTCAATCTGTGCAGCGTGCGAGCGAATTTCAATCGGATTCATCGCGTCCGTCAGTTCTGTCCGCTTCGTTGCAAGCGTCTTATACTTCATATCCGCCCGGTTCAACTCTTCTTGAAATGCAGGAATCAAATACGTCTTCTGTAATTCGTTTAATGCTTGTTCGTTCTTTTTACTAAGTGCCTGTACTTGCTCCGCCTGACTCTCAGACGGTTGGCTTGCCAGTCGGTTCCAGGCTGCTTGTTCGTATAAGAGCTTCGTTTCAAGTTCTGAGATCTCAACGAGCTGTTTCCCATAATCTTCGTTGTAGGACTGAATTTGACGGAGCTGGAACAAAGTCCATCCCATCAAGATGACGACACTCAAAATCGTCACTAACGTTGAGAGTAAAAATCGTTTCCGTAACGTCATTGGATCGTCACCTTACCTTCGAGCACATCTTGCTGCAGCTGCTCTAATTTTTTTCGTTCTCCGTCCGTAAAGTTCGTGTTTCGGATTGGAGCCAACTGGATCGCTCCTTCTTTGACGCCAAGGACGACTTGTCCGGACTGTAGACCTTTCGCAGCTACATCTTGTCCGATTTTCGTAATCGCAAGATCAACTTGTTTTAGCATTGACGTCATGACGGCGTCAGGTGCAATCGCGGTCTGATCGCTATCGACACCGATGGCTTTTTTCCCCTTCGTTTGCGCTGCCTCCAGGACACCACTTCCCGTCAATCCAGCAGCTGCGTATAATACGTCTGCCTTTTTCTGCATCATTTCGTTTGCGAGCGTCCGTCCCTTTTCGGGCGCTGCAAAGTCTTCAGCATATTCGACGAGTACTTTTGTTTTTGGATTGACGGCTTTTGCGCCAGCTATGTATCCTTTTTCGAATTTTTCGATCAGAGGTGACTTCATCCCACCGACGAAACCAATCGTATTCGTCTTCGTTTGGATCCCTGCCGCAGCACCGGCTAAGTAACTACCCTCATCTTCCTTGAATGTAACCGAGAGCACGTTCGGTAACGTCGAAACAGCATCAATCAAGGCGAATTGTTGTTTCGGATATTTTTTAGCAACCGTTTCAAGATCCGTCTGTCCCATAAAGCCGAGTCCGACGATAACGGTCGGCTTCTTTTTCGCTAACGCTTCGAATGCTGCTTTATAAGTCTTCGTTTCATTCAATTCTCGGTAATCGATCGACCAGCCTTCCTTCTCGCGTAACAACGCCATACCACTCATTGCCGCATCGCTGAACGACTGATCGCCAAGTCCCACATCAGACAAGACGACTGCCATTTCCTTTCTTTCCTTGACTGCCCGTTCTGGATCATCGATGACACTACCGCACCCTGCGAGGCTAAGTGTCGATGCCAGGATGATTCCACTCCATCGTTTCATCTATTCCACACCCTTCCAACATTCTACATCTGATTATCGGAAGCGATGTCTGACTTCTTAATACAAAATTTAAAATCAGAATACTTTCATAACAAAAAAAACATGCCCCTCTTAAAAAGAGGGACATGTCAGATATTCTTAGTAGTCGCTATCAGACGTACCGCCTGTAACGATTGCAATTCCTGCTGATGCACCAATTCGCGATGCACCTGCATCGATCATTGCTTTTGCACCTTCGAAGTCGCGAACACCACCAGATGCTTTAACACCGATGTCAGGACCAACTGTCTCACGCATGAGACGGATGTCTTCAACTGTAGCACCACCAGTTGAGAAACCAGTCGATGTCTTCACGAAGTTAGCACCTGCTTTAACTGAAAGTTCAGCAGCTGTTTTGATTTCTTCTTTTGTAAGAAGGCAGTTTTCGAAAATGACTTTAACGAGTGTACCGTTTGCCGCTTCGACAACCGCACGAATGTCACGTTCAACTAACTCAAGATCGCCATCTTTTAATGCGCCGATGTTGAGAACCATATCGATTTCTGTTGCACCGTTTTGGATCGCATCTTTTGTTTCAAATGCTTTCACTTCTGGCGTGTTTGCTCCAAGTGGGAAGCCGATGACTGTACATACTTTGACGTCATCATCTGATTTTAAGAGTTTTGCTGCTAACGCGACGTATGTTGGGTTAACACAGACGCTTGCAAATTTGTATTCTAATGCTTCTTTACAGAGTGTTTCGATCTGAGCACGTGATGTTTCTGGCTTCAGTGCCGTATGGTCGATCATTCCTGCTAAATTCATGTTTGTTGTCCTCCTTAAGGGTATCCCTTAGACTCTGTTTTTATTCTATCACGCAAGAGGTCAGACTTCTATCTTTTTAAGCGACTTTTCGAAGCTGTTTTTTCCGAATCCAGACACCATTGAGCGTAAAGACGATTGCTGCTGTCCAAATACATGTAAACGCCACCATGTGTGTTTTAGTAAATGGTTCGTGATAAAGCAATACACCGAGTCCAAGCGACAAGGTTGGTGCGACGAATTGGAGGAATCCGACCCACGTGAATGGAATCCGTTGTGCCCCGAATCCGAATAACAAAAGTGGAACGGCGGTGACGATCCCGGTCAAGATGAGTTCGGTCGTCGTACCAACGGATTCGGTCATCGAAGACGTCCCTTGCACCTGCCAATACCCGAGAAAAATCAAGGCAAGCGGAAGCGGCGCCATCGTCTCAAGCGTCAGACTAACCGTTGATTCGAGCGGTCGCCGCTTTTTGACGACGCCGTAAAAGCCGAAGCTTAAGGCAAGTGCGATCGAAATCCATGGAAACTCGCCGTAGCCAATCGTTAAAATCAAGACACCGATTGTCGCAAGGACAATCGATACCCACTCGATCCGTGAGAGTTTTTCACGAAAGAATACGACACCAAAGACGATGCTGACGAGCGGGTTGATGTAATAACCAAGCGACGCTTCGACAATGAATTGATGATTGACGGCCCAGATATAGATGAACCAGTTCAGACTGATGATCAGTCCGTTTAAGAAAAAGAGTCGGCGCGTGAACGGATCGCGCAGCGCCGTCTTCCACTTCCCAAGCGCTTTTTGAAATGATAATAGGATGAGCAGAAATAAGAATGACCAGATGATGCGGTGTGCCAGTATCTCTTCACTCGGTACATTGGCGAGCATCTTCCAGTAGAGCGGTAAGAGTCCCCAAATGATATACGCGACAAGTGTCGCAAAGAATCCTGGTAGATTCACGTAATCCCTTCTTTCATTATGATACCTTCTTCATTCGCATCTTTCCTGCCGATAAACCGCTGATCGTAAAGAGAGCAACAGCAATCCAAATGAACAGGAAAGCGATGAAGTGAATCGTCGTAAAGACGTCATTAAATAGATAAATTCCAAGGAGCAGCGTCAGCGTCGGGGCAATGTATTGGAGAATCCCGACGTAGACAAACGGGATTTTCGGCATTCCGTATCCGAATAACATCAATTGGACTGCTGTTGCGATTCCGAGCATGATGATCGCAATCAATGCACTCGTCGGCATCGCAAGCGGTTGACTATCTGTCACACCAAGCGTCAAGAGAGCGAACGGGAGCGTGACGAGTGTCTCTAAAAATAATCCGGATAATGGTTCGGCTGCTGCCTTTTTCTTTAGTACACCGTAAAATGCGAACGAAACGGCAAGTGAAAAGGCGATGATCGGAAATTGACCATAACCGAGCGTTAAAATCATCACACCGATGATTGCTGATAAAATTGCAATCACTTGCGGACGCGTCAATCGTTCCTTAAAAAAAATCAAACCGAACAAGACGCTGACGAGCGGATTGATGTAATACCCGAGTGACGACTCAACGATATAGCCTTCCCCGATGGCGTACAGATAGAGCGACCAGTTCCCACCTAATACGAGCCCTGCCGCAAGCACGGTATAGCGCTGACGTTTGTTTTGCCATAATTGACGAACGAATTGGAATTTCTTCGTCAGGCGTAACAACAGTGTCACGAAAATGAACGCACTCAAAATCCGAATCGAAACGACCGTCCATGCTGGAATACCAGCAGCAAATACTTTGTAGATCGGCAACAGTCCACCAATCACGTAGGCGACGAATGTCGCACTCATACCCCGTTTATCCACGGTCATCCCCCTTATGTAAGAAGAAAGCCGCCAGTGGCGACTTTCTTTGAACCTTATTGCCCGTCAAGCGTCGTAAACAATTCGCGTAATTCCTCTTCTGTCAAATCACGCCAAGAACCGATTGGTAAATCGCCGAGCTCGATATTCATGATCCGGACGCGTTGCAGACGCTTAACTCGGTAGCCGAACTCTTTACACATACGGCGAATCTGACGATTTAACCCTTGCGTCAAAATGATCCGGAATGTCCGTGTCTCAAGTGGTTCAACGATGCATTCCTTCGTTGTCGTACCGAGAATGTCAACACCACTCGCCATCCCTTGAATGAACGTATCCGTAATTGGTGCATCGACGGTTACGATATATTCTTTGTCGTGATTGTTTTCTGCTCGTAAGATCCGGTTAACGACATCACCGTCATTCGTCAACAGAATCAAGCCGTCTGAATCTTTATCGAGGCGACCGATTGGGAAAATCCGCTTCGGATGATTGACGAAATCGATGATGTTTCCTTCGATATCAAGCTCTGTCGTACACGTGATGCCGACTGGTTTATTTAAGACGATGTAGACAGGTTTTGGTTTTGTCTGGAGCGGCTGACCGTCGATTTCGACGACGTCCGTTTCTTCAGCTTGCGAGCCGAGTTCTGCTGTCAGACCGTTGATCGTCACACGACCTGCATCGATTAGTTTATCGGCAGCACGTCTTGAGCAAAAGCCCGTTTCGCTAATGAATTTGTTGATTCGCATGAATGATATCCTCTTTCCTTAATTGAACTGTATTCAGTGTAGCGCATTCCTGAAATGAAAACAAAAAAAGTGGCAAAGAAAACCAGAGGTTTCCTTTGCCCTTTCGATTAGACTGCAGCGTCTTTTAATGTCTGCATGATGCGGACGAATTGACCATCATTCATCGGATAGCCGGCTTTCATGATTTTGACACGAACGAGTTGTCCGATCATTGACTCATCGCCTTCGATTGCAACACGCAGATAGTTATCCGTGTAACCGACGAGACGACCGCCTGCTTCTTCCGAAAATTCTTCCGGAATGATCTCAAGCAGTTCTCCTTCGTATTTCGAAGCATATTCCTTCGCGAGTTGATCCGATAAAGCAATCAAACGCGCGACGCGTTCTTCTTTGATCGATTCCTCGACTTGATCGTCCATCATCGCAGCCGGTGTACCGGTCCGTTTCGAGTACGGGAAGACATGCAACTCACTGAACTTATGGTCATTGATGAAGTTGAACGTTTCCATGAACTCTTCTTCCGTCTCACCTGGGAAACCAACGATGACATCCGATGTGATCGCACAGTCAGGAAGGACTTCTTTCAGACGCGTGATCCGTTCTCCGAATTCCGCCATCGTATACTTGCGGCGCATCCGGCGAAGGACCGTATCGGATGCCGACTGGATCGGAACGTGCAAGTGACGAACGACGATCGGCGAATCCTTCAGGACATCAAGTACCTCGTCCGTGATTTGACTCGCTTCGATCGACGAAATGCGCAAGCGTTCAAGTCCATTGACGGATTCGAGTGCTTTAAGTAATTTTGCTAAGTTGTAGTCTTTCAAGTCTTCTCCGTATCCACCTGTATGGATTCCCGTCAAGACGATTTCTTTGTAACCCGCATCAACGAGCTGTTGTGCTTGCTTCAAGACATCTTCCGGTTGACGAGACCGCATGAGACCACGCGCCCATGGGATGATACAGAACGTACAGAAGTTGTTACAACCTTCTTGAATTTTCAGCGAAGCCCGTGTCCGGTCCGTAAAGGCCGGTACATCCAGTTCTTCATAGACTTTTGCTTTCATGATGTTTCCGACCGCATTGATTGGCATGCGTTCTTCACGGAATTGTTCGATGTATCCAATCATTTTATGCCGATCTTGTGTTCCGACGACGACATCGACGCCAGGAATCGCCATGATCTCAGCAGGAGACGTTTGAGCATAACAACCCGTTACGCAGATGACACTATCCGGATTTTGGCGAATCGCCCGTCGGATGACTTGGCGACTTTTCTTATCTCCGGTATTCGTGACCGTACATGTATTGACGACATACACGTCCGCATGATCAGCAAAATCAACGCGTGCGTAGCCAGCGTCCTTGAACAGTTGCCAGACAGCTTCTGTTTCGTAATGGTTGACTTTACAGCCAAGCGTTTGAAAGGCAACAGTTGCCATTTCGTTCACCCTTTCAATTCAAAATGATACGAGACGGCGGAAAGGACATACAATGGTGCCGTTTCCGTCCGTAAGATGCGACGCCCTAGAGCGGCTTTTTTAAAACCGGCATCCGTCAAACGTGCGATTTCTGCTTCAGCGAACCCACCTTCAGGTCCGATGACGACAAGAAGGGAATCACCCTCTTGCAATCCAGCAAGCGTCGTAGCGAGGACGGAGACCTCCCCTTGTTTCGCTGATTCTTCATAGGCAACCAGACAAGCCGTATAGTTCGATGCATCCTGTAAGACTTCATCATACGCCACGAAGTCGACTGTCGGCAAGTGGGCACGGTACGATTGTTCCGCTGCTTCCTTGACGATTTTTTCGAGTCGTTCAATCTTTTTCGGAACCTTCTTCTGATCCCATTTCGAGACGGAACGGTCGGCTTCGAAAATTCGTAGATGATGGATCCCGAGTTCCGTTGCTTTTTGGGCAACGAGTTCGATCTTATCGCCTTTTGGCAATCCATGGGCGATCGTCACACGAATCGGTAATTCCGTCTCGATCGGTAGAGTCTCTTCGATCCGGGCAGAAGCCGCTTGTTTATCGAGTGCTTCCAGACGGCACCGGTAAAGACCTGTCCCGTCGAGTACGAGAATCTCTCCGCCGACTTCCATCCGCATGACGTTTTTCATATGGTGTGCGTCGTCTTTCGGGAGATGAAAGACATCTCCCTGACGCATCGAGGGCTCGACGAAATACCGTTGCATGCGTTTACGCCTCCCGTTTCGCGATGATCGCGACCCAGTCCTCAAGCTTCGTCGTCTCGACGATTGTGAAACCTGCTTCTTGCATCGCTTGGACGACCATATCCTTCTTCTGACTGATGATACCGGAAGCGATGAAATGACCGCCTGGTAACGTCAATGTATAAGCATCCTTGACGAAGAGGAGGATGACTTCCGCTAAGATGTTTGCGACGATCAACTCGACCGGCTCACTCAATTCCTTCATCAAGTCGCCTTGACGGACCGTGATCTGCTCACTGACTTCGTTCAAAGCGACGTTTTCCGTCGCCGATTTGACAGCGACTTCGTCTAAATCCAGTGCAAAGACATCTTTTGCCCCAAGCTTCGCAGCTGCAATCGCTAGGACACCGGATCCCGTTCCGACATCGACGACACGGTCTTGCTCTTGCAAGTAGTTCTCAATCGCTTGAATACAGAGGACCGTCGTCGGGTGTGTTCCCGTTCCGAACGCCATGCCTGGATCGAGCTCGATGATTTTTTCATCCGGTTGTGGTGTATAATCTTCCCACATTGGGACGACCGTCAGATGGCGACTAATTTTGACCGGCTTATAGAATTGTTTCCATGAATGTGCCCAATCTTCTTCATCTACTTGAGTCAGCGTGACAGCACCCGTGCCAATCGACAAACCAAAGTTCGTCAACTGCTGGATATCATGTTCGATGCCTTTGATCGTGTCCGTCAAATCGCTGCTTTCTGCAAGATACGCCTTCACGAGTACACCTTGTGTCGGATACTCGTCTCGTTTCGTCTCATCCCAAATTTCACCGAAGTTATCTTCGCGGTGGGACATCATCTCGAAATCTTCGACATCCTCGATAACGACTCCGCTTGCTCCCGCTTCATGTAAGATGTTTGAAACTGCTTCGATGGCTTCTTGTGTCGTATGGACACAGATCTCTGACCATTTCATTTCTTGTCACGCTCCTCTGTAGTGATCACCCTGTGAAGAATGTCTTGATCCGGCTGAAGACACCTTCGTGTTGCTCTTCGACACCTTTTTCATCGCTGATTTCATTGAATTCCCGTAAGAGTTCTTTTTGACGTTCCGTCAGATTCTTCGGTGTAATGACGACGACATTGACGTACTGGTCGCCATGGTGACCGGACCGGACGTTCGGCATCCCTTTTCCACGGAGACGGAACCGTGATCCTGTCTGTGTTCCGGCTGGAATCTTCAGACTGACCTTACCGTGAACAGTCGGCACTTCGATCTCATCGCCAAGTGTTGCTTGCGCGAATGTAAGTGGCATATCCATGACGATATGATCGTCGACACGTTCGAACAGTTCGTGTGCTGCGACACGAACGACGACATACAAGTCACCCGCTGGTCCACCGTTGACACCAGCTTCCCCTTTGCCTGCTAAACGGATTTGTTGCCCATTGTCGATCCCTGCTGGAATTTTGACACGGACATCTTTGTTTTTACGGACGCGACCGGCTCCACGACATGTTTCACATGGCTCCTTGACGATTTGTCCACGGCCATGACATGTCGAACATGTCGTTTGGTTGACGACACGACCGAACATCGTGTTTTGTTCGACGTTGATATGCCCCGAACCACCGCATCGTTTACATGTTTCCGGATGTGTTCCTGGTTTAGCACCCGAACCATGACATGTACCGCAATCTTCTTCGACTGGAATCGTAATCGTCTTCTCGACGCCTGTGACCGATTCCATGAAGTCGATTTCCTCGACGTATTGTAAATCCTGTCCTTTACGTGGTGCGTTTGGATCTTGACGACGTCCGCCACCGAAGAACATGTCGAAGATGTCGCCAAATCCTTCAGCTCCACTGAATCCACCGCCACCTTGTGATGGATCTTGGTGACCGAATTGATCGTAACGTGCTCGTTTATTGTCATCGGATAACACTTCATATGCTTCCGATAATTCCTTGAATTTCGCATCCGCATCTGCTTCCTTATTGACGTCCGGGTGATACGTCCGGGCAAGCTTACGGTACGCGCGTTTGATTTCCGCTGATGAGGCATCGCGCGCGACGCCTAGTACTTCATAATAATCGCGTTTTTCCACGTGCAGTCTTCCTCTCTCTATTCCGATTCATTTCATACTGTTTGATTTTACCGAACTTCGTGCGACATGGAAAGAGCCAAAGCGCGGATACGCTTTGGCTCTCTCTAGCGCCCGAAAAATCGGTCGGATGAATTACTTGTTGTCTTTCTCGTCGACTTCTTCGAACTCAGCGTCCATGACGTTGTCGTCTTGGCTACCAGCTTGTGCGCCTTCAGCGCCAGCTTGTTGCTGTGCCATGTTCTCGTAGACTTTTTGTGTCAACTCTTGAACGACTGTCGACAATTCGTCTTTTGCAGAACGGATTGCTTCGATGTCTGTTCCTTCGAGAGCTTTTGTTACTTTTTCTTTTGCAGCTTCTGCTTTTTCTTTATCAGCGTCAGCGACTTGCTCACCGAGGTCTTTGATTGCTTTATCTGTTGCGAAGACGAGTTGGTCTGCTTCGTTGCGTAATTCGACTTCTTCTTTACGCTTGTTGTCTGCGTCCGCGTTTGCTTCTGCATCTTTGACCATTTGCTCGATATCCGCTTCAGTCAAACCGCTTGATGATTGGATCGTGATCGACTGTTCTTTGTTCGTTCCGAGATCTTTCGCAGAAACGTTAACGATACCGTTCGCATCGATGTCGAATTTAACTTCGATTTGTGGCACGCCACGTGGTGCTGGTGGAATGTCTGTCAATTGGAAGCGACCGAGTGTTTTGTTATCTGCTGCCATTGGACGTTCCCCTTGGAGGACGTGGATGTCAACAGCTGGTTGGCTGTCTGCCGCAGTCGAGAAGACTTGTGATTTCGAAGTCGGGATCGTTGTGTTGCGATCGATCAATTTCGTCATCACGCCACCCATTGTCTCGATACCGAGTGAGAGTGGAGTTACGTCGAGAAGAACGACGTCTTTGACGTCTCCTGTTAACACGCCACCTTGAACCGCTGCACCGAGGGCAACGACTTCATCCGGGTTAACCCCTTTGAACGATTCTTTACCAGTGAAGTCCTGGATTGCTTTTTGAACTGCAGGAATACGAGTCGAACCACCAACGAGGATGATTTTGTCGATTTTGTCTGGTGTCAGACCTGCATCGTTCATAGCACGGCGTGTTGGTTCCATCGTACGTTCAACGAGATCTGCTGTGAGATCGTCGAATTTCGCGCGTGAAAGTGTCATTTCCAAGTGAAGTGGACCTGATGCGCCAGCTGTGATGAACGGAAGGCTGATTTGTGTTGAAGAAACACCTGAAAGGTCTTTTTTCGCTTTTTCAGCTGCATCTTTCAAACGTTGAAGCGCCATCTTATCTTGAGCAAGATCGATGCCGTTTTCTTTTTTGAATTCTGCTACAAGATGGTCGATGATTTTTTGGTCGAAATCATCTCCACCAAGACGGCTGTCACCAGCAGTTGAAACAACTTCAAAGACGCCATCACCGAGTTCAAGGATCGACACGTCGAACGTACCGCCACCAAGGTCATAGATGAGGATCGTGTGATCTTCGCCTTTTTCGAGACCGTATGCGAGTGCTGCCGCTGTAGGCTCGTTGATGATCCGTTTTACATCAAGACCAGCAATCGTACCAGCGTCTTTTGTCGCTTGGCGTTCTGCATCGTTGAAGTAAGCAGGTACTGTGATGACAGCTTCTGTGACTTTTTCACCGAGGTAGTCTTCTGCTTGCGCTTTTAGTTTTTGAAGGATGATCGCAGAGACTTCTTGTGGTGTGTAGTCTTTGCCTTCAACTTCTACTTTATAGTCCGTACCCATATGACGCTTGATCGACATGATCGTGTTCGGGTTCGTGATCGCTTGACGTTTTGCGACTTCCCCTACTTGACGCTCGCCGTTTTTGAATGCGACGACAGATGGTGTCGTACGGTTTCCTTCTGCGTTAGCGATGACGACTGGTTCGCCACCTTCCATTACTGCAACACATGAGTTCGTTGTACCTAAGTCAATACCGATGATTTTTGCCATGATCTATTTCCTCGCTTTCAATGATTGGAATAATAAAGTGCAAGCTGGTTACTCAGCTACTTTAACCATACTCGGACGAATCACACGATCGTGCAATTTGTACCCTTTTTGGAATTCAGCGATGACGACGCCTGATTCGTGTTCTTCGCTCGCTTCTTGAACGACCGCTTGGTGTAAGTTCGGATCGAACGCTTCACCGACAGCTGGAATCTCGACGACACCTTCGTTTTGAAGCGTTTCGACGAGTTGACGTTTCACCATTTCGACACCCGTCAAGACGGATTTCGTCTCTTCGTTTTCCGTCTCGATTTGGAGCGCACGGTCCAAGTTATCGACGAGTGGCAATAGCTTTTCGACGATGGCTTGTGAAGAATACTTCGCGCGATTCTCTGCTTCGACACGGTTGCGGCGTTTGAAGTTCTCAAAATCCGCACGGAGGCGTAATTCTGAAGCTTTCGCTTCTGCGAGTTGTGCTTCGAAGTCTGGTTTCTCATCTTCGACGAGATCCGCTTGGATGACTTCTTCCTCTGTGACTTCGACGGTTTCAGTCGGCTCTGTCACGTTTTCTTCTTGTTGGAGGTTTTGATTCTGTTCTTTTTCTTCCACTCTGAATCGAGCCCCTTTCTATATTCAATCCAAATTGTTCTTATGCAATTCGGTTTGGAATGCTTGAAGTAGATGGATGATCGAGTTGATTCCCCGGTTGTAATCCATCCGTTTCGGTCCGATCAAAGCGAGTGTCCCGATCGAGACACCGTCGACCGAATAATGGGCCCGGATGACGCTACAATCTTTTAATGCATCCACATTGTTCTCACTCCCGATCGTAATCAGGATTTGATTATCGAGATTCGGTCGGAGAAAATCGAGAACGGCTTCTTGCTGTTCGATCAACTCGAGAACAGGTCGTAGTTTTGCGACGTCCTGAAATTCAGGCTGATCGAACATGTTGGCTTTCCCGCCCAGATAGATGAACGGTCGCTCCTCTTGATCCGTCAAGACAAGATCAAGTGCCTTCGAAAGCAACACCGTCTGTTCAGAATGCTCTGAACGGAAGCGACGGATTTCCTCGAGCAGACGACTGCGCAAGGCTGAGAGCGGCGTACCGCGTAACGTCTGATTCAGACGTTCCATCAGTCGGCTCGCTGCTTCCTGGGACAACGCTTGATTCAATTGCAAGGTCTTGTGTTCGACATGTCCCGTCTCGGTGACGAGAACGATGACGACACGACCTTCGGCAAGAGGAATCAATTCCAGATGATGCAAGCGTTGTCCCTCTTCTTTTGGTCCAAGTACAAGCGTCGTGTAATGGGTTAAATCGCTCAACAGGTCTGCTGTGTGCCGAATCAACCGATCATTCTCATTCACGGAATGGGCAAAGAGTGATTTCAATGCCTGCGCTTCTTTTGGTGTGATGCTTTCCGGACGAATCAGATGGTCGACATAAAAACGATATCCGAGTTCGGAAGGAATCCGTCCTGCGGAAGTGTGTGGCTTTTCAATCAGACCCATCTCTTCGAGGTCCGCCATCTCGTTACGAATGGTCGCGGAACTGAACGTCACGTCGTCTCGCTTGGAGAGCGTCCGTGAGCCGACGGGTTGAGCAGTCTTGATGTAATCATCGACGATTGCACGTAAAATCAACAATTGACGATCCGTCAGCACCTTCTTCACCACCTTATTTTGTTAGCACTCACTTTTAACGAGTGCTAATTACATCTTTTACTATAAGGAATTGTCCGTCCGATGTCAACCGAATTGCGTGACCCTTTGAACAGTTTCCCATTCTGCGATACAGTGAAACAAAGAACGGAAAGGATGAATCGGATGATTGAATTATTGGCAATGGCAGGGGTCTTTGTCTGGCTGTTCATCGCGGTCATCGGAACGACTGCTTATTTTTTAAGGAAATCCAAAAAATGAAAAGAAGCGGTATTCCTCTTTTTTAAGGGAACACCGCTTCCTTTCATTTATTCAAGACTCATTGAACCTGCGCTTCACCGATGAATTCTGCAAAGACTTCATTCGCTAACGGAATACCGGCAGGCGTCAAACGGATATGTGTCTCCGTCTGTTCGACGAGACCGTTTGGCAATAAGCGTTTCATGACATCACCAAACACATCTTCAAACGCTACTCCATATTTCGTCTGGAAACGTTCGAGTGATACGCCATCCTTCATTCGAAGTCCAAGGAACATCTCTTCTTCCATCCGCTCGACGTTCGTCAACGGCGTCTCTTTTCGAACCGGTAACCCTTCCGCCTTGATATAGTGCGGAATTGGTGCGATGTTCGCACGACGCGTCTGATTGATATAGCTGTGTGATCCTGCACCGAATCCGTAGTACTCATCGTTTTCCCAGTAGACGCGATTATGACGACTCTCTTTTCCTGTTTGCGCGAAGTTCGAGATCTCATACTGCGCATATCCACCTGCTTCGATCGTATCGATCATCACTTGATACATCTCTGCCTCGAGATCTTGCGTCGGTAGCGGTAACTTTCCTTTTCGCTCTTGAATCGCAAAGACCGTGTGCGGTTCTAAAATCAACGAATAGGAGGAGATATGCGTGATCGGTAATTGAAGTGCCCGCGAGACGTCGTAGCGGACCTGATCGAGCGTCTGATTCGGTAAGCCGAACATCAAGTCGACGGAGATGTTATCAAACCGTTTTGCTGCTGCGTCGAGCGTCTGCGCGACTTTCGCTTCCCGGTGCGTCCGACCGATGCGTTCGAGCAAACCGTCATCAAACGATTGGACACCGAAACTGACGCGATTGACACCGCCCGCCTTCATGATATCGAGCTTCTCTTCTGATACACCGTCCGGGTTCGACTCGACTGTATACTCTAAATCATCGCCTGTCAGGGGCAACAAGTGTTTCTGGATGATTTCCATCAACCGTTGCATCTGTGGTTCATTTAAAGCGGTTGGTGTTCCGCCACCGATGAAGATCGTCTCGAGATGATCCGTCGGGTATTGTTTCAACGTCAGTTCGATTTCGCGTTCGAGCGCATCGAGGTATTCATCGACGGGCTGATTCTTTAAAAAGACTTTATTGAAATCACAGTAATAACAAATATGTTCACAAAAAGGGATGTGGACATATGCGGCGCGTATTCCCATTTCGCCTCATCCTTTCTCTATAAAAACCAAAAAGGGGACGCAAGCGCCCCCCACCTGTTTAATCTTCGTCCATGGATAGAACGGACATGAAGGCTTCTTGCGGTACCTCTACTGAGCCTACCATCTTCATGCGTTTCTTACCTTCTTTTTGCTTCTCGAGCAGCTTCCGTTTCCGAGAGATATCTCCCCCGTAACATTTCGCGAGAACGTTCTTCCGTAATGCCTTGATCGTCGAACGAGCAACGATCTTCGTTCCGACAGCGGCCTGGATCGGCACTTCGAACTGCATCCGCGGAATCAATTCTTTCAACTTATCAACGATGACTTTCCCGCGTTCGTACGCAAAGTCACGGTGAACGATGAAGCTGAGCGCATCGACGTTCTCGTTGTTGAGCAGGATGTCCATCTTGACGAGACGCGACTGTTGGTAGCCGATCAATTCATAATCAAGTGACGCATACCCTTTCGTACTCGATTTCAACTGATCGAAGAAGTCGTAGACGATCTCAGATAACGGTAACTCATACGTGATTTTGACACGTGTCGTATCGATGTATTGCATGTCAACGAATGTCCCACGCTTCTTTTGACACAACTCCATGATCGCACCGACGTAATCATTCGGTGTCATGACAGCAGCCTTAACGAAGGGCTCTTCGATGAATTCGACTTTTTGCTGATCCGGCATCTTCGATGGGTTATCGACGTGCAAGACTTCACCCGCTGTCGTCGTCACGTGGTAGATAACCGATGGTGCCGTCGTGATCATATCGATGTTGAATTCACGTTCGATCCGCTCCTGGATGATTTCCATGTGGAGCATCCCGAGGAATCCACAACGGAATCCGAATCCGAGTGCTTGTGATGTCTCTGGTTCGAACTCAAGCGCCGCGTCACTGAGTTGTAGTTTTTCAAGCGCTTCTCGTAAATCGTTGTACTTCGCAGCATCGATTGGATAGAGTCCACAGTACACCATCGGATTCATCTTCCGGTATCCTGGCAGTGCTTCAGTAGCCGGCTGTTTCGCAAGCGTAATCGTATCCCCGACACGTACATCGCCGACCGTTTTGATCGACGCAGACAACGTTCCAACATCACCAACCGTCAGTTCTTGCTGACGTAATGGTTTTGGTGTCGCAACGGCAAGTTCCAGAACCTCAAAGTCCTTACCTGTCGACATCATCCGAATCTTATCGCCGACTTTAACTGTTCCGTTGACGATTCGAATCGATGCTACGACACCCCGGTAAGCGTCATAATAGGAGTCAAAGATCAATGCTTCGAGTGGTGCAGACGGATCACCCGTCGGCGCTGGTACTTTCTCGACGATTTGTTCGAGAATTTCTTCAATGCCGATCCCTGCCTTCGCAGAAGTCGGAACAGCTTCAGACGCATCAAGTCCGATGACATCTTCGATTTCTTGACGGACGCGTTCGACATCCGCAGAAGGTAAATCGATTTTGTTAATGATCGGAAGGATTTCGAGATCGTTGTCGAGTGCTAAGTAAACGTTCGCAAGCGTCTGCGCTTCGATTCCTTGCGCCGCATCGACGACGAGGACAGCCCCTTCACAAGCTGCAAGTGAACGCGAGACTTCATATGTGAAGTCGACGTGTCCAGGTGTATCAATGAGGTGAAGAATGTAATCTTCCCCATCTTTTGCTGTATACTTCAATTGAACAGCGTTGAGTTTAATCGTGATGCCACGCTCACGTTCGAGATCCATGGCATCAAGTGTCTGATCTTTCATTTCGCGCGATGTCAACGCGCCAGTTTTTTCTAAAATTCGGTCAGCGAGTGTCGACTTCCCGTGATCGATATGGGCAATGATCGAGAAGTTACGAATACTCTTCTGCCGCTTTAAACGGTCTTCATTCGTCATGTTTAGAGTCACCTTACCTTATTTTCAAACGTACATACGGTTCATTATACCAAAAAGCGCTTCACTGTACTATCTCGTTTTGTTTTACCCGAAAAACAAAATGTGAAGATTCCCTAGACGTCGTATTGCTTTTAAGAAAAACGTTTGCTACAATTGTGTTTGTTCTGTTGAACGATAACTGCAGATATGCGAATATAAATCTCGAATGAGTTTTATTGGAGGTGAATCATCCATGGCTAACATTAAATCAGCAATCAAACGCGTTAAAACAGCTGAAAAACGCCGCGTCGCTAACGTACAACGTAAATCGGCAATGCGTTCAGCGATTAAAGCAGTCGAAACTTTCGCAGCTGAAGGTAACAAAGACCAAGCGGTCCTTGCTTTCGCTACAGCTTCTAAAAAAATCGACAAAGCTGCTGCTAAAGGTCTCATCCACAGCAACAAAGCTGGTCGTGACAAATCACGTCTCGCTAAACTCGTAAACGCACTTTAATTCTTTCCGAAGAATACGGTGATGGGTCGCCACTAGGAGGTATCTCCAGTGGCGATTTTTTATATGATCTAAAATGGCGGACGAAGGACTCGTGTAAAACGATTCCTTCGTCCGCCATTTCTTGTCTTACTTGTCGTCTAGACGATCGATCATGACATAGTGTAGACCGATCCCTTCAATGAGGAACGGTTCTCCAACACGTTCCAGTCCGAGGCGCTCATAAAAAGGAAGTGCCGTGACGCGGGCGTTACACCACCATGCTGTCACTTGACGTTCTTTCAATAGACGACGGGCTTCTTCGATCAGCGCCCGACCATACCCTTCACCACGCACGTCTTCACTCGACGCCATACCACGAAGCTGATACGTCGCTCCTGGCGCTTGTGCATGCGATTGTTCCGAGAAACTACCGATTGCGACGATTTGTTGTGCTTTTATCCCGCCGAGATGAAACGTCGATGGCAAGGTATCGTCTGGATAAACACATGCTTCACGTGGTTGATGTGGACGTAACACATCATGCCGTAATGGGATGACCTCTTCTGCTGTAATGACCTGGACTTCCATCATCGTTTGCCTCCTCTTATAGCGTCGCTAAGCGAACAATCAACGCATCGAATAGAATCTTCTTATCACCGCGTCCTGTTTTCATACCTTCATCTGTCGTCGTGATGGCGATGAGTGCTTGCTCGAGCTGCGCAAACGTAAACCGTTTGGCAGACTGGAGTGCCAATTTGATCGCATACGGATGAGCTCCGACTTTTGATGCGATTTGTCGTTCTCCGTATCCTTGTTCTGCTAATCGTTTCGACAGCAACATCATCCGGTATTGGCGTGCCATCAGTCCAAGGAGAGCCAACACTTCCTGTCCTTGTTTTTCAAGGTCGCGAATCAAGCGGATCGCTGGTTCGAGTTGACGCTTCATCAAGTAGTCCGTTAATTGAAAGACGTTGTCCTCTAATGTCCGCGGAACAAGCAAATCGACATCCTCGATTTCGATTGTTGGTCGGTCCCCTGCAAACAACATCAACTTCTCAAGTTCATGGGCTAATGTCCCCCACATCTCAGCAGTCAAGAAAATGAGTCGCTCGATTGCTGGACGTTCCATCCGGTATCCTTTGTCGTTGACAGCATCCAGAACGAAGCGGAACAACTCTTCGGTCGTCGGTTTTTTTGCCTCTAGTACCGTCGCGCGCTCCTTCAATCGTTTGACGACGGTTTTTCGTTCATCGAGCTTTTCTGCTTCGACGATCAAGACAACGACCGCGTAGTCTGCCGGTTGTAGGATATAATCTGCTAACCGTTCGAGGTTATGTTGTTTTTTATCTTTCGCTCCTGTCAGAAACGTTGCAGGTTTTGCAACGACGACACGGTAGTCGCTTAAAAAGGATACCGTCTCCGCTTCATCGAGTACCGCATCAAGCGGTTGGTCGTTCAAATCGATTTTCATATAATCAAAGCGTTCTCCGTCCGGAAGAGCCGCTTTTACGATTTCACGTTCCCATTCTTCTAACAAGTGTCGTTCTGTTCCATATAATAAGTATAAATTCGCTAATTTTCCGTTGACGAGCCAAGGAGTTTTCATCATTCCCACCACATTTCACAGTTTGTTCTTAACTTCATCATAGATAATCCTCTTTTATTCCGCTATACTAGAAGCGGAATCTATTAAGGGGGAATGCAGCATGGCACATTCAGTACGCCCACCAAGTGAAAACGCGTTCGAGAACGATATTCAATCAAAACGCAACGATGCGCTCGACTCTGCCGTTGGTTTTGGTGCATCATTCGGCTTCTTCGCAGTCTTGTTCATCATCGGTGTCGCAATTAAGTTCTTAAGTCTATAATCAGTAAAACAGCAACCTTGGGGGGTTGCTGTTTTTTTATTTTATCATAGGTTCACAGCCCGCTGAAGAACAAGTTACACTCCCGTCCTCATCCGTTCGAAAGACGATCCGATCTGTCCCGATCCGCTCAAGCACGTCCGGATGCGGATGCCCGTATCGATTTTTTCGTCCGACTGATAAGATGACAATCTTCGGATTTGTCTTCTGCAAGAGTTCTTCACCGGTCGACGTGTTCGAACCATGATGACCTGCTTTTAGAATATCGATTGTTCCAACGCTTAATTCGTCCTCGATTGCTAGGCCAGCGTCACCCGTCAGTAAAACACGTTGTTTGGCAATCTGTGCAAGTAATATAATAGACCGATCGTTCTCTTCTTCTTCTCGTCCAGTCGGTGCAAGTACATGTAACCAAGGACGAATCGTTTGCCCCTTTTGAACGAACTCGACACGCGTCCCAGTTGCTTCGATCGAACGAATCAAATCGTTTCGCTTCTCATCCGTGTTGTCATACGCACCTAAATAAATGGTTTTCACGCGAACTTGACGCAGTAATCCTAGAAGTCCACCGACGTGATCATGATCAGCATGCGTCACGATGAGACCGTCGATTTCTGCTTCTCCTCGTGTGAATAAAAAGGGCGCGACGATATGACTACCCGGATCAAACGGACGGAGCAGTGGATGCGTCGTTTGTTGATAAACGCCACCGGTATCCACGACGAATGTCTCTCCTGCTTTCTCAAGCACGATACTATCGCCTTGCCCGACATCTACAAACGTGATCTGTTCAGGTGCGTGCCACTCCGTGTAGCCCCATGCCGTAAGTAAAAGGATCAACGGTAGAGCATGCCCCCACCATCTCCGCTCAGCAATGAACCAAGCGATTCCCGTTCCGACAACGACAATCGTCAAGACGATAGGAGAAAATGCCGGAACGGCAACCATCGCCAACGGTAGATCCTCCGCCAGTCGTAACGCTTGATCCATCCATTGAATCGCATACCGATGCGCGATCTGAAACGTTGAACGAATCGGTAAGAACGGAAGTGTCGCAAGAATGAACGATCCCGGCAGAATCACCCATTCAATCCAGCCACCAATCAATAAGTTCAAGAATGGCGACCAAATTGAAACCGTCGTCTGTTCAATACCCTGTAAAAAGAGGAGTGTTCCAAACTGTGCCCAAGCACTGATAAGCAGCCAGTTCCAAGGACGACGAACCGAACTCATGAGTCGTCTCGACAGCACAAGAAACAGCGTCAGTCCGACCGTCAATTGAAATCCGATATCGTAAATGACAGTTGGTTGAATCGCTAATTGAAAAGCTGCGACCCCCGCAATGACCTCGACCGGATCTAACGGTTTGTGGAAACGACGACCGAGCAACAGAATGATCGCGACGAGCACAGCCCGCGTGACTGGAGGACTCCACTCCGTCAACCATCCGTAAATCGGCAGTAAGATCAGAACGATATCAAGTCGTTTTTCTTTTGTCATTCTGATTTTTCGTAAGACGTACAGCAGACTAACTACTAAAAAAGCGATATGTGATCCTGAAATGACGATCGCATGTAATAAGCCGAATTTCTTAAACCGTTCGAGCGTCACTTGATCCATTAATCGATCCTCACCAAATACAAGTGCTTCGACGTAGAATGCTTGCTTTTGTGGTAACAAGTCTTCTATCCGTTTCAACCATGCTTCACGTACCCGTCTTCCTTCTGCCGCATACCCAAGTGTCGGATGACAGGAATCAAACGAACGTACTTCCCACTTTCCAGCGTAACGATGCGTATGCATGAATTGCAGTTCGTCAAAACCTCCCGCATTCGATTGTTGGCGGACATCGAGCGGTTCCGTATTGACGTGACAGGAGTAACCGATTCGTTCGTATCCTGTCTCATCTTCTGCAATCGTTGCCGTCAATAGAACCGATTGACCATTGCTCTCCGCATCATAGCGAATTCGATCCCCATTACGCTTACCTGATAAGATGTCAACAGACGAGACGTCGTGCGGTTCAGGTGACAGATGACCCATTCCGATGAATAGACAACTCAGAATGAACAAAAAGAAAAGACGACCGATTGAAAAAGACCATGACTTCATGACAGTAAATAGCATCAGCGTCACTAACCACCAGATCGATTCTTTAATGGCGACAATGAGTAAGAGAACGAACAGCGCATGAAGCGGCATCAGTAGACGATCAGGTAGGATTTAAGCGATTCTAACGTCTTTTCCCCAAAGCCCTTTACATCTCCGAGTGATTCATACGTCGCAAATCCTCCCTTCTCCTCACGATAGGCTAAGATCGCTTCTGCTTTGGCAGGACCGATTCCCGGAACCTCCATCAACTGTTCCGCCGTTGCCGCATTGAGGTCAATCAGTCCTTTTGGTATCTCTGCTTTTGAGCGTTTCGTTGGTTTCGGCTGATCTTTCGTCTTTTTTACCGGCACGATGACTTCCTGTCCATCAATGAGACGTGCCGCGAGATTCATTTGTCGAATGTCAGCTTTCTCAGTCGTCTTTGCTTTTTCGATTGCATCCTTCACTCGATCACCGAGATGGAATTGATAGGGTCCAGGTGCTTCTACCGCCCCTTTCACATCGACCATGATGAGTTTGTCACGAATCGAGGTCTCCTTTTCTGCTGGCTCTGCTTTTGCCTCTTGTTGTTTATCCGTTAAGGACGGTTGATCGACCATCGCTTCATTCGAGCAAGAGGGTAATGGTACGAACAATAAAATGATGAGTAGCAGGACGACGACGAGACCTGCGATTTGTTGCAAACGTGGAACGGTCAAGACGAATCCCTCCTTTTTCCACGACTCTAACAGGTCGCTACGGACTTCAGGAAACGAAGGAATACGCACTAACCACTCTTTTACAACATGATACGGTGTGTTATGTCGGATAAAGATCATATCATCCATACCATAACTTTGAATTAGCATCTGTTTGACGAACAAAAAATCCGTCTCCTTCAAGCAACACGAACGTGTATCGCTTAAAGAAGACGGATGAGATCACTTTTACATTTTTTCAGCAACGAAGAAAATCCGCTCGGCTGTCTCAGAAGGAGCATCCGGTCCAAAATCGCCTGTGACCGCAAGAACCCGGAATCCGGCGTCGCGTAACCACGTCACGTACTGTGCTGGAGGATACGTCCGCTGATGATGCGTTTCATCGACACGCTCGTAGCGACCGTCCTCTTCCTCGATGAAGAAAGTCAGTTCATGGACGACAGAAAGCGGTGCTTCACCAGGATCCGCGAACCAGATATACGAACTTTGCTCCGCATGTGTCGCATATGTCTTTCCATTGAACAACGTTTCCATCTTGTATGGAGAGTGTGTATCAAATAAGAGACGTCCACCCTCTTTGAGGATTGCTGCTACATGTGTAAACGTCTGTTTGACATCCTCTTCCGTCCGGAGATAGTTCAAGGAGTCGCATAGGATCGTCACGGCATCGACAGGTGTCGGCAATTCGATTTCGCGCATGTCTTGCGCCCAGAATTGAATGCGTAATCCCTCTTCCATCGCTTTTTCCTGCGCGACTTCGAGCATCTCTTCCGATAAATCGATTCCGAGCATCTCATAGTGCGCCGCTAATGCAAGCGTCGCCGTACCCGTTCCACATCCGATATCAGCAATCGTACTGCCAGTCGGAACGTATGCTTTGACCCAGTCGACCCATTGATCGTACGGGACGTCTTGCATCAATTCATCATAGATGTAGGCGAACTGTTCGTATGCCATTAGTTGACCTCGACTTCAACCTTTGGAGCATCTGCCCAGAGTTTTTCGAGATTATAGTAATCACGATCGTCACGGTGGAAGACGTGAACGACGACGTTTTCAAGATCCGCTAACACCCAACGTGCCGCATCGAATCCTTCGAGACGTTTGATCGGCAGGTTATGTTCGTGCGCGACTTCTTTGAGTTCACGTGCGATTGCCTGTACTTGTTTTTCTGAATTCCCTTCACAGATGACGAAGTAGTCGGCAACTGGTGAGATGCTCGACATATTCAGGACGACGATATCTTCAGCGCGTTTATCGTCGATGGCATTTACGATTAATTGTAATTCTTGTTCGACTGTCATAGGACGGTCCCCTTTCGTTTGGCCGCGACGAAGGCATTATAAGTCTCAATCGTACGCGGAAAGATGATGGCTTGTTTTTTACATAAAAAATGAATCGTCTGACTGAGTGTTGCAATGACAGCGTCCGTCAAATCCTGCTCCGCTACTTCACGAAGCGCTTCGACACCTGGATAACTGCGATTTGGTTCAATCGCATCCGCGACGAAGATGATTTGATCGAGCAACGGCATACCGGGTGCCCCCGTCGTGTGATTTGCGATGGCCTGATAAATCACGTCTGAATCAAGACCAAGTTCTCGACGGACAAGCTCCGCACCCACTGGCGCATGAAGCAGTTCGTCATCATAATCGAGTAAAACACGTTGATTCAATTCAACGGCAATCGAACGCATCTCATTCGTATCGCGGTATTTCGCATAGTCATGAAGCATAGCAGCAAGTGTTGCTTCTTCTTCGTCAACACCATATTTAAGAGCTAAGTGTCGCGCTGTCTCGACGACACCTAATGTGTGCACATAGCGTCGCTCAGGCAACGTACGCTCAATGATTTGACGTGCTTCTTCAAGGCGCATATAGATTCCACTCCTCAATCCGTTGTCGAACGGCTTCCGGTACAAGGTAGCGAATGCTCCGTCCGCGCGCGACCCGTTGCCGGATATCCGTCGAAGAAATTTCTAGCAATGGCATATCGACCGCTTTCACACGGGCACCACGCGGAATCAGATACCGACTGCCCGGTCGAGCGACGGCACCAAAGACGACTTCCTCGTATAACCGTTCGGCTTGATACCACGTATCGAGACTCACGAGTGAATCTGCTCCAACGAGAAACAGAAACTCATGCTCCGGGTACCGATGCTTGAGTGCACGAATCGTATCATACGTATAGGAAGGCTCTTCGCGCTCAAACTCGATTGCTGAGACGGAAAAAGCAGGATTCAATGCAATTGCTTCTTCTACAAGACGTAGACGCTTGGTTGCGTCTGTGACAGTACGTTGTTTATGCGGTGGCACATTCGATGGTACGAACCAGACCGCATCGAGTTCGAGTTGTTCCTGCGCTTGTTCGGCAATCAGGAGATGACCGATATGCGGAGGATCAAACGTTCCGCCCATCAGTCCGATTTTCATCGTGGCAATTCGAGCGTCTTGTTCTCTTTTGATTCTTTATAGAGAACGATGACTTTTCCGATGACTTGAACGAGTTCAGCATTCGTTCCTGCGACGAGTTCTTGTGCGACATCCTTCGGTGCGTCCGCACAATTTTGCAATACTTGTACTTTCAAGAGTTCCCGTTTTTCGAGCGCATCCATCAAATCAGCGCACATCGCTTCTCCGACTCCATTTTTACCGACTTGGAAAATCGGGTTTAAGTCGTGAGCTGTCGCGCGTAAAAAACGTTTTTGTTTACCTGTTAACATGATTAAAATTCCTCCAATTGCTTTCGTATCACCTGCTCGCCAAGTGCAAGGTCAGGTGCTTGTCCGGTGAAGCGTTCAAATGCTTCAGCCGCTTGTAAGACGAACATCGGGACGCCGTCAAGTGTGTCGAGACCTTTTTCGGTCGCTTCACGCAATAGACGGGTCGGCGTCGGTCGATAAATAATATCACAAATCAAGGCGTGCGTCTCCGTCAATTCGATCGGACGTGCCTCGATATGTGGCGCCATCCCGACAGAAGTCGTATTGATGATGACGTCGTAACTCGTTAAATCAAATGTTTCTTGCCATGGTAGAACGGTTGCTCCGAATTCATCGGCAACTGCCTTAGAGCGTTCTTCTGTACGATTCGTGATCGTCACATCTCCGGGCAACGCAGCAATGATGCCTCGCGCCGCACCGCCCGCACCAAGAACGAGCGTCTTTTGAAATGACGGACGACGTTCTGTCAACGCGCGGACGAATCCGATTCCATCTGTATTCGCACCAATCAACTGCCCATCCTGCCGATATACCGTATTCACGGCGCCTGCTTTTTGAGCTGCCGGCTCTAGCCGATCCAGATACGGAATGATTGCTGTTTTATGCGGAATCGTCACATTGATTCCGTCTAGCTGATGTGTGCGTAATTTCGTAATGATTTGCGGCAATTGCTGCTCCGTTACATCGATGAGGTCATAACAGCCGAAAAGCCCAGCCGCTTCCAGCCAAGCTGTATGCAGCTCAGGTGAAAGTGAATGGGCAATCGGATGACCGATGACGGCAAAGCGCATCAGACGAGCGCCTCACGTAAGGATACAGCGACACCTTTCGGGGCGTAAGCAGCGACACGTCCACCTTTTCCGTGAACCGCAACCCACCCGAGTCCACTGAAGACGATATCCGTCTTCATGTTGTCGCGGAGGCTGAATTCATGACGGACAAGCGGCGGTAGCATCTCACGCGTCTTTTCGTTTGGCGGAGACAACAGCTCACCGTTGTGGTTCGCGTATAAATCGTCTGCCTTTTCAAGCTTCGTCCGGTGAACTTTCAATTCGTTCGACATGTAGATGACGAATGAACGCTTGTTCCCTTCCATATAGTCCAATCGTGCAAGACCTCCGAAGAAGAGTGTCTGTTGCGGGTGGATTTGGAAGACTTGTGGCTTGATCTCTTTTTTCGGTGTGATCAGCTTCAAGTCCTTTGCATCAACATAGTGAGCCATCTGATGATGATTGATGATCCCCGGTGTATCATACAGGTTACAGTTATCATCGAGTGGAATGTCGATCAAGTCTAGTGTCGTTCCTGGGAAGTGACTGACCGTGATGACGGCTTCATCTTCTTCACCGAAGCGTTTGATGACTTGGTTGATCAGCGTCGATTTCCCGACGTTCGTACAACCAACGACATAGACGTCGCGACCTTTTCGATAATAATCGATTTTTTCAGCGAGTTCATCGACTCCGTGCCCTTTTTTCGCACTGATCAGATGAACGTCGACTGGACGTAATCCAAGTTCTTTCGATGCTTGACGCATCCAGTTCATGAGACGGTTCGGGTTGAGTGACTTCGGTAATAAATCGGCTTTGTTCCCGACGAGTAAGACGTCGTTTTTACCGACGAACCGATGTAATCCCGGTAACCAGCTTCCATTAAAATCGAAGATATCAACGATTTTAACGACAAGTGCATCTTTTTGACCGATTCCGTCTAAGATTTTAACGAAATCATCGTCCGATAACGATACATCTTGAATTTGATTGTAGTGCTTTAATTTAAAGCAACGTTGGCAAATGACCATTTCACGATCAAGTGCAGATTTAGGTGCGTATCCTGGTGCTTTTGTGTCTTCCGTTTGAATGGCGACACCACAGCCAGCGCAGTGGATTTCTTCGATCATATTATGTTGAGCCGCATGCGGGAACGATATCCCTTCTCTTTTCACCGTAGCGCCCTGCTCGCTACTCCAAGAGCGTAACTTCCGACCTCTCGCCGTACATGTTGCGACTGCTGCCTTCCCTTTCATCTACCGATCTGACAGGGTTATTGTTGCTTATCCTGACGAAGTGTTTCGATCGGATGCTCCAGTGCAGAAGGATCTTCCTTGACGCGTTGTGTCAATTTATAGATTCCTTTGCGTTTCATCCGGCGGAAAATGACACGTTCCATCAGGCGATTGAATTTCGTGACGACACCGTCCGTCTTAACGACAGGTTGAACGTGGATGACTTCGATTCCAACGGAGTTTGCACCGAGTACATCCGTAAAGAGTTGGTCTCCTAAGAAGACAACTTCCTTCGCGTGATAACCGAATTCCGTCAATGCCCGTTTAAACCCGATAGGAAGCGGTTTTCGAGCTGGCGCAATATAATGCAATCCGAGTGGATCCGCGAACTTCTTGACGCGGTCTCCGTTATTGTTCGATACGATGATGACGTCGAAACCATATTGATTATTCACCATATCCAGCCAAGCAACCAATTCGTCTGGAGCATCTGCGATATTCCATGCGACGAGCGTATTATCAAGATCGGTCAAAATCGCTTTGACACCGTTTCGTTTGAGCATTTCAAGGTCGATATCGTAGATCGAAGCCACGAAATGTTTCGGATAAAGTCGTTTGAACAAGAATAAAACCTCCAGATAATGGTCTAGCTCTATAGTTAAGTTTAAGAAACAGTTATGCTCTTATCGTTCGATTATAGCACAATCAGGTAGTAAGAGCGACGCACAAAAGAAAACGGAAGGTGGACCTTCCGTTTTCTTAATAATACCGAATCCACAAATAGAGTTGGGATAGAATCAACGTTACGATCGTGATCGGTGCTCCGTAAATCAAAAAGCGCATATAGGTGAATTTTTCACCTTGTCGTGTTGCGAGACCCGCGACGATGACGTTCGCCGATGCACCGATCAATGTCCCGTTACCACCGAGACATGCACCGAGTGCGAGGGACCACCATAACACGTCCACTTTCGCATCTGCTGGTGATAATCCAATTCCAGCAGCCACATCGTTGATGAGTGGAATCATCGTCGCAACGAACGGGATGTTATCGATCGTCGCACTGGCGATACCAGACAACCAAAGCACAGCAGTTGCTGTCGTCTGAATATCACCGCCTGTCAGATCAATCGTCTTTTCGGCGAGGTAACGGATGATGCCCGCTTCCTGAATCCCACCGACGAGCACGAACAATCCGGCGAAGAAAAAGATTGTCGTCCACTCGATACGGGCAAAGATTCCCTCTAACTGATGATCGTTTTCAATCGTCAGCAGCATCAGAACGGTCGCTCCAAGGATCGCGATCGCTGGTGCTTCGAGATGAAGTCCGATTCGATCAAGCACCGGATGTAACACGAACAGCGCAATCGTACTGACGAGAACGATACTACTTCGCGTGACCAATTTTCGACTGACGATATAACTCTTCTCATCGATTTCCATCAGTTTTTGTCGATCTTCCGCTTCGACATGCAACTGCTTCCGGAAGATGAAATACAGGATGCCGATCGTTACGACCGTGATGACGAGGATAATTGGTGCAAGATTCACTAAAAAGGCATTGAACGTCAAGTGTGGATTCGCAGCACCAATCATGATATTCGGTGGATCCCCAATCAAGGTCGCCGTCCCACCGATATTCGCAAATAGGACTTCTGCGAGCAAGAACGGAAACGGCGCGATTTTAAGTATCTTCGTAATCGAAAATGTGATCGGAACGATCAATAGAACCGTCGTGACGTTATCAAGGAATGCCGATCCAAGTGCCGTCAATGCGGACAGTAAAATCAATACCTTGATTGGATCACCTTTCGTCGTCTTCGCCGCACGAATCGCAATGTATTCGAACAAGCCAGATTGATTGGCAATCGTGACGAGAATCATCATGCCGATCAATAAGACGATCGTTCCCCATTCAATATATTCAAACAATGCGGTCTCGAGATCCACGATACCGATGATGACCATCGCGAGCGCTCCAAGCAAGGCGACGATCGCCCGGCTTACTTTTTCACTGATGATGAAGCCATAGGTCACTAAAAAAATGATGAGTGCGATATACGTCTGGACCTGTGTACTTCCGATTTCTGCTAATGCCAGTGCCGGCATGATTCATTCCTCCTAAACGTAAGGAGACGCCCAAAACGGGCGCCTCGCTTTCATGAATGCCATTGTCCGAGGCGCTGCCCCATTAAAACTGGTCCAATCGCCTGACTGTCTAACGTCAATGCATCTTTCGGACAAATCAGGACGACCGTCGAACCGAATGAGAAGTATCCAAACTCATCCCCGCGACGAAGGTCCTTCGACTCGTTCGTCCGAACGATCGAGTTAACGTTCAGTGCGCCGACCATGACATGTTCAAGCGCATGTTTCCCTTGGACGATGCGCGTCACACGACGGTAGTTCCGCGTCAATGGACGAAGCGCATGTGTGAGACCGATCTCATTCACTGGTGCTGAATCGCGACCGAGCGTATAGCTCGTCCGGACTGTTCCATCCATCGGCACATGAACACGATGGTAGTTTTGCGGACTTAAGTAAAAGATCATCACACGTCCACCAACATATTGCTGTGCCTCGTGATGGGAACCGAGTAACTCAGATACCGTATACGATTGTCCTTTGACAGTAAAGCGGCTATCAGCCGTCAAGTCGTCAACGACGGATAGCACACCGTCACACGGACTGACGAATGCGCCTTCTGATTGATCAATCGGTCGCATTTCCGGTTTGACATGACGAATGAAAACGTCATGTAAACTCGAATACGCTTCTAAATTCCGAGTCGCTTCTGTCATATTTAGATCGTATGCCTGAACGAACGGACGGATGAATGGACGACTGATACGGCTCATCGCAAAACGTTTCAGTTGTTTGGCAACAAGCGGGTGTCCATTTAATTCGAACACGCGAGAGTAAAACCATTTTTTAATCATTGAGATCACCGGATGATTCTTCTTTTGAGTCCTTTACGTCTTTTCCAGCGAAGAACTCTTTATAGCTGTCTTCCGTTTGTTCACCTGCTACACGTCCGACTTCCTTACCATCCTTAAAATGAACAACCGTCGGTGTACCCTCGATGCCAAACGTGTCCCAAGCCGACTGTTCGACAGCAAGATCAATCTGTTCGAATGGGATGTCCTGTTTTTCACCAAGCGGGACGAGATATGGTTTTACTTTTTCACAGTGAGAACAACCTGTTTGATAGAAATACGTATAGAATTCATCACCGGATTTTACTTTATCTGCGACTTGTGTAGCCGTTAGGTTGCCGTTCTTCGATGCAGAATCTTCTCGATCCGTGAAGACGAGAAGTAATCCTCCCACCAATACGATCAAGGCGATGACTCCGGCTGTAATCCAATTCGCCTTGGATTGCGGTTTTTTCGTGTTTTTACGTTTCGACTTCTTTGACACGTCTATCCCTCCGTCATTCTGGTATTAGCCATTTTTTCTGAACCATTATAGCATGACCATTCGCAAGAATCGTATCGATTTGCAAAGCGTCATCAATCAGTAACAGATCCGCTCGTTCTCCAACCGCTATTCGCCCGCCCGGTATACCATATGCATCCGCGACATGTCGCGTGATCGTCGCGATTGCCTGATCAAAAGTAACACCATGCTCCACTGCATCGCGTACGGCTTGCATCAAGGAAGAGGGTTTTCCTGTATCAATCCGCACTAAGCGACCTGCATCATCAAACGCCGGAAGACTTGCGCCAGCGTCGCTCGACATCGTGATCTGCTCGGGTGGGATTCCCGCTGCTAAAGCACGGGCAACAGCCTGTCCTGCTGGAATCTCGCCTTCCGCAATGAAGCTTTCCGTCGTACACGTCGTGAAATCGATTCGACCTCCCCGTTTCGCCCAGGCGAGTCCCGCTTCAAAGATCCGTTCACTTCGGTTGATATGCGTCGGAAGGAATTGTTGAATCGGTAGATCGGTCGTGTCGATCACTTCATGTAATAGATCGAGCCCTTGTTTCCCGTCTCCGATATGGACGTTCATCGTTCCCGACACTCCTTTGACCATGCCGGCAATTCGGGCTTCTGACGCTAATCGCGCGAGTTCATGAGCCGTCGGTTGTGTCGATCGGTGATCGTTGATGGCAATCTCTCCGATGCCAATCACTTCATTGATGAGGACGATATCATGTCCTGTCGATTGCGTCAGGAAGACCGGCGGAACCATATAACTTCCGCTTAATAGAAAGGGACGGATACCAGATGCAGCATATCCCCGTATGTGTGCCAGTAGGTCAATTCCTGTTCGTGTCCAACCATCCGTTCCGAGCAATCCGACGACCGTCGTGACACCGCCTTCGAATATGTCACGAACAGTCAACGGAGCCGTTCGCGTGGCAAATCCGCCTTCTCCACCTCCACCGATCGGATGTAAGTGTCCGTCGATGAATCCGGGGACTATCCGTTTGTTGCGACCATCAATCCGTTGCGTGATCAGTGCTTCATCTATGGTGTAGGAACCGATTCCGATGATCTGATTCCCTGCGATGTAGACATTTTGCGGCATCTCTTGCCACAGAACCTGTTCGATGACGATCATCGTTCATTCCTCCTTAAGACAAAAAGCGAGCCTATCGCCCAAGTGACGACATCTCGCTTTTCCTTATTCTGCCTTAGTCCCTTGACCAAGACCTAAATCTTCATTGACGGCATCGAGTGCGAAGACGACAAGTGAAGTGACGACAGACATAGCTGTCGCGAATCCGAAGCTATACGTTACTGCATCAACTGCCGATACGATGAACACAGCCGTGTTCACGAGTAAGAATGACCAAAAGAATGTAACGAGAAAACGCATGATTTCCCCTCCGTTTCCATAACGTACTATAGAGTTATCCTACGATTTGTAGTATACCATTTTTTAATCCAAGCAACAGCTTTTCTCTAATTTTTTCAAGCGCTTTCTTTTCCTTGAAAAACTTAATCGTTTCATACGAAGGACAATCGCTTCATATGCTACAGTAGAATTAACGAAAAGAAAGCGGAGGATTTCATCATGACCCGTCACTTAATCGCTGTCGATCTCGACGGCACCCTTTTAAAAGATGATAAGACAATCAGCGCTGCGAACATCGCTGCGCTCCAGCGTGCGCGTGCGAACGGTCACGAAGTCGTCATTGCAACCGGACGACCATTTCGTCACGCCAGGAAATATTACGAACAACTCGGTTTGACGACACCGATCGTTAATTTTAACGGTGGTCTCGTTCATCACCCGCAAGATATCCACTTCGAAGTCCAGCATCATCCGATTCCATTAAAAACTGTTCAACATATTTTAGAATCTGTCGCTGAGACGAAAACACAAAATATCGTCTGCGAAGTCACGGATCATGTCTATTTTCAATATGACCCGGTTGGCATTTACGAATTCTATACCGACCATGCCTTATCCGTCACGACCGGAGATTTACGAAAGGTGCTTATGCATGAACCAACATCTCTTTTGATTCATGCCAAAGGAGAACACGTCGATGAGATCCGCTCCGAACTATCTGGTATCCATGCCGAGACGGTACTCAATCGTCAATGGGTGAAGCCTGAATTCATGGTCGAAGTGATGCGAAAAGGTACAAGCAAAGCGGTCGGTCTTGCCCATATCGCCGACCACCTTGGTATTAACTCTAAACAAATCATTGCTTTCGGTGATGAGGAAAACGATTTAGAGATGATCGAGTATGCTGGACATGGTGTCGCGATGGGTAATGCCATCCCCGCGCTGAAGCATCTGGCAAACGGCACGACGAAGCGAAATGAGGATGACGGGATCGCGTATTACTTGAGACACGTCCTTGGACTCGCATGAAAACAGATAAAGAGGCTGACTCAAAAAAAGAATGACGCGTCTTTTCACGCCCTTTCCTCAGGCGAGACACAAGCCAGTTTTCTTGCTTCGTTGAAGCAGGAAAGCGGGTCTTGTTCGTCTCTGACAGCGCATAAATGCGCTTGTTCCTGTAGGAGTGGCGTGTGACGCGTCATTCTTTTTGTTACGAGATAAGGATGGCAGATCATCATTCTGCCACCCTTATCTTTGTAGAGGCTGACTTTTGTGTCAGCCTCTTTTCATTATCCTTTTCGGAAGTATCCGACGACCGAGTCCGTTGCGACGACGTTGATGAAGACCGTCTCGTCCGCTTCCCGGCAAATCCGTTCAATGTCCCGTAATTCATGACGCTCGATGACCATCATCAACGTCGCTTTTTCAGCTCGAGAATACGTACCAATCGAAGGAATTTGCGTGATGCCTCGAATGATGTGCTGATGCAAAGCCGTCGTGATGTCATCCGCATGATTCGTGACGATGAAAATCGTTAGACGCTGATTGCTCGTATGAATCTCATCGACGACCTTAGACGTCACGTAGATGAAGACGATTGTGTATAAAGCAGTCGACCAACCGAACAACGCTCCTGCTAATAATGCGATTAAGAAATTCAAGACGAACAGATACAAGCCGACACTGCGATCGGAGAAACGAGCAAAGATGAGGGCGACGATATCAAACCCACCCGTCGAAGCACCGAACTTAATCGTGATACCGGTACCGATCGCAAGCAAAACCCCTCCAAACACTGCATTCAGTGTTTGATCACCTGGTATGACAGCATATTGAGGAATAAGACCAATGAAAATCGTCGTTGCCAAGACCGAAACCAACGTAATGATTGTAAAACTCCGACCTAACATGATCCATGCGAGCACGATCAAAGGGATGTTCAACGCCAAGAACCAGACGTTTTCACCAAACGCAAATGCTGTATTTTGAAGGACTTGCGTCAGGATTTGGGCAAGTCCTGTAAATCCAGTCGAATAGACACCACTCGGAATCAAAAACCAGTTCATGGCAACGGCAATGACGAATCCCCCAATCGAAGCCACGATCACTTTTAACATACTTTCCTTTACTACTGCTGTCACACGCCGTTCTCCTCTCATTCATAACTATCTTGAAACACTTTAGCACATTCAAATGTCGTCGGATAGTCAAGATTTCCAAAGATTGATGTTCTTTTTCATGATGGCGTTTTCATTTGTGACAAAGGTGTCCTGCTTCTTGTTACACACAAAAAAAGAACCGACTCAAAAATCGGTTCTTTTTTCTCTTATACTGTCATCGAAGCAGGAACTGTAATCTGTCCTCCTGCCGGAACTTCAACAGTTGTTCCATGAACGTTTAAGCTGAATGCTTCGCCTTCTGTTTGGGCGATTTCGACGGCATTTGGCTGTACATGGACATGGATATGATGACCGCGCCATTGCATCCGGAACGTATAGCTCGTCCAGCCTTTTGGCAACATCGGCTTGAAGGATAACGTATCGTTCGCCACCCGTAATCCAGCGAATCCGTGGACGATCGACATCCATGATCCAACCATTGACGTGATGTGTAACCCGTCTTCCGTATCATTGTTGTAGTTATCGAGGTCAAGTCGTGCTGAGCGTTGGTACAGTTCGACCGCTTTTTCCTCATAACCGACTTCCGCCGCAATGATCGAGTAGATACATGGTGATAATGACGATTCGTGAACCGTACGTGGTTCATAGAAATCGAAGTTCGCTTTTTTCTCTTCTACACTGAAGCGATCCGTCAAGAAGTAAAGACCTTGTAAGACGTCTGCTTGTTTAATGAAGACAGAGCGAAGGATCCGGTCCCATGACCAATTCTGGTTTAGCGGGAGATGTTTTGGATCGAGGTCAGCGACCAAGATTTGTTCCTTATCCATGAAGCCATCTTGTTGCATGAAGATTCCTGGTGCTGCCTCATCTTTCGGAAAATACATCTTCGCGTCGATATCTGCCCACTTTGCCAGCTCCTCATCCGTCAACGCTAATTGATGCATGAGTTCTTGCAAACGTTCTGGTTCTTCTTGTGCCAAATGACGGTGGACGGTCTGCGTATATTCGAGACACCATGCCGCAATCAGATTCGTATACCAGTTATTGTTGACGTTGTTCTCATATTCATTCGGTCCCGTCACGCCAAGAATCATATAGACATCCTTGTGCGGCACGTAATTGACACGGCTTGCCCAGTAGCGGGAAATCTCGACTAACACTTCAAATCCGTATTGTCCGAGGTACGACGTGTCTCCCGTGTAGTTCGTGTAGTTATAAATCGCATGCGCGATTGCACCGTTCCTGTGAATTTCTTCATGTGTGATTTCCCACTCGTTGTGGCACTCTTCTCCGTTCATCGTTACCATCGGATAAAGTGCACCCTTCATTCCGACATTCTTATCCGCATTTTCTTTCGCTTGCGGTAATTGATTGTGACGATACTTGAGTAAATTCCAAGCAACTTCCGGTTTCGACGTCGCAAGGTAGAAGTTTAAGCAATACGCTTCAGTATCCCAATACGTCGCACCACCATACTTCTCACCCGTGAATCCTTTTGGTCCGATGTTGAGGCGTGAGTCTTCACCTGTGTAGGTCTGGAACATATGGAAGATGTTGAAACGAATCCCTTGCTGTGCCTCGACATCACCTTCAATCTTCACATCCGCTTCTTCCCAGTGGTGCAACCAAGCTGCTTCATGTGTCGCAAGCAATGGTTCAAAGCCTGATTCGAATGCGACGTGAACACGTTTCATCGCTTGCTCCAGTAGCGCATCGATTTCATGATCGCGATTCGTTACGAGTGCGACGAATTTTTCGACTGTGACACCCTCACCTACTGCGGCTTGTTTCGTGAAACGATTCGCGACGTACTGCGTATTGCCATCGACGACCTCACACCGTGCGCCTTCGACATCCGTGATCATCGCTGCCGTCACATGCCAATCGAGCTTTTTCGTTTTTGATGTGACATAACCGAACCGTTCTTCAATTCCGTGTTCGACAGGAAGCCAGAACTTCTCGTCATAGTTCGAGTCTTCATTTTCAACATCCGCATCGAGATACGATTCAATGACAATTTCTGCTTCAAAATTGACAGGTGTCACCGTATATTGCAAGGCAGCGATTTCTTTATCGACGATCGAGAAGAAACGCTTGGATTCGACTTTTATCTCTTCTTCTCCATGCTTCAACAACATCGTCCGCGTCAACACACCATGTTGCATATCAAGTTCACGTTTGAAGTCAACGACTTCCCACGTATTCAAATCAACAGCTTTTCCGTTGACAGATACTTTCAAGCCCATGATGTTGACAGCATTGAGTACTTTCGCGAAATACTCCGGATAACCGTTTTTCCACCAGCCGACACGTGTCTTATCCGGATAGTAAACACCTGCGACATACATGCCTTGATGCGTGTCCCCTGTGTATTCTTCTTCAAACGTCCCGCGCATTCCCATATGACCGTTTCCGATCGATGTCATCGATTCTGCCAATCGATTATCTTCTGGATGAAAACCAAGCTCTGTAATTTTCCACTCATTGACCTCAAAAAGTCGTTTCATCGTCAAGTCGCTCCTTTTTATGCTACGCATGTCGGTCACCCTGATCATGTAAGCGTTTCATCTATACTATACATTCTTTATTGTACACATAAAAAGCACCAATGCAATCGTTTGCACGAAAATAAATTTCTTTTTCTGCAACCGCTTCCTTTTACTAGAAATAGACGTCGATTTGAATCAAAAAAAGTCTATTTTCAAACCGATCGGCTTAAAAATAGACTGTCGTTTCATGCTTCAGATTTTCCGCCACAAGACTGACGGACGACGAGATAATGCGGGACGATGACGCGCTTCCCATAAGGTGTCGCATCTTCATTGATTTGTTCAATCAAACAATTCGTCGCTTCAAAACCAAGTCCAAAAATGTTGATTTCAACAGAAGTCAACGGTGGGCTTGAGAATTCTGCGATGAACAAGTTATTGAAACTGACGACGGCCATTTGATCCGGCACACCGATCCCCATCTCATTCAGGGTACTCATGACACCAAGTGCCATCATATCATCACTGACGACGACAGCCGTCGGCGGATGTTCAAGCGACATCAGTCGTTTGACTGCCTCGGCGCCTCCTGTCGTCATGAATGGTGCACTGACGATGTAGGATTCTTGAATCGGGATGCCCTCTTCCATGAGAGCCGTCTTGTAACCCCCGACACGCTCTTGCGTCACAGCTAAGTCCTGTGCGCCTCCGACGAATGCGATACACTCATGCCCAAGTTGATGCAAGTACTTCGTCACTTCGCGACCGGCTAGATAATTATCCGTATCGACATACGTGACATGTGATGAATCACTGAATGGTTTTCCGACGACGACGAACGGAAACTTCGAATCCTGCAGAAATTGAACGACTTTGTCATCCGTGCGGGAATACAGCACGACGACACCATCGACACGACGGCCCTGAACCATCGAGACGACACCTTCATATACTTCTTCTTCCGAGACACCTGTCGTCATATATAACGAATATCCATTTTGATGCGCTTTTGTACTGATTCCTCGAATGACTTCCGAAAAGAACGGGTTTTGTAGCGTTTTTGTTGCAGCACTTGGCATGACGAGACCGATCGCTTGTGTCGTTCGATTCGCTAGACTGCGAGCATGAACGTTCGGATAATATCCGAGCTCATCCATCGCCTGCCGCACCCGTTCCTTCGTCTTTTGACTGATGCGTGAACTATTCGCAATGACGCGTGATACCGTCGAGGGTGCGACATTCGCTTCCCGTGCTACATCCTTGATTGTTACCTGCATCCCCTTCACCTCACATTTCCCCTAGTTAAGTATTTTATTTTGTTTGACGTTGCATGCGTTTACGGTGAACGAGAAGAAGTATGAGCGCTAAAATCGGAGCAATCGCACCAATGGCGATGATCGACCACCAGTTGACTTGTGACTTTTCGATGACATAGCTGTTCGCACTATTTGCATCAAGCGTGATCTCATAGGCGTCACCATCTTGACGCACCAAGTCTGAGAATAAAAGTCCTCTTAAACGCTGGTCATCACCGATTTCTTTCGCAGACACGCGTAAGCTCGTCTTTTTTTCTCCAAGATTGATCGCGTAAACGACTTGTTGTTGTTTCGTCTCCCGTGAGTAGACTGCCATATGATCGGTTTTTGCGATCAAGCGTTGCTTCCCTGTTGCAAACGCTGGGTAGTCCTGACGCATCTCGTTCAACGTTTTTACGTACTGTTGCATCTTCTTGTTTTGATCAAATGTCATCATCATCCGGTTTCCGGGATCCTCGCCACCTGGCATCGCCACCTCTGTTCCTTGGTAGACGATCGGCATCCCCGGGGCAGCATAGAGTGCAAACAGCGCCAATCGAAGCTGCCGTTCCTCTTCGTCTGCTCCACCAATCTTTGCTTCCGTGATGAAGCGTTTGACATCATGATTATCAATGAAGGTTGCAAGTCCCTTGGCATTCGGATTAAACGTAGTATCTCGATTATAAACTGAATCGAGCTCTTCCGCGGAACCATTTTTGCGGGCAAACTGATCCTTGACTCCATAATAAAACGGGAAGTTCGTCACGGAATCAAAACCTAATTTTGAATAGGATGCGATTTTTCGCGGATCTCCATCGAATACTTCAGCCAACAAGAATAAGTCCGGATGCTTTTCTTTGACTGCTGGAATGAACGTTTCCCAAAAAGAGGCTGGCACATGGCGAACCGTATCGAGCCGGTATCCGTCTATACCCGTTTCGTCGACCCAGTAGTTCGCGACATCAACTAAATAATCCATGACTTTCGGATTTTCCGTATTGAAGTCCGGTAAATCGAACAGCCAGTTATTTTCGACTTCCGACGGGTTATTCCAGTTCATGATTGGTTGATTTTTATGGAACCACTCCGGTTTTTCTTTCACCATTGGATGATTTGGTCCTAAATGATTGACGACAAGATCAAGGACGACCTTGATATCCCGGTCATGAGCTTCCTTGACGAGGCGTTTAAACTCTTCCTTTGTTCCGAAGTGCGGATCAATCTCGTAATAATCATCCGTCCAGTATCCATGATAACCATTCGGACGGTTCTTAAAGATCGGCGTTAACCAAATCGACGTGAATCCCTTTTCCTTGATGTAATCGAGACGTTTCGTCACGCCTGCTAAATCACCACCTTGAAACGCTTTTAGATTTTCAGGATCCGCCTCTCGATCATTACTCGGATCGCCATTCTCGAACCGGTCCACCATGATGAAATACATTCGTTCTTTTTCCCAACCTGCTGCTTCACCCGTCATCGGCTGAAGTCCGATAGACAAGAGAAGCGGCAAGAGGAGAAGCATTATGCCTCGTCTCATGCCGCTGATTTCCCCCTTATGATTATCCTTTTGTTCCACCTGCTGTCAATCCAGACACGAAGAAGCGCTGGAATGCGAAGAAGAGAAGAACGATTGGAACTGCTGATAATACGGCACCTGCCGCAAATAACGTGAAGTTATTGTCGAACTGCTCCGACACCATGTTGTACAACCCGACCGCAAGTGTCTGTTTCTCAGGAGAACGCAGGACGAGCGATGCTAAAATGAAGTCGTTGAATGGTGCCATGAAGTTGAACAACGCGATGACGGCGACCATCGGTTTTGCGAGCGGTAAGATGATTTGCCAGAAGATTCGTAAGTGACCGGCACCATCCATCCGTGCCGCCTCATCGAGTTCTTTTGGAATCGTATCGAAATATCCTTTTGCAAGATACGTATTCATTGGAATCGCGCCACCCGAGTAGAGTAGGATGAGCGCCAGATGCGTATCAAACAATTCTAACATATTAAGCAAGACATAAATCGCAATAATGGCAACGAATTGCGGTACCATCTGCAACACGAGGAACAAGATCAGTGAATTTTTCCGACCGACGAAGCGATAGCGTGAAAAAATGTATCCTGTTAACGTGATTAGCGCGACAGAGACGACCATCGTGATGACGGCAATCTTGATTGTGTTTAAATACCACATGCCATAATCCGTTTTTGATGGATCAAACAAATCGAAGTAGTGAATCAAAGTCGGATTACTTGGAAAGATATCCGATGTAATACTTTTCCCTGGGTTAAGTGAAGTCCCAACAACCCAAAGGAGTGGATAAACGATAATGATGGAGGCGATCGTCAAAATGAGATATGACAACGCCATGTTGATTCGGTTTTGTTTTCTCATATTAGATCATATCCTCATCTTTGAATGATTTTGAACGCTTGAACTGAATGACGGCAATCGTCATGATGAAGAACGACAACACAAGCGTGATCGCTGCTGCAAATCCATACTGCGGGTTCGCGCCAAGCGACAATTTGTAAATCCACGAAATCAAGATATCCGTTCCACCAGCCGATTGACCTGGTACTGCCGGTCCACCGTTGTTGAAGAGATAGATGATATTGAAGTTATTGAAGTTGAACGTATACTGCGTAATCAAGATTGGTGCCGTTGCAAACAAAATCATCGGCAACGTGATCAAGCGGAATTTTTCGCCTGAAGTGGCACCATCAATTGTCGCAGCTTCATAGAGATCCTCCGGAATCGACTGCAAGATCCCCGTCGTCAGTGTCATGATGTATGGGAAACCTAACCACCACTGAATCCCGATCAAGGCAAGCTTCGTATACGTCGGATCTGTCATCCAGTCGACACCGTCAGTAAGACCGATCGCTGGTAATAACGTCGTATTGAAAACACCGAATGTCTCATTGAACATCGAGCGGAAGATCAAGATTGTAATGAAGGCTGGTACTGCCCATGACAGGATCAAGATGGAACGGAAGAACCGTTTTCCTTTGAGTCCTTTTTGGTTCAGCAAGACAGCCAGTCCGATACCGATCGCGATGACACCTGTCGTCGAAGCGACGGTCCAGACAAGCGTCCAACCAAGAACGCTGACGAACGTATCGCGGAAAATATCAACCGTAAAGATATTCAAGAAGTTTTGAATCCCAATCCAGTCGACCAACTTCGCTGGAGGCGAGTTGTTGAACTTATAGTTCGTAAAAGCAATCAAGAAAGTAAAGATCAACGGTAAGACGACTGTGAACACTAAAAGCACTAATGAAGGAATCAACATCGCGTACGGGAATCCATTATCGCGGAAGTTCCGTAGCTGCATCTTCAAGGAAGGTACTTCGAGGTTCATGTCGCGCAACTTACCGATTCGATACGCATCGATAAAGTTCCAGACGTAAATGGCGATACCAAAGACAAGTAAAATCAAGGCAATGATGCCCTCGACCATTAGAAAGATCGAGTGATCCCCCCTTACGCCTGGTACCTCACCGAGTGTAATCAAGCCCCAGATCGCTCCGCGATCGCCAGGACCATTTCCGGCTCCTTTGAAGAACAGTTCAAAGTTGACGAGAAAATATGATAGTACGACGACAAAAAATGTCGCGCCTTTAAGGAATTGTTTATTGTATAGTTGTCCCACTCCTGGAATGATTGACATCAGCGCCGCAATCGTGCGGTGGTTCGTCTTTTTTTCAGGCGTTGGATTCGTCGGGTGTGGTGTTGCAATCGCAGCCATCGTCCGTTCTCCTTTCCAAAGGTCATGTCTGACCTCAGGCTTCTCTTCCAACCATAAAGATGAGGGGGAATCCAAGATCCCCCTCTCTTTATCTCTTTTTCATGGATTCACGCGTTCCATTTACGCTTATTGATTGTTAGCTTCGATTTGTTGCTTGATTTGTTTGACAGCATCATCAGCTGATTTTTGTGCGTCTTGTTTGTTTGTTGCAACAAGCTGAAGTGCTGCTGCCATTGGTTCCCAAACTTGACCCATCTCAGCGATGTTCGGCATTGGCACACCGTTTTGTGATTGTGCGAAGACTGCTGCTGCGACTTCGTTATCCTTGATTGCTGCATCTTCTTGAAGAGCAGTAACTGGTGGGATTTCATTGTATTTTTCGAACATTGCTTTAGCGTTTTCTTCACCTGTGAGTGATGCCAAGAACTTCTCAGCCCACTCTGCATTTTCCGAGTATGCTGAAATCGCGTATGTTTTTACACCAACGAATGTTTTGATCGGCTCACCGTTTGGAAGTTTCGGAAGTGCTGAAGCTCCGAGGTTGATACCTTTTTCTTTATAGCTCGCAACTGCCCATGGACCGTTCATGACAGCAACAGCTTTTTTATCGCCGAAGAGTTGATCAAGTGCTTGACCACCGCCACCACCGATAAGACCTTTCGGGAAGAGACCTTCTTTGTACCACTTGCCGATGTAATCCATACCTTCGACAGCACCTTCATTGTTCAAGCCGATATCTGCTGGATCCAATTTGCCACCGTTGTCTTTGAAGACATAACCACCGTATCCACCGATTGGACCGTGTGCGAAGTAGAAGTTATCCCAAAGCGCGAGGAATCCGTATTTGCCGTCTTTCTTTTGCTCTGTTGAGATCTTGTACAGATCATCCATTGAAGCTGGTGCTTCTTTTAATTCATCTTTATTGAAAAGGAGGATTGGTGTTTCAACTGCTTTCGGATATCCGTAGACTTTACCATCAAACGTTACTGCTGATTTCGCTGTATCGATGAATGGCTCAAGTGCTTTTTCGCCATCCTTGAGTTCCGCGATCAAGCCTTGGTCAACGACTGTACCGATTTGGTCGTGTGGAAGAAGCATGATATCCGGCCCTTTACCTGCTGGTCCGTCAAGTGCTACTTTCTTCTGCTGATCTGTCATCTTAACTTCTTTAACTTCAACTTTGACGCCTTCTTTTTCTTCGAACGCTTTAGCTGCCGCTTTAGTCGTTTCAGCTTTTTCAGTGTCTTCCCAGATGACGATCTTGCTTGGTTTTTTACTGCCCGAATCTGAAGATGATGATTCAGAATCCGATCCACCGCCACATGCTGCAAGCGCACCGATTGCCATGACAGATACAGAGAGACCTGCTACGAATTTTTTCATTTCCATGATTGAAATTTCCTCCCCAAGTTAACTTATGAATGATAAGTTTTAATGCACAACGTTTGCATAAAGGCACAACCATTTTCTCATGATAACAACCGAGTGGTTGTAAGCGTTTTATGAAAACGTTTGCATCACCTTTACATTTTTATTATACAATCTAAAATCCTTTTGACAAGTCCTTTTATTCAATTATTTTCTTACATTTCAAAAACTTTTTATTTTTGATTTCATTATTTGAATCAAACGCTAAAAAGAATAAGCGAACAAAAAGAAAACGTTTTCATTTTTATTGTTTGCACAACATGATGCAAACGATTGCATCATACTCTCGACTTTTATCAGGAATCCTTGATTTCACGGGATTGGAATTGACTTTAAGAAAGCGCTTTACTATTCTTAGGTCGAAGACATAATCAATACGATGCAAGCGATTGCGTTAAGGAGTGACTGCCATGTTCAAAGAAGCTGTGTTTCACCGTGCGATGTCTCCATTCGTCTATAAGTACGATGAGCGAACAATCCACATCCGTTTACAAACGAAAAAAAATGACGTTGATCGCGTCGATTTGATATGGGGCGACCCATACGATTGGCATACTGAAAACCCGGATGCTGCCGATTGGAACTTCGATCCCTCAAAATCAAACTACTGGAATACATTTGAAACACCGATGAAGCGAAGTGGATCAGATGAGTTATACGATTATTGGTTCATCGATGTCGTACCTCCTTTCCGTCGTCTACGATATGGTTTCCGTCTCCATGACGGTGCAACGAGTCATGTATTCACGGAACGTGGATGGTTTGATGAAAAACCGCTCGATGATACAGGCTACTATTTCTGCGTTCCTTTCCTTAATGCAGTCGACGTATTCACTGCACCAGATTGGGTCCAGGATACGGTTTGGTATCAAATCTTCCCAGATCGCTTCGCAAATGGCGATGCGACGAATGATCCAGCTGGTACACTTCCATGGAATAGTACAGCACCAACGACGACGAATCTTTTCGGTGGAGATTTCCAAGGCGTCATCGATCACATCGACTATCTCGTTGAACTTGGTATCACTGGTATTTACTTCTGCCCCATCTTCTTGGCGAAATCGAATCATAAATATGACACAATCGATTACTTAGAAATTGATCCACAGTTCGGTACGAAAGAGAAATTCAAGGAAATGGTCGATTTGTTACACGCACACGGCATTCGTATCATGCTAGATGCCGTATTCAATCATGCCGGCTTCCACCACAAAGCATTCGCTGATATTCGTGAACATGGTAGTCGTTCAACCTATAAAGAATGGTTCCATCTGCGCGATTTCCCACTCGTGACCGAGCCGCTACCGAACTACGATACGTTTGCTTTCGTACCTGAGATGCCGAAATTCAATACCGAGAACGATGAAGTAAAGTCATACTTACTCCATGTCGCCCGCTACTGGGTCGAAGAATTCGGAATCGATGGCTGGCGACTCGACGTCGCCAACGAGGTTGATCACGCATTTTGGCGTGATTTCCGTCAAGTCGTCAAGGAAGTCAATCCTGATGCGTATATCCTTGGTGAAATTTGGCATGACTCACAGGAATGGTTGCTCGGTGACCAGTTTGACGCCGTCATGAACTATCCATTTACGAATGCCGCCTTGAACTTCTTTGCCTTAGATAAGACTAAAGCAACTTCATATGCGAATGATATGTCGCATGTATTGTTCTCAAACACGATGAATGTCAATGAAGTGACCTTTAATTTAATCGGTTCACACGATACACCACGTGCGTTGACGCGCGCTGGCAATAACAAACAGAAGCTTCGTCTTCTCTTGTTATCGATGTTGACGTTCTCAGGTAGTCCCGTCATCTATTATGGTGATGAAATCGGTCTCGATGGCGATCAAGATCCAGGCTGCCGAAAATGCATGCCGTGGAATCCAGAGGAGCAGGATCAGGAGTTATTCGCCTATACGCGACATTTGTTACAGCTTCGAAAGCAGCATAAGACGCTTGCGAACAAAGGACATATCTCTTTCGTTCATGCGAATGATGAGACGAATACAATCATCATGCGTCGCATGAGCCCGGAAGGATTATATTATATCTACTTCAACAATTCAGATGCTCCCGTTTCGTTGACCGCTCCACAAGCTGGTCGGGGGCTTGATTTATTGACGAACACGCACCAGCAGACACTTGATGTCTCTCTCCCTGCGTATTCTGGAACGATCGTTCAAGTCTTATAATTATCTAAAAGCCTGTACACTCACCTTCTAAAAAGAAGTTTGTGTCCAGGCTTTTTCTGTATCCGTTCTTCAGGAGAGAAACAAGTTAATGAATGCCATCGAATTAGGGTATAGGGTACAGAAAGGAGGACATCCTCCATGGAAATTTTCTTTTACGCCGGTCTCATCCTCATCGGCTTATTTACGATCAGTTACTTGAGTGAACGATTCCACGTCCCGAGTATTCTCGCCTTCATCTTGATCGGAATCGTCCTTGGATTCTATTACGACCCTCCCGAAGAGCTGAAACTCGGGGGAGAAGCGGGCATCATCGTCCTGTTCTTTTTACTCGGTCTAAAATTTTCAGTGGCGGACTTGCTGATTCAGCTCCGTTCCATTTGGAAAGCGGGAGTCATTGATATTCTACTTTCGTTTGGTGGGACTATCCTATTGACCCTATCGTTTGGCTTTTCAGTCGCCGAATCGTTTTTGATTGGCTGTGTCTTGTATGCGACGAGTTCTTCGATTTCTGCTCGGCTGCTCGATCGGGAACCGGATAAACATCAGGATGTGAATCGCTTCGTGCTGTCCTTACTCGTCTTCGAAGATTTGATGGCACCAATCCTACTGACGACGGCCCCGTTCGTTTTAGGGACTGAGACGTTCTCGGTTGCCAAAATCAGCATCATCTTTCTCGGGTTCGCCTTCTTCTTCATTGCTCTGATGATCATGACGTTGTTTATCCGAAGACGTGGACGGTTAGTCGACTCCCTCTATCGACATCCTGATGCCGGCATCGGAATCATCGGCTTGATCTTATTGTTTTCTGGAATTGGAATCTTATTTGGTCTATCCGAAGTACTTGGTGCCTTCATCATCGGTATTTTGTTAACCGAACTGGATGAGACGCGTTATCTTAGACGACTAGTCACGCCATTCCAAGACTTATTATTACCATTGTTCTTTATTACATTCGGAATGTCATTCGAATTGACTGACGGATTACCGATTGATCTATTTTTCTTCGCTCTTGTCATTTGGGGAGTCGTCTCTAAATTTTTAGTCGGTTACCTCGGCGGAAGGTCCTTTGGTTTATCGAATTATCATGCGATCGAATCTGGCTTTTGTCTGGGTCCACGTGGTGAATTTTCGATACTTTTCATCACGCTCGCTAGTGGTGCATTCGTGACGTTGACCGGGATATACATTTTTGTTTCTGCTTTTCTCGGAATTCTATTATTCCGTATCTCTACAGGATTGACGAACCGTACACATGCGACCGCACGAAAAATCAAAAAGAAATTGAATTAAAAAGACGTCGGCGCATCGTGCGTTTCCGACGTCTTTCTTCTATAAAGTATGCTCGATTCATCGTCCGACAAAAACAGGGCGTTTTTTTTCGATGAAGGATTCAACAGCATGGCGATGGTCTTCCGTTTTTCCAGCACGTGACTGATAGATGATTTCTTGAGCAAGCATTTCCTCCAAGTTATTTTCATAACTCGCTGCTTGCAGCTGCTTGATGTACCCGATCACTTTTGTCGGACGATCTGCTAGCTGACGAGCAAACGCTGTGACCTCTTCTACAAATTTCTCTGATTCGATACTTCGTGTCGCAAGATTGAGCGAAACGGCTTCGTCTGCTGAAATCGTGTCACCGAGTAACGCAAGCTCCGTTGCTTTTGCTGCACCGATTAGTCGAGGTAAGAAATACGGAGCTCCTGCGTCCGGGACAAGACCGATATTGATGAATCCGAGCGACAATTTCGCTTCAGCGTGGACGAGCCGGAAATCACAGGCAAGCGTCAATGATAAACCGGCACCTGCCGCTACACCATTGATGGCAGCAATCGTCGGTTTTTTTGATTTAGCGAGTGCCCGAACGACAGGATGATAATACTGTTGTAGATATTCTCCATGATCGAGCTCAGGCGAGACGGTTTTCAAATCTTGCCCTGCACAAAATCCACGTCCTTCACCAGTCAAGACGATGACACGTACTTCCTCATCCTGATTCGCTTCTTCTAGAGCGTCTGCCAACTCCTCTAGTAAATTCGACGTTAATGCATTCAGTTGTTTGGGTCGAGCTAGCGTTAGCGTTGCAATTTGATCCTTGACGACATAATGCATTTCTCGTTTCATCGGATTCCCCTACCTTTAAAAAAATGAATGATTGTTCATTATGATGTATTCGTGATATTTTATGAAAATCCTTTTAAATCTCTTTTTTTTCGATGAAAGACAAAAAACCCTCTTTCATTATGAAAATCGAAGGCGTATAGTTTCAAAAAGATAAAGAAACACTATTCGTTTTATGAAACAAAGGGGATTTATTTATGAAAACAGTCAAGCAACCAAGCTTATTCCACATTACGTGGCCATTATTCATCGAGATTGCCTTGCACATGAGCCTTGGGATCATTGCAACGTTGATTTTAAGTTATTACTCAGATAGCGCTGCTGCGGCAGTCGGTGTATCCAATCAAATTTTGAATATCTTCATTATTCTCTTTAACATCACCTCGGTCGGTGCAACGATCATCATTGGTCAGTACCTCGGTGCAAGAAAGACGCAAAACGCTCGTCAAACGGCTCGTTCTGCTTTTGCGATTAACTTGTATACCGGTCTCATCGTTTCTCTGACCGTGGTGTTGTTCGGAAGACAACTCCTTGGATTTTTCTCGTTAGAAGGAGAGACGCTCGTCTATGGCGAAACGTTCATTAAGATCGTTGGTCTATTCCTTTTCTTAGAAGCCATCTCATTGACACTGGGTGCGATTCTCCGGAGTCATGGATTCACAAAAAATGCTATGTACGTCACGCTACTCATGAATTTCGTTAGTGCTTTTGGTAACGTCATCGCTGTTCTTGGACTCTTCGGCATTCCCGTTCTCGGTGTTGCTGGTGTCGCTTGGTCGATCGTCATCGCCCGAACAATCGCTGTCCTTGTCTTATTCTTCGTCGTTTACCGGAAACTCTCATTACGTTTTAAAGTAAAAGACTTGATTCATTTCGACCGGGAAGATGTGAAACGAATCATGAACATCGGAATCCCATCTGCTGGTGAAGGGATCTCATATCAATTCTCACAACTCATCATCACAGGATTCATCGCAACAATTGGTGAAGCAGCATTGTCTGCTCGTGTCTATGTATCAAACATCACGATGCTTTGTTTCCTATTTACGCTTGCCATCGCTCAAGGAACGCAGTTACTCGTCGCACGCCAAGTTGGTGCTCAACAATTTGAACAAGCATATGGACGTGCTGTGAAAACATTGAAGATTGCTGTTTTCGCAAGCTTCATCTCAGCTGTCGCTCTTGCTTCATTCGGTTCATCGATTCTATCAGTGTTCACATCGAGTCCTGAAATCATTGCAATCGGTATCCCACTACTCTGGGCAAGCGTCATTCTTGAACCAGGTCGCGCGATGAACATCGTGCTCATGGGAACTCTTAAATCGGCAGGAGATGTTCGTTTCCCTGTCGCCATCGGTATTCTATCGATGTGGGGAATCGCGGTCGTCCTCAGTTATACACTTGGTCTTGGTTTCGGTCTCGGTTTACTTGGAATCTGGATTGCCTTCTCTGCTGACGAATGGTTCCGTGGCATTTTCGCCATGAAACGTTGGCACGGACGGAAATGGGTCCAATACTCACTCGTCAAAGGAGAAACACATGAGCAAAACGAACGTCGAGAGGCTTCTGAAGCAGTCTAAGATTGACTTCGAATCCCTCACTTATCCTGTTGATCTTGATGATTTATCTGCTGAAGCCGTCGCTAGAAAGATTAATTACCCCCTTTCGACCATTTTTAAAACCCTTGTTTTGAAAATGGTCGAAAATAAATATGTCTTCGTCGTCATTTCGGGGGAAGAAGAACTCTCTCTAAAGGCAGCGGCTAAAGCATTGCATTCGAAAAAAGTCGCGCTTGTTCCGATGAAGGAGTTAGAAGACCTGACTGGCTATATTCGAGGTGGTGTCTCTGCCATCGGTGCTAAGAAGAATTTTCCGGTTCTCTTATCGGATCGTGCTATCCATGAACCATTCATCATCATATCCGCTGGAAAACGTGGACATCAAGTTCGGTTGAATCCTCATGATTTTTTATCTTTCACTCAGGGGATTCTCTTTACGAACGGCTGAATTCCATCTCCTAATTATGGTATGATGAGTAGTATCGATGAAGTGGCAGGAGGAATCATTTTGTGGAAAGATCGTGTTCGTAATTCAATACCCAACCTATTTACGTTCGGAAATCTGTATTGTGGTTTTTTAGCCATCGTCATGGCAGCAAAAGGTGATTTTCAAAATGCCACCTTACTAATCGTCATCGCGATGATGCTTGATAGTCTGGACGGACGCCTTGCTCGGATGCTTGGTGTAGCAGGCGACTTCGGAAAAGAACTGGACTCATTAGCAGATATCGTGACATTCGGTGTCGCACCTGCAATGATGGCCTACTATACGTATTTCTATGAATTCGGAGAAGTTGGTTTACTAATCTCTGCTCTGTTCCCGTTGTTTGGCGCATTTCGTCTTGCTCGTTTTAATTTATCGGCAACGAATGTGGCATCTGCTTATTTTTCAGGTGTACCGATTACAGCGGCAGGTGGTATTTTGGCCGTCGTCACGTTGTTTAGCGGACGAATGAACGACTTGATGGTCCCACTCGTTTTTACAGGTCTTGCCTTCTTGATGGTCAGTCGTGTCAAGATTCCAAGTTTTAAAGACATTCCCGTTCCGCGCCATACGTTCGTCATCACCTTTACGTTGCTATACGTGACGTATGTCATGATTGCGCGTAGCAATGAGTGGTCTACGTTTTGGTTCGTTGCTGTTCCGTTGTATATCGCGTTTCTCCTTTTCTCGTTCATCAAAAAGAAGAAGCAAAAACAACATTCAAACGGATGATGATAGGAAGTGGTTCGGTTTCTCTTACGAGAAGCCGGACCACTTTTTTTATAAGACCGCTTCTCCCTCGCTCGTTTTCAAGATATATGGGTATACTTATGACAGAAGCTATTTTGGAAATGGAGGAATGTCACGCATGGAGCAGTTTCATAAACGTCTTTGGATTTTCTTTTCGATTTGGTTCACCATCGGCTTGATCTTAGTTGGTTTTTCGTTACTTCCCCCTTGGCTCGAGTGGGCCAATGCCGTCTTTTTATTCGCTTCCGGCTTATACGCAGCTCTCTATTTTTGGCATGTCTTACCGAAGGGGCGTCTTGTCATCCCCTTTATCTTCTTTGGTTCGATCATCATTGAGTCGATTGGGGTCCATACCGGTTGGCCGTTTGGAACATATCGTTACGAGTCGGATTTCGGTGTCCAATTATTAGGTGTGCCGATTACGATCGGGGCTGCATGGCTATCGGTCATGGGGGCGAGTCTCGCTTTCTCCCGTTTGTTCTCGTTTCGCTATAGTACATTGATTCTCGTTCCATTGTTTGCCGTCTGGCTCGATTTAGCAATCGATCCTGTTGCTGCTAACGTGAAATCGTATTGGCTTTGGCAAGACGGTGGCTGGTATTACGATATTCCGACACAGAATTTCTTCGGGTGGTATGGAACGGCGCTCGTCTTTTCCTTTTTCATCAATCGATATCAAGTCAAGGCGACGGATGCCGCACTCGAACAAAACAATCAGTATCTCTTTTTGATGTTGCACACTTTATTCGGTGTAACAGCAGGAGTTGCTGGTCTCTATGGCGTCACTTTGGTCAGCTTAAGTGCATTCATCGTCTATTTCATTGTGAAACGAGGGGTTATCGTTGAAAGAAGCAAACAAAAGCAAATTAGCTGAATCCGTATTTCATACGTATGTCGATCATGCTTTGATCCGACGTCATTTCCACCGTGTCTTATATCGAGCAGACGATCTACCTGTCCCTGGTCTCATGCTTGCTACACACAGTTCTTGGTGGGACGGTATGATTCTTTTTCATTTGGATCAGACCTGTTTCCATCACGACCCCTATGTCATGATTGATCAAGCAGGGCTTGCTCGTTTCCCGTTCTTCTCCCGTCTCGGAGCTTTCTCTGTTGACCGGACATCATTCGCTGATATCAAGACAAGCCTTCATTATGCAAAAGAACGACTTCAAAATGGCAGCAGCGTCTGGATGTTTCCTCAAGGCGAGGAACGTCATCAAGAGGACCGTCCGCTTCGCTTAGCAAGTGGTGCCACACATTTGACGCGTCATACGGATCACGTGTCTCTCGTCGCCTTTTATTATTCATATGGTCATGAACAGCAACCGGACGTCTATATCCGGACGCGTCGCTTTCGTCCATTACCTAACGAACGGTCAAGTGCTCAGGCAAAACGACTGACGGTAGAACTAACTGCTTTATACGACGACATTCGAGCAGATGCAATTGCGGAACGTGTTGATTTGTATCGCTGTATCTCTACCCGAAGGGAACCACTTCCTGCACGAACGGAGCGCTGGTTACGGGCCCTTCGGTCATGAGTTGGTTCTTTCTCTTCTTCGCTCTAGCTGTCTGTCTCTATACATGGATTAATTTAGCTTTTCTACCACGATTAACGGCTCCCGTTCAACCAGATAGTCTAGCAATTTGCATCCCTTTACGGAATGAGGAGCGTAATGTACGAAAATTATTAGACGCATTAGAACCCGCTCTGACACCAGGGATGCACGTTTACTTATATGAAGACCGCTCGACCGATCGGACGCGCGAGTTATTGCTCGATCGAATCGGTCAAGACGACCGTTTTACAGTGATTGATGGTCTTCCCTTACCAGCTGGCTGGGCAGGAAAGGTCCATGCGTGTCATCAACTCGCGAAACGAACGACAGAGGACTATCTGTTATTTCTCGATGCTGATGTGACATTGACACCTGATGCGATTTGTCGCTTATACGGAACGTTACGAACAGAACGAGCTGTTTTCCTTTCCGGTTTCCCGTCCTTTCCTGTACCGACGTTTCTAGGGAAGTGTTTGATTCCGATGCAACATGTTCTTATCGCGCAGCATCTTCCGATTCCGTTTCGCAAGGTGAAACATCCAGCGTTTGCTGCAGCCAACGGCATGGTCGTTCTCGTCGAACGACACGCGTATGACCAAGTCGGTGGACATGAAAGCATCCAATCGGCTCTCGTTGACGATTTAGAACTTTGTCGTACATTTAAACGACACGGGTTGACGACGACGCTCGTCGAAGTCGCCCCAGCAGTTTCTTGCGATATGTACGCCACGAACGAAGAAGTCTGGCAAGGTTTTCTAAAGAATGTCTTTCGTGGGATGAACGATTCTTATATCGTCGGATCATACTTTCTACTCTTTTACTTGGTTCAAGCAAGTGTCCTACCTTATCTCATCCTCCACCCATCCTGGCAGATGGGTGGCGCACTGATTCTTCTTTATTTAGCACGATTCCGGATTGATCGTGCGGCACGAATCCGACATGTTTGGTGGCTCCATCCACTGGCGGTATTCCTTTATGTCATCTTGCTAGCAAGTGCGATGATTCGAAGCTTTAGGAAACGGGAAATCACATGGAAGGGTAGGACCTATTCATAAGGAGGAATCAGTATCATGAAACATATAGCTGTCATCGGAGCCGGTCTTGGTGGACTCAGCGCTGCTATCTCATTAGCAGCAAAAGGATTTCGCGTCACGGTCATCGAGCGCAATACACATATCGGTGGCAAAATGATGCCGATCGTCACAGAAGGACATCGCTTCGATTTTGGTCCGAATACGATCACGATGCCGGAAGTTTTTCAGTCTGTCATTCTTGAATCCGGTGCGGATCCCGATGAGTACTTTACATTCACGAAACTTGAACGTCATACGGTCAATCATTTTTCCGACGGAAGAACATTAACATTTTCGTCTGGACGCGAAGCGATGCGGACAGAAGTAGATCGTTTCACGAACGGTCAGTTGGCGAAGAACGATATTACAGGTTACCAAGAAGAAGTGGCGAAGTTGCATACGATCGCAAAACAACAATTCTTTACGAATATTGATTCGTATATCCGCCCCTCCCTCTGGCGAGACATGTTGAAAGTGCATCCCTTTCAAAACCTTCATGGGTTGCATAAGCACTACTTTAAGGATAAAGGGTTAATTCAGGCACTCGATCGTTATGCGACGTATATCGGGAGTAGTCCGTATCAAACACCCGCTACCTTCAGTTTAATTGCTCATTTAGAACTAAATGACGGTGTCTACTTCACAAATGGTGGTAATACAGCAATCGCAGAAGGGTTCGCCCGACGTGCAAAAGAACTAGGTGTCGTCTTCCGTCTTGGCGATGAAGTGACACAGATCGAAGTCGTCGATGGACAAGCAACGGAAATTGAATTGAATCACTTGGAATATCTCCCGGTTGACTTCGTCGTCATGAACGGTGATTTGTTGACACAATATCCACGTCTGATCTCAGAAACGGCACGACCTGATTTTAAAAATCCGACACCTGCTCAAGTCGAACCGTCGATTTCTGCCTATGTCCGATGTATCGGTCTCTCACGTCGGATCGAAGGGCTGGCTCATCATAACGTCTTCTTCTCTTCGGATTACGAAGCTGAGTTCAAGGCACTCTTTGATGAAAAACGTTACGCTGAGGAGCCGACGATCTATATCTCGAATTCTTCCGTCACAGCACCAGAAATGGGACAAGCGGGTGATAACTTATTCGTGCTCGTCAATGCACCTGCAACGGATACTGGACATGCGATTGATTTTGATACGTATGATCAACTGATCAATCAACGATTGCAGTCCTTTGGGATTGATATTTCATCTGATGTCGTCTTCGAGCAACGGGTCACGCCACAGGATATCGAACAAACCTTCTTTGCCTATCACGGCTCATTGTATGGCTTGTCATCCAATGGCATCCGGTCGTCTTTCCTCCGTCCGAGCAACCGTTCAAAGAATGTTCACAATTTGTTTTTTGCTGGTGGATCAACGCATCCTGGTGGTGGTAGTCCAATGGTGACGCTTTCAGGAAAACTAGCAAGTGAACGAATCGTCTCTGCTGTCGCCGCTACCCTGTGAACGTTATGTGAATTGCATATCAATCACTTGTACGGACAACTAAGATTTGATACGATTACTTCGAGTTCAAGAGGTAGTGATTGACCCCACATCCTCAATCAAGCGCAAGGTGACTTCCCCGAGTCAAGAGCGTTGAAGAACTTACTTTTTCTAACCAGCGAAATCAAATGGGACCCACCCATTTCATCACGTGACTCATCGTGTGTCCATTCGCATGACTTACGACGTTCCCCCTTAGATCGTCTCATCCGAATGGTCCACAGATAGCTCGATAAAGAAAAGACCATCCCCGTGGTCGAAACAGACCTATCTCGTAGTCCAGATGTTCGCTCTGGTGTAGAAGTAATCTGAGACTCCCCGGTCTCAGACCATAGAAAAAAGACCTTGGTCCCCGCCAAGGTCTTTTTTCTATGGTCATGTATTAAATCGTAGCAAGTAACTTCATTTTTTGCCAACGGCTGACGTACGCCCGTTTTGTAAAGACGTCATAGTGATTATCCCGCGCTGCATCGAGTATACCACGGTACAGGAAAGCAGCAGCCTTCAGAGCACGCCGACTCTCTCGTGGATAACGTTCAAACGATGGAATCGCTGCGTCATACAGATGCTCTGCTCGAAGTGCAACCTCTTCCCAGAGACCGATAAAGTCTCCTGAAGGACGACCAGCGAGTAACGACTCCGCTGTGACACCGTATGTCTCCATCCATGAATGAGGCAAGTAGATACGACCGCGTTTTGCATCTTCACCAACATCTCGTAAAATATTCGTCAATTGCATCGCGATTCCAAGATCGATAGCAGACTTACGGAGATCAGGCTGTTGCGGTGCAAGGATGGGCAACAACATCAAACCGACAGTACTCGCTACGTAGTAGCTGTATTGCTCTGTCTCTTCAAGCGTCTGATAACGATTTTTCTCGATATCCCAACGCATCCCTTCCGCGAGCTCAAGGAATGGTGTCTCATCCATTTCATAACGTTCAAATACGTCTGCCAACGCAATCCATAACGGTTTATCTAGTACTTCGCCATCACGGAATCGTTTGAATTCATTCAAGAAAGCTAGTAAACTCTCTTTCGGCGTATCCGACTCATCGACGGTATCATCGAGGAACCGGCAAAATGTATAGATGGCATAAACAGCTTGTCGATCTGCTTTTGGTAAGAGTGAAAAGGCTTTATAGAACGTCTTAGATCCGGACTGAATGACTTCCTCACATTTGATATACGCGTTCTGGATCGTCACTGAATTCATGTTTCCACCCCATCTCTTGTTCCATTCGGTTTACGAGTATCGTTGCGCCCATCATGACGACTGGTACTCCTCCACACGGATGCACCGATGCACCGACGGCATATAATCGATCGATATCCGGATACGGTTTTGCCTGTGTCTTTAAGGCAGCCGATTGGCGAATCGTCGGCGCGATCCCAAAACTACCTCCCTGATATAATCCAAAGGCCTGTGCATCATTCGGTGTACGAATCTTCATTTCTTGTATCTTTTCCCGGAATCCCGGATGATGATGCTCGATTTTTTCAAGTACGGTCTCGATGAAGTCTACTTTTTCATAATCTTCTACACCATAGCCACGCGGAGAAGGAATTAATGAATAGACGACGCTATCATCCGTTCCTGTTAAACTACGGTCAATCCGACTCGGATGGAACAGATAGACTGCCGGATGTTCAGGTAATCGTCCTTTTTTAAAAATATTCGTCATGAGCGGTTCCAAGTCGTTTGGCATCAAAAAGCGATGCACCGGTAAATCGACTTTCCCTTTCATCTTGAAATATAGCAATAGCGTACCGCCTGAAGGTGTATAGGTCTTAGGTTGTTTACCTTCTACAAGGCGTTCCATCAATGGAAACTCTCCATTTAGTACGATTTGATCAAATGCTTCCTGTGTGCCATCTTGTAAGACGATTTCCTTTGCCTGTCCTTGGTCGACGACGACTCGTTCAACGGGTGCCTCGAAGACGAATCGGACACCACGTTCGACTAATGTGTCGTACATGCGTTCAGCAAGCGAGAAATAGCCACCTTTTACATACCAGACACCTTCTGCTTGTTCCCGGTACGGAATCAAACCGTAAATCGATGGTGTCGTATAAGGGTTTCCGCCGATATAAAATGTCGGGAAACTGTATGCCATGCGCAAATATTTACTCTTGAAGTATCGCTTCAAATGGTCATGTGCAGTCTCTAGAGCATGCATCTGTAATAATGGACGCATCATGTCTGGGTGCAACAACTCCGTCTTCCGACGATAACCACGTTCTAAAAATTTCGATACACTCGTCTCATAATCCTTTTCTTTTTGATGCATGAATTCATAAAATCCACGACCTTCACCGAATTGACGTTCGATCGCGATCGCTTGATCCACGACATCGGCTACTTTCGTAACGACCGTACCATCGTCAAAGTGAAGGTCATACAATGGATCGACCCGTTCAAGTTCTACTCCCGTCACGCCGGCTTCTGCCAACTGCTCTTTTAACTTGCCTGGCATCAGAACGATCGTCGGACCTTCATCGATGCGGCCACCCGATTTAAAATCGACGGATCGTAATCGACCACCGACATGTGCTTCTTTTTCAAAAATCGTAATCTCGACTCCAGGATGTCTTGCTGTCAGCAAAAGCGCTGCATGCAGTGTACCAACACCGGCTCCTACGAATCCTATCTTCATGTCCGCACCCCTTCTTTTTTGAGCACGAGTTCTGCCGTAATACGCGCGGATTCGAAAATCGTCGGTAATCCGCTACCCGGATGTGTGCCACCTCCGACGAGATACAGATGATCGAGCTCTTCAAATTGATTATGCGGGCGGAAGTACATCATCTGTGTCAACTGATGACCGAGATTGAACGTCGCGCCTTGATGGATCCCCATCGCTTCCCAGTCGTCTGGCGTGAACATCTCTTCGACTTCGATTGCCGCCTCAATCCCTTGATACGGTGAACGCGTTTCAAGAGCGTCCAGAACACGACGACGTAGTTTCGGTCCTTCGATCGACCAATCAAGTTCAGAGTAATTGTTCGGCACTGGCACTAGGACATACATAGCAGACTTGCCTTCAGGTGCTAGCGTTGAATCAATCACGGATGGATTTTGGACATAGAACGAAAAGTCATCCGATAATTCTAAAGTCTGCGTCATCTCGCGAACGTTTTTCTCATAATCCTCTGCAAAGTAAATCGTATGGTGTGGTGCATCGAACGTCCGGTTGACACCAAGATATAACATGAACGTCGAACACGAGAATTTTTTACGGTCAATTTTTGGTCGGGACCATTTTTTCAGAACCCCTTCCGGCACCAGATGATTCATCGCATGTGCGAAATCAGCACCGATGATGACTTCATCGAATAACTCATGTTGACCTGACTCGAGGATGACTCCTTCGACAGCTTTTCCGTTTAAGATCAATTGTTCGATGCCCGCACCTAACTGTACGGTTCCACCTAGCTCTTCGATCGCACGTTGCATTGCAAGCGGTACTTGATGCATTCCACCAATCGGATGATGGACACCGTAAGCATGTTCCATGTAAGACAAGATCGAAAAACCACCTGGACATTCCCAAGCTGACATGCCTAAGTATTTCGCTTGGAATGTAAAAGAATACTTCAATTCTTCGCTCGTGAAGTAGTCGGATAAAACATCATAAAGCGATCGTCCGAGCGATAGGCGCGGAAGTGCCGTTAAGACACGCGGTGATAAGTAATCCGTCAGCCGATCGTGACGTGTCTGTAAGATTGGCATGAGTTTTCCAAGCTTAAGTGCTTGCTCTGCCATGAATCGATCGTACCCTTCCCCGTTTCCAGGAAATTGTCGTTCGATTGCCTCTTTCATCCGGTCCCGATCCGTCGTCATCGTAAACTCCTCTGTTCCGCCTTTGAAATAGAGTGTATACATCGGATCAAGCGCCTTTAAATCTAAATAATCTTCTAATCGTAAACCGGCTTCGTGAAAAACGTTTTCTAAAATATGCGGCATATTAAGGAATGTTGGTCCTCGATCGAACGTATAGTCACCTAGCTTGACGGCAGAAGTTCGTCCACCGACTTGCGTTTGTTTTTCGTAAACGGTGACGTCTACTCCTTTTCCTGCTAATAACAAGGCACATGCAAGTCCCCCAGGTCCTGCTCCAATCACTGCTACGCGTCGCTTCACCCAAATCTCTCCTTTTTATCTCTCATCGTTTCAACTATTATACTAAGCACATAGTAAAAGCAACAAATTTGAACTGTCTTCAAACTGTAAAAACGCCAGACTTCGCTTAGGAAGTGGCGTTTGCAGTGACGATATACCAGGCACCTTCTTTTAAGAATGGTGTGATCGAAATGTTTTCAAACCCAGCTTTCGTTAGATCCTCTTTCAATTCTTCCTTACTTGGTAATGGATACAGATTCTCATGCAACGTCATGAAGGCATTGAATGCTGCTGAGAAAGATGCACCATGTGAACTGTCACGTAATGGTGTGACGAGAATGACTGTTCCATCATCCTTGACGAAACGACGAACTCCTTTTAATAGTGCAAGGCGTTCCGGTTGCGGGAAGTAATACAAAATATTATTCATCATGACACCGTCATATGTCTCTTTGACATCAAACGTTTTGATGTCTCCAACGACAAAATCAATCTCTCCGCTCGTATCTCGTCGTTTTGCTTCTGCGATGACGGATTCTTCAATATCGATTCCGGCGAGTCGTAAGTCCGGCAATGCCTCATGGATTTTACGGAGATACCCACCATAAGCACAACCAATATCAAGAAGTGAGGTTAGATTACGACTCCGAATGATATGGCGTACTGCTGGGAAAGCAACAGTCTCAACGAGAGCTGAAGTTTCAGCCACGATGTCTCCATGTTCCTCTCCATTAAAGGTCTTTTGTTGACCCTCTTCTAAAAATTGAGGATAAGAGAATAGTGCTGGCAAGTGCAGCTCCATCATTTCCGATAACATGAATCCGATACTCCGATCGTCTGATTGAGAGAGTTCCGGAAGAACATGGCGAGTCGCTGTATAGCGTAAATCTTTTTTCTTCAAGTGACCGACTGCGACGCCGACTTCGAACCAGCGGGATAACGCTTCCTGTGTCAGCGGACGCTGCATCCGTAGCTGTGCCTCTGCTTGTGTTGCTCCTGTTTGAAGAGCATCGAATAATCCATATTTATAACCGATATACCCATGCCAAAGTGGTAACACCGGTTCTGCGCGTTTCATCCATTTTCGTGCCCGGAAAACTTTCGTCCATTCCTTCAACTGTGCCACAAGCGTTCCCCTCTCTACTGTGTAATACATCCCTTTTCCCAAATAACAACCACTTGTAAACAAAAATTACTAACGAACATGACAAAAAGAGCCCTTTTCAACCTATGAGGTCGAAAAGGACTCTTTGATCCCGCATGAACTTAGAAGAATTTCATACCGTATGGGAGTGAATAGCCTAGGAATACTGTCACAAGGACAAGCACGATGAATCCGATGACGAAACCGGAATAAGCTTTTCCTTTTTTAAGTCGAACAAGTGTCAACTCTCCGAAGATGAGCGACAATAAGCCGAGTGTAATCTTCGCATGGTAGAGTGGGTCTGGATTTTCAGACATCCCCATGATTTTGATGTACAGATAAAGACCTGTCGCGAATGTCAATAAAAGCAACAGACGGAACGCCATATGAATCCCTTTTGCAGCTTTTTTGTTGTTCTTGTACATCGAAAAAGCGACGAAGAACGTAACCAATAAAAGTACCCAAAGTAAGACGTGTGTGTGAACGAATGCTGTGATTGGCATTTCATTTCCTCCTTTCTTTTCCTATTTCATCGTATCTGATTTCAGGACGAACACCTAGTGTTATTTGGTTGATATATGGTTTTTTCAGGAGATTGTCACATGTGTAGACTGGACAAGTGGAAATTTGACGGTAAAAAGACTACCTTCCTTCACGACTGACTCGACATGAATTTCTCCACCATGACCCGTGACGATTTCCTTACATATAGCTAGTCCTAGACCAGTCCCACCAATTTTTCGACTATCCGAGTTATCGACGCGATAGAACTTTTCGAATAGACGACTCAGCGATTGTTCTGGAATCCCGATTCCCTCATCTCGAACTTGAAGAATGACTTGATCAAGTGATGTCGTGAGTACGACATCGATCGCACCACCAGATGGTGAATATTTCACCGCATTATTCAATAAATTATTGAGCAACTGTCTAATTTTTTCTTCGTCTGCTTCAATGACAGGCAACTGATTTCCCTCGTGACGGAACGTAATCCGATGAGCCTGTGTCGAAGCCTCATAAAATTGTGTCGTTTCTTCAGCAATCGTATAGATGTTCACAGATGCTTTTTTATACGATTGTGTGCCCGACTCCATGCGCTGGACATCTAAGAAATCATTGACGAGATTCGCAAGACGTTCCGTTTCGGAATGGATCGTCCGCAAATATCGATCTTGGCGCGACTCTTCGATGTCTCGGTTGAGCATGAGTTCTGTAAATCCGTAAATCGAAGAGAGTGGCGTCCGAAGTTCATGAGAGACGGTTGAAACGAGTTCTGATTTCAAACGATCCATTTCAGTCTCTTTCGTTACATCACGCATGACGAGCATCGTTCCTTTATGTACGTGATGGATATGGATCACCTCGACATAAAATTGAATGAATACCGTTTCGTTTCGAATCGAGAACTGTAAACTATCGGTCGGTAATTCTCCACGCAGAACTGCATCAACATAACGGCTAAAGACTTCTGGATCGTCGACGACGGATCGAATGACTTCTAAGCACGTTTGCAATGTCTCCTGTTCAGTCTGAACACCATAACGTAATTCCGGGAATAAATCGTATAATGGTCGATTGACGAAGACCTCTTCTTTACCCGGTTCAAGATAGATGACGGCCTCTCGAATCGAATCGAGAATCCGCTCTGTCTTCGTTTTCTCTTTCGTCATCTCATCAAATAAACGCATGCGTAAGAGCGATAGTGACAATTGACGGGAGAAGGACATGACATCACGCATCTGTTCGTTCGTAAACTGATCGCGATAACGGACAAGGTAGATATACGCGATGATGTCACCAGACGTCGGTTCAAGAATCGGTACAGCTGTTTCGTACATATAGTACGGGTACGGCAGTGGATGATTGCTTGCGACTTGTTTAGAAGAATGAACAGGTGACTTTAGTGACTCAGCTCGTTTTAAGAGAGACGCATCGTTTTGAAGCAGCTGTTCTGCCAATTCATCCGTCATTCCATACGTAACGACAGAATAACTATCTTCTTCATCAACAAATACTAATGCACCAATCTCAGAATCTGTGATTGTGACGAGCTTCTCAATGATTTCTGGATAAGCAGTCAACGACTCACGTGCCGCGAGCGTTTCTGTCAAATCATTCCGATACTGCAAATGTTGCTCATTCCGCATCGTCAGCTCTAATGCTTCTTCGAGTTCTTCTTGCTGTGCTTGCAATTCTTCCTGCTGTGCTTGCAATTCTTCCTGTTGCGCCTGTAATTCTTCATTTTTCGCTAATAAATGCTGCTTGTTCTCGGAAATCGAACTTGCCATCTGATTGAAGGATAACGCCAGGATTCCGATTTCATCTTTACGATTCGGTACTTTGACGCTCGAGACATCTTCACCGTTCGCAAGCCGTTGACTGTTCTTGACGAGAGATAATAATTCCATCGTGATGCGGCGGATAAACGGATAGATAAAGAAAATCAAGACGGCAAGTAAGACGACGATATTCGCTAACCAAATCAGCTGTGTCGTCCGGATCTCCCGTTCCAGTTGGTCGCTCGTCCGTTGTGCCCAATCCTCTAAAAATTCGCGATAACCGCCGAGTGCTAGCTCGCTCTTATTGATTTCCGAGAGTACATCAATGTTTCCTTGAGCATCTAATTGAATCTTACCTTCAGCTAATAATTGCTGACCAAGTGGCAGTTCAGCAAGTGTTGTTCCTTTTAAGAAGGATTCCGTGACATCTCCAGATTCTTTCGCTTGGACATAGGATTGAATAAGCGGCAAAATCGCATCGAAATAATAACCATACAATTCTCTCGAGGACTGGGCGAATGCCTTTCCTTGATCATAAATCGCATTTTTTTCGAACCATTCTGTCTGCTGATCAATCTTATCTTGTTGAGCCATGACTTGATTGTATAGATCACCATTCCCCATCAAGGCATAACCGCGCATATTGAACTGAACATCCTGCCACTCTTCCCATAAAGCACCCGCACGTGCACTCCGGTCACGGATATCTTCTAATTTCGCCCGAGTCGCCTGCAGTTTCGTATCGGTATAGTTGTAGACGATCAATGATGAAATCATCAATGTAGCTAATACGACATAAAAGGAAGCCATGAGTTGGCGCCCGATTTTTCGATTAATCCACTTGGTGATCACTCAGTATTCCTCCCACGACATCAATCAGTTCTAACGGACTAAAGGGCTTTGAGAAAAAGTAATTTGCACCAATCTCTTCCGCTCGTTCGCGGTCTGATTGTTGACTTTTAGCCGTCAACATCATGATTTTTAAGTGTTGCTTATCTGGATGTTGTCGGACTTTCTCAATAACTTCAATCCCTGTCATTCCAGGCATCATGTAATCGAGTAAAACGAGATCATATTCAGCGTTCATGATTTTTTGATACGCTTCGTCTCCATCTGTCGCTTCGTCGATCGTATATCCTTCATCTTCTAGTGTATCGAGTACTAACATTCGTAAGACATCTTCGTCTTCTGCTAATAAAATACGTGCCATCTATTAAAACCTCCCAAAATTATCCATCATCAAAGTAACATATCTTCTTTATTTTACACAGTTCTTTCACAATAAGAAACGGAAATCCCTTCAGAAACTGATTTTGTCTCCTTCTTCCTCATCCCTCTTTCGACCCATACTAAAACCTCCCTCGTCTCTACCTTAAGTAGTAGGACGAGGAAGGTCTCGATCGTATCAAAATTAAATTACACTAAATCAATCGTTTCTTCTAAAGCAAACGCATAGATGACCTTGCGTGAAATTTGAATATGAAGAATCGCTTCTAACGCTTCTTGATACAGATTCAACTGAGTTGCGTACCGATCCCGTAACACATCAGCAGGTGTCTGTCCGACTTCCGTCGTAACGATTTGATCCGATTTATAATCGAGCAAGATATAGGACTCCCCATCCTGAATCAAACAGTCGACGATTCCTTGCATGACTGCGTCATCCACTGGACCTGTCCAGTCTTTCCGGAAACGCGATGCCCCGATCTTATATGTGAACGGCAACTCCCGATAGACGTGGTTCGTCCGTAATCGTTCGCTGAACAATTGTCCGATTTCAGAGTCGAGGAACCCTTGTAACTGTGCTGTCGCTTCCCGCATCGTCGTCGCTTCAATCGGCGTAATGCGTTCCGTCGCTTCCCATTGATTGATTTGTTGCGAAATCGATTCGTCCGGTTCATACAATTGCATCGCTAAGTGTAAGACCGTTCCTCGTTCCGCCCCACTTAAAACAGGTCCGAGGAATTGTGGCGTACGGTAATACGTCGTCTGGCGATATGTCGTTTCGAATGCTGCACGTTCTAGCTGTTCCGCCCGTTTCAGTTCCGTGACGGTCTGTTTTGCTGCCGTCTCTGTCGCAAGCGCATACGGATACTGATACGAAAATGCCGCTTCGACGATTTCTTTGACTTGCGAATTAACCGGCACATCGATTTTTTCAAGCTTCTGAACGTGTTCGAGTTGCTCCACGAGTGTTGAGATTTCTTGATACGGTGCTAACTCCTCTAACGACATCACGCGAATCGACCAATCCGTCTCATCCGGACGTAGTAAACTGCTGCGTAAGACTGCCGGAACGACCCATTCCGCATAACTCTTCGCTTGGCGCCGGTCATTTTCAGGTAGTAAGACTTCATCTGGTGGCGTCATCTGCCAGGTCGCCATTTGATCTTCTAAATCCTTGACTGTCCCGACGAGAATCAACTTTTCCTTCGCTCGAGTCATCGCAACATACAAGACGCGCATCTCTTCTGCCTTCATCTCTCGATCCATTTCCCGGCGGATGACTTCTTTCAAGAGTGTCCCAGATCGCAAACGACGAATCGGATCAATCGCATCTAGGGCAATGCCATACGTCTTATGCAACTGAATCGCCTGCATTTGATCCTGTTTGTTGAATTGCTTCGTCAATTGGCTGACGATCGTCACGGGGAACTCGAGTCCTTTTGATTGGTGGATCGTCATGATGCGAACGACGTCCTCGTCTTCTCCAAGCGAACGGGCTTCTGCGAAGTCTTCTCCTCGTTCAATTAATCGATTGATCAGACGAAGGAAACGATAGAGTCCACGATAACCGGACGTCTCATATTGCTTCGCTCGCTCATATAAGGCGTTCAAGTTGGCTTGACGACTTTTTCCTCCGGCGAGACAGCCGACGTACTCAAAATAGCCGGTCTGATCAAAGAGCGATCGAATGAAGGCAGGTAGGGCACTCCCACGCGCTTCAGTTCGCCATGATTGAATCTGACGGATGATTTCATCCATTCGAATTCCGAGTGATGATTCCTCTGCCGCCATTGCTAGCGCTGCCTCATAAAAGCTTCCTTCTTTTTGTTTTGCTCGAATCCGTCCTAAATCTCGATCCGCCACCCCAAAAATCGGCGATCGTAACAGACTCGCGAATGGGATGTCTTGAAGTGGATTATCGATCGTCTTGAGCAATGCCATCATGATTTGAATTTCCGTCGCTTGGAAGTATCCGCCCGTCGTATCCGCATAGACCGGAATCTCATACTGTTCGAGCACTTCGACAAGCGCTTGGACACGCTTACCACGCGACCGTGCTAAGACGACGATATCGCGGTATTCACACGTTCGGAATCGGTTCGCTTTCGCATCGTAAATCAGATGTGGATGCTTCGAATCAACGAGTTCTAAAATTCGCGTCGCAATCGCTCGTGCTTCAACCTCTTCCTTTTCACTATCAAGTGGATCTATCAAGAGTAATTCAGGCGCCACTTGCTCCGATTCGAGATAACTCAGATTCCCGAGTCGAAGGTGCGCGGCTTCATCGTAATCAATCTCCCCGACCGTCTCATCCATCACTTGGCGGAAGATTTGATTCGTTCCATCCAGCACCTCAAGACGACTGCGGAAGTTTTTTGTTAAATCGATCCGTGTTCCAACGTCGGTCTGTTGGAATCGTTTGAATTTCTCAAGGAACAATCCTGGCTCTGCATGACGAAATTTATAGATGGATTGTTTGACATCACCGACCATGAATAGATTTCCTGTCGCCTCATCCGTTTTCGAGACCAATTGGATGATGCGTTCCTGAACCTCGTTCGTATCTTGATATTCGTCGACGAGTACTTCAACGAAGCGTTCCTTCAGAAGTTTTGCCACGTCTGACGGTTGTCCTTCGTCCGTCAAAATCTCTAATGCAAAATGTTCAAGATCCGAAAAATCGACGATACCACGTTGTTGTTTCGCTTCGAGATAATCGCTTGCAAATTGACGTACGAGTGTCACGATCGTCTCCACGTGTCGAAGCTGCGACCGCAAGTCCTCCAAGTAATCAACACCAGTCTTTTGGACGAACAGCTCTTTCATTTTCTTGAATTCCGCTACGAGTCGCGTCCGCTCTGCTTGAAACGGTTTGATTCCTTCATCCCCGCGTGGACTCTTCCAGCGACCGAACTCTACTGCTTGAAAAGCAAGCGCAACCATCGACCAGTGTCGTTCTGACGTTTCGAGCAAGGTAAAGGGAGAGATATCCTGTCGCATCATGTTTCCCATTTCCGCATAACCAGACTGCTCCAGCTCAAAAGCAAGTTCTCGGTAACGTCCCAATAAATTCGAGAGACTTTCCCACTCTAATTCGACTAGTCGTTGCATAAGTGGAGAATCATCCGGGTCAATCGGCTGATCGTACTGACTGATTAAATGTGCATAAAAGGCTTCCGGATCCGGTAAGGAACGGGAAAATCGATAGAGATTCGAAATCAGCGTCAACATGGCTTGATCATCCCGATCTGACGTATAACTATCAATCAAATCATAGAATCCTGGGTCCTCGGAGGCATAAAAGGACTCAAAGACTGCTTCTAAGACATCGTCTTGTAACAACAGTAATTCGGATTCATCGGCAATTCGAAACGCAGGATCCAGACCAATCCGGTAATAGTTCTCGCGGAGAATCGACAAACAGAACGAATGAATCGTCGTAATTTGTGCCCGGTTCATCAATTGACGCTGTTTTTTCAAATATAAATCATCCGGTGCTTCTTTGATGCGCTGGTCCATGACCTCGATGACCCGCGTCTTCATCTCACGTGCTGCCGCATTCGTAAAGGTAGCAACGAGAATACGATCTGCCGACAACTCATCTTCGGGATCAATCAATCGTTGCGTCAGCCGTTCAACGAGGACGGCTGTCTTCCCTGATCCAGCAGCAGCTGAGACTAGGATATGTCCACCTCTAGCTGAAATGGCTTGTTGTTGTTCTTCCGTCCAACGCACGCTCATTCTTCTTCCTCCTTCAACCGTTCCAGTACCTCTTTTTCAGACATCGGTTTTAATGGGCGATACTGATTCCCAAGCGATTCATCGAACTGACAGACTGAACGATACTCACAAAAACTACACGGTGTCCGCTCTTGATAATCAAACGGATTGATGGCGATATCCCCATCATAGATGTCTTGACTGCTGTCTTTTAATGCCTCCCATGCATGATCCATCAGCGCTGATAAATCTTCCTCTTTTACGACACCTTTCGTCTGCGTCTTATGCAGTCCGTTTTTTGTGAATGTCACTTTGACGAGCGGTGATTTTTTTCGTTCATCGTACGCAATATGATCCATCGCTCGTAGTACCTCGTCATTCTCTAGGATGACGCCTTGCATTTGATAGGACTCGAGTAACAGTTGATTGCGCTCTTCTTCGTCAGCCGATAAATCGCCTCGTAGCATCGGGTTTTTGACGTGGAAATATAACGCACCAGCTGGTTTCGCCTGCTGTTGATAGAGCAACTCCGACTGTTCCACGACCGTCTTCAGATAAAGAAGCATCTGAATGGCAAGCCCATAATAGATTTCCGCAAAATCCAGTCCTCGAGCACTCGATTTGTAATCAATGATTCGAACGTATAGCTGATCACCAATCGTCGCCTGATCAATCCGGTCGATGCGACCCGTGAATTCAATTTCTGTTCCGTCTGGTAACGTAAAGCGTAATGGTGGGAACGTCGCGTTCCCAAAACTGATTTCAAATAAGTCGGGTTCAAAGTCTGTTCGTTTTGCTTGTTCAACAAGCATTTTAGCTGTTTGCTCCACGACATCCGTCAATTTTTTCTTGATATACCCGAACCGACTCGAACTCATCAAAATCGCATTCTGAATTTCCGGTGTCACCTTTTCGACAGCTTCTTTCGCCAGTGTCCCGCACGTTTCGCCGTCGAGCTCTCGCCAGTGTCGTCCAGAAGCTTTAATACTGAGCGACAAATCATTTAATGCGCCATGGAACAGATTCCCGATGTCCGGTGCTTCAAATTTATACAGCTTCCGCTCGCGTAAACGAAGTCCGTATCGAGCAAAATGCTTATACGAGCAGGCGTTATAGGTCTCAAAACGCGAAACGCTCGCTTGCAGTGAATCACCATATAGACGATGCGCCAACCCTTCCGGCAAGGCTTCCGCTTTATTTTGATAGAACAAGGCACTCGAGAATAATCCCATCCGTTCACGTCCCTGTCCGTTTTCGAGAAGTGTGTTATACACTTCGAACCAAATCGGTTGAATCGGATAACGTCGTTGAAGACGCCGGAGTTCAATCGCTGTCGCTGCTGCCGCGCGATCTGGACTCGTCACGAAATCAAGTTGTTCTTGTGGTGCGTGTTCCCCAGCTTCCGCAAAGTGTGTTTTGATCGGACGATCGAGCAACAGTTGTCGCTTTAATTGTTTTGTGATCGCTGCCGGCTGAAGCGCCTTTCCTTCTTCATCGACAAGTGCGTAACTAACATACAATGCTTCACTTGGAGCCATCATCCCTTGATACAGGTAAAACAGCTCATCATCAAACACATCAAGAGACGCTTTTCCAACCGGAATACCATGCTCATGTAAAAAGTCATGATCATTTTCAGACAGTAACTTTGATTGATCTTGAACGAACGGAATCAGACCATCATTCGCTCCTAGTAAAAAGACGACTTTTACTCGTTGTAATCGTCCACGGACATAGTCCGTCGCGATGACTTGATCGAGCGATGGCGGAACAAGTGCAAAACGAAGGCTCTCAAGTCCTGTCTCGACCATCTGGACGAACAAATCCGTCGATAACGTATGCTCAGGCGCAGCAGCTTCTAGCTGTTCGAATAGATGAAGTATCGCTTCGTACACTTGATCATGCTCTCGAGCAACAAGTAACTGATCCTGCTCTAGTGCCTGCTTACGCCATTCCATTAAACGTTCTGCAATTTTCTGTTCTTCAAGGAATTGATAAAGACCTTTCGTATACGCGCTCATCGTCTTTGCCTGCTTCAACCGACGGTGCAACGGTTCAATCAAGTCGACGACGAAGGTTCGTAAATGGTTCAGTTCTTCTTCTTGCGCAAGCTCTTCTTCCGTTAAGCGAACTTCCTCTGCTAGGCGTCGCTTTAATTGCCACGGTTGTTGCCACATCGATCCTTTGATGCCGCGTTCGAGCACGAACGTCTCGAAACGATCGAGCGCTAGACGCGCATCTTCTGCTGGAATCGGCAAGAGCTCCGTCTTCAGTAAACGAAAGACCGTTTCTTCCCGATAACCCGACGTTACGATGTCTAAAGCAGATTGAATCAAGTCAACGAGCGGATGGTGAACCATCGACTCACGTTGATCCAAGAAATATGGAACATCATACATGTGGAAGGCTCGTTCCAAGTGATCCGCATACGGCTCAAGATGTCGCACGACGAATGCCATCTCATGAAACCGATATCCTTTTTGTCGAACGAGTTGAATCGCTTTCCGCACGGCTGATTCCGCTTCAACTTGACGGTTAACTGCAGCTGTCATCTGAAAGCCCTCAATGTCATGATCGACAGGAGGATATCCCGGCTTCAACAAGGCCTGCTCCAAATGTCGTAGTCCTTCTGATTGAAACTTGATTGGTTGATCATACAAAATTTCTTCATATGGAATCGACAGTTCCTGCATCTGACCGATCAATTGCATGTAGCACCGCTGAGACACACCAAAAGAAGTTTGTTTCGCATAAGGATCCGTTGCATCCATCGTAAAACTAATATGCATTTCAGCCACTTGTTGCATCAAGGCGAGTAAAACTTGTTGTTCCTGGAGCGAAAATTCATAAAATCCGTCGACGATGATCGTCGCTTGATCCAGTCGCGCTTTTGGAAGTAATTCGAGCAACGTCGTATAGTAATCGTCTGCATGGAGTGCTTTATCGACGATTCGTTCCGTAAAGCGCTCATAAATCAACGCAAGGTCGTTTAATTTCGGTGACCGTTCGAGAGAGCGATCACTCACTTGACGCAACATGTCTGGCTCAATCAACGAACGTTTAAACGACGCGATGAGCTCATCAAGTCCTTGGAAAAATCCAGGCATGTTTTTAGTTCGTTTAAAAATCTTCAGTTCGTCTTCTGATTCCTCGACGACCTGTCGCAGTAATAGCTGTGTACCCGTCTCATCGAGAAATGGAATCGCTTGATTCCCGTAATCGCGTAAAATATGAAACGCAAAGCGCCGTAGACTCATAACCTCAAGGCGAACAAGACCTGCTATCCGTTCATCTGTCGCAATCCGCCGCTCCATTTCAAATGACATCTGATCTGGAACGATGAAATACATCTTCTCCCCTAGTGGTCGTTGCTCGAGTTCTTGTACGACGCGCTCGATCAATTGTGTCGTTTTTCCACTCCCGGCACGACCAATATGCATATGGTTCATCAAGAAAACCTCCTCCTCGTTTTTTCTTTACTCTTAGTATCTCACAAACAAGAACAAATGTACTGTTTTTGGCGCATGTCTTCTACGTATAAATTTGCTATAATCAGGACACATCCTATGTAAGGCAGGTGATGCTTCTTGTCACTTTACGAAACCGTCGGAGGCGAGCATATACTCACATCCTTGGTTCGCTCGTTCTATCATCAAGTCTACCATGATTCACTATTGCGACCGTTGTTCCCTGACGATCGACAACGTGTCGAACAGGCACAACTCGTCTTCTTGACCCAATTGACAGGAGGACCGCGCGACCCGGATCAACCGCCGGCGAGTTTAGCGATGATTCACCGGTTATTACCGATTCAAAAAGAACATGCCATCCGTTGGTTGGAACTGATGGAAGTAGCTTCTCTTGAGACAATTCCAAATGAAGAAGCACGACTCCAACTACTCGATCGATTACGAATTGGCGCGATGAATGTACTACGCGTTTGTGAAGCACACCAGATGGACTGAGGGATTTTTCTTTCTCATCTGTCCATTTCCATGTAAAATAATAATTGGAGGCGATAAAACATGACGGAAGAACAAGAACAACGACCTGAACTCGTAAAGAATGCGATCGAGCAAGCAGAAGCATCGACGAACGAGGATGACACGCTCGAGGAAGAGCAAACCGAAGAACAAAAAAAATTGGATCACATCAAAGGTCTCGTAACCCTTGAACGCGGATCTGATTACTATCGTGTCGTTTTTTATGACGACCATAAACACTTGATTTTCAAGGAACTCGATTACGATCGTGTTGACTTCGTAGGTCGTTTCTACAATGACAGCTTTGATCCGACAAACCTGACGGAACTTGAGGAAATCGCAGACAAAGCACTCTCGACTTCTTTACGAAAACGATTCTTATAATGCATGAAAGAAGCCGTCCTCCGATTGGAGAACGGCTTCTTTTTTATTGATCAGATTGTTTTTTCTTCCGACGAAGGACGTAAGCAAGAACCCCACCTGCGACAGCGATCCCTGTTGCCGCTAAGATCGGTAATAAGACCTTTTTGTTAGATGCTAGTTTTTGTTTGACTTGCTCAAGGCGCGACTCATTCGTCTCCTTCAAGGCGATGGATGTCCGACGGTTCATCGTGACGTGTTTCGCAGCATCCGTCACAACGATGCGTTTCGTGACCCAACGGCGATTTCCAGCATCATCGACGACTAATTGTCGTGCCCGTTTAATTCCTTTGATTCGTTTACCCGGTGTATTTTCCGGACGCACGATGCGGGAACTGATAAAGCGTCTGCCTCCAGTCGCACCAAATCCAGGCTGTAATTTTCGGCGATTTAACCATTCGTATGATTCATTCATCGTGTCGCGGTAAAAGTTACCGCTTCACCTCCCTATGATTTCTCTCTCTACTGTTTCTCCTTACGTAAGTAAGATTCCTGTTATGTGTTTCCACTTTTCACCGATTCTTAAACTCCGGCAACTGAAAACGACGCTGCATTTCATACGCCAGTTCCAGTGTTTTAATCCGTTGTCGTTCGATGCTGTATGCGGATGCATCCGTATCGATACATTGACCTGTCTGAAATTCGACTTGTACTTTACCGGATTTTTTCTGAACAGTCTTCATCTGTTTGAAATTAATCCAAATACATTCCGCCTTTTCTTTTGCGGTCGTTGGAAAGAAAATCGTCTGTGCTTGCCAATCCACTAAAACAGGGGTCTTTCGGTTCGGACCAAGAATATGCCGCGCTGCTTCGATTCTTCCACGCATGGACGAACCAAAATACAAACAGGATTCTTCAATCAACTTAATGGGATGACCATCTAAAATACTTTCAGAATGTTCCTTGATGACGAGTGTCTGCGGTTCACCGTATTGACCGTATCGCGGGATCAAGGCTAACGTTTCTTCCGTGATTGGGTATGACATCTCCTTCGCTCCCTTCCTGGATTATATTGGTTATATCAAACTTCCTTTTGCCTTGCATGACCGGAACGATTATTTCCTAACGAAAAAAACGAGATCCAAAGATCCCGTTTTTAAAATTCTTTTGGTTTTTTTTCCTCTTGCTCAATAAAATGACGTGGGAAATTAAAAATCACACAAACTTTTCCAACTCCATTTCCCGCAGAACGGTTTTCGATTGCGACCGTTCCATCATGACGCTCAACGATCCGTTTGACGATATAGAGACCAAGCCCAAACTTTCCTTCCTTGCCACGTGAGAATTGATGGAACAGTGGCGAGGAGGCGTCAAGCGGTGGTCCGTCATTTTCGATTTCGATATGCACCTGATCCGCTGTTCCGGACAATCGGATATCGATTCGTGTTTCGGCATAACGAATCGCATTGTCCATGACATTTTCGAGCGCAACACGTAACTGCTCTCCTTCACCAAGAACGATTCCCGCTTCTCCACTAACATGCCATTCAAGTGATTTCGTCCCAGAAAAGCGATTTTTCAACAGATGCACCATCCGGTCGATGTCAACATTGTCCCACGTTGAACGATCGAGCTCGAAATAGTCGAGCTTCGTGACATAAAGTAGAGCTGCGACTTTTTTCTCCAACCGCTCCGCTTCTTCATCAATGACGGATACGGATCCGGTCAAATCACCATCTGGATAAATCCCGTCTGAGATGGATTGAGCATAACTTCGGATGACCATGATCGGTGTCTTCAAATCATGGGAGATGTTTTGAAGTAATGATTTTTGTGCCTTATCTTGTTTTTCAAGATCCATCCGCATCGCATCGACCGATCGTGCGAGTCGTCCGATTTCATCCCCGCGATCAAGTGGAAGTGGTGTATCCCATTTCTGAGCCGCGATCTTCCCGACCGCTCCCTCGATTTCGACGAGTGGTTGTGTCAACCGTCGCGCTAACCAAAAGGCAATGAATAGCGTAAAGATACTTCCAATGATGACGACGAATCCGATTTTCGAGAATAACTGCGTAATCAGTTCTTGTCGATACGCATCCCAAACATAGGAGACACGATAGTACGTTTCACCACTATCCTCGATTTTTCGAATACTGTAGTATACATCTTCTTTATCAAGACGCGTTGTATACTTTGCCGTAACTGTTTTTTGATCAATCGCATCACGGTACATCTGATTGATCAGCTGTTGTGGTGCTCCACCGTAATAGAGCTTTCCGTTTTTAGAAAGGAGTAAGATATTAACAGAACGGGACTCCTGTTTTCGGCGGTCAAATTCAATCGGATTATCCTGAAGCATCTCGATGACGGAGGCGTCCTTCGAGAAGAAGACTTCGCTATTCTCAAGTGTCGCATAGACCTGTTCATCGATGAAATTTCCGATCGATGACCGAATGACCAGGAGAATGACCGCAGAAAGCGTGACGATGACGAGCAGAAACATCGCCCAAATCTGGAATCCGAGACTGCGGTTTTTCATGCAGACACCAAGCGATAACCGATCCCGTAAATCGTTTCGAGCTCGAGTTTCGATAATTTTTTACGGACGCGACGAACGAGATCATCGACGACTCGGTCTGAACCGAAATAATCGTCACCCCAGACGCTGACAAGAATCTGCTCGCGTGACATCGGCGTCCCAATTTGTGTGGCGAATAAAATCAACAAATCGTACTCTTTCGACGTCAAATCGATTTCTTGACCATTCTCTTCGATGATTCGTTTCTCTGGATAAATCATATAATCACCGTATTGGATGACACCACTCTTTGGTGTCGCATACGTTCGTGCCAAAATCTTTTTGACGCGGATGACGAGTTCTCGCGGAAGGAACGGTTTTGCGATGTAATCGTCTGATCCCATCTCAAGACCAATGATTTTATCGATGTCCTCATCACGAGCCGAGATGAAGATGACAGGTGTCGTCTCATCATGTGCCTTGATCCGCTTAATCAATTGAAAACCATCCATATCCGGTAGCATGATGTCTAAAATCCATAAGTCAGGCTTTTCAACGATGGCAGAGGCCGCTGCCTCACCAGACGTAAACGACTTCACCTGCCATCCCTCTTGCTCCAAATATTTAACGAGTACACGATTCAAGTTCACTTCATCATCAACTAAATAGATTGTATGCATGGCTCTCACTCCTCGACTAATGTGCTTTGTTTCAGTGTATCAAAGGAATTCCGCAAAATTATGGGAGAGTGGATAATAATTCAAAAAAACCTTTCTTTTCAAAAGAAAAGAAAGGCGAAGTCATAAATTTTCTATTATTTGACGAGACGGAGCGCTGGATACGCTACTTGCTCGTTCTTTGAAGTCACAGGTGTTGCCTGTTGACGACGTTCCATTTTTACGACGTGCGTCAAAAATCCAACGCCGCCTCCTAGCAATACCGTTACACCCGTCATTAATAGAATCTCCATTTTCTTCGCCACCTTTTCCATCGCAATTGATAATCAGTATCATCCTCAAACTGACTATATCATGCTCAAACGAAAATGAGAAGCGTTCTCATGAAATTAATCGTCTAAAAACTTTTGTTGTTCCAGTTCATGGCGTTTTCGAATGATTTCCTTCCAATCAAATTGTCCTTGTTCGAGTCCATTGATTAAAATTTCAGCAGTTCCGACATTCGTCGCAAGCGGTAAATCGTACACATCACATAATCGAATAAGTGCGGAGACGTCCGGCTCATGCGGTTGGGCCGTTAGTGGATCCCGTAAAAAAATCACGATATCGATTTTTCCTTGTGCTACAAGCGCTCCGATTTCCTGATCCCCACCGAGTGGACCTGACTTACAGCGATGGACGTGCAGATCGGTTGCTTCCATGATCCGTTGTCCGGTCGTTCCTGTCGCGTATAATGTATTTTTCTTAAAGAATGCGGCGTAAGCCCGTGTGAAGCCCATCATCTCATCCTTTTTCTCATCATGTGCAATCAAAGCGATATTCATTCGTATCCCCTCCTTCTTGTCTATGCACAGAAAAAGAACTTCAGAAACCTGAAGTTCTTGAGAGACTCATGAATTCGTCGGTTGTTTCTTCAACACGGTCCGTAAAATCTTCCCGGTCGTATTACGAGGTAATTGATCGATGAACTCAATCTGCGTTGGACATTTATATTTCGCGAGTGATGTAGCACAGAATGCCTGCGTTTCCTCTTCCGTCATCGTCTCACGAGCAACAACGAATGCTTTGACGGCTTCGCCCATCTCCTCATCCGGTATGCCGATGACGGCGGCTTCAATGACGTTCGGATGTTGGTAGAGGACTTCTTCGACTTCACGCGGGTAGACGTTGTAACCACCGACGATGATCATATCTTTTTTACGATCGACGATATAGAAATAACCGTCTTCATCTCGACGAGCCAAATCACCCGTATATAACCAGCCATCGCGTAACGTCGCTTGCGACTCTTCCGGCATCTTGTAATAACCCGTCATGACGTTTGGTCCTCGAACGATCAATTCTCCGACTTGACCATTTGGTAATTCTTGTCCGAGTTCATCGACGACTTTGTTTTCGACATCGACGATCGATGTCCCAATCGAGCCTGGTTTTTGAACACCATTGACCGGATTGAAACAAGTGACGGGTGATGCTTCCGATAAACCATATCCTTCGAGGATATGACATTGGAATGTTCGATCAAATGCTTCAAGAAGCGGCACTGGAAGACTTGCTCCTCCTGAGACGAACAAACGTGTTGATTCAAAATAGGTCGCATATTTCGGATGAGCCTTCACGGTTTGAAGTAAGAAATTATACATCGTCGGTACACCCGCAAAAATCGTCACCTGTTCTTTTTTTGCTAACTCAAACGTCTCTTGTGGTGAAAAACGTGGAGCAATGATGATTGACGCTCCATGTGCGAGTGAAGCATTGACGACGACCGTCAAACAAAAAACATGGAACATCGGTAATACGGCAAGTGTCCGGTCGCTACTGGATACATGTAGATAATCCCCAATCGAGCGTGCATTCGACGTCAGATTACGGTGGGACAACATCGCACCTTTTGGTTTTCCTGTCGTCCCACTCGTATAGAGAATGACAGCGATGTCGTCCAGTTCATTCGTCACTTCTGTCAATGGATGTTCGATTTCGAGCCAGCGATCGAGCGTGATGAACGTCACTTGTTGATGCGTTTCGTTTGGTCCTTCCTGATCCGCGTAAGGAACAGAGACGACGATCTTGAGATTCGGTAAATGCACGAGACGATCTTTTGCAGCTTCGACGAGCGGTGCAATGCCTAAAATCCCCTTCACATCACCGTTCATCAGGATATACCCGATTTCATCCGGTGTATATGTAGGGTTGATTGGAATCGCGATTGCCCCTTGTTTCATGATGGCGTAATATGCCACTAGGAATGCTGGGCTATTCCCTAAGATTAGCGCGACATGATCACCTTTTCGGATTCCGTTCGCTTCGAGTGCGCCGGCTGCCCGGTGAAACTTCTCGACAAACTCACGATAGCTGACTTGCGTGTCCTCAAACACATACGCCGTTGAATCCGGATGTGTTCGAGCGGTTTCTTCGACGGATTGAATCAATCCAAGCATGAGCAAAATTCCCCTTTCGAATGAATGACTATTCATTTTTTACGTAAAAAAAATCCATACGTAGTCAAAAGCGACCGTATGGATAGTGTAACACTTTTTGGAAACGTTTTCACCGAGTTTCTTTTTAACCGTTGACGATGACACCACCATTCAAGTGAAGGACTTGTCCTGTCATATAACTTGAATCGTTACACGCGAGGAAAACATATGCCGATGCCATCTCAGCCGGCTGCCCTGGGCGATCCATCGGTGTATTTTTCCCGAATGTCTTGACTGATTCATGCGGGAACGTTTCCGTGATGAGCGGTGTCCAGATCGGACCCGGTGCGACGGCATTGACACGAATGCCTTCCTTCGCTAAGTTCATCGAAAGACTCCGAGTGAAGCTGACGATTGCTCCCTTCGTCGCAGAATAGTCAATCAAAAGCGCGTTCCCTTCGTATGCCGTTGAAGATGTCGTATTGATGATGGCAGAACCGAGTGAAAGGTGCGGTAAGGCAGCACGGGCAAGACGCATCATTCCGAAGATATTCGTCTTGAACGTCTTCTCCATCGACTCGTCTGTGATGTCCTTCAGACTATCTTCTGGTTTTTGCATACTCGCATTGTTGACGATGATATCTAAGCGACCGAAACGATCGATCGTTTTTTGGACGAGTGTTTCACAGTAATCTGCATCTCCGATATCCCCTTTAGAAAGTAGGACTTCGCCGCCTAATTCCTCAAGGCGTGCCTTTGTTTCTTCTGCCCCTTCTTGATCACCGTAGAAGGCGATGACGACTTTCGCTCCTTCTCGGACATAAGCAATTGAGACAGCACGCCCGATTCCAGAGTTGCCGCCCGTGACGATCGCGACTTTCCCCTCTAATTTTCCTGCTGCCTTATAATCATCACGCTCATAATATGGTAACGGCTGTTCATCCTCCGTTTTTGGTAACTGTTCTGAAATCCGTTCGAAATCAATAAAGTCCGTCAACGAACCTTCTAAAAAATTATCTTTATTATAGCCCATGAAAAAAACTCCCCCTATGCAGTTGATAGAAGGAGTTTTCCCATAAAGACTTACGCTAAAACGTCTAGCACCTCATCTAGTTCGACAGCGCCGAAGTATTTTTTCAATTCGTACCGACCGAGCACTTCGCGAAGAGACGCGCGATCATAGCGTGAACCTTCGAGCGCCCGCGCGATTTCCTCTGCATCCTCGACGCCAAAGAAGTCGCCATAAATCTTCGCTTCTTCGATGATGCCTTTTTTGACGTTCAGCCGGAAATCAATCGTACCAATCGGGAAGCGTTTTTTATGGATGACATCGAATTTCGGCGATTTCCCGAAATTCCACTCCCAGTTGCCATAACGTTCTGCCGAGATGGCACGTACTTTATCCCAGTCCTCTTCGGTTAAGATATACCGTTCAATCTCTTTCCCTTCATAGATCGAAGCAAGGAGATGATCGACGAATTGTTCCATCGTCAATGGTTCTGACAGGAATTCCGAGATATTCGCGACACGACTCCGGACTGATTTAATGCCTTTAGAGCGCATCTTCTCTTCACTGACGACAAGCGCATTGACGACTTCTTCGATGTTCGAATCGAGCATCAGTGTACCGTGACTAAACATCCGCCCTTTAGTCGTGAACTGGGCATTCCCACTGATTTTCCGACTTCCGACATGAATATCGTTTCGTCCGGATAACTCCGCTTCGACACCGAGTTTATGCAGCGCTTGTACGACTGGCTCCGTGAACTTTTTATAGTTGTTGAACGAATCACCGTCATCTTTTGTCAAGAAACTGAAGTTCAAGTTTCCTTCGTCATGATACACAGCGCCACCACCTGAAAGACGACGGACGACGTGGATGCCGTTTTCCTCAACATACTTCAAATTGACTTCTTCGTTCGTGTTCTGGTTTTTTCCGACGATTATCGATGGACCGTTGATATAAAACAAGAAATAATCTTCTTCATTAACGTTTAGGTTGTTCAAGATGAATTCTTCGACAGCGAGATTGATTCGCGCATCGCGAATCTCAGGATGGAAGATGAATTTCATAAGGGTTTCGTGCTCCTTTGTGATGGAATCATAATGTGATCAGTTACAGCCGTCAACACCACACGCGTCACCTTCAGCGATGACTTCAAGTGTTTGTTCTTGACGCATCTTCGCGAAGACTTGTTCGAAGGCTTCCACTGGTTGTGCGCCAGAAATGGCATATTTCCGGTCAAAGACGAAGAACGGTACACCACGGACACCCAGTTGTTGTGCCATCGCTTCTTCTTCTCGAACATCTGTCGCCAGTTCTTCTGACGCAAGAAACGCTGTGACGTCTGCCTCAGCAAGTCCAGCATCTACTGCGATCCGTGTCAGAATGGCTTGGTCATTCAGATCTTCTCCATTCATGAAGTACGCTGTGAACAGTGCTTCTGATACTGCATTCATCTTACCATGTTTTTTTGCGAATTGAGTCAGGCGATGAGCCTCGAATGTATTGGCTGGAATGACACGATCCATCTCATAGTGCAAGCCTTCTTGACGTGCCGTATCAACGACACCTTGCGACATATTCCGTGCTTGTTCGAGAGTCGTTCCATATTTTGACGCAAGAATTTCGTATAATCCTTGCGTCGGTACTGCTGGTGCATCTGGATCGAGTTCAAAGCTCTTGAATTCGACCTCGACATCTAACTTTTCGTTCGCAATTGCTTGTTCTAAACGACGCTTCCCAATATAACAAAACGGACATGCGTAATCCGACCATACTTCTACTTTCATCTGTGTTCTCTCCTTTTGTGCAATTTCATACATTAAGCATAGTCGCCTCTAGACAGAGTTGCAATCTTTCCGCCCGCGTCAATACGAATATGTAAAAAAAGGAATCAAGATCATATTGATCTTGATTCCTTGATGAGTTAAAGAGCTTATTCTGTCACGAGTGCATGTGCTGCATCTTCGATCTCGATATCGAGTTCTTTCGTATAAGCAGCTGTTTGTTCTGCTGTCCAGTTCAAGACAGATTTCATCTCTTCGATGACGGCATCTTTATGAGCACGAGCCCAAGCGATATCGAAGAAGACAGCACCTGTACGGCGGATGAAGAAGTCGATCGGACGAGCGACCATTTCATGTTCGATGCTGTAGTGGAGTTGTGCATAGACAGAACGTGGAAGAGCTGTCGTTGCTGCATCGAATGCTGCTGCGTATTCCAGTACTTTCGGTAAGTTCGAACCGTAGCGTTTTGCTAGGAATTGAACTTCTTCTGTCGTTAGACCGTTCGTTGCTGTTTGAGCTTTTAAGAATTCAGCAAATCCTTTTGCTCCGCCGACGTGTCCACCAGACATTGGCATGTTTTTCGTCGAGCAACGTGCGTACGCGACGTTTTCTTCTTTTTTCAAGAGTTTAGCGACGAGATCAACGACGTGCTCACCCATTTTACGGTATCCAGTCAATTTCCCACCCGCAATCGTGATGAGACCTGACTCAGACTGCCATACTTCATCTTTACGAGAGATTTCAGAAGGATCTTTTCCTTCTTCATAAATCAATGGACGTACACCAGCCCAGCTTGATTCTACGTCTTCTGCTGTCACTTTAACCTCTGGGAACATATAGTGAATCGCGTCTAGGACGTAGTCTTGGTCTTCGACTGTGAACTTCGGATGTGCAGTATCTTTATCGAAGAACGTATCTGTCGTACCAACGTACGCTTTTCCATCACGTGGAATCGCGAAGATCATCCGACCGTCTGGTGTATCGAAGTAGACCGCTTGTTTGAGTGGGAATTTCGATTGATCGATGACGACGTGGACCCCTTTTGTCAAACGAAGTTGTTTCCCGACTTTAGAGCCATCTTTTTCACGTAATTCATCGACCCATGGACCTGTCGCGTTGACGACTTTTTTCGCACGGATTTCATGTACGTCACCTGTCAAGAGGTCTGTCACACGCATGCCGACGACTTTTCCAGCATCGTAGATGATTTCTTCTGCTTTTGTATAGTTGACGACACGTGCACCGTGTTCGACCGCTTCTTTCATGACTTCAATCGTTAGACGAGCGTCATCTGTGCGGTACTCGACGTAGTAACCGCCACCTTTGAGACCTTGTTGTTTGACGAGTGGTTCTTTCGCTAATGTTTCTTTCGCAGATAACATCGTACGCCATTCCGAACGTTTAACACCTGCTAAGAAGTCATAAACACGGAGACCGATTGACGTACTGAATGGTCCGAACGTACCGCCTTTATGCATCGGAAGCAACATCCACTCTGGTGTCGTGACGTGTGGTCCGTTTTCGTAAACGATCGCACGTTCTTTACCGACTTCAGCGACCATCTGAACTTCGAATTGTTTTAAATAACGTAGACCACCATGGACTAATTTCGTTGAACGACTAGACGTACCGGACGCGAAATCCTGCATTTCGACGAGGCCAATCTTCATACCGCGTGACGCTGCATCGAGGGCGATCCCCGCACCTGTGATACCGCCACCTACGACGAGTAGATCGAGTTCTTCACGTGTTAATCGATTATAGACATCTGCACGGTTTTTGCTTGAAAATGGTTGGTTAGCCATGAATAGTTCCTCCTGTTTAGGTTCGAAAAAAAAAGAGACCACAACAAACACGCTGACTATGTCAACTGCTGCTGTGGTCTCTCCATATTCTCCGACCGATTTATTAACTTGACCTTACTATAACATACCTCACATCATTTGAACAACATCGTAGCTTGAACAGCTTTTTGCCATCCACCGTAGAGCGCATCCGTCTCTTCTTTCGCCATACTCGGCTCGAAACGACGTTCTTTTTTCCATTGCGTCGCAATCTGTTCACGGTTCTCAAAGAATCCAACAGCAAGACCTGCGAGGTACGCTGCACCTAACGCCGTCGTTTCATTGATTTCCGGACGCTCAACTGGCGCTTGGATGATGTCACCTTGGAACTGCATCAAGAAGTCGTTTTTAACTGCTCCACCATCGACACGGAGCGTTTTCATCTCGATGCCTGAATCTTGCTCCATCGCAGATAGGACGTCGCGTGTCTGATAAGCGAGTGATTCAAGTGTCGCGCGGATGAAATGTTCTTTTTCCGTACCACGTGTCAAACCGAAGACGGCACCACGAACGTCTGAATCCCAGTAAGGTGTACCAAGACCAACGAATGCTGGTACGACGTAGACACCGTCTGAAGACGTGACGCGTGTTGCGTATCCTTCTGATTCTTTGGCATCATCAATGAGACGTAAGCCGTCACGTAACCACTGAATCGCAGATCCTGCGACGAAGATACTTCCTTCTAAGGCATACTCCACTTTTCCATCGACGCCCCACGCGATCGTCGTCAGCAATCCGTGATCTGATTTCACAGCCTCTTCCCCTGTGTTCATCAGCATGAAGCAACCCGTACCGTATGTGTTTTTCGCCATTCCTGTATCAAAACATGCTTGGCCAAACAATGCGGCTTGCTGATCGCCTGCTGCTCCAGCAATTGGAACTGCTTCTCCGAAGAAGTGATACCCTGCTGTCTCTGCGTACACTTCAGAAGATGGTCGTACTTCCGGAAGCATGGCTTTTGGGACATCTAAGATGCCGAGTAACTCGTCATCCCATTTTAATTCATGAATGTTATACATCAACGTACGACTTGCATTCGAATAGTCGGTCACATGTGCTTTTCCGCCGGATAATTTCCAGATGAGCCACGTATCGATCGTACCGAACAGTAGTTCACCACGTTCAGCACGTTCCCGTGCTCCTTCGACATGATCTAAAATCCATTTGACTTTCGTACCAGAGAAATAAGCGTCAATCAATAGACCTGTCTTCTCACGGAAGAGCTCGGCATGACCGGCTGCTCGAAGCGCTTCACAGATTTCAGCCGTTTGTCTCGATTGCCACACGACTGCATTGTGAATCGGTTTCCCTGTTTCTTTTTCCCAAACGACAGCTGTTTCACGTTGATTCGTGATTCCAATACCAGCAATCTGCGACGGCTTTACGTTCGCCTCCGTCAGACAAGTCGCCACGACAGCAAGGACACTTCCCCAAATCTCGTTTGCGTTGTGTTCGACCCAACCTGGTTTCGGAAAATACTGCGTGAATTCCTGTTGCGCTGAATGGACGATCTCGCCGGCACGATTAAACAGGATCGCACGTGTACTCGTCGTTCCCTGATCCAATGACAAAATGTAGTTCTCCATCTCTTCCCCATCCTTTTGTATCTAAATAAGTTAAGCTGACTTTGACTCCACTGACGTTGTTTTGTTCGGACGAACACCGAATCTATAGCATAAGCCTAATATGACGATTGTCACAAGTCCTACAATCCAAAAAGCCGGTGTATCTTTTCCTGTGAAGACCGAACGATAAAACAATCCGCCAAGACTTCCACCGAGAACTGGTCCGAGAACCGGAATCCATGAGTATCCCCAGTTCGATGATCCTTTTCCATGAATCGGTAAGATGAAGTGAGCGATACGTGGACCAAGGTCCCGCGCCGGATTCATCGCATATCCTGTCGTGCCTCCGAATGACATACCGAGGCTGACGATCAAGAAACCGACGATCAATGGATTCAGACCATCTGAGAACTTATTCGCTCCGATCGACAACAACCCGATGACAAGTAAGAATGTCGCAATCATTTCACTCATTAGATTGGCAAATGTATGTGGAATCGCTGGTGACGTCGCAAAGACGCCGAGTTTCGCTGCTGGGTCTTTCGTCTCTGCCCAATGTGGTAAGTAATGGACGAAAACAAGACTTGCACCAAGTATCCCGCCGGCAATTTGAGCGACGATATAGCCTGGTACGTCCGTCCATGCAAATGAACCGTCAAAGGCTAAACCAAGCGTTACTGCTGGGTTAAGGTGTGCTCCACTGAATTGACCGACGGCATACGCTGCAATCGCCACGGCAAAACCCCACGCAAACGTGATGACGATCCAGCCTGCATCCTTTGCAAACGATTTCGTCAAACTAACGCCTGCACCTACACCGTTCCCAAGCGCGACAAGCAAAGCTGTGCCTAAAAATTCCGCTAAAATGGGTGACATATGTGTTCCTCCTTTTGGTTATGTGAAAAAAGCAACATAAAAAGGAGATCCACGTCAGTTCATACTTGAATGTTCTTCAAGCAGGACTCACACGTGAATCTCCCTTTTCTCCGTCACTTTGTATCAACTTGATATCACTATAACAATCAGTGAAAACGCTGTCAAACAATCCGAATGATTTTCATCACAATCCGGTTAGGAGCGTGGTTCAAAATGACGCCACAAGTCCTTATTCGATGTTGTGATACTTGAGGCACCTGCTTCAATTGCTTGTTCCACTTCCTCGACCGTATCGATGAGTCCACCGGCGAATACGAGACGCCCCGTCTTTTCTTTCACTTCTTGAATGTACTTTGGCATTAATCCAGGTAACACCTCGATGTAATCAGGTTGCGTCCGTTCCATGAGTTGATAACTTTTTTCGAGTGAACTGGAATCGAGTAAGAACATGCGTTGCATCGTCTTGACCTTTTTTTGACGTGCTTTCAAGATGACGCTCGCCTTCGTCGAAATGACACCATACGGCTTTAATTCTTGGCAGACGTATTCCGTTGCGTATTCATCATTTTTTAATCCTTGAACGAGATCCATGTGCAAAAACATTTTTTTGTCGTAACGATGCGCCATCTCATAGACTGCTTTTAAGCGCGATACGTGCATTTCGAGTAAGACCCCATATTCATATGGACTCTTCAGCATCTTTTCAAAGTCTTCTAATTTTCTAACGGAAGGCAGGATCTTCTGTCCAAAATATGTCATATGTTCTCCCCCTGATTCGTAATGTGTCCTAAGTATGTCGTGAAATAGGAGGAATAGGCAATGCTCTTTTCATGAAAATAAGTGAAAAGAGCGCTACGATTAGGGTATAGCTTAACGAAACGATTTCTTTTCAGGAGGTGAACGCGCAGTCCTACCGTCTGTGCACGTCAATGAGTCAGCAAAAACGGATTGTCATCTATTTATTCTCTATTTTAATTAACGCCTTAGGAAACAGCTTCATGGTGACCGCCTCGATCGGGAGTGCACCTTGGACTTCAGCGAGTGAGGCCGTCGCGGCCATCTCACCTTTAACTGTCGGACTAGCGATCATCGTCTTACATGTGCTTGCTTTGATTGCAGCACTTTCTCTCGGGAGTCGATTTAGTTGGTGGACGATTGTTCTCAGTTTTGCACTCGTCGTCCTTTTCGGCGCTGCGATTGATTTCTTCTTATCCATCCATCAATTGATTTACACACCACAGGGACTTTGGATGCGCGCCGTGTACATGTTGATCGGTATGCCATTGATTTCACTTGGACTCGCCCTCTATCTCCAAATCGGATTCGTATTGATGCCACCGGATTACTTGATGAAGTCACTGATCAGCCGCTTTAAAAGTACATCGCTCGGAGCAACGATCAGCCTCGGTATTCCTTTTTTGATTGCTTGCCTCTTTTCACTGATTGAACGCGAACTGATCGGCATCGGAGTCGGAACTTTCATTTTCCTCTTATTGAACGGTCCACTGATCGAATGGTTTCAGCGATTGTTCCCGATTACGGCACGTCCACCTAAACGGACAAGCAGTTAAGCTAAAAAATGTACACTTCTAGATGGATTATCTGGAAGTGTACATTTTTTTCTTAAGTGTATGATTTTTTTTGGAAAATCAAGATAGAACCACCGAACAACACGATAATATGCGCAAGAACGAATAAAACGGAGAACGTCAAACTTGTTCCCATGACTTCGCCCATCCCATAACCTGCCGTGCCTTTAAAGTACATCGACCAGTCGAGATGCATGAATACGATCCACTTAGCGATTTCCGGTTTTAAAGTAAGTAAAATGCCACCAACAATCGCTGTGAAGAATTGAGCCAACACGGTAAAACCGATGATCATTCCAACTGAGCGGAACAGTAAAGAGAAGAATAGTGTCATGAAAATCGTAAAGATCGGATTCACAAGCTCAACGATCGTATCACGGAACAAGAGTGGATCGCCTGCCTCTGAAAACGCAAAAGAACCGGCGTAAAGGACGACGACGATGAACGCGAATTGGAACAACATGATCAAGATCGAAAAGATAAGTTTCGAGAAATAAATCGTCATTCGGGAATACGGACTCATCAACAAATGTTTCATCGTATCGTAGCGAATCTCATTCCCGATGACTTCTGCCGTGAAGACAATCGTAATGATCCCGAGCAGTCCTGTTAAGATCGAAAGCGTATCCGAGTAATAGCCGCTCCGATCAAATGAAATATCATTCGTTTTCGCAATAATGATCAGACCTACAGCAATTAATACATATAATACTAAGACAATCTTCGCTTTTTTAGTCGTCCACCATTTCATCCATTCATTTTGTATGAGCGAAAGCATGTGAATCCCCCTCTTTTTTCGTTACTTGCAGGAATTGTTCCTCAAGCGTCAAACGTTTAACGGTCAGTTCATGTAAATCGGCAATCGGCACGACGAGTCGAGCGATAGCTGGACATTCACTTTCCGGTGCGGTGATAATGATTTTATTCTCGAGTACTTCTGATGGGTAGTTTGCGACGCGAAGGGCATCGAGTACATCTGTCATCGCTTCCGCATTGACACGAAGAGCGATTTTCGCTCCGGTTTCATTACGAACGGACTCGACCGACTTGATGACACCCTGATCGATGATCGCGTAACGATCACTGATTTGTTCCATCTCACTCAACATATGGCTTGAAATTAAAATCGCGATATCTTGCTCACGCGCCATTTGGCGTAAATATTCACGAAGCTCCGCAATCCCGGATGGATCCAGACCATTCGTTGGTTCATCTAAAATCAAGACGCGCGGGTTATGTAGCAAGGCACGAGCAATTCCGAGTCGTTGCTTCATTCCGAGTGAGTACTCTCCGACTTTTTTTGAAAGCTTTCCTTCGAGACCAACGAGTCGTGCTAGTGCATCATAATCAACTTGACCGAGTCCCGGAATGAGGTTTTTTGCATGAACCAAGTTTTGTTTTCCTGTCAGATAAGGATAAAACGCTGGATTCTCCACGATTGCTCCAATTTGCGTCAACGCTTTCGAACGCTCTTCTACGACATCAAATCCATTGACCGTGACTTTCCCTGCATCCTGCTCGAGTAGTCCCGTGATGATGCGAATCGTCGTCGTCTTCCCTGCTCCGTTCGGTCCGAGGAAGCCGAACACTTCTCCTGGGGATACCTCAAAACTGACGTCTTTTAAAATTTGCTCTTTCCCGAGACGCTTTGAGATATTTTCAATCTTTAACATCTGCTCTTCCTCCTCATTCATATTTTGTCTATGCTATTAGTGTACGTGATTTTAAAGGATAAGTTTCATTTCTTACAAATATGTAATCCGATTCCAATTAAAAAGGCGTAACAGCAGAAATTTTATACTAAAAATAAAGAATGGAGTCGCTAGATGATTCTTTTTGAACAAGTAACACATGATCACTTTCCGATCATCCAATCGTTGTACGCGAGCGTTCCTGAATATGCGCTCTTAGAAGAACGAGTGCTTCCGCTCTCTGATTCGACCTTACAGGAAGAGTTTTTAAATCCCGATACCGTATCGCTGATTGGATATGTGGACGGAGAACCCGTCTTACTGATTGACTACCTACCGAAGCATCCAAAAGACGGTACACCTTGGATCGGTTTATTCTTAATGGATGTTTCTCAACACGGTACGGGAATTAGTAGTCGGTTACTATCCGCTTTTTGTGATCGATTCCTAAGTCAGGAACCTCACATTCATCTCGCGGTCTTACCTGATAATTTAAGAGCCCGTCGTTTTTGGGAAAAACACGATTTCCGATACGCGCGAACGAGTTTCTCGAACCGCGAACAACTCGTAGATGTCTACGTGTATGATGTAAGTAAAAACAAATGAAAACGTATGAATGGAGTATCACACAATGTCCAAACCCTCACTTCGCTTTGATGTTTTGTTAGCGGGATTGATTTCCCTGCTATTTTTTAGCATGACGCTCGGATTAACTTTCTTCATTAGTCAACATGCAACAAACCGACTCCAATCGGAAGTCGGGATGAATCTGTCAACGACCGCTCACCAACTATCTGATAAGCTTGATCATTACATGTGGTCACGTTATGCCGAAGTAAAATTGCTGGGTTCCTTATCAACGATTCAACAAACAGAACAAAAAACAGAAACGCGACGGACACTCGAAGAGTTACAACGGCAGATTCCTGACTTTTCTTGGATTGGTCGATTAGATACGGAAGGTAACGTCGTTGCGTCAACGAATCAGATTCTGGAAGGAACGTCGATCAAGGAACGTCCCGTCTTCCAACAAGCCTTATCACAACCATTCATCGGAGATGTCCATGAAGCTGTCCTACTCGCAAAATTATTGCCGAACCCAAGCGGTGAACCGTTACAGTTCGTCGATATTAGTACACCTTTGTATGATAAGGGTCGATTTTCTGGTGTCCTTGCGACACATCTCAGCTTCGAATGGGCAAAAGCAATCGAACAAAGTTTTCAGAGCGCCACGTCCTCTCTCCAACAAGTCGATGTCTTCATCATTAGTCAAGATCGAAAAACGATTTTACTTGGACCAAGCGGATGGAGCGGTAAAACATTACCCGATAGCGTAACGCTGACTTCGAATGCTTCTGCGACCGCTTCCTGGCAAGGGAAAGAATTTGTCTCTGGTCAAAGCACAAGCCGAGGTTACAAGGATTACGATGGCTTAGGTTGGACGGTTCTCGTACGTCAACCGACTTCGATTGCGTTCGCTGATGCCGATGCTTTACGTCAAACGATTTTCATCGCTGGTTTGATTGCCTCTTTCGTTACAGCCGTACTTGGCTGGATGTTAGCGAAGCTATTGACACGACCATTATTAAAAATCACACATGCCGCACAACAGATGCAGGATGATCCATCAAAATCACTCCCGAATCATCGTGGAATCCGAGAAATCGAGACACTGACGGATGCCTTACAGCGACTGATTCATCGCTTGCTACATACCGAACAAGAGAAATTAACGTTTGAACGCTTGTCACAACGCGATAGCCTGACTGGTCTCGCGAACCGCAACGGTCTCGCTCAATACATCGAACAATTGCCTGCAGAAACGCATTCTATCTATCTTTGCCTTGATTTAGACGGCTTTAAATCAGTCAATGATACATATGGTCACGCGCTAGGTGATCTCCTGCTGATCGAGGTCAGTCAACGTCTCGAACAATTGCTTCCACCGGGTGGATTCGTGGCTCGTCTGGGCGGCGATGAGTTCATCATCGTCTTGACGACTCAATCCTTAACAGAAGCACGATACTTAGGTGAACAATGGATCGCTCACGTCTCGATGCCGTATCACTTAGAAGAACAAACCGTCCACATCGGGATGAGTATCGGAGTCGCCGAACAGGTGACAGGAGAATCACTCGAACAAGTCATGCATCATGCTGATTTAGCGCTCTATCGTTCGAAGCAAAACGGCAGAGGATGTATGTCCGTTCATTGACCATTCAGGACGGAGGATTGACAAGCGCTGCTCTCCTCCGTAAGGTGAACGAGAAGCGTATAATTTTTCAACGAGGAGCTGTCAACATGAATCAATGGACACGTGAAGCACGATACCGTCCCCTCTCGGATGTCGATCCGAGCGTCTACCAAGCGATGAAGGAAGAAGTTCGCACATCTCCTTGGCGATTTTCTTACCATATCCAACCTCCGACCGGACTTTTGAATGATCCGAACGGCTTCGTCTATCATGATGGTCTCTATCATTTGTTTTATCAATGGTTTCCACTCGGACCCGTACACGGGCTGAAGTACTGGTATCACATGACATCAAAAGACCTTGTACATTGGTTCGATGAAGGAGCCGCCTTGATCCCGAATGACGATCCTGATTCGCACGGTGCTTATTCCGGTAGTGGCTTCATTAAAGATGATCAAGTGCACATCATGTACACTGGTAATAAACGGGATGCGGATTGGAATCGCCATACGAGCCAAATCGTCGGTCATCTCCGCTCGGATGGACGAATCGAAAAACATTTACCACCTGCTATCCCAAACGTTCCTGAAGGATATACGGAACATTTCCGTGATCCGAAAGTCTTCCAAGATGCATCGGGCATCTGGTACTGCATCATTGGTGCACAGCGCAGTGACTTGACGGGCTGTACTGTCATCTATCAGTCTCAAGATGCAGAGCAATGGACATTCCTCGGTGAGTTACAGACGAACTACCCGACATTCGGTTATATGTGGGAATGTCCTGATTATTTCGAGCTGGATGGAAAAGGAATCCTCCTCTTTAGCCCTCAAGGGATTGAACCAGATGGTCAGAACTATCAAAATATTTTCCAGTCCGGTTATTTCATCGGCGAACCGTTAGCTTTACCCGACTTAACATTCACACACGAACCGTTCCAAGAACTCGATTTCGGATTTGACTTCTACGCGCCACAAACAACTGAGGCGGCAGATGGTCGACGGATTCTTGTTGGTTGGATGGGGCTACCGGATATCAGTTATCCTTCTGACATCTATAACTGGGCACATGCTTTGACATTGCCACGTGAATTAACGATTGAACAGGGGCAACTTCGTCAACGACCTGTCAATGAACTGACACAGCTACGAAAAGAGACGCTGTTTGACGAAACGATTCTTTTCGAACAAGACGTGACAATTGCGGAAGCCGAGATTTTCGAGCTCGTGATGACAGACTTAAAACTGTCGTCGGACACGTTCCGCTTCTCGATTCGTCAAGACGCCACTGAAGAAACCGTATTCCATTACGATGCTGTATCACGTCAATTTACAATCGATCGAAGCCGTTCAGGTGCGGAAGTCCCTGCCGAATCATTCGGTACTTCGCGATCGACGATTCTTGCGAAGGACTTGCATACATTACGTTTGTTCGTGGATCGTTCTTCGTTTGAACTTTTCCTGAATGACGGAGAAGCCGTTGCATCTGGACGGATTTTCCCGAGAACATCCAGTCGAGGGATTGTCTTCTCTGGTGAAGCAGGTGCGCATCTATCACTCTACGATTTATCTTAAGTAAAAAAAGCATTTTCCTGAATAGAATCAGGAAAATGCTTTTTTTAATTCAATGCTTCAATCGTAGTTCTTTTTCTAAATCAAAGGCAAGGATGTGTTGCTCCCCAATCGGACCCATGACGGACTGTAACGTATCGACGTATCCCGTCTTGAAGTACAGTGATTTTGCAGCAATATTCTTTTTATTGACCGCTAGTGTAATCGCTGTGACTTCTGGAAAATGATGATGCACGAACTCTGGCAACTGCATCATTGCCTCTTTCGCATATCCTTGCTGTTGATGGCGTGCATCAATGGAAAAGGCACGTAATAGGACACTTTGTTCATGTGTTCGATGTGTTTTAGGGGGGTTAAGATGAAGAATAAAAAATCCGACGACGAGCTCGTCTTTTTTGATGACAACCGGGAATTTATCTGGATGGGCAACTGCATCTGTGACGACATCCGTCGGAAAAGAAGTAAACTGGACTTGTTCTTCCGGAAGAATGAACGCATCACATTGTTCATAATGTTCATTCGTATACATGTGTAATTTCACTACAGACATTCTCATTCCGCCTTCCCTCTTTGTACAGGACAAGAGAGTACTCTCTTACATCTATTCCCATTTTAATGTTTTTGTATCCATTTGCCTAGTCTTTTAGGGTACTCGTCTTACATAACATCCAATAGGCTCTTGTCTCTTTATTCCACGGTTCTTCTTTCCGTAATCCAATCCTGACACTAAAAATGATACACTAGGGAAAGTTCGATTATTGGACGAGAAATAAATACGCTCGAGGTGAACTGTATCATGCATGAAGATTTTTTCGAACAGATGGAGCGATTGACCGGCATTCAACTGAATCCTGTCCAACAACAGGCAATCGAACATGACCATGGTCCGTTGCTGTTACTCGCCTCACCCGGCTCTGGAAAAACAACGACGCTTAATTTTAAGATTGCCTATTTGATTTTACAAAAAAAGATCGAACCACATCGTATTTTAGGGCTGACCTTCAGTAAGGCAGCAGCTCGCGAGATGGCGGATCGTTTTTATCATCTATTTCACGAATTAATTGGAACGACAGCGGCATTCTCGACGATTCATAGCTTTGCTTTTCAAGTCGTTCGGGATCATACATCCCAGCAACGTCTCTCCTATACGATCATTGAGGGACCAATGGATCAACAACATCCGAATGCGCCACATAAACGCATGTTACTCCGGCGTATTTTCCAGGAAATTAATCGGAGTGTCATTACCGACGACCAGATGGATGAGTTATTACGAATGATTTCCTTCGTCAAGAACCGTCTTCTTTCTTTAAAGGAAATCAAGGCAGTACCGACGACGATCAAACATTTCCCTGATATCTATGTGGCGTATGAACAATTCAAGTCGCGTGATCCCTTACATCCGTTACTCGACTTTGATGATATGTTGACGTATGCGAATACGATTTTGGAGCAAGACCGTCGTCTGTTGCAACATTATCAGCGTCGCTTTGACTATATCCTAACGGATGAGAGCCAGGATACGTCACTCGTTCAACATCAATTGGTCGAAAAGTTAGCCTTACCGCATAACCGACTTTGTGTCGTTGCAGACGATGATCAGACGCTATACAGCTGGCGTGGTGCAGATGCTTCGAAAATCCTCCATTTCAAGGATACGTATCCGAATGCGACAATTCTTTACATGGAGCAAAATTATCGTTCGTCTCAAGACATCGTATCCGTCGCGAACCAATTCATTCAGCGCAATAAAGCACGCTATCCGAAACAGATGTTTACGGAGAACGCCTCGGTTCGTCCGATCATCTTAGAGACGTTACCAACTTACGAGGATCAGACCCGCTATCTGTTGAATCAACTACGGACAGAGACGAATTACCGCGAAGTGGCCATCTTATATCGCAACAATGCTTCTTCGATCAACGTCATGAATGCGTTGGATCAAGCAAATATTCCGTTTTATATTAAGGATGTCGATCATAAATTCTTCAGTCATTGGATTTTGAAGGATATCTTAAACTTCATGACATTCGCACAAGATCCGACAGATATCGATGTGTTAGCAACTATTCATACGAAATTCGCCGGGTACATTTCAAAAGCGCAACTTTCTCAATTGCAGCAGTTCGGTACGGGTGAATCTGTATTTGATCTACTCATAAACAAAATCGAGATGAAGTTTTATCAAAAGAAACAACTTCAACAAATGAAGCGCACGTTCGCTTCCATCCAAACCGTTCGACCCTCTGCCGCCCTCTCTCTGATTCGTCATGAACTGGGTTACGAAAAGAATTTGCGGAAAATGAGTGAGAGTCTCGGTTTTAGTCTCGATCACCTGCTTGAAACATTGAATACGATTGATAACATCGCAAGTGATGTACCAACGCTACTCGCTTTTCGTGAACGGATCACGCATCTCGAACAATTGATGCGTGATGCGAAACAAAATAAAAATCAAAATGCGGTCACCCTTTCGACCTTTCACAGTGCAAAAGGACTTGAATTCGATCGCGTTTTCATGATTGATCTCGTTTCTGGTATTCTTCCATCAGCTGATACGATCAAGGCGTACAAGAATGGACAACTCGATGATATGGAAGAAGCTGCACGTTTGTTTTACGTCGGCATGACACGGGCGCGACACGAACTACATCTTCTGTCCTATCGTTTTAAATCGAAATCATTTGATGTCTCGCCATTCGTCGAAGACGTTCATCGCCTCGTCACGCCTGATGCTGCAAAACGAAAAGTAGAGCGCAAGCGAACTGCTGTTGCAGCGCGAGCTAGCGTTTCCCCACTACCGATCACTGAGAACATGCGTGTCTCGCATACAGCATTTGGTCCCGGAACCGTTTTGCACATGGTTGACGACGTGCTAGAAATTTCATTTGATCAAGGAATGAAAAAACAGCTTTCGTTACAAGTCTGCTCTGAAAATGCATTACTCGAAATTTTATGATTTAAAAAAGGAGCTGACTCAAAAAAAAGAATGACGCGTCTTTTCACGCCCTTTCCTCAGGCGAGACACAAGCCAGTTTTCCTGCTTCATTCAAGCAGGAGAACGGGTCTTGTTTGTCTCTGACAGCGCATAATGCGCTTTTTCCTGTAGGAGTGGCGTGTGACGCGTCATTCTTTTTTACGAGATAAGGGTGGCAGATCATCATTCTGCCACCCTTATCTTTGTAGAGGCTGACTTTTGAGTCAGCTTTGTTGTATCCGTCAATTTTTAGTCGATGACTCATTTTGATGAATCAAGGCATCTCTGATTTCTGTCAATAATTTTTCTTCTGTCGTTGGTACCGCTTCTTCTTCGACGACCTCTTCCTTCTTTCGGAATGAAGTGATGCCTTTGACGAAGATAAACAGCGCAAAGGCGATCAACAAGAATTCGATGCTCGCTTGAAGAAATTGACCGTACTGCAACTCTGCATTTCCGACCATGACCGACAATCCCTTGACATCAACACCACCGATGATGATGCCGATCAACGGCATGAACACACTGTCAACGAGTGATTTGATGATCCCGCTAAACGCAGCACCAAGAATGACTCCGACCGCTAAGTCGATCACATTTCCTCGAAACGCGAACTCCTTAAATGCTTTAAACATGAAACGTCCCCCTTACCAAGCGCGGGACGCCAACTGCTGAATCGCATATCCGACGCCGTGCTCATCGTTTGTTTTCGTCACGTGATGGGCAATCGCTTTTGCCTCATCATGACCATTTCCCATCGCGATCGCCTTTCCGGCAACTTTGAACATTGGAAGATCGTTTAGATTATCACCGATGACAGCGACTTGTTCGATTGGCACACCGAGGTGGTCCGCGAGGATTTTAACTGCCGTTCCTTTATCGGCACCGACAGCCATGACTTCGATATTATCGTGTCCTGACGACGTGACATAGACACCTTCGACCTTTTGCTCGATTTCCTGCCAGATTTTTTTCATCAATTCTTGATCAAACGAGAATGAGATGAATTTAAATACTTTTCCCGCTTGGTTACGAATGTACGACCGGAATCCATCAATCATCTTGACGTCTTCGTGGACATAATAACGATCGTGGAAGAAATCAAGCACTTGTTTCGCCCGATCACTCTCTTCACTCAACTCTTTCAGGGAATCATAGGCTGCGTCGATCGTCGCTCCTTGTGCTGTCACGAGTCCTTGATCACAGAACATCTCGAAGAAAACTTCATATTGACTGATGATACCGTAAATTTGCTGTGCTTGTTCCGTCGTCAACGTCGTTGCACTTAACTCTTCTCCATCGACGGTCATCACACGTGCCCCGTTTGAAGCAATGATTGGACAGTGGATTCCTGCTGCGTCTGTTAATTCTTTTGCATTTAAGTAGTTACGTCCTGTCGCGATTGCAAATTCGACACCTTGTTCGCGTGCCGCTTCAATTGCCTGAATCGTCTCCGGTTCAATTCGTTGCTTGCCCGAAAGAACGGTTCCATCCATGTCTGATACGAGTAGTTTGATTGGATTTGCCATCGTCTTCACTCTCCTCTTTTTCTATTTCCATACCACTATACCATTTTTCACATTTTGACTGGTCGTAAACGCGGTTTACAAAATCGGTGACAATAAACGCGAAATACTTTCCTTGAATTTGATCGTTCTTGAACGCGCGGCATACGACTCGACCGTCATGAGCTTTGATACCTCACAATCAGCGAGGAAGAGACGTTCTAGTTCAATCGCTATTGTCTGATCATAGACGATCGTGTTCATTTCAAAGTTCAACCGAAAGCTTCGCGCATCGATATTCGTCGTCCCGACTGAAGCAATCTCGCCATCAACGACGATCGTCTTTGCGTGTAAAAATCCAGGTTCATACGTGTAGACTTTAGCTCCGTACGATAACAACTCTCCTACAGCAGCAGTCGTTGCCCAGTAAACGAATGGGTGGTCCGGTTTGTTCGGAATCATGATGCGGACTTCCACTCCGGACAGAAGGGCTGCCTTACATGCATCTAAATAACTCGTGTCTGGAATGAAATAAGGCGATTGGATATAAATCGTCCGTTTTGCTTCGTTGATCATCTTGATCAAGGAAAGCTTCAAATACTCTGAACGGGAATCCGGACCCGATGTGACGATTTGCATCGGTAATATATCCTGAATCCTATGCGTTCCATAGTAAAATAAAGATTTTTCCGTATAGACGTCACTTGCTTGGTTCCAGTCGAGAATAAAGCGGTCGAGTTGATCATGAACGACGTCACCTTCCAAGCGAAAATGTGTATCCCGCCAGTAGCCGAACTTTTCATCGATACCGAGATATTCCGTACCAACGTTGAAGCCACCAATATAGCCGATTCGACCGTCGATGATACAGGATTTACGGTGATTGCGGTTGTTCAATCGAAAATTAACGAATCCAATCGTCGACGGGAAAAAGGCAAACACTTCTCCTCCGTGTGCGAGTAAATCCTTAAAATCCGTCCGTTTGAGACTTCGTGATCCGACAGCATCATACAATAGACGGATTTTGATCCCACGACGGGCACAATCGGTCAATGTATCGATCAACGCTAACCCGAGACGATCTTTCTGAATGATGTAATATTGGATATTCACTTCATGCTCTGCCTGGCGGATATCTTGAATCATCCGATTGAACTTCTGCTCGCCATCCGAAAGAATCTGCAGTTGATTCGAGAGACTGAGCAGGGAACCGTTCGACATCAGGTTCATCCGAATCATATCCCGGTGCTTTTGAATCATCGGGTGCCGTCCCATCGTTACAAGTTCTTTTTTCTGTAAGGCGATCCGTCTATCCTGTTCCAGTTGTTCTTCATCCGTGACACGATAAAAATTCGTTTTTTTCAACAATCTTCCGAAAAACAGATAGACGAGAAATCCAACGAGCGGAACGAAATACAAGATGAATACCCATGCCCACGTCGCACCAATATCGCGCCGCTCGAGAAAAATAACCGTCAGAACAGCCAAGATATTCATGATAAGCAATCCGTAGACGATGATGATCGTGAACGTACTCCATACTTCCACCATACGATTCCCTCCCGCTTCAACGGTATTCTTCGATTTTGATTCCTCTGTCTCTTATTCCCGTTTCCTTCCGTGTCATTCTTCTGAAGACAAAAAAACCTTTTTGAAGCACTGCTAGCTTCAAAAAGGTTTAGGCGTGTCATGATTCTGGACAAGGTTCCAGTTGTTGTAACGCCATTTGTTCAAGCGTCGCTTTGACACCTGCTACACAGTCTGGCAATCCAACACCATCATAGGCGAGTCCGGCTAAATGAATGTGCGGATAATGAGAAGCGACGATTTCTCGCACTTCTTGAATCCGCTGTGCATGTCCTACCGTATAGGCCGGTAAGCCGTCTAAGAGACGACTGATGACGACACGCTCCGGTTGCAAAGGACGACCACAGATGTTTTCAAGATCTTCTAAGACGACGCGTTCAATCACTTCGTCTGATTCACGAACGAGTGCATCTTTTCCGGGGCGTCCGACGAAGGCACGAAGCACGGTATGATTCGGTGCTGCATGATTCCACTTTTGATCAATCGCCGTGCATGCTGTAATTGAATACGGCGCCCGACGGTTGACGATGAATCCCGTTCCATCAATCGGTAACGCAGTTTCCTTATCGAAAATCAACGTGACCGTCGCCGTCGAGTGTGTTGAAAGGTTCGCAAGCCCTGGAAGCGTCGCATCTGGTAACAGGGACACGACTTGGCGATGCGGAATCGTCAACAAAATATCATCGGCATATTCTGGACCATGATCCGTTTCGAGACGATATCGCCCGTCTTCTTCCCGTTCAATGGAGCGAAGCGGTGTCTCAAGACGAATCTCTGTCCGTTCGAGCACCTCTTCTAAACGCTCGACGAGAGACTCGAGTCCAGTAGCAAGTGATAGGAATTGACCTGTCGCTTTGAGCGTCGGACCTTGTTGTTGATCAAGCGGACGCATGAGGCGCATCCCTTCGAACAAGCTTCCAGCCTTTTGCTCATTCGCAACGAATTGCGGGTAGGTCGCGAACGTACTCATCCGGTCGATATCACCCGCATAGATGCCTGAAAGAAGCGGTTCGATCAACTTCTCGACGAGCGCATCTCCAAGACGCGGACGCAGGTATTCCCCTAATGGGATGTCTGTTTCCGGAATCGTCAAATCAGGAGCAGGGTGAAGCAAGCGTTCTGTCACCTCTGCCTTTTCTTCTTCCGTCAGTAGAGACGTCTCTGCGAATAACTCTAAATCGGTCGGGATGCCCATGACGGCACCTTTTGGAATCGGGTGGAGACCGCGCGCATCCAAGATATACGCTTGCGACGTGTTATTACGAACGAGTTGCTCCCCTAATCCAATCTCTTCGATGAGATCCGTCAACACGTGTTTCCGTGCGACGTATGAATCCGGTCCCCGCTCGATCGTCAATCCTTCGTCCCGATATGTCGCCACCTTACCACCGAGACGACCCTCTGCCTCGAGTAACGTGATGTTCATCTCTGGAAACTGCTTCTCTGCATAATAGGCGGCTGCAAGTCCTGATATACCACCGCCCACGATGACGAGACGTTTACTGGACATAACTACCCACCTGTTTCGCGACGGCTTCCGTGACAGCTTTCATGAAAGCTGGATCCGCGTTTGGCATGACAGGTCGCGCATAGTGAATTCCGAGTTCGTCGCAGACGACTTTACACTCGTAATCATTATCGAACAATACTTCTAGGTGATCGGCAACGAAACCAACGGGTACGTAGACGAATGCTTTGTATCCTTTTTCTTCGTAGACGTCACGTGTCAAATCCTGAACATCTGGTCCAAGCCATGGTTCTGGCGTTTGTCCAGCCGATTGCCAGCCTGTGATCATATGCGGTACACCAGCACGTTGCGCGATCAATTCGGCTGTTTCCTTCAATTGCTCTGGGTATGGATCACCGTTTGCAATGATTTTCTCAGGTAGACTGTGTGCTGAAACGACGAGAACAGCTTTCTCTTCAGGTACTGGTAAAGCGTCAAACGTCTTGCGGATTTCTTTACCCCACCAATCGAGAAACGCTTCTTCTTTGTACCACGATTCGACGGATGCGAGACGAATACCGTGCTTATCCGCGACTTCCTTCGCACGACCATTGTATGAACGGATACTGAACGTCGAATAGTGAGGTGCTAAAACGACCGTGACCGCTTCCGTAATGCCGTCTTTTGCCATTTGATCGACAGCATCCTCAACGAATGGCTCGATGTGTTTCAGACCAAGATAGAGCTTGAACTCGATTTCACCAGCATATTTCTCAGACAATTGACGGTGTAGCTCTTCAGCCTGATCAATCGTGACTTGTGCGAGTGGTGAGACACCACCGATGGCTTCGTAACGTTCCGTCAACTCTGCCAATGCTTCTGGAGACGGTTTGCGTCCACGACGGATGTGCGTATAATAACGCTCGATATCTTCTGGTTTATATGGCGTACCGTACGCCATAACAAGTAGTCCTAACGTCTTCATTTTCCTACCTCCATTTTTTCTTTCGAATAATCATGGATAAATGCAGTCAAACGTTTCAATACTTCTGGATCGACTTCCGGGAAGATGCCGTGACCGAGATTAAAGATGAAGCCTGGTTGCTTCATTCCCATGTCGAGAATCTCCTTCGTTTTTGCTTCAAGGATATCCCATGGCGCTAACAGATATGACGGATCGAGATTCCCTTGGACAGGTTTCGTCAGTCCACGCTCGCGCGCTTCGTCGATCGACAAACGCCAATCAAGTCCGACGACGTCTAACGGTAAGCTGTGCCATTCTTCCGCCAAGTGACTTGCGCCTACACCGAACATGATCATCGGCACGCCGGTGTCTTTTAATTCCGTGAAAATGCGTTCCATCGTCGGCTTGATGTAACGGACATAATCTTTCCGGCTTGTCGTTCCGACCCATGAATCAAAGATTTGGAACGCTTGGATTCCTGCATCCACTTGTGATTTGATGTAATCGATGACCATGTCACCTAGTTTCTCCATTAAGGCATGCCATACCTCAGGTTGTCCATACATCAATGCTTTCGTTTTATGGTATCCCTTCGAAGGACCACCTTCAATCATATAGCTCGCAAGCGTGAATGGTGCCCCGGAAAAACCAATCAACGGTACTTCGAGTCGTTCCCGTAACAAACGAATCGTTTCATAGATATATGGAATATCTTCACGGTTGAATGGTTGTAATGCTTCGACATCTGCCATCGTGCGAATCGGGTTCGCGATGACTGGACCGATGCCACTCTTGATTTCGACGTCAACGCCCATCGATGGAAGTGGCGTCATGATGTCTTTATACAGAATCGCTGCATCGACCCCTAATTGTTTTACAGGTAGTTCTGTCACATATGCGCCTAGTTCCGAGTCATGTGTGATCTCGAAAAGCGTCCGTGTCTTCTTGATTTCACGATATTCCGCTTGATAACGACCTGCTTGTCGCATGTACCAGACGGGAACGTGATCAATCTGCTCGCCACGGATCGCCCGCAAAAACGTATCATTGAATTTCTTCATCATAACTACCCCTTTATACTCGTTCTAACGCCCCAAAAAAACGTACGATAAGTTTGTGAACACAGAAACATTATATCTGAAATTAAGAAGTCTGTGCCAATAAATCGTTTACAAAATGACAGTTCTGTTACCAGTTCATGAAATGTTCACTGTTTCTTGTAAAGACCGAATGCAGCGTTTAATTGACCACGGATCAAGTCAGAACGTTGCTGTTCCGTTACCTTCCGTTCTTTTTCACGTATTTCATGTGTCCGCCAGCCATCTTCGATTTTTTCCGCGACTTCGACGAGTCGTTCGACATCCGTAAATGAATATTTTCGTGTCTTTCCGTTCGTCCGTTCTGGAAAGATTAATTTTCGTTCTTCGTAGTAACGAATCTGACGTTCCGATAATCCGGTCAATTCACAGACGATTCCAATCGACATCACCTTTTTCTCACGGTAGTTCATCTTCGTCACTCCTTTCCACAAAAATACCATGTCAGATTTTCTGACACAACACGTTTCTTTGAAAGTATTTCCGTCTAAAGTAAACACATACTTTAAATGGATAAAGGAGGAACGACAATGAAACTGGAACAACTCGCTATCTCAGTCGATACGTTTTATGTCTTATTCGCAGCACTGCTCGTCTTTACGATGCAAATCGGATTCTTACTTTTAGAAACAGGAATGTTACGGGCGAAGAACGCAGGGCACGTCGCTGTCAAACAGATCATCAGCTTCTCAGTTGCCGCCCTCGCCTTTTGGGCCATCGGATTCGGATTGACGTTCGGTGATGGTAATTCCATTATCGGAACGGAAGGATTCTTCTTACAAGGAGGATTCAGCAGTCTTGATTGGTCGAACATCACGATTGATGTGAAATTCCTCTTCCAACTCTCATTCGTCGCTGTCTCCCTTGCAATTGCTTGGGGCGGATTCGCAGAGCGTGCTAAATTATCAGTTTATCTATTATTCGGAACGTTTTTCGTTGCTATCATCTATCCGATCATTGCACGTTCCGTTTGGGCAGGTGGATTCCTCGGTTCGCTCGGAATGCAAGACTTCGCCGGATCAACAGTCGTTCACTTACAAGGTGGGATCGCCGCACTCGTTGCTGCTTTACTGCTCAAAAAACGAATCGGTGCTGAAAAAACGCCGTTACTCGGACACAATGTCATCTACTCTGTCGTTGGTGCTTTCATCCTCTGGTTATGTTGGTTCGGATTCAACGCTGGTTCGACATTAACGATTGCCGACGGATTCTTTAGTTATGTTGCCTTGACGACATTACTTGCTACTGCAGCAGGTGCACTCGGCGCACTCGCCATCTCATTCTGGCACCGCCGTGTCGCAGATATCCCGTCGATCATCAACGGTGTCTTAGCCGCACTCGTTGCGATCACAGCAGCCTGTGCTTTCGTTGAACCATGGGCAGCCGTCGTCATCGGATTCCTTGCTGGTGTCATCACATATGGAACGAGCATTCTTCTCGCAAGTCGCGTTGATGATCCATTATGTGCCTTCTCCGTCCACGGTGTCGCTGGTATCTGGGGTACACTCGCAACTGGATTCTTCGCTTCACCACGTCTCGTTGAAATCACTGGGATCGGACAAGCTGGCCTCTTCTATGGTGGCGGTTTTACGCAACTCGGTGTTCAAGCACTTGGTGTCGTCTTTGCCGTCGTCATCGTCAGCGTCTTAAGTTATGCATTCTTAAAAGTTCTCGACCTTACGATTGGTCTTCGGATCACACGCGAAGATGAACTCCGTGGACTCGACGTCGCGGAACATGGTCAAGCTTCTTACGACCTCCCTGCTCCTGTCAGCAAAGAATTACGTATGGTCGAAGAAGAAGACCTCTCAAACGAACGTGTCAATTAATAATTAGTAAAGACCAAGAGCCTACACGATGGATTCATCGCGTAGGCTCTTTCTAATTGTCTATCATTTTCGTGCATAATACTCACCGATCACAAGTGCCAACGCTGCTCCACCAACGACATAGAGGGATCCGCTTAAAAAGAATCCAATAAGTGTCAGTACGATACATTGACTGATTGCTGCGAAGCGGATGATTTTCCGTTTCGCCAGTACGGCATTTCCAAATGGTAATAGACGAGTCAAAAGATGCTGATCGACTGCTTTCGTGAATGGCGCCAACTGAAAACTAGTTAGTCCTCCGAACGCTGGAATCGCTAAGGCGACGAACCAAACATTTCCACTTGCCAACCACATGAAAACAGCTCCAATTAACGTCAAACGAACAATCAATCCGATCCCGTCTCCACTCCGGATGAACTGTTTGACATACAAGTAATCGAATGTCGTTTGCGCTCGATATGGAATCCGCTCGACCATGTTACTTAAGAGACGACGGCGTTTATACGTTGCCGATAGATGCGGCACATCGACGAACCAATTCGCTAATCGATAAAATCGATCGCGCGATTCCTGCTCAAGTGAAATCCATTCGCGTAGAGGAAGATGATCCTGACGCTTCAGATGAAGGACGACCATTAAGAGAAGTGCGACGACGATCGCCATCCACGCCATATCGATGATGACGAGAAGTGCCGCTCCGAACGCATATAACAGCACCGTCCGATGTGCAATTCCTTCAAGTTTTGATAAGTTCGCTGCTGCTCCGAACAGTCCAAGCGCTACCCCAAGTAAAACAAGTTCAAGTGGTGTCGTCTGTTCCGTTCGAACATAGAGAACAACGACAGCTAAAAATGGAATCACGGCACGGATGATACCAAAGACCGCATTGTACGCTCGTACTTGTTGCATAAACCCTGATAACTTCGCTAATACCGGTAACAAAAACACTTGGTCCGCCTCAACGAGAAACGTCCGACTCGTCCGGTAGAGCGGTAAAATCAGAAACAAGGCTGCCATGACGAACCGACCAGGAAACGATGGATCGAGTTGGTCGAGGAAACGACCGTATACGACTAAACCGTACAAAATAACGAAGTACACGGTGAATAATAGTCCACCATTCGCCATATACCTTGTGTATTTCACCGTCTCGGTCATCGCCGCCTGATACCGTTCCTTCCATAAGGACTGGCTGTTCATCGTTCCGCCTCCTCGATTGCAGCGACGTACAGATCATCTAGTGTTCCATCTTGTAATCCATATCGTGCGCGTAAAGCAGCTGTCGTCCCTTCCGCTGCAATGTGACCCTCATGCAAGAGTACGAAGCGATTACAATGCCGTTCTGCTGTCTCAAGGATATGCGTCGACATTAAAATACCTTTACCGTCTTGCTTGAGTTCACTAAAAATCTGTAATAACTCGCGAATCGCGAGCGGATCTAGTCCAACAAACGGTTCATCGACGATCAACAGCTCACTCCCTGTGACGAGTGCGCACAAGATCATCGCTTTTTGTTTCATTCCTTTTGAGAAGACACTTGGAAACCATTCGAGTTGCTTCGTCATCCGAAGTCGTTCAGCGTAATGTTGCGCGCGTTCTGTCGCGATCGCTTCTTCGACATCATATCCTTGCGCCATCAGACGAAGATGCTCCCGTAATGTCAGTTGTTCATATAACATCGGTTGTTCTGGAATGTATGCAACTTGGCGACGATAATCGGTTTCGTTCGTTACTAAATCCATTCCATTGATTCGAACTGATCCCGTCTTGACTGGCAAAAGACCGAGTATGTGCTTGATCGTCGTCGATTTCCCAGCACCGTTTAAACCAATTAAACCAACGAGTTCACCCCGATCCACTTCGATATTAATGTCATGAAGGACGGTTTTCGATCCATATCCGCCTGATAAACCTTTGATATCTAATAACATGTTCGCCACTCCCTTTAGGCTCATCGTAAAGTAGATTTGCTTCGTTTTTCTAGCTTAACGCCTAGTTTTTTAAAATATAATGTTTTAATACTTGTTTTTTCGGCAATTACTCTAAGTGTAATCGTTACATCAATATATGAAAACGATTTACATGTAAATTGAAAGTGAAATCAATGAATCGTCCATTCATTCTCTATCAAGTGGTCTAATTGTCTAGTCATTTAAAGAATGAACGATTTCAGATTTTTTCATTTTCGCACGTGTTTATAACTGCCTGAAAACAGGTAAAACTAATATGTAGAGGAGATGTTTTAAAATGGGTTTCTTATGGGCACTCATCATTGGTGGTCTCATCGGTTGGATCGCAAGTTTAATTATCGGGAAAGATGTGCCGGGTGGCATCATCGGTAACATTATCGCTGGTTTCATCGGTTCGATGATCGGTCAAGCCATCTTTGGTTCAATGGGACCAAAAATCGCCGGTTTCGCAGTCATTCCGGCTATTCTCGGAGCAGTCATCTTGATCTTCATCGTCTCACTTATTCTCCGGGCAGTACGTAAGTAATCATATATCTTAAATTGAAAAGGAGTGTTTTAAATGGGATTCTTATGGGCATTAATCGTTGGTGGTATTATTGGTTGGTTAGCAAGCTTGATTTTAGGTAAAGATGTTCCAGGTGGTATTATCGGTAACATCATCGCTGGTTTCGTTGGTGCATTGATTGGTCAAGCATTATTCGGAGATTGGGGTCCAATGGTTGCTGGATTCGCAATCGTACCTGCTTTACTCGGAGCTATCATTCTTATCCTCATCGTATCGTTCATTCTCCGTGCGGTGAATAAACGATAACCAAAAATCCTCGGACGTTCTGTCCGAGGATTTTTTTAGTCTTTTAATTGTAACCACATGCCGTCTTCTCGCTCGACGACACGTTTTTCTGCTCGCAGATTCAACCATTCGAACACACCTTCGAGAAAACTAGACGGATATTCCCAAACGGTACCGACTTGCTCTCGCTTCTTTCGTTCTGGTTTTCCAGCGATGGCTTCAAGTTCATCCGGAGTCTTATTCAATCGGATTAACAATTCTTCCACCTGCCCCGACTGATAGGTTACTTCATATCCATCGTACCGCGCTCGATTGGCAACGGTCGAATCAGGCGTGCCGAACGTATTCTCAAACGAGTCACGCGAACGTCCAAGATAGCCAGTCATCGTATCGATACTTTTTCCAGTCCGGGCTTTCACTTCCGTCTCAAGTAACGTTTTGATATCGACTGCATATTCGTTCGAAACGGTCGTATTGAACCGATCAGCTAATTTAAAGTCGACTGTCGCGTTCGGTTCATCTCCGAGTTGTACAGTCTTTGATTCCTGGACGGTCTGTCCTGATTGTTCCGCACTTACTTGAACATCGTACTCTCCAGGAGAACGCTTGACTTCAAGAGATTTCTGATCGATCGTCCCGACTTCTTCTCCATCTAGTGAAACCTTTGTTCCCGGTAGATCACTCGAAACGGTTAACCGTTGAGGATTCACATCGAGAGAGTACCGGTCATACCAAAGCCATCCATCCTCTTCTTGTAACGAAAACAGATGTGTCTTTACTTGCTTACCTGCGTCTTGATCCTGTTTGACTTGTGCGATGACCCGGTCCGTCCGCTCTGTATCAGCCGTCAACCAGTTAACGAGTCGCGTCGCCTCACTCATCGGTAGTGACTTATCGTTCATCGTGACTAGCTTTTGGAATCCACGCTGATCCTTTTCCTTTAACAAGGTAGCAAGACGCTCGTCTGTTTTCTCCATTTTCGCCGCTTCTTGCATGTTACGCCCAAACCAAAAGGCAACGAATAAGAAAAGACCGACGACGATAACGCTACCGACGAGCAGACGCCGTTTTCGTTTTTTTTGTGCCGTCGAGGCTACTCGTGATGCCATGCAGTTCGCTCCTTCCCTTCAGTAGCTGTATGTTTCTAAGTGTATCGGGTTCAATTTGACTGTCAATCGTGCGGAAGTCGGAAACTTTCCGTATACTAATGTTATCTTACCCAAAGGAGTGAACGTTCCATGCAAAAAGAGTCATGTATCTTCTGTAAAATTGCTCGCAAAGAAGTCCCTGGTCATATCGTATTCGAGAACGAACAAGTTCTCGCCTTCCTCGATTTGTCACAAGTGACGAAAGGACATACGCTCGTCATCCCAAAACAACATGCCGATAATTTGTATGATCTTTCTCCTGAACAAGCACAAGACGTATTTGCGACGATCCCGCAAATCAGTCGTGCGCTTCAACAAGAGACAGAGGCAGCTGGCATGAATCTCTTATCGAATACAGGAAAAGTAGCAGGTCAATCGGTCTCCCACTTCCACCTGCACCTCATTCCGCGTCACGATAAACAAGACGGTTTCGGCGCGAAATGGGAAGTTCATAATGACGATTACACGGTAGAGGAATTGGCTGAACTCGCTAACTCGATCGCTTCTCGCATCTAAGTCTGTTCTTTTTCTTCTATTCTTAGAAAAATATTGCCGAAATAGGTTTCTTTCATTCGATTTTCGGTAAAATAATATGAAACAAATATTTTAATATTAAAAAGGAGGTTCAATATGTCGAAGCGTCCCGCCCGTAACTGGGTCGCTTTTGGTGCTACGCTAACACTTGTGACTTTTTACGGTCTGAAGGCGCTTCGCCAAGGTACGAAAAGCGACTCTTCGAACGGTCATCAACGTCGAAATTCTTATTCTACAATCGTAACGAATGTGCAGGATTTGACCCAGGAGGGCAAGAACTTAGTAGAGACAGCAAAAGCGTCTGGTATGCACTTCAAAGAAGAAGTCATGCAGAGCGTCTCGGAATACCAAACGGAAGTCCAAGCATCGCTCACGAAGATCCAGTCTCTCGCTGATGAAGCGAAACAGGAAGCAGACCAGCTTTCTCCACAAAAGTAAGATCCGTTGCTTCGATTTGTTTTTGTATAGTTTGCATTTTGCGCGTTTGAGCCATTGTCACCTTTCGAAAGGATGAGTCAGATATGGAACACGAAAAGTTATATCCTGGACAAGAGGCTTTGTTGTATAGCCACAAGATTGTCCAGTTAAGCAAAGCACTATGGAAAACGGTAGAAAAAGATTGGCAAAATTGGATCAAGCCTTTTGATCTGAACATCAATGAACATCATATCTTGTGGATTTCGCACGCGCTAGGCGGTGCCTCGATTTCAGAGATTGCGAAGTATGGTGTCATGCACGTCTCGACGGCGTTCAACTTCTCGAAGAAGTTAGAAGACCGCGGACTGTTGACGTTCTCAAAAAAGGAAACAGATAAACGAAATACCTACGTCCAGTTGACACCAGAGGGCGAATCACTCTTGCTTGAGACGATTCAAGCGTTCCGCCCTGAAGAAAACGGTGTCTTCCGTGCATCACTTCCTCTTCAGGAACTGTACGGGAAGTTCCCGGAATTAACGGACATTTCTGCGATCGTACGTCGCTTGTATGGCGACAGCTTCATGGACATATTCGCTGAGACATCAAAGATGATCACAGAAGAAGCAGATCGTCGCCCTCAAGATCCAGTCATGGACTCAATCAAAAAAGCATAACCTTACTAAAAGCGTTTTAGCCTCTAGCTAGAATGCTTTTTTTAGGTCTTTTTTCCTCATGACAAGGACATTACTACTATGTCTCAAGAGCGTTATTTCCCTCACAATTTCCCATAAAAATTATCCTCAACCGGCTACTTGGATGTGATAGCATGGAAAAGAGCAAGTATCTCTCGGCATGACAAGATACAGCTGTCAACCAGACGAGAATATGATATGATAAAACGGTTGAAATAAATGGTAAATTAGGGGTGTATGTATGAAAAAGAAATTGTTAGGCGCAGCAGCAGTCGCAAGTGTATTTACGTTAGCAGCATGTGGATCAAATGACGAAGCCGTCATCAATTACAAAGGTGGCGAAGTCAACAAGGCTGACGTCCAAGAAGAAGCATACGAAAAAGCTGGTGCTCAAATCGCCTTCCAGCAAACGATGAACAAATTGCTTGAGAAGAAATACGGCAAAGAAGTCACGGATAAAGAAGTCGAAGCAGAAGTCAAGAAGACAAAGGACCAGTTCCCGGATAAAGAGCAGTTCAGTACAACATTGAAATCTGCTGGAATCAAGAATGAAAAAGAATTCGAGAAAGTTCTTCGCACACAAATGCTCTTAACGGAAGCAAAATCTGCGAAATCAAAAGTAACAGATAAAGAAATCCAAGAGCGTTTTGACCAAGAAAAAGTCGAAGTTAAAGCAAGCCATATCCTCGTTGCGAAAGAGTCAGAAGCAAAAGACATCAAAAAACAATTGGATGACGGCGCGGACTTCGCGAAACTCGCAAAAGAGAAATCAACAGATACAGGTAGCGGTACAAAAGGTGGAGACCTTGGATACTTCACAAAAGGTAAAATGGTCAAGGAATTCGAAGATTATGCGTTCAAGGATGGCGTTGAAGGTAAAATCTCCGATCCAATTAAAACACAGTTCGGTTACCACATCATCAAAGTAGTCGATCGTAAAGAAAAGAAAGACTTTACACTTGATAAAGAAAAATCACGCATCAAAAAAGCACTTGCTGAAGAAAAAGCAGCACAAGTCAACCCGAACGATATCTACCGTTCACTCATGAAAGAATACGATGTTAAAATCGAAAACAAAGACTTCAAGGATGCTTTTGATTTAGACAAACAAGAACAACAACAAATGCAACAACAGATGATGCAACAACAACAGCAGTAATCAAAAAAGGAAGCCTTTAGGGCTTCCCTTTTTTGTGTCGTTTTTTCATATGATTAATAGTTAGCGTACCGTCCGAATCGGTGCTCGTTCGTATTGTTTCGGCAAGGCGACCGTGTCTCCTAGTTCGGCTGCCGCATGATAGACCCAGTAAGGCTGACGCAGTAACTCACGTGCGAGCAGTACGATATCCGCTCGACCGTTACGGACGATTTCTTCTGCATGGGCAGCTGTCGTGATCAATCCAACCGCTCCCGTGGCGATACCTGTCTCTCGTTTCAACTCTTCCGCATAGCTCACTTGATAGCCTGGATACACTTCCGGTACGGCATTGGCGACGACAGCCCCTGAACTGCAATCGAGTAGATCGATGTTACGTGCTGCTAGTTCTTTTGCAAGTGGAATATAGTCCGTTGCCGTCATTCCTCCTGTTGCGTGATCCGCTGCTGAAATCCGGACCCAAATCGAAAGCTTCGAGACTTCCTGAATCCCATCAATGATCTCTAGCAACAAGCGCATCCGATTTTCAATCGATCCACCGTATTGATCCTCGCGGACATTCGATAACGGAGAGAGGAACGTGTTCAATAAATAACCATGAGCCCCATGAATTTCAATGAAATCGTACCCTGCTCGTTCCGCACGTAGTGCTGCATCGATGAACTGTTGTTTGATCGTTGCGATTTCCTCAAGCGTTAATGCTCGCGGATGACCGTATGTGTCATCAAACGGTAAAGCACTCGGTGCGACGGGTGGTTCTGCCGTCGTACTTTTGCGCCCAGCATGGGCCAGTTGAATGCCTACTTTTGCACCCGCTGCTTTGACTTGCTCTGCGATCCGTTGTAGTCCTTCGATATGCGCATCTGACCAAATCCCAAGGTCACCGGCTGAAATACGACCGTCTGGCGTGACGGCACTCGCTTCTAAGATAACACCACCGACACCACCCATTGCACGGGTTGCATAGTGCGTGACATGCCAATCCGTAACGAGTCCATCTTCTTTTGCACTGTACATACACATCGGCGCCATGATGACCCGATTGCGGAATGTCAACGTTCCGAGTTGAACCGTATCAAACAACTTCGTCTTCATCTTTTTTCCCCCTTATAGCTTCGGACGATAAAAAGCACGATTATCTAGTGCAAATGATCGTTCCGAGAACTGTCCTGGCTCGACATATTCAAGGAGACGATCCATCATCGTCATCCGTGCATCAAGGTTATCGATCAAGAACAAGACTTCTGCCTCGCGCATCTGTGGTGCGACGGCAGAACCCCATTCCGGTCGTCCGTGATGACTTAAGACGAGATGTTGCAAGACCGTCAGTACTTCTGCGTCAATTTGTAATTCTGCTCCGACTTTCTCAAGTTCCGCTACCATCATCGTAATATGACCGACGAGTTTACCAGGCAACGTATATTCCGGTGCAACCGGATCGGATAACTCCTTGATTTTCGCATAATCGTGCAGAATGATGCCACTGATTAGCACGTCACGGTTTAAGGTCGGATAGAGTTGAGCGATTTGATCCGCTAGACGCAACATCGAAAGGACGTGGTATGACAGCCCCGAGTAAAAAGCATGATGGTTCTTGACCGCTGCCGGATGCGTGAAGTAGGCGTCGAATCGTGAAGTAATCAAATGTTTAACGAGCTTTTTCATATCACTGTTCTGAATCGATTCTACGAACGCGAGTACTTCCGTCTCGATCTGCTCTCGCGGAATCGGCGCGGATTGGACATAGTCCTCGACATTCGTCTCCTCTAGGACCGTGATTTGTTTGAGCTTGAGTTGTGTCCGTCCCCGATAGTCCATGACTTCTCCAGCAGCATGGACGATCGACTTCGGCGCATATTTTTCAAGATCACTCGTATCCCACATCTTCGTCTCGATTTCGCCTGTCTTATCCGTCAAGATGAGCGTCAAGTATGGTTTCCCATTTGCTGCAATTCCTTTGACCGCTTGCTTGATCATCGCTCGTTGATCGAGCGTTTCTCCAACTGCTAATTTACCAATTCCTTTCATACTTGAAACACGTCCTTTATCTGTAAAATAGGTGTCTTTTTTATATTCCATTGACTACACTTAAGGCATATACTATTTCATTCTACTATATGGGAGTCATGAACATGGAACTGGAACCTCAATTTAATTGGTCTCGCTATCTCGATTTAGCTGACTATGAACAAACATTTCCGACGGCTGCCGTCGACCAATCCGAAATGGACTGGGTGACGCAGCTGCGATCGAAAGACATGAACTTCACCCGCTCGGAAAAAGGGGTTCTCTATGGCGCTGTCGTCACCTGGCAAAATCCTGTCGACAAAAGTGACCGCCGCTCGATTTGCTTTTACGTAACGAAAGAAAAACTCATCACAATCGGATTGTCGGATTCGATCGTGTCCCTGGTCGCTCCCTATTCTCCCGCGCATCCCTTTGCGGCTTTTTATACGATTCTTGCTTTACAGCTGAACACGTATTTTGCCGGTATCGATCAGTTTGAGACTGAACTGTTCTCAAGACAAGATGAACTACGTGGCAGCATCAATGAAGATTCGCTCGATAGCATCTTCGCTTTACGCGACACGATCGAGAACTGGTCCGATTTAATCGTTCCGTTTCAAGAGCTCGTCATGGCTGGTGAAGAATCATTTCTCGACGAGGACGCGTATCTCGAGGATCTCTCGTTGAAACTAGCTACGAAACGTGTCCGCCGTCTGTTGATGCTCATTGAACATTATCAAAAAGACATTGAGGTCCTGCTCGACTTATCGACGACCGTCTCGAACTTCCGTGGAAACGAAATCATGAAGGCATTAACTATCTTTACTGCCGTCGCGACACCAACGATGGCTCTCGGTGCGATTTGGGGGATGAACTTTAAAATCATGCCGGAATTAGAATGGAAATACGGTTACGCCCTATCCCTTGGTCTAATTTTTCTCTCGACCGGTGGCATCTTCTACTGGATGCGCTGGCGTGGATGGTTAGGCGCTCTTGTTCGGATGCCAAAGAACAGTCGACCAAAAAAATAGATATCAGAACATAAGTTCGTTATACTAATTGTATCATATCTACTGAAAGGAGACGCTTGTACGATGGAACGAAAAATCATTCATATTGATATGGACGCCTTTTACGCTTCCGTCGAGCAACGCGATCGTCCTCGATTAAAAGGTGTTCCCGTCGTCGTCGGTGGACCGCCTCATGCACGTGGTGTTGTAGCGACCTGTTCCTATGAAGCACGGAAATACGGGATTCATAGCGCGATGCCGTCACGACGTGCCTTTCAGCTCTGCCCTCGTGCGGTCTTCATTCGTCCCCGCTTTGACGTCTACCGGGCTGTCAGTGCGCAAATTATGGCGCTTTTCCGAGAAGTGACACCGCTCGTCGAGCCTCTCTCGCTTGATGAAGCGTACCTCGACGTCACGGAAAATTATTTTGATCAAAAAAGTGCGACCTATATCGCGCAATATGTTCTTCAGCAAATTAAAGAACGGACAGGTCTGACAGCCTCTGCTGGTGTTTCGAACTCTAAGCTCGTCGCGAAGGTCGCTTCCGGATACGAGAAACCGAACGGGTTGACGGTCGTTCCTCCAGAGGACGTCCTCAGTTTCTTGTCTCCATTAAAAATTGGAGATTTACATGGCGTCGGAAAAGTCACGGAACAAGCGTTACGAAAACAAGGAATTGAAACCGTCGCAGATGTCCAAGCAATGCCGGTCGAACAATTACGAGCATTGCTCGGACGCGATCGCGGAACGGAACTGCATGCAATGGCGCATGGCATCGATGAACGTCCCGTTCGTCCGGAACGCGAGCGAAAATCAATCGGTTCTGAGACGACCTTCGAAGAAGATACGGAGGATATCGATACGATATTCGAGACGTTGATTCGAGAATCAAAATCCGTCATTGCGAGTCTTCAAAAAAAAGAACTCGTCTGCCGAACGATCACGATCAAGTGGAAGACCGATACATTCCAGTCACGTTCGAAACGGCATACATTTTCAGAAGAGACGGCGGACGAAGAACGATTACTTGAGGAAACAACGAAACTGTTCAATGGCATCACCTTCGACGGACCGATCCGCTTGATTGGTATGACGGTCAGTCACCTGACTACTCCTCCCGCTGCGCGACAGTTGACGTGGCAAGACTTAGACTTGCGCTTGTAAAATGAATGGTGATTCACTATACTAAATACAAGACCGATCAGACAAGGGAGGAACAAGTATGCAGTATACGATTACAGTCTTTTCAGATCGTGGTGAAACGTTACTCGATGACGTCTTTGAAGCAGAAACAGATGGACAGGCACGAGAAGAAGGGATTCGGCGTCTTAATGAGAGTGGGTACGCCCATCATGCAGCACGTGTCACGCGTTCCGGTCGTCTCATTCATTTCGAGCGCGCTTATTTGCCACGGATCGTCCCTACTTCATCTTGAGCCATACAAAAAAGGAAGACGCGCCACTATGGCCGTCTTCCTTTTGATTACTTATTGAACGTCGTCTTGTTGCTCCATCATTGGCGCGTAGAGTTCTTCTAACGGCTTCATGATGATTTGTGTGACTTCCGTCAGCATCGTGTGCATCCGTTGCTCTTCTTGCATCAGCTGACTGATTAGTGGGTTGTTTTGTACTTCAAGCATCTTTGTTTGGGCAGATGCCATATCGTCTGGTGTGATTTCTTCACCTTGCATCTGTTTTTGTTGTAATTCGAGTTGGATGTTACGGAACGACGCGAACAATTCGTTTGATTCCGGATCCGCGTTAACTTGCGTGTACAAGTCTTTTAATGTCGTATACTCCGAAGTTTCACGTAATGCACGCTCCAGTGTGTACGCGTGATCGTATAAGTTTGTTTCTGCCATGAGTAAAACCTCCAATTTGTTTAGACGAGATAAAGCCCCGCCTGTATCAATCCAATTAAACCACCTAACAACCCTCCAAGCCAAGTGATAGCCCGGAATTCTCGCTTAGAAATCGATAAGACGATTTCTTCGAGATATGCAGTATCCAGCAAACCGACCTCTTCTCGAACAATCGTTTCGAGATCGAGCGTCTGCAAGATTTGCCCGATTTGATTCGTCGTCCGTTCGAATAGATGATCGATGACGACAGGGACATGTTGCTCGAGTAATTGTGATTCGAGTGGATTCAACCAGACGCGTAATGGTGTAGCAAGCATCGATTCAATCGGTAAACGCGCCAAGACTTGTTCTTTGACGGTCTGTCGAATCCGCGACTCCGTCTCTTCCGTCATATAGGACGACAGTGGACGATCCAGTCCCTTTTGCAATTCCTGACGTAATAAGGCAAGGATAAACTGAGACGTCGACTCTGATTGAAGTACCCGTTTCAGCTCCGGCTGAATCATATCAACGACGTTGACGTTCGCGAGCAACATCCCGAACATCCCACCTCCGAGACGCTGTTGGATGAAACGAGCAACCGTTTCCTCGAGTTGTAGACGTCCTTTTGGTCCATCAAAATATTCCTCTGCTTGGTGCAATACGGATGTGACGAGTCTTGGCATGACCTCCTCGATTTTTTGTTCTCCGGCTTCCCCGATCAACTCGCGTAAGGATTTTTCACGCCATTTACCCATGAGGAGCGAAAACTCCTGCTCCAAGTGATAACTGATTTTCCCTTGGATCCGTTGTTTGGGTTCGTCGATGAAGCGACTAATCCACGCTCCCGCCGTCTCTTCCGAGCGTGTCCATTTCATGACTTCTTGTTCGACGAGCCGCGTGACGGCTCCACGAACAGCTGGTGATGCGAGACGTTTCCCGATCCCTTCTGGCGTCAAGAGATGCTTGACGACCGTCCGTCCGAGATTCGCTGCCAGTTCATCCCGCCGTTTAGGAATCAGACCAGGTGTAAATGGGATGCGAAATTTTCCGATGTATTTCGGTTCAAGTGGTCGAAATAACATCCGAATCGCTAAATGATTCGTAATTGCGCCAATCAGGGCCCCAATGACGATGATTCCGACAAGTTTCAACACGAGTAAAAACGTATCTGACATAAGTTATCATTCCTTCCGATTTTCGACTTATGGTAAAGTCGAGATAGTTATGTACGATTTAGGAGTGATGCCGTGTGTTACGACAACTGATGACTGTATTCAATGACCAGCTTACGACCGATCCGAATGTTTATTGCCAGGAACAGTATAGCGTATATCGCCTTGAAGATGGACTTTGTTTTGGAATCAAGGCGACTGCCATCTCTGACCGTGAACAACAACTGCTTGATGTATTCGCTGAACGCATCATCACGACGTCGCGGTCTGATATCGATCTATGGCGAGAGCGTATCCAATCTGCTCATGCCCTCGAAGATCAGTCGTTCCGACTTGTCCATTTTTTGTTCAATCCAACCGATGAACGGACAAGTGAAGAAATTCAACAATTGCTCTCCTCTTTCTTTTCGCAGACGAGCATCCTTATTCCTTTTAGCACACACCGCTTCACGGTCGTCGAACGCGAAGAGTTTGTCATTGAGTCTGAACTATCCGATTTATTTTTAGCGTTACAATCTGATTTTGTACTCGACGGTAAGGTATTGCTTGGTCAACAACGTGCTGCAGGCGATATCGCCGTTCAGTTCCAACTTGAACAAGCAGCGCTTGCTTTCGTTCCTTCGATGCACATCGAACGCTTCTTGCCTGCCATGATTCGTCTTGCGAGTCTAGATGACCGGCACCGCGCGACACTCGTCGATCAGTTCATTCGTTCCCTTGAGGCAGAGTCTCGTGAGACAATCCTTGCTTTTTGCCGAGCTAATTTGAACGTCTCCCTGACAGCAAAACATCTATTCTTACATCGAAATAGCCTCCAGTATCGACTCGACCGGTTGACGGAGCAGACTGGAATCGATGTTCGCTCATTTGAAGGTGCTACTTTCCTCTATACCTTACTTCTTGTAGCATGATGCCTAATTGAAAACGTTTGCATTTAGTCAGGTTGTCCATAGGCAGACTCCCTGACTTCTTTTATACTAAATCTTGTAAGCGTTATTATTTCATCATTTACATTAGGGGGAACTACACATGGCTGAAATTCGTCTTGAACATATCGATAAAATCTACTCAGGTGATGCAAAAGCGGTTGATGACTTCAACCTTCACATTAAAGATAAAGAATTTATCGTCTTCGTCGGACCATCAGGTTGCGGTAAATCAACGACGCTCCGGATGATCGCTGGGCTCGAAGAAATCTCAGGTGGGGATTTCATCATCGACGGTAAACGCATGAACGATGTAGCGCCAAAAGATCGCGATATCGCGATGGTCTTCCAAAACTACGCGCTGTATCCACACATGAACGTCTTCGATAACATGGCATTTGGATTAAAGCTTCGGAAGTTCCCTAAAGATGAAATCAAGCAACGCGTTGATAACGCAGCTCGTATCCTCGGTCTTGAAGAATACCTCGAGCGGAAGCCAAAAGCACTCTCTGGTGGTCAGCGCCAACGGGTAGCGATTGGTCGCGCCATCGTTCGTGATGCTAAAGTCTTCTTGATGGATGAACCGCTCTCGAACTTAGATGCTAAATTACGTGTACAAATGCGTAAGGAAATCATTCAGTTACACAAACGTCTTGAGACGACGACGATTTACGTCACGCACGATCAGACGGAAGCGATGACGCTTGCGACACGAATCGTCATCATGAAAGCGGGTATCATTCAACAAGTCGGTACGCCGAAAGAAGTCTATGATCACCCAGATAACATGTTCGTTGCCGGATTCATCGGTTCACCATCGATGAACTTCTTGACAGGTAAATTAGCGGAAGACGGTCTCTTCCACGTTTCAGGAACAGAAGAGAAGTTCGAAGTACCAGAAGGAAAAATGAAAGTTCTCCGCGACCGTGGTTACACGAACAAGGATCTCGTCCTCGGAATTCGTCCAGAGGACATCCATGCGGAATTGATCTACCAAGACACGAAAACAGCACACCGCTTCCCAGCACATATCGAAGTCTCCGAATTGATGGGTGCAGAGTCTTACCTCTACTCAAAAGTCGGACAACAAGCGTTCACGGCACGTGTTGATTCGCGTTCACACGTCGAGATGGGATCGCAGCTTGATCTCTTCTTCGATATGACGAAAGCACACTTCTTCGACTCTGCGACGGAAGCAACGATCCGTTAATCGCATCATCGATCAGTTACGATGTTTCAGACTGTCCTTTTAAGGGCAGTCTTTTTTATTGACAGACGTTCCTGTAACTTTGTATGATACTGCTTGTAGCTTAAAATTAATCCTATTCGAAAACTAGGAATTGAAATCATTCATTTATAAAGGAGAGAGCGCTATGAAACACGGTTTGAAATTAGCTGTAGCAGCATTATCGACAGCGGGGGTGCTTGCAGCATGCGGCGCTTCGAACGACAACGCAGGTTCTGATAAAGAGTCAAAAGTCATTACAGTCGGTACAGAAGCAACGTACCCACCTTTCACGTATAAAGAAAAAGGAAAATTGACAGGTTATGACGTAGACGTCATGAACGAAGTCGCAAAACGTGCCGGCTATAAAGTCGATTACAAAGCGATGGACTTCAAAGGACTCATCCCAGCACTCGATTCAAAACGAATCGATGTCATCGCGAACCAAATGGGAATCACGCCTGAGCGCCAAGAAAAATACGCTTTCTCTGATGCGTATACAGTCTCTGGTTCAACGATCATCGTCAACAATAAAACGAACGACATCAAAACACTCGACGACTTAAAAGGAAAGACAGTCGGTTCGACACAAGGTTCACTTTATGCCAAAACGGCTGAAGAAGCTGGCGCGAAAGTGAAGTACTACAAAGGTGCGAACCAAGTCTTAAAAGATCTTGAAGCAGGTCGTGTTGATGCTGCTATGAACGATCGTCTCTTCGTTTTAACGGAGCTGAAAAAAGCAGGCTATAAAGTCAAAGCGGTCGGTGAGACGTTCGATAAGAACGAATCAGGCTTCATGATGGCGAAAAACAGCAAGTATACAGAAGACTTTAATAAAGCACTCGCTGAGATGCAAGAAGACGGCACTCTTGCAAAAATCGGTGAGAAGTATTTCAACGAGGATATCAGTAAGTGAGTGAATTACTGACGATCGTCCGGGATAACTCGGACGTCTACGCAAAGGCGATTGGTACGACCCTTCTAGCAAGTGGTCTCGCCATCGTCTTTGCGCTTATTCTCGGGTTGATTCTTGCCGTCATGCGTGATAGCCGTCTTGCCGTCTTTAGCGGTTTTGCACGTTTATACGTCTCCTTCTTCCGAGGAACACCATTGCTGTTACAAATCCTGATTTTATACAATGGTCTCGTTGTCCTTCAATTGACTGGATTCCAAGCTCTCGCTTTCGGCTTATCGCTTCACTTTTCTGCGTATATCTCAGAATCGTTCCGAGCTGCCATCTCCTCTGTCGATCGTGGACAATGGGAAGCAGCTGATTCGCTCGGTATTCCGCGTCGTAAGACATTCAAGGACGTCATCTTGCCGCAAGCACTATCTCGGGCGATTCCACCGCTTTCGAACTCTGTCATCGATATCATCAAATCGACATCACTCGGTACGATTGTTGCTGTCGAAGAATTGACATACGTCTCTGACCAGATTTCAGCTACGACGTATCTCGTCATGCCGTTGCTGCTATTCTCAGCTGCGATTTACTGGATCATGTCAACGCTCATTCAAAGTGTTCAACATCGCTTAGAGGCACGATTCAGCATTCCAGAATGAATTTTCCACACTTGGAACCGTCAGGATTTCAAGTGTGTTTTTTTAGATTTTTTTAGGTTTAGCACTAGGCAATCCGGGAATAATCAAGTATACTAATAAAAATCAGAATTATCTGACAACTTATAAAGGAGCGTGGCCGAGATGAAACAAGTAATTGAAGCTTTCCGTAGACAAGATGCAGAGCAGCGAATTCCAGTGCTACGTCTCGAAATCGATTATGAGCTCAGTACGCTCTTCGATGCGATTCAAGCCAATGACCAAGCTGCCATGTCAGCAAGTAAAGATCGTTTAGATAAATACCGTCAGGAGATGCTTCGCTTAGAAGCTTAACCTCATAGATCCCCCATCTCTCCTCCCCCTTGAGATGGGGCTTTTTTTGTTTACTTTTTGACATATGTTCTATACGTAAGAGAAAGAAAGGATCGCTTCCGGATGATATATCGGAAACGATCCTCTCACTTTATTTCGCTAACGGACAATTTACGCATTGATCCGCTTCTATCTCAAAATCAATTAATCGACGTCACGACCACGTGATGCCTTCAAAATCTCAAACCACTGTTCGCGTGTCAACGACAATTTCGTCGAACGAACCGCAGATTCGATACGTTCAATCTTACCAGAACCAACGATTGGCATGATACGTGCTGGATGTTTGAGCAACCATGCATATGCGACTTCGTCGATTTCTTCTGCCCCAATCGTCTCTGCGATCTCAGCTAATTTTTCGCGTAACGGAGCATATTGCTCGTCCTTGAAGAGACGACCGCCCGCAAGCGGACTCCATGCCATCAACGGCATCTCATTTTCATGACAGAGATCAACGGATCCGTCCTCGAAATGTTTCAGTTCCGAAACCGACAACTCGAGTTGGTTCGTCACGAGCATGAATGGTAAGCGCGACTGAATGAGACTTTGTTGCGCAGGTGTATGGTTCGAGAGACCGAATGTCCGTACCTTTCCTGCGTCCTTCAACTCTACGAACGCTTCAGCAATCTCGTTCGGGTCCATCAACGGATCTGGACGGTGAATCAACAACGTATCCACGTACTCGACACCGAGTTCTTGAAGAGAACGGTTGACTTGTTTGATGATATGCTCTTTCGTCGTATCGTAGAATGACAACGACTGATCCGAGAAATGATTCCCTTTCATCTTGATGCCCGTCTTCGTAACGATCTCCATTCGGTCACGTAACTCCGGTTTTAAAGCAAGCGCTTCTCCGAATAAGCGTTCATTCGTGTAATCGCCATAGATATCTGCGTGATCAAACGTCGTAATTCCTAAAGCAAGACATGCTTCGATCAATTCAAGCCGCTCTTCTTTCGTCATCTCCCATTCATTCAATCGCCATAAGCCGTGAATGATGCGTGAGAATGATAAATCTTCTGTTAGTTGAATCCGTTCCATCTATCTTCCACTCCCCAATCGTATAAACTCTATCTCGTTTACTGTACCCCAAAATGGTACCGGTTGCACGGATTTCACTTTTTGATGCTCTGAGATAAAAAACAGGACCCCGTCGATGACGTGATCCTGCATGGGACTTATTGAATTTGTTCGACTTCTTGCATGACTTCATCTTCGATTTGCTGACGTTTCCGTGTCGTCTCAGCAGCATCTGGTGACGTGACGCTGAAGTAGAATTTGATTTTTGGTTCCGTACCCGATGGACGAAGGCAGAACCATGATCCATCGCTAAGCGTAAACTTCAGTACGTTGGATTTTGGCAAGTTGATCGGTGAAGGTTGATGTGTCTTCAAATCGTGGGCGATGCTCGCATCATAGTCCTCGAATAAGACGACCTGTTCTCCAGCCACTTGTTTTGGCGGATTCTCACGGAACGTATCCATGATACGACCGATCTGTTCCACGCCATCCTTCCCTTTGAGTGTCAGAGAGCGGAGTGACTCTTCAAAGTACCCGAACTGCTCGTAAATCGCCTGTAATGCCTCATAGAGCGTCCGTCCTTCTTTCTTATGGTACGCAGCCATCTCAGCAGCTAACAAGCACGCTTGGACGGCATCCTTGTCTCGGCAGAAGTCACCGATAAGGTAACCATAGCTCTCCTCGTATCCGAAGAGATACTCATATTGACCCGATGCGTTATATTGTTTGATTTTTTCCCCGATGAACTTAAAGCCTGTCAATGTATTCTCGACGTGGAGATCATAGTGACGTGCAATCAACGCGCCGAGTTCCGACGTAACGATCGTCTTCGCGACGAATCCGTTCGCTGGCAGTGTTCCTTGCGCCGCTTTTTGTGAAAGGATGTAGTCGAGCAATAACGCTCCCGTCTGATTCCCTGTCAGGACTGTCCATTCTCCGTCTGCATCACGTGTTGCGACTCCAACACGGTCAGCATCTGGATCCGTCGCAATCAAGATGTCTGCATCTGTCCGGTCACCATATTCGATCGCCAGTTTAAAGGCAGCATGTTCTTCCGGGTTCGGCGACGTCACGGTCGGGAACGCACCGTCTGGTTCCGCTTGCTCCTTGACGACTGTCACCTGTTCGAATCCGTAACGTTTCAATCCTTCTGTTACAGGCACAAGACCTGTTCCGTGAAGTGGTGTGAAGACGATTTTAAGTGGATCCGCTAATTCCGATTGAATCGAAGGTAAGACACGAATCGTTTGTAATTTGTCTTGGTACGCTTCGTCGAGTTCTTCTCCGACACGGACGATCAATCCGTTCGCGCGAAGGACTTCTTCTTGCTCAAGTTCAATCGACAGCTCATCTTCGATTTGGCTAACGTACGAAACGAGTTCATCCGCTTCTTTTGGTGGAAGTTGTCCACCGTCATCCCCGTATACTTTATAACCATTGTACTCTGGTGGGTTGTGACTCGCCGTGATGACGATCCCCCCCGCTGCTTGTAAAGACCGAACTGCAAACGACAGTTCTGGTGTCGGACGTAGACCGTCGAACAGATACGCTTTGATGCCGTTACTTGCGAGCGTCCGTGCCGCCTCCAGCGCAAATTCTGGTGAGAAATGGCGTGAATCGTGTGCGATGACGATTCCTTTTGCTGCCGCTTCTTCCCCCGACGCCTTAATGAATGCCGCGAACCCTTGTGATGCCTTTCGGACCGTATATACGTTCATCCGGTTCGTCCCGACACCGATTTCCCCACGCATACCACCTGTTCCGAACTCGAGTTCTTTATAGAATGCTTCTTCGGCTGCTTTTTCATCCGTTGCTAGCGTGACTAATTCTTCTTTTAATGTACTGTCTAAATCAGCGAACTGATCCCATTTTTGATAGGTTTCTTTCCATGACATGGTAAATCGACTCCTTTTTTAAATGAGGGTAAGACTTGCGATGATGCGATACCTTTCATATGATTAACACTAGAAAGGGTAAGGTGATGAGGCATGTTTCCTACGATTCAAATGGCAGATCTTCAACAGCTCGTCCGAACGGATCAGATTCGCTGGTTTGACTGCCGATATGACTTGCAACAACCTGAATATGGACGAAATGCTTTCTTGGAACAACACGTCGAAGGTGCACAGCACCTGAATTTAACAACTGACCTTTCCGGTCCCATCGATGAGGTCGGCGGTCGGCATCCGCTTCCTTCAAAAGAAGCGTGGCAACACACACTGGAACAGCATGGTGTGACACCAGAAGACTTCGTCGTCTTGTATGACGATGGTTTTCCTTATGCAGCTCGTGCGTGGTGGTTATTTAAATGGATCGGACATGAGCGTGTCGTCGTCCTTGAGGGCGGATTCTCCTCTTACCTAGCGTTCGATCTTCCGGTCACGGACGACGTTCCTACTTATGAACCTTCTCATTACGCGCCTCGTTTTCAAGATGAGATGCTCGTCTCGTTCGAAGAGCTGAAAGATCAGCTGACAGAAACGATGGTCATCGATTCCCGTGCGCCCGATCGATACCGTGGAGAAATCGAACCACTCGATCACGTCGCCGGCCACATTCCAGGTGCCGTGAATTGTTTCTTCGAACAAGCACTCTCACCAGATGGTCGCTTACGGGACGCGGAAGATTTGAAAGAATTGTACGCCGACATCCTACCGGTCACAGCACCTATCCTCTATTGTGGAAGTGGTGTGACAGCGTGTGTCAATGTCATCGCTCTCCATTCACTCGGGAAAACCGATGTCCGGCTTTATGCCGGCTCTTATAGTGATTGGGTCAGTCGTGGTGAAGATGTCTCCCGTTCGTAAGCATCAGACACTGACAGAAACATCTGTCAGTGTCTTTTTGTTCAGAGTTGAATCGGTTTGATGTTCCAGATCGCATTCGCATACTCTTTAATCGTTCGATCACTTGAGAACACACCTGACCGCGCAATATTAAGAATGACGCGTTTATACCATTCTTCTGGTTGCTGATACATCCGATCAATTCGTTCCTGCGCTTGTTGATACGACATGAAGTCTTTCAGGATCAGATACTCATCATTATACGTCAATAATGAATCGTAAATCGCTTGGAATTCACCTGGAGCAAATAAGGTTCCATCAACGAGACTATCAATAATCCGTCGTAACTCGGGTTGGGCATTGTATTGATCGTATGCACTGTAACCACCGTACTGCTTATAATTCATGACTTCTTGCGGTGTTAAGCCGAAGATGAAGATGTTCGCATCCCCGACCTCGTCTCGAATTTCGATGTTCGCTCCGTCGAGCGTTCCGATTGTCAGTGCACCATTCATCATGAACTTCATGTTGCCGGTTCCAGAGGCTTCATAACTTGCAGTCGAAATCTGTTCACTGACGTCACTTGCCGGGAAGATTTTCTCAGCAAGCGATACACGATAGTTTTCTAGGAAAACGACTTTCAAGTACGGACTGACGTCTGGATCATCGTTAATCAAGCGTGCCAATGCATTAATGTAACGAATGACTTCTTTTGCATAATGATAGCCTGGCGCCGCCTTTGCACCAAAGATGAATGTCCGCGGTGTCATCGTGAAGGAACGGTCTTCCTTCAGACGATAGTAGAGCGAATGAATGTGTAATGCATTCAAGAGTTGACGTTTGTACGCATGCAATCGCTTGACTTGAACATCAAAAATCGAGGTTGGGTCCACGACGATACCGGTTTCTTTTTCAATGAGCAACGCTAATTCTTCTTTACGCTGAAGTTTGATCTCGGCGATGTCCTTCTGTAATGCTGAATCCTCTGCCCATTTCGTCAACTTTTGCAAATCGGATGGATGCTGAATCCAACTATCCCCGATTGCTTCTGTCACACGATTTGCCAGTGCTGGATTCGATGAGAGGAACCAGCGACGATGTGTAATTCCGTTCGTCTTATTATTAAAGCGAAGCGGAAACATCTCATAAAATAGTCGCATCTCGCGCTGCTTCAGAATCTCAGTATGAATCTGAGCGACACCATTCGTCGAATGCGTGCCGACGACAGCCAGATTCGCCATGTTGATCCGGTTATCCGCGATGATGGCGATATCTCGCATATGCGCTTCCATGTGTGGATAGTTTGCAAGCACATCCTTACAGAAGCGTCGGTTGATTTCCTCGATAATGAGGTAGATGCGCGGTAACAAGCGACGGAACAAATCGATCGGCCAGCGCTCGAGTGCTTCTGACAGTAACGTGTGGTTCGTAAACGACATGACACTCTTCGTGATGCGCCATGCTTCTTCCCATCCAAATCCTTCTTCATCGACAAGAATCCGCATCAACTCCGGAATCGCGACGACCGGATGTGTATCGTTGATATGGATAGCGATATGGTTGCCGAGTTGCTTCAATGAATGATTTCGCTTTTTAAAGGACGTCAAGATACTCCGTAATCCGGCAGAGACAAAGAAGTATTGTTGCTTCAAACGCAACTCTTTTCCTTCATACGTCGTATCATCCGGATACAGAAACTCTGAAATCGTCTGAATCGATTGTTTATGTGCCAGTAAATCTTTATAGTTCCCACGGTATTGGCTAAGTAATTCATCATCATCAAGTGGAGACTCAGCACTCCAGAGTCGCAGGTTATTGACGACCTTGTTTTGATAGCCGACGATCGGCATATCGTACGGAACAGCACGGACGATTTCAGCCGGCTCATGATGGACACGATATCCATCACCGACTTCTTCGAGCCAGACATGTCCACCGAATGGAACATCGACCGCTTTATCAGAACGTCTGATTTCCCACATGTTCCCGTTCTTCAGCCAGTTATCCGGTAACTCGACTTGATAACCATCAATGATTTTTTGCTTAAACAGACCGTACTGATACCGGATCCCGTTCCCGTGTCCAGGCAGACCCAGCGCAGCCAGGGAATCGAGGAAACACGCCGCGAGACGACCGAGCCCTCCGTTCCCAAGTCCAGGTTCCGGCTCTTCTTCTGTCAAATCACTGAGCTGATATCCGAGTTCGTCAAGTCCCCGTTCCACATCCTTTAAGACATCAAGACTCAATAGGTTGTTATGCAGGAAACGTCCGAGTAAAAACTCGAGTGAAAAGTAATAGACTTGCTTACTTTTTTTATGGATATACGTTTCCTTCGTCCGTAACCAGTCGATCGTGACCGTCTCACGTACCAGATAGGCAAGTGTCTGATAGATATCGTTTTCTGTTGCTTCCGTTATTGCCTTGCCATGCATCGAAACGAATCGTTCCGTAAACCTCTCCTTGAACTTCTCTTTATCTTTGAACATGACGTAACCCCTTTTCCCAGTGATACGATCAAGTGGCGGACGGTGCAATCAAACGATATAAAGCCAAGTATTCGTCGGCTGAACGCAACCAACTGAAGTCCTCATTCATCGCTGTCTCAATCAAATGCTCAAAGACTGGTCGATCATGATACACCTCAATCGTACGTTTAATCGCTTCTAAAAACTCATGTGCATTATAATTCGCGAACGAGAATCCATTTCCTTCTAACGTGAACTGATTGAACGGTTTAACCGTATCACGGAGCCCACCTGTTTCCCGAACGACCGGTAAACAGCCATACTTCATCGAAATCAACTGACTGAGACCACACGGTTCAAAACGCGAAGGCATCAAGAAAGCATCACTTCCTGCATAGATCCGTTGTGCGAGACCAACGTCAAATCCGATATAAGAAGCGATTTTGTCTGGACGAATCGATGTCGCATGATGGAACAACCCTTCATATTCCGCTTCACCCGATCCGAGAATGATGAACTGCGCATCGAGTTCGAACAAGTCTGGTAAGATATGCGCGAGTAAATCGATTCCCTTTTGGTCGACAAGACGAGAAACGAAACCGAACAGTGGTACGTCCGGATTGATCGGGAGACCTAATTCCTCTTGTAAGGCAGCCTTGTTTTTTGCTTTTCCTTCCGTGACGGTATCAACGGAATACGTCTCAACGAGATGCGTATCATGAGCAGGATCAAATTGACGATAGTCGATTCCGTTCAAGATTCCACGCACGTCGACAGCGCGATGTTGCAAGACCGGCTCAAGTGTCTCACCGTAATACGGATCCATGATTTCATCACGGTACGATGGACTGACTGTCGTGATTTGATTGGAGTGGACAAGTCCTGCCTTCATGTAATTGACGAGACCGTTATGAGCGATCCCATCCGCTGTGAAATGTTCATGACTCAAACCAAGTAAGTCACCGAGCACTTCTTCCGGGAAGACTCCCTGGTACTGTAAGTTGTGGATCGTAAAGACCGTTTTAATATCTTGATAGCGCTCAAGATGCTGATAATGGATGCGTAAGAACGCTGGAATCACACCTGTTTGCCAATCGTGACAATGGATGACGTCCGGTACTTCCTTTCGATCCAGATGTTGGATCATTTCAAGGACAGCACGTGAGAAATACGCAAACCGTTCCGCATCATCGTAATGTCCATAAATGACGCCATCCCGTTTGAAGTAGTACTCATTATCGATGAAATAGAACGTCACACCATCTTGTTTCAATCGGAGGACAGCACCAAATTGCTGGCGCCAGCCGACCGGTACGATGAAGTCGAATAAAAACTCCATCTCTGATTTGTATTGTTCCTTGATTTGACCGTAATTGGGTAAGACGACCGAAACGTCCGCCCCTTCCTCAGCAAGCGCTAAAGGGAGCGAGCCGACGACGTCAGCTAGCCCCCCTGTCTTGATGAAGGGTGTCGCTTCCGTGGCAGCAAACCATACCTTCATGAATGACATCTCCTTTAAACGATTGTTTGTTTTTTGATGACGATTGGTTCTTCTGCCGTTCCGCGGATGACTTGACCGCGTTTGACGGTGACTTCTTTATCGAGAATCGCGTACTCAACGACCGCGCCTTCTTCAATGACTGATTTTTGCATGATGATCGAATTCTTGACACGAGCGTGTTTACCGACTTTGACACCACGGAACAAGATGCTGTCCGTCGTCGTTCCTTCTAATTTACAGCCGTTCGCGACAAGTGAGTTCTTGATGTCAGAACCCGGTAGATAACGTGTCGGTGGCTCATGCTTGATTTTCGTATAGACGTGCTGGAAGTCATTGATTGCTCCCCATTGTTCAAGCAACAGCATGCTCTCACGATAGTATGAACGAAGCGAGTGAATGACTTGTGATGTACCACTGTACTCATAACCGTGCACGTGTAGACGGTTCAATTGTGAACGAATGATACTCTGAAGTAAATCGTACTCACCACGAGCAATCGCTTCATCAATTAAACGAACAAAGAGATTTTTCGATAGAACGACCGTCTCCATGTAGAACGTCTCATCCGTCGGCTGGAATCCGCGTGATCCAATCGCTGTCACGCGATTCTGTTCACCAAAACGGATCGGGCGGCAGTATTTACAAGGTAGCTCACGCTTCGTATAGACGACCGTAATATCCGCATTCGATTCTTTATGTTCACGTAATACATCGCGATAATCCACCGCGGATAAGATGTTTGAACCAGAGACGACGACATAGTTTTCTTTACTGCGAAGGAAAAAATCACGGTGAAGGTGGAAGTTCGATAGATCCCCACGGAACTCGTTCGCATCTTGTGACAATGCAGGTGGGAAGATATAGAGTCCACCGTTTGAACGGTCAAGATCCCACTCTTTACCAGATCCAAGATGGTCCATCATGCCCCGATATTTCTCGAGCGTAAAAATCCCGATGTTCGCGATATCGTTTTGTACCATGTTCGTTAATGTAAAATCGATCAACCGATAACGCCCTGCAAATGGAACTGCCGCTAAGTTACGATGCTCCGTCAATTCCTTGAAAAAGCCTTCTTCCCCACTCAGATTGATGACACCTAATAAATCGACCTTCATTCGAATATCCCCCTTATTGAATCGCTTCTTTGATGACTTCGTTCTTCTTGACGATACTGTCTGCTTCGATGACGAAAACTTCTCCGTCTGGAGAACCAATCGTTGCACCATCTTCTACGATTACGCCATCTGCTAAGATCGCCCGGTGAATCGTGACGTCTCGTCCGATTTTGACGTTCGGGAAGATGACCGAGTCTTTGACGAGTGATCCTTCTGCTACATCGACACCGTAGAAGAGAACCGAATGATTGATTTCTCCTTCGATGTGGCATCCTTCGTTGATGATCGATGTCTCGACTGTCGCAGCGTTTCCAATGTATTGTGGTTGCTGATTCGGGTTGACCGAATGTACTTTCCATGACGGTTCATACAAATCGAATTCAGGCTCTGCCGTCAATAGATCCATGTTCGCTTCCCAAAGGGATTGAATCGTCCCGACGTCTTTCCAGTATCCTTTGAATTTATACGCACGGATATTGAGATTTTCAAAAAGCATGTTCGGGATGATATTTTTACCGAAGTCAAAGCTTGATTCCGCATCGCCGGCATCTTGAATCAAGTGGCGTTTTAAGATATCCCAGTTAAAGACATAAATCCCCATCGATGCAAGATTTGATTTCGGATTTTTTGGTTTTTCTTCGAATTCATTGATTCGTAAGTCATCGTCCGTATTGAGGATACCAAATCGCGGTGCCTCGTCCCATGGTACTTCACGTACGGAAATCGTGACATCAGAACCTGTCACACGGTGTTCCTCAATCATCTTTTCGTAGTCCATTTTATAAATATGGTCGCCTGATAGAACAAGAACATATTCAGGGTCAAATTGATTGATATAACTCATATTTCGATAAATAGCATTTGCTGTGCCCTCATACCAGTTTTTGCCGTTCTGTGCTTGGTATGGTGGAAGAATCGTTAATCCGCCATTACGGCGATCCAAATCCCATGGACTTCCAATGCCAAGGTATCGATTCAACTCTAATGGTTCGTATTGCGTCAACACGCCAACTGTATCGATTCCTGAGTTCGTACAGTTCGAAAGTGGGAAATCAATGATCCGGTATTTTCCTCCAAATGCAACAGCTGGTTTCGCAGTGTGTTTCGTCAAAGCTCCCAGACGTTTCCCTTCTCCGCCTGCAAGTAACATCGCAACGACATTCTTTTTAGCCATTTCGTCCCCTCCATTTATGCTCTTTTTTTACAGATGACTCGCGTTCTAAAATCCACAGATACTTCTATATACCCAATCTTTTCTCTTTTTAATATAACATTCCTGCAAAATAGGTTTATTAAAATACAAAAATCGAAAAAAAATCTATTGATTTCTCCATAAAAGACCGATAATAGGAATGAAATGACTTTTTGAAAGGAGTTCTCATGCGAATTACGACAGGATATCTCGTCTTACTTGGTCTTGCGACGATGCTTCTATTTTCCTTATTTTCAATAAAAGATGAGTTGAAAACAGCACGTACACTTTTTTTCTGGGCCGATGAACAGACGACGCGACATCCACTGACCTCCTATCAACCAATCACCGTAACCTATGAAAACAAACGGGTCGAGCTCTATGACGGATTACGACGGGATGATCTAACTCCTCGAACATTGCCGAAAAAAGTCGAGCAAGCGTTTGTTGCCATCGAAGATCAGCGTTTCTATCAACATGACGGATATGACATCACAGGAATCTTACGCGCGTTTACGAAAAACCAGTCTGATTCTAAATCTCAAGGTGGCAGTACGATCACACAACAACTAGCAAGAATGACATATCTAACAAACGAAAAAACATATACTAGAAAAATAAAAGAGTTGTTAATTGCTGTGTCTTTGGAGCAAAAATATTCGAAAAAAGAACTGATGACAGCGTATGTCAATCAAGCCTATTTCGCGAATAATATTTATGGCATCGAACTTGCCGCAAAATCCTATTTCAATAAGCCGGCACGTGAGTTGAGTTGGTCTGAAATCAGTTTTCTGACAGCAATTCCGAATAATCCTTCTCTTTATGACCCGCTGCGCTTTCCTGAAAACACAAAAAAACGTCAGCAACGAATCGTTCAAGCGTTAATACGCGATCGTGTACTGACGAAAGATTTTGCTATTTCTCGTGTGTCGCCTCGATCCTATAAACCGAGTGTCCCTTATCCGGACTATATCGATGCCACCGTTCAAGCTGCCGTTCGGATGACCGCTCAAAAAAAGGGTTGGAGTGAGAAGCATGCTGCAGAATATCTGCATCAACAAGGTGCGGTCATCTCGACATATCTCGACTCAGCAGAACAACGACGGGCTAAGGAAGCTCTTCGCAATCTACCCAACCCGATTGAGGGGGCTTATGTTGGCATCGACGGACAAACACACGGAGTCACAGCTCTTGTCGGCTACAAATCGAATTTGACAGGTCAGTTCAACCGAGCAGTGCAGTCGTACCGACAACCTGGTTCAGCCATCAAACCGTTACTTGTCTACGGTCCTTACCTTGAGAAGACGAAAGCCCGCTTGTCGAGCACGTTAGACGGTAGTCCCGTCTGTATCGATGGATACTGTCCGTCAAATAGCGGAAATCGAATTCTCGGACAAGTAACAATTGCCGATGCGATCGCTTACTCCTATAACACACCAGCAATTCGAGCATTTGCTGTCTCTTTCCGGGAAGGATTGAAGTCCATCCGTCCATTCCAGTTTAGCCAATGGACACGTGAGGATGATGCCTTTACAAGTGCCCTAGGTGGGTTGCAATACGGGATCAGTCCATATGAACTGACGAACGCTTATTCCGTATTCGTCAATGACGGGATCTATCGACCGGCATCGATGATCAAAAGTATTACGCTTAAAAATGGAATAGTCGAACGACCACAAGAAAAAGAACAACGGATTTGGTCCAGTCAGACGAACCGGGAATTACGGGCTGGTTTAAAGAATGTCATGACGTATGGAACGGGACGCAAAGGATATGATTCCTCTACGCGCTATATCGGAGGAAAAACAGGAACGACGAACGATAACAAAGACATGTGGTTCGTCGGTATTAAAAATCAACATATCGGAGGGATTTGGCTAGGGGCAGATCGCCCGCGTCCCTTCCCTGTTGAGGCGAATGCAACGTTACAAGTCCAGACGTGGGCGACGATTTTACGTCCTTAAGTCAACTCGGAAATAAAATCGCTTCCCCGAACGAATTGAATAAAGTCAGACCGACCCACGATAGACCAGCAAGCAGAACACCCCAGGCTAAGAAAGAAAAGATAATCAAACCGACGGCTCCTGCTGCACTCGTCATTTTACTAATTTGTACCGTGTAAAAGATAAAATAGATGAAAAAAGACACAAGCAACACGATTCCGACATGCAAGAAGGACGTCATGAAGGCGAAGCTGACACAACCTCCGATAAGTAGCAGAATACTTCCCGGACGTAACATGCTGAGTGTCGTTCCCTCTTGTTCCTTGATGAAAAAGGCGAAACCGAGCTGATTGATCGTATCCGATAATAATTTCAATGAACTGAAAATCATGAAGTAAACGATCAAAAAGCCAAGCCAAACGACAAGCTTCGTATCGCGTGCCGTCAAGAGTTGTAACAATTCATCGTACACACCAACTTGATCGAGCCAATGTAATGCGAGTTCCGTCGTTGCAATCGCAAGGGACGTACTAAATAACAAGATGCTGATCAGCGGAGCATAACTTAATAGGTAAACGTTCGTACGCATGTGGAGTCTCCATTCATAGAAAATTCATATGTAGCACACAATTTCACTTACAGGTATACTATAATAGATTATATCGGTTCAAGAGACTGAAGGGGGAAACAAAAATGGCATTTATCTTAATGGTCGGCGTAAGTCTTGCGTTTTTGACAGCAATCTTCACTGCAGGCTACAACAAAAAACCTGAAGGTAACGAATAATTCATAAAAGCTCCATCCTGATTCAGGATGGAGCTTTTGCTTTATAGAAGACCTGCGTATCCTTGCTGACGCAATGCTTCATAGACGATGATCGCTGCCGTGTTCGAGACGTTCAGTGAACGAACGAGATTCGATTGGGGTAGACGGATACAACGCTCTGCGTTCGCATCGATGACTTCAAGCGGCAATCCTTTTGTTTCCCGACCAAAGACAAAGAAATAATCCTGTTCGACATCCGATAAGTCGATCTGGCTCGGGTACTGTTCTCCATATTTCGTAATATAGTAGAAAATACCTTCCGGATGCTTCTCCCACAGTTCTTCTAACGAATCATGATAACGGACATCGACGAATTCCCAGTAATCGAGACCCGCACGTTTAAGTTGCTTATCGTCCGTCGAGAAGCCGAGCGGTCGGATCAAGTGAAGGACGGAATGCGTCGCTGCACATGTGCGTGAAATATTTCCTGTATTTTGAGGAATCTCCGGTTGATACATAACGACATGAATAGCCATGGTTCAATTCTCTCCTATCTCATGCGCTAAAAGCGCTTCTTTATGGGCAATCCCACTTGCAAAACCCGTCAGTTTACCAGTCGCCCCTATGACACGGTGACACGGATAAATTAACGCGATCGGATTCCGGTTCAAGGCACCACCAACGGCTCGTGCTGCCTTTGGTTTCCCGATCATTCGAGCCAGTTCACCGTAACTGATCGTCTGACCAAACGGAACGGTTCGTAAAGCGTGCAACACTTGCTCCGCAAACGGTGTGACACGCAACTGACAAGGAAGTGCATCAAGCGCTTGTCGATCGCCTCCTGCATAACGATCAAACGCCATGCGCCAAGCTTTCGGTAATTCACCGTCGTCGGTTTCTTCTTGCAAATAGGTTCGAGCACGCTCTTCATTCAATCCAAAATCGAGATACACGATGTGCTCTTTTTCCCATGCGACGAGCAATGTACCAAACTCATAAGTGAGCTGTTGAAATGGCATCTGCTTCCCCCCACTCCTCAAGTAACCGTTGTCCTTCTGTCTGCACATCCACTGCAGTATCGGCTAAAAGACGTGATTCGATATATGACTTTTCTTCAATTCCACCAATTCGACCGACTGCCCAGAGTGCAAGCGCCCGCATGTCTTCCCGGGCATCCGTTTCTGTCATTAACCGTAGCGCCTCAATCGCGCTCTTGTCTCGATAATGGACGAGCGCACAAATCGCATTACGCTGAATCGGCTTTTTTCCACGCCATGCGCCAGACAACGTACCGAACCGGCTCTTGAACTCACGGTTACTCATGGATAAGAGTGGAACTAAGAGCGGTTTGACTTGTTCTGGATCCGGCTGCAGTTCAGCGTGATGTGTCGCATTCTTCTTCCGGTTATACGGACATACTTGCTGACACGTATCACAACCGTATAGACGGTTCCCAAGCGCCATTCGGAATGGTTCTGGTAGTAATGTTTTCGTCTGCGTCAAAAACGAGATACACCGTTTAGCGTCGATGACGCCAGGTTCAACAATCGCATCCGTCGGACAAGCGTCGATACACTTATTGCATGTCCCGCATAATTCTTCGACTGGCTGGTCCGGCGGTAGGACGATATCTGTAATCAGTTCACCAAGATAGAGATAGGATCCGTGCTCCTCACTGATGATCGAGCAGTTTTTCCCACTGAATCCGATACCTGCTCGTTCTGCTACTGCACGATCGACGAGTTCTCCTGTATCGACCATCGAGCGCGTCCTTGCACCTGGACTCAATTCTTGAATTTTTTCTTCAAGTAACGTCAAGCGTTGTCGCAACGCCTGGTGATAATCCAGTCCCCAGGACGATCGACAAAAGATTCCCCGTCGCTCCCCTTCCTTGCCACGAGGTGCACTTTTGAGAGTACTTGGATACGCGACCGCAATGGCAATGATCGAAGCGGCATCTTCAACGAGTAGAGACGGTGTCGTTCGAAGATCGAGATCGGGCTCTTCAAAACCAGAAGCGAATCCTTTTTCTTGTTGCGCTTGCAGGCGACGTTTTAAGACAAGAAATGGATCAGCCGTCGTCACCTTCAATTCATCAATCCCAATCTCTGCTGCGTACTCTTGTAAAGCCAATTTCAATTGCACACCATCCATCACGATCTACTCCTTTCCTCGTTAAAATCCCGTTCCTAAACAAAAAGAGCAAGGTGTCAGCGAAAACGACACATTGCTCTTTTTTAGTAAGCGGGTGAAGGGAATCGAACCCTCGTCATCAGCTTGGAAGGCTGAGGTTTTACCATTAAACTACACCCGCATGATCAGGTGAAACATCAGATTGTGTAAAAAGTATAAAGCGGGTGAAGGGAATCGAACCCTCGTCATCAGCTTGGAAGGCTGAGGTTTTACCATTAAACTACACCCGCAAGATACCGGTGGTCGGAATCGAACCGACACTCCAAAGGAACACGATTTTGAGTCGTGCGCGTCTACCAGTTCCGCCACACCGGCACAATCTCTTGCAAAACTATTTAATTGAGAAATAGTTGGAGGCGCCAGTCAGAATCGAACTGACGATAAAGGAGTTGCAGTCCTCTGCCTTACCACTTGGCTATGGCGCCACTCATTGGAGCGGAAGACGGGATTCGAACCCGCGACCCCGACCTTGGCAAGGTCGTATTCTACCACTGAACTACTTCCGCTTGAAAAGCTGGGCTGGAAGGGATCGAACCTTCGCGTGCTGGAATCAAAATCCAGTGCCTTACCACTTGGCTACAGCCCAATAATAAGAGGGCGACTGATGGGAATTGAACCCACGAATGCCGGAATCACAATCCGGTGCGTTAACCACTTCGCCACAATCGCCATGGTAAACAGGGGCAGCAGGAATCGAACCCGCGCTGACGGTTTTGGAGACCGTAGTTCTACCGCTAAACTATGCCCCTATGGTGGTGGGGGGGGGCGGATTCGAACCGCCGAACCCGAGGGAGCGGATTTACAGTCCGCCGCGTTTAGCCACTTCGCTACCCCCCCACAAATGGGAAAATCATGTTGTTAATAAAGATGGTGGCTTTGGACGGAATCGAACCGCCGACACAAGGATTTTCAGTCCTTTGCTCTACCAACTGAGCTACAAAGCCTTAACAATGGCGGTCCTGACGGGATTCGAACCCGCGATCTCCTGCGTGACAGGCAGGCATGTTAACCGCTACACCACAGGACCGTATGTAATTGCGGGGGCCGGATTTGAACCGACGACCTTTGGGTTATGAGCCCAACGAGCTACCAGACTGCTCCACCCCGCGACGCTATAAATGGTGACCCGTACGGGATTCGAACCCGTGTTACCGCCGTGAAAGGGCGGTGTCTTAACCGCTTGACCAACGGGCCATTATGAATTGAAAGTGATGATGGCGGAGAGCAAGGGATTCGAACCCTTGAGACGCTTTTGACGCCTACACGATTTCCAATCGTGCTCCTTCGGCCACTCGGACAGCTCTCCATTGTACGTGGTGAAGAAGTAATAAATGGCTCCGCAAGTAGGATTTGAACCTACGACCTACCGGTTAACAGCCGGTTGCTCTACCGCTGAGCTATTGCGGAACGATCGCCTGGCAGCGTCCTATCCTCACAGGGGGAAGCCCCCAACTACTTTCGGCGTTCAAGTGCTTAACTTCCGTGTTCGGCATGGGAACGGGTGTGACCAC